>NZ_JAIEUI010000029.1 GCF_022234545.1 Paenibacillus piscarius
TCCTCCTCCTATATCTAGTCTACATTTTTGTGGGGGAGGACTCCAACTTCTTTAGGGGGCTGTGGAGGCATTACATCTCATTCCCTACAGAACTATCGAGTAGTTCGCCTTGCGACATTTCCGGGCTATTTTTACCGCGCTTTGAAAGATAGAGCATACGTAATTCCCTATTAGACTTGCGAGCACTCTTGATGGCCGGTTTAACCAATATCCCTTGATCGGGGATTAGCTCTAGTTCGACTTTCGCGCCCATAGTTAACTGAAAGTTTTCCAGAAAATCCTGTGGAATACGGATTCCGGCGCTATTTCCCCATTTACCAATAGTAGTTGTCACCATACAAACCAATCCTCTCTGGTGATTTTGAGTTAAGGATATCACATCGATTCCGGTTTGTAATGGCTTTATCTCCGCGACCCAACCTAGGCCTCATCCTGGCTGCCGAACAGGAGAAGCAGGGGGTCCTGAAGCTTGACCTGACCACTAGCCAGCGCCGCAACCTCTTTGAAATCAGCAGAATTCGTTACAATAACAGGCGTTATTGTAGAGAAGCCGGCTGCCTTGATTTGGTCCAGCTCGAATTCCAGCAGCAGATCTCCGGCCTTGACGCGGTCCCCTTCTTGAATATGGGAGGTGAAGTATTCGCCGTTCAGCTTCACCGTATCGACGCCGACATGAATCAGGATTTCCGCTCCTGTATCAGAGACTACGGCTAGTGCGTGCTTCTTCTTGAAGGCTACGGTTACGGTGCCATCGAAGGGGGCAACTACTCTGCCCGATACAGGCTCTACAGCAATTCCCTTGCCCATCGCTTCGGTAGCGAATGCAGGATCTGGCACACTTTCAAGCGGTAGGATGGTCCCTTCCAGCGGACTGCGGACTTCTTGATTGGCAGTAATCGTTGTCTGTCCGGATGGCACGGCCGGTGTGTCTGCAACTGCTTCTTCTTCCTCCACAGGATCTTTGAAGCCAAGTACGTAAGTCAATACAGCCGATAGAATGAAGGAAACTGAAATTCCGAGAATCAGGCCCGGGAAGCCTTGTCCGCCAGGTCCGTAGAAGATCGGCAGGGTCAAGAGCCCCGGTGCGCCAGAAGCGAAGGCTTGGGTTCCGGCTTGGCCGATAATCGCTCCGCCGACGGCCCCGCTGATCACTCCGGCGATGAACGGCCGCTTAAGCGGAAGGGTAATTCCGTATACCGCCGGTTCGGTAATCCCGAACAGGGCGGATAATGTTGCTGAACCGGCCAAGGCCCGCAGCTTCTTATTCTTGGTCTTCAGCATCACTCCGAAGGCTGCGCCCGTCTGCGCGAAGACGGATGCTGCGGCTGCTGGCTTAATGCCGTCCTTGCCATGAACCGCAATATTGTTGATGAAGATGGGAACCAGACCCCAGTGCACACCGAAGATCACAAGGACCTGCCAGCTGGCTCCGATAATAGCACCGGCCAGTAACGGGCTGAAGCCGAACACCGCTACGATTCCAGAAGCGATGGCATTGCCGACATAGACTCCGAACGGGCCAAAGGCGATCAGGGTCAGCGGAACCATAATGACCAGCAGCAGAAGCGGCGTGATGAAATTCTTGATACTCTCATGGAGAATCCGGTTGAAGAACTTGCCTAGCTTGCTCATTACAATGACTGACAGGATAATTGGAATCACCGTAGACGAATAGCTCATCATGATAACAGGAATGCCGAAGAAATCGACAGATGCTCCTGTTGTTTTTAGCTCAATAATAGAAGGGTACAGCATGGCGCCGGCAATGGTAACAGCAACGTAGATGCTTCCATCGAATTTACGGGCAGTTGTAACCGCTAACAGAACAGGCAGGAAATAGAACAGGCTGTCGGCGGCCGCCATCAGAATGATATAGGTTGTCTCCTTCGGCTCAAGCCAGCCGAAATTGGAGGCGAGCAGCAGCAGACCCTTCAGAATACCGGCCCCGGCCATGACACCAAGCAGCGGAGCGAAAATGCTGGAGATAATGTCAACAAGTCCGCTAAGGCCTTTGACAGACTTGCCAGGCTTCTCCTTGGGAGAGGAGGAATTCAGAATATTGGATACTTGCCCGATGGCACTGTAGACTTCAGGCACCTTGTTTCCGATTACGACCTGGAACTGGCCGCCATTCCGCTTAACGGTAATGACACCTTCCGTCTTCTCCAGCTTAGCCTGATCTGCCTTGCCCTCATCCTTCAGAACAAAACGCAGCCGTGTGGCGCAGTGGACCAGCGAGACCACATTCTTCTCACCGCCAACAAGCTGAATAATTTCCTTGGCCAATTTTTCTTGACTCATGCTCTAGCCTCCCCATTTACTCTAAGATGGCATTGCTTAGATTCTTTGCACAGATTCTTTGCACACAAAAAACCTAAGCCACAAGAGATAGACCACTTCGGTCCTCGTCCTTCCCGTGACTTAGGTTTTGCCTGCATAACCAGTAACAATCCCAGTTAAATCGATATTAAGTTTGTTTATAATTCCATAATAACATTAATTATACATATTTGTCAATATAAATCATCTGTTAACGACTCTTTGAATATGAACCGTCAAGTACAGCTTTTCTTCGTTGGTAAGCTCATGGTTGTATTCTTTTTTGACAAAAACCTCGATTTTGTCTATACAGGCCGCAGACTCGGGGTGCTTCTCCCGCATCATTTCATAGAAATGATCGTAATTATTCTCATAATGCGTTCCGTTAAATACACGCTGGGAGAAGAACTTCAGATGCGTAATAAAGCGGAAATAGCTTAGCGACTCCTCGTCGAACTCCATTCTGAAATGATACTTGGCAATATTCACGATTTGCTGGATGAACTTGGTAATATTCATGGTAGTGACTACTTCTTCATTCATCTCGGCATTCACGATATGCAGCGCGATAAATGCCGCTTCATCCTGGGGCAGCTCATAGCCCAGCTTCTCTTTGAGCTGCTCCAGCGTCCTCAGCCCCAAGGAGAATTCATCCTTGTACAGATGCTTAATCTCCCACATTAATGCATTCTTGATCTCGATCCCCTTCTCATAACGCTCAATGGCGAAGTGGATGTGGTCGGTCAAGGACACGTATATATTCTCGTTCAGCTTTTTGTGAAGGCTGTGTTTGGCATAATTAATGACTTCCTCCACAATGACAATGAGCTCAAGCGGCACCTCGCGCAGCAGCATTTTGAAATTATCGGAGGTCTGCTTATTCTTCAGCGCAAATACCTTCTGAATGCGGGTCTCGTCGACTTCTTCTCCGGGCTTTTTCTTAAAGGCGATACCACGGCCCATAACTACAAGCTCTTGACCATCTGCCTGATACACACTGATGACGTTGTTATTAATGACTTTAGCTATTTTCATCTCGTCCCCCATTCTCCCCGCGAAGAGCTATTCCCCCATCACCTAGTACAGCAAAAAAACCTAAAGCATAGCCAAATAAAAGGCAACATTGTCCTTGTTTGTTGGCGGCTTAGGTTTTGCCTACACAGATCTGCACGTTGCATGGAAGCATGCACAGTGCTCAGGTAGTAACAATCCTAAAGTATGGTGGATTCGCGTCAAGTATAACTTGAAGAGAGCAGAAATGTCAACGCTTTCAGGGAGAACATGTGGCTTCCGGGAGACCCGGGCCGGGTTCTACTCCCCGCCCAGGTTTGCACCGTCCGAAGCGATCACCTTCCGGTACCAGTCAAAGCTCTTTTTCTTCATCCGCTTCATGCTGCCGTTGCCTTCATTATCCCTGTCCACGTACACATACCCGTAGCGCTTCTTCATCTCTCCGGATGAGGCGCTGACAATATCGATACAGCCCCAGCTGGTATAGCCGATAATGTCTACACCGTCCTGAATGGCCTCTGCCATCTCAGCAATATGCCGCTTCAGATAATCGATCCGGTACGTATCGTCGATGCTGCCATCCGGCAAAATACTGTCGGTGGCTCCGAACCCGTTCTCTACTACAAATAACGGCTTCTGATAACGGTCATGGAGCTGATTGGCTGTAATCCGGAACCCCTTCGGGTCAATGGTCCAGCCCCATTCTGATTTCTGGAGATATGGATTGGCGACAGAGCCAAACACATTGCCGCTGGTCATATTCTTGATGATCTCCGGGTCTGTGCTCGTTGTACGGCTTGAATAATAGCTGAAGCCGATGTAATCAACGGTATGCTGCTTCAGAATCGCTGCATCCTCCGGCTGCATCTCAATACTCAGCCCATGATCCTTGAAGAACCTCTTGGCGTAGCCGGGATACTCTCCGCGGGATTGCACATCAATGAAGAAATAAGACTCGCGGTCCTTCTCCATGCCGAGGAATACATCCTCAGGGTTGCAGGTATACGGGTAGAAATTGCCAGCTGCGAGCATACATCCGATTTTGGCATCGGGGATGATTTCGTGACAGGCTCTGACAGCAAGCGCACTTGCGACCAGCTGGTGATGCGCGGCCTGGTACTGAATCTGTTTGATAGGATCTCCTTCTTTGAAAACAAGTCCGGCCCCTAAAAACGGCAGATGCAGCAGCATGTTGATCTCATTGAAGGTCAACCAGTATTTTACCTTATCCATGTACCGTTTAAATACGGTTATGGCATAGGTCTCAAACAGAGCAACCAGCTCGCGGCTTCTCCAGCTGCCATATTTCCCGACCAGGTTCACCGGTACATCGAAGTGCGCCAGCGTCACTACAGGCTGGATACCGTGTGCCAATAGCTCGTCAAACAGATTATCATAGAAAAGCAGTCCGGCTTCATTCGGTGCTGCGTCTTCGCCTGTAGGATAGATCCGGGCCCACGCGATGGATACACGCAGCGCCTTGAAGCCCATCTCAGCGAATAGCGCGATGTCCTCCGGGTAGCGGTGATAGAAGTCTATCGCTTCATGCGACGGATAGAATTGGCCGTCAAGCGGGGTGAGAGAGGGGACCTCCCCTTTCATCATCGCTCTTCTGGCTTCACCGGCAGGCAGCAGGTCAACAGTGCTCAAGCCTTTGCCGTCCTCCAGGTAAGCGCCCTCCGCCTGGTTGGCGGCCAAGGCACCTCCCCATAGGAAGTGCTTGGGAAATCTGAATGCGGACATTATAAATCTCCTTCCGTTGGATAGATTGGTTGCCGGTCAGAATGCAGCACAACAGAAAAAACCCAAACCAGCCTAGCTGCACGCAAGTGCAATTAAGCCGGATCAGGTTATGCCCATAAGGATCGGTAACATTCCTATGTAAAGTTATGCGGATGTGATGTGACTAAACCTTAGCAAGAAATAAAGGAGCTGTCAATATGGTTCCTCTTATCTGCGCGGTCCAGGCTCCCGCTGCTCCAGCCGGCTAAGCTCTCGCATAGCGTTGATCTGCCTGGTATGTCTTTCAGCCCGGCGGCTTTGTCTCGTCCGGAGCTGGCTCAGCATCACGAGCAGGCCAAGGCTGCCGAGCACATAAGAGGCGGCCGGCGGGATTTCATTCCACAGGATGGCCGCAATCAGCAGGAAAACCGCGCCCATAATGGCCGCTACAATCCGCTGCGTATTTTTGTTCTGCGTCTCGATTAACTTTTGCTCTAAGGAGCTCGACAGCTTGACCCTTAAGCCTCCGCTGTCCATTTTGTCGATTGCGGACATGAACTTCTTGGTTGTCGGCAGGATGTCTTTGAGCATATGCTTGCCATCTTCTACAATCTGGGAGATCACACTTCCCCGCAGATCCCTCCGCACCACCTTGTCCACATAAGGCCTGACGGTTCCCACCAGATCAAGCTCAGGGTCGAGTCCGGTACAGAGTCCGTACACAGTGACTATGGCTTTGCCCAGGAATGTGGTGTTGGCAGGTAATTGAAAAGGCTGGGAGTAGAGGAAATTACGCAATTCTTCCACATTATCGCCTGAGGTGACAAAGCTCAGGTCGAACGTATCCCCGTAGATCTGTTCGAATAATAACGTAAGATTCCGTGAGAAGACCTCCAGATCTACATTGCGTCTTAAGAATCTCAACCGTAGAAGGGCATCAATGGCGCCGTGGGCGTCCTTCAGATATACGGCCAGCAGAAGGGCGACCATCTGGGTCTTCATCTCACCGGGAATCCGCCCGACCATTCCGAAATCGATTAAGGCGATGGTGCCGTCCTGCTGTACAAGCACATTGCCCGGGTGCGGGTCAGCGTGGAAGAGCCCGTTCAACAGAATCTGTTCTACGAACATTTCGATCAGCGACGTCGCCAGCCGGGTCCGGTCCACGCCCCAAGCCTCCAGCTTGGCCCAATCATTGATTTTGACACCCTCCATGAACTCCATGGTCAGCACCTGTGAAGTCGTATATGCCCAATGAATGTCTGGAATCACGACATCCTTGCGGTGGGCTAACTGCTGCTGGAATTCTTCAGCATTGCGCCCTTCCTGCTGATAGTCGAGCTCTTCCATAATGGTGTCATGGAACTCCTCATACACCGCGTCCAGGTCCATGAAGTCTGTAATGATCTTCTGGCGCTTCAATAACAACATTGCGACTTGGATAGACTTCCAATCAATGGCGATAATGTCCTCGACTCCGGGACGCATTACCTTCACGGCGACTCGTTCGCCTGTCCGTAAGGTTGCCCGGTGAACCTGTCCGAAGGAAGCTGCGGCAATAGGAGCCGGATCGAACTCAGCATACATCCCGCTGATTGGTCCGCCCAGTTCACGCTCTACCTTCTGCCGGATCTCAGAGAAATCTACAAATTCTATGGAATCCTGCAGCTTGGTTAATTCCTCGATAACTTCCTTCGGCAGCATATCCACCTGTGCACTCACATGCTGCCCAAGCTTGATAATTAATCCGCCCATATCCATGGCGGTGGTTGTGAAATAGGCTGCCTGTCTGCGGTATAAAGCCCGCTGCTTCGCTGCAAAGCGCCGTCCTGACATCACATATTTCCGCCTGCTAAGCCACCAGTACTCCCAGGCGAATTTGAAAATCATCCGCATGGTTCGTCTGAACCGCGGGTCTTTCATCAATTTCAGGAATTCGCTCATACTTGTTCATCTGCCACAGAGTCATTATGCTGCATCCCAGATCTCTCCTTCTAATCATCCATCTGCTTAATTGTATGATATTTCATGACAGACAACTACACAATTACAGGCTTGGAAGACTGGCATCTGATGACTCCGGTTCATCCCGGAATGCCCGGCGGCCAAGTAAGCCGACTACCAGAGCCAGCGAGGTCAAAACTCCGGCCAGCAGATACAGGTTGACGATCCCGAACTGTTCGGCCAGCCCGGCCATGACCAGCAGCGAGATGCAGAAGACCAGATGCAGCAGCGAGGCTTGCGCGGACAGCACCTTGGGCAGCATCTGCTTGCTGGTGCTGCGCTGGATGAGGGTACGCCGGTTAATCACCGACAACTCCGTAAACGGTCCTGTCAGCAGAACAAGGATCAGTGCTACATAAGGCCGGGTATTCAGAGCATACATCAGGGTGAGCAGGCTGTAGCCTGCCATACCGATGAGCATCGCTCCCAGGTAGCGGTTGCCGATGAGCCGCACTGCCGACAGGACAAGCAGCCCGCCGCCGACCGTTCCGGCAAAATAGGCTGCGTTAATGAAGCCCCACCATTCTTCGCCTTGCTTCAGCGCCACCTGGACGAAGGCCAGCGTGAACGCGCCGACCCAGACCGAGCCGCCCAGCATGTCGATGATGTCCATGAAGGTCAGCATCCGCAGGCGGGGCATACGCCAGATGAGGCTCCAGCCTTCGGTGAGGGTCTTCCACTTCGAAGCCGCTGGCGGTTGCGGTTCGGCCGGCTGCCCCTGTATGTGGACACTTGTCTCTGCCGGCTCTCTTACGCCAAGCGTAAAAGCAGCTGCCAGCCCATAGATGGCCGCTGTCAGCAGCAGCGCCGGGCTGGGCCCCAGGAAGGCGACCAGCAGGCCGCTCAGTCCCCAGCCGGCAAACTGCACAACCTGATCGCTGACGCTGATCAGACCGTTGGCCTTAAGCAGCCCTTCCTCCTGTGTGATGAGGCGCGGCACCAGCGCATTACGGGCCGGAACGGTCCAGCCGTCGAGGAAGGACATGACGAAGACCAGAGCAAAGACAAGTAGGAGTGAAGCAGCCGCACCGTTAAGCTGCAGATACAGAGCAAGCAGCACAAACAGCAGGAACTGGCCGGTCTGTGAGATCAGCAGCAGCGAGGGCAGCTTGATCCGGTTAATAAGCAGCGGGGCGATGAAGCCGCTCACGATCTGCGCCGAGCTGCGCATCAGCGGCATCAGCGCCGCTGAGACAAGGGAATCGGTCCGGTCCAGCACCAGCACCGTCAGCGCCATAATATACAGGACATCAGCGGCATTCGCTGCCGTCTGGGTCGTCCAGAGATAATAGAAGGAACGTGTTAACAAGCGTGGCTTCAAGGAAATCGAGTCCTCCATTTCTGCATCCTTAACCTCAAATGTAAGTTAAGGATAACAATAATGGATATTTAAGCTTTTGACAAACCAAACAACCCATTCTACCTAGGGGGCCTTATCGTCACACACAACTATGCGAGTTGGCCGACTACTCTCCATGCTGCTTATCATCTCCGGTAAAGGGCAAGGATTTGCCGGGCAGTGAGGAAGAATTTGCGCGGCTGGTTTGGCAAGAATGAAGCTATTAATGACATCCTGCTAAAAATCGAGCATACCTATAAGTGGGAGCTTGATTCACAGTAAGCTTTTATGTTGAATGATATTATGTTGAATGACAATGTCCTCAGCATTAAATAAAACTAAAAGATTGCTTACAAAGATACACGGCAGCATTTTCCCATCATAATAGGAAAAATGCTGCCGTGTTAAGTTTTTTAAATATTGAAAATAAGTAATGTTTGTCCCTTCGGAAAAAACTACTTTTCGGAAAGTCCCATCTACTGATAAATCGTACCGGATCACACTTTCCCTTCTAATTTATAGATGTTTTTTAACAATAGTTAAAAGCAAGATTAATAATCGCTACTGATGCAGGATATAAATTTTCATAAAGGGAAGCACAATTTAGCAGAGCATTATCGCAGTTACATGCACCATAACCAAAAGCCGTATAACAACGATCATGTGCTCTACAGCAATAATCAAGAGAATTAATTGGTTCCCCCCCTCCAAATGTTAGTCCATCTCCACATCCGGGTCCGCAGTGTCTATAAAAACGCAATCCATCAATCATACAAACTGAAAACGGGAAATCCTCAGCAAAAACATGATTAATTAATTCGCCTGGAATGTAATCAGGGTCATCAACTAAGCTAGAAATATCGTGATCACTTAGTTCACCTTCATTAAGCTTATCGTGAATCTGTTCGACTTTCCCATTTTTGATTGTAAAAATCTTAATCATATTACTACTATCGTCTCCAACATAGGAGACTTTTCCAAGAAAAGAAAAACTGTGATCAGCTTTATTGGAGGTAGCAGCATCATATCGAATTGTTGCTTTTCCGTTGTTATACGAAAAGATAATGAACTCTGCTGTTACAACTTTGTCTTCTTCTACAAATTGATCGAATTGATAGGCCAGTTTAATTTCTACATTGTTGCTGTCAAAAGGTGATACTTCTTGTAATGTTGTAACCAAAAGCTGATACTCAGGATGTTTTTTTACATATTCGGTTAATTCGAGTTTTTTCTCTCCTTTAATAAAAGCACCATTCATTCTGCTTTCCATTTTCATCATCCTTTACATAATTTATGATAATTTAACAAGGGGCGCATTTGTTATAAACAATTTCTCCATCAAACCAAACTACTTTTCTTTTGCACGATGGTTCTGAATAGCAACAAAGTGTATCTAACTCACAAATATACTGGCCTTCAATCGTATCTTCTTCCAAAATCTTTTTATTCTCTTTCGCTTCATTGTTTTCCAACTATATCACCTCCTTCTCTATATCCAGTAAAGAGAAAAAACATCTCTAAAATACAACCCGAAATTTAATATTCTATTAGTTTAAGTTTAAGTAAAGCTTTTTGATAAATTTAGTAAACCGTTACCTTCTATCGTCGGGTTACCAAAAAGAAGTGAAGTGCTTTTTATTAACTGAGCATACAACTCTGCTTCAGTGAGTTCCCTTTTGAAGAGAATTCTTGCTTCTTCAATTAAGAGTGCCAATGCACCTGCAACAAAGGGTGCCGCCATAGAAGTTCCACTTAGTGACTTGTAGCCATTCTGTATAAAAGTAGAGTAAATACTCTCACCAGGGGAAATAATATCCAGTTGTTCATTTGAATTAGAAAAGGACGACAGCTTTTTTGTTAAGTTTACAGAACCCACTTGGATCACTTCATTGTAAGCACCTGGATACCTGTAATTGAGGACCTCTTTTCCATTTCTGTCATTCCCTGAGGCTACTACAATAGAAATATCATTCTTTACGGCATACTTTATAGCGTCATGTAGTAGTTTGATATTATTTTTTGTACCTAAAGACATTGATATTATATTTACCTTTTCTCCATTCTCACCTCTCCAATTAATAGCATAATAAATGGCTTGAATTAAATTCGTTACACTTCCTGAACCATTATTGTTAAGAGTTTTTAAAATTAGTAGACTAGATTTTGGAGCAACTCCTATATATTTTTTTTTATTTTGGGCAGCAATTATTCCCGCTACGTGAGTTCCATGTCCATTCCCATCCAGATAATTGTTAGGATTGTACTGATAGTCACTAGTAAAATTTCGTCCGCCAATTATATTATCTTTCAGCTCTTCGTGATTTATATCAATTCCTGTATCCATAACTGCAATGACAACCTTTGAACCCTCAATATTACGATTCCAAAATTGACTCGCAAAAATCATGTCTAAACCACTATTCTTTTGTTTGTCATCTGGCATAACATCAAATTCCAATAATGAGATCGAATCTTTCATTATATTTTCACTACCTTTCTTTTTTATTAAAAGTGCATTTACCAATCAGTTCTACAACCTTACATATACAAAAAAATACGAGTGTTTATTTAATTTATATAGCACCTAAAAAGCCCAGACCTTGGTGTCTATTTCACCGATCATCTGGGCTAAACTTTTACTTATTCAGGTGTAATGTTTTATATTTCTCAGAGCATCACTATATTAATCAACATTGTTATTCATATTCTTAATTGCTGAAATAAGTTGATTAACGGAGTCATTTAATTTATCGAATTTTTCTCCTAGAGTTTGTAAAATGTACCGGAGAAGAATAATACATAGCGCAACAGGAAATCCAACATTCGTTATTATTGAAACTATGTCTTCTTGATTCATGACCCTCATCCTATCTAAGAAAACTATTTCTTTTATAAGAGCACTCTCTTTAAAGCCACAGAATTGAAACCTTTCACAATTTCCTCTTCTCCTCGGCTATTCGTAATAATTGTATGGGGAACACCAATAATCTCTTTCTTTATTTTTGAGTCGGTAATTTCAGTAACATCTAATTCACTATAAATCATGTTGTTGTCATTCATCCAATCCTTTATTCTTGTGCAAAAAATGCAATCTGGTCGAGTATAAATCACAATTTTCTTATCCATTAAAATCTCTCCTTTTTAATGTTTTTGTAAGGGGGTGCTCAGATTTGAACCAGGTAAAAGTGTTACGGATTTTTTCCTCATCCACTTAGCGATACCCCCAAACTTGTTTTGAAATCATTAAATATAGTGTTGTTTGTTTTGAAAATAACAACCCCTTTATTTTTTTGTTTGGTTGTGTAGGATGCAATTTACTTCACTTTATCCAATAGAAATTTAAAGGAGTGATGAATATGACAGAATTAGATAATTGGAGAGTTAGACACAAAGCAATAAAGAATGAACTTTTAAAATTAAGTAACAAAATCGCTGAAGCTAAATATCCAGAAGATGTAACTTTCTATCAAGAAATCTGTGAAAGATATGCTTATCATTTAAAGAAAATAGAAAATTCCTGTCATGAAGAAATAGGAGTATATCTCTGTAATTGTAGTTTTAATGATAAACAGTGTGATTATACGATATAAAAACTTAAAAAGCCTCAATTACTACTTTTGTAGATAATTGAGGCTTTTTACATATGCATTTAATTGTATTTAGAGAATTTCCACAAAAAAAGAATAAAATTTATTAATTTAGTTTCATTGTGGTTGTTATTCCAGAAAGACACAACACTTTAAATGGTAATTATAAATAATGAAGGGAGAAAATATAAATATGTCCCAAGATACTGAAAGTATTTTAGCATATTTGAATAGGAATCCTATTATTAAAAACTTTCTTAATGATAAAAGTAACTATGAATTGTTATTAATGAATATTAAAAACCCTACTTTAAGTAATAAAAATCAATTAGACGAAGCATTTAAAACATATTTTTTTGAAATAAGATTTATTTCATATATATCATCTTTAATCCGTTATTCCTCTATTGATTTCGACAAAAAGGAAAGAATAATTCAAAAAAGGATGGTTTTTACTTTAGATGATTTTAATTCTATTAGTACTCAAGATTATTTTTTAGAAGATGCACAAATTGAGAGTATTGCTTCTACTTCTCTTTTATATAATGGAATCAAGTTATTAACAAAAAAGGAAAAAGAGGTACTTGAGGAATTTTATATTAATGGTCTTTCCGATACAGAGATTTCAAAAAAAAACAATGTTTCACAACAAGCCACTTTTAAAATAAGAACTAAGGCATTAAAAAAGTTAAGGGAGTTTCTTACAAGAGGAGAATGCGAATGATGGAAAACTTAATGAATTTAATAAAAAAAGCGAAGCAAAAAGACAGAGCAGCTATTGCAACGATCATTGATAAGTTCACTCCTAAAATTCAAAAATCACTCTATCAAACTAACGCACAGAATCGTAATGATTTAAGGCAAGAGGTAAATCTAAAAATGATTGAGGCTATAAATAAGTATGATTTAGAGTCAGTCCCAGGGTTTTGGGAGTTTGTTAACCAAAATATGTATGGAAGTTACAAAGAAACCAATTAGATAAAATTCCAGAAATGGGGTGGTCAAGGGCTGGGTACAAAGCGGAGGAGCGGCCGGTGTGGAAAATGGAACGGTAGAGAATCTACAGGCTCACTTGAAAACACATTGGGAAACAGTGAAAGCCGAACATGGAGGAAAGAATTAGCCGATTAAACCGCTCCCGGATTGGGTGGCTTGGCTACTTCCATCTAGCTTCGGCCAAGACGCACCTCCAAACATTGAACCAGTGGATTCGAAGAAGACTGCGAATGTGCCTATGGAAGCAATGGAAACTAGCGCAAACACGAATTCGGAAACTCCGAGCACTAGGAGTCCCTGAGTGGGCTTGTTTTACAATGGCCAACTCGAGGCGAGGCGCATGGGAAATGTCCCCGGAAAACGAACAATGCCCTTCCGACTTCCTATTGGGAAGCAAAAGGGCTGAAAAGTTTGCTTTCACGTTATCTGGAACTTTGTTAACCTTTTGGAACCGCCGTATGCGGATCCGCATGTACGGTGGTAAGAGGACGGGGACTTGCCGCCCCCTCCTACTCGATTTATGGTCTTTTTGTATTAGACCAAAAGAATCCGAAAATTAAAAAATAAGCAAAAATAATTATTACAATTGCAGCAGATATCCATCTGATAGCTTTGTTAATTTTATCGTTTTTCACAAAAAATGTTGAAACAAATGTGATTACAAAACCGATGATAAAAACAAATAAAAATGCGCGATTATAATTCACAACAAGGTCAAATGAATAAATACCTAAAGTGATGAGGGAGATTAAAAATAAAACTCTGGATAATAGTTTCATAAATCCTCCTTTTATTAGATCTTCCTCAGTAAGTATAACATAATTGGGATTAAAGTAAAGTTTTGTATAATACGCGGAAGGTTTAGAAACTCCATTGCTAAAACTATAAAGGATTTATTTGAGACATTTCTTTATCTTATAATATGTATCAGAATTTTGAATAATTCATCTTTCACTAATAAGATAATTCATTTCTTCGTTTGGAAAGTTAAATTTTTTTACTCGACCTGGTTCCAGCCTGCGTGAACTTTTATTTTTTGAATTAATCTTTACTGATCTATTTGAAATGCTGTGGGCTAAAATCCATACCTCATTCACCTCCCTAGTTTACTTTTTATTTAACATGGGAGCGTAGCCTCCTTTTACAAAGAGTCGAGTGATATTTTTTAGGGGCTTTTCCTTGCGTGAATATAAAATTGTAAAGCTCTATTAATTAGCTAACGCGGCGGGTCAACGCCCAGAATATCAGAGCCAGCGCACTGACCGCTGCACCGAGCAGGCATACCCCGTTCCAGCCCCAATATGCATACATACTGGTAGAGGCAATCGATCCGGTGGCGCTGCCGATCGAATAGAAGACCATGTAACCGGCAGTAATTCTGCTGCGGACTTCCGGGCGCAGATTAAGGATCATGCTCTGATTGGTGACATGTACGGCCTGTACGGCCAGGTCAAGCAGGATAATCCCAATGATTAACGCGAGCAGCGAATGTGTAGTATAACTGATTGGGAGCCATGAAAGCAGCAGCAGAGTCAGCGCCACGCCGGTGGTCTTTTGCCCCAAACCCCGGTCGGCCAGACGGCCAGCCCGAGCAGCTCCTAACGCTCCGGTAACTCCGGCGAGACCAAACGCTCCAATCGCAGTATGGGACAGAGACAACGGCGGAGCGCTGAGCGGCAGCACCAGGGAAGTCCACAATATACTGAATGCAGTAAAAATCAGCAGGCATAGTGCAGCGCGGATCCGCAGCAGCCGTTCTTGTGCGAACAGGGTAAACAGCGAACGGAGCAGCTGCGGGTAGGATAGGGATTCTCTCTGGGGTTCCGATTGCGGCAACACCTTAAACAATACACCAGCCATGATTAGCGTAAATCCCGCGGAGACAAGATAGACAGCCCGCCATCCGGCCAGATCCGTTAATACGCCGGCAAATGTACGGGCCAGCAGAATACCAATGACAATTCCGCTGGTCACCACACCCACTGTACGCCCGCGTTCAGCCGGGGCAGCCAGGGTGGCGGCGAAGGCCACGAGTGTCTGGGTCACTACCGCCAGTAATCCAACCGTAGCGATGCCTATAAATAACACCATGCTGGTGGGGGCAGTGCCCACCACAAGCAGAGCCAGCACGGACACCAGCATCTGTCCGGCAATCAACCGGCGCCGGTTCAGCAGATCCCCGAGCGGCACCAGCAATAGCAGTCCAAGGGCGTAACAAATCTGAGTAATGGTGATCACAATGCCTACAGATGAATGCGTAATCCCGAATTGGCTGGAGATTGCGTCCAGCAGGGGCTGCGCGTAATAGATATTGGCGACTGCCAGTCCGCAGGTGACGGCAAACAGGAGTGCAACCTTGCGGGACATTAAGGATACAGGTACTGATTCTGCTTTTACATCATTTAATTCCGGTTCTTTCACAACGCTCGCCAAACCTGACGCCCCCTTCGATCTCTCGGTCTAATAATATACTAATTGGTATGAAATAATTCCTGATAAATATACCGTTAACAAAAATTAATTGTCAAGGGACAACTGAAGACAAAGGAATATAGCATGACTGCATTGACAGAAGAATCCTCTGCAAATAAAATCATAATATACCAATCGATATGAAATGAGGGAATTCTATGGCCCGGCCCCGCGAATTTGATCAGGATAAGGCGTTGGATGCAGCGATGCATGTGTTTTGGGAAAAAGGGTTCGAAGCAGCCTCTTTAAGCGACTTAACCGCCAAGATGGGCATTCAGCGTCCAAGTCTATACTCTGCCTTTGGAGATAAAAAGGGATTATTCGAAGCAGCGCTGCGAAAATATACAAGTTCCCATGCGCTCTATATCCGGGGCAGTCTGCAAAAGCATGCTTCGGTTAAAGCGGCATTCCGTAACTTTTTTGAAGATATGGTGTCACAAGAATATGAGAAAAGCCTGAGCACGGGGTGCTTCTGCATCAATTCCATGGTGGAGATGGCTCCCCATGATGAGAGGTTTGAGCTTCTGACCAGAGAGCATCAGATGTATCTCTCGGTCATCTTCCAGGAAACGATAGAACGGGGCCTGCGGTCAGGGGAGCTTGATGCCGGGATTAATGCCAAGAATATGGCGCAGACACTGGTCATTTCGTTAATAGGACTCACGGTGTTCCTGAAATCTCGTCCAGACAAGGCGGTGGTTGATAATTTTGTGAACCAAATCCTTACTTTAATAAAATAGAGGGAAGGTGATTACCATCTTCATGGAATCAGCTAAAGAGAGGGAGCTCTCCTTCGATATCCGCAGAACAATTATCTTAGGAGTTTATATGCAGGAGTGGCAGATGCCGGAGTACCGGGTGATCTTAAGCAAACCCGAAACAGGCGTTCATGTTGAGATCTATTATTTTCCGGCGGCGGGGGAGGGTGAGATTGCGAGGTTCGCGACAGTCGGGTTATCCGCAGCTCACCGGCCCAATGGACAAGTAGTGGGTGCGGAGTGGATGATGGCTCTAACCTCTGACTTAGGCGGGGAGTCTGCGGACCGGATATTCAGCTATCTCAGTGATCTTATTGCCCATCATATTGAGACGGCTGGTGATTCGCGGATACCTAGAGTAATGGGGGAGAGTCCGCTTGCTCCGGCCAACTGGACAACCACTGCCCTGCTGCTGGATGAGCTGAGGGGAGAAAGTGAGGAACTGGAGGCGATCGAGGTTGGAGACGAGGGGGTTCAGATCCAATGGGCGGTGCCAGTTACGGTGCAGGAAGCCGCATTAATCTTAAGTGAAGGTGTGGAATCGTTCGATTCCTATATAGAGGAGATTGAGCATTCCATCATTGATCCCCGGCGGCCGGATGCTTCCACCGAAGCGTAACATTTTCCATGAAAAGGGTTGCATGAAAGTCTTGTTGAACCCAAAGTTCCATGTTATAATCGGTCCATAATTAAATAGATAACGTGGATTGTAACTACGTATGTAGGCAAGACCATTAACGGCACTATTTTGATATAGTGATGTTTTTGGTTTTGCCTTTTTTATTTTTGGGCAAAGGTGATTATTATGAGAATCCAAAAAGTGTTGAATAATAATGCCGTGATCACTGTGAATGAACAGAATAAAGAAGTTGTGGTAATGGGCAGGGGTATTGCGTTCAGGAAGAAATCAGGCGATCTGATTGAGGAGGCTCAAATCGAGAAGATCTTCATGGACAACGAGAGTATCTCGGACCAGATGAAGACGCTTTTATCCGAGATTCCGCTTGCGCATATGGACATTTCGGAGCGTATTATTAATCTTGCCAAAATGAATCTGGGAAAGAGACTGCACGACAGCATCTATGTCAGCCTGACCGACCACATCCATTCGGCGATTGAACGGTCCAAGCAGGGTCACCATATCAAGAATGTGCTGCTGTGGGAGGTCAAGAAATTCTACCAGGACGAATTCGCGATTGGTGAGAAAGCGCTGTTACTGATCCACGAGGAGCTGGGAATCCAGTTCCCGGAAGATGAGGCCGCCCATATTGCGCTCCATCTGGTGAATGCGCATATGAATGAGGAAATTCCGAATGTAGTGAAAATCACCAAGATTGTGCATGAAATTCTCAATATCGTGAAGTATCACTTCAAAATCGATTACGACGAAGAGTCGCTGACGTATTACAGGTTCGTCACCCATCTTAAATTCTTCGCCCGAAGGATATTAAATGGCACGCATATTGAGAATTCGGATAGTGAGTTATATGAGATGGTCAAGCAGCAGTATAAAGATTCCTTCCTGTGCGGGCGGAAGATCCAGGATTATATCCGGAAAACATACAATTGCACCTTAACCAACGAAGAAGTCATGTATTTGACCATCCATATTGAAAGAGTGGTTCATCTAAAATAAACCCTTGTTTAGGGTTGCTACTGCGGAGCAGGCAAAACCTAAACTGGACATGGTTTATCCCTGTGTTTTACGAGGGGTATTCTTTGGCCGGTTTAGGTTTTTCTTATATTTTTTCTTATCAATGAAGAGGAGTGAGCTGCACCATGGATCAACACAAGCTGGCAAAAGAAATACTGAGGTTAGTAGGCGGGGAAGACAACATACAGGATTATACCCATTGTATGACCAGACTTCGCTTCAATCTGCGGGATAATGGGAATGCGGACCGGACGAAGCTAAAAGAGCTGCCTGGAGTGATGGATGTTAACATCAACGGCGGGCAGTTTCAGGTGATTATCGGGAACGATGTGTCCAAGGTGTACGGGGAGTTAACCAAGATTGCCAAAAACAATGCCGGCTCTGCCCAGGAGAATGCGGATCAAGGAAACAATAAAAAGCAGAAGCTTGGCATCAAAGGCTCGATCGGCAAGTTTTTTGCAGATGTATTACCCGGCATATTCAATCCGCTTGTTCCGGCTATAGCAGGAGCAGGGATGATCAAGGCGCTGCTGGCTGTAATCGTCATGTTCAATGCCACAGCGGCAAATACGGATCTCTACAAAATTCTGAATATTATTTCAGATGCCGTATTCTATTTCCTGCCGATGCTGCTGGCCTTCAGCTCTGCCAAGAAATTCAATGTCAATCCATATCTGGCGGTTGTGATCGGGGGCGTGCTGCTCCATCCTAACTTTGCCAAGTTTATGGCCGACGGTTTAACGTCCATGAGCTTCCTGGGACTGCCGGTCAAGCTGGTATCCTATTCGTCTACAGTTATTCCTATTATTGCTACGGTATGGATTATGTCTTATATAGAACGTTTTGTCCGCAAAATTGTACCGAATGTACTCAAGACCATCCTGGAGCCGATGCTGATCCTGTTGATTGTGGCCCCTATCGCATTAATCGTGATTGGACCACTGGGCATTTATATTGGTAACGCTATTGCCGACGGCTACATGTATTTCTATGAGCATTTCGGTGTCATCGCCGGTACGCTGCTTGGAGCCACCTTCTCACTGATGGTCATCACGGGACTGCACTATGGCCTCATTCCGCTGGTCTTCCAGGCGATTGCCCAGAACGGCTTCGATTACATTATGCCGATTATGACCGTTGCTAATATCGCGCAGGCCGGTGCGGTATTCGCCGTATTCCTGAGAACCAAGAATAGCAGTATGAAATCCTTATCTGGGGCGTCAACGATTAGTGCGCTGATGGGGATCTCTGAACCCGCGATTTATGGTGTGAACCTCAAATTGAAAAAGCCGTTTATTGCCGGATTGATCGGCAGTGCAGCAGGTGCATTCATCTTAAGTATCTTCCAGGTGGCAGCCTATGCGCTGGGAAAAGTCGGCTTGCCGTCCTTGCCGCTGTACATCGGACATAAATTCTCGCTGATGGTTCTGGCGGTGTGTGTCAGCTTTGCCGTTGCGGCTGTGGTCGCTTATGTTCTGGGCTTCAAGGATGTTACAGAGGCACCAGTAGAAGAGAACGGTACAGACCTTCCCGTGCCGCCCGTTCCCGCTAATGAACCTGAATCTGCATCTGCCAAGAAGCTGCAAAATGAACAAATCTATGCGCCCATTGCCGGCGAGGTTAAAAGCTTACGCGAAGTCAGCGATCCTGCCTTTTCGCAGGAGACGATGGGGAAAGGCGTTGCTATTCTGCCTAGCGAGGGCCGTGTGGTCTCTCCAATTAACGGTATTGTGTCAGTAGCGTTCAAAAAGAAACATGCTGTCCTGCTTACCAGCGACGATGGGGCAGAGGTTCTGATTCATGTCGGGATTGATACGGTCAAGCTGGGCGGCAAGCACTTCACGCTCCATGTGAATCAAGGCGACCGTATAAATGTCGGCGATCTGATTCTTGAATTTGATATGGACAGCATTATTCAGGAGGGCTTCGAGATCATTACTCCGGTCATCATCTCAAATACAGGTGACTACACAGACATTACTGCGGTCAGCCCGTCGACTGTGAAAGAGAAGGATACGCTGCTGAAACTTACTGTATAAACCAACAGAAGGGAAGAGGATAGAATGAAACAGACAGACATGCAATTCCCGGAAGGCTTCTTATGGGGCGGGGCGATATCGGCGAATCAGGCGGAAGGCGCTTATCAGGAGAACGGTAAAGGGTTATCGATTGCTGATATTTTGGCCAACGGGATCTTTAACCCGCCCTATGAGCATCCCGATAAGAAGAATCCTTACCATGAGGCTATAGATTTCTATCACAGATATGAGGAGGACATCGCTTTATTCGCGGAGATGGGCTTCAAGGCGCTGCGTACCTCCATTGCCTGGACGAGAATCTTCCCGAATGGTGACGAGGAGACTCCCAATGAAGCGGGCTTGCAGTTTTACGATCAATTATTTGATTGTATGCGAAAATATAACATTGAGCCGGTCGTGACGCTGTCCCATTATGAGATGCCGCTTGGATTGGCCAGGGACTACGGCGGTTGGAGAAACCGCAAGCTGATTGAATTTTTTGAGAGATATGCAATTTCTGTATTCAAGCGTTACAAGGACAAGGTGAAATACTGGATTGCCTTCAACGAGATCAATGTGCTGCTCCATATTCCCTTCGTCGGCGGAGGAACGGTCATTGAGGAAGGCGAGAACAAGAAGCAGATTATCTACCAGATGGCGCATTACCAGCATGTAGCCAGCGCATTGGCCGCGAGGGCCTGCCATGAGATTATTCCGGGCTCGCAGATGGGCTGTATGATTGCCGCAGGGCCGTATTACCCGCATACCTGCCATCCGGATGATATTCTCACAGCGATGGAGATGGATAGACAGGTCTACTTTTTCACCGATGTGATGGCTAGAGGATACTATCCTACTTACGTGAAGCGGTGGTTCAAGGAATATGACATCAAGCTGGACCTGACCGCAGAGGATGAACAACTGCTCAAGCAGCATACTGTTGATTACATCAGCTTCAGCTATTACAAGAGCCGCTGTGCCAGCGCTAATCCGAGTGATCTGGAGATGGTATCGGGCAACCTGGCTATGGGGGTCAAGAATCCTTATCTTAAGGCATCGGAGTGGGGCTGGCAGATCGATCCCACGGGCCTGAGATTCACGCTGAACCAGCTCTATGACCGGTATCAGAAGCCGCTGTTCATTGTGGAGAACGGGTTCGGCGCTGTGGACACGGTTGAAGAGGACGGGAGCATCCATGATGATTACCGGATCTCTTACCTGCGGGACCATATGATTGAAGCGGGCAAGGCGATTGAAGACGGTGTTGAGCTGCTGGGCTTCCTGAGCTGGGGACCGATTGATATTGTAAGTGCCTCTACAGGTGAGATGAAGAAGCGGTACGGGTACATCTATGTCGACAAGGATAATGAGGGAAACGGCACACTGCGCAGAATCAAGAAGAAGAGCTTCGACTGGTACAAGGAGGTTATCGCCTCCAACGGCGGGAGCCTGTAGTCTAATGGAAATGAGCTCGCGCGAAAATGCAGAAGGCACCCGTTTGGGTGCCTTTTAAATTTGCTGGCCAGATCCGCTTTGCCCGTCGCTTGACCATGCTGGATGGAATAATTACACTTTTCCTAAAAGGCATGGTAGAGGGGGCAATGACGATCGACAATCCAATGAATCTGCTGACCTGGAGAACAGACTGTATGCTGTATTATGCGGAACCGACCCTAGCGTACAGACCCCGGGCTGGCTGGATCGGTGGGAATGCGCCCGAATATTTTGACGATCCGGCCAATCCCGTTCACGAAGGGGACAGAGCCTATCTGTTCTATCTAAGCCTTATTCATCCGTATCAACCGGAGCGTATGATTTCGATCTTCATTCCTGAGGAATATGAGGATTATCTGGAACACAACATATATCCTGACTGTTCGATCAAGGTGCTGGAGCATCCTGCATCCACGGAGAGCGGCAAAGAGTTGTACACGAACACGGGCCTGCGCAAACACCATATTTCGAACGGAGAACAGTGCAGCGATGAGGAATCAGCGGACCAGCCTTTTTTGATCAAAATGGGTGGAACCCCGAGAATGCTTCAGAGTGAAGAGTATTATTCTGCACAACTGAAGGAGGAAGGCTTCTCTTTCTTCTTCCAGGTTGATGAGGACGGTTATCCCGACACCTTGCTTCAGGAGGACGCCAGTTATCCTTTTGGGTATGGGGCGCTTTATATTTACGCACAAATTGGGACGGCTGAGATGAAGCATCCGGTAGCGGGGTTCTGGCAATTCTCTTAGGGGGGGTTCCGGCTGATCCTGTTCAGGCTTACAGCTATCATCTATCATTATTAATGATACTCGCCTTCTCTTCTAATCATTTTACCTAACCGCTGTAACAGCCTACACTTTATATGAAGCCACTACAGCGTAATAGGAGGATAACGAGATGAAGGCAATTACACTTGGACCGCAGGGTCTGCAATATACGGAGCATCCGGACAAGCGTCCTGGACAGGGGCAGGTCAAAGTAAGGCTAAAGACAGCCGGACTCAATCACCGGGATTTGTTCATTATCGCTGCTGCTTCTGCTACAGAAGGTGCGCCGGGTCCGGTTCATCCTTGCGTGCTGGGTTCAGACGGAGCGGGCGTTATTGAAGAGACGGGTGAAGGGGTAAATGGCCTGGCTCAGGGAATGGAAGTCATCATTAATCCATGTCTCGGCTGGGAGCGGGCAGATGAAGTGCCTGTGGTTCCTGACATATTGGGCTACCCTGCAGATGGGACTTTTGCAGAATATGTGATTGTGCCTGAGCAGAATGTGGTGCCTAAGCCAGCGTATCTGTCCTGGGAGGAAGCGGGGGTGTTACCCTTAGCGGCACTCACTGCGTACCGGGCGTTATTTACCAGAGGGAATCTGAAGCGGGGCGAGCATGTGCTGATTCCCGGCATCGGCGGCGGGGTGGCTACCTTCGCAGCGCTAATGGCGGCAGCAGTTGGAGCACGGGTTACGGTCACATCCAGAAGTGAAGCGAAGCGTGTAGAGGCTCTGCAATTACCTGTAACACAGGTTATAGACAGCAACAGCCGTTGGCGGGAAGAAATCGGGAACCACCCTGTGGACCTCATCCTGGATAGTGTGGGTCCTGCGACATTTGAGCAATACTTCGAGGTCATCAAGCCGGGCGGGAAAATCGTCATGTTCGGTGCAAGCTCAGGCGATGATCTCACCATTCCGGCCAGAGCGCTATTCTTCCCTCAGCTTCAGGTGCTTGGAACCTCCATGGGCAGCCATGAAGAATTCACCGCGATGCTTCTGTTCATGGAGCAGCATCAGATTCACCCTATCATGGATAGCGTGTATTCCTTAGCGGAGACTCCGCTTGCCCTTCAGCGGATGGAGCGCGGGGAGCAGCTTGGGAATATTGCGCTCAGGATAGGCTGAAGGTAGAGGGATAGGAGATACGCGACACACGGACCGAATGTATGTGAAAAACAGCATACATTATGCTCGCAAGCAGGCACACGGACCGAATGTATGTGAAAAACAGCATACAATATGCTCGCAAGCAGGCACACGGGCCGAATGTATGTGAAAAACAGCAATATGCTCGCAAGCAGGCACACGGGCCGAATGTATGTGGAAAACAGTATACAGCACAGGGTTCTATAAATGCGCCTAATAAAAAACGCTACTGACATAACGTTGTCAGTAGCGTTTTTTTATGATTGGACATGTAACTATTGAGGAAAGGGTGAACACTTATGAATTTCGCTTCCATACGCGTGATTACGGACGACATCGATCGTCTGGTTGAGTTTTACGAGCAAGTGACAGGGATTTCGGCGGAGCGGCCTGCTCCGGTATTTGCTGAATTCGTAATGCCCACATGTACCTTGGCCATCGGCCACTCCAAGACAGCGCAACTATTCGGCACAGATGCTGTAGTGGCGGCCAGTAACCGCACGGTCATTATGGAATTCCGTGTCGATGATGTCGATGCCGAATATATGCGCCTCCAGCCGCTTGTCGGGGATTGGGTACAAGAGCCGACCACGATGCCTTGGGGGAACCGTTCGATGCTGTTCCGTGATCCCGACGGCAATCTGGTGAACCTCTTTCAGCCGGTGACGGAGGATGCAGTGAGACGGTTTGCGGGCAGACCTTGATGGAAGCTTAGACGGTTCCCCTCATAGCGCCCCTGCATCTCTTGCCGTATAGAACGACGGATAGATCGGCCGGTAGTGCAACTCGTCTCTAATCCGTGAGGTATCGACAATCATCTCCCATGGATCATATGGCTGCTGCAGAGCTTCCGGCGAAGGTTCCGCCTGATGAAGCTGAAGCATCTCGGCTACGGAGATCGGCGCATCATCAGCCACATTATAGATTCGTCCATCGATACCGGGTGTGAAGGCGGCGAGCATCAGCGCCTGGCTGATATCTGCATGATGGGCCATATGAATGCGTCTGGCCGGATGCCATTGGCTGAAGTAGGGCAGAGCCTCCGCAATATGGGGGTCGCGCTCACCATAGACGAAGGGAAGCCGTATAATGCGCAGCCCTAAGCCCCGTTCACGATGGAGTGCCAGCAGCGCTGCTTCAGCCTCGGCCTTGCTCTGGGGATAGGCAAAAGCAGGCCGGAGCTCATCCTCCTCCCGGCTGGGCCGTGAGTGTTCTCCCGGTCCGTAAACGTGGTTGGTGCTTGCGAATACGAACTTTGGCACATCCGCATCCAGCGCTGCGCGGGCCAGGGCCACAGCGCCGTCAATATTGGCTGTTCGGGTGGTCTGCTCATCCACGCCCCGGAACTGGGCGGCCAAGTGCACTACAACTTCATTGCCCCGCAGTGCCTCAAGGTAACTATCCGGCTGCAGAAGATCGCCTTCTACGCATTCAGCCCCTTGCTGGCGAAGCTCCTCCACCTTGGCTGCATTCCTGACCAAGAGTGTAACCTGATGGCCGCGCTGGAGCAGGCGCGGAACCAGGCGGCTTCCTACCTTACCCGTTGCTCCGGTCACAAAAATCTTCATCTTTAGATCCTCCTAAGTGGTTAAGTCATAGGAGGATTATAATGGGACGCGCGAATAGCATCCTTCCTGCCTTTATCGTATGATTGGGAGTGTCAGGATAAGGAGGAAGGTTCCATGGAGAACGGATTATCCAGAACGTCATTGGGTGAATTTCTGCGTACGCGTCGGGAGCGCCTTACACCAGAGGAAGTGGGGTTGATAACCTATGGGCGGAGGCGGCTTCCGGGGCTGCGGCGGGAAGAGGTGGCCCAGCTTGCCCATATCGGAACCTCATGGTACACCTCCCTGGAGCAAGGCCGGAGCGTCAATCCGTCGGAGGATGTCCTTAATAATATAGCCAGAGCACTACGGTTAACAGAGGATGAACGCCAGCATCTGCATCTGCTTGCCAGGCCGGTACAGCAGGACCGGGAAGCGGATTTGCACATTCCTGTGGGCATTGAACGGATGATACAGGCGTTAGGTCCGCATCCGGCTTTTGTGCTGGGGAGATATTGGGATGTGCTGATGTGGAACCAGGCGGCTGAGCTTGTGTTTCGGTTACCTTCGTATGCGGATACGGAGCCAGAGTGCATTAACTGGATCAGATATCTTTTGACAGGGATGGGGCCACGCGTAGAGGATTGGAGAACAGGAGCCAAAGTACTGATTGCCCAGTTCCGTGCGGATTATGCACGCTTCCCTGATGATGCGAGGTTTAAGCAGCTCATAGAAGAGTTCATGCAGAACAGCCAGCTCTTTCGCGAGATCTGGCCGCTTCATGAGGTTCAGGCGGTAGCAGACCACCACAAACAGAGATATGATCCCCGGATCGGTGAAATGGAGTTCGAGCATGTGACCCTGCAGCCTCCGGGCAATCCGGACCTGAAGGTGATGATCTACACAGCCTCAGCAGATACAAGTGTGCGGCTGCAGCGTGTGCTGGAGACCCTTGAGACAGAAGCGAAATAGAAATTAAAAAAGCTGGAAGGCCTCTTGAGTGCCTCCAGCTTTTTGCTGCATTGAACCATGTCTAGTTCCCGTAATCCTTAAGCCACGACTTCAGTGAACCGCTCATGATCTCATACTGGCTCTGTGCATCATCGGGATGCAGCTCAATGCCCCCGGACGGGCCCAGAATTACCATATCTACACGGGTCTGGTCCTTAAAGGTGATGGTTCCGGTATTGCTCGCTCCGAACGAATTCCCTGCATCAAAAGGTCTAAGCTCAGCATCCTGTATCATCTGGATCATTCTATTCGTTTCTTCTTCGCTTAATACGGTGGGGTTAATCATGCCGATGCTGATTTCCTGAACCTGTCCCGATTCCAGCTTCTCTTTGAATTGCTCGGACCAGCGGCGCTCTGCGTTCCCTGAGGCGCAGCTCGATACAATCAGGATGAAGCCGGCGATCACCAGGATCACCCCTGTTACCCGTTCCGCCCCCAGGGCCAGCCCGCTGGGCTCCGCATTCTTGAATCTCCAGCCCAGCCGTAAATACCAGGCTATCTTAGGCCAAATCGCTATAACCAATCCTATGGCTAGGATTCCAACACCCATCAATCCTGTCAAATCCATCACATCCCATGTCTGTTTATTCATATGTACTACGGGGGACTGTTCCTCCAGGTTTCTTTTATAGAAATTCCTTACAATATAGGTATTGACTTGACGTGCACGTAAACCTGTAGGATAGAGCCATGAAGTACTTCAAAGCCACAGGAAAGGAGAATATATGATTACCACTCAGCTGAGTAAAATCGGAGAGGTGTCGGGCCGGTACGGGGTCTCCAGCCGCACGCTTAGATACTATGAGGAGATCGGCCTGATCGCCAGCATCAGGGAACCTGGTAGCGCAAAACGCCTGTACAGCCAGGAGATGCTTAAGAAGCTTGAACTGATTCTGCTGCTGAAGCAGTTAAGCTTCTCCGTGAAGGACATATCAGCGGTTCTGCTAGCCTCTGAACTGTCAACGGCAGTCAGTGTCTTCTGTAATAAACTGGGTGAGACCCAGCGGGAGATCAGCAATATGCTGGTACTCAGAGAGCTTCTCGAACGGTATGTGGAATTATTGCAGGCACAGGGTGTCGCCAAGGGGAATGCCATCGGTCTATTATTGGAGCAGTCGAAGCGGATTCATCTGGACGTTGCTGCCATGTTCCGGGAAGAAGAATTCAATATAGAGACGGAGGAATCAGGAAGAATGGAACAGCAATTAGTGAAGCTTGCGGATCATCAAGTCCGGTTTATCGAGCTGAAGCCAATGAGAGTGGCGTATTATCAGACGACTGCGGGGAATCAGCCGGAGGATGAGGCGTGGAATGTGCTGTATGCATGGGTGAAGGAAAAAGGGTTAGACCAGGTTCCGGCCACCCGGTATTTCGGCTTCAACCAACCCGGCGTGCAGAATGAGCATGGTTATGAGATGTGGGCTACGGTCGCTGAGGACACCGAACCCTCGGGCGAGGTACGGATCAAGCAGACGGGCGGCGGACTCTATGCCGTCTCCAGCCTATACGGGCTCGATATTCCCGAAGCCTGGAACCGCTTAAATGAGTGGGTGCAGAGCAGTAAATATCAGCCGGGCCCGGGTCAATGGCTGGAGGAGCACTTCCTGTTCAACGGGGATATGTTTGTTGACGAAACGTTCCAGATGGATCTTTATTACCCCATAGCCGTACAGGCGAAGGGTTAATCCAGACGTAAGCACCAAGGCCATCCGCCAAGGATGGTCTTAGCTTTTGGAAGGGATAACGGGGCGGTTAACCGAAAAGATATATTAGTCAAAAAACCAGCGAAACGGAAGGATAGAGCTATGAGTAACTTAATCCTGAAGCATTGGACGGAGGAGCATGAGCTGCCCGGGATCGATTGTATCGCTTATGCAGATGGCAGTCTTACGATTCTGAATATCGAGACCTGCTACGACCCGAATACCCATGAGCATACCATGAGCTGCCACCCCCTGTGCGACACAACGATTGAGAGCATTGTGAAGTATAATGATGATCCTTGGACCATCGTGGATGCATGGACGAGTCTGGAGTATGAGGGCGGAACAATCTACGGCGGGGATGGGCAGATGGGGAACGAGGGCTTCATTGCCTGCACCGGTGCGGGCGGTGATTTGGTTTGGGCTTTTTTCTCAGCTGTCACTAATCCTATCAAGCAATTAAGCATCGAAGGCCGGACATTAACCGCGGTGAATGAGCATGATGAGCTCGGGGTTGAGATCAATTTGGATAATCCTACAGAGATGAAGCTGATTCCATGCCGCAAGTAGAATCAAGAAATGCTTTTTCCTGTAATCTAGAATGAGAATAGAGCGGTTGGAACGAGGGGGTGAGCGGGCAGATGTACGAGTGGCACAGGCAGATCCAGACCATTGTCGATGAGATGGACCAGAGTATTAAGCAGCATAACAGTGAGGCCATAACGCTGGAATATTTGGCGGCCAGGCTGGGGTATTCGGAATTCCATACGACCAGGAAATTCAAAGAGATATCAGGGATGCAGCTTAGGGATTACCTTCGCCACCGGAAGCTGGCTTTTGCACTGAAGGAGGTGCGCGACAGCGGCAAAAGCATTCTCGATATTGCGCTCGATTATGGATTCTCCTCTCATGAAGCTTTTACGCGCGCGTTCAAGATGACCTATGGTGTAGCCCCAAGCGAGTACCGGAGGCACCCGTATCCCGTTGTCCTGCGGACCAAGATCAACCCGTTTGACCGCTACTTATTCGGATTAGGAGAGGTTGGCATGGTAAAATCTACAGATGAGGTTAAGATGTATTTCGTCACCATTCCTGCACACAAGTTCCTGCACATTAAGAATTACGAGAGTAACGGATACTGGGATTTCTGGCAGAAGCAGAGCCTGATTCCCGGGCAGGACTGCGAGACCATCACCGGCTTGCTGGACAGTATCAAGGGCAAGCTGGATGATGACGGCGGAAGCGATACGAACAGCGGCAACGGCCAGATCATGGCCTATATGAATGACCCGGACGGCAGACTCTGCGATTGGGGATTTCCGCGTACAGAGTGTTACGGTGTGCGTCTCCCTTACGATTACGAAGGCGAAGTTCCCTCCCAGATGCTCATGGCGGATATTCCCGAGGCCGAGTACATTGTGTTCGAGCACGGGCCGTTCGATTACGAGCAGGAGAACCGCAGTGTCGAGGAACGGATGGAGCAGGCGATGGCCGCTTTTGACTATACTGGCACTGGTTACTGCTTCGACCCTTCCCCCGGCCGGATCATCTACTTCTATTTCAACCCGGAGCGGTACTTCAAGTATGTCCGGCCTGTGCGGAAGTCCTAACTGCCGTTGCCATGCGCCTGCTGCTCTCATAGGGCAGGTGCTTTCTGGTTCCAGAGGAAGAAGAGTAATGTAACTCTATGCATGACATACAGCACTGAGGGCATCCATAATTTGTGATTAACTTGTAGGAGTTAGTGACGAAAGGTGATGTTTCTTGTGGATGTAAAAAATTCCAATACATACGGCGGCGTAGCGGCTCAGACGCGAATAAGATTGGCTCGCCCTCTGCTGCTTGCCCTAATCGCTATCCTGCTGATCAGCAGCCTGACAGCTTGCAGCGGCAACTCTTCTGCGGATGAAATAGCAAGTCCGGCTGCACAACCAGCCAGTCCATCGGCGCAGCCTGCCGAATTGGCCCAGGCAACCCCTGCCGCCACCCCGCTAACGACCAAAGCGACCGGCCAAATATATCTGTATGGCGAAGCCCATGGCGTGGCCAAGATTATGGACAAGGAATATGAAGCTTGGTCTGATTATTACCACAACAAAGGGATGAGACACCTATTCGTGGAGCAGTCCTATTACGCTGCCGAATACTTGAACCTATGGATGCAGTCAGACAATGACGACATTTTGGAGGCACTTTACCAGGATTGGGAAGGGACGAAGAGTCACACTCCATATACGAAGACGTTCTTTAAGAAAATAAAGAGCGGTTGTCCGGAGACAATTTTCCACGGTACGGATGTTGGGCATCAAGAGGATACAACCGGTAAGCGGTTCTTGTCTTATCTTGCGGACAACAATCTCACCGGATCGGAGATGTATACTTTAACTGCCGAGGCAATACAGCAGGGCGAGAGGTATTACAGGAGTCGTGATAATGTATACCGGGAAAATAAGATGACCGAGAATTTCATCCGGGAATTTGAGAAATTGGGTAATGAGAGCATTATGGGCATTTACGGCTCAGCGCACACCGAGGTTAATGAAATGGATCTTTTCACCAAATCTGTTCCTTGCATGGCGAATCAATTACATAAGTACTATGGCAGCAACCTGCATTCGGAGGACATAAGCTGGATGGAGAAAGACATTGAACCTGCCCGGGTGGATCACATCACATTACAGGGCAAGAAGTATGCGGCATCATATTTTGGGAAGCAGGATTTGAACGGGTTCAAGGATTACGCCTTCCGGGAGTTTTGGCGGTTAGAAGATGCTTATGAAGATGTCAGCAAGCTGCCAACGACGGGTAATGTTCTTCCATATGATCAATATCCGATGTTGATCGAAGAAGGGCAGGTCTTTGCAATCAGCTTAACCAAAACAGATGGTTCGGTGGAAAGAGTGTACTATGTGGCTAACGGTAGGAAGTGGGAGGGAAGGGAGGCAACGTGGCAACTTAAGGTAACGGAATGATCTGCTGTATGTAAGCTAACCTGCGAAAATGGTATATTAGTGTAGAGTTTCCATTTTTTTAAGCGGATGGGCAGGTGTGGCATTTGGACATGAATGATGGAAAAGGAAAAGCTCAACTTAGGGAATTTATGACTTGGGCCGAGGAGCAGGGCTGGGATGTACAGAGGAAATCCGGTTCTCAGCTACATTTAGATAGCGGGATTACTTCCCGATATAAAGGACTGCCCGATGAGTATTTAGAATTTCTAGAGGTTGTTGAGACCTGCGTTGCGCCGGATGAGCAAACCTGGTTTATCTGTGAGGCTGAGTTTAACAATAGCGCGGAAACCGAATTCCGGTGGAATGAATTTGAAATGCTTAGTTTGGAAGCCGCAGCGGGCGATCCAGCTTGGGAGTCTGAGATTACGGCCTGGTGGGATCATCATTTGCCAATCGTAATGTCTGTGGAGGATGGATATTCCTTCTACGCTATTGACTTAACAACAGACAGCGGGGCTATTGTCCGTGGAGTTGAGCCTGAGTTTGAAGAGGTGGAGAAGGTAGCCGATTCTTTCGGGGAGTTTCTGGCCTGGCTGATGACGAATTGGAATAGACTGTAAGATGCAAGAAGATCAGAACCTGAGGGATAGGCTCTGATCTTTTTTTGTATGCATTGAAAGAGTACGTGGACCAAATGCATGTGAAAAACCGAATACAATGGGGCCCTTTAACTCAATTTCTTGCTTCAACCCTGCTCCCGGCCCCGGTCATACTCTATTTCAACCATTTTAATAAAGTCGGAGGGGGCGATTTTTAGGCCTCTGCAAAGCTCAAATATTTTGGTAACAGACGGCTCGTTGCGGCCGACCTCAATCATCCATTATCATTCTGTTATAATTGCCACAACAGATAAAGTATTCAACAAAAAGTAAATATAATACATTTTATGTGGTCATCATTTAGCTTAAGGAGGCTAACCCGTGCGCCCATTTATTCTGAAATCTTTTAATCCGGATATTCTGGTAGAGATGATTGAAATGGCTCATATGCGCGGAATTGCTTATCTGGAGAAAGAAGAATATGAGCAGGCCGAGGCTTGGGTTGATATGTACGCTGAGCTTGGGTGGATGGAAGGACTGGATGATAAAGGGCTTGAGGTGGTGGCTGAATTTCGTTTCTTGGCCCAAACTATCAGGTATGCCATCGATTTAATGTCAGGTAGGGTTGACGCTCTGGATTCATATGTAGATTTCTTGCGGGAGAACCCGGAATCAAGCGCATTATTATCGTTTTAGTCATCAGATGGCCTTGTATAAAGCACGGACGGGACAAAGAGGTGAGGCTCTTACACAGGTGGTGGAGACGGTGAGAATTGCCCATCACACTGGAAAAGATAATTATATTGGACAAAGCCTGGCTCTTTTTGAATGGTTGCGTGATACCGCTGCAGAAGAGCAAATTCAAGAGATCCGGGCAATTGTGCATGAGGTTTGGTACAACAAAGCTTGAAGAACAAAAAAACTCCTCTTGCATCAGGCAGGAGGAGGAGATTCTTTGGTTTGAAGCCCCACCATCTCCATAAACCTGCACATTGCACTGGAGAGCACGGCGTTGCGGCGGTAGATCAACCATACCTGCAGCTTCCGGTAATCTTCGGGCAGGCGGTGGGAGGTGATTCGTCCGGCCTCTTCTGCCTTGCGGATCGAGGACTTCGGCAGGAGGGATACGCCGAGTCCGGCAGATACTCCGTTCAGAATCATTTCCAGCGTGCCGAACTCCCGGATCTGAACCGAGTGCATCCCGCTCTCGCGCAGGAAGCGCTCTGCTTTGACCCGATGCGTACATCCTACGTCGAAGAACAGCATAGGCTTTTGAAGTAATTCTTGGAGCCCGCTTCTCCCCGGTTCAGCAATGAGCACCAGCTCCTCCTCGTATGCCGCAACATGCCCGATATCCGGTTGATCAACCGGGCCATAGACAAAAGCGCCGTCCAATTTATAATCAAGCACCTTGTGCAGCAGGTCATGCGTTTCACCCGTGATGAGCGACAGATGGACATCGGGGTAGCGGGAATGGTAATCGGCGATCATCGTTGTCAGATGAATGACCGCTGTCGTCTCAATAGAGCCAATCCGCAGCGGGCCGGCCGGGTGCTCGGAGTATTGGGTTGATTTTACAGCCTCATCCATTAGCATTAGTATAGCATCCGCATATTCCAGCAGGTTCTCGCCCGCAGGCGTTAACGTCATTCCCCGGTTGGACCGGTGGAACAGCGGGGCCTTAAGCTCAGCCTCCAGGAACTGAATGCGGCTGGTCACATTGGACTGTACATAGTTCAAGGCTTGCGCCGCCTTCGTAATCGTACCCTCCCGGGCCACAGCCTGAAAAATCCTCAAATCTCCACTTTCCATTGCGGTGTCACCTTCTGTATATCATAATCTAGGGTAGTACCTTCCGATGCTGATCATTGTACTGAATTCCATCCTTGATGACAAATCCGGCACCCGTAAGGGGCCGCCTGGATTAATGATCTCTTACAGGGAGTGAGTTAAATGGAGCGCCGCAAGTTAATAAATGCATACAACAAAGAGATTCGAACCCTCCAGAAGAAAACCGTATCCAAAGAAGAACTCAGAGAATGGTATGCCTTAATTAAAGAAAGCATCCAGGACGATATCAAAGACGGTTACAAAGAGACCATTGCCAGAAACCTGACGCTTGGAATCGGTGTACATAGCGGAGATTATCCGAAAAATCTGATTCTGAACGGGCAACAGGAAGGGTGGAGGTATGTTACCCGGTTTCTGTATTGGGAGGAGCATATTCTGCGGAGGCTGTTCAAGTATAAAGAGGTCTCTTCAAGAACGATAGGCAGTATTATCGGGCTGGCCTTGTTATGGGAGATGAAGGAGCTGGCGCAATTGGCCAGGGATTATTTTCAGATGATTTTGGAGGAAGATGCGCAGCGGTATGCCCATAAGGAGACGCATCATTTGTTTATGGCGTTATTACATGACTTGTTCGTCACGGAGCAGATCAATCAGGAGCTGTATCTGGTGCTGCCGGAGCAGCATGTGTACCGGAGACTTCTCGATCACTGGCTTACCACGGATGAAGAGCTGCTGGGCAGCCTGCTGGGTGAAATCTGCGATTACCATATCTACAGCTCACTGGATCTGACCCATAAATTCGCAGAAATTCTCTGCTTGAATTACATCCCTTATGAAGTCCGGCTTATCCAAAAAATGAGACAGGCCCGGGGACTAACCTCCGTTACAGCAGAACACCCGCTGCTGGCTACTCCGCTTGCTCAAATTCCTGAACGCAAAGTAGAGTGGGACTTGGCGGGCGATGAAGTGTATCAATTTTTATTAAAAAGGGAAGCCGGGAGCTAGAGCTGGTGGCAGAAAGGAGACTCATATGGCATATGATCGTATAGATTGGCATTCCGGCGGGGATTATCCTGCAGATCTGCCGGAAGAGAATGGCGGGATTCATATCGGTATGTTTCTGACTTGGGCGTTCAGCCACGGAATGGCGGGCGAAGGTCACCTTGAGGAGTCGGCGGAGGCACTGAAACGGCTGAAGCAGCGTGAGCTCACAGGGCTGGAATACCTGGTGGAGTATTGTGACGGGAAGTTCTGGGATGAGGATCTGGACGAGCGCGGCAATGCCTTCGCCACTGATTATTACGACGGTCAATCGGCGTTCGCTGCTCAGTATGGAAGCTATCTTAATGATTATTGTGAGGTCTTCAACCGCCAGGCGGCTGAACACGGGCGCGAATACCCCACTATCTATCATGTAGAGAACACCTGGGCGAATTATGACCGCCTACAGCCCCTGCTGGACAAACGTTATGCCCAGTGGGAAGTTTGGTCTGAGGACCCGTCCCACCGTAAGCTCGATCCCAAAGCGCAATTCCTTCAGGCCTGCCAGCAGACCGGAGAACAGTTCCTCCAGGCAGAGGGCTTCAAATCCAATAAGGCGGGTACAGTATGGAAAAAAACAGCGGCCGACAAGGACACCGTGTTCGAGTTATCCTTCCACCCGGAGTCATACAATACCCGCACCGATGTGCGGATGACGGTGAACCTGCGGATTGCCAGCAAGCAGCTCAAAAAATGGACTGCCGGGCAGGCCGGCAGAGGGGACGATACTGTTCTGTTCGGCTCGCTGCGCAGACCGCAGAAATCGTCAAGCGCCATCGTCTGGCAGATTGCCGGCTCACAGCTGGATTCCTCCCTGCACGAGATCGGTCAGATGATCGGGGAACGTGTGCTGCCGCTATTCGAGCTGTTCGCAGACCGTTCCCGTGCACTGGAGCAGCTTGCCGCCTGCGGCGCAGGATTCCCGGGCATCTGCGATGCTGAATCCGGTCCGCTGGCTTACCTGCTGTGCTTCGGCACAGGGGAGCAGGCCCAGCGCTTCTTCGCCCATTACTTCAGCAGCCGGCCGTCGCCTTGGCGCCGGAATATTCAACAGACCTACAAGCGGTTACAGGAGGGAGAAGCCTGGGACTATTCCGCCTATTTCCGTGAGAATGATATCAAGCTCGCGTTCAAGAACGGCCTGGTTATCCCTTGATGCTATAGACGGGCAGCAGGGATGCTACCACACCCCGAAGCCCGGATCATACTCCCGGACGGCTGAATAAATCCCCTCTACGATACGGGGAAGGTCTTCTTCCGGGTAGCCATAGTCCTCGGGCATAGCCTGCGGGGGAACAATAGCAGTAACGCTGCCGGGGTACAGCTCAATCTTATGCTTTTCCAGGCCAATCTCGAAAGAATCCTTGAAGGTCAACCCGTCATGGGCCAGAAAAAAGTACATGTCATGTATATCATCCTCTTCAACGATGAGCACACCTTGTTCGTTCAGCTTCATGCGGCTAACCCCCTGTTCGAATAGTGTTGTATCTATTATATCGGATCGGGCAGGGAAAATGTACCAGATGTGTTATGCTGTAAGACAATCGGCCGGGCGATTTTGTAACATTCTTTCTAACCTGCAGGAGGGATCATCATGGAATTAGAGAAGCAGACTGCGCAGCTGGAACGGATCAAGACGAAGCTGGGGCAAGCCCTGCGTAAGGATGCGGAGTTCGCGGAATTCGGTGCCTCTTCGCATCAATATAAGCTGAAAAAGAAGCTTACAGCAGGCAAGCTGGCGGACTGGGAGACACAATATGGGATCAAGCTTCCTGAGTCTTTTGCCGGGTTCCTGACAGAGCTCGGGAACGGCGGGGCCGGACCGTATTACGGGATCTATCCGCTTGCACAGGCCACCTCCTATACCGAGCTTCCGGCCCTTCAGGGGCAGGCGGCGCTTCATCCGGAGATGACCCCAGAGGAATGGAATCTCTTGACGGAGCCTCTGACGGGCGAGCGGGACATCCCGGATGAAGAGTACGAGGAGGCCAGAAACAAGGCGCTTGGCGGAATGCTGTGTATCGGCACCCAGGGCTGCGATTATGAGATGTATCTCGTGCTGGAAGGGGAGCACCGGGGGAGGATTGTGTATACTTCGGAGTTTTATCCCGACCACCCGTTCTTCTTCGTCTATGAAGATAACTTCCTGGACTGGTACGAGCGTTGGCTGGATGAGATTATTCTGGATTATCACAACCCATGGTTTGGCAGCAGGCTGCCGGGTGACGAGAATACGCTCATTCAGCTGTACCAGAACACCCCTGACGGGAAGCTGCAGGTCAAGGCGCTGGAGGCCATGTTCAAGTTCAAGCGAATCGCCCCGACCACCCTGGAATTCCTTAACAATGTGGCTGAGCAAAGCCCCCGGGATTCCAAGACAGCCATCTCGCTGCTCTGCAAAACGTCCTTTGCGGCGGGCAGGCCCTATCTGCTGAAGCTGCTGCAGTCGGATGACGCGGAGGGAGCGCTGCACGCCTTAATCATTCTGAATACTCACGGCAACAATCAAGACCGGACCGAATTTATTCCGCTGATCCGGCAGCGGCTTGGGCACATTGACGATGCAGAAACCCTGCGTTATGCAGGTTATATCCTCAAAGACTGCGATGCTGTGAGCTTCAGCGACTTCGCACCCTTCCTGTGCCATGCCAGCCTGGATATGCAGACGACCGCGGTCTATGCTGTGAGAGATTGCCGGAACAAGCAGGAGAACTGGGAGATCATTGCACAAATGTTCCGCACTGGAGGAACTGAGGCGGTGCGCAGCAGCATTTTATATTGGGGTGTTATTCCGCATGAGAAGCTGCTGCCTTACTATAAAGCGATATGGCCGGAATACAAAGGCAATCCTAACTTCAGGGAGAAATTCGCCGCCTGCTTGCGGGAGCTGCATTTGCCGGAGGATTATTTCGGCTGACAAGTTAGCCCGGATCAGCATATAGCAGGATAAACATTCTTGGAGGGTATACGTATGCTTCTTTCAGAAATATTGCCCCATGTGGCCCGGTTACAGCCAGATCACTATGCTACAAAGTACAGAAATGAGTATCTGACCTATGAACAGTTACTGCATCAGGTGAGCTGTGTGGCGGGAGGTCTGAAGGACTTGGGAGTAGAACCCGGTGAACGGGTGGCGCTTGCAGGTGATCCATGCCCATATCTTGTGGTTGCAGAATGTGCCGTAATTGCTATAGGTGCCATTCCAGTTACGGTTTTTCCAGGTTTGGCTCCTGCCGAGATGAATCAGATTCTTGAAGATGCAGCCCCAACCGCTATCGTGTATGATGCAGATCATCCGGGAATAGCGCCTTCTTTTTCAGCGTCCAGTATAGCTTTTACCATCACGTTCAATCCGGTCAACGGCGGCCTGTCCTTGGAAGATTTAATCGTGACTGCCCCTCCATTAACAGAATGGTACACAGCACAGCCGGATGACATTGCGCTTCTGATTTATACCGGAGGTACGACGGGACGCTCCAAGGGAGTAATGCACTCCCATCGTGCGATTAGTAGGTGGGCCTTCATGAGCCCGGCAAGAGGCGGAGGGCATAATCCGGCCAAAAAATCGCTAGTCCCCAATCAAGCCCATCTTACCGGACAATTTATTCTTTGGACAACTCTTTTTGAAGGGGGCTGTCTCATTTATCCGGACTCCTATCCGCTCAAGGCTAAAGAGGTCATAGACATTATTGAGCGTGAGCAAATCAGATTTCTGGGAACAGTCGGACTCCTGTTTAGGGATATTACTGCCTTGGCAGGCAACCGTTCCAGCAAAGTCGGGTCTGTGGCAGGCATATCCTGCGGAGGTGCTCCGATTAGTGAGAAGACCTTGCAGCAAGCTCTGGAAGTATTCCCTAACGCACAGATCTCCGAGGTGTATTCACAGACAGAGAGCGGCCAATTTATCAGCTTTTTATCTGTACAAGAGTGTCTTGCAGAGGGGAAGCTGCACCGGCTGCAATCGGTCGGGAATCCATCCCATATGGACCGCTGGGGCCAGAAGCCTTTTGAAGTGCGTATAGTCAATGATTCAGGGCAAGATGTAGAGCAAGGAGACATTGGCGAGATTATATGCCGAAGTGAACAAATCATGCTTGGCTACTGGAACAACCCGCAAGAGACGGACAAAACCATCCGAAATGGCTGGCTCTATACGGGTGATCTGGGCAGATTGGATGAAGACGGTTATCTATACCTTGTGGACCGGAAGAAAGACATGATTATAGTGGGGGCTTCTAATGTCTACTGCTCTGAAGTGGAACAAGCAATCAGCGCACATCCTTCAATCCTTGAGGCTGCTGTTGTAGGAATGCCCCTGCCGGATGAAGGTGAAGAAGTCACTGCGGTAGTTGTACTGAAGCAGGAGCAGACGCTTGCGCTAGAGGACCTGCGACAATTCTGCGGTCAATACATAGCGGAGTATAAGTTACCCACCCGTTTAGTGATTAGCCAGTCACTAGCCAGGACCTCCGTAGGCAAAATGGATAAGAAGGCGATAAAACAAACTATTTGCTAAAGGAGAATCTTCATGAGACTTCGTGATAAAGTCGTTCTCGTAACAGGCGTTACGGGCACGGCAGGAGATAAAATAGCCAGAAGATGTGTTGCCGAGGGAGCGGAGGTCAAAGGGTTTATCCGAAATAGGGACCAGATCGCGTTATGTGAAGAGCTTGGCATTACACCTATACTGGGTGACTTGACGGACAGGGCCCCTATCAGGGCCGCGCTTGAAAATGTGAGCGTTATCATTCACGCTGCCGCTTATCTGGGGGCGGACCGGGCGCTTGCTGAGGCATCCAATATTAAAGGGGTACAAAATCTGGTTGACGGCGCTGTATCTGCGGGAGTGGAGCGCTTCGTGCATATTTCTACGGTATCGGTCTATGGTCATTTTGATGGAGAGGTGGAACTGGATGAGGCAAGCAGCCTTGCCTTCGGCCACGGGGAGGTATACATTTCAACCAAATGTGAATCGGAACGGATTGTGCAGGCTGCAATGGCTAACGGGTTGCCAAGTGTGATTCTGCGTCCTGGAGTGATTTGCTCTGAATCCAATTCGTATTGGGGCGACCGGCTGATCGCTAAGCTTGCTGATTCCGCGGAAGTGGACTGGATTCATCCGCAGGATTTGACGCCCTGGGTCCATGCGGACAACCTGGCTGAGATGTGTGTACTGGCGGCGGCGCAGCCTGCGGCTGTGAACCAGTGCTACAATGCGATTGACGGAAATTATCCGGAAAAGGATTTTACGATGCGTATCGGGCTTGCCCTAAACAAGAAGTTCATTATACCGGGCGGAGACCCCATAAGAACGGCGTATAGCTGCGATAAAATAAAAAACGGGCTGGGCTACCGCCCGGTCAAAACGTTCGAGGAGACCGTTGTCCGGCTGGAGCAGCAAGCTAGGGGAGAGCAAAATGTATAATAAACCGAAGGCCATGCGTTCCGTTCTAGACCCGAAGTATTTAGAATATTGCCTTAGTCCTCTGTATGACCTTGGAGACTGGAAGAGTTGCCTGTTCTGGTTACGCGGCTTGAACGATACTTACAGAATCCGTACCGGCAGCGGCACTTATATTCTGCGGATCTACCGCCAATCGATAGCTGAAGGTGATGTTGTCTATGAATTGTCCCTGCTGACACAGCTGGAACACCAACTGAGCGCAGTGAATACAAAGGTTTCCGTTCCCATCCCTCAAAAAAACAGCAGCTTATATACGGTCATCGATGCGCCGGAGGGTCCGAGAATTGCCGTGATTTACAGCTATCTGACAGGAATTGAGAACGTACTGCATGATGAGGAATCATGTGTCTCTTTCGGACAATCTGCTGCTGAATTGCACGCTGCCATGGACAGGGTTTCTTTAGATTTGCCTAGACCGGATCTGGATGCCCAAGCTCTGATTCTTCAGCCGCTGGAACGTATTGTGGATTATCTCGGTGAGGGACATCGCTCTGCTGCGTACCTGCGTGAGTTCGCCGGTGCATTAACGGAGCGGATCAACGCTGCTAGTCCGGGCCTGGACTGGGGCATCTGCCACGGAGATTTACACGGGAACAACAATGCCTTCCAGGAGGGTGATACGTTTACGCATTATGATTTTGAATGGGCGGCACAAGGATGGCGTGCCTACGACCTGGCTCAGGTCCGGCATAGAAAACGTCTGCCTGAGGAGAAGAAGGAACCGCTGTGGCAGGCGTTAATGTCAGGCTACCGCTCGGTCAGAGACTTTTCTGAACAAGATGAATCTGCGATTGATCTGTTTATGATTGCCCGCCGCTTGTGGGTAATGGGGCTTGATGTCGAATTCATCAGTGACAGCGGTGCGCTGGATTACACGGAGGACTGGCTGGAGGAGTTCATTAGTGAATTCCGCTCTTATGAAATAGTCTGATGATCCGATATTTAAAAACGGACAGAGCTTCCAGATTACTACGGCCGGGTGAAAAAAGAGCTATAGTGCGGATTGCTCCCCCTTAGGTCGAATGCCTATAAAAGCTCTCTGCAGATAGGCATCCGCCCAGGCATCCTCTCCGCGAATGCATATGATGATTATGCCTAATGAAACGAGAGAGGAGCGATTGGATATGGGATTCTTACCAGTGCCGGGAGGCGGCGGAGGGTTTCCGGGAATACCGGGGTTGCCAGGCGTACCAAGTGTGCCGGGAGGACCCGGATTCCCCGGCGGAGGACCCGGAGGATTTCCGGGAACGCCGGGAGGTGCACCGTCAGGGGTGCAGGCGCCGAGCTCGCCTCCGCCGCAATTCGTACCGCAGGCTCCCGCTGTTTCCACCTTTGCTGTTGACCCCGGGGGGATTAGAGGCTGCCTGTTCCGCAATACGTATGTCTGGCTGAATAACGGCGAGCAATTCTGGTTCTATCCGGTATTCGTCGGGCGGACTTCGATTGCCGGCTTCAGATGGAACGGCTTTTTCTGGGGATACTTCGGCATTGATCTGAACCGGATTAGCTCGTACACCTGCTTCTAGGCTGACCTTTCTCCCTGTTTGGCCTCACTTGTGCTGGTTAAGTATACAGCAAGACAACTAGACAGGGAGGTGTACCATGGGCAACCTATGGATGGCATTCGTCTATCCCGGCAGCTTCTTGAGCCTGCTCGGGTTGGTACTACTGATCATTGGTTATCAGCGGCGGCGCACAGGCCGGCGTACCCGTCTGGAGAGTATCACCGCCCAGCCGGGCCCGCCGGCACCGGGAGGACCCGGTACGGCATCGTTCCAGCGGGAGGTCCGCTATTCGCTGATGGGCGGCATTCTGCTGGGGCTGGGATTGCTTGTGTTTGCTGCACTGGGCGTTACTTCTCTCGTCAGCTAGGACAAGCGTATGGAGCTGGCAACGGCTTAAGCGATAGCATGCAGTACGATACACCTTGCTAAAATAAGGAGCAGGGTGTATTCTTAGGTTAAAATGTCAGTTAGCACTGACAGCCAATTTTTGAAATGAGGAATACCATAATGGAGAACAAATCATTAAGTACCGATGATAAGCTCCTCGCCGCTGCTGTTGATCTATTCGCAGAGAAGGGCTACAAGAGTGTGACCACCCAAGAGATTGCGGCGGAGGCAGGCTTGAGCGAGAAGACGCTGTTCCGCAAGTTCGGAACTAAGCTGAACCTTCTGGAGCGGGCCTTCGACCGGTATCATTATACCGAGGATATGGCCAGGCTGTTCAATGAGCGCATTGTTTGGGAGCTTCATACCGATCTGCTGCTGGTCAGCCGGACGTATCATGAGATTATGAACCGCAACCGGAAGATCAATAGGATATTTATCAAGGAAGGGGATCAGCTCCCCGGATTCAAGGAGTATAGCAGAACTGCCCCGGAGCAGCTGATGCGTCATCTGACGGATTATTTCAAGGCCATGACTGAGCAGGGGAAGCTGATTCCCGGGAACCCGAGAGTGCAGGCTGTGCAATTTATGGTGATGAATTATGGTGCATTCCTGAACAATCTGGACGATGAGGGAAATTTCACTTCGGTGTCGCTGGAGGAATTCATTACGGCCAGTGTTCAGACCTTTACTAGGGCTTTCACACCCTAGTTGTTTTTTTGAATGAAATGACAGTAAGTACTGACTGACTCAATAGGATGAAGATATGGAGAGAGGAGTATCATCTATGAAGAACCTTGCTGTAACCCCTACTGCTAAAGGGAATATTTTAATGCGCGCGCTCGTTTTTATTCTGGTGATCTCATCAATGAATGCGAATATGTTCAATATTGTGCTGCCGACGATTAGTAAGCAATTTGAATTATCGCCATCCCAGGTGAGCTGGGTCATTACCAGTTATATGATTGTTTATGCTGTCGGTGCGGTTACTTTTGGCAAATTGACGGAGAAGTACCGGCTGACGGACCTGCTGACGTATGGATTGCTGCTCTTTGTACTGGGTTCTCTGGCCGGCGTTGCCGCCACCGAATATTGGATGATTATTGTGGGCCGTGTAGTTCAGGCAGGCGGGGCTTCGGTGATCCCTGCTATGGCGATGATTATTCCGGTCCGTTATTTCTCCCCCGAGAAAAGAGGCCGTGCGCTGGGGACGTCTGCCATCGGGATAGCCTTGGGCACAGCGCTGGGGCCTATTATTGCCGGTATGGTTATCAGCGTCTGGAGCTGGCGGATTCTGTTCCTCATTCCGTTGCTGTCGCTGCTGGCACTGCCGGTCTACCGCAAATATCTGCAGGATGATGAATCAGGGAAGGCGGGCCGGATGGATTGGCTTGGCGGCCTGTTGCTGGCTGGGGCGGTAACGGCTATCCTTTTGGCGCTAACGAACGGGAGCTTCCCGTCTGCGCTGGCAGCGGTTCTGATGCTCATCCTGTTTATTCTGCGTATCCGCTCCGCTGCGGCTCCGTTCATCCAGCCCGCTATTTTCCGCAATAAGCAGTATTCGGTCACCCTGATGATTACCTTCTGCATTACGGGCATCAGCTTCAGCTCTCCGTATCTCATCCCGCAGCTGCTGGCGCTTGTAAACGGCCTGTCTCCTGCCTATATCGGAATCGTCATGCTGCCCGCCGCTATCGTTACCTCGGTGCTGGGCCGCAAGGGCGGCAAGCTGGCCGATGAGCACGGGAATCCGCGGCTTGTGTATACGGCGGCATTGCTGTTATGTATAGGCTTCCTGTGTTTGTCTTCAGTCGCTGGAGGCTCTGCGGTTCTGGTCTCCCTCTCGCTGATCTTCTGTGTGCTGGGCCAGTCGTTCATGCAGATTGCGATGTCCAATACAGCCTCGCGGACATTGACCCCGGAGCAGACTGGAGTGGGAATGGGACTGTTCTCCATGCTCACCTTCATCTCGGCAGCTGCATCGACGGCGGTCCTGGGCAAGGTACTCGACTCTGATTCCCCGGCAGCGGCGTTCAATCCGATACCGGGGAATCAGGCTGCCTTTGTGTTTAGTAATATTTTTGTGGTGCTTGCTGTTCTGGTTATTGTGCTGAGTATAGTCTATTACGTGCAGTTTGGACGCAAGGATGGCAGAGCATCCGAGACGATAAGCAGAGGCTTATAATACCAGACCGGCCAGCCGGTGAATCCCCTGCCCGATTAAGGCTGCATCCACCTTGGCGAACCCCAGCACCCATCCCTTCCGGCGGCTCTGAAGGCAGTAATGCGCAAGCGGGTATACCCGGATTCCCTGCTCCAGAGCTAACCGGGTCACGGCTTCCTCGTCATCATCAGGTTCAGCCTCAAGGAAGACATGCAGCCCCGTCTCTGCTCCGCTGAGGGTGAACCGCTTCCCCAGACCGCTGGCGGTGATCGCCTTGGTGATGGCCTCGTGTCTGCGGCGGTACACATTGCGGACTCTGCGCATATGGCGCATGAAATGCCCCTTCTGGATGAAGTGGGCTAGGGTAAGCTGGTCCATCACCGGAAGGTGGCGGTAGGTCAGCTCTTGTACCCGCGCCAGCTGGGCAATGGCCCGGGCTGGGCCGACAATCGCTGAGAGGCGTATGGCTGGGGCGATCATTTTGGAGAAGCTCATCAGATACAGCGTATTATTCGGCGCCTGGCTATAGAGGGTGGGCAGCGGGTCGCCGCGGTAGCGGAATTCACTGTCATAGCCGTCCTCTATAATCCACCGCTGCTCCTGTACAGCCTGATGCAGCAATTGCTGCCTGCGCGGCTCTGACATCACCGAGCCTATGGCGCACTGGTGCGATGGGGTTACGAAGACCAGTCTGGATTCCGGGTGGATCTGGTCAACCACAAGACCATGCCCGTCTACAGGGACAGGAGCTACGTGCATCCGCCGGTAATTCATCGCCATCCAGGCCGCTGGGAAGCCGGGATCTTCCACGGAGACGGTATCCCCTTCCGTGAGAAGCGATTGAGCAATCAGATCCAGGCTGTGTTGAGCGCCTGAGGTTAACAGAATCTGATTAGTCTCAATCCGTATGCCCCGCTCAAGCAGTAAGTAACGCTGAATCTGTTCCCTGAGCGCCAGGAGACCATACGGATTGCCATAAGACCAATCGGCTACATCCATTGCAGCGGAGGCGTGCAGCAGCGATTGCCGCCATTGGCTCTGAAAGGTCCTGTCCACATACGGCTCATGAGGGGTGAAGTCGATCTCCACCACCTGAGACTGCTGGCCTCCGAACCAGTCTTGCAGCTGATCTACCGCCGAGTTCAACAGGGGCAGAGAAGGAGGAACGGGTCCTTCCGGCAGGGTCTCCCGGGTTGTCTGGATGGCCGGATTCCAGTGGCTGACCCGTGTGCCGCCCCGCCGGGAGGTTACGGTATATCCTCTGCTCAGCAGCTCTTCGTAGACGAGCTGCACTGTGGAGCGTGAGACTCCGAGCTGCTCGGCGAGCTCACGGGTAGGGAGCAGCAGTTCGCCTGGCTTCCAGATACCCTGTGTAATATTATGAATGGCCTGATTCAGCAGCTGCTGCCAGATCGGACTTGGGTCGTTGCGGTTGACGAACATCATGAGGAATCCTCTCCCGGTTGTTGTTGCGGTACAGTGTCTTGAATATGGATTGGTTGAAACTATGCTCTTTGGATATTTTAGCACAGTCCATTCGTTGATATACTACCGAATAACGTATACGCGGAGGACGCGGGGAGGAGAGGGTTCGGGATGAATCCGGTTCGTTACAAGGTGAGGGAATGTAAGGATGAGGCGAGGATTGAACTGTTTTTGCGGCAGGCGAGAATTGGGTTTCTGGGATTAGTCGACGGGAATCTTCCCTATGTGGTGCCGCTGAACTATGTGTGGATGGACGGAAAGCTGTATTTCCACGGGGCCGGGGATGGAAGACGCAATCAGGTGATGAGTGAGAATGCAGAGGTATGCTTCACGGTCTGTGAGGAGTATGGGACGATCACGAACCCCGTGCCCGCCAAGACGGATACCGCCTATATGAGCGTGATGGTCTTCGGACAGGCAGAGCCGGTGACGGATCTGGATGAAGCTACGCAGGTCCTGCAGGAGATGATGAACAAATATGTGCCCGGTTACTATAACCGGCCGTTGTCCAAGCAGCATGTCGAGAAATACCGGTCAGCAGTATACGGCGGGCCCGTGCAGGTCTGCCGGATCACTCCGCAGCATCTGACAGCCAAAGAGAATCCGGTTGAAGCGGAGAGCATGTACAAGGCAGGGACGAATGAAGGGCAGAGCGTGTGATTGCTGCACGGCAAACTAAATAGAGAATGAGCGCCCTGGGCCGGTAACGGCCCGGGCTTGTTTGTGTTGTGGTCCAGGCGGAATGTATGTGGAAAAGCGAACACAAAATGCTCGGTGTAGGCGAGTGGACCAAATGTAATCGGAAAACCGATTACAATGCGCTCGGTGTGGGCAAGTGGAGCAAATGTAATCGGAAAACCGATTACAATGCGTTCGGTGTGGGCGAGTGGACTAAATGTAATCGGAAAACCGATTACAATGCGTTCGGTGTGGGCAAGTGGAGCAAATGTAATCGGAAAACCGATTACAATGCGTTCGGTGTGGGCGCGCGGACCAAATGTAAGCGGGGATAGAGGGCCGGCAAAGTTGCTGTCAACCTCAGGATATCGTATGGTTAAGGGAGCAGAGTGAAAACAGTTACAGTATAAAGACAGCAGTTAAGCTGAAGCAGAAAGGATGAAGCAAATGACCAAGGATCACCACGCTCAATCCCCGGCGCCCCTTACTGAACCCGGACGTTATGTCCTTGATCTGACGGGGCCCGGCAGCCACACGCTTGAACGCAAGCCTGGTATGGGCAGTTTATCGATCGGCCCCCGGGAGTCGAAGCCGCCGGCAGAGGTGCTGGTCGCTGCGGATGAGCGCATCAACTGGTCGGCCTTTGAGCCCTTCGCCACCCCGGCCGGCTCGCCCTGGCCGCGTTATATAACCTATACCGGCGGTGACACGGGCTTCCTGGAGTGGGCGGAACGGCGGCCGATTGAGAGTATAAGCTGGACCCCGGTGCTGCCGGAGGCTGTACGCTTGGACGGTAGCCGGGCAGATATCTATAACCTGGGTATTAAGCTGGGGCCTAAGGCAGCGGGACAACTTAGCCTGGTCCTGCCGGAGAAGCTGTACAACCTGAGCCTGTCCGGCGATCTGACCCGCATCTCGGCCTCCGGCCATCTGCCGACTACTCTGGCCTTAGTACCGGATATGAGCCGGCGCAGGAGTGATGCGCCGTACCGCCTGCCGGATCTGGGGGAGCTGCAGGGTGTGACTCACCTGACGCTGAATAGCCCGCCCTTGGGCCAGCCCATCTCGCTGGACGGCCTGGAGCGGTTCCCGAATCTGGAGTCGCTCAGCCTGTGGGGAAGCTTCTGCGATCTGGAGGCGCTTGCCCGTCTTAAGGAGCTGACCACCCTGGAGCTCCGTTTCATGCCGGAGCTGGAAGGCTTGCCTTCCCTGGATACGTGGCCGCTGCTGGACCGGTTCGTTGCCTATAACGTTGAGGAGGCCGTAGGCAAACGTCTGCGGCAGCAGATGAAGGCGCGCGCCAAGGTCCGCCCTTGGGATGATTATGCCTCCATAAGCCAGCTCAGGAAGCCGGAGTGGTGGCTGAGCGAATACGGCCGCCCGTTCGCGGCCTGGCCGAAGCGTCTCGCGAAGCTGGCGAACGAGGCTTACGATACAGCACTGGCCTCAATGGCGGAAGCCCGCACTCTTGCCGATGCGGAAGCGGCAATTACCGTGTTCACCGAGCGCTTCAACTCACTGAAGGGCATCGAGACGACGGAAAGAGAGGATCTGGGCGAAGCGGTATGGCAGCTCAGCCAGTCCAAGCACGGAATCGGCCAGCCGATCCCGGAGGAGACCGCCCAGGGCTGGTTCGACGCTGCGCGGGATTATTGAGCTGAAGCAGCAGGTCTTAGCGTAACGGCTGGAAATCGCCTGGAAATCATCGGTTCTTATAAAAATTAAGATAAATCTTAAAATTTATATCCATTAGTGATAAACTAGGGTCAAGGATCATCCATAACGGTGCGTGACCCGGTCCGTGCCGGCTGGCTGTGGCGCCTGAGCAGGAGTGCCTGCATCCTTCCTGCAAATCGTAGGGAAGAAGGACGGTAGAAAATGAGCAACCAACAATCCAAAACAGACGTTATTTTAATTGGTGCTGGAATCATGAGTGCAACACTTGGTTCAATGCTGAAGGAATTAGTTCCTGACTGGAAAATAACCGTGTTTGAGCGGCGTTCGGGTGCGGGAGAAGAGAGCTCCAATGAGTGGAACAATGCGGGAACGGGGCATTCTTCACTGTGCGAGCTTAACTATACTACTGAGCAGCCGGACGGATCGATTGACATCAGCAAGGCAGTTCAGGTGAACGAGGAATTTCAGCTCTCGAAGCAGTTCTGGTCCTATCTTGTGAAGCAGAAGCGTATAGAGGACCCGCAGGATTTCGTCGTGCCTGTTCCGCATATGAGCTTTGTTGAGGGGCAGAAGAACGTCACGTTTCTACAAAAAAGATTTGAAGCGCTTTCAGCTCATCCGCTGTTTCAGGGGATGGAATTCACGGACGATCCGGCGAAGCTGACGGAATGGATTCCGCTGATGATGCGAAGCCGGAACGTGAGCCAGCCGATTGCGGCAACCCGGATCGATTCCGGGACTGACGTGAACTTCGGGGCGTTGACCCGTACGCTGTTCAGTCATCTGCAGAGCAACAACGTCGATATCCGGTACAACCATCAGGTGCAGGACATTAAGCGTACTGCGGACGGCTCCTGGGAGCTGAAGGTGCATAATGCCGCTACTGGCGCGGCCGAGCGCCATACGGCTAAGTTCGTGTTCATCGGGGGCGGAGGCGGCAGTCTGCATCTGCTGCAGAAATCCGGCATTCCGGAAGGCAAGGGAATTGGCGGCTTCCCGGTGAGCGGGCTGTTCATGGTCTGCAAGAAGCCGGAGATCGTAGCACAGCATCATGCCAAGGTGTACGGTAAGGCTGCGGTAGGCGCGCCGCCGATGTCGGTGCCGCATCTGGACACCCGGGTCATTGACCGGCAGGAGTCGTTGTTCTTCGGCCCGTTCGCCGGCTTCTCGCCCAAGTTCCTGAAGTTCGGCTCCATGTTCGATCTGATTACCTCCGTCAAGCCGAATAATCTGTTCACTATGCTCGCAGCAGGGGCCAAGAATATGCAATTGACGAAGTACCTTATCGGTCAGGTCATGCTGTCGAAGGACCAGCGTATGGAAGCGCTTAGGGAATTCGTTCCGGAGGCGAAGAGTGAGGATTGGGAGCTGGTAGTGGCAGGCCAGCGCGTACAGATCATCAAGGACACCGCCGCCGGCAAAGGCACGCTTCAGTTCGGCACCGAGGTCATCAGCAGTGCTGACGGCTCGATTGCGGCCTTGCTGGGCGCTTCGCCGGGAGCCTCAACCGCTGTATCGGTTATGCTGGAGGTCATCGGCAAATGCTTCCCGCAGCATCTGAAGGAGTGGGAGCCGAAGATCAGGGAGATGGTTCCATCCTACGGAATCTCCTTATCGGCCAATCCGAAGCTGCTTAACGAAATTCAGGCCGCAGCAGCAGAATCACTCGGTCTGGTGACAGGAACCGAAGGCGGCCAGCCGAACAAGCCGCATAACCATGAGCCGCCGATCGCGGTTAACCATTCATAGGCAGAGGGAGTGATTGGCAGATAACCCGACAGCTCCCTTATAAACATAGAGGCCACCCCGCCTGGGGATGGCCTCTTAGCTTGTAGTATGAAGGTAATCAAGCCTTACGGACCTTGAACAACCACATGGCCAGAATCCAGGCCACCGCTACAGCAGCGAGACCCGCCCAGTTCAGGTGGAGCACCGAGGTACAGCTGATCACGAAGCCGCCTAAGGCGGAGCCGAGTGCGAATCCGAACTGGATGAAGGATGTATTGACACTCAGCGCCATATCCGGGTTCCGGGGAACCAGGGTAACCAGCAGGAGCTGCTGCGCCGGGGAGATGCTCCAGGTCCCCAGCATGAAGATCATCAGCACCAGGATGAGCACGGTCACATGGACACCCGCCAGGGAGAACAGGATGAGCATGATTCCTTGGAGCAGAAGTCCCGTAAGGATGGTGAACTTCGAGCCTTTGGCATCGGCCAATTGTCCGCCTAGCTTGGACCCCATGAAGCTGCACACCCCCGCCAGGAACAGAACGCCGCTGATTTCAGTGACAGACAGGGAGGATGCGGCTTGCAGGTAAGGGGTAATATAGGTGAAGAGTGTAGCGTAACCCCCAACATATAACAAGGTGACCGCCAGCGCGGTGACAATCCGGGAATCCTTCAGCACGGAGAGCTGCATCCGTAAGGTTACGGCTTCTTTTTCCTGAATGGCCGGGACCTTGGCCGAGATGATGAACAGCGGCAGCAGGCTCAGCACCCCGATGATGACGAACAGAGTCCTCCAGCCAAACTGTTCACTGAAAAAAGTACCCGCAGGAACGCCCAGAACCAGCGAGCTGCTGAGTCCCATCAGAATAATGCCAATCGCATTGCCTCTCCGCTCCTTCTCCACCAGCCGTGTGGCCACGGCCATAGCGACTACAGTCGCAATTCCCCCGCTTGCCCCTTGAATGATCCGCACGCCCAGCATCGCCTCATACGGCAGGTTCAGCAGCATCAGCCCGTTGCTGGCAATGAATATGCTAAGGGCCGTCAGCAGCAGCTTTTTGCGGTCCATATTAATGGTCAGTGCAATGAGAACCGGTGCAATAATGGCTGCGGACAGCGCAAATACCGTCACCATCAGCCCCACCTCGGAGGTGGATACGCCAAGCTCTGCGGCCATCATCTCAATGACACCGGTAATAATATATTCAATCGTCCCGATCAGAAAAACGGCAAGCGCCAGAATATATATCGTCAATCGGTTATTCAATTTCGTTCACTCCTTGTCCATTCATCACGGAATCGGCCGCCGTTCTTGTCATCACTCTACGATGCTGCTAAGGTTAAGTCAAAGAAACGTTTCTGAACGGAACGTTCATTTTTTTTGAACGAAGGAGTGAGATGTGATGGAATTACGCCAGTTGAAGACCTTTTATACGCTTGCTTCCACGCTGAACTTCACCCGCACCGCTGAGGTGCAGAACTACGTCCCCTCTACGGTTACCATGCAGATGAAGGCCCTGGAGGAAGAATTAGGTGTGAAGCTGGTAGACCGGCTGGGCAAAAGCGTGACCTTAACCGATACCGGCAAAAGGTTCCTGCGCTATGCAGACAATATCCTGTGCATGGTGGAGGAGGCGCAGCACGCACTGAAGCAGCCCGGTGAGCTGACGGGTACCCTCGTGATCAGCGCAGATGAGACGTTATGCACCTACCGGCTTCCCGCTGTGCTGCAGCGGTTCCGGCAGCTCCATCCCGGAGTCCGGCTGATCTTCCTGCCGCTGGTGAGTCCAAGCCTCCGGCAGAGCCTGCGGGACGGGGATGTCGATGTCATCTTTATGCTGGATGAAGTGAAGGGCGAGAGCGGATTTTGCGGAGAAAAAATAAGGGAGGAACGCTTCTGCCTCCTGGCCGCCCCCGATCATCCGCTGGCGTCGCGTCCGGCGCTGGCCATCCGGGATTTCCACGGCGAGACCTTCCTGCTGACGGAGCAGGGCTGCTCCTACCGCATCTTCTTCGAGCGTAGCCTGTCGCAGAAGGGGATGGCCGGCATTACGGAACTGGAATTTCACAGCGCAGAGGCGATCAAGCAATGTGCGAAGCTGGGCATGGGTATCGCCATCCTGCCGGAAATGGCTGTGAGGGAGGAATTACAGCGCGGGGAGCTGGTCTCCCTGCCGTGGGATCTGACCGCCGCCTCGTTCGCCACCCAGATGTTCTGGCATGAAGAGAAGTGGCTTTCCCCGGCAATTGAGGCTTTTTTAGAGCTGGCCCGGAACATGGAATCCTCCCCTTGACCTTAGGTCAGACCTAAGGTGTATTGTAGAGCTAATCCAAGCCGCATCCGGGGAGTGACTGTGATGAGAACTGAAATAACGATTAGTGAATTGGCGAAGCTGATGAATGTGTCCGTCCATCAGATCCGCTATTTCGAGGAGAAGGGTGTTCTTCAGCCTGCCTATACCGGGGAGAACCAGTACAGGATGTACAGCCTGGCGCAGGTGTATCAGCTCGCGCATATCCTGCTGCTCCGCAAGCTGGAGGTTCCGGTGCAGGCCATTAACGAATGTATGCACTATAGCACGGACCAGCAACGCAAGCTGCTGGAGCATTCTCTGGACGGAATCGAACAGGAGCTGAAGCGGCTTCAGGAGCTGCGGCAGTGCATCCGCAAAGTTCTGCATGAACAGCAAAGCTACAGCTCTCAGGCAGAGCCGTTCCAGCGGGGGGCGCAGCCTGAAGTCCATCTCTCCCGCTTGATGAAGCTGAAGCCGCATAGTCAGCTCAGTGCGTCATTGCTGGCGGAGCAGGCGGCAGGCATACCCAATCTGTTCGAATCGGATATTTATTATGTGGCAGATGAGCAGGATACCGTGACCTTATATCTGGAGGTGCAGGCCCTTGGCGATCTGACGCTGCCGGGCGGGGAGTACCTGATCTGCCACTGTGTGATTCAAGAGGAGGAGCTTGAAGAACAGTGTGATCATTTCTTGACCTATGCGGCTGCACAAGCGATCAAGCTGGCCGGACCCCTCGTGGCGATTGAACGGTCGTATCTGTCGCTGTTTGCTCCGGGTAAGCTGCATTATGAGCTGAAGGCGCTGATTCAGCCGGGAGCACCTGTCGAAGGTGCGGCTTCCTTATGAGTGAAGCCCCAATTACAATAGAGCCGATGCAGCCCCGGTATAACCGGCCGGTAAGCCGGCTGCTGGCACAGGCGTTCCGGGCCAAATTCCACAGGCGGCTGCGCCTGAATGAGGCTGTACTGGCTGAAGGTCTGGAGGCGCTATTCGAATATGCTCCGGCTGGACCGTTCTCCCCCAGAAGCGTGGCCGTGCAGCAAGGTGAGGTGATTGGCAGCATCGGGATCAAGTATAAGTCTGCGGCAGACCAGGAGGTAAGGGGCAAGCGGCTGCCTTCGTTATCCGCCGTATCCCGTCTGCTGGGCAGAAGGGGCATGGTCCGAATGCTGACCGGTCTGGCTGTACTTGAACATTACCCCGAGACCGGCGAGTGCTATATTACCGATCTTGCGGTTCATCCGGCCCACCACAGTAAGGGAATAGGCCGGATGCTGATCGGCTGGGCCGGTGGGGTTGTGGCTGCCGATCCCGGCCTGGACCGCCTCAGCCTGCATGTTGCGGCCAGCAATCCGCGGGCCAGACAGCTCTATGAGCGGCTGTTCTTCCAGACAAGTGCCTGTCACAACAGGCAGCTCCTGCACTTATTATTGGGCGAGCGGGTATGGGAATACATGGTCCTGGTCCAAGAAGGGGGACAGATACAGAAATGACGAGGAACAAGAAAATTTGGATTTATTTATGTGTGGTAGTGCTTTTGCTGGTTGGCGGGGCAGGAATGTATGTCGTGCAGCAGAACCGTTTTGCGATGGTAGAGCAGGCCGTCCAGATTGATTCGCCCGCAGGCCAGCTGACGGGGACGCTGGTGCTGCCTAAGGAGTCTTCCGCTTCCGGCAAGCTGGGGTTAGTTCTCTTCATCCACGGGGACGGACCGATTAATGCCTCGCATGATGACGGCTACAAGCCGCTATGGGAGCGGTTAGCCAGCCTGGGGTATGCCTCCTTGTCCCTGGATAAAAGGGGAATCGGCGGTTCCGCAGGCGATTGGCTGGACCAGAGCATCGACGACCGGGTGGAGGAGGCGCGTGAAGCGATTGCCTGGGCCCGGAAGCAGCCGGGCATTGACCCGGACCGGATCGGGGTGTGGGGCGCCAGTCAAGCCGGATGGGTGATTCCCAAGCTGGCCGGTAAGGAGCCGCTCGCCTTCAGTATTCTGGTATCCCCGGCTATTAACTGGCTGCGCCAGGGGGCTTACCATACGCGGCAGCAGATGCTGAAGGACGGGCGATCGGAGGTAGAGATTGCAGCCGAAGAGGCGGCTAACAACGGGGTTCGGCAGCTTCTGGCGGGGAAGGCCAGCTACGAAGATTACCTGGCAGCGGTGACGGAGGATGACCCGATGACGCGGGAGCGGTGGACTTTTGTCAGCAAAAACTATCTGTCGGATGCCGGGCCGGACCTTCGCCAATTCAATTCGCCTGTGCTTCTGCTGCTTGGTGAACAGGATATCCATGTCGACTGGCAGGAGACGGAGCGGGTGTACCGCAAGCGGATCAAGCCGGAGCTGCTGACTGTGGCCGTCTTACCGGAAGCCGAGCATTCGATGCTGAGCCGGAAGACAGCGGACTCCAGCCTCCGGGCACTTATGATCAGTCTGTTCGCCCCCCGGAAGATCACCGTTCCGGGCTATATGGACCAGATTGAGGATTTCCTTAAGAAGTCTTATAGCGGCTCACCATTTCCAGCAGGTAATCCGTGAAGGCCTCCACATACGGCCCTGGCGCAATCACCGTCAGACGGGTGCCGAACCCGGCCAGGAATTGGTATCCGACCGGGTGCTGCGGGATGTGGAACGTAGCCAGGAGCTGTTCTGCGTCGTAGGGTTCAATGCTCTTGCGGCCAAACCGTTCAATGAATTGATCCTTGACCGACTGCGCGATCAGTGCCTTCACTTCAGTTAACTCCGGTGGAACCTCAGATTTATACGTCTGGTCCAGCATCTCTGCTCTAGGGCTGAAGGTCTGTTCACTCTGCTCCAGCTGCTCCATCCGGGAGAGCTTGAACATCCGCGCGCCCATCCGCTCCAGGCAGAAGCCCTTCAGATACCAGCTCGATTCACTGAAATGAAGCAGGTAAGGCTCCACCGTCCGTGTCGTCGGGGTGCCTGATCGGTCGGTGTAGGCGAAAGTCAGCAGCCTGCGTCCGGCGATGGCTTCCTGACAGAGCCTCAAGGCTCCGGCAAGCTCCGCGCGGCCCGCCCAATCATAGAAGGATAGCTGAACCGATCCCCTGGAAGCGGTGGGATTTACCATCGCTTCTATTTTGCGGAGCGTCATGGCCACCTCCTCGCTGATCAGGAGCTGCTCCAGCCCGCCGAGCGCAGCCAGTATATTCTCCAGGTCTGCACTGCTCAGCAGGCGCTTGTCCACCTTGTATTCCTCCATAATGCCGTAGCCGCCCTGCACGCCGGGAGTGGCGTATATAGGAATATGCGCCAGGCTAAGCGTCTCCATATCGCGGAGAATCGTCCGTTTGGACACGCCGAATAATTGAGCGAATTCAGTGCTGGGCACAATGTCTTTTTTGAGCAGAATCATGATGATGGTAATCAGCCGTTCGACCTTGTCCATCCGCTTCCCTCTTTCTTGATGTGAGTATGAAACGGTGACATACAGCCGTCACCTATCGTGTATTATACTACATTTATCTTATGAAGGAGGTTATGCTCAATGTCAGCGATTGCTTATCTTAATTTCGATGGTGTTGCCGGGCAGGCAATTGAATTCTACACAGAGGCTCTACAGGCCACCCAGGTGAAAAAGGTCCAATTCGGAGATATGCCGCAGGACCCGAACTATCCCCTGTCTGAGCAGGAGTCAGTGATGATTATGGAATCCTCTATCGAATTCGCAGGCGGCACAATCATGATGTCGGACCTGCTGCCCTCCATGCAGGCGGTAACGGGACCGCTGGTGAAGGGAAATGCCATGCTGATCAGCCTGGTGATGGAGGACAAGCAGAAGCTGGAGGAGTACTACAAGGGCCTGTCTGCAGGCGGACATGTCATCATGCCTTTATCCGCTACACCCTGGTCTTCATGCTTCGGAATGCTGGTGGATCAGTATGGCGTGGGGTGGAAATTCAACAGCGATGCCGAGCAGTTCCTGGATGCGATCATCGAGAGGAATGCAAGTAAATTGCAATAATGGGATGAAAAACGCGGTTTGCAAAATTTTCTGCGCTGACGCCCTGAATCGTTGAAGGATTTAGCCTGAATATATGGAAAGATAGGAGTACCTGAGACCGGTCTAAACCATATATTCAGGAATTCACTCATGAAATGAGGAATTTGAGCTGATGTCAACGATTCGTCTGGGCAATACCCGGCTAACAGGAGCGGATGGCGTTCGTGCGATCGCCTGCCTGTCAGTCATCCTGCATCACTTGTCGCAAAAGCTGATGCCCCCCGCACAAAAGCCCTGGGTACAGGAGCTGCAATCCGTGCTGCTGCTGGGAAACAGCGGGGTCAGTCTGTTTTTTCTGTTAAGCGGTTTCCTGCTGTCGTTCCCCTTCTGGAGTGCGTATCTCGATAACGGGCCGTATCCGAGCCTTCGGACGTACACTCTGCGCCGTGCCGCAAGAATTATGCCCGGCTTCTATGTATCCATGCTGGTCTGCCTGCTCCTGACCTGGAGGCTGGACATTCCTATGGAGTACTTAGGCCGGCGGATTGCCACAGCGTTCACCTTCACCTCAGGCTTCCACTACACCACGTTCTTCCTCTCCGACTTGAACGGACCGCTCTGGTCCATCAGCTTCGAGGTCTTCTGCTACATGCTTATGCCCCTCTTCATGGCTGTACTGTTCATGTTAGGCAAGCGACATTCATTTGGTAAGGCGCTCCTGTTCTGGGTCGCCGTATTTGGGTTGGTGCTGGCCGCCAATGCCCTCATTCACCAATGGTTTACACCAGGCGAGCAGGGCCGGGGCTGGGACTACGGCCAGGTCGGCGGCGCGAAATTCTGGATGCCGAACTACAACCCTGTTGGCTTCTTCGGCCATTTCACCATCGGCATTCTGGCCGCAGGCATCACGAATGCCTTGCTGCAGCATCAGCCCGCAGCGGATCGGCTCAGCAGGCTGGGCGTGTTCGATGCGGCCGCAGTGCTTGCACTGGGCCTTGCCGGTCTCCTGATCTGGCGGATGCGCCACGCGGGTGAATTCGACTTCAGTCTTCAGCAGCAGCCGTATCTGTTCCCGGTCTATGCCATGCTGTTCGGCATCGTGCTGTTCACCGCACCGTTTAGCCGGATGGCCGGGCGTGTACTGGACAACCGTTTCTTCCGGTTTACGGCGAAGGTATCTTTCGGCTTGTACATATGGCACTATCTGTTCATCACCTTGATCGAGAAGTACGGGCTTCAGGATTACCACTTTGCCGGGGTCAGGGATGTGTGGCGCTGGCTAGGGATCAGTCTTACCGTTGTAGCCATCTCTTACGCAGCCGCGACCCTCTCGTATTATCTCATCGAGCAGCCGTTCATTAACTGGTCCAAGGGCAAGCCGTTCTTCCGGCGCAAGCCGAAGGAGCAGCCTGCGGAGGCGGCAGCCTAACCTTCACCGGACCGTTGACTTTGTGAAATCCCCGTGATACATTGTGTATACACGGAATACACAATTTATTGGGGAGGGTTGTTATGCTGGCCTTGGATGTTAGACACTTGAATAAGAAATACCAGAACTTTCAGCTGAGGGATGTATCTTTTCAATTGGAGCAGGGGTATATTATGGGCTTCATCGGCGTGAATGGTGCTGGCAAAACAACGACGATCAAATCGATTCTAAATATGATTCAGATGGACAGCGGCGAGATCCATATTCTCGGCAAGAATATCGCGGAGCATGAAATGGAGCTCAAGCAGGAGATCGGCTGCGCCTTCGGTGACGTGAACTTCTATACCCGCAGCCGGATCAAGACGCTCACAGGCATCACGAAGAAGTTCTACAAGAACTGGAATGACGATACGTATTACAAATATCTGAGCCGGTTCAAGCTGGACGAGAACAAGAAGATCGCTGAGCTGTCTACCGGCATGAGGGTCAAATACAGCCTGACCCTTGCCCTGTCGCATGGCGCCAAGCTGCTGATTCTGGATGAGCCGACCAGCGGACTCGATCCGGTCTCCCGGGATGATCTGCTCGATATTTTCCAGGAGCTTATTGTCGGCGGCGAGATCAGCATTCTGTTCTCCACCCATATTACCTCCGACCTGGAGCGTTGTGCCGACTATATCACCTTCATTGAACAAGGACAGATTGTGGCCAGCGCCGAGAAGAACGAGTTGAAGGAATCCTACCGCCTAATCAGCGGGAGCGAAGCTGACCTTAGCAGGGTGAAGGACCGCTTAATTTCTTACAAAACCAATTCCTTCGGCTTCACCGGACTGATTCATGCCAACGATATCGATGCCTCCGTCACCCTTGATGCGGCCATCCCGAGTCTGGATGAGATTATGATTTATTTTGCCAAAAAAGAGGGTGTAAAGGAGGGTGTCTATGTATAATCTGGTATTGAAGGATTTGAAGTTAGGCGTCAATCCCTGGTTCTTCGTCCTGCCCTTCCTGATGGGGGGCCTCATGCTGATTCCCGGCTGGGTCTACTTCCTGGTGCCGCTGTACTTCTGCTTCATCACGGTACCGAATATGTTCGGCGGCTTCAAAAGCCAAAATGATCTGATGTTCAGCACCATGATGCCGGTGACCAAGACCGATATTGTGAAATCCAGGGTCACTGTACTTGTCATACTGGAGCTGATGCATCTGCTGTTCGCCATGATTGCCAGTATATTTACCTTCCGGTTATACCCGAATATGCAGTATATCTTCTTTGCACCGCATATGGGCTTCTGGGGATTGTGCTTCATTATGCTGGCGGTCTTCAATCTTATCTTTATCCCGATGTACTATAAGACGGCCTATAAGTATGGTGCAGCAACAACGGCTTCGACTATTGCTGCCATCCTATTCGCCACCGCGATCCAGTGGGCCGGTATCCAGAATGACTGGCTGCATAGCCTGTTCTACGGCTCCGGGCTTGATCGTACTGGCTTGCAGCTCTCCATGCTGGCCGGCGGCGTCCTGATCTTCATTGTCTGTAACCTGCTGGCCTACCGGATTGCGGTGAGACGATTCCTGAAAGTGGAGATCTTATGAATGTAACGATATCCAGCACCTCCGAGAAGCCGATCTACCAGCAGCTCTATGAACAGATCAGCGCGCAGATTCTCCAAGGGGAGCTGGAGAGCGGCTACTGTCTGCCGCCGATCCGCCAGGCCGCGCTGGAGCTGGGTGTCAGTGTCATCACGGTCAAGAAGGCATGGGAGGAGCTGGAGCGGAGCGGGCTGATCAACACGGTCACCGGCAAAGGCTGCTTTGTCGCCGAATTCACGCCGGAGGAGATGCTGCGGATCCGTAACGAGATGGTGCTCAAGCAGATGGGGAGCGATATTCAGTATTACAAGTCCTTCGGCCTTACGCTGGAGGAAGTGACCGCGCTGCTGGGGAAGATTTATTGAACTATAGTGACGGGATAGGAAAAGGCTCTTCACGATCCCTTGGGGGAAGGTGGAGAGCCTTTTGACATTACGGGCTTAATACCAAAGGATTATTTGTGAAAAAGCCGGATGAGCGCGGAGATCTCCTCAAGAGTCTCCTGCTGGCCGTTCTTGATCCACATGATCCAGATTTCAAATACACCGGCGCTCATGAAATGAATCCAATACTCCCGCCTCGCCCCGGTCCAATCCGGAAACGGAATCAGCTCATCATAAAACTGCGTAATATGGTGCTTAAAGATCTGATACAGCAGCCCTGTGAAATTACCTTCAATCGCCAGACGGAAATCAGCGGAGAAGCTGTGGAAAAAGCGGGTCAGATCCGCAATCTTTTGTTCATGATTCGGTTTGTGGGCAATTTTATAGAAGATGTCAGCGAACTTCGGCTCATAGTATCCGGTTACTACCTGCTCAAGGCTGTCATAATTGCGGTAGAAGGCCATCCGGCTGACGCCAGCTTTTCGGACGAGCTCCGAGATGGTCACCTCTGACAGCTTTTTCGTCTGCAGCAGCTCCAGCAGGGCAATCGTGATCCATTCTCTGGTATCTTTTTTGATTAATTGGGCGTGGTCGGTGGCTGCCATTACACTTCCTCCATTCTGTCACACATGCCTGTTAACGGCTTGATAGCGATAGGGTCCAGCCTTATTATAGGGTAAAACACGTTACAAGTGTAACGTCTACTGGAGGAGATACTTATTATGGCAGAGCTCAACAAGCCCGTAGTGCTGGTGACCGGAGGCTCAGGATTCATCGCGGTTCATATTATTGTGCAATTACTGGAGAAGAATTATCGTGTGCGGGCTACCCTCCGGTCGATGGGCAGACAGGATGAAGTGAAGGCCATGGTGTTGGCGGGCGGCGTGGCTAATATTAATATAGAGGACTTGTCGTTCGTAGAGGCTGATCTGACTTCGGATAAGAACTGGAATCAGGCGGTTAAGGAGGCGGATTACGTGATTCATGTCGCTTCTCCGACACCTAACCGGATATATAAAGACGAGAATGAGATGATTCAGCCGGCGCGTGAGGGGGTGCTGCGGGTGCTAAGGGCAGCGCGTAAGGCCGGGGTCAAACGGGTGGTTCTAACCTCAGCCTTCGGAGCCATTGGAGTGGGACATAAGCAGCACACAGGCCCTTATACTGAAGAGGACTGGTCCAATACAGAAGCGAATATCCATCCTTATCAAAAATCCAAAACCCTCGCTGAACGGGCAGCCTGGGAGTTTATCCGCCAGGAAGGCAGGGGGCTGGAGCTGTCCACAGTTAATCCCGTCGGTGTGATGGGACCCATTCTGGGAAAAGATTATTCTCACTCCAATGAAATTGTCCGCAACATGCTGGAGGGCAAGCTGAAGTCGGTCCCGAAGATTTATTCCGATTATGTGGATGTCCGGGATGTGGCAGCGCTGCATATTCTGGCTATGGTCCGGCCCGAGGCCAACGGCGAGCGGTTCATCGCTTCGAGTGCCGAGAATCTCTCCACGCTGGAGATCGCCGGGATTCTGCGGAAGCACCTGGGGCAGGATGCCGAACATGTGCCTACCAAAGAGCTCCCCAACCTGTTTGTCCGCGCTGCCGCGCTGTTCAATCCCCAGCTAAGAATGATAGCTACCCTTCTGGGCCAGGACATGTCAACGAGTAACGAGAAGGCCAAACGTCTGCTCGGATGGAACCCGCGCCCGGCTGAGGAGGCTATTATAGCAACGGGTGAGAGTATGCTGAGTATTATTAGAGAGATGAAGAGAAGATGAAATCAAATAGTCATCCCTCAAATTTAACATGGTCCAGTATCGTATTCCCCCACTCAGGAAGCAAGCGCGCCTCTCCCGCAAAGCGGCTTCCGGCGACCGAGCCGTTTTGAAACAATGCCCCCTGAAAGCTGCATTCCTCGAACCGGCAATACAACAATAAGGCACTGCGGAAGTTGGCGCCATCAAAGCAGCAGCGTGTGAAGAGTACATCATTTGCAATCACCTTGCTCAAGTTGCAGCCTGTAAAATCACAATCATGGAACTCCTTGCTGATTCTGGCGCCATTCAGCTTCGCTCCCCGGAAGGAGCAGTGATGGAAGGTATGAGTCACGAATCTGTTATCCAGCCTGACCCCGTCGAGGCAACAATGGGTAAGCGTTGAGGTGTTGGGACTTGCCGCATCCTCGAAGCGTGAATAAGAGAAATCAATATCCTCTAGAGTAAGGTACTGTATGTTCTCGGTCAGAGTCACACCCCGGTAATCCTTCAGTCCTGCCTCCGTCTGTCCATAAGGGGAGGCGGGAAAGGAGCGGTCTTTTTGATGGAGATTATGTTTACCTGAAATAGCGCCCAGACGCCGGTTCACTTCAGAGAGTTGGTCGTCCTGCCATCTGGTCACGAGGAATTTCTTATTCAAGGTAGCCCCTCCTTACATTATTTTGGTAAAATAAATGGAATCTAGTTTATATGCTAATATGCCAAGCCGCAATACACAAGCCATCAAAGGAGGCCGTCCATTCCGTGGGAAGATCGTTTGCAAATCTGCATATCAAGTCAGGTGACCTGGAGAAGACACTTCATGCCTTACAAGAGCTGACCAAGAAGCATGGCGCAGTATTGGGTTATCCCGATCCTGAAGCTCCAGAGCATAAGGCCGTTTTCTATGTAAGACAAAGTAATGAGGGCTGGATCAGCGTGCTTCACGATTATTTCGTATGGGGTACGGTGAAAAAGGCAGGCAGAACGTTGTCCGGGCTGCTGGAAGCGCCGGTGATGACGCTCGGATATATGAATGAGGAGATCTGCGAGCTGTCGTTCTTTGAGCAGGGGGAGATCCGGGCGGAACGAATCTTCTGTGAGCTGTGGACCCGGGAGGAATACGGGGAGCTCCGCGAAGAGCAAATAGATAACGATTACATCCGGCAGGGGCTCGGGATGGGCGCTGAAGAGTTCAGTGAATTCATCAGCCTGACGAGCCCGGAGCAAGCGGTGGAGTAGTTGTCCGGAATTACTGGAATGTCTCTGTGGAGTGATGCGGAATGGCTGCCGTATGAAGAGACGCTCAGAGCACACTTTGTTACGTATGAGTGGTAGAAGCAGATGCTAAAAAACAGCGGATTCTACAAGCAGCGCTTCTTCATCACGCCCGGAGAGCTTAAGAGAGTCGTAGAGCTTCTGGAGCGTGCGCAGGTGCATTACTATCTAACCAATCATACTCATACGGAACATGATCAGAACCAGGTGGTGGAGGCGTATCGCGCCTTCTATCAATACTATACAGCAGAGGAAAAAGAGAGCGGGGTGCGCCCTTTCTTCATTTATTCGATGCCGGTATTGCCGGATACGGAGAGCTTTGGTTTTTTTGCGAGAAATGAGGGGGTTTCTATTCCCTATCATGGGCAATGGGCCGAGCATGAGCTGCCCTGTATCCTGATCTCCTGCCCGAAGGGGCACCGCGTCAATGCTCAGGATGAGCAAGGGGAGTATTATCTCTATGAGGATGTCCGGGAGTACAAGCCGCTGAGCTATGCGTTGTTCAAGGAAATGACCGGCGCTATTCAAAAAATGACCAAGCCTCTCCGCTTCTCCGCGCAAGACCCGAAGGCGATGGAGGAACAGAAGACCTCTGTACGCATAAGCAGTGCTGCGGCTGAAGACTTAAGCAACTCGTGGATGGTCAGTCAATACGGGCTTGTGATCCAAGGGTAACCAGGGTCTAGCTGATGTATGGGGTTATTCGTGAAAGGGAGGGTGGCTAATATGCAACTGGGTTTTACGCTGGATACCCATGGGACATGTGTGGGTGTACTTAGAGATGAGTTGATGCCGTTAGAGGAACTGGCGGATACATGGGAGTTTCCTTATGCGATCTTTGTGGTGTTCCGGGTATTGCCTGAGAGCTATGGGCGGAGAACGTTTAGACGCTTTGACAGCGGGGATCATACCCTCTATCTCGATCTCAGCCTCAGCTATGAGATGTACCAGCGAATGTCCAAGAATGAGCAGCGCGAGGCCCTGGGTATTCACCTGTACAGCTATCTGGCAGAGTCCGTATCTAAATACACTAAGCATGCCGATAAAACCGCCCAGGCGGAGCTGCTGGAACAGCTGAAAAGCTGGATGCTGGCCAATAACTGGCTGGAAGGGAAAATTCATCAGGCACGCCTCCTCCTCTCCCGGGAGATGGGACTCCATGAGGTTAGCCGGACCTTGAAGCTGCCGCTGGAAGAGGTCGAGTATATTCTGCTGCGCATGAATGACGATGCGCCTGCTGCTGTTCATCCTGACAATCTATAATCCATCCCTTATCAGGGAGAGAGGAGACAACGTATGTATGAGCGTCTGACAGAGTTATTAAGCAAGCCTTCCCCGATCCGCTGGTTTCCGGGCCATGGGGCTGAGGAGAACTGGATTGCCGAAGCCGAGGAGGAATTAGGCTTCAAGCTGCCGCCGTCCTACCGCTGGTGGCTGATCCATTATGGGAATGGGAGCCTGGGGGACGGGCAAATTCTGACGCTGGTTGCTCCCGAGCATAGGGAGTATACCGATTGGGATCTGCTCTATCTCCTCAGGCTGAACCTGGCGGAGGATTGGTGGGTCAGCCGGTTCCCGCACCGGTTGGACCTGTTCGTGCCGGACAGCGATGAGCTGTATTACTTCGATACCTCTGCCCCCGATGAACAGGGAGAATTCCCGGTCATGCGTTATGACCTGATGAATGATCTGATTGAGGAATACGCCCCTACATTTGCCGGATTCCTGGAACAGCTGATCGACGAGCGAAAATAGCCATGAATGCGGCACAGGAAAACGGAGGGAATGATCAATGTATATTGTATCTGAGCCTGTAGGGCTGTCAGAGCATCAGAGGCAGCAGCTCGAAGCAGAGAAAACGGCCCTGTATCCGCCTGCGTACCTCCGGTTCTTGCAGCAGTATGGGGAAGGGACGTATCGCGGATGGATGAATGTGCAGCTGCCTGACCCCGGGGTGCTGCGGCCTTTTGCCGAATACGGGTTATGGGAGCATGATGCCGACAGTCCTATAACGGAGCAGCAGATCGGGGAGTGTACGGCTATCGGAACGACTGTGGACGGTGATTTCCTGGCGGTCCATCCCGGGGTGGACGGGCTGCTGTGGCTGCCCCGCCATGCGGAGCAGATTCAAGTGATCCCGCTGCCTTCCGGTGGACAGGAGGATGAAGGGGGCTACACCCTAATCCTGGACGGTATCTACCGCCAGATGTATGGGCGGAGCCAGGAGGAGAGTGTCTATTATGAGCCGTGGACCGGGACACGCCAGCATCTATTCCTGCGTATGCCGCCGGGAGCGGGGCAGATGATGCTCACGGAGCTGGCTGAACTGTGCCGGGCAGACCATCCGCCGGATCTCGTCATCGAGAATCCGTACATCTGCTACCTGTTCTACCGGGAGCTGGGCGGATATATCCGCTTGAATCTGGCTAACGGGCAGGAGGTAGCCGTCTTCTATGAGCAGGCAGCCGGGCAGGTATTCGCCAGGTTGAAGGAGTGGCTCTTGTCTAAGGGGGGCGAGCTGTATTCATAGGAGTGAAGAATAAGGAGGAGTGCGGATGATTGTCCTGAAGGACATAGGGAAGTTCGAGATGCTGCCGGAGCGGGCGATGCAGATCTATCAGGGGGATGTTCTGTCCTTGCAGGCTGCGATTGCTGCAGGCTGGGATATTGAAGCGGAGCTGGAGCTTAGCAAGCGGACCGCGATCAGCCCGCTAGACCTTGCGATTATTACACAGCAGACAGAGGTGGTGAAGCTGCTGGTGGAGCAAGGCGCGAACCTGAATGTACCTCAGAACCCCGCCTTCCTGCGGGCGGTCCGTTATGGCAAGGAGGGGATGGTCTGATATCTTGCTGCACAGGGCGCGAAGCTGGATCTGCTCAACCGGACGGGGTCGGGCGCTTATTCACAGGCCTACTACGGCAACAAGAAGAATATCCAGCTGATCCATGAGCTGGGTCTGGACATCCAGGTGCATGCAGGAGCCGTGCTGCGGCAAGCTGCCTCGGACCATGATCTGAAGACGCTTACCTATCTGCTGGACCAGGGAGTCGATATCAACTATAACAAGCCGGATATGGTCTATCCTTACGGGGCGACCCCGCTGACGGTGGCTGCCCGGATGGGGAATCTGAACATGGTCCGCTTCCTGGTGGAACGCGGTGCGGACATAATGATTGCGGAGAAAGACGGCGAGCGGCCGTATACGATTGCGGTCAGCAGCAAGCATACCGCCATGGCAGAATACCTGAAATCACTGGAACCGCCGGATGTTCATGATGTGGAGAACAAGAAATACGAGCTGGCCAAATATAAGCTGCCGGGCGATCTGGTCCAATTCCTTACAGGGGACGAGCTGCGCCTGACGCTTGCTCCCAATGAATATGACATCGGGTATATCGATTTCTTCAGCTTCACCGACACGGTAGAGATGAAGGCCGGCCGGCGCAAGCTGCTGCGCCTCTCCGCCGATATCGACAATTATTCTGCTCTGGTGCTGGTCTGGAATCCGCAGAAGAAGGGGCAGCTCGGCTGCTATGATGTGGAGCATCAGACGTATGCGGACCTGTGCAGCTTCCCGGCATTTCTTGCACAGCCTGAACGCTACCTCATACAGTTCATGGAGGGAGAGCTGGACGAATCATGATGGAGGAGGTGCCGAGAGTGGAATCTAACCATGAGGCCCCGGAAAGACTGGAGGAGCTGCGTGCTGAGCTTACCGGGTATTGTTACCGGATGATGGGCTCCATCTTCGAGGCGGAGGATGCCGTCCAGGATACCATGATCCGGGCCTGGAAGCATCAGGAGCAAATGAGACAGCAGGCCTCCCTCAGAGCATGGGTGTACCGGATTGCTACCAATGTCTGTCTTGACCGGCTAAGGAGTGCCAAGCGGCGGGCCTTGCCGATGGATCTCTCCGACCCGGCCGCTGTGGTTGCAGAGCCTAAGGAGACGCTGCCGCGGAATTCCTGGATCTGGCCGGCACCTGGATCTGTGGATGACCCGGCCCATATCCTGATCAGCCGGGAGACCCTCCGGCTGTCGTTCATTGCGCTGCTTCAGCTGCTGCCGCCCCGCCAGCGCGCCGTGCTGATTCTGCAGGAGGTGTTCCGGTGGTCGGCGGCTGAGACTGCCGGGGCACTGGAGATGACTGTGGCGGCGGTGAACAGTGCCATGCAGCGGGCACGGGCGACGATGGCCAAGGCACAGCTACGGTCTGAGACAGTGCAGCCTCATGATGATGAAGTGGACGAGGGACTGATTACCCGGTACGTGGAGGCTTTTGAGCAATACAATATTGATGCGTTGCTGGCCTTATTCCAGGAGAATGGCAGCCTGTCGATGCCGCCATTTACGATGTGGGTGCAGGGCAGTGCGGATCTCGCAGCCTTCTACCAGACTACACGCAGCCACTGCGTGGGTTCGCAGATGGTCCCTGTCCGGGTGAACGGCAATCGGCCCGCATTTGCCCAGTATGTTCCCTCGGGAGAAGGCGGATTGCTGGTTCCGTGGGCGATTCATGTGCTTGAGACGGGCGATGGCGGAATCGCGCATGTGCATCATTTTATAGACACTGAATTATTTATTCGCTTCGGATTGCCAGAGCACCGATGATTCTGCTGGCGCCGGTTCGTCTATACTAATGAATCACACAAGCGGGACCATTCCGAACTCAAGGAGGAACAATCAATGACAATCAAACTTACTCCCTACATCACCCTGGAGGGGCGCACGCAGGAGGCTATTCAGTTCTATGGACAGGTGATGGGGGCTGAAGTCCTCTCCCTCCTGACGTACGGTGATATGCCGGACCTCCCGGACACGTTCCCGGATGCGATGCGCAGCCTGGTGGCCCATGCCAAGGTGCAGGTGGGCGGCACGGAGCTGATGTTCTCGGATACTCCCGGCGGTACGCCGATTGAGAGCGGGAAGCGGGTAACAGTCTGCGTTACTACAGATAGTGTGGAGGAGTCGCGGAGAATTTTCGATGCCCTCCAGGAGGGCGGCCGTGTCAATATGCCGTTTCGGGAGGAGCCGTTCAGCCCCGGCTTCGGCGATCTGACCGACAAGTTCGGGGTGACCTTCCAGATCTATACCGAGCTTGGATAGAGTAGAGAAATAGTTGCGGAGAGGACTAATCATGAAGGCTGCACGCGATGAGCGTGCAGCTTATTTCGCTTTATGGGGAGTGCGTCTGCCCAAAGTAATCGAAAAACCGATCACATTCGGCGTTGCGCGGGCACGAGGGCCAAATGCGGTGCGACCCCCTTATCCCGGAGTCCTCCGTATACAATCGGTACTTGCCGTAACCTTGC
>NZ_JAIEUI010000002.1:0-286226 GCF_022234545.1 Paenibacillus piscarius
CTCTGTTCCCCTTCGCAGGGCCTTTTTGACGACGCGGCAGGATTCACTTGATGTTGCGGCCTGGATTATTGCTCGCCCGGTCTCTGACCGGTACTTTTGTCGATGCGCTTTTACACACAGATTTCGCCATGCGCAAGCATCCTAGCTACAAAGGTGGCTTGGTCCCTCCTTTGGTTGGATTTTCACCAACTAGATAATGCGTGCCTCTGGGCGCGCATTTAAAAAAAAAGAAATGCGCCAGGCGCATTTCCTTATGCCAAACTTTTCAGCTCTTCAGTCAGATTCCGGAAAGCCGCCTCATCTCCGGCAGCCAGCGCCGTGTCGATCTCCCGGTACAAGATGTCGGTACGACGCTTTTTTAACGCTTCATCCCACACCATTTCTGCAGCAAGCCCCAGCATCACTTCATAAGTAGCCTTCATTTTGTCCATTCGATACACCTCCGCTGTTTAGAAGTTTCCGTATTCTCTTGCCTTGTGAACATAGCTGTCACTAGTGCGCGCCATCCTCTGCAGATCCTGCTCGGTTAACTCGCGGACCACTCTGGCCGGTGTACCCAGTGAAAGCGTGTACGGAGGAATGATGGTGTTCTCGGTTACAATAGAGCCGGCTCCTACTAAAGCATATTCACCAATCGCCGCGCCGTTCAGTACAATTGCACCCATTCCGATTAATGTGCCCTTGCCTATCCGGCAGCCGTGAATGATGGCAGAATGGCCGACCGAGATGTCATCCTCCAGCTCAAGCGGCAAGCCCTCTGCCACATGGCCGACTACACCGTCTTGAATATTACAGCGCTCCCCGATGATTACCGGGGCCAGATCCCCGCGCAGGACTGCGTTGAACCAGACACTGGATTGTTTGCTTATCCTTACATCGCCCACGAGCTTGGCACCTTCCGCCACATAGACGGATTCAGCAAGCTGCGGTATGTAACTCCCATAGGCAATCCGCATCGCTCTCCCCCTTACCTGAACAGATGCTTCGGCACTGCCGCCTCACATCCCCAGGGCGTCATCATGACTGCTGTTCCTCCGGCGGCTTCCCCTAGCCTGACCATGCCCAGATGCAGCATCATCCGCAAAATGCGCTGTTCCAGTATAGAACCTGCATCATCGTAATAGAACGGTTTGATCAGCCAGCCGATGCCTTCCGAGAGCGATGCAGCGGTTACCCACCTGTCCGCCCCCAGGCTGATCCAGTAGACCAGCGAAGGCAAATTTGGAATAGCACCTTTATACAGTCTTAACCAAAAGGAGAATAACTGCATCAGCTTTTCCGATTTCCCCTCTTCCAGGAAGGCGCTGCCTAAGGCGGTCAGCTTCAGCCGGTAGCCCTCCTCCGAGATCCAGCGGCGGTGGCGGGCATAATCGTACAGCAGGGCGAACCTTGGCGGATAATGCTCACAGGCCCTGCCGTAGCCGAACCTCCAGCCGCCTTTGCCGAGCAGAGGCTCTGGAATCTGCAGCACATTCATAATTCCCTGCTGATTCCGCTTGTACAGCGCCCCTTCCTGATTCAGCTCCGGCTCATTCTCCAGCACATAGCGCAGGAACAGCAGTAAATCTCCGGCCAGCAGTTCACCTTCCCCCCGGTACACCGCCGGCTCCGGACTAGGCTCTATACGTTCCTTCATGTATTCCCCCAGCCGGTCGCGGAAACGGTGCTTCAGGTCCAGCGGCACCTGGAACAGATATCTGTTCTGCTGGGTGGTGCCGCTGAAGAGCCATCCGCTGTTCTTGATCCGGCTGACCAGCTCGCGGTAATTCCCGCTGGCACCAGGAGGAGCATCGAAGGAGGCTTGCCGGGCCATAGCCAGCAGATCCTCCAGGCTGAAGTGGCTGCGTTCATCGAAGAGCAGTGAATTCAGCAGGCGCAGTTCCTCCATGGAAGAGCTGCGGATATGAGTCTCCATGAATTCCCGGCTGCCCAAGGTGATCAGGATACTCTGAATCAGATCGTGTTTGGAATTCCGTTTGCACTCGCACTGGTAGCGCCCCGCAATGGCGGTAAGCTGACCAATATCCGCGTAAGTGAGCATGTCCGCCAGATTCATCATTTTATCGCCTCACTGTTTTACTACCATTATGGGAAATACAGCCCTTTTTATTCCTGATCGGCAAAAAAAATAACCCGAGGCGCCCGGGTTAATGCTGCTGCTGCAAGATATGACGGGTACAATTGTACAAAAGCGGATTCCATTCCTGCCCGTTCTGTTCCAGGATGGTCAAGGAGAGATTACCAAGGCGTTCCGAATATTTGTCTTTGTAGAGGGCGGTGTACAGCTGTGCAAGGAACCCTCCATGAGAGATCACCAGCACATTCTTATCCGGATAGCGGGCCGTAACCTCCTCCAGAAAAGCAAGCCCGCGGGCCTGAAGCGCCTCATCGCTCTCCTGTCCCAGAGACAGCTGCTTCCAGTCCTTGCCCCACTTGGCTTCACGGGCGGCGGCCGTCATGCCCTCCACCTGGCCGTAGGCGCGTTCACGGATGCGGTCATCCGGCGCAAGCAGCGGAATGCCCAGCTTCGCGGCCACAATCCTGCCGGTCTCTGCAGCGCGGGAGAGGCTGCTGGTGATACAGTAATCCCAGTGGTAGGGCTCCCGCAGCAGCCGCTCACCCAGCATCTCAGCCTGCCTGCGGCCTTCTTCGTTAAGCGGAATATCACTCTGTCCCTGAATTTTACCTTCCGCATTCCAATCCGTCAGCCCGTGGCGTATTAAGCCGATCAGCATCGCCTATCACCTTTCCCTTCCATTAATGTTTGCTTAATAATGTAACATGAATGAAAACAATTGTCTTCTTTTTTAATAAAATTGCAGCCTTTTCTTCACAAGTGGAAACGGCATTGCCGTCCTTTTAAAGGACGGTACCGTTTCAGTTATCGTGTGAAACATATAAGTTCTTATATTTTTGAAAAACAGGCTTATCATACAACAAAGCCCACTTCGCTATTCAGAGAAGAGGGCTTTATTGTCTGCGGTAGCGGTTCAGGCGCACCAGCAGGAATATAGACAATCCGACGCCCAGCGTCGATAACACCATCCAGTACTGCGGATGCGCAGGGCTCATATTCGCCACCAGCGGTTCGATAATTCCGCCACCCTCTGACTCTACCGGATAGGATGAGGACCAGTCCAGCGTCAGACCTGCCACTCCGGTCTCCACAATTCCGCTCTTGGCTGCAGTGGTGTTCGAAGGGGTCTGGAAGACGGTAAAATACAGGAAGCTTGAGATGAATACGGCCAGAAAACAGGCGATCCAGAGCGTTAAACGGCGGCGGAAGCCTGCCGAATTGCCGGCGGATTTGCCGTCACCGGGCATAAGCCACGGGCTCTCCAGATAGATGCGCTCCATGACCTTCTGGTTAATCGCTTCTGCCCGCTCATCGCTGACATTAAACCTTGTGTCCTGCATCAGCTCACTGGTCTCCTGCCATAATGCCCATTCGGCACTGCAGTAGGAGCAGGCTGCAATATGTCTCTCCAATCTAATCCGCTGCGGGTCCGTGGGGGGAGCGTCCCACAAGAGCGGAATGGAATCCTGCGCTTCCCTGCAATTCATCGGCTCTACACCCTCTCAGCCTGCTCTTCAGCCTCAGGCTCATAGAAATAGGATTCAAGCTGGAGCTTCACGCTGCTCCTTGCGCGGAACAGCAATGACTTCACCGAGCTGACACTCTGATCCAAAATTACTGCAATCTCCTGGTAATCCATCTGGTCATATTCACGCAGAATCAGCGCTGAGCGCTGCTTCTCCGGAAGATTATTAATCGCTTCACGGACCAGGTTCATCCGTTCTTTGCGTAAGGCTGCCTGTTCCGGGGCAACTTCAGGCGGCGCCACAGGCGTATATCCGCTCTCTTCAAGCGAGACATTTCCGGCCCGGTTCTTGCGCAGCTCGCTCAATACCGTATTACGGGCAATCGTATACAGCCATGTGGAGAACGAAGCATCCACTTCACGGAAGGAATGCAGGCTGCGGAACGCCTTGTAGAAGGTCTCTGAGCAGAGGTCTTCGGCGATCAGCTCCATATGGGAGTTCTTCAGCATATGGTATACAAATGCCAGTATTTTGCGTTGATAACGTCGCATCAGTTCCGAGTATAATTCGGTATCTCCTTGCTTGATCAGCTGGATCAACTGGGAATCCGTCATGGTGAGTCCGGCCCTCCTCGCCCTTGCACGTGTTATCCCGTCCGGTCCGTATCTACTTATACCGGGCAGGCTGGAAAAAGTTGCGGTGTTGCTGCAAATTAGCCAATTCTCATTTCAATACATCCTATGTATATTCAGTCCACCGTTATTTAAGGCTTGGCTTATGTAAATACAGAAAATTAACCGCATCTTTACAAGTCTGAGTTCCTTGTCCGTTAATGCAGGCGGCTGCCTATACCTGGAAGGAATCTATAAACATACTTAACCCAGTATATCATAGATTCTAACAGGAGGAAATTCATAGACTCTGAGGAAGACTCAGACACCCCGGGATGAAAGCGGTGTTATTTTTTTGTGAATAAAGTGTTGACAGAATGTAAACGGATACATATAATAAAAGTACAGTATGGTTTCTCTCCACTCCTATCCAAACACTGAACGGTTCCAACCTGGTTGTGAACTGTAGCCGCTTACTTTGTAAGCGGTCTTTTTTTGTTCTGGAAAGGGTGTGAAAAAATTGTAGCGCTTACTTTGCTTATGAACCTCTGTATCATCCTCAACCTCGCGCACCAAGCGGAAACGGCTTTGCCGTCCTTTTTAAGGACGGCACCCGTTTCAGCGAGAAATATAAGGACAAGTTATCGTGTGCAACATATAAATTCTGGCGTATTTCAAAAAAGCCGGGGCAACCGCCCCGGCTTCACTTTACACATACACCGTATAGTCTTTCTGCTGGAGCAATACCTTGGCCCGCTCCATGTCGTCTTCCTGGCGGAAGGATAGCCGCATGATGCCCGGAACGTCCTCCCGGCTCTCAATGATCTGCAGGTTGCTCAGGTTAATGCCCTGGTCCCCCAGCTCCATGGCAATGCGCCCGATAATCCCCGGATGGTCGGGAACGTCGATATGGAGATCGAACAGCGGTGTGATCATTCCCTTGCGCCGTTCGGGAAGCTGGCTGCGGAACTGATTCGCCTCATGGAAGGCCGACTCGATGCCCGCACCGTCCCCGCTCTCCAGCAGATGGATGAAGGAGGAAACCTCGTCGTTCCAATCCTTCAGCAGCCGCAGCATCACCGAGCGGTTATTCAGCAGAATATCCCGCCAGATGATCGGATCGCTGGAGGCGATGCGTGTAATATCGCGGAAGCCCCCCGCAGCAAGTGTACTGTACAAAGAGTCCGATGTATCGTAGGCATGAATCTGGTTCACCAGCGCAACCGCGATAATATGCGGCAGATGGCTGATCGCGCCGACAATCTCGTCATGGCGCTCCGGGTCCAGCCGGACAATCTGCGCCCGGGTCTGGCGCAGCAGAGCCTCCAGCGCCTGATACGCGGCCTCCGGCACTCCCGGCGGCGGCGTCAGCACGTAGTAGGCATTCTCGAACAGCAGCGATGAAGCAGCCTCTACCCCTGAACGCTCCGAGCCGGCCATCGGATGGCCGCCGATAAAGTGTACGCCTGGAAGATCCAGCGTCAGCGCACAGGCGGCAATGCTGGCCTTCGTGCTGCCGACATCCGTGATGATGCAGCCGGGCTTCAGCGGCAGCCTGCTCAGCTGCCGGAGGTACTCCTCTAGCATCCCCACCGGTACACACAGGAAGATGAAATCCGCGTCCAGGGCGGCTTCTTCAAGCGAGAGGGTAGCCTGATCGACTACCCCTCTGTTCACATATTTGATGGCAGATTCCTTGCGGTGGGCATGGCCGACGACGGTCACGCCCTCCTTGCCTTTGAAGCAAAGGGCCAGCGAGCCGCCGATCAGGCCGACCCCGAAAATGGCTATTTTAGTCGTCATGTTCTTAGAACTACCCGCCTTCTGTGATATCGTCAATTGAGCATCTATTATACAGTTAAGCGCGTATTTCCTGCTCCGCCAGCATCTGCTCCAGGGCGGCGATGAAGGCCGCATTCTGCTCAGCCGAGCCGACCGTTACGCGGACATAGGTCGGATAGAGCTGGAATCCCGCTCTGATGATGATGCCCTTGCGCAGCAGAGCCTCAAAAGCCTCTAAGGCCGGCTTGCGCACATCCACCATGATGAAATTGCCGTGCGCCGGGAAGGATTCCAGCCCGAGACGCTTGAACTCAGCCTGCAGCTGCACAATTCCTTCACTGTTCAGCTTACGGCAACGTTCCACATAGTCCTGGTCCGAGAGGGCGGCAATCGCCCCAACCTGGGCCAGACGGGTCGTGTTGAACGGCTCGCGTACCTGGTTGATGAGGGTGATCACCTGCGGGCTGGCTACGCCATAACCGATGCGGAGGGCGGCCAGACCGTAGATTTTGGAGAAGGTCCGCAGAACTACAAGATTAGGATAAGTATCCAGCAGCTTAATGCCGTCAGTGTAGCTTAAGTCCGTCACGTATTCAGAATAGGCCTCATCCAGCACAACCATAACACTGGCAGGCACCGCATTCAGAAACGTTACCAGAGCGTCCTCCGGCACGATGGTTCCGGTCGGATTGTTCGGATTGCAGATCCAGATGATCTTCGTCTTGTCTGTAATCTTAGCAAGCATCCCGTCCAGATCATGTGTCCCGTTCTTCAACGGCACTTCAATGGTTACCGCCCCTTCAATATCCGCGTTGCTCTTATATACAGAGAAGGTCTGATCCGCCATAATCGTCTCGTCCCCAGGCAGGAAGAAGGCACGGGCAATCAGTGCAATAATCTCGTCAGAGCCACAGCCGAAAATAATCTGTTCCTCCCCTACCCCCAAATGCTTGGACAGAGCAGCCGTCAGCTCAGAGGCAGAACCGTCCGGATACAGAAACAGGTTATCCAGCTCGGCGGTGATTGCAGCTCTTGCACTGGGTGCAGCCCCGTAAGGGTTCTCATTGGATGCCAGCTTAATCACTTCGCTTAAGCCGAGCTCCTTCTTAACTTCTTCAATCGGCTTCCCCGGCTTATACACCGGAAGGCCAACGATATTCGGTTTCGGGTTCATGGGTGATCCTCGCTCTCCATTCTTATATTTGCACAACAAATGACCGTTATGGCCTTAATTGTGCCACAAATTCACGAATTTGCAACAGTCCCTCGCGTCTTGTCGCCGCTTCAGACAGCAGAGGGATAACCTCCTCTACCTTGCGGACAATCGCACTTCCGACGACTACACCGTCACAGATCTCGGCAAACCGGGCGACCTGCTCTCCGGTGGAGATCCCGAAGCCTACAGCCACAGGCAGATCCGTAGCCCGGCGCACAGAAGCGATGAATTCGTCAATGCCGCTGTGGAAGGAAGACCGCTCTCCGGTGACGCCGAGGGACGATACGCAATAGACGAAGCCGCTGGCCCCGGACACAATCCGGGCAATCCGTTCATTGGAGGTTGGGGCTACCAGCGGAATGAGATTCACCCCGGCGGCGCGGCTGCGGGCCCGCATGTCCTCCGATTCCTCTACCGGCAGATCCGGAATGATCAGCCCGCTGATCTCATGGGCGTTCAGCTGCGAGAAGAACGTATCCAGCCCCATCTGCATCACCGGATTGTAATAGGTGAACAGAATGAACGGCAGCCCGCTTCCGGCCTGACGGGCCTTCAGTGCCGTCTCCATGCAGGTACGCAGGTGAATGCTGCCGCGCAGCGCCCGGGCGGACGCGCGCTGGATCACCGGACCGTCAGCCAGCGGATCCGAATAAGGAACGCCAAGCTCCAGCATATCTGCGCCTGCTGCTTCCAGCTCGGCAATAATATCCAGCGTAATCTCCAGCGTAGGATCGCCGACCGTAAGGAACGGGATCAGTGCCGTCCGCCCTTCCGCCTTCAGCTTGTTGAAGGCCAGGTCCATCCGGTTGGTCGTTTCGGTTGTCATTGCTGCCCCGCCCCTTCCGTATAAGCCATAATGGATTCAACATCCTTATCGCCGCGCCCCGAGAGACAGACGACTACAATATCATCCTTGGTCAGTGTTTTGCCGAGCTTAACCACATGGGCAAGCGCATGGGCAGATTCCAGAGCCGGAATAATCCCTTCCGTCACGCAGAGCAGCTTCAGCGCCTCCAGCGCTTCTGCATCCGTAACCGGTACATACTTAGCCCGCTCAATATCCTTGAGATAGGAGTGCTCCGGGCCGACACCCGGGTAATCAAGTCCGGCTGAGATCGAGTGGGCCTCGATGACCTGGCCGTGCTCATCCTGCAGCAGATAGCTGAGCGAGCCCTGGAATACCCCGTGGGTTCCCTTGCTCATGGTGGCAGCATGGAATGGCGTGTCCACACCCTTACCGGCAGCTTCAACGCCGATCATCGCCACCTGCTCATCCTCCATGAACGGATAGAACATGCCGATAGCATTGCTCCCTCCGCCAACAGCGGCAACCAGCAGATCCGGCAGCCGCCCTTCCGCCTCCAGAATCTGGCGGCGGGTCTCATCCCCGATGATCCGCTGGAAGTTGCGGACCATCATCGGATACGGGTGCGGGCCGACAGCTGAGCCGAGCACGTAGAACGTATCCTCCACGTTGCTGACCCAGTAGCGGAGCGCCTCATTCCCGGCGTCCTTCAGCGTTCTGGAGCCGGAGGTCACCGGAATGACCTCTGCCCCGAGCAGCTTCATCCGGAAGACGTTCAGCGCCTGGCGGCGGGTATCCTCTTCGCCCATGAATACCTTGCACTCCATGCCGAGCAGGGCGGCTACAGTCGCTGTAGCCACACCGTGCTGGCCTGCGCCGGTTTCAGCGATGACTTTGGTTTTGCCCATCATTTTGGCCAGAATGCCTTGTCCGATCGCGTTATTGATCTTGTGGGCTCCGGTATGGTTCAGATCCTCACGCTTCAGGTAGATCTTGGCTTCGCCGAGATGCTTGCTTAACCGCTCAGCATAATACAGAGGGGTCTCGCGCCCGGAATACTGCTTCAGCAGGTAATCGACTTCCTTCTGGAAGGCCGGATCTGCCGAGAATTTGCGGTAGGCCTCCTCCAGCTCAATCAGTGCGGTCATTAAGGTTTCAGGTACGAAGCGGCCGCCAAAAGAACCAAAACGGCCATTCTTGTCCGGTACTTGTATCATGATTGCTTCACCCTTTCTACGAATGCTGCCATTTTGTCAATATCCTTGCTGCCGTCCGTCTCAACGCCGCTGGAGACATCCACGCCATACGGGGCGTAGCCTGCGACGAGCTCATTCACATTGCCCGGATGCAATCCTCCGGCTATAAATAAAGGCAGCGCACAATCCGCCGCCGCTTGCTGGTATAAGGGAATCTGCTCCCAATCAAACGTGCGGCCTGTGCCGCCGCTGCCCTGCGGGTCATACGTATCCAGCAGCAGCGCATCAGCAGTACCGGTGTAGCTCTCCAGGAGAGCTCTAATGCCTGCTGCCCCATCCCTGCCACGCCCGGCCACCGATAATGCTTTCCATACCTGTACCCCGGGAAAAGCCTCCCGTACCTCCATGCACCGCTGCGGGCTCTCCTCTCCATGAAGCTGAATGACCTTCAGCGGTACAGTACGCAGTACTTCCGCAAGTTCAGCCAGCTCCGGATTAACGAAGACTCCTACCGCATCCGGCGCTGCCCCGGACTCCCAGTCCCGAAGCTCGGCGGTCAGCTGCGCAGCCGTATCAATACTTACCCGGCGCCGGCTTGGGGCAAAGACCAGACCGACATATTCCAGCGGTAAACTCTTCATAGATTTTAGCACTTCAACGTCCTGAAGTCCACAGATTTTTATGCGGGTATCCGCCATGTTATGCACGTTCCTTCCCTGCGGGAAGCGGCCCGAGCAGCCCGGTGACCGCCTGCTCCACATCCGGCTGGCGCATCAGGTATTCCCCGACCAGCACACCGGTGGCCCGGGTCGTCCGCAGATAAGCGATATCCTCCGGACCGGCGATCCCGCTCTCGCTGATGACCGGAAGCCCCTCCGGGAGCAGCGCTGCAAGCTCCGCTGTCGCCGAGAGTGAGGTCTCGAAGGTCTTCAGATTCCGGTTGTTGATGCCAAGCAGCACACCGGGGTGACTGGCCTTACCGGTCGCAAGAACCATATCCAGCTCGCTGCGGTCATGGACCTCAATCAGGATATCGAGTCCGAGCGCAGCAGCCGTATCGGTAAACGCGCTTAGCTGTTCAGGGGTCAGAATGGCCGCAATCAGCAGAATAGCATCCGCCCCGAGCAGCCGGGCCTCATAGATCTGCTTCTCGTCAATGATGAAGTCCTTGCGCAGCAGCGGAAGCTTCACTGCCTCTCTTACCTGCTGCAGATACAACCCGCTGCCCTGGAAATACTCGCTGTCCGTCAGCACAGAGAGACAATCGGCCCCGCCCGCTTCATACCCTCTGGCAATCGCCACCGGATCGAAATCGGCGCGGATCAGTCCCTTGGACGGCGAAGCCTTCTTCACCTCGGCAATCAGCCCCATCTCCCGGTTCCGCCGCTCCGTAAGTGCAGAACGGAAGCCCCGGGTCGCCGGCAGTTCTGCAATCGCCCGCTGCGCCTCCGCTATTGTCAAAGTCTGTCCTAACGCTTCCACTTCCTTTTGTTTGGTCGCCACAATCCGGTCAAGATACATAATCAAGCTCCTTTGTCATCGCTTTAAGCTGCTCCAGCTTGTGCAGTGCGGCGCCGGAATCTACGACCGCCCTTGCACGGTCCACGCCTTCTTTCAGTGTATCAGCCAGACCGGCTACATAGATACAGGCTCCGGCATTAGCTAATACAATATCACGGTAAGGGTTAATCTGCCCTTCGAGCACTGTAGTGATAATCGCTGCGTTCTCGGCAGCATCGCCGCCCATTACATTCTCCAGCGGATGCTGGCTGAGGCCCAGCTCCTGCGGGGTAATCTGATAGGTGGTAACGCTGCCCTGTTTCAGCTCGGAGACCTGGGTCGGCGCCGAGATGCTAATCTCATCCAGTCCGTCCAGGCTGCTGACAATCATCGCCCGCTTGGAGCCGAGCTCTCCCAGCACTTTAGCGACCGTCTCCGTCTTGTTAAGGTCATAGATGCCCATCAGCTGGCGGTCGGCGCCGGCCGGATTGGTCAACGGGCCCAGCATGTTGAACACAGTCCGCACACCCAGCTCACGGCGGGGTGCGGCGGCATGCCGCATGGAAGGATGATAGATCTGAGCGAACAGGAAGCAGATCCCGATACTGTCGAGACACTGGCGCGCCTGCTCTGCGTTCAGGTGAATATTGACGCCCAGCGCCTCCAGCACGTCCGCGCTGCCCGCTCTGCCGGAGGCGGAACGGTTGCCATGCTTCGCTACCCGGACCGAAGCGGCGGCGGAGATGATCGCTGAAGCGGTGGAGATATTGAATTTATGGATGCCGGAGCCTCCCGTGCCGCAGGTATCCAGCAGTTGGCTGCGCTCGGTCACGACATGCGTACCGAAGCCGCGCATCGCTTCCGCGAAGCCGGTAATTTCCTCAACCGTTTCCCCCTTGATCCGCAGTGCGGCCAGCAGCGCTCCGATCTGCGCGGGTGACGCCGCCCCCTCCATGATTGTGCCCATGATCTCACGCGCCTGTGCGCGTGTAAGATCTCTGCCCTCAATTAATCCGGCGATTCCTGATTGTATTAACTGGCTTGCTTCCATAGGTAATGTCCTCCTAAAAGTTTTGTAGGCGGGGCTTCCTGAATCGGCTTCGTACAAAACTCGCTTCGGAAGCGTATGCTTAATAGTATGGAGCATTCTCTGCTCGGCTCATCTCTGCTTGCTACCGGCTTACGGGGTATATTCGTACATATAATCCTGGTTCGTGACCTGCTTCTCTTGCACCTCGGCGGGGAACATCGCCTCAGCCATCCGGATCGCCTTCAGCATTCCTTTGGCCTTGTTCACGGTCTCCTCATATTCCTTCTCCGGTACAGAATCCCAGACAATCCCCGCCCCTGCCTGCACATACGCACGGCCCTTACGGAAGATAATCGTGCGGATCGTAATACATGAATCCATGTTCCCGGAGAAGCCAAGGTAGCCAATCGCTCCGGCATAAGCGCCGCGGGCCTCCCGCTCCAGTTCGGCGATAATCTCCATCGCCCGCAGCTTCGGCGCTCCCGACACCGTTCCCGCCGGCAGGCAGGAGAGGAAGGCATCGAAGAAGTCCTTATCCTCCGCCAGAGTTCCGGTAACGTTCGAGACCAGATGCATCACATGCGAGTATTTCTCGATCTCCATGAAGGAGTTGCATTTCACAGTGCCGAACTTCGACACCCGGCCCAGATCGTTACGTCCCAGGTCAACGAGCATCAGATGCTCGGCGCGTTCCTTCTCATCCTCCATCAGCTCGGAGGCGAGCTGATGATCCTCCGCCGGGGTCGCTCCGCGCGGCCGTGTTCCGGCAATCGGCCGGGTCTCCACCCGCCCGCCGTCTACCTTGACCAGCGCTTCCGGGGAAGTTCCGACGATGATTTCTTCATCCATTTTGAGATAATACATATAAGGTGAAGGATTCAGGGTACGGAGCATCCGGTACACATGCAGCGGGGAGACCTCGGTCTCGATGTGCATCCGCTGCGACAGCACCACCTGGAAGATGTCCCCGGCCCGGATGTATTCCTTGGCCTGCTCCACGTTGCTCATGTACTGCTCCTTGGTCAGGTTCGAGTGAATCTCGCCCAGCTCAATATCCTGAGGGATGCTGCGGCGGTTCACATTCTCCTTCGGCCCTTCCTTCTGCAGCTCCTCGGCCAGATTCCCAAGACGCCGGCTCAGCTCCTCATAGCCTGCGCGGATGTCCGAATCGGTATCGCCGTCCTTGATATGCAGATTGCCTACCAGCAGAATCTGCTGCTTCACATGATCGAACACGATAATCCGGTCACAGAACATGAAGCGGATGTCATCCATATTCAGATCATCCAGGGCATGGGCGGGCAGCTTCTCATAATACTGCAGCAGATCATACCCGAAGAATCCGATCGCCCCGCCCGTGAATGGCGGCATGCCGTCCAGCTTCGGACTGCGGTAGGAGCGGAGCAGCGCTTTGAGCTCCTCTACAGGCTTGCCCTTAAGCTCTCTTTTCTCGCCGCCGTCCTCCACGTGGATCAGTCCCTTTTTGCCGGAGATCATCAGGAACGGATCACTGCCGATGAAGGAGTAGCGCGCCCACTGAACGCCGCCTTCTACACTCTCCAGCAGAAATGCGCGATCCTGCTCCGCAAACCGCTGGAACAGGCGGATCGGGGTCTCCATATCGGCCAGCAGTCTTGTAACGACAGGAATCAGATTGTATTCGCGCGACAGCGACACCACTTCTTCAATGCTCGGATTCGTCACTCGGGTAACCTCCCAGGTTCATTTTCATATAGGTAATGTCCGAAATACAGAAAAACCTCTACCGAAGTAGAGGTCTGTTGGTTTAGTAGTATAAGAAATTCAGGCACGGACACGCATACACCAAATAGAATACAGCAGATTCATGAAACAGGTATACGTACGTATAGCACATGTGCAACTTATGCACCGCCACTATACAGGTCCCCTGCAAGAATCCTGCTCATCTCTGGTCTGCTCTTCAATCGTCCTGCACTCTGCTCAACTATACTCCACTCAACTCATCTAAACTCTGCTTCACTCGGCTAACTTCACTATACATGATGACAGTAGTCATTGACAACCCCGCATCCGTAATTTATTACTTGCTCTGTGAAAGATCGGGACGAAGCCGCTGGGCCTCATTCAGATAGACATGCCGGATCTCACGCTGGGATTTGTCCGTATTCACCTGCACCATCAGACGGATACAGTTCGGCAGGCTGCCCTTGACCGGAATCTCGACAGAGCACATCAGCGGAACCATCTCCCAGCCTTCGATCTCGCGGATTGCCCGCGCCGGGAAGGTAGCGTCCAGATCTTCCGTCATCGTAATCCATACACTGCAAATATCCTCAGCAATCACGTCGTTGCGCTCCACAATCTCCCGCAGCAGCACAACCGTCTCGCGTAGAATTTCGTTCTCCTCATTCCGGGTTACAGTTGTTGCCCCGCGAATCCCCCGGTTCACCATGGGCTTCCCTCCTTCTTGAGCTGGGCAATGACCTCACGCACATCGCCCTGCTGCACATCCTTGATGATGCTGACCACACCGATCGCTTCCGGCACGATAAACGTCATCCGCCCTTCCTTGAACTTCTTGTCATGCATCATCGCTTCCATCAGCTCTTCCTCACCGACATCCGCAGGAAGTCTGGTCGGCAAAGACAAGGCAGACAGCATGGACACCGTGTCCTCATAGATCGCTCTGTCCCGGCCCAGCTTCGCTGCCAGCAGCGCCGATCCGGCCATACCGATAGCAATTGCCTCTCCGTGGAGGAAGGTTCCGTAGCCGCCGACGGCTTCGATGGCATGACCAATCGTATGCCCCAGATTCAGAATCGCGCGCTGTCCCTGCTCCCGCTCGTCGTTCCCGACGACATCCGCCTTAATGGCACATCCGCGCTCCAGAGCGTATCCAAGCGCCTCGGGGTCCAGGGACAGCAATTGTTCGGCATGTTCAAGGCACCAGTAAGCGAACTCCCGGTCCAGAATCAGACCGTGCTTCACCACTTCAGCAAGGCCCGATGAGACTTGCCGGGTCGGAAGCGTCGCCAGTGTATCCAGATCATACAGCACCATAGACGGCTGATAGAAGGCGCCCAGCATGTTCTTGGCCAGCGGGTGGTTGACAGCTACCTTGCCGCCGACACTGCTGTCATGGGCGAGAATGGTCGTCGGAAGCTGCATGAATCCGATGCCGCGCATATAGGAGGCAGCAACGAATCCCGCCAGATCGCCCACCACTCCGCCGCCAAGCGCCAGCACCGCCGAGCTGCGGTCCAGTCCGGCCTGAATGGCTGTTGTAACGACTTCTTCATAGACCGTCAGGGATTTGGAAGCTTCACCTGCTGGAATAACATGGCTGACCACAGTATATCCGCTGCTGCGCAAGGAAGACTCTACCCGGGCCAGATAACGCGGTGCCACTTCACTGTCGCTGACTACAAGAAGCGGGCTGTGCTGAGCGAACCCGGCTTCCCGGCAATACCCGCCGGTATGCTCCAGCAGGCCGCTGCCGATATGAATCGGATACGATCGTTCGCCTAAATCTACCGTAATGCTGCGCATCTTAGTAGCTCTCCAGCTGTGCCAGGTAATGATTGTAGTTGGCGCGGATCTCTTCCATGGAATCCCCGCCGAACTTGTCCAGGAACGCCTTGGCAATCTCCCAGGCAACTACACTCTCCAGTACCACGCAGGCAGCCGGAACCGCACAGGCATCCGAACGTTCCACCTGGGCGGTGAACGGTTCCTTCGTATCGATATCTACGCTCTGCAGCGGCTTGTACAGTGTCGGAATCGGCTTCATCACACCGCGGACAACCACCGGCATCCCGTTGGTCATACCGCCCTCGAAGCCGCCGAGCCGGTTGCTTGCCCGGTAGTAGCCCCTGGAGGCTTCGTACATAATCTCGTCATGGACCTGGGAGCCGCGCAGCTTGCCGGCCTCGAAGCCGATTCCGATCTCCACGCCCTTGAAGGCATTGATGGAGACGACTGCTCCGGCAATCGCTGAATCCAGCTTCCGGTCCGACTGCACATGGCTGCCAAGTCCGACCGGCAGGCCTTCGACGATACATTCCACGATCCCGCCGACAGAGTCGCCCTCTTCCTTGATCTTGTCTATGTAAGCCTCCATCTTCTGCTCGGTCTCCTTGTCGACAACCCGGACAGAGGATTCCTCAGTCTGCACAATCAGCTCATCTACAGACAGCTGGTTCGCCGGCGCTTCGATCTCGCCGATACGGATCACCTGTCCGGCAATCTTCACGCCGAAGGCTGCAAGGAACTGGCGGGCTACAGCGCCAACCGCTACTCTGGCTGCCGTCTCCCGGGCACTGGAACGTTCCAGGACGTTGCGCAGATCGGTCAGGTTATACTTCAGCCCCCCGTTCAGGTCAGCATGACCTGGACGCGGACGGTTCACCCGGCGCTTCTCTTCGTCACTGCCCGGAACCGGCTCAATATTCATGATATTTCTCCAGTGCGTCCAGTCCTTATTCTCGACAACCAGCGCAACAGGGGCACCGGTGGTATACCCGTGGCGCACGCCGCCGACAATCTGGGCGGTATCCTTCTCAATCTGCATCCGGCGTCCGCGGCCGTAGCCCTTCTGTCTGCGGTGCAGCTGGAAATTAAGCTCCTCGAAATCAATCGTCAAATTACTGGGTAATCCTTCAATAATGGCAGTAAGCTGGGGGCCGTGCGTTTCCCCCGCTGTCAGATAGCGTAAACTCATGCTGCGTTCCCCCTTCACACTTTTGGACTGTAAACCGCTAAAATCTTAAATGTCTTTGCTTATTATAGTATAGGCTCCCGGCTTTGACAAGAAAGCAGTCATGCTTCCCGCGCCAGGTATAACAACAGCGCCGCTTCTGCTCCGACGAGCAGACAGCGGCGCTGTCTGTACTTCTCCGTTCAAGAGCCTGTCTCCAGGCTATCATTCCCCGGTACAGGACGGCGGCTGCCGGATCTGCCCTCTTCCACGGCAAGCAGGCTCTGCAGCTGCAGCTCCTCCACCCCGAGAATCTGTCCGCATTCGCGGGCTGTAAGGAATCCGCGTTGATAAGCGGTGATGACCTTGCTTTTATCCATCTGGGTTAACGACCTTTCACTTGGCGTAAGGTTGCTGCTACTACCCAGTATCACTTATAATTAACCATATTATACCTCTTGATTCTTGATTATGGAAGGAATGCCGGTCTATTTCTTGCGGTAAAAGAAGGTCTCCGTAGATTCGAAGCCATACTGTGCAGGCGTGAAAATCTGTTCAGTGCTCCCCACAAACAAATAACCGCCGGGCCGGAGGCTGGCCGAGAATTTGTGGTACAGCTTATTCTTAGCTTCCTCTGTGAAATAGATCATGACGTTCCGGCAGATGATCAGATCAAAGCCTTCGTCGAATTTGTCCAGCAGCAGATTCTGCTTACGGAAATCAATATTCTTCTTGAGTCCTTCGCTGACCTTGAACACCGGCCCGTCCGGTGTGAAATAACGCTCTGCTACATCCCGCGGCACGTCCTTCAAAGAGCGCTCCAGATACAGCCCCTGCTTCGCCTTGGCCAAGGCTCCATCGTCAATATCCGTAGCCAGAATACCGGTCTGGCTGAGAATATTCTTGTCCGAGAGAATCATCGCCAGCGTATACGGCTCTTCTCCGGTGGAACAGGCTGCGCTCCACAGCTTCAGCCGGCGGCCTGAACGCTGCAGGTCCGGAAGAATAACATCCCTGAGCACCTCCCAGCGGTTCGGGTTGCGCCAGAATTCGGAGACGTTAATGGTCATGCGGTCGAGGAATTCATAGAAGAGGGCCTTGTCCTTCATCATCGCTGTGAAAAAATCATTAAACGTATGATAGCCGTTCTTCATGCGCAGGGTCGTCAGGCGCCGCTTCATCTGGGCTTCCTTGTACTGGGCCAGGTCAATGCCGGTGCTCTGTTTGACATTATGAATAAACCCGTTGTAATCCGGGTCCGGGGTTACCGGGGATGCTTCACGTTCAGCCATATTCGTTCTCCTGTCTCCTGCCCGGATCTTACATCCAGGCTGCGATGTCTTTGTTATACTGTGCCAGTTCATCCGGAGCAAAGAAATTGGCAATTTCACGTGCTGCACTTTCCGGAGAATCCGATCCGTGGATCAGGTTCAGGGGGGTGTGGCTGGCATAGTCGCCGCGGATGGTGCCGGGCAATGCTTCGCCGACCTTGGTCTTGCCGATCAGCAGTCGCGATAAGGCAATGACATCATCGCCCTCCCACACCATGGCGAACACAGGACCGGAGGTAATGAAGCCTACGAGCTCCGGGAAGAAATCCTTACCCTCATGCTCGGCATAATGCTTCTTGGCCTGCGCCACAGTCACGGTAATCAGCTTGGCGGCAACCAGCTTGAAGCCCTTATCCTCCAGCCGGGCGACGATCCGCCCGATTAATCCGCGCTGTACCCCGTCGGGCTTGATCATCAGATATGTCTGTTCCATAACGTCACTCTCCATTTCACCTTAATCTTCATGACTCAGCTGTGTGTATGGTCTGATATTATCAGAAACCCCGGCATCTGTGAACGTTAATTTGTGAGCGCCGGTGCAGGCTTTAATACGCGCGTCCGGTTACAAAATAGGCGATGTCGCGCAAGTTGCGCTTCGTCCGGTTGCCCGGCAGCTGATCCAGTGCCTCCAGCGCTTTGGCAATATACCGTGAAGCCAGCTCCTCCGCACGGGAGATCCCGTCGCCGGAGAGAATCAGGTCGATGGCCCGGCCCACACCTCTGCTGCCCTCGCGAATCCGCTCCAGCTCCTCCAGCAGCGCAGCGCGGAGTCTGTGATCCTGCAGGCTGTAGATGACTGGAAGGGTGATATTCCCCTGCCGCATGTCGCTTCCCGGCGGCTTACCGATTTGCTTCTCCGTTCCGGAGAGATCGAGCAGATCATCACGGATCTGGAACGCCATCCCCACGTTGTATCCGTAATTATAGAGCAGCCGTGCAGTCTCTTGCCCCGCATCTGCCGCCAGCGCGCCAAGCTGGCAGCTTACGGCTATCAGCAGGGCGGTCTTGCGGCGGATTCTCCGCAGATAGTGGCGCACGCTCTGCCCGCTGTTGAAGAAATCGCGGATCTGCTCCATCTCTCCGATGGACATCTCAACCATGGCTTTGGAGAGAATCTGATGAATCTGCGGATTCTTCAGCCCCGTGGTCATCACCAAAGCCTTGGCATAGATGTAATCTCCTGTGTACATGGCAATCTTGTCGCCCCATTTCGCCTTGACGGTAGGCTCACCGCGCCGGAGCTCCGCATCGTCAATGACATCATCATGGACCAGTGAGGCGCTGTGGATCAGCTCCAGCGGAATAGCCACCCGCTTCAGCTTATCGAGGTCATACTCACCGAATTTGCCGCCCATCAGCACGAATACCGGGCGCAGGCGCTTTCCTCCTGCCTTGAGCAGATGCAGCGAGGTCTCGGTCAGCAGCTCATCGTCCCCCTGGACGCTGCGGTAGAGCTCTTTCTCGATCTGATCCATATCTTTGTTCAGCAAGCCGAAAATTTGCATTCGCTTCATTCTTTCACCCGTGTCAGCAGATTGTGGTTCCACAGCTCCATCTTCACTTCCTGCGGCAGCAGGCCCAAGTCATTGGCATAGCGGAAATAGAGATTCAGACCTTCCTGCTGCCTTTCCCCAAAGTCATAACATAAATTGCTGAAGTACTCTTTCCAGTATGAGGCCGTCCCTCCAATCGTGCGGCATGCTTCATGAATGACAGGACTCATGTCCTTCAGTGTGCGCAGTTTGCTGCGCTCGAAGGCTTCCGATATCTCGGCGATGGCCTCAGGGCTCCGCTCTGCCGCCTTGCGGTTGACTGCCCATACGGCAAAGGTCATGCTCAGGCCGGTCCATTCCTTCCACAGCTCACCGAGATCGGTTACATAATACCCGTGGTCCTCCCAGGAGGCACGGATGGCATGGTCGCCGATCAGCAGGCAAGCCTCAGCCTGGCTCATCATCGCCTTAAGATCAGGCGCAGTGCTGATATACTCGGGATCAGCACCCAGCGCCTGCTGCATAAGGATCTTCAGCAGATTGACCGAGGTAGCCGACGTATTGGTTACGGCGATTCTTCCGCTGCCGATCTGCTCCACCGGTCTTCTGGAGAAGAGCAGAATGGACCGGACCGGTCCGTCAGCACTGACGGAGAGTCCCGGCAGGAGCAGCAGCCGGTCGCTGGCCGCCGCATATGCGAAGGACGATAGTGCGCCTACATGTATATCCCCCGATGCCATACCCTGATTAAGCACAGCCGGGACGGCGCTAACCATCTCTGCAGGGAAGCTTAGTGCGGAAGGATCGAAATAATGATAGACCGGCCACGAATTGGTATAGCTGATTTTGCCGATGATGGTGTGCTCAGTGCGGGTCATTATCATTCCCCCCATCTGCGAAATAACGTATGTTCAATCTGGAAGCTGTCGAGCACCTTGCCCACCATAAAGTTGATCAGGTCGTCCATGCTTGTCGGTCCGTAATAGAATGCCGGCATCGCCGGAATCAGCTTCACGCCCAGCCTGGACAGCTTCAGCATATTCTCCAGATGGATAGCATGCAGCGGTGTCTCCCGGGGAACAAGGACCAGCGGCCTGCCCTCCTTCAGCATCACGTCTGCCGCCCGGGTCATCAGGTTATCAGAGCTGCCCTGTGCTACAGCTGACAGTGTTCCCATTGAGCATGGCATAATAATCATGCCTTCCGTCCGGAAGGAGCCGCTGGCAATCGAAGCGCCGATATCCTGTACCGGGTGATACAGAAGAGAACCGGGATAGCCGCCGAACAGTTGGTTCAGCAGACCTTCCCGGTCAGAGACGGCATAGCCCAGTTCTTCCTTGAAGACACGCCAGCCCGCATTGCTGACAACCAGATGCACCCTGTAGCCGAGCGACAGAAGGGTTTCAGTCAGCCGGATGCCGTAGATTCCGCCGCTTGCGCCGGTGATGCCGACCACGAAGTTTTTTGACTTATGTTCGGTCATTTGTAGAATTGCACCACCAGGTCAATCAGAGTAAAGGAGAAGACAACAATGCTCAGCACTCCGTTCATCGTGAAGAAGGCGGTCTGCAGCTTGCTGAGATCTCCGGGAGACACAATATAATGCTCATAAAACAAAATGATATAAGCAATCAGCATACCGGCCACATACCACCAGCTCAAATCAGTCATAAAGAGCAGCGATACGAAGCCAAGGCCCGTCAGCAGATGAAATACCTTGGCAATCTTAAGGGCGCCGGCGACTCCAAAGCGTACCGGGATCGAATACAGCCCTTCCTTGCGGTCGAAATCCACATCCTGGCAGGAATAAATAATATCAAAGCCCGCGGTCCAGAACACAATCGTGAAATAAAAGACCATGGCGGTCCAGTCCACCGTACCAGTAACGGCCACCCAGCCGCCGAGCGGGGCAAGGGCAATCGTCAGGCCCAGAATCAGATGGCACGCCCAGGTGAAGCGCTTGGTGAAGGAATAGAAGACCAGCAGGAACACGGCGATCGGCAGCAGCTTCGCTGACAGCGGATTGAGATTGAAGGCCGCCCAGAACAGCAGGAAGAAGGAAAAGGCGATAAACAGCGTCACCTCGCCAACCTTCAGCAGCCCTGCGGGAATAGCCCGGCCGGCCGTTCTCGGATTCTTCGCATCACTGATACGGTCAATCAGCCGGTTCAGCCCCATGGCCGCGCTGCGGGCCCCGAACATAGCCACAACCACCCAGCCGATCTGGCTCCAGGAAGGCAGCTCGCCGAACATGACTACGGAGCCGAGCAAAGCTCCCATGAAGGCAAAGGGTAAAGCAAAAACCGTATGCTCAAATTTAATCATTTGTAGAAAGATGCCGATTTTCTTAAACATTACAGTTCTCCTTGAGCCCAAGATGTAACGCTGCGATGCCACCGTTCAAGGGGAACGATTCCACTTTGACAAGTCCGGTATTCCGGAAGATTTCTTCAAGCTGAAGCCGGTCAGGGAACAGTGCAAGTGATTCAGGAAGCCACTTATATTGCTCATACCGCTTGGCAAACAGCTTGCCGAGCAGCGGGAGCACACGCTGGAAATAGAAAAAATAAATACCTTTGAACGGCTGCTTCATCGGCTTGGACAGCTCCAGGCAGACCACCATACCGCCCGGCTTCACCACCCGCTTCATTTCATTCAGCACCTGGACGGGATCAGGCACATTGCGCAGCCCGAAGCCGATGGTAGCATAGTCGAAGGAATTGTCGCCGAACGGCAGCTCCATCGCATTCCCCTGCACCAGGGAGATGCGGTCCTGAAGCCCCCGCGCCTCCACCTTGCGCCGTCCGACCTCCAGCATACCGGCGCTGAAATCCAGCCCCGTTACACTGCCGGTCCCGCTGGCATCCGCCAGGGCGATGCTCCAGTCACAGGTGCCGCAGCACAAGTCGACGGCTGAATCGCCCTGCTTCATGCCCATCTTGCGCATCGTGAACTTGCGCCAGGCTTTATGGCGGCGGAAGCTCAGAATGTCATTCATCAGATCATATTTACCGGCAATGCTCTCGAATACGGAATGGACGAATTGCTCTTTCGGTTTGATGCCCTCCGCCGTAACTGAAGTTTTATCTGTTGTCATTCTCTAACCCTCCACGGCAGCTTGTCTCGAAATTTTCATGCGCATGAGCAGACGGTCCAGTGCAGCCCGAAGCTCACCGGCCAGCTCCTCGTCCCTGATGTCCTGCAGCGAGTCCCGGATGGAATCAAGCGAAGCATGCAGCTTGTCCGTCAGCAGGGAATCGCATTTGCACCTGAGCTTCAGCTTCTTCCAGTCCTTCAGCTCCAGCGTCTGCTCCTGAAGCCACTGGCGTTCTTCCTCGGTTGCCGACTCAAGCGCCTTCCAGTAAGCATAGCCCTCCAGGGCGCTTGCCGGGGCTTCCGCCCTGCGCAATTCCTGCGCTGCAGTCTCGCACAGGCTGAATTCAGCCAGCAGCTTCAGCCAGCTCTCTCTTAAGGATTCCTCAATCATCGGTGTAAATGAAAGAAACAGCCGCATATTGAGCTGTACCGTGTGCTTCAGATATTGTTCAGCCGGGATAAGTACGCCGTTGAACCTGCTGTAGAGCTTGGCCTTCATCACGTTATAATCAGCGATCGCCTCGCTGAGCGTGCCCACCATCTCCACCTGGCCATGCCTGGCAAGCAGGTGATAGAACCAGCTGCTGAAGTAATCGCCGGCCAGAACCTTCAACTGGCGGGTGCGCATGATGTCGCCTCCAGGCTCATCCTGGTAACGGTCGATGCCCTCGTGGGTATCCAGCCCGAGCTGGACCAGTCCGGTCACCAGCGTGAACAGCTCGCTCTGCTGGAATCCGGTCCCGGGGCTTGCGCCCAGATAAATATATAACAAATGACCCCGCCCGTCTGAGAACGGCGGCAGTTCCGTATGCCGCTGAATCATGTCATAGTCGGTGTAGGGTTTTGCCAGTTGCGGTATGCGGTACGGTTTCATTTCAGCCTCCGAAGCCATTGACGTTATACTAGTACTTTGTTCACAATCTTGTCTATTATATCACATGTTTTTTGGTCACGCACGGGTGGCGGTCCGAGTTTCTTGAACCCGGCCTACGGATGCATGAACTGCTTTTTCCACAGCTCGCTTTCACTGATCCGCAGGCCCGTCTTCAGGACATCCGGGAGCGGCGAATTGCCTGCATCCTCCAGCGCCTTCTGAAGCAGGGGGCTCCACTCCCTACGGCGGATATCTCCGGCCAGCAGCAGGCGGCGGGTATCCAGCCATTGATCCTCTGCCACTACACGCAGCAGCAGCTGGTCCACGTTATCCGTCTCCTGAATGGCAAAAGCGGTCGCCAGCGCCATATTGCGGTATAGCTCCTTAGGCTCATGATGATCGCTGTTCACTTTGAGATCCAGGGAGAGCACGCCGTTCTCCCAGCCTGCCTTGTCAATGGCCAGACTGAACGGAAGCGCGCTAAGCGCATCTACCAGATTATCATTCTCCAGCATTCTGCTGCCGGGACCGGTGTTCATTACATCGCCATAGACACCCTGGGCCGCCGGCCCTAGGCCGGCCAGCTGCGGGAGCACCAGGGTCGTCGCCGCACTCAGCAGCAGTACCGTTCCGACCAGCCACCTCCGTTTCATGATAAGCCCCCTTACTCATAATTTCCGCTGCTTTACAGGATTATACGGCTGCTGGCGGAAGGTCTGCACAGTTCAATCTATATAGGTATATTTTGAAAAAAAGCAGGCTATGCCTGCTCTTCTCAGCTTTCACTCTCCAGTTGTCCGTGTTTGCTCCAGATTTCAGCCTTGCCGCGGATTTTCATGGCTGAGGTATGATCGGTGAATTGGGCAATGAGCACCTCGCCTTTGTCCAGCTTCTCCGTATGGTGAAAACGCGTATCCATTCCACGGGTCAGCCCGATGACCTGAACACCGTTCTCCTTGGCCTTGACTACAATATAGTCGCTGCCGGACGGCGCAGGATTCACTTCATTCTTCTTCTCCGTCATTGCAATCCTCCTCAACGTGTAGGAACGTGTTAAACACAAATGCCGCCTTGAAGGGCGGCATCGTTGTTATTCATAGACAATGGGCAGATATGTAGAAATCTTTATTTGATTCCGTCTTTCAGCGCTTTACCGGGTTTGAATGCCGGTACTTTGCTTGAAGGAATTTCGATTTCTTCACCAGTCTGCGGGTTGCGGCCTTTGCGTGCGGAACGTTCGCGCACCTCAAAGTTTCCGAATCCAACCAGCTGAACTTTATCTCCGCTTTGCAGGGCATTTGTGATCGCTTCAAAAACGGCATCTACCGCTTTGGTAGCATCCTTCTTGGGAAGTTCAGTTGCTTCAGTCACTACATTGATCAAATCAGATTTATTCATGTCTATTCACCTCCCTGATTAAAGTTCCGGTATCATACACTGTTTCCGTTTCAACGCAAAATATACGTGATAATCCCGTTTATTACTAGATACTGGCGCCTCTCTTCTAGAAGCGCAACAAACTTATAGTAATACAGCCCATCCATAATTTCAAGGCGTTACTCAAAAAAGGAGCAGAAAGTAGCAGGTTTCTATCCTTTTGGCTTCATTCGCGCAGTCTATTACTACCAATTATTCCGTAAAAGCGGAGCCTTACCTGAGAGATCCCAGCGTTCCCCGTGATCACTCCCTCAGGCTGCGGACAGCAAAAGAGCGGGATGGCTCCCGCTCTTAACCGGTATGGCATATTTCCGTTAGAGGATAATGGCAATCAAACCGCCCGAGCCTTCGTTGATAATCCGGCCCAGTGTTTCCTGCAGCTTGTAGCGTGCATTGTCCGGCATCATCGCAATCTTGCCCTGGATGCCCTCGCGGACGATGGAATGCAGCGACCGGCCGAAGATGTCGGATTCCCAGATTTTGATCGGGTCGTTCTCAAAGTCCTGCATCAGATAGCGCACCAGCTCCTCGCTCTGCTTCTCTGTACCGATGATCGGCGAGAATTCAGACTCGACATCCACGCGGATCATGTGAATGGAAGGAGCGGTAGCCTTCAGCCGGACGCCGAACCGCGAGCCTTGGCGGATCAGTTCAGGCTCATCAAGCGCCATCTCCGCCAGGGAAGGTGCGGCGATACCGTAACCGGTGGTCTTCACCATTTCCAGCGCTTCCGAGAAGCGGTCATATTCACGCTTGGCGTGGGAGAAGTCCTGCATCAGCTGAAGCAGGTGATCCTTGCCGCGGATCTCAACCCCGACAACCTCCATCAGCACCTGGTCATACAGCTCTTCCGGGGCATAGAGATCAATCTCGGCAACACCCTGCCCCATATTCATTCCGCTGAGGCCGGCTCTGTCGATGAAGTCATACTCTGTGAATTGGGAGACCAGCCGGTCCACGTCACGCAGACGGCGGATATCCTTCACGGTATCGCGGACGGAATTCTCGTAGCTGCTGCGCAGCCAGTGGTTCTCGCCCAGCACCATGACCCAGCTCGGCAGATTCACGTTAACCTCGTGTACCGGGAATTCATACAGGACTTCGCGCAGTACACCGGTTACATCGTCTTCCGTCATATTGGCAGCGCTGAGCGTCATGACCGGAATATCATATTTGAGGGCAAGCTCACTGCGGAGCTGCTGGGCTTCCTCGCTGCGCGGCCGGGTGGAGTTAATGACGAGCACGAATGGCTTGCCTACCTCCTTCAGCTCGGCGATGACGCGTTCCTCGGACTCAACATAAGAGCCCCGGGGAATCTCGGCAATCGTTCCGTCAGTCGTGACAACCACACCAAGGGTGGAGTGCTCCTGAATCACCTTGCGTGTGCCAATTTCGGCCGCTTCCTGGAAGGGAATCGGCTCCTCGAACCACGGAGTCGAGATCATGCGCGGACCGTTCTCATCCTCATAGCCTTTTGCCCCTTCAACTGCATACCCCACACAATCCACCAGCCGGACATTAACCTCCAGGCCTTCGGTCACCTTAATCTGCACCGCATTGTTCGGTACGAATTTAGGCTCTGTGGTCATGATCGTTTTGCCCGCCGCACTCTGCGGCAGCTCATCGACCGCTCTTACCCGGTCTGCCTCACTGGTGATGTTCGGCAGAACGATTGTTTCCATGAAGCGTTTGATGAATGTCGATTTCCCCGTGCGAACCGCGCCGACGACGCCGAGATAAATGTCTCCGCCGGTACGCTCGGCAATGTCCTTGAAAATATCCACTTTTTCCAAAAGAGATCCCCTCCTCATAGTACTCCGAAGAAAAAATGCCTGAAGAGCATCGACTTCGCGTTCCGCCGGCAAACTGACCCTTGCAGGACAACCACCGGACTAGCTTTGCCCGCCCGAAGCCTAGCTGATGCCTGAGCGGGAAGCAGATGCCCCGCGCTAAACTCCGAATGCTCGGACATGCATTTGGACTAGTATCATCATATGTATCCATAGCGGATTTATGACCAGCGTCCGAGCATTTTCCTCTGAAATTTCATATGCCCGCCCGCCCGGAAGTCTTCTCATCAAGTCTATGAAGGGGGTACAATTCGTAGAACTGCTAATTATTAGGGTGTTATCTGTTCTCCTCCCGCACCAAAAGCACCGGAACGGCGTTCCGGTGCTATCATCAATTCTGTTTATTGTCCGGGTCCCTGCGGAACTGGACGGCCGTCTATCCACAAATAAGGGAGAGATTTGACCGGCACATAATAGGAAGCCTCTTCAAGCTCCTCGCGCAGATCGCGGCCGGCTTCAGGCTCATGGCCGTTCTTGCCGAGCGCTGAAGCGATATCGGCGCTGTAATCGGCATAGACTGTACCTTCCTTGTCCATCAGGAACTCCAGCGGCTGGCCGGAGTAGACGCTGCTCAGCTTCAGCGCCTCTGTTCCCGCCCGCTTGGCATCGACTGCAAATAAGCCGGGGTACAGCTCCTCTCCCGCAGGCAGCTTACCGCCGTGCGCGGACTTGTAGAGGTTCACCTTACGCTGGACATCATTGACCTTCTGGACCGTGACCAGGTCCATTAATTTGACCTTGGGATCATTCTCCTCGTCCTGGATCAGAAAATACACGCTGCCGCCCTTCTCGAATGCAGCTGACGGAATCTCGTCCAGATAGCCCTCCAGGTTCAGCTTATGCAGGTCAACTACGAACTTCTCATATTTAGGCACGGCCTCATCAGCGGTCAGCATCGGCAGCAGGCCGGTCTCTGCCTGATAGTCGTCCACAGCCGCCTGCACCCGCTTCACACTCTCACGGTATCCGCTGCCTTGCTGCTGCTGCTGATCACCGGGATACATACAGCCGCCGAGAGACAAGATCCATAGGGCAAGCAGCGGCAGCACCGCCGTCCTTCGCCGCCGGAGACAGTGCTTCACCTGATACATAACGTTCATTCCTGAGCTCCTCTCTGAATCCTCCTCAGAAGCACTACCTGTAACCTGCATCACCACAGCTCGTCCGCTTCACCGCGCCTGGCCGCTTCCAGTCTCCGGCGGACCGCCGCCTTCAGCGGATCCTCTGGAATATGTACACGCACATTCTTAAGTACAGCGGCCTGGCAAGCCAGCCGGACACCCTGCTCCAGCTGATTGCCCAGCTTGCGTCGCTCCGCGTCACCGGGAGGCCTCAGCGCCCCCACTTCCCCGTCGTCGACGGACACTTTGCACATCATGCAGCCCGCTTTCCCTCCGCAGCGGGTGGGCAGGACGATTCCTGCCTTGCGCACAGCTTCCAGCAGTGAGACGCCAGGCTTAACCGAGATGCTCCGGTTGTCCGGCAGAAAAGTAACTGTTACTGCCGGGTTGCTCATATGTCTTCCTCCTTTCTCTCATAGCATTAATGACAGTCCTTATATTTGAATAGATGAAGATATCCCCAGAAGCTCCTCCAGCCTTGACTGCAAGCCGGCTTCCAGCTGGTTCTCCTGGATAAGCTGATAGAGCAGCGGCAGATGGGCAGCCAGCTCCCCGCGGATTAGCCCGGCAATCGCCAGGCAGCGGTCCTCACGGCCCCGCAGCAGGTTGAAGAGCAGCTCATGAGCCAGCGGCATCAGCGCCACCCTGCCGATTCCTTCCTCATGGTGTACAGGAGCATAACGGTGCAGCATACCGATATCGACGGTATATTGATAAGGAGAGATCCCGATCCGGAAGCCGCCTACCAGCTCCACCTTCACTTCCCCCAGATAATACAGCCCGCGCAGGGAATAACAGCCACCGCTGAAGTCTTCCTCCGGACGGCTCACCGTGAATCTCTGGAGGGCCTGGTGAAGCAGCGGGGTGTCCTCCAGATCGCAATAGAGATCGATATCACGCGGGAGCGCAGACAGCTGAACACCGTGCAGCAGAAGGCCGCAGCTGCCTCCCAGCAGCCATACGGGCGGCTTGCTTGTCCCGCAGAAGTCTAATTCCTCCACTATGCTGGAAAGCGCCATCTCCACCGCATAGGGAATTCCTGAACCGGCCATAGAACTACACACGCCCCATTCCTGTAAAATCAACGATCGATTCTGTCAGAAATCAGAAATATGTCTGTCTTCACCTGCTGTAACTGCTTACATAATTGAAGCGGCCCCGCCCAGAATTCCGATCAGCAGAAAGATAAAGGCAAGGACGGACAGAAACCCTCTAAGCAGGCCTCTGGTTTTATTGCGTGCAAATGTAATCAAAAAAACGGATAAGCCCATAATCAATACCGCAATCAGAGACAGCCACATCTTGGTCATCGGGTCCATTGTTCATGCGCCTCCATTCACTTTACCCGGATTGCGACTATTATAGCGTGAAACCGGGCATTTTTTAAGTCTTAATTTCAAAATCAGATGAAACATATAATTTGAATATAAAAAGGGCCATCCCGGTAGGAATGGCCTCGCCTGCTGCTCATACTATTTTTTCAGCATCATTTTCATCAAAGATTCCATTGAACCTGCGCCGGCCCCGCCTTTTTTGACGGCATTGACGATCTCCTGCACCGTAGCTTCGCTGACCGGCACCTTGGCCATGGCTGACACCTGCTTGATCAACTGGCGGAGCTGGGCTTCATTCTGGGTAGTGCTTGGCTTGACCGTACCGGCCAGCTTTTTGATCGCACTCTCGGAAATGTTTTTGCCGGTCTTCTTGTTGATCGCCTTCAGTGCATCCTTGGAAAAATCTCTGCTCACTATTCATCCCTCCTCCGTCAATCCCCATTACAACATATGAGGGGAAGCGGCAAAAGGTGAACGCGATCAGGAATGCCACTGCTCCCAGGTCTCCTGCGGAATGGCCTCCATCTCAGTCTTACGGTCACGGCCCATCAGGGCCTCGACCGCACTGCGCGGCGTTCTGCCCTTGAACAGCACATGGTAGATCTGATCGGTAATCGGCATCTGCACGCCCGTCTGGAGGGAGATTGCATATGCCGCTTCCGTTGTCCGGATGCCCTCAACCACCATGCCCATCGATTCCAGCACCTCAGCCAGCGGCCGGCCCTGGCCCAGCATGGAGCCGGCGCGCCAGTTACGGCTATGCTGGCTGGTCGCGGTTACGACGAGATCGCCGAGTCCGGCCAGACCGGAAAAGGTCAGCGGGTTCGCCCCCATCTCCACACCGACACGGGAGATTTCAGCCAGTCCGCGCGTTAACAGGGCGGCCTTAGCGTTGTCACCGAAGCCCAGCCCGTCAGACAGGCCAGCACCAAGGGCAATGATATTCTTAAGCGCACCGGCCAGTTCCACTCCAAGCTGATCCCGGTTCGTATAGACACGGAAATCATTGTTGATGAACAGTCCCTGGGCTGCTGTGGAACGGCTGTCATCCGGCGAAGCCACCACCACGGTCGTAGGACAGAGCCGGACCACTTCCTCGGCATGACTGGGCCCGGAGAGGACAACAATCTCGCCTTCACTGCAGCCGAGCTCCTCCGAAATCACCGTTGACATCCGCTTCATGCTCTCCGTCTCGAAGCCTTTGGTCGCATGGATACAGAGCATCTCCGGCTTCCAGAAGGCTTTTAGGCTACGTGCCACCTGACGCATCGCGGAAGAAGGCGCAACAATGACGACCGCCTTGGAGCCGGAGACCGCAGTCTCCATATCCGTCGTGGCAATGATATTCCCGGGCAGGTTAACACCCGGCAGATAATGCTGGTTCGTATGGCTGCTGTTAATCTCGGCAGCCTGCTCCGGCTTGCGCGTCCACAGATAAACCTCCGAATGGTTGGCCGCCAGCACAGTAGCCAGCGCAGTTCCCCAGCTGCCCGCGACCAGCACGGTTACTTTATCAGACAACGCGTTTCCCCTCCTTCGCTTTGGAGCCGATCTTATTCTCCCGGCCCTGCGAGATCTTCACAATATTGGTGCGGTGACGCCAGAAAGCGAACAGCACAATAATAAGGCTCCCCCACAGCTCCGGGGCCGTGTACTCCGTGAAGAGCAGAAATACCGGCGTAAGCGCTACGAAGATCAGGGAACCCAGCGAGACATAACGGGTGATTACAATCGAGAGAATGGCAATAATCCCTGCAATCAGCGCCGGCCAGAACGCAAGTGTAGCCATCACACCAATCGTTGTCGCAATGCCCTTCCCTCCGCGAAAGTGAAAATAAAGCGGCCAGTTATGACCTACAATAGCCGCAAGACCGCAGGCTACAGCAGCCCACGTTCCCCATCCGCCAACCCATGTACCCAGCCATACTGCGGCAATTCCCTTCATGACATCCAGAAGCAGCACAAGGATGGCCGGGCCTTTCCCGAGCACCCGCAGCGTATTCGTAGCTCCTGCATTACCGCTTCCATACTGGCGGATATCAATGCCTTTGAGCAACCGGGCAAACAACACACTGAAGCTGACGGAGCCAAGCAAATAGCTGATAACGATTACCAGAAGTTCTAACGCCACTGTCTTCTCCCCTAACCTTCGTTCTCAGACTTGCGCCGTGTAAAGATGCGGATCGGTGTGCCGTCGAAATTGAACGCCGCACGGATCTTGTTCTCCAGATAACGCTCGTAGGAGAAGTGCATCAGCGAGGGATCATTGACGAAGACAATAATGGTCGGCGGCTTTACGGCAACCTGGGTGACATAATTGATTCGCAGTCGCCGTCCTTTGTCTGTAGGCGGAGGGTTGATAGCCACTGCATCGGAGACAACATCATTCACCAGGTGGGTTGCGATCCGGAGGGCATGCTGCTGCGCTACATGCTGTACGACGGGCAGCAGCTTCTGCAGGCGCTGCTTCGTAAGCGCGGACAGGAAGACTACCGGAGCATAAGCCATGAACAGGAAGTGGTCCCGGATATTGCGTTCGAAATTCTGCATCGTTTTGTCGTCCTTCTCAATGGCATCCCATTTGTTGACGACGAAGATTGAGGCTTTGCCGGCATCATGGGCATAACCCGCAATGTGCTTGTCCTGGTCGATGATGCCTTCCTCGCCGTTAATTACGACCAGGACAACATCGGCGCGCTCGATCGCTTTCATAGCTCTCATTACACTGTATTTCTCCGTGTTCTCATAGACCTTACCGCGTTTGCGCATACCTGCTGTATCGATCAGTACATAACGCTGACCATCCCGTTCAAATGGTGTATCGATCGCATCACGTGTCGTTCCGGCAACATTGCTGACAATGACGCGTTCTTCACCCAGGATCGCATTCACCAGTGAGGACTTGCCCACATTCGGACGGCCGATCAGCGCAACACGGATTACATCTTCATCGTATTTCTCATCGACCTGCTCTGGAAGACGTTCCACGACTGCATCCAGCAGATCGCCAATTCCGGTTCCGTGGCTTCCTGAAATGCCGATCGGATCGCCGATTCCAAGGCTGTAGAATTCGTAAATATCTTCACTGCGCTTCATATTGTCGACCTTGTTGATCGCCAGTACGATCGGCTTGCCGGAGCGGAACAGAATCTGCGCGACCTCTTCATCCGAGCTGGTCAGCCCGCTCTTCGCCTCGCACATGAAGACGATGACATCCGCTTCTTCAATCGCCAGCTCCGCCTGAACGCGGATGGATTTCAGAATGGCATCCTCGCCGTCAATTTCAATCCCGCCGGTATCAATCACACTGAAAGATTTGCCGTTCCAGTCCGATACTCCATAGATCCGGTCGCGTGTAATTCCCGGTTTATCCTCTACAATAGCCAGTCTATCGCCGATCAGCCGGTTAAAGATCGTTGATTTGCCAACGTTAGGCCTCCCGACGATAGCCACTACGGGTCTTGCCATATTCATTCCTCCTGTCTTTCTATACGTTACTCATCATAGCAAAAAACCATTCACTTGGCTAACTGTCAGCTCTGTAAAACACAATCGGCGAACCCTCTGACTGAGGGCTCGCCGATTACTGTACCCGTTATGAAGAAATAACTAAAGGATTAGTTATTACCCTTGAATTTGTCCAGCTTGTCGCCGAAGCGTTCAGCGAGTGTGAAGCTGAGGCCTTCGTTGCTGAGCGATACGTTAGGATTGTTCAGCACTTCCTTAGGCGCTCTGTCGCGGTTGCTGCTGCGCTCTGGTCTTGCCGACGGAGCAGGAGCTTCTTCCGTTTCCTTGATGCTCAGGCTGACGCGCTTCTCCGATGGATTGAAGTCAAGCACCTTCACTTGAACTTCCTGTCCTTCTTTGAGTACTTCATGCGGAGTACCAATGTGCTTGTGCGAGATCTGTGAGATGTGCACAAGGCCTTCAACGCCCGGCAGCAGTTCAACGAATGCGCCGAAGTTCACGAGACGTTTAACTTCGCCTGTAACAACATCGCCGATGTTAATCTTGCCTGCTGCGGAATCCCAAGGGCCCGGGGAAGCGGCTTTGATACTGAGGCTGATTTTGCCCTTCTCAGGGTCTACCTTAAGTACTTTCACGCGAACCTTATCGCCTTCAGAGACAACATCGGCTGGTTTATCCACGTGAGTCCAGGCAATCTCAGATACGTGAACCAGTCCGTCTACGCCGCCTACATCAACAAATGCGCCGAATTGGGTCAGACGCTGAACGGTACCTTCGATAATCTGTCCTTCGGACAGCTCGGACATAATCTTCTGCTTGTTCGCTTCGAATTCTTCTTCCAATACTTCCTTGGCGGACAGAATTACCTTGCTGTTCTCGCGGTCAAGCTCTTTCACTTTGACACGCAGGGTGCGGCCTTTGTAATCGCTGAAATCTTCAACGAAGTGGCGTTCAACCATGGAAGCCGGAATGAAACCGCGTGCGCCGACATCAGCGACCAGGCCGCCTTTGACAACGTCAGCTACCGTAACTTCGAAAGCTTCCTGGGAAGCAAAATACTTCTCCAGATCATCCCATGATTTCTCGCTGTCGATGGCACGCTTGGACAGCACAAGGCTCTCCTTGTTGTCGTTGATGCTGACAACCTTGCATTCCACCTCTTGGCCGACTTCAACCGCTGCTGCGGCATTGTCTACCTGTACGGAAGACAATTCGCGAATAGGAATAACGCCGTCGTATTTATATCCAATGCTTACGTAAGCTTGGTTATCTTCGATTTTGACGATTGTTCCTTTCACGGTATCGCCTTTTTTGATAGAAATGATGTCCAGGCCTTCCTGGCTGGTCACTTCTTCTTCATTACTGGCAACAGGTGCTGCGGATTCCACAGCTTCAGTTGCTTCTGCAGTCTCAGTGTTCTCCACTTGCTCTGCAGCTTCTTGATTCTTGATTTCTTCAGACATGTGATTACCCTCCTCGATTCAAAACCCCATTTATTTAAACCCGCGTAGAGCAGAGTTCAAAACATTCATTACCTCTTGCTGAACATATTCACTGTGTAGAATAGTATGTTCCAAAAACAATAAAATTACATCCATCTCTTACCGCGCGCTGGGCTTGCCGGTGTCGATCATCTCGCGGATGCGTCCCATGATTACATCGGTTACCGCTTCCAGAGATTCGCTTCCGGCATCTGCAAATGCGCTGAGGTCAATGGGAGCACCATAGACGACAGTCATCCGGCGGAACGGCTTGTAGGAGCCGATAATCGCTGCCGGTACAACGGCTGCGCCGCTGCGGAGCGCAAAGCTTGCTGCCCCCTTCTTCGCAGAACCCGCATCGGAGTTCCGGGTGCCTTCCGGGAAGATGCCCATCATGTTACCGCTGCGAAGCGTGTTAAGGGATATCTTGATGGATTCTTTGCTTACGCCGCCGCGTTTAACAGGGAATGCGCCCAGTTGCTTAATGAGCCAGCCCAGAACAGGAACGGTGAACAATTCCGCCTTGGCCATGTATTTCACCTGCCGCTTCAGCTTGATACCGATCGTCATAGGATCGAGCAGGCTGATGTGGTTGGCGCAGAGCAGGACTCCGCCCTCCTCCGGCACATTCTCTCTTCCCACGATCTTCAGCGGGAACAGTATGGCATAGATGAAGCGAAGCAATCCTCGGCAAACAACATAAATCATAGATGATTTCTCTCCCTGTCCACATAGGTTCTGCAGTGGGAGACAATGGCTTCCACGGCCTGATGGATATCCATATGCGTCGTATCCAGAAGAATTGCATCCCCGGCACGGCGCAGCGGTGAAATCTCGCGGCCTTCATCCAGCCGGTCCCGCGCGGCGATATCCTGCTCAAGCTGCTGGAGAGTCACGGTTTCCGTATCCTTCAGTTCCTTGTAACGACGGAGAGCACGCTCCTCCACACTTGCCGTCATGAAAATCTTCACTTCGGCATCCGGCAGTACGGTTGTACCGATATCCCGGCCATCCATCACGACCCCCTTGCGGAGCGCCATCTGACGCTGCAATTGACTCAGTCTGGATCTTACACCTTCAATCTTCGAGTACTGTGACACCTGGCCGCTGACCTGAAGGCTGCGGATGTGCGGGGTCATATCTTCCCCGTTAATCAGCACCTTCTGCACGTCTTTCTCCGGGAGAAGCTCAATCGTGAGATTCTGGACCATGCGGTCTACCACCCCATGCTCCTCCGCAGCTACGCCTTCACGAATCATATACCAGGTAATTGCCCGGTACATCGCTCCCGTGTCAACATAGATGTAAGACAGCTCCCGTGCTACCAATCGGGCTACAGTGCTCTTGCCTGCCCCGGCAGGTCCGTCGATGGCGACGTTAATTCTGTGGTAAGTATGTGTACCCTGCCTGTCCAACGGGGCATTCCTCCTCAAACACTCTTCCGCAGGAAAAATGCCATCTTGGCATCTCTCTTCAGGAACCTGCTGATATTATCAAGAAAAAAGCAGGCATTGCCTGCGACTTATGAAATTATACCACAGTTTATGCATCAGTGCAAAATGAGACCAAGGTTTTTTGCGGAGAAAAAAGCGGATTTTTGCAGTCTTTTGAACTTTCTTCTGCAGAAAGATCAGCGGTTGCGGAAATCAAACTGGCGTTCGAAGCAGTAACGGATGATTTTTTGGCGCTCCGCATCGGAAATGGCCGAGAATTTGATCATGACCAGATTGCGCCCGGTATCCAGCTGCTTGATCCGCACAATCTCGCTCTCAAAATTCACATGCTCCGTGCTCCCGTTGCGGTAGGATACGAGCAGCCAGCAGGTCAGCTTGTCCCCTATGTCCAGGGTAATCTTGGCATCGCCGAGGAAGGAGGCTCCCCCGCCGCCGATATCCTCAGTCCGCACCAGAAAACGGCTGCCCATGGCATCCTTGACGGCCAGCTCCAGCTCGGCATTGACACGGAGGAAGCTGCGCCGCTGAATCTTGAAGATCGATTCCGGCGCCGGCTTGCGCAGCCTAACCATCCGGATCACCTCTTCCTTGAACCCGGTTACATGGGTGGTGAAATAATTCTTAATGCCGCCCTCTGTGAGATAGTATACGGACAGCTCGTCTCCGACAAACAGCTTCTTGAGCCGCCCGTTGCCCTCCTGCATCGGAATTTCGATGAGGAAGTTGTCCTCCTCCATGTCGGCAATCCTGGCCCGGTATTCAATCTCAGACTGCGCCGCATCGCTGGAAGCGACCTGAAGGTATAAATGTTCGTTGATTTTGGGATACAAACCTGTCACCGCCGCTTGAGTTAGTAATGAAATGCTAAGGAGATTATAGCATGGCTCCCCTCGCCCGGTCAGAAATTTTATTTCCCCGCTGAACAAGCCCCAGGCGAAAAACCAACCCAAAACATCTCTTCAAAAAAAGACGCTCTCCCGTGACCGGAAGGCGCCTTCACATAGCTAGAATTATTTGTCCTGTGCTCCTGAGGAGGTGCGGATCTGCTCCACCGCCTCTTCGTTGCCGTCAGCAGCATTGAGATAGATGCGGAACTGGGAGCCGTTGATTTTGCCACCGAACTCGTAGGTCAGAACCTCTTCAGCATCTTCATTCTCGATCCAGGCCAGCCGGTTGTACAGCTCCTTGAAATCGGGATTCAGCATCGCCCTGGCTTCCGCAAGGGACAGCTGCGGCTTAGGCAGCTCGCGCTTCTCCTTGTGCTCATGGACATAATCGCTGGCCTGAAAGCCCGTCGGCTCCCCTGTATCCAGTCCGACCCGGACCGTCATTTTCTCAGGGTAGATCAGCACACCGTCCTGGCTGCTGACGAAGGTCAGATTGCCCAGATTATCATACCGGTCCGCACTGACAGCAGTCATTCCGGGATATCCCTTCTTCTCCAGGAACTTGCCCGCCTTCTCCACCGCCTGCTTCATCTGCACCTTGGCCGGCCCCACCTCGCGGTTATCGTTATAGGAGATCAGCAGTCCCCCCTCAGCGGTAAAGTCCATGCTGACTGGATCCTTATGCTTGGCAGAAGTAATCGTGGCCGTATAGGAAGCCCATTCGGTCCCTTTCCCGTTCTCCTGAATCTTCACCTGGGCATTTGCGCCCAGTTCGGCGAACTTCAGTGCCTTCGCTTTGATCTCCTCTGCGGTTACGGGCTTGCCGCCCAGCTTCTTCACGGAACGCTTGTCATAGATGCTGGCCACCGACGGGCCGTAGTCGAGCTCCGGGTAAGCGGCAACACGCTTATCCACAGTTTTGAACCCGTCAATGATCGTATTGTCCTCAGCCTTCGAAGAAGTGGCCAGTGCTGACTCGACATCCATCCAGCGCAGCTTTTTGCTGATCACCTTATCCTGAACCGCCTGCAGATCCTTCGAGATTTCGGCTGAATTCGTATAGAGGGTCTTCAAATTCGCCATCTCCCCCTCGGTCAGCGGCTTCTTGGTGAAATCACGCACCGCCGCCTTGTAGGAGAAGTTGGAGATCTTCGAGAGGAACTCCTCCGTTTCGCTGAACGGCAGCAACGTAAGCGGCAGCTGGTTGATCTCATTCTGCGCCTCGCTGGTAATCCGCCATACATTGACCAGCCCCTTGCGGTGCATACCATTGGAGGTGGTGTTCACGGCAAGCGTATTCCCCAGCTCTCCATGCAGCCGCTCCACATGATAAGACAGATCGTGGAACGCCCGCTGGTACTGGTTCTCCGCCTTGATCAGAATCGCATTCTTCTCCATATTCTCCTGATAGCCCCAGACCAGCGCTCCAAGCAGCAAGAGGGCGGTCAGCGGGAACATGATGGCACTTAATCTTTTATACATGGGTCCGCATAACTCCTTTCAGTAGCTTATTGCCGTTAGTTTGACAATAACTGAGAAGACTTATGCACCCGCCGCCAAAACCGCAAAGCCGGGTACCTGGCTTCCAAAATTATGCGCCTATGCCCGCTCTTCAATCTCAAAACCGCTTACGCTGCTGCACAGGCATTGCTTGAAGCCGGTCTGGATGATGCCATGCTCCTTGTTGCCTCTTAATATGTAGGTTTCGCCACACTGCTTACAGACAATACGAACTTTTACACGCAAAAAAAGACACCTCTCTCCTTCCTGGAATTCCTTGCTCATGAGGAATTGCCCTGCAGGATTAAGTGTGTCCATCTCGCTTATAGGTTAACCTCTTCCTCACGCTTCAAAAAACGAAACGGGGAGCGGCTGTTGGCCCGCGCCACCTTGCCCATGCCTCTGTACCATAAAACAGCCATCAGCGGTACAATGAACCAGATCCAATATCTCGCGGTGTTGGTCAGCAGAAAATCATAGATTCCGTGCCACAGCCAGGGCAGCAGCAGAGAGATCAGCAGAATCTTCCGGGTTCTGACCCCGCCCGAGAACTTGGCCCTGCCCATATGGTAGCCCATAATGACACCGAACATGGCATGTCCGGAGACCGGAAGCAGCGCCCTCATCATCATTGTAGCGAATGAAGCATTGCTGTACCAGGCATACATTACATTCTCTATTGTTGCGAAGCCGAGCGATATCGCTACGGCATATAGTATTCCATCATAAGGCTCGTCAAATTCGGTATGATTGTAAATCATATGGTACAGCACAAACCACTTCATAGCTTCTTCCACACCCGCGGAGATCAGAAAGGAATCTGCATAAGGGCCCCCGTCCAGACCAAGGACAAGCCCTCTCTGGATAATCATAATCGGAAAGACGATAATCATGCCCAGCAGAAACACCTTCAGCACCATCAGAAGCGGCTCCTGGTCGTACTTGTCTTTCAGATAGAAAAAAGTCAGCAGCGCAAGTCCCGGTGCTACTGCTGACGTAATGACCGATAACAAAAGCACCGATTAGCCTCCCTTGCGCCTAAACTATTATCTGCTGTATGAAGGGCGCGCTCATCCGGCTCCCTGCGGTGATTATTCCTGGCGTTTGAAATGCGTGCACAGGGTCTGGATGGCGTTCTCCGCCATAACCATCTTCCCGTATTCGGCCAGCACGGCCTCTGTCACAGGAGAGGAATCTCCAAACTCGGCCAGCACGCCTACAAGTCCAGATAAGGCTGACTCTTCAAAATCCTTCGGATCGAAGTAGAGATACCATTTATCGTTATAAGAATACAGCTGTCCTTGGGAAGTAATATTGCCGATGAGTACATGGGCCGCTTCAACCAGCACCTCAAAATCGCGGAATGCATACACAATGGAGTCGCTTTGTTCAAGGGTAACTTCCATTTCGTAAATCTCTTCAGGCAATTCATCTTCCCCGGCCCCACCGTACTGATGGTGATCATATTTCCCCCGGGTCACAATAACGACCATACCTTGCGCGGGCAATGCGAACACTTCCACGGCAAGCGGACCTGTGGCGTCGAAACCCAGCTCGCTGTACGCCTGATCCATCATTTCCGTAAAGAGGTCATGCACCTTGGGAACCTCCTGCCACATATCTTCCTTCTGGATGCCCCGCTCGCTCAGGTCGTCAAAAGTGAGGAAAATCCGTATCTTATCTTGACTTAATCGCTCTATTCTCATGACAGGATCCTCCTTTTGCAAGCTCATTTAGTAATATTGTATGATGAGTCCCGAGTAATGAGCCAAAAATGGTTACTATGTATGTATGTTATCATTTTGACGCCGCAAATGCACGTAAATAAATACAGATTCGGCCTATTTCGCGGCCCATTCTCATCCGGACCGGGCTGCTGTGCCCCAAAGGAGGAAAAAAAAGAATCATTCCGGCGATGACCGGCATCGCCAAAATGATTCTGAAGCGGCTCAGCCGGGTTACAATCCCGGTATGGCAGTATGCGTATCCTTGAGAATCTGTTCCACCTCATGCTTCACATCTGGATTGCTGCGGATGAAGTCCTTGAGCATGTTCAGATTCGATTCTCTGGACTTGAGCGAGTCTGCTTCTTTGTGCTCGCCGCCGGAGGCATGGTCTTTATGATCGTGTTTACCGTCTGCGGCGGTGCTGCCAAAGCCGGTCATCGCCATGCCCATAATCTTATCCTTGGCTTTGTCGCCGGCGCTGTACCGGGAGCCGCCCGCATTCAGCAGGGAGGACATCATGCTGCTGCGTTTTTTGGACATAATCATACTGGCGGCAGCCCCGATCAGCACTCCGCACAGAAATGACGAAGTATTCATATCTCTAACCTCCTTGTATGGTAAAATCATGCTTAGTGTTCGCGGAAAGATTCCGGCTCATACAGCCAAACAACAAGAAAGCGAGATGAAAAAAGTGGGTAAAGCAACAATAACGCTGCTCCTGGCGGCTTGTCTGCTGTCAGCTTGCAGCACGGGCGGAAATTCGGGGAACACGGCAAAGGGGAACGAACCAAGTCCTTCGGCAGCGGCACAACCGGCTGCAACAGCGCAGGCTGCTGCAACAACTGAGGCTACGGCTTCCCCGGAGGCAACGCCGGCCGCTGCCGGAGGCGGGGAGAGCACCGCAACACCGCTGCCGACTGAGACCACCGCCGCCGAAGAGGTTCCGGTGCTGTACCATATGAACAAGAATTACGACATCGTTCCGAACGATGAAGCTACGAACAAGAAGGTCGTTCTGCTGACCTTCGACGACGGGCCGAAGGAAGCGGAATTAATCAATCCGCTGATGGATACACTGGACAAGCACAAGGCCAAAGCCATTTTCTTCGTCAACGGTTACCGGGTGAAGGAGCATCCCGAGCTGCTGGAGCTGATCCACAAGCGGGGCGGCGTGCTCGGCAACCATAGCTGGGATCACATTGTGCTGAAGGATAAGCCGGAAGCCGAAGTGAAGAAGCAGATTGAAGATGTTCAAACTATCGTCAAGGAAATCACAGGCGAGACCCCGCACTTCTTCCGTCCGCCGCATGGTGCAGGCGGTGACGTAGGCAAGAAAATCGCCGCCGCTAACGGCATGCTCTATATGACCTGGTCCAATGGCTCGCTGGACTGGGAGATGAAGGCTAAGGACACCGGCAAAACTGAGAAGCTGATTGCCAATGTGACCAGCCAGCTTCATTCGGGCAGTAATATTCTGATGCACGAGTTGCCTTGGACCGTAGAAGCGCTCGATTCCCTGCTGACCACGCTGGAGGGCAAGGGCTACAGCTTCGTTGATCCGCGCAGCATCGAGCTGAAGATGCGCTGAGCATCAAACGATTGTCCCGCCTGTATACAAGCACAAACGGCCGTCCCTGATCGGGGCGGCCGTATTTGGCATTTGCATAGATACATATGGTTATCTAGAACCGGCATCATGGCCCCGTCGCAGCGTCAGCACATGCATCTCGGCCGGACTCCCCCAGCGCAGCGGGAGATGCGCCGTGCCGAATCCGCGGCTAATCAGCAGCTTCAGCGGCGGCAGCCCGGAGTCCGGTAGCCGGGGAATCTCGTACATCCCCGCAAGATACTTGCGGTAGAACGGATCGGTGTGCCTCTGCCCAATCAAGGGCAGCACAACCTGGCCTCCGTGGGTATGCCCGGCCAGGATCAGATCAGCCGGTACCTCCTCCTGCATGGACAGCCAGAGCGGATCATGCACCAGGATGATCCTGCAGGCATCCGCTGCGGCTTCAGCCATGGCAGGCAGAGGCCCATAGGCCTTCTTACCGCCTTTACGCGGAAAATCTACTCCAGTCAAGATAAGCCTCTCTCCAGCCCGCTCAATCACACAGTTCTCATCTACCAACAGCCTGGCTCCGCTTCCCCGGATGATGTTATCCACCAGGGAGATATTCGCCCGGTAATCATGATTGCCGTGAACGGCATATACAGGCGCAATGGAAGCGGCCAGTGTCATATTCTCCAGCAGGCGGTCTATGGGACTGCCCTTCTCCGTCAGATCCCCGCCCAGGAACACCGCATCCACCTTACCCTGCAGCGGCAGCAGCAGTTCCTCCGGCAGACGGCGGCGGTGCGTATCGGTAATGAACAGAATCCGGTAGCCGTCGAAGGCGGTCGGAAGCCTTTCCAGGAGGATATCCTGCGTGACCAGCCGGCTCCTGAAGGCAGCTGCAACCATCGCCCCTGCCATAACGGCTCCTGCGCCGAAGCCCGCCGCCAGGAATATCAGCAGCCACATCATTGAAACAGCTCCCGCAGCGGAGGTGCACCCTCGATTCCCCAGTACAGCAGGAAGGCAAGCAGCATCAGGAAGAGGACACTCAGCGAGTTGACGAACATTTTACTGAATCTGATCCGCTCGGACGGGTATGTCTGGGTGCGTGACGGGGTCTCCTCCCCCTCCGGCTGGCGTCCCTCTTCTTCAGGTCTCCCCCCTCCCCGGCGTCTGGCGAGACGTTCCTTTCTGGACAATGTGCCCGCCGCGGCCACAGCCGGCTTCCGCTTCTGTCCTGGTGCTTGGGGTACAGACGGGCTTGCATCGCCCCTGGAGGCTGCAGAGAGCTCCTCACCCTTATATTGTTTCTGGCGGGACCTTACCCGGCTTAATTGTTCAGTCATGATACCCTCCTGTAACGAATCACCATACCGGAGAACAGATCTATAAGGAAATGGCACAGGATCGGTGCCCACAGACTGCCCGAATGGATGTAAATATACCCTAGACCATAACTGCTGAGAAAGACCCAGCCTGTAGGTATCCAGTGCCGCAGATAACGCACATGAATGACCGCGAACAGAATGCTTGTCCAATACGGTCCGAGTGAATGCTGGATGGCTCCGCGGAACAACAGTTCTTCACACACCGCAACCACAGCCGAAATAACCACAATATGCCACAGCGGCCGGTTGCCGAACAGAAGCTCATTGATGCCCCCGTCATCCATGCTGTCCTCCGGCACAATATGGGTCAGCAGGAAATCGACAGCGAACATAATGGCCGCAAGGCCGAGGCCCCAGTACACGAAATGTACACTATCCGGAAAATTTAATATGTGAATAGGATTTCTTTTCTGTAATAATATCCATATCAAACCGATAAATAACGTAAGGCCTTGTGTAATGTAGAGATTAACCAATAACAGCTTGTCTGTTAACTGCTGCGGATCGGCCTTTTTTATTTTGAATTCGCCTAGTTTGAATTTTTTCATTATAACCTGCCTGTTCTATTAAATGTTTGTACATAAGATCATTTCCCTATACGAAGGAGCACCTAATCATGAACAGCCGTACCTCCCGCACTCAAATGTTGTACACACTAGGATTTTTATTTTTCCTGATTTCCTCATTCGCTTCCTTCTTCACAGGAGTCAAGGTTGGGGCAGACAAGACCGAAGCCAAATATGCGCAGCTGGCCGGCCATAAGAGCGGGGAGGAATTCTCCGGCTCCTACCAGCAGCAGGATCTTGTTACTTTTTATCATAACGTATTTCTGCCTTACCGGGAATTCAAGCGCAGCTGGAACGAACAGGTAGACAGTCTCGCCCGCAGCTCGGATGCGCGGCAGAATGCGGCGACGCTGAAGAATCTGGGCATTCTCGCCGACAAGCAGTACGACAAGGTTACCCAGGACTCCCTGTTCACTAACTCGCCGCTGCTCTACGATTCCCAGCTTAATATTCTGAAGAGTCTCACGCTCTTCTCCCAGGCCTCAGGCAAGGTGACTGCAGGCTCTTCAGGTGCGGAGGCGGCCAAGCTGCTGCGCAGCGATAACTTTACAGCCAGCGCCGTGAAGTTCGGACTGCTCGCCCAGAAGAATTTCTACGATTCGATGCTGAAGTGGGGTTCCAAGACGAATGCCTCCATTCCCGGCCAGGCCGGGGGGCAGAAGACTATCTCCTTCATTCAATGGAAAAAGATGCCGCTGCTCCTGAAGAATGCCACTATCGCGGATATCATGCTCAACCGCGGGATCTATGCCGGTTACGACCCGCAGGACATCACAGCCAAGATTGACGATATGATCTATTCCGGGACTGCCAGCTCCCTGAGGCTTAGTGATATCCAGTCTTCGGTCAGCCTGCTGATCTCAACCGGGGCGGTGCAGCAGCAGGATTTCATCAAGTGGCGGGAGCAGTACTACAGCAAGGAAATTATGCCGCAGCTTCCCTTCTTCTATGAGTAGGACCAGTTATTGCATCATAACGAAAAACACGGCTTACTTCAAGGCGGGGTGAAACGCAAGAATCCTATTGACATATCCGCCATCACCGTGTTACATTATGACAAAATTAATCAAGCAAAACCGATGATGGAACAAAGATTACTTGGAGTCTTCAGAGAGCCGGTGGGTGGTGCGAACCGGTGGCGGACATTAATCTTTAGCGCTCCTGAGCTATTGTATTGAACTTTGAGTAGATACAATCGGAACACTCCGTTACCAGTGTGGCCTTGCAGGCCAATGAGACTGCTTCCTGAACGTTGCAGTGAATTAGGGTGGTACCACGACAACTCTCGTCCCTTACTACGGCAGTAGTATGGGGTCGGGAGTTTTTTTGCAGCCGGGAACACCATAATTTCGTCTTTTTGCATCCAATTTCTTTCGTGCGGCAGCGCGTTACTTCGACATTCTTCAGACTTTCATAGCTGCCGGATCACCTCTTGCAAGACCTGGTACTGCGAATGCCATATCCGGCATTCTTGGCATACTTATCAGCTTTTCCATTTGAAGGAGGACAAGAGACCATGTTTAAAGTATTAGTATCGGATCCGATCAGTGATTTGGGCATTCAGCAATTGATGGACGCAAGCGATGTGACAGTAGACAAGAAGACAGGACTTAGCGAAGATGAGCTTATTTCCATCATCGGCGAATATGACGGCCTGCTCGTGCGCAGTCAGACTACAGTAACTGACAAAATTATCGCAGCCGGTACTAATCTGAAGGTGATCGGCCGTGCCGGAGTCGGCGTCGATAATATCAAGCTGGAGGCAGCTACCCAGCACGGAGTCGTTGTCATCAACGCTCCCGACGGCAATACGATTACAACCTGTGAACATGCTTTTGCCATGATGATGGCGCTGGCCCGCCATATCCCGCAGGCCTATGCGAAGACAATCTCCGGTGTATGGGACCGCAAGACCTTCATCGGTGTCGAGCTGCGCGGCAAAACACTAGGCGTGCTCGGCATGGGACGGATCGGCAGCGAAGTCGCCAAGCGTGCGAAGGCCTTCGGCATGGATATTCTCGCGTATGACCCGTTCCTGACCGCAGACCGCGCCGAGAAGATGGAAGTGAAGCTCGCTTCGGTAGACGATATCGTCCGCGGGGCAGACTTCATTACCGTCCATACTCCTCTTACCCCGGAGACCCGCCATATGATCTCCCGCCCGCAATTTAAGGTGATGAAAAAAGGGATGCGTATCGTCAACTGCGCCCGCGGCGGCGTCATCGACGAAATGGCGCTGGTTGAAGCTATCGACAGCGGTATTGTTGCCGGAGCAGCCTTCGACGTCTTCGAGAAAGAGCCGCCGCAGGCTGATCATCCGTTCCTGTCGCATCCGAAGATTATCGTAACCCCGCATCTGGGTGCTTCGACCATTGAAGCCCAGGAGAATGTGGCAATCGACGTATCGGAGCAGGTGCTTCATATCCTCCGCAACGAGCCGTTCATTAACGCGGTTAACATTCCGCCGGTAGCTCCAAGCGTGATGAACAAGCTGCAGCCGTACTTCACCCTCGGCGAGAAGCTGGGCAGCTTCGCAACCCAGATTACCGATGGGGCGATCCGCGAGATTCATGTGGAATATGCCGGCGACCTCTCCGATGTGGACACTCAGCCGCTGACCCGGTATGTGGTCAAGGGTGTACTCTCCCGTCACTTCGGTGCCGATGTTAACATCGTCAATTCGATGCATCTGGCGAAGACCCGGGACGTAAATGTAGTGGTAACCAAAGCCTCCAAGACCAAAGGCTTCACCAATCTCATTACCGTGACCCTTAAGGCTGAGCATGACGAAGAGCGTCTGGTGGCAGGTACCCTGCTGCAGGGCTACGGCGAACGGATTGTCAAGGTTAACAAATTCCCGGTCGATATCGCTCCTGAGGGCCATCAGATTGTGATCTCGCACAACGATAAGCCGGGGATTATCGGACATGTCGGCACATTGCTGGGTGAGAATGATGTCAACATCGCCTCAATGCAGGTTGGCCGTACTATCATTGGCGGAGCAGCCCTTATGCTGCTGACCGTGGATAAGGAAGTGCCGAAGGAGGTTCTGGTGAAGCTGGCCGGACTGCCTGAGATCAACACGGCTGAGGAGATCATCCTGCTCTAATCCTATTTATTCGTAAACTACACTCTTTGGGAGCGCACGGCCTGTGTCTGCGCTCCTGGAGAGTGTTTTTGCATGCATTTGCACTAATCCTTACGCTATATTAATATACATCTTATACATGACAACCATTGACATATATAATTCAAGGAGGCCGCCAAGATGAGAGCTGACCGTCTGTTATCTATTCTGCTTCTGCTCCAGAGCCGGGGCAAGATCAGCTCGAGTGAGCTGGCCCAGCGCCTCGAGGTCTCGGAGCGGACGATCTTCCGCGATATGGAGGCGCTGGGCACTGCCGGTATCCCTGTGCTTGCCGAGCGCGGCCGTGAAGGCGGCTGGAGACTGGCAGAGGGCTACCGGACCTCACTGACCGGAATGAACCCGGGCGAGATTGCCGCCCTGCTGCTGCCGGCTGATCCGGCGATTCTGCAGGCACTGGATATTGAGGAGGAGTTCTCCTCGGCAGCACGCAAGCTGCAGGCCGCCGCCATGCGGCAGCCCTCCGCGCTTACGGGCTTCCTGAGCGAGCGGGTGCATATTGACGGCGCGGGCTGGCACCCTTCCGGCGAGGTCTATCCCTGCCTGAACGCCCTGCAGCAGGCAGTATGGGAGGAACGGCAGGTGCATATAACCTATGTACGCGGCGAAGATACGGCTAAGCGGACAATCTCGCCGCTGGGGCTGGTTGCCAAACGCGGTGTCTGGTATGTTGCCGCCGATACTGAAGGAGGACTGCGGACCTACCGGGTCTCCAGAATAACCGGAGTGGAAATCACCGGCAAGCCGGTGGTACGGCCGGCGGATTTCAACCTGGCGGAATATTGGGAAGCGTCCACTGCCGCATTCAAATCCGCCCTCCCCCGTTACCCTGCCAGCCTGCTGGTCAAGGATAGCACCATGAAGGAGCTTGAGCGGGAGCGCTATGTCCGCATCCTGCACCAGGAGCCGGCTGCTGACCCTGGCTGGATCATAACCGAGACTGAATTTCATACCCTGGAGTCGGCCTGTAAGATCATTCTGTCCCTTAGTCCGGGCATCCAGGTAACCGCGCCGGAGGATCTGACATCAGCTGTAACTTCAGCTCTGCGTGGGGCTTTGGCATTATATGAATTCTTATAGACCAATTGCCCTATAATCCCCTATAATATTACAATACACATTAATTTTTTTAGGGGGAACTTTTCATGATGGACTGGATGAGCAAGCTGTCATTGAAACAAAAGATCGTTACCGGCTGTTACATGGTTGCCGCTTTATTCGCTGTCCCGGTGCTGATTACACTGATCCTGATGGACAGGCTGTTCATCGGCATCATCCTTGTTGCGGTGCTGGCTGCACTGACTTATCCGCTCTCACGCTTCATTGAGAGAACGCTTACATCCTCATTTGAGCATATCTCCAATGTGACGCACACGATCGCCAAAGGCGACTTCACCAGCCGTGCTGACGAGACCGGCTCCATGGGAGACATCAGCCGTTCCTTCAACACCATGATCGACAAGCTCAAAAAAATCCTGACCGATGCCTCCCAGATTACCCGTCATGTTATGGACGCCAGCCGCGGCATCGAGGACAAGAACGCCAACCTGAAGATCGTCATGGCCCAGGTGGCCTCCTCCTCCAATGAACTGGCGCTGGGTGCCAATGAGATCTCCGGCGATATTGCCGGGATGACGGAATCCATCAAGGATATAGAGACCAAGGTCTCCAACTACACGAACTCCACCAAGGAAATGAACCGGCGCTCTGTACATACATTAGAACTGGTTGAGAAGGGAAGACAGTCTGTAGATACCCAGGCCGAAGGAATGCGGAAGAATATCCAGGCCACGCAGAAGGTGGCGGATACCATTGAGGCCCTGTCACAGAATGCCCGCGGCATTACGATGATTACCAAGACGATTACCGAAATTGCCGAGCAGACCAACCTGCTGTCGCTTAATGCTTCCATTGAAGCAGCCCGCGCAGGCGAGCACGGCCGCGGCTTCGCCGTGGTGGCCCAGGAGGTCCGTAAGCTGGCCGAAGAATCTACCGCCTCCACCAAAGAGGTGTTCGGGCTGGTCCGCAGTATTGAAGCCGACATCAAGCAGGCGATTGATCATATCGCAATCAATGAAGAGGTTGTCCAGATGCAGAATGAGATGATTACGGAGACCGCTCATATCTTCTCCCAGATCGTTCATAGCGTTCAATACATAACCGAGCAGATCGCCTCCTTCTCGGCTGAGAGCGACCTGATGCTGGAGAGCGCGCTCAAGATCTCCGGCGCCATCGAGAACATCTCCGCGATTACACAGCAGACAGCAGCCGGAACCGAGGAGGTATCGGCAGCCATGAACGAGCAGATTCATGCCCTGCAGTCTGTTGCCGACGAGACAGAGCGGATGACCCAGGCAGTGTTCCAGCTCCAAAAGACGATTCATATCTTCAAATTCTAGTCCCGGCAGCAGCAGGCACATCTGCAGATTCACCTGCGGATGTGCCTGTTTTTTGCGGAAATCTGAAGATTGTTATGTAATATTCACAAATTGTTAAGATTGTGCATAACGCATAAAAATGAGCTTTGCACTTCTTGACTGGCCATCCTCTAAGGCCATATACTCACTTATTTTCAACCTCTCAAACGCATGATTCATAAGTCCTAATTCTTTTCTCCCGGTTCCTCTATCATCTGCCAAAACCCTCTACAAGCTTAATGCCCCCCCTGTGTTAATGAGTCTGTGGACTTATAATGCATAATTCTCTGGTTCACTGATTATTTGCATTTTAAGACTTTTGGCATCCTGACAGCGCTTCATTCAAAAGTTTGAAAATCAAAATATTTATTCGTTTTAACTCCTGATTATTCGTCAAATTCCGAGCTTCTTCTCATGGGGGATATTGACAACAATAGAGCTAGGAATATATTGTAAAGGAAAATTCCCCTTCGTCTTATTTATAACAACATACCGGGCAAAATTCTCCGAAAGGAAATGACGCAAAGCCATGGATCTACCGTCTCATTCACCAGCAGTGGGACCATGACAGCCAGGTTGCTGAACAACGTTGAACGCATGTTGGCGTTCTATTGTGGTGATTCGTGCAACAGACCTGTGCTCCTTCTTCAGAGTACAGGTTTTCTATTGCTAGCTAGACCAACTAACAACTTGCGGGGTGGATGTTCTGAAGACAGTTGCAGATTATATGGCTGAGGCATTACGGAATCTTGGGGTTACCCATGCTTTTGGAATCATTGGCAAGTCGATTTGTCCCATCGCTCTTAAGCTTGTTGACTACGGGATAGAATTCATTCCCGGCAGGCATGAGTCCAGCTCCGGCTTTGCAGCCGGCGGCTATGCCCTTCAGACCGGCAATCTCGGCATTGCCTTCGGTACCTCCGGCCCGGGCGGAACCAATCTGCTGACTGCCGCCGCCCATGCCAAAGCGAATAATCTTCCGGTGCTATTCATCACCGGACATCAATCCATCAAGGAGCTGGGCCTTCCCCAGTGCCAGGATTCGACCTCCTATCTGGCCGATCTGGCGGAGATGTTCAGGCCAGCCACCTTATATAGCAAGCTGGTAGAGCGCGGTGACCATTTCAGCACGATTCTCAATCATGCCCTGTCTATCGCTCTCGGTGACAAGAAGGGGCCCGTCCATCTATGTATTCCGTTCGATGTTCAGACAGAGCGCCTGGAGGAGTGCCGGATTGTCCTGCCCCAGCGGGAGAGACTCGTCAGCTACCATAACTATGAACGGGTCCTGTCAGCCATTCAGACTTCCGCCAGCCCGCTCATTATTGCCGGTAAGGGGGTTAACCGTTCTGGCGCACATAAGGAACTCGTTCAATTCGCCGAGACCTTCAACATTCCTGTTGTGACCTCCCCGGGCGGCAAAGGTGCCATAGCTGAAGACCATCCACTCTATCATGGCCCTGTGGGCGTTGGAGGCTGTGCACACGGCGATGATTTGATGAATACAAGTGACCTCTATATCGTTCTGGGGTCCCGGCTAAGCGATATGACCATATGCAATCTGAAGCCCGGGAATCATCCGAAGCAGCTGATCCAGTTCGATACGGACCCGGCCTTTGTCGGCAAAATCCTCACCTCCTCCACACTCTATGTCGGCGGTGATCTGCGGGATAACCTGGAGCTGTACCTTCAGATGACAGACCCTGCCACTGTGGCCAGACGGGAATACACACCCGTTCCCCGTCCCCGGGAGGAATTGCCTGTGCTTCCCAAGCTCTCCATGGCTTCTGTGATGAGCACGATGAGTGACCTAATTCCCTATCACAGTAAAGTATTCGTCGATGATGGCAGCCACGGCTTCCACGCGGTGAAATGGTTCCAGGTCAAGAAGCCGGGAAGCTTTGTGTTCGATGCTTACTTTGCCTGCATGGGCAATTCTATTGGTATGGCGATCGGCGCCAAGACTGCCTCTCCTGAAGAGACTGTCTTCTGTATTACCGGTGACGGGTGTTTTATGATGCTCGGAACTGAAATCAACACCGCGGTTTGCAAGAATATTCCAGTGATTTTCATCGTTGTGAACAACAAGCAGCTGGATATGGCGCTGAAGGGGATGGAGAAAACGACCGGCCGCATCGACGGAACCCTGTTCGAGGTCCCGGTGGATGCCGTGAAATTCGCCGAATCCCTTGGCGCTGCCGGCTTCCGCTGTGAGACACAGGAGGAATTCGCTGCCGCAGTCAGCAAGGCACTCGCCCTGAACCGGACAGCCGTAATCGAGCTGTTGACTGACCGCGATGAAGTGCCGCCAACTGCCCACCGCACGCTGGATCTCAGTTAAGCCGGACCGTCCATAACCAGTAACCTACAATCAGGAGGCAGACCAGTGAACACGAATATTAACCGCGGACTGGATCATTTCAATAATCTCTCCGGAGACTACGGGGCCAAGGCCCTCGCTCCGATCAAAGAACATTTCCCGGAATTAGCCGAGTTTATCATGGGAAATGCCTACGGGGATATTTTTCAGCGGACTACGATTGGCTCAGACTGGAAAGAGATTGCAGTGATTTCTTCTCTGATCACGATGGGCCAGTATGAACAGCTTGGGGTTCATTATGTAATGGCGCTGCGCGTGGGCATGACCGTTGACCAGCTCAAAGGCATTCTGCTGCATCTCGTGCCGGTGATCGGCGCTCCCCGGGTGATTTCAGCCTTCAATGTGCTGCTTGACACCCTGGAAGAGATCCGCTAGCAGACCGCTGCGGTCATCCCTTTTCATAGTACAATAGGGTTTTCCAGCATGATAACCATTCCTTAAAGACTGAATTATCATGTTATTTCAAATATAGGAGAGATCATCATGGGACAATTTATTCTGAAGACAGACACGGTAAAGAAAGTTATTAATATTGAACTGGAAGGGACCTTCTCCAACGAAGACGGGCTGAAATCCATCCAGGCGTATCAACAGACCATCAATCCGATTAACCCTACTGAATATGCTCTGGATATCGATTGCCGCAAGCTGAATGTTACTGCTCCGGATGTCGTGCCATTGCTTGAGGGCTGCTTCATCATGTTCAAGTCTGACGGCTTCCAGAAGGTGAGTCTTACCTTGGAGAACAACCCGATTCTCAAGATGCAGCTGGCCCGCCTGGGACGCAAAGCCGGCATCGAGAATCTGGAAATCACCTCCACCGTCCAGGCTTAAGCACACATACGCTATCATAACTTTTAGGAGGGTCTACTATGGCGGGAATTCGGATTAAGGACATTGATATCTACCATCCAAGCACAAGAATCGGCAATGATTTCTTCATTCAGCACTTTGATGATAAAGGCATTGATATCCGTGGACTGTTGGCCACTCTGGGCCGTGAATACCGCTACAGCATCGATAACCCGGATGAGAACTCCTTGACGATGGCTTTTGAAGCCGCAAGCAATGTTCTGGAGAAGACGGGGTTAACCGGTGCAGACATTGACCTGATCGCTTATGCAAGCCAGACGCCTGAATACATTTTCCCTACGAATTCTTTGATGATCCACCGGCTGATCAACGCGCCATCTCATGCGATCTGTATCGACAGTAATGCCAACTGTGCGGGAATGACCGCTTCCGTGGAGCAGGTCAGCCGCCAGATGATGGCGAATCCGCGAATCCGGCGCGCACTGGTCATCGGCTCAGATCATGTTGCTCCGCATGCGGACAAGAATGATCCGGTGTATTATGCCAACTTCGGCGATGCCGCTGCTGCTGTAATTCTGGAACGTGACGAGAACGCAGTCGGCTTCATTGACTCGATCTACCAGACGGATACCTGTGTGTACGGTAACTCCCTGTTTCCGGCAGAGGGTCTTGCCAAGCTGGGACGTACCGGCGTTGCTGCCGGAGAATTCAATGTGAAGTTCATTCCGTTCGACGATTCCATCTGTGTGGACGCTGCTTCGGAGTCTATTAATACACTGCTCGGCAATAACGGAATTGCCCCGGAATCGGTCAAGGCCGCCTGCTTCTCTCAGCTGTCTCTGCCGAACATTCAAGCCGTCTCGGGCAAAACCGGGATAGACCCGGATGCCGCCGTCTACATCGGTGATGAATTCGGCTACACCTCGACCAGCAGCCCGTTCATCGCGCTGCACAAAGCGGTCTCAACCGGACAGCTGGAGCGCGGTGACAAAGTGCTGTTCTGGACAGTTGGCGCCGGTTGGCAGAATGTCGCTTTTGTAATGGAATACTGATACAGCCGCAAACGGCCCGCAGCAGAGTTTCTGCCAGCGGGCCGTTTGTATGTGTTCGTACAGGGTTCATGCACGGAATGGATACGTTCATTGTCTGCCTTCATGCTTCTCCCAGCCCATGGTCCGCGACACGGCATCCTGCCAGGCATGATAGCGGCGTTCGCGTTCTTCCGGCTCCATCTGCGGCGAGAATACCTTCTCCGCCTTGTTGAAGCTCTCCAGCTGCTCCCGGGTCCAGATGCCGGAGGTTAGCCCGGCCAGCAGCGCTGCCCCCAGGGTGGTAGTCTCCGAATAGGTTGTACGCGTCACCTCACTGCCCAGGATGTCAGCCTGGAATTGCATGAGCAGATTATTGCGGACAGCGCCGCCGTCCACCCGTAGGCCGGTAAGCGGCATCCCCGCATCCTTCTCCATGGCTCCGATGACGTCCCGGGACTGGAAGGCCAGCGATTCCAGCGTAGCCCGGACCAGATGAGCGGAGGTGGTTCCCCGCGTCAGTCCGAATATGGCTCCCCGGGCATACATATCCCAGTATGGGGCACCCAGTCCAGTGAAGGCGGGCACCACGACAACCCCTTCGCTCTCCTCTACCTCTCCGGCCTTCTCTTCAGAATCTCCCGGGGCGACAATCAGCCCCAGCCCCTCCTGCAACCACTGTACCGCTGCTCCGGCTACAAACACACTGCCCTCCAGGGCATAATAGAGCTCGTCCCCCATGCCCCAGGCCACCGTGGTGAGCAGCCCGTGGCTGGACGCAACCGCTTCCGTTCCTGTGTTCATCAGAATGAAGCAGCCCGTGCCATAGGTGTTCTTGGCGCTGCCTGCCTCAAGGCACGTATGCCCGAACAATGCCGCCTGCTGATCCCCCAGTACGGAACGGATAGGGATTTCCAGACCGAACCACTGCGGATCACAGACGCCGAAGTCGCCGCCCGACATTCTTACCTCAGGCAGAATGGACGGGGGAATACGGAGCACATCCATGAGCCCCTCGTCCCACTTGCGCTCATGCAGATTGTACAGCATCGTCCGGGAAGCATTGGTGACATCCGTTGCATGCACAGCCCCCGAGGTCAGTTTCCAGATCAGCCAGGTGTCAACAGTTCCGGCCAGCAGTTCCCCCTTGGCTGCCCGTTCTCTGGCTCCAGGCACATGATCGAGAATCCAGGCCAGCTTGGTCGCAGAGAAGTAGGCGTCAATAACCAGACCGGTCTTCGCCGCAATCTCCCCGGCCATTCCCCGGGACTTCAGCTCCTCGCACAGACCGGCGGTCCGCCGGTCCTGCCAGACAATCGCCGGATAGATCGGGACACCCGTTGCCTTGTCCCAGATCAGAGCCGTCTCCCGCTGGTTCGTAATGCCGATCGCGGTAATCTTCTCCGCCGGAGTTGGGCTTGCTTCAATCGCGTCTCTGGCAGCCGCAAGCTGGCTCTCCCAGATCTGCTCCGGGTCATGCTCCACCCAGCCCGGACGGGGGAAGGACTGCCTGATCTCATATTGTCCCTGCGAGATCATGCCTGCCTGATCGTCAAACAGAATCGCCCGTGAGCTGGTCGTGCCTTGGTCCAAGGATAAAATCATAATGCCCAGCCTCCTGCAAGCCTCAGCTTGATTAGTATGTTCCACGATAAACAAGATTAATGTGGTTGTTTCAACAAAAAGCACCTCTGCTCTCAGAGGCGCTGTCATACGTGGTCTTGGTTTACTGTTATTCGACAGGAAGCCGCAGGGTAAACGTGGTGCCTTCTCCAAGCTTGCTGGAGGCGTGAATGCTGCCGTGATGCAATTCGACGATATTCTTCACAATGGCCAGGCCAAGTCCGGTTCCGCCCGGCTCACCGCTGCGCAGACGGGCTTTGTCGGCTTTGTAGAAGCGGTCGAAGATAAAGGGCAGATCGTCCGGGTTGATCCCGGCTCCCTCATCCTGGATTACAATCTCTACAAAGCTCCTGCCGTCCTGCATAATCGTATCGGCCAGGATGGAGACCCGCTTGTTCCCCGGAGTGTGGCGGAAGGCATTATCCAGCAGGTTAGTCAGCACCTGCTCCAGCTTATCACCGTCAGCCGCCTGGAGCAGCAGTTCCGGCACAGGCCGCTGCAATTCCAGCAGAATATCCCGCTCCTTCGCTCTAACGGAGAACTTACGGTATACCCGCTCCAGCAGCTCATCTACATCCACCTGCTCCTTCAGCACATCCGTATGGCCCGCTTCCATGCGCGCCAGATCCAGCAGATCCTTCACCAGACGGCCCATCCGCAGGGATTCATCATGAATGACTTGTACCAGCTCACTGCTCTCCTCCGGTGAAGTGGCCATGCCGTCCAGCAGCGCTTCACTATAGCCCTGCATCATAGAGAGCGGAGTGCGGATCTCATGCGATACATTGGCAACGAAGTCCCGCCGCATCTTCTCCAGCCGCACTTCCTCCGTTACATCCCGCAGCACGGCAACAACTCCGCGCAGCTTATCTTCAGAGTAGAGGGGAGCCATGTGTACGGACCATACCCCTTGCCGGACATGGACATTGGAACGCTGGTCCCCGCCCTCCTTAAGCGTGCTCCGGAACAGCGGCTGCAGCGGCGGCGGCACCTTCCCTGAAGCAGATTCCGGCAGATTCAGACCGCTCTCCTCTTCCTGATCCCAGGCAAGGTCGCTCCAGGCTTCCAGCAGGGACTGCCCGTGCGGGTTAGTCAGGATAATCGCACCGCTGATATCAAAGGTAATCACCGCATCGCTCATACTGCGCAGGACACTGGACAGATGCCCTTTCTCATTATTGAGATTGCGTATATTCTCTTCCAGCTCTTCCGCCATGTGATTGAATGAGGTGGCCAGCTGGCCGATCTCATCGCTGGTGACCAGCGTCAGCCTGGTGCCGTACTCTCCGCGGCGGATATTGTTCGCCGCTTCAATGACCTGCTGCATCGGCTGCGTAATCTTGGTGAACAGGAACAGCGCAAAGAATGTAGTCAGCGAGAACCCGATCATGCAGGTATACATGAACAGGCGTTTGATGGCTCCGGAATTGGTGAAGTTGCTGTCGATATAGGGTAACAGGAACAACCCCAGAGTGATGAGCACGACAGCAACGAGACAGATGATCGTGATCCACAGCTTCCCGACAAGGCTTCTCCAGAAGTTCACTTATTTGGGCACCTCAAGCTTATAGCCTACTCCCCATACCGTGGTAATCATCGCCGCCGATTCCGGGGAGACCTTATTCAGTTTCTCGCGCAGGCGCTTAACATGGGTATCCACTGTACGCAGATCGCCGAAGAATTCGTAATTCCATACATCCTTCAACAGCTCCTCGCGCGAGAACACCTTGTCCGGCGAAATAGCCAGATAATGCAGCAGCTCATATTCCTTAGGTGTCAGGCTGACCTCTTGCCCGCCTGCGCTTACGCGGTGTGCATCATGCTCAATAATGAGGAACGGGAACACGATATTGTTGCTTGAATTGCTCTCTTTGGACAGAAATGCAGTAGCTGAGGACCGGCGCATAATCGCCTTCACCCGGTAGATAACCTCACGCGGGCTGAAGGGCTTAACCACATAGTCGTCCGCGCCCATCTCGAAGCCCTGCACGCGGTTGATCTCCTCGCCCTTGGCCGTAAGCATAAGAACCGGCGTCGATTTGACCCCTCTGAGCCGGGTCAGCACCTCGATACCGTCGATGCCGGGCAGCATGACGTCCAGCAGAATGAGGCCGTAGTCATTGGCTGTTGCTTTGCGCAGAGCGATTTCTCCATCCTCCGCCTCGTCAATCTCGTAGCCTTCTTTTTCAAGATACATTTTGAGCAGGCGGCGGATACGTTCTTCGTCGTCCACCACCAGAATTCTATTCAAATGCTCAGCCATTTACACAACAACCCCTTCATCAATTACAGTAGAACGCCACCCTGATGCTTATGCCTAACCGGAGAACAGGAATGCTCAGTCGGTTCCTGCATAAGAATGAAGTCCGGCAATAACCAGGTTAACGCCGACCAGAGTGAACATTACAATCAGAAAGCCGAGTACAGCAAGCCAGGCAGACTTCTGTCCCTGCCATCCGCGGGCCAGCCGCAAATGGAGATAAGCACTGTAGAACAGCCAGGTGACGAGTGCCCAGACCTCCTTGGGGTCCCATCCCCAGAACCGGCCCCAGGCCACCTCAGCCCATATCATGGCAAAAATCAAAGCCCCCAGGGTGAAAATCGGAAAACCGATGGCGATCGCCCGGTAAGTAATCTCATCAAGGTCGCGCTCATCAATTCCGTCAAGCACCGGATGAATCGCTCTGCCCAGCGGCTTCCGCGCGATCAGCCGGAGAAGCCCATACAGAACAAGCCCGGACAGCAGTGACCAGATCACCGTATTGAACTTGCGTCCCGCATTGACCCCGTTCATCCAGGAGGGTGCTTCAAACAATGGCTTCTTCATGCCAAGAAAAGGCTGGAAGCTCTCAATTTCGCTATGGTAAGGTGCCACAATCGGCGGCATTTTATAACTCACTTTCTCTATTGTACTATCTTCCTGCCCGGGGCTGTCAATCGTTACGTTGGTACGGGTGAAAACTGATTCATAGCCTGCGCCGCGGAAGGCAAATACAGATCCGAGAAACCCAATTATAACAATGATTGAGAACAGAGTAAATTCGACAAGCCTCTGCTGTTTGCGGTCACTGCGCTCTTTGCTGGTGAAATTCACGGTTCGCAGCAGATACATCAGACCCGCGGCAAAACCGACAGCGAAGAAAGATTCCCCGAGCGCCGCCAGCGTGACATGGATGTTCAGATATATCGATTTCAGTGAAGGGATCAGCGGCTGCACTTCCTGGGGAAATACAGCGGCATACGCCATTACAATGATTGCGATCGGAACCGCGAATACACCGAGAATGATCTTGCGGTAGATCGCGAAGATGACGGTGAAAGCAGTCATGACCATCATAGATAGGAAGGTCATGAATTCATACATATTGCTGACCGGGATATGTCCTGCCCCCATCCAGCGGGTAACGAAGTATGCTATATGGCATAAGAGCCCTAGCGAGGAGACGATAAATGCAATTTTGCCCCACCGTGCGGTATGCTCCTCCGGCTTCCGGCCGGACCATTTGCGGCCCATGATGGCAATCGTGAACAACATAAATGCACCGCTGTATAAGAAGAATGCTGCAATAAAGACATCACTGCTGAAATCGAGCAAGTTCATGCCAGGCCTCCTCCGTTGTCCAATGATTGTTCATCGACTGTCATGTCTATTCTCTCCAGAATCGAGACCAGCTCCCGGCGGAAGCCGAACCAGTTCTTATTCGTGTGGCCTCCGAGCACCAGTTCCCCGCTGTCAACCGCCAGCCAGATACGTCTGTGCTGCCAGTAGAAGCCAAGAACAAGCCCCAGCATGACGATCCCTGCTCCGATCCAGACAAACGGCATCGCCCGGTCCACACGCACATTCAGATAAGTGGTGGATTCCGCGAAATCCACATCTGTCATACTGCCGACCTCAAGCTCCAGGAAGCGCTCCCCGCCGCCCAGTTTGTCGTTAATGGCCGCCTGCTGGAACTTCTCCTTATCCACCTGCTTCGGAAAATAGAAATACTGCTGCCCTCCGGCAGGCAGGTCCGGTCCGCTGATCAGAAAGAGAAACGCCGGAGCATTCGGATAGGGTGATTTGGATACCGGACGGCCTTCCTCGTTGAGTCCAAAGTCCATATACTTCTCCTTCAGCTCCAGCGTGTACGGTCCTGCCTTGAAGCTGCGCTGCGTGCCTTTCATTTCCAGTTTGAACTTGCCGTAGCTCTCACCGGTTGAAGCGTTCACAAGATCAGGCTGCACAGAACGCAGTACAGGCGTCAGGTCATAATCAAACTGATACGCTTTCAATCCCTTGTAGTTAAGCGGGGAGTTCACCCGAATGTCATGCCGGGCGACTTCACGGAGCTGCGGTTCCTTGGTGGGATCGCTGCAGCCGGATGTACATTCATAGAGAACCGCCTTCGTCTCGAAGAGCTTGGGAAGTACCTTTTTGCCCCGGAATTCCTCAGGCATCTCTTCCTCACTGTAGAATTCTACGGTGAACTTCTCGTTCTTAAGGTACAGCGTGGTGTCCGGTATCTTCACCGCCTCACCCTGCGGAAAAGCGAGATGCTGATCCATATTCAGGCCGGGCAATCCTCTCGCCAGCACAGCGAGCAAAAAAATAATCAGACCGATATGTATGACATAAGGTCCCCAGCGGCTGAAACGGTGCTTCTCGGCCAGCAGAGCGCCGCCGTCCGTCTTGATGCGGTATCCTTTCTTGCGGAGAGGCTCTGCGATCCTTGCCACCCATTCCTCGGGTTCCTCTTCGACCGGCCGGATCAGCGTAAGCTTCTGGCGGGTCAGAAACTGGCGGTGCTTGCGGACCTTCTGCCGGGTTAACGCCTTGTACAGCGGCAGCACACGGTCCAGGCTGCAGATGACCAGAGAGGCTCCGATCATAACAAGCAGCGTCACGAACCACCAGGATTCATAGGTATGCGAAAGGCCGAGTTTATAATATATATTCCCGGCTGTTCCATACGTCTGTGGATAATAGGTTGAAGCGTCAATGTTCAGAAAAGTGCTCTCCTGCGGAAAAATCGTCCCCAGCATCGCGCCGAGCAGTGTCAGCACAATCAGGTAAATAGCTACCTTGACTGAGGAAAAAAAGTTCCAGATCTTGTCGATAATCCCGGGACTCACCCGCTGTGAACGGCGGGCCACCCCGTCGTAGCGCATCTCAAGATTGGCGGTAGAATTCCATTCCTTCTCGTCCAGCGGCTTGCCGCAGGCCTCACAGAGAACGGTCCCCACCGGGTTCTGGTGACCGCATTCGCATTTGGTGTTGCTGATCAGCGGCGTAGACTCCTTCATCGTCCCACCAGCTTCCCGATTTGCTCATCCAGTGAGCTCAGATCCAGCTGGCCGATATGAATGGTATCCACCTTGCCCTTGGAATTAATGAAGAAGGTGGTCGGGAGCGGAGAGACTCCGTAGGTGCGGACAGCATCCCGCCCCTTATCCATGACGACCGGAAAGTCAATGTCTACCTGCTTCACGAAATTCTCCACGACCATCTGGTCCTCGCCCACGTTCACGCCGACGACTACCACGCCTTGGTCCTTCCATTTCTCCCACTGCGCCTGCAGTGCAGGCATTTCCTTCACGCAGGGTGCGCACCAGGAGCCCCAGAAATTAAGCACCACGGATTTGCCCTTGTATTCCTCCAGCGTATGCGTCACGCCGTCCAGCCCCAGCAGTTCGAAATTAGGCGCTTTTCCGCCTTCCTCAGGCTTGCCGTTCCCTCCGAACACGGAGGAGCTGATGGCGTAGCCCCCAAGCAGAAGAATTAGAAATAAGATCACGATTTGGATTGGCTTTCTGGCTTTGCCCACACGCCCTGCCCCCTTCTGTGACGCAACTCATTACTTTAGTTGTTAGGTGTGAACATCCTATGAACATTATAACGAATTTTGTCACAGTTTTAGGAGAGGAAATTGTGAACATTATGTGTCTTTGCGGGTCGGATTCTCTCTAAGCGCTCCGGCCTTGGCCATCTGCTGCAGATGATTGATCTCATCCTTGGTCAGATGCCGGTAGGAGCCGCGTTTGAGATTCTGCAACAGAATATCACCGAACGAAATCCGCTTCAGCCGGACGACCGGATGCGAGATTGCCTCGAACATCCGCCGGACCTGGCGGTTGCGCCCTTCATGGATCGTAATGCTGATGACCGCTTCCTTATTCGCTTCGTCGATATCCTTGTATTCCACCTCGGCCGGTGCGGTCATGCCGTCCTCCAGCTTGATGCCGGCCTTCAGCTTGTCCAGCGCTGTACCGTGCGGTATTCCCTTGACCGTGGCCAGATACGTCTTCGGCACATGATGCTTCGGATGGGTGAGCAGATTGGCGAACTCCCCGTCATTGGTCAGCAGCAGCAGCCCTTCTGTATCGTAGTCCAGCCGGCCAACAGGGTATACACGCTCTGTGATGCCCTTCAGGTAATCAGTAACGACCTTGCGGCCCTTATCATCGGATGCGCTGGTAATTACACCCTTAGGCTTGTTGAACATAATGTAGATTTTATTCTCGCCCCGGATCAGTCTGCCCGAGACCTTGATGATATCTGTTGCCGGGTCTGCCTTGGTGCCAAGCGTAGTCACGAGTTCTCCGTTGACTTCCACTTTACCGGCCAGAATCAATTCTTCACATTTGCGTCTGGACGCCACCCCTGCCTGCGCCAGAACTTTCTGTAATCTTTCCATTGTCGATGACTCACCTCAGGTTAATGATAACCATCAGCGGCATAAATCACAAGGTCATTCCACGGAAAAAATGCACCGGGGCAAGTAGCGCTATGCGGCTCTACTACTAATGGAGAAATGTGGTAGCGATCTGCCAGCTCCAGAATCAGCTTCCCGGCCGCGAACAGCTGGCTCTGGCGCTCCGCGAGCGGCGGGACCTGGTCTGCCTCGCCGTAATTGCCTTCAAAACAAATATGAATATGCTCAGGATCGGTCAGCAGCGGCGCTGCGTAGACACTGCCGCCCAGCCCGACCCAGAAGTCAAAGCCTTTGCCGTTAATGGACGGACAGCGCGAATGATGCAGTATGAAGCCTTTGTAATCCATCCTTGGTCAGCTCCCTCTGTGTTGGTGAAATAGCATATGAAGGGAGGGGGCGGCGGGTGAGGACCGGTTTTTAAAATAAATGCTTTGACTTACACGTTGACTTAATCGTAACTCCGGGGAATGCTTGGACTTCCGGCCGCTGTTAAAGTTGGATTTCCTTGATTTGGCTGCCATGAGGCAGTAGAAATCCAACTTTAAAGGCGGACGCTCCCGCTCCTCCAGTTCCAAGCTTCCCCTCCGTTACTCCGTCAACGCACGGCAAAACAGTCCTCACCTCCGCGAAGGGGGTGAGGACTGTGGGCAAGCGGCTGCGCAGCAGCGCTTGGAATTAAAACAACGTTCCGGAAAGCTTACGTTGGGCGAGATTTAGGGCATTACTACACCTTATTTTACTCAAAAGACGACTTTAGCCGAAATCAAGTGCATTTGTACCTCTCATTCACTCACCTAGCCGACTCTCCCCTTACCCAAACACCAGCAGACATATTACAATAGCGGCTATGAAGCCGACGAGGTCGGAGAACAGGCCGACCTTAAGGGCGTAGCGGCCGTTACGGATGCCGACTGCACCGAAATAGACAGTCAGCACATACAAGGTGGTATCCGTGCTGCCCTGTATAGTAGATGCAATCATACCGATCAGCGAGTCGGGTCCGTGGACACGTATAAGATCAGTAGTATAGGCCAGTGATCCGGTGCCCGTCAGCGGACGCAGGAGTCCAAGCGGGAACACCTCGGGCGGAATGCCGAGGCCCTGCAGCAGCGGGCTGATCAGGCCCATCACGAAGTCGAGCGCGCCGGAAGCGCGGAAGACACTGATCGCCACCAGCATCCCGACCAGATGCGGAATGATGGCAATGGCTGTGCCGAAGCCGTCTTTGGCGCCTTCCACGAAAGACTCATAGACTGGAACCTTACGCGAGAAAGCATACAATGGGATAAAGGTGACCATCACCGGGATCGCCCAGGCCGAAATAAGACTGATCAGTTCTAACAAGGACGGTCACCCTTTCACAGAAGATGGCGGGAGTGCCGCGCTCCCTGGTGCTGAACCTGGGCCGGAGCCAACAACCGGCGGCGGCCCCGGCGGCCGGCGCAGCAGGGCGAGGCGGCGGCACAGCCTGTCCGCACCAATGGCGGCCAGCGTGGCAACAGCCGTTGCGGCGAGCGTCGTGCCGACAATCGCCGCCGGGTCCGCCGAGCCGTAATTCAGCCGGATTGCGATCAGGGTGGCCGGAATCAGCGTGATGCTGGCCGTGTTAAGCGCAAGGAGTGTGCACATCGCGGGCGTCGCCGTGTCTTTATCGGGATTCAGGGTCTGCAGCTCCTGCATCGCCTTGATCCCCATCGGCGTAGCGGCATTGCCGAGCCCCAGCAGGTTGGCACTCATATTCGAGAGGATGTACCCGATCGCCGGGTGCCCCTTGGGCACATCCGGGAACAGAAAGGAGACGACCGGACCCAGTACCCTGGCAATCTTCTTCAGCAGGTCAGCCTCCTCCGCAATGCGCATAATTCCCAGCCAGAAGACCAGCACGCTAATCAGTCCGAAGCTTACCGTGACCCCGCTCTTCGCCCCGTCGAACACGGCGGCGGTGAATTCGTTCATCCGTCCGTTGACCGCCGCGAAGCCGAACCCGATCAGAATCATCCCCAGCCAGATTCCGTTTAACATCGCTACCCCTCCCCCACAAGTATTGTGTATACCCGCACATGTATCCGTGTCCCCGTCCGGCTAACCCTGGTCTGTAACGCCCTTGAACAACGCCCGCAGCGCGCTGCCGAAGGCCTGCAGCCAGTTCCCTGCCGGGTAAGCGGCGGCACTTGCGCTCCGGTAATTACGCTCATACAGCGACGTCTCCGGCGGCAGTTGTCCAGGCGTATACACGGGAACCCGGCCAATCTCCTGCCCGCCGAGCTGCAGAATGATCACACCCCTAAGTCCAAAGCTGAGGTCGCCCGCAGCGGCGCGCGCCTCTGCCCTGCCCGCACCCGAACTATCCATACCCACCCTTGCACTGTCACCTGTCCCAGCTTCTGCACTGGCACCTTCACTCCCGCCGGAGCTTACACCAGCCCCTGCGCTACCCTGCCCTTCACTCAGCACGAGCTTGTTAACCAGCCTCGCCTCTTCCCCCTCCCCCAGCGGGTAGGCAAAAGCCTTGCCGGTCACCAGACTGTAGCCCTTCACTGCTTCCCCCCGCTCCACCAGCGTCTTCAGCGGATAATGGCTGAAGCCGAAGTCGAGCAGCGCAGCGTGGTCATTCCAGTCATTGCCATCGTTCAGTGTAACGGCTACGAGCTGCTGGCCGTTCCTTGTAGCGGAGCTGACCAGGCAGCGCAGCGCTTTTTTGGTATAACCGGTCTTCACTCCGTCGGCCCCTTCGTAGAGGCGCAGCATCTTGTTCTTGTTGCTCCATTTGTAATCCCATTTCTCATACGGATTGTCCGCCGTCTTCTCTTTGGTGGCTACGATCTCCTTGAACACCGGGTTATGCATCGCGTATGCAGTCAATACGGCGAGATCATTCGCGCTGGAATAGTGGCCTTCTGCGTCTAACCCGTGCGGATTAGCGAAATGCGTATTTTTCAAATTCAGCTCCTGCGCCTTGGCATTCATCAGATAGACGAAGCCCTGCTCCGAGCCGCCGACATGCTCCGCAATGGCAGTGGCCGCATCATTGCCGGACCGCAGCATCAGCCCGTACAGCATATCCTTCAGCGTCATTTCTTCCCCCAGCTTGAGGTAGAGGGAGGAGCCTTCCTTCGCATAAGCATTCTTGCCAACCTTCACCTTGGAAGTAATGTCACCGTTCTCTATCGCCACAATCGCAGTCATTATCTTGGTCAGGCTGGCAATCAGCATCGGTTCATCCCCGCGGCTGCTGTACAGGAGTCTGCCGGAGGTCACATCGATCAGTGCAGCCGCCCGGGCATGGGTGGACACGGAACGGTTCTCAGCCTGAAGGACCGACACCGGGACCAGCGCAAGCAGCAGACACAGGGTCAGGGACAGCAATGATTTTCGTGATAATGTCTTCATGTTCATCCTCCGGCTTCTTATCCGCTCCCGCGGGAACGGTTCTTCAGTCTTGCCTGGTTGTACAAGTGTATGCGCCGGGTGAAGCAGGTATGTCCAATCCGGCCCGTTCCCGCAAAAAGAGGTATCACCTCAAAGGCGATACCCCGCTGCTCTTATTCTTCCATTCCGCAAACCAAGGTTAATGTGCTGACGGGTGATTGTGCGGTTCCGTTTTGACTACGGTTTTGGTAACCTCGACAGGAGTCTCATCCCCCACGTGGACACCATTCGTCTGGAACATGCTCTGGATTTTATCAATCAGATTAGGTGTGGCGTCAATGATCTTCTCGAACAGATGGGTCTGATTATCAAGCGGCACAATATGTACCCCTTCCCTGCCAACGACCAGGAATGCGATCGGACGAATGGATACACCCCCCCCGCTGCCGCCTCCGAAGGGAAGCATTTTGACGCCGGAGCCGCTGCCGTTCACGCCCGGAGCATCGTCTTCCACCCTGAAGTCACTGCCCCCTGCCGCGAAGCCGAACGCCACCTTGCTAATCGGCAGAATGACGCTGCCATCCGGCGTTTCCACAGGATCTCCAACAATAGTATTGACATCAACCATGCCTTTGATATTTTCCATCGCGGTCTGCATGAGACCTTGAATCGGATGCTCTGACATTGTTATTCTCCTCCTCGTGTGTGTATAAATGTACCTGCAGTATCTAGCTTGCCCACTATGGAAGGGAGTATGTAGATTATTTAGGCGCTTTCCCGTCTAAGCAACTTCTTCCACCGGCCCAGACCGCCTTCGATCTTCGAGGCCCGGCGCAGCAGGAGCAGCCCGGAATATAAGACATAACCAGCTGATATCTTCCCCTTACACACCGCCTCCGTTGCAAAAGACAGCTCGTCCCGGAACACCGGGGCCACAAATAATCTCGGAGCTTTCAGCAGCCTCACCCACTGGGAGACAAAGCCGATCATCGTCCACTTCATGCCCCATAACGCCCCAGCCGCCGTGGCAGTAGCCGCCGCATCACCGAGAGAGAAATCGGTAGACCAGTCGAGCATGGTAATCTGGACATGGGACAAGGTATCTCTGAACCACTTATTGAACCCCTTGGTAGCCTGTAGGGCTGTACGCACGTTCTTCAGCCAATCCGTCACCGCCTCCTTGTCCACCTGCGCCTCCGAGTCTGTGTCCCGCTTCACCGGCGCAATGCCGCTTTCTTCGATGTGGACCTTAATTCCCCGTTCCAGATTCTCGAACACCAGGGCCGGCACCTCATAATGAAATTTCACCAGTCCAAATACAGCTTGGATATCGAATTCAATCCGGTCGTCCTTCCCCTTCCTGCATGCCCGAAAATGAAAATGGATCGAAGAGGCCAGAACCAGCATGAACACCAGCAGAATGAGCAGCAGCAGGATTAATGGTATTGCCAGCCATAACGTCACACGCTTAACCTCCAAGCAGCTTGTAGAATGCGGAAATATTGAGCCTATGGATTAGTATGGCAATTCTGGCAGAATAACATTCCGTGATGCGAAAAAGAAAAACCGCCGCCCCGGCAAGACCTGGAGGTCTTACCGGGACAGCGGCAGTGCGCTGCGGTTATTCAGTTTCCGGCTCAGGGACCTCGTCGAAGGTCATCTGGCTGTCCAGCTTGCTGAACAGCAGTTGGGTCTCCTCCTCCAGGTCTTCGGAGGTATCGAAGCTCGACGGCTCCGGAAGCTCCTTCAGGCTGGCCAGTCCGAAGCTGTCCAGGAAGGACTTCGTCGTCCCGTACAGAATCGGACGGCCTACAGCCTCAGCCCGGCCGACCTCCTGGATCAGATCCTTGTTGCCGAGGGTATGAATTGCCCGCTCGGATTTGACCCCGCGGATCTCTTCAATCTCTACCCTGGTAATCGGCTGCCGGTAAGCCACAATCGCCAGCGTCTCCAGCGCTGCCTGGGACAGGGACGATCTGGAGGGCGAATAGGCCAGCCGCTCGAAATACTGGGCATGCTCCGGCAAGGTTGCCAGCCGGTAATTCCCGGCAATCTGCACCACCTGCAGGCCGCGGCCCTGAGAGACATAATCCGCTCTCAGGTCATCCAGTGCGCGGGTGGCCAGGTCCGGCCGCTGCTCGGTAATCTCGGCAATCTGCCGGACAGACAGTCCTTCATCACCGGAGAGAAACAGCAGCCCTTCAATAATCGATTTCAGCGTGTTGTAGTCCACTTATATCTTCTCCCCCTCTCCACTCCATTACAATATCATCGAATAATTTCTCCTGGTAACAGAAGATCGCACGCATCTTCATCAGCTCCAGAATCGCCAGGAAGGTCGTCACAATCTCATGCCGGTCCATCTCCTCATGCAGCAGGGCAGAGAAGCGCAGCCTGCCGCCTATGCCTGTACGCTGGAGGGCCTCAGACACATCACGGATGCGGTCCTTGACCGAGATCTCGTCCCGGGTAATCCGCTGGTAGGAGGTCCGCCGGGCTGCCTTGCTAAGCGCCTTGCGGAACGCAGCAATCAGATCGGCGGTATGCAGCCCCTTCGGGATCAGATCGGCCTGCGCAGGCACGAAGGGCCCCAGATCCTCAGGCTCCTTCGTAAAAATCAGGCTGCGCTCACTCTCCATATCCAGCAGCTGCACCGCGATGCTCTTGAATTTACGGTATTCAATCAGGCGCTGCACCAGCTCCGCGCGCGGGTCGTAGCCGTCATCCTCATAATAATCGAAGTCCTCGATTTCAATGACCGGCGGCTTCGGCAGCAGCATCTTGCTTTTGATTGACAGGAGGGTAGCCGCCATCACCAGAAATTCACTGGTAATCTCCAGCTCCAGCTCCTTCATGCCCTGCAGGAATTCCATATACTGCTCGGTGATCTCGCTGACCGGAATGTCCTGGATGTCGATTTCCGCCTTGTCTATCAGATGCAAGAGCAGATCGAGCGGACCTTCGAACGTCTCCAGCTTGTACAATACAGTCACGCGGTTTCCTCCAGCCCAAAAAAAGTAAAGTGCAGCGCCGCAAGGACGCTACACAAGTAGAAAGATCTATGTTCATGCTTTCTTCTCATACATATAAATAAGCACGATTTAGGCTGATTCGTCAAGAGGCGTATTATTTGAACAGCTTGTTGAGATTAGCCATTTCGATAGCCGCTGCCGCAGCATCCCAGCCCTTATTCCCGGCTTTGGTCCCGGAGCGCTCAATGGCCTGTTCAATATTCTCAGTGGTCACCACACCGAAGATAGTGGGAACGCCCGTCTTCAGATTAATGGCCGCCACACCCTTGGCGACTTCATTGCACACATAATCATAGTGGGTAGTAGATCCGCGGATAACGGTGCCTAACGTGACTACAGCATCGTATTTGCCGCTTTCAGCCATTTTTTGGGCAATCAGCGGGATTTCGAATACACCGGGTACCCAGGCAACATCCACTTCGTCATCAGCCACGCCATGGCGCTTGAAGGCATCCAAGGCTCCCGAGAGCAGCTTGCTGGTAATAAATTCATTGAAACGTCCAACAACGACACCATATTTCAGTCCCTCGGATACTAAATGTCCTTCATAATAGTTCGGCATTGTGTTCATCAACCCTTCTGGTATAAGATAATGTCCCTTTGGCAAAAATCAGTTTTTGCTCGCTTCCTCATTCTGTTCGATATCATCAAATTTCAGCAGATGTCCCAGCTTCGCCTGCTTCGTATGCAGATACCCGGTGTTGTCCTTGTTCTCCGGCATCTGAATCGGCACCCGCTCTACCACCTCAAGGCCGTAGCCTTCCAGCCCTTTGATCTTGCGCGGATTGTTGGTCAGCAGCCTGATCTTACGCAGCCCCAGATCCTTCAGAATCTGCGCCCCGATGCCGTAATCACGCAGGTCGGCTGCGAAGCCCAGCTTCAGGTTGGCATCCACTGTGTCCAGCCCCTCTTCCTGCAGCTTGTAGGCCCGCAGCTTGTTGATCAGGCCAATGCCCCGGCCTTCCTGCCGCATATAGAGCAGCACGCCGCGCCCGGCCTCCTCAATCTGGCGCAGCGCCGCTTCGAACTGCGGTCCGCAGTCGCAGCGGTGTGAATGGAACACATCACCGGTCAGGCACTCGGAGTGTACACGCACCAGGACCGGCTCGTCACCGGAGAGATCACCTTTGACCAGCGCTACATGCTCCTTATCATCCACCTCGTTCGTATACGCGATAGTCTGAAACACACCGAAGTCGGTTGGCAGATTCACCGCGACCTCACGGTTCACCAGCTGCTCCTTCTCATTGCGGTAATGAATGAGGTCCTTGATGCTGATCAGCTTGAGATCATGCTTCCTGGAAATCTCAATCAGGTCAGGCAGGCGTGCCATCGTGCCGTCCACCTTCACCACCTCGCAGATTACGCCTGCAGGATAAGCGCCGCACATCCGGGCCAGATCAACGGCCGCCTCGGTGTGGCCCGAGCGCCGCAGCACGCCGCCCTTCTTGGCAATCAGCGGGAACATATGCCCCGGCCGGCGGAAGTCGCCCGGCTTCGCCGCCGGGTCGAGCAGCGCCTTGATCGTCATGGAGCGCTCTGCGGCGGATATACCGGTCGTGGTGTCCTTGTGGTCTACCGATACTGTAAACGCTGTGCCGTGATTATCCGTATTCTGGGCAACCATCGGCGCAAGCTCCAGCTCCTCTGCACGCTCAGGAGTAATCGGCACGCAGACCAGGCCGCGTCCTTCGGTAATCATGAAGTTGATCACTTCCGGTGTCGCCCGCTCCGCCAGAGCCACGAAGTCTCCTTCATTCTCACGGTCTTCATCATCGACTACGATAATGACCTTCCCGCGCATCAGATCGTAGATGGCCTCCTCAATGGGGTCGAGGATGCTCTCTTTCGGTTCTTGCTCACTCATTGTACTGTCCTCCTAATGGCTGTCCGCCCTGAGGCGATGATCAGCCTAATCTATAGTTATACGAAACCGTTGGCCGCCAGGAAGTCATGGCTGATCTTTGAGCTGCCCGCCGCCTCTTCGTTACCCGAACGTGAACCATAATGAAGCAGGTGATCCACATATTTGCCCAGCACATCACATTCCAGATTGACGCGGTCGCCGGGACGCTTATGGTTCAGCACGGTCTCTCCAAGCGTATGCGGGATGATCGATACCGTGAAGGTAGCAGCTTCCGCTGTAACCACGGTGAGGCTGATCCCGTCAATGGTAATCGAGCCCTTGGGAATAATGAACTTGAACAAATCCCTGCGCTCCGGCGCAATCTCGAACACCACCGCATTCTGATTGCGCTTGACACTGCGGATCTCTCCGGTTCCGTCCACATGTCCCTGAACAATATGGCCCCCGAAGCGGCCGCCTGCAGCCATGGCACGCTCCAGGTTGATCCGGCTGCCGCTCTTCAGCTCCTTGAGCGTGCTGTTGCGGTACGTCTCGGGCATGACATCCACAGTGAAATGGCGGTCTCCGAGCGAGGTGGCCGTCAGGCAGACGCCATTGACGGCCACGCTGTCGCCGATCTTCAGATCATCCATAATGAGCGAGGCGCCGATGCTCAGCACCATCATCTCTCCGCCGCCGCTCACACTCCGGAGCACGCCTACCTCTTCAATCAAGCCGGTGAACATGCCATCCCTCCTTTATTGTTCCAGCCTACTTTTTAACGTACAGGGGTGCCGCTGACACAGATATTATCTCCGAGCACCTCTACTTCCAATCCTTCAAGCAGCACAGCATCGCGCATCAGCTCTACGCCCTGGAAGTCGAAGGTTCCGGCAGCAGCCGCACCGCCGCCCACAATCTTGGGGGCGAAGAACAGTATGGCCCGGTCCACCAGCCCTTGCTCCAGCATCGCCCCGTTCAGCGTGCCGCCGCCTTCCAGCAGGATTGAGCCAATCTCCATCGCCCCCAGCGCAGCCATCGCCGCCTGCAGATCCACGCGGGGACCAGGGCCAGCGTCGACCACCTGAACCCCGGCTGCAGCCAGCGCTGCGCGGCGGTCCGGATCGGCTGCTTCCGTCGTAACAACCACTGTAGGCGCCAATCCGTCCGTGACTACTGCACTGTCCAGCGGAAGCCGCAGCGAAGAATCAATGATGATCCGCAGCGGATTCAGTCCGGGCACATTCAGCCTTGTGGTCAGCGAAGGGTTGTCGGCAATAACCGTATTCACCCCGACCATGATTCCCTGATGGCGGTGGCGCAGCGTATGTACAAGCTCACGCGCCTCCACATTCGAGATCCATTTGCTGTCCCCGGTCCGGGTGGCGATCTTGCCGTCCAGTGTGCTGGCGCTCTTCAGGGTGACAAACGGCTGCTTCGTTAGGATGTATTTGATAAATTTCTCATTGAGCCGCAGCGCACGGCCCCGCAGCAGCCCCACTTCGACATCGATCCCCCGTTCGCGCAGCATCTCGATCCCCCGGCCGGCGACCTGCGGGTTAGGATCTTCACAGGCCACCACCACCCTGGCCACGCCTTCATCAATCAGGCGCTGGCTGCAGGGAGGTGTGATGCCGTAGTGGCTGCAGGGCTCCAATGTGACATAAGCCGTACTGCCCTGCGCCTTGCCGGCTGCCATATTCAGCGCATGAACCTCCGCATGACCGGTACCGCGCTGCAGATGGGTTCCAATGCCGATCATCACCCCATCCTTCACCACTACGCAGCCGACCACAGGATTAATTCCCGTCTGGCCCTGTGCCCGCTCCGCCATATCCAGCGCAAGGGACATGTAAAACTCGTCATTCATCTTATCCATGTCTTGCCTCCTGTTCCCCGGCTGTATTCTTAAGGTGAACCATCTAAACAGAAAAACCCGCCTCAATCTCCAGGCGGAGTTCAAGACGGGATATATGAGAGGTAACGGCAGACCTGTATAAGGGTGCGTTAATAACCACCAGACCTTACGGATTGTGAAACTTCGCACAAATTATCCGAAAAACCTGCAGTCCGGCCGCACCGCCAAAAGGCAGCTCGTCAATCTCCCCTTCTTCCATCCAGACTATACTGTCGGTCCCGGAATTGCACCGGGTCCACCGTCCGTGTGAAGCCCATACGGAACGGGTAGCGGACTGAGCAGCAGACCCGGCTATCGTAAGCCAGATCCCGCAGCATCACCGCCGGTAGGGAATTGCACCCTGCCCTGAAGGATTGATCTATTCAGTTCGTTACAAGGTTACGCCTACAACAAAATTATCACTTCGCTGCATGAAATGCAAGTGTGTTTCAGAAATTTACTATATTTATGTAACTTAATTCCCTTCCATACCTGACTCACGCTGCTTGTCCGCTCTCAGCAGATCGCGGATCTCGGTCAGCAGGACGACCTCCGGTGCCGGGGCAGGTGTCTCAACCACCTCTACCTTAACCGTTTCCTTACGTCTGAACCGGCTGCTCAGCTTCACCACCAGGAAGATGGAGAAGGAGATAATGAAGAAGTCTACTACCGTCTGCAGGAACATTCCATATTTCACTGCAGCATCACCAGTACCGAAGCTAAGGCCTTGCAGGTCGATCCCTCCACTGATCAAGCCAATAAGCGGCATAATAATGTCACTTACCAGAGAGGTGACAATCTTCCCGAACGCGGCCCCAATCACCACCGCCACCGCCAGGTCCAGCACATTGCCTTTCATCGCAAACTCTTTGAATTCTTTCCACATTGCTATCTTCCTCCGATACGATACAAATCGAACTTGTAAGTTTTTCAGTATGGGATCGCCGTGACTCCAGAGAAGTTTTGGGCTTCCAGCCGCTGCCCATCCCCAGATTTCTTGATTTGTACCGCTGTTCGCGGATGAAATCCGGTAACTGCTGATCCAAGATTCCCTCCGTCACTTTTCCCTGTCTGTATTCTTTCAAGTTCAATTTATATGGATTTTAAATTTGAAATTATTATAGCATTTATGCGCAATGGTGAAACCTGATGTCCGAAAATATTTCGCATATATCCGGCCTCATACCTTCGCTTCAGCAGATTGTGTTCGTTTTTCCGAATACATTCGGGCGCACAACCGGATGCAGTCATAAGAAAAAGGTACGGGGATGCATCAGCCCCCCCGTACCTTTATTTAATCATAATCCGGCCTTGCTTAGTCCTGCTTCCGCGGCTTGCGGAAGACACGGCTGAGAATGAAGCCGGCGAGGATCAGACCGGCGCCTGTCAGATAGACCGGCATCGGGCTGCTCTCCCCGGTCTGCGGCAGTCTGCCGGTGCCGCCTTCCGCACCGGAGACTGTTCCCTGCGGAACCGCATCGTCATCAACATCTACATCCGCATTGCCCAGCGGAATGTCATCGTCAGCCGGCGTCACCACTACCGGAGCCGGTTCCGGGGTTACCGTAGGTGCCGGAGCCGATGGCTGCGTAGTGCCCGGCACGCCAGGCCCTGCCGGAATCTCGCTATCATCGATAATCACACCCGGTTCAACCGTACCCGCCGGTGTCGGCACCGGAGTGAATACCGGACCTCCGCCAGACGATGTCGGAGCAGGCGTGGACCCCGGTCCCGTTGAATCTGTAGGAACCGGCGACGGGTTCACAGTCGGACCTGTCGTCTCAACAGGTGTGTCCGTCGGCACCGGTGTAGCTGTCGGTGTTGGTGTCACTGTAGGCGTTGGCTGCTCAGCCAGCTTATTGTACAGCGTCAGGTTGAGCACTGCCGATGAGCTGATCGTAACCGGATGCTCTGCCGTATCAAGCACGTAGCCTTGTGGAGCTACAGTTTCGATCAGAACATAGCTGCCCAGCCAGAGATTGTTGAAGCCGGCTATGCCTGCTGCATCTGTAGTGCGGGTATTTACCAGCACCCGTTCGCTGCCGTTCAGGCGGTACAACTCATAGGTTGCTCCGGCTAGCGGCTTGGAGGTACCGCCCTCTTCAAGCTTGAGGACATTGAGCGTACCTCTGACCCCGCTGCCCGTTCCCGAGCCGCTGGATACCCCTACAATAATCTCCTTCGTCGTCTCTTTGCTGATCAGCTTCACATTGTTGCCGTTGAAGCTTACTGAGTTGACCAGCTTATCGCCTGTGTTCGCCATAATCAGCGACTGATATTCCAGCACATAAGCGGAGCGGATATCGTCCGGGAAGCTTAAGACAAAGGATTGCTTTCCTTCTGCATCGGCACTGATGTTCAGGAGGTAATCCACATCCTTCACCAGTGCCGGGCCGCTCTTGGCTACCTCACCGCCTGCAGAGACCGCTGTCCGGTACAGCTGGAAGCTGTCCGGCAGCAGAATCTGGTTCGTGCTCGGCACATCGGTAATGACGGCATCCCTCACATGGGATTGGGTACGGTTGACCACAATGGTCCAGTTCAGCTTATCGCCGTTCTGTGCACCGTCCTTGAACACATATTCGTCGCCATACGGAATGTCTACTGTTGCCTTCAGCTCCTTCGATGCACTCTTCTCCCCGTCCAGCAGCTTGGCGGTATTAGCTACACTGGTTCCAATAAGCTGCCCTTCCAGACTGGTCTTGAACACTACATAGTAAGGAGAATCAACCGCCTTGGCAAAAATAACCCTAAGCTCATTGTTACTTCCCACACTGTAGCTGTATTCACTCCGGTTCACCTCATCGCCGCGGCTGTGGCTTCCATCCTTAGCAATGTTCATCTTATAGATATGGAGTGAGTCAGGGACCAGCGACTGTCCATCGGCCAGCAGATCCCTTAACTGCGGATACTTGATGGATTTGCTGTTATAGTTAATGCCTACGGTCCAGGTCAGCTCTTTGGAGGAAGCATCATAAGAACCGGATTTGAAGCCGTTGTTCTTCACCTCGGGAATGGGAATGAACTTGCCCTTGGCTTCGGTCCACTGCGCTTTGCCGTCGCTGTTCTTCCAGTCAATCCGGGCCACATTAATGAATTCATCTGTGCTGCCCTTGAGCCAGTCATTGCTGAATTCCGTCTTATAAGAGATCGTATAAGTTCCGTTAACCGGCGAGTTAAATTTCACCTTGAAGCTCTCGTTCGGCTGAACCGGCGAATTCGTTATTACGGAATAAGCCGTATCAGGAATAACTTTACCGGACAGCGTGCGGACAACCAGAGAGCCGGGGATGAATTTCTGGCCCCCCTCAGGGAACCCGTCCGTAACCAGCACCTCATTCATCGGGTAGTTGTCGCCGTTGAACGTTATTTTCCAGTCTGTGGTATGTTTGTTGTAGTCTACACCCGACAGATTCTTGTAGATAATAATCGGCCGGATTAATTGGGTAGCCCCGCTACTGTAGGTGCTGTCAGAGACCGTATTCGTGATCTTTGTATCGCTGAAAACACGGTCGGCAGCCTTGGTCGTATATTCGATCAGATAGGCCGAGTTCACCGTATGCTTGAACGCCAGTCTGAAGCCCTTGCCGGATTCGCCTGTAACCGGTGTAAGCGTGTAATCCTCTCCTGCGGCCAGTGCCGGGCCTTTGGCTGCTTCCCCGGCAGAATTCAGGGTAACCGGATAGACGCGGAGCGAATTCTCAACCAGGAGCTGGGAGCTGCTGAAAATATCCGTAAGCACAGCATTCTCCGGTGAGATGGTCCGGTTATTGTAGTTGTACTCTATGGCCCAGGCAATGGTCTGGGTGCCCCAGTCATAACGCGTCGCCTTCTTGTTCAGGCTGCCGCCGCGTTCGATCTCTACCGTAGCGGAGGCACTTGCCGGCGCACGTCCCTCCCCAGTGAAGGTCGCCGTATTAGTGAAGCTCGACAGATTATCATTAACGACTTGGGTGGTATACACGATCCGGTATGCACCAGTAATCACGGGGGCATTGAATTTCAGGTTAAGCGTACTGTCTGCAACTCCGGCTGTGTACCCGCTGCTGTCCACAAGCGGCCCTTGGGTAACGGTGCCGTCCAGCAGAACATTCAGCTGATAGACGGACAGGGTGACGGTGCTGTCCAGAGACAGCCCGGCAGGAATCGGGTCGGTGACCGCCGCCTGGCTGACGGCTTCCAGCCGCTTGTTGACATCGACCGTCCACTCAATATGGTCCGCATTGAAGCCGCCGGAGACCCCCTTCTTGGTGATGGTAGAGCCTACCGCAGGCTTGAACGAGACCGTCACAGTCTGGACTCCGCCGTTCACCGGGAACAGAATCTGCTGGACCGTGCTGCCGCTGATCACCTGCTTGTCGAACTGGGTATTAATACGCAGGGTTCCCTGTACATTCGCATGGCTCTCGATGTAATCGTTGAAGGTCATGATCACCTGATGAGTAGCCTGGCTGACCGTGAAGGTCCCTACGGTTCCCTCATCGGACTTAAGACCGCCCTGAATGTCATTGAACAGCCTGAACTGCTCAGGCAGCTGGAAGGTGAAGCTGTCCCCCTGGCTATACCCGTGTCCATCAGGGAGTGACCAGGTGTAATCGAGCGTCACAGTGGAATCCACATCATACACGCTGCCTGTCACCGTCTGTCCATCCGGCCCGTATACTGCCATGGACACACTGGTAATAATGTCACGGTCCTGCTCAATTGCTGCGGCAGTTGCCTGCTGGGTGAATCCCAGCCCGTAGGCAAACTGGACCATCAGCAGAATCAGGACCATTGTCAGGCTTGTTCTTCTTTTCACCATTTACCATAAGCCCCCGTTCTTAAGATTGTTTAGACAACATGCCAGAAGAATGGCTGCTGACCGCACCGGTACCGGACACATTTTACCTGGAGGCTTCCATATGTATATACGGGTACGGGCATCCACTTCTGTAAATCCATTAGCAAACTTGCCTTTTCTGCCCATCCCGGACGATATATACTTATATCACCTAAGAGTAGAACTTTAGAATCAGTTTTATTAAAATAGTGAAATTAAATTTTTCGCAGATTATCCTGACATCAAGGAGAGATCCGTATGAACCGCAATCCATTCTGGGACCGTGTACGTGACAATGATTTCACCATGTTCTCCGGCTCCCATCTGACCGCCCTGCTGATCATCGCACTCTGTATCCTCTTACTCTTCACCTCCCGGTTCACTCTGCGTGCCCGTCCCGGCTTGAGACGGGGGACCCGCCTGTTGCTGGTGGTGCTGCTGGCTGCTTCCGAGGGCGGACTGCATCTCTGGTATCTGTCCCAGGGCACCTGGAGCCGCAGCGCCTCCCTGCCGCTGGAGCTGTGCGGAATCACGCTGCTCTTGTCCATCGTAATGCTGCTTACGCGCAGCAGGCTGCTGTACAGCTTTCTTTATTTTGCCGGGATCGGCGGCGCATCCATTGCCCTGCTTACACCCAATCTGGTCTACCCGTTTCCGCACTTCCGCTTCCTGCTCTTCTTCATCGCCCACGGATCAATTATTCTCGCATCGCTGTATATGACCTGGGTGGAGGAGTATAAGCCTTCCTGGCGCTCCCTGTTCTTCACCATGCTCTGTCTGAATGTGGTGGCCGCCTGCGTCTATGCCGCCAATCTGCTGCTGGATGCCAATTACATGTTTCTGATGCGCAAGCCAAGCACCTTCTCGGTGCTCGATTATTTCGGACCTTATCCCTACTACCTGCTGGTCGAGGAAGGCTTCGCCTTCGTGATATTCCTGCTGATGTTCCTGGTATTCTTCAAGCTGCCGCAGCGGTTCAGGCGGAGACAGACCTGAAGAATATGTGAATATGGAGGCGCACGCAAAAAAGCACCCGGCTGGATATTCCAGCCGGGTGCTTCGGGGTTCTCGGTATATTCGTGCTGCGTGAATTATACTTCTACAACTTCAACGCTAGTCATCTTGTCGCGGCCTTTGAACGCATCGACCAGCTCCATGCCTTGAACCACCTTGCCGAATACGGTGTGTACTCCGTCCAGGTGCGGCTGCGGGGCATACGTGATGTAGAACTGGCTTCCGCCGGTGTTCTTGCCGGCATGGGCCATAGCCAGGACGCCGCGCTCATGCTTGTTCGGGTTGATCTCGCAGTCGATGGTATAGCCAGGTCCGCCGGTGCCGGTGCCGTTAGGGCATCCGCCTTGGGCTACGAAGCCTGGGATAACACGGTGGAATACCAGTCCGTTATAGAAACCGTCATTCGCCAGCTTCTCGAAGTTGGCTACGGTATTAGGCGCATCCTGATCGAACAGATCGATCAGCACAACACCGCCGTTCTCAAGGGTAATCTTCGCTTGCTTCGCCATATGTAAATGACTCCTTTCGAATTGACAGAAATAGAACACATCCATTAGTTTACTATGAAACGCGGCACAAAGCAAAGCAAGCGGGGACTGCCCCGCTTGCTGCTTGCTGCATGCCCTGAAGGGCAGGATTTACTTCGTAACCGCCTGCTTGGCGATACGTGCCGGGATCACATCGTTGGCCACAATATCCTGATGGGTCTCGCGGCGCACAACCAGATCGCTCGCCCCGTTCTGCACGAACACGACTGCCGGACGGCGGATACGGTTGTAGTTGCTGGCCATGGAGTAGTTGTAAGCCCCGGTGCAGGCTACAGCGAGCAGGTCGCCGCTGTCCACCTTAGGCAGCTCGACATCCCAGATCAGCATATCGCCGCTCTCGCAGCATTTGCCGGCGATGGAGACTGTCTCTTCGTTAGCCTCTGTAGCGCGGTTAGCGAGCACTGCCTCGTACTTCGATTCGTACAGGGCCGGACGCGGATTATCGGTCATGCCGCCGTCAACGGCTACGTATTTGCGCACGCCCGGAATTTCCTTGCTCGTGCCCACAGTGTACAGAGTCGTACCGGCATCGCCTACGATGCTGCGGCCCGGCTCCACCCAGATCTGCGGCAGCTTGTCGCCGATGCCGGCGAAATGCGTCTTCACCGCATCGGTGATTGCCGCTACATATTCCGATACCTGCAGCGGTGTATCTCCATCCACATAACGGATGCCGAAGCCGCCGCCCAGGTTCACGACCGGGAAGCTGATGCCCAACTCATCCTTGACCATGCGGGTGAACTCGGCAATCCGCTGTACAGCCAGCTGGAAGCCTTCGGTCTCAAAAATCTGCGAGCCGATATGCGAATGCACGCCGAGCAGATTGAGATTAGCCTGACTGTCCGCCTGGCTGACCGCTTCACGGGCAGAGCCGTTGCCGATGTCGAACCCGAACTTGGAATCCGTCTGGCCGGTGGATGCATACGCATGATGGGCATGGGCTTCAACGCCTGGAGTCACGCGCAGCAGAATATTAACGGTAACTTCCTTGCGGGCTGCAATGGCCTGCAGCATATGAAGCTCCACCAGGTTGTCGACCACGAAGCAGCCGATTCCGGCATCGATCGCCATCTCAATCTCATCCGGCGTCTTGTTGTTGCCGTGGAAGTGAATGCGTTCTGCCGGGAATCCGGCTTGCAGCGCAGTGTACAGCTCGCCGTCGGATACGACATCCAGCGACAGCCCTTCCTCATCTGCCAGACGGCACATCGCCATCACGGAGAACGCCTTGCTGGCGTAAGCGACCTGGAAGCCCAGACCCGAAGCGGTGAAGGCATCCATGTATTCGCGGCAGCGTTGGCGGACCAATTGCTCGTCCACTATATATAGCGGTGTACCATACTCCGCCTTCAATTCGGTTACATCACATCCGCCGATCTCCAGATGCCCAGCATCGTTAATTCGGCTCGTCCCGTGTAAAAACATTGCGCAGTCCTCCAATTTCTGTGGAATATCCGTTCCACCCTGTCTAGTATATGTTTTGGAGCCCCGGTACGTGCATAAAGTCCGGTCCCGAAGACGGGATCCGGCTTATTGCGGGGCTGTTTAGTGTATTCAGTATAACAGACAATGGGAACGCCATAGAATGGACTAATTTGCACTTGTTTTGTATTTTCCTACGATTTACGCGGAGCATCCTTATTCTCAGGCATCCGGGTATTATCCCTTGTTTTGTTGAAGGATGGCCTTGTTTTGGAGCTGAGCACCGGCATACGCAGGATAATCTCAGCCATTGCTTTTGCATTAAATGGTATAAACGGCCACATGTAAGGCGAATTGTAGGAGCGGTGGGTAGTCAGCAGCACTACCAGCAGCGTTGAGCCAATCATGAAGCCGGGGATCTGGAATGCGGCCACGGCCAGCAGCAGCCCAAGCCTGACAATCCGGTTGGCCAGCCCCAGCTCATAGCTCGGTGTAGCGAACATCCCGATCGCTGCCACCGCCATATAGAGCACCACCTCGTTCACGAACAGACCGGTCTGCACGGCGATATCGCCTACCAGAATAGCGGCAATCAGACCCATCGCCGACCCGAGCGGGGTCGGGGTATGCACCGCAGCCATCCGCAGCAAATCGACCCCGAGCTCGACGATCAGGAACTGGGCGATGAGCGGAATTTTCGCTGTTTTCTGCGGACCGATGAATTCCAGCATGGCCGGCTTCAGCTCCGGGTGAATGACCAGCAGCATCCACAGCGGAAGCAGGAACATTGAGGCAAAGATCCCGATGAAGCGTACCCAGCGGAGGTACGTTCCCATGAACGGCGTCTGGCGGTTCTCCTCAGCATGCTGGCAGAGGTCGAAGAAGGTCGTGGGCAGCACCATGACACTTGGCGAGGTATCGACAATCACAACGACACGGCCCTCCAGCAGATGGGAGGCCACAATATCCGGACGCTCCGAGTAACGGACCAGAGGGAAGGGATTCCAGCCGCCGCCTACAATGGCTTCCTCCAGTTGCTTATCTGCCAGCGGAATTCCATCGAGATTCACATTTTTGAGCTTGTCGGTCACAGCCTGCACCTGGGTCTTGTCCACGATGTCATCAATATAAGCTACACAGACATCCGTCCGGGTCCGCCGCCCGATCTGGTGCATCTCCAGCTTCAGTCCGGGGTCGCGCACCCGCCGTCTGACCAGAGCGACATTGCTAAGCAGCGTCTCCGTGAAGCCGTCGCGTGCACCGCGGACCACCCGCTCTATCGAGGGTTCATCCGGGCTGCGGGAAGGATACGAACGGGTATCCATGATAATAACCTGGGTTTCGCCTTCAATGAAGAACACGCTCATGCCCGACAGCACTTTATTGATACTCTCGCTGAGCAGCTCGCCCTTCTCCACCTGGACATGCGGGATATACTCGCTCATGAAGCTGGCGAACACATCGGTGGATACATGATCCGGGGTCAGATAGGTCAGACGCTTCAGAATTTCGTCTATGATGGTATCCTTGGCGAACCCGCTGACACACAGCAGCGCGGCGCGGCAGCCGGCGAAAGACATCTCCCGGAACACGATATCAAAAGAAGAGCCTAAGCCCAGCACCTCGGTCAGCGTCTTCTTGGTATCCTCCAGCGATTCAGGGATCTTGTCATTGCCCTGCCAATACTTAATCGACGCCTCCAGCGAATCTGAGCGTTCATGATCACGCTTCTCCTGCAGAGGGTCCTCCGGTTTACCTGCTGCCTTCTTGCCCTGCCTTGGCTCCGCCTTCCCGGAGGCAGACTGCTCCGGCTGCTTAGGCTGATTAGACGCGTCTGTGTCTTCCGGTGCCTCCCCGTCTTCCTCTGACTCATCATCACCGAATAACCGGGCGAAAAAGCCCTTGTGGCTCTTCTCCTGTCCCTGATCCGCTTCCTCCGCTCCCAGTTCATCCGCTGCCTCTGTGTCTTGCGAAGAATTCATAGCTTGCTCATCCTGTCTGCCGGTATTGTCTTGACCGGCCTTCGGCGAAGGATCCTCCTCCTGCCCGGAGCCATCCGCACTATCCGTGCCACCCTGATCGGGGCTGCCCGGTTCTTCTGCAGCCTCCATCTCTTGCCGCTGCACATACGCAGGCCCGGCGTCATCCCCTTGCTCCGGCATGCCGTCATCTCCGAACAGGCTGCTGAAGAAGCCCTTGATTCCGCCCCCGGCTGAATCCTGATTCTCCTCATCTCCGGCAGAGTCATTACTATCCGGGTTAGCTTCCCCGTTAGCGCCAGCATCACTTGATGTGGAGGCGTCCTTCGCCTCCTTCGCTTCGCCCGGCTCCGGTGCATCCGGTGCACCCGCAGCCTCGCTGCCGGACGTCTCCCCGCCGTCCCCCAGCCCGGCTGCGCTGTTCCCGCCGTTGTCTCCGCCTGTCCCCGCGGCAGCGCTGTTTCCAGCGGCTTCTTCCGGTTCCCCGCTACCACGGGGCTCCTCTGCTTCCCCTCCGCCGGAGGCGGCCGGCGCATCCAGGCCGGACGGAACTTCCCGTCCGCCCGCAATCGGCCGGTCGGCGGATGCGAGCTCCGCAGACGCCTCCATCTCCTGCTTTTGCCCGCCGCTGCTTCTGGCCTGCGGTCCGTTATCTGCCGTCTGCTCATCCTGCGGCGGCTTTTGCCGCGCGGATTGCCCCTTCTTCGGATCTTCTTCCACCTGATCCCCGCTGTGAATATACCTCACCACGCTCTAGCCCCCTTTTTACTGTCGGTATACAAACCAGTCAAACAACGATCCCGCCACCTTGCCGCAGACCATCGCCATCAGCAGGCCAAACAGCAGATGGGTCATATGCAGCCGCTTGGCCAGGATCGGCAGGACGTTCAGCACCTCGGTCAGCGCAGCCGCCAGCATGCCGATAAAAATGCCGTTGAAGAGCCCCACCCCGAGCTCTATGAGTGGTCCCGCTGATATTTTCCAATTCCAGAAGTCACTCACCGTTCCCAGCAAGGAGCCTCCGACCATCGCACCTTCGTACCAGTGAACCTTGTCGTAGGAGGAGGTCAGCTGCGCCAGACGGGGAATGATGTCCAGCACGACGAACAATGCGATGACCCCGCCGCCCACCGCAACCCCGCCGGCAATCCCCAGCAGCAGATGGAGGCCAAGCGATAGCGGGGCGGTCATGCTCCCCCCTCCCGGCGGCCGGAAGCAGGTTCCCCGCGGCGTTTCATTTTCCGGTACTCCTCATTAATGACATACTGGTCGATATTTTTCTGGTACAGGAACATCTCCACCTCAAGCGGAGTCGGCTCCTCGTTCCACTTCTTTTTGAACAAATGATTGAAAAAAATCACCATCCCCAGCCCGATGCCCAGCGAATAAGCGACCTGAAACATATAAGGATGCTCATCCCTGTGCCCGGTCAGCATCTCCACAATGCGGATCTGTACCTCCTGCATACTGACGTCGGCATGGAAATTCATAATCGTCAGCGCCGAGCCGAAGAACAGCAGCAGCCACACCAGCACGAACAGGGCAATCGACGGCTTGCCTGCTGTAGCGGGACCGGCAATCTGCACAATCGTGCGCCCTTCGCCAATCGGCTGGATGTCTGCATGGGGATACAGCTCCTGGATCTTCGGAATCACTGTCAGCAGATCCACCAGAATCAGGTTGCCGTCACTCTCCCGGGGCTGGAGCAGCAGCAGCGAATACAGCGGCTCCCTCCATTCCTCCCGGGTAATCAGATAAGCTACATCGCGCACCAGTACATTTTGGCCCTTAGGCACCGTGATCCGGTTTTTGAGCTGAATATAAATGGACGCCGCCGTGTCGTCAGAGTTCATCCGCTGAAGCCTCCCTCAGGTTGGAGTATGGAGCAGGTGAAGCAGCAAGAATAACGGTAGTATGGGAGGAAAGGCTTATTTTTACTCTTGAAACCTGGAATTCATATGTATGGGGGCGGGGGACAGGCGAAACATTTGGGAAATAGGACCGTCTATATAGACGGTATATTTGAGAGAGAGGATGGAAGTACACATGAAAAGAATGTTGCGTCAATATTTAGGAATGACTCTCGGTGCGGCTATGCTTCTGGCGCTTGCCGCCCCGCTGAGCGCACATGCCGCCGAAGAAATTACCGTCTACGATTCGTATGTCAACAAGAATAGCGGAGTCGAGCTCCATTCGGTCAGCCAGCTGGACGGGAACCAGTTTGTCAATGCGGTGATCTCCAAGCAGCCGGACGGAACGTTCGCGAAGTGGCCGGAGCCGTTCCTTTTTTTCCGGAATAACGGAACCGTAAGCCTGCCGCTGACCGGGAATGATGACCCCGAGCAATCCTATGTGTATGATACGAAGAGCGAGTCTATTGTTCGCAAAAGCAATTATATCCTGTCGCCGGACGGCCGCTGGGGCTATCTGGAGCGTTCGCGCTACAGCTGGCAGGAGGGGACTGACGGAAGCAGCAAATACATGGGGAAATTCAACGACCAGTATCTCCGCGATACGGCTACCGGCAAAGTCACGATCTATCATTCTACGGATAGCCGCTATAATGCCTTATGGATGAACCAGCACACACTGCTGGAAGGAAGATACGATAAGGGCTTGAAGCAGAATGTGATCAGCACCTACGACCCGTCCACCGGAAAGCGCAAGGAACTGGTGAAGGGCACGCTGTACAACTGGAACTTGGAGAAGGGATTGATTCAATATGGCAAAAATGAGCCGAAGCGCCTCCCCTGGATCTATAACCTCAAGGACGGAACGTCACGGCTGGTGAAGAATGACAGCGAGCTGAGAGCCCTGTTCCCGTCCCAGACGGCTGCACGGGCCGAGCTGTCTCTGCCAAAGTCCACGGTGCTGAAGGATCTCCCGGTCGCTGAAGTGCCTATCACTCTGAGTTATGAATACAACGTGAATCTGGACGGCAAAGGTGTCGATGTCTCTACCGTCTTCTCCTCAGGCGGACAGGAATGGATTCCGGTGAAGCCGCTGGCCGCATCTCTCGGCTGGAAGATCGAAGTGATGAATATTACCCAGACGGGCGATCCCTCCGCCGCTTACATTAATAAGATTACAAATGGCGGCAAGGAGGCCGTTCTTACACCCGCGAACAGCTTCACCTCCGGCAACAGACTGTATATGACCCAGGCGCAGATCAAGGAGCTTGGCTATAGCACGATTAAGCTGACCCCTTATCTGAAATAATCAGTGGATACACCAAAACAAAGAGATGCCCCGGCCGTGCAAATGACGGCTGGTGGCATCCTCTTTAGTATTTATAGGGCGAAGCCCTGGGGTCTGTCCCCTCAGGCTGTCGCCGGGTCTTAGATTAGTTCTGCTGAAGCTTCTCCGCCTGGCTGCTCTGCTGATTGGAGATGAAGAACAGCGCAGTCCAGATCAGGGCAAAGCCGATCAGCTGCGGCAGGGTCACCAGCTGGTGATACACGATCCAGTTGATCAGAATCCCGGTCATCGGGAAGCTTAGCTCTGCCAGTGTGGCTACGGAAGCCTTGGTGGTATTCAGCCCCTTGTAATAGAGCAGCATACTGAGCAGTCCAGGCAGGAGGGCCTGCAGCAGCAGGTTGACAGCCACCGCCGCCGAGCCGCCGATTCCGCCGCTCATCTGCCAAGGAGCGCCTTCCATGCTGGTAATTACGAACAGCAGAGGCAGCGCCAGAATGAAGCGCAGCGAGGTCACCGTCTCATATTTCATCGAACCCAGCAGATAACGGCCCATTACTGTGGAGCCGCCCCACAAGGCGGCAGCGCCCAGCGCCATAAGGCTGCCGACACCGATGAAGCTGTTCACATGGCCGAAGGGAATCGTCCAGCCGAAGGTCAGCAGATACGTTCCGGCCAGGGCCACGATAATCAGCGGCGCGAAATTGCGCGGCAGGCGTTCCTTCAGGATTACAGCGGCCAGCCCGATGGCAAAGAGCGGCTGAAGCTTCTGCAGCAGCAGCACAGCATTGAAGTCTCCGCTCGTTAATGCCTTGGTGAACAGAATCGTCGCCAGAGCAGAGCCGCCCCACGACACGATCAGCAGCGCTGCCGCCTGGCGCAGGCCGACGCCCTTCAGCTCCGCACGGTTGCGCCAGAGGACCGGTGCGGCTGCCACGAAGAGCACCACATGCTCCAGGAGCACGATCTGTGAAGAGGTCAGGGATTTCAGCAGGATAATACGGAACAGCGGGTCAACTCCCCAGAGCGCCGCCCCAAGGACCACCAGCCAGAAGCCGCTGCGCAGCGGTGCGGTACGGATCCCGCGTGATGAAGCCGATACATTACTCATCTTTCATTTCTCCTTGTCGATACAAACCCTCGTTAAGCGACCAAAAAGCCCCCGTGTGTCCTGCAAATATGCAGGATTACCACCCGGGGGCCATTATCAATAAAGACAACCGGAATACACCGGCGCCTCTATCTTATGATCCTCTCCCATCCGGACTTTACCGTCGGCTCTGGATTGTCACCAGATCAGTCGCTTCCTCTTGTGATAGAGTAACGAGTCGCGGGCTTAGTTCGCTTGAACATCACCGCCGGTCAGGAATTTCACCTTACCCCGAGAATCTTGTATGCTGTTATTATTTTCACAATCTCAGGATACCTCTCTTTTTGCTTTTCGTCCAGCTTTTTTATGCAAATTCAAGAAAATACATCATTTTCTTATCCAAATTATGCTCGGTTTGGCAGTTCTACAGGCATCATGTTAAATTAGAACTGGATTGAACGGTCCTGCTTCCTACAAAATATAAATTTGGAGGTCCATTTGAAGAGAACTTTTTTACAGAATCTGCTGTTGTCCATTCTTGCCGTTGCAGGCATAGCGGCTGCCGCCTTCATCGCTTATTTCATTACCGCATTTACCGGAGGAATGCTGTTCTATGGTCCGCTTGTCCTGGTAATTGCTGCGGGCCTGGCCCTGCTCTCCGTCATCTCGATCTTCGGCCTGTTCAGCGGACGGGTGCGCAGAATCATGTTGTCAAGCTTCGCCGGTCTCTGTCTGCTGGCAGCCGCAGGTTATGAGATCAGACAGGCTTATATCAACAGCTTGGCTCAGGTTAACGAGCAGGAGGTCAATCTGACTCAATATGCCCCTTTTGCGGCAGATACCAAGGCGGCTGATCTGGGACACAAGGCCTCCTATCAGCTCACGGAGAACCTGCTGCGATTGGATGGGGCAACGGCGCTGTACCCGCTATACTCGGCCTTTGCCCAGGCGGTCTATCCGCAGGATGACTATCTTCCCTACGTCCAGAAGGAAGGGACCGACTTCGTGGTATGTACCAGCACCTCTGAGGCCTATAAACGGCTTATCACAGGAGAAGCCGATATCATCTTCGCTGCGGCGCCTTCGATGGCCCAGACGAAGCAGGCGAAGCGCGCAGGTGTAGAGCTGAAGCTCACGCCGATCGGACGCGAAGCCTTCGTCTTCTTCGTCAACAAGCGCAATCCGGTCAGCAGCCTGACTACAGAGCAGATTAAGGATATCTATTCCGGCAGCTTGACCAACTGGTCGGAGGTTGGCGGCAAGAAGGCGCCGATCCGGGCTTTTCAGCGGTCCGAGGACAGCGGCAGCCAGACCCGGCTGCAGAAAATTATGGAGGACCGCCAGCTCATGGCCCCGCCGAAGGAGAATGTTGCAGATGTAATGAGCGGCATTATCAGTCTCACCGCCAGCTACCGCAATTATAATAATGCGCTGGGCTTCAGCTTCCTGTTCTATGCGTCACAGATGAACGCCAGTGATGAGATCAAGCTGCTGGCCATCGACGGGGTACCGCCCTCCAAGGAGAGCATCCGCAGCGGGAACTATCCGTTCACAACCGAATTCTACGCTGTAACCGCAGGCAGCACCAATCCGAATGTCGAGCCGTTCCTGGACTGGATTTTGTCTCCCGAGGGGCAAGAGCTGGTCGAGAAGACCGGGTACACTCCGGTGAAATAAGCAGAGGCAGCAGCGTCCTTTACTGAAGAAGGAGGCTGCTGCCTCATCGCTTTCTGGCGGCATACATTTCAGCCCGCACAATGGCGCGCTGGCCCTTTGTGATCGGTTTTTCGATTACATTTGGTCCACACGCCACAGCCGCGTCTAATGTGGTCGATTTTTCGATTACATTTCGACCGCACGCTCCCGCTACGCCTAATGTAATCGGTTTTTCGATTACATTTCGACCACACGCCTCAGCCACGGCCATTGTAATCGGTTTTTCGATTACATTCGGCCAACACGCCCCGAGCCTGCCCATTGTAATCGGGGAATTCTGGTGTTTAGAGTAAGTTAGCGCTGGAGTTGTTGCATTTCGTGCAGGATTTCAACATAGGCCGCTTCGGTTTTTCGATTACATTCCGCCGCCTACCCACGCCGCCACCCAGTGTATTCGGTTTCCCACTTACGTTCCGCCCGCACACAAATGCAGCCCTCCCGGAGGTCTTCTCCGGCGAGGGCTGCTATTATTTATCCCGCATAATGCTCAAAGATCCGCCCGCGCTTCGCCCCGTCCGGGTCCTCCACCACACGGGTGGTCCGGTCGAACACCATGGTAGCCCGTTTCTCCCGGGTGTACTGCGGCCAGGCCAGCTCCGGGAGCGCCGGATCGCCCTGATGGGCGAAGGCGGTCCACGTTCTCTGCATCGCTTCAGCCACCCGGATCATGTCCGGCGTCACGCTCAGGCCATACTGCTTCAGCAGCGGCAGATTGTTGAATACATACAGAATCTCCGCACCGTGAATCGCCTTCTCCAGCAGCGGATGGCCGGGAACTGTCCAGTCGAACCGGTACATCCAGACAGGCGCGTGCTCACACTGCTTCTCGGCGAAGGCGATGGAGCTGGCCCAGAAGAACAAGTCCGTCAGCACCTCCGCCTGTCCTTCCCAAGAGCGGGTATAATCCGCAGTCAGTGCGGAGAGGTCGTCCACCCCCATCAGCTGCTCCAGCGCTTTGAGCGATTCCTCGAAATTATCGGCCCTCTGCCCCTCCCGGAAGAACAGATTGCCTTCATGCAGATTCGTTCCGATCAGCAGCGGAATCCCGCTGGCCGCCCCGCCGGCTATGGCCTGTGCCGGCTCCAGCGGCAGGGTGGACGGCTCCACCACCGGCTGGAAGTACATGCTCATGGAGTCGCCCGACAGCTTATACGCCATCCGGCCCGCCGCCTGCATGATGCGGTCCGCCGGCAGCGTGTGCAGCAGCCCGGTATCGCCGCCGGGCTGAAGGCCAAGCTCTGCCAGGAAGGCGGCGGCAATCTGCTCGCCCTGCTGTGCGCTCAGCGTCTGCGCCGCACCGCTCTCCATAATGGCCCGGGCGAAGAGTCCCTTCGCCGCGGGCATCACCAGCAGTGCGGCAATGCTCATGCTCCCGGCCGACTCGCCGAACACCGTGACCCGCGCCGGATCGCCACCGAAGGCAGCGATGTTCTGCTGCACCCATTCCAGGGCAGCAATCTGATCCAGCAGGCCCAGATTGCTGCCCAGTCCCCCGCCCAGCGGCGACAGATGCAGGAAGCCGAGCGGTCCGAGCCGGTAATTCACCGTGACGACCACGACATCCCCGGCTTCCGCCATCCGGGTGCCGTCGAACATCGGCTGGCTGCCTGCCCCGGTCACGAAGGTACCGCCGTGAATCCATACCATGACCGGCAGCGCAGCCGAAGGTGAAGCTGCCGGAGACCAGACATTCAGATACAGGCAGTCTTCATCATAGACCGGACTGGTGCCTCCGAAGCGCGTACTGCTGGTGCTCACCGGCTGCAGGCTGACCGGCCCGAAGCCTAACGCCTCCCGCACCCCGCTCCAGGACTGCGGCGGCACCGGCGCGCGGAAGCGCAGCTCTCCTACTGGAGGGCTGGCGAACGGAATGCCGCGCCAGACCTTCACCCCGCTTCCCTGTTCCCCTTTCAGCTGCCCATAAGCTGTATCCACCAGTAGTCCTGTCATTGCACTCATCCTTTTCACTTTATTCCTCAGTCTTCTCTTCAATCACCTTGTAGAGCCCGGAGCGGAAGCGGAACCACTGGAAGATGTGGGTCACTACCACCTTCAGCACGGCATATCCCGGAACCGCAAGGATGATTCCGAGCACACCGAACATTTTCCCGGCAAATATAATGACAAATATAATCGTAATCGGGTGAATCTTCAGCGACTTGCCCATGATCTGCGGCGAAATGAACTTCCCTTCGATCAGTTGGACCGCCGTCCAGACAATGATCATCTTCAGCAGCATGAACGGCGAGGTGACCAGCGCCACAATCAGCGCAGGCGTAATCGCTATCGCCGGACCCAGATAAGGGACCACGGCGGTACATGCGGCAACAATGGCCAGGACCAGGGAGTATTCCAGCCCGATAATCAGGTAACCGATATAGAGCAATGCGCCGATACAGCAGCTGACGATGATCTGTCCACGGATGTATGAAGCCACCTGGCTGTTCATTTCCTGCATGACCATACGGGTCTGCGGCCGCAGCGCCGTAGGGATGAATCTCATGAGATAATCGGGCAGCCGCTTGCCGTCGCGCAGCAGATAGAACAGAATGAACGGTGTAGTGACCAGTGCCAGCACAATCTCCGTCAGGGTTCCCACGAAGTTCCCCACGCCCGTAGCTGCATTATTCAGGAAGGCGGTGGCCCAGGTCGTCACTTTGCTGGTGATGTCACTCAGATCGGTGCCGATGCTGGCCTGAAGCTTGCTGAACAGCTCGCCCCCGGTGAGCTGGAAGAATTCATCTTGAATCTGCTTGCTGTACTTGGGAAAATTATCGATCAGCCCCATTAGCTGGGTGCGGATGAGCGGGATCACGGTCAGCAGAATCAGCGTAATAATGCCGATAATGATCAGGTACAGAATAACAATCCCGTAAGCCCGCTTCACCCGGCTGCGCTTCTCCAGCCGGTCCACCAGCGGGTTGAGCAGATAATAAGCAATGCCTGAGAGCAGTAGCGGCGCGGCCACCGTATGAAGCAGTACAGACAACGGCTTGAATATAAACGGAATTTTGGAGAATACCAGAATGGTCAGCCCGATCAGCAGGACGATTAACAGCCACACCACAAATTTGTTGTTCAGAAAAAATTTCTTGAATTTATCCGGCCATACCTGACGTCTATCCATAGACTGCCGCCCCCCTGCTGCAACTTGTTCGATTCGTAGTGTGATTATTTGCACTATCTATTAAGCATAGTAACCCGGTGGCTGCAAGTCAAATCACATCCTGTGTGCACCGGTTCAGCGCAAATAACAGCCGTTGTTGATATCAAAGGTTGCTCCGGTGTAAGCCCTTGATTGACCGCTCAGCAGAAAAGCTACAGTATTTGCAATATCCTCCGCCAGCAGCGGCTCCGGCGTTAACTGATGCTCCAGATATTCCTGCTGTCTCCAGGCGGGGATATGCGCCATCATCGGGGTGGACGTCATCGTCGGAGCGACGGCATTGACCCGGACATAGGGTGCAAAGTTCATGGCGCAGCTCTTGGTTAGTCCCAGAACCGCAGCTTTGCTTAACCCGTACACCGCATCGGAGCTGCCTTCCTGGCCGGAGACGGAGGACATGTTGACGATCACCCCCTGGCGCTTCTGCGCCAGCAGCATTCGCCCGAACCCCTGCGAGAGGTAGACATAGCCCTTGATATTAATATCAAGAACCTTGTCAATCTCTTCCGGCGTATAATCCAGCAGATTGCGGCCCAGGTAGATTCCCGCATTGTTAACCAGCCCGCCCGTATCCGCATGTTCTTGTGCTATGTATGCGAAGAACGCTTCTACTTCGCTGTATTGGCTGACGTCCACCTTGCAGGTGAAGAGCCTTGCGGAATCCGCCTCAGCCTTCAGTGCCTCCAGGCGCTGTGCATCCAGATCGCAGCCGATTACCTCTGCACCCTCCTGCAGGCCAAGCTTCACTATGGCCTTGCCGATGCCTGAAGCGGCACCGGTCACTATGAATTTCTTACCTTGCAGCATCCTCTGACTCCCCCTCTGAAATAGTAGCAGCTCCAGCAGCATATCTAACGATCTGCTTAATCAAAGCGCAAATCCGCAACGCTCCCCGTCCGTTTGAAGCCAACTGCCTGATAGACCTTATTGGAATCCGGGTTCGCGGCGTCGGCATAGAGCATTGGAGTAATGCCCTTATCCAGCAGCTGCGAGCACAGCTCAGCCACCGCCGCGCTAGCATACCCCCGTTTGCGGAATTCACGGGGAGTGAATACCTCATTCATCCGCATATGCCGCCGGGACTGGTGGGCCAGATTGGCCATTGAGACAGGCTGCCCCTGATCCATCCAAAGATAGAGCCTGCCTGACTCTATACACGCTTCCGAATTCCCGGTGAATTCCTCCGGCGCCCGCCGGATACCAAATGCATCCTCCGCGAATCCGGCCAAATACCCGGCAACCAGGGGGATATCCCCCGCTTCCGCCTGCACCAGACTTCCGCTGACACCATGCGGCATCTGCACCTGCGGGCAGTGATAGGCCTCCATTCTCATCCCCACACGATAGGACTTTCCGGTAAGCTTGCCATACGCCTCGGCGAACAGTCTCCCCGTTTCCGGCGTTCCGGTAACCCCCGGCAATCCGCGGTCCACCAGCATTTCCGCCAGCTCTCCGACAAGGGAACGGCGCCTCTCTTCAGCCAGCTCCGGTGATAACCATAACCATGAGTTACGCCCGGCGGTATGGGCGAAGATCAGGTCATCCTCCTCCGTCTTCAGCCGCATGGATTCCTGATCCCCCGCGATCAGATGAATCAGATTATATTCCACCTCTTCTTCTGTGAACGGCTTGCTGTGCAGCACATCATCCTCCGGCCCGAAACTTACAAACATTCCTTTTCCCCCTCTCCAGGTTTTCTATCTATTGTAAGGCCCCCTTTGGCAAAAATAAACAGCCCGCCGGCGGATTTACGCCGTCAGCAGGCTGTGCAGTGCTTACACATCACTTCTTCTTCTTGCCTTTGGCACCCTTCGGGATTGCCGCCTGGAGGCCGTCATCATAGGTGTAGAGCAGATGCTCCTCCAGCTGCTCTCCCTTCAGCACCTTGCGCACCAGGCTTTTGGCTGTTTTGGGCGTCATATCCCTATACCATACGCCTTCCGGATAACAGATCACTACACAGGCATCCGAGCATCTTCCGTTGCAGCGGGTCACAGTTGTATGAATCAGGCTGTCCGCTCCCTGCTTCTCAATCTCTGCCTCTATAGCTTCCGCTACCTCTTCCCCCTTATGCTTCTTGCAGTCGCTTCCGTTACAGATCAGCAGATGGCTGACTGTTCCTTGCAGATTCCACGTCGTCATGGCCTTCCCGCCCCTTTCCTTACAACAATACCCTGCTTGTCAACCCTGCTAAACAGAGCGGGTGGCCTTCGTGTGTTAACTCCGCCTCCCATTGGAGATAATATCTGTAGCCCGCCGGCCGGCACCGGCAAATCCGCAGCGGTGCAAGAAGGAGTAAGCCCTATGAAGATAATCGGCATCTATGCCCTGTTCGCTGTGATGACTCTAAGTCTGATCATTATTATTGATGTTATCGCCGGAATCAGCCTTCCCTCTTCCATCCATTCCCTGTCCACGCTCTTTGCGACGACGACCCTGCAGGAATCGATATGCATCACCATCTTCCTGCTTGTTCCGTTCATTCAGGTGTTCATTCATGCTGCGAGCCGCAAGCCAGGCGGCCGTAACCGGAAACGGGCGTAGTCAGCCTTCCCTCCGGTACAGGCCGAATTTGCGGCGGATGACATGGATCACCAGCAGCAGAATCGGAATCACCGCACAGAACACCGGCAGAATCGTCTCCAGAAAAGCCTTCCCGTCCTTCATATGCTCCGAGTAATTCTGCGCGCTGACGAAGGAGCTGAACAGCATAATAACCCCTGCCGGATTAACCAGCTTGCGCGAATCCCGGATATGGAACAGATCGGCGGCTACGGCCACAGCAGCATAACAGTAAACGGTCAGCTTGAAGAATACCCCGATAATCAGCGTAAGCATGACCAACGCGTCCAGACGCTGGATGAAGTTAGCAATATTCACCATTGTAATGGTGGTAAACATCGGAAAGGTGACCCGCCCATACAGATTTTCTCCCAGAACAGCCATCTCAATGGCATGGGTGAAGCTGAGCAGACAGGCGCTGAGGATGATTGCCGTGACTCCGGCTTTTCTCACCTTACGCGGCTGGTTAAATTGCGGAAGGATGGTCGTGAAGCACATCAGCTCACCGTAGGGGAAGATCCAGATGTTAGGATAAGCCGATTTCAGAGCCTCCTTGTAATCGCTCATATGAAGCGGAAACAGATTTCTGTATTCCACCAGGCCAGCAGCAATAACGGCAATGATACATATACAGCCCATAATTATGGTAATCCAAAAGAAAATTTCCGCTGTTCTGGCGAACACCTCAATCCCCTTGTTCAGAATATACATTACAGCCACAATCATAATGGAGTTAATGATCAGGATCGGAGTCTTGTCATAGGATGCCGTAATCAGCAGATCGCCTGCCTCCCGCAGATTTCTGGAGCCGTTATACAGCAGCACCGGGAGAAACAGCAGACCCAGCGGCCAGCCCAGCCACTTGCCCAGAATCTTACGCGCATAGCCGCTGATGATCTGATCCGGGAACTGGAGATAGAGCTGGGCGAACACCAGATAGAGCAGGATTCCGCCGGGAAGCGCAAACAGAACAGACAGCCAGACCGCATGTCCGCTCTCCAGGCCGATCGGGACCAGCACCGCTGTTCCCAGCTCGAACAGAACGAACATGGACAGCAGCTGGCTCGGGCTGAACGCTTCTTTTTTCAACATAGAATTCACCTTATTTCTGCATCTAAGCCGATTATTTACCTTCAGGGATATACGGTTTCAGGCTCATGCCTGTGCTGCGGATGTAGGCCTCCACACGAAGCTCCAGCCGCCCCCGCGCGAAGATCTGTCCCCAGTCCCCGTCAAACTGTGCCCAGGCCTGTGGATTCTTCCGCTTGAGTTCATTGCCGAAATTGAAAACATCGCTCTGCAGCTCCTGCCCTCTCCGGAAAGCCTGCTTCACTTCCTCCCCCGTCCGCATCGCCAGCTCCTTCTCCAGCTTGACGATCTCCTCCCGCTGGCTGAGGTCCACGAAGCTGTCGGTTTCATTGACGCTGCCCTCTTCGGCAATCGTCACGTGAAAGACCGGAATTCCGTCCTCCACCGTTGTCTTTACCGTGGTTCTGGAATAGAGGATGTTGACGGCGATCGAATCTTTTCGGTTCGGGGCATCGATATTAATTACAGTCTCCTCCATCTTATCCAGCAGCCACTCCGTTCCGCGCGCTTCCGAATCCTTCATCCAATACAGCAGCTTACCCTGACGGAAGACTCCCAGCCCGTTCATAATCGTCTTGGTCGGGGTCTCCGACTGCTCCAGATTGCTGCTCTTCATGCCCTCTTCCACATTGCCTTTGATCTTCACCGCGTTGATCGTCACGTCCCCTTCCCCTGTGATTCCGTTAATGACATCGAAGACGCTGATCGTCCGGTTCTCCCCCCATACCCTCGAGGTATTCTGCGTCTTTTTGACCAAGCCCAGGGATGGAATACTCTCCACTGCTGTAAGCAGCCTCAGGACGGATGCCGCGTCACTCCCGCGGGCGACCAGGATGGCCGAGTTCAGCCTCAGCTCATGGGAGCGCTCGAAGATATCGAAGACATCGTTAATTCCGCTCCGTGCCAGACTCTCCCCCAGAACAATAAGCTGAGTATGGGCGAAGAAAAGCTGACGCGTCACATTCTTGGATGCCCGCCGCAAAGCGCCAAACATGGTTTTGTCTGTTGCTGATACGACGACAACGGCAGGCTTCCCGCTGCCCGGGGATGTGCTGGTCGACGTCGAAGAGGGATTCACCAGCTGGAACGTCACCTTGTATTCATCCGTCTCAGGCAACAGATCGATGCCGATTCCGCTCACAATCGCCAGCTCATTCAGCTCACGGCTGTTCCAGCAGCCGCCGAGCAGTGTCCCCAGGAGCGGGATCAACGTCAATATGAGCAGCAGCCGCTTAACGTTCATCGGATTGCCTCTTGGAGGTTCCCTTAGAGGAGGCTGCAGAGCTGCCGCCATTCCTGCGCAGGCGCGGTCTAAGCTTCATGAAGCTCATGGGAGAACGGATGAAGGTGTCCCTCAGGTTCTCAGGAACGAACGGCCCCATCGGGGTCATGTAGGGTACACCGAGGGAGCGCAGGCTGCACAGATGGGCAACGAGGATGATGGTAACAATCGCGATGCCGTACAGCCCCATGAACGCGGCCACTCCCATAATGACGAACCGCAGCATCCGGATGGATAAAGCCATATTGAATGCAGGGGTGGCGAAGCTGGAGATCCCGGTCAGCGAGACCACTATGACCATCGCGGGAGAGACGATTCCCGCCTGTACCGCCGCAGTCCCGAGCACCAGACCTCCGATAATGGATACGGTCTGGCCGATCGGCGAGGGCATACGGACCCCCGCTTCGCGGATGATCTCGAACGTCACCTCCATCAGGACCGCTTCGACAAATGCAGGAAACGGCACCCCTTCCCGCTGGGAGGCCAGATTAATCAGCAGCGGTGTGGGAATCATCTCCTGATGGAAATTAAGGGCGGCGACGAAGATGGCAGGGCCGTACAATGAAATGATAAGGCACACGAACCGCAGCAGACGGATCAGCGAGGAGATATCATAGCGCTGATAGTAATCCTCAACCGTATGAAAGAACATAAAGAATGTAGTCGGGGCAATCAGCACGAACGGCGTCCCGTCCACGAAAATGGCAATCCGTCCGTCGAGCAGATTAGCCGCCACGCTGTCAGGGCGTTCTGTATTAAACAGTGTAGGGAACGGGGAATACTTATTGTCTTCAACGATCTGCTCAATGTAGCCCGATTCCAGAATGGAATCGACCTTAATGCTATGAAGCTTGTCTTTGAAGACCTGAATGGTATGTTCGTCTGCAACACCGCGCATGTACATGAGCGTAACATCGGTGTGCGTGAGATCTCCCAGCTTCATGGTTTCAGTCCACAGATCGGGGTTCTTGATGATCTTGCGGACCAGGGCGATATTCGTGCTGAGGGTCTCCGTGAAGCTCTCCTTCGAGCCGCGGATGGCGACCTGGGTTCCCGCCTCGGTAACCGCTCTGGCCTCTCCTCCGCTGGTGCTGCCGCTGACGCCTTTCTCCTGGCCGTCCACCAGCATAATGGTGTCGCCCGACAGCAGAGCTTCCAGCAGACCGTTGATATCGCTGACCAGCTTCTCCTTGCCGATGCTCAGGGCATGCTCTTTGATATAGGTATAGACCTCCTGCGGAGTTCCGGCCAGGAGCTCGCCGTCATGCCCCGTCTGAAAGGACATCACATGGCTGATGAAGTGCTCTACCATGTCTTTGTCGGTAATCCCCGACATATAGATCGCCGCGACCCGCCCGTTTCTATGAATTAACTCATAGGTGCGAATGACCAGATCCGGGCTATTCCCCAGTCTGGCTTGAATCTGGCGGATATTCTCATCGAGTTTCCTGGAGACCGGCGTAGCAGACGCAGGCGTAGCAGGCGGTTTAGCCTTATTAGACTTATTAGTCTTATCCATATCAGCACCTCCTGACTGTTACTATTTGCCCGGCCCCCTGATTTTATGCAGCATCTGGCAGCTTGACCCTGCCGTATGCACCCGGCAGGCAGGCTCTGAGGGACTCTTCCGCTTTGGCGCCTTAACGGCAAACAAGCTGCCCCCGCACGGAAAATCCGTGGGGTGCAGCTTATAGGAGGTTGATATGGTTGATATGAACGGATTAGTGGTCGTCAGTGACGCCCAGCGCCTTGTTCTTCTCCTTGAAGCGTTCATTATGCGATGAGACGTAAGCGACCTTCTCTGCCTGCGGGTCAATATAGAGCTTCGCGCTGTTAAGCGCCAGCACCGCATCGGTGAAGGTTCCGGCAATCAGCCGGACCTTGCTCTCATAATCCACGAAATCACCGGCAGCGAACACGCCCGGCAGATTTGTCTCCAGCCTGCCGCTGACATTCGCGCACCATTCACCCATATCCAGGCCCCAGTCCTTAAGCGGGCCGAAATCACTCTTGAGCCCGTGGTTCACGATGACGGCATCCACCTCAAACTTCTCCTGCTCGCCGGACTCCACATGGCTGATGGTCACCTGGTCGATCATTTCGCCGTTGCTGCTGTGCAGCTGGCTAACCGCATAAGGTGTACGCACCTCAACCGAGGATTCCTTCATACGGACAATGTTCTTCTCATGCCCGCCGAACTGATCCCGGCGGTGTACAACGGTGACGCTTGAGGCAATCCCTTCCAGCTCATTCGCCCAGTCCACGGCTGAATTGCCGCCGCCCGAGATCAGGACCCGCTTGCCCCGGAAGGGCTCCAGCTCCTGCACGGTATAGTGCAGATTCGTCACCTCATAGCGGTCAGCACCCTCAATCTCCAGCTTCGCCATCTGCAGAATACCGTAGCCGATCGTCAGAATAATGGTCCGGGTCCAGTGCTGCTCTCCGGTTGAAGAGGTCAGAATATACGTCCCGTCCTCCTGCCGGGCCTGATGAATAATCTGCTGCCCGAAGACAATTGTAGGATCGAACGTCCGCGCCTGCTCGGCCAGCTGGTCGATTAACTGGCGGCAGAGGATCGGGGTGACACCGCCGACATCCCAGATCATTTTCTCCGGGTAGATCAGCATTCTTCCGCCCAGCTCCTCCTTCGCTTCGATCAGCTTCGTCTTCAGATCCCGCATTCCGCTGTAAAAGGCTGTATACATCCCTGCGGGACCCCCGCCAATAATTGTGACATCGTATAATTCCAGTGAGTCGTTCATTATTATCCCTCCAAGGTCTGGTTGTATTTGAAGTGTTTAGGATTTGGCACGGGCCAGCAGATACAGGAAGTATGGAGCACCGATCACCGCCACTACAATACCGGTCGGAATCTCCGACGGCTGCAGAATCCAGCGGCCGATCGTGTCCGCTGCAATGACGAGCAGCGAACCCAGCAGCGCGGAGGCCGGAAGCATCAGCTGATGCTTCGGCCCGACCAGACGTCTGGCCAGATGCGGGCCGACCAGCCCGACGAAGCCGATGCCGCCGCTGACTGCCACACTCGAGGCGGCAAGCCCGACTGCCGCTGCCAGCAGCCTGTACTGCTCCCGCTTCACATCTGCGCCGAGCCCGGTTGCCGTCTGCTCTCCCAGATGAAGCACATTCATCACCCTTGCCTTATAGAAGACGTAAGGCAGGAGAATGACCACCCAGGGAAGCAGAGTCAGTACGAACTTCCAGCTTGTGCCCCAGATGCTGCCTGCGAGCCAGGTAGCGACGAACTGGTATTTCTCCGGGTCGAGGCGCAGGGTCAGCACAATCATCGCTGCGCTCATTCCTGCCGCGACCGCGACACCGGTCAGCAGCAGACGAATCGGGGCAATCCCCTCATGCCGTTTGTAGGCCAGGCTGTAGATTAACGCAGCCGTCCCTGCCGCCCCGGCAAAAGCTATGACAGGCAGCAGATAGACCGGAGCGGCTGAGGTCGTCGGATAGAACGAGACCATCAGCATCACCATCAGCCCGGCTCCGGCATTAATGCCGAGAATACCCGGGTCAGCCAGATCATTGCGGAACACCCCCTGCATCACTGCGCCGGACACAGCCAGCGCTGCACCAATCAGAAGCGAGATGACAATCCGCGGAAGCCGGAACTGGAATAGAATCAGCTCCTGCTTATCCGTTCCCCAGCCAAGGAGCGTATGAAGCAGCTCCAGCGGGGTCAGCCTTATGTACCCTGTATTCATACTTATAATGAACATAACCACGATCAGAACGGCCAATATACTTATCACGGTCAGCCCCTTGCGGAGTCTGGCCTCTTCAGAGGACAGGTTCTTCACACTCTGCATCTTCACAGCTCCCTCCTTTCTTTGCGGGCCAGATACAGGAAGAACGGCACTCCGATCAGCGCAATAACCGCACCTACCGGTGTCTCATGCGGCGGATTAACCATCCGGGCCGTCAGATCAGCCGCGACCACCAGCAGCGCACCCAGCACCGCCGAGCAGGGAATAATCCACCGGTAATCTACCCCTACGAGGTAACGCGTCAGATGAGGAATAATGAGGCCGACGAATCCCACGGCTCCAACGACGGCAACGGAGGCTCCGGCCAGAATCAGGACCATCAGCGTTCCCGCCAGCTTCACCAGCCCCGTGCGTTGCCCCAGCCCTCTGGCGACATCTTCCCCGAGACTGAGCATCGTAATCGACCGGGAGAGAGCCACCGCCCCCAGGATAGTGGCAATGATCCAAGGAGACATCACCTGCAGCTGGACCCATTTCGTTCCGGCCAGACCGCCGGCATACCAGAAGGCCAGGTCTTGTCCAATCCGGAAATAGAGCGCAATGCCTTCACTCATCGCCGTAAGCAGTGCACTGAGGGCCGCGCCGGCCAATACCAGACGCGCCGGGGTCAGCCCTCCTTTGGCCATGGAGCCTATCCCGTAGACGATTCCTGCTCCGGCCCCTGCCCCGAGGAAGGAATAGAGAATCAGATACATGAACGGTACTGCCGGAAAAAAAGCAAAGCAGACCGCCAGCGCAAAGCCGGCTCCCGCATTAATACCCATAAGTCCCGAATCCGCCAACGGATTGCGGGTCATCCCCTGCATAAGCGCCCCTGCTACAGCGAAGCTGGCGCCGACCATCATTCCGCCCAGCACCCGGGGCAGCCTGAGCTCCCGGATAATCTGATGATCAGTGATATCCGGATTGAAATGAAAAATTGCTGTCCATACCACCGAAAGCTTAATATCCGCTGCCCCAAACGAGACGGAGACGGCGAGCCCCAACGCCAGCGCAATCAATCCGCCGATCAGGATCAAGGTTGCCGCCAAAGGGCGGGACCGCAGCTTCAGCGGCTCCGGCTTCCGGTCAACCCCGCTCCCGGACACTGCCTGTTGATTCATGAATGTCACCTGTTTCTTATGAAATTGATTCTCATTATCATTATAATATTGTAAAGGACACCTCCTGGTTTGGCAATGGACAAAAAATAAAGACAGCCCATCCTTCAGGATTCATCCCCGAAAGGATGAGCCTGAAGCATGAGCTGACCTTGTGCAGCTGCTAACGGTAGGACCTGGATTCACGCAGCAAACTGCCTAATTCGTATGCGGATCTATCGCTGCTGTTACCTCGTGTAATCCTCGTATTCCTCTCTCCGGTTCACCTTAGCATACATGTACTCGTCACTCTTCAGCCTGTAGAGCTGGCCCATTGCACCGAATACAATCAGCAGCACTACAATCAGTGCATAGGCATAGGTGAACTGGTTGAAATAGAAGCAGAGGACAATGGCGGCAATCGTCAAGAGCAGCAGTCCTAGTGCGATCCGGCTAAATATTTTCTTCATCAGGGTACCTCCGCAGAATAGTTTTGTTAAATGTAGCATATTCTGCGGGCGAATCATGTCGAAACCTGGCGGTTAGATCAACTTGGAGATGACCGTTCCCGCCAGGAGCTCGCCGAGCGTCTTGTCCGGCGGCAGCGGCTTGTTGCCGAGACAGGTGCGGACGGCCGTCAGCAGAACCCGGACATCGTATTTACTGGGATGAACGGGGATCACTTCCTTTTCCAGCTGCAACAGCTTATACACCGCCATCATCGCGGAACGGATCGAATACTCCACCGTGAAGACGCAGTCGTCCGGGACTTCGGCGAACTGGCCGAGGAAGGCCAGATTCACGCTGCCCTTGGGCACAACCTGCGGGCGGTCGCCGGCAACACGCGGCATGAATTGTGCAGTAATATAAGGCATCATGCAGGGGATGACGTTCACAGTATGCTCCAGAATCTCGGGAATACGGTCCGCGAGGCCCATATGGTAGCACAGTTCCTCCAGGAGCTCTCGTCCGGTGCAGTCGCTCATTTTTTTATGAATATAGTCGCCTGCTGCATCCGGGAACAGCCCATATGCCCAGAGGACCTTCACGTTCTCCGGCTGGTTAATGAAATGCGGCTGCTTCGGCGCGGTCCAGGACATCATCCAGCTTGAATCCTTAATCGTGACCACACCGCCCATCCCGGGAGCATCACCGGTCAGCTCCAGCAGATGGGGGAAGACAATCTCGTCATCGGTCAACGTAATCGTGAAGGACAGCCACTTCGACTTATCAATATCGCCGCAGAACACCTCAGGCCGGCCGAAATCCGGGGACTTCACGGCAAGCTTCTCCCACAGGCTCCAGCAGCCGCGCTCCGTCACAGAGCGGTTCAGCACAGCCGCATGATCGAGATCCCCAAGAGTTGAATTCTCCGTCATCGAGCCGTTCGTGACCATGACCAGATCCCCGCGTCCAACGGCGATGCGCTTAGGCGTACCGTTCACCAGCAGCTCTATCGCAGTGACCGCCTGCTCGCCTCCGGCCAGCTCCAGTGTGAGATCCGTGACCTGATGGCTTTTGTCAAAATGGACGCCCTCCCCCTCCAGCCACTTCATCAGCGGCAGAATCAGCGAGTCGAACTGGTTGTATTCGGTATGCAGAATGCCCTTCAGCTGGTTCATCCCCGAGATCAGATGCATGAACCGCTCCATATAACGCTTCACCTCAACGACGCTGTGCCAATTCTCGAAAGCGAACATCGAACGCCAGAAGTACCAGAAGTTCGTCTCCAGAAAGCTGGGGTCAAAAAACTGTTCAATCGTCACCGCTCCCAGTCTCTCTTCGGTAGCCAGCGCCAGCTTGCCAAGCTGCAGGGAATGTGCGGTAGTGAGGCCAAGCGTGGAAAAGTCGGCGGGGGTCCCTTGCTTCTCCACCAGACGGCAATGAGATTCGATCGGTTCGGCCAGATTCAGCTCGCGGAATTCATCCAGCACCGTGCGGTCCGGGTTGGTCAGCGATGGAATGAAGCCGAACAGCTCCATGAAGCACTCGAAATGCTCCTCAATCTCGCGTCCGCCGCGGGCGCTGTAGCCGTCCTTGGCATTGCCCGCCCCGTCCATCGAACCGCCGTATACCGCCGACTGCTCCAGAATATGAATATTCCGGCCGGGCATATGCCCGTCACGGATCAGGAATGCCGCCGCCGACAAGGAGCCGATCCCGCCTCCAACCAGATATGCCTTACGCGAAGCGATGCCTTCCTGTACCCGTGGATGAATTCGCTGATATGTACCCATGTGTCCTCTTCCTTCCTTGATCAGGAGATAAGTGCCTGCTAACAGCTCTCACTATATCCGCCGTGAGCCATGAATACGATGGACACCTTGATGCTTCTGTACAGGGATTACACATCCCGGGCGGATTGTGTCATTGCTCAGCCGGAACGGAGGCAGACCAGTAATGCGCAAGCCCCCGGGCGATGCTGCCGTCCATAATCCGCGCCACTTTGTCGACAATTCCTGCGGGATCAGAGCTGGCCCCGGCTCTAAGCCAATGAATCATCTGTTCGAGAATCGCCAGCGTATAGAAATCGGCAAAATCCAGCCGCGCCTGCCTTCTCACCTGCTCTGTAATAAGCGCTCGGCCCGTCTCATCCCGCTCGTCCAGCTCCTCCACCACCCGGATCATTACGCGATAGATGACCCCGTAGAGGAACGTCTCCAGATGCTCGCGCCCCAGCGAATGGAAGGTATTCAGGCACATGGTTTTGTTATTCACTGTATAGCGCAGCACACTTAGGAATCCCTGCTTCCAGCCGGCAGTACAGCAGTACTGGTCCAGTCCTTCGATAACCTCTAATTGGTAGATCCAGCCCAGCAGCTCATAGATATCCTGAAAATGATTATAAAAGGTATGCCGGGTCACCCCGCAATCTGCGGTCAGCTGCTGGATCGTGATTTTGTTGAGGGGGGTGGTGAGCATCAGCTTTTTGAGGGACCGGGCTAAAGCATGCTTGGTTAAAAGTGAACTCGACATCGCTTCCTCCTGAACTCTTGGATATGATATCCCAATTATAACCAATCAGAATCTGGATTTCACCCGTCTGCTCTGCCGCTGCCGCTACTCCCGTTCACCCAGCCGCACCGCATAGGTCTTATATCCTGCATCGCTGATCTCCAGGCAGTTCAGCTGTTCCCCGTATACACAGCCGCCGTCGATGCCGATTTTGTCGCCCAGCGGACTGAACCACACGCCTGCCCCGTCCTGCAGATCTACCGTAGAGGTATGGCCGAATACGACTGTCTTCTTGGTTGAAGTTACAGGATGATTGTAGAATGGCTCGCGAATCCAGATAAAATCATACTCCCGCTGGCTCCGCCAATCGTCCAGAGCAGGATCAATTCCCGCATGGACGAACAGATGGGTCTCCGTCTCATAATAGAAGGGCAGCGAGCCCAGGAAATCCAGATGCTCCTTATACTCTGAACGCATGAACCGCTTCATTTCCATGTAGTCCTTCCAGCCTGAATCCGGGTGCAGCAGGACCGAGTCCCGGCCACCGCAATAGCTCAGCAGGGTATGGAATCCCCCGTTCGTAATCCAGTGGGTATCCCGCTTATCATCCTCTCCCGCCAGCGCATCGCAGGCCATCTGATCATGATTGCCCCGCAGCACAATCACCCCCTCATCTTCGGCAAACCGCTTCACCTCCTCTACGACCGCTCTGCTGTCCGGCCCTCTGTCCACATAATCACCCAGCAGAATCAGCTGATCCCTGGAGGGGTTATAGTCAGCGCGGCGGAGCAGCAGGTTGAATTCTTCTATACAGCCGTGGATGTCACTGATCACTAATGTTCTCATGCCGCTCTCCTCCTTTGTTCACATGAAACTATACTATCACAAGACTGGCAGCAAAAAGAGGTCCGCCTGCTAAGCAATCAGCTTAACGGGCGAACCCCCGGATTACATTCTATTCTGCTCGTGCCGGTACCGGCCGCCTCGCAGCGCGATCCCAGCGCCAGGGAACGTCATGGCCCTGCAGATGCAGGCCGCCGTACCATTCATCAATCCCTTGTCTCTGCACACGGTCCGCGTTGCCAGCCAGCACCTGCTCTCCCAGCGCAGTCAGCTTGACGCTGCGGTTCAGAAAGTCCGGGACTTGGCGGTAATCTGTGACCTCTGCCACACCGTCAATGCGGAGCAGCGGATTCCCGCCAGCCGTCAGGGAGCGCAGGATCTTCCAGTATTCCGTGTCCCCCATACCCAGCCGGTGCAGCTCATCCACCACCTGCCTGAACAGCTTCAGCGGCGTATCCGTTCCGCTAGCCACAGCTTCAAGGGTGGTCTGTTCGGTGATCCCGAGGCCGTTCTCAACCGAAGGCAGCCGGGACAGATGGGCCTGGAAGGCATCGTTGGCAAAAGCAAGCGCAGAACCGGCCAATTCTGCCTTGTGCTGCTCCAGGTAACCGGCCAGCGTGCGCGGGTCTGAAGCGGCATATGCCTGCCAAAGTCCGCTGCCGAGCTGAAGCTCCCCGCGCCCGATATTCTGCCAGGTTCCGCGCAGAGTGCCAAGCTGGTCAGGCGTCAGCTGCCCCAGGCCATGGAACGGTTCAATCCCGGGGAATTCGCCGATGCAGAGCAGGCTCAGCTTTGTGTTGCCCAGCTTCTGCCCATTGAACCGGTGCAGCAGATAAGCCAGCATACTCTGGTCGAACAGATCATGCTCGAACCACAGCACCACCTCATCATACTCGCGGAATCCGCCGAGCCTCCGCTCCTGCTCCCCGCAGCCTGCAATATATTCAGCCGCAGGAATGCCCATCGTCGATTGCAGAACCTCAGCCCGCAGCTGCCGGTTCTCCGTTGCTGATGGATCAAGAAAGATCGGCCCGGCCGTATAGATCTCGCGCCAGACGAGCACCTCTCCCTGGACAATGCCCTGCTTCAGCTTGTCGCCTACGGAATCACCATTCACAATATGCAGCATTCGCGCTCCCCCTTCATGTACCAGATGAAATGCGGCAGCCAGATCGGCAACAGGTAAAGCGCCCTTCAGCTTGCGTCTGCCGTCGTACAGCCTTTTTTTGAGCGCAGCGGTTGAAGTACCCAGATACCCGGCAATCTCCTGGACGGAGTATCCATAGAAATAGAACAATTGAAGCGGAATTCGCAGCTTGGGCGGCAATTCTGCCACGCAGCGGTGCAGCACTCCCGTCCACTCGCGGCGTTCCGCCACTTCCTGAGCGCCGGGCCCAGTCCCGGCCACATGTACCGCCGCCTCCAGAGGCAGGCTTGTCGCTGTCTTACGCCGGAGCAGCCGGTGGCATTGTCTGACCACGATCGTCTTGAACCAGCCCGGGAACGCCGCCGGCTCCTGGAGACTGCCCAGGTGCATATAAGCTTCAAGGTATGCCTCCTGCACGGCATCCTCTGCAAGCTGAACATCGCCCAGCCGGTCATAAGCTACGACATAAGCCATCCCCCGCACATGCTCCGTCAGTTGCCGGAAGGCTTCTGCATCACCCTGCTGCGCTTCTCTAATCCACTGGAGCATATCCCTCACGCACCTCTTTTCTGTAGGAATTTCTTGTCCTGTCTATAAGTGCCGGTCCGGGCGGGAATGGTTACATCTTTATTCCGTTGTTCCAGAGACGGAGATGAACTCCGGCGGAAGCTCGTCCGCGAGCCAGATGTTATCATTGCCATGATAGAACCTGACCCCGGCAGAAGCGGCCTGCTTCGCATCGATAATCAGGATCACGGGACTGGGGTCTTTGCGCCCGCCCACCAGCTTGGCGGTTTCCGTATCCACCGAGAAATGGACATACTGCCTCTTCATCGGCTTCAGTCCATCCTTCAGAATGGTCTCCACCCATCGCCGGGCTGTCCCATGATACAGAACGGAGGGCGGGGCTTCATTCTGTTTGATGATTTTTTGCGGAACCGAGTGACCATACAGTGCTCTAATGCGCCCTTCTGCAATCTCATGCCGCTGCTTGTCCGCTGCCGCGAGCATCTTATCCAGATCCTCCGCCTGGACCGATTCCCACTTCTTGTCCTGCTGCAAGGCATGAAGCAGCTGCTCAATATCCACCCATCCCTGTTCATCCAATTCCAGTTCATACTCCCACGGCGCGTGCCGCAGAATGTACGACATCTCTTTACTGAGCTTCATATAGTCCATTTGGTTCAGTCCCTCCCTGTTAGTTACGAGTGTAGCATATGTGAAGCTTCCGGTGTAACGTGCGCAGGACCATCCGGGGGCTCCAGCGGGAGCAATATCGGGGGCTCCATCCGGGGACTCTAGCGGGAGCAATATCGGGGAGCTCCATCCGGGAGCTCCAGCGGGGGCACCAGCGTCCACGCAAGTGGACTGACATTCCGCTATTTCTGCTAATCAGGCGGATATGCCAAGTTCGCGGACTCAGAAGCCGTTATCCTTCTGAATTCCGCATGATTGGGCACCGAATCGCCAGGATAACGGAAGCTCAGTCCGTTTCAGCTCTCAAAAGAGACATTTCGGCGAAATAACGGCATCTGAGTCCGCCTGAGTCTGGTTTGTTTCCAGTTCGAGTCTGGTTTTTGTCCGGTTAGCACCATGATCGTTGTGATATGCTCCCGGCCTCACCATGAACGCGCGCAAAAAGCCGCCCCTCCCGAGGCGGCCCCCTTGCACCCGTCACTGAACATTACATACCTAACCATGCTTCACTGCGGTGTTACTGCGCAATCTGCTCGCGGATATTCGCGAGAATCTTCTTCTCCAGCCTCGACACCTGCACCTGCGAGATGCCGAGACGGCTGGCGACCTCCGATTGGGTCTGATCACGGTAGTACCGCAGGTACACGATCAGACGCTCACGTTCGGTCAACGCGCCGATGGCCTCGTTCAGCGCCAGCTTGTCGAACCAGCGCTCCTGCGAGTCGTCAGCAATCTGGTCAATCAGGGTGATCGGATCGCCGTCGTTCTCGAAGACGGTCTCGTGAATCGAAGTCGGCGGCTTGTTGGCCTCCTGGGCGAAGACGATTTCTTCCGGCGTGACGCCCAGCGCCTCGGCCACCTCGCCGATGGTCGGCAGACGGTCGAGCGTCTTGGACATCTCGTCCTTCATCTTGCGCACCTTGTTGGCCATCTCCTTCAGCGAGCGGCTGACCTTAAGCGTGCCGTCATCGCGGAGGAACCTCTGAATCTCGCCGATAATCATCGGTACGGCGTAGGTGGAGAACTTGACCTCATAGCTGAGGTCGAATTTATCAACGGACTTCAGCAGTCCGATACAGCCGATCTGGAACAGATCATCCGGTTCATATCCGCGGTTCATAAACCGCTGGACCACCGACCAGACGAGGCGGATATTGCAGTTGACCAGCGTGTCGCGGGCCGTATGATCTCCGGCCTGACTGAGCGCGATGAGACGTTTGACCTCCGCATCGTCCAAATAGGTCGGCGGAGCTTTTTTTGCTTCGGCATCCATGGCTCCAACCCCTAATTGTATAAAGCTTTTTTCGAGACGATGGTTTTCTTCATTGAGATGGAGGTACCCCGTCCCGGTTCACTGGTAACCTCGAATTCATCCATGAAATTCTCCATAATGGTGAAGCCCATACCCGAGCGCTCCAGCTCCGGCTTGGACGTATAGAGCGGCTGCTGGGCCAGCTCCAGATCCTCAATGCCCCGTCCCTGATCCTCGATGACCAGATGCACCGTTTCCTTCTCAATGGAGGCTGAGATGCTGACAATCCCTTCAGGATCGCTGTCATATCCGTGAATAATGCAGTTCGTGACCGCTTCAGACACCACTGTCTTCAGATCGTTCAGCTCCTCCATCGTCGGATCAAGCCGGGAGACGAACGCTGCTACGACAACGCGCGCGAATGACTCATTCTCCGATAGTGCGGCAAATTGGACACTCATGAAGTTACGGGCTTCGCTGCTGTTTGTCATAACGCAACCTCCAAATCCGAGAGTGCGGCGCTCTCGTCGTCATATAGGGGCATGATTTTGAACAAACCCGACATTTCCAGCAGGCGCTTCACGGGCGCATTGGCATCACAGACAGCCATCTTCCCGCCCTTGGCGCGGATCAGCTTATATCTGCCGAGAATGACTCCAAGCCCTGAGCTGTCCATGAATTGCAGTTCCTTCAGGCTGAGGATCAGATGCTCCACCTGACCCCGCATAATTGCTTCATCCATATCCATACGTACGTAATCGGCTGCGTGATGGTCCAGTTCCCCGGACAACCGGACAATCAGCACACCCCGGTGATGCTCCATCTCCACATGAGAATTCATTCTTGCCACTCTCCTCTTCGTTGCTATGATCAACCGCCCTGTAAGACTCTTCACTTCCCCCTACATGGACAAGGTTTCTACACTGCAAATGAGGATTCCTGCCTCACGACAAAACTAGAAGAAAACTCCCATGAACCAACATAAAACACAGAAGCGCTCTACAAAAAGGTACAAATCACACGCGGGGACCGCGCAGATTAATCCTTCGTAAACATCGAGCCGGTGGCCCGTTTGAACAGCTTCCACCAGCCGGCCTTGGCGATATTCTCGCCTGCCTTCAGCTCGTATTCCTTCAGCATCTTGTCCCCCTGGTACACCACCAGCTTGCCGACCGTCTGGCCCTCAGCCACCGGTGCCTTCACATGCTCATTCAACACCAGCTCATGGCGGATGCCTTCCTGGGTCACTCCTTTACGGAGCAGAATGCTGTAGTTCTCCTTGGCAACCAGCGGAAGCTGGTTCTTCACACCCTTCTCCACCCGAACGGTTCCGATGGTATCGCCCGCTTTGTGAATCGTATGCAATTTATATTGGGAAAAGAGGTAATCGAACATCGCCGACACTTCGCTGTTGCGCGTCTTGGTGTTCGGCTCGCCCAGCACCACCGCTACCGCACGCAGGCCGTCTCTCGACGCTGTGGCGGACAGGCAGAACTTCGCTTCCGAGGTATAGCCCGTCTTCAGGCCGTCTGCCCCGGTATAGAAGCGCACCAGCTTGTTCGTATTCACCAGCCAGAACGGCTTGGGTGAATCCTTGCGCAGGTAATCCTGGTAGGAGCCGGTGTATTTGATAATCTGCTCGTGCTTCAGCAGCTCCCGGCTGATGACAGCAATGTCATGCGCTGAGGAATAATGATTCGCCGCCGGCAGCCCGTTGCAGTTGGCGAAATGCGTGTCCTTCAGGCCCAGCGCCTCTGCCTTTTGGTTCATCAGATCGACGAACGCGCTCTCCGAGCCGGCAATTTTCTCCGCCATAGCTACGGAGGCGTCATTGCCGGAGGCCATTGCGATGCCCTTCAGCATATCGTCAACCGTCATTTCCTCACCCGGCTCCAGGAAAATCTGTGATCCGCCCATCGAAGCGGCATACTCGCTGGTCCGCACCTTGTCGGTTAGCTGCAGCCTGCCTTCATCCAGCGCCTCGACAGTCAGGAGCATGGTCATAATCTTGGTGATACTGGCCGGCGGAAGCTTATCATGGCTATTCTTCTGGTAGATAACTGTGCCTGTACTGGCGTCCATGAGAATGGCAGAGCGTGCTCCAGGGGCCAGATCAGCGGCAGAAGCTCCTCCGGCAGAGCCGGAGCCAGCGTTGCCTTTGGCTTTTTCCTCTGCGAAGGCACCTGTAGCCCCTCCCAGAACCGATACGGCGATGCACAGTGCAAGCGTAACATAACGAATTTTCCTCACAATGGTTCCCCTCCTGAACTTAACCTTCATTTCACAGGTACTGTGTTCCAGTTTCGTCAGAATGGGAGGAAATTATTCCATTTTGAAGCAACAAAAAACAAGCCTCCCCCTGTCTCTAGCGACAATTGATGGGAAAGCCTGCTTCGATCTGCTTATCATGTCGTGAAAAACTCTGCACCTTATCGCATACTGCCCGCATTCACGGCTGGACGGCGGCGGCCGCCTGCCCCAAATAGAGCCGGGACAGCACGGGAGAACGCCTAGCCCATATAGCTGCGAACAGCGGAACCGCCACACCGACCAGCGTAAACGGCATCAGCCCGTAATTCACACCGAGCAGGTACTTAAGCCCGTAGTTCAGCGGCAGATGCAGATACATGATGGCAATGGAGTTGCGTCCCAGCGCCCCCATCCAATCCAGCGGTACCAGCTTCGTGAGCCGGTAGACAACAGCGCAGATGGTCAGGGAGATAATCAGCGGAACCGCCAGGTCCAGCACCAGGGCGTCATACTCCTTGTATTTCATATTCAGGGTGTACTGGATGATCCCTTGCCGTTCCAGCAGCAGCACAAGCCCGGATAACGGAAGCAGGACGAGCAGCGCCCAGTAGCGGCGGAGCAGCGCCGGGATCAGGGTTTTGCCATAGAAGCCAATGGCGTAATACGTGACGGCGAGCAGGGATACATCGGCATTCCAGGGTATGTTGAACGTTCGGAGGGCGGTGAGCGAGATGAGATGCGACAGCAGATAAGCGGAGACAATCAGAAGAATTTGGGTGCGGCGGGAATACCGGATAATGTATCCGAAGAGCAATTGCGTGAACAGCAGGCAGGTGATGAACCAGAACACCCCGTAAGGTCCGGTCAGCGTCATGCCGCCGTATAGCAGCCTGGCTATATTCTCGGCAAAGCCTTTGATATTCAGCGTGAACAGCAGCAGCACGGCCGCAATCAGCAGTCCATAGGCGAAATAAGGTGTCATCAGCCCCCGGGTGCGCTTCATTGCCCAAGGCAGGTACCGGCCGGGCTCCACGGGCTTAAAGACCAGTCCGCTAAGGATGAAGAAGAGCGGCATCCGGAACCAGGACAGGTAATGATTCGCTGCGGCATCGCCGGAATGGCCCATGACCACAAAGATAATACTGAATCCCTTGGCGGCATCAATCCATAATTCACGTGGTTTATTCACTTCGTCCTCCCATCTCCTCCCATTATCAGCAGTTATTTAGCAGTTATTTAATGTAATTATAAAAGCGCTACTGTTTCTTTTCAAATTTTAATGAAATTTTTCAGCTGGATTTCTGAAACAAAATTCTCTTAACAACGGAAAATCGTCCGCAAAAATAAGCCGATCTTCCTAGGGCGGGTCCCTCGGTCCCGAAGAGGCTCAAATAGGGCTAAAGTCCGGCGGGGTTGCAGGGGGTGTAGCGTGTAGAAACGCAGCTGGTTTGGCGTGGGGATACGGGGGAGATGGGACGCGGGAGACGGGAGCCAAATGTGGTCGGTTTTCCGACTACATTTGGTCCACGCGCCTCCGCCGCGACGAATGTAATCGGTTTTCCGACTACATTTGGTCCACGCGCCTCCGCCGCGACGAATGTAATCGGTTTTTCGATTACATTTGGTCCACGCGCCTCCGATGCGCCGAATGTAGTCGGTTTTTCGATTACATTTGGACCACGTACCTCCGCCGCGACGAATGTAATCGGTTTTTCGATTACATTTTGTCCACGCGCCTCCGCCGCACCGAATGTGGTCGGTTTTCCGACTACATTTGGTCCACGCGCCCCCCACACGCCGAATGTAATCGGTTTTCCGACTACATTTGGTCCACGCGCCCCCCACACGCCGAATGTAATCGGTTTTCCGACTACATTTGGTCCACGCGCCTCTACGCCTTTTGGGACAGAATGAGTTGTACCGGGGGCTGAGCAGAGCAGTGAGAGCCGGGGTATTGAGTGGAGGTGAGGAGGGCGCTGAGTACTTGGTGCCGGAAGCTTTAGTTTGGCGGAGCGTTGTTAGTTTGGTAGAACATGATTAGTCCGGCGGAGTGTTGTTAGCCTGGATTTGCGTGGTTATTATGGAAGGGTGCCGTTAGAGTGGCCTAGTATCAGTAGCCTGGCAGACAGCTCAAGAGCCACCCGCAGGCGGATGGCTCTGACCTTGCTGCTATGACGGTTATAACAGATGGCACGCAGCCTGATGGCCTGCATCCACCTCACGCAGCTCCGGTGTCTCCGTCCGGCAGCGGTCCAGTGCATAAGGGCAGCGGGGGTGGAAGGCACAGCCGGAAGGCGGTGTCTCGGGATTGGGCACATCGCCGGTCAGGACGATGCGCTCCTTCTTCATCCCCGGATTCGGGACCGGCACAGCTGACATCAGCGCCTGCGTATACGGATGCAGCGGCTTCGCGAACAGCTCCTTCGTCCGCGCCAGCTCCACAATCCGCCCTAGATACATTACGGCCACGCGGTCGCTGATGAACTTCACGACCGACAGATCGTGGGAGATGAACATATACGTCAGGCCGTATTGCTCCTGCAGATCCTGCATCAGATTCAGCACCTGGGCCTGGATAGAGACATCCAGCGCAGAGACCGGCTCGTCGCAGACAATGAACTTCGGATTCAACGCAAGCGCACGGGCGATTCCGACCCGCTGGCGCTGGCCCCCGGAGAACTCGTGGGGATAGCGGTGGGCCTGATAAGGGGATAAGCCCACAACCTCCATCAGCTGCTCCACCCGGCTTTTTAGCTCGCCGGCGGGAGCCGAGCCATGGGTGCGGAGCGGCTCCTCCAGAATACGCTGGACCGTCCAGCGGGGGTCGAGCGAAGCATAAGGGTCCTGGAACACCATCTGCATATCGGTACGGAACCTGCGGAGCTGCTCGGGATTCAGGGCGCGCACATCCGTGCCGCCGAACCTGATCTCGCCGTCTGTCGGCTCGATCAGCCGCAGTATAGCCCGTCCGGTGGTCGATTTCCCGCAGCCGGATTCCCCGACCACTGCCAGCGTCTCGCCCTGCTCTACGGATAAGGTAATGCCGTCAACGGCTTTGACCGCACCCACCTGCTTAGAGAAGAAGCCTTTGCGGATCGGATAATGCTTCCTCAGATTGCGGACTTCAAGTAGTGTCGTCATAGTACCCCCTCCTGTTGCAGAATACAGCGGCACGTATGTCCCGGCTGAACCTCCAGCAGCTCTGGCTGCTGCTCACGGCAGCGGTCAACCGCCACCGGGCAGCGCGGTGCGAACCGGCAGCCGGCCGGCAGATTCGCCGGGTTCGGCACCTGGCCCGGAATCGACCGCAGCCTGTCCTCGTCCCCGGCTAGCTGGGGCAAGGAAGCCAGCAGCCCTTGCGTATACGGATGCAGCGGCTGGCTGTATAGAGTAGCCACATCTGTCTCCTCGACAATCTGGCCGGCATACATAATTACCACCCGGTCACACATCTCGGCGACGACCCCAAGATCATGCGTAATCATGAGAATCGACATGCCTTCATTCTTTTGCAGCTCCCGCATCAGATCGAGAATCTGCGCCTGAATGGTCACATCCAGCGCCGTGGTCGGTTCATCGGCAATCAGCAGCTGGGGATTGCAGACCATCGCCATCGCGATCATCACCCGCTGCCGCATCCCGCCGGAGAGCTGATGGGCATATTGCTGCGCAATCTTCTCAGGACGGGGAATGCCGACCTTGCGGAGCATCTCCACCGCACGCGCATCGGCTTCCTTCTTGCTCAGCTTCAGATGGTAGCGGGCCGATTCCGAGATCTGGCGGCCGATCTTGAACACCGGATTGAGCGAGGTCATCGGCTCCTGGAAGATCATCGCAATCCGGTTGCCGCGGATGCTCCGCACCTCATTCATCGGCATCTTCAGCATATCCTTGCCTTCAAAGCGGATCTGGCCGGAGGCAATCCGGCTGATCCGTTTGGGTAGCAGCTGCATGATGGAGAGAGAGGTGATGCTTTTGCCGCAGCCGGATTCACCGACAATTCCGAGGGTCTCGCCTTTACGCACTGACAGACTGATCCCGTCCACCGCACGGATCGTGCCCGCCGCTGTCTGAAACTCGGTGCATAGCCCTGATACCTCCAGCAGTTGTGTCATGATTGCCTCCACCTTCCAAAAAACTCCCCACAAAGTGATGTTTTGCCTCGATGATTATTCAGGTACTTTGCGGGGGCCTCAACTAGTTATTCATCATCTTATTCCTCTTCTTCCACACCCAAGTATTTCAGCGCCGTCAAGGCGTAGACCTTCGCACACTGGATAATCTGCCAGACGGGAGCCTTCTCGTTGAAATTATGAATCGTAGACAGCTCGGCCGGGCCATATTGCAGGACAGGAATGTTATGCGTCCGGAAATGGCGCGCATCGCTGGAGGCCCATTGCAGCACCCCGTAAGCCTCTTCTCCGCTGACCTCGCAGATGCTCTCGACCAGATCCTTGACCACCGGCTCCTCATTCGAGGTCCAGTTGGCATTGCCCTGGAAGCCGAAGCCCTTCACCTCGGACTCGATGCCTGCTTCAAGAAGCAGGGAGCGCGCACGGTCCAGCACATCGAGGTAATCCACGCCGAACGGTACCCGCGAATCGACCTGAATGGTGCAGCGGTCCGCTACCACATTCACCTTGGTTCCGCCCTGGATCGTTCCGATGTTCACCGTCACATGGTCGAACACCTGATAAGCGACGTCTCCGTACTCTTCGCGCTGCTTCACATAATCCTGTGAGATACGGATAATCTCCTGGACCTCCTCGGGCACCTCGACCTTAATATCCCACAGCCGCTGCAGGGCTTCAATCCCCTTGGCTGCCTTAACAATGGCGCTGTCGCCGACGACCGGCGAGAGGCTGCCGTGACCGGGAGTCCCTTCCACAGTAAATTCAAACCAGCAGCTGCCTTTTTGCCCGATGGTCGGGTTGAGCGGGCCGGAAGGCTCGGCAATCACCGCAGCGGTTCCGGTAATCAGCCCGCGCTCCAGTACCCAGGGTACGCCCAGATCGCCGCCCGTCTCTTCATCCGGTACAATCAGCAGGGACAGGTCACCCTTCAGCGGCACACCCAGCTTCGACATCAGCGCAGTGACGAAGATTAACCCGGCCAGACCCGCTTTCATGTCGGAAGCGCCGCGGCCCAGCAGATAACCGTCCACGATATCGCCGCAGAACGGATCAAAGTCCCAGCGCGAGCGGTCCCCTGCCGGAACGACATCGGTATGTCCGCAGTAGATCAGTTTTTTTCCGGTACGCTCCTCTGCCCCTGCCTCAAATGTCGATATGAGGTTGAACATTGTCTCGGTGGCCGGATAGATGGAAGTATCGATCCCGGCTTCCTTCAGATAATTAATAATATAAGCGCTGATCTCCCGCGAATCGCCCGGCGGGTTCTCCGAGGGGAAACGGATCAGCTGGGAGCACAGCTCCAGCAGCTCTTCCGTTCCGGCATCGATCGCCTCCAGCACCTTGCTTCTCCAGTCCGTCATGGTTCCGCCTTCTCCTTTGCGGCCCCGCCGGCCTGCTTAAGGCAGACACGGGGTCCTGTGAATTTGTGCAAAGAGGGACAAGCCCAGGGCCTGTCCGCTCTCTTTTTTTGCCAAACCTGCTTATTCTGTAATCGACAACGGGTAGAAGCGGATGACTTCATCCGGGTAGAAAGCATAACCGCTGATCTTGTTGCTCATGCCCACAATGCGGTTATATTCGTACAGGTACGCCCAAGGTGCTTCAGTGGTGATGATTTCCTGTGCTTTCTGGTACAGCTCATTGCGCTTTGCTGCGTCGGTTTCCGTGTTGGCCTGCTCCCACAGCTTGTCTACTTCGGCATTCTGGTAGTTGATATAGTTGGAAGAGCCTTTGCCGTACAGCAGGAAGCCGAGGTGGTAGCCGGGATCATTGACGAAGGATGTCCATTTCGAAATATAAGAGGTCAGATTATTGGTCTTCTGCTGCTCCAGGAACTGGGCGCGGGCCAGCTTGTTGATCTTCATGGTGACACCGATTTTGGCCAGCTCGGCCTGGATCAGCACCGCATCGTCCTCCCAGTCATCGAAGCCGGAGCCGAGTGTGAAGTCGAAGGTGAACCCCTTCTCGTAGCCTGCTTCCTTCAGCAGCTCCCTAGCCTTGTCCAGATTGTATTCATAGACATAGCCTGCATCGGTGAAGCCTGGCGTATTGCTTGCTACGGCGCTCTTCATCTGCTTGGCCTGGCCGTACATGACCCCGCTCAGCAGCTGATCATAAGGAATGGCATAGTTGATCGCCTGGCGGACTTTTACATTGTCGAACGGCTTCACCTTGTTGTTCATTCCGAAGAAGAGAATCCGGTTACTCGCATTGGAGGCCACGGTCAGCGCAGGGTTCTTCTCCAGGGAAGAGACGTCCTTCGGAGGAATCTCGATCGCCATATCGACATCGCCTTTATCCAGCAGCAGCACGCGGTTGGAGGCTTCCTTGGTGAACTTCAGTGTAACCTTACCCAGACTTGGCGCACCCTGCCAGTAGCTCTGGTTAGCGGTGAAGACCGCTTCTGTAGCCGGGTCCCACTTGGTCAGCGTGAACGGGCCGGAGCCGGCGGCATTCGTCTTCAGATAATCCGCACCTTCAGCCTCCACCTTCTTCTGATCCACAATGGAGAAGGTATACATGGCGAGAATCTGCAGGAAGTTATGGTTGGCATTCGTCAGTGTTACTTCAACGGTTGAAGGATCTTTGACCGCAACGGATTTGATCGAGGCCATACCGTAGAGGAAGCTGCCCGAGCTGGATTTCGCCACCCGGTCAAAAGAGTATGCCACTGCCTCGGCATCCACCGGATTGCCGCTCTGGAAGGTAACACCTGACTTCAGCTTGAACGTGTACACTGTGTTGTCAGCATTCACTTCCCAGCTCTCCGCCAGCATAGGCTGGATATCCTCAGTGTTGGCGATGCTTGCACCGTTCTCTGTCTTGACACCGTAGGTGACCAGCTGATCGTAAGCAGCCAGCACGAGCGTATCGGAGGTCAGGTCGTTGGCTTCCGCCGGATCGAGCGTAGTGCCGCCCTCAGAATAGGCGACCGTCAGATTCTTCTGGACCGGAGCAGCCGTCGCTGCGCCCCCTGTCTCTGCCGGAGTGGCAGCCGGGGTCTTCGGATTGGCGCTGCTGGCGCAGCCGGCAAGCATGATCGAAAAAGCGACGAGTGTAGACAACAGCTTAACTTTTTTCATCAATAATTCCTCCCTTTTCTATACCCTGCTTGCATAACAACTACTTGTGCTGCTGGTGATCCTCTCTGCCGCTGAAGCTCCGGCGGGTCGTGATCTATCTAGACCGGGAATGCGGCAAGCCTGGGGAATCCCCTGCTTCGCCTCATTTGCCCGAACGCAACCGCGGGTCAAGCACATCCCGGAAGCCGTCTCCGAGTAAGTTGAAGCCTAAGATGGAAGTGGCAATGCCGAGCCCCGGAAAAGTAACCAGCCACCATTGCCCGGATATGATGTATTCCCGGCCTTCCGAGATCATCGCGCCCCATTCAGCTACCGGAGGTCTGACTCCCAGTCCCAGGAAGCTTAAACTGGAAGCAGTCAGGATGGCAAAGCCCATTCCGAGCGTGGCCTGCACCAGAAGCGGAGCCAGGGCATTAGGCAGAATGTGGCGGTACAGAATCACTGTATCCTTCACACCGATCGCCCGGCTGGCTTCAATATATTCCTTCTCCCGAAGCGAGACCGTCTGCCCGAACATCAGCCGGGCGAATTCGGGAATGCCGACAATACCGACGGCGATCATGGCGCTGCTGAGCCCGGCTCCGATCGAGGCGGCAATCGCCATCGACAATACCAGCGACGGGAAGGAGAGCAGGATATCCATGAACCGCATAATGACGGTTCCGGTACGGCCGCCGTAGTAAGCGGCTATGCCGCCGAGCGGCACCCCGATGAGGAAGGATATGGAGACAGCGATCAGGCCGGTCCAGATGCTGATCCGTGCGCCGTACAGCACCCGGCTGAGAATATCCCGGCCGAAGTTATCGGTTCCGAACCAGTGGCTGGCGGTAGGGGCCTGGAGCTTATTCGCCATATCCGTGACCAGCGGATCATGGGGGGCCAGCCAAGGCGCGAAGATGGCGATTACGGTCCAGATCAGGATGAAGCTAAGCCCGATGGCCGCCAGGCGGTTATGCAGCAGCAGAGACCATAACGTCCTTGGCTTGGCCGGTATCGGCTTCACCGGGCTGCCCTGCGCTGAATGTGCTGCGGTGCTCACAAGCAATCTCCTCCTCTCACATAAGCTGTTCTATTCATAACGGATTCTCGGATCGATCAGGCCGTAGATCAGGTCTACTGCCAGGTTAATCCCGCAGTAGAGCACGGCGCTGACCAGGGTGAACGCCTGGATCGGCGCATAATCCGCCGCCAATATGGAGTCGGTGACATAGCCGCCGATGCCCGGCCAGGAGAACAGGGTCTCCGTAATGACCGCGCCGCCCATCAGGAAGCCGAATTGCAGACCCAGCACAGTCAGAGTCGGAATCAGCGCATTGACCAGCGCGTGCTTGTAGATAATGGCTGATTCCCGCAGCCCCTTGGCCCGGGCGGTGCGGACGAAGTCCTGGTCAACGACCTCCAGCATACTGGAGCGGGTCATGCGGGCGACGATGGCCATTGTACCGGTACTGAGGCAGAGCGCCGGAAGCACCAGATGTGCAAGGCTGCTCTTGAGTGCGGCGGTATCTGCGGAGAGCAGACTGTCCAGCACGTACAGCCCGGTAATATGCACCGGCGGGTTCAGGTCCCCGCTGATCCGGCCCATCGGTGCGGGTGCCCACCCCAGAATGGAGTAGAACACATAAATGAACATCAGGCCGAGCCAGAAGATGGGCACACAGGCACCGATCAGTGAGAACACCCGGGAGATATGGTCCAGAATCGACTCCTTGCGGGTGGCGGCAATAATGCCGACCGGAATCGCCACCAGCACCGCAATCAGAATACTGGCCAGCGTCAGCTCTACTGTAGCCGGGAAGCGCGAGGACAGATCGCTCGCCACCGAATGACCGGTATGATAGGCATAACCGATATTTCCCTGCAGCAATTGCCCGATATAAGCGAAGAACTGGATGTACAGGGCCTTGTCCAGCCCCATATCCTGGCGGATCTTGTTCACAACCTCCTCCGGCGCCTGCTCACCGGCCAGCATAATCGCCGGATCGCCCGGGAGTACTCTCGACAGGATGAAGGTGATCACGATAATGCCGAGCAAGGCTGGAATCATCTGCACAAGTCTTTTTAATGTATAAGCAAACAATGAATCAACCCCCTTACAGCTTCTGTGCCTCTTGGACGAAATGCCTTACTCATGTCAGGTCCTGCGTGAATCCTTTGTCTTATTAAAGTATTGAGCTAATTCTACAGTCAATTTCACTAGCCCTCTACGTCCCGTTCAGCTAAAAAAAAGCACAACCGTTTGTCGGTTGTGCACTATCCGCCCCTATTAATGTCACATTTACTAACATCAGATTCCACAAAACTTCCAACCTGTTCTATTTTTCCTGGAGGTAGTAGTAGATCAGGCACAAATGACAGACGAACTGCTCGCGCGGATCATTCAGATCGAAGCCGGTTATGTCCCTGATCCGCTCCAGCCGGTATTTAACGGAATTGCGGTGGATGTAGAGGCTGTTTGCCGTCTCAATCAGGCTGCCGCGGCATTCCAGATAATGATAGAAGGTCAGCAGCATGTTGCTGTCATGCTCCTGGTCATAGTGCAGCAGCTTGCCCAGCTTACGCTCGAACAGCCGCTCGAACCCGGGTCCTTCCAGCCCCTCCAGGAGATGATAGACCTCCATATCTTCATAGCGGGTAATCGCACCGGGACTCTGCCCGAGCCTTCTGGAGATGGACAGCGCCTTGCGCGCCTCGTTATAGCTGGTGTAGATATCCCACAGGTATTCCGGAGTACCGATACCGCAGCGGTAGCCGCTTAAGCCCTCGTTTTTGTCCTGGAGCCAACCGGCCAGCGTCTGCTCCCACTGCTCCTCGGCATCGCCGCCCGGCGTGAACCTGCGTCCCTCCTGCGTAGGCAGGAACAGCACCGCCCGGCTGGAGCGGTATTCCACGTGCGGTGTGACGCCGCGCTTCTTCGCTTCCCGCTCCAGCAGCCGGTTCACGATCTCCTCGCTCGGCGCGGTCTCGCCTTCCATGACGGCCACCTCCCACTTATGGTCCGGGTTCATCCCGAGCTGGCGCGCCCGCCGCTGCACCTCATGCTTCGACGGCAGCGGCGGCGTCATCAGCTCATCAATGAAGTTGCCGCGCAGCCGGAATTCGGTGTCCTCAGCCACCTTGCGCCGCATCAGCTCCAGGGCGAAGACGAGCCGGGCCTGCTGGGTCCCCACCTCTTCCATATCATCGAGCTGCTGCTTGTCCACCAGCAGCCGGGCAACCGTCCGGCGGTCCACATGGATGTTCCAGCTCAGCGGCGATTCACTCTGTGTCCAGTCATAATCCGCCGGAGAGGACACGATAATCTTGCGCTCCGTATCCACCAGTGCCACCGGGGCCTTAAGGAACTCGGCCACACTGTCGGTGACCGCCTGAATGCCGCTGTTCTCCAGCACCATCGTGGTCAGCGTGCGGTACACCTCCTCCGCCCGCCGCAGCAGCATCGCCTGCCGCCCGAGCAGCAGCTCCATCACCGGCTGGGTAATGTCCGTATAGGGGATCTCGGGCGGGATCTCCACGATTGGCAGGCCGCAGGCGTTGCTGGCCTCGATGGCTCCTTGCGGGATCTCCTTCAGGAAGCGGGCCGGCTTGATCGCCAGCGCGGCTGCGCCCAGATTGTCGAGCGTGTAGATCAGCTCGGTCAGCAGCGAAGGATCATGTCGGATCGAATAAGCGGTGGTCAGCAGCATGACCCCTTCGCTGATCCAGCCTTTCAGATCGGGAACCTCCATAATATCGACGAACCGGACCACCCGGTCCAGCCCCTGTCCGCCGCTGATGACCTTCGCTTTGCCAAGAACCGGGAGCTGCATCAGCTCCCGCAGCGTCATTCCTCGTGTATTCACCGTTCCGCCTCCCTCTGATGTCTTCAGTATTAGATGTTTATTCCTGAAATATGCCACATGCAGGCCTTCAGCGCACATGTACGTTCCCGCTAGTGTATCAGAGATTTCCGCCGAGCCACAGGAAATCCATATCCATTTACGGCATATTTTCGGTGTGAAAGCGTTATAGGAATAAATTGGAAGGTAGGTGGGTGGATGGAAGCAGGAAGGAAGCGAGCTCGGGAGGGGGAGATGCGATAAAGGAGGCAGTAGGAGCAGCAAACGGAAAATTGGTAGAGGGCGGGCTGGATTGTGCGCGGTGCACGGGAGGCCGATCTATGGGATTTTTCCCTTTGGTTACGGGCGTTGGACGCGTTTCGCCAGATTCGCAGGGATTTATCCCTTTGGTTACGGGCGTTGGACGTGTTTCGCCGGATTCGGAGGGATTTATCCCTTTGATTCGGACGGCAGATGTGACAATAATATATTAGCTTCCTCCCCTCAGTAACTGTTCTACTAAGCACGGCGCACATCAACAATTCAACGGGTTCTTTAACTAACTATTTACCTGAATTGTTCTCTTCCCAATCTCATAACCTCTTAATCACCAAAAAAAGCGTTCCCCCGGCCTAAGCCAGGAGAAACGCTTAACAAAATACAACACACTATGCGGCAGCATCTTGGTCTGCCTGCAAGCCAGCGCCTACACCCGGCGCACCGCTCCCCCCGCCGAGGCAGAGGCTGCCGCCCCAAGGCACAGAATCGGATCGAACGCGCGGATACCCAGCCGTTCTTCCAGCTCTGCCGCCAGCCCGATCGTGGCGAAGCCGGTGCAGGCCAGCACCAGGACTTCCGCGCCGCGCTCCACCAGCCGGGCGGCTCCGGCCAGTGCGCCTGCCCGTCCGGCAGGCGTGCCCAGATCCAGCGTCGTCGTTACGCCGTCCGGGCGGTCCATGCCGATGTACGCCTCACCGAGAATGCTGCGGATCAGCGGCGGGACCTCTTCCAGAATGGTCAGCACGCCCACCCGGCTGCTGTAGGCCATCGCCATATGGGCTGCACAGGAGCCTGCCCCCAGCACAGGAATCCCCACCGCTTCCCTGGACTCCGACAATGCAGGATCAGCGGCGCAGCTGATGCCGATTGCAGTGCAGCCCTGCTGCTCCAGCTCCCGGGCAAGCGTGATGATCTTCGGAATGGATTCGGCCTCCGTCTCCTCATTAAACACGCCCCGGGGCTGATCCGGGATGCAGCGGCTCATCACCGGCAGACCGTACCGCTGCTCAATCAAATCTCCATGCAACTGAATTGCAGCGCTCTCCTGCAAGGTAATAACACGTATGATTCCAAGCATCCTGTCTCCCCCTGACCCACCTCATTTTAAACGCCAGCGCCGCAGCAACCAGGCAAAGAACTTCAACCGTAAATAACTCAATCAGCACACAAGCAGAAGCTTCACCACAGGGGCAGCTCCACAATCAGTTCATTTCTGATACATAAGCTAACTGGCCTTACACTCATCCCCACTCGCTCCGCCTAGAGCAACTCCCCTGCACGCATAATCAGCTTATCGTCGATGTACACATCCGGCTTCATCACCACAGCGTCAATATGCACGCCAGCTGCCACAACACCGCCGAACGTATTATTGCTGCCAAAAGCAACATGGATCGTCCCGTACACCTTCTCATCCTCCAGCACCACACCTGTAATTCTGGCCTTATTATTGGTCCCGATGCCGAACTCACCCAGCAGCCGTCCGTCGCCTGCTCCAAGCATGTCCAGCAGCTTAGCGCCATGCTCACCGTCGGCAGCAACCAGCCGCCCCTGCTCCACCGTCAGCACCATCGGGCTGTCCAAGGCACCGATTCCAGCAATCGAGCCGTCCACCTTGATCTGGCCGTCCGCTGTACCCTCCAGCGGAGCAATATAGGCTTCTCCTGAAGGCAGGTTGCCCGATTCACCTGGATTGAGATACAATCCGGTGCTGAGGATGCCCTCTCGGCCGTCAATGGAGAAGCTGAGCGCGAGCCCATCCTTCTCCACACGTACCCGGGTACCCGCAGACAGCAGCGCCGCTACCTGCTCGGTCAACGCTTTTACCTGGGCGTAGTCCGCCGTGATTGCCCCGTTGCTGAACATATCATCCGTGATCCCCGGCATGGTCGCCACACGGGTTCCTGCTGCGGCGGCCTGTTTGCGCGCCGCGGTATGTGTCATCGAATGGGTCGTAATGCACACCGCCACATCCGCCTTCGCCATCGCTTCCGCTACCGGAGCCGGAGGCTCCTCCCCGGACTTGCTGCGCGGCTGCATCACCAGCAGCATCGATTCAGCCCCCAGCCGCTTACCGGCCTCATAGACCGATTCGGCCAGCTCCCGCTTATCATCGTCAGCCACTACAGCCAGCAGCTCGCCGCTAGCAAGTGCCAGACAATCCTTAAGAACATTCATACTAATCGCTATTCTTGCTTCACTCATCTTCATTTCCTCCCGGATTACACCATTTCTGCAATCAGCTTGCCCATCAGGGCATTAGACAGCACGGCGGGCACTCCTGCGGAGGCCGCCCACTCTCTATGCTGCTCCACATATCCCATACAGTCAAGCACGATCACATCCGCATGGTCCCGCAGACGTTCCGCAGCGGCACGGAAATCCGCTTCCGTCCCAGTATACGGCGAAGCCGCTGCGAAGGGTATCCGCCCTCCGCCGCCCGCGAATTTCTCTTTCATCGCATTCTCCTGCTCAGGCAGCGGGCCGATCAGCCCCAGACGCCGCCCGTCCAGCATTGCCAGGACTACCGGAGGAATGATCCGGTCCGGTTCAATCAGATGGGCAGATGAGGTATGCAGTCCCGGGAACACGCCGGTGCAGGCCAGCAGAATCGTCCGGATGCCAGCGGCTTCCATAACATCAAGCTTCCCTTGGAGAACGGATTGTATCCGCTCCCGGGAGATGACTACGGCTGTTCCATCCTTCATCCGGGTAGTCAGCACATACTCTCCCGGGCCGGGACTGAATTGTTCCCTGACCTCCTCAGCCGTGAAGCCGTCCAGTACACCGGACTGCACCAGTCCTGCCCTGCCTTCCAGGTACTTCTCAAGAATCGGCGCCACATCGCTGCGCGGCGCTTGTCCGATCGTAATCAGCCCGATATTCTTCATTCTTATCCCTCCAGACACTGTGGGTGACAACCATACTATATTAGCAGAGCAGGCGCTGATTGAAGCTCAGCGCCTGCCTGCCATACCACTATTCACTTATTGCGAGAGGACCGCCGGATTACCCATTGTCTGCAGCACTTTCATCGAACCGTACAAGCCGTTAATGTGTGCGAACTCGGCTTCATCATAGAAGGAGCAGCTTCCCTGGGTGAATTCCTTCGCCGTCTCGATGGCGAACCGCACCGCCTGCGCGATATCGACCTCATGGCTCGCGCCGGTACCGCAGCCAGGAACCATTGACTGAGCCGTAATAGCCAATCCAACCACCGGTGCAGAGGTCGCAACAGCAGGCTGAAGGATTGAATTGATATGATACAGCCCGTTACCGTATGGCGTAATATCCTGTGTAGTCACCGGAAAAGTGACCGGATACTGTCCTGTCGTCATTTCCTTAATGCGCAGCAAATCCTCACTGACCCGCAGAATGTAGCCTTCTTTGACAGTCGGAGAGATAGCGATCCCTTTATGGTTCACCACGCGGTTGCCTTTGGTCGTATCAATGGATAGAACCGCTTCCATCTCCGGCAGCACCTCATGCTCATTCATCTGCAGAATATCTACAGGGGAATCCATGAAATCCACCGGCTCATGCGGCAGAGTCGGAGCATCCGGGCAAATATGGGTGGTAACCAGCACATCCCCCTTTAGAATATCTCCTTTGAGCTGCATATCCGCCAGCTTCAGTGCCGAAGCGATGGCCGCGACTGCGCCGTCCGCATCCGAGACAATGCCGACCCGGCTGGGACGCGCGCCAATACCGCCTAACCGTCCGACAATGCCGAAGGTAGGCGCAGACCCGCCGCCAAGCTTGCCGCTATTGCCCGGAATCGCGATTTTGACGAATTCGGTACTGCCTTTTTCCCCTTCGACCTTCTGTACCTCAACCTGAACCGCAGGATATGCGGCGAATAACTGTTTAACCTGCTCACCATTGACATAAGCGCTGTCCAGTGAATTCAAGACTGTAATTGTTTGATGAAGTGCCATTTGGATTCCTCCCCGGTCCATGCTCATGTTTGTAATGTTTGCATTTATACTATCGTAAACAGCAAAACGTCCACAATGTGCCGTCCTGCCAAACCTGAACAGCTTTTCTTGTCCTTTGCAGATAAACCTGACGTGCAGCGTGCACTCTTCCGGCGGATCTCCATATAAATAAAGGTTATTTCTCCCATAACGCGAACTATTATATAACCCATGCCATTATTTCAGACAGGAGGTGTCTTACAGCTTGAAGCCTGAACATAAGAGTAAGAGTGAAAAATTAGTCCAGCTGATGAGTGAAGAAGCGCAGCTCTCAAAGTTCTCAGGGGTTGTACAAGTGGCGGACCGGGAGCATGTCCTTGCCGCAGAAGCTTACGGGCTGGCCAATATCGCGGAATTGCGGCTTAACCAGCTCCACACCCGCTTTGCGATCGCTTCCGGCAGCAAATTGTTTACCGCTATTGCGGTCTGCCGGCTCGTGGAGCAAAGACAGCTTTCTTTTGATGCTAAAATACTGGACATTCTGCCCAGGCCGGAATTCCCTTTATTCGACCCTGAGATCACCGTGCATCAGGTACTGACACATAGCTCTGGCATCCCGGATTATTTCGATGAAGAGACTATGGATGATTTCGCGGCACTATGGGAGAAGACCCCGATGTACACACTGCGGCGGCCCGCAGATTTCCTGCCCCTGTTCGCCCGGCAGCCGATGAAGTTCGCTCCCGGCGGGCGGTTTCACTACAACAATGCGGGATATATTATGCTCGCTCTGCTCGTCGAAGCCATCAGCGGACAGGCGTTTACGGATTATGTAGAACAGCATATTTTCCAGCCCTGCGGGATGAAGGATTCCGGTTATTTCGCATTTGATGCGCTTCCGGCCAACACTGCTCAGGGATATATCGACAGCGGCAACGGGCGCAAGATCAGCAACATCTACTCGATTCCGGTGGTCGGGGGCGGGGATGGCGGGGCTTATGTCACGGCAGCGGATATGCATAAGCTGTGGAACGGCCTGCTTGAACACAAGCTGTTGCAGGCAGAGACAACGGCTCTGCTGCTGACCCCGCATATTCATGAGCGTGAGGACAGCTATTACGGTTATGGAGTATGGATACAGGTCCGCGGACAAAAGGTGCAAAAGTACCACATCATGGGCTACGATCCCGGGATCAGCTTCCATTCTGCCTGTTATCCCGGAAGCGGCCTCACCTGCACCGCAATCTGCAACCAGAGCAACGGGGCGTATAGAATGATGGCTGCCGTGGAGCCACATTTGCCATAGTCCATAAGATAAATGCCTCAGGACAAGCCAGACCATACTCTGAAAAAAGCCAAAACAAGCCGTACGCTCAGCAATCGCTGAAACGTACGGCTTGTTCAAGTATCCCTCATTGATTTAGCTCAATGGCTGTCTCCCTATCCGCCTAATACCGGGTCACGCCATCGCGGGTAACCAGCGCGAACACCAGCGGCTGCGGAGGAACCGGCTGGGCGCTGATGCGGTAGGCCTCCAGCACCTTGGCTTCGGCCTCCTGTACCTTGCTCTCGCTGGCATCGTTCACATGCAGCACAGCCAGCGTATCGCCTGCGGCTACGGCATCGCCGACCTTCAGCGAGAGCTGGATGCCGACCGCCAGGTCGATGACAGACTCCTTCGTCTCGCGTCCGGCTCCGAGCAGCATCGCGGCTACGCCGATCTCTTCGGCCTGGATGCTCTCCACATAACCGGCAGCCGCAGCCTTCACCTCAATGAATCTGCGCGCAGCAGGCAGCGTGTCCGGCGATTCGACCTGCGAGACATCGCCGCCCTGGGCCGAGACCATCTGCTTGAACTTCTCCAGCGCGCTGCCGTCCTCGATATGGGACAGCAGCATCGAGCGCGCCTCGTCTTCATCCTTCGCCTTCCCGCCAAGCACCAGCATCTGGCTGCCGAGGATCAGGCAGACCTCCTGGAGATCCTTCGGCCCGTGGCCCTTCAAGGTCTCGATGCCCTCCTTGATCTCCAGGGCATTGCCGATGCCGAAGCCCAGCGGCTGGTCCATATCGCTAATGACAGCCACGGTGTTACGTCCCAGATGGGTGCCGATGTCCACCATCGCCTGGGCCAGCGCGATTGAATCATCCAGCGTCTTCATGAACGCGCCGCTGCCGGTCTTCACATCCAGCACGATCGCGTCTGCGCCTGCGGCGATCTTCTTGCTCATGACCGAGCTGGCGATCAGCGGAATCGATTCTACGGTTGCGGTCACATCACGCAGCGCATACAGCTTCTTGTCCGCCGGGGTAATATTGCCTGACTGGCCGATTACGGCTGCGCCGATCTCGCCCACCTGGGCGAAGAACCGCTCCCGGTCCATCTCCACCGAGAAGCCGGTGATGGACTCCAGCTTATCCAGGGTGCCGCCGGTATGGCCCAGTCCGCGTCCGGACATTTTAGCGACCGGCACTCCGGCTGCGGCAACCAGCGGTGCCAGCACAACAGTTGTCTTATCGCCGACCCCGCCGGTGGAATGCTTGTCCACCTTGATGCCCGCAATCGGGCTAAGGTCCACCTGGTCTCCGGACATCGCCATCTCCAGCGTCAGATCACCGGTCTCGCGGGCATTCATGCCGCGGAAATACACGGCCATCGCCCAGGCGGAAATCTGATAATCCGGGATGTCCCCCTTGCTGTAGCCCTGAATCAGAAAAGCAATCTCTTCACGGCTCAGCTCGCCGCCGTCTCTCTTTTTCTGAATCAGATCAACGGCACGCATCAGATCTGTACCTCACGGACGAAGGCGCGCACCAGCCCGATGAACTTCGGCTTGGTCAGATTAGCTACCTTAACCACCTGCTCGTGGGTCAGCGGCTCCAGCTCATCCCCGATCGCCATATCGGTGATACAGGTGATACCCAGCACCCGCAGCCCGCTGTGGCTGGCGACAATCACTTCCGGCACCGTGGACATTCCTACAGCATCGCCGCCGAGATAGGCCAGCATTTTCAGTTCAGCCGGAGTTTCATAAGTAGGTCCGCTGATGCCTGCATATACACCCTCCTGCAGCACGAGCGTTTCGCCTTCTACGCCCGTAACCCCGGCAGCAAGCTTCTTCGCCAGCGCGATATATTCAGGGTCATAAGCCCGTGACATGTCCGGGAAGCGCACGCCCAGCTCCGGATCATTCGGTCCGATGAGAGGGTTGTCGCCGGTCATATTGAGATGGTCGGTGATGAGCATCAGATCGCCTGCCTTGAACGCCCGGTTCATTCCGCCGCCTGCATTGGTGATGACCAGTGTACCTAAGCCAAGCTTAGCCATGACATAGACCGGCAGCACAACCTTGCGCATCTCATAGCCTTCGTAGTAGTGGAAACGGCCCTGCATGATAATAACATCCTTGCCTTCCAGCTTACCGATCACGAACCGTCCGGCATGGCCTTCCACCGTCGAACGCGGGAAATGCGGAATCTCTTCATAAGGCAGATAGACTGCGTCTTCGATCTGATCGCCCAGATCCCCGAGGCCTGAGCCGAGAATAAGTCCGATTACGGGCTTATAGGCTCCTAGTCTGGATTGAATGTAGGCAGCGGCTTCCTGAACCTGTGTGCCGTATGAGACAGTAGATGGTGTTGTCATAAGTTGATCCTCCCGGATATGAATTGTGTATGGAATGAGACGCAGGTGAAGCAGGAACTACATTTTCGGAATAAAAGCCAGCACCAGCTTCAGGAACTGCTCCCGCACACGGTCCGCAGTCTCCATCACCTCGGCATGATTCAGCGGCTGTTCGAGAATTCCGGCAGCCATGTTGGTGATGCAGGAGATGCCCAGCACTTCGATCCCGGCATGACGGGCAACGATGGTCTCCGATACGGTGGACATTCCTACGGCATCCGCACCCTGGCGGCGCAGCATCACGATCTCGGCCGGTGTCTCATAGTTCGGTCCGAGCAGGCCGGCGTATACACCTTCCTTGAACTCGAAGTTCATCGCAGCGGCGGCTTCCTTGGCAGCGGCAATCAGGCGCGGGCTGTAGGCGGAAGACATATCCGGGAAGCGTACGCCCAGCGCATTGTCATTCGGGCCGGTCAGCGGATTGCGTCCGGTCAGGTTCAGGTGGTCTGTAATCAGCATCAGATCGCCGGGAGTAAATTCAGTGTTGACCCCGCCGGCGGCGTTGGTGACCAGCAGGCTGGTGACGCCAAGCTCCTTCATGACACGTACCGGAAACGCTGTCGTCTCCGGGCCATAGCCTTCGTACATGTGGAAGCGGCCCTTCATCATCACGACGCGGCGGCCTTCAATCATCCCGATCAGCAGCTCACCTTCATGTCCTTCTACCGTGGATACCGGGAAATGCGGGATATCCTGATAGGGAATGACAACTTCATCCGTGATCAGATCGGCCAGCACACCGAGGCCGGAGCCGAGGATCAGCCCGATTTCCGGGGCAACGGTACATTTGTCCTTGATGTATACTGCAGCTTCTTGAATATGGTTAAGGGTTACATTGGTCATGGTTAGGTTTCCTCCCGGATTAATTTAGTTCAGCCAAAAAGCTTGTCCCGTACTGCGGCGCCTTCGCCCCGAAGTTCTCGGCAATCGTCGCAGCCACATCCGAGAAGGTCTGACGGATGCCCAGGTTGCCGGGAGTCTTGAATCTCGGGCTGTAGACCAGCAGCGGCACATATTCACGCGTATGATCCGTTCCGGCATGAATGGGATCATTACCGTGGTCCGCCGAGATAATCAGCAGATCATCATCGCCAAGGGTTCCGATCAGCTCAGGCAGCGCCTGGTCGAACACCTCCAGTGCCTTGCCATATCCTTCAGGATCGCGGCGGTGGCCATACAGGGAATCGAAGTCCACCAGGTTGGTGAACAGCAGCCCGTTGAAAGGCTTCCGCAGCTCGTCAATCGTCACCTGGATGCCATGTTCATTGCTCTTCGTCGGATAAGAGGCCGTAACCCCTTCACCTGTGAAAATATCATTAATCTTCCCGACAGCAATCACATCCTTGCCGATATCCTGGAGCGCATTCATCACAGTCGGCTGCGGCGGCTTCACCGCATAGTCATGCCGGTTCGGCGTACGCACGAAGTTCCCCGGCTCGCCCACATAAGGGCGGGCAATGACGCGGCCTACGGAGAATTCAGGAGCCATCGTCAGCTCGCGGGCAATCCGGCAGGCGCTATACAGCTCCTCCAGCGGAATGATGTCCTCATGCGCGGCCAGCTGGAACACGCTGTCTGCCGAAGTATAGACAATCCATGCACCGGTCTTCATCTGCTCCTCGCCGTATTCCACCAGAATCTCGGTGCCGGAGGCCGGCTTGTTGCCGATGACCTTGCGACCGGTAGCCGCTTCGAACTTCTCGATCAGCTCCGCCGGGAAGCCGTCGAAATACGTGTTGAACGGAACCTCAATCTTCAGCCCCATCAGCTCCCAGTGGCCGGTCATGGTGTCTTTGCCTACCGAGACCTCCTGCATTTTGCCGTAATAGCCTGTAGGGGCGGCTACAGGTTCTAGCGGCGGCAGCGGCGCAATATTCGCCAGCCCCAGCTGCTGCAGATTGGGCAGCTTAAGTCCCGGAACCCGCTCCAGAATATGCCCCAGCGTATGGGAGCCTGTATCCCCGAAATTCGCGGCATCCGGCGCTTCGCCGATCCCTACACTATCCAGTACAATAAATCCGATGCGTTTAAATGAGGACATGCCCTCTTCACTCCTTCAGTAGTTTCCATAATCTTCAGGCGCTGCTCCAAGCAGGAAGAAACTCCGGGAGACCTCTCCCGGAAGCTATTTCTTCAGTATGATTCCATCATAACGTTCTTACTCGCAAAAAGCATCTTTTCGGCGCACTCTCTTCACCAGCCAAGCCGGCTATTTCGCCCGGGGATGGTGATTCTCATAGACTTCCTTCATATTCTTGCGGGCAATACCGCTGTATATCTGGGTAGTCGATATATCGGAATGGCCCAGCATCTGCTGCACGGAGCGCAGGTCAGCCCCGCCTTCCAGCAAATGTGCGGCGAAGGAGTGGCGCAGAGTATGGGGCGTAATATCCTGCCCGATCCCGGCTTCACGGGCGTATTTTTTGATGATTTTCCAGAAGCCCTGACGGGTTAGCCTTCCGCCCAGACTGTTCAGGAACAGCGCCGGCTCCTCCAGATTCGTGCGCAGCAGCTTGTCCCGCATCCCAGACGTATACCGGGTCACACACTCTGCAGCGATCAGGCCGATCGGCACCACCCGCTCCTTGCCGGAAGCGCCGCTGCAGCGGGCGAACCGCAAGGCCGTGTTCACATCCTCGACATTCAGCGAGATCAGCTCCGTGACGCGGATACCGGTGGCGTAGAGCAGCTCCAGCATGGCTTTATCGCGCATTCCCTGCGGGGAAGCCTCATCGGGTGCAGCCAGCAGGCGCTCAATCTCTTCAATGCTCAGTATCATCGGCGGCTTCTTGCTTGGCTTAATGGCCTCCATATCAAGCGTCGGATCTTGGGCGATCAGCTGCTCCTTCAGCAAAAAGTGAAAGTAGGCGCGCAGCGATACCGTATTCCGGTTCACCGTAGCCGCCGCCTTGCCCGCTCCGCGCAAGGTGCTGAGATAGAGCAAAATATGCGATCTGCGGATCTCCTCCGCTGCGGCCAGGCCGCGCTCCTCCGCAAACTCCAGAAACTGCGTTATATCCCGTCCATAGGATTCCAGCGTACTCGGAGACAGTCCTTTGTCCCCGGATAAATACTGCATAAACGGCTGCAAGTGTGACTTCATCAATTCACGCTCCTGTCAGACTCAGGCTGCTATATGCGGCTTCGCAGCGGGTGTAGTTCAGCAGCCGGAACGGCAGGGGTCCCATGACATGCTAATGAAATGATTCGACAGAGTTCTCGCTTTTTCCTTCCCGGCGGTCCCGTTACTCCCCGTACCAGTAGAATAGGCGCAGACGGTCTGCCGCACTCATCCCCTGTTCGCTGTAATGGAACTCCTGAAAGGCGCGGACCGCTGTCCCCTCCGGAATCTCCGTATTGCGGGCCGGGCTGATCCACGCGCTGACCCAGCTCATGACATAATACAGCACACAGCTCACTGCAACAAGCATCGTCAGGAAATACAGGCGGCGGACCGTCTTGGGCAGAGAAACGATCATTCAGGCAACCTCCTTATTAGTAGGTAACAACATCTGTTTCCCGCCTCCCGCATAACGATGCGTCAGGCCGGTCCACAGAACTCGTCCTTCACTTTATGCGCCGGAGGGTCTTGTTATGTATGTTAAGTACTATTTCGCTCCCAGGGTGTTCCCGCATCCGCTTAGGGGGCTCTGCCGATGTGAGGTGCACAGTTTGACTCTGGCTGGTTAATTGGTTAAATGACCTTTATACAGCCATTCATTTTCCTTTTTCACGAAATCCATATAGATGGAGACATTTCCATCCTCTACTCTTGCCAAAAATACTTGGACCTCATTCTCACTCCTTGGATGATAACCGCGATACTCTAAATTCCCTAAATCCATTGATGATAAAATAGAAACATTCTGCTTGGAATCATCCTCTGGTAAAGTAAACGTTCCAGCCCGGTCATCCCATAACACTTCGGGCACAGATAATTTGTTTAAGGCTGCATAATCTTTGTTATTCATCGCGTCCATTACCCTGAACGCTGCATTCAAAGGAGCTGTATTTAATTCCATGTCCACTTCATTCGGAGTATTCTGCACCGCTGCTAATTCAGCTTTAAGTTGTTCGTTCTCAGCCTGAAGACTCAGAATTTCCTGATTACTTTGGGGAGAGAGTATATTTTCATCAGCAGGATCACAAGCAGTTAACGCGAACGCAAAAGTAAACAACAATGCAAATTTTCTCATCATCTACCTCCTGGAATAAAGATGCCCAATGACTGTGTATACGAACAACAAGCAAATTTAGTTACACTAATCCCCGTTAGCCATATATGCGGCACAAGTGCCACACCACTTCATCCCATCAGCCTCAGACCCGCTTTCAGCACAGAACCCCTGCACCATGAAAAAGCCCCCTCCAGCCAGTCAGCCGGGGAGAGCTTGCGCGGTAATTCTCATATAAAGCTTATTCGCTATACGCTTATTCGGGAGTATTGCCTTCTGCCGGGTTCTTCTCCTTGCAGCGATGGCAAATTCCGTGAAAATCAAGTCTATGGTCAACCACCGTGAAATTATATTCCTTCTCCAGACGCTCTTCCAGCGGTCCCAGCCAATCCTCACGGATCTCATCCATTGTGCCGCATTGCACACAGATCAGATGGTGATGATGATGCTTCGCCGTATCCGTCCGCAGGTCGTAACGGGCCACCCCGTCCCCGAAGTTAATCTTCTCCACGACATGAAGCTCGCTGAGCAGTTCCAGGGTACGATAGACGGTGGCGAGACCGATCTCGGGAGCCTTTTCTTTGACGAGCATGAATACATCTTCAGCACTGAGGTGGTCATCCTCGTTCTCCAGGAGAACTCTTAAGGTCGCTTCCCGCTGAGGTGTTAGCTTGTATCCTTGGGATTGTAGTTGCTGCTTAATCTTGTCTATCCGGGCTTCCATTGTCTGCCTCCCCCTTGGAAAATTACCGCACCGGGCTTCAAGCCACTTCTTCCATTATAGGGGGAGTTTGTTTGAGAAGTCAAACGGTTTCCGCACTGTCCCGCTGCCGGCCGCGTTCACCCAGCAGACACCAGCAGCGGCGTTACCCAGCGCATCATCGCAGGCGTCAAGTAGGCTTCGAAGCCGGAGACGCCCATCACCAGCGCAGCCATTCCCAGAGAGAGCAGCGTATACATCATGAACGGATGGGCCACCTGGGTCCGGCGCTGCTGGCCGAGCACCCGGCTGCGGATCATCAGGAGGGAGAAGCCGAGCGCAGCCGCACTGCATACGAGCAGCACCGGAATCAGCACCAGATTATGCGGAGCCACCGACACCAGCGCGAACAGCATCCCGTGCCAGGAGTACTGGCTGACCAGGGTGCCGACGGTGAAGCCGATCAGCACGCCTTTGAGGAAATCCAGAATCAGAATACCGGGCAGCCCGATGACCGACAAGCCGAGAATCCAGATCAGGCCGATCCACTTCAGATTGAAGGCGGCGATGCTCCAGTACGAATCCTGGGCGGCCGGAAGTCCCTGCTGGTCCACGGTCACGAAGAAGTTGCTTAAATAATCCCCCAGCTCCTGCTGCTGATCCAGCGTCAGCGCGCTGACGATAAGCGCCCCGAATACCACTCCGACCAGAAACAGGACCGCGACAAAAATATAAAGAGGCGTCTGTTCCTTCAGCATCAGCTTTAAACTGCGCACCCTGACATTCTCCTTTCCGGTCACATGTTACACCATATGAGGGAATGTCCCGGACTATGACTTGTCCTTAGGTCCTGATCACCTTGCCGTAGGTTCCTCCGCCTCCCGAGGAGAGGACGAGCTGCCCGGTGCGGGCAAGCACGATCAGCCCGGCCAGCTCCGCGCCCGCAACAGCAGCAAGCTCGGCTTCCGCAGCGCGGTGCAGAATATTCATCTCTGTGCCAAAAGCCTCCAGCAGCAGGTTCAGCTTGCGCTTGCCGAGTCCGGGGATGAACTCCAGCGGCACCTGGTAATGATACGGCGGCCGGTGCGCCGGAACCTGCGGCAGCGGACGGTCCGCGATGTGCAGAATCCGGTCCAGCACGCCCTGCACCAGCTTCGGACTGCCGCAATACGGGCAGCGCTCGGAGGTCGCATACGCTTCATCGATGATGCTGCCGCAGCCTGCGCAGTAGGTGCGGTGATATTTGCCCAGCCGGGGATTCAGCCCGAAGTTGGCGCTGACCCGGCGGCCTTCATTGCGCTGGAGCGCCAGCTTCAGCTCCTGGAAGGAGGGCTCGCGCATCTCGATGACATTGTATTCGCGGCCGATTTTGCCGAGGGAATGGGCATCGGAGTTGGTCAGGAAGCTGTAGCGGTCAAGCTCCGAGAGATACCCCGCCATCTCCGAATCTGCACTTAGTCCAAGCTCCACTGCTGCAATGCGGTCCAGCTCGAACAGCTCAGCCATACGCTCCGCAGCACAGCCGTAGAGACCCTTATGGGGCGTAAAAATATGCGCCGGGATCAGCAGACCGCCCCGTCCGGTAATCTCGTCCTGCAGCACCCTGGAGGGGGCGTACAGGCGCTGCGAGCTAAGATTCACATTGCGCATATGGGCGCTCATCCACTTGCTGAAATCCTCCATCGCTGTAAGGTCCGACATGAAGGCCAGGACATGGCACTCCTTGCGTCCCGGCTCACGGATCTCAATCTCGGTGCCCAGCAGAATCGTGGTCCCACGGTAAGCAATACCGCCCCCGGCGGCCAGCGCCATCTCCCCGGAATCAAGCGCCGCATGAATATCGTGCAGCACACCCGGCGAGTGGCTGTCGATGATGCCGATCAGGCCGATCCCCTTGCGCTCCGCTGCTTCCCTGGCAATCCCGGCGAAGGTGAGGTCGCGGCTGCCGCTGATTTTGACCGCCTGGCCTTCCGAGGTCCTTCCGATATGCACATGCAGATCACAATAGATGCTCTGCAGCTCCGCTGCTAGTGCCATTGGCCTGTCAGCGTATACAGATGCCAGGCATAGACTGCCATCATCGTCTTGGCATCGGCAATACGTCCATCCGCAATATACTGGTAGGCCTCCTCCAGCGTGAGCTCGGACACCTCCAGGAACTCGTCCTCATCGAGCGCCATCTCGCCCGGCTGGGCATCCTCGGTCACGTAGAGGTGAATAATCTCATCGGCGAAGCCGGGGGAGGTGTAGAACGACTTCAGCAGTGTAAGCCCGCCGCTGTGGAAGCCGGTCTCCTCCTGCAGCTCGCGCCCCGCAGCCGCCAGCGGGTCTTCACCCGGGTCCAGCTTGCCGGCCGGAATCTCGACCTCTGTGCGGTGCATAGGCTGGCGGTACTGCTCGACGACAAGCATTTTGCCCTGATTCAGCGCCAGTACAGCGACGGCTCCGGGATGCTTCACGACTTCACGGGTGGCAGTCTTGCCGTCCGGCAGCTTCACCGTATCCACCTGCAGCGAAATAATATGCCCGTCAAAAATCGGCTTTGTGGATAACGTTTCTTCGTCCAACGCGGGATTGCTGTGTTTTTCATTTTTTTTCATAGAGTTGTGGTCTCCTTTGGCATCGTTATGCATAAGGTGTATTATAGCAAACTTATGAAGAAAGAAGGAATGCAGGCATGAATACCCCCCTGATCCAGGCAAGCTCGTCCGCAGTAACTATGGTAGGTACACCGGAGCAGATTAAGTCGGTCATCGCAGCATGGATGAAGCAGTACGGTCCCGATATGCCCCTGTCCTACGTCCTGCTGCTCCAGGCGGATAAGCGGATCAAGGCTTCCAAGGCAGGTTAATGCCGCAGCGTTCTTCTTGATGAACGGTGTCATCTGCAAGTGGAAACGGCATTGCCGTCCTTTCAAAGGACGGTACCGTTTCAGCGAGAAATAGAAGGAACAGTTATCGTGTGAAACATATAGATTCTTATCTTTTGAAAAAGGAGCTGTCTCCGGTAAACCCGGAAGCAGCTCCTTCTTGCGGTCAGGCGTCCACAGATGGCCGGTTTGCCTGCCCTCAGGAACAGTACGTTCAGCCCTGCTGGCTCTCGGCAACAATAGCGACTACAAGACGCGCCACCTTGACGATATCGGCGGCCTTAATCCGCTCCTGCGTTGTATGAATATGCTCGTATCCTACCGCCAGATTGACTGTAGGCACCTTGTGTCCATTGAAAATATTGGCATCGCTGCCGCCGCCGGAAGCGAACTGCCGCGGGGTCAGGCCCAGCGAAGCCACCGCCCGTTCCGCCAGCTTGACGACCGGATCATTCCCGCCGAAGCTGAAGGCCGGGTAGATCAGCTCACTGCGGAATTCGCTCTGCGCCCCATACTCGCGCGCCGTCGTCTCCAGCGCCTCCCGCATCGAAGCAACCTGCCGCTCCACCTTCTCCTGCACAATGCTGCGCGCCTCCGCATCAAGCTGTACACGGTCGCAGACCACATTCGTCGGGCCGCCGCCGGAGAAGCTGCCGATATTGGCCGTGGTCTCCTTGTCGATCCGGCCGAGCTTCATCGCCGAGACCGCCTTGCTGGCCACCTGAATCGCGCTGATGCCGTCCTCCGGGTTCACCCCGGCATGGGCCGACTTGCCGATAATCTGCATCGCCATCCGGGCCACACCCGGTGCAGCGGTCGCAATCGCGCCGACCTCGCCATTGGAATCAAGCGCGAAGCCGTAATCCGCATCCAGCAGCGCCGGGTCCATGGCACGTGCGCCCATCAGACCGGATTCCTCGCCCGCTGTAATCACGAACTGGATCTGCCCGTGCGGCAGCTTCTGCTCCTGAATCACCCGGATCGCTTCGAATAAGGCGGCCAGCCCGGCCTTATCATCAGCGCCGAGAATCGTCGTGCCGTCGCTGGTAATCCAGCCGTCCTCGCCCAGAGAAGGCTTAATGCCCTGTCCGGGAACCACGGTGTCCATATGGCAGGTGAACAGCAGCTTCGGTGCATTTACCCCGCTGTCCGCTGGCCAGGTCACGAACAGATTGCCCGCGCCATGCCCCGTGCTCTCCATCGAATCATCTTCCACCGCCTCCAGGCCAAGGCCTCTGAACTTCTCTTTGAGCACCTCGGCAATCGGACGTTCATTGCGGGTCTCACTGTCAATACGGACAAGCTCCATGAATTCATTGATCAGCCGGTCTTCGGATATCACTTGGACTTCCCTCTCTTTCGCAGATACGTTACAATAGTAATATTGCGTTCAATATATGGCTATGCTCTATGCTTAACTTACACTATTCTCAAAGGAGTCACTCATGCAACGACAAAAATGGTTCCGTATCGTCATCTACATCATGCTGTTCGCTATGATCGCCTCTACCGTGCTGTTCGTCATCGAGCCGTTCTTGGCCGGTTAGACCACATCTCAGGTTGTCTAATTGCAGCGTCCGGGTTCCCCGTGGCGCTGTTTGACCTGTGCTGAGCGAATACTCAGCGGTCAGTGATGCTTAAGGCCCCGGAAACCGCATCATACGGAAATTCGTGCAGGAAATACGGCACCAGCTCTGAGGCCACCTTCTCTACGTCAAAAGCAAGCCCGGTACACTCCGCAAGCGAAGTCACTCCATACTCAGCGATCCCGCAGGGGACAATCCCCGAGAACCCGCTCTGCCCGATGCCAGCTGTGATGTTGAAGGCGAAGCCATGGCTGGTAATGAATCCCCTGCGGGTTTTAGAGCGGTTGAACTTCACGCCGATGGCACATATTTTCTCATTACCAACCCATACGCCGGTGTAGCCCTCCTTGCGTGTTCCGGTGATCCCATAAGCATCCAGATAAGCGATAATGACCGCCTCCAGCTTGCGCAGATAGCCGTGCAGATCCACCCTGCCGTCCCCGCCAAGCTTCAGCAGCGGATACCCGACCAGCTGGCCCGGCCCGTGATATGTAATGTCTCCTCCGCGGTCAATCTCAAACAGCGCAATTCCTTGCTGGCTGAGCTGTTCCCTGCTGAGGAGCAGATGCTCCGGATGATTCTGGGAGCCAATCGTATACGTTGGCGGGTGCTGAAGGAGGATCAGCCGCTCGGGGGCGGTGCCGGCGTCAATCGCCCGGACCGCCTCCTTTTGCAGCTCCCAGGCCGCCCCGTACTCCAGCAGCGGAAGATAAGTAACCTCCAGTTTGCCTAAATTCAGGTGTTCCATGATCATAAGCACCCCTTCGCATCTCATTCTCCCTGTCCCAGGGGACCTGCCGCCTTCAGCCGCCTAACACCTTAATTTAGTACAGCTTCGTTTCCGGCGTATAGCCTTCCACATTATCTTTCACCCGCTGCAGGAAGCGTCCGCTGATCACACCGTCCAGAATGCGGTGATCCAGCGACAGGCAGATATTGGCCATCGAACGCACAGCAATCATATCATTGATAACAACAGGCTTCTTGACGATGGATTCAAAGGTCAGAATCGCCGCCTGCGGATAGTTGATAATCGGGTAAGACAGAATCGAGCCGAACGAGCCAGTGTTGTTCACCGTGAATGTGCCGCCCTGCATATCATCCAGCCGCAGCTTGCCTTCACGTGTCTTCAGCGCCAGTTCATCAATTTCCCGTGCCAGGCCGGCGATGTTCTTCTGATCGGCTTTCTTGATTACAGGCGTCATGACGGAATCCTCTGTGCCGACAGCCAGCGAGATGTTGATGTCGCGCTTGACGATGATCTTATCCACCGCCCAGACGGAGTTCATGATCGGGTAATCCTTGATCGCACTGACCACAGCCTTCATCAGAAAAGCCAGGTAGGTCAGGTTAATGCCCTCCTTGCGCTTGAACTCATCCTTCAGCTTGTTGCGCAGCACGACCAGATTGGTCACATCGACCTCGATCATCGTCCAGGCGTGCGGAATCTCCGACACACTCTGCCGCATCCGGGTAGCGATCGTATTGCGGATCGGCGTCACGTCGATCAGATACTCCGACATGCCGTCCCGGCCGCGCTCGACCTCAATCGTCGGAATCTTCGGCGATTCGCTGAGATGCAGGCCGGAGTTACGGACCGGCTGCAGCTCGTCGCGCATGTCCGGCTGGGCGACCTGGACGGGCGGTGCTGGAGGGGCGGCGGCCGGAGCGGGCGCAGCCGCCGGCGGTGCAGAAGCAGCAGGCTGCGCTGCTGCGCCGCTTGCAAGGAACGCGAGCACATCCTTGCGTGTGATGCGTCCGCCCAGGCCGGTGCCCGGCACGGCCACCAGGTTGATGCCGTGCTCGGCGGCCAGCGACTGCACGGCCGGAGAGTAACGGGAGCGCATTGGCGCGGCGGCGTCGTACGCCGGAGCGGGCGCGGACGGCCGCGCGGCGGCGCTGTGCGTCTGCGGTGCGGTGCCTGAGGCGGCAGGTGCGGAGCTGCCGCCCGCGGCTTCCGGCGACGGCGCGGCAGCAGCAGGCGCGGCCGGTGCCGCACCGGCCACGGCAATGCGGGCGATGATCTCGCCCACGCTGACCGTCTGGCCCTCTTCGGCCAGCAGCTCGGCCATCGTGCCGTCCACTGTGGCCGGCAGCTCTGCGTTCACCTTATCGGTGATCAGCTCGCAGATCGGCTCATATTGCTCGATAGGGTCGCCCGGCTGCTTCAGCCACTTCCCGATGGTCGCCGAGACCAGCGATTCCGCCAGCTGCGGCATAATTACATCCGTCAGCGTTGTATTGTCAGACATAATGTCACTCCTTAAAGTTTTGTAAGCTTAAACTTCCTGATTGACTTCGTACAAAACTGACTTCGGAAGCATAGGCTTAGTTTTGTAAGCTTAAACTTCCTGACAGACTTCGTACAAAACTGACTTCGGAAGCATAGGCTTAGTTTTGTAAGCGAAAGCTTCCTGGCCCAGGTGGCCGTTCAGCCATGAAATCCTGCACTTCATGCAACATTCGCTCATACCACTCTGCCCAAAATCGAAAATGTTGCACGAAATGCAGCATTGCTCTTCATTCAGGCGGCTGAGCGGACATAATGTTGTATTTTTTGCAGCATTCTGCCACGATCCGCTGTCTATTCCATATCCAAGTTGCACAATCTGCAACATCCCTGACCGGGTCCGGGTCGCGGTGTCCCGGCAGGATAAATTATTTAACCTAGTACTGCGCCAGACGCAGCATCTCTGCCTTTACCTTGTCCTTGCTCAGGAGGAAGAACTTCTCCATCGGCGGTGAGATCGGCATGGCCGGGACATCGGGTCCGCACAGGCGGAAGACCGGCGCATCCAGGTCGAACAGGCAGTGCTCGGCGATGATCGCCGCCACCTCGCCGCCGATCCCTCCGGTCTTGTTGTCCTCGTGGACAATCAGCACCTTGCCGGTCTGGCGGACAGCGGCGATAATCGCCTCGCGGTCCAGCGGCTGCAGGGTGCGCAGATCGAGAATATGCGCGGTAATGCCGTGCTCCTTCTCCAGTTCCTCCGCCGCCTGCATCGCAAAATGCAGCGGCAGGCTATACCCGATCACCGTAATATCGCTGCCTTCGCGCAGCAGATTCGCTTCACCGATCGGCACGGTGTAGTCGCCCTCCGGCACATCCCCCTTGATCAGCTTGTAGCACTTCTTGTTCTCGAAGAACAGCACCGGATCAGGATCACGGACAGCGGCCTTGAGCAGGCCCTTGGCATCCGCTGCCGAATAAGGGGCCACGATCTTCAGACCCGGCGTGCCGAAGAAGATCGACTCCGGGCACTGGGAATGATACAGTCCGCCGAAGATGCCGCCGCCGATCGGCGCGCGGATGACGACCGGACAGCTCCAGTCGTTGTTGGAGCGGTAGCGGATTTTGGCCGCCTCGCTGATGATCTGGTTCGTAGCGGGCAGCATGAAGTCGGAGTATTGCATCTCGGCAATCGGCTTCATGCCGTACATCGCCGCCCCAATCGCAACCCCTGCAATCGCAGATTCCGCAAGCGGGGTATCCAGCACACGTTCTGCGCCGAACTGGTCCTGCAGTCCCTTGGTAGTGGTGAATACGCCGCCCTTCACGCCGACATCCTCACCCAGCACGAACACCGACTCATCGCGTTCCATTTCTTCTTTCATCGCCAGCCGGATTGCATCGATATATTCCATCATTGCCATGGCTTAAGCGCCCCCCTTCAGGCCGGATTCATCGTAGACATGCAGCAGCGTATCTTCCGGTTTCGGGAACGGCGCATTCTCGGCGTAGGTTATGGCCTCTTTCAGTTCAAGATTATATTCAGCAGCCAGATCGCGCTCCTGCTCCTCGCTCCACAGACCAAGGTTGGTCAGGTAAGTGCGGAAGGCGGCGATGCCGTCTTTTTTCCAGTTCTCATCGACTTCCTCCTGCGTCCGGTAAGCCAGATCGTTATCCGAGGTGGAATGCGGCGACAGGCGGTACATCATCGCTTCAATCAGGGTCGGGCCTTCTCCGGCCAGCGCGCGTTCGCGGGCTTCCTTCACCACGCGGTATACCTCCAGCGGATCATTGCCGTCGACCCGGATGCCGGGGAAGCCGTAGCCCAGCGCACGGTCACTTACCTTGCCGCCAAGCTGCTTGTGGGCCGGAACGGAGATCGCATACTGATTGTTCTGGCAAAAAATAATCATCGGCAGCTTATTCACACCCGCGAAGTTACACGCTTCATGGAAATCTCCCTGGTTGCTGGAGCCTTCCCCGAAGGTGACGAAGGAGACAAACTTCTTCTTCTGCATCTTGGCTGCCAGGGCGAAGCCTGCTGCGTGCGGAACCTGAGTCGTCACCGGGCTGGAGCCCGTTACGATGCGCAGCCGCTTATGTCCGAAGTGGCCCGGCATCTGCCGGCCGCCGCTGTTGGGATCCTCCGCCTTGGCGAAGACGGACAGCATCAGCTCGCGCGTAGTCATACCTACAGACAGAACGAAAGCATAGTCCCGGTAATACGGAAGGAAATAGTCGTTCTCCCGGTCCAGCGCGAACGCTGCCGCCACCTGTGCCGCCTCCTGCCCGATGCCTGACACGTGGAAATTGATCTTGCCAGCGCGCTGCAGCAGCAGACTGCGCTCATCATATTTGCGTCCGAGCTGCATGAATCTGTACATATCAATCACCTGGCCGTCAGTGAGTCCAAGCTGCTTATGTCTGTTAACGGTCTCTACAGTACCTTGGGATTCCATATAAGAGGTACCTCCTAGAATGTATTGCCTGCGCACTGCTTCCGTCCCCGCTATCGCTAACCGGTTCAGGATGCGTCCGCCCGGCGGGTTGACCTTAATACTAATATATATGCCCTGATCCTATCACCAGGTACTAAATTCATTATAATCGTTTTCGCGGCAAAAAGAAAAGCCAAATTCCCTCCGCCAATCAGACGCTCCGGAAACGAACAAATATAGCCGGTATGGAGCGATATCGGCGCAGTACGCACCTTCCGCTCCCCCCGGCCTTCTTGTTAAGCTCTCTATCGCACGCTAGAAGCCGATTGCTCTTCCATCCACCGCCAGCATCGCTTCACCCAGCACCTCCGACAGTGTCGGATGGGCATGGATGGCTTCCCCGACTTCCCATGGCGTGGCATCCAGCACCTGGGCCAGCGCCGCTTCACCGATCAGATCGGTGACATGCGGGCCGATCATCTGCACACCGAGAATATCGCCGTTCTTCGCGTCGGCCACCACCTTCACGAAGCCATCCTTCATGCCGTAGACAATTGCCTTGCCGATGGCGGAGAACGGGAACTTGCCGGTTACGGTCTCACGGCCGAGCGCTTTGGCTTCCTTCTCCGTATAACCGACGCTCGCCACCTCAGGCCGCGTATAGACGCAGCGTGGGACAAGCTGGGCTTCATAAGGGTGGAGCGTCTCGCCCGCCAGATGATTGACGGCCCGGATACCCTCATGGCTGGCCGCATGGGCGAGCTGCAATCCGCCGATACAATCGCCAATCGCATAGATATGCGGCTCCGCCGTCTGCATGTTCGCATTCACTGCGATGACACCTGTGTCGAAGCGGATGTCTGTATTTTCCAGTCCGAGATTCTCGATATTCGCCACGCGCCCTACGGATACGAGCAGCTTGTCTGCCGACAGACTCTGGCTCTGCTCCCCCTTGCGGGCTTCAATCGTAATCCCTGTCTCCGACACCGTGCAGGTCCCGGCATCCACCGTTGTTCCGGTGAGCACGCGGACTCCGCGCTTCTTCAGCAGGCGCAGCAGCTCGCGGGCTATCTCTTCATCCTCCTGCGGCAGCAGTTGTCCGGCAGCTTCAACTACAGTCACCTGTACACCAAAATCAGCCAGCATCGACGCCCATTCCACACCGATTACTCCGCCGCCTACAATAATTATCGAGTCAGGCAGCTCCGTAAGCGTCAATGCTTCCTCACTGCTCAGAATCACCTTGCCATCGGGCTGAAGGCCCGGCAGAACACGCGGACGCGAGCCGGTAGCGATGATGAGATTCGTGGAGACCACGGTCTCCATCTCGCCATCCTCCAGCTCTACAGCCACTGCGCCGCTGCGCGGGGAGAAGATCGACGGGCCGATAATCCGGCCTTTGCCCTTCACAATCTGGATCTTATGCTTCCGCATCAGATACTGCACACCCTGGTGAAGCTGCTCTACAACCGCTTCCTTGCGCTGCTGTACCTTGGGGAACACCAGCTCCACGCCGGTTGTCTCTATACCGTAGCTTTCGCTCTCTTTAATCTCAGCCAATACCTCTGCACTGCGCAGCAATGATTTGCTGGGAATACAGCCGCGGTGCAGGCAGGTTCCGCCCAGCTTGTCCATTTCGATCACGATGACGGACTTGCCGAGCTGCGCGGCGCGGATCGCCGCCACATAACCGCCTGTCCCTCCGCCGAGTATCGCCACATCACAGGTCATTGTCATGATATGTATCCTCCAGTCATTCCTCTTAAAATTCAGCCTAACCTATTATATTGTACTCCCATTCGGCAGCAATACAAAACCCACAAACGTCATATATCCATAGACTTTTATGGAATGAAGCGTTATCATATGGTTGAAATCTAAGCGGCTGCGCAGAGGAGGGACTGTTACCTGTTATGAAACTGCTGATATCACGCTTCATTGCCATACTGATCCTGGTCATCCCCGGCCTCCTGGCCATGACGGGCTTCCTGATGATGAAGGACGATCTCTTCGATTATTTCGCCATGCATGGTGATGAGACTGCTGTTCCCGTCTTTAACTGGCTGCATTTCGGCGGCGGACTGCTGCTCTTCCTGGCCGGAATGAGCTTCCTCGGCGGCTGGATTCTGACCCGTGACCGCAAGAAGAACTACGTCGGCCCCCGCTTCCGGGAGAAGCAGAAGGTCCAGCAGCCTCCATCCTCCGAAGCGCGTTCCTAATCTCATAATTGAACAGGGGATGCCGCAAGCCATGAACGAACCGGCTGCTGAGGCATCCCCTTGTTGGTTACAGATCCTACCCACTGTTAGTTACCTGCCGGACACGATACGCATATAGCAATTGCATAACGTACAGCAGAATCGGCCCATATCCGGCAGAAATCAGCAGCTAATGTACTTTATACAGCAGAATTCTGCTTAGACCCGCTTTTACCCTCTAATCCGCAAAATCAATTGTACAGAATACAGCAGACTGAGCTTTTTCATTGCAAATCCGGTTTTCTGTTGTACAGACTACAATCACCTTACTTGCATTGGATCAGAACTCCGTCTTCACCGTATCTGAATCCCATCTTTAGCGCATCAAACCGTCTCTAAACCGCCAGCGTACCATCCCTCATCAGACTATATACGACTTTCTTACATTGGACTCCACACATACTGCGTTCCTTCATCCCATCCGCCAATCATCCATATCCAGCAAAGGCTTCAGCCGTTCGTTCACTCACCACCCGCACCCTTGCTCCCCTGCACCAGCTCGCGGTAGAGGCCGCCCTGCTCCAGCAGCTCCTCATGCGAGCCCTGTTGCAGCAGGCGGCCGCCTTCCAGCACCAGGATGCGGTCTGCTGCGCGGATCGTCCCCAGCCGGTGGGCGATGACGAAGCTGGTCCGTCCGCGCATCAGGGTCTGGAGGCCCTCCTGAATTTTAATCTCGGTCACTGTATCGATACTGCTCGTCGCCTCATCCAGCACCAGCATCGACGGATTCGCCAGTATTGCCCGGGCAATGGCCAAAAGCTGCTTCTGGCCCTGGCTGATGCCGCTGCCGTCCACCGACAGCATCCGGTCGTAGCCGTCCTGCAGCCGCATGATGAACGCATGGGCATTGGCCAGCTTCGCGGCCTCCTCGACCTCTTCATCTGTGGCATCCAGTCTGCCGTAGCGGATATTATCGCGGATCGTCCCTTTGAACAGGAAGGAATCCTGCAGCACGAAGGCCATATGGCTGCGCAGGCTCTCCCGGGTAATCGTGGACAGCTCCCGCCCGTCCAGCGTAATGCTGCCCCGGCTCGGATCATAGAAGCGGGACAGCAGGCCGATCAGCGTGGTTTTGCCCGCCCCTGTAGGCCCGACCAGCGCAATCGTTTCTCCGGGCTTCGCCTCGAATGTAATTCCTTGGAGCGTGTCTGCGCCTCCCTCATAAGAGAAAGCGACATCCGTGAACTTGACGGCTCCCTCCACATGCTCCAGCTTGACCGCCGCCCCCTCATCCCGGGCTTCCGTCTCCTCATCCAGTACCTCGAACACCCGCTCGGCACCAGCGATGGCTGACAGCAGCGTGTTCCACTGGTTCGCCAGATCATTCAGCGGACGGGTGAACTGGCGCGCATATTCGGCAAAAGCAATAATAATCCCCACCGTCACCAGCCCGCGGATCGCCAGCAGCCCCCCGACACCGGCCACGATGGCAAAGCTCAGGTTATTCAGTCCGTTCATCAGCTTGGGAATGAAGCCCGAAATCGATTGGGCCCAGTAGCCCGACAGCATAATCCGCGTATTGCGTTCTCTGAACCCGCTGATGACACGCTCCTCCTGCGAAAAGGCCTTGATAATCCGCTGCCCGGACAAGGTCTCTTCGATGAAACCGTTCAGCTCGCCCATATTGCGCTGCCGTTCCTTGAACAGCGGGCCTGTCCGCCGGGTAATCCAGCGCATCCCCAGCATCATCAGCGGCACCACGATGAAGGTCAGCAGCGTCAGCAGCGGGCTGAGCCACAGCATCACACCGACTGTGCCAACCAGCGTCAGAATACTGGAGAAGATCTGAATCGCCGAGCTGTTCAGCGTCGAGCTGATATTCTCAATGTCATTGGTCAGACGGCTCATAATTTCCCCCTGCTGCCTGCGGTTGAAGAAGGAGATCGGCAGGCGGTGCAGGTGGGAGAACAGGTCCGTCCGCATCCGGTAGACTGTCTCCTGGGCTACTTCGATCATCCAGACATTCTGCAGCCAGGAGACCAGGGAATTCACCAGGTAGACCAGTGCGAGCACCAGCAGAAAAATCCCCCAGGTCCGGCCCCCGGCCCCTCCCAGATAATCATCCACGGCGCGGCTGATCAGGTACGGTCCAAGGAGCGCCAGGCCCGAGCTTAACAACACCATGAACAGCACCAGTATCAGCTTGGCTCTGCGCTCGGCGAGATAGTCCCAGATCCGTCTCAGGGTGCCGGACCAGTTCTTCGCCTTAGCTTTTGGCTTCCGGCTGCCCATCGCCCCGAACACCTTGGCTTCGCCAAGCCCTACATCCAGCTTCGGATAACGGAACGGATCAATGAGTGCTTTGAACATGCTGCGCGCCCCCTGTCTGCGATTCATAGATTTTGCGGTAGAGCGCGGACTCTTCCATTAACCGGTCATGCGTCCCCTGCGCAATCAGACATCCCTCATCCAGCAGCAGAATCAGATCGGCCGAAGCCGTCGAGCTGATCTTCTGCGTAATCAGGAAGGTAGTGCAGGACAGCTTCTTCAGTTCAGCCAGCAGCCGCCCCTCGGTCACCGCATCCAGTGCACTGGTGCTGTCGTCCAGAATCAGAATCGCCGGCTTCCGCACCAGCGCCCGCGCAATGCTCAGCCTCTGCTTCTGTCCGCCGGACAGATTGACGCCGCGCTGCCCGAGCTGCGTATCATAACCCTCCGGCAACGCAGCAACGGTCTGATGTATCTGTGCCGCAGCCGCTGCTTGCTCAATATCAGCATCCGTCGCCTGCTCATTCCCCCAGGCGATATTCTCGCGGATCGAGCCGGTGAACAGCAGCACCTCCTGCGGCACATAACCAATCGAGTGGCGCAGCGTCTGGATATCCATCTCCGTATGGCTCTTTCCGTCCACCCGGATCACCCCGCTGCCGCATTCATACAGGCGGGGAATCAGGGTGACCAGCGAGGACTTGCCGGAGCCGGTTGCCCCCATGATGGCTACCCTTTGCCCCGGCTCTACCGTGAAGCTGATATCCTCCAGCACCTTGATATCACTGCCGGGATAGCTGAAGCTCACCTGCTGGAACTCCACCTTGCCTTGAACATCCATCGCATTACGGCCGGTTTCCACATGGTCAGCCGACTTGTTCAGGCTTGGCCGGACACCGCTCTCCTCCTGCACAGGCACTAGACCGTTCCCGCCCGTCAGCTCTCCCGGGCCTTCGCTTGCCGCCAGCACCTCGCCAATCCGCGCGGAAGAAGCACGGGCGCGAGAGAAGCTGATCATAATCCAGGACAGTGCTGATAGCGCTCCCATGGTTCGCAGCGAGTAGTTTATAACGGCGACTGTCTCGCCCAGCGTTGCATCCCCTGTGGAAATCTCAATCCGGCCGAACCATAATACCGCCAGAATCCCCGCATTGACGATGATCATAATGAACGGGGTGGACGTCTCTGTCAGGCGCAGAGCCTTCACCGTCGATCGCATCAGTGTCCCGCTGAATGAGGCGAAGCGGCCGATCTCATGGCCCATGCGCACGAAGACACGAATCAGCCGGATGCCGGTCAGGTTCTCCTGAATCACACCATTTACATCATCGAGCCTGCTCTGCACGGTGCTGAACAGTGCGGAAGCTCTGCGCATCAGCCAGATCATGAAGAACACCAGGAACGGCAGCGTTACCGCTAATAGCAGTCCGAGCTTAACATGCACAACGAGCGCCATAATGACGCTCCCTATAACAACGAGCGGGATACGGGTCATGAAGCGCAGCCCCATGAATATCGTATCCTGCAACTGAGTCACATCGCCGGTCAGCCGTGTAATCAGCGATGAGGTCGGGAAGCGGCTGAAGATCTCATACGTGAAGGACTGCACCTTCTCATACAGACTATCCCGCAGGTCAAATGCAAACCCCTGACTGACATGGGCTGCAAAAAAAGAGCTGAGTATGCCCGCTAGAAACGCTACAGCCGCGCTCCCCACCAGCACACCGCCCCATAACCAGACAACAGCGTTGTCCTGCTGGCGGATGCCTTGATCGATGATTTTGGAGATCAGGAGCGGCTGCGACAGCTCCACCGCCAGCTCAATCAGCATCATGACCAGTGCGGCAATGGCGGCTACCCGATATTTGGTAAGATAAGACAGCGTTAGCTTCATAGAAGTTACCTCGTTTATTTATTCGTAGAGTGCTTCCCGCAGGCGGGTTGACATCGCCGAGCCCTGTCCCGATTTCAGAATCACCCGGCGTAGTGCCTTGTTGCTGCGGTCCAGCTCAGCCAGCCCGGCCAGCATTTCATTTAGTAGCTCCTCCGTCTCCGGGAGCAGCTCCCCCTTCTCCCGAAGCCCGTTTATCCGTTCCTTGTATTGCTCCACCGTCTCTGCCACTTGACCTTACTTCCTTTCTGTTCACTGGATTCTTCTGCTGTAAACACAATTGGGTTTATTATATCACATCCCGGCTACCAGGAAGGATAGCACTGGCTACCGCGGCCCAGAATATGATACTCTAGTAAGGTCGATTTTTGGGCCGTGTAGCAGATAAGCTGAACAGTGAAAGGATAGATGACGTGGCACAGTTATTTTTCAAGTATGGGGCAATGAACAGCGGCAAATCCATTGAGATTCTCAAGGTTGCCCATAATTATGAGGAGCAGGGCAAGTCCGTGCTGCTCTTCACGCCTTCCATCGATAACCGGGATGAAGTGGGATATATCTCCTCCCGGATCGGACTGCGCAAGCAGGCCATTCCAATTGATGAGAATACAGATATGTACAGCATCGTCAAAAATAGTCTGCCGAAGCCCCACTGCGTCCTGATCGACGAATGCCAGTTCCTGAGCAAGGACTGCATTCTCCAGCTAGTGCGGATTGTGGACGAGCTGGGTATCCCGGTGATGGCCTTCGGTCTGAAGAATGATTTCCAGAACAATCTGTTCGAGGGCAGCAAATATATGCTCATCTACGCCGACAAGATTGAGGAGATGAAGACCATCTGCTGGTTCTGCGAACGCAAAGCGATCATGGCGCTGCGGGTCGAGAACGGCAAGCCCGTCTACAGCGGCAAGCAGATTCAGATCGGCGGCAATGAAGCGTATTACCCGGTCTGCCGCAAATGCCACAAGAACCCGCCTTTATAACATACCCGCTCCGGGAATAGCAAAACGCATTTCGGCCTTAAGAAAGGCTGAAATGCGTTTTTTCATAACCACTAGCTTCGGATCAATACAGAATCTCAATCTGCTTATATTCCTTCACAGGTTCAGTACTTATGAAGACATCCGGTCCTGTATCACAGGTCACAAGCGCATTCAGCGTGTTCAGCTCATAATACCATTCTCCCGTATCCTGATAGAGATATCTGCCGTTATATGAGATTCTGCCATATTCATTGGGACCCAATCCAAAGGCCCGCTCACTCAAAGGATTATACCGCTGGTCATACCGGACGGGCTTGCCTCCCTTCTTGGAGTAGTGATAACTGAACTGGTATTCCCGTTCATTCTTGTCCACTTTGACGCAGCCTATGATCCAAGACTCAGCCCCGGCCTCCAGGATGACGCTCTTATTTTGAACAACCTCGAAGCCTGTCTTATTCTGCGCAATCACTATATGATGGAAGGGAAGACCATAGGACAAATCGTAAGTAAAAATGGTGTCCGGCAGAGTAAAGTTAGCCTTGTAATTATTGCGCGCAGTTGAAAAAGGAGCCCCCCTCACTTCCTTCTCCCACCTGATCGTCATGAATTGCAGGAGCAATCTCTCATCGTTCCGGCGGCCTTTATGCCAGTTCTTGTGCATATTTCATCCACCTTTATTCAAGACTTATGAATTGCCCCAAGTGCCCGGTGCTCATCCTCTTTGCGCACGAACACGTCATGCTGTAGCGTAATCTTACCGCCGAAGTTAGCCCGCTGGGTTACCGCCTTCATTCCGCCGTTAATCCGCGAACGGTGCGGGATGCCTGCTTCCGCCAGGCGGCTTTTGACCCTGAAATATTGGCTCTGGTCGAAAGTCGTATATACCAAGCTCCGTTCCCGCGGGACAAAAAAGTGCCAGATGCCTCTCATCCAGCCCATCTGCATCCCCTCCTCTTATGTTTAGTTCAGATACCGCTCCTGAAGAATCCGCTGATGATGCAGCTCATGTCCGATAATCACGCAGAGCTGCGACCGCACTGACATGGCAACGCCGCCGAAGTTCCCTTTACGGGTATACGCTTCTTTCGGCAGGCTATCCACCAGCGCAAGAGTGGATTCCCTGACGATCCGGTAATGTGTAATCATCTCCTGCAGCGTGAAGCGGTCGAAGCTGCCGGCAGCCACATAGTCATTCTGTTCATAGCCTGGCAGTGGCGCTTGTTCTCCCCGGGTGAAGCAGAGCAGGCGGTATGACATAATGCGGTCATTATCCGTGAGGTGCCCGATGATCTCCTTGATGCTCCATTTGCCGGGGGCGTAGCGGTACGCTCCTTGCTCTTCGGTAAGCCCGTTGAACAGCTCCAGCATCGCCTGGGTCTGCTCGCGCAGCATCACCCTCATCTCGCCTTCCGGCGGCACCAGTTTGACATAAGTCCACTGAAATTCATTATACTCTTCCCTCGATGGACGCTGATTCATGGTAAAAACCCCTCTCTCATACATTTTTCAAGAAAAATTTGCCGGATTGTGTCAAAACCTGTTGTTGGAACTTATCCTATTATGTATAATATCACCAGGATTACAGATTTGTTAATCGATTCTTCGGGAGTGTACGCATGTTGGATTTTGTGCTGTATATGGCGTTTTCCATTCTGGAAACATCGGCAATGTTTTATTTAGCTTTCAAAGTTTTTAAGATTGACGTATATCCCACAGAAATAGTGTTCGCTGGCACGATTATGGCGTTTGTATCTTACGTCCTACGCAACGATTATAATATGGTACTAACAGACGTATTCGTTCAATATCTGTTAACCTTCTTCTTTTTTTGGCTTTTATTCAAGATCCATATATTCTATGCTGCGATAATGACTGGTTTGGCCTATTTATCGTATATGCTCATTCAATCCACATGTTATTTTATAATAAATTCAACATTTTTATATTCAGTTAGGCCTCCATTTATGGTATTAAGCGTTTATGTTCTACAATCGATTTCTGTTCTTATAACTTGCTCTATCGGTTTTTATATTGGTAAAACTAGAAAAGGTTTTGATTTTGTTCCTGATAAGCAAAACTTTAAAATCAAGATAGCACATCGTGAAATCAAAATTTTCCTTTTAAGCGCACCCTCCATATTATTTGTAATACTAATGATGATTTTAACACAAAAATACTCTCAATTTTTCTTCCTGATACCTGTAATAAATGCTATTCTCCTGTATGCATACCTATATCTTTCATACAAAAAGGATCGAACCCAAAATGAATTCATTAGCTAACAGAATCGCCGTCAGTATCAAAGAGGCAAACCCTGAAGAGACTCATTCTGTTGAAGTTATGGAATACTCCTTGGGCATTATATTGAATACACTCTTAATTATAGTATGTACTGCCATCATTGGTTTATTTCTGGGCCATTTTGCAGAATGTACGGCCTTTCTTTTTTGCTTCTGCATCCTGCGCCTCAGTTCCGGCGGCTTTCATCTGAAAACAGCCTTGGCATGTAACATAGTCACAACCTTATTAAGTACTATTTTGCCCACATTCGTTACTTTATCGACTTCAGCACTCTGGATTGCTAATATACTTAGTTTGATCATAATCATTACTTTCGCTCCAAACCCAGACAAGAATGCGAGAATCCCTGCTTCGATATATCCTTTATTGAAGTTGGTTTCTATAGCAATTGTGTTATCCAATTTCTTTCTGCACTCAGCTGTGATCGGATTGGCATTTCTGATCCAATCCTTAACAGTCATCCCTTGGACAAGGAGGAGAACTCAGTGAAAAGAGTACTAGCAAAACAGGCTTCTGCCGTTCTTGCCGGATCTGCCCGCTTCTTTGTTTCAATTATGAAGCCGATGATTCACAGCCCACAAGCGCCAAAAGAATTACGCAAGTAATTACACAAGGATGGGGAATACATGCGTGTCTTACTAAACGACGGCTCATCCCGCTGTATTACGGATGAGGAAATATTGTATTTCTCAAACTACAAGAATACAATATTCGTCCATACGAAAGAAGGCGAATTTGTTCTCCCCACCACTCTTTCCGATTTGTATGCAGCATACGGGAGCTCAGGCTTTGAACGTCTTGACCGCAGCAATGTAGTGAACATTGGCAATATTGACGGTTATGATCCGGAACGGAAGATTGTTCTGTTCAATCAAGGGGAACAATTTGCAACGGTATCTGAATCCAATGAACCACGTGTCCGAAGATTTCTGGCCTCACGGAAGAATGAAACTCCATCATCCTAGGATCATAGAAATATCCCGGCGCCTATCGGCCCGGGATATTTCTATTTTTCAGCAGAAACAAACTGACTAATAATCATTACATAACATCCAACTTATGTCAATAAAAATTCAGAGGGCGAATACCAGCAGACGGATTAAATTCCAGATGGTACCATTTACATAGACGATTATCCCTAGGGCACTTGAATCTGCTCTATCCATTTTACCCCTGATGGAGGAATCTCTATGGAAACCTACTTTCATCCTTCTTCGCGCCCTTCTACACTTGAATTATTGTCGGATGAACAATTAATCAGTATTTATGAATTGGCGCTGGAAGCCAAGGCTTCACCCGATTTTATTCAGATCATCAGGAATGTCCTTACCGTGAGGAACTTATCAGACACAGACTACCATTATGATGCCTGAGCAGCGGGCCCCTTCTTTTTAGCGCGTTTTAGTACATTGAACCGGTGACCGGGGCAATGTACTTTTTTTTCGTGTCTTCCAAAAAGATTATAACCAGCCGTCCAGACGGCAATAAGCCATCCTCTACATCATATGCGAGGATGGCTTTTCCCTGCGGGTTCACATAGCAAGGTTTATTCCACAATTTCGGTCTTGAACACATTCTCCAGCTTGCCGCCAAGCCGCTTCTTCAGCGGAACCTTGATATCGCGTCCCAGCTCCTTGAAGAAGGTGTCAGCATCGCATTTCACATTCTGGGCAATCGCCACAACCGCCCCGTCCCCTACGATGTTCTGATTGACTTCATGCGGAATATCCACTTCGATATCGTACTTTTTGGTCAGCGTCTTGATGTATCGTGCAAAAATCTCCAGCAGCTCGTCATTGTTGAAATTCTCGATGGCAGCTTTTCCTTTGCTGGTGAACTTCATATTAATTCTCATCGGTGGTATCCCCTTTTCTGTCTAACCATATGTTAGGTTGTTATGGATCAAGATGAATAGATGGCTGCAAGAAAGGGCAACATTATCCATTTCCAAGGGGCTCCGGCGGAACAACCCTCTTCCTTTATCATAACACAGGAGATTACATTGTGTTTCAGATTACCTGCGGTTTGTGTAAATTCTTCGCATCCGCTGTAAAGTTCTGGTTCTATTTTACATAAATGTGAGCCTATCCATTCTGATTTCCTTATTCTCTCATATCCTGTCCATTCTTATCCGATAAACAACATGTAACATAAAACCACATCTGGAGGAATGATCATGTCTTACACAATGGAAGTCAATGCAGCCAAAAATCAGGTGGTTGTCAAGGCATATGGCCTTACCGAAAGCGATGTCCCCTCATACATAAACGATTTTGAGAACGCCCTGAAGCAATTGAAGCCGGGATTCACCGGCGTTACCGATGTCACCGGCTCCCCTACGGTTCTCTCGCCCGAAGTAGCCGCCATGCTCGCCCCCACCGGTGACCGCGCTGTGGAAGCCGGCGTCGGCGGCTGGGCCTACGTTGCCGACTCTCCCGTCTGGAAAATGCAAATGAAACGCCTCTTCGGCAATTTTGCCGTCCATTTCCCTACATACGAAGAAGCCGATGCTTATTTGAATAGCTTGTCTAAATAAGCAAGGTGGACCCGGGCTGAAGGCGAATCTGTTGGCCGAACCAAACCCATTAATGCTTAAAAGCTGCGTGAGATTTATTCTCCGCAGCTTTTTTATGTAAATAATATAATTTTTAACATATAACACTTCTCATCCGATAACGCTCATAGTATAGTTTTAGTTGTAAGGGAAGGAGGTGATTCCCTTGGAGACATGGCAAAAGCTTTCAGTCATCATTGCTGTACTTTCCTTCATTCGTCTGCTCATCAAAGACCTTGCTGAAATTAAGGACAAACGTAAGAAAGTACGCAAAAAGAAAACGTCTAAGACTTCCGCAAAAAGTCGTAGACGCAAGCCCTAGGCCTCCATCAGCCTGATGATATTGAACGGAACGGACACAACACCGTTCCCCTTTTTCCCTTACAGTTTACATTAACGCATTGCATATAGTCAATATAAAGTGGCAATTCATTTAGCCCAATATATTTGAAAGGAAGTATAATTAATGCATAAATCTAAACGTGAAGGCGCTTTGCGTTTATCAATATTCATCATCATGATACCTTTGATTTTTGTTGTTCAATCCAATCCTTATTATATAGCTATTATCTCATTTGTTGCTCTGTATTCGCTTTTAACAGGTATTTACAGACTCACACGCAAGTCATGACCACAGATGAGGCTGCAACACATTCCCAATGAGGGCGGTCTGCTCAACTGGTTGCTATTCCTGAAAAGTGAAGATACAACAAACTGGGAGGTGTTTAAGGGTGAATGAACCCGCTTTGAGTAAAGCGATGACCGTACTGGAATACTTGAGCCAGGATGCAGAAGCACGGCGTATATACGAAATGAGACAAAAAGTTCTGCACGATGAAGCTTCCATGTTGGAAGGTGCCCGGGCAGAAGGAGAGTCTGTTGGCTTGACCAAAGTTGCCCTGAACATGATCAACAAAGGTATGGATTTTACGACCATAGCAGAGCTAACGGGGCTTTCCATTGAGCAATTGAGCAAACTCAAACAAACACATTAATGCCCAAAAGCTGCGTGAGATTCGATCTCCGCAGCTTTTTTAAGTTCGATTACTTTCATTATCTTTTTCTGAATCATAAATTATTTTTCCTGATTCATTAAAAACCTCTATTTTTCTCGGATTATTATCTTTGGCTTTCCTTTTTCCTTTCTCTTTAGTAATAATAAAAGCAGAAGTGGAACTATTTTCTTTATTAACTTCTTTAAAATTTCCTTCATGAAAATGAATTTTTAATTTATACATTTCATTTATTATTTTTTTATCATTAATAAAAACAACAGAATAATAAAGGCCTGCATTTGACCCCATTGTAAAGATCCTATCCGGCATCATTCTAACGAATTGCGATTTGCGGTAATCCAATTCACCATCCTTGTTTGAGGCTTCGATTACTCCCACTTCATCTTCACTTTTATAAGGCAAAATCGTAATTGATGCTCCATCAGCCGTAAGATTTTTAATTCCTAGAATCTCAATCTTTTCTTTCTCTATAATCTCCACAATCTCTTCGTTAGTAACGTGTACATACTCCCCACTCTTCAAATGTATAGGAAGTATCCAAATTCCTATAACTATCATCATTACAACAATCAACAAGACAGCAGTACCTTTTTTCTTCAATAGGCTTCCCTCACATTGTTTTAATAATCTCTATAAACAATCATATAAAATTAAAATAAATTTGTAAACATCTTCCTCTAACAACAATTTGAAATCTAATTTGTCAGAGCATAATCACCCTGCGAGTGAAGAATACTGATGCCTTCTCACACTGGCCCAGCATTGTTGTACTTTTTGCAGGATTCCTCTGATAAATGTTACTGGCTACGGTACATTGTTGCATCATTTGCATAAATTTTGGTGGTTAGAGTAAGTTAACGCTGGAGTTGTTGCATTTCGTGCATGATTTCAGCACAGGTCGCTCTGACCGGGCTGCACTGTTGCACATTTAGCAGGATTTTTCTAATACGCAGCGCCAAATGTGTTCGGTTTTTCGATTACATTTGCTCCACATGCCTACGCAGCGCCAAATGTGATCGGTTTTTCGATTACATTTGCCCACGATGCCCGCGCAGCGCGAAATGTGATCGGTTTTTCGATTACATTTGCTCCACGTGCCTCAGCCGCGCCAAATGTGATCGGTTTTTCGATTACATTTGCCCACGATGCCCGAGCCGCGCCAAATGTGATCGGTTTTTCGATTACATTTGCTCCACGGGCCCACGCAGTGCCAAATGTGATCGGTTTTTCGATTACATTGAGCCCACGGGCCCACGCAGTGCCAAATGTGATCGGTTTTTCGATTACATTTGCTCCACGGGCCCACGCAGTGCCAAATGTGATCGGTTCCACATACATCCAGCCTGTGTCCAGTGAAACAAAATACCACTTGCTGCCGGGTACTACGCTCTCCCCTTAGCAAGTGGTATGTATTGATAGGCTATGCAGTATTTACGGCCTCAAACCTACTGTATCCCTTCACGTATCCTGATCCTTACCCTTTCAAGACACCTTATGCTCGATGCGCAGCTTGTCGGCGACCATGGCGATAAATTCCGAATTCGTCGGCTTCGATTTGGAGATATTAATCGTGTAGCCGAATAAGTGGGAGATGCTGTCGATGTTGCCACGGGTCCAGGCGACTTCGATGGCGTGGCGGATGGCCCGCTCTACGCGCGAAGGCGTTGTCTTGAATTTCTCGGCAATGGCCGGGTACAGCGTCTTCGTGATGGCGCCCAGAATTTCGATGTTGTTGTAGACCATGGTTATGGCTTCACGCAGGTACTGATAACCCTTAATATGGGCAGGGACGCCGATCTCATGAATGATGGAGGTGATATTGGCATCCAGATTCTTGCCTTTGGACAGCGGTACCACATTACTGGAAGATCTGGAAGCGGAATAGCCGGTCATGCTGGAGGAAGTGCTCATGCTGCCCTGGGTGCCGACAAGCTGACGCACTCGGTTGGCCAGCACCTCCATATCGAAGGGCTTCAGAATATAATAAGACGCTCCCAGCTGAACAGCGCGCTGAGTGATGTTCTCCTGGCCGAAGGCGGTCAGCATGATAATCTTCGGCTGCGGGTTCAGGTCCATATCGCGCAGGCGCTCCAGGACGCCAAGGCCGTCCAGATGAGGCATGATGATATCCAGAATAAGAACATCGGGGATTTTGCGGGCTCCGCTGAGCATCTGAAGCACCTCTTCCCCGTTATAGGCGATACCTGTTACAGTCATATCCTCTTGTTCTGTAATGTACTCAGCAAGCAAGTTCGTGAACTCCCTGTTATCATCGGCCAACAACACTTCAATATTCTGCACTGGCTGCTTCCTCCTTATTTATACGCTATTCACAACATCATAATCATCTTCTCTCCCTATAACTTTCGACATCAGGTTTAAATATCCTTCTGTCGAAAATTATTTTTCTTTATTTTTTTTCGGGGTTGATTTATAATTAAATATTTTATTTCAAGTTTCGATGTTAATCGCTGCCCTTCGACAAAAAAATCTTAAGGCTAAACCGCCTTAAGATTGTATTGCTGCTCCTGCTGATGATGAACCACTCCAGAGTCACGCAGCATCCACTCGATGAAGCAGCCGTAACCGGACTTAGGATCATTGACGAATACATGGGTGACTGCACCTATCAGGCGGCCGTTCTGGACGATCGGGCTTCCGCTCATCCCTTGAACGATCCCGCCGGTCTTATCCAGCAGACGGGGATCGGTAATGCGCAGTACCATGCCTTTAGTCGCTGGCGTCTCCTGACGGGCAACATGGATAATCTCCACATTGAAGCGCTCCACTTGCTGACCGTCAACGACAGTGAGAATCTGTGCCGGACCTTCCTTGACTTCAGTGCTCATAGCAACCGGAATTGGCTCCTGGTACAGGCTATGCTCCGGGTTACGGGACATTTTGCCGAAGATGCCGAAATCGGTATTACTCTCCACATTGCCGAGCACCTGGCTCTCCTTCAGGAAATGGGCACGCTTCTCCCCGGGATCGCCGTCCTGGCTTTTGGAGATGGAGGTGACACTGGACTGCACGATATGGCCGCTGCCGACGACAATGGGCGTTCCGGTATTCATGTCGGTAATGACATGCCCAAGTGCCCCGTAGACCCCCTGCTTCGGCGCATAGAACGTTAGAGTCCCTACCCCTGCTGCGGAATCACGGATGTAGAGCCCCAGCCGCCACACCTTGTCTGTACGGTCATAAGCCGGCTTCAGGCGGGCTGTGTGCTCTTTGCCGCCGCGTTTGTACACAATGCTTAACGAATCATTGCTCCGGCCGGCCTGTTCCACAAGCTTGGCCACCTTAGATACCTCGTCCAGCTTCACGCCATTCATGGAGATCATCAGATCGCCTGGCATAAGCCCGCTGTTCTCGCCTGGTGAAATCTTGGATTGCCCTGAGACTTGGATAAGATGATGGCCTACAACCAGCACGCCTGCCGACTTCACCTTCACGCCGATGGTTTGTCCGCCGGGAATGACCTTCAGCTCGCCTGTCCCCTGTGCCGCCTGAAGCGGCCGGTATTCCAGTGGTGCTGCGCTACTGTGTGAGGCTCCTGTTATGCCGGAGACACTGAGAAAGAAGGCAAAAATAAGTCCGGGCATTAACTTCCTGAGGTTAGGCTTCAATGGCTGTCACGCTCCCCTTTGCTTCTTTCGCTTGACGAAAAAGGTGGTCGCCAATTGCGTACCTATAAGATAACCTTGCCCCCAGGCTTTTATTACTGTCAATCATTGTCCCGCTTAGCTTACGGCAGCCTTGCTGGCCTCGGCCAGACCGAGCATTTCCTGTGCATGATGCAGAGTTTTCTCGGTGATTTCCACCCCGCCCAGCATCCGGGCCAGCTCCATCACCCGTCCTTCATCCGAGAGCGAATTCACCTCGGTCATGGTGCGGCCGTCCTCGACCTTCTTGACGATCAAATACTGATGATCTGCCATGCAGGCCACCTGCGGCAGGTGGGTAATGGAGAATACCTGGCAGGTGAACGACAGCTTGTACAGCTTATCGGCAATCGACTGGGCTGCGCGCCCGCTGACCCCGGTATCCACTTCATCGAACACAAGGACAGGAATGGCATCATGCCTTGCAAAAATACTCTTCATCGCCAGCATAATCCGCGACAGCTCACCACCGGAGGCGATTTTGCCCAGCGGCCGCAGCGGCTCGCCCGGGTTCGGGGAGATCATGAATTCAGCACTGTCGATCCCCTGCCGGGTCAGCCGGTAGCGCCGGTCCTCATATTCAATCCCGCGCGGGTCCTCCAGAAGCTCCATCTTCACCTGAAGCGAGGTCCGCTCCATCTGCAGGTCCTTCAATTCCCCTTCTACCTGAGCCGCCAGATCCGTCGCACACTGTCTCCGCGCCCCGGTGAGGGCTTTTGCTGCCTTCATAAGTGTAACCAGCAAGCCATCCCGTTTGACCGTTAGTTTGGCAATATATTCGTCCTTGTTCTCCAGGAGATCGGTCTCATGCTCAATCTTCCGGTAATATTCCAGAATCTGCTCCACGCTGTCGCCGTATTTGCGCTTCAAGCCGGTAATCAGATCAAGCCGGTTCTCAATATCCTCCAGACGCCCAGGGTTGAATTCGATCTCTTCCCGGTAATCCCTTAGCTGAAAGGCCGCATCCTCCAGCTGATAATACGCCGACTGCAGCTGCTCGTACACCGCTCGAAGCCCCTTCTCATCATAACGGACCGCATCCTCCAGTCTGGAGATCACCTTGCCGATGGATTCCAGCCCCTGCCTGTCGTACAGCTGCTCATATGCACCGGATACGGAATCCATCATTTTCTCGCTGTGGGATAGTTTTACCCGTTCTTCGGCAAGTAATTCATCTTCTCCCGGTTTAAGTGCCGCCTGTGAAATTTCCTCCAGCTGAAAACGGTACATATCCAGCATTTGATAGGCCTTCTGGCTGGAATCCTGCAGCTCCCGCAATTCATTCTCCACCTTGGCGAAGGCGGTATACTTCTCCTGATAGTCCGCTTTGAGCGGCCCGATGACAGCTTCACCATAGGTATCCAGCAGCCCCAGATGGCGCTCAGCCTTCAGCAGGCTCTGATGCTCATGCTGCCCGTGGATATTCACCAGCTGCTCCCCGATTTCACGCAGCATACTCAAATTCACCATCTGGCCGTTCACACGCGAGGTGCTTTTACCCTGGGAGGTAATCTCCCGGCGGATCACCAGATGCTCCTCCCGGTCTGCCCCGATACCCAGACGCTCCAGAGTCTCCCATACCGGGTGGCTGACCGGCAGGCTAAAGAGCGCTTCCATTTCGGCCTTATCGCAGCCATAGCGGATAGAGTCCGCTGAACCGCGGCCACCGGCAATGAGGGCGAGGGCATCGATAATAATGGATTTCCCTGCGCCGGTCTCCCCGGTAAGCACATGAAATCCCGGATAAAAATGCACATCCACCGCTTCAACCACGGCCAGATTGCGTATAGACAATGTCTCTAACACGAATTCAGCACCTCCGACAAGATGATCGCTTCCCGACCCATGATCAGGCTTATGAAATATAACCCATAATCTGTGAAATGACGTCCTTGCTGTTCTCCGGCTGGCGGCAGATAATGAGGATCGTATCATCACCTGAGATGGTTCCCATAATCTGCGGCCAGTCGATATTATCAATCAGAGCCGCCACGGAATTCGCCGTGCCGGGCAGACATTTCATCACGACCAGGTTCCCGGAATGATCAATATTCACAAAATTATCCACCAGCACCCGCTTCAGCTTCTGCGTCGGATTATACCGCTGGTCTGTAGGCAGCGAATACTTGTAGCGCCCGTCATCCATCGGCACCTTAATCAGCAGCAGCTCCTTGATATCACGGGATACAGTGGCCTGTGTCACCTGAAATCCGGCTTCACGCAGTGCCTCCACCAGATCATCCTGGGTTTCGATTTCCTTTTGCGAGATAATTTCTCTAATCTTAATATGCCTGTGTCCCTTCATTGTTGCCTCCCGTATATATGTTGTGCTTGCCCTTAACCCGATTCCCCGTCGTCCCTGCCGAATTCAATCACATGCAGCCTGGAATTCACCGTATCCACATATAGGACCCCGCTGCAGTCCGGATAGATCAGCAGATAAGGAAGCAGGGTATCGCGGAGCCCGCTGCCGGTGAACTCAAGCTCCTTGCGGGGGCGGGACAGGATCACCAGATAGAAGCGCTCCTCATCCTTAACGGCCACATAGTCAATGAACAGCCGGCTGTACATGGGTGCCCCGTCCACTTGAAAAGCCAGCGGAATCTTCAGCTTCCCCCCGACCACCTCATACCCGGCATCCTCCAGGAGCCTGATGGACGGATGAGGCTGGATCATCTTATTCAGCGGTACCCGGTCCCGGATGAAGGAGCGCGGGGAGCTTTGCAGCCAAACGTAGATTCTGTAAATGATAAAGATCGCCGCCGCCAGGCCCATCAGAGCCACAACGGCCTTATCTGAGCTTGCCACTCCCATCACCTCGGTGACTCTATTCGCGCGGGGAGAGGCGAAATCCTGCTAACACAGAAGCTTATATTTGCAGCAAAAGAAACTCATCGCTTCGATGAGTTCCCATGGTTCGCAGCGCTAAAGGTTGCATTCGCTTCCTTAATGACCGAGTCGGCCAGCGCGGCAAAAGGATTCGGCTGTGCTTCAGCCCCTGAGCCCTGCAGGTCCGCAGCTTCCGGCAGGAGCCTCCAGTGTGCCAGAAATTCGATATTACCTTCTCCGCCGGTAATCGGCGAATACGTCAAGCCTGCGAGGCTATAACCAAGCTCAGCTGCCATCGTCAGCACATTTACCAGCACCTCACGGTGTACGGAGGATTCGCGGACGACGCCGGACTTGCCAACCTTCTCCCGGCCGGCTTCGAACTGCGGCTTAATCAGTGCAGCAATATCAGCCGGACGGCCCAGCAGCGCCATCAGCGGCGGCAGAATAATCTTCAGTGATATGAAGGATACATCAATGCTGGCGAAATCGGGAACCGGCCCCTTCAGATCAGGCGGGGTCATGTACCGGAAGTTGGTCTGTTCCATTACAGTGACACGCTCATCATTCCGCAGGCTCCAGTCGAGCTGGTTATGGCCCACATCGATTGCGTAGACATGGCTAGCCCCGTGCTGGAGCGCACAATCGGTGAACCCCCCCGTGGAGGAGCCGATGTCCAGCATATTGCGCCCGGTCATGTCGATGCCGAACTGCTTTAACGCCTTCTCCAGCTTCAGACCGCCGCGGCTGACATAGGGGTGGACCGCGCCTTTGACCCGCAAGGCCGAGCTGCGCAGCACCTTCATACCCGGCTTCTCAATCCGCTCCTCATTCGCCAGCACAAGTCCGGCCATGATTGCAGCCTTGGCCTTCTCCCGGCTGTCGTAGAAGCCTTGCTCTACTAACAATACATCAATTCTTTCCTTAGGGTGTTCCATGTTCATCTCCCGATCACTTCGGTCCGGCTCCCATCCTGGCTGTCAGGAGGTGGAAGTTGACTTATAGGTAAAAGTTCTTAACGCCATCATGGCCTTCATCTGCGCACAGAGCGCTTCGGCGGTAAGTCCGGTCTGCTGGCGCTGCTCTTTGATAGAGCCATGCTCCACGAAGAGGTCTGGCACGCCCATCAGGTGGACATGCGCATCGTAGATTTCATGCTCCGCATAGAATTCGAGTACTGCACTGCCAAGGCTTCCGGCCTGGCTGGCTTCCTCCAGCACCACCATCTGGGTTCCAGCACGGCCCAGGTCCAGCAGCATGCTGTTGTCGAGCGGCTTCAGGAAACGGGCGTTCACGACACCGATCTGAATGCCTTCACGCTTTAGCAGCTCTGCGGCTTCTTCTGCCACCTGTACCATCGGTCCGCAGGCCAGCACAGCATAATCGTCGCCGGGGCGCAGGCGCTCCCAGGTACCGATCGGCAGGCTGTGCAGCTCCGCATCCAACGAGACTCCGGTACCGTTAATCCGCGGATACCGGTAAGCAATCGGGCCGTCATTATAATCGAGCGCCGTCTTCATCATATGGCGCAGTTCATTCTCATCCTTCGGCATCATAAGGACCATATTCGGGATATGGCGCATGAACGCAATGTCATACACCCCCTGATGGGTCTCCCCGTCGGCGCCTACGAAGCCTGCCCGGTCAATGGCGAACATGACATTGGCATTATGACGGCAGATGTCATGGACAATCTGGTCATAGGCCCGCTGCATGAAGGTGGAGTACACGGCGAAGACCGGCTTCATCCCCTCCATCGCCAGCGCCGCACACAAGGTGGCGGCATGCTGCTCGGCAATCCCGACATCAATCATCCGACCAGGGAATTCCTTGGCGAACGGGAACAGCCCCGAGCCGCCCGGCATGGCCGGCGTTACCGCAACCAGCCGCTCATCCTGATGGCCCAGCTCAATCAGCGTCTGTCCGAAGACTTCGGTGTACATTGGATTGCCCACGGCCTTCAATACCTGGCCGGATTCAATTTTGTAAGGTGAAATCCCATGCCACTTATACGAATCTACCTCGGCTGGCTTGTAGCCCTTGCCTTTGGTCGTAAGCACATGCACCAGTACCGGACCGGACACATTATCCGCCTGATGGAAGGTATCGATCATCTTCTCCAGATCATGGCCGTCCACCGGTCCCAGATACGTGAATCCGAGCTCCTCGAACAGCACGCCGGGAACCAGCATGTTCTTGAGGCCGTCCTTCACATTCTGAGCGGTCTTCGCCAGACGTCCGCCAATGGCCGGAATCTTCTTGAGCAGTCCTTCCACCTCATCCTTAGCCCGCAGGTAATGGCGGTCGGAGCGGATCTTGCTAAGATAGTTATGCATCGCCCCGACATTCGGTGCAATGGACATCTCATTGTCATTCAGAATGACCATTAGCTTGCGGCGTTCATGCCCGATATGGTTCAGCGCTTCAAAGGCCATGCCCCCGGTCAGGGCACCGTCGCCGATCACAGCTATCACTTTATTGTCTTCCCCTTTGAAGTCACGCGCCATGGCCATCCCCATAGCCGCAGACAGGGAGGTGCTGCTGTGTCCGGCTTCCCAGACATCATGCTCGCTCTCATTCCGCTTAACGAAGCCGCAGAGTCCTCCCTGCTTGCGCAGTGAGTCGAAGCGGTCCTGGCGGCCGGTCAGTATTTTGTGGACATACGCCTGATGGCCTACGTCAAATATCATTTTGTCCCGTGGGCTGTCATAACAGTAGTGCAGGGCCAGCGTGAGCTCCACAACTCCCAGATTGGATGCGAGATGCCCCCCTGTGACAGACAGCTTCTCCACGAGGAACTGCCGGATCTCCTCCGCTAACGCAGTGAGTTCCCCGATTGATAAAGATTTGAGCTCCTGAGGATCATTGATTTGTGGAAGCAGCACGAGTATTCCCCGCTTTCCTAGATGTTGTAAAATATAAACCCCATTATAACACAAACGAAACGGCTGTCGAAACACAGCCGTTCCCGAAACTCATTTAGTGATCGCGTCTCATCAGATAATCGGCAATTTCCAGCAGCCGCTGCGGGTCCTGAAATCCGCCATCCAGGACCATGCGGCGCGCTTCCTCCGTCAGCCGCTCGACCTCTTGGCGCGAAGCGTCAAGACCGATGAAATAAGGATAGGTTACCTTCTGCTGCTTGATGTCGCTGCCGGTACTCTTGCCCAGCTTGCTCTCGTCGCCGACCAGATCCAGAATGTCGTCCTGAATCTGAAAGGCCAGACCGATCCGCGTGCCGAACCCGCGCAGCGCCTCCAGCTGGCCCGCCGAAGCACCGGCGATTCTTCCGCCCGCCAGCAGCGAGAAGATGATCAGATCGCCGGTCTTGTGCAGATGAATGTACTGAAGCTGCTCCAGGCCCGTCATGCCCTGCTCGCCTTCCATATCGGCGACCTGTCCGCCGACCATCCCGCGCGGGCCGGCCATCTCCGCCAGCTCCTCCACGATGGACAGCACTTGCTCTGCTGCTACACCGTGCTTGCGGGAGGCTTGTACCACGCTGTAGAAGGCGTGGGTCAGGAGGGCGTCTCCAGCCAGGATTGCCGCTGCTTCACCGAAGACCTTATGATTAGTCGGCTTGCCGCGGCGGAAATCATCGTTATCCATCGCCGGCAGATCGTCATGAATGAGCGAATACGTATGGACCATCTCAATCGCTGCAGCAACAGGCAGCGCCGCCTCACGGCTGCCGCCAAGCGCTTCGCAGGCGGCAATGACGAGCAGCGGTCTCAGGCGCTTGCCGCCGGCCTGCAGCGAGTAATCCATCGCCTCTCTCAGTGCCTGAGGCACGCTCCACTCCGCCGGCATCACTGACGCCAGCGCACCGGCTATCAGGTCGCCAACCCCGGCGATGTACTGCTCCAGCGGTTCACGCCCGGAAGCTTCTGCCATGCCGCCCGCCCCGCCAACCTCAGAACGGCTCATCGTTATCGCCTTCCAGCCGGGCGCCGAACGGCTTCTTGCGCAGCTCGCCATCCTCCGCTGTAATCATCTCGATCTTGCGCTCCACCTGCTCCAGCTTGCTGCCGCAGACCTGCGAGAGCTTCATGCCCTGCTGGAACAGATCAATTGCCTTCTCCAGAGGAACATCGCCATGCTCCAGCTCACGCACGATTTCCTCCAGACGCTCCATGGCGCCTTCAAAATCCAGTTCCGCTTCCTTCGTCATCCGTTACGCCCTCCTCCTTCATGCCCCATACGTGGCAGTTCAGCTGTCCGTCATTAAGCTTTATGTTCACGATGTCGCCGAGCTCAACTTCCTTCAGCGATTTGATTACATGCTGTTCCTTCTCGTCATACACGAGGCTGTAGCCCCGTGACATGACCTTGAGCGGGCTGAGCGCGTCCAGATGACGCAGCTCGGACCCGAACCGCGCACGCTTACTCTGAAGCTGCGCCTGCATGGCACCGGACAGCTCACGGGTGAGGCTGTCCGCAGCGCGGCGCGCCGCGCTGATGCTGCTCAGCGGGTGGAAGCGCTGCAGGCTCTGGTGCAGCACCGCGCTGCGCCCCTGCGCGCGGCTGAGCCTGGCCTCGGCGGCGCGGAGCAGGGCCGCGCGCAGCATGTCCAGCCGCTGCGCGTGCTGGGCCAGCTGCCGGCGCGGGCCGGCCAGCGCCAGCGAGCGCTGCAGCGCCGCCAGGCGCTCGCCGCCGCGCTGCGAGCGGCGCAGCAGGCCCTGGCGCAGCCGCTGCCGGGCGATGCGCAGCTGCCCGGCCAGCTCGGCTGCGCTCGGCACGGCGAGCTCCGCCGCGGCCGTAGGGGTCGCCGCCCGCAGATCGGCGGCGAAATCGGCGATCGTGAAGTCGGTCTCATGACCGACGGCCGAGATCACCGGAATCCGGGAAGCGGCAATCGCCCGGGCGACCGCTTCTTCATTGAAGGCCCACAGCTCCTCCAGGGAGCCGCCGCCGCGCCCGACGATCAGTACGTCGGCCTCGCCCATGGCGTTCAGATTCTCGATCGCCTGGACAATGGACGGACCTGCGCCCTTGCCCTGAACGAGCACAGGGTAGAGCACCACCGCTACCTGCGGATAGCGGCGCTGCAGTGTGATGATAATATCGCGCACAGCCGCGCCGCTCGGCGAGGTCACCACACCGATACAGCGCGGGAAGCGCGGCAGCGGACGCTTGCGCTCTGCGGCGAATAGTCCTTCCTTCTCCAGCTTGGCCTTGAGCTGTTCATAGGCCAGATACAGGCTGCCGATGCCATCGGGCTGCATATGGGTGGCGTAGAACTGATATTGCCCGTCCCGTTCATAGACGGTCACATTGCCCCTGGCAATGACCTTGGTCCCTTCCTTCGGCACAAACGGCAACCGCGCGTTATGGGAAGCGAACATGATCGCCTTGATCCGGCTGCTCTCATCCTTCAGCGTGAAATACATATGTCCGCTGCCGTGATGGGTGAAGTTCGAGATTTCCCCGCGAATCCATACATCGGAGAGCAGGGCATCCGAATCCAGCTTCATACGGATGTACTTATTAAGCTCCTTGATGGAGTAGATCTGCCGCTCCGCAGCCATAAGCCTGTCCTATTCCAAACCGCGCAGGCGTTTGGCTGCGGTCAGCGTATTGCTCATCAGCATCGTGATGGTCATCGGTCCGACCCCGCCCGGCACTGGAGTGATGTACCCGGCAACCTCGCGGGCACTCTGATAATCCACATCCCCGGCCAGCTTGCCGGTATCCAGCCGGTTCATGCCGACATCGATCACTACCGCACCCGGCTTCACGAAGGAAGCATCGATGAAGTTGGCCCGGCCGATGGCAACAACCAGAATATCTGCCTGGCGGCAGAGCTCAGCCATATTGGCCGTGCGTGAATGGCACATGGTCACGGTAGCATTCTCCCGCTGGAGCAGCAGGGAGACCGGCTTGCCGACAATATTGCTGCGGCCGATAACCACCGCATGCTTGCCGGAGATCTCGGTGCCTGTCCGCTTAATCAGTTCGATCACACCGGCAGGTGTACAAGGAAGCAGGCTGTCATCGCCGATGACCAGGTTCCCTACATTGACCGGATGGAAGCCGTCCACATCCTTCTCCACAGAGATGGCGTCAATCACCGCCTTCTCCTCAATATGCTTCGGAAGCGGCAATTGCACCAGAATGCCGTGGATATCCTCACGGCTGTTCAGCTCGGCCACCAGTGCCAGCAGCTCCGCCTGGGTAGTAGCGGCATCCAGCCGGTGCACCTCCGAGTGGAAGCCCAGCTCAATACAGGATTTCTCCTTGTTGCGTACATAGACCTGGGAAGCCGGATCTTCGCCGACCAGAACAACAGCCAGACCGGGCTTCACGCCGCGCTCTGCAAGCTCTGCAACCTCCCGGGCAATTCCCTTCCGAATGTCGTCCGATACCTGTTTACCGCTGATAACCGCTGCTGTCATAGTAAGTCTCTCCCCTTTGATCTATTTAAGTGTATATGAAAATAATGCTTAATCTTACCGTTCAGCCCGAAGCTTGTCCACATCCTGAATCAGCTTGCCCAGCACGCCGTTCACGAATTTGCCGGAATCCTCTGTACCGAAATGCTTCGCCAGATCAATCGCTTCATTCACCGCAACCTTGGCCGGCACATCGCTGGCGAAGATCATCTCGAAGGTCGCCAGGCGCAGAATCTGACGGTCCACGCGGGACAGACGGCTCATCTGCCAGCCCTTGAGATAATGCTCCAGCATATCGTCGATTGCCATTTTGTGCTCCCATACCCCGTTCACATGCTCCACCACATACGTCTTCAGCTCATGCTCATCGGTGATGACGCGCTCGGTTTCGTTCTCATCGGCCGCCTCTTCAATCAGCATATCCACCGCCTCGGTAACCTCAACATCATTCATTTCCATCTGATACAGGCTCTGGACAATAATCTCTCTCGCTAAACGTCTTTTCATTTGGTTCCTCCTACGAACGTTCTTCATATATTGATGTTACATTCTTAAATCTTATCCTACTCCGGCCCCAAAATAACCCCACAAAGTGGAGCTTTAGCGCAGGTGATTACTCAGGTACTTTGCGGGGACCCCAAACATATAAATTCTATCAAAAAACCGCGCAGCCTCTCTTCCGCAGGTCAGCAACTCAAAGTAACGGGTTCCAGGCTTCCGGGAGAAAGACTATCGCGGTTCATTTGAAGGGACGCCAGCGCCCGGACAGCCGCTCGATCAGCTCCTGCCACTGAAACAGGGGAGGCTGCGCGGTATCCTTGCGTTTGCCAAGCGTATATCCGATGAACACTACCAGTGCAAAGAACAGCATATCCCAAAACCCGCTAATCAGATAAATCAATCCGAGAAAGACACCGAAGGCCACTCCGGTAATTCTACCCCCGTGACTTTCCCATATTGCTCTCCAGGACATAAGGGAAACTCACCTCTATTCCACTCGACTTTTGAAGCTAGGCGACTGTGTAAGGTTCGCTATATACACAGACACATCAGCAACCGGAATCCCGGTTGTCTCCTGCACGAAATCATGCACACCCCGCTGAACCTCCGTAGTCAGCAGAGGCAGGGAATGCTCCCCGTCCACAACGGCACGGATCATAATCTCAAGCCCCGCCTGAGAGACGCGGATGCGCGATTTCAGGTCACGGATGCCCTTCACCCTGCCTGCCGCCTTGAGGCTCAGGTTCTCAATAGTCTCCATCGAGATCTGAATATCCCCGTACTCCGTACGCTGGTCCACTGAAGGCAGAGATGCGCGGTCGCGGCGCAGGGAGATGTAGAAGAAGCGGATGCTGAGCAGGAACAGAATTACCGCTACTGTGATCGAAGCGATATAGACCGCCGGTCCGTCCTGAAGCTCATACTCATCCGGGATTACACCGCTCAAGAGGAGGATGGCTATAACAGATAGTATTCCAATACTTAAGCTGTAGAGGAACAGCAGAAGCCTGTCCAGAATTTTGGCCACGAGTCTCACAACCTCCTTAAATTAAGGTAAACCCTCGACGTACTGTCGGGGGTTTATGGGGGGCGAACGCTTTACTTCACGCGGGTAACCGCTTCAATATCTTCGCTCTTGTCAACACTGGTATTGCTCTTGAACTGCACATCATGAATGTGCACGTTCACTTCCACGACCGTCAGACCCGTCATCGTCTCAATGGAACGCTTAACATTACGCTGAATCTCGCCGGCCACTTCAGGGAGACGGTTGCCGTATTCAATAATCACGGACACATCGACTGCCGCCTCGCGCTGGCCCACCTCAACCTTAACTCCCTTGGACAAATTCTTGCGTCCCAGCAGCTCCACGATTCCGCCGGCGAAACCGCCGCTCATTCCGGCTACTCCTTTGACCTCCACGGTCGCCAAGCCGGCGATCACCTCGATCACCTCAGGAGCGATCTGGATCTCACCAATTTCGGTACGTTCATATTCTGTCGGCAATGTACTCATTTCGGACTTCACACCTTTCCAGCAAAAAGATAATTGGGCGCTTCAAGCGGACAGCACGTCTCTTATTAAACATACTATATCATTTGGCGAACTTTATGACAAACGATGGGAAGCCGTCCTAAATTTCATATTCCTCGAGGAACTTGATATCAAAATTCCCGTCCAGGAAGACCGGATGCTCCAGCAATTTCTGATGGAAAGGAATCGTGGTATGTATGCCCTCCACAGCAAATTCGGCCAGGGCCCGCTTCATCTTCGCGACCGCTTCCTCGCGGGTCGGTGCCCAGACAATCAGCTTGGCAATCATCGAGTCATAGAAAGGGGAGATCGTATAGCCCGGATATGCTCCGCTGTCCACGCGCACGCCAAGGCCGCCCGGAGGCAGATAGAAGCCGATTTTGCCGGGTGAAGGCATGAAGTTGCGCTCAGGGTCCTCCGCGTTAATGCGGCATTCTATGGACCAGCCGTTGATGACAATATCATCCTGGGTGAAAGACAGCGGGTTGCCTTCCGCCACCGAGATCATTTCCTTGATCAGATCTACCCCGGTGACCATCTCTGTCACAGGATGCTCAACCTGGATACGGGTATTCATCTCCATGAAGTAGAATTTGCCGTCTGGACCGAGCAGGAATTCGAGTGTGCCGGCGCCTGAGTAATTGACAGCCAATGCCGCCCGCACTGCCGCCTGTCCCATTGCCTCGCGGATCTCAGGGGTCAGGACAGCACAAGGCGCTTCCTCCACCAGCTTCTGGCGGCGGCGCTGCACCGAGCAGTCGCGTTCGCCCAGATGAACCACATTGCCGTGATTATCGGCAATAATCTGAATCTCCACATGCTTCATGCCGGTCAGGAATTTCTCCAGGTAGACCCCGGCGTTGCCGAAGGCCTTCTGCGCCTCCTGCTGGGCTGCGGTAATCTGCTTCACCAGCGACTCCTCGTCTTCGGCAATGCGGATGCCCTTGCCTCCGCCGCCTGCGGTAGCCTTGACGATGATCGGATACCCGATATCCCGGCCCAGCATGACCGCTTCCTCGATGTCTCCTACCAATCCGTCCGAGCCCGGAATAATCGGTACGCCGGCCATCTTCATCGTTTCCTTAGCTACAGCCTTATCGCCCATCCGGGTGATCGCATCCGGGGACGGGCCGATGAAGGTGATATTGCAGGACGCACAAATCTCCGCGAAATCGGCATTCTCGGCCAGGAATCCATAGCCGGGATGAATGGCATCGCAGTCAGTCAGTGTAGCCACACTCATAATATTGGTAAAGTTCAAATAGCTGTCCTTGGATGGCATCGGTCCGATGCAGTAGGCCTCATCCGCCAGGCGGACATGCAGGGAATCCCGGTCCGGCTCCGAATAGACGGCCACTGTGGAAATACCCAGCTCGCGGCAGGCCCTGATAATGCGGACCGCAATCTCACCGCGGTTGGCAATCAACACTTTTTGAATGTTCATGCGTTTCCTCCCGTAGTTTAGGAAGCTTGCAAGCTCCTCATGATTCTCGTGTCGTTAATCCGCTCTTACCAGGAACAGCGGCTGGCCGTATTCCACCAGTTGGCCGTTCTCGGCCAGGACAGAGACGATCTCGCCCTTCACTTCGGCTTCCAGCTCATTCATCAGCTTCATCGCCTCGATGATGCAGACGGTGGATTTCTCGTTCACCCGGTCACCGGCCTTGACGAACGGCGGGGAATCCGGCGAAGCGGCACTATAGAAGGTTCCCACCATCGGCGAGACGATTTTATGTAACGTGCCATCTGCGGACGGGGCTTGCTGCTGCGGGGCGGCAGGAGCTTCACTGACAACCGGAGGGGCTGCTACCTGCGGGCTAAGCGGCTGCGGGGCAGGCGTAAAGGGATAGGCATAAGGAGTCGCCTGAATTGCCGCTGCATCAGCTTCAGGGCGATCCGGTTTGCGGATAGCCAGCTTCATGCCTTCGCTTTCAATCTCCAGCTCGTGAACGGAGGAGGTCTGGTCCAGCAATTTAATCAATTCCTTAATCTCGCTTAATTTGAACATTGAATAGTTCACTCCTTCAGCATTCTCTCGAAGCCATTATGAACACAGCTTGGACAGGGGCTTCGCTTCCATTCGTCCGGCTTATCTGTAATCCGGTCCGGCCGGACCGCGGGAACCGCTGTCCGTGTAACCGCTGCATGCGTAATCTTCTACTTATACACATCGATAACTTTATGTATTATATCACAAACGCTAGAAATGGAAAGAGCCCGGGACAAGCCCGGGCTCTTTCGGCATTTTATGCGGTTTTGCATGCTTTTATGCAGGGTGCTTACTGCTCTGATACGTATTGTACCTTGATTTTGTCCTGAGTAATACTGAGTTCCTTCATTACAAAATCCACGATACCCACCGCCTGCTTCACATCCAGCTTGTCGCTGAGCACAACAACAGTGTAAGCATCTCCCGCTTCCTCTTTCACAATAGCTTCCCCGTACTGCTGCTGAAGCTTCTCTTCAATTCCGGTAATCTTCGATTCCTTCTCTTCCAGCTTGTTGAGCTGCTCCTGGGCGGCGGCACTCTCGGCCGGCGTCTTATCCATATCGTTGATCAGCGCCAGCAGATCATTGTGGTCCTTCAGATTCTTCTGCTCGCGTTCGTACAGATAATTGGTGAACAGACTGCTGGCCGAGACGCTCTGCGAAGCGACTTCATCCAGAATTGCTGCATCATCCTTCTCCGGGGTCTTGCCCGCCGAAGCTGAGGTTTCCTTGCTCTGCTTGGCGTCCTTGGTGTCCGCGGAATCCTTGGTGTCCTTAGTATCTTTGACGTCTTTTGTATCCTTAGTATCCTTGGTATCCTTAACGTCTTTGGCCTTATCGTCCGCCGCAGCGGCCGCTTTGTCTGCAGCTGCCGTCTGCTCCTTGCCCGCTCCGCTGCTGTCATCGGTCACAGCTGCTGTTGCCGCTTCATCCTTAGCTTTCTTGCTGCTGTCATCTACGGTTCCCACTGCGATCCCTTTGTCTGTGCTGACCTCCTTGATCACCAGGCCGCTGTCCAGTGTAGTGGATGTGCCGCCGCCTGTTCCGTCCTTCACGGTATCTACCTGGATGCTGCCTGCCGTTTCTTTGGGAATGGAAGTCCCGGTATCCTCTGTGAACAGATAATACGCAGAGAGCACGACCATCAAACTGAGCATCGATACCAGCCAAATCGTTTGTCTTTTGCCCTTCATAGTTATTCCTCCTATAATTTTGTTGCCAGCCCTTTTGTCATGTGCTTCGTACAAGCCTCGCATTATAAGCATATGCCGGACTTGCCTGCCTCATGACTATTCCTGTTTGCGCGGGACCACCGAAATCCGGTACCCCGGCACATTGAGCCCTTTCTCCACCGCCTGCTCAATCAGGCTGCGCACCACTTTGTTCTCGGCTCCCTTGGCCACGATCAGTACGCCGCGCACCTGCGGCTTGATCCGCTTCGTAATAATCGGGGTCTCATCGCCCGACTGGCTGTAGGTGACAATCTCGCCGTCCCGGGTGTATTGCGTGGTGTGGCGCTTTCCTCCGCTGGCATCGGTCTCCTCGCTCTGCTGCTGGGAGTCATTCATATTGCGCTGAACGACAATCTCTTCAGTGGAATCCACGGTGACCATAATATCCACAGTGCCGACTCCGACGATCTTCTCCAGAATCTCCTTCGTCCGGTTCTCCATCGCCTGTTCAATACTTGCAAAAGAGTTCGCGTTCACTGTCTCCTGCTGCAGAGCCGTCTGCGCGCTTCCGCCTGCCGGCGGTTCCCGTCCCGTATTCTCGTTGTCCAGCTTCTTCACATTCACGAAGGAGTTGAACAGCATAATCGCTACTCCCAGCAGGCCTATGATAATCAGCCAGCGGAAGGTGTGGCTGCGCTTCGGGCTGCCGCCTCCGGCCCACTGCTCCAGCTTGTTCAGCCATTTACCCATTGATGTCCCTCCTTCATCTTATGATTTCACGGTATCTGCCCCGGTGCTCTGCACCTTGATCTGTCCAGGGTCCAGATTCCAGTTCTCCTCAAGCAGTCTGATAATGTTGCCCGCTTCAGCATCGGCTTCTGAGGCCTGCCGGGTATCATTGCCTCCGCTGCCTGCCCCAGCCGCTACGGAATCCTCAGGCATTGGTGAGGCCTGCCCGGCGGAGCCGTCCCCGCTGCTGTCCTCCAGGCTGATCTGAACAGGCTTCACCGGTTCGATGTGAATCGGACTGCCTTCCGTTCCAGACCCGCCCGCAGCGCCTGCTGTACTGCTTCCTGCACTGCCCTGCGGCGGGGGAAGGACGACGGTGACCGAGATGATGCCCGGCACCTCCTGACCCAGCGGAGCCTCCGGATTCTTGCCCATTCCCAGAGCGACCGTTACCTTCACTCCCTTGGCTCCGGTGCTGCCGGCGATCTGGTCACGCATCTGCCCGGCAATCTCCTCGGCGGCGAGCTTCAGGCTCTGGTCGCGGGCTCCGGCAGCCAGCCTTCGCCCGTCCGCCAGAATCTGGTCCAGCGACTCCCCGCCCTTCCCCTTGCCGCCTCCGGGCCAGCCGCTGTTCTCCTGCTGCCGCACTGCCGCGCTCAGCTCCTTGCTGGCATCGCCCTTCAGCAGCGAGATCAGCGGACTGAGCATCGCCAGCAGAATCAGCAGGCTGAGGACTAATCTGGCGTAGCGTTCCATTGATTTGCTGGGCAGCAGCATCTCCACGAACGCCGCCATCAGTACTACCAGAATCAGCTCATGCAGCCAACCGCCAAGCCAGGTCATGCAGGATGCACCTCCCCCGAATTTGCATAGCGCCGGGGCTCCGGCTGGAGGCCGCTTCAGCGCATCATCACCGTAACATTGCCTGCCGTCAGCATAATCGTCACCGCCAGGAAGAACATCAGTGACACAGCCGCCAGAGCGGCGAAGACGTAGATCATGCTTTTGCCGATCGTCTGCAGGCAGGTGACAATCGGCGTCTCGCCCAGCGGCTGCATGACGGCTGCGGCCACATTGTAGATCAGGGCGAGAATCAGAATTTTGATCGCCGGGAATGCGCACAGGAAGAGAATGATGATGACTCCCGAGAGCCCGATGGCGTTCTTCACCAGCAGCGAAGCCGAGATGACCGTGTCCGTGGCATCCGCGAACATTTTGCCGATCACCGGGACGAAATTCCCTGTAATATATTTGGCAGCCCGTATCGTCACGCCGTCCGTCACCGAGCTTGTAATGCCCCTCACCGAGATCACACCGAGAAAAACAGTCAGCAGCACGCCCAGTAGCCCGGCTCCGACATTGCGCAGCAGATTGGCGAGTTGGGTCAGCTTGTATTTCTCCGACATGGCGCTCACCAGATGCAGCACCGCCGAGAAGAACAGCAGCGGGAAGACCAGGGTATGAATCAGCGTGCCTACAGTATGGATCATGAACACAATCAGCGGATGGGTGACCGACACCGTGACGATATTGCCCATCGAAGCCAGCAGCGCGAACAAGAGCGGAATCATAGCCATCATGAAATCGATCATCCGGTCGATGGCATCCTTGGCATAGCCGATGGCGATGTTGAAGCTGTTGACGGCGATGACCAGCACCACCATGTAGCAGAGCATATAGGCGATCTTACTGACCGATTTCCGTTCAAAAGCGGTCTGCAGCGTCTCCAGAATCATACTCAGCACGCTGATCATCACAATCGTTACGAGCAGCTTGCCGTTATAGAGCACCTCATGCCACATAAAGTTCGTCAGTCCGCGCAGCACGCTCTTGAAGCTAAGTCCCTGCTCTCCCGGCAGCAGCATATCCATCAGTGACGGTGTCTTGCCGTCCGGGAAGAATCCCCCATAATCCTTCATCAGCTGATCCCAATACGACTCCACCTGGTCCTTCGGCAGGTTCTGGACCTGCCCTTTCACCCACTGGTCCACCGGAGACGGCGAGCCTCCCGCCCCGGCTATGCCCTGATCTCCCGCAGCCGGACTTGCGTGTACCGTACCCGCAGCCTGCAGCAGCAGGAGGAGGAGCAGCAGAAGAGGCAGCACCAGCCTGCAGCCTTCCGGCGGACGAAACACACTGCGCTTCTGCATCTTCCTCCCCCTGTTCTCACCAGACTTGTCCGGCCGTTACCGCCGCCTCAGGCGGGCAGCAGCTTCATCACCGTCTCGATAATAATGCTGATAATCGGCACGGCCAGCACCATAATCAGCACCTTGCCGGCCAGTTCAATTTTGGACGCTATCGATTCCTGTCCGGCATCCCGCACAATCTGCGCTCCGAACTCCGCAATGTAGGAGATGCCGATAATCTTGAACACGGTCTTGATATGGATCATTTCCATCCCGGAGGATTCCGCAACCCGCTCCAGCGTGCCGAGAATCATACCGATCTTGCCGATCAGGAACAGGAAGATCAGGATGCCGGCCGCCGTAGTCAGCAGGAAGGCGAACACCGGCTTTTGTTCCTTCAGCACGAGGATGAGGACGGTTGCCAAGATGCCGATGCCTACAATTTGAATGATCTCCATAACGTCAGCCTATTGAAAAAGAAAGATCGTTTTAATTTCCTGAAGCAGTCCGTCCAGCATCCGGATGACCATGAACAGCACGATGATAAAGCCGACTATCGTTACCCAGTGGGCGATATCCTCTTTGCCCATCTGCTTAAGCACCGTGTGGATCATGGCGATAATGATGCCGATGCCGGCAATCTGAAAGATCGCGTTGACTTCAATATTCATTCCTGGCACCTCGCTAAAAGATCAAAATGACGATCAATGCTCCAAGCAGCAGACCCAGGCTTTTGCTCACCTTCTCATATTTGCCCTGATCTTCTCTGGCCGCTGTCTCCTCCTGCTTCAATTGCTGCAACGCCAGTGCAATATGCGTGCTCTGATTCGGCCGGTCACTCGTCCCAAGCGTGCAGCTGAGCTGCCGCATGATCTCCTGCTCCGTGCCTTTCAGCGAGGCGCTGCTGAAATGCGTCTCCATGGCACGCCGCACCGCCTCTTCAGCACTGCGGTTATGCGGCGGGCTCATCTCCTCCGCCGCCGTGAGGAAGAAGGCTCTCAGCGGCTCCTTCGTCTGTGCTCCGATGCGGTGCAGCGCCTCCGGCAGCGGGGTATAGCCGTACAGAATTTCGGTCTCCAGCCGCTGCAGTGCAGCAATAAGGGCCCTCAGATGTCTCGGGCGGTCAGCATACTGGGCTGCGCGCTTGAAGCCGGCCAGCGTGCCGGCCAGGATAATGAGTACCGCTCCCAGCAGCTTAAGCATGTCCGCCACCGCCTGCTCCCGCCTGCATGTCCGGCGAGACCAGCAGCATCGCCCGCTTCTGCGCATCCAGAATGCGGAAGGACATGCCGCTCTCCGCGCGGTGCAGAATGACATACCGCTCGAACATCTGCTGCTCCAGCAGGCCGCCCAGCCCCGGCCTCCGGGCCAGCTCGGACACCTCCTTGCCGTGCGCGGAGGCGATGACCGAGATACCCGCATGAAGCGCCTCAGTCACCGCTTCCGCATCCTCGGTGCGACCGATCTCGTCAGCCACCAGCACCTCAGGGGAGAGCGAGCGGATCATCATCATCATGCCTTCCGCCTTGGGGCAGCCGTCCAGTACATCGGTCCGCGGCCCCACATCGAAGGCGGGGATGCCCCGGCGGCTGCCGGCAATCTCGGAGCGTTCATCGACGATGCCGACCTTCAGCCCCGGCCGGACGCCCTCTCGGGTGCGGGCCCCGGCCGAGATCTGCCGGGCCAGGTCACGCAACAGTGTTGTCTTGCCATGCTGCGGCGGCGACAGGACCAGCGTATGCATAATCCGCTGCCGCCCGCGGTCCAGCAGATATGGCAGCACACGATCGGCGACACCTTGGACCTCACGGGCAATCCGCACATTGAAGCCGGTAATATCGCGCAGATGCTCCACGCCGCCTCCGCTTAATACCGTGCGGCCGCAGAGGCCTATCCGGTGGCCGCCGGGGATCGTGATGAAGCCCTTGCGCAGCTCCTCCTCCATCGTATATAGCGAGTGGTTGCTGATGAGATCCAGCAGCCTGTGCGCATCCTCCCGGTCCGGCTTGTAGGCTTCACCGGGAAACTGGGTCAGGCTGCCGCCGGCCCCGACAAAATGATATTTTCCGGAATAGTTAATCTCCAGCGGACGCCCTTCACGGACACGGACCTCCTCCAACTTGTCCAGGAGCGCAGCGGGGAGGCCGCCGAGCAGCACCCTGATTCTTTCGGGAAACAACTGAAGCCAATCCTTCGCCATACAAGTACCCCCAAGCTGTCCTCAACTGCATTGCTTTATTCCATACTTATGCTTGTACCTGCACATTATGCCTATCATCTATCATTTCTTCAGAATCCCGATTAAGAGAAACGCCACACCGCAGCCGATCCAGCCCAGCTTGCCCCAGGACAGCTGCTCTGCCATCCCTGTCAGGCCTACAGCCGTGGTCAGGATGAGGATCGTCGGCCCGACCAGCGCCAGTCCTGAATTCACGGCGAGTGCCTTATCCACCTGATTCAGCCTCAGCATAATCAGTGCCGCCGCAATCTCCACACTGCCGGAGAAGAACCTTAGCACGGCCATCCAGCTCACATACTTGTCCAAACCTCTCAACTCCCTTATCCATGCTATGGAATAGAAACCAATGGAACGCCTCGTCAATGAAACAAGCTGTAATCCATGGATATGCGGCAGAAGACTACTTTAGACAAGGAGATACCAAAGAGATGTGCGGAGATTTCAGAGGATGTGAAAGATATCATAGTGCGTCACTCTATAAAAAAATATCATCGGTATGATAAAATTATTTTTACGCTTGAAAATGAAGAAATATCGGGAAATAGAAGAGCGGATTGCGGGAGAAACTATACCTCCCAGAAGGCAACCGGAGAGAAGACTTCTAAAGACATCGGACAAAGAGGGGATCACAGTCATGCAGGTTCGGAATTTCGTAGTACCGCTTGTGTCAGGATCGGTAGCCAGACAGATGAAGGAGGTTGCTATTATTATCTTTTCGGCTTTTCTCGTAGCGGCAGGGCTGCGCCTGTTCCTGATTCCGCATCAGCTGCTTAGCGGCGGTGTGGCGGGAACGGCTTCCATCATCGGCTACTTAACACATCCCAAATATATTTCTCTGTATTATTTTGCTATTAATCTGCCTATCCTGATCTGGGGCTTCATCGCGGTAGGCAAAAAATATATCTGCTACAGCATGTTATCCGTCCTCTCCACCACCTGGTTCCTGACCGTCATTCCTGTGGTGAAGCTGACCAAGGACCCGATTCTGGCGAGCATCTTCGGCGGGGTCATCATTGCGGGCGGAGTGGGCTTCTCGCTGCGGGCGGGCGGCTCCTCGGGCGGATTCGATATTCTTGGCTCCATCATTACGCGGAAGCGGGATATTCCGATAGGAACCGTGCTGTTCGTCCTTGACGGGATTGTCATTTTAAGTCTGGGCTTCTTCAAAAGCTGGGATTCCGCCCTCTACGCCATGCTCTGTATCTTCGTCAAAAGCCGGGTCGTGGACATGATCCACATCCGCCACGTGAAGCTGACCTGCTTCATCGTCACGAAGGAGCGGGAGAAGATGCTGGCCCGGCTGACCTGTCTGCCCCATGGGGTCACCGTTGTCAATGCGGAAGGCGGGTACAGCCATGAAGGCAACACAATGCTGATGACGGTCACCACCCGCTACGAGCTGGCCGATCTGCGCAAGACCATTCTGGAGACCGATCCGAAGTCATTCGTGAACGTGCTGGAGACCGTTGAGATTATGGGCCGGTTCCGGCGTCTGAGCTGACCGGATGACAGCTGATGCGGGGAGCCGCCAGACATGAAACAGGGACGTCCCTCAGCAAGTTGCTGATGAGACGTCCCTGTTTTGTTATTTTAAATGGGGAAATCTATAATCTATGGCTTAACGGCGGTCCTGAGGACCCCCCACGAAGGCCTGCTCTTCCGTATCCAGGTTGTACGCCGTGTGCAGCGCCTGAATAATCTGCTGGAGATTGCCGGCTTCAATGACACAGGACACCTTGATCTCGGAGGTGCTGACCATCTTGATGCTTACGCCCTGATTCGAGATGACCTCGAACATCTGCGCTGCTACCCCCGGATGGCTGACCATACCTGCGCCGACAATCGACACCTTGACCAGGTTATCCTCGGAGGTCACTTCGCGGTACGGCAGCTCGCTGCGCAGTCCTTCAATCACCTGTGTAGCCTTCTGCCGGTCCCCGAGCCCGACTGTGAACGAGAAGTCCGCCGTCTCATTCTGCACGCCGCTCTGAACGATAATATCGACATCCACGCCTTCTTGCGCCAGCTTGCCGAAGACCTGGGCGAGAACCCCCGGCACATCGGGAACACCCAGTATACTAATCCGGGCCACATTCTTATCATAGGCAATTCCGCTAACTACTACACCCTGCTCCATGCTTGCTTCCTCCTTCACAACAGTACCTTCATTATGATTAAAGCTTGATCTGACGACCAGCTTCACTTGATATCGCTTCGCATATTCCACCGCACGCGGATGCAGCACCGCTGCCCCGAGGTTCGCCAGCTCCAGCATCTCGTCATACGAGATGTCCTTCAGCTTGCGGGCGGTCTTCACAATCCGCGGATCCGTAGAGTAGATTCCGTCTACATCGGTGTAGATCTCGCAGACATCCGCCTTGATGGCCGCAGCCAGCGCAACCGCCGTTGTATCCGAGCCTCCGCGTCCCAGCGTGGTAATCTCGCCGTCCAGTGTCATCCCCTGGAATCCGGCAACAATCACAATCTGTTCGCGCTCCAGCGACTCCAGGACACGGCGCGGCACAATCTCGCTGATCCGAGCGCGGCCGTGGGTCTCATCCGTACGGAACCCGGCCTGCCAGCCGGTATAGGATACGGCATTACGGCCAATACCGTTCAATGCGATGGACAGCAGGGCTACCGAGATCTGTTCTCCCGTAGTCATCAGCATATCCATCTCGCGTGCCGGAGGCTGTGCGTTCAGCTCATTCGCCTGATCAATCAGGTCATCTGTAGTATCGCCCATCGCTGACACCACCACCACACAGCGGTGCCCCTCATCCTGCTTGGCCGCGATACGCCCCGCGACACGCTTCATGCGTTCAATGTCGCCAACGGAGCTGCCCCCGAATTTCATGACATAAAGTGACAAAGTTCCATTCACTCCCTATTTCGCTCTAAGTAGTAGCTCAAATTTTGATTAACGCTTTAACACAGTATAATACGAAAATCATCCCATGCGTTAATGGTTTCACAAAATAAACCGCCCAATTTTATCAAAACGGGCTTAAATCCGAACGTGTCACGGCCTGCTCAGGCTAACTTCAGGTGCACTAGTGCACCTCATTACTCTCATTCATTCCACATTCCGCCCACCTGAGACGGCCGTCTGAGGGATTTATCCACTTGATGTTTAAACTACCGCCCGCTTCTTGCTAATCTGAGGGATTTATCCCTTTGATTCATGCTTTCTGTCCACTTTCAGCATTATCTGAGGGATTTATCCCTTTGAGCCCACCGTCCAGCCAACTTCCCGCTAAATCAGAGGGATTTGTCCATTATCCCCCTTGTCTCCCTTTCCCCTTGTTCCCTAGTCCCCTTCTTCCCTTGTTCCCTTCTTCCCCCCGCCTCTCCGCCCAGCCCTCCGCAACAAAAAGACCCCCGCCGCATCAAGCGGGGAGGCCCTGAAGTTACATTTGGCACCCAAAAGGCACTTAAGCGCGGGAAATGTACTTTCCTTCGCGGGTGTCGATCAGGAGCATGTCGCCTTCATTAATGAACAGCGGAACCTGTACTGTGTGGCCGGTCTCCAGGGTTGCAGACTTGGTTGCACCTTGCGCAGTGTTGCCTTTCACGCCAGGCTCGGTCTCAGTCACCTTCAGCTCAACGCTGGTAGGCAGATTGATCCCGAGAATTTCGCCCTGGTAGCTGACAATGTTCACGGTCATGTTCTCTCTAAGGAAGTTAAGCTCCCATTCGAGCTGCTTGGCCGACAATTCGAACTGGTCATACGTTTCGTTATCCATGAACACATGGTCCGAGCCGCTGGCATAGAGGTACTGTACGCCACGGTTCTCGATGATCGCACGGCCGATGGTTTCACCGGCGCGGAAGGTGCGCTCAACGGTATTGCCGTTACGCAGGTTCTTCAGCTTGGAGCGGACAAACGCAGCGCCCTTACCCGGCTTCACGTGCTGGAAATCGAGGACGGTGAAGATATCCCCATCTACTTCTACGGTCAAGCCTGTCTTGAAATCATTAACTGAAATCACAATAATCCCTCCTGGAATCGATAAATGAACTTGATAAAATAATCTTACAGTACCGTATAATCCTTCGATGAATGTGTCAGCAGCCGGATGCCGCTTTCGGTAATGACAATATCATCTTCAATCCGGACCCCGCCAAGGCCTGAGAGATAAATCCCCGGCTCTACGGTAACGACCATGCCCGGCTGCAGCACTTCATCCGCCAGCTTGGACAGGCGCGGCCATTCATGAACCTCCATGCCCAGCCCGTGGCCGGTGCTGTGGCCGAAGTACTCCCCGTAGCCGTAGCGGGTGATGATATCGCGGGCCAGCGCATCACATTCGCGTCCGGTCATGCCGGGTTTAATATGGGACAGAGCGTGCAGCTGCGCTTCCAGCACCACATCGTAGATCTCCTTCAGCTTGGGATCTGGTGCTCCAATCGCAATCGTACGGGTCAGATCGGAGCAGTAGCCGTCCAGCAGTGCGCCGAAATCAAACGTAACGAATTCGTTGTTCCCGATCACCTTGCTGCTCGCCACCCCATGCGGCATAGCTGAGCGTTCGCCGGAGGCTACAATCGTATCGAACGATGATGAGGTTGCCCCGTGTGTCCGCATGTAGAATTCCATCTCCAGATCAACATCACGTTCAGTCATGCCCGGCTTGATCACCTTCAGGATATGACTGAACGTGGCGTCAGCCAGATCGGCTGCCCGTTGCATCACCGCCAGCTCTTCCTCATCCTTGAACATGCGCAGATTCTCCACCGTCTTGGACAATGGCACCAGAGCCGCAGGCTGAAGCGCCTCCGCATAGGCGGTGTAAGCGCTGAAGCTTACATCATCCTGCTCGAAGCCGACCCGGACTTGTCCGCCCTGCGGCAGCAGACCGCGTACAGTATCGATGAATTTCGTGTCATGCTGCACGACCTTCAGGCCATGAACCTGTTCCGAGGCCTGTGTCATATACCTGAAGTCAGTCAGCAGATAGCTGTCATCACCGGTAACCAGCACAACCCCGGAGGAGCCGGTGAAGCCACTCAGATAACGGCGGTTATAACCGCTGGTAATTAACATCGCATCCAGTCCCAGGTCCTGCAGAACCTTGCGCAGCCTGGAGACGCGCTTGTTGCCCATTTTCATTCTCCTCTCGAAATAGCCACATTGTATTTTAACATAGCGGCATACCGCCTGAGAAGTTTTTTCCGAAGGCTCAGGCCAGCTTGGTCTGCTGTTCCCGCTTCCGCTCATCCGTATACTCGATAGCTGCGGTATATCCGATGAATACCCCCCACAGAAGGAACAGGCAGAATTCACTGATCACCGAGTCCCAGGGCAGCTTGAACGGGGGCTGCTGCAGGAACAGGCGGGACCCGGCCAGGAACAGGGCAGACCACCAGAGCACGCCGTAGATCATTCCGGGCCAGGGTCCGCGCAGCTTGCGGAGAATGAACACATAGAGCAGCGCGGCCAATACGGAGAACGCAATGAAGAATAAGTAACCGAGCAGATGCCCGGCTGGTGTCATCAGGAAATCATGCTTGAAGAAGGGCTCCGCCAGGAAGCCCGGAATCACCTTGGTGAAATGCAGGACGTACATCAGCCAACGGGCCCCGCCCCAGATCAGACCGGCGAAAAAGCCCAGCTCGACAGAAAAATAAAACGGATTCGTATGGACGGACATTTGCTTGGTTCTAGATGGCATAGCACTGCCTCACTTTCCAGATGGGTTAATCCGGTTCCTCTCTCAATAGCTAGTATGTACAACAAAAGGCAATCCAACTAGTAATGTAGTTTAAAATTAGTTACAATGTATTATATAAATCATATCAAATTACGGGAAGGTGAATTGGTTGTCCCAGGAAACTCCCAGCTACGGCGGCCAAGCCGTCATTGAAGGCGTCATGTTCGGCGGCAAGCATATTAATGTAACAGCCGTAAGACGGAAGAATCAGGAAATCACATTTTTGGAGGTGCCGAAGAGCGATAAGCGCTGGGTCGTTAAGCTGCGCAAGATTCCGCTGCTTCGCGGCATTGTCAGTATTATAGATTCCAGCGCCAAAGGCTCGAAGCACCTGAATTACTCGGCTGAATCCTACGCTGAGGACGAGACGGAGCCGGAAGAGCTGGCGAAGCAGCAGGCAGAGGGCAAGGATAAGAAGAAGGACGAGGGCTGGAGTCTTGGCATGATTTTCGGCGTAGCCGTCATGGGGATTATCTCCTTCCTGTTCGGCAAGCTGATTTTTACGCTGGTTCCGGTATTCGTTGAAGATTTTTTATTCAAGAACGTATTTGACAACTACATTCTGCACAACCTGGTGGAAGGCGGCATCAAGCTGATTCTCCTGCTGATCTATCTCTGGGGGATATCACAGACCCCGGTGATCAAGCGCCTCTTCCAGTATCACGGGGCAGAGCATAAGGTTATCAGCGCATTTGAAGCCGGTGAAGAGCTGACCGTAGAGAATGTTCAGAAGTACAGCCGTCTGCATTACCGCTGCGGAAGCAGCTTCATGATGCTGACCATTATCCTCGGAGTCATTATCTACTCTGTCGTTCCTTGGGATAACCTGATGGAACGGGTGCTGCAGCGGATCGTTCTGCTGCCGGTAGTGATCGGAATCTCGTTCGAGGTTCTGAAGGGCACTAACGCCGTCAGAGATATTCCCGGCCTGAAGTATCTCGGGTACCCGGGACTGTGGCTGCAGCTACTGACCACCAAGGAGCCCAAGGACGATATGGTAGAGGTATCTATCGCTTCATTCAACCGGATGCGGGAGCTGGATGCCGCAATCGAAGCCAGAGGATATTCGGAGGCAAGTGTGTCAGGCGGCATATTGGATCCTGCGAAAGGATGAGTGGCCCATGATCAGACATGCTTTGATTTTTTGGATTACGACCCTGCTGGCTTTATGGGGGCTGGTGGTGGATGTGATGGCACGGGGCCTGATGGCCTTCTCCTTCCTGATCATCCCGCTGATTCTGGTGGCGCTGATCTATTACGCCTACAAGGTTGGTCCCGGAAGAATGGGGGGCGGTCCCGGACGGCCGCGCACCAAAGTGAAGCCTTCCGCCAAGACAATGGCCAAGGTTGCCGGAATCCGCAAGACCAGCGCCTCACCCGGCAAGCGTAAGAGCTATCCCTTCCAGGTCATCGAAGGCAGCAAGGGCAAGAACGACGAGCAGCTTCCCAAATATCACTGAACACAGCAAAAGGCATCTCCATGTGGCGTCAGTCACGTTGGGGATGCCTTTTTGAAAATATATGAATTTGTATGTTGCACGATACCGTCCTAAATAAGGACTGCAAAGCCGTTTCTGCTTGTTGGCCGTTCTAACGTTTGGTGTCAATAGTGACTGTTGGCTCAGACGGCTTCCACAGATTTGCAGGCGTCCCGGGACGCCAATGGGTGAAGAAGTCTTCCCCGGCGGCCAGGCCCGCTTCATACAAAGCATCGGTCTGTTCCTTGGTAATGCGGAACTGGGTAGTAGAGATGCCCAGGGTTGGAATTTTCACGGTCCGGGCGAACTTATCCGTCTCGATATACCGTTCGTCATGAGCGGAGAGCATGGTCTCAATGAGCGCCTCCAGCATACTGAACGGGCCGGTGATCGTGTGCGGCTGGGGCGCTGTCTTGCCGATGAGCTGGTAGCCGACGGTAGGTGTCCTGCGTTCTGGCGACTTGAAGCCCCCCGGCTGCTCATCGAACAGCCAGAGCGGGAAATTGCTCAGCACCCCGCCATCCACCATATAGACCCATTGGCCGGCAAAAGGCTTGCCGCGCGCCGCCTCTCCCGCCACCCGCAGGATCACCGGATCAAAGAAGTAAGGGATGCTGCAGCTCATGCGCACCGCCCTGGCCACTTCAAAGCTGTCCGGCTCTATCCCGTATAACGGCAGATCATCCGGCAGGACCACAATCCGCCCGCTGGAAATGTCCGATGCGATGACCCTTAGCTTGCCCTTAGGCAGATCGCGGAACGTCACCACGCCCCTTTCACGCAACAGGCCCCGGATCCAGGCTTCCAGCGCTTCGCCCGAATACAGCCCTTTCTTGAGCAGCACACGCAGAGCCGGGCCGATGTAAGCTGTATTAAACAGTGCGCTGCGCTTCAGGAAGGCGGTGAACGGGGTCTGACGGATGATCCGGCTCAGGGCCTCCCCGCTGTAGCCCGCTGCCAGCAGCGAGGCGATAATCGAGCCTGAGGAGGTGCCTGCTACCCTTCCGAAGACCCTGCCGGCCCGCTCGGTAGCCTCCACCGCTCCGGCTAGGGCAATGCCTTTGACCCCTCCGCCTTCAAATACCGCGTTAATCTCCATACATAGCAAACCCCCGTTCCATAGCGTTATTGTTATCTATGTGTACGGGGGAGTATTCATGACATTCAGGAATTGAAATAAAAGCTGAGCAAGCTGGCTAATCCATAAGGGTTGCGGACGACGATATCATTGGCCCTGAACAGGATGGAGCCCGCTACCTCATTATATTTCTCATTATATTTGAGCTGGTTGATAATCTGCTCTCCGCTCTGCCATTCCGCCGTCTGCTTGGTGTCTCCGACTTTGTAGGAGGCCAGACCGATATACAGCTTGACGCTGGTTCCGGCAACCTCCTTCACCCACCAGTCCACCAGCTTATCGTACCGCGCTGCATTGAAGGACAAGCTCCAGTAGACCTGGGGAGCGACATAGTCGATCCAGCCCTTCTGAATCCATGTCCGAACATCGGCATACATATCATCGTATGCGGAGACGCCTGCAGTAGTATCGGAGCCGGTACTGTCCATCTTCTTGTTCCGCCATACCCCGAACGGACTCACACCATAGGAGACGGACGGCTTGGCGGCATGAATCTCCTGCCCGAGCTGCTGGATGAACTGGTTGATATTATCCCGACGCCAATCTCCCTTGGATAGTATCCCTTGGGCATTATAGGCCTTGAAGGCAGCATCATCGGCAAAAGTAACATTGGACGGATAGAAATAGTCATCCAGATGTACGCCGTCGATATCATATCCTCTGACCACTTCCATCACTGTATCAATAATATGCTGGCGTGCCTCCGGAATCCCCGGATTGATGAAAAGCTTGTTCTCCGCCTTGACGATCCATTCCGGATGCAGCTTGGCAACATGGTTCGCGGCAAGACCACTCATTGTGGCATCTGTAGCATCTGTAGTGGCCCGGAACGGATTGAACCAGGCATGCAGCTGCATCCCGCGGCTATGGGCGCTGCTGACCATATACGCCAGCGGATCATAGCCGGGCTCCTTCCCCTGTGTACCGGTCAGCACCTTGGACCAGGGAACGAGCTGCGACGCATAGAGCGCATCTGCCGAAGGCCTTACCTGCACGAACACACTGTTGAATCCGGCAGCCTTCAGCTTGTCGAGCAGTGTGTCAAACTCTTTGCGCTGCTTGTCGGCATTGCCCGCAGAAGAGGTGGAGGGCCAGTCCAGATTGTACACAGTGGACACCCAGGCACCCTTCATAGCCTTGCTGTTCTTGACACCGGGAAGGGTCGGTACAGTCGGAGACGGCACCGTCGGAATCGGCACTGAAGGTGTAGGTACCGGGGCCGGAGTAGGAACCGAAGGTGTCGAAGGCGTTGACGGCCCTCCAATCTCAATGTTGGAATACAACGAGATATGCTTCGCGGCCTGATCCCACACCACCTGCAGCCCAAGCTGCTCACTCACGAAGCGCAGCGGCACCATCACCCGGCCTTGTGTAATCTGTACGGAGGTATCCAGGGGTACAGAAGCCCCGTTCACGATTGCGCTAGTGCGTCCGCTGGTCAGCTTCAGTACATCATTTCCTTTGCTGATGGTAGCGGTCTTGCTGGCCTGATCCCATTTCACGCCGGCGCCAAGCCCCTGGCTGATCACTCCCGCCGGAACCATCGTAACATTCGTCCGCGTTATGTAAGGCGGCACATCCGGGCGCAGGCTCTCTCCATCCAGTTCAATGGTAATCTGCACGGAGGCTGCCTTGACCTTCGGCGTCCACACCGGAAGACATAGTATAACTACTAGTAATGCCATAATCCATTTACGGTAATTCATAATTCCTCCCAGATTATATATAGTGATATTTATATACAAAACGGCCCTCTCATCCTCTGTTCAGGGAGAAGGCCGCTCTTTTGTAAACGGAAATCTTCCTCATGCCTAAAAAGGAACATATCCGTTTTGACGTAAATAAACTGGAAAGGTTGCGCTAATCAAACAAAAAAAGCCACATTTACGAATCGCTGGCCAGCTCATGGTGAATATCGTATAAGGTCTGTACACGCGCTTCATCCCGGCGGAAATACTCTACCAGCGTTTCGATCCGGGTGATGGAATCCCAGCTCAAGTGGTGCTCTATGCCTTCAACATCCTTATAAATATGCTCTTGCTGTACCCCGATAATTCCGAGGAATTCCTCCAGCAGCTGATGGCGGTCGACAAGACGTTTCCCCACTTTTTTGCCTTTGCTTGTTAGGACAAGCCCACGATATTTCTCATAGATGAGATATTCGTCCTTATCCAGTTTTTGGATCATCTTGGTCACAGATGAGGGATGGACCTCCAGCCCCTCGGCAATATCCGAGACCCGCGCATACCCCTTCTCGTCGATGAGCTTGTATATGCGCTCCAAATAATCCTCCATGCTGGGTGTTGGCATTCTGGCTTACCTCTTTTCTATAATGAACGTAACGTTGGGACCGTGCCTTGCTCTAACCATGATACATGTTTCTGCCGCCCCTTGGCAAGTCCTGCCGGCCAGCCGCTCCCCTGCTTAGCGATGATTACCAGGATTCCATCCGCCTGAGAATCGGCACAATAAGGACATCCTCATCCCTAAGGAGTGTGACAAGATGTCCTTACTAACGCCTGAACGCCCTCCTGCGGCCAGACCGCGCAAGCCGACCGGATTGTTCATCCCGGAGCTGGTTTATTTCGAGCCGGATGCCCTGAATTATCCCAAAGGCGAGCGGATCATGGAATGGGTCAAATCCCGCAACATCCCTTACCGCATGACCACCTCGCATAACCGGATCACGAATCTGCCCGGAGAATCGGAGCTGGAGCAATACAAGATTGCCAAACGGACCCTCGTTGTCGGCTTGCGCAAAACGCTCACTTTCGACCAGTCGAAGCCTTCAGCAGATTATGCGATTCCAATTGCGACCGGCTGCATGGGCCACTGTCATTATTGCTACCTGCAGACCACGCTCGGAGCCAAGCCGTACATCCGCGTCTATGTGAATACAGGGGATATTATAGATGCCGCCAAAAAATATATCACGGAGCGTTCCCCGGAAATCACCACCTTTGAAGCCGCCTGTACCTCAGATCCCTTGGGTCTGGAGCACATCACCGGCTCCCTGGCCGAGCTGATTGAATTCATGGCGGAGGAGCCGCTCGGGCGGCTGCGCTTCGTGACCAAGTATCAGCATGTAGAGCCTCTGCTCCATTTGAAGCATAACGGGCACACCCGCATCCGCTTCAGTGTGAACGCCGATTATGTGATCAAGAATTTCGAGCCGGCCACCGCACGCTTCGAGGAACGGATCGAGGCCGCCGGACAGATCGCCCGGGCCGGCTATCCGCTGGGCTTCATCATTGCCCCGATCATCTGGCATGACGGCTGGGAGGACGGCTATGCCGAACTGCTGGCGAAGCTTGCGGATGCACTGCCGGCAGGTATCGGCAAGGGTCTGACCTTTGAAATGATCCAGCACCGCTTCACCAAGACGGCCAAAACTGTCATCGAGAAGCGTTATCCGAAGTCGAAGCTGGAGATGGATATGGAGAAGCGCAAGAAGAAATGGGGCAAATGGGGCCAGAACAAATATGTATACCCGGATGAACAGCAAACCGCCCTGCGCGAGTTCATCACAGAGCGGATCTTTGAGCATTTTCCCGAGGCGGCGATCGATTACTTCACTTAAGCTTCAGAAAATCAGCCATTGCGGCGTGATCCCCTGCAGCCAAACCGTAATGCGGAACATCTGGTCCGTGAACAGCAGGATGCCCATAAATACCATTAATCCGCCGCCCAGCTTCATCAGCAGATTGGAGTATTTCAGAATCTTCCTGGCACCGGAGAGGAAAAAGGCCAGTCCGAAGAACGGCAGCGCAAAGCCGATACTATACGCCGTAATCATCGTGAACCACGTTCCCGGATCACTGGCGGACAGTGCAATAATGGCGGTCAGAATCGGGCCGATGCAAGGTGACCAGCCTGCCGAGAACCCGATGCCGAAAATGAAGGAGCCGAGATATCCCGCCGGCTTCCATTTCATATTCAGCTTGCGTTCCCGTAACAGAAACTGCGGCTGAAACAGTCCCAGCAGGAATAAGCCCATCACAATAATCAGAATTGCCGACAATTGGCGGATCAGGTCACGCTGGCCGTTGAAGAATTCGCCGAACAGTCCGGCTCCGAAGCCTAAGGTGTAGAAGACGGCCGAGAAGCCCAGAATGAACGCCAGCGTATGCGAGAGGGTCCGGAGACGGACCTCTTTGCTGTTGCTGCCGCTCTTCAGCTCCTGCACCGATAATCCGGTGATATAAGACAGATAGGAAGGATACAGCGGCAGACAGCACGGTGAAATGAACGAAGCCACTCCGGCGGCAAAAGCGATTCCTGCATTCAGGTTGGACACGGGGCGCTTCTCTCCTTCCATACTCGGGGATGGTCCGGTTATGTAGTAGACTTGGGCTGGCCCTGATTCAGGTGGGCAGCCCCTTTTTGCCGATCAGCGTTAAGGTCAGGAGGGCGATCAGCAGCAGAACTATCGTCGCACCCGGTGCCAGGTTCCAGACCCCGGCAATCACAAGCCCGGCGACGACAGCAATCTCAGCAATGATTACTGACAGTATAACCGAAGATTTGAAGCTGCGCGACAGCAGCAGGCTGACAGCTACCGGAATCGTCAGCAATGCGGAAACCAGCAGTGAACCCACAATCTTGATTGCCGTACTGATGACCAGCGCCGTCAGCACAGTGATCAGCATGTTCAGCAGCTTGACCGGAAGGCCGCTGACACTGGCCGCATCCTCCTCGAAGCTGAGCAGGAAGAACTCCTTGAAGAACAGGCTAACGACCACTACCACAGCAATCGTTACAATACCAACAACGATTAGATCGGTATTATTCAGGGTGTAGATGCTCCCGAACAGATAGCTCATTACATCTGCATTATACCCTTTACCCAGGGTGAAGAACAGCGAGGCCAGCGCCACACCGCCCGACATGATGATGGCAATGGACAGCTCGGCATAGGTCTTATACGCCTTGCGCAGCTTCTCTATCGCAAATGAGGCGACCACGGCGAAGATCAGTCCCGCTCCCAGCGGATACAGGCCGGTCAGGAAGCCCAGCGCTACCCCGGCGATGGTTACATGCGCGAGCGTATCGCCGATCATCGACAGGCGCCGCAGCACGAGAAAAACGCCGATCAGCGGCGCCGTAATGCCAATCATCAGCCCGCCGGCCAGCGCCCGCTGGAAAAAGTCACTAAAGAGGATTTCCAAGGTGTTCTCTCCTACTTTCAAATATAAACCTTTTACTGCAAAAGCTTTATCAAGCCCTTTATCGATCCCTCCCAAACCCTCCCTTCCCGAAGGGAGGGCCCCAAAGGGTTGCACCCTCTGGACACCTGCCAAGTGCAATTGGCGTAGGAGGACAGATTAGCGGTGCTTAGGGACTGTTGGTGGAAGGATCGCTTTGCCTCCCTGCGGGATACGCTTAACAGGGGACGGGATCTACTTACGTCACAAGATTAAGATCAACAGACTAAGATCAAAGCTTCAAAGATTGTCCTATGTTGCACAATGGACAATCAATTGACAACCCACAGGATCCGTCCGGAAAGCACCTTTTCCCCCGATTGCAGAATGTACAACAGAATCTTCATTTTGGCCCTCAAACAGAATTCTGCTGTATTTTGTACAATTGATATTGGCAGATGGGCTGGAAAAGGACCAATTTGAAAAAATCTAATGTACAAACTGCAACACAACTGGGAATGAGGCAGCGACGCGGGCAATCTGATGTATAAAATGCAATCGATGCCGCCTATCAGGACAACGAGTGTTGCAGGTTTTCGACTTCGCAGTTCTGCGCCTCGTGCGAGTGGCGGCAGTAGAAGTTGATTTTACCGTTCTTCTGAACGGGCTCGCTGCCGAGGTAGTTCTTCATCATGTCGATATCATGCGAGACCATCAGGAAGGTCATGTGATGATGGGCGTGCATATGCATGATGAGCTCGAAGAAGCCGGCCTGGGTCTCGGCGTCGATGCCGACGGTAGGCTCATCCAGAATCAGCAGATCGGGATGGTTGATCAGGGCGCGGGCCAGGAACACCCGCTGCTGCTGGCCGCCGGACAGCTGGCCGACTCTTTTCTCGGCGATATCCTGAATCCGCATCACTTCCAGCGCATCCTCACACTGCCGGTGCTGGGCCTTCGATACCCGCCGGATCAGGTTCTTGTTGTTGTATAGGCCTGACAAGACTACCTCGCGCACGGTGGCCGGGAACAACGGGTTGAACGCATTCTTCTGCGGCACGTAGCCGATCCGCTCCCAGTCCTTGAACCTCCGCACCGGCTGGCCGAACAGCCGGATCTCACCGCTGGTGGCAGGCAGCAGGCCAACAATCATCTTCAGCAGCGTCGTCTTGCCCGCACCGTTGGAGCCGAGGATGCCGAGGAAATCGCGTTCTTTTACCGTGTAATTCAGATTGGAGATGACCTTCTGCTCGCCGTAAGCGAAGGACAAATCCTGTATTTCGATCATATGCTGATGGCAGTCCAGGGATACCGGTTGCATGTGAAGTACCGCCTTTCACTTATACTTTCCTTTTTATTGTAAGGCCAGAATGAGATTTTGCAAATTTTTCTCCATCAGCGTGAAGTAGTTATCGCCGTTCTTCTGCTGGGCCTCTGTCAGCCCTTCTACGGGATTCAGCACCATCGTGGACACGCCTGTCTCACTGGCCAGCGTCTTCGCCAGCTTATCGGACACCAGCTCCTCGAAGAAAATATAACGGATACCCTCCTCCTTCACCAGCGCCGCCAGCTTCACCAGATCCTGCCCACGCGGCTCGGCATCCGGCGACAGACCCATAATCGCATGCTGCGACAGGCCATAGTCACGCGCCAGATACGCGAAGGCCTGATGGGATACCACAATCTCCTTATTAGGCAGCTTGCCCAATTCCTCGGTGAATTTATGATCCAGCGCAGTCAGTCGGTCGGCCAGCTTCTGGTAACGCTCCTCGTAACCGGCAGTATGCTCAGGGTCAACGGACTGCAGGCTATCCTTAATATTCTTGGCCATCACCAGCGCTGACTTCGGGCTTACCCAGGTATGCGGGTCGGTGTGCAGGCTGTCGCCATGCCCGGCTTCCTCCCCTTCACCTTCATGACCGTGATCATGACCGTCCTCCTCATCGCTTGTGATGAGATTCACCCCATGGCTGACCTCCACCGCTTGGGCTTTGCTGTCACTGTCCAGGCTTTTGAGGAAATTCGGCACCCAGCCTTCAAGTCCAGCGCCGTTATAGAGGAACAGCTGCGCCTTGGAAGTATTGATAATATCCTGGCTGCGCGGCGTCCAGTCATGCGGCTCTACGCCAACGGGAAGCAGGTTGATCACATTGGCATCTTCGCCGCCGATCTCACTGGCGAATTCATATATAGGATAAAAGGTAGTGATCACATTCACTTTACCTTCTACAATACTCCCGCTGCTCTTCGGACCACATGCGGCCAGCACCAGAACCAGCATCAACGCAGCGGCTGGCAGCAACCGTCTAACTATCCTTATAGAAAACATCTCTCTATCGACCCCTTAAATCGTAAAATTTACTATGAGCATTATAATAGTAATCGTTACGATAAGTCAACTATTGATCTGCTATCCGCAGGCTGCCGCATAGCGCAAGCATCCCCGCAGCCTCAGGCTTGCGGGGATACTATGAGCTTCACTAAGCTTATTCTCTATGTGTGCAAAAGCCCTACTTCACAATAGCTCCGTTCGGCATACTGTCCGGCACCGTTGCAATCGTAAGCTGCTCACCCTTGGAGGCCGCCAGGATCATACCCTGGGACAGCTCACCGCGCAGCTTCACCGGCTTCAGGTTCACAATGCAGATCACCTTGCGTCCCACCAGCTCCTCCGGTGTGTAGAACTTCGCGATGCCGGAGACGACCTGGCGCTGCTCATACCCAAGATCAAGCTGGAGCTTCAGCAGCTTATCCGCCTTCTTCACCGGCTCGCAGGCGATGACCTGGGCTACGCGCAGCTCCGCCTTGGCGAAATCGTCGATGCCGATTTCTGCCTTATGCTCTTCTTCCTCCGGCTCGGCAGCCGCCGCCGGAGCAGGCGCCGCTGCAGGCTCCGCCTCAGCAGCGGCTGGCTTCCCGGCTCCCATCGCTTCGGCGATGTACGCTACCTCCTGCGCCACGTCCAGGCGCGGGAAGATCGGGTCGCCCTTCACCAGGCGCGTGCCCGCTGGAATCAGGCCGAACGTTCTGCCGCTCTCCCAGGTGGTCAGCTCGCCCGGCGCAATGCCAAGCTGCGCCCAGATCTTCGCGGGAGCGCCGGTCAGGAACGGCTGCAGCAGGATGGACGCGGTACGCAGCCCTTCCACCAGATGCCGCATCACCGAGGCTAACTCCCCGCTGCGGCTCTCGTCCTTGGCGAGCACCCAAGGCTGGGTCTCGTCGATGTATTTGTTCGTCCGGCTGATCAGCGCGCCGATCGCGGTCAGGGCTACGGAGAATTCCATCTTCTCCATCGCCTCTTCCACCTTGGCGTAGGTGCTCTGCACTGCCGCTTCAAGCTCGCCGTCAAAAGCAGTAACCTGCCCGGCATAGGCCGGAAGCTCGCCGCCAAAATACTTCTCGACCATCGCGCCGGTCCGGTTCAGCAGATTGCCCAGGTCATTGGCCAGATCATAGTTGATCCGGTCGACGAAGCTCTCCGGTGTGAAGGTGCCGTCAGAACCGAAGGGAACCTCGCGCAGCAGGTAATAACGCAGGGCATCCAGGCCGTAGCGGGCAATCAGGGTCACCGGATCGACGACGTTGCCTTTGGATTTGGACATTTTGCCGTCCTTCATCAGCAGCCAGCCGTGAGCGAATACCTTCTTTGGCAGCGGCTCACCCAGCGCCATCAGAATGATCGGCCAGTAGATCGTGTGGAAGCGGACAATCTCCTTGCCCACGATATGTACATCAGCCGGCCAGAACTTGTCATACAGGCTGCGGTCCTCGGAGCCGTATCCGAGCGCCGTAATGTAGTTAGTGAGCGCATCGATCCATACATACACGACATGCTTATCATCGCCTTTTACCTTGACGCCCCAGTCAAAAGTCGTACGGGACACCGCCAGATCCTCCAGACCGGGCTTAATGAAGTTGTTGATCATCTCATTCTTGCGCGACTCCGGCAGGATGAACTCAGGGTTCTCTTCGTAGAATTTCAAGAGACGGTCAGCATACTTGCTCATGCGGAAGAAATAGCTTTCCTCCTTGACCAGCTCGACCGGATGGCCGCTGTCAGGGCTTTTTCCGCCAATAATCTTACCGTCCGCGTCACGTTCAATATCGACAAGCTGAGTTTCCGTGTAGAAGGTCTCATCAGAGATACAATACCAGCCTTCATATTCCCCTTTGTAGATATCCCCCTGCTTCAGCAGCCGGTCAAAAATATCCGCAACCACCTTCTTATGCCGCTCCTCCGTCGTGCGGATGAAATCATCATTGGAGATGTCCAGCTTCTTCCACAGCTCCTTGATGCCTACAACAATCCCGTCTACGAACTCCTGCGGGGTCTTACCTGCCTTGGCAGCCTTCTCCTCAATCTTCTGCCCATGCTCATCTGTTCCTGTCAGATAGCGCACCTCATAGCCGCGCAGCCGCTTGTAGCGGGCCATCGCATCTCCGGCAACCGTTGAATACGCATGGCCGATATGCAGCTTGTCACTCGGATAATAGATTGGTGTTGTTAAGTAAAAGGTTTTGTGCTCGCTCATTACTTCATCATCCCTTCGTTATAACGATCTGTTTACGCAAAAAACTCCCGCCCCGATTATGGGGCGAGAGTAACCTCACGCGATACCACCCAACATTCCCCGGCTCCTCACAGAGCACAGGCTTCGTCAGTTCCTAGCGAACTGTCCATTAACGCTGGAATACGCCGTGTCCTTACGCAGGCAGCCGCTTAATGGGCCTGTCGCTCGAACACAGTTCCTCCCGGACCATCTTCAATCTGGCATCCCATACCGGCTTCCAGCAGCCCCGGCTCTCTGTTATGGTTGTCCACATTTACTTATCCGTTCCTCGGAATATTGCTTATTATTCAAAATATACCCATCAGCGCGCCCCGTGTCAAGTCGTCTGCACCGGCTTGTCCCCGGAAGAGTGCCCTTTGGCCGGCGGCACGGGATCAAGTCCACCCGGGTGGAAGGGATGACAGCGGGCAATCCGCCTGGCCGCCAGCCAGGACCCCTTAAGCGGCCCGTGCACTTCAATCGCCTCCAGCGCATAAGCGGAGCAAGTCGGATAGAAGCGGCAGGTCGCCGGCTTCAAGGGCGAAATGAACTTGCGGTAGACCCGGATCGGTGCCTGTACCGTTCTTCGCAGATTCGCCATCTCAGCGGCCCTCTTTGGCATGGGAGAGCGCGGCAGACTCTTCTTCTCTTCCCTGCTCACAATCCTTACAATAACCGAACACCTCGAATTTATGCTTGACGACCCGGAACTGGTCCGGGGGATCCGTTAGATTCATCGGGCAGAAATGAATGGGGTATGTCTTCATACACTGCAGACAGATCATATGATGGTGATGATGGTCCTGGCTGCAGCTCGCCTTGAATTTGACCCCCTCTTCAAATACAACCTGCTCCAGTACGCCCAGCTCCTCCATCACCCGCAGATTGCGGTAGACTGTATCGAAGCTGAGTCCGCTGTACTTGCGGCCCATGTGCTCATATACATCCTTCGCCGACAAATATCCCGTATTCTCGCCGAATAAGCGGGCAAGTGTCTTGCGCTGATCGGTGATTCGCAGCCCCTGCCCCGACATCGCTTCCAATATTTGATCTGTCGATAGCATTCGCTCATCTCCTATAATATAGGTCGTTTGTGTTGCACTCTCTTTATAATGCCCCAAAAACACAGCCTCCGTCAATAAAGCCTGCTGCTCAGCATCCGGCGGGAATCACAGGGACAGCAAAGCGGCAGCCATTCCCTAAGGAAGGCTGCCGCTCTAGACTTCGGATTCCGTATTTATTTCTTAGCCGGAAGCGGCGAGAAGACGAAGTTCACAGGCAGGTTACTGCCGGAAGCGACGGTGAAGACCATTTCCACACGGCCTTCAAATTCCCCGGTCCGGTAGACAACCGCATTCATATCCGACTTGTTTAACTGACCCTTGTTCGGCAGATTTACAATTGTACCGTTCACCAGCACTGACCCCAGGTAACCGCCGCCGCGCGGGTTGAAGGTAATCAGTGTGTTCGCTGCTACGCGTTCCAGCACGATTTTGTACAATACACCGAAGTTCCCGGAGTTCGAGGCGGTTGTTCCGTTCATCGGATCAATGCCGTCCAGGTTCAAGTCATTTTTGTTGTCGCCGAGAATCAGCTTGCTCTGGGTGGCACCAACCAGATCCGTTACATTCATGATGCGGGTGGAATCGGGATAGGTTCCCCGGTTATGCACGCCATCACGTTCAAGAATCGGCAGATATGGCAGCTCAGCCACCGGATCTTTGCTCTGCTCAACCATGACTACGTTATACTGGACCGGCAGGTCACTGAACAGATCCGCACTCAGCGACATTACGTCTTGGGGCTTCATGGCAATCTTACTTAGGTCCGTCAGAATAGGCATGCTCTGCCCCGGCTGCAGGGTAACCTGCGATTGGGCGAGACCGGTAATCATAGAATTGTAATATTTCTCAACCGAAATCTTCCCCGTGTATTCTGGTGATGTCACTGGACCGGCAACCCCCAGATACTGGGTAGTAATGGTTGTCGGATACAGGTTATTGTTCGTAGCGATCACGTAAAGCTTCTGTCTGGTAGCCATATTGTTCATATGGTGAACCAGGAAGCGTGTATTGCCTACAGAGTTCTCACGGTACAGAACACCTTCCGTATTCACGGTCTCAGGGCTGTTGCTGCGGATCAGCAAGTAATTCTCGGAGGACAGATTATACGGCAAATTCGGAAGCCCCGGAATCATTCCGCCGTCCATGCTGATAATTTCGCCTGGAGGGGTGAACAGCTTGGTCACTTCATCCTGTGTATACAATTGCTCGCTGGTAATATTAATCGTCTTCTCAGCCGTGCTGCTAAGACCATGCTTATCGGTCACCGTCAGCTGGATGTTTACAGGTCCCGGATTGAAGTAAGCCAGCGCCCGGTTGTTCCAGGTCGTAGTAAGCTCTTCATTCTCCGGGTCATAGCTGGTATCTGTCAGGATAACCGGCTCACCCATTTTGTACTCGTCCTTATCGGTCGTGAATTGGGCTACTGGCGGCTGGTTCGGCTGCACCACCTGAATGGTCACCGGGTATGGATCACTCCACATATTGTTGGCATCGCGTACCGAATAGGTAACGGTATAGAAGCCAGGCTGCTCATATATGTCCTGTTTGTTCTCGCTCCACCGTTCTTCAACAATCGGCGTACCGTTCGGCGAAGAGCTGGAGGTCACATAAGTTACGATCGTTTCTCCGGCGTAGATTTCCTTCGGCTGCACCGTGAAGGAAGCCGTCGGCTTCGTGTTCAGCGACAGGATCACCCGTTTCTGCACATTGTCTACCGTGTAAGGAATATTGAGTGCATAGGTTATGGAAGTCAACGGGATCATGAAGGTACCTTTGAACTGGTAAGCAGGTCCCTTCATGGTGAACTTGGTGCCATTGACGGTATAGATCTTGCTGTCAGTCTTGAAGCGCATAATGCTGGTGCCTTTCGTTACAATAACCTCTTTGGTTTTGTAATCATACGTGAAAGCTACTCCCACCATCTCCACCATCGCACGGATGGATACATAAGAGACCCCGTTCTTGACCGCCATCGGCTGATTCGCCGTATACGGTACACCGTTGCGGAACATCTTGTTGCTGTTCATCATCAGAATCAGCTTGCCTGCCCCATCTTCTGGAGCAGCTATGCCTGGAGTTGGTGTTGGCTGCGCGAATGGAGTCATCGCCGGATCTTCGGTTGGTACAGCACCGTCTACAGGGGCTGTTGGCATAGTGCCGTCTACAGGTGCGTTAGGATCGCCTGGAACCGGCGTAGCTCCCGGAACCGGGGTTGGGGTTTCTGCCGTAGTCCCCTGTACCGGCGTTGGTGTTGGTGTCACTGTTCCCGCAGGCGTCTCTGTAACCAGTGGAGGCAACGGATTTGTGGATTCAGGCTGAAGCTCGGTTGCTGCGGAATTCACCGCTGAAGCAACACTCTCTGTGGTTGTGGTCTGCGTGCTGACTGGTGCTGCGAAGGCCGGAACCGCTGCTACGGATTGCGCTACCGCCAATACTGCCACCAAGAACGTTCTTTTCAAATTCATTGTACGACTCCTTCTGCTCCCATTTGTAGTGTATAAGGCAGTCTCTTCATTGCTTTCTCTCCACCTTATATTCCCCGCAAAAACGTGAATTGCCCTCTTAAGAAGGGCAGAATCTTTTGCCACGTTCATTTTACAAAACATAGTATTAGACGCAAGGAACCCCGAAAAGTTTCATTTTGTGTAAAAGAAAATCGGTAAATATCTCCACCTTACATTCCCGGTCAGTCTCCGGCAGACAAGTCCGGCCCGGACGGCAGCAAAATACCCCCATTAAGCTGGGCTTGGCTTCTATCAAAAAACGACCGCCCCGCCAGGGACAATCGTTTGGTTAGAGCGGTTAACGGGCTTCCGCCGTCTTATGCTTGCTGCGGTATTCCTTCGGGGTCATTCCTGTCTGCTTCTGGAACACCTTGGTGAAGTAGCGCCGTTCCTGATACCCTACGCCGGAGCTGATAGCAGTGATGCTCTTATCGCTGCTCGCCAGCATGAACTTGGCTGCCTCAATCCGCTGCTGGGTGACATACTCCACAAAGGTCATCGCAAAGCGGTTCTTGAACAGCAGGCAGAAATAACTGCTGCTGATGCCGATTTGATTCGCAACCTCATCGATTCCCAGATCCGAGTGAAGCCGCTCCGTAATGTATTGTGCGGCCTGGTGCATGAGCTGCTCCGGTGTTTTTTTGGCGGAATCCTCGGCCGGAGGCACCTCCTGAAACAAAGGAATGCTGTTATATAGTTTATCCTTGTATTGTCTGCTGCGGATACGTGCACCGATCTCCCGCACCTTGTCGCCAAGCTCTCCGTAATGAATCGGCTTGCAGATATACTCCTTCACGCCCAGCCGGATCGCTTCCCGCGCATAATCGAACTCCTGGTAACCGCTGAGCAGCAGCACCTCGCTCGTAAGCCCCATCTCCCGCAGCTTGCCGATGAACGTCAGACCGTCCATGACCGGCATTCTGATATCGCAGAGCACCAGATCCGGCGGCTGCTGCTCGGCCAGGCCCAGGGCCTCCATCCCGCTGCGGGCCATCCCTGCGATCTCCATGCCCATGTCCTCCCAGGGCAGAATCCGGCTCAGATTATTCAGAATCGGCGCCTCATCGTCAACTAATAATACCTTTAGCATAATGATCTTCCCCCTGCCCGTATTTAGGGATGATGCACTGGATAATCGTTCCTTCGCCTGGACTGGCACAGATAAAGATACCATAGCGGTCGCCATATTCAATCCGGATGCGGTCCGCCACACTGCGTACTCCCAGCCCCCGCCGCTCCAGATGAATGCCTTGCCCCGGCTCTGCTGCAGGCTTCTGCCCGGCCGGATCGTTCACCATGTACTGGAACAAGGAGAGTTGTGCCGGAGTCATGCCGATTCCGTTATCCTCAATCCGCAGGATCAGATTACCCCGATTCTCCCAGACCCGAACCCGGACAAGCCCCTTGTACCCGATTCCCTCGAAGCCGTGCTGAATGCTGTTCTCGACCAGGGGCTGGAGCGTGAGCTTCAGAATCCCGCAGCCCAGCAGCTCGTCAGGAACGTCCAGCTCATAATCGAACAGATCCTCGAACCGGAACTTCTGGATGTCCAGATAATTGCGCAGATGCTTAATCTCTTCCTCCAGCGTAATCTCATCCCTGTCCTGAATGCTGATCCGCAGAATGCTCGCCAGCCGGTAGACCATCTCACTGACCTTGCGCCCTTCATTCTGCACGGCCAGCACATTGATCGATTCCAGGGTGTTAAACAGGAAATGCGGCTTGATCTGGGCTTGAAGCACCCGCATTTCGGCCTGATTCTTACGCCGCTGCTCAACATGGACCCTGTTGAACAACGTGTTGATTTTGTCCATCAGATCGTTGAAGCCCCGGGCCAGCAGCGTCATCTCGTCATTGCCCTTCTCCTCGGCGCGGGTACTCAGGTCCCCGTCCTCCACCCGGCGCATGAAGCGTACAATGACCGCAATGCCGCCAGTAATCCGGTTCATGAAGAACAGATTGAAGGTGACGGCGCCAAGCAGACAGAGGAACATCACTACAACAAACCAGCGGGCGAACACCGTCACTTCATGTGACAACGTGTCCCAAGAGGTCACGGAGACCAGGCTCCAGGGATAATCCTTGAGATGATAGACCGACAGAATGCTTTTCTCGCCGTCGAACAGGGTCCGGAAGCTCTGGAAGCCGGGCTTGAAGGTAATCTCCTTCGTCGTGAAGCTGCGGAAATCCTGTCCGTCCAGCTTGCGGTCAGGGTCCAGCAGAATCATCCCGTCATCATTAACCAGCATGAAGGATACCTTCTGGTTGCTGTCGCCGATCTTCAGGTTACGGAAGATGGATTCGAACTCCCAATTCTTAATTTGCACGACCAGAATGCCGATATTCTGAAAAAAGCTAAGCTCCTTGACCAGCCGGATCTGAGTAAATACCGCCTCCGTCCCGGTCAGCTCGGGGTACTCATGCGGAGCCAGCCATTTCGGCACCCCGTTCAGCTTCATTACCTCTTCATACAGCTTACTGCCCTTGAACTTCTCATAAGGCAGCGTCCGGAAATTCTCTTTGGTGAAGACCGATACGATCTCCGAGCTGCCTTTACCGTTGAAATTGTACAAAAAAGCGTAGCTGATCGACGGATGATTATAGAGCAGGCTGCGGAAATTGCGCTGGCTGGCGTTCAGACTGAGCTGCTCAGCGTCGGTCAGATCCTGCTTCGAGGGATCATCAGCGCTGAGCGCCATATGGAACACCGAGGTGGCAATACCGTTGTCGGTCACATTGTTCATGTCCTTGAACACATTAGAGATGCTGTAGCTGATTGCCTTCAGCGAATATTCGGACTGCTCGCTGTATTTCTTCTCAATCGAGTTGTAAGTCACGAAGAACATAATCATGCCAAGAATGAACAAAGGGATAATAATGAGGCCTAAGAATGCTGTAAATAATTTGTAGCGCAGATTCATCAGCCCATGCTCCTGACATGAATAAGGTTAGCCTTTCACACTGCCTGCAGTTACGCCTTCAATAATCTTCTCCTGCAGAATAGCATAGATCACGATGACCGGAACTACACTATAGACAATTCCAGCTGACATCTGTGCATAATTCATCTGATACTGGTCACGGAACTGGACCATCCCTACCGGGAGTGTTCGCAGCTCGTCATTGGAGAGGAAATAGTTGGCCAGCAGGAACTCGTTCCAATTTCCCAGGAAATTAACAATGAACACCGTCACCATGGCAGGAACTGTCAAAGGTACAATAATCTTAGCAAAGATACCCGGAGCCTTCAAGCCATCCATGACCGCAGCTTCTTCAATTTCACCAGGGAGTGACCGCATAAATGCAGCCAGAATAATAATCGTGAATGGGATGGCATTCGCGATGTAAGGAATAATCAGCGCCCAGTGGGTATTCAGGATGTGCAGTTTGCGGACGATCGTATAGATCGGCAGCATCAGCGCGTTGTTTGGAATCAACATACCTATAAGCACCAATGAGAACAGTATCTTGTTCCATCTGCCATGCCGCATCCGTGTGACCGCAAAGGCAAACATCGAGGCCAGCAGAATCGACACCACAGAAGCCAAGACCGAGATATATAAGCTGTTAAAAAAGTAAGTGCTGATCTTCGCATTCACCCAGGCTTCCACGTAGTTCGAAAACTCCAGGCTCTTAGGAATCCCGAACGGATTCAGCGCAATCGCATTATTATCCTTCTTCACTGAGGAGAACAGAACAAAGAGGAACGGGAACAGCACAATTACGAGATAGCCCAGCAGAGCAATATGCGGCAGACTTTTCTTCAGAGCGCGCGGCATCAGTATTCAATCCTTTCCGTACGACGGGCGAAGAGCAGCTGATAGAGGGCTGTTACCACCAGCGTGAACAGGAAGATCAGCACTGCAATGGTATTGCCGTACCCATACTTGAAGTTGGTAATCGCATATTTAATCATGTAGGTGGCCATCACCTCGGTTGACCCAGCCGGACCGCCCTTGGTCATGACAATGACGATATCGGCCGTCTTCATCGCTCCTGCGATGGAGAGCATGATTACGACTGAAATGATTGGAACAATCAGCGGAAGTGTGATGCGTGTGGCGCGCTGGAACCCTGTAGCCCCGTCAATGGCTGCAGCTTCATCCAGCTCTCCGGGAATTGACAGAATAGCCGCCAGCACCATGACAATGTAGAATCCGGTCCATTGCCAGGCGTTCGTGATCAGAATCGACAGCATCGCGAACCGTTCATCCGACAGCCAGTAGAGCGGCTCAATGCCGGCAAGACCCAGTATCCGGTTGAACAACCCGATGTTCGGCTCGTAGATGAAGCCCCAGAGAATACCGATGACAGCGGTAGACATAATAGAAGGCATGAACACTGCCGTCTTATACAGTCCCTTCAGCTTCTTCACATTGGCGATCAGCAAGGAGAAGAGGACGATCAGCGGTACTTGGACACATACGGAGAACAGAATGAACCACCCGTTATTTTTGACGGAAATCCAGAAGCGTTCATCACCCAGCGCCTTCTCGTAATTGCTCAGCCCGGTGTATTTCACCGTTTCGGACACACCGTTCCAGTTGGTGAAGCTATAGTAGATAGAACTGAAGATGGGATAGATGAAGAACATAATGAACAGCACCAGGGCCGGTATAACGAAGAGAAAGAACACCAGGGGATTTCTTAAGGCCTTATTCATGACTACCTCCAGGTTGCTAAGACATCACTCTGCCCCACCAAGTGGGGATAAATGCTTATATTTTTAAAAATGCACCCTGGAGCAAGCACCAGGGTACATCTAGTTACGCTCTCTTATTCTACGGCTGCGTTCGCCTCATCCTGAATTTTCTGGAGTGCATCGCCCATCTTCTCAGGAGTTGTCTGTCCGCCGATCAGGCTCTGAATCTGAATATTACTGATTTCGGTGGTAACATCTGCCTGCACCAGAGAGTCGAACGCCGGGAATGATGATTTGGAGCTGTTCAGCACGGCAACTATCTCGCTCATCAGATCATCCGTGATGTTCTTATTCAGTACATCCTGATCGATCTTCATTGCCGGCAGGACGCCGTCTTCCACCAGTCCGCGCAGCTGCATATCCTCATTGAACATATTCTTGATGAAGGATTTGACCGCTGCCAGCTTGCGCTCATCTTCACCTGCTGCAGCCGAGAAGCCATATCCGTTATTCACATCACGCATCAGTGCTGTCTGGTCGCCTACTCCGCCCTCAACCGGCGGAATATTGAAGAAGCCGACCTTGCCAATCAGACCTTCGCCGGATTGCCCCGCCTTGAATACGGACGATTTCCAGGTGCCGTCATACATCAGAATCGCTTCACCGCTGGTGAACTGGGTTGTATATTCCGCATACTCGAATCCGAGTTCGCCTTTCTTGAAATAACCTTTATCTACCCATTCTTTGTACTTCGCGAAGCCCTTGACGACATTCGGATCGTTCCACTTCGCTTCACCTGTAGCGAACTTCGCAGTCACATCCGGTCCGGCATAACGGGACCAGAGATGGTTGGCCAGCATCAGAGGTACCCAGCCTGCCTTGGAAGCGCCGGCCATCGGCACCTTGCCGTCCGCCTTGATGTCAGCAAGCTGCTGCTCCAGCTCGGCGAAGGTCGCCGGAGCCTTCCAGCCCTTGCTGTTATAGTATTCTTTATTATAGAAGAAGCCTTCCCCAGAGCCGCCAATCGGCAGACCATAGATCTTCCCCTCATAGGTGAACGGATCCAGGTTGGTGAATTTATCCTTGATGCCTAATTCATCGAGAATCGGGGTCAGATCAAGCAGCTTGCCTTCCTTCGCATAAATCTTCGAGTCCGGGCTGCCGAACAGGTCGAAGATCTCCGGCGGATTGCCGGCGGCCATTTCCCCGCGCAGCTTCTCTTTGCGGTTCACATCGGAGTCCACTCCATCCAGCTTGAAGGTAAGCCCTGGCACATCCCCTTGCACCTTGCCAACCACATCCTCCAGAATAGCCAGACGCTTCTGTTTATCCGCTCCGACCTGTGTGTGGCGGATCGTCATTTCAAAGGGTTCCGTGTTTGCCGGCTGCTCTGTAGCCGCCGCATTGGTAGCAGCCGCTTCATTCGTGGCAGCTGGTTCGGCTTCCTTGTTAGGCGCATTATTTTTGCTGTCTCCACAGCCAGCCAACAGCGCCGAGCTTACGAACATCAGGGACAACAGCAGTGTTAAGCTTTTTCTCATTACGGGTGACCCTCCCTATATAGTGGTTTCCCTTACAAGCTTAATTATAGGAAATCACATTTGTAATCGTAAGGTTAAGATTTATCTACAATAGGGATAAAATCCTCTATTGTAAGCGGATTCTGTAAGGTTTCATAACATAACAAAAAAGCGAAACTTCTCTTACAGAAGCTCCGCTTGCGTTCATGAAGGTGTATGAGGTTATACCAGAGCTGTCTGCAGGCGGCCTTCTTCAATCAACCGGTAGGCCCGCTGTACTTCTTCGTCCGAAGGAGTCTCCACCCCTTCAAGCTCATAGGCCCGACCAAGCTCTTTCCACTTGTAGATCCCCATAACATGATAAGGAAGGATTTCAAACTTCTCGACCCCGTTCAGCGTTCCGATGAACCGTCCCAGATTCCGCAGATCCTCTTCCTTATTATGAATGCCGGGAACATACACGTGGCGGACCCACATCTTACGGTTATGATCGGATAACCAGCGGGCCAGCTTGAGCGTACGGTCATTGGATTTGCCGGTCAGCTTGATGTGCGCTTCATCATCAATATGCTTCAGATCCAGCAGCACCAGATCGGTCACATCCAGCAGATCGCTGATTTTGGAGCCGTCATTGTAGCCGTTTGTATCCAGGGTCGTATGCAGATTCCAGCGTTTCTTCACTTCAGTGAACAGCTGCTTCACGAAATGGGCCTGCAGCGTAGGTTCTCCGCCGGACACGGTAAGTCCGCCGCCGGAGGTTTTATAGTAATTCAGGTAAGGTTCGATTTCCGCCAGAACATCTTCGACGGTCATCTCCTTGCCTTCATTGAGTTCCCATGTATCCGGGTTATGGCAATACTGGCACTTCAGCAGGCAGCCCTGCATAAACAGCACGAAGCGGATACCAGGGCCATCCACCGTTCCAAACGTTTCCAAAGAGTGGACATGTCCTTTAAGCATGAGAGGTCATCCTTTCAAAAAAACTTAAAATTTTAATCAATTTTGAACAAGAGTGTACCGCCCTCTTTCAAGGGCGGCAGCACTTGGGTTTATCTCAATTCTTCAAGAGCAGGAACACAGCTTACATGGAACTGTGGAACGTACGGTTGATAACGTCCATCTGTTGTTCACGGGTCAGCTTGATGAAGTTAACGGCATAGCCGGATACGCGGATGGTCAATTGCGGGTAGTTCTCAGGGTGATCCATTGCGTCAAGCAGCTGCTCACGGTTAAATACGTTAACGTTCAAGTGCTGAGCGTTATTGTGGAAATATCCGTCCATCATGAATACCAGATTAGACTTACGGGATTCTTCATCCTTACCCAGTGCCTTAGGCACGATAGAGAAGGTATTGGAGATACCGTCTTGAGCGTCGGAATAAGGCAGCTTGGCAACAGAGTTCAGGGATGCCAGAGCGCCCTTCTTGTCGCGTCCGTGCATTGGGTTCGCACCAGGAGCGAACGGTTCACCCTTCTTACGTCCGTCAGGAGTAGTACCGGTCTTCTTACCATATACCACGTTGGAAGTAATAGTCAGTACGGATTGAGTCGGTACTGCATCACGGTAAGTCTTATTCTTGCGGATCATCGACATGAAGGTCTCAACCAGCTCAACTGCGATACTGTCAACAGCGTCGTCGTTGTTACCGTAGCAAGGGAATTCACCCTCAGTTTCGAAGTCGATGGCAATGCCTTCTTCGTTGCGGATTGGTTTAACCTTCGCGTATTTGATTGCGCTCAGGGAGTCAGCGGCAACAGACAGACCAGCGATACCGCAAGCCATTGTACGCAGAATGTCGCGGTCATGCAGCGCCATTTCAATACGTTCGTAAGAATATTTGTCATGCATATAGTGAATGATGTTCAGCGTGTTGACATAAGTCTTAGCGAGCCATTCCATCATCGGTTTGAAGCGTTTCATCACTTCATCATAATCCAGGTATTCGGAAGTAATCGCAGGATACTCAGGACCTACCTGAACACCGGATTTCTCATCTTTACCGCCGTTGATTGCATACAGCAGAGCTTTGGCCAGGTTGGCGCGGGCTCCGAAGAACTGCATTTGCTTACCGATACGCATTGGCGATACGCAGCAGGCAATTGCATAATCATCACCCCAGTATGGACGCATTACGTCATCGTTCTCATATTGGATAGCACTTGTCTCAATGGATACCTTGGCACAGAATTTCTTGAAGTTCTCAGGCAGCTTCTCGGACCACAGTACAGTCAGGTTCGGTTCTGGTGCAGGACCCAGGTTGTACAGGGTGTGCAGGAAGCGGAAGCTGTTCTTCGTTACGCGTGTAGTTCCATCCTCAGCCATACCGCCGATGGATTCAGTAACCCAGGTAGGGTCACCGGAGAACAGATCATTATAGTCAGGCGTACGCAGGAATTTCACGATACGCAGCTTCATTACGAAATGGTCAACGATTTCCTGAGCTTGTTCTTCAGTAAGAGTACCTTCTTCGAAGTCGCGTTGTACATAAATATCAAGGAAGGAGGATACGCGTCCAAGGGACATTGCCGCACCGTTCTGCTCTTTAACTGCTGCCAGATAACCGAAGTATACCCATTGTGTAGCTTCTTTGAAGTTCACAGCCGGCTTGGAAATATCCATTCCGTGAGCTGCAGCCATCTGCTTCAGTTCGCCCAGAGCGCGGATCTGCTCGGACAATTCTTCACGAAGGCGGATCACATCTTCCGTCATGGAATCCACTTCAAGCTCAGCCAGTTGGTGTTTCTTGTCTTTGATCAGGAAATCAATACCGTACAGAGCAATACGGCGGTAGTCGCCGATAATACGTCCGCGTCCGTAAGCATCAGGAAGGCCTGTAATTACGCCGGATTTACGCACTGCTCTCATATCTGGTGTATATGCATCAAATACGCCTTGGTTATGCGTTTTGCGGATATTCGTGAACATGTCAACGATATTCTGCGGAAGCTCGAAGCCGTATGCCTTAGTGGCATCGATCATCATCTTAATGCCGCCGAATGGTTGAATGGAACGTTTGAACGGAGCATCAGTCTGAACGCCGACAATCTGTTCTTTGTCCTTGTCAATGTAGCCAGGAGCGTGGGAAGTGATTGTGGAGACTGTGTCGAGGGATACATCCCACACGCCGCCTCTTTCTCTTTCTTCCTTGCTCAGCTGGGAGATAATCTTCCACAGTTCAGTTGTATTATTAGTAGGACCAACGAGGAAATCTTCGTTTCCTTCATAAGGCTTGATGTTCTTAGCGATAAAGTTATTAACGTCAACTTTCTTGGACCAAGAACCTTTCACAAAACTTCTCCAACCTGACTTCAGTTCCTGTACTTCTTTTTCAATCACCGACATGCTAAATCCCTCCATTTATATTTAAGTATATTTGTAGAGATCGCGGGCTTGAAGGTTGATCCCGTGTCTCGTGATCCCTTGGCTATTAGTTGTTATAAAATTCACAATCGCAGCTTTATAACGGGGATCGTTGTTTATATAAACATTTTAGTTTATTTTCTGAAAAAGGACTGTGACAAATATCACTCTTCCGGTGATATTTGTCACTTCCAGCCAGTCCCATATTAACCTTTAACCTTATTCTTTGCCAGCCAACCGTTAATTAGTTGTCAAACTTTCCGTAGAATGCATTGCGGTATACATCAGCAAGCTCAGATACCAGCGGCATTTTCGGGTTAGCTGTTGTGCATTGGTCTTCAAATGCACGGTCAGCCAGGTAATCTACGCGGGATTCGAAGTCCTTAGGATCGAAGCCAAGGGCCGAGAACGATTCTTCGATGCCGAGCTTCTTGTTCATATCACGGATGGCATTGATCAGGCTGGTAACGCCCTCTTCAGTTGTCCGTGCAGGCAATCCCAGAATACGTGCGATTTCAGCATACCGCTCGTCAGCCACAAAGTGCGAGTATTTAGGGAACGAAGCGAACTTCGTAGGCTTCTTGGCATTGTAGCGGATGACATGCGGCATCAGGATTGCATTGGTACGGCCATGCGCTGTGTGGTACTGTCCGCCCCATTTGTGCGCCAAGCTGTGGTTAATACCCAGGAATGCATTGGCGAAGGCCATACCGGCAAGCGTCGATGCGTTGTGCATTTTCTCGCGGGCAAGCTTGTCGCCGGTCAGTGCAGATTTTTCCAGCCACTGGAAGACCAGCTGAATGGCTTTGATCGCCAGACCATCGGTATAATCGCTGGCCATTACCGATACGTAAGCTTCAATTGCATGAGTCAGTACGTCCATACCTGTATCGGCTACTGCAGTTTTTGGCAAGCTGTATACGAACTCAGGATCAATGATCGCCACGTCTGGAGTCAGCTCATAGTCAGCCAGCGGGTACTTGGTATTATTCGCAGTGGTCTTATCTGTAATAACCGCGAACGAGGTCACTTCCGAACCTGTACCTGAAGTTGTAGGAATCGCTACGAATTTCGCTTTGTTGCCGAGCTTAGGGAATTTGTATACGCGTTTGCGGATATCCATGAACTTCTGCTTCAGACCGTTAAAGTCTGCATCCGGGTGTTCATAGAATAGCCACATTCCCTTGGCAGCATCCATTGGTGAACCGCCGCCGAGTGCGATGATGCAGTCCGGCTGGAATCTGTTCATCATGGCAGTACCTTTTTCTACAGTAGTAGTCGACGGGTCCGGTTCAACTTCCGAGAACACTTCGATCGCTACCGGAGTCTGGCGTTGGCGCAGATAATGCTCCACTCTTTCAACATAACCCAGCTTCACCATCATCGGGTCAGTGATAATTGCTACGCGTGTAATGTCAGGCATTTTGGCCAGATACTGAGTGGCGCCCTTCTCGAAGTAGATCTTGTCAGGTACTTTAAACCATTGCATATTCACGGTACGACGGTTCACCCTTTTCACGTTGATCAGATTAATTGCTGTTACGTTCTGCGATACAGAGTTGCGTCCGTAAGATCCGCAGCCCAGTGTCAGTGAAGGGATATTCGTGTTGTAAATATCGCCGATTGCGCCGTGTGTGGAAGGCGAGTTGACGAGGATACGTCCGGTCTGCAGACGATTCGAGAACTTCATAATCACTTCTTCGTTATTCGAGTGGATCGCCGAGCTGTGGCCCATGCCGCCGAATTCAACAACCTGAGCTGCGCGTTCGATTCCCTGGTCAGCGTTCTTCACCTTGTAGCAGGCCAGAACCGGGCTCAGCTTCTCAGCGGACAGCGGATACTTGGTACCTACGCCTTCAAGCTCAGCCACCAGAATCTTCGTTCCGGCAGGAACCTGAATGCCGCACATTTCCGCAATCTTCATTGCCGACTGGCCGACGATGGCCGGGTTAACCGCACATTTCTCAACGTTCATTGCGCCGTTTGTCAGCTTGGCAGCTTCTTCTTTGTTCACGAAGTAGCAGCCGTTCGCAATCATCTTCTTCTTCACTTGGTCGAAGATAGCTTCTTCAATAATAACCGCCTGCTCCGAAGCACAGATCATACCATGGTCGAAGGATTTCGACAGGATAATGTCGGTTACGGCCTGATCAATGTCTGCACTCTTCTCAATGAAGGCAGGCACGTTACCAGGACCTACGCCGAGTGCCGGCTTGCCGCAGCTGTAAGCTGCTTTAACCATTGCCGAACCGCCTGTTGCCAGGATCAGTGCAACGTCCGGATTGTTCATCAGTGCGTTTGTTTTGTCCATGGTCGGAAGCTCGATCCATTGGATGAAGTTCTCAGGAGCGCCGGCTTTTACGCCTGCATCATGCAGAATTTTGGCGGCTGCCGCACTGCACTCTTGCGCTGAAGGGTGGAAACCGAATATAATAGGGTTACGTGTCTTTGCGGAAATCAATGCCTTGAACATCGTGGTGGATGTTGGGTTGGTTACCGGTGTAATACCCATGATGATGCCGACCGGTTCGGCAATCTTCTGGAAGCTGTCGTACGCGTTATCCTCAATAACGCCTACTGTCTTGTCGTACTTAATTCCGTGCCAGATATATTCAGTGGAGAAGATATTCTTCGTAATTTTGTCTTCGTAGACACCGCGGCCTGTTTCTTCAACAGCCAGCTTAGCCAGGTACATGTGCTTGTCGAGTCCGGCAAGTGCCATTGCATGAACGATTGCGTCAGTCTGCTCTTGATCCAGGCCCATGAACGCTTCGTGGGCTTTCTTTGCTTTATCCACCAAAGTCTGAATATATTCTTCAGCGGTGGTCTGTTTCACTTGGGCGGCGACTTCGTTTTTAACTGCCATCTCCCTCGTCCTCCTGTCAATTTTTAGGTTGTTTTTCTCTACACACTTATCTTAACACATCCGCTCCACCTTGTATAGTGAAATCTTTCACAAAGTATAAAGTTTTTTTTGATTCTTTTTCAAAGCGCTTTCATTCGATCATTTGCCTCCACATATTCCATATACTATGTAATATTTAAGTGAATTTTGTCTAATCTGCGAACGGATATCGTCCGGTTACAGCACGACAGAGCCTGAATTCTCTTTTACTGGGAGGAATAGGGGTTAGGTTGGGCTTGCTGGGCGGGGAGAACGTATGTCTGAACAGCCATGCTCGGCCGGGGGTATCTGGCATGGTGAGGCTGGGGGAGTTCGGCATGCTCTGGCCGGGAGGCCGTCCCTTCTCCCCCAATGGTTCTGCCGGAAGTGTTCCGGTTGCGGAAAGTGGAGGGGCGGTGCTGAGGGAGCTGTAAGAGGTGCACTAATGCACTTGATTTCAGTGGATGTAGGCGGATGAACCGAATGAAGGGTATTAATACACTTGATTTCAGCAAATGTCACCAGACGAGCTAAATATAGTGCATTTATACACTTGATTTCAGCGAACGCAGCCAATTGTGCTAATTGAGGCGTATTTATACACTTGATTTCACTAAACAGAGCTAATGCCCCCGGCTCAGGTGCACTAATGTACCTGAGCCGCTTCAATATTACCGCTCCCCGCCACCGCCATCATCCAGAGCACTGAGCATCCGGTTCCAGGCGCTGAAGGGAAAGTCGGGATTGTCCGCACTGCGCAGCGAATAAGCGTCCTCCCCTTCGCAGACCCAACCGTAATTCGGCCGCTCGTGCCAGCGGCGGTCCAGCCTGTCCCACAGAGATGGATTGGCGAGCAGCGGATGTGCAGGCCATGCGCCCAGCTCGTCTGCGGAATAGAGCCCCGACAGCTGGCGCATCTCCATCCCCCGCCGGACAATTGCTTCCAGCTCTGCGGAGGATTCATAGCCTACGAAGCGCTGAAGCAGCAGGGCTGGAATCCACTCCGGCACGCCTGCCCGCGCAGCAGTCCGCTTTGTCAGCCGCTCCCACTCGTCCATTCGCAGGACAAACGGGTGAAAATGCGCCTCGTCGTCCCAGGCGATTTCGATCTGCTCCCCGTCTTCGTCCTCCAGCATCAGTGAGATGTAGGCGAAGTCATCACCTGTATCCAGCACCAGGCTTACCTCATCCGTCACCGGCAGCCGGACCGGCTCTTCCTCCAGCTCCGGATAGGCAAAATCGTCCTGGAGCCGCCATTCGTATCGGGCCCAGAATGTCTTGTCGTGCGCAAGCGTAAGATCCAGCATGAAGAGGATACCTCCTAGTCAGTTGTCAGTTGTCAGTTGTCAGTTGTCAGTTGTCAGTTGTCAGTTGTTACCTCTCTTGATCATGCCAAAGGATCAGCGCTGAAGTCAAGGAGTGCCGGACCAGCCGCAACAAGCGCAAACGGGGAGAACGCATCACTGCGCTCCCCCCGCTTACTGCTGCTCCTCCCATACGGGAGGGGCGCCCACTCACCTTATCTGCGTCACTTCTACTCTACCTTAATCGAATTGAAGAATTTCTCCTGTACAGTTGCGGCAGCAGCATCCAGCTGGGCCTTGGAATCTGTTCCTTCCTTGGCGAACAGCTCCTGGATTACGTTGGACATCGTCGCATAGTAATCCTGAGTGTTGTACTGCGCTTCAGGCTTGCCGTCCAGCAGCGCCATAATATCCGGGCTGTACTGATAGACGATGTCGTACTTGTCATAGACCGCTTTGGTCTTCTTGCCGAATTCGGAGTCAGCCGCATAGTAATCGAGAAGCGGCGGGATGTAGTATTTGCCGTCCGTTTTGCGCTGGCTGATAATCGCATCGAGCGCCTCCAGCCCTTTATCTGAGAAGTAGTCGAAGGTAATATAACGGAAGGCCATCTCCTGCTCATCCTTACTGGCATTCGGGTTAATGACCAGATAGTCGCCGCCGAGCACGCCCGTATGCTTGCCGCCCTTCTCCGCCGCAGGCATCGGATAAGTCAGCACATCCTCCGGCTTGAAGCCTCCCTGATTGAGCGCCTGTTCGATAACGCCGTCGGAGCCGGCCATCACCATTGCGGTGCGGCCCTGCTGGAAGGCACCTACCGCATCGCCCCAGCCGAGCGCCCAGTCCTGGGGAACCGCTTTGGCTTCCCATCTCAGCTTCTTATAGAAGTCCAGCGCTTTGATCCCTGCTTCGGAATTGAAGGTAGCAACTACCTTGCCCCCCTCAATCTTCTGAATCTCCCCGCCCGCTTCGAACAGGAAGTTAGTCCAGTTCCAGCCGGCTTCGTTGCCCTTGCCCATCGGGGCGATTCCGGAGATGCCCTTCTTGGGATCGGCCACACCCTTAGCTGTGTTCAGCATATCCTCCCAGGTCCAGTCCATCGGCGGAACAGTTACGCCTTTGTCATCCAGCATCTTTTTGTTGATCATCGTGGTGGTGACATACCCCTTCTGCGTCACCCCATACACCTTGCCGTCGATAATGAACTGGTTCTGCAGCACCGGATTGATCTGGTCCTTGAACTCATAGTTGTTCCACAGATCGGTGATGTCGGCCACCCAGCCCTTCTCGACCAGGAATTTCGCTTCCGTGGCATACGTATTGAAGAAGGTCGGCGCTTCGTTCGCAGCCATCTTCACCCCGATCTCGCTCACACTATACTGCCAGTCATCCTTGAGAATCTCAACGTTCGGATAGACCTCCTGGAACCGTTTGATCTTGTCATCCTCCTGCGCTCTCACCTCCGTCAAGTCGGGCGTAGGATAGTGAATTTTGATCGTCACTTTTCTCTGGGTGATATCGTCAGCCGGTGCTGCTGACGGAGCCGCTGACTCTTCGGCCGCCTGACTAGCCGCAGGCGATGCCTCCCCTCCACTTTCCGCCGGCTTGTTCCCGTTATTATTGCCGCCGCAGGCAGACAATAACGTTCCCGTGACCAGGAGACAGGCGAATACGCTGGAAACTTTACGCATGGTAACTCCCCTTTTCCATATCATAATGAGCTTACAAATTCATCTTAAAAGAGAAACCGTTTACAAACGAGGTGTATTTATATTCCCTTCATGTGCAGGTTTACGATCTCTGCCGGACCTTAGCCTTCCTGTCTAGCCCTTGACCGCCGACAGCGACACCCCGCGCATAATGAACCGCTGGAACACGAGAAACACCAGAATCGGCGGCAGCGAGACCAGGAATAGAATGGCGAATTTGATGTTCGTATTCAGCGCTTTTACATTAATAACGTACTTATAGATGGCGGTAGCAAGCGTATACTTATCCTCACTGTGCATAACCAACGATGGCCAGAACCAGTCGTTCCAGGCGGTAGAAAAGATGAAGATCGCCAGTGTGGCAAAAATCGGCACCGACAGCGGAACGGCAATACTGAAGAAGCTTCTCGGCTCCGAGGCCCCGTCAATCCGCGCCGCTTCCAGAATCTCGGGATGAATCCCGTCGAAGAAATTTTTGAGCAGCAGGAAGAAGAAGGTGTTCGCACCTGCCGGCAGCCAGAAGGCCGCATACTGATTCAGTAGGCCCAGCTCCTTCAGATTGACAAAGTTCGGAATCATGTAGCTCGTAGCCGGAATGAACAGCGTCATCAGGAAGAAGAAATAGAAGACCCTGCGGTAAGGCACGTTCATCCGGGAGATGCTGAAGGCGGCCAGCCCAAGCACAATCAGGGTAACAGCCATATTGCCCAGGAAAATATACAGTGTGTTCCGCAGGAACATCGCCAGATTGATATATCCGAGCGCGTCCTTCAGATTACTGAAATGCCATTCCTGCGGGAAGAAATGCGGCGGGAAGGAATTGACCTCTACGTTCGATTTCAATCCGTTGAACATCGTCATGAGGATAGGGTACAACATGCTGAAGATCATCAGCAGAATGAACAGCACCATAATTCCGTATACCACACGGTTGCCCGTCTTCTTCAGGTCATGCTCCGAGAGAATCCCTCTGTCTGCGCTCTTCATCCTAGTTGTCCTCCTTGTTCAGCTTGAACTGGACAATGCCTAACCCGCCCAGAACTACAAACATCAGCATGCCCAGCGCAGTCGCCGTACCATAATCCAGTCTGGTAAAAGCATACTTCACAATAAGCAGCGCATACGTCAGCGTAGCATTGTTCGGCCCTCCGTCCAGCAAAGCCAGCTGGGACTGATAGCCCTGGGAGGTGGCAATGATCTGCAGGATCAGCATCAGCAGAATCAGATTGCGCAAGGACGGCAGAGTGATGTGGCGGATACGCGCCCAGACCCCCGCCCCGTCGATCTCAGCAGCTTCATACCAGTCCCGGGGAATGCTGAGCACCGCAGCGAGATAGATCAGCATCCCTGAGCCGAACTGCTGCCACGTCTCCATGAGGACCAGCGAGACCATCGACCAGCGGGTATCCGTCAGGAAGGCGATCTGCTCCACTCCGGCACTGCCAAGCAAGGCATTGATCGGCCCGACGGGATCATACAGCCAGCGCCACAGCCCGTACAGGACGACAGCAGGCATGACATAGGGCAGATAAGCGGCAACGCGCACGAATCCGCCGAACCGCCGCAGCTCAGAGATCGCGATGGCAAAAGCAATCGGAACCCAGAACCCGATCACCAGGCAGAGCAGCATATAGTACAGCGTGTTCTGCACCGCAATCAGCACATCCGGGTCGGTCAGCGCCCTGGCGTAATTGTCCAGACCTACGAAGGTGTTGCCTTTGACGAAATCGACCGTGTAAAAGCTGTACAGGAACCCTTTGAAAATAGGTACCCACATAAACAGAACGAAGATGATCAGCGCGGGGACCAGGAACAGCAGGCCCCACATATTCTTTTTCCAGCGGTTCTGCCTGAACGGCTTGCGCTCCGGCTCCGCCTGCAAATGGTCATGCAATACAGCAGACTGGTTCATTCGGACTCCCTCATTCCTCTTGTCTTTCAGCACTTGTCAGCAAGTGCCGCCTGACTTCATTGTAGGAAATGCGGAAGCGGCTTAACATGTCTATATCTATGGCAATCGTAAGCGTTCTTACTTCTTCAGTTCACTGGGGCTAAACCCGTAGTATTTTTTGAAAATTTTGCTGAAATGCTCCGGCGACTCATACCCCACCCGCTCGGCAATCTCGTACCGGCGCAGATCGGTATGCAGAATCATCTCCCGGCTCTCCTCCATCCGCAGCTTAATCACATATTCCCACAGGTTGTAGCCTGTATTCTTTTTGAACAGATAACTCAGGTAGTTGGGGCTGACATGGTTCTTCCTGGCAACCTCATGAATGGTCAGTCCCTTCTGGGCATAATTCGCATCAATGTATTCCTTCGCCTTCTGTACAATTTGATTGTTGTGCGTATGCAGCTCCTCAGGCGAAGGATCGGCCGCGTAGTTGTTCCAGCTGAAGTCTCCGTAATAGAACACATAATGGTCGGTATGCTCCCTGTTCCAGAGAATCGCCTTCGCGGCCTGCCGGTTCAAGACATCCATGAAACTAAGCCCTTTCAGGATCTGGCTGATGCCGATCACCGCGCGCAGCTGCAGATAACGGTGGATATTGTAATGCAGACTCCGTCCCAGCACCTCCAGCCGGTTAAGCTGGCCGGTTGCCGGCTCCTCATAGCTATGCTCATCCCACTGAATCAACACGGTAATCTCTCCGTCCGGCGAATAGAATGCAGTAGAATTCCACTCCTGGTCGAGCAGCTCCTTGGCGATATTCAAGGCAGCATAACGGAGCAACTTATAATCCCGGTCGGTATAGCTCTGCTCACGCCGCGCCTCCTCCAGCAGCAGTCTGATCCGGATCACCGCAAAATACGGCCCCTGCAATCTAAGCTCATCCAGCTTGCGCAACTTCGTCTCCGTGCCGAGCACACCCGCCGTGTCCGACAGCAGATTATTCAGCAGCTCGCTGTACTCAGGAAGCGGCTCCTCCAACCGGAAACGGTCTGCATTACCGTCCATATAGGCGGACAACTCCGGCGACGGTTTATCCATTTTGAGCACGACGCTGCGCACCGAATCCAGAAACTGCTCACTGTTCAGCGGCTTGATCAGATAATCTCTGGCTCCCAGCCGGACAGCCATCTGGGCATACTGGAAGGTCTCATGCGCCGAGATAATGATCGTCTGCACCCAGGGCTTCGCCATTTTGGCATGCTGCATCAGCTCAATTCCGCTCATTGCCCCCATTTGAATATCGGTCACAAGCAGATCGATCTCCTCCATGCGGATGCAATCCAGCGCCTCTTGCCCGCTGCCGGCCGTGTAGATATGGTCAATATCCAGTCCGGAAGCAGCCAGCAGGCTGCTTAGTCCTTTACAGATGAGCGGCTCATCATCAACCACCAGTATATTGAACACTGTCATCCTCTCCTCTGCTCTGTAGTTCCTCTACTGACTCCGATCTGGGAAGGAGCACACGGACTGCCGTACCCCCGCCCCCGCGCTGCCCGTAGCTGATGCCGTAATCCGGTCCGAAATGGAGCTGCACCCGCTGATGAATATTGCGGATACCATAGCCGCTGGCCGGGTTCTTGCCGTCATCATGAAGCACCTGTGCAATAGCGTTATAATCGACCGGTTTATACCCGTTGTCCTCAATGGTAATTACGATTCTGCCCTCCTCCAGAACGGAGCTAATGATGATTTCACCGTCCTCCCCCATATTTTTGACCCCGTGAATAATGGCGTTCTCAATCAGGGGCTGCAAGGTGATCTTGGGGATCAGGTTGCTGCGGGTTTCGGGGGCGATGTTCCAGCTGACGGCAAATACATAATCATAGCGGTGCTGCTGGAGCTTGATGTAGGCACTGGCATGCTCCAGCTCCTCTTCGAGCGTGATCAGCTCGCGGCCCCGGCTTAAGCTGATCTTCATCAGCTTGGATAATTCCTTGATCATTTCCGCAGATTCCACGTTGCCTTCCAGCGAGCTTTTCCAATAGATGCTCTCAAGAGTGTTGTACAACAGATGCGGGTTGATCTGCTGATAGAGCAGCTGCAATTGGGATTCCTTCTGCTTCAGCTCCATCTGGTATTTGTACATAATCAGGCTGTTGAGCCTGCGGGCCATATCATAGGTGGAGGCAATCAGCACACTGACCTCATCATTGCTCCCCCGCCTCGGGGTCTCGGGCACCCGGTTGCCGGGCTCATACTTGCGGACGAAGAACGCCAGCTTCTGCAAAGGCGTCATCAGCGAACGCCAGAAATACGTGATGATGATCAGCCCGAACAGCGCGTATGCCACCGTTATGTATTGAATGACGCGTTTCATTTCATTCTGCTGCTGAAGCAGGGACTTCACCGGGACCTTGTATACCAGCTTTTGCTCGAAGGCATGATTGTTGTTAATGACATAGATAAAATCATTCGTAATGATATCCTCAGTCCCCTCCGGCTCTCCTGCCTCTGAACCTTCCGGCAGCACGATTACTTCCCCGGTTGTATTCGTGGTGGAGGCCAGCACGCGGTTCTCCATGTCGGTCAGATAGATCTCGCCGTCCGGCAGGGAGATGGACCGCAGCGATTCGCCGATCTTTGCTTCCATCTTGGTCACCACCAGCACACCGATCGTCTCTTCCCCCCGGTAAATATTATTGACCGCACGGACATACGTCAGTGTCTTCAGATTCTCTGCCTGCGGACTCAGCTTCTCCATGAACATCAGGTAGCCGCGGCCCCGCTGCTGCACCACTTGATCGAACCAGAACGGCCGCTCCTCCTTGGAGAAAAAATACACCCCCGCCTTCTTCACCTGCGGAAAATTGGGGGCGAAAAAGTAATAATTCTGCGGATCATACACATACAGCGAGTAGTAGATGCCGTCGCCCCGTTCCGCTCCCTGCGAATAGCTGCCGAGCAGCTTCTCGATCGTCTCGTAACGCTTTACGCGCTCCATCACCGTGTCATCCCCGCGCATATTGAGCTGCTGGAGGACCGGATTCTGGATGACGGCGGTTGTGATTTTGTTCACCGTATCGATGTCTCTGTTAATAATTGCGAAGTTCTGCTTGTTCAGCTCCACGTAGGCATTGGTCACATGGCGCTTGAGAATCTCCTCCGCCTTATAGTTACCGTAGCTGTTCAGGATCAGTATAGGCGTAATCATGATCAGGAACAGCAGAATCAGCTGCTGCTTGACGCTGAGCCTGACAATGGGTTTCACAAGCGTGGACAACATCTGGATTCACCTCCAGTTCCGTGTGCAACATATAAGTTCTTATATTTTAACAAACCTACAAGCGCTTACACAGGTTTATTTCAATGGAAATGATGTTCATTTGTATCGAGTTTTTCAGCAAAGTAAAAACCAGCCCGCACACGAATATCCTGCGTTGGACTGGTTATATAGTGTTTCATCCTGAGCACATTGAGCCGGACGGCTTATGCTACTAGCTAGCTGTAAATCCCTCTAAGAGCCGGAATTTCTTTCTCCATAACTAAATCATCCATCACGAATCCATTGCCGATATCCGCAATTTGTTCCCGTAGTATACGGAAGCCTTTTTTCTTATATACAGCAATACTGGATTCGTTATCACGATTGACTGTCAGCCAGATATGAGTCAGATTACGGTCCTGACACAGCTTCTCCAGGAAGGCCAACGCTTGGCTGGCGTAGCTGCGCCCCCTGTGCTCCTTGCCGATATAAAACTTGCTCAAAAAAAGCTTCTCTTCCTCTTCTCTTGCCGACATATATCCGGCTGTGGAGCCTTCTCCATTATGGATCAAGTAATATTCGTAGCCCTGATGATGGATCTGATCCGTTATCGCGGGAACCGATTGGAACTTTTCAATCATGTAATCAATCTGCGCGATGCTAATAATAGAGGCATAATATTCGTGCCATATTTCTGCAGCTAATCGGGCAACCACTGCGGTTTCTTCCGCTGTATTCACTTGTGGAAATCTAAGCTCCATAATATGTACCTGCCTTTCCTGGGGGCTCTCGTACCACTGTCTCCTTGGACGCGGACATTGAAGCAGGAGTTCACGCCCGGGTATACCCGTTCAACTGCAGCCAGGAAGCACAAGCCTCCGTCCAAGTCTTGGTGTGCGGCTCTTCAGAGGCTAAGCCCAGACCGTGTACGCCGTGCGCATAGATATGCAGATCGAATGGAACCTTATGACGGCTAAGCCCTGCGGCGAACAGCAGGCTGTTCTCCACCGGGACGTAATCATCGTCAGAGGTATGCCAGAGGAACGTCGGCGGCGTGTCCGGAGTGACCTGGAACTCACTGCTGAGCTTAAGCGATAATGCTGCATCAGGAACGGCTCCCAGCAGATTCTCCTTCGAGCCCTGATGCGTGACTCCTTCGGTCATCGAGATGACCGGATAGCAGAGAATCAGGCGGTCAGGACGGCTGGACAACCGCTCCAGCGGCTCCAGGTGATCCGGATTGCCCAGATCATAAGATGTCCCGGCGGTAGATGCGAGATGTCCACCCGCCGAGAAGCCTAAGATGCCGAGGCGGTCCGGGTCAATGCCGAATTCATCCGCACGGAAGCGGATCGTACGCAGCGCCCGCTGCGCATCCTGCAGTGCACTCGGGTATTGATAAGGCGCCACACGGTAGCGCAGTACAAATGCGGAGATCCCCAGTGTATTCAGCCACTGCGCCACCGGTCCCCCTTCATGGTCGGCTCGCATAGCATAACCGCCTCCCGGACAGACCAGCACAGCGGCATTCCCCTTGCCTTCTACTAAATACGGTGTAATCGCAGGCTGATCCTCTTCGCTGGTTCCCAGCGCTCCAGGCGCCCCTTCAGGCCATAGCAACAACGTTTCCATCATCATCCCTCAAGCTTTCCTTCTATAATAGAATAGATTATAGAGGCCAACAGCTGAACCCTCTAGCGCCATTCTATCAAGCTCTTACAGTTCGTGCAATCCGGATACGACAAGGTCCGCCGCCTTCAGCAGCTCCGGCCGGCCGATCCCGACCACGTACATGCCGGCTGCCTTCCCGGCGGCTACTCCGGCTTCTGCATCCTCGAACACCACGCAATCCTGCGGCCCGAGCCCCAGCTCCCGGCAGGCCGTAAGGAACACCTCAGGGTCCGGCTTCGCCCGCAATACCTTGTTGCCATCCACCACCGTATCGAACAGCCCCGCAATATTCAGCTTATCCAGAATGAAGCCTGCATTCTTGCTGGCAGAGCCGAGGGCAATAGCTACACCTCGCGTCCTAAGCCAGGTCAGATAAGCACTGACCCCGGGCAGCAGCTCCGATTCATCCAACTGCGAGATGTATTCTACATAGAGGCGGTTTTTCTTCTCCGCCATCGCCAGCTTCTCTGCTTCGCCGAAGCTCAGTCCTCCGGTCTCAAGCAGAATATCCAGCGACCGCATCCGGCTGACGCCCTTCAGCCGCTCATTGTCCGCCTCCGTGAACGGGAAGCCCAGCTCCCCGGCGAGCGAGCGCCAGGCCAGAAAGTGATACTTCGCCGTGTCTACAATTACGCCATCCAGATCGAAGATAGCGCCCTTCATATGCTCCAGTATCACTGTCATGCTCCTCTCTGATTGGACTCAGACGCTAACTCCAGGATTGCACCGGGCGGACACGGTACCGCCTCACCGCCGAATCCGGCGAAGCTTACCGCTTCGCTGTTGCCCGGCGCTGCCGTAACCGTGATCTCTTCGCGGCCGATCCGCAGCCGGAAGCTGCCTCCGCGCAGGACCACCGGCAGCTCGACAGCATTCCAGCCCAGCGGCAGAGCCGGGCGAATCAGCACGGTCTCTCCGTCAAAGTGCAGGCCGGCATAGCCAAGTACTGCCGCCATCCACGCACCGCCGTTCGCCGCCGGATGCGTACCGCCAATGTAGAGATCGCCGACATACTGCTTCGACTCACCGGTAAGATCTATTGTAGCGGTACGCATGAAATACGGATATCCCCAGTCCGGCAAGCCGATATCCGCTGCCGCCAGCGCGTAGATACACGCGCTGAGGCTGGAGCCATGCTCGGTTCGCGGCTCATAGAATTCCCAGTTCGCCTGCTTCACTTCCCTGCTGAAGCTGTCCCGGAACAGGTGCAGCATCAGCACCACATCAGCCTGCTTCAGGATTCTTGTGGTTGTTGCCAGCCCGTTGCCTCCGCCCCAGTACTCATTCGGATGAATGACCCGCTCCTTCAGCTCAGCAAGAGGCACATCCTCCAGCTTGAGATACCGGTCGAATTGTTCAATCACCAGCGTCTCCGGGTCCGGCTGCGGAACATAGAGCTGCGCCAGCATGTCTGTGAACTCCTCCAGGAACGGCCCGCCGGCGAAGGATTCCGCAAGTGCGGTATATACGGCTGGATATTTGTCCTGCAGCCTCTCTGCGGTCTGCAAGGCAATCTTCAGCGTCTCCTGAACCATGGCGCTCGTAAATGCGTTATTATTCACCCGCTCATGATATTCATCCGGTCCGGTAACATCCAGCAGCTCATAACGCCGCTTCACAGGATTATAGTAAGCATAAGAATAGAAGAAACGCGCACATTCCCAGATCACCTCCGCCCCGCCGTCCGCCAGGATACTGTCATCTCCCGTGAACAGGATGTACTGCCAGAGACCGTGCACAACATCTGCACTGATGTGAATCTGTTTATCGCGGAAATAGGTCCGCAGCGGCCGTCCGGTGAACACATCATTCACATTGAACAGGGTGCAAGCATCATCCCCCGAATCCTGGCTCTCCCAGGCATAAAAAGCGCCCAAATATCCATACTCCGCCGCCTTCCGCCGCGCACCGTCCAGCGTGTGGATGCGGTACATCATCAGATTACGGGCAGTGCCGGGATCGCTGTGCAGGAAAAAGGGCAGCATGAACATTTCCGTATCCCAGAATACTGCGCCTTTATAGACCTGGCCGGACAGCCCGCGCGCCGGAATGGATACCCTCTCCGAAAGCGTAGGCGCAATGATCAACAGCTGATAAATACTGTAGCGCAGCGCGAGCTGCGCCTTTTCATCCCCTTCAATGACACAATCGCTGCGCGACCATCGCTCCTCCCACTTCTGCCGGTGAGCCTCCAGCAGTCCGGCATACCCTGTAGCAGCAGCCGTCTGGACGGCCCGCACCGCCTGCTCATCAGGGCCGCCTTCCGCAGAATCGCCTTCTGCATCCAGACCTGTGTACACGGCTGCATATTTCCACCATGTATAGGTCTCACCCGCCTTGGCGTCTATAGAAAAATGTCGCAGCGCCGTTCCCCTACTCTGCTCGATAACAGAGTCAGCCAGCTTACCGTGTTCTGCCAAGCCGAACACGGTAAGCTCCGCTACCGCCACCGGCAGCCCCAGTTCCCCGGTAACCCCTGTTGACAACAGCGTACCGCCAGCCGATCGGCTCTGCTGCTCCAGCAGATGGGGGCCGTTGATATCCCACACCGCCCCATCGATTCCCGTCGTAAGCTCTATCCGGCAATCGGCGGTGCAGTGCAGGGTCCAACTGGCGGCCAGCAGATGGAGCTGATCCAGGCTGGCGAACCGCTCTGCGGTCAGGGTCACCCTCCCGCCTCCCGGGAGGCCAAACGTAGTCTCCCGCCGGTGGATCGCTAAGCGGAGATCCAGGCTCTGTGTATGAGCCAGCGGTTCGGTCTCTAGTACACTTAGCTTGCAGCCGTTGGCGCTGACTATCGTGTACAATCCGTTCGGGGCGTTCACCGGCTCACGCCATTGGCTGCCCGACCTGTCATATACCCCGGCCAGCGTAACCGCTGCAAGCTGCTCCTTCCCGAATTCCTCAAGCACTCCCCGGAAGCCCAGATAGCCGTTGCCGGTCATATATTTGTTGCCGTTCGCCGTAATCCGCCCGCGCTCGAAGCTGTCCTCGCTTACCGTCCAGCCCATTACACAGCCATCCCTTCAGCGAGCGGAAGGTCGATCCCTGCCTCATCTACGGTCACCCGCTGATCATAGATCAGCACCTCTGCGCTTCCGCCATTGACCGCTCTGAAGCAAACCGAAGTTGCATTAACCGTAATACTAAGCAGCACGCCCTTGCACATCACCTGGAAGCTGTAAGCGGTCCACTGCTGCGGCAGCACCGGCCGGAAGGACAGGCAATCTCCATCCGAGCGCATCCCGCCAAAGCCGTAGACGATGTTCATCCACGCTGCAGCGATTGATGTCGTATGCAGGCCTTCTCTGGTATTGCGGTTGTAATTGTCCAGATCCAGGCGCGTAGCGAACTCGAAGAACCTGTACGCTTCCTCCGTCTTGCCAAGCTCACTGGCCAGAATGGAGTGAATGGACGGCGAGAGCGAGGACTCGTGAATGCATCTCGGTTCATAATATTCATAATTCGCCAGCTTGGCCTCGCGGGAGAACTGCCCATTATACAGGAACATGAACATCAGCACATCCGGCTGCTTGATCATATCGTAGCGGTACAGGCGGTCATACGACCAGTTGGCATAGAGCGGGAATTCGGTCACCGGAATCGAATGAATATCCAGATGAGGCATGTCGAAGAAACCGTCATGCTCCTCGTAAATGCCGCTGGCGGGATCAAACGGGATTTTCATATGGGCACGCTTGTGGTCCCAGTCCGCCAGCTCCTCCTCCCGGAGCGCCGTTGCCGCTATTACCGCCGCATATTCGTCCGGTGTCTCCAGCTTCATGCTCGCTACAGTTTCGAGCGTATATTCAAACAGCTTCTGAGCCATCAGATTGATGTAACAATTATTGTTAACCATGAGCTGGAATTCGTCCGGCCCCATCACGCCAAAATATCCGTATTCCCCGGTGCGCTGCCCCCACTGGCCGCGGGTTGCGTAGAAACGGCTGATCTGAATCAGCATCTCTGCCCCTTTGCTGTAGAGGAATTCATGGTCTCCGGTGTTCTTCACATAATGCCAGATGCCGTAGGCGACCGCCGTCCCGACATGAAGCTGCAGATTGGAATGCTGCCACAGGTCACAGCTCTCCGTCCCGTCAATCGTCGCAATGGGATAGAATGCGCCTGTACAATCCACATCCTTCGCGCGCTGAAGCGCTTGAGGCAGCGTTTTATAACGGAATTCCAGCAGACTGCGGGCTGCCTTCGGGTTATTGAACAGATAGAACGGCAGGCAGTAGGACTCGGTATCCCAGAAGGCCAGCCCCCGGTACGCTTCGCCGGTTAATCCTTTGGCACCGATGTTGTACCCGGGATGGTCCCCGTGATAGGTCTGATACAGTTGGAAAATACAAAAACGGATGCCCTGCTGATTGTCCGGGTCGCCCTCAATCCGGATATCGCTGGTTGCCCAGATGCCGCTCCAGTAAGAGGCCTGGTCTGCGAACACCTCCTGCACCTTCAGGCGGTCAGCTGCCGCTGCCAGCGCCATGCCTTCGCTCCAGAGATGGTCTGATGTACGTGCAGCCCCGCTACCCGTCACATTGACCACAAGCTTCGTGAAGGACGCCGGCTCTCCCTGAGTCAACTTTAGCGCGAATTGCCGCCCGACATAGCGGTCTCCTTCTACTAACCCGGTCTGTATAGCCTGGGAGCTCTTCAACACAAACCCCGAGAACAGCTGATTTCCAGTAGTCAGTGTAGCCGCCATAATGGCTGTAACCGCCCCTTCGCCGCCGCGCTGCTGCTCTTTCCACATGCTCTGGCCATGTTCTTCATGAACCATGCCGAAATCGAGCCCCGTGCAAATATCGACCGTACCGTTGAAATTAAGCGGCGTGAAGCTAATCTGCTGCAGCCCCAGATGGGACATCGTCATACTGACCAGGCGTGTGAAGCGTAGCTTCAGCTTTTTCCCGTCCGCCAGCTTCCAGATGAATTCCCGCGTATAGGTTCCCGTCCGGAAATCCAGTCTGCGCGTATACGCCTCTATGCGGGAATGCGCCAGATCCAGGGTTTCACCGTCCACCGAGATCCTGGTATGCAGCCAGTCCACGCTATTCACCATGTAGCGCAGCGACCGGATAATGCCCTTATAATGATTGCCAACCTCCATCTGCTCATTCAGCCCGTTGAAATAGCTGCCCGGCAAGGAATCGCCGCTGTACCCCTCGTCCGCGTACCCCCGCACCCCCATATACTCATTGCCCAGTGAAAAAATCGATTCCGAAGTCCGGTTGCGTTCCGCATCAAAGCCTTCCTCAATAATTGCCCAGGGATCAACCTTCAGATAGGGATCTGCTACTTTTGCCATAGTTGGAACTCTCCTTCGCTAAGTGATGCTTGGTCCGCACCGCCGCCATCAGCGGTAACAACAGACACTATAGTTCCAGAGTATCGCTAAGCCCTTCCCGGACCAAGGTCCGCCTGTAAGCGAGTTATGTGCATTTGTACGGATCATACGGAATGCGGACGGCAAACGCCAAAAAAGCCGCCCCCCTCTGCATCTATCCAGATCAGGTGACAACTGATATAATATCCTGTGAATCATGTAATGAAGCCTATCATGGGCCCAAAAACATAACCTTTCTCACAGAAATGAAGTGAAAATTATCACAATGTTAAAAATTCGACACTTTTAGGGGAAAATACTTACCCATAAAGAGGAATTTCAAGGTATAATTAATTTAAAATTTACTGAAAAACTGAGGGAATAAAGGGGATATCGATTATGATAAAGGAACATTATAATGTTATCGAAGCCCGCGGCAATACAAACTGTTTCTCCGAGCAGAATTTTAACCGCCTGCTGGTCACCATGAAGGAACGTGTCGTCCCTGAAGGATCACACCTGTTCTGGGAAGGCGATTTCTCGGATAAACTGTTTTATATCAAGCGTGGACGTGTGAAATTAACCAAATCTACAGATGAAGGCAAGGAACTGATTCTCTATATGTATCAGGCCGGCGACATGGTAGGTCAGGCTGACCCGTTCTTCAGCTCGAAGCACAGCTTCACCGCCGAAGTTATTGAAGAGAGTGAAGTTGGCGTGATCGAGCAGAAGGATCTGGAGATTCTCATCTGCCAGCACTGCGACTTCGCCATCGACTTCATGAAGTGGATGGGAATTCATCACCGTCTCACCCAGACGAAATTCCGCGATCTGATGATGTACGGCAAACCGGGCGCACTCTGCTCCACGCTGATCCGTCTCGGCAACACGTATGGCGAGAAGACCGGCGACAGCATTCTCATCAACAAAAAGATTACGCACACCGACCTGTCCAACATGATTGGCGCTACCCGTGAGAGTGTCAACCGGATGCTGAGCGATCTGCGCAAGAAGGATGCTGTCGAGTATGAGAACGGCATGATTGTCATCAAGGATCTGCCGATGCTGCAGGAAATCTGCCATTGTGAACTATGTCCGAATGAGATTTGCCGGATTTAAATTCCTATCTATAATACCCTCTATTCACCTCATTGAAACATACCTGACCCCACAAATTTAATAGAGTGGTCAAGGCGCCTTGCCGGGCGTCTTTTTTTCATGTCTGGCGATGAATTCACCTCTAACAAGCCAGCGTCTTATTCCCACAGCAGTCATGCGGATGCTGGAGGCGCTGGACGAGAGTAACTGCACAACCACCGGTAACGGGTGCAGTACTAGCAGCATATACGGCTAACGGAGAAGCTGAATCGAGAGTAATTTTAGCGCTGTCCACCCATTCCTCTCCTTATCAGTAAGCTATACCCACACGAGTATTTATAAAATCGCCAGCAGCAATTTGACTATAAGTGAATTCCGCTGTATCCGCTACAGAAATTTCAGTACCACCTGCAGGCAAAATATCTTGTCTTACACGATAAGTACCTAAGCGTTCTCCGCTCACCAGAGCGGTTGGGCACACAATAGTCCATTTCAGAGCCGATCGCTCCAGCAAGCTGTAGGCTCGTTCATGTTCTTCTGCCGCACGGGTAGATCTGCGTTTAGATTCGCTGGATTGGTAACGCAGGAGCTCTGGCGCAAGCTCGCTCTGGAGAATGCCCGCAGTTCCTACGGTTATAATGCGTTCTATCCCTTCCTTATACATGGCTCCGATGATAAAAGGCATACTGTCAGATAGGGTGGTTGTCCCATCCGTGTTCAATGCACTAATCACTACATCATTTCCCTGCACTGCCCGGGCCACATCATCTTGACTAAGAACATTACCTTCGATGATCGTCAGGTTGTCATGAAGAGGCTGAACCTTCTCCGGCGTGCGGACTAACACTGTCACATGATGACCATCCTGAAGAGCATGAGTAACCAAGTGGCTCCCCACCCGGCCGGTGGCACCAAGAATCAATATATTCATATGAAAATAACCTCCCGGAATGTGTCATTCATTCCTTTCAGCAATTGATGCGATTTCGGTAAATGCAGCGTCAATGCCCAGAACGGAAGATGAAATGATATGCATTCCAAAATGTTCACCCACAGTTCGGTAACTGTTCAAACTGTTCATCAGATGTTCCCGCTCCACAAAGGAATCTTCAAAGCTTGTGCGTTGTTGTATTCGTTCAATGCTTGTTTCCAAATCGACATCCATAAGAAATGCAGCATGCGGCCGGCGGATAGTTGGTAACAGCTCAATAAGCCATGGCTCCGGGGAATGCCCGCGGGCTATCATTGTGGCAAGCATCGTATAAATGTAACGATCACTGATCACGTAGATCCCCTTCCGTAAAGCTGGTTCGATAATTTCTTTGTAATGCTGCATCCGGTCTGCGAGCATATACATCTGCAAGGCGTTGTAATCTACAAGATGACGTTTTTCGGGCTCATAAATATAGGTTTTAAAAATATGAAGCTGGCGCATTTCCGGTGTTGGCTGCATGGTCAATAGAACCTGTTTGCCTTCCTTGCGGAGCTTTTCTGCAAGCATTTCAATCATTGTCGTCTTGCCTGATCCATCTACGCCATCAAATGTAAATAATCTGCCCTCATATTCTTCCGCAGAAATTGGATTGAGCGCTGGAAGCATGGACTCCCCCTCCTTTGAACTGTTTGGCTAAATACGTATAAATATACCATTAAATTCAATACAGTGAATAGTAAAACATGAGCTTGCTGCTTTAATATACAGCCTGTTGGTATGATGGCTTCCCCACAAGAAATCTTCTCTATAGGCACAGAAAAAATCATCCTAATGGATGAAAAATGTATCCGGTTTTCCGCATACATTTCCTCCACGAAAAAAGCCCCGCAGCCATCTATCCGCTGCGGGGCCATTCTTATTTAGCTTGCCTTCTTCGTCTGAGGAGGAGCTGATATGTTACGCGGAGTCCGTACAGGCGAGATCAACCAGTACGCCATCCCGACGAAGACACCGCCGCCGATGATGTTGCCGAGCGTGACCGGAATCATGTTGTGGAACCAGCCGGCGAGGCTGACGGTCTCTGGATGATTCGGCAGCAGCACCGCTACGCTGAGCAGTGTCATGTTCGCAACGCTGTGTTCATAGCCGCTGGCGATGAAGGCGAACAGGCACCACCAGATCAGCACCAGCTTGGCGGTTTCGCTCTTGGCCCGGGAGGACATCCATAGCGCCAGGCAGACCAGCCAGTTACAGAGGATGCCGCGGAAGAACAGCTCCGAGAACGGCAGGCTCATCTTCTTGGCGGCGGCCGCGAAGATCAGATGCTCGGCAGGCGCTGCCTTGAAGAGACCCGAGCCCTGAATCAGCAGCGCCAGCACCACAGCGCCGGCTACATTGCCGAGGAAGACGAGAACCCAGTTCTTCACCGTATCCCGGACGGTGGTTCTGCCGGCCAGTGTGCTTACAGTGAAGAACATGTTATTGCCAGTGAACAGCTCCGAGCCGGCGAACACCACCAGGGTCAAGGCAATTCCGAAGGATGCGCCCATAATCAGCGGCTGAAACGGAGACTTAATGGCAGCCAGCGGCGCCCCCAGCGAGAAGATCAGAATAATACCAATACCTACATAAGCTCCTGCCAGGAGGGCCGCCAGAAAATACTTGGGCAGGCTCTCATTCATTTTGTCTCTTTTGCCTACAGCTGTCTCAACGATATTCTCTACGCTCTGCGTAAACATATCCGCACCTGCTCTTCCTTTAATTTAGGGTTGCTGTTGTTGTCGGCAGAGTGACTTTAACCACTCCATCCTCTACTGTGGCCGGATAGACCTCAGCCTGGCCCCGGTCCGGTGCCTGAACCTCACCGGTACGCAGATCGATCTTCCAGTCATACAGCGGATCATATAAGTAAAAGCCGGAGACGATTCCCTCGGCGAGCGGACCGCCCTTCGGATGGGGACTGTGATTGCGGACGGCATAGACCTCACCGTCCGATGTGCGGAATATGGCTAATTCCACCTCTCCTGCAGTCACTACCCGGCCGATCTGCGGCAGGAAATGTTCTACTGCTCCTACGGTATATTCGCGGTTACCCAGTTCCATGATGCTCTCTCCCTCTCCCTTTAGACTTATACCTGCGTCTGTTCAAACAATGCGGTGCGTGTGCCTTGGTCATTCAGCATTCTCTTCCATGGATCACTAACCTGGGCCAGGGCAAAATCAATCCGTGCGGCCAGCTCCTTACGGTTGTCATCACTGCCCAGAATTACCGTCTTGATCTGCTCCAGACCCATCCGCTCTACCCACTCTGAGGTTCTTTCCAGGTAATTCCCGGTCTCACGGTAATACTGAATTACAGCGGAGCAGACCTCAACCAGCTCTTCATCGGTTTTGACCTTACAGAAGGCATCTGCGATACGCGGCTTGATCCCGCCGTTACCGCCGATGAATACTTCCCAGCCGCCGTCATTGCCCACGATGCCGATGTCCTTCGTGCAGGATTCTGCACAATTGCGCGGGCAGCCGTTCACAGCCATTTTGAACTTGGCCGGCATATCCAGCCGTTCGTACTTGCGTTCCAGCATTGCGCCCATGCCCATGGAATCCTGTGTGCCGAAGCGGCAGAACTGCGAGCCTACACAAGTCTTGACTGTGCGCAGAGATTTCGCGTAGCCGTAGCCGGACGGCATATCCAGCTCCTCCCACACCTTCGGTACATCCTCTTTTTTGACCCCGATCAGGTCCAGTCGTTGTCCGCCGGTCACCTTCACGACCTTCACATCATATTTCAGAGATACATCCGCAATCCGCTTCAAGTCCTCTGGAGTGGTGACCCCTCCGTACATCCGCGGAATGACCGTATAGGTTCCGTCCTTCTGGATATTAGCGCTCATCCGTTCATTGACGAACCGCGATTCCTTCTCATCCTCATGGGTGTCCGGATAGATCATGCCCAGGTAATAGTTGACGGCAGGGCGGCATTTCGAGCAGCCCTCCGGTTGCTTCCAGTCCAGCACGTGCATGACTTCCTTCGTGGTGCGGAGGCCTTTCGCCGTAATCTCGGCCACGATCTCATCCCGGCTCAGCGAGGTACAGGTGCAGATTCCCTGCTTGGCGCTCTGCTGGAAGCTGTCACCCAGAACGAACTGCAGAATCTGCTCAACAACTGGCTTACATCCGCCGCAGGAGCGGGTTGCACCCGTGCAGGCTTTAATTTCATCAACTGTCGTGAAGCCATTCTCGGTAACGGCATCTACAATCGCTTTTTTAGTCACCCCGTTACAGCCGCAGACAATTTCTTCATCGGCCATGGCTTCAACGGATAGTCCTTTCTTAGCTTCACCTCCGCCGCAGCAGCCTGTGCCCATCACCTCAGCGTAGATCTCGTCGGTCATCTCCGTGCCATTTTTCACAAGCTTCTGCAGACTGGCTGATTCCGTCACATCACCGAACAGAACTGCGCCGACAATCCGATTGTCCTTCAGCAGAATCTTCTTGTAGGTCCGCTTCCATTCATCCTTCGCCGCAATGACCGTATGCTCCGCCGTTTCAGTGAACTCTCCCGCAGAGAATACATCTACGCCGGAAATTTTGAGTTTGGTAGCGACAACCGAGCCTTCATATCCGGCTGTCTGTACACCCGACAAGTGCTTGGCCAGCACCATCCCCTGCTCGAACAGCGGGGCGACAAGCCCGTAACAGATGCCTCTGTGCTCTGTACATTCGCCGACAGAGTATACATCCGCAATGGAGGTCTGCAGATAATCATCTACGACAATCCCGCGGTTCACGGTAATACCGCTGTCCTTGGCAAGCTGAACATTAGGCTTGATCCCTACGGCCATGACCACGAATTCAGCCGGCAGCTCACTGCCGTCACTGAAGCGCAGTCCGCTCACCCGCTCATCACCGGTCAGTTCAACCGTCTGCTTGCCCATAGCAAACTTCACGCCCTGGCGCTTAAGCTCAGCCTGCAGCATGGATGAGGCCGTATGATCCAGCTGCCGCTCCATCAGATCCTCCAGCAGATGCACAACGGTAACATCCATACCCAGATTGACAAGCCCTTTCGCCGCTTCGAGACCGAGCAGTCCGCCGCCGATGACCGCTGCCGTCCGGTATTGCTTCGCCGCCGCCAGCATGGCATCACAGTCTGCAATATCACGGAAGCCGACAACGCCTTCCTTAGTGCTGCCCGGTACAGGCAGAATGAAAGAATTCGAGCCTGTAGCGATAATGGCTTTGTCATAAGGAACGGCAAGGCCCGTATCTGTAATCACCTGTTTCACATTCTCATCCAGCCGCACAGCAGTCATTCCGGTATGCAATGTAATCTGATTATCTTCATACCACTGACGGTCATTCAGGATAATATCTTCAATAGTCTTGCTGCCTTCAAGGACATAGGATAACATGATCCGGTTATAATTGGGGTGAGGCTCGCTGCCGATGATCGTAATATCATAAGCGCCGCCCAGCTTAAGTATCTGCTCAATAGTGCCTACTCCCGCCATGCCATTGCCAATCAGCACTAACTTCTGTCTTTCTGCTGCCACTGGTAGACCCTCCTTAGAGACTATGATTTCTTCATTCCCTTGCTTGATAGGAAAATTATACTGTTCCTAATTCCCGGGCAAGTGTGACCACAGTCACACAGGATGTGAATTTTTTCACAATAAAATTGGCTATTAAAAAGACGGATCCCCATGCTATACGCACAGAAATCCGCCTCTCCTCAACCATCTAAAGCTCTATACTTCCCTATAAATCAAGAATTTCTCAGCACTAAGGCAATCTCCAGCATGTCCAGCGGCTTTAGCTTCATATCCACGCCATTCCCCAGCAGAGCCTTGTCATTGACCTTCAGTCTCCATTCCTCATTACTGAGCGGAGTATACTCCATCACATTCAGCAGTGTCCGGTTATCTTCGGCAAGCTGAACCATCCCGCTGTTCTTCATCAGCAATTTGACGGAGAGATCCTCGGTAAAAGGCAGCACATGACAATGAGTCAGCTCCGGCTGCTCGCTCCCCCCGTTCACCATGATGATGACAGGCTGAAGCGCTGTCCCGCCGTTACCCGGATCCACGGAGATCATAATGGACGCCCCCGGATCGAGCGCACTGTCCAAGGATTGGGGCTTCTTGCCGTTCACTTCGATATTCCAGGCCATCCCGGGGCTAAGCAAGATCTTATTCACCTCAGTCAGCCTGCCATCTGCTGAAAATTCCGCAACGCCGCTCTTCTTAAACAGTTCGATGACCGTTATACCGTCAACATAGGCCTCATTCAGCAGTCTGGCCGAGCTTCCCGCCATCTCACGTTCACCCACCAGAACCGACAACGCTATTCCATTGCCCCCGTTACTGCTGCCGGCATTCCCTGCTCCCAGGCTGCAGCCGCCCGCCGGAACTAGGAGGAACAGGCACAGCAACAGGCGCATCCACCTCGCGGACATTGCATGGCACCGCCTTCAATATGTATTCTCCCATACTCTTTAAGGATACCGCATTGAAGGCGTGTTCTCAATTCCTTTGTGTGGAAAAAAAGTCCCCGGAGGGACTTATCTCAGCAACCATTTTATTGATACCGCAGGAACAGGATATTGTTCTCCAGATGCACATGCTCGAAGGTCATCGCTTCCAGTTCTTCAAGCCGGGCATAGGTCAGGCGGTAGGTTGTGCAGGCGTGAGCCGGCGGCGTGTAGTCATTGGTCACCCGGCGCAGCTCACGCAGGATTTCCCCTGCCCCGTCATGCTCTGCCTCCAGGCCTTGCAGCAGCCCGCGCAGCTCGGCAAGCCCCTCTTCGCTCGGATTCCGGGAGTAAGCCAGCATCTTAGGGAACTCGCTCTCCTCTTCCTTCGCCGTATGCTGCAGCAGCTCCTCACGCAGGGTGTTGAACAGACGGTGCATTTCACCCAGGTGCGGGGAATCCTCTCCATGGACACGGAACACCTTGGTTACATTCTGGCTGATCAGCGGAAGCTCCTGACGCAGATAGTGGTGATGCTTGTTCACGATATATTCCACCAGTTCCTCAGAAGAAGCATCGTTCCACGCAGTATCCTCTTCCAGCACCGGGTGCTGCTGCTGAAGCTGATTCAGCTCCTGTACCACCGCCACTGCATCCAGCCCCTTCTCGGCGGCGGCTTCAGCCAGCGGCTTCGCACCTCCGCAGCAGAAATCGATTCGCTGTGCCTTGAAATAATCGGCTGCCTTGGGGAACTGAAGGACAATATCTCTTACCATTGCTTCCGGGGTGAATCCTGGATGAACTGCAGTTGTATCGTTGAATTGATTGGACGCCATGTTGGCCCCTCCTCATGTTAAGGTTATAGGTTACTGTGCTTATCACTTCTACACCTTAACACCGGAGATTATCCGAACTTGTGATTGTACGCACGAAATATAACAAATTTTAATGAACAAGCATTATCTGTCCCCAATGTTAAATATACTAGACATTTTGTTATATATATTTTACAATACAGATGAGGTGAGAGAATGGGAAAGAATCTGAGGCTCAAGGCCTCCAGAGCGGCAAAAGACATGTCGCAGAAGCAGCTGGCCGATGCTGTGGGAGTCACCAGACAGACGATTATTGCTATTGAGAATGGTGACTACAACCCCACCATCCGGTTATGTATTGACATTTGCGTAACGCTTGGGAAGACACTTGATGAACTTTTTTGGGAGGGAACGAATGGTGGGCAATAGTAATCTGGATGAGAGACAATTACAACAGCGGCACAAGGCAGGGAATCAGGCTTTTCTGTTTATGGCCTTCTTGCTCTTGGCTGACATGGGTCTGGAGAATTACGGTATTGTGTGGCTGGAGTACCCGCTCAGCAATTACATGATCTTCATGCTGGGCGTAGGTTCCTATCTGGTACGGCTGATCTGGAGCGGTGCGTATGTAGGGCCGGGCGGAGGACAGAGCGGAGGGTACGGAAGAAGTGTTGCTGGTGCTGCGCTGGCAATATTGGTCGCTGCCTGTATCATTATTGTGACATTCGTGAACCCGTCCGTTCAGGAAGCCTCTGACGGCAGAGCCAACGGGCCGGTTATTCTGATCATCGCCTTGGCGGCAGGGCTGATTATCTTGAGCACAGTGTATTTAATCAGACGGAGAAACAACCGGGCGGAATAAGGCAGAGAGGAGTGCTGCTGCAGGGATTCACTCTTAAGGCAGCAGCACTTTGGGATGGAAGCTGCATTTCCCGGGTCTACCGGACCGTCGCCTGCATATAAGTCCGCTTGCCCTGTGCATCCTTCAGATAAGGGCCCAGTCCGGCAAACCGCGAATGATCCACATATACCCCCGTCATCCACCGCCCTTCGGTCAGTCCCCCGTTCCACTGCAGCACCAGATCAGGGGCCGAGATCCATTCCTGATAGACTCTGATCTTCTTGTCTTTATATTCTTTGGACGGCTTGTTCATTTCCTGCAGCGGAACCGGGGTCAAATAGGTAGGCACGAAATAGGCAGCAATCAGCTCCAGATCCTCCCCGCTCAAGAACGCCTCGTCTCCCAGATAAGGCTCGAACAACAGCGTATTCTCATACATGGACCAGATTACCGCCTGCAGAACCATGCTCTGGCTGATGCCGTTATGAAAGGTGAACCGGCGCTGCGGGCCTATAGGGGCATCTCCTTCCACCGTAACCGGCTCCAGGCAATGCCGTTCGCAGCCGATGCACTTCCAGCCGGACGGGCTCTGAATCCATTTCTGAAACACGCTGCCGCTGTCATTATCCCCCTTGTATAACGAAGAGATAATCTCGTACGGGACACCAATCCACGCATCCCAGAGCGAAGCGGGCAGATGGCTATGAAGCATGAACAGCACCTTGTCATACATCAGCTGTACTCTGATCGATGCGGTCTCCAGCTCGGCGACATCCTTCTTTCCATAGGTTATTTCCCGGGAAAACAGGGTGATGGTCATGATCTTCGCCTCCCAAAAAGTTTTGTTAGTGCTCCAGCCTGAACTCACTGCGACAAAACTTGCATACGAAGCATACCTTTGGGCTTTTCCTACTTTTGTTAACGCTTCCACTCATCCGCAATATTAGTTTGTTCTATTATATTACACAGGTTTGGCCGAAGTGCAAGATTTATTTGTCTGAGCACGCCATAAAATTGGTTCGTGTGGTGTTATTATGGACGGATTACAATGCCAAATATACCTGGCAGCTGCCCATAATGAAGCACCCCTCACCGCAATCGGCAAGGGGTGCTCATCTGAAATATGAACGGAATTACTCTACCCAGTTCTCGGCCCAGGATTGAATCTGCTGCATCACCGGCTCCAGGGCGCGGCCCTTAACCGTTAATTCATACTCGATACGGACCGGCGTCTCCGGGTAGACGTGACGGACCAGAATACCTTCGCATTCCAGATCCTTCATCCGCTCGGACAGCATCTTATCGCTCATTGACGGAATCAGCCCGGAAATATCCTTGAACCGCTTCGGGCCGCTCATCAATGTCTGAATAATCAGTCCGTTCCAACGCTTGCCCAGAAACGAAAACGCTGTTTCAAACCGCGGGCACATCGTCAGTTGATGTTCTTCCATTATTCTCACCTCTCACTCTTGAAGCTTACGATAAGTTAGTATATATAATTTTACCACATTTAATCCGGATTGAACATCGTTTACCATAAAAAAGTTCATGTCCCCTAACTATTATATCCACGCTGTCAATCCTTGGTTCCTTCCGCCTGCCCGCGCCGCTGAATCGCCTCAGTCACCACATAGGCGAGATCATCGTTGCCGTATAAGGAGAGTACGCCCAGCACCGTATCATCCGAGATGAACCCGGCCTCTTCCTCGGATACGGTCAGCGCCAGCGCCCGGCCAAGTGCCTGATTCCCCTCCTGCTGCGGGTAAGCCTGGAGATACAGGGCGTGCGGGTCAAGCTTGTTGTTCACACACCACTGGGCAAAGACCAGGATCATCATCTCCTCATCCCGCTTATAGCTCTCAATAATCCTCTCTTCCATAGACTTGCTGTAATCGTAATCCTCCATGCTGTTCTCCTCTCTGCTGATCCTATAAGATGTATTATACCGCGACAAGCTGCGGGGACAATGATCTTTGCTTCAATAATCCCCTTTTTTTGAGTATCATGAAATGGATAGTGTGAAGAAGGGGCATAGTATATGAGAAAATGGCTGACAGTAATTGTGTATATCTTGTGTATCATACTCGCATGGGTCTACAGGGAAGAGATTCTGAGCTGGCTCAAAAAGGATCATAATCTATATCTCTCCCTGCTGGCCGCCACGGTGCTGGCGCTGCTTCCTGTACTCCCATATAAGCTGATTATCGGTCTGTACGGTTATGCATATGGAAGTCTGGGCGGGGCGATCCTGTGCTGGAGTGCCACCACGATCGCGGCAGCATTGGTGTACGGCGGTGTAAAGTATCTGTTCCGTGAGCAATCTATCACTTATCTTAGCTCTATTGCGGTGCTGGGGAAGTTCACCTACGCTGTGCAGCAGCGGCCCTTTGCGTCGGTCGTCCTTGCCCGGCTGGCGCCTGTCATTCCGCAGATGGCCGTGAACATCTATGCCGGAGCTGCCGCACTGCCCTTCTGGAGCTATCTCGGCGCAACCGCTCTGGGCAAAATCCCCGGTATCGCCCTCTACGCCTTCCTGGGCGGACAGATGCTCCAGCATCCGCGCAGTGCGGTGATTGCGGTGCTTGTGTATGCTGCCGTGCTGGCCATTGCCGGATTCTCTCTGCGTCCGCGCTCCTCTGCCGGACGGTGAAGTCCGGGTGAACTGGCGGGAGGACTTCATTTGATTTATAATTAAATTGTGATCTATTTAATTGCATATTCGCAAATGGAGGGATAACAATGAGTGAATTTCAAGCTGATTCTATAAACACCAAGACCGAAAAGGCTACCTTTGCCGGCGGATGCTTCTGGTGTATGGTATCCCCGTTTGAAGAGCTTCCCGGGATTATTGAGGTCGTCTCCGGGTATACAGGCGGACATACCGTTAATCCGACCTACGAGGAGGTCTGCTCCGAGACCACGGGACATGTGGAGGCTGTGCAGATTACCTTCAACCCGGAGATCTTTCCATACCGCAAGCTGCTGGAGTTATTCTGGCAGCAGATCGACCCGACGGATGCCGGAGGACAATTCCATGACCGCGGCACCTCTTACGGAACGGCCATCTTCACCCATTCCGAGGAGCAGCGGGAGCAGGCTGAAGCCTCGAAGGCTGCACTTGCCGCAAGCGGGCGATTCTCCGCGCCGATCGTCACTCCGATTCTTCCGGCCAAGCCCTTCTACCCTGCCGAGGAATACCACCAGGGCTACCACCGCAAGAATCCCGGGCATTACAAGCGTTACCGCAAAGGCTCCGGCCGTGAAGCCTTCATTGAAGCCCACTGGACCCACAAGGAGGACCCGCAGAGTCTCAAGGCCCGCCTGACTCCGCTGCAATACGAGGTGACGCAGAATAGTGCCACCGAGTCCCCTTTCCGTAATGAATTCTGGGATCATCACGGGGATGGAATCTATGTGGATATCGTATCCGGCGAACCGCTCTTCAGCTCGCAGGATAAATACGATTCCGGCTGCGGCTGGCCGAGCTTCACCCGGCCGATCCGGGACATTGCCGTGAAGGAGAAGACCGACCTCAGCCATATGATGGTCCGTACGGAGGTGCGCAGCACTTCAGCGGATTCCCATCTCGGCCATGTCTTTAACGACGGGCCGGGGGCGAACGGGCTGCGTTACTGCATTAATTCGGCAGCATTGCGCTTTATCCCCAAGGAAGACCTGGAGAAGGAAGGGTACGGCGAGTACCGCGTGCTTTTCCAGACGGTCTAATTCAGCAGCGACAAAATAACCCCACAAAGTGAAGCTTTAGCGTAGATGGTGACTCAGGTACTTTGCGGGGACCCCAAAACATGTAATTTCTTATCTATCAAGAAGCCTCCAGCCCTGAACTCCGGGGCTGGAGGCTTTTTTGCCGTCTATTATTTATTATCTTTATCCGGATTATCTGCTACAACGGGCGGTGCCGCAGGCGGCGGAGGCGGATCGGACGGATATTGTACATCCACGTCCGGCAGGCGGTTGCCCAAGCGAATCTGATCCGGCCGGGCAGGCTGGCGGCGTTTGACCGCTCTGCGCAGCCAGATTACAACCACTGCCACCACCGCAGCGATGATGAGTACCGGCAGTGCAGCCGCCAGAATAACCACCAGCCACTGGAACATGACAGATAAGGCCTTTAAGCTGCCTTGCAGCGCTTCTGACGCCCTTGCTCCCAGCGGTCCCTGCGTCTTGCTTTTAGTAGCGGCCAGGCTCTCCTCTGTCTCGTAAAGACGGAGCTCTACGGTTGAGAAAGAGACATTCTGGTCAATATAGCGCATTCTGCCCTTGATCCGTTCAATAGACTCCTGGATCTCGCCAAGCTGGTTGGCGAACTGCACGAGGTCAGCTGGCTTGGTCGCTTTTTTCATGAAATCAATGTACTGGGTCTCCATCAGCTGCTTCGCCTTGAGGCGTGACTCCAAATCGACGTATTCCTCTGATACATCCTGCCCCTGAATACTCCGCTGCAGCTCCTCATGCTTGACCTTCTCCAGCTTGTTCAGGAAGGGTGAGAAGCCCGACGCAGGTACCTTCATGACGAAGGTTCCGCCCTTCTCGTATTCGGACATGCTCTCGGTGAATTCAATAATATATCCGCCTGCAAGAGTAACCAAATTCCGCACTTCAGTCTGTGCTGCCCCGTAATCCGCAACCTCCATACTGAGGTTAGCCTTGTAGATCAGCTTCTTGTTCAGTCCCGCCACAACATCGGTGCCGGTGAACCCGGCCGGTGTCTGCCCCGTCTCGGAACCTCCTGCTGCCGGATCGGCGCCGTCTCCCTGCTGGGCTGGCGTACCATTGGCAGCAGCCGCATTGTTACTGAGGCTTTTGTCTTCATCTGCTACCTTAGCATCAGGAAGGCTGGCCGCCGATCCTTCTACCGACGATTCAGAGGTGAAGGCATTCTCCACTGCTCTGTCTGCCGAACCAGAATCTTTATCAGACGAACTGCAACCTGCCAGAACAACCGCCGCAACCAATATACACAACAAGTAATGCAGACCCCATTTGCGCATGTTCATTCCTCCAAGTATGTGTTATGGTATCCGCCCCGAAGGCCCGGGCTTCCGCTGCGGAAGGCTGTTATATCTTCAAGTCTCTTCCGCGCTTATCCCTTTGACGTTCCAGAAGCTGGAAGGTTGCAGGGATCTGGAAAAATAATCAACCCCGCTCTGCTGCTGCAATAGAACGGTTTGCGAAACGGGTCTGCTTTTGTTACAATGAGGTTGATTTAACGCAAAAAACACACCAAATACCCCTATTCATCATGAATAAGGGTAAGGCGTGGCCGGACAAGCTCCACCTTGTCCGGAGGCTTATCAACGGGCAGAGGAGGTGAACCTCATGGCAAAAGACGTATTGTGTGCAGTAAACAGCTGTACCTACTGGGCTGAAGAGAACAAATGCAACGCCGAGTCGATCTTTGTTGCTTACCACAGCTCCAAGCAGCCTACAGAAGCTGAAGAAACAGACTGCAAAACCTTCGAAAGAAAATAATAAATCACTTATTGAATGAAGGGACCCTCCACGGTTCCTTCTTTCTTTTCTCATTCTAGCAAGAATGAGAATTATTATCAAGTGTTTTGTATATACACAAACAACCGCTGCGGCCAGGGTTTATTTTATCCCGGTCACAGCGGTTGTTCATGGTGCGGTTTGCAGCCTATAGCTGCTTACTTACGGACAGCCCCGCTCTTCTCTCTGACAAGCTCTGCAGCCTTCACCATATTCCGCAGTGCTGCTATTGTCTCTTCCCAGCCGCGTGTCTTCAGTCCGCAGTCGGGATTGATCCAGAATTGCTGCACCTCCAGTACGCGCAGCGCCCGTTCAATGGCCGAGGTCATCTCCTCGACTACAGGCACACGCGGGCTATGGATATCATAAACGCCGAGGCCAATTCCTTTGTCGTACTCCTGCTCCTCAAAGCTGACGATCAGCTCCCCATGGCTGCGTGAGGTCTCAATCGAGATCACATCCGCATCCATTGCCGAGATCGAATCAATCATGTCGTTGAACTCACTGTAGCACATATGAGTGTGCACCTGGGTAGTGGCCTGGACATGATTCGTAGCCGTACGGAAGGCCTTCACCGCCCAGTTCAGATAATGGGCATGATCCCTTGCCTTGAGCGGCAGGCCTTCGCGGATCGCCGGCTCATCCACCTGAATCATCTCGATGCCGGCTTCCTCCAGCGCGGATACTTCATGGCGGAGGGCCAGCGCAATCTGCCCCGCCACTGCTTCGCGGCTGAGGTCGTCACGGACAAAGGACCAGTTCAGAATCGTCACGGGACCGGTCAGCATCCCCTTCACCGGCAGCTTCGTCAGCGACTGGGCATATACACTTTCCTTGACCGTCATCGGTTCGATAAAAGCTACATCCGCGTAAATCACCGGCGGCTTCACGCAGCGTGAGCCATAAGACTGCACCCAGCCGCCTGATGTGAAGAGATACCCGGCCAGCTTCTCCCCGAAGAATTCTACCATATCCGTGCGCTCGAATTCCCCGTGCACCAGGACATCCAGACCCAGCTCCTCCTGAATCGTAACCGCCTCGGCAATCTGCCGCTTGATGAACCCGTCATAACGCTCCTGGTTCCAGACTCCCTTGCGCCATTTCAGCCGGGCCTGGCGCACCTCTGCCGTCTGCGGGAAGCTGCCGATGGTCGTCGTCGGCAGCAGCGGCAGACGCCACTTCTCCTGCTGCACCTTCACCCGCTCGGCAAAGGGCAGGCTGCGGTAATCCGGCAGCAAGGCAAGGGCCTGCACCTGCTCGGCCACATCCGCGCGTCCGCGTTCCGGGAGGGCACGGAACTCTGCCAGCACCTCGCGGCTGCGGGCCAGTTCAGCAGCGTACCGCTCTGTCCCCTCATTCGCTGCGGCTGCAATCAGCACCAGCTCCGCCAGCTTTTCATTGGCGAATGCCAGGGCGTTCTTCACGGTAGCCTTCAGCTTGACTTCCCCTTCAACCGTTACCGGAACATGCAGCAGGCTGGAGGATGGCTGGAGAATCAGCTGCCCCTGCGGTACATGCTTCTGCAATTCAGCAACCAGTGCCAGCTTGGCATCCAGATCGGCCCGCCAAATATTGCGTCCATCGAGAATCCCTGCGCCAAGCGTCTTGTCCTGCGGCCAGCCAAGGCGGGTAACCGACTCCAGATTCTTGCCTCCGTCATGAACGAAGTCAAGGCCCAGACCCTGCACCGGCAGTGCCAGCAGTGCTTCAAGCGGCTCGGCAGCTTCAAAGTACGTCTGCAGCATCAGGTTCAGACCGGGAACAGCAGCACTGATCTCACTATAGATATGCTGCAACAGCGCCTGGTCCTCTGCAGTCAGGCCGGTGACAATAGCCGGTTCGTCGATCTGCACCCAGGCTACACCTTCCGCCTTCAGCTCCTGCAGCACCTGTACATAGAGCGGGAGGAAGCGGGCGGCAACTCCGTTTATTTCTGCTGCCGGGAATCCCTTGGACAGCTTAAGGAAGGTATATAATCCGACTATAACAGGCTTGCCTTCAATCCCTGCCCGCTCCTTGGCGAACCGGTAGGCGGCCAGCGGCTTGTTCGCGGTCAGCGTCGGCGTCAGACGGCCGATCTCAGGAACGATGTAATGGTAATTCGTGTTGAACCATTTGGTCATCTCGCAGGCCGGGGCTTCAGCATTGCCGCGGGCCATGGCGAAGTAAAGATCCAGCGGTATATCGCCGCCCTTGTATCCGTAACGCTCAGGGACAATGCCGAACATAACGGCGGTATCCAGCACATGGTCATAGAAGGTGAAGTCGCCAACCGGGATCAGGTCAATGCCTGCCTGCTGCTGGGTCTGTAAATGCTGAAGCTGAATCTCCTCCATCTGCGAGCGGAAGCTCTGCTCGTCGATTTTGCCGGCCCAGTAGGCTTCCAGTAATTTTTTCCATTCACGGTTCTTGCCGATTCTCGGATACCCGAGACTGCTTGTGTTGATTCCTGTACTCATCGTGTCCACTCCTCTGATTAAGAATTCTGATGCCATCTTACTGGACTCCCCCGGCGGCGGGCAACAGATTCCGGGGATTTCCGCTATACAGATTCCCTATAACAGAATGCCAAAAAAGCCGTCCCCCTGTGAAAGAGGAACAGCTTAAGCCCTTGTGTCTAGCCCCTTAGAACCACACCAGATAGACCACACCCGCAAGTACAATCCGGTAGATGGCGAAGGGCAGCAGTTTGATCCGGTTGATCAGCTTCAGGAAGAACCGCATCGATATGAGTGCAAACACGAAGGCGCTGATGAAGCCGGCAATGAAGAAAGGGAGGGCATCCAGCGTGAAATACTGCCAGTTCTTCAGCAGGGAGATCAGGCTCGCTCCAGCCATAATCGGCACGGCCATAATGAACGTGAAGTCGGCTGCCGCCCGGTGGCTCATGCCCAGCAGGACTCCCCCGGAGATCGTTGAACCGGACCGCGAGAAGCCCGGCCAGAGGGAGATACATTGAATCAATCCGACCGATAGCGCCTGTCTATATGTAATCTGGTCGATGCTCTCAGTTCTGGGCTTGCGGGGAGCGAAACGGTCCGCACAGATCATGAATACCGCTCCAACGACAAGACCGATCAGCACGGTCGAAGTGGAGAACAGATGCTCATCGATGTAGTCCTCCAGCAGAAATCCGAACACGCCCGCCGGAAGCAAGCCCACAATGATATGGGTCAGCTTCAGCTTCCCCTCTGTAACCACCTGCGGCTGCCCTTCCGGCACAACCGCCATATCCTTACGGCTAAGCTTGCGGAGTCCCAGCAGATCAATGAACCGGTTGCGGAAAATAATCACTACGGCGAGTATCGAGCCTAACTGAATCACAACCTTGAACGTGTTGGCGGTGTACTTGCCGAGGAATTCCTGCGATTTCAGCCACATATCATCCACGATGATCATATGGCCCGTTGAGGATACCGGAGCAAACTCCGTCAGCCCTTCTACAATGCCCAGAATAATTGCTTTGATAATGGTCAGCAGCTCCATAATTAACCCCCTTTGATTGGTCACTTCTAATCAATCTGTAAACATTCTCAGGTATTTCTGAAACTTGCAGATCAGTTGCAGATGTTAATGCTTAAAGTTGACAGGCCGAAATTCACAATCTATAATTACATGCATGTGCATGCATTTTAAATCCGGAATAGTTGTTCTATCCAGATCTTCCGCATGCCAATCCCAGACAGAATGAAGGAGCGAGACCTAGATGAATGATCTTTTCACCCCTTATACTTACAAAAGCCTGAAGCTGAAGAATCGGGTCGTCATGCCGCCCATGTGCCAATATTCAGTTGATAATAAAGATGGAATCGCTACAGACTGGCATTACAACCACTATGTCAGCCGCGCAGTCGGCGGCACCGGACTGATCATTGTCGAGATGGCTGATGTGGAACCGGATGGCCGGATTACAGATTATGATCTGGGCCTCTGGTCTGATGATCAGATCCCGGCGCTGGCGCGGATTGTTGAAGCCAGCCACGCCCATGGTGCCAAGATCGGAATTCAGGTGGCCCATGCCGGGCGCAAGGCAGAGGATGCCGAGCATCCTGTCTCCGCCTCCGCCATTCCTTATGACAGCAAATCCAAGACGCCCCATGCGCTGACGACAGAGAAAGTGAAGGAGATGGTTCAGAAATTCAAGCGGGGCGTGCAGCGCGCAGTCCAGGCCGGGTTCGATACCATTGAACTGCATGGTGCCCATGGGTATCTGATTCACCAGTTCCACTCACCGCTGACCAACAAGCGGACCGATGAGTACGGCCAGGATCGGACCTTGTTCGGCCGGGAGGTTATCGCTGCCGCCAAAAGCGTTATGCCGGAGGACATGCCGCTGATCATGCGGATTTCAGCCCGGGAGTATGTGGATGGCGGATACGGCATCCGCGAGAGTCTGGAGATCAGCAGAGCCTATAAGGAAGCAGGAGCGGATATTTTCCATATCAGTTCAGGAGGTGAGGGACCGGTTGGCGCTGAGGGCGGACCAGGCACTCAGGCGGCCTATCAAGTATCACTGGCAAGAACAATCAAGCAGGAGCTGAATGTGCCGGTCATTGCTGTGGGCCGGTTGGATGAAGCCGTATTAGCCGATGCAGTAATAGGCAATGAGGAAGCTGACTTGGTGGCGGTTGGCCGGGGAATGCTCCGTAACCCTTACTGGACACTGGAGGCTGGTGTGAAGCTGGGCAAAGATGCAGACGTTCCTAAGCAATATAAATTAGGGTTCCCGCGTTAAGGACAGCTTGTCAGCAGCCTGGGCCAGGGTGTCCTTCACTTCTTGCGGGTGGTATACTGTATAACAATTAATATTCATCACAGCTATGCAACGGAAGGATGAAAGACATGACGATCCCCCCTGCCAATGACCTGATAACCAGCTGGTTGTCTCTCACTCATATACAGATGAATGTAGCCGCAGCCCTTGAAGCGAAGCTGACCGAGAACTATCAGCTATCGCTCAAGGAGTTCTATGTCTTGCTGTTTCTGTCCGAAGCTCCCGAGAAAAAGCTGAAGCTGCTGCAGCTGGAATCCATGGTCGGGCTGAGCCAGAGCGCGATGTCCCGGCTTGTCAGCCGTTTCGAGGCCAAGGGCTGCGGAGCGCTTGAGCGCAAGTCCTGCGAGGAGGACCGCAGAAGCATCTATACTTCCCTGACTCCGATCGGACAGAACAAGGTCGACCGGGCGCGGCAGACCGTTACCGAAGTGCTGCAGGAAGCCTTTCCTGTGGCGGACACGCAGCAGTTGCTGGAGCAGCTGCTCCAATTGAAGCAGTCCTAGGCCCGGGCAGCTGCCTGCCGGGTGAACCCGCCGTCCCTGCTTAGGGGCGGCGGGTTTTTTGCTGAACCTCTGTGAACCATTGGGCATACATCATACTAAACGAACAGAAGTTTAGAGGGGTGTGCAAATGGTATTTACAATTATGCAGCTGATCGGCGGTATCATTCTCTCGGTTGGCTGGATACCGCAGATTGTACAGATCGTCAGGACCCGGTCTGTTGCAGACCTTAGTCTGAAATCTTATCTGCTGATGCTGCTGGGCATCGCTCTTATGGAAGCTTATGCAGTGAATTTGGCTGTGCAGGGGGTTGGGCTCGCTTTTCTGATCACTAATTCCTTGTCGCTGGCGGTTGTGACCTTAGTTGTCCTGCTGATTATCCGTTACCGGAGCAGCTAACAGAGCTGAAATACGGTATACTAACAGCAAACGGGAAAGTCTATACGGAGGGACAGCTATGAAGGAGAACAAGTATGACGAGGCCAGCTTTTTTGCAAATTACAGTGTGATGCCGCGCTCCACCGGAGGGCTTGAGGCTGCCGGGGAATGGCAGGAATTCCGCGCTCTGCTGCCGGAGCTTCAGGGCCAGCGGGTGCTGGATCTCGGCTGCGGGTTCGGCTGGCACTGCCGGTATGCCCGGGAGCAGGGAGCGGCTTCTGTTCTGGGCATCGATCTGTCGGCGAATATGCTGGAGCGTGCCCGTGTAATGACGGATGATGCCGGAATCGAGTACCGTCAGTTGGCAATGGAAGATACCGTATTCGATGCAGATATGTTCGATACTGTACTCAGCTCGCTGGCGATCCATTATATTGAAGATTTCGGCAGTCTCTGCCGTCAGGTGGTGCATTGCCTGAAGCCGGGCGGAGCGTTCGTCTTCTCGGTAGAGCATCCGATCTTCACCGCACTGGCAGCGCAGGACTGGCATTACGGTCCCGAGGGGGAGAAGCAGCATTGGCCGGTGGACAATTATCATCTGGAGGGGCTGCGGCTGGCTCAATTTCTCGGCCATGAGGTTGCCAAATATCACCGGACCACTGCAACTTATCTCAATACGCTCCTTGGTTCCGGCTTCAGTCTGAAGCGCATCTCCGAGCTGCAGCCGACCCCGCAGATGCTGGAGCAGAATCCGGCCTGGCAGGAGGAGACCCGGCGTCCGATGTTCCTGCTGCTCTCGGCGGTGAAGAACTGAACTGCCCCCCAATTCCCCGCACCACACATGCAATTTGGTCAGAACTGCGCTGCCCCGGCCATTGTATTCGCTTTTTGGCATACATCCGGCCCGCACACCCCCCGCACTCACCATGCTATTGCCCCCAAATTTTTGCCCAAAAAAAAGACCAGCCGGACATGCGTCCGCTGACCTTTCATTATCCCCGCAGCTGCAGGGTTCACATTGCATTCTTCACTTTCACCGGCACGTCCTGGGTCTTGGCCAATGCCGTTTGGATCTTCGGTGCCTGGACCAGCTTCCGTCTGCCGAGAGAGGTGGTGAAGGTGATCACATAACCCGCCACAACCACAGCCATTACTGTGTACAAGGTCTCTCTTACCGGCATGTAGAAAAGTGATAAGGCCAGTACGCTGACATCCATCAGGATAAATACGGTGCCTACCTTAATGCCTTTCCATTCACTGATCAGCAGCGACAAAATATCATCCCCGCCGCTCGCCCCGCCGCCAAGCAGGACCATTCCTGCTCCCAGACCGGTCAGCACACCGGACAGCAGCGCCGCAACCGGCAGATTATCCTGCAGGTTAAGCACTAAGCCGGAATACCGTTCCATCAGCCCGTAGAATACCGTGAAGGCGACTACGGAGATGAAGGTTTTGACCACGAATGACCGTCCTTTGAAGATCATCGCGATGATGAGGACCGGAATGTCCAGAATCAGAATGGTTAGTGATGGTGAAATGCCTAGAATATACTTGCCGAGCAGCGATAAGCCTACGAATCCGCCCTCGGTCAACTGGTTCTGATAATTGATGTGATAATACGTAAATGCAAGCAGTAGTGTTCCGGTCAAAATAAGCGCCAGCCGGAGCAGCATATTCCTGCCACTGTCTTGTTTCTTCATGACTTGGTCTCCCCTTATCGTATATGGCGGCTAGACGTCCCACCAGCCTCTACGACGGGTTAAACCGGAGGTGTTACTCCTTCGCATAACATTACTCCTTCCCTCGCAGAGGCGGCTTCGTCAATGCATAACGGTTCGCACATACTCTGCAGGGAAGCTAAGTATAAGACAGATCATAACGTTTCCAAATCGTCCTTTGGGGAATCGTCCTTCGGGGACACATGGTATCCTGATCCTTTCTTTTGTGTGATAGTTTCTGAATAGATTATACCACGCGGAAGGGCAACTCTAAACACCTTCACTGTAAAATGAGTAATCAGCCCGGATTCCGCAGCAGCCGGTTGACCGTCTCGCGGCGTACACCAATCAATTGTCCAATCTCTTCCTGGGTCAGCAAATCTGTAAGCGGTGCGCCATGAGAATATTCGTTCAGCCAGCGGGTCAGCAGCGCCATGCGTTCCCCGGGGGTGCCGACAGTAAGGTGGTCCAGCCGGGTCTGCATGAACCGCACCTTCTCCTGCAGCAGCAGGGCGACCTCCATCACCTTCTCCGGCTTCTCCCGCAGCTCACGGTACCACTCCGCAGCCGGAATAAGCTCGACCTCGCTCTTCATCATCGCCACCGCGGTTCCATGCGCCTCCTTCGGCGAAATGAGGGAATGATGCGGAACCGTCTCGCCCGGATAGAGCAGATTGAACAGCACCATATTCCCGTTCTCATGCAGTCTTGTCACCTTGAACAGCCCGCTCTTTACCCGGAACAGGTTCTGGCCGCCGTCGCCTTGCCGGAACAAAACTTCACCTCTGTGCAGAATCATTTCGCATTCTCCTTTGCCTTCTATGTATATGTATTTCTAATTATACCGAAATACGACACCGAATTGGAGGGGCATGCCGAAAGAAGCGTAAAGAAGCCGCCTGGCCGCAGAGATCACTCTGCTTTCAGGCGGCTTCCCAGACGGATCATACTTACACCTTCACATCAACCGGCTTCTTCCACAGCCCCAGCATCAGTCCAGAGATGACGGAGCCGATCAGCACGGCCAGAAGGAACAGCGCAGCATTGCTGGACAGGAAGGCAACGAACACGCCGCCGTGCGGAGCAGGAACATTGAGGTTCCACAGCTGGGTCAGTCCTCCGGCTACGGCAGAGCCGATGATACAGGAGGTCAGGACGCGCAGCGGATCTGCGGCAGCGAACGGGATAGCACCTTCGGTGATAAACGAGAGGCCCAGCACATAGTTGGTGACCCCGGATTTGCGTTCCGTCTCTGTGAATTTATTCTTGAAGAACGTGGTTGCCAGCGCAATCGCCAGCGGAGGCACCATCCCTCCGGCCATCACGGCGGCCATCATCAGCCCGTTCGTGTTGCCGCTGGAGGTGAAGACCCCGATCGCGAAGGTGTAGGCTGCCTTGTTGAACGGGCCGCCCATATCAATCGCCATCATGCCGCCAAGCACCAGGCCGAGCAGGACTTTGTTGCCGGTACCCAGATTGTTCAGCACATCCGTCAGACCTCCGTTAATCCAGCTGAATACCGGATCGAAGAGGAAGTACATGACACTGCCGGTAATCAGCAGGCTGAAGACGGGATACAGCAGAATCGGCTTCAGACCGTCGAGCGTGCGCGGCAGGCCGGAGAAGACCCGGCGGAGCATAATCACTACATAACCGGCCAGGAACCCTGCGGCTAGACCTCCGAGGAAGCCGGAGTTGGAGTTGAGAGCCATCAGACCACCGACCATACCGGGCATCAGCGCCGGACGGTCGCCGATGCTCATCGCAATGAATCCGGCCAGAATCGGAATCAGGAAATGGAATGCTCCATCCCCTCCGCCAATAGACTGCAGCAGCTTCACCAGCGGGTTGTCGACACCGGCCACCTGCTCAATCAGGAAGGAGACGGCCAGTAGAATCCCGCCGCCGACAACGAAGGGCAGCATATGCGAGATGCCGTTCATCAGGTTCTTGTAGATCTGGCTTCCAATAGAGCCGGACTTCACTTCTGCGGCTCCAGCTTCATTCCTTCCGGAGCTGCGGTAGACCGGGGCATCGCCCTGCGCTGCAATGCGGATTAACTCCTCCGGCTTGCGGATACCGTCGCTGACCGGACGCTGGAGCAGCGGCTTGCCGTTGAAGCGATCCATCTCCACATTCTTGTCGGCAGCGATAATGACACCGCTGGCCCGGGCAATTTCATCGGCAGTCAGCACATTCTGTGCGCCCTCTGAGCCATTCGTCTCGACACGGATGTTAATGCCCATCTCCTTAGCCTTCTTCTTCAGCGCATCCTCGGCCATGAAGGTATGGGCAATGCCAGTCGGACAAGCCGTAACCGCCACTACGAAGCTCTGAGATTCAGGATTGCCGGTGATGACCTTCGCCGGTTCAGCCTTCGGGGCGGCTGCCTTCGCCTCTGCTTCAGCCTGCGCTTCCGCTTCTGCCTGCTTGGTATCGAACAGAGCGGTAACCTCGGCGGGAGTCTTGGCATTCATCAGCTGCGTGGTGAATTCGCTTTCAATGAGCAGCCTGGACAGTGCAGCAAGAGTTCGCAGGTGCATATTTCCAGCCCCGTCCGGAGCCGCGATCATGAAGAACAAATGGGCCGGCGCTTCATCCAGGGAAGCAAAATCAATCCCGGCGCTGCTCTTCGCGAATACCACCGTTGCTTCCTTCACGGCCTTGGTCTTGGCATGAGGCATTGCTATGCCCCCGCCGATACCTGTGCTGGACTGGGCTTCCCGGTCCATAATCTTCTCTTTGAACAGCTTCACATCACTGATGCGCCCATGGTCTGCAAGACTGGCGATCAGCTCGTCGATCGCCTCCTCCTTCGTTGTCGCCCGCAGCTCCATAATCATTGTATCCTGTATCATCAAATCTGTAATTTTCATGAGAACTCAACTCCCCGGATTAACTTGAACTTCTTGACTTGCTCTTTATACTTGAAAGACCGTAATCTGCGGCCGGAGCTGCTCGATCATTTCCCTGTCTGCCAGATCATCGGAGAACGCTGTAGCACTTCCTGAGGCTACTCCGGCACGGAACGCTTCCAGAGCATTCCCGGTTAGCGACAAGGTGCCTACGAAGCCGGCAATCATTGAATCTCCCGCGCCGACTGAATTCTTCACCTGACCCGCCGGAGCGCTGGCATGGTAGACACCCTGTTCCGTTATGAACAACGCGCCTTCGCCGGCCATGGACACGAGTACATATCTGGCACCGCCCTCCAGCAGCTTTCGCCCGTACGTAATAATCTCTTCTCTCGTGCTGATTTCCGTATCGAACAGCTCTGCCAGCTCATGGTGATTCGGCTTGACCAGCAGCGGCCCCCCGGGGAGTGCATCCTTCAGTGCCTGACCCGTAGTATCAATGACGAACTCTGCACCTTTGCGCTTGCATACCGCAATCAGCCGGGCATAAATCTCTCCGCCCAGCGAGGGCGGGGCGCTGCCGGACAAGACCACAATGTCACCCGGCTTAAGTGCATCCAGCTTCTGCAGCAGAGCAGCTGTCTCGGAATCTGTAATCTCCGGTCCGGCTCCGTTAATCTCTGTCTCTTCGCCCGCCTTCAGCTTGATATTAATCCGGGTATCGCCCACGATCTGAACGAAATCGCTGGCGATCTTCTCCTGGCGCAGCCAGCCTTCAATGTAGCCGCCGGTGAATCCGCCCAGGAATCCGGTCGCGGTACTGTCTACGCCAAGCTGCTTCAGCACGCGGGAGACATTGATCCCTTTGCCTCCGGGAAGCTTCATATCCCGCTTCATCCGGTTCAATCCGCCCAGTGCAAGCTCCTCCACCTCGACGATATAATCGACAGACGGATTAAGCGTCACAGTATAGATCATCATTCATCCCTCATTTATCATGTTGTCTTCAGCCCTCATACGAGCGTATAATCCACATTCAGCTTCTCCAGCTGCCGCCGGAAGCTCTCCGGTGTTTCGGTATCAAGTATGCAGTGATCCATCTCCTGCAGATCCGCCACCTTGCAGAAGGAGATCTGCCCGATTTTGCTGTGGTCAGCCAGCAGAATGGTCTGCTTGGCAACCGCAATCATCTTACGCTTGGTGGCAGCCTCCAGCATATTCGGCGTCGTGATGCCTTCGCGGATATCCAGCCCGTTGGTTCCGAGGAATGCCTTGTCAACTCTTACCATATCGAGCGAGCGCTCGGTCATCGGCCCGACGAAGGCCATTGTATCCGGGCGCAGCATTCCTCCGGTCATTGATACCTCGATATGGCGGCAATCCTTCAGCTCATTAAGCGCCATTATCGAGTTGGTAATTACCTTCAGATTGTGGAATGCTCTCAGCTCCCGGGCAATCTGCAGCGTTGTGGTTCCCCCGTCAAGGAGAATGGCATCGCCTTCTTGAATCATCTCCACAGCCTTGCGGGCAATCCGCAGCTTCTCCTCCAGGAACCGGTCCTCCTTATCGGCTACAGCCGCTTCAAAGTTCACGCTCTGCAGCGATACCGCTCCGCCATGCGTACGCTTCAGCAGCCTCGCCTCTTCCAGTTCCTTGAGATCCCGGCGGATAGTCGATTCAGAGACTGACAGCTCCTGGCTAAGTTCCTGTACCGATGCCCTTGTATGCTTCTCTACAAACTGCAGGATCATCCGTTTGCGTTCTTCTTCAAACATGCCGCACACTCCTTAGGATGTGCAGCTGTCCGTCAAGGGATTCCTGAGTGCACATCGTTTGTATGGGTTCTATCATTTGACTGAATCAAAGTCATTTATGACCGATTGTGATTATTTCTGCTCATTTATGATTGTAACAGCGTTTTCATTAACTGTAAAGAGTATTTACTGCTTAATTTGCACCCGGGATCAGCCCTAGCTCGGCTTCATTTCCGTCACACGCAAATAACCTCCCGATTGCCTATTTCATATTGGGAGATGGCGACATATTTTATAATACATATGGGAAAAAGCGGGTGAACAAGAGATGGCCTATAACAGGAACAATGGGAATAGCAATTCGGGCAGCGTAGCCGGAAGCGGCGCAGGCAGCGGCGGACCTGCGGAGACGGAAGAGCTGAGTGCCGAGGATTATGCAATCATTGCCGCCGGCTTGGGCGCCTTGGGCGAGATCTTCGCTTTTCTGTCCCTGGTCAAGGCCAAGCAGGTCACCAAAGAAACCGGAGGTCAGGTAGGAATAGGCCTGGACCCGGTTCTGTTCGTTCAATCCAGATACAAAAAAGCAGCCAGACGAAAATCCCGCCGGCCGCGTTAACTCTTCATATTCCTAATACTGCTCACCGCAGCATAGCCTTATACCGGATTCAGCGGCAAGTCGTCATGACTGGCCAGAACCGCTTCCACACTCTCGCGGGAATCCTCCTCCTTCAGCAGCACAATGACAATAATATGCTCCAGATCGGCATGTCTGGCATAGGCTTCCGCATCTTCCTGCGGGACGCCCATCCCGATCAGACTGACAGCCAGGCCATCGCCCGCGGTTTCCGCGCCGGCCAGCTTGCGTGCAGCGGGACCTGCGGCGACGGCTGTATCGCCGATCATATCCAGGCCTACGCCAAGTGCGCGGGCAGTGCCGAACAAGCCCTCATTTCCCGCACCGCTCTGTGTCTCTCCGATTCCGGTATCGTGGCTGATGATTTCCAGCGTATTTTTCTGCTTCGTGACCGCTGAGATCTGCTTCGCCGGAATTCCGTGCTCCTTCAGCCCGCTGATCGCCAGCGCAGCATCACTCCGGTGCCCGAAGATCCCGAATACTAATCTAGGCATGCGGCATCCCTCCTGTTACTGCGCTATTACCACGATGCCCGGTGCTTGAACCCGGCGGAGTTCGCCGCGGCCTGCGGAGTGAATCAATCTCTTCTATTTCGGTTATAAAGATAGAATGAGATGAATACATAAACATATTGATAGAGAAAGGGGAGGCTGCTATGCTGGACAGCAAATATTTCCGGACAAGCCTGGCAATTATCGCTTTTTTGACCATTCTGTACTTAGGCTCCAAGGTTGCCTTCCTGATTACTCCGGTCCTGTCTGTCATTAACCTGCTGCTGGTGCCGATGATGCTGTCGGGCTTCATGTATTATCTGCTGCGCCCGATCGTCAATTATCTGGGAACCCGGAATGTGAACCGCGGACTCTCTGTCCTGCTGATCTATCTTGTCTTCACCGGACTGTTCGTCCTGTTCTGGGTACTGGTCTGGCCGACGCTGCGCGAGCAGATTCAGAATTTCATTGAGAATACCCCATATCTGGTTGAGGGAATTCAGAATCAGTTCAATCAGCTGCGGAATGACCCTACCTTCTCCCGCTTCTTCAGCGGTGAGAGTGATGTGACCACACGCCTCACCGAGTATGTGAACAACGCCATCACCTGGGTGACTAACTCCATGTCCAATCTGATTGCGGTTGTCTCCAACATTGTTGTACTGATTGCCACCTTGCCGATTATCCTCTATTACATGCTGAAGGACGGACACAAGCTGTCGCCGATTCTGCTTAGCCTGATTCCAAGGAAGTACCGCAAGGAAGGCCAGGAGACGCTAAAGGATATCGACAGTGCACTGAGCGGCTTCATTGTGACAAGGGTTCTGCTCAATGTTGTGCTGGGCGTCCTGCTCTATTTCGGCTTCCTGCTGATCGGCCTGCCGTACTCCCTGCTGCTTGCGGTGATCTCCATTCCGCTGAACTTTATTCCTTACATCGGTTCTGTGCTGGCGGCGGTCCCCGTAGTCATCGTAGGGTTCATCGAATCCCCTTCTATGGCCATCTGGTCGCTGGTTGTCATCCTCATTGCCCAGCAGATTCAGGACAATGTGCTGTCTCCGATTATCTACGGCAAGTCGCTGGATGTGCATCCGCTGACGACCGTGCTGCTCGTTCTCGTGGGCGGCGATTTCTACGGACTGATTGGCGTGCTTATTGCACTTCCGGTATATATGATTGTCAAAATCCTGTTCCTGCGCATCTATGAGATCATTATCGCGGAGCGGACGGACCCGGCCGCTCCAGTGACCGCTGCTCTCACGGATCTGGACCTTGCATCCGAGCCTGGCAAGGATGATCCGGTATAACCTCGCGCATAACAGCAAGACGGGCAAGTCTCCACTCTGGAGGCCTGCCCGTCTTGCTGTTATAAATAGCTCTATCCCCTCAGGGAACGGACCACAAATATATGACCGCTCTTGGACAGATTCTGTCCGTCCTTCAGTGTGACGGAGCCTTTGGTATGCGCGACGATGACCGCATTGTATGCCACCAGCTGGTCTCCCCGCCAGACCGTTACGGCGGATTTGAAATAGACGGCATTGTCGAACTGCAGGCGGGCCCGCATGACATACCCTACCGAATGGAGGACCGGGGGCAACGCCCTCTCCTTGGGAGCCAGAGCCTTAATGAATACAATATCGCGAAAAGGAACAGCAATCTCCTGATGTCCGATGACAGCCACCGAAGCGGCCGGGTCCCAACGGCGGAGAACGCCTTTCATAATCGTATACGGCTGCTCTCCACAGTACATAATGACCGGTCTGCCTACCCAATGCTTCATGGCCCCGCTCCTCTCGCTTAAGTCTATGCTGCTACTTATACATTCGGTATGGACCAGTCAATTCCTCTCAGACCGTGCTCCTCCAGAAACTGGTTGGCCCGGGAGAACGGACGGCTGCCGAGGAATCCCCGGTGGGCAGAGAAGGGACTTGGATGCGGTGACTGGATCACCATATGCCTGCTGCGGTCAATGGCTGCCCCTTTAAGCTGGGCATGGCTGCCCCAGAGGATGAAGACCATCGGCTCTGTCCGTTCATTCAGCTTCTCCATAATGGCGTCGGTGAAGGTCTCCCAGCCCAGCCCCTTATGTGAATTCGGCTGGCCTTCCCGCACCGTCAGTACGGCATTGAGCATCAGCACCCCTTCTTCCGCCCAGTGCAGCAGCGAACCGTGGTTCGGAATGGCAAGGCCCAGATCACTATGTAGCTCGGTGTAAATATTACGCAAAGATGGAGGGACTCTGACGCCTGGCTCTACCGAGAAGCTCAGGCCATGAGCCTGTCCTGCGCCATGATAAGGGTCCTGTCCCAAGATAACGACCCGGGTCTTGCTGTAAGGTGTCAGCTTCAGCGCCGAGAACAGCTTGTCCTTCGGCGGATACACGTTATACTGCTTGTACTCCCGTGCCAGAGCGTAACGCAGCTCCTGAAAGTAAGGCTTCTCCGTCTCCTCCTGCAGCACTTTATCCCAATCATTGTCAAACATCCGGTTCTCCTCCCGTGTGCCTTAAGATTAGTATTGTTCCATTACCCGTTATTAACCAAGTAGCGGGGAATTTATTTGCGGCCGTAGTCCGCCTTGATCTCGCCCCAGGCCTTGGTCTGCCATTTCAGCACCTTGTTGTCATAGGTGTGGGTACGCAGCCAGTTCTCCGCCCGGTCGATCAGTGTCCAGATCTCCTCTGTGGACGCATCCCGCGGCAGTGTCGTCGCCACCTTCTTCTGCTTGACCCATTTCATTGCATTCACAGAATCGCTGTAGACGGTCTTACTGCTGCCCTCCTTCTTCAGCAGAGCCAGAGCATGGACAATGGCCAGGAATTCGCCAAGATTGTTCGTTCCTTTGCGGATTGGACCGCAGGAGAAGATTACATCCCCGGTCTGCGTGTCCACCCCTTTGTATTCCACCGGTCCGGGATTGCCCCGGGTCCCGACATCTACTGAAATACTGTCATAATCGATCTCCTCCGAAGTATCCACACCAGCACTCCGCCCCCGCGAAAAGGCAGGCTTACCCTTGGCGGCGGCCGATGACGCCCCACCTGTTCCCCAGTTCCCCTTCCAGCCTGCCCTGTAGGCGGCATCCGCAGCTGCCTTGCTCTCATAAGACTTATATTTTGCTCCCGTATAATGATCCGTCTGCGCCTGGCATTCCGCCCAGGTGCTGTAGACGCCGGGCTGCTTGCCTTCCCATACTACGTAGTATTTCTGCTTAGCCAACCAAGCCAGCTCCTTTCTGCCCCAAAATCATATTGTAATTCAAACCCTAACGATAATGAAGCATGATCTGTATGTTCTACTTGGATAAATCCCCGCTGGCGCGTTCATACTATGACAGCAACTTTACTCCAGCATTTCCAGTGTAGTATTCATAATCATCTCAAGCTTGTCCTTGTCCTTGACAGTTTTGACCATAACTCTGAGCCCGATCAGGGCATTATGCAGCGAGGCGGCCAGGGCCCGGGCCGTGTGCCGGGAAGAGATTTCACCGCTTGCCTGTCCATGCCGGACCAGCCGCTCTATCAAGGCTTCAGTGTCCTCAAAAGCTTCATTGGCTCTGGCGGCAGCCTCCGGGTCATAACCCGACAGCTCGACAGCTGTATTGACCAGCATACAGCCCTTCGGTTCTGCGTCATTCCGGTGAATCGTCGCCTCGAACAGCAGACGGATAGCAGCGGCAGCAGAGTCAACTCCCTCCACCCGCGCCTCCAGCCTGGAGCTTTGAATGGAAGCAAAGCGCTCCAGCGCTTTTATATATAAAGTATGCTTGTCGCCAAAAGTGTCGTACATGCTGCGCTTATGAATTCCCATGCCGGCGACCAGATCCTGCATCGAGGTTTTCTCATAGCCCTGCTGCCAGAAAATAGTCATCGCTTTGAGCAAAACATCATCGATATCAAATTCCTTGCTTCGCGCCATGATCCTGCTCCTTTCGCGGTCTATTTTATCATTTATAGAACGACCGGTAAATATTACAGCACCAACACATACCTGAGGAGGTTATTCACATGAGAACAATTGCAGCAATCCTTACCGTATTCACCCTGACGCTGCTCATCGGATGCGGCAGCAACAACAAAGCGGCCAATACCAATACACCCGCAGCCGGCAGCGGCAATACAGCCGCCACACAGGCCCCGGACGCCGTAACCTCGGCTTCGGTGGTGGATAACGGGGAAGCCTTCAAGAAAGCGATCAGCAAGGACGGTACCTGGATCGCCGCAACCCTGAAGGATCTCTCATTCTCCGAGGATCTTGTCGTGGACGGGCAGTTCATCAACAAGGAGAAGCCTGCCCGCAAAATCGCGCTCTACACCCAGGATGCCGACCACAACATCACGAATTCCTTCAAGCTGACCGCTCCGAAATTGACAATCCGCAGTGAGAATACCCGGATACAGGGCGGAACGTTCATCGGCGATGTCTATGTGGAGGCAGACGGCTTCGCCGTAGTCAATGCAACGATTGAGGGCAATGTGTATTTCTCCGATGCCAAATACCAGGCGACCTATTCGGCGGCTGACCAGGGCAAGGTAACCGGTGTAACGGAAGTGAAGCAGTAATCTGCGGTACTCCATGCTGAACATCCGCAAATCCGCCTTACTGTTCTTGCTCATGCCGCTCCTCAGCTCCTGCAGCGGACCCGATGCCGGAAGTGAGCCGGTATACCGCATTCAGTCCGGCCGCGATCTGAATCTCCTTACGGTAAGCGACATCCATTATCTGTCCCCGCACCTCACGGATAAGGGGGCGGCCTTCCGCCAGTTCCTGGCGGCGGGAGACGGCAAACAGCTGGAATACAGCAGCGAGATGCTGGAGGCCCTCCGCTACGATGCCGGGCTGCGCAGGCCGGATGCTGTTATTATCAGCGGAGATCTCAGCAACAACGGTGAAGAAGCCAGCCACAAGGAGCTGGCCGGACAACTGAAGAAGCTGGAGCAGGAGAGCGGAACCCGGGTCTATGTGATTCCCGGCAATCACGATATCCGCAATCCCTGGGCGCGGAGCTTCAAAGGCAGACGGCAATATCCCGCGGATAACGTAACCGCTGGAGAGTTCCGCCGGATCTATGACAGCTTCGGCTACGGGGAAGCCCTGGTGGCGGACAAGGACTCGCTCAGCTATCTGGCCGCCCCGTCGGATGAGCTGTGGCTGCTCATGCTGGACACTGCGCAGTATGAGCATAACCAAGCGCTGGGCCATCCCCAGCTTGAGGGCAGAGTGAGCGCAGATACGCTGGAATGGATCGGTACCTGCGGACGCATGGCGGCAGAGCATGGCGCACAGCTCATTGCCGTGATGCATCATAGCCTGATGAATCACAGCCGCTTCATTCCGGAGGGCTTCACGGTTGAGGATCATACAGCGGTTATAGACGCTCTTGTAAAGAATGGCATCCGGTTAGTGTTCAGCGGCCACATTCATATGCAGGACATCAGTTCATCCAATCAGGACGGCAAGCTTGTCTATGATATCGCAAGCAGCGCATTGTCTGTGTATCCTCATGAATACGGCCTGCTGCACTATTCCTCCGCCGGCCGGACACTCGATTACAGCACCGCCAGACTCGGGATGGAGCCATGGGCTGCGGCTGCGGGGATTACTGATCCGAAGCTGCTGCATTTCAATGATAACAGTGAGCAGGAGTTCCGTATACGTTCAGCGGGGTGGGACATGCCGGAGAATAACCAGCGCTTGCATGTCCAGCTGGCGGAGCCGTGATGTTTGAATAACTGGAAATAGGTGTAAAATAGACAGGTACACTTACACCATTGCTGAGGAGATGATCATTTTGTTCAAACGCATGGATGAGATTATGATTGAGATCCCCGAGGTTGAGAAGCCGGACCCGAATGCAGCGGCAGCCGTACAGGAGCTGCTCGGCGGCAAATTCGGTGAAATGTCAACCCTTAACAATTACCTGTATCAGTCCTTCAACTTCCGGTCCAAGGACAAGCTGAAGCCCTTCTATGATCTCGTAATGAGCATCACCGCAGAAGAGCTGGGCCATGTTGAATTGGTCTCCCATGCTGTGAACAAATGTCTAAGAGGCTCAACGGCTTACAAGAAGCCGGACGCCTCGCCGCTGGAATCCGCCAAGGATGCGCGGCTCTCTTATCACTTCCTGGCCGGAGCCCAGGGGGCCATGCCTTTCGATTCCATGGGTAACCCATGGACCGGAGCGAATGTGTTCAACAGCGGCAATCTCGTGGAGGATCTGCTGCATAACTTTTTCCTGGAGTGCGGGGCAAGAACCCATAAGATGAAGGTCTACGAGATGACTGACCATCCTGCGGCCCGTGCCGTCGTCGGCTTCCTGCTGGTCCGCGGAGGCGTACATGTGGTGGCTTATGCCAAGGCGCTGGAGATCGCTACAGGGGTCAATGTGACCAAGCTGGTGCCGATCCCTTCCCTCAGCAACAAAGCCTTCAGTGAAGCACACAAATATGAAGAGAAAGGCGTTCATACCAAGCTGTACACCTGGAGCGACAAGGATTTCGGCTCGATCGACCAGATCTGGAAGGGCACCCATCCGGAGGACGGGCTTCCGCTGGAGGTCATTAAGGGGGCGCCTGAGGGGGTTCCGATTCCTGCAGCCCCTGAATCCAAAGAAGAATTCGCACCGGGAATCTCCGAGGAGGAATTCAAGGAAATTGCCAAGCGGCTCAAAATGGCCGGAAATATTAAAGACTAAGGGTACACAAAAGCGGATGCTCCAGCAGCCAGTATATGACTGCCGGAACATCCGCTTCGTTGTGCTATCATTACAGCTGCGGTCTAAGCAGCAGTGAGGTGCTGGCGGCTTCCCGCCCGTTGACCAGCAGCGTGATCCGGTGCTCTCCGGGATAGTGCTTGCGCGTGGTCAGGTCGGCCCAGCGGTGGGTGCGGGTGCCGGTCAGTCTGGAGCCACCGGGGACAGTTCTGTCAGACAACAGAAAGAGCTTGCGTGAGGTCTGGCCTCTGGCCTTCACGAAGTCGATCCCGTATTCGACGCGGATGCGGACAGACTCACCCTCCCGGACAGTGAGGGCATACCTCAGCTCACAGCTATCCCCGATGTGCAGTCCGTCCGGGTCAATGGCGATGACCGCTGCGGATACCAGCGGAGCCCCGCTCTCCTCCGGAGCATAGCCGAACAGCGCCATAATCTCCGGGTCCGCCTTGCGGATCAGCGAGCGGCAGCCATGCCGGACTATCCAGTCGGTATGGGCATTGCTGCCCATCCAGCGGCGGGCGGTGTCCCGGACAATATCCGGGTGATCCTTCGCGATATCGTTCAGGTTGTTGGCAACACTCTTGCGCACATAGAGCGACGGGTCCGCCTTCAGCTTCTCCAGCACCGGCAGCACCGGGGACGGATCGCGCTTGAACATCGGCAGCGCCTGGCCCCACGGGAGTCTTGGACGACTGCCTTCGCTGGCGAGCCGCCGCACATGCTCACCCGGATGCTCCGCCCAGACCAGCATCCGGGCCATTGTCCGCTGCGGATCACGCAGCAGGAACGGCCGGACGGCGAACTCGGCCGATGATTTCGGCGTGAACCGCTCCAGTGCTGCCATGGAGAGCTCGAAGTGCTCCTCCCTTCCGCCGAAGACTTCCACGAAATCGGGGAAGAACAGATAAGGAAATCCCACACACTCCTCATCTATCGCATACATGATCTCCAAGGCCTCTTCATACCGCTGGGGCAGGAAGCTGCCCAGGGTCTCCGTAATCCGCCGCATCCTGCCCTTCAGCTCCAGCGCCTCCCAAGACTCCTTCATTACTGCCGCAACGAAGCGCTCCGGTTCAAACGGAGGGTAGGCAGCCTGAACCTTCATGCCGAAGCCGCGCAGAAATTCCTGGTTGTACATTGCTTTTAACGGTTCCGCCATTTCTTAATTCCTCCTGATCACTTGGGCTTACCCCAGTTGTGAGAACAGCATACCACACCAAACCGGACAGCCTGGTGTCATGTTCCCGGGGATATTGCTGCCGGGCGGTGTCTAAACGGTTTTTCCATATTTTCAATAACCAGAAATCTATTTTCAAAACGATCCGCCTGTCGTAGAATAGGATGTAAATTGCTCGGACGAACCATCCGCAGAAAGGACTTAGACTCTTGCCACAGACCCTTGCCAAAAATATTGATTTCTTCGTTGCCGCCCTCTCACAGACCTACGTGTCTGCACTCCAGCTTGATCCTGACGGAATGTATGCACAGGTTGGTGCAGGGGTGGTCGAGAAATTCTCCGACGACTATGTTAGACTGAAACGCTATGACGGCACCACCTCTCACTACGCCCGGGACATTACGAAATTTCAGCGCAACCAAGCCTAAAGACCGTTTTGTCCTGCAAGGCCATGCTCCAAACCTGCCTCTCCAAAAACACAGATCCCGGAGCCGCTCTGGGGTCCTGTTTGCGTGGATCGCGGCAAATTTTTAACGTGTGCATTTCATTAAACTATTGACTTGCCGCAGTTCGCGGACTACACTGAAATCGTTAACAATTCCATATACCCGGAGCGAAGCTATGATTACCATTAAGGATATTGCCCGCGTTGCCGGTGTATCCCATACGACCGTATCCCGGGCACTGAACGGCAATCCGCTGATCAAGAAGGCCACCCGGGAGCGGATCGAACGGATCGCCGCCGAAATGAATTATGTACCGAATTACAGCGCCAAGAGTCTGGTTACCAAGCGTTCCTTCACCATCGGACTATTCTTCTCCAGCATCGAGCAGGGAACGTCCGCCAGCTTCCTGGTGGATGCCATCAAGGGCATCACGCATATCCTTGACGAGAATTACAATCTGACGGTGAACGGGATCGACAGTGTGCAGCATTTCAGTAATATCCTGCCCCAGCGCTTCGACGGCATTCTGGTCATGAGCCAGAGCGACGAAGACAATGCTTTTATCTACCATGTTAAAAAGACGGGCATTCCGCTCGTAGTGCTGAACCGCCAGCTGGAGGACCCCGGAATTATGAATGTGGTCGCCAACGACCGCGAGGGCGTAAAGGAAGCCATTGACTATGCCGTGTCTCTGGGACACAGCAGGCTTGCTATTGTGGAAGGCAAGTCCGGCTTCAAGTCCGCTAGTGAGCGCAAGCAGGGCTTCATGGACAGCCTGATTGCCGGAAGACTTGCCCTGAATCCCGATTATTTCGCCTCAGGTGACTACAGCATCGAGAGCGGATATGAGGCCATGGGCCGGCTGCTGGAGCTGGAGGAACGGCCTACGGCGGTCTTCTGCTCCAACGATGATATGGCAATCGGAGCGATGAATGCCTGCTACGCCCGCAAGGTTCGTGTACCGGAGGAGATCTCGCTGATCGGCTTCGACGACATTATGTTTGCAAGATATACGAATCCTGCCCTGACCACGGTCCGCAAGCCGGTTGCCGAGATCTGTGAGCTTGGGGCCGCTATGCTGATCCAGTTGCTTCAGCAGCCGGAGACCCCGCCGCAGCAGCTGTTCGTCAAGACCTCACTGGTCGTCCGCGATACCGTTGCCGGAGTGTAGCGGAGCAGCCTGAACTACAGGCCGTTATTTTCTGCAGATACGGAATTCCTGCTGGAATCGGGGAATATCCGTATTCAGCTTAAAATAAAATGTTAACGTGTGCAATTTATCATTGTATTCTTAAAGGAGATTATGACCACTATGACAAACCGTTTATCCAGAAGCACTCACCCGGAGCTGACTCTGCATCCTGAACGGATGATCCAATTCGGCGAAGGCAATTTCATGCGCGCTTTCGTCGACTGGCAGCTGCAGCAGATGAACAATCAGGGCCTATTCAACGGAAGCGCCGTGCTGATCCAGCCGATCGCCCAGCACACCGGAGGGGTAGCCGATCTCATGGCCGAACAGGATTATCTCTACACCGTGCTGCTTAACGGCATCATGGATAACGAGACGGTGAACTCCCGCGAGATTATCGGCTCGGTCAGCCGGGTGATCAATCCATATACCGATTATGAGGCTTATCTCGCATTGGCGGAGAACGATGAGCTGGAGTTCATCACCTCGAACACCACGGAAGCGGGCATTGCCTATCTTCCCGGCGACCGCGCTGACGGCGCGCCTCCGGTCAGCTTCCCGGCCAAACTGACCGCTCTGCTCCACCGCCGGTATGAGCTTGGCAAACAGGGCTTCGTCATTATTCCCTGCGAGCTGATTGACCGCAACGGCGAGAAGCTGCAGGAGATTGTGGAGCGCTACGCGGCTGACTGGAACCTCGGCGAGGGCTTCCTGCAATGGCTGAGGGCGGAGAACACCTTCTGCTGCAGCCTGGTGGACCGCATTGTGCCCGGCTACCCGCGTGAGCAGGCCGCTCAGCTGGAGTCGGAGCTGGGCTATCTCGACAAGGTGATGGTAACTGCCGAGCCTTTCCTTTTCTGGGTGATTGAAGGGCCGGAATCGCTTGCAGAGCGGCTACCGCTGGCCAAGGCGGGACTGAATGTCGTGGTTACCCCTGATATGACGCCATACCGTGAGCGCAAGGTGCATCTGCTGAACGGTCCGCATACCGCCATGGTTCCGCTGGGTCTGCTGGCCGGGTTAGCCACGGTTGAGGATGTGATGAATGACGGGGCATTCTCCCGTTATGTGAAGGAGTTAATTGAGGAAGAGCTGATTCCGATGCTCGATCTGCCTGCGGATGCGCTGCTCTCTTACGCGGGTGCCGTACAGGAGCGGTTCCGCAATCCGTTCATCCGTCATGAGCTGACCTCCATTCTGCTTAACAGCATCTCCAAATTCAAAGCCCGTCTGCTGCCGGTAATGCTTCGCTACCAGCAGGAACGCGGCAGATTGCCGGAGCGGATCACCCTGGCCCTCGCCGCCCTGCTGCTCGCCTACCGGGGAGACCGCATCGCCCGGCAGGACAGCGCCGAGGTGCTGGCGGCATTCGATCAGGCTTGGAGCCAGCCGGACAGCTTCGTGAATACCATTCTGGCCGACATCAGCCTGTGGGGCCAGGATCTGACCCTGCTGCCGGGCTTGCCGGCAGCCATCGCCGCCCATCTGCAGCAGCTTGAACGGGAAGGCTCCCGGGCAGCATTGCAGCAGCTAGTCGGCTGAACGATTACCAATTTATTATAGGAGGGACAACATGAAGAACTTAATGAAAATGAACCCGAGAGATACGGTGGCGGTAGCACTGCGCCCGATTACGGCCGGAGAAGAGCTGACGGTGGACGGGCTTGATCTGCGGGCTGCACAGGATATTCCGCAGGGCCACAAGATTGCACTGACAGACTTCAATGTGGAAGATGTCATTACCAAGTACGGCTACCCCATCGGCCATGCCACAGAGCCAATTGCTGCAGGCGACTGGATTCATACGCATAATATCAAGACCAACCTGGTTGGCGAAGAAGAATATGAGTATGTGCCGGATGTGCATCAGGTAACCTATCCACGCCGCGACCTGACCTTCCAGGGCTACCGCCGGGCAAACGGCAAGGTTGGCATCCGCAATGATCTGTTCATCATTCCTACGGTAGGCTGTGTGAACGGCATTGCCGAGCAGATGATCCAGGAGTTCAAGGCCGAGCATCCCGACCTGGGCGGGTTCGACAACCTGACGGTGTTGAAGCATCCTTACGGCTGCTCCCAGCTCGGCGATGACCACCGCATGACCCGCAGCATCCTGCTGGATGCCGTGAATCACCCCAATGCCGGCGGCGTGCTCGTCTTCGGCCTTGGCTGCGAGAACAACATCGTCTCCGAATTCCGCACTATGCTAGGGGATTATGATGAAACGCGGGTCAAATTCCTGGTAGCCCAGGAAGTCGGCAATGAGCTGGAGGCCGGGCTGGTGCTGCTTGAGGAGCTGTATGAAGCTGCGAAGGACGATGTCCGTGAGCCGGTGCCGCTCAGCGAGCTGAACATCGGCCTAAAGTGCGGCGGCTCTGACGGGTTCTCCGGCATTACGGCCAATCCGCTGCTGGGTGCCTTCTCCGATTTCATTATCTCCCAGGGCGGCACTTCGGTGCTGACTGAGGTGCCGGAGATGTTCGGTGCCGAGAAAATGCTCATGGCCCGCGCCGAGAGCCGCGAGGTCTATGAGGATATCGTGTCGCTGATCAACAACTTTAAGCAGTATTTCCTGTCTTACGGGGAGCCCGTGTATGAGAACCCTTCGCCAGGCAACAAGGCCGGCGGCATCAGCACGCTGGAGGACAAATCTCTCGGGTGCACCCAGAAGGCCGGAACGTCACCTGTAGTGGATGTCTTGCAATATGGCGTGAAGCTACGCAAAAAAGGGCTGAGCCTCCTCCAGGCCCCCGGCAACGATCTGGTGGCCGCCTCTGCGCTTGCCGCTTCGGACTGCCAGCTGGTACTGTTCACCACCGGGCGCGGCACACCGTTCGGCAGCTTCGTGCCTACGGTGAAGGTGGCGACGAATAACGAGCTTTTTGCCAAAAAAGGCCACTGGATGGACTTCAACGCCGGTCCTCTGCTGGAAACGCCGATGGAGCAGGTGCTGGAGGAATTCATTACTTATATCATTGATGTCGCCAGCGGCAAGAAGACCCGGAACGAGCAGAATGAAGTGCGTGAGCTGGCTATTTTCAAAACGGGCGTTACCTTATAGGCCTTATTCTAATTCATTTAAAGGGAGATCCTATCCATGTTTCTAAACGAAAACTTCATGTTATCCGGCGAAACAGCACAGAAGCTCTACCACAATCACGCCAAAACCATGCCTATCATCGACTACCACTGCCATCTGGACCCGCGCGAAATCTATGAGGACCAGCCGTTCAAGAATCTGACTGCCGCCTGGCTGTATGGTGACCATTACAAATGGCGGCTCATGCGGGCTAACGGGGTGCCTGAATCGCATATTACCGGAGACGCCTCTGACTACGACAAGTTCCTGGCCTGGGCCCGCACGCTTCCCAAGGCTGTCGGCAATCCGCTCTACAGCTGGACCCATCTGGAGCTCCGCCGCTTCTTCGGGGTGGATGAGCCGCTGAACGAGGCCTCTGCCCCGGCGATCTGGGAGAAGGTGAACCGGAGACTCGCTGAGCCCGGCTTCACCCGGCGCGGTCTGATCCGCAGCTCGGGGGTCAAGGTGATCTGTACCACCGATGATCCGGCGGATACGCTGGAGTATCATAAGCTGCTTAGAAGCAGCGAGACGGCCTTCCGTGTGTTCCCGACCTTCCGCCCCGATAAGGCGCTGAATATCGATGCTGACGGATTCACAGACTGGATCGGCAAGCTGGAACAGGCTGCGGGCCGGCAGATTCAGACCTATGCTGCGCTGCTGGAGGCGCTCCAGAGCCGCGTGGAGTTCTTCCATGAGAACGGCTGCCGCCTGTCCGACCATGCGCTGGATGTGCTGCGTTATGAGGCGGGTGAACCGGAGGCTGTCGAGGCGGTGTATGCCAAAAGACTGCAAGGCGCAGAGCTGTCGCCGCAGGAAGTCACCCTCTACCGGACCGAGCTCCTGACAGCGCTCATCGGCTTCTACCATGACAAGGGCTGGACGATGCAGCTGCATCTTCATGCCTTCCGCAACAACAATACGCCGATGTTCCGGCAGCTCGGACCGGATACCGGTTATGACGGCATCAACGATCTGCCGCTGGCCGCCGCGCTGTCCCGGCTGCTGAACCGGGCTGAGAGCGGCAGCGGTCTGCCCAAGACCATTCTGTACTCGCTGAATCCCGGCGATTACCCTGCTCTTCTGGCTCTGCTGGGCTGCTACCAGAAGGATACCCCCGGCAAGCTCCAGCTCGGCTCCGGCTGGTGGTATAATGATACGTACAGCGGAATGCGCCAGCAGTTGACCACACTTGCCGAAGGCAGCCTGCTGGGCAACTTCGTCGGGATGCTGACGGATTCCCGCAGCTTTCTCTCCTATACCCGGCACGAATATTTCCGCCGGGTGCTGTGCGGGCTGCTCGGTGAACTCGCTGACCGCGGTGAAGCACCGGATGACCTTGAGCTTCTGGGCGCCATGGTTGAGGATATCGCCTACAACAATGCCGCCCGCTATTTCGGCTTCGAGACCGCCGGCAGCGAAGCAGCCGGGCTTACCGTCTAGCCGGAGGGATACGGATGATGCCGACTCTCTATATCGCTGGTGATTCTACCGCTGCCCGGAAGAGCGGCGGTGAATGGCCAATGGCCGGATGGGGTGAATACCTGCATGAATATGTCCGTCCGGAGCTGCGGATCGAGAACCGGGCGGTGAACGGCCGGAGCACCCGGTCCTTCCTGGCCGAAGGCAGGCTTGCCGACATGGAACGCGACTTCCACGCCGGAGACTTCCTGCTGATCCAGTTCGGCCATAATGACCAGAAGCTCGAAGATCCGGCCCGGTATTCGGAACCGCATACGGACTACCGCCTGAATCTGAAGGTCTTCATCGATTCCGCCCGCAGCCGCTGCGTGCTCCCCCTGCTGCTGACTCCGGTGAGCCGACGCCGCTTCACGGGAGACGGCGAGCCTGACCCGGAGGCTGTCGGCCTGTATCCCCAGGTGATGCGTGAGGTGGCCGCAGAGACCGGGACGCCGCTGCTCGATCTGTTCGCTTCCTCCCAGCAGCTCTACCGGGACTTGGGTGTCGAAGCTTCCAGGGGGCTGTTCCTGCATCTCGCGCCGGGAGAGCGGCCCAACTACCCGGACGGCATTGCGGATAACACACATTTCTGCACCGGCGGAGCGGGACGCATCGCCGCACTCGTGGCTGAAGCACTCGCCCGGTGTGCGGTGCTCACGGCGCTGCACCCTTATCTGCGGATCAAGGGATGAGTATGTCAGATCACACAGTCACAGGAGGTTTTCAGTATGAGTGTTCCGTTTCAACTGGGCGTGCGCGCCCATGACTTCAACTACTGTCCGCTGCCGGAGCTGATCGGCAAGCTGCGGGCCCACGGCTTTCCGGCGATCCAGTTTGCACTGCATAAATCATTCCCGGAGAGCGTGACGGAGCTGTGTGCACTTAGCCCCGGCGCGGCTGCGTACTATGGGGATGCCTTCAGGCAGGCGGGAATTAAGATTGCCGTGCTCGGCTGCTATGTGAACATCATCGATCCTGATCCTGCCAAGCGCACGCAGGCGCTGAACGAATTCAAGACGCAGCTGCGGCTGGCCCGTGACTTCGGGGCAAGCCTGGTCGGTACGGAGACGGGCAGCTTAGGGGATGGATACACAGAGGATAATTTCACGGAAGAAGCTTTTGGGCAAGTGGTGGAGTCGGTGAAGGCCATGGTTGCGGAGGCGGAGCGCTTCGGGGTCACCGTCGGCATTGAAGCGGGTGTTAACCACCCGCTTTATACGGCTAAGCTGGTCCGGCGGCTGCTGGATGAAGTGCAATCGAACAACCTGCAGATTATCCTGGATGTCGCGAATCTGATGACGCCGGAGAATTACCTGCAGCAGGAGCAGATTGTAGAAGAGGCCCTGGAGCTGCTCGGCAACCGGATCGCTGTTCTGCATCTGAAGGACTTCACGGTGCAGGACGGCAGAATTGAGATCGTTCCCGCCGGACAGGGACTGATGAATTTCGCGCCGCTGCTCCGCTATATGAAGTACAAGCGTCCGCATCTCCAGGGTCTGCTGGAGAGCACTCCAGAGGAGGAGCTGCGGGACAGTGTGCAGTTCCTGCGGAACCTGTATAACGAGCTATAGAATCTGGACCACCCGCCCGTATATAGCGGCATCTGTTATCATGAGGGGCACTTAGTGCTCCTCATTTGCTAGGTTGAGCCGCATTCGGCGTTATGAGACTTGCACCAGCACATTGTGTTCGGTTTCTCGCCTACATTCCGCCCACACTCCCAGTAACCTAGTCATTGTATTCGCTTTTCCACATACATCCGGTCCGCTCACCCCCGTACAGCCCCATTATATACTGTTTTTCACATACATTCGGCCCCACGCACCTGTCGATTGTATACTGTTTTCTACATACATTCTCCACAGCCCGCGCACCTCGCACTTCGCACCTGTCAATTGTATTCGCTTTCCCGCATACATCCCGCCCATGCATCCCTCGCACTCCGCCCATCCCCCCACCAAACAACACAAAGCCCCGGACCATATCGGCCCGGGGCAACAAGATTATGACTTAAAAGCTTGCGCCGACACGTACACGAACCGCTCCGCTCTCGCCATCATATGGAACTTCTGCTCCGGGAAGTGGCGGTACAGGTAGTCTACGAAGTAGCCCGGATTCTCGGCGTTTCCGGCGAACAGGTCATAGTGCAGCGGAACGACGGTCTCGAAGCCGCTGGTGGCCGCGAACTCTGCCGCTTCCCGGTAATTCATATTGCCGACAATGTGGCGGGTGTTGCGGTAATAGTCGCGGCCGTTGATCGGCAGCAGCGCCAGGTCGATGGTCCGGCTGCCGATCTCTTCAATCAGCTCCGGGAACAGCACAGTGTCTCCGGCATGATACAGCGTGACCCCGTTCAACTCCAGGATATAGCCGACATACTTGGGATTGCCCTGTTCATCACGGTCCAGCTGCTCATGCGCTGCCATCACCGGGTATACCTTCAGTCCGTGCGCGGGCTCTGCCGCCTGTCCAGGCAGCGCAGCAGCCAGGCGCTCCTTGCCGATTCCCAGCTCCTGCAGCCGCTCCAGGCAGACGGCCGGAGCCATGAACTGTGCGCCTGGATTATGTCCGGCCAGCACAGGCAGCGCCTCTTCATCCAGATGATCCGAATGATCATGGGTGATGAGGCAGACCTCCATATTGGTAATATCCTCAGGTCCGGCCGGCGGCGGGAAGGTGCGGTCCGGGTTCGTCGAGACATAAGGATCAATATAGACCGTCACCTCCGCCCCTTTAACGATGACGCTGGCTTGTCCCAGGAACCAGACGGCTACACAGCCATAGGGCACCTTGGTGGCCCGGACTTCTTCAATCAGTTCTTGTCCTGCAAATGGCATATCAGCATACTCCCTTCCTGTCTTCTCTATCAAACTCTATCGCATAACCGCCCTGTCCGCAAATGTTGTCTTCAGAACCCCTGCCTGAATCACAGCTCTCCGCCATGATTATTCTTTACAATGCTGCCTGAACCGCCTTGCCACTATACAACAGATTCATTATAGATGTAGTATATTAGGGTATTTATTACCGACTGGAGGAAACATCGACCATGAGCAGGATTGCCAAGACCCCAGCACCGCCTTATTATGCAGTGATTTTCACATCGGAACGGACAGACGGAGATCAACGTTATGCGGAGATGGCCGAGGAAATGGTGCAGCTCGCCGCCACACAGCCAGGCTTCCTCGGAATGGAGAGCGCCCGGGAGGGCGTGGGGATTACTGTGTCCTACTGGGATTCTCCGGAAGCCATACGGCAATGGAAGCGGAATGAGCGGCATCTGGTCGCCCAGCGCCAAGGGATCGAGGAATGGTATCAGTCTTATAAGACAAGAGTGTGCAAGGTGGAACGGGATTATGGCTTTGAGAAGTAGCTTCCTCCCGGCCTTGTTACCAATGCCAATTGATGGGTACAATTATTAAATAGTGTGACTACAACAGGACAGGTAAAGGACAGGTGACAGTATGCAGAACTACGGATTCGCCAGAGTCGCGGCTGCTTCCCCGGAGCTCCGGGTGGCCGACTGCGTCTTCAATGCAGAACAAATTATTGAAGTGATTAAGACCGCATACGCCCAGGAGGTGGAGTACCTGGTACTCCCTGAGCTGTGCATAACCGGCTATAGCTGTGCGGACCTGTTCCTTCAGCCACGGCTACAGGACGCCGCCGTAGAAGCGCTGCTGCGGATCACGGCCGCAACGGTGGAGCACCAGATGATTGTAATTGCCGGACTGCCTCTCTCTATCAAAAGCCGGCTGTTCAACTGCGCAGCCGTCATCCAGCAGGGCCGGATTCTCGGAATTGTGGTCAAGACCTGCATTCCCGGTTACAGCGAATTCTATGAGCCGCGCTGGTTCGCAGGCGCGGAGGAGCTGGAGACAGACGAGGTGCGGATCGGTGAAGCCAGCGTGCCGGTGGGCAATGATCTGATCTTCGCCTGCAAGGGGAACCGGAATCTCTCCTTCGGCGTCGAGATCTGCGAGGATCTCTGGGTGCCGGTACCGCCCAGCAGTCTGCTGGCCCAGGCCGGGGCGACGCTGCTGTTCAACCCGTCAGCCAGCAATGAGCTGGTCGGCAAGGCCGATTACCGCCGCCAGCTCGTAAGCAGCCAGTCCGCCTCCTGTGTGGCCGGTTATGTCTATGCAAGCTGCAATACCGGCGAATCAACCACCGATGTCGTCTTCGGCGGGCACTCGCTGATCGCGGAGAACGGACAATTGCTGGCTGAATCGGAGCGCTTCACCCATGAGAGCCGGATGGTCACCGCTGATATTGACTTACCGCGCCTTCAGTATTCCCGCACTGTGATGGGCACGTTCCGGGCCGGCAAGGGCGGCCGCAATTACCGCGAGCTGCTCTACGCTTCGCCAGCCAGCGGCAGCAGCCGCCGCGCGCTGAAGCGTACAGTGGGCGTCAACCCGTTCGTGCCGGGCAATCCGCTGCAGCGGGACGAACGCTGCCAGGAGATCCTCTCGATCCAGACCTCCGGCCTGATGAAGCGTGTCCGCCACATCGGGACCAAGCAGGCGGTCATCGGCATCTCCGGGGGGCTGGATTCCACGCTGGCGCTGCTGGTCGCCGTCCGCGCCATGGAACGCCTCGGGCGTCCGGCCAGCGATGTGCTGGCGGTCACGATGCCCGGCTTCGGCACGACAAGCCGAACCTACGACAATGCTGTCGGCTTGATTAAGGCGCTGGGTGCCTCGCTGATGGTCGTTGACATCAAGGCAGCCTGTCTCCAGCATTTTGCGGACATTGGCCACAACCCTGAGGTGCATGACCTGACGTACGAGAACGTACAAGCCCGCGAGCGCACCCAAATTCTGATGGACCTCGCCAACAAGAACGGCGGCATCGTCATCGGCACCGGCGACCTGTCAGAGCTCGCCCTCGGATGGTGCACTTATAACGGCGACCATATGTCCATGTACAGTGTGAATTCCGGCATTCCGAAGACGCTGATCCAGTATGTGGTCGCCTGGTATGCGGATCACGAAGCCGATGAGACAGTGGGCAAGCTGCTCTACAGCATCATCGAGACCGGAATCAGCCCTGAGCTGCTGCCGCCTTCGGCGACGGGGGAGATTGTCCAGCTTACCGAGAACATTCTCGGACCTTACATTGTGCATGACTTCTTCCTGTATTACATGCTGCGCACAGGAGCCTCCCCCGGCAAAATGCTCTATCTCGCCGAGCACGCCTTCGGCGGTGCCTATCCCAGAGAGCAGCTGATCGCCTGGCTGAAGGTGTTCGTTACCCGCTTCTTCACCCAGCAGTTCAAGCGCTCCTGCCTGCCGGACGGGCCGAAGGTAGGTACGGTCAGCCTCTCGCCGCGCGGCGACTGGCGGATGCCAAGCGATGCCTCGGCGGCGCTGTGGCTACAGGAAATTGAAGAATTGTAGTTTCTAATAACAGCAAAGAGGCGTCCCCCATCATCACAGGATGATCGGGGACGCCTCTTCTTCAATCCTCTGCCTCACTCATATCCAATCAATCATACACATTATCAAGGATCAGCACGTCATCGCTGCCGAACGGGGTCTGGATCGTCACCGTATCCCCGGGACAGGCCAGAATCAGCCCCCGTCCCATCGGAGACCAGAGCGAGATACAGAATTCATCCAGCTCCGCTTCCCCGGGAATCACAATCCGGTACGCATCCTTCAGCGTCTCCTGGCCGATGCGCAGCGACACCCGCGACCCGACCAGCACCATTGAGCACTGAAGCGGCACGTCATCACCGGCCAGAATCTGCTCTACCGTCTCCTGGTACCTCCGAATCATCGCCTGTACCTCGGCCCGCTCTGCCGGCGACTCCCAGGTTCCCCTGTCCAGAATAGCGAATTTATGCTCATCAAGATAGACCAGTTGCTGTACAAGTTCCTCGCGCAGTGAAATCGTCTTGAGACTATGGCTCATAGTAGATTTCACCTACCTTCTTCATCAGGTCATGCCCGAAAACACGCTTGTTCCTGCTCATAGCCCTCATTCCTCCCAAATAGTAAAATAGATCCCGCGTGGGGATCTACTCTCTATGATAGCATCTTTCCAGAGAAAGACAATCTCATGGACAAGGGAGAAATTACCGGAATTCAGTGCTTCGCAGAATGGTTCGAAGCCCCGGATGAAGCAGCGGCTGCACGGCTGTACATCTGCTGGTCCTGCAGCCGGATCAGCACCTTGCCGAACCGTCCGCCCTGACGGATAACCACCTTCCCATCCGGATAAGCGGTGTGCAGATGATCTTGTACAATCTTGCGGACAGTATCACTATCATCCAAATGGTGTAAAGGCAGCATCTCCAGCACTTCAGCAAACGCTGCTTCCGGGCCGGCCTCTTTACTTTTGGCTTCCCGGGATATAATGGATTCGTAGCTATACCCCTTCAGATACAGCAATTGCAGCAGATAGGCCATATCTGACGATTCCGCATGTACCTCACGGCCGGTCAGAAGCGGCAGTACTTCATTCATCAGACTATGCTCCTGCACCCCTGCCGACATGCTGATATAACAATACTGCCGGGCACAGCTAATCACCTTCTCCGCACTCTCCCAATCGAAGACCGCCGGACACATGGACACGAAGACCAGATCGAAGGCGTTCAGCCAGCCCCGGGCAGCAATATCGATGTCCTCGAACGCTTCGCGCACCAGCTCAACCTGTCCGGGAGCTGCTCCGGCAGTGTTCTCCAGAAACAGCTCCGATAAGGGAACATTAGGCTCTACCGCTGTAACCTTAGCCCCTCTCTTGGCAAAAGGCACCGTGAAGCCGCCCGAGGCCGCTCCCACGTCCAGCACAGTAAGGCCGTTAAAGTCCACCCCCTGGCCTTCCATCCAGGTAATGATCCGCTCGCTTCGCTCCCGCCCGGCACTGCTGAATACCTCCTCATTGAACACCTTCGCCTTATGGTCGAAGCTTGTGTGCGGGTTCATGCCCATCGCCTTGAACTTGTTGGCCATCGCCTTGGGGTCCTCCTGCCAGGCCTTCTCCCATACCGCTGCATCAAATAATCCATTATTCATCTCTGATTCATCCTCTCTTTAATACAGACTTAACAGACTCTGAATATCCTCAATACGCCCGGCAAAAACGGCGTTACCGCCCATAGAGAGACGGTAGCCGTTTCGGCGGGAACCACGCAGAATACAGCCCGGCACCCGTTCATACCGACATGACCACATTTCATCCGCCAGTTCTTACTGCTGCCATGCCCGCATCTTATCCGCCAGCTCAGACATCATCTTGCTCCGCAGATAGTCCTCCATCTGCCCTTCGGCCTTGACCATCTCCTGCTGGATCAGGCACTCGCTGGGATGATCCAGAGTGCAGTCGAACAGCGAGGCCGTGCCTTCGATGGCATGGATGATATCCAGGAAGGAGATTTCTTCCCCTTTGCGCCGCAGGCGGTACCCGCCGTTCGCCCCGGAGGCGGACTCGATAAGTCCTGCCTTAACCAGCTTAGTCAGGATCTTGGACAAGTAGGTAGGAGATACATTCTGGCGGTCGGCCAGCTGCTGGACCCCTATCGGCTTATCTGGTGTGTGCGCAACCAGGAACAGCATCGTGTGCAGCGCGTAGTTCGTCGCTTTCGAATACTTCATGTCTTTGCCACCTTACGAATAAGCTTTACTTCGAATTATAGACTTCATTTGTCTATAATATATTTTATCTCCCGGAAATGCAAGTGCAGTTAAAAGCAAATCTGTATTCCCCGGAGCCGAGTGTAATCTTAACGGCCTGTGCCAGCTGTTCGGCGGAATGAATCCCACGGACCTGCTCAAGCGGCTGTCCGGCCGCCATTGCGCTCTCCGATACTTCCGCCAGCAAAGCGTCAGGCAATAGCACCGTAGCTGTGGTATTCGGGGGAATAACAGCGGTCAGCTCCATGCGCCCGGAGCTAAGCACCCATTCGGAGCGGATCAGCCCGTACATCGATTCCAGTCCGGCGGCAGCCGAGGTCAGTCCGCCTCCCGGATGCGGCTGGATCACGAACTGCTTGTAGCCCGGCACCTCCTCTGTCTGCTCGATCCCCGCCACATGGCGGTACAGGAAATCACCAATTGCCCCGTAAGCATAATGATTGAACGAATTCATGGATGCACTCCAGAAGCTGCCGTCCTCCTTAATCCCGTCCCAATGCTCCCAGATCGTAGTAGCCCCGCGGGTAATTGGATACAGCCAGGACGGATAGTCCGTCTGGAGCAGCAGCTTGTAGGCAGCATCATAACGGCCTGCCTCCGCCAGCACCAGATTTAAGTATGGCGTCCCGACGAAGCCTGTAGTCAGATGGTAATTACTCGCTTCCAGCAGTGCGATCAGCCTTGCAACAGTTCGATCCTTCACTTCCCCCTCCACCAGTCCGAACATTAACGCCAGCACACAAGCTGTCTGGGTAGCTGGGCCTTCCGGTCCCGCCGGTAGGATATACGTCAGGTTGAACGCATCCTTGATCCGGCTATGCAGCTGTGAGTATTCCTGCACGTCTTCTGTCCATCCCAGCACCTGCGCCGTCTTCGCCAGCAGCTGGACCGAATAGGCATAGAAAGCCGTTGCAATATAGCTCTTGTCTGTCGCACCAACGTGACTGTCCGGCTTGCTATCCAGTCCCAGCCAGTCGCCAAAGTGGTTGCCGGTATTCCACAGCAATCCCCCGCTTCCCTCGCGGCGGATATACTCCACCCAGCCCTTCATGCTGCTGTACTGCTGCTCCAGAATCCGCTTGTCGCCGTAGCATTGGTAGATTGTCCATGGACAGATAACCGCCGCATCGCCCCAGGCCGCTGAGGAATGGGCCTCCTCCCCCAGCACCTGCGGAATCACGTAAGGAACGCCGCCGTCCTCCCGCTGGTCAGCAGACAGATCCTTAAGCCATTTGCTGAACAAAGGTGCTACATTCATCAGATACGCTGCCGTACGGATGAACATCTGCGCGTCGCCGGTCCAGCCGAGCCGTTCATCCCGCTGCGGGCAGTCGGTTGGCACATCGACGAAATTCCCTTTTTGCCCCCAGAGGATGTTGTGCTGGAGCTGATTCAGCAGTGCATTGGAGCTGGTAAAGGTGCCGGTCGGCTCCATATCCGAATGTAACACCACACCTGTGAAATTCTGCAGATCCAGCGTGTCCGGGAAGCCAATCAGCTGGACATACCGGAAGCCCTGGAAGGTAAAACGCGGCTGGAAGCTCTCCCGCCCCCCGCCTCCGGCGATATACGTAACGGTCTGCCGGGCTGTCCGCAGGTTATCGGTATATACATTTCCCTGCTGATCCAGTACCTCGAAATGGCGCAGCTGATATTCCTGTCCGGCCGCGCCTGCCACGGTGAACCGCAGCCAGCCGACCATATTCTGCCCCATATCCAGCACCGTCTCTCCGGCCGGGGTGCGGATGAGGGCGGCAGGGGCCAGTTCCTGGACCGCCCTGACCGGAACATTCTCCTGGGCAAGCAGAGTATCTTTGGTATACGGAAGAATCTCGGCCGCTGTCCACAGCGTGTCATCATAACCCGGCGTGCTGAAGCCGTGCTGCGCAAGCCGGGCATCGTAGGTCTCGCCGTGATACAGCTCCGACATCAGCAGCGGGCCGGGCAGTACCTTCCACTGCGGGCCGGTCCCTATGATCTGCTCTGTGCCGTCCTCATAGGTAAGATGAAGCTGCATCAGCAGCGCCGTCCGAATGCCATAGATATGCTTCTGATGCTCCCAGCCGAGATTCCCTTTGTACCAGCCGTTCCCGAGCCAAGCACCGGCCGCGTTGTCCCCCGCTCTCAGCAACGGAGTGACATCATACGTCTGGTATTGCAGGCGGTGGCTGTAGCTGGTCCACCCGGGTGTCAGATAAGCATCGCCGACCCGTTCACCATTCAGCTCCAGCTCATACAGCCCGAGACTGGTCACATAGATTCGGGCACGGGCAACCGGCCGGTCCACCCGGAAGCTCCCGCGCAGCAGCGGGCATTGCTCTGCATCTTCCGCAAGGCAGGCCAGAGGAGCCGTAATCCATTCCGCCTGCCACTCCTCCGGTGAGAGCAGCCCCATCTCCCACCAGGCCGCACCGGACCATTCCGTGGGACGGTCGTGCTGGTCCCATATTTTAACCCGGTAGTAGTAACGCCCCCTGGACTTCAACTCCAGCTCCTTCAGCTCCATATGCAGGGAGTCCCCGGACTCCACTCTGCCCGAATCCCACCATACATTCGTGAATTCCGCCCCGTCTGCCACCTGCAATTGGTACGCCTGCTGCATCACATCCCGCTCATCCGCCCGCACCTGCCAGCTGATTCTTGGACTCAGTGTATCCAGCCCCAGCGGATTCTCCTTGTATTCCACACGCAATTTGTGAACAGTGATCATGGTCTCCACCCGCCCTATTCTAAGATTGGCCTTATACATAGGAAACGCATTCCATTCCAATTATAGAACCCCCGATTGCCCCTGTAACCTGTATAATAGGAAAGAGTCACTATTCCAGCAACACAGAAAGGTAGTCCTATGATTAAAGTTCAACACCTGAGCTTCTCCTTCCCGCACAAGGAGCTCTACAATGACATTTCGTTTACACTCGAAGAAGCGCAGCATTGCGCGTTTATCGGAACCAGCGGCAGCGGAAAAAGCACCCTGATCGACATTCTCATGGACCGGGACAGATATCTGTTCGACGGCAGCGTTGAGGTGGAGCCTGGCTGCACCATGGGGTACGTTAGCCAGTTCGCCAAGCCGGACCTGTCTCCGGACACCACCGTGTTTGAATATATAGCCGGACCCTTCCTCCAGCTTCAGCATGAAATACAGCTCATCTGCACCGAGATGGAGACTTCGGCAGAGATTGAGCCGCTGCTGGAGAAGTATCAGCTAGCTCTTGACGCTTTGGAGGCATTGGGCGGGGATGATTACGAGAGTATCATTCACAAGCAGCTCAATCTGGCTGACCTGATGAAGCACAGGGACCTTAAGGTCTCCGGCCTGAGCGGCGGGGAATTCAAGCTGGTGCAGGTCATGAAGGAGATGCTGACCCATCCCGACGTCCTGATTATGGATGAGCCGGATGTATTCCTGGACTTCGAGAACCTGAACGCGCTTAGGCAGCTGATTAATGCTCATAAGGGAATCCTGCTGGTTGTAACGCACAACCGTTATCTGCTTAACCATTGTTTCAACAAAATCATTCACCTCGAAAATAAGGAGCTTCAGGAATTCGACGGCCGCTATCTGGAGTACAACCTCTCCCTGCTTCAGACGAAGATCGAGCTGCAGGAGCTGGCCCTCGCCGAACAGGAAGAGATTGAGCGTAACGATGTAATCATCGATAATCTCCGGGCAATCGCAACCTATAATGCCGAAGCCTCCAGAGGACGGGCGCTGAAGGCGAGAGTGAAGTTCCAGGAAAGGCTGGAAGCCCGCCGGATCAAAGCACCATTCGTTGCGATTAAGCAGCCGCAGATTCATTTCGGCTTGGAGCATGAGCCGCAGGACGCTGACGCTCCTGTTGTGACGGTCCAGGATTACCGGGCCGCCTTCGATGAGCTGCTGCTGGACAAGGTTAGCTTCGAGATGAAGGCTAATGATAAAATCGCCCTGATCGGTCCCAACGGTACCGGGAAGACCACCTTGCTGCGCGATATTGCACGGGGCCGGCACGATGCTATAGCCTTCAGCCCGGATGCCACAGTTGCTTATCTGTCCCAGCTTCAAGGCGAGGTGCTGAACGATTCCAACACTCTGCTCGAAGAATTCATCGAGGCCGGGATGGCTACGTATGATGAGATCCGCTTGCACCTGGCCGGCTACGGCTTCGAAGGCGAGACCCTGAACCAGCGGATAGCAGCCCTGTCGGGCGGCGAAAAGAATCTGCTGCAGCTGGCCAAGGTATCTGCGCTCAAAGCCAATGTCCTGTTGCTCGATGAGCCGACCAGCCATCTGGACACCTACACACAAATTGCACTGGACAAGGCGATCCGGGAGTACAAGGGTGCGGTGCTTATGATCTCCCATGACTTCTATTCCGTGGTCAACGGAATGGACTACGTGCTGATTATTGACGGGAAGACGGTCCGCAAGATGACGATCAAGAAGTTCAAGAAGATGATCTATGCCCGGCATTTCGACAAGGATTATCTGGAGCTGGAGCAGCAGAAGCAAGCGGCCGAAACCAGAGTAGAACTGGCGCTGAAGGAACACAATTTTGAGCTTGCCAAAAGTCTGGTAGTTGAGTTGGAAGAGCTGATTAAACGGATGTAAGTACGCGGGAACCGTGGTACATTAGAACACCTGACCCCAGTAATTATATGCTGTTTTCCGTATATATTCGGCCCATAAAAAAGGCCGCCAATTCCGGCAGGGTGTTGTGAAAACTCCCCTGCCGAAATGGCGGTCTTTTAGATGTGTATTAACCTGCCTTGACGGCAGATGTAGCCTAAGAATCAGGCAAAAGTCAAATGAACCGTATGAATCTCATAAGGCTTGAATTCAAGCCGGATGGCAGGTCCGTCCACCGTCTCCGCGTCCAGCGGCCGCTCCATCAGATCGCGCAGCTGCCAGGAGGAGACGCCATAATCACTGCTGACACCCGCTGTGCAGCGTGTGCCGGTATACTCATGCAGCCGGACGATGCATCCGCTTCCGTCCTCAGCCAGCTTTACAGCATCGATGGCAATGTTCGGAGCATCGCAAGTGATTAAGGATTTGCCGCTTCCGGCGGTATAGGCTCCTTCCACAGCCAGCAGCGGCTGGTTCAGTGCCCATGCTTCCTGTACCGTGCCTGCAGCCACCCAATCCCCTTCATGCGGCAGCAAGGCATACGTGAAGTGATGCTCACCCTGATCCGCAAGCCGGTCGGGGCTGGTGGCCGATTTGATCAGCGACAGACGCATCGTATGATCCTTAATGTCATAGCCGTATTTACAGTCATTCAGCAGGCTGACACCGTAGCCCCGCTCCGACAGATCCGCCCACTGATGGCCCACGCTCTCGAACCGTGCATAATCCCAGCTTGTATTCCAGTGCGTCGGACGCTTCACGTTGCCGAATTGGATATCATAAGTGGCTTCCGTCGCCCGCACAGCCACCGGGAATGCCGCCTTCAGCAGCTGATGCTGCTCATGCCAGTCTACGTAGGTCTCGAAATCAATCCGCGCGCTTCCGGCATACACCTTAACCTTCTGGATGATAGTAGAATCCATGTAGCTCCAGATGAATTCCAGCACCGCCTGGAGCGGGCCGCATTCGGTCAGCTTGACGGAGCGCAGATCGTTGATGACCTGCATTTTCTCCTGATAAAATAAATCAATATCCCACGCATCGAACATCTTCGGCTTATCCTCGAACACCTGCAGCACATTGCCGCATTCGCGCGGTGCCAGCACCTCGCGTGCCGCGCTGCGGTCGAAGACCCGGCTCAGCTGTCCGTCCGCATTCCACTCCAGAATATAATAAGGAGTGGTTAGTGTGGAATCCTGCCAGCGGAACGGAACCGAGGGTTCTGGCTGAGCGGCTTCGGAATCGTGAGGCTCAGCGGCAACAATCACTGTACTGCCCATCGCCGGAACCGCTGCTGTCTCCACCAGCCACTGTCCGCCGGAGCGCTGTGCGTTCAGCCGGTTGCCTTCGGCATCCGTCCAGACGGCGTTCTCTGCATCGTGAGGCACAGTTGCCAGCCGGGGAGCGGTGAAGAAGGCGCTGTTGAACAGCGTATATTCGGTGCGCAGCGGGGCTTGTGCTGGAGAGAGGCCAGCTTGTGACACAGGCGAACCCTCGGCAGACGCCACAGGGAGACCGGCATGCGCGGCAGGTGAATCCGCAGACGGCAGACCGACAAGCCCCTCCACCGCAGCCGTCCGCGCTGCCAGACCAAGCTGCTCCGCTTCGGCGTATTCTACCCGGGAATCCTGATACACCTCATGAATGGAGGAGCCGGGAATAATATCGTGGAACTGGTTGCGCAGAATGGTCTGCCAGCCTTCCTGCAGCGAGTCAGCCGGATACTGGTCCAATCTCCCGCTCTCCGCCGCCCAGAGCATCTGCAGCCATTCCGCTTCGCGGTAGAGCAGCTCCAGCTTGCGGTTCATTTTTTTATTATAAGCCTGGCTTGTATAAGTTCCCCTGTGGTATTCCAGATATAGCTCCCCGTCCCAGGTGTGCACATACTCTTCCGTAGCGTCGATCGTCTCATGAAGCCGCTCGAAGTACTCCGCTGCCCGGCCCGTCTTCACTTGGGGAAGACCCGGCATCGTATCCAGCCGCCGCCGCATCTCCAGCATCTCGCGGTTGACGCCGCCGCCCCCGTCCCCGTAGCCGTAGGACAGCAGCAGCTCGCGGTTCAGATTCTTGTCGCGGTACTGCTCCCAGATGCCCTGCACAGAGAAAGGCTCGATCAGCCCGTTATAGGTGTAATACCAGGCCCCCGATTCCGGGCCCTCCGGCGTCGTGATGAAGTGGGTCAGCACCTCGCTGCCGTCAATCCCTCTCCACTGGAATGTATCATGCGGCATCCGGTTGTACTGGCTCCAGCTGATTTTGGTGGTCATGAACGTGTCAATGCCCGACTTGCGCAGAATCTGCGGCAGCGCCCAGCTATAGCCGAATACATCCGGCAGCCACAGGTATTTGCAGTCCACCCCGAACTCCTCGCGGAAAAACTTCGTCCCGTACAGAATCTGCCGCACCAGCGACTCGCCGCTCGTCAGATTACAGTCTGCTTCCAGCCACATCGCCCCTCCGGCTTCCCAGCGGCCCTCTTCTACCCGCTCTTTAATCTCCTGATAAATCTCCGGGTAATCCTGCTTGATGTATGCATAGAGCTGAGGCTGGGTCTGCAAAAAAATGTACTCCGGGAACTCCTTCATCAGCCGCAGTACGGTGGAGAAGGAGCGGGCCGCTTTCTCCCGGGTGTGAGTTAAGCGCCATAACCAGGCCACATCAATGTGGGTATGGCCGATAGCGGTTACCGTCACCGGATGCTTCCGCTCCAGGCGGGCGAGGTCTGCGAGCAGGCTTGACTCGGCCTCCTGAACCGAAGTATAGAACGCCGCACTTCCGGGTTTGGACCAGTCCAGCCTGTTGAAGGCCTTGTTCAAGGCCGCCAGCAGCTCATGCTTCTCGGTCTGGCTGTCCGGAAGCTGCTTGATGGTCCCAAGCGCTGCCCGCCCGGTATAATAGAGGTTGTCGGCGGACTCATCCAGATAGGCCAGCTCTGCCCGTTTGATTTTGTGCTCCTGCGGAATCAGCTGGCCGTCGCCGTTCAGGCCTGACCATAAGCGGAAGGTGAAATCCAGCTCCCTGCCGGCCGCGTCATCTTCCAGGAACACCTCCTGATGGTTGGAATCCACCCCCTGATACGGCTTCCCGTCCAGGTAGAGCAGCGATTCGAACCCGCTGTTATTCCCCCCGCCGGTGCGCCCGAAATCGAACAGCCCGACAACACGCTTCCCCTGCCAGTCCGCTGGCACGGTTACCTTGCGGTGCAGCCACAGGTAGGCATCATAGCCGGTCCAATACTCCCCGGTCCGCAGCATCCTGCCCCCCTCAAGCGCAGGCGGATAAGCACCGTTCGCCCCTTCAAGATCTTCAGTAACTTGCCACTCCTCAAGAGTAAACTGCTCACGGTACCTGTACCCCGTAAGCTCCCTCAACCTCGCGCCAAGCTTTTCTTCTGTCCAGAACATTAACATTCTCCTCTCATGTTATAACACGTGTTATTACACGGGCAAAAGTGGTGGGCGGGCTGAGATCAGGCGCACTTATGCACCTCACTGGCTCGCCTAGCTCACTTACTTAAAGTAACTTTTCCAGGCAACTTCCAGCCGACTCAAAGGGATTTATCCCTCTCATTCCCGCGTCCAGCCCACTTTCATCCAACTCAAAGGGATTTATCCCTCTCATTCCCGCATCCAGCCCACTTTCAGCCGGGCCAGAGGGATTTATCCCTCTCATTCCCGTGTCCAGCCCACTTTCAGCCGACTCAAAGGGATTTATCCCTCTCATTCCCGCGTCCAGCCCACTTTCAGCCGACTCAAAGGGATTTATCCCTCTCATTCCCGCATCCAGCCCACTTCCAGCCGGGCCAGAGGGATTTATCCCTCTCATTCCCGCATCCAGCCCACTTTCAGCCGGGCCAGAGGGATTTATCCCTCTCATTCCCGTGTCCAGCCCACTTTCAGCCGACTCAAAGGGATTTATCCCTCTCATTCCCGCGTCCAGCCCACTTTCAGCCGACTCAAAGGGATTTATCCCTCTCATTCCCGCATCCAGCCCACTTCCAGCCGGGCCAGAGGGATTTATCCCTCTCATTCCCGCATCCAGCCCACTTTCAGCCGGGCCAGAGGGATTTATCCCTCTCATTCCCG
>NZ_JAIEUI010000002.1:286326-581999 GCF_022234545.1 Paenibacillus piscarius
AGGGATTTATCCCTCTCATTCCCGCATCCAGCCCACTTTCAGCCGGGCCAGAGGGATTTATCCCTCTTACTCTCAGCCGCCAGCCCATCCGGCGCACTCCACGCTGCCAACGGGACTATCTCCATTACCGTTCCCATCTAAGCACTTTAACTCCACTACCCAGCATCTAAGCACTTTAATTCCACTCCCCGGCATCCAACCGCTTTAGCTCCACTCTCACCAGCCTCTACGCGCTTTCCCCCGCCCTTAAGACGGCCGGGAGCCAGATCTTCTTGGCCTGAACTGCCTTGTTCCCGTTCGCGCCGCTCAACTGCTGAAGCAGGCAGCGTACCGCCTCTTCCCCCATACTTACATAGGGGATCTCAACGCAGCTTAGGGAGGGCAGGCTGAGCCGGTGGCCCTGGATCGTATTGTCGGCGGCCATGATGCGCACATCTTCGCCGATCCGCAGGCCCAGCTTATGGGCTGCACGGTAGAGCTCGGGGATCGCGCTCGACCAGTTGACCAGGAGCGGCGCATTCGGCTGGACGGGTTCTCCCGCTAGCCCCTGCAGGCATTCTGTCCACGCGCCGCCATGCTCCTTGATGCGGATAACCTCCGGCTCCACCCCGTGTGCCTCACACCAGCCGGTGTAGGCGTCGCGCCGGTTCCGCTCCGCCCAGTTATCACCCTCAGCTTCATGATAGACCTCGGCGTAGACCGGTCCAGGCTGCCGGGCTACACCCTCCCGCATGAGATAATCCAATGCGGTCGCCACACTGCCTGAATAATCAGCCAGTACAGAGTGTACATCCGGCACTTCTGCGTACCCTTCCACGGAGACGTAAGGAACTCCCGCAGCGCTGACGCGGGAGGCCCACTCCTCATCCCGGTAGCTGGTGTGGTCCAGGGTAACAATGCCGTCGATCTTCCGCTGGTGATACAGCTCAAGCAGCTCGGCCCTGCCGCCATCATTCCCCTTGGGACGCGGCGAGCAGAGCAGGATATGATACCCGCTCAGCTCAGACTCCTGCTGCATCCCCTCCAGCAGCCGGATGAACAGCGGATGGCGTGTATCCCCGTAAGCGGCAAGCGTCATGCTTCTTCCCGTCTTCATGCTGCGCGCACCTGCATCCACATGATAATTCAGCTCACGGATCGCTTCCAGCACCGCCTCGCGTGTATCTGCCCCAACCCCTATGCCTGGCGTATCGTTCAGCACCGCAGAGACGACGCTGCGGGACACGCCTGCCCGTTTGGCTACATCGAAGCTGGTCACTCTTTTTTTGCCCATAGTTCAGCACCTCAAGGGAAGTATAACACGTGTTATAAAATAATGTATAGCGCTCTCTTGCAAAACTCTCCATATCATTCTCCTCACACGTCTCCTCCCCCAGCTCACATTATTCCTCCAGCAATTGCAATCGCCGCTTGTAAAATGACAACCGTGTCATTATAATAAAAATGACGCATGTGTCATTATAATCAAGGAGGAATCCGGATGTCACCAAGAATCTCCGATCAGCAGAAGGAAGAACGGCGCTCCAAAATCCTGAATGCTGCGAAGCTGGTATTCACCGCCAAAGGCTACGAAGCCGCTACCTTCAAGGATATCCTGGATGAAACAGGAATGAGCCGCGGCTGGATCTATCTGTATTTTCAGACCAAGGAGGAAATCTTCGAGGCGCTGCTGGACCAGCAGGACATGGAATATGAGGCATATCTGGCGGAGCTGACAGCTAAGCAGCCTACAATCTGGGATGCTGTTACCCGGATGTACGCGGATCAGAAGACGGATCTTATGCGGATGCCGGGCGGAAGCTTCATGCCAGCCTTCTATGAGTATTTCCTGGGCGGCTCAAGGGATGCACGGCGGCGGAGCCTGCTGCTGAAGCGGTACGAGACAGGACTTTCACGCTTAGAAGGGGTGCTTCGTACAGGAGTGGAGCGTGGAGAATTCAGCCCGGTGCTGCCACTCGACCAAATAACAAGGATTGCAGCCGCATATCAGGAGGGCATTTTCACACATACCCTGGCGGTCGGGCCGGAGCTAGCCCATACGGAATTGCAGATCGAAGCACTGCTTGATTATCTGAAGCTGCTGCTGAATCCACCGCTCCATCCGGCGGTTCAGGAATAGGAGGCAATATATGTCCGCGCTTTTTCGCAACCCTGTCTTCACCAGGCTGTTCCTGGCTAACTTTGCTTCCCAGCTTGGAACGGTAGTTGGAAATATGGCTTTTGCCTACTATCTGGTCGATCACTTCAGTACACGTCCAGCGCTGGCGGCAACCGCTGAGCTGATGTATTCTCTGCCTACTCTGGCCGTGTTCTGGCTGGTAGGAGTGATCGCCGATCTGCTTGACCGCGCCAAAATAGCAGTATACAGCGATTGGATCAGGGCCGGATTAACGCTGCTGCTCCTCGCTGCCTTGCATTACGAGCTGCTGACCCTGTGCTTCCTGCTGCTCTTCCTGCGCAGCGCGGTGGCGAAGTTCTTCGGTCCTGCCGAGATGGGGTTGCTGCAGGGCAGCATCGGCCAGGAGCAATATGTGCAGGCCGCCGGCCTGAACCAGATGGTGATGGGGCTGTTCATGCTGTTCGGCATGAGCCTCGGCGCATTCGCCTACCGCTTCCTTGGCATTGAGGGCGCCATTCTGATCGACGGCATCAGCTTCCTCCTCTCCGGACTGCTTATTCTAAGCTGCCGGTTCCATGAGGATGTGCGGATGCCCGGCGGCCGCCACGCCCTGGGGGATATCCGTTTCCCACGGCTTATCGGAGATTTCCTGGAAGGTCTCCGCTACATCCTAAGCCACAAGCTGCTCCTGACGCTCATCTCCGGCTTCCTGTTCTTCGGGATCGTCAATGGCGTGTTTGCGGTTCTGCCCATTTTCACGATGAAATACAAGCTCAGCCCCGATTCCTATATGCTTCATGCCTCTCTTATTACTCTGTGCCTGGGCACCGGATTTCTGGCCGGAAGTCTGGCTGCCTCCCCGCTGATCCGCCGGTTCACACGGACCCGGGTGCTGGTCACCGGACTGCTGCTGTCCAGCCTGCTTATTGTTGCCCTTGGCTCGGCGAATAGCGTCTGGGTCTATCTTCCGCTCGTTCTTATAGAAGGATTCTGCATTGCTCCGGTGAACATTGCCATCGGCAGCTGGCTGCCGGAGCTGGTCATCCCGAGGAATATGGGACGCGTCAATGCTCTGATTGAGCCCGCCATGATGCTTGGCCATTCGCTGGCGCTTGGGCTGGTTGCTCTGGCTTTTCCGGCTATCGTATCCGTCACCTGGCTGCACTATCTTCTCGCGGTATGTACGCTGCTCGTTTGTGTGTTCTATGCGTTCGCTCTGCCCCCGCTGGTCCGCAGGCTGACTTCGAATAACAACAGCACTTCAGCGGCTGAGCGGGCAAGCTAGAGCATCCTTTGGCGTTAAAATACCCCGCAGACCGTGATCAATCGCAACACGGCTGCGGGGCATCCTGTTTATTTCTGCAGTTCCTGGTCCTTCTGCTTCAGCAGATCCGCGTAGTCTGCCTTGTACTGCTCCAGCCTCTGCTTCAGATCGGCATTGCCGGGGCTTGCTTTGAGCAGGCTGCTGGTGGCAAGGATATTATCTACCACGGAATCAATTTTCTCGTCAATAATCTCGATCTTGCTCTTAGCCGCAGTCAGCGCAGGATCAGGGGTACTCACCGGTGCCGGGCCGACCAGAGAGCTTCTCTCGTCAGACAACGGAGGCGCCTGCTGCACCTTATCGTCCAGACTGATCGTTTTGCCCTTCACCGACACATTGAATCCTGCCAATTCGCCAATCGCCCGGACGGGTGCATAGCTCTTGCCGTCAATGACAATGGCCGGATCAGCCAGCTTCTTGCCATACACCTTTACCGTATACTCCGCTTGAATGGCCTTTCCTACCAGTGAAGACGAAGCGCCCAGCGCCTGTGCCCCCACCATCAGTATTGCTCCGGCAATGACGCCGGCTGCAATCTTTTTCATAAGAAATTCACTCCCCGTAAAAGACTATGACTACTATTCTATCATTTTACGGCCGCCAGTGCTTCCATTTTGATTGACAACTCCTGGATTCCTCTCTATGATATGAGCATATCACTATATGATAATGATTATCATAATCAATACATACACTACAAACCTCAAAGGAGAACAACTTATGAAAAGCCCCAAAAAAACTCTATTCTGGCCCCTCACTCTTCTTCTCTTCACACTTGTCCTAGCTTCTTGCGGCCAGCCGGGCAATACAAATTCCGCCGTTGCCGAGGCCACTGCCGGCACTGCCGCTACCGAACCTGCCGTATCCCCTGCCGCCAGCGCCAGCCCCGCTGCAACGGAAGCCGCCGCTACCACACGGATGTTCACGGATTACAAGAAACGGGAGGTTGAGATTCCGGCCGATCCCAAGAAAATAGTCTATGTCGGCGGAAACCCGGGTGACCTGCTGGCGCTGGGTATCAAGCCGACCGGAGCTACCTTAAGCGTCATTGGTACACAAGTGGCCTATCCTGACCTGCTAGAAGGGATTGAAGATGTCGGATACCCGTTCTCCGCCGAGAAGATTCTGGCCCTGTCCCCGGACCTGATTATCTTCGACGACTGGGACGAGACCGGAATCGAAGCGTTAAGCAAAATTGCATCGACCGTGGTGGTAGGACTGGACGGCACCTTCCCGACGGAGGAGCGTGTCCGGCAAATCGCGGACTTGTTCGGCCGCACAGATGCTGCGGATCAGTGGTTCAAGGATTATCAGGCGAAGGTAGACGCTGTGAAGAAGCAGCTTAACCTGAAGGAAGGCGAGACAGCCACCTCCCTGCTTGTCCTGGGCCAGGATCTGTACATCATGGGCAACCAAGGCCTGAACGAAACGCTGTTCGGACGCCTCGGTTTCAAGCCGGCGGAAGGCGTGCAGAAGCTGATTACTGCCGATGAACGGTTCGTAACCATATCTGACGAGGTTTTGCCGCAGTATATCGGCACCCATCTCTTCCTCCTTACCGACAACAGCGACAAGACCGCTGCTAGACAGGCCGCCCTGATGGACAGCGGCTTATGGAAGGCTATTCCCGCCGTCAAGGAAGGCCGCGTGCATATCCTTGACAGCAAATATAACTTCGACGATCCGATTACGCTGGATAGATTGCTGGATGAAATCGCGGGTATTTTCAAAGCTAAACAGTAGTTAGAAAAATATCGCGCTGGCCCACTAACCAATATGTTCGCTTTTCCGCATACATTTGGACCACGCGCACATGTAACGCCGAATGTATTCGCTTTTCCGCATACATTCCGCTTACGCACCAGCACACTCATCCCAATAAAGACATAGGCTGCCCGGAGTAATCCCGGCAGCCTATGTCTTTGTCTACACAAAATTCCTACTCCCGCTCGCCGCCAACCTTCACCGATACCGCACCCTTCGCCGCGATGGTAAGCGTCAGCAGCGCTTCCCCTGCCAGCCGTACAGACACGGTCTCTTCGGCGTCGCTGTCGTTGAACAGCACGGCGGCCAGCGTGCCGTCGCTGTTGCGAAAGGCGACGGAGCGCAGGTGCTCCCGGCTGGCGTCAGAGGCCAGGCGGACCGCCCTCGGACGGATCACCTTGCTGAAATGTGCCAGCGCGTAATAGTCCAGGGTATACGTCAGCTCCCGGGTCTGCTGGTTGACAGTCACCACGCCGCGGCAGGTGCTCTCGCCGAAGCCCGGGACGGTGGGGCCGTTCTGCTCATCCAGCGCCAGATTCCACAGCACGAACGACCTGCTGTGATTGCGCAGAATCTCAATCCCGGTACGCATCACATTGGAGAAGGCCTGCTCGAACGGGGGAATCCATTCCCCGCCGGAGCCTTCGGTGAAATGGACCTCATGCTCCGGGTACGCCGCCAGCACCTCCGACTGTGCAGCAGCCGCACCGCCGTACCAATGCCAGGCTACCCCATCCACCTCGGACGCGGCTCCCTCCAGCACCGACAGCGGATAATCCGGCCGGTCCCAGTTGTGGTCGTAGCAGAAGATTTTGGCAGCCAGCCCGTACTGTCTGAAGGCAGGCTTCAGATAATCCGTGATGAACTCCCGCTGCTCCTCCGGCAGCATGAGCATGCTGGGGTAATGCTGAGGCTCATAGAGCGGCTCATTCTGCACCGTGACGGCATAGACCGGCAAGCCGTATGCGGCATAGGCCTGAATGTAGCGGACAAAATATTCCGCATACACCCCGTAATATTCCGGCTTCAGCCGCCCGGCGATCATCGAGCCGCTGGTCTTCATCCAGCCCGGCGCACTCCAGGGCGAAGCCATCAGCTTCAGCTCAGGATTCAGCTTCAAAGCCTGCTGCACCAGCGGAATAATATCCGCTTCATCATGGGCGATCGAGAAACCGGCCAGCTCCGGATCGCTCCCGCCTTCAGGCAGATCGTTATAGCTGTAGACCGTTCTCGCATAGTCCGATGCACCCATCGGATTGCGCAGGAAGGACAAGCCGATGCCCTGCTGCGGATCGAACAGCTTCCGCATCACCTCTGTCCGCTGGTCCTCGCCGAGCACCTGATGGATCAGGTAAGCTGCCGAATCAGTGAAGGAGGCTCCGAAGCCATCCATTTCCTGATACGTCCGGCCCGGATCGATGTCTACGGTGACCGTAACGCTGCCAGCGGGAGCCTGCGGCAGTGCCGCAGCAGGCTGTTCCACGAACAGGCTGTTCTCCCCGCTGGAACGGTATATGATGATATCCGGCATGTTGTCCCCTCCCTTTTATTGAATGCCGAGCTTGGCCTTATTGGCCTTCATCTTCTCGCTGCGGACCTCTACAATTTTGTCCCAGCTGTTCTTATCCAGGAAGGCCTTGTGCTCCGCCAGAACGCTGTCAAAGGTGGCATCATCCTTGGCCCGGATCATACTAACCAGCGTCGTATTCCAGTTCGTATTAATCGCGGTGAGACCGCGCGCTTCCGGCGTCCCCTGATCCGGGTTGGTGTTCTCCAGAATGAAATGCGGCTTCAGCTTGCCCTTGCCCCATTCCTGCATCTGCTTGATCGCTTCCGGGAAGGCATCCTTGCTCAGCGCCTTGTGGCGGTCATGCCCGAAGAACATGAATTCGCCCATCCGGTAGTCCTTCTTGAACTTATCCGCGTTGTTCAGTTGCAGGTCCTTCACCTCAGGCAGCAGCTCCACCGTACCGTCTGCGTTGGTCTTATAGGTCACACCTTCAATACCGTAGTTCATCAGCTTCTGCCCTTCCTCGCTCAGCAGATACGTGAAGATCTGAATCGCCTTGGCCGGGTCCTTGCAATTCTTGGTGATATAGCTGATCATCCAGCCGGTAATGCCGGACTGGTTCAGCGTCGGCTCATGCCCTACGGTGCTCTGCGGACCGTCAACGGCCATATATTCCTTGCCTGGATTAGCACTCATGAAAATCTGCAGATTCCCGCCCTGCTGCGGCGTACCATCAAGCAGCATTGTCGCGTATTTGCCGGACTTGACCTTTTCCTCAAAGCCGGTTCCGTCATCCGCGAAGCTGTCATCACTGATCGCCCCGTCCCGGTACACGGCATTCAGCGTCCGCAGCCAGGTCAGATAATCCTCATCCAGATTGCGGTTGTAGAACTTGCCGTCCTCGGTCTCCAGCGGTACACCCAGGAAGTCCTGGAGCACATCGCCCAGCGAGCCGGTGCCTTCACCGACAGCGTTGAACCCGAAGGGAATCATGTCCGGGAACTTGCTCTTAATCTCGCTCATCGTCTTGCGGAACGCTTCCGGGGTCGCGAAATCAGGGCTGCCCAGAGCCTCATACACATCCTTGCGGATCACAAAAGCCGTCTTCGCCGGAATATTGCCGCTGTCATAATCCGCCTGCGTATTGGAATAGTTAGGATAGCCGTACGTATTGCCGTCCTTCGATTGGAACCAGTTCAGTGTATCGGCTGCCGCCACCTTGGTGAAATACGGATCGTATTTCTCAGCGAGCTTGTTCAGGGGCTGCGCCCAAGTCGCCGCCTTCTGCACAACCGGAGAGTTGGAATCGAAGATCGTCAGCAGATCCGGCATATCGCCGCCCGCGAAGAAGGTGTTCAGCTTCGTATCATCCCCGGTAATGAACTTGATGTCGATGTTCAGATCCTCCTTGATCTTCTTGGTCACCACATCCTTGCCAAAATCCGTATTCCACCAGTCCGCGTTGACATACCAGGTTAATTGCGTTGTCTCGCTTTTCTTATCGAGCTGCCAGGCCGGAGTCTCCGGGTCCGGAGTATACCGGTCCTCAATAGACACTTCACTGGCCTCCTTGGAGCCGCCGCCCGAGCCGCAGCCTGCCACAACCAGCATCGCCGCGAGCAGAAGCAGCATGAGCTTAACCGCCTTGTGTCCCGGAACTTTGTTTCTTGTCATCATCGTATGACCTCCCAAATTATAGTTAATGTTTACTCCTTGACCGCGCCCACCATCATGCCGGAGATGAAATACCGCTGAAGCAGCGGATACATGGCGATAATCGGCAGGGTGGTAATGACAATAGTCGCGAGCTGCACCCCTTTGGTGGTGGTCTCAATCACGACAGAGCCCCCGATGTTCTGCATCGACTGGGTCTGCGACTGCACGATAATCTCATACAGCTTCATCTGCAGCGGGTAGAGCGCCTGATTCGTCACATACAGCTTCGTGGTCATGAAGTCGTTCCATTGTCCCACCCCGTTGAACAGGGCGATCGTGGCCATGGCGGGCATGGAGAGCGGAATGAAGATTTTGAGAAAAATATGCCAGTCCCCCGCCCCGTCAATCTTGGCCGATTCCTCCAGCGAATCCGGTACGTTGCGGAAGAAGTTCATCAGAATCACCACATCGTAGTAGCTGAATAGTGCCGGAATAATGTACACCCAGAAGGTGTTCAGCAGTCCAAGCGATTTAATGAGCAGATAAGTCGGAATCATGCCCCCGGAGAAAAACATCGTAATTACACCCATCGCCACATACAGCTTGCGGCCGCGGATGTACCGTTTGCTGAGCCCGTAGCCGATCATGGCGCAGAAGAATACATGGGTGATGACGCCGATAAAAGTCTTGGCAACGGAGACGAGGAAGGATTGCCCGATACTGCTGTCATTGAACACAGCGCGGTAATTCTCCAGCGAGAATTCCTTGGGCCAGAAGATGAAGCCGCCCTCAGCCAGCGCCCGGCCCGAACTGAACGATGAGATAATCACGTTCCATAACGGAACGAGTATAACGACCATGAATACAACCAGGAGCACCTTATTGACCGCATCGAAGATCCGGCCGTCGAGGTCTCCTGCAACCATTTTCCGATTCACAAGCAAGACCTCCCCTTATAACACAGATTGATTGTCGTTTAATTTACGGGTGACGGAGTTGGCGGCAACAAGCAGAATCACCGATACGATCGAGACACCGAGCCCGACAGCGGTGGCATAAGAGAAATCGCCCTGCGTCATCCCCATACGGTAGACATAAGAGTTGATGACCTCTGCTTTCTCACGGTTCTGCGAGTTCATCAGCACCAGTGTCTGGTCCAGGTTCGAGCCAAGCAGTCCGCTTACCGTCAAAATCAGATTCAGACTGATAATCGCCTTCATATTCGGAATCGTAATATTCCAGATCTGCCGCAGCCGGCTGGCTCCATCGATACGGGCCGCCTCATAATAGGTCGGGTCGATTTTGGCCATGATGGCCAGATACAGAATCGTGCCCCAGCCGGCTTCCTTCCAGATATCCGACAGCGTGGCAATCCACCAGTACTTGCCTGCATCCAGCAGGATGTTGGCCGGCTTCGAGATCAGCCCGAGGCTGAGCAGCAGCTCATTGAACAGGCCGGAGGTGGAGAACCAGGTAATCAGCATCCCGCCGAGGACGATCCAGGACAGGAAATGCGGCAGATAGGAGATGGTCTGGACGAATTTTTTGAAGCGGCCCATGTTCAGCTCGTAGATCATAATGGCGAGGATAATCGGAATGATGAACCCGATGCCCAGCTTCAGGAAGCTGATCCCCAGCGTATTGATGACCGCATCCCAGAAATATTCGTCTGACATAATGATGCGGAAGTTGTCCAGGCCCACCCAAGGCGCGGAGGACAGCGTGTCGATAACTGTGTAGTTCTTGAAGGCGATGGTCAGCCCGTAGATGGGTATGTAGCAGAAAATAATCATAAAAATAACGCCCGGCAGCACCATCGACTGAATTTCCCACTGTCTTTTGTAATCGGTTACAAATTCCTTGAAGCGCTGCCCCATGGGCTTCTTCGCATTTGGCGGCCTGGAATCCGGCGCTGCCGGGGCGGATATTACGTTTGCTGATTTGTTCACGTTCGGCTCCCCTCCTGATGCAGAATTGAATGATTCAATATGATAAAAACGTTTTTATTTTTGGACAGAAAATCCCCCCTGAATGAAATATAGTAAAAATCAGTCTGCTACTTGCGCCCGCTGCGGTCCAGCTTCACATGGCTTGAGCCTCTGACCACCAGCTCTCCCTGGAGCTTCTGCACAGCGCCCTGCTCCTTCTCCTGAATCAGGCGGACCAGATGGTCAATCGCCAGCATTCCCTGCCGGGCAATCTGGTTCCGTACCGTGGTAAGCGGAGGCGAGTAGTAAGGGGCAATATCGATATCATCGAAGCCCATGACGCTGACGTCCTGCGGAACCTCATAGCCGCACGCCTTAAGCGCCTGGATACAGCCCATCGCGCTGATGTCGTTGCCGGCCAGGAAGGCATCGGGCAGCTTCGCGGGATGCTGGCGGATGTAGGCTTTTACCGCATTGTAGGTACTGTCCTCCTCGAAGTAGCCCTGAATGATGTAATCTTCATCCACCGGAAGCTGATACTCGCGGAGCGCCGCCAGATACCCCTCCCGCCGCTGCACGCTGTCGAACATCGTATCCACCCCGGAGATATAGGCAATGTGCTTATGCCCCAGGCTGACCAGATACTTCGTCGCCTCATAACCGGATTCATAGGAATCGAAGATGATGCTGCCCATGCCCTCATTCTCCAGCACCCGGTCCAGAAAAACCGCCTTGATCTTATCCTTCCGCATAGCAGCAATGTCCTGCTCGTCGATGCCCAGCTCTTCATAGATAATGACGCCGTCCACGCGCCGCCCGAGAATATTGCTCATAATCACTTGTTTGTCCTTGGTGACGAAGACGTTCAGGCCATACCCGAGACGGTCGCATTGCCGGGCCATCGACTCTACCAGCTTGTAGAAGTAAGGACCGGACACACTTGTAGTGAAAAATCCCAGCATCTTGGTCGTCCCGGACTTCAGCAGCTTGCCGTTCAGGTTCGGGACATAGTTCAGCCGCTGCGCTACCTTCAGCACATGGGACTTTGTCTCCGGGCTTAACACATCCACATCATTCAGGGCATTGGAGACGGTGGAGATAGACACTCCGGCCTCTCTGGCCACATCCTTGATCGTTATCTTTCCCATATCAATGTTCCTCTGTAATAAAAACGTTTTTATTGACTCTAAAGTAACATGAAACCGTTTTAAACACAACCCTTTTTCTCATGAGCTTGTCCTGCCACCTTTATACGCTTAGTGATTGCCTTGAATATCCGCCCTTCAGGGGAGGACCCGTCATCAAATTTATCTTATTTTACTATAAAATACCGGAAGTCCGCTATGTCTTATAGGGCAGACAGCCTCGGCTGGAGACATGCTCTCTTTCACAATGTCGCCAGCCGAGTGTTGTACTCTCATTTCCGCTTCTGGCCCAGCCCCCGGTATCTCATCACTCTGCGGTACATCGACTTATCCTTGAGCTGATTGAAAATGTAGGGGTCCGGGTTCATGTTCACTTCGATAATCCACGGCTTCAATGCGCGGTCCAGTCCGATGTCTACCCCGAACTGCCGGTGGTGCGGATAGGTCTTCCGCAGCTGTGACGCGATGCGGACGCCAAGCCGGTTCATGTCCCCCTTAAGCTGTGCGAGCTGCTGCGCAGACAAATGGGTAGAGAGCAGCTGTTCTATTGCGGTCGGTCTGCCGCCGCTGTGGTAATTGGTCACGATCTTGCGCGGATGCCCCAGCCGGCCGATGATTCCGGTCGCTTCCCATACCCCCTTGGGACTGAGCTGCACCATGACCCGGATGTCGAAGCGCCGCCCGTTATGCTTCAGCAGGTGGATGCCTTTTTGCAGCAGATAGCTCCGCTTGCCGATTCGCTTCGCCAGACTGTGATGAAAAGCATCAAACGTAGCGAACCGGCGCACGCTCTCCTCATATTGATACATGTACCCCTGCTGGTTCACCCGCTCGGCGCGGATCACGCCATTGCCATAGGTTCCCCGTTCCGGCTTGATGTAGATCATTCCATAGCTGTGCATCATCTGCTCCAGATTGCGCCTGTTGAATCTCCGGGTGTCGGGGATGAAAGACTTGACCGTCTCGTTCTTAAGCAGCAGCTGTGTCTTATACCACTTGCTCACTCCTGAATGAACCTGTTTGGCTGTCACTTATGCACTCTCCTGTCCGGGTTGGAGATCTCGGCTCCATTTTTACATAAAATTACATACTCACATACGCAGCATCCTATGCCGCCGGAAGTGCTCTGGAGTAGATCAGATGTCCCGTATGGAAAAAATTAACTCGTGCAGGATATTTGCCCTCTCCACTGCAATCCCGCAGGCATACCCTAGGGAAGACGCTCAAATGTCAATATATGTATGGAGATGAACTCATGTCTGCTACTTCCAGCGCTCCTCCAATCGACGTCCTGATCCCTGCGATCGCAAAAGATCTCGCCACCCTCCCCTATGCCATAGATAGTCTCCGCCGTTATGTCCGGCACCCAATCAGCAATATCTACATTGTCTCGCCTGAGAATAGCAGCATCAGACAGCTGTGCTCCCGCAAAAGCTGCATCTTTGTCAATGAAACCACTGCTCTGCCGTTCACCAAGAAAGCCATACGCTATTCCTCCTCCCGCTGGAACCGCTCCGGCTGGCTGTATCAGCAGCTGCTGAAGATGAATGGGGATCAGGTGTGCCGCGAGAAGTATTTCCTGGTCATCGATGCCGATACGGTGCTGATTCGCCCCCACCGCTTCCTTTCTGGCGGAAAAAGCATCTTCTATTGCCGCAGCTGGAGCCAGCCGGAGTATTTCCGCACCTACCGCAAGCTGCTCGGCTCCCCTGCGCCTTCGCCCAAGTCGTTCGTGACCCACTATATGCTGTTTGATTCCGCGAAGCTGGCCAGCCTCAAAAGAAAAATCGAAGCCCGTCACGGCATGTCCTGGCACGCCGCTATTCTGCGCTCCATTAACAAGCAGCGGCAGTTCGGCTTCTCTGAATACGAAACCTATGCCAACTATGTGTACAGCACAAACCGCAGCTCTGTGCTGCTCAAGAATGCCCTTAATAAATCGCTGAAGACCCCGGTTGCCTCATTGGGGAAAGAGCAACTGAGCAAGTACGCCCGTACTTACCGTTCGCTGTCCTTCCATCAGCGGAAGGGATACTCCATTCCGGGCAAGCCCTAAGGAGGCAAGAAATGTGATGCATATTATTCTGCTGTGCGGAGGCTCCGGCCAGCGGCTGTGGCCTCTGTCCGGCAGCATCCGCTCCAAGATGTTCCTGCCGCTGCTTCCTGCACCGGACGGCGGCACCGAATCGATGATCGGGCGGGTATGCCGCCAGCTCGCTCAGGCCGGACTGGATGAATCGCTGCTGCTTGTCGCCCATCAGGAGCAGCTGCCACTCATCCGGCAGCATACCGGAGGCCGGTATCCGGTGATCGGGGAGCCGTGCAAACGCGGGACCTTCACTGCTGCCGTGTCGGGTGCCCTGCACTTGCTTGGCACCGGAAAGGCACAGCCGGAGGACATCATCTGCATCGCTCCGGCGGATATGTTCGCGGACGATGATTTCTTCGCTCAGTTTCATCAATTTGAAGCGGTCCTGGCCGCCTCGCAAGCGGAGCTTCTCCTGGTTGGAACGAGACCTGGCTATCCCTCGGAGCAATACGGTTATATCGTCCCGGCACAGGAGGACCCAGGCGGGTATGCTCTGGTGTTATCTTTTGCAGAGAAACCGGATAAGGCTACAGCCCTGGAGCTGATGCGGGAACAGGCCTTATGGAATTGCGGGGTATTCGCTTCACGGCTGAGCTTCCTGCTGGAGCATCTGGAGCGGCTGGGGCTGCCTGCTGAATGGGCGGCGTTGACTGCCCAGTACCCGGATCTCCCGGTGCGCAGCTTCGACAAGGAGGTGGCGGAGCACTGCACCACAGCAGTCGTCGTCAGTCATGTTGGGGAGTGGTCCGACCTGGGAAGCTGGGATACGCTGGCGGACCGGCTGCCCTCACCGGTCATTGGAGCAGGCGGATTATGGGGAGAATGCGGGAACAGCCAGCTGATTAACGAGCTGGAGGTGCCGCTGCATGTCATTGGGGTCTCCGGTATAGTTGCTATAGCTGGTCCCGAAGGCATCCTGATCGCCGACAGAAAGGAAGCGAACCGGATCAAGGAGATTCTGGCGGAGGATATGGAGGATAGGCAGCAGAGGCGCGACTGCCCCTGATTAAAAAAACGCTGCTGGCAACGTTATGAACGTTATGTCAGTAGCGTTTTTATATTAGTCGCGTTTCTAGAAACCTGTGCTGTATGCTGTTTTCCGCATACGTTCGGTTCGTGTGCCTGCTTGTGAACAAATGTATGTTGTTTTCCACATACATTCGGGCCGTGTGCCTGCTTGCGAGCAGAATGTATGCTGTTTTCCACATACGTTCGGTCCTTGTGCCTGCTTGTGAGCAAACGTATGCTGTTTTTAACATACGTTCAGTCCGTGGGCCTGCTTGCGAGCATAGACAAATACAAAAAGATATCCCAAACGGCCTTGGCAGGCGGATCGGGATATCTCTGGGCCACACTAATTATAGAATTTGAAACACTGGCTTCTCTTGAATATAATGCACCGGCACCTCCGGGAACTGCCGGGCCAGCCGTGAGGCCAGCAGCTTCATCCCTGGCGCTTCGCTCTCGGCATGGCCCAGCATCAGCAGCGTCCGGTCCAAGCCCTGCTGCCCAGCGTCACGGATATACTCGGGCAATTCCCATTCGGGCCCTTCACCGGCGATGACCAGATCCAGCGACTCCTGCTCATACAGCGGAATGACCGTATTGCCGTTACCCCGGTAACCGACCAGCACCCCCACCCTGGAGCATGTCGCAGAGAGGTTACCCGCCGCGCGGACATAAGGAATGTTCAGCTTCTGCTTCACATGGGCGGCCACTTCAGAAACGGTCATCTCAGGGATTGTGAGGATCGACACCTCAGGCAAATGCCGCTCTGCATACGGCTCCCACTCCAGCTCATGCAGCAGTCCTTCCATAATCCCGTCCGGCGTATAGCGGTGTATACCATCATGGAAACGGTAGACGCTTATCCCGCTCTGGCTGATCAGCGCAGACTTCTGCCGATAGACAGCATCCTGCTCCAATCCGCTGCCGTTACCCTGGTGGCTATAGTACAAGCCTTCATGCGTGATCAGGAGATTCGCACCAAGCACGGCTGCTTGTTCAACCACATATTGCGAAGCGGCGAAGGCAGTCACGATTCCCTGCACTTCCGCTACCGCTGTCTCCGGCTCCAGCTTGTCTACCGTATTCACGGGCAGCTGCACCCCTGCGTTCAAGTGCTCCAGCACATCACTGAAAGTCAGTGCCATGAGATCTTTTCCTCCTTGATATTACCCAAATGAGTCCCCGGCTCACCCTGTCAAGAGACAGGACATTGCCATCCGGTACGCAGACGCTCCCTTAATAAATGGTCCGGCCTAATGCATCGGCAATCCCGCTCTTGCGGTAGAAATAGGTGTTAATCTGGTCGCGCCATTCCTTGGCATGGGCTGCTTGTCCCTTGAGACGTTCCTCCACCTGAGTGTACAGGCCCTCCGCGATACTGCCCTTCAGTCCGCTCCACGCTTCCAGCAGTCCTTCAGCACGCTCTGCACCCTCAAAGTGGGTGTCGTAGATATGCTGGATAACGGTTGTGCCGGAATGCAGGACATGGGTGTAAGGAACATGGTGGAAGAACAGCAGCAGCTCATCCGGGCACTCCTCCAGCGAATCATAACGCACGGCGTTGCTGCCCATGTATTGCGCGCTGTAGCCTGTTCCAGTCGCTACGGTGCGGTCTACCCCAATGCCCTGATGATCAGCATAATGGTAGGTCCCCCACATGGAATATTCATATCCGTCCACATTCGGGCCGTAGTGATGCTCAGGATTGATCATCCAGCCCACGCCAAGCGGAGAGGTGTAAGATTCATAGATTTCCCATGAATCGAGCAGAATCCGGCTGATAACCCCAGCTACCGCTGTGTCCGTACCGAACGTTAATGCGATCCACTCCGCCGCAATCTCCTCCGCACTCAGCTCGGGATTCCAGGCCAGCCGGCCGAAGCCGTACAGGTTCGCCTGGGCCAGCAGATGGCCGGTCCAGTTCCGGTCATTCCCCACATTGGATACTGCTGCAATCCCGCTCAGGCGGTTGCCCCACAGCGAGCCGTCCACGATCCGCTTCACCGGAGCCGGTCCGCCCTTGGCCTCCGTATCGAATTCCAATATCTCCTTCCACTGGGGAACGAGATAACAGACATGGCGTTGCTGCCCGGTGTATTCCTGGGCGATCTGGAATTCAATTACATGGTTGGTGCGTTCCAGCGCCCCGAACAGCGGAGATACCGGCTCTCTGACCTGGAAGTCCATCGGCCCGTTCTTGATCTGCAGAATGACGTTATCATGGAACTGGCCGTCCAGCGGCTTGAAATGATCGTAGGCAGCTCTGGCCCGGTCGGTCTTGCGGTCGCGCCAGTCCTGCTTGCAGTTGTATACAAAGCAGCGCCAGATCACAATACCGCCGTAAGGCTCCAGAGCTTCCGCGAGCATATTGGCTCCGTCTGCATGGTTCCGTCCGTAAGTGAATGGTCCGGGACGGTTCTCCGAATCAGCCTTGACTACAAATCCGCCGAAATCGGGGATTGCCTCATAGATGTCAGCCGCTCTCGCCTTCCACCATTCCCGCACGCCGGCATCCAGCGGATCTGCGGTGCCCACCTCCCCTTCATGCATAGGTCCGGCGAAGTTCACGCAGAGGTACAGGCGGATGCCATAGATGCGGAAGATATCAGCGATTCCGGCCACATCCGGCAGATAAGTAGAGATAAACAGCGTCTCCAAGGCATGGACGTTGACATTGTTAATCGCAATGGCGTTAATACCGGCAGTGGACATCAGCCGTGCGTAATCCGTGATTCTGTCCATATCCTTCGTGAACTCGTTATTCTCATACAGGAAGGAACGGCCGGAATATCCCCGCTCCACACTGCCGTCGAAGTTGTCCCAATGGTTAATCATCCGCAGCGAATTCACAGGATTCACCACTTCATCCAGATGGTCGATCTCCTGTCCGCTGGCGATCAGGCGCAGAAGATGGAAGACGCCGTACAGTACGCCTGCCGGGGAGGAAGCTCCCACAGCGATGCACTTCATGGACCCGCTGGTACGGATGACGAATCCTTCCGCTTGCACTGCCTGGGCTGTCTTGTCATCAATGACGTTCGCGATCAGCGGATTACCGCCGCCGAATGTGCCGAAGGCTACCTTGTATCCTTCCGGCTGCGGCGCGGACACCGCTTGTACGTCCAGCAATGAAGCAATTCCCCGCTGCCATTCACGGAGTGCGGCTTGAACCGTATCATGGTCTTCCGTGACCGATACGGCCCCGCACCATTTCGTATATTGCTCATGTAGAGCTCCCTGCGGCAGCTTCGGATAGCTCAGCCACGCATTGTATCCGCTCTCATATACAGCGGTATTCCCGTTCCCGGATTGTTGTCTCATGTATTCTCTCCTCCAGTTCTGTAAACAATCTTGAGCGGTCATATAACGGTCCGGCTGCGCCGGTCTTCCTTCCTGATCATGGCCGGCAGGCCGGGCAGCTGCACCCATCTTGTATACTAGTTATTGTTCAGGTTCATCCTACCACGCTCTTGCAGGGCGGGAACATTGTCAAATCAGGCTATTATTTACCCAAATCAAGCAGAAATTCTGTATACTAATCATAGAACCATTCAGTATATGATAACCGTGACTCGTGGGAATGTTTGGCTTCCGCCACTTTCCATGACTGTACATTTTCAAAAGGGAGGACATAGTATTGGCTTCAGCTTTTTTACCGCCCGCACCGGGTCAAAGCCTCAGCGAAACGATCATCCCGGATGTGAAGACTACCCTTAACCTGTTCGGGATGCATCTGCGCAAGGTCAGCGGGGACTGGGATTATCCGCAGCATGTCCATCCGCAATATGAATTCAATTATGTGCTTGAAGGGGAGCAATTGCTGATTGTGAACGGCCACAGCTACCTCCAGCGCGCCGGAGACCTGGTGCTGCTGCGGCCGGGCGATGCCCATTCCAGCCGCAGCGGGAACGGCGGACCTTTTACCTATTTCTGTATCCACTTTGATATCAATGACAAGCTGCTGATCTCCCTGCTCAGCCGCCTGAATCATGTACTGTTCACTTCGGAGAGCAATATCGCCCACCGGCTGGGCCCTATTCTGGCCAGACTGGTGGACATCTCTGCTTCCGATTCAGGCAGTCTCACGATGTCCCAGCGCATGAGGCTGCAATCCGCCGTCTTCGAGCTGTTCGCCCAGCTGTGGGATGTGTTCTCCATCGATGCCGATGTCTCCACTCCCGGCACCTATGAGAAGATCGAGCTGGCCCACCAGATCCGCAGCCGCCTGCAGGGTCTGGTCTACCAGCAATTCAAGCTGGACCTGCCTGACGACAGCCACTATGGAGTCGATGATATCGCCTCCGAGCTGGGCATCAGCGCTTCGCACTGCTACCGGGTATTCCGCCAGGTATTCGGCATCTCGCCGCGCGCCTTCCTGTCCGAGCAGATGCTGCATGAGGCCAAGGTGCTGCTGGATGACCACAGCCTGTCCGTCAGCCAGATCTCCGGCCTGCTCGGCTACCGCGACATTGCCCATTTCAGCAGGCAGTTCAAACGATGGAGCGGCCAGTCGCCCCGTGAATACCGCGAGGGCCAGGAGTAGAGCGGCCGGGTGGGCCGGGCGCGTATACTGCCTGCCTTCATCGCTGATGAAGGCGGGCTTTTTTGTGCTGCTACGGGTGGCCTGATTGAAGGCTTGCGCTATTTTTTGATAAATGTGGCGAAGTGCTCCTGAAGATTCTTGGAATCGATATCCGCACGCAGGTGATGGTGCAGCAGTTCGTCGATCCCAGCTCTGTTGCCCTGCACGATATAATCCAGCAGTTGCTGGTGCTCCTGCCGGATGGCGGCCAGCTTCTCGTCCTTCAGCATGTGCAGCTTCCGGTAGCGGATGTAGTGCACATTGAACTGCTGGAGCACGCCCCACAGGAATTCGCGCCCGGCTAAGCCGAACATCGTGCGGTGGAACTGGTCGTCCAGCTGCAGGAACACTTCCGCTCCCTCCGCCTGCTCAATACACTGCTGCTGCTTCGCCAGGTTATCCCTCAGCTCATGCAGCCCCTTCAGCGGGATATTCCCGGCCAGCGATTTCATAATCTCCTTCTCCAGCACATTGCGCAGATAGATAATCTGTTCCACGGACTCCAGGTCTATGTAGGATACGAGATTGCCTTTTTTGGGATAGATATCGACGTATTGCTCCAGGGACAGCTGCTTCAGCACATCGCGGATCGGCGTACGCGACAGCTGGAAGCGCTCGGACAGAGCCGTCTCACTGATCATCGCCCCCGGCTTCAGCTCAAGGGAGAGAATCTCCTGCTTGAGATAGGCCATTATTTCTTTTTTGGAAGTCATGGAATGGACCAACTTTCTGTTCGGGATTGTTCTTCCCCCCATTATATAGAAAAGGGATATGAATTTCATTGACAAAGATGAACGCATATTCTATGATCATTACGAATCCAATCTTGTATACAAGATTATGCCACATGTACCGATGATTCTGTAAGGTCAATTGTCACAAGGCATCAGATGGTTATCATTTGTATTTATGCTTATCTTACTTAAGGAGGAAAATGACAATGAATATGACTTGGAGATGGTACGGCGAGGGCAACGACAACATCACCCTTGACCACATCCGTCAAATCCCGGGCGTTATGGGCATCGTCTGGTCGCTGCACCACAAGGTGGCCGGTGAGGTCTGGGAAATGGAAGAGATCCAGAAGGTTGCCGATCAGATTACTGCCAAGGGGTTCAGCACAGCGGTTGTTGAAAGCGTCAACGTTCATGATGATATCAAAATCGGACTGCCGTCCCGCGACAAATACATTGACATCTATATCGATACGATCCGCAAGCTGGCCAAGGTCGGCGTTAAGGTGATCTGCTACAACTTCATGCCGGTGTTCGACTGGACCCGTACCGAGCTGTATAAGGAGCTGCCGGACGGCTCGAACGCACTCTTTTATGAAAAGGCTGCCATTACCGATAATCCGCGCGAGATGGTCGACCGCATCCTGAAGGGTGCCGGACAATTCACCATGCCGGGCTGGGAGCCGGAGCGGCTGGCCAAGCTGGATGAGCTGTTCGCAGCTTATGCTGACGTTACAGAGGATAAACTGTTCGACAACCTGAAGTATTTCCTGGAGCGTATCATTCCGGTGTGTGAAGAAGTGGATATCAAAATGGCAATACACCCGGATGATCCGGCCTGGCCGATCTTCGGACTGCCGCGCATTATCCGCAGCCGCGATACGATCCGCCGCTTCCTGGACATGGTGGACAGCCCGTATAACGGCTTGACCTTCTGCACCGGCTCGCTCGGAACGAACCCTGAGAATGATCTGCCGGCGATGATCCGCGAGTTCAGTGACCGGATTTATTTCGCCCATATCCGCAATGTGAAGGTGTTCGATAACGGAGACTTCATTGAAGTATCCCACCGCGGACGAGACGGCAGCGTAGATGTGGCTGAGGTTGTTAAGGCGTACCATGAGAGCGGCTTCACCGGCTATGTGCGTCCGGACCATGGCAGACATCTCTGGGGCGAGGAGAAAAATTGCCGTCCAGGGTATGGCCTCTACGACCGGGCGATGGGTATCATGTATCTACTGGGCGTATGGGACAGCCTGGAGAATGTCAAGGGGGCCAAGTAAATGCTGAGTCTGAACAGAAGCAGCATTGCGGACCGGGCCGCCTGGGAAGCCGCAGGCGTGGCGTTGCCGCAGTTCGATTATGAGGCGGTGGCGGCGAATACGCTGAAGAAGCCGGAGTGGGTTCACTTCGGAGCGGGCAATATCTTCAGAGGCTTCGTGGCGAATGCGCACCAGAAGCTGCTGGACAGCGGCAAGGCCGATACCGGCATCATCGCGGCCGAGACCTTCGACTTCGAGATGATCGACAAGGTCTACAAGCCTTACGATAATCTGACCCTGCTGGTGCTGATGAATGCGGCGGGCGACTTCCAGAAGCGGATCGTCAGCAGCATCGTTGAAGGCATCACCGCAGATAAGACGCGGGAAGCGGATTACAGCCGGTTGACGGAGATTTTTGAGAATCCGAGCCTGCAGATGGCAAGCTTCACGATTACTGAGAAGGGCTATTCCCTCACGGGACCGGACGGACAGTATCTGGGTATCGTGGAGAAGGACATTGCCGGCGGGCCGGCGCATCCGGTTCATGCGATGAGCATCGTAGCTTCCTTCGCCTACAAGCGTTACCTGAAGGGCCAGTACCCGATGACCTTCGTCAGCATGGACAATTGCTCGCATAACGGCGACAAGCTGAAGCAGGGCATGGTCACGATCGCCAAGGAATGGGCGGCGAAGGGCCATGTCGAGGAAGGATTCGTAGCTTATCTGGAGGATGAGCAGAAGATCACCTTCCCGCTGTCCATGATCGACAAAATCACCCCGCGCCCGTCCGAATCCGTCCAGGCCGCACTGCTGGAGCAGGGCATCGGCGGTATGGATGTGATCGTCACCTCCAAGAACACGTACACCGCTCCCTTCGTTAATGCGGAGATCAGCGAGTATCTGGTCATTGAGGATAAGTTCACGAACGGGCGTCCGGCGCTTGAGGAAGCCGGCATTATCTTCACGGACCGTGACACGGTTAACAATGTGGAGACGATGAAGGTAACCACCTGCCTCAACCCGCTGCATACGGCACTCGCGGTAACCGGCTGTCTGCTCGGTTACACGCTGATCGCCGACGAGATGCAGGATGCCACGCTGCGCAAGCTTGTCGAGACCATCGGCTACAAGGAAGGCCTGCCGGTTGTCGTTGATCCGGGCATCCTGAGTCCGAAGCAATTCCTGGACGAGGTGCTGCAGGAACGGTTCGCCAACCCGTTCATCCCTGACACTCCGCAGCGGATCGCTACGGATACCTCGCAGAAGGTCGGCATCCGCTTCGGGGAGACGATCAAGTCGTACATCCGGCGTGAGGAGCTTGACCCTAGCGAGTTGACTGCGATCCCACTGGCGATTGCGGCGTGGTGCCGGTATCTGCTCGGCGTGAACGATGAAGGCGCTGCCTTCACGCTTAGTCCCGACCCGCTGCTGGAATCGCTGCAGGCGCGGCTTGCTGGGATTACGCTGGGCGCGGATGCCGCTACGGCCGCTGGCGTACGCGCGGTGCTGGAGGATCAGGCCATCTTCGGCGTGGACCTATACGCCGCCGGGCTGGGCAAGACGATCGAGGGCATGTTCACCGAGATGGTGGCTGGTCCGGGCGCTGTAAGGGCTACGCTGGAGAAGTACACCGCCTGAGGATGGGCGGGTGTGCGCGAACACGCGAACATAAGTAGAAAAGCCAAGCTCTCCTTGAATAAGGAGGGCCTGGCTTTTTTTATGGTGAGCGTTGCGTTTCTGCTGCACCAATCACATTAGACCTGCGGAGTTTCGCCTGCTTCCGGCGAATTCAGGTGCACTTGTGCTCTTCATTCGCTCAGTTGGCGCGCATCTGAGTAATCAAAGGGATTTATCCCTTTCATTTCCTCCTCACGCCCACTTTTGGCGAATTCAAAGGGATTTATCCCTCTCATTTCCTCCTCCTGTCCACTTTCGGCGAATTAAAAGGGATTTTTCCTTTTCAATTGTTCATTCCGCTAGTTTTCCTTTATAGCCTTAGCTTTATTGAAGCATCCTTTTTGATGCTCCAGCTACAGGCCGCCCTACTCCTGCTCCAAATACTCAAAGTAATCAAAATCCGCCGGTTGGAACGTGCCGGCGAGGTCCTGGGCGCACATGCCGATGAAGGTGCCGGTGAAGCGGATGTAGGCCGGGAAATCATCGGACAGATGATAGATTTCCAGAGCCGGGCCGATCTGCTCCCAAGAGGATTCGCCAACCTTGTAGTAGAACTGGGCGAATTCGCCGTCGATGACGACCTTGAGTACAACGCTTCCTCCGGCTGGCAGCGGCACTTCAGGCGTCAGAGTGTCTTCATAGACTCCGTCCTTGGAGCGGATGAGTCCCAGAGTTCGGCCGCCGAGGACTTCATCGTGCGTGATCCGCAGATAGAGGTAATCCTTCGTATCGTAATAGACGATCAGGCCTGCCATCTGCTGGAAATGCTGCGGCTCGAAGTCGAGCGAGGTCTCAGCGCTGCAACGGAAGGCCTGCTGGCGCAGGGCAACCAGGCTCTGGCGGTGCATGGAGCTCATCGACTCTCTACCCTTCAGGCGCAGATAGCCGGGACGCTCCTGAAGCGAGAGCCAGGATTCATCGGCCGGCACGCGTAGGGTGCTCCAGCGGACATCCAGCTGCGGAGCCTCGAAGTCGTCGCGCGGAGCGGCCGGTTCAAAAGGATGCACCTGCAGATCCGGGCCCTCCACTGTCAGTGCCGGGGCATTCCCGCCCCCGGATAGAGCGAGCCAGCCGTCTTCCGTGAATTCTACGCGCTGAATCGCCGTCTCTCGGCCCAAATTGCAGTACTTGTCCTTGACCGGACGGCCGCACAGATGGACCATATACCATTCACCGGTCTGGGTCTCGACCAGGCTGGCATGGCCAGCTTTTTGCAGCGGCAGCTCAGGGTTGCCGGCAGAGGTCAGCAGCGGATTAACCGGGGCGGTCTCATAAGGGCCTTCAATCTGCTTCGCCCGGGCTACCGTTACCGCATGATCATACTGCGTACCGCCCTCAGCCGTAATCAGGTAATACCAGCCATCCTTCCGGTACAGATGCGGACCTTCGGTCAGCGCCAGCTCCGTTCCCTTGTAGATGTTCGCGACCGGGCCGATCAGGCGTTGCTCTTCCACCGAATATTCCTGGAGCACAATCCCGGCGAAGCTGTTACGGCCGGTGCGGTGATCCCACAGCATATTGACCAGCCATTTGCGTCCGTCCTCGTCATGGAACAGCGAGGGGTCGAAGCCGCTGCTGTTCAGATAGACCGGCTCGGACCAGGGGCCTTCAATGTTCTCGGCCGTCACCAGATAATTCGGCGTATCCTTGAAGGCACCCTGGCGGCTTTTGACATCGGTATAGATCAGATAAAAGAGTCCATTGTCGTACGTGAGGCAAGGTGCCCAGATGCCGCCGGAATCGGGGTCCCCTTCCATATTCAGCTGCGAGCTGCGGGTGAGCGCATAGGTCAGCGGCCGCCAGTTCACCAGATCGCGCGAATGATGAATCCGTACGCCCGGAAACCACTCGAAGGTTGAGGTGGCGATGTAATAGTCATCCCCTGCCCGGCAGATCGACGGGTCGGGATGAAATCCGCGCAGAATCGGGTTGTGAATCAGATTTCGGCTCATAGTTTCTCCTCCAGTGCTTGCCGTCCTGCTTCCAGTAAGGCAATGATTTTGTCAGTGTCGTAGATACAGCCCTTCCAGGTTCCGCCGCTGGCCGCCTGCAGCGCAGCCCACAGCCGGGTATCCTCCGGCAGGCCCGGGTCGACCGCCAGGCCCGGATGCGGTGTCCGCGAAGCCAGGATCAGCGTTCCCGCTTCCTTGGTCAGCGGCTCATCGCCTTCACCGACCAGATTCACGCTTCCTTCCAGGTTCACGGTATCGATGCGTACTTCCACCCAGTCATTATCGCGAAGCTTGCCAAGCGGGCCGCCGGCCAGCGCCTCCGGCCCCATATGGCCAATGCAGGCCCCAGTGGATACGCCGGAGAAGCGGGCATCTGTGATCAGGGTGACATATTTGCCGTAAGGCAGATGCTTGAGCGCCGAGGTGAGCTGATAGGTCTCCTCCATCCCCGTTCCGCTCGGCCCGCGGCCGATAACGGCCAGGATATCTCCCGCATGGACCATGCCCAGCTTGATGCTGCGGATGGCCGCTCTCTCGGTAGTGAACACCTTCACCCGTCCAATATGGCGGTATACACCCTCTTTGTCCAGGACGGAGGGATCAATCGCCGCCGATTTGATGACTGCACCTTCGGGGCAGAGATTCCCGATCGGGAAGGTCATCGTGGACGCCATACCCTGGCGCTTGGCCTCTTCCGGGCTCATGATCACGGAATCCGGGTCTACACCGTCCGCCTCCAGCAGCCGCTGCCGCATATCCGTCCGGCGCTGGGAGGTCTCCCACCAGTCCAGATTCTCACCCAGTGTGCGTCCGGTTACCGTCAGCACGGACTCGTCAATCAGCCCCAGCTTCCGCAAGTGCAGCATGACCTCAGGGACTCCTCCTGCGAGGAATACGCGGATGGTCGGATGCGGCACAGGACCATTCGGCAGCACGCTGACGAGGCGCGGAACCATCCGGTTCACCCGGTTCCAGTCCTCGACGGTCGGAACCTTCAGTCCGGCGGCATGGGCAATGGCCGGCAGATGCAGCAGCAGATTCGTTGAGCCGCCGAAGGCAGCATGCAGCACCATTGCATTCTGTATGGACTTATCGGTCAGAATGTCGCTCATGACGATCCCGTGCTGATCCAGATGCTGGAGAGCCCGGGCCGACTGGCGGCCGATGTTCTTCCAGATCGGCTGGCCCGAAGGCGACAGCGCCGAGTGCGGCAGCGCCATGCCCAGCGCCTCGGCGATCACCTGGGCGGTCGCGGCTGTGCCGAGGAATTGACAGCCGCCGCCTGGCGTCGCACAGGCCCGGCAGCCGAGATCGGCAGCTTCCTCCAGGGACAGCTCCCCGTTGCTGTAGCGCGCCCCGATGCTCTGCACCTTGCCTGCGTCCTCTCCCTCTATCGGAGGCAAAGTCACGCCGCCGGGCACGATGATCCCCGGCAGCTTATGCATCCCGGCAAGAGCCAGCAGCATGGCGGGCAGGCCCTTGTCGCAGGTGGCTACGCCGAGCACACCCTTGCGGGTAGGCAGCGAGCGGATCAGCCGCCGCAGCACGATGGCCGCATCATTGCGGTAAGGCAGGGAATCGAACATGCCGCTGGTGCCTTGGGAACGGCCGTCACAGGGATCGCTGACATATCCGGCAAACGGAATCGCCTCATTCGCCGTAAGCTCTTCCGCGATCTCTTCCATCATGACGCCGATCTCCCAGTGGCCGGTATGATAGCCGAGCGCCAGCGGACTGCCGTCCTCGCGGCGGATGCCGCCCATCGTTCCGAGAATCAGGTACTGGGGCCGGTTCAGCAGCAGCGGATTCCAGCCCATCCCGGCATTCTGGGTCATCCCAAAAATCTCTCCGCTCGGCGCATTCCGCAGCACCTCTCCGGTAATCGGCAGCTGGCCCGCCGGTCCCTCTGCAGCGGTATGTACAGGCTCATTCTCAATGATGTCTTCCCTCATTAACTCTTGCACACTCAGTTTCACAGTAACCCCTTCTCTCCCTCAGTATGAACGAACTTGCCCGGATGCCTAAGCTAAGACAGCGATAGCTTGTCTGCCAGTGCCTTTACCTCCCGCAGCGCAATCTCCCGCTTCGCCTCGAATGCATGCTGAAGCATCGAGGTGCTCACCGCCGCAACCGCCCGTCCTGACGCATCCAGAACCGGCGCGGCGGCGCAGCTGATGCCTTGAATAATCTCCTCCTGATCCAGCGCGAAGCCGTCCTTGCGGATGGCCGCCAGCGCTGCGGTGAACTCAGACCAGTCCGTCAGCGTGCGGGCAGTGACCGCAGGCAATATTTTAGCCGGATAACGCCCTTCCAGCTCTTCCTCCGGCAGCAGCGCCAGCATCATCTTGCCCATTGCAGTGGCATGGGCCGGAAACCGCATCCCGGGACTGGACTCCAGCCTGACCAGGGACTGTCCTTCCTGCTTCGCCAGATAGATAATCTCACTGCGGTCAAGCACCGACAGCTGGAAGGTCTCCCCCACCTCGCGGACACTACGCGCCGATTCCTCCAGGAACCGCTCCACCAGATTCATATTCTGCTTAAGGGAATCATTGTAGACCGTATTAAAGTAGGAAACTCCGGCACCAAGCGCATATCCCTCATTCGCGCCCTTGACCACCCATTGCAGAGCTTCCATCGTGCGCAGGAGCGAGAACATTGAGCTTTTGTTAATGCCGGTCTCTTCACACAGATCGGTCATCTTGTACGTTCCGGGCTGCCTGGCAATGGCCTTCAGAATCAGATCAGCCCTCTCCAAGGCCGGAACCCAGTATTTCTGCTCCACACTCTATCCCCTCTCATAAATGCGTTGCTTAAGCGTATTTAGTTCACTATAATAATCTTATGTTTATAATAACAAACCAGGAGGCAAAAATAAAATGAAACTTAGCCGCCCGAACGCAGGTGTCTTTCCTCCCGTTCCGACGATTCTTGATTCTACCGGAAAGTTCGACCGTGCAGGTATGAAGCTGCTGATTGACCGGTTGATTGGGCAGGGGGTTCACGGAATGTTGTTCTTAGGAACCGCCGGAGAATTCACCCTGTTCACCGCAGAGCAGCGCGAAGAGATTGCAGAAGCATGCCTGGAGTATACGGACGGCCGCATTCCGGCCTGGATCGGCACCGGCAGCAACACGGTAGCTGAGACTCTGCGGCTGTCCCGCCATGCTGCCGAGCATGGAGCTACCGGCATCGTTATCATGAATCCGTATTACTACAAGCTGAGCGAGGACGCTCTGTTCTCGCATTTTGCCGCTGTGCTGGAAGCCGTCGATGTGCCACTCATGCTGTACAACTTCCCGGCTATGACCGGCCAGGACCTCAGTCCGGCCTTCGTTGCCCGCCTGGCCGCCCATTATCCGAATGTACTCGGCATCAAGGATACCGTGGATCAGCTTAGCCATATCCGCCAGATGATCATGCAGGTTAAGGCGGTCAGCCCTGACTTCTCCGTCTTCTGCGGGTTCGACGAATACCTGCTGCCTACGCTGGCTGCGGGTGGAGACGGGGCAATTGCTGCCAGCGCCAACTTTGCTCCCGAGCTGATGTTGGGTGTGTATGACAGCTTCAAGCGGGGCGACTTGGCCGGAGTGCTCGAATTCCAGAAGCGTCTGATTGAGATTCCGGCGCTGTATGCCATCGATGATCCGTTCGTAGCTTCTATTAAAGAAGCCGTCCGTCTATCCGGCCTGCCGGTATCGACTTACAGTCTGGCTTCGCCTGGGGTATGGAGTGCGGATCATGAGGATAGGCTGAAGCAGATTTTCAGCCGGGCAGGTATTGCTCATTAACTCCGTCGGTGTTGACGCGGTACACCTTCCTTCCCTGTGCCTGATCGGTTATACTTTTGTTCAGATGCACAACTGCACAGCATAAGGGAGGAATCCTGGTTGTTTCAGCTATCAGGCAAGCAGGCGCAGGAGATTGTGGACAAGATGATGATGGATATTCCCTATAACATCAACATTATGAACCATGAGGGAATTATTATCGGCAGCGGGAACAAGGCCAGAATCGGCACGGTACATCAGGGGGCGATCGAGGCGCTGTCCACCGGGCAGATGGTCGAGGTGATGGAGGATGGTCTCTATGAGAAAAAAGGCACCAACGAACCGATCGTTATCGGCAATACCCGCGTTGGTGTGATCGGCATCTCCGGCAGCCCGGAGGAGGTCCGGCCCTTCTGCAATATCGTCAGAACTACGGTCTCCCTGCTGATTGAACAGAGGCATACGCTGGAGCATCTCGCCAATGAGGCGAACCGCAAAAAGGCGCTGCTGGAGATGCTGCTCGCCCACCAGGGGGCTTATTCCCAGAAGCTGCGCAAAGAAGCGGCGCTCTATCAGATTGACCTGCTGCTGAGGACCACTGTTCTCTATCTCACGCATGTGCGGCCTGAGCCGGATGAGACCAAGCTGCTGTTCACTCATCCCTCCTTCCAGCTTGATGAGGATACATGGGTGATGCTGGTCCAGAACCGGCCGGACTGCAGCCGGCTGATTGACGAGCTGCTGCACAGCCAGCCGCAGCTGCTGGTCGCTTCCAGCCATTTGGAAGCCAGCATCGCTGAAGGCTACCGCCAGGCGAAGGCTTCCCTTGGCGTGCTGCTGGCGCTCCGCCCTGCTGCCCGGTCGATCCGCTACGAGGATGCGGAATTCCTGGTGAAGCTCAGCCATGCTAGGCTGGTGGATAAGCTAAGCACGGTGATCAAGCTGGAGGATACCGCCGATCTGCTGGAGACGCTCCGCAGCTTCATCAATCACAATTGCAGCGTCTCGCAGACGGCCGAGCATCTGAACATCCACCGCAACACGCTGCAATACCGGCTGAAACGGATTGAGAGTATTACCGGCAAGGACCCGCGGGATCTGCTGCAGCTGTTTGAGCTGACGCATGAGCTGCTGGCGCTGTACAAGTAGCTTTTTATTAAAAGTCTAGCCCCGGGGATACGGTTCCCCGGGGCTATCTTTATTGCAAGTGCTTATTCAGCCAGCTTCAGCAGTCTGGCGATATTCTCGCAGGTCCGCTCGACATTGGCCGGTCCGTCCGCGAGCAGCTGCTCCAGGTTGGATGCGCCCGGCACAATGCCGAATATGGCATCAATGCCTTCGGCATACAGCGTATCAATCCCTTCGCCGATGTATCCGGCCAGGGCGATTACCTTTTTGCCGCTGGCCTTGGCAGTACGGGCGACGCCGTATGGCGTTTTGCCGAATTTGGTCTGGAAATCGATTCCGCCTTCACCGGTGAAGACCCAGTCCGCCTGCTCCAGCTTCTGCTGAAGGGCAGTGTATTCGATCACAATCTCGATCCCCTTCTGCAGCGTTGCCTGGGTGAAGATCATTAGGCCCGCGCCCAGTCCCCCCGCCGCTCCCGCTCCCGGCAGGTCGCGCACATCCATGTGCAACTGCTCCTTCACCACCTCCGCATAATGGGCGAGATTGGCGTCAAGCTGCTGGACCATGGCAGGGGTGGCCCCTTTTTGCGGACCAAATACTGCCGAAGCCCCCTGCTCCCCGCATAACGGATTCGTCACATCGCAGGCTACTATCAGCTGCGTCTCCTTCAGTCTGGCATCCAGGCTGCTAACATCCACATTCACCAGTCTGCCCAGAGCGCCGCCGCCGCGCGGAAGCTGACCGCCGTCTTCATCCAGGAATCTTGCGCCGAGCGCTTCGGCCATTCCTGCACCGCCGTCATTGGTGGCACTGCCGCCGATGCCGATAATAATTTTGCGGATACCCCGGTTCAGACATTCCAGAATCAGCTCGCCCGTCCCGTAGGTTGTGGTGATTAGCGGATTGCGCTCCGCCTTATCCACCAGCTGAATGCCGCTGGCCGAAGCCATCTCGACCGCCGCCGTCTGCCCGTCGCCGAGAATTCCGAATTTGGCCATGACCGGCTGGCCCAGCGGCCCTGTTACCTCTTTATCATGAATCTCTCCGCCGGAAGCATCGACCAGGGATTGAACGGTCCCTTCGCCCCCGTCCGCCATCGGAACATGAATGTAGGTTGCTTCCGGGTATATTTTGCGTAATCCGGCTTCCATCGCTGTGCACACTTCCTTAGCGGTCATGCTCTCCTTGAAGGAATCCGGCGCCAGTACAAAGGTTCTCTCGCTCATTTCCACACCTCATCTATCCATTATTATAGTAAAAATCCGTATACGATTGTAGCCACAACCGTCATCGTCCCGCCGACCAGCGCCTCGTAAGGGATTAAGCCCATGCGCTGCTTGATCGTCATTTTCATGCTATCAGCGGTGACATGGAAGTACGTGCCCTGCGGCAGCGAGTCGATAACCGTCGCCCCGGTATGGACCATCACAGCTGCAGCCAGCGGTGCGGTGCCCATGTTCAGAATGGCTTGTCCGAAGGAACCGGTCGCCACAATAACACCCGTTGAGGTGGAGGCAGTCGCCGCGGCCATCAGAATCCCGGAGATCGGCGCCAGGAAGGTGCCGGAGATGCCGGACAGCTCAATCAGATGCACCACCTGCGCGGACAGATTGGAAGCCGAGATCAGCCCGGCGATGCCGCCCGCACCGATGAGGATCAGGACGGTTGCTGTCATTTTGCTGAGACCGGAGGAGGTATATTGCAGCACCTTGCTCCCCTGGCCCATCGCCAGCATTCCGATAATGCCCGCCAGCGGCAGGATGTACATCGCATCCACCTTGAGCTTGGTCAGCGCTTCGATGCCCGAGATCGAGCCGATCGGATTGATCATCAGCAGCACAATCGCAACCAGCGGGGCCACGATGGCTCTGCCGAGCGGCGGGTACACGGAGTTACTTGCACTATTGCTGCCGTTAGCTGCTTCTTCGTCGGTAACCTTAATTCCTTTGGTCTTCAGCATCGAGGCCAGGATAACGGTTACAATTAATCCGCAGATGGCCGGAATGACGCCTGCCAGCATCACATGGCTTAAGTCTAGCTCGAAGCCGCGCGCAGCAGCAATCGTATTCGGATTGGGCGAGATGATGTTCCCTGCCTTGCCTCCGCCGGACAATGCCAGCAGCAGCGCCAGCTTGGAGATTCCCATCTTGTTGCCGACCGACAAAGCAATCGGCGCTACAATCAATACCGCTACCGGGATGAACACGCCCATTGCCGTAATGACCATCGTTGCCAGCGCCAGAGCCAGGATGGCCTTGCTTCCGCCGAATTTTTTCACAATCGCCTGGGCTATGGCTTCCGCTGCTCCCGACTCCATCATCACACCGGCGAGCACACCGGCGGCTAGCACCCGCAGCACCGTGCCCATGACACTTTGAGTACCGCTTACAAGAACGCTTACCGTCTGTTCGAGATTGGCTCCGCCGATCAGCGCGCCCACGATGGCCCCCAGGAACAGAGCGTAGACCGGATTCAGTTTCTTCAGAATCAGGATAATGGCAATTGCCAGTCCTGCCAGTGCTCCATACCAACCAATGATTAACCCTTCCATTTTCAAAAATCCCCCTAAGAACTTGTTGAACACGCTCTCATTATAAGTCCCCGCAGCCGCAAAAGAATATTGATGAACGGACGAAATGCATTGTGCAAGTGACCAACGGGAAAAGTGATGTTTCGCACAGGTTGGCGGAGGTTGAGTACATTCGGCTCGGCCCCTCCCACGTGTCTAATGTGTTCGATTTTTCGACCATATCCCGCCCGCGGACTCACAGTACGCTATTTGTGAATTTACCGGGTTTGTGAGCCGTTCGCGGACCGTGAGGCCGTTATCCTCCATATGGAGGGTCCATTTGACTGACAATTGCTGCAATAAGCGCATCTCAGTCCGCAGGCAGCGAGGTTTGGACGAGGTTTGACGAAGATTAGGCGACGATTGCTGCGGCTTGGGGGTTTTGCGTGGATGGGTGCGGCGGATGGATTACGGCACGAAATGCTATCAAAAAAATTATCTCTTCCCCGCAACATTACATATATTGGCTAAACATTTCGCGCTATACTCTATTGTAAGCGTTCTTACACTCATGTGCTTACGGAGGGGATTGTATTCGTGTATACCCGCATCATCACCCTGATGAACAACCTGAGACTCAGGACTAAGCTCTTCCTCTCGTTCGGCAGCGTCGTGCTGATTCCGGTGCTCATTGTGGGGGTATTTCTAACCAGTGAGCTGCGGAACATGGCGATGAACAATGCGCTGAAGCAGGTGGCGGCGAATGTGGACCGGGTGAAGAAACGGACCAGCGAGATGCTGAACATCCCGCTGGATATCGCTTACCGCCTGTCCAATGACAGCCGGCTGGAGGAGGCCGCGAACCACCGCTATGAATCCGTCTACGATGTGGTCCAGGCCTATTGGAAGTATCCCGACTTCCGCGATTTCGTCCGGCTGTACAAGGAAATCTCCAGCATCCGGCTGTATATCGACAACCCGACGGTGCTGGACAACTGGGAGTTCCTCCAGGCCGATGCAGCGGTCACCCGGGAGCCGTGGTACCAGCTGGCCCTCAGCCAGAAGGCCCTGGCCTTCTGGAGTTATATCCCCGATTCCCGCAACGGCCAGTATTATCTCAGCCTGATCCGCAAGGTCGATTTCCTCAAGCAGCGGACCACCGGCGTGCTGGTCATTAATGTGAATTCAGAGCAGCTCAGCAGCATTCTGAACCAGGAGACCTTCGAGACCATTATTGTCGATGAGAATGACAACATTGTCGCCTCCAACCGTTCCGGAACACTAGGCAGAACACTGCAGGACATCAACCTCAAGCCACCGTCCCCCCTTCCCGGACACGGGCCTGCAGATATTACGATTGACGGGCAATCCTTCAAAATGCTGGTCGATGACTGGCATCCCGAGGGCAGTTTGAACAGCCTGCGGATTATCTCGATTTTCTCAGTGGAGAGTATTGTCAGCGAGCCGAACCGGATTATCTCACTGGCCACCACGGTCATTATCTCCTCCCTCATTCTCGCAATCATCCTGATCTATTACTTCTCACGCCTGCTTACGGGACGGATGCTGCACTTAAGCAAACACATCTCCAAGGTCGCTTCCGGGAACCTGGGTGCCAGGCTGGTGATCGACGGCAAAGACGAAATCGGCCAATTGGCCCGGCAGTTCAATCATATGGTGCGCAATATCAACGACCTGATGAGCGAGGTGCAGGAGTCCAACCGGCAGAAGAATGCCATCCTGCTGAAGCAGAATGAAATCAAGTTCAAAATGATGGCCAGCCAGATCAATCCCCACTTCCTGTTCAATGCGCTGGAATCGATCCGCATGAAGGCCCATACCCGGGGACAGACCGATATTGCCCAGGTGGTACGGCTGCTGGGGAAGATGATGCGCAAGAATCTGGAGGTCGCCGGCGGCCGGATCTCGCTGCAGAGCGAGCTGGAGACGGTGAACTGCTATCTGGTAATCCAGAAATTCCGTTATAATGACCGGCTTGCCTATGAACTCTATGTCGATCCGGCAGCTAACGAAGTTCAGATCCCGCCGCTGATCATCCAGCCGCTGGTGGAGAATTGCGTGATCCATGGCCTGGAGGACCGGATGGACGGCGGAATGGTCCGGGTGGATATCCGGGTGGAGGAAGCGATGCTTAAGGTGCAGGTATCCGATAACGGAATCGGTATCCCGGCGGCACGGCTGGCAGAGCTCCGGGAGATGCTGGACAACAATGATGATTATGAGACCCACAGTATCGGAATGCGCAACATCCATCTGCGGCTGAAGCTGACCTACGGCCCGGAATGCGGCCTGAGCCTGGCCAGCCAGAGCGGATACGGCACACAGATCAGCTTCGCCATCCCCTTAAGGAGTGATTCCTATGTATAGCGTGTTAATCGTTGATGATGAATTATCCATCCGGGAAGGACTGACTACACTGCTCGACTGGGAGAGCCTCGGCTACCAGGTGGTGGATACCGCAGCCAATGCAGTGGAAGCCCGGCATAAGGCTGAGCTGTACTGCCCGGACCTGATGATTGTCGATATAAGGATGCCGGGAAAAGACGGGCTGGAGCTGGTACGCGAGCTGCGCGAGGCTAAGCTGGATATGCATATCCTCATTCTGAGCGGCTATGCCGACTTCAGCTATGCCCGGCGTGCGCTGTCTTACGACATCGATAATTATCTGCTGAAGCCGGTGGATGAAGAGGAATTGCAGCGCTACCTGACCGGTCTGTCTGCACTGCTGGCCGAGCAGGCGGCCAAGCGGAAGAACCATTCGGCCGCCAAGGTGTGGAGCCGGGAGATGCTGGTCCAGTCCCTGCTGCTGGAGCGCAGCCCGGACCCTGCGCCCGCTCTGATGGATTCAGCGCTGGAAGCAGGGCTCCTCTGGGATTCGTACCAGATTGTCCTGATCCGCCTGCTGCTGCAGGATTATGCCGACAACGGTCCAGTGGCCGCAGTCAAAACCCGGCTGACCGCCAGCCTGGAGGACAGCCGCCGGGGCGTCGTTTTCTCGCTGGACTCTTATCTCGGCGTTCTGCTTCAGCCCTCCTACCAGAAGGAGCTGGTCCACCAGATGATGGTCCGGCAGATCCGTGAGGCCGCCGCCGCAGAGGGGCTGGAATGCATCATCACCGCCGGAGACCGGGTAGAACGCTTGGGCGCACTGCCGGACTCCCATCAATCGGCGCTGGCCCGGATGAAGGACCATTTCTTCTATGACGAGCCAGGGATGATCGGCCCGGATTCACGCAAGCTGAAGCTGGGGCAGCCCGCGAATCCCCAGGAGACCGAGAGCCGGTTAATCCCGGTGATGGACCGGCTGTATTTCGCCATGGATACCGGGAACGTTGCTGCAATCGCGGCCCTGATCCAGGAGGCGGGGGAGCTTATGACCGCAGCCGGGTTATCCGAGATGGCGGTCAAATCCTTCTATGTGCGGGCGGTAACCTCCATCTCCGGCAAGCTCTCCGTTCATTACAAGGAGCTGGGTCCGGCACAGAGCCGGATGGACGGACAGATTGAGCAAATCTACAGACATACCTCTCTACCCGCACTTCAGCGCTATATCACTGGTCTGCTGGAGCAGTATGCCGGGGAAATTATCCGCGATGATATGGATGTGCTGATGAAGCGGATGGTGCATCTGATCCACCGGCATTATGCCGAGAATCTGAAGCTGGAGACGCTGGCCGATGTATTCACCTACAGCAGTGCCTATCTGGGCAAGCTGTTCAAGAACAGCATGGGCTGCTCCTTCAACACGTATCTGGACACCATCCGCATCGGGAAGGCCAAGGAGCTGCTGGACCAGGGCAGCAAAATCCACCAGGCCGCCAGCCGGGTCGGATTCAGCGACGTGGATTATTTTCGTGAAAAGTTCAAGAAAATTGCGGGTATCTCTCCTTCCGCCTACCGCAGACAGGGACTAAAGCCGGAGGACGAGTTTTCAGAAAGCGCTTACGAAAATGACTGATTTCCCCCTGTTTTTCCGCTTAAATCTTCGGGTGTTGCCTGATTTGCCGCGGCCTTATGATAGAGCTATATCGAAGGAGGGACATAAATGAAAGCGATTACTACCATGGCGAAGCCTAAGCCGGGGAACTCAGCCGCCCGCTTCTGGGCGAAGTTCCGGCAGCAGAAGTATCTCTACATGATGGCTGTCCCTTTTGTCCTCTGGGCGTTCGTCTTCAGCTATTTGCCGCTCTGGGGGTGGACGATGGCCTTCCAGAAGTATAAGCCGGGCAAATCCTTTTTCGAGCAAAAGTGGGTCGGGCTGCAATACTTCCGGGAGCTCTTCCAGGATGAGCAATTCTTCAATGCCCTGCGCAATACCCTGGCGATGAGTATCATGGGGCTGCTGGCGGGCTTCATCATTCCCATTATTTTCGCTGTTCTGCTCAATGAGGTCAGGCTGCAGGTGCTGAAGCGCTTCGTGCAGACGGTCTCTTATCTGCCCCACTTCGTCTCCTGGGTAGTCGCTGCCGGGATTATCACCAAGATGCTCTCCACCGACAACGGCGCTGTGAACGATCTGCTCATGGGCCTGAATATTATCAACGAACCGATCCAGTTCATGGCCAAGGGCAATCTGTTCTGGGGTATTGTAACCGCTTCCGATGTCTGGAAGGAGACCGGCTGGAACACGATTATCTACCTCGCCGCCATCTCGGGGATCGGGCCGGAGCTGTACGAGGCTGCCAAAGTCGACGGTGCGAGCCGGCTGCAGCAGGTGCGTCATATCACATTTCCGGGCATCCGGGGAACGATCGTGATCCTGCTCATTATGTCCATCGGCCATCTGATCAGCATCGGCTTCGAGAAGCAGTTCCTGCTCGGCAACAATCTGGTGCGCGATTATTCCCAGACGCTTGACCTGTATGCGCTCAATTACGGGCTCGGCATGGGACGGTTCTCCTTCGGGACGGCGATTAATATTTTCAACTCGGTGGTGAGTGTGATTCTGCTCTTTACCGCCAATGGCATTTTCAAAAAAATAACCAAAGAAAGCATCATATAGGAGGCCCTGCTCATGATCAAAAAACTGGCTGCGGCATCCTGGTCGGACCGCATCTTCGATTTGGTGGTTTATCTGGCGATTACGGTGGTTACTGTAGCTACGCTGTATCCTTTTCTTAATGTGCTGGCGATCTCCTTCAATGACTCGACGGACAGCATCAAGGGTGGAATCACAATCTACCCCCGGGTGTTCACCTTCAAAAACTATGAGACCATCTTCGCCTTCTCCGGCCTGGTGACCGGGTTCAAAATCTCCGTGCTGCGGACCGTTGTCGGAACTCTGCTCGGGCTGGTCAGTGCCTCCATGCTGGCCTTCACCTTAAGCCGGGTGGACTTCCAGGGCCGTAAATTCGTCTCCACCTTCCTGGCGCTGACAATGTATGTATCGGGCGGTCTGATTCCGTTCTACATTCTGATCAAGGATCTGCATATGATGGGTACCTTCAGCGTCTACGTTCTGCCCGGTCTGGTCAGCGCCTTCAACGTGTTCGTGATCCGATCGTTCATCGACGGCCTGCCTTATGCCCTGCAGGAATCGGCGAAGCTCGACGGCGCCAATGACTTCACCATCTACTGGCGGGTAATTCTGCCGCTGACCAAGCCTGCGCTGGCCACCATTGCCCTGTTCCTGGCGGTCGGCCAGTGGAATGCCTGGATTGACACCTATCTGTATAACGGCTCGAAGGACTCTCTGACCACGCTGCAATTCGAGCTGATGAAGGTCATTCAGAGCACAACGACCAATGCGGATAACTTCCGCGGCCGGAATATGACTGAGGTGATGGCCCAGATCTCCCCCGAATCGGTCAAAATGGCGATAACCATCGTAGTCACGGTCCCTATTCTGGTGGTCTATCCGTTCCTGCAGCGCTATTTCGTCAAAGGCATGACGCTGGGCTCGGTTAAAAGCTAGTCTGCTTAAACGGTATCTCCAGGCTGAGGCCTGTGCATACAATATGTTTCTACCAGACAAAGGGAGGGTTTCTATTCATGACAAGAAAGACGGCGAAACCGTATGTGGCGCTGATGCTTCTGACCTTGCTGCTCAGTGTGCTGGCCGGCTGCGGCGGAAGCAATAACGGCAATTCCAAGAATGCCGCCGAGAATACCGGAGCCAAGGCCACGAACAGCAGCACCCCTGCCGCCAGCAGCGAAGCTACGCCAGCAGCAGAGGATCTCAGTCCGCTGACCTTATCCTTCTTCGCAGAAGACCCCAATCCGAACTGGAACAATATGCAGGATGAGGTCAGCAAGGTGATTACGCAGAAAACAGGCGTGACTCTTGATGCTGAATTCGCAGTCGGTGATCCGCAGCAGAAGATCGCCCTGATCGCAGCCGGCGGTGAATATCCCGACATCATCTCTGCCAAGGGCGATATCGGCAAGCTGGTGGATGCAGGCGCTGTCATTGACCTGACCGATCTCATTGATAAACATGCTCCTAATATCAAGCGGGTACTGGGCGACAATCTGGCCCGTGCCAAATACACGAACGAAGACCAGTCCATCTATGCTATCCCGACCTGGGCGGCTGTAGATGAGAAGAAATTCGTAGCAGGCGGCGGCTTCGAGCTGCAGCACCGGGTCGTGAAGGAAGCCGGGTATCCGGAGATCCGCACGGTGAAGGATTATGAGAACGTGATCAAAGCCTATCTGGAGAAGCATCCGACCGATGAGAACGGCAACAAAAATATCGGCGTATCCCTCAATGCGGATGACTGGCATATGTACATTTCCGTTACCAACCCTGCGGTAGCTACGACCGGCGGCTCCGATGACGGCGAGTATTACATCGATCAGGAGACGCATGAAGCGATCTATCACTTCCGCCGCCCGGAAGAGAAGGAATATTTCCGCTGGCTGAACCATATGAACGATATCGGCCTGCTTGACAAGGAGAGCTTCGTGCAGAAATATGACCAGTACAAGGCCAAAGTGGCGACTGGACGCGTACTGGGCCTGATTGATCAGGACTGGGACTACAATGACGCGCAGCAGGCACTCAAAACTGCCGGCAAATTCGATCAGACCTACGGACACTATCCAGTCACCTTAACCAAGGATTACAAAGAGACCAGCTTCTGGCCTACCGGCTTCATGGGCGGCTACGGGATCTCCATCTCCACCACCAACCCTGATCCGGTCCGGACCATCAAGTTCCTGGACTATCTGGCCTCCGATGAAGGACAGATCCTGAACAACTGGGGCATCGAAGGCAAGCATTATGTCGTTGAGAACGGCAAGCGCGTGGTGCCTAAGGAAGTCCAGGACCGTATCAACAATGACAATACTGCCTTTACCAAGGAAACAGGGATTGGCTTCTACTGGAACATGATGGTCCACTACGGCGACGGAGCCAAGGATTCGACCGGCAATTATTACACCAAGAACTTCCCTGAGCAGCTGGTTGTCGGCTATAGCGATGTGGAGAAGGAGACACTGAAGGCTTACAACGCCACAACCTGGAAGGATCTGTTCCCGAAAGAAGAGGAATTCAAGGAAAAAGCCTACGGCGCCGCCTGGAACATTTCAATTCCCGGTGAGGACGAAGTGTCCATTCTGGGCAATAAAATGAAGGATATTACCTGGAAACGCATCCCGCAGGCGATTCTGGCCAAACCGGCAGAATTCGATAAAATCTGGGATGATTACATGGCCGACCTGGAAAAAGCCGGCGTCAAAAAAATGGAAGCAGGCTACACCAAGTATGTGCAGGACCGTGTAGAATTGTGGAGTAGTAAGTAGATTTAGAGTTCAACCTATATTCATTAAAGCATTAGGACACCCGTGCGGGGAGCTGCACGGGTGTCTTCATGCTAAGGCGTAACAATTATAAAATTAGTCAAACATGCAGTTCGTGATATGTCTTCTTTATCATATCCGTGTATACAGAAGGCGGGTATTCTTTCACCTGATCATAGGCGAATTGTGACAGCTGTAGTGCTTCATCCCCCTTGCCCTGACGCTGACTGATCTGTGCCCGGTACGCATAGGCGGTGAACAGATTGGCACGGTCAAGCGGATGGTAGACCTGGCCGCCAAGCTCCACCTTGCTTAGGGCTTCCAGCGCCTCGTCTTCCTTGCCCAAGTGATATAGTGCAATTCCGGATAGAAGCTGCACATTCGCGGTATGCCCGGCGTCTTCAAGCGGGTACGCCTCCGCCATGGTCACTGCTTCGGCATAATTACCCCTGGCTACCGCCAGTCTGATCTCCCCAAGCTCCACCAGCCGCAGTGATTCCTGCATCTCCGTAAATTCCGCGAACGCTCTCGCTTTCTGCAACGCCGCCTGCGCAGTCTCAGCATCTCCTTCAGCAATCGCCAGTGTACTCAGCACCCGGTGCAGATGATCGGTCATATAATAGATCCCTTCCTCCCGAGACACATGAAGGGCCGCGAGGGCCGCTTCCCGGCTGCCTGCATAGTCACCCAGGGCAGATAAACAAATACTCTCCGCATAATGAAGCTCGATTTCAAAAATAAAATCATTACCTACCTTGTTCTCCTCATACTCCCTGCGCACCCGGCGGATCAGCTCCAGCCCCTCCGCATATTTGCTCTGCGCGAACATCAAGGCATAGGAGATATACTGCAGCTTGGCCCGCTCCACGAATAAACCGAAGCGCTCATAGATTAGAGCGGCCCGCTCCAGCTCCGCCTCCCCTCCTCCCCTGCCCGTATAGAAGCAAGAGCTGACATAGAATTCGAGCAGACGCGCTGCATCAATGGTCATCGGCAGTGTCCGTCCGGTGAGCGGCTCCACCCGGCTGATGATCTCTGCGTACTTTTTCTCCTTGAACAGGATCTCCAGCTCACGGACAAGCGGAGCCAATTCTGCTTCATCCTCACCCTCCAGGAAATAGCCCGGGTCCACCCCCAGCCGCCCGGCCAGGAATTGCAGGCTGTTCATCGAGGGCAAGGCCCGTCCGTTCTCGATTTGGCTCAGCATACTTTTGGTCATATGGTCTCCGGCCAGGTCGGTCTGCGTGAGCCCTTTGGCCTTACGCAGCTGCTTGACCTTGTCGCCGATGGTAGTTTGTTTGGATGTCATTTGTGATGCCAACTTTCCGTAGCTTTTCTATCAAGTATAGCCTAATGGAAGGGTAAGCAAAAGCTGAATTTCAAATAAAGTTAAATTTAATTTAACTTTTTGTTGCTATTCGGATTAATTGATCATACAATAAGTTTAATTAAATTTAACTTTTGTATGAAGAGGAGTGTTATTCATGACCCATCATCCATCAGACCCGGCAGCCTCGAACCGTAATATCTTCCTGTTCTTCTCCGGCAAGCTCGCTTCTGTTCTGGGCTCCAGCATGTACACCTTCGTTGTCGGCTTGTATATTCTCCAGCAGACCGGTTCAGGCAGCAGCTTCGCTGTTACGCTGCTCTGCGGCCTGCTGCCCGGGATTGTACTGTCGCCGTTTGCCGGTGTGCTCGCCGATATGGTGAACCGACGACGCCTGCTGATCGGCTCGGATCTGGCCAGCGCCCTGATTATGTCCCTGTCCTTTGTGGTTGTATGGCTGGAGGGAATGTCCCTGCCGGTTATCTATACCTCGCTCATTCTCTTGTCTGTCTGCGCAACCTTCTACAGCATCGCGGTCTCCTCCTCGATGATGCTGCTCGTGGACAGCAGCTCCATACAACGGGCCGGATCGCTGAACCAGACGGCAGGCTCGGCCGGTCATCTGCTGGCTCCTGTTCTCGCGGGAATCCTGTACGCTTTCCTCCCGCTCCAGGATTTCATGCTGGTGAACGCAGCAGGCTTCACCATTTCGACGATTATGGGCTGTATGTTGAGATTCAAGCCGATGCCTGAGGCCATGACCGCAAACGAGTGTGAGTCTGAACCCGAAGGCCGCCAGCCGCTGCGTGAACGTCTGGGCAGTGTAGCCGGCGAGGTCCGCGCAAATCTGAAGGACGGCTTCGCGTATGCCATCCGCCGACCCGTGATCCGCTCGCTGCTGGTCGTTATTTTCTGGATAAATTTCTTCTTCGTGGCGCTGAATGTCGTGCTGCCGTATGTCGCAGTGCAGACACTGGGACTCTCGTCAGAACAATATGGCATACTGGAAGCGATGCTGGCGGCTGGCGTGCTGCTCATGTCGCTGCTGCTGACGGTTCTCCGCCAGAGCAAGAGCCCGGTGAAGCCGATTATCGGCGGTCTAAGCGCGCTGGGGATGCTGTTCCTCACGCTGGCGCTGCCGCTGCTGCTTCAGTTTAGCCCATCCGCCACTTTCTTCTTTTATATACCGTTGCTGATTCTGATCGGAGCCTTAATTATGGTTATTAATATTCCGGTGCAGGTCTACCTGCAACAGACCATCGAAGAGGAATACCGTGGCCGCGTCTTCGGGCTGGTGGAAGGCATCGCCGGCTCCATCGCCCCGCTGGGGATGCTGCTCTATGGTGTGCTGCTTGACCGGATTCCAGGCTCAGTGATCCTGCTCGTCTCCGGCGCAGCGATTCTGGTCGTTACCCTGATCCGCCGCAGAGGCTTAATCAGCAGCAACACCGCCGAGCAGCAACGGGTGGAGGTTAGGGAGGCGGGGGCTTAGAGGTAATGGAAGAAAAGTGGATAACCATTGTTGAACGAATTCAATTATTCGTTTATATAAGGCTTGAAATCTCGCTCGTACGATAATTTTGTTTCCTCGTACGATGGAACATCTATAAATTCAATATGGTCTGCATTTAAATCCAAGAAATCTCTGGCAATGATCTTCACACTCTTCCTAATCTCGTCCAAGTCCCAAGATTGAGACAGTCTTGACCACATATAAATATACACGGGTTTATAACCATCTATATTTAATGGAGCAGAATGAGGTACCTGGTCATCTACATCTTCTATGCCTCTTGGATATATGTAACTATAATGAATATCTTCATCTCCATGAATAAAGCTTTCAATTTCATCACAGTATTCTTTGTCATCTCCAATGATATCCATATCGTACTTCAAAAGATTAACTAGGGATGCCACGGTAGTAATTTCAAAGTACCCCAAGAAGTTTGCTTGATTTTCATCAGAATAAAGGGTAATTTCATCATTTCTGCTCTTGCTGAAGAGACCATAAACCCCGTACCAGAATAACCAATGTCGTACTTTAACATATATAGTTTGAATATTAGTCACCTGCCTTCTGCTCTACCAACAGTTAGCGCGGGAATCTTCCCGCGCTTATATTTTTTCATTGAAGTACTCTTGTGTTACTTCTAATTGTTTTTTTAGAATTTCACGCCATAATCCAGTATGGATCTCCCCGCTGCCCATAGACACCTTAGTTCTTAGAATTCGGCCGTCCGGTAATATTTTGCGGTAAAAATAGTGATCCGTGGTCTTGTAAAGCTCCCATCCGTCATTGTCACAGAAACGCTTGAGCTCTTTCCATCTAGGCATCGATTAATTTGATTACCTCATCCAGATTATCTTTAGTCAAAACATGAAGAATGTAGGGGGAGTGGGACTTCCGGTTGGGGGACTTGCTGTACAATGGATATTCCTCAAAATACTCCTTGGCATATTCTAGCAGGTTGTTTGCCAGTTCCTCCATCAATTCTTCACGGGTTGGCCCCATTGCAAGGATATCAGGAATCTCATTTAATGAACCGGTGAATGAACCATCCTTCTCTTCTGTGATGTTAGATGTAAATGTATAGGCGGACAAAATTGTGGTCAGTTCACTGAGCGAAAGTGCAGCAAAGGTGTCTCGGTTGCGTCTCACAAATTGTGGGCGTTCATGGGTAACCGCATCGATAAAGCTGCCCCAGGATTGCCGTACCTCTGTCGCATTCAAAACAGTATTCATGATCATCAGCCTCCTTCACCTCCTATCGTAACGAAAAACGTACATAATGTACAGTATGTACATTCCCTAACCCTGTATACCATACGTAGAAAAAATACATTCCAGACTCGCAGCAGACGGGGGCTTAATACCCTAAACTAATCGAGTAGGAGGCTGCTCATTAACTGAGCAGCCGACCTCTCACACCACCGTACGTACCGTTCGGTATACGGCGGTTCAACCGCTTAAGTGCAATTTTCGTAAATGCTCGTACTGTGCTGGGAAGTCGTAATACCCGGCCTGTGCGAGCTTTTCGTTTGTTATGGAACGGGACAGTACTGGGCTTCCGGCCACTCGCCAGTAGCCTAGGCGTGAGTTTCCCCATTGGTAAGCCTGCCACTCCGGTATTCCCAGTTTTTGCAGGTTCTGCACCTTTGTTTTGGGCTTCTTCCACTGTTTCCAGATGTACATCCGCAGTCTTCTACGCAGCCATTGGCTCCAGCTTTGCAAGATTCGCTTTATATCCGCTACATAGAAGTAGCCAATCCAGCCGCGAATGTAGACTTTCACCTTCTCCATCACTTGCCTGACATTTCTGCCCTGACTGCGACTCGTCAGCTCTTTCAATTTCTTCTTTGCTTTAACAAGGGATTGACCATGTGCTCGAATATACAGCCCATTTCTATTCTTTCCCATCGCAAAGCCCAGGAATTTGAAATGCTTCCGCGCCACTACACTGACGACCTTGCTTTTCTGCCTATTCATCTGGAGTCTCAGTTTATCCTCCAAATACTTTCGGCAGGATTCCAGAAGCCGCGCCGCTGCCCGTTTGCTCTTGGCTAGTACTACAATGTCATCGGCATAACGGATGACATTCACTCCCCGGCTGCTCATTTCCTGGTCGAATTCGTTCAGGTATATATTGGCAAGCAGTGGAGATAACGGGCCTCCTTGCGGAGAGCCTTCCTCTGTTTTGCAGTGAACCCCATTCTCCATAACCCCACTTTTCAGATATTTCTTAATCAGCTCGGTTACGCGCTTATCTTGAATTTGTTTACGCAAGAGGTTCATTAGCAGCTCATGGTTCAGGGTGTCAAAATATTTGGAGAGGTCGATTTCTACGGCATGGCTGTAGCCTTGCTCTGCATATTCTTTCACTTTGCGGATGGCCTGCTGCGCACTCCGCCCAGGGCGGTAGCCGTAGCTTCCGTCTGAGAAAAGTGGCTCAAATAAGGGCTGCAGCTGCTGGGCTATCGCCTGTTGAATCACCCGGTCAATGACCGTGGGGATGCCAAGCTTCCGCATTCCGCTTCCATCTGGTTTGGGAATTTCCTTGCGCCGTACCGGACTAGGCTTGTATTCGCCTTCCCGGATTCTTTGCAAAAGTTCGTCCTTGTGTTCCTGCAGCCATGGCAGCGCGTCTTCTACGGTCATTCCGTCGATTCCTGGTGCTCCATGATTGCTCTTGACCTGTTTGTAGGCTCTGTTCAGATTGTCTCTGTCCAGAATCTGCTCAAGCAGATCCGTTGCACCGTCTCTTTCTCTACGTTCCCGAGTGCCGGCACTCCGCGCTCCCGCATACTTTTCGCGTTCCACACTATCCCTTTGCAGGCAGCCCTTTCGGTATTCTGCTTTCATCGTGCCGATTCTCCTTCCGGTTTGTACTTGAGACTTACGATTGTTCGGCCCTTCCCGAAAAAAAAAAAAACTTTCCGGTATTATGGCCTCTGCTGACTTCTCACAGCAAGCTTTACTCCATCGTTCGGATTTTTTTTTTTCCTACCGGACGTCTGTGAGACCTCCCCGGGTAAGAGCGATAACCTTCCCCTCATCTATCTGCCACATTTACATGCCAGGATTCGGGCAGTATTGGACTTCGCTTTGGTATGCAAGCTCGTCCGTCCTGGCATGCCTCGTATGTGATTTCTGTTCGTCAGACCGAGGGTTTGCCTCCGGCTTCCTTCAGATTCCGCCTCGCGGCGGACACCCTTGCCTTTGGCTAACAGTTCCTACTGCCAAGCCTGTAGCGGACTTTCACCGCCAAGTTATCGCCCATGCCGGGCGCACATACAAAAATAGAGCAGCATCCCCCACCCGGGGATTGCTGCTCTATTGTATTCCAGACTATTTGCGCACAGACAATACAAACTTCTCTAATGCGCTGATATCGGTAATGCTCTGATTGCAGCCGCGGTTATCGATACACACATATTGGCCGACGGAAGCGTAATTATCCGCCGCAGCCACCTCCGGTCTGGTCTTAACCGTCAGGAAGGCGAGCTCCTGCTGCCGGTTGCAGAACAGGCAGTAGCCCTTCTTGTGGGTCGGCACGATGCGGCCCTCTACCCCGATGAATTCTCCTTCATGCGGGTAGACGATGAACAGCTTGTTCGTCGAGATATCGACCCAGGCCAGATACGTCACATAACGGAAATCGATGGCTTGCAGATCAGGCAGCTTCATCTTCTTATTCTTCGGAAACAGCTTCTGAATCTGCTTCAGTGTAATCGGCGGGAACGGCTCCAGATGCGGCTCCAGGTTCTTCATATACTCCTGGAATTCCTCCGCCGTCTCAAGCGTCGAGATTGGACGCAGCAACTGCTCCTGTTCGGTGCTCAGCGAAGCAAAAGCTCCGGTCACCTTCATCTCGGCATCCGCCCGCACGGTCTCCAGCACACGCCGGTCCGCTACTGTACGCAGTGTCTTCAGTACGAAATCCGCTTGTTTCTTCACATAATTATATTGATGGTTTCTAATAAATGTTGTCTTCACAGCTCTTCAGCCCCTTATATATATTGGTGTATCCAATAAGGGCAGAGCCTGCGATTAGAAACGATAAAATCAGTTTGGGCGATCAAGAATATCCTGCCGCACCCCACGCAAAGTATCGCCCCGGATCAGGCTCTGCATGAGGACTTCCTAGCCAATGAGCAATTCATTGCCATCATTGTAACCCCCTATCCACTTACATGCGAGAATTATAGCAGGAAATGACGAAGGCGACAATTCCACTTCTGCACTGCGGCGGCTGGACGGTTAGCGGCGGGAGGCTGCTTTTTCAGAGAACATTTTCAGAGAACAATGGTGTTAAAAGATTCCGCAGCCAGCCCCAGTCTGTATTGCGAACCCTCACAGGACAGCTCAATCGTCCGCTCTTCCTTGAACGGATTGGCGATGACCAGCACCCGTCTGCCCTCCGCCGTCTCGAAGGCGATCCCGTTACCCGACCATCTGCCCTTCAGTCCAATTCTGCGGGAGCCGGGAGGGACAAAATGAGAGAAATGCTTCATGACATAGAATTCAGGGTTCGGCGCTGCTTTCCGATCCCCCGGGTCTACCGTCAGCATGGCGTTCTGCTCCCAGCCCCAGGTGCTGCGGCCTTTCGGCTGCAAAACCATATTCCAGTAAATATAGGCATTCACGCCGTTAGTAAAATAGTGCTGATACAGATTGAACACATATTTGGCATAAAACCAGGTATTCTCCCCGTCTCCGCACTCGTTCTCCGTCTGCATGTAACGCAGCTCAGGATAAGCCTGCACGGTACGCTGAATGCCGTATTTGCCCGCCCACTGGTAGCCTACGCCCTTCACATACTTGTAAGCTTCCGGGTCGCTTAATACCGTATGGGCATAAGCATCGAACCCGCTGTCCTTCTGCTTCAGCCACTCATCCCAAGGCTCCGGCGCGTTGATCGTGCCCAGCCAGATCTCTGTCTCCAGCCCATGCCGTTCAAAAGCGGGTCCCAGATAATCGCGGATGAATTCGCGCAGCTGTTCGCCCGTCCATACGCAAGAGGGGAATTTCTGGTCGGCCACCACTTCATTCTGCACATGGATCTGATGGATGGTAATGCCTTCTTCGGCATAGGCCTGTACGAATTTCACAAAGTACAGTGCATATGCCTCCAAAATATCCTTATCCCAGCGCAGAGTGCCATAGTTATAGGCCTTCGGGAATTTCATCCAGGTTGGCGGGCTCCAGGGGGATGCGAACAGCTTCAGGTCCGGGTTCAGCTTGAGTGCTTCCCGGATGTACGGAATGAGAAATTTACGGTCCCGCTCAATCGAAAAATGCTCCATCGCCAGGTCGCCGTCTGTCTCATTCAGGCTATACCATTCCAGCGCGTAGTCGCTGGCCCCGATCGGCAGTCGGCAGATGCTGAACCGGAGGTCACCTTCCGGGTGAAAAAGCGCGTGCAGCACATCCTTCCGCTCTTCCTCCGGCAGCAGGCTCAGCGCCTCCCAGCCCAGCTCGTTGAAGCAGCCGCCGAACCCCTCCACATCCTGATGCACCTGTCCGGTGAAGGCCAGCTCCGCTGCCCCGCCTGTGGTGCTCTCCACCGTCCGGGATACCCACGGCTCATGCTCTGTACTCGATATCCAGACTTGTCCAGTCACGTCCATGCTTTCAGCCTCCTGAGTGCTGCCTGAATGAATGTTGCCTGAATGCTATCCCTGCTTGATTATCTGTACACCCCATGCCTCAAGGGTAAGCTCCTCATCTTGAGCCACCTGAGTACCCTTCAACAGCTCCTGCCCTGCACCATGCGGATACTTGAAGGTTACCGGCTCAGCCGAATAATTGTAAAAGTAACGGATCGTGCTGCCCTGCCGGTTCGCACCGGACTTGACAATGAGCGGGAACGAGAGCTGCTGATCCATACCCCACAGCCCGGCGGTTTGCAGCGTATCCTTCAGGATAACGGCAAGCGCGGCAGGCTCTGTCATGCAGCCGATATAAGTGGCTGTACCTTCGCCGTATGCATTCCGTGTAACCGCCGCGAATTCGCCCCACTGGGGATGATCGTAGCGGGCCAGCACCTCCGCCGGTCCAGGTACAAGCATCTCCATCCAGGTATTGACGGTGTTAACGCCTGCTGCTTCTCCCTGAGGGAACAGCTTGCCGCTAAGTCCTGTACGGGCATTCGGCGTGGCAAAATGGCTGTAGGTAACACCACAGGCTTCATGAATCACTCCCGGCTGCGCGGTATGGCGCACCTTCACCTGTTCGTCGGTGAACCCGCTTTTGAAGGAGTAGACCACATGGCCGCCGCTGCGGACGTAATCATTCAATTGCTGCAGCGCCTCATCCGAGACTGCGTATAACGCAGGAACCACAACCAGCTCATACTCGCTGAGGCGCGGGCTGCCGGGCTGGATGAAATCGCAGGCGATGTTCATCCGGTACAATTCATCGTACATCCAGCGGACCACATCATTGTAATTGAGACCGCCGGGAAGCTTGAACCACTCCATCGCGGACAGCGCTTCATTGCTGACCATTACGGCCACCTTGCTGGTCTTCTTCAGGCCGATCAGCTGATCGCTTAACCGCTTGAAGTCAGCGCCAATTGTCTGCGCTTCCTTATAGACCGGGTTCGGCAGGAAGTCGTGGCTGAGCAGCCCTTTCCAATACGTCTCGAAGGAATTATGAATGGAATGCCAGTGCCAGTAAGCGACCATCGACGCTCCTGAGCCCAGATGGCTGAACGCCAGCTGCCGCAGCTGGCCGGGATACGGGGTCCACTCCGGGAACGCCTGAGCCTGAGTCTCCAGCACGAAATAATTGTCCTGCTTCAGCGAGCGGGTCATATCTCCGCCAAAAGCAATCTCCGCACCTGTAAGCTGATCCTGGGACGGGTGATAAATATCCGTTCCGGCGATGTCGAACGGCTGTGACGCCTTGAAGTGATCCACCGAAGGCTGGACGCCGAACGAATGCCCCCGCCACTCAAAATCGAAATTCTGCGTGGTGAACTGGCCCGGCTGCTTATACTCGTTCACGATCCCGACCTGCCAGGCCAGGAACTCGTTGACCAGTCCCCGCTGGAACCGGGCAAATTCCGCCCCCAGGCTGCCGTTAATCGTGCCTACCATGGACGGGAAGTCCTCCCAGCTGTCGATCCGGTTGCTCCAGTAATCCAGTCCGAACTGATGGTTGACCGCTTCAAGCGTACCGTAAGTCTCTCTCATATACTTCACGAAGCGGAGCTGCACATTCGGTCCGGCTGTCTCGTAATGCTTGGTCTCGTTATCAATCTGATACCCGATGACCGCCGGATGCTTATGTACAACAGCCATCAGCTTGCGGATGATCCGCTCCGCGTAGAACAGATACGCGGGACTGGTGATATCCATAATCTGTCTGGCTCCGTACTTGCCCGGCCCGTTCACAGTGACCGCCAGCACCTCGGGATGCTCTTTGACCATCCAGGCCGGGACGGCATAGGTCGGCGTGCCTACAATGACATGAATCCCTGCCTCATGCATCGCATCCAGCACTCTTTGCACAGAGCTGAAGTTGAATACCCCGTTCTGCGGCTCGTGGGTGCTCCAGGTGGATTCGGCAATCCGCACCGTGTTGATGCCCGCATCCTTCATCATCTGAATGTCCTGGGCCAAGCGGTCGTAAGGCATATATTCATCGTAATAAGCAACACCATATAACAAGTGATCCATTGATAGTCCTCCTGAGAAGTTGGTAGCATACGCTTGAAACGATCGTAACATATGCGACTGTAATTTAGCCTTTTACCGCTCCGGCAGTAACACCCTTGGTAATCTGCTCATTGAAGATGGCATAGATGATAATGGCCGGGATCGAGGTCAGCACCATGACCGCAAACTGTGAGCCGTAGTCCGAGGAGTACTGGCCGGCAAAGTTCATGACTGAGAACGGCAGCGTCTTCAGTGAATCCTTGCTGAGGAAGGTCGAGGCCATAATGAACTCATTCCAACAGTTCAGGAACGTTGTTACGATAACCGTCACCAGCGCAGGCGCGGTAAGCGGCGCGATGATCTGGAACACAATCCGGTAAATATTCGCTCCGTCCACAACCGCAGATTCCTCCATCGCCTTGGGGATGCTCCGCATGAAGCCGGTCAGGATGAAGGTGCCTAGCGGTACAGATACGGCGGTATAAGGCAGGATCAGCCCCAGATAGGAGTTGGTCAGGCCCAGCGCCTTGAAGATTGCAAAGTTCGGCAGCAGGGTCGCATGAATCGGAATCATGATGCCCAGCAGGATGATCGTGAAGAAGACGGACCGCAGCTTCCACTGCATCCGGGTAAACGCATAACCCAGCGTCAGGGACAAAATAACTGTCAAGAGAATTGTCACTGTAGTCACGAAGGCACTGTTAATGAAGTAGCGCAGGAATTTGCCGTCGACCCAGGCATTGACATAGTTCTGCCACTGGGGATCGCTGGGCCATTTCAGCACGCTGGAAGAATAGAATTCATTGCTGCTCAAGAATGAGAAATCAACCAGCCAGATTAACGGGAACAGCTGAACCAGGGCGACGATCAGGAAGAACACCCATAGTATGGTTTTTGTGCTTTTGCTCATGGTGGCTCCTCCTTAGAATTCGGTCGCATCGCTGCGGGTCAGCTTGTTGCTCAGATAAGTGGCCAGCAGACAGACGACGATGAAAAGAATTGAGATGGCATTGGCATAACCGTATTGGCTCGCCGAGAATGCCTTGTTATAGAGATACACAGCCAGGAATTGGGTGGAGTCGCCGGGTCCGCCGTTGGTGGTCAGGAAGACGGTCTCCATCTGCTTCAGGGCGGTAATCATAGCCAATGTAATCTGCACCGTAATGACCGGTGACAGCAGCGGAACGGTAATCCGCCAGTGTAATCGGAAGCCGGAGGCTCCGTCGAGTGAAGCGGCTTCATACATATCATCGGGAATGCCTTTAAGTCCTGCGTAATAGAACAGCAAGCCCCAGCCGAAGCCGGCCCAGATCAGAATGAATAACATGGAGACGAGCGCAGTGCTGCTGTCCCCCAGCCAAGCATGCTTCAGGAAGCCGAGTCCCAGGGAATCCAGCATTTTATTGAAGGCGCCGAAGGTCGGGTCCAGCAGGGACAGCCACATTTTCGAGATAACAACGACAGAAATAACGCATGGGATGAAGAAAATCGTTCTGAACCACTTCTCTGCTTTACCGCCCAGGCGGTCCAGCATAATGGCAAAAAAGATCGCGACCGGATGCTGGATCAGGATGAAGCCTAGTCCAAGCAGCACGGCATTTCTCAGTGCCAGCCAGAACCGTGAATCGTGGAACAGCAGCTCCGTATAGTTGGCGAATCCGATGAATGCAGAAGGGGTACCCGGTGACAGCGTATCTCTGAACGAGTAGTAGCCGCTGAGCACAATCGGCACGAGAAAGGTCAGTGCGAACAGGAGAATTCCCGGAAAGACGAACAGGAAGATGGCCAGTTTGTTATTGAATACTTTTTGCATGGAAGTCACAGCTCCATCCTTAAGATTAGAGAGGGGCAAGAAAATGCTTCCCGCCCCGTCTCCTTCCATTCTCTATATTGGTTATTGTGTTTCTGCGGCTTTCTGCAGCTCTGCCAGCAGTTGTTCAGGTGTTGATCCGCCGGCGAAGAATTTGCCGAACACGTTCTGGGCATCATCCTTGAACTTCGGTGTGCCGGAGTCGAGGGCGATCGCGCCTGCTGTGCTGGTGGCTCCGGTCAGAACGTCGGTCAGTTGCTTCTGCAGCGCACTCTCTTTGCCGGACAGCTCATACTTCTGTGCAGGCACAGCCGCGCCGGTATCCCATACAATTTTGGCCCATTGATCGGCAGACATCATGTAGTCGAAGAACTTCTTAGCTTCTTCAGGATGCTTCGAGCTGCTCACCAGGGAGTATCCGCCGCCGTTCCAGGCTAGCAGGTCGGTGTCCTTGCCTTTGCCGCCCTCTACAACCGGGAATTTCAGCACATTCACATTGTTGCGGAAGTCCTCCGACAGCTTGTCATTCGTAGCCATCCCCGCTTCCCAAGAGCCCATGTACCACATCGCTGCCCGGCCCTGCGTGAACAGGTTCTGCGATGCGCCGTAGTCGGCTGTCATGAACGATTCCTGGAACAGCTTGCTGTCTCTGGCCTGGGCCAGCAGCTCAGCAGCCTTGGTGAAGTTCTCGTCACCTGTGAAGTTCTTTTTCTTGGCCACTGCGTCCAGCGTCAGATTCTGATCCCCACTCACACGGATCACCAGATCCTGGAAGAAGGCGGCGAAGCTCCACAGGTCCTTCCCGTTCATCGACATCGGCTCAATGCCTTTGGCGCGGAATTGCTTGCCCGCTTCCAGCAGCTCGGCGTAGGTTGTCGGAATCTTGATGCCATTGTCATCGAACAGCTTTTTGTTATAATAGATCACTTCGTAGTCACTGTTGCGCGGCAAGCCGTACAGCTTGTCATTGAAGGTGAAGGATTTGTACACACCCGGCAGGAAGTTGAAGGTGTCGCCTTCATATTCCTTAGGGTCCAGCTCTTTCACATATCCGGCCTGAACGAGGGTGTTCAGCTCCGCTCCGCCGTGAACCATAGTTACATCCAGCGCTTCGTTGGAGGCCATGTATGCTTTCAGCTTGTTTTTGAACGGCTCCTCGGCGAGGGTTTCGATGTCGATTTTGACATTGGGATTCGCCTTGACATAATTATCAATGACCATCTGCTCCGCCAAGCCTTGTCCGGATTTACGGTCAGGAAGGTTCGAGAACAGGCGCAGCGTTACTTCCTTGCCCGCATTGCCGCCAGTTGTATTGCCTCCGGCATTGGTGCCAGCATTATTCTTGTCGTTGCCGCCTCCGCATGCACTGAGGACTGAGACCGCAGCCAGTGCAGTGACCAGCAAAATGTTCCGTGTGGACTTTTTATTCATGTAATCATCCCCCTAAATGTTGTGTTTCTCTCGCTTGTCTTCTGTGTTCTGAACACATCGTACCAGAGTCCCTGAGCCAGGGTCAGTAGAGAAAAAGAGAGTAATGTTGAAAATTGTCGACTTCCAGGACCTGCTCTCTTGTGTCTGTCCGGCATTACGCATAAGATAAAAAACAAAAAGGTTAGTGATCCTGTGCTGCGCTATTACTTGAATATGAACCTGCGATACAAGATAACCATTCTGATCTTCCTGTTGATTACCGCAGTGGCCTGCACGCTGGGCGGCTACTCCTATACGATCTCGAAGCGGCAGATCATCAATAAAGTGAGCAACTCTAACCAGAGCGTGCTGAAGCAGATTGACAGCAATTTGAGCCGGATGCAAAAAACGCTGGCCGACTGGGTCACTGTATTCAGCCTCGCACCGGTGGTTCAGGACACTCTGCGCAGCAACCCCTCAGATTCGGTGAAGATCGAGAACCGGTTCTATAACGGGCCCACCGCGTCTATCATGAACCAGATGCTGGTCACCGGAAGCTTCGATTATCTCGCCCTGTACGGCAGCCTGCAGGAACCGCTGTTTCAGGTCGCCACGGATGACAGCAGCGGTGCGTATAGCTTGGACAAAATCAAGGCAAACAATACTTATAAAGAGTCGGTTGCCTTGAACGGCGCCTCCTACTGGTTCCCCCTGACGGAAGAGAACAATGTTTTCATTCAGAGTAACCGCAACGACAAGCTTGGCATGACCCGGATTATCCGCGATATTGTGAACGGAAACCGCATCGGCTTCGTGTTCGTCGGCATCAATCTGGAGACGATCCGCCGGACCTATCTGACGAATCTGTATGACAAGGATCACGGTATTCTTATCCTGAATGAACAGGGCGCAGAGCTGCTGTCCGCCGGTAAAGAGACCTACAGTCCTGAAGCCGTCGGATACGTTATGAAGCAGGCACGGAACGGCATTACGGCCGGCAACAACATTGTCAATCTCCAGGGAAAAGACACGCTGCTGAATTACAATATCAACGAGGGCGGCTGGATTACGGTCTACAGTGTTCCGCTCAGCTCGCTGACGCAGGAGCTTAATTCCATCAAGTCGGCCGTGCTGGTGATGGTGCTGGCCAGCCTGGTGCTTAGTATACCCCTGCTGATGTTTTTTTCTTCATTCCTGACCGCGCCGATCAAGACGCTGCTGCTGTCGATGCGCCGCTTCCAGAACGGGCAGTTCGACGAGAAGGTCGAGATCAAGTATTGGGATGAGATCGGCCAGTTAAGCCGGGGCTACAACAATATGGTCGGCAATATCAAAGCGCTGGTGGACGATGCCTATCTGCTGAAGCTGAAGGAGCAGGAAGCGGAGCTGAAGGCGCTCCAGTCCCAGATCAACCCCCATTTCCTCTACAACATGCTGGATACGATATTCTGGGAGGCGGAGGCATCCGGGCAGGACAAGATCAGCGAGATGGTGATCAACCTCTCCCGGCTGTTCCGGTTAAGCCTTAATCAGGGGAAAAGCTTCACCAGCGTGGCCAAGGAGAAAGAGCTGATCGAGCTGTATCTGACTTTGCAAAAGATGCGGTTCCAGGAGACGCTGGAGTATGTCATAGATATTCCTGCAGAGCTGCACGACTATGTCATTCTGAAGCTCAGCCTGCAGCCGTTCATCGAGAACGCGCTGATCCATGGGATTGAACGCAAGCGCGGCGGCGGACGGGTCAGCATCAGCGGACAACGCAGCGGAGAGAACCTGATCTTCGTAATTGAGGATAACGGCAGCGGCATGAGCGAAGAGACATTGCAGAAAATTCTCACCATGCCCGATGACACGGATGTGTACACAGCGCGGGATGTGGGCGGATATGCAGTGCAGAATGTGTATGCGCGGCTGAAGCATTTTTATAAAGGGGACTTCGCTCTGAACTATACCAGTGTCCCTGAAGAGGGCACCCGGGTGGAGATTGTTGTTCCGGTGATATTGAATGAAGTGCAGGAATAACTGACTATATAGATTGAACTTGAGAGCTTAAGCATAGGGAAAAGTGGCGGAGGGGAATTTTGGAACTGGAGGAGCGGTAGCGTCCGCCTTTGTATGCGGATTTCCACCGCGAACAGCGGTATACAATCAAGAAATCTGCAGACAACAGCGGCCGGAAGTCCAAACATTCTCTGGAGTCACGGCTATCCCGTAACAGAAAATATACAAGTTCAATTTATATAGTGAACAGAATCGGAGGGAAAGCCCTTGTATAATATGATGATTGTGGATGATGAGGAGCGGGCCCGGGTCGGCATCCGCACCCTGATTGACTGGCAGGCGCACGGGATCAATATTGTTGCCGAGGCCAGAGACGGCCTGGAGGCATTAGAGTTTCTGGGTAAATGGGATGTCGATATCATGCTGACGGATATCCGGATGCCGCAAATGGACGGCCTGGAGTTAATCTCCATCGTCTCCCGGGAGTATCCGCAGATCAAGTCGGTGATTATGAGCGGCTATGATGATTTCGCCTATGCCCAGCAGGCCATCCGTTCCGGGGTCAGCAACTATCTGCTGAAGCCGAGCCGCAGGCAGGAGATTCTGGATACGGTGCTGGCCATCACCGAGCAGATTCAGTCGGAGAAGCTGGAGCTTAGCACCCTGGAGCATCTGCGCCAAGGCTTCCGCGAGAGCCTGCCCCTGCTGAAGGAGAAAACCTTAAGCCAGCTCATCCTGGCCGAGAGTCCCTCCTATCCCCGCCTGCTGGCTAATCTGAAGATGAACAATCTGGTGTTTCCTTATCTGCTGTATGGCGTCATTCTGCTGCGGATTGACAACTTCCAGCAGCTTCATCAGAAATACCAGCATGAGGATACGGAGCTGCTGAAGTACGGGTTGAAGAATATTTGCGAGGAATCGCTGCCGGCGGAAGTATTGTGTATTGCCTTCGAGCATCAGGACGATATTGTGCTGATTCTGAATATGGACGAGCTGCCGGACCAGGAGGAATTAAGCGGGTATATCCGGATTATTCAGGAGAATATCGCCAGCTTCCTGAGGTTCACCGTATCCGCCGGGATCGGGAGCATCGACAAGAGTATTGAGCATCTGCGCCAGTCGTTCCAGGAGGCCTCCCAGGCCCTGAATACCACCAACTACACCGGCATCGCCAAAATCGTGGAGTACAGCGGCGAATTCGACGCCGACTCCTCCCAGTCCTCCTATCCCCTGCATGAGGAGCAGGAGGTGCTGAAGGCCGTGCGCGGCGGCTCGTCGGAGGATATTGCCGCGAAGCTGACGCAATTCAACGTGGCTCTGCAGCCGGAGACCGTATCCCGGGACCAGGTGATCAAGTCCAGCTTCGCCCTGTTCTTCGCGCTCTATAAATTGTGCATCGAGAACAACGTCAATGTGAACAAGGTGTTCGGACAGAATCTGACCGAGCTGATTCATGTCCTGTCCCGCTCCAGCCTGGATAATCTGTTCCAGTCGCTGCTGGAGACAGCAGAGCGGGTCAGCGAGCATCTGACCTCGAAGAAGAACAGCAACAAGCTGCTGGAAGCGGCCAAGAGCTATATCGGCGAGCACTTCATGAAGGATATCAACCGCGAGATTGTCGCCAGGGAAATCTATATCACTCCTGGCTACTTAAGCCTGCTGTTCAAGCAGCAGCTTAAGATCAGCTTCATCGACTATCTGCACAAGGTCCGCATCGAGCACGCCTGCCAGCTTTTCAAAGACCCCGGGATGCGGATCGAGGACATCGCCCTCCAGTCCGGGTACAACGACACGAAATACTTCTATCAAGTATTCAAAAAGTATAAAGGCGTTACGCCCAACCAGTTCCGCAGCAATACGGAGTAATGGATAACAGTTCATACGGCCCGCCCCGCTCTCTGCACCGGATGCTTCATATGGGTGCAGGGGCTTGTGGCGGGTTTGTTTGGGTTGAGCTTTTTGAAGGTCATGGTCACAATCCGGCTGCGTCATCCGTTGTACTCATTGAAAGGGGGGAGAAGCTTGGACAATGAAACCATACACAGACTGATCAACAAGGTGCTTGGCGGCGACATCGATGAGTTTGAGCAGATCCTGCTCCATTACCAGAAGCCGATTATTCTCTACTGCTATCATATGCTCGGCGCCTATCCTGAAGCTGAGGACAGTGCGCAGGAGATTTTCCTTAAGGCATACCGTTCCTTGTCGTCCTACGATACCAAGGTGCCTTTTCCGGCCTGGCTGTACAAGATCGCTTACCACCAGTGCATTGATGTGCTCCGCAGACGGAAGCTTAGCGGGGTGCTGAACCTCTTTTATCAGGATGAGAAGCAGTACCGGCCGGTGGATCAGCAGATTGAAGCGATGTACCCGGATGAGAAGGTGCAGCGCACAATGGCGATGCTGTCGGCGGAGGAGCGGAATCTGCTGATTCTGCGCAGTGTGGAGGAGATGAGCTATCAGGATATCAGCCTGATTCTTCATCAGAGCAGTACAAGGCTGCGCAAAAAATATGAACGGAGCGCCAAAAAATTCCGCAAATACTATGCTGATGCGAAAGGGGAAGATCATTATGCTGCCTTACGAAGAAACGGAATTGAAAGAAATCCTTCTTAAGACCAAGGTGGGAGAAGTCGATTTGCATAGCCGTGTCATGCGGCAGCTATATACGGAAAGAAATCGAAAGGAGAGATTCTTCATGAAATACAAGGTCGGGGTGCTGGTGATGACCGGATTGCTGATCACCGCATCTTCAGGGTTCGCCGCTGTCCACTATCAGAGTCTAAATAATAAGCAAGGGGAGGTTACACTTCAGGTGAAGCCTGCCGTATCATTCCCTAAGGTACAGGAGGAAGAAATCCAGCGGCTTGATTACAGCCGTGAACTGGGAGAGCAATTGCTGGCTGAAGGCATGGCGGCGATCTTCTACGTCCTCCCCCACAACCCGGAAGGCGTGACAGATACCCGGTCGAAGCCAGTTCTGTATAGCGATCTTTCGGCGTTGCAGGCTAAGCTAGCGGGGCAAAAGGTAGCACTGGCAACGGAGATAGGGGACGGGTACGCTTTTGAAAATGCTTCAGTCTATTTCCAGCCGGTAAATCTGCTCCATCCTCCGGCAGCGGAGGAAGCGGCAGCAACAGCGGAGAAGCTGCGCCAGCAGGCTGAGCAATCGGGCAAGGATTATGCTATGCTGCCGGTTGAGCTGTCTGATCAGATGCAGAGCCTTACAGCCAACTACCGCAAAGGTGATCAGGAAGTCACTGTACACATCAGCAGAACTAACGGCCCGATGACACAATACGTGGATGAACAAGTCAGCTTCACCGCAGAGAAATTGACCGTCTCCGGTAAGGAGATGCTCTACACCCGTTATGCAGGCGGCAACAGCCTGGCATGGTCAACGGAGATTCCGGGCAGCCGGGAGCTGATCCACTATGAGATCAATGACATGAGCGGCCAGTTCTTCACCAAGGAAGAGATGGTGAAGCTGGCGGAGGGATGGTTAAATTAAAGTGGATTTCGCTGGAATGAGGTGCACTTGTGCACCTCATTGGCTCGATTGGGCCGCATTCGGTAGATTCAGGTGTGCTAGTGCTCCTCATTGGCTCGGACGGGCCGCTGTCGCTAGATTCGGGTGCACTTCTGCTCCTCATTGGCTCGATTAGGCCGCAGTCGGCAGATTCGGGTGTACTTCTGCACCTCACGAAGCGCATCCAGGCTAATTGTGTTCGGTTTTTAACATACATTTGCTCCATGCGCCGCATCCAGTCCAATTGTGTTCGGTTTTTAACATACATTTTGGTCCACCAGCCGCATCCAGTCCAATTGTGTTCGGTTTTTGACATTTGCTCCACGCGCCGCTCCCAGTCCAATTGTGTTCGGTTTTTAACATACATTTGGTTCACGCGGGCAACCAGTCCCATTCTGTTCGGTTTTTAACATACATTTGCTCCATGCGCCGCTCCCAGACTAATTGTGTTCGATTTTTAATATACATTTTGCTTCACACGCCGCTCCCAGTCTAATTGTGTTCGGTTTTTAACATACATTTGCTCCATGCGCCGCTCCCAGCCCAATTGTGTTCGGTTTTTAACATACATTTGGCTCACGCGCCGCATCCAGTCCAATTGTGTTCGGTTTTTAACATACATTTGCTTCACGCGCCGCATCCAGCCCAATTGTGTTCGGTTTTTAACATACATTTTGGTCTATGAACCTTGAAAGGCCAGCAGCCACTCCAAAGGAGAAGCTGCTGGCCTGCTTGTATGATGTGGCTAAGAAGCCGATGCTGTGCTATTGCACCGGAATGTTGATCTCTCCCCCACCAGATGTCAGCACAATAATACGCCCTCCATCAAACTTAACCTTCAGCAAGGCTTCAGGGGTCTGCTCCAGCACCAGGCCGGGCGACCTTGCCCCGTCTGCCGGCAGCGCAGCTGAGGGGTCGCCGTATACCGCAGAGGCCAGCCAGTGAACTCCAGGCTCCAGCGATGCCGTCAAGGTAGGCAGCACGGTCCGGGGATGAAGCAGGTTCGTGTTGGCATTCGGCCAGATCAGATGAGCCTTCGTATAGCCCTTCAGCCCCCTGATGGCGCTTGTGCCCCATGGGGTCGCTGCCGCCGCCTTCAACTCATCCAGTTGCTGCACCAGCTCCGTCTCCTGCCCCAGCGCGAAGCCGCCCTCGGCAACATCTAGCGCCCGGCCCGTCTCAATCCGGTGAATACGGATATGCCAGGGCAAGCCGGCCACGATCCATGTACTGACCTCAACGTTGGCCCAAGGCTGCCAGACGGAGCGCAGAACATTGTCGATGATCTCCGTCTCCCGGTTCCGGCGGCGCACCCGGTACAGATTGTCCCCGCCTTCGCTTAGCGCCAGCATGGAATCAAAGGCTCCTTGCGATAATCCCCATTCAGCCCGCGGCACACTGAAGCCGAAGCCCGTGGAATAAACAAATTTCTCGTATTTGGCCGAGGTATGAGTATGCTCGTTGGTGTATAGATGCCCGCTGTTGAAGGCTGCGATATGCCCGGAAGCCGGCTCGCGGACCAGGACCAGATGCGGCGGGTTCTGCACCATCACCGCAGGCAGCTCCGGCATCGGCAGCTCCGCTTCATTCCAGAACGGATGCTCTGCGCTGAGCGCCAGCGGCAGGAAGGTCTTAAACGCCCAATATGGTGAGCCTGGCGAATTGTAATTCTCGGCCATGACCAGATTCGGGTACGTATAGCCGACGGTCAGCACGCCTGTGGCATCGAAGATCGGCTGGCTGAACCACCAGCGCAGATTGCGCAGCACGATGCCCTTGACTACACCGGCCGGAATGCCTTCAACTCCCGCATAGGCGAAGGCGCTCCAGAATGCGGACTGGGCGAACCGGTAGGCAAGGCTCCGTCCATATGGCAGCGCAGCGCCATCCGGCGCGAACCAGCCCATGAACCCGGCGGCGAACAGCCGGGCACGTTCCTTGAACCTGCGGGAGCGTTCAGGGTCATCATGCTCCATCAGCTTGGCGTACATCAGTGAATAATAATGGATAGCAAAAGGGCCGTAATAATCGCAGTGGCCGTCAATGCCGTCGCTGTACCAGCCCTCCCCCAGATAGAAGGCATCCATCCGCTGCAGGTTGTTCTCCAGTTGAACAGCATCATATGGCTGGCCGATATGCCGGAACCCGATATTGACCAGCACGTTGAAGAACAGCCAATTGCAGTCATAACAAGGATGGCTGTTAATCTGGTTCAGCCATCGATAGAGATGCTCCTGCTCCTTGGGAGTGAGCGGAGCCCAGATATGCTCCGGCGCACTGGCAAGCGCGAAGCCGAAGGCGGCCATCTCTACCAGCCGCTGGTCGTAGTCCTGCACCTCTCCCCAGTACTCTTCATGCTCAGGATCAGTCCCATGCCGGATGCCGTCCAGCACGGAGGCCCATAAGTCACTCTCCCCGCCTCCGCTGAGCAATGGAATCAATCCCCACAGCACCCGGGAGAAGCCTTCCATACCGGCAATCGCTGCCGGATAACTCGCTCCCGCAGCGCCAACTTCCAGTCTCGCGCCTCCACTGCTGTAGAATGGGCGGAGCGGCCCCGTAAGCTGTCCCAGCGCTGTCCGCAGGTCTTCCCGGGTCTTCAGCGGATTGTCAGCAATCGGTAACCGCCGCTGCGGCAATGATGCATTAGCATTCATACTCATCATCCCTCCTACTCCCAATAGAACGGCCCGGCGTCTCTGATCCGCGCCAGCGCCTCGACATAGAAGAAATCACCGTAGATCAGCGGAACATCGATGTTCCGGTTCTCCGGGTAGTTGCTGGTGCCGTGAAGCAGCAGCCCTTCCTCCCCGTCATCGTCCCAGGTGCCGTAATTGCGGTAGAGGGACTCGGTGATGCTAAGGGCGGCGTTCCGGTAGACATGTGCTTCGGACGCCTCCACCTGACTGGCCAGCAGCAGCAGGCCGCTGGCCGCGCAGGAGCCGGCAGAGGTATCGCGGATCTCCCCTACTGCTCCCGGTGCGCGGAAATCCCAATGCGGTACATGGTCCTCGGGCAGACGGGTGATGAAGAAATGAGCGACCTGCTTGGAAGCATCCAGGTAGCTCTGTTTGCCGGTATGATGATAGGCCAGTGCCAGCCCGTAGAGCGCCCAGGCCGACCCGCGTGACCAGGCCGATTCCGGCGCGTAGCCCTGCCCGCCGCGCTTCTCCAGCACTTCGCCGGTCTCCGGGTCGAAGTTGACAATATGATAGACCGAGCCGTCCGGCCGGATGAAATGCTCCAGCACCGTATCCATATGCGCCTCGGCAACATGCCGGTAACGCGGGTCCCCGCTTACCGCCGAAGCCCAGAACAGCAGGCTTGTATTCATGCTGCAATCTATAATAGCCACTCCGCTGTTATCCTCGCCTTCGTGCCAGGGATTCCAGGCCCGGATATACCGGCCCTTCAGGTTGAAGCGGGCGGCCAGATGGCTTGCCGCCTTCAGCCCACGGATGCGCGAAGCTTCCGCGCCCGTCAGCTTGTAGTTGGCTACGCTGGTCAGCAGCCACATGAAGCCCAGGTCATGGTCCAGCTTCCCATAACCGTCCAGTACCTCATCCAGCTGCTGCTCGCAGTCCTCGGCAATGGCCTTTAAGCCGCCGTCCCCGGCCCCGCTCCCGGCATAGAGCTGCCAGAGCATTCCCGGCCAGAAGCCGGCGGTCCACCAGCTTGGGACCTCCAGCACATACTTGCCTCCCTGGCTGGCGTGCGGGAAGGCTGCACCGATCCGCTGGCTGTTCCGCTTGGTTTTGGCCAGCGCCTGGTTCCAGGCTTCTTCTACCCATTCCTGCTGTGTCATTCCGTTCATCATCCAATCCCGCCTTTGTCACAAATATTCGGCTCTACGGCCGTTCACCTGTCTACAGAAATTGAAACGTAAATCTTAGCACACCCTCTGCCTCCGGCCGCAGAACGTGGAAATCAAGACTATGCCACGGCGTCTCCCGGCCGTAATGATTGTTGTATACATGAGCATTGATCTCAAGCTGCACCAGTTGCGGGTCATAGGCAACCACAGCGCCGTTACCCGCTGTCTCCCCGGGCAGCAGCACGCTACCGGGATGAAGCAGCTCCGGCCTGCGCCAGGTGACGAACCGCTCCGTCCAGCTTGCTGGTGTCCCATCATACTGCCAGGTGTCGGTCAGCTCCAGTCTTGGCCGCTCTTCCTTATGCCAGATCAGCGAACGCACCAGGGACTTCAGCCCGCTGACCGGATACGCCCCGGCCAGCTCTAGCGTCAGCTCATCCCGCTCTTCCTCCGCCGAAGCATGAAGCACCACAACGCGGAACTCACGCCCGGCACCCTGATACTGGCCGTCAATGACCGGCACCGAATGGCCCTGCGAACCATTACAGTCATATCCGTAACGTCCCGCGCCGAAATAATCGGCCGTATACTCCCCGCAGCCCAGATCGGCTGCGAAGATCTCGCCCCGGCCGCTCAGAATGAATTGGCCGAGATCATTGTGGTTGTGCGGCTCGTCGTTATGCCCGCCCTTGGCGGCGAAGCCGAAGGCCCCGGCTGCGGACACATGCCGCGACACCAGCCAGGCGGCGTCGGGCAAATAACGGCTGCCTGCCTCCCATGCCTCTTTCTCCTTACCCGCTCTCACCCAGAGCAGGTTGCGGAGCGCCGGGGCGAAGCGGCTGCAATGGTCCTCCGTGAACGGAGCGCGCAGCCCAGACGGCGGACGCAGCACACCGTCACAGGCTTCGGTCAAATAATGGGACAGGCCCATATGTACCTTCACCCGGGGCTGCGAATCCGAGAAATTGGCCACATAGCTGCCGTCAATGAAGCATTGCTGTTGGAAGCGGGCGATCCGCGCCACCTTTTCCTGCTTGAACCAGTCTAATCTGCCCCTGCTTCTTGCGCGAAGCAAGTCACTGTAATACGTGAAATAGCCAAAGCCGTAATTCCAGTAGCCCAATCCCTCCTGACACGCGCCGTCATCCCCGAAGCCTTGCAGATAATAATTCATACTGCTCTCTGTCTTCGTCAGAATATCTGCCAGCATGGAGTCATCCTCCACAAGCAGCAGGGCAGCAGCCCCAACCGAACCTGCGCAGACAGCCGCCCAATTATGTGTAGAGGTCTCCCAGAAATAAGGACCATGCGCAAGGAACGGCCGGAAAATACGCTTCTGCACCTCTTGGCGTATCCGGTCCTTAAGCAGCGGGGCAAGCCGGTCTCCAAGCAGCACCAGGATCTCACTTAAGGCAAAGCCCGTCTCCGCAGAGAACAGGTCAATATGCCGGTCAATCCCGGACGCCTCCGGTGCTGCGGGCAGATGGGCGGGAACGCACCAGGTATATTCATCGCAAATGGCCCAGACAATGTCACCCAGCTTCTCCAGCCAGTCTGCCCGCTCCGGCTCCAGCAGGCTCAAGAGTGCAAACGTATTCAATCTTCTCCGCCGGTCAAAATAGAGCCGTTCATACTCCAGCCGCGAGCCGGTCCGCGCATATAGGGTAAAGGTGCTGTATGTCAGTACCGGAATAGGCTGCCCGTCCAGCCTGCGCGCTTCCGCACGGATCTCTTCGATGTCTGCCTGCAAGGCTCCCGAAGCCAATGCTCCGGTCCAAAAAGCCGCCCCATCCCCCTGCGGATAATATAGACTTAAGTCAGCGGGTTTCATATCCTCTACGATGGCCATAAGCTCCTGCTTGTTCACGCTGATCTTCCTCCAATCCATGCATTTCTATCTCTAGTGTATTGTGATATTATTGCAATGTCTTTGCGAATATTAACGATTTATTGCGAATATTGCGTTCTACAGAAAGAGAGGAAGCGGCCATGAAGCATAACCGGTATTACGAGAAATTCGACGGCGATATTCTGGCCGGCATCGGCAATTCCCCGATCTCGCCGACCCGGGATTTCCACATCCATGACCACTATGAAATCTTCCTGTTCCTCGGCGGCAGCGTGAACGGCTTCGTGGACCAGTACAGCTATCCGTTGCAGCGGGGCAACGTCCTGCTGTTCAATAATCACGAGATTCACAAGATTATCAACCGCACAGGCCAGCCTTATGAGCGGCTCACAATTCATTTCAAGGCCCCGCTGGTCTATCCGTTCTGTACGGCGACCACGAATTTGCTCGCGTGCTTCCAGAACCGCCAGCCGGGAGAAAATAATCTGGCGCAGATGGAGGAGCCGCTGCTCACGGAGTATACCAAGCTGGCCTCCCTGCTAATCTCTGCCCTGGAGAACAAGCAGTACGGCAGCGAGGTGCTGGCGCTAACCTATTTGATCCAGCTCCTGGTCATGGTCAACGAGCTGTACAGCCGCACCCGTTCTGCCGTGCCCAGCCTCATCTCTCCCCACATCCAGTCGGCCATGAGCTATATCGATAACCACCTGCACCTGAAGCTAACGCTGGAGCATATCGCGGGCGAGCTGAACCTGGACAAATATTATCTCAGCCATCTGTTCAAGCAGCAGACCGGGGGCACCCTCTACCGTTATGTCCTGCTCAAAAAAATCGCCTTAGCCAAGCAGCTCCTGTCCACCGGAACCTCCGTGTCCGATACCTGCTATCTGTCCGGCTTCAACGATTATGCCAATTTCATCCGCACGTTCAAGAACATCACAGGTATCCCGCCGGGTAGATATGGAAAGTAAAGACGGCAACGCCCCCTCAGCAGCACTGCCGTCCTTGTATCCGAACTAATGATCATGATGTATTGGGATTAGCCGTGACTCCGCCACTTTTCCCTTAACTCAAGTTTTTAAGTTCAAACCTACCTGCCCCGGCCCTCCTTATACTCGCTCGGACTAACGCCCGTGTATTCCTTGAACACCTTGGAGAAATAATGCTGGTCGGCGAAGGCCAGCGCCTCCGACAGCTCCTTGACCTTCAGCTCAGGTCTGGCCGCGATCAGCCGGCAGGCCTCGGTAATCTTGAGCTGCATATAGAAATGCACGAAGGTCCGCTGCGAATGCCGTTTGAAGATCCGGCTGACATAGGACGGGCTGACATGGAACTGTAGCGCCACCTCTGTTATGGAGAGCTGGGAGTACAGATGCTGCTGCAAATATTGCTCCAGCTGCCGGAACAGCTCCTCGCTGCTCTTAGGCCGCTGCTCTGAAGCGGCCAACACCTCCGGCAATCCCTTCCTGCCGCCCCCTTGCACCTCCAGATGGGCGACCAGCCGCTGCATCACTTCAGCAAGCTGCTGCCGCTCCACCGGCTTCAGCAGATAATCAAATACCTGCAGGTTCAGCGCCTTACGCGTATACTCGAAGTCGCTGTAGCCGCTGATCAGCACCGCCTTAAGCGCCGGATTCACCTCACGGCACTGCCCGATCAGCGCCAGTCCGTCCAGCTTAGGCATGCGGATATCGGTCAGCAGGATATCCACCGGATGTGCGCGGATGTATTCCAGTGCATCCAATCCGTTCGATGCCGTGAAGGCAATCTGCACAGGCAGCTCCGTGGAGTGCATAAGGACCTCAATATTCCGCAGAATCGGCTTGCTGTCTTCTGCAATAACAGCGGTATACATGGCTGTCCCTCCCGGTTCTAGTAGAAGTCTTTGCTCATGGATGCGATAATCTGGACCGTGGCTCCTTTTTCCTCGTCAGAGTGGTTATAGATGTTGAAGAACAGCCGGTTCCGGTACATCAGCTTGAGCCGGTTCACCGTGTTCACAATCCCCATGTTGCCGATCCCGGAAGTGTGATGCTGAAGCTCGTACACCCCGGAATCCGATTCCTGAATATGATCAAGAATGTCCCTGATTCTACCCGGCGCGAAGCCCTCCCCGTTATCCCGGATCTCAATGGCCCACAGGCCGTTGTACACCTTCACCCGCACCTGGATTCTCCAAGGAGGGTCTGTATTCCTGAACGCATGTTCAATACAATTCTCCACGAACGGCTGAAGGACCAGCCGGGGCAGCTCAATCCCGTCAAAACCTTCATCCGCATCGATCTCCCACTCCAGGTCATCCTCGAAGTTATGCTGAATCAGCGACAAATAGTGCTGGGTATGCTTCAGCTCCTCGGTCAATGTGACATGCTGGTAAGGCGAAGAGACTATATAGCGCAGGCTGTCCGAGAGATGCTTGCACATCTCCGTCACCACGTTATTCTTGCCTTCCTGGGCGGCAATACTGATCAGATACAGCACGTTATGAATGAAATGCGGGGCAATCTGGGCCTGTAGTGCGGAATTCCGCGATTTCACTTCTTCGTGCAAGGCCAGCTTTTCCCGTTCGATTGATTCCTGCAGCCGCTCCAGCAGCTCCTGAAAAGCGTCATTTAGCTGGATCAGCTCATTATTGTGGGTACGGGCATCCGTCTTCATGTTCAGGTTGCTGTAATTGATCCGCAGAATCTGGCTGCGCAGCTTGCGGATCGGCAGCAGCAGATTCTTAGTCGAGAAGTATATGAAGATGAACGAGAACAGAATCAGCGCTGTAATCAGCAGAATGGAGATATATTTCACTGAATTGACCGGACCCAGCACCACATTCCTGGGGTTCACGACAACCGTGGTCCAGCCCGTCTCGGCAGACTGGTGATAGGCAACATAATCCTCGCTGCTGCTGAGATAGATTCCGCTGCCGGATGCAGATTTAGAGTAAGGTACTGCGAAGGCAGGGGCCTTCTCACCTTCTGTAAGAACCGGAGAGCTGGCGACCAGCCGCTGCTCCTGATCCATAATATAGACCTTACCGCCGGACACTCCCCCCGCTGCCCGGTTCAGATACCGCGGGTCCAGCCGGACCGCCAGATAGCCGAACACCTGCCCGTTCTGGTTCATAATGGCCCGCACAAAAGAGATCGTATCCGCCCCCTGCCGGTACAACGCGTAACCGCTTGCATTCCAGGTCGCCAGCTTGCCGCTCTCCGCGAGAAACGGCCGAAGGGAGGCCGGGTTGCTGGCATATCCGATGTAAGAGGCAATTCCGTCCCCTTTCAGATCATAGATAATCATATCTTCGATATTGAGGCTTGGTCCGAGCGCCTGGAACATCAGCTCCTTCAGCCTGCGGCTGCGGGTCAGCCCTTCAAGGGTAAGCTGTGAGTAATCCCCGGCGGACAGCAGGGTGAACACCTCTTTGTTCGACAGAATCCGCTGGGACAGCTGGTTCTGGTTGTTGATATAGAGATTAAGCTGATCGCTGACATTGACGGCAGCCAGCTTCATTTCGTCCTCCGTCTTCTCCTTCAGCGGCCGGATAACCATATAATTCACATAGACCAGGAAGCAGCCGAGTACAAACAGCAGCAGCAGCATGAAGGTAAGAAAGAACTTGGTTTGCAGACTGGCCTGAACCCTGCCCTTGCGTAACTTGTCGTAGATGGTAGCCAAGCCGGACCCTCCCTGAACCTTAGGATGCTGCCTACTTTACAACCAATCGGGCCAAAAGACAAGCCGTTCCGCAGTTCAGGATATTACACAGAAAGAGTCAAGCACAAACATGTACCTCAGGTAGTCTGCACTCTATAATCAAACATGCAAGCGGATTCAATCCACACTAAATCACACTACGGGGGCGATCAGATGAGTACCACAAGCAAGAAAATCGCAACGGGCCTGCTGGCCGGAATCATGACCTTGGCATTGGCGGCCTGCGGCTCCGGCAATCCGGGCAAGAACAATGCCGAGGCCACAGACAACGGGGGCGGAGCTAATAGCGGCGGAAGCAGCGGCAAAAAGGTAACCATCGAGCTGGCCATCTCCAAAAGCTCACAGGACTCAGCGTTCGTGGCCCAGGATGTGCTGGATGAGTTCGAGCAGAAAACCAATATCAAAGTAAATCTTCAATTGCTTCCGGCGGAGCAAACCGCCACCGTACTCCAGACCAAGCTGGCGGTCGACGAGGTGCCTGATCTGATTCAATACAATCTCGCCAGTGCCACCACCGACCTTAATCTGGAGCGCAATTTCGAGATTCTGGATAACGAGCCTTGGGTTAGCCGGCTGCTGAACAAGGATGTACTCTCAGCTTACGATCATGTTTACAGCTTCCATTACAGCCAGGATACCGGGATGCAGGGCGTCGTCTATAACAAGGATATTTTTAAAGACCTGGGCCTGGAGATTCCGAAGAATTACGAGGAATTCCTGGCCGTGTGCGAGAAGATCAAGGCCAGCGGAATTACACCGGTCTTCATGCCGTTCAAGGATAACTGGGCGGCGAATATCTGGCCGGCAGCGGCTTTTGCCGATTGGGCAGCCAAGAATGATCCAACGCTGTTCGATGACATTAACGCCGGCCGCAAGAAGTGGTCCGATATCCCTGAATTCGCCACCTTCCTGGAGCAGCAGTATGAGGTCTACAAGAAGGGCTACACCAACACGGACATTCTCAGCGACAGCTACGATATGGCTGTAGGCAAATTCCTGAACAAGGAAACGGCGATGATGTTCATGGGCGACTGGCTGATTGTGAATGTGGCTGAGAAGGACCCGAATGTGCATCTGGGCCTGTTCGCAATTCCGTCTTCAGAGGATGCGAATCTTGGGGCAAGCCCGCTCGGCGGACAGCTGTTCATTCCGAAGAAGGCTAAGCATATGGCCGAAGCGAAGCAGTTCCTGGAGTTCCTCGCCAGCAAGGAGGTCGCCCAGAAGATGGTGGACAGCCAAGGCTCCGTCTCCAACTTCAGCGATGTCACAACACCGAAGCTGCCGGATTACAAGCAGGAGATTGTGGATCAATACATCACCCCGAAGAAAACCACGCTGACCACCGACGCTTACATGATCGTGGACCGCAGCGAGCTGTACCGTCTGCTTCAGGATGAGTTCGCCGGCGGCCTGGACGCCAAGGGAGTACTTAAAGCGTGGGATGAGAAATTCAGCCAGCTCATGAAGGATAAAGGGGTAGAAGGCTTCTAGGAGTGTGAGGACATGAATGTATCCAAAAAGCTATACGCGTATTACTTGATCTGGCCTGCGCTGCTGATCTACTCGATCTTCTTCGTGCTGCCTGCGCTGGCCGGGCTCTACTATTCCTTCACGGACTGGCGGCTGGACCGCGAAGCGATCAAGTTCATCGGCTGGGATAACTTCGAGCGGATCTTCACCGACCGCACCCTGCTGCTCGCCATCAAGAATACGGCCATCTTCGCAGTGGTTACGGTTATCGGCAAAAATCTGCTCGGCATCGCGCTGGCGGTAGGCCTGAACATGCGGCTCAAAACCAGAAACCTGCTGCGGGCGGTCTTCTACTCGCCTTCGATCCTCAGCGTATTGGTAATCAGCATCGTATTCACCCCCATGCTGCGCTCGGATGGGACGATTAACCGCATCTTCGAGGCGGTAGGGCTATCATCATTGAGCCAGGCCTGGCTCACCAATCCGGCAATTGTCATCTGGACCGTTGCCGCCGTCTCCATCTGGCAGCATACCGGCTTCCAGATGGCGATCTATCTGGCCGGACTCCAGTCGATCTCGAAGGAGTACTATGAGGCCGCCACCATTGACGGCGCCGGCTCCTGGCGCAGCTTCCGCAGCATTACTCTGCCGCTGCTGCTCCCTGCCATTAACATCAATCTGATGCTGACGCTGATCGGCGGCCTCAAGGTGTTCTCCGAGGTGTTCGTGCTCACCGGCGGGGGGCCCGGCAATGCCTCCCAGGTGGTCGGCACGATCATCCTCCGCTCCTTCGGCGAAGGAAGCTGGGGGCTGGGTACCGCCGTGAATACGCTGCTGTTCGCTGCCGTAACGATCATTGCCATTCCCCTGCTGATCTTCATGCGGCGCAAGGAGGTGTCCGAATAGTGAGCTTCACACGCAAAATGGCCTGGCGCAACTATATCGTCGAAGGGCTGCTGCTTCTGGCCTCCCTGCTGATTATCCTGCCGCTCCTGATCATGCTGTTCGGCAGCTTCATGACCAGCTCCGAGGTGCTGAAGTTCACGCTTCGGCTCCCGGAGCAATGGCAATTCTCCAATTATGCGGAGGTGTTCCGCGAAGGCGGCCTGGGACGCGCGTTCCTGAACGGGATGCTGATTACCAGCGTCTCCTCCGTGCTGAATATCTTCACCTCCTCGGCAGCCTCGTTCATTCTGGTCCGCCGTGAGACCAAAATGTCTGGCTTCCTGTATATGTTCTTCTTCATGGGCCTGATCGCGCCGATGTCCACGATCACCACGATCCGTGTTGTGCAGTGGATGGGCTTCTACGGCAGCATCACCAGCGTCATCCTGATCTACGCCTCGCTGAATACAGCGTTCAGCGTGTTTCTGTACAGCGGATTCATCCGGTCTATTCCTAAGGCGCTGGATGAGGTCGCTTTTCTGGAGGGGGCCAATACATTCTCGGTGTTCTTCAGAATAGTCACCCCGCTGATCGTCCCGGTCAACGCCACCGTAGCCATTATGGTGTTCATGTCCGTCTGGAACGACATCACCATCCCGCTCTACTTCCTGACCGACAGCTCGGACTGGACGATGCCGCTCTCGGTATACAATTTCTACGGTAAGTATAGCCGGGACTGGAACCTGATCTTCGCGGATTTGGTATTAACCTCTCTTCCCGTGCTAATTCTGTATATCTTCTGCCAAAAGTACATTGTTAGCGGACTTACGGCGGGAGCGGTGAAGGGGTAAGCTTTGCCCTTTTTGTGGCTTTATTGGACATTAGGACTATTCGGGCCGGAGCATTCAGACATAACATACAGCAGACAACCTGATGCGGCATCCGGAAACAAACCGGCGCGCCTGCCCATCCGGTTGTCTGTCCGCCGGGCCCGGGGAGTCCATTAGGCCGAAAGACATGAAAGGGGCTATTTCTATGCATTCGAATAATGTCAATCAATGCAAACAGGCACGTGACGACCTTTTTCCTTATGTCTATGCGCTTTATACAACTGGCTCTAATTCTGGAGCTGTTGCTGTTATTGATCCTACTACCGATAAGATCATCCGACGGATCCCGGGCTTAATAAACCCGACGGCTATGTGTATAGATCCCTCAGGAAAGAATCTGTATGTATTGGATGCCTTCATGTATACAGTCAATATTTATCGAACAAGTGACTTTAGCTTAGTCACTTCCCCAATACGCGTTGGGACTACAAAAAACCCTGGTCCGGTTACTGTATTCGTAGACCCTAGTGGCACAACAGCCTATGTAGCCAACTATACAGAACACAGTGTAACTATAATTGATATTGACAGCTATGAGTATTACACTGAGGATATAGGCACAGGCAAGCCTTTCGCCTTTGCAAGCACTGACAATTCCGGTTTTGCTTCCAATTCTAACTTTGTTGCCTGCAAGGGTGACAATTTCACCGATTCTGTTGTCGACATTGAAGCTGGTGGTGTAATTATAGAGACTCTTGAAACCAGTGACTATAGCTTTGACGTAACTCATAACCCCTTGGCTGCTTACCCAATCGACATTGCCCAGGGTTCAATCATTCTGGCTGCATTTGGGTTGACTGGATCCCTTATCAACCTGGTGTATGACGTTCCTGGCACGCCAAACTCGATAAGCTTGCTAGACAATACAGTATCCGGGGTCTCGCTAGATAACAAATGGTTATTCTGCACCGTAGATGACAGAAACTATCTGAAATTATTTAAGAACCTGGCCATTGATTCTGATGGAAACATTACTTACGATAGTTTCAAAGAAATTGCCAGCTACAGAGGCCAGGATATCATCCGCACTTCGCAGACTCAAAAGTATGTTTGCGTCACCATTCTACCCACATATTATCCGGTAGGAGGTCTGCAGATCATTGATGTAGATAGTCTAAGTTCCAAATTTGTTGAGCTTAACAATGTCGGCGATATGACCATCTTCTCAGATACCAAGGCCTACGTGAGCGAGATCAACACGATTCGTCCGATTGATCTGGCAACGGCAACGGCTCTACCTGCTATCGACATCGGGATAAGCAACAGCTACGTCAAGAAAATCATTTCCGGGTATAGCAATCAATCTTCCTAATGCCTATGTAATCGAAGCATTGAGCTGTCTCTTTAAGTCGAAATAGACTTGGAGCAGCTCTTTTTTTGTGGACTTATCAGACCTTCTGGCGGTTCTATCTGCAAAATAAATGAATAAAATAGAGCAGACCTCCAATTGTCGCATTCCGACAAGAGTTGGCGTTCTGCTCTTCTTACTGTCTGTCCGCCGGGCCCGGCGAGTCCATTAGCCAGTTCCTCAGGAAAGGGGATTTTCTTAATGAATATGAATCGAACAGGACATCCAAACAGCAATACTCGCGACGGCTTTTCTTATGTCTATGCGTCTTATGTATTAAATGATAATCCTACTACAGGATATGTTGCCGTTATTGATCCTGGAACCGATAAGATCATCAAACGGCTTCAGGGAGGCCACAATCCCACTGTGATGTGCCTAAGTCCTTCGGGGGATAAGCTTTATGTGGTGGACGTCAGCGTACTTTATATCTATAGTACAGAGACCTTTATTATGTTAAACGGGGTTTATCTTGGTGCCACACCTGTTGCTGTCTACGCAGAGCCTACCGGTAAAAAAGTCTATATAGCCAACTATGACGATGGCACCGTTACCGTTATTAATGGTTCTACGAATGCCTTTATTAAGACCGTCTCCATGGATACACCTGACAAGTCAAATGGCCGCCCTTTCGCCTTTGCAAGCAATAAGAATAGCCGCTTTATCTATATTTCCTGCCTGAGGGACGACGATCAGAGCGGTTATGTCATCGCAATGGATATTGATAATGACGCACTTGTTGGGCTTGAGTTAACACCGGGTGACCAGAACCATAACCCCCTAACCGTTGCTCCGGATGGCAAGACCCTGATTACACTTGGACCGATTGGCTACCTCAATTATTACTTAAGTGACTATGACTTTCTTTATGTTCCGACAAGTTTACTGGACAATACGGTATCCGGAATCTATCTGGATAGCAAAATGCTATTCTGTACTTTACGAGATGAAAGAAACTTTCTGAAAGTATTAAAGAATCTGACCTTTGATTTGAATGGAAACATTGTCTACGATAAATTCATAGAGCTCCCCAGTTACAAAGGCCAGGATAAAATCCGGACCTCGCCTTCGCAAAAGTATGTTGGCATTACCGTCCAACCCACTGATTTCCCGCAGGGTGGTCTGCAGATCATTGATACCGAGCGCTTGAGTTCCGAGTTCATTCCACTCTACGTTGTCGGCGATATGACATTATTCTCCGACACCAAGGCCTATGTGGGCGAAATCAATGCGGTTCGTCCCATTAATCTGGCAACCGCAACCGCTCTACCTGCTATCGATATGGGGGGCGATAGCATCACCGTGAAGAATATTATTTCCGGTTACAGTAATCAATCTACTGCTAGGAATCCATACTTCTAAGGTGAAAGGTTATCCTATGCCCTTTTTGTAGCCATATACTATAACAGACCTCCAGATGGGGCATCCGGATATACCCGGCGCGCCTGCCCATCTGGTTGTCTGTCCGCCGGGCCTGGCGAGTCCATGATCCAGAACCATATGAAAGGGGATTTATTTTATGCATACGAATAAAGCCAACCAATGCAATCAGATACGTGACGACCTTTTTCCTTATGTTTATGCGCTTTACACAACTGGCTTTAAGGGTGGAGCTGTCGCTGTTATTGATCCTGCCCAAGATCGGATCATCAATCGACTCCAGATCGGCTTAAATCCGACTGCGATGTGTATAGATCCCTCTGGAAAGAAGCTTTACGTAACAGATGAATCTATGAAAAGGGTCTTTATTTATAATACAGATGACTTTGTAGCTTTCGCTTCAATCCGCGTTGGCACTTCAAGCAGCCCCGAACCCATTGCTGTCTTCGTTGAGCCTAGCGGCAGGAAAGCTTATATCGCCAACTATGGAGACCGTAATGTTACCATTATTGATGCCGTCAATTTTAGATTTATTGCCAATGTAGATATGGATGCAGTAGATGAAAACAATTTAGGTCAGCCTTTCGCCTTTGCAAGCAGCAAGGATGGCGCCTCTGTCTATGTTGCCTGCAAGCGGGACAATGCAAGAGATTATGTGGTTGTCCTTGACGTTAATGATGATGGGGTGTTTCCGCTTGATCCTGAGGAGGTATACCCGGAACCCGTATTTGACAAGAGATATAACCCCTTGGCGGTTCACCCGAATGGACACACACTGGTCTCGCTTGCAAATGTTGGGGTCCTTGATTATGTTGCTCTTAATAAGATTGCGTACAAATCAACAAGTTTGCTGGACAATACGGTGTCCGGGGTCTATCTGGACAACCAACTGTTATTCTGCACCATGCGAGAAGGAAGAAATTTTCTGAAAGTATTCAAGAACCTGGCTATAGATGCAAATGGAAACATTACCTATCAGAATTTCAAAGAAGTCCCCAGCTACAAAGGCCAAGAGCTCATCCGTACTTCGCGTACACAAAAGTATATTGGCGTCACCGTTCATCCCACAGATTACCCGACAGGAGGTCTGCAGATCATTGATGTAGATAGTTTAAGTTCCAAATTGGTTGAGCTTTACATTGTCGGCGATATGACCATCTTCTCAGACAGCAAGGCCTATGTGGGCGAAATCAACGCGGTTCGTCCAATTGATCTGGCAACGGCAACGGCTCTTCCCGCTATCGACATCGGTGGAAACGACATCATCGTGAAGAAAATCATTTCCGGTTATAGCAATCAATCCTCCTAATGCCTATGTAATCGAAGCATTGAGCTGTCTCTTTAAGTCGAACGCGACATTGGAGCAGCTCTTTTTTGTGGACTTATCAGACCTTCTGGCGGTTCTATCTGCAAAATAAACGAATAAAATATATTAGGCCTTCAAAATGTCGCATCCGGACAAAAGTTGGCGTTCCTGCTCGCCTTGTGGGTTGTCCGCCGGGCCCGGCGAGTCCATGATCCAGAACCATACGAAAGGGGAACTCATCTATGAACACAAATACGACAAATAAAAACCGGATTGTGATCCACGGTCTTCCCTATGTATATGTGTCTTATGAAAATAACCGTGGAAACGGGGCAATCGCTGTTATTGATTGTACTCGCAATCAGATAATTGAACGGATTACCTCATTCTTTAATCCTACCGCTATGTGTACAGACCCCTCTGAAGAAAGGCTTTACGTTACAGATAACCGCCTGAAAAGGGTTATGATTTTTCGCACAGATGACTTTCTATTTCTCGCCGGAATCGCAGTTGGTACTTCAAGCAGTCCCGATCCAGTTGCTGTCTTCGTAGAGCCGGGTGGTAAAAAGCTTTATGTAGCCAACTATGGTGAACACAGCGTGAGCATTATAGATACTGTCACTTTAAGGATTATTAAAAATGTGAATATGTTCACTCTGCAACCAGGCATTCTCGGCAGACCATTCGCCTTTACATGCAATGAAAAAAGTTCCTATGTCTATGTTGCCTGTAAGCGTGACAACGCAAAAGATTATCTTGTTGCTTTAAGCCTTGAGGATGATACGGCTTATCCGCTTGACTTCGAAGAGGATATCACCTTTGGAGACACCCGCAATCCCTTAACGGTTCACCCGGATGGGCACACGCTGGTTTCGCTTGGAGAAGTCGGTATGCTTAACTATTTTGGAGATCGTCCGGTTGGCTTGTATGACTCGATAAGTCTGCTGGACAATACGGTCTCCGGGATCTATCTGGACAACAGAATGTTATTCTGCACCACACGCGAAGACAAGAGCTATTTGAAAGTATTTAAAAATCTGGCTATCGATTCAAATAGAAATATCACGTATGAGAATTTCATAGAGGTACCCAGTTACAAAGCACAGGATATTATTCGTACTTCGCGTACGCAAAAATATATTGGTGTCACTGTTAAACCTACGGATCTCCCAACGGGCGGTGTGCAAGTCATTGATGTGGCCAGTTTGAATTACGAGTTCATTGCGCTTGATGTTGTCGGTGATATGACGTTTCCCTCAGACTCCAGCGTATATGTGGGTCAACAGAACTCTGTGCGTCCCATTGATTTGGCATCTATGGTACCTCAACCCGCTATCCAGATTGGGGGATACGACATCACCGTCAAGAGCATTATTTCCGGTTATAGCAATCAATCCTCCTAATGTTATATAGTGCCCTTTTTCGTTTTTACATGACGTTTCAATGACTCGGGCCGGAGTATCCGGACATACCATATAGCAGACAACCTGATGCAACATCCGGACATTCCCGGTTTGCCTGCTCATCCGGTTGTCTGTCCGCCGGGACCGGCAAATCCATTAGCCAGAATTACATGAGAGGGGATTTCATCTATGAATATGACTCAAACAGCAATTCAAAACAGAATTACACAAAATGGCTCACCTTATGTCTATGCGTCGTATGTAAATAACGATCAAAGTCAAGGCGGATATGTTGCTGTCATTGATCCCACAACCGATAAGATCATCAAACGGATATCGACAGGCCTTAATCCGGTGGGTATGTGCTTGAGTCCAAAAGAGGATAAGCTTTACGTATTGGATGACAGGAAAATACTCTTCATCTATAGTACAGATACCTTTAACATATTAGGCGGAACTCCTGTTGGCAAAAATCCTGTTGCTGTCTTCGCAGAACCTACCATTAATAAAGTCTATGTTGCCAACTATGACGATGGCACAATTACCATTGTGGATGCCATCACAAATAGTTTAATTAAGACTGTGGACCTGGACCCAGGTTCTATATTTAAGGTCCACCCTTTCGCCTTTGCATTTAGATTTTTCGAAAATTCCGTCCTTATTGCCTGCAAGCGTGATGATGGAAGTGATTGTATTTTCGTAATGGATACTTTGACTGATTCATATTATATGGTTGATTTTCCAAGCTACCCTACTCCTCTTAAGTTTGACCAGAACCACAACCCCTTGACCGTTCACCCCAATGGACAGACACAAGTCACGTTTGGTTTAATAGGCTACCTCCTTGAACAAGAATCTGGTACTACTAATTACAAGTCAACAAGTCTGCTAGACAATACGGTATCAGGGATCTATCTGGATAACACTAAGTTATTCTGTACCATGCGAGGGGATAGAGACTTTCTGAAGGTATTTGAGAACCTGGTGTTCGATATGACTGGAGATATCACCGAAGAACAATTCTTTGAAATCCCCAGCTACAAAGGCCAGGATAAAATCCGAACTACGCCATCGCAAAAGTATGTTGGCGTCACCATTCAGCCCACGGATTATCCGACAGGAGGTCTCCAAATCATTGATGCAGATGATTATACTTCCCGGTTTGTTCCGCTTAATATTATTGGCGATATGACAATGTTCTCAGACACCAAGGCTTATGTGGGGGAAATCAATGGGGTTCGTCCCATTGATCTGACAAATGCAAAAGCTTTACCTCCTATCAGCTTGGGAGGATATTATCTCACTTTAAAAAATATTATTTCTGGTTATAGCAAACAATCCTTCTAATGCATATTTAATTAAACACCGAGTTGTCTCTTCAAGTCGAAATAGACTTTGGGACAGTCTTTTTTGTAGCCTTATCGGACCGGTTGTCTGTCCGCCGGGACCGGCGAGTCCATGAGCTAAAGTTAATTGAAAGGGGGGGCGCCAGTGTATCCGAATAAGGTAGACCAGAGCAGAAAAACGAGCCGCTTTCCTTATGTCTATGCATCTTTTGTAGCTAATCGTAATGTAGGATATGTCGCTGTTATTGATGCTACAAAAGATGTGGTCATCAAGGTGATTCAGACAGGCGTTAGTCCTAGCGCTATATGCACAGATCCCTCTGGGGAGAGGCTGTACGTGACGGATAACCTCAAGAATACCCTCAGCGTCTTTCGTACGGATAACTTCAGCCTAGTTAGTACGATTCCCGTTGGTTTTGAGTACTGCGATGATCATAATCCTGTTGCTGTATTCGTAGAGCCTACCGGCAGAAAAGCCTATGTAGCCAACTATGGAGATGAATATGTGACCATCATCGATACCGCAACAAATACAGTGCTTAGAAATGAGCATATGGACGGAATATACTACAATAATCCGGGCAGACCTTTCGCTTTTGCGGGCAATAAGAATAGTCCCTTCGTCTATGTTGCCTGTAAACGTGCCAGGAAAAAAGATTATATTGTGGCCATTGATTTTGATGAGGATAAAGCTTATTCATTTGACCCTGAACAGGTTTTCCCGGCGTTTGACAAGTCCCGCAACCCCCTGACCGTTCACCCGGATGGCCACACACAGGTCACACTTGCAAACTTTGGCTTTCTTAACCATTTTAATCTTAAAGAATTCATCTATAACACGACAAGTATGTTAGATAATACAGCATCTGGAGTATATTTGGACAACAAAATGTTATTTTGCACCGTTGACGACAGAAACTATCTGAAGGTATTTGAGAACCTGGCCATTGATCTGAATGGAAATATTACCAATGATGGATTCAAAGAAATCCCCAGTTACAGAGGCCAGGATAAAATCCGTACTTCTCTTACACAGAAGTATATTGGCGTAACCGTTCAACCCACGGATCTCCCGACGGGTGGTCTGCAAATCATCGATGTCAAGCGTTTGAGTTCAAGATTAGTTGCACTTAATCTGGTCGGTGATATGGCCTTCTTCGCAGACTCCAAGGCTTATGTAGGAGAAATCAACGCGATTCGTCCGATTGACCTGGAGAGTGCAACAGCCCAGTTCCCTATCGATCTTGGTAACGTTGAGATCAGGAACATTTATTCCAATTATACGAATCAATCTTGAGTAAGGGGAGCTTATTTATGAGTACCAGTAAGGCAAGCCAACGCAGAGATTTACTCCACGCTCTTAATTATGTCTATGTGTCTTATGTAACTGGCAATAAAGGCGGTTATATCGCTCTTATTAATCCCAGACTGGATTCGATTGACAAAAGGATTCCGGCAGGCCTCAGTCCCAGCGCTTTAAGCTTGAGTCCCTCAGGGGATAAGCTCTACGTAACAGATGACCGCTTGAATAAACTCATCATCTATCGTACGGATAATTTCACCCCTATAACTGAAGTTGCTGTTGGTGCCAAACCCGTTGCTGTCTTCGTAACGACTAATAGTAAAAAAGCCTATGCAGCCAGCTATGATGACGGCACCGTTACCATAGTCGATGGAGTCACAAATAAATTGATCAAGACCGTGTCTATCAATTCATTGAACCCGAGCAATCCAGGCAAGCCTTTCGCCTTCGCGAGCAATAAGAATAGCCCCTATGTCTATGTTGCCTGTAAGAGTGACAGTGAAAGAGATTATGTTATCGTCATTGATATTGATAATGATCAGGCTTATCCGCTTGACCATGAGCCACTTTATCCGAAGCTCAAGTTTGATCAGACACGCAATCCCTTGGCCGTTCACCCGGACGGACAAAACCTCATTACGTTCGGGACGGTTGGATATGTTACCAATTTCAAACCTTATCATTCCGTGTCTGCAACGACAGCCTTACTGGGTAATACGGCATCCGGAATCTATCTGAACAACAAATTTCTATATAGCACCTTACAGGGAGAAGGCAAATTTCTGAATGAATTTGTGGATCTGAAACTTAATTCGTCTGGCCGTATCACCGCTGAACACTACTCGGAATTCCCCAGTTACAATGGCCAGGATAAAATCCGTACTTCGCTTTCGCAAAAGTATGTTGCCGTCACCATTCAACCCGTAGATCTTCCGACGGGCGGGCTGCAAATCATCAATACAGACTATTTCCAATCTGAATTAGTTCCGCTGAATATTGTCGGCGATATGACGATCTACGCAGACAACAAAGCCTATGTGGGCGAAATTAATGCAGTTCGTCCGATTAATCTGGGAACTGCAACAGCTCTAAGCGCTATCCCCATTGGGGGAGACGACACCATAGTCAGGAATATTGTTTACAATTATCACGATCAGTCCCAATAATGTACTTGACTAGCAGTATATACACAGAGAAGCGGTTCTCCGGATATGGGAGAACCGCTTCTCTGTTTGACTTAAATCGTTAGTTGAAGTTACATATGTCCCAGCAGATTAGCAAGGACCTGCGCGCTCTCGGCACGGGTCATAGCCGCCTGCGGTGCGAATTGCTGATTGCCACGCCCACGGATCAGACCTGCCTGCTCGGCGGTAACGGCTGCATTCTTCGCGAAGTTCTGAATCCGGGCGGCATCGCTGAACAGGCTTGCCGCCATGCTATCCCCCTGGCCTCCTGACAGGTCAGCACTGATCTGGCTTTCCGGCAGGGTGGCATACGCACGGACGACCATGACCGCCATCTCCTCGCGGGTAATGAGTTCATTCGGAGCAAAAGCGTCCTTGCTGCGTCCAAACACAATGCCCGCTTCATTCACAGCGGCAACCGCTTCAGCATACCAGGCCTTGGCATCCACATCGGTGAAGGACGATGCAGCTGGGCCTGCTGTCTTAAGGCCAAGCGCACGAGTAATCATCGCGGCGAATTGCGCTCTTGACACTTCCCCTTGCGGATCGAAGCGGTCACCCGGCATCCCCTCAATAATATGCTTCGCAGCCATGGACTTAATGACCGGGCTTGCCCAGTGGCCGCTGCTGACATCGGTGAAGCTCTTATCATACTCCAGCACAGCGTACTGGCTGAAATGCATCACTTCAGCAGCAAGCTTACGATTACTATCCACCAGCTTACCGCCGACATATTCCACTGCTCCGCTGGCAGCGATATGGTAGACGCCAAGCAGGTCACGATTCGCCTTAGAATCTACTGCGAAGGTCACAGTCAGCGGCTTGGCAAACGCCGTCACCGGTACGGAGCTTCTGTCCGCAGCTACAACCTCCAGGCTGAAGCTGATGACCCCGCTTGCCGCTGTTAGCCGTACAGACCCGTTGACCGCCGGATCATTGATCCGCTGCTGGAAGCTGTCAGCGTCTGACTTCACCGCCGACAGTCTGATGGCCGCTCCCTCCGTTTGCCCTCCACCACCAGCAACGGTATTCAGGACGCTCTTCAGGGCATCCGGGCTCAGATCAACAGCAACTGTATTCCAGGCAAGACGCAAGGTATTCGTGCCTGTCATGCTTGTGACTCCTGCAGGCAGCAGCACGGATTCAGTATCGTCCGTAAGCTGAACGGTTATCATTCGGTCTGCCGGAGCCTTGAAATCATCCTGATGAAGCACCTTCTCCGTCTGCGGAGACGGGGACGGCGTTACCGCCGGTTTCGGTGTTGGTGTTACAGCCGGTGCCGGAATCCATACCGGCTCATCTGTTGGAGCAGGTGTGGCTGACGGTTCCGGCGATGGTGTTGGCGTCGGAGTCGGCTGCTCCACCGGCGGCTGCTCCTCTTCACTCACCGTCACCTTTCTTGTCACTTCTGCGGCTGCGTTGCCTGCGGTATCACTGACATTATAATGGAAGATATATTCTCCCGCTTGCGCCGTATCCAGCTCCGTCAAGTTATACACATCACTGGTCACGGTGGTCACTATACGGTCTGTGATGTCCCCGTCCTGATCGTCATAAGCGGTAGCGCCCGCATCAGTGTACTCCGCACCCAGCGATAGCTTGACTTCTGCATCGCCCGTCAGCGTAATCACCGGCGGAACCGTATCCAGTTCCGGGAGCGTGATCTTACCGCTGGCCGTGCTGTCTGCTCTTGCTTCCCCCTTATTCAGCGTTACCGAGAAAGTGAAGCTGCCCTCTGTATCCTCAACGGCTGCCTGGAATGCAGACAAGCTAATGTCGCCCAAGGTAACCCCGGTATCGCTGAACCCCGGCAGCCCGCTAAGGGTCTGCTGCAGCCAGACCCGGACAGCTTCTTCATCATTCGCTTGCGCCATCTTGACGCTGTAAGCCGCTCCTTCAATGATACTCTTCGCCTCAAGCACAGCCTGTTCATTGGCCGCGCTGACCAAGTCCTTCGCCACAGCCAGATAGCTGATCAGCGAAGCCTGGCTGAACGTATTGTTCACCGAATATTTCACTGTACCGCTGACCGGCAGCGTGAACGTATATTGAACACCAGCCCCGCCTGCACCGGCAACCAGGCCGGTCTTCACCGTCTCGGTCACGATCTTTCCCTCAGCATCAGGATAGCTGAGGGTAATATCCATCGTCCGGCTCCCGTTATTCCACCAGTCCAGATGATACGAAGTAACCGTGTATTTGCCAGCACTTAGAGGCAGGTTGTAGACCAGCGGCGTATTCCTCGTATTCGAGCCGTACACTCCGGTCTGGGCTTTATCTGTAGTGACTACAGCACCGCCAAGCCCTTTGACACTATAGTTAGCGCCTGTATTCGTATGTCCCCATACCGTATCTCCTGTGGACAATTGATCTGCCTTGCGATTCAGCAGGCTGTCGCCGGCGAAATCCCGGATGGCTGTATACGGCGGAGTGTCGCCATCCCCGGCAACACCCATGTCCAGGAAGTACACCAGCCCCTCAGGAACCACTTCCACATAGGCAATAGTCTTCAGGCTACCATAGGTGCCGGTGACCGCTACCCGTTCATATGGAGTGTCGAAGCGGACCGCATCAAGATTCCACTTCACCGCTACCTGTGTGGCTGTGCCGTCTGCGAGCGTAGCCTCTACCTTAGCCGGAAGCTCAGGCTGCTTCCCTGTATAGGTAGCCCTGTCGGGAATAGACGCAAGCTCTCTCACATCTCCGAGCAGCAGCAGATTAAGAGCGGAAGACAGACGTTCTACAAGCTGTGCTGCCCCTTCCTGGTCCAGCCGGTAGGAAGCCGGATCATTCAGCGCAGCCTGGGCGGTATCCAGGGCATCCGTGAACATCTTCCAGTCCTTCTCCGGGTAGCCATCTTCCCTGCTGACCGCAAGCGCAGCACTCACCGCCTGACTAAGCTCGGTGGTATCCGGGCTTCCTGCTCCTTCCCCGCCGATAACTGCAACGGAATCCACAGCGAGGGTCCCGCTCAGCACTTTGAGCTGCACCGTATGCTCACCGTATTTCAGTCCGCGGAGCGTGAAGGTCTGGTACAGCTCCTTCGCCGCATTAGCAGCACCTGAGACTACCAGAGTCTCACCGTCCACCACAGCCTCCAGCTTGGCAGAGCCGTCGTTCGGCCCCAGAATATCAAAACCTGTACCGGTAAAAGTATACTTCAGCACCGCACCGGCCCCTTGGCTGGTAGAAAGGGTACGATGATAGACATACATGCCTTTTCCATTCTCATGGGCCCAATTGCCTTCATAAACGAGCTTCGCCCCCGGAACTTCTGCCAGATCCGTCATCTCCAGATTATCCAGCTGCTCGGCATAGTAGGGGGTATACCCGTCTACCTTCTCCACCTTCAGATTATCGAAGCGGGTGTGATAGAAGCCGCTGGCGAGCTGCACGCGCCCGGAGAGCTTCGGACTCGGATCGGTATAGGTTGTAAGCTCAACCTGATCCAGATAGGCAGTAACCGTATCCCCAGCCACCTGAATGGCAATGTTGTGCCACGCGTCATGTGCCGTATTGAAGTCAGGAATTTTCACCCCGCCGGAGCCGGCAGCTGCGTTGCCGCTGGCCACCACGGTCCCGCTGGACAGCAGCTGCCAGCCGCCGTCGAACCAGAACTTGAGCGCATAAGGGGTGCCGTTAATCGTCTGCGGCCCGCCCTGGTATCTGGCTCCAATCGCTGCGTAATTGTTCCCGCCGTAAGTGCTATTCTGTTCAAAAGACACATCGGCGCTCGCCTTGTAATTAGTCCAGCGGTAATCCCCGATGGCTGTGACCGGGTCGCCGCCATTCCAGGCCCCGCCTACGCCGGTGGTCGTCTGGTCTAACTGCTGCCGCAGCACATAGTTATCCGTGCCATCGACCAGGTAGCCCTCGAACGCTCCGTTGAGGTCCTGCGTATAACGCGGCATGACGCTATACGGGCCGCCGCGCGAGCTGACGTAGCTCTCTTCGCCGGTAATCTGTCCGCCCTCTCCGATCACGGGAACGCTCTTGTTGCCATAGTTGAAGTCATCCGCATATAGCCACTGGTCTTCTGTATTCTGTACGGACCCGGTAGAATCGGTATCCAGCACGGTGCGTTCGCCCTCCACCGGAAGCGGTGTGCTGAACCCTTCCTTATTGCGGTTATCCAGCGTAGTGACCGTGACAATGGAGAACGGCTTCACACGAATGGTATACTCACCGCTGCTGTCTGCCTCGACATCCCCAAGAGGCTTCAGATAATTGCTGTTAAAAGCCTGACCTTGCTCAGCCGCACGCGTCTCCCACATTTCCAGGGATGGATTTCCGGTATAGGCCATATTGACGGCTTGGAGCTTGTAGATCTTCTCAGTCTCGCTGTCATTGATGATCACTGTCGAGAAATCCTGCTTGTCAGGTGAAGCCAGAGTCATATAGCTTGGAGTTCCGTTGCGCCCGCTGACCGGGTTCGTGCCGGTTGCTCCGGTGTAGCTCGCCTGGGGAACAGCACGCCAGATTCCTGCCGTATTGTCTTCGTTCTCCCAGCCGGTTGTGGCAAACCCGTTAAAATGCTTCAGAACCAGCAGTCCCGCATCATAATGAATGAAGCCCGACCACGGATCGCGGGCGCTGACCAGCTCCTTGAATGAGTACTGCCCGCCTTCATAGAAGGAGCCGATCGCCGGCTGATAGATGAAATGCGTCCGGCGCGAATTCACGAAGCCCTTAATAATGGTGTTGCCCATCTCCAGCGGTCCGCCGGTGCCGCCGATCCCCGTCCCGGGCACCGAAGGGTCCTTCATATTATTGTGAGGACGGAAGGCCGAGTTACTGAAGGTGGCCTGGGCTTCACTATTCCAGATCTCCTTGTCGAGTTCATCCGCCAGCCGCTTGAAATTGCCCTTGCTATCGTCATCGGTGTTGTAATGGTACCCGGCAGCGGCTACAGCTTCGCGCAGGGACAGGTCATTCACCAGCGCATCGCCGAAGGAGCCGATGCCAACTTCATCGGAAATGACCAGCTTGATGTTATGGTACAGCTCCTTCTCCTGCTCGTCCTTGAAGTCTGACGTATCTGACTTCACTCTCTCGCCGTACGCCTTCGTCCAGGCCAGATCCGGCGCGTGCTCATTGATATGGGGATTCACATAATCCACCATATAGCCGTATTCACGGTAAGCGGCCAGAATGGTCTTCTTATACCAGGTATAAATCTTGTCGTTATTGTTAGCCCAAGCTGGAGCATTCCAGCGCAGAAAGCTTACCTTCACCGCCGGATTGACGGCCTTGGCATCGGCCGCAAGCTGGAAGCCGGGGTGCCGGGCTACATTAGCTTCCTCATCCTCCGTGCGCATGGTCGCAGGGTCGGGACCGGTAGAGTTATTGCGGTCATTGCCCATCTCGATTTTGACATGGTTCATCAAGGGGCGGTCGCCCCCGAACAGGATCTGCAGCAGCTGCGCATAGGCCTCCGGCTGCTCGGACTTATAGTCCATCAGCAGCGCGCTGGTACTGTTGCCGCTCAGTACGCCGAACCCCTTGAAGGTCAGCCCGTTCACATTCCCCTCCTTGATGTCCTCACCGTCAAGCTGAATCCGGACCGCAGAAGCAGTGGTCTCGCTGGCAGATGCTACAGACTCACCTAGTGTAGGGAACATTCCGGCTACGAGTGCAGTAGATAAGAGCACGGAGAATAGCCTTTTCTTAACACGTTTGTTTCGATTCATTCATTAATCCTCCTCTTTCTAAATGAAGTAAGCGCATTCAACATGTCGTTAGAAGAATGAGTGACTTGGGCAGACCTATAAAAATACCTGGCAGACTGCGCAAAGCTGCAACTGCCAGGCTGAACCTCAGTGAATCTCTGCTCCCGGGTGTTATCCCTTAATCCCCGAAGCAGCAACGCCTTGCACAAAGTACCGCTGAAGCGACAGGAAGACTACAACCACCGGAATGATCGACACCACACTCGCCGCCATAATCAGGCCATACTCCGCCGAATACTGTGAGATGAACATTCGCAGACCGATCTGAATGGTCTTGAGCTTCGTATCGGTCAGATAGATCATCGGCCCGAGGAAGTCATTCCAGGTAGAGACGAAGGTGAAGATGGTCAGCGTGGAGAGAGCTGGCTTGGACAGCGGAAGCATAATTCTCGCCCAAATGCCGTATTCGCTCAGTCCGTCAATCCGGGCCGCCTCACATAATTCATCCGGCACCCCCTGATAGAACTGGCGCATCATGAACACGCCGAAGGCCGAGAAGGCTTGCAGCAGAATGATGGCCAGGTGGGTATTGTTCAGTCCCATGTAGCGCATCAGAATGAACTGCGGCACCATGTAAGCCTGCCAAGGGATCGCAATCGTGGCGATGTATCCCAGGAAGATCACATTTTTGCCTCTGAAATGCAGCTTGGAGAACGCGTACGCCGCGAAGCTGGAAGTCAGCAGCTGCAGAATCGTCACAATAACCGATAATTTAGCTGTATTGTAAATGAAGCGTCCGAGTGGAATCCGGGTCCAGATATCCTGGAAGTTCTCCCAGCGCGGATTCGCCGGAATCCACTGCATCGGGAAGGAGAAGACATCCTTGTTCAGCTTGAGCGATGACGACAGCATCCAGATATACGGCACCAGCATTGCCAGCACGGTCAGAGCCAACAGGGCATATACAAGCACCATTAAGCTGATTTTAAGTCCTTTACTTTTACCAACCATATCTAATAGATCCCCCTATTGTCCGTATTTCTTCTCGCCGCGGAACTGGACGATGGTGATGCCGAGTACCAGCAGGAAGAGCACAATCGCCATGGCACTGGCATATCCGTAATCCAGCGAGCGGAACGCCGTGTTGTAGATCTGATAGACCATAACCCGTGTAGCATCGCTCAGCTGATTATCCGCTCCGGCGAACAGGTTGATGAAGATATCGTAGACCTTGAACGAGTTGATGACGAGGATCATCAGGACAAAGAAGGTGGTTGGTGCCAGCTGCGGCACAGTCACGTTGCGGAATCTTCTCCACGGGCCTGCACCGTCCAGCTCAGCAGCCTCATACAGCTCCGGGTTAATCCCCTGGAGACCAGCCAGATAGATGACCATGTAATAACCCATATTTTTCCACACTGTAAAAAGCACTACCGTAAACATCGCCCACTGCTTATCCGCCGCCCAGCGGGGTAGCTCCTCCAGCGGAATGCCGGTGATCAGATGAAGGATGTTATTCACCGGACCCATGGTCGGGCTGAAGATGAAGTTCCATACCGCCGCAACCGCGACCAGCGATGCCACATATGGGAAAAAGAAGACCGTTCTCATGAAATTACGGCCCATGATCTTCTGATTGAGCAGAATTGCCAGCGCCAGCGCTACAATCATGGTCAGCGGCACGACGCCGATCGTGTAGACAATCGTGTTCCACAAGGCTTTGTGGAAGGTGGTATCCGAGATCAGCCGGGAGAAATTGCCCAGCCCGATGAACTTCATCGGATTGGCCCCGTCCCATTTCACAAACGCCAGAATAAAGGCAAAGATCATCGGTACCAGGGTGAACAGGGCAAATCCGATAAAGTTCGGCGCAATAAAGCTATACGCGACCAGGTGATCCCGGAGTCCGCGCGACAACCGGCTTTTTGGGCTCTTATTTGTACGCAATATGGTTTCGTTCTGCATTCGTTCTCCTCCAAACCTTATATAACATCCCCGCAAAGTGGGAATTACATCGATGCCTGCTAATACGAGTGCTGTGAGGTCCTCTATTTATATGGAAGGCGGGCCTCCGCCCGCACTTCCTTCAGGACACTAACGTTACATGTTCACCTTAATTGTTCAAAAGCTGGCCCACCCGGTCATTCATATCCTTCAAGCCTTCGTCAATCGTAGAGTTTTTGGTCATGATATTGTCATGCGCTTCATTCAGGATGACTTCAATGTCCGCACTCTTCTCATGAATCGGCATTTCCAGGTAGGTCTGAACAGTATTCAGTGCAGCCTTGCTGTTCTCGTCTGACGGGAAGCCGTCGATGGAGGTAATGGAATTGATAACTTCGTCATTCTTGATCGCAGGAATCGTACCGGTAGAAGCGATCACCTTGGCACCTTCCGCACCGGTTACGAAGTTCATGAAATCAAGGGCAGCTTCCTTGTGCTTGGACTTCTGGTTCACGGCCAGGGAAGTAATCGTCCCCAGTGTCGTTCCGGCTTCAACGCCTTCAGGATGAGGATACTTCACGATACCCCATTCCTTCGACTGGGATTCCCCGCTCTTCACCTTCTCGATCTGGGTGGCAATGAACCAGCTGCCCATGTTCATCATGGCTACGGAGTTATTGTAGAATACGCCGGAGTAATGCGTGCTGGAGGTCTTCAGGGTCGCATAATCCATTACGATGCCGTCTTCCTGTTCCTTCAGAATCCGCTCATAGGTAGGCTTCAGGAAGTCATAGTTGCCGCCGACCACAGTGTTCTTGCCGTCCAGGATACCGAACAGTTGAACCGCGCTGCGCCAGGTGTGGTAGTGGGCACCGTATACTTTTTCCGAACCGCTGCCGGAGGTCATCTTGCGGGCCAGCTCATCATATTGGTCGAAGGTCATATCGTTGGTCGGATAATCCACACCAGCTTTGTCGAACAAGGCTTTGTTGTAGTAGATCAGCCAGAAGTCGCTGCGGAACGGAAGCGCATACACCTCGCCGTTCACTTCGATCTGCTCGACCGTACCGCCGTATACCGAAGGATCGATCGATTTGTCACCCATGTAGGTTTTTAGCGGCTCCAGATGATTCTGCTTCACAAGATTCGAGTAGCCCGGAATATCCTTGATTGTCAGAACGTCCAGATCCGCCCCGCCTGAGAGCTGGGTGCTGAGCATGGTCATATAGTCGGTGGAGCCAAGGTCCACGTATTCAATGGTTACGTTCGGATGAGCAGTCTTATAAGCGTCGATCAGCGGCTTGTAGTAGGCAGTAGCTTCCCAATCCCACAGCGCCCATTTCAGCGTTACCGGCTCCTGGCTCGGCCCGGAGGAAGCGGTTGCAGCGTTGCTTGAAGCAGGTGCGTTCGTGGCAGCAGCCTCTTTATTGTTGTTATTGCCGGAGCATCCGGCCAGCAGGCTCACGGAGAGCGCGGTGGCAAGGGTCATGCCGCAGAATCTTTTCAAGTTCATTCGATTATCCCCTTTATCTTCTGATGATGGTTCAGCAGCCGGCATCCGTTGCTCCGGCCTTAGTTCACAGTGTAAGCCTTTTCAAGCCCGATGGGGATGCAAAATCAAACACAGTTCATTCACTATTCTGTGCTCTTCTCCGCATGGCCTGCTCCGAACCTGTAATTTCTTATCCGAAACCTGTAAAATTCTCAGCTTCTCCCTCCGGCTCTATATTGAAACGCAGGAATATGCTATGGTAATTGAAAACGCTTTATACAGGTTCACTTATAGATGAAGGAGTGTTCACCACGGTACGGAAATCTACTATTAAAAGCCGCATTATTCTGCTCATGACCGCCTTCGCGCTGCTGATTGCCTCGCTGCTGTCCTGGTTCAGCTATGAGCTCATTACGTATTATCAGCGCAAAACAACGATTCAGGCGACGGAGTTCAACCTCCAGCTCGTCTCCCATATTATTGAACAGGATCTGATTGACCTGACCACCCTGGCCATGACCAGCAGCACCAACTCGTCCACGAACACCCTGCTTACCGAATATTTCGGTTCACCGGAGGCCAGTCCCAAGCAGGCGCTGAATGTGTTCAATGCGATGCAGGACGATGTGCGGATCAACCGCTCCTATAGCTATGTACGCCGCCTGATTGCCACAGATAACAGCGGAAAGTTCCTGCAGGTGGAGAATTTCGGCACCTCCGTTCCGCTTACCATCCATAATATCGGTCAAGTCACCGGTCTGACGAATGAGGCTGAAGAGCAATGGGACCGGGTCATTAAGGACCCGCTCTCCAATTCCTACGGAATTCCCTTCGTGTTCCCGATCTATGGCCGGGGAGCTACCCGGGTAGGAACCGTCTACCTGCTCGCGAGTACGTCCGTCATTACGGACAAGCTGAAGGGCTATGCCCTGCCGGAGCACTCCCGGCTGCTGCTTACGCTCGGCGAGCATCATTATCAGCTTAACGGCGATCAGGTTAAGGCCATTGAAGAGCCTTATGAGCCGGTAGCCTATACCAGTGACAAGCCCGTCGGCCCAGATACCGAGCTGTCTATGGTGAAATTGCAGGATGATGAGGAAAGGCATATCGTGGTATCGTATCCGGTACGCAGCGGTGTTATGCTCTCGCAGACCTTATCCAATGACCAGTTCGCGCCACGGAGCAATATCTGGATTCTCGTCCTGCTCGGCGTATGTCTGCTTGTGCTTATCCTAAGCGCGATCATTACGCTGTATTTGACCCGCACAATCAGCCTCCCGGTGGAGAAGCTGAAGAAGCGTATGGACAAGATCGCCCAGGGCAACTTCCTGCTGGACTCGGGTATTGAATGGAACAGCGAGCTGGGCGATGTCGGCCGGGGCATTAACCGCCTGTCCCAGGATATCGTGGCCCTTATGGACAGCAGGCTCGCGGACGAGAAGCAGAAGCAGGAGCTGGAATACCGGATGCTTCAGAATCAGATTAATCCGCATTTCCTGTACAATACCCTGAATTCGATCAAATGGATGGCGACGATCCAGAACGCCACCGGCATTGCAGAGATGACGACCTCCCTGTCCCGGCTGCTCCGCAGCATCGCCAAGGATACCCGGCGGCTGATGCCGCTGAAGGATGAGCTGAGCCTGCTGGAGGATTATTTCCTGATTCAGAAATACCGGTATGGCAGCACGGTTACCATGGTCACAGAGATTGAAGAGGAGGCGCTGCTCGGCGGGCTTATTCCGCGTCTCACGCTCCAGCCCCTGGTGGAGAATGCGATCTTCCATGGCATCGAGCCCAAGGGCCGGGGCGACATCTTCATTAGAGTGGCGCGAAGCAGCTTCGCTGACCTCCTCATCACGATCGAGGATAACGGAGTCGGGATGAAGAAGGAGCAGATCTCCACGATTCTCACCGTTCCCGGGGATGAGGCGAAGGGAATGCTGGAGAATATCGGGCTGCGCAGTGTGAACGAGCGCGTGCAGCTGGCTTTTGGCGCGGATTACGGCTTGTCTATTGAGAGCGAGGTCGGCCGCTATACTAAGATGAAGCTGCTGCTTCCCTTCCGGCTGAGAGAATAGCCCCCCGGCGCCCTGCAAACTGAGCAAGGATGTGATGAGCTTGATCAAATTATTAATCGCAGATGATGAAGCCCTGGTCTGCATCGGACTCCAGTCCATGCTGAAATGGGAGCAATATAACATTGAGATTGTCGGCATCGCCCACAATGGCGCACAGGAGGAGGAGATGATCGACACCCTCCGCCCGGACATTGTAATCAGCGACATCAAAATGCCGATCAAAAGCGGCCTGGAGGTCGCCGGTTCCGTCCGCCGTAAGTACGGGCGGCTTCCGCTGTTCATCATGCTGACCAGCTACGAGGAATTCCAGTATGCGCGCGGAGCGATTGAGGTCCAGGCCACCGATTACCTGGTGAAGCTGGAGCTGACGCCGGAGGCGCTGGCCGAATCGATCCGCCGGGCCCTTGCGATCCTGGAGGAGTACCAGACGATGGAGAACTATCCGAAGCTGGTCCACCGCGGCAATCTCCAGGCCCAGCGGGATAAGTTCTTCATCCGGCTGTTAAGCGGCCTGTTCGAGAACAAGAACCAGTATCTGCTGCAGAAGGAGGACCTGGAGGTGGACCTCTCCGCGCCGGCCTATCTGGTCTGTACCTGCCGCATTCTCGGGCCGGACACCGTCCCGCCGCGCGGGGATAAGCTGGTTGCCTTATGCTCCAGCACCGTACAGATGGCCAAGGATACGCTCTCTTCGGTCAGCGCCTGCTATGTAACCAGCCTGGATCTGCGTAACTTCGCGCTGATTCTGCCTGTGCCGGGCCCGGACCCGCAGCTCTGGATGCCTGACATTCAGAAGCTGCTGGCGGATATGGCTTCTGTACTGCATAATTACTTCAATGTGACGATTATCGGGGCGATCGGCTTCGCTGCGGAAGATCCGTTCCTGCTGCAGGGGAGCTATCTCGCTGCCCGGAAGGCGCTGCCTGCCGCCGTGAAGGAGCGCTCCTTCGTCTTCTTCACGGAGGGCGAGGCCCCGCTGCAGGAGCAGCTGCTGTTTGATTTCTCGGAATCGCGGATGGAGATCCGCAGAGCTTTTGAAGAGATGGATACCCGCGCCCTGCACAGCATTATCTCCCGGATGATCGAGAGCTTCGACGGACGACCTGACCTGCTCGTTCCCGCCACCGATGCCGCCTGCAACATTCTGTATATGGCAACCTCCCTGCTTGCGGACGGGGACAACATGGTGGAGCAGATCTTCGAGCAGGAGCCGGAGGGCTACCGGGCGATCTATCAGCTGCATACCATTGAAGAGATTACCGGCTGGCTCATCCAGTTCCGGGACGGCTGTGTCCGGATGCTCGCCACCCGCAGACAGAGCTATAAGGAACAAGTGGTGAAGAATGTCCAGGAGTATATCAAAAGAAATCTCGGCACCAAGCTCTCGCTCAACCAGGTCGCCGATGTGTTCAACTTCAGCCCCAACTATCTGAGCCACCTGTTCTCCAAGGTCGCCGGGGTGAACTATGTTGAGTATATCACAGAGACCAAAATCACCGCCGCCAAGGAGATGATGGTCCGGGGCGAAGGCCGGATCTACGAGATCTCCCAGAAGCTCGGCTATGAGAGCGCCTTCTATTTCAGCAAGGTGTTCAAGAAGGTCACCGGGCTCTCCCCCCGGGATTATATGCAGCAGATTGAGGGGAATGCGGGCGGGGAGTAGATGAAGGGAATAAACGAAGGAAGAAAATAAACGAAGCATGAAAGGAAGGAAAGGCAAATGAACCAGGGACAAATCGTATTTCTAAACGGAGTGACCAGCTCCGGCAAAACCTCAATCGTAGAAGCGATACAAGCGAGATCGCCGGAATTCTTTTATGTGGTAGCGAATGACCTGTTTGAAGAGACGATCGGGGAACGCTACCTGCGTGAAGATTACTGGAAGTATCTTAGTGAAGCGATTATTATGATGTACCATACTGCGAAATTATTCTCGGATCACGGCAAGCATGTGCTGATTGACGGCATTATCGTGGAACGTCCCGGACTTGCGCCTCATTATGAGAAGGTGAAGGAGATTTTCAGCGGGTACCCGCTATCCATTGTGGAAGTATTCTGCCCCCTGGACATTTGCCGCCAGCGTAATCTGGCCCGGGAACACCGGAGTGAAGACCAGTCAGAGGAGCAGCACAAGCTGATGGCCCGTGACATCAAGTATAGCTTCAAGGTGAACACGCATGAGAAGACTTCTGAAGAGTGTGCGGATCTGATTGTCGGGCATGTATTCGGTGAGCGTACCGTAGGTTGATAGGGATGAGGTAACGTTATTTGCTCATAAAAGCGGAAGAGGCTGCCGGTATAGGCAGCCTCTCTTCTAATTGCACACAAACTGGATAATGGGCTTCTGCTTCAATACTCTTGTTTCAAACTCATACCGGGTCGGGTCCGTCTCCGGCAGGTCCTTGATTTTATGTATGCCGAACCCCGCAGTTAATCCCCCGGTTAATGTCCCCTCCTGCTCTTCAGCAAATACACCAGTGATCCATGTATATCCATCAGGCCGGATCACCCACGCCGTAGTCATGTCCTCATAGGGATGAAAATCAGCCACAAACACCTGCGCATTCTTCCAGTCAGCCGCATCTGTTCCATGCGTCAAGTCTGCACAGAGCGCCTTTACCCGCTTGTCCATGGCAGCAACCACTTCCCGCTTGTGCGGTGAATCCCCGTACTCAATCTGGTGCGGCGGATTCACCTTGACCGTGAAGCTCCCGGCAGTCTCGTAGGAATCTCCCGGCCAGCCGCCCTCGGGCCCGCTGCTAACCTGTCCATCTGCATACACATATCCGTCCTTGCTCTTGAAAACGACTAGCCAATCCCCGATGTTGGTGTGGCCATATAGCTTGTCTTGGCCCTCAGCATCCTTATATACACGGACCTCCACCTGGAGGGTCTGGCCGATATAGGAATCGAACTTGTTCATCCCCTGGCCCTCTATCTTCTCCGGGTAGTACCAGAGCCGCTCGTTGATGTAATCTTCCATGGCTGTCTGAAGCGTGCCGATGGAATATTCCTCCGCTAATTTAACACTGTTGCTGATGCTGGCTGCTTCAGAGGAACAGGAGCCGAGTAATAATGCCAGCCCTGTTATAGCCATTATCCAAATCCGCCGCAGATTCATTTCACCACTCCCCTCGATTTCATTTGCTCGTCTGTATGCTATTGATATTTTAGCATGTAACGGACTCAGAGGACGCTATTGCGTGAAAAAACAGACTTTTGGTGGTTTCGCGGACTCAGGCGCGCTTATGCTGCCTTTTTGAGCTGTAAACGAGGGGAGTGTTACTCATTAGCGGAATCTGAGTCCACTTAGCCCGGTGGGAGCGCGTAATGAAGATGAATAACGGCCTGTCAGTCCGCGCAGCCTCAGGGCAGGACGATGCTGATGCGTCGGCAGGCAAAATGTAAGCGTTCAAAAAATCCTCTTGAAAGAACCTCCGGCGGATGATAGGATAAAGGCGAAGATTTAGTAAATTTATTAACTAAAAAGGCGTGAGCAGCTTGGCAACGATCAAAGACATTGCCCGTGAGGCCGGGGTATCCGCAGCAACGGTATCCAGAGTGCTTAATAATGACCCGTCCCTGGCAGTCAGTGAGGACACGCGCAGCCGGGTGTTCGCCGTGGCCGGGAAGCTTGGCTACAAGCCCTCCCGGGTGCGGCAGCGGAAGCGGGAGAGCGAGTTGGGCAGCAAGTCTGTCACGCTGCTGCTCTGGTGCTCTGCCGAGGAGGAACGGGAAGACCCGTACTTCGGCTCGATCCGGCGCGGAGTGGAACTGCGCTGTGAGGAGCTTGGCCTTGTGCTCGGCCAGACGCTGCGCGGGCGTAACGCGCAGGCCACGCTTCGGGCCGGGGATGGCCTCATCGCGGTAGGGGGTAACTTCGATCCGGGGGAGCTTGCGAGGCTGCACCCGGACCCGGGAACCACCGTGCTGGTGGACCAGTATCTGGAGCGCCCGGACTATGACACGGTGCGGACGCATTTCCGCCAGGCGGTCGATCAGGCGCTGGGCCATCTGCTGGCGCTGGGCCACCGCGACATTGCCTTCATCGGCGGTGCCAATGAAGACGAACGCCGGCGGCATCACTACATGCGGGTGATGCAGAGCCAGGGCTGCTATGATCCCGCGCTGGTCCGCACCGGCAGCTGGACCAGCGCGGACGGCTACCGGATGATGGGCGAGCTGCTGTCCGGCACCAAGCGGCCGACCGCCTGCTTCGCGGCCAGTGATCCGCTGGCGGTCGGCGCCCTGCGCGCCCTGCATGACCGCGGCATACAGGTGCCTGCGGAGATGGCTGTCGTCGGCTTCGACGATATTGAGATGGCTGGCTATGTGCAGCCTCCGCTGACTACGGTCCGCGCTTACCCTGAGCAGATGGGCAAGGCAGCAGTTCAACTGCTCGCTGAGCGGTTTGAAGGCCGCGAAGCGCCTTCCCATTCGATCATCGGCACGAAGCTGATCGTCCGGGAGAGCAGCGGCGGAACAACGGACTAGAATGCAGCCTCAGTAGGGCAACAGATTGATTATGTAACCACCAACCGCCGGGACCGCCCGCTCACCCGTGCCGTCCCCGCAGCTCACTCGACAAGGAGAGATTATGACAATGAACATTTACGCAGATGAGACGTTAGGCTTATTCCACCTTCAGTCCAAAGACACCAGCTACATCATTAAGCTGGTCGAAGGTTATCCCGCCCATGTCTACTGGGGCGCGAAGCTCCGCCATGATAACAGTCTGGCAGGCGTCCTGGAGCTGCGCGAACGCGCCTCCTTCTCACCGACTCCACTGCCCGGGAAGCCTTCCCTCTCGCTGGACGCTCTGCCACAGGAGTATCCGCAGTACGGCAGCGGCGACTTCCGGCGTCCGGCTTACCAGGTTCAGCTGGCGGACGGCACACGGATCTCCGAGCTGAAGTATGCAGGCTATGCCATTACGCCGGGTAAGCCGGCCCTTGAAGGCCTGCCTGCCGTATATGCTGAGAACGAATCGGAAGCACAGACCCTTGAGCTTACCCTGAAGGACGATTACGCGGGTCTGACTGTCAGACTGCTATATACAGTGTTCGCGGATCATAGCGCGATCACCCGCTCCGTCCGCTTCGAGCATCACGGGGATGCTCCGCTGCGGCTGGAGCAGGCGCTTAGCGCCTCGGTCGATTTCGCCGATTCCGCGTATGATACGCTGCATTTGAGCGGAGCCTGGGCGAGAGAACGCCATGTCCAGCGCCGCCCTCTTACCCCCGGCGCCGCCCTCTCCCTGGAGAGCCGCCGCGGTTCAAGCAGCCATCAGGCCAACCCGTTCCTGGCGTTGCTGCGCTCCGGTGCGGATGAGGACCAGGGTGATGTCTATGGCTTCAGCCTGGTCTACAGCGGCAGCTTCAGCGCCACGGCCGATGTGGAGCAGTTCGGACAGACCCGGGTAAGCATCGGGATCAATCCGTTCGGCTTCTCCTGGCTGCTGGAACCCGGGCAATCCTTCCAGACCCCGGAGGCCGTGCTCGTCTACTCCGGCGAAGGCCTCGGCGGCATGTCGCGCACCTATCACCGGCTATACCGGACCCGGCTGTGCCGCGGAGTCTACCGCGACCAGGCCCGGCCGATTCTGGTCAACAACTGGGAGGCGACCTACTTCGATTTCGATGCCGACAAAATCGCCACCATCGCCAAAGCCGCAGGTCCCTTGGGCATTGAGCTGTTCGTGCTTGACGACGGCTGGTTCGGACGGCGCGACAAGGATGACAGCTCGCTCGGCGACTGGTTCGAGGACCGCCGCAAGCTGCCTGAAGGGCTGGCCGATCTGGCAGGCCGGGTTAATAAGGAAGGCCTCCAGTTCGGATTATGGGTGGAGCCGGAGATGGTCTCGCCGGACAGTGAGCTGTACCGCAAGCACCCGGACTGGTGCCTGCACGCCGCAGGACGCCGCCGTACAGAAGGCCGCAACCAGTTGATCTTGGATCTCTCCCGCCCGGAGGTATGCGATTATCTGTATGAGACGCTCAGCACAGTCTTCTCCAGCGCACCAATAAGCTACGTCAAATGGGACATGAACCGCAATATGACCGAGATTGCCTCAGCGGGTGCCCGTCCCGAGCGGCAGCAGGAGACAGCCCACCGCTATATGCTCGGTCTATATGACCTGCTGGAGCGCCTGACCTCACGCTTCCCGGATATTCTGTTCGAGAGCTGCTCGGGCGGCGGCGGCCGGTTCGATCCGGGCATGCTGTTCTATATGCCGCAGACCTGGACCAGCGACAACACCGATGCGGTGGAGCGCCTGGCGATCCAGTACGGCACCAGCATCGTCTATCCGGCCAGCAGTATGGGCGCACATGTGTCTGCCGTGCCGAACCATCAGGTAGACCGCATCACCTCCCTGGCGACCCGCGGAGATGTGGCGATGAGCGGCAACTTCGGCTATGAGCTGGACCTGACCAAATTCACCGAGGCTGAGACTGCGCTGGCAGCCCGGCAGATTGCCCAGTACAAGGAGATCCGCACCCTGGTCCAGCAGGGCGAGATGTACCGCCTGCTGAGTCCGTTTGGCGGCAGCGGCGAAACGGCCTGGATGTTCGTCAGCGAGGATCAGACCGAGGCCTTCGTCGCCTACTTCCGGGTGCTCGCGAAGCCGAATCCGCCGATCTCACGGCTTACGCTCAAAGGGCTGAACCCGGAGCTGAATTATGTGCTGGAGACAGGGGCGGCAGACAGCAGCGGACATGGCCATGGCACTTCAGATGCTGCTGATGCAGCAGAAGGGCGTGGTGATGCTCCATTCCAGACCGCCTTTGGCGGGACACCGCTCGGCGGTGACTTCCTGATGCACATGGGTCTGGTGGTCTCCGATCTGCGCGGCGATTACGCAAGCTGCACCTACCGGTTGAGAGCGGTCCAGCGCTAACTGAGGGCTGCTCAAGATATACTACAGGCTTCAGCCTCTGCAACGGAGACTGAAGCCTGTTTTGCGCTGGGCGCACTCTTTTATCACATGCTGGCTTGTTCTATTCCGTCTCTTGGCCCCGGCCAAGCAGCCCGCTGAGCGCTTCCGTCACGTTCATCCCGGTCAGCGTCTGGGTGAGCTCAGGGACCTGGGCCATGATTTTCGCAATATCACCGGTAATTTTATTCACGCCTGAGGAAGCGCCGTCCTGAGAGATGACCGTGATTTTGTCTACCTTGGCCAGCGGGGCAGCGATTTTGTCGGCCAGCTCCGGCAGAATCTTCAGGAATTCCACGGTCAAGGCAGCTTGCGTGAACTGTTTGTACGCCTCGGCCTTCTTTTGCAGTGCTCCCGCTTCCGCCGCTCCGGCGAGCTGGACGATCTCCGCATTCGCTTTTCCTTTGGCCAGCTCTGCTTCCGCCGTTGCCAGCCCGCGCTTGGTCGTCGTGGCCGCTTCGGCTTCCGCCTCCAGAATCTGCCGCTGCTTGGCGGCTTCCGCTCTCATGATCGTCGCCTGATTCTCTGCCTGAGCAGGCTTGATTACCGTCGCTTCCAGCTCCTTCTGCTTCAGCTCCACCTCAATCTCGCGGACGGTCCGGTTGGCTTCGGCTTCCATCTGGGTGATTTTGACCTGCTCGGTGACCAGTGACTGCTTGATCTTGTTCTGCTGCAATTCGTACGCCAGATCCGCCTGCGCCTTCTTCACTTCTGTCTCCAGCTTGAAATCGGCCTGCTTAATATTCAGTTCCTTCTCGAACAGGGATTCCTTCGCCCGGGCCGCCGTACCCGCTTCAATCGTCGCCTGATGGGCATTGGCTTTGGCAATGGCGGATTCCTTCTCCGCCTCAGCCTGCTTGATCTGAATGTCACGCTCGGCCTCCGCCTTGGCAATGCTGGCATCGCGGCGGATGCGCTCAATCTCGGGCACCCCCATATTATCGATGTACCCTTTGTCGTCGGTAATCTTCTTGATGGTGAAGCTGACGACCTCCAGCCCCATTTTGTCGAGGTCCTCCGAGCAGGTCTCCCGCATCTTGCTGTTGATCTCGTCCGGGGTCTTCAGAATGGACTCAACCGACAGCTGGCCGATCAGTCCGCGCAGATGGCCTTCCACCGAATGCAGGATAATCGTCTCGCGGTCCTCCTCGGGCCGGTCAATGAACTGCTCGCTGGCGGTCAGGATCGCGGTTGGGTCGCTTTTGATCTTGATCTGGGCGACGGCCTCCAGGTTCAGCTTGATGCCCTGGCGGGAGAACATGGCCTGCGCCGGAATGACATCGAAGCTCATCAGCATCATCGAGATGGTCTTATTGTTCTGGAAGCCGGGGATGACGAATGTCCCGCCGCCTTGCACCACTCTTTTGCCGCCGAGGCCGTATACGATCATTGCCTGGTTGGGCGGTACCTTCTTATACGCAGTCACGATGCTGGACAGGGCCAGCAGAATTACCACAACGATTGCTCCAGTTACGTAGAGAATTAACATTAGCTCCGACACTCCCTATTCTATTTGTCCCATTTCCCGTTCGAAAAGCGTTACCGCTGCGATCCCCTTCTCCACCCGCACAATAATCACCCGGTCGCCCCGCCTCAGCTCCTGTCCGGCTTCCGCCCGCACGCCGATGGAGCGCATGGTGCCGTGCAGCACATACTTCATCTCCCCGACGGCTCCGTCCGCTGCGGCGATGCTGATATAGCCGAGCTGGCCTGCCGGATCGTACTCCCATTCGCTCATGCTGCTGTCGTACCGGGTCATGATCCGGGCCAGCACCATGTAGAGCAGGATGCCCGGCAGCAGGGCAATCATGGTGCAGACCAGCACCACAGGCAGCGGCCGCATCCCGCTGAACCTTGTCAGTACGTACCCCGTGCCGCCCCAGACGGTAACCGACACCATCAGTGGAAGGATCGGCAGCACACCTGGCCCTCCAGCATCGCTCCCGCCCGCATGGATATGGCCCGCCAGGCCATGCCCATGAATACTGCCGCTGAGCAAGAGCACCAGCCCCGCCCAGAAGCAGACGATAAATACAGTAGCGATGGTAATCCTCTCCTTTCAATATAGTGTGGTGATGCTGTAACTGACTAATTAGTGTTGTTAAATGATTTCACACTCCTCTCACCGTCACTATTTCGCCAGGATTCCCACTTTGGGCTACTTAGTTAGTTGGGGGCGGGGACTCAAGGTGGTTCAGGTGCACTTGTGCTCCTCATTCGCTCGTTTAGCCAACTTTCACTAGATTCGGGTGCACTAGTGCTCTTCATTTGCTCGTTTAGCCAACTTTCCCGGAATTCAGGTGCATAAGTGCTCTTCATTTGCTCTCTCTCGTGCCTGCTCTTCGCCTCCCAGCCCACTTCCAGCGCAATCTAAGGGATTTATCCCTCTCATTTCCACCTCCAGCCCACTTCCAGCGCAATCAAAGGGATTTATCCCTTTCATTTCCACCTCTAGCCCACTTTCGGCGCAATCAAAGGGATTTATCCCTTTCATTTCCACTTCCAGCCCACTTTCCGCGCAATCAAAGGGATTTATCCCTTTCCCTTACAGCAAAAAGACCACAGCAGCAACAGGGCTCTCCGTGGTCGGTTAATCGATCATGGCGCTCATCCTCTCTCTTCGAGGCTTACGGGGTTAGCTGACGGATTCGGGCAGCGAGATTGCCCTACCCTACTGGCGCTAGATAGCACACAGCAAGGATTCACCCCAGAGTGCAGCAGCATCGCTTAAGCCGCTTCACCCGTTGGTTCCCCCGTTCCCGTAACGGAATTCAGCCACCCGTGAGAACAGTGTTATTTCATTCGGTTGATGATTGAATCTTACGCCCGCGGCCCTGTAAAGTAAAACGCGGCTGTTGGCAAAAGAAGCCAAATCCGCCGTCCGCCCACGAATGAAGGCGCATACTTCGACTGCGCTCTTAGGCGGCCGATGATTTACTCGTTCTTTCGCCTTTTTACAACTATATAAATTGAACTAATTATTTTTAGGTTTTAGGATTAGCCGTGACTCCAGAGAAGTTTTGGACTTCCGGCCGCTGCCCTTCTGCAGATTTCTTAATTTATCCCGTTATTAAGGGTTGAAATCCGCATACAAAGGCGGACGCTACCGCTCCTCCAGTTCCAAAATTCCCCTCCGCCACTTTTCCTTTAACTTAAATTTTTAGCTCAATCTATATACACGTTTTTATCCATAAAATTTGAAATATTCACACTTCCGTCACTCACTGCTCATTGTGCAATCTTGCTCTTTGGGCAATAATATAATCTATAGCTCATCTATTAGCTCATACAATGCAACACATTCTATTCAGCGCCTCATTCAGCGCATTCTCATCAGAAAGGAGGAAACCTGAAGCTTGAATTCTAAACTGAACCTGCGGGACAAAAAAAAGGAGGCCACCGCCTACGCCTTGGCCGTAGCCACCTTCGAGCTTGCACTTGAACGCGGCATGGACGGCTTCATCGTTGACGATGTGGTCCAGAAGGCGGGGTATTCCCGGCGGACTTTTGCCAATTACTTCTCCTGCAAGGAAGAAGCGGTGGCCGCCTATTTCATTGGCAATATTGCTGCCAAAGAGAAAGAAGAGGCGAATAACACGCTGGCCGGTCAACCGCCGGATGCTACTCCGCTTGATGTCCTGTACAATCTGCTGAAGCTGCAATTCACCTCGGAGTTCCTGCATAAGCTGCGGCAGTTCGTCTCCCTGTCGAATCAGTATCCGTCCCTGGAGCCTTACATTCTCAATGTCTTCCGGCATTTGCAGATCACCGCCCAGGAGACGCTGGAGCAGTTCACCCGTGGACGGTATGCCGACGGATATATACACCTGCTGGTCGGTGCCGTCTACGGGGCCTTCGTGCCCATTCTGGACGGACGGCTGAATGTAATGCTGCCGGGTGAGCAGCAGAGCGAAGATTCCGGGGCTATGCCGTTTGACCAATATTTGAATTCGATGTTTGCATACTTACGCAACGGCTTCTAAATTCAGAGATACAGAGGAGAAACCATTCATGTCTACTTTTTTATACCGTTTAGGCAAATCGGCTTATGCCAAGCCCTGGTTGTTCATTGCGGCCTGGATCATCATACTCGGTGTAATCGGCACCCTTATCGGAGTGAACGGCATTCAGTCCAGCTCCGAGATGAAAATTGAAGGCACCGAGTCGCAAAAGGTGCTGGATAAGCTGTCCAAAGAGCTGCCTGCTGCGGCCGGCGGTCAGGCAAGTGTAGCGTTCACCGCACCTGAAGACGAACGGCTGGATACGCCGGAGCGCACCGCGCTGCTGCTGAAAGCAATCAATGATGTATACAACATGGAGTATGTCATCAACCCAGCTGAGCTGGCTGCCCAAGCGGCCGCCGCTGGTCAAAGCGCTGCCGCCGATCCTTCCGCTGCTGCCGCTGGTCAGTCGGCTGCGGTCCTGGCGGCCCCGTTCGGCCCGCTGATGGCGGACGGCATGCCGGTGCCCGGCGTAATGCTGTCAGCGGACGGCAATATCGCCCTGTTCCAGTTCCAGTTCACCGTGCAGCAGACGTCGCTGCCTTCCAATGTGCCGGATGACATCATCGACACGGTTACGAAGGTTGAACAGTCCGGCTTTGGAATTAAGGCGATTCCAAGCGATTCGCTCAAAAGCATACCGGCCATCGGCTCTACCGAAGCGATTGGTGTTGCCGTCGCCGCCATCGTATTGTTCCTGACACTGGGCTCGGTGGTAGCCGCCGGTCTGCCGCTGATTACCGCGCTGCTCGGCGTTGCCATCAGTGTCGGAGGCGCCTTCGCGCTGGGCAGTCTGATCCAGATGAACGACATCACCCCGATTCTCGCCGTAATGATCGGTCTGGCTGTAGGGATCGACTATTCGCTGTTCATTGTGAACCGGCAGCGCCGCCTGATTCTTGATGAGAAGCTCAGCGCCGGGGAAGCCGCCGGCCGGGCACTGGGAACAGCCGGGAGCGCGGTGTTCTTCGCCGGGCTGACCGTTATAATCGCCCTGTGCGGGATGCTCGTTATCGGCATCGGCTTCCTGTCCACGATGGCGCTTGTAGCAGCGGCCAGTGTACTAGTCAATGTTCTGCTGGCGTTAACCCTGCTGCCTGCACTGCTCGGTCTGGTCGGCGAGAAGATCGTGACCGCCAAAGCGCGGACCAAGCAGACGGCCGCCGCCAAGCAATCGCAGCGCAGCTTCTCGCACGCTTGGGCCAATGCCACAGTGAAATACCGCTGGGCCATCATCATTCTCGTCGTGCTGGTGCTAGGAACAGCTGCCATTCCGGTCAGCAAAATGGAGCTGGGCATCCCGTCCGGCGCCTCGGCGAACCTGGATACGCCGGCCCGCCAGAGTTATGATGTAATCTCCAAGGGCTTCGGCGAAGGCTTCAACGGGCCGCTGCTGCTGGTCGCTGAGCCGAAGAATCCGTCTGAGAAGATTTCCATGCCGATTCTGGGCAAGCTTATTCAAGAACTGCAAATGCACGATAATGTGAGCCTGGTCTCTCCGCTAGGTGTCAATCCCACCGGCGATATTGCGATTATCAGCCTGATTCCGAAGACGGGTCCCACGGACACCGCAACCAGAGACCTTGTGCAGGAGCTGCGTGATCCTGCCTCCGCTCTATCGGACGGCAACAATATTAATCTGGGCGTGACCGGCTTCACCGCCATCAATATCGATATGTCCTCCAAGCTGGCTGAAGCCTTCCCGGTATATGTCGGCATCATTGTTATTCTGTCGCTTATTATTCTGCTGCTGGTCTTCCGGTCGATTATCGTTCCGGTCAAAGCCACACTCGGCTTCGTACTAAGCATTCTGGCCACCTTCGGCGTGACCACGGCTGTCTATCAGTGGGGCTGGCTGCATTCATTGTTCGGCTTCGATACCGGCGGACCGCTGCTGAGCTTCATGCCGATTCTGGTCACAGGGATTCTGTACGGGTTGGCCATGGACTACCAGGTCTTCCTGGTCAGCTCTATGCGTGAAGCTTATGTCCACGGCCGCCATGGCAAGGACAGCGTCATTCATGGTTATGATCTGGCCAGCCGGGTTGTCCTGGCTGCAGGCATTATCATGGTGTCCGTCTTCGCCGGCTTCATCTTCGCCCCTGATGCGATGATCAAGCAGATCGGCTTCGCCCTGGCCTTCGGTATTCTGATCGATGCCTTCATCATCCGTATGACGCTTGTTCCGGCTGTCATGGCCGTCTTCGGCGACAAAGCCTGGTGGCTGCCGAAATGGCTGGACCGCCTGCTGCCAAACCTTGACGTGGAAGGCGACAAGCTGATTGCCAAGCTGAATACGGAGAGCGGACAGAAACACTAACGGACGGCAGTTCCGCCGTACTCCTTACAACGAACAGAGCCTGCGGAATGATCCGCAGGCTCGTTTGTTGTATAATTATGCCCAGTTAAATTTACATCAACAAGGAGGAGCACCCATGAACATCATTGAACTTGACCTTGCACAGAATCAGCAGGAAATCTCGCGCTTGCTGGAGGAACACAGCCGCCGCATGGACAGCAGCATTCCGCCCTATCAGCGCGAGGTGATCTCTCTCGCCGCCTACGAGAACGGCGTCTTCGTTGGCGGTATTACCGGGGATATCGTCTGGAATATCCTGAATGTGCATTTACTGGCCGTTGACCCCGAATACAGAGGCCATGGACTCGGCAAGACCCTGCTGGAAGAGCTGGAAGCCAGAGCAGCAGGGCGCGGCTGTAAGGTAAGCGAGTTGACCACGATGAGCTGGCAGGCCCCGCATTTTTATCAGAAGCAGGGGTATGACATCTTCGGTGAAATCAAGGACTGCCCCCATGAAGGCCAGACGAAATATTATCTCCAGAAACGCCTGAAGACCGGGTCCTCTCCTTCCTGAGAAGGCCCGGCGCTTCGCGCGGCAAGACTCACACTACGCTGAAAATAACATGCTTCCCGGCAGCCGCTGCCTTCCGGTAGAAGTCCAGCAGTCCTCTAAACTCACTTTTCACCTGCTGCCTCAGCGCCTCTTCAACGCCGCCCGTCTCCAGCTTGTCCAGGTCCACCTGCTGCATCGCCGCAATAATGTCTTCGAGCTCATCCTGCTCCGTGCAGGCGAAGAACCCGTCCTCCTCCTCGACCTCGAACACATGGACGCCAACGACCGCTTCGCTTAAGCGGTCTCCGTCTATAGGCTCACTAGCCGAGACCCCGGTTAGCCCAATATGCAGCTCCTCCCACAGCTTGTCGATATCGTAATGTTCACTTCCGCCTTCGATGAGCTTCTCCAGCGTATTCATCAGCTCTGAACCGTCCATTCCCATCATGCGCTCCAGTGTATCCTCATCCGCCAGCACATATTGGCCCCGCATTGCCATATCCATCTCCTCCTTCTGTATAAGTGTACAATATAGCGTTATTTTTAGTATGTATTTGCGGGACAAATCCGCGCTGATTAACGTTATTATGTAGTCACGAAACGAAGGTGATTTCATAATGAGGAGGAGAAGCTATGCTAAAGGTTGCTATCATCGGAACAGGGGCCATCTCACCGGAGCATATTAACGGTTATCTTGAGTTCAAGGAGCGCTGCCAGATTGTAGCGTTATGTGATATTTATCCTGAGAAGGCAGAGGCCAAGGCCAGACAATTCGGACTCGACGTAACAATTGTTAAGGACTACAAAGAGCTGCTCGACGGGGATATTGATCTTGTATCCGTTTGTACCCCTCCCTATGTCCATGCACCGATTGCGATTGACTTCCTTGATGCCGGGTGCCATGTCATTGTTGAGAAACCCATGTCGGCATCACTTAAAGAATGCGACGAGATGAACGAAGCGGCCCGGCGGAGCGGCAAAATCTTGTCCGTGATTGCACAGAACCGTTTTAAGAATCCCATGATGAAGCTGAAGGCTGTGCTGGACAGCGGTTTAGCAGGTAAAATCCTTCATGCCCAGGTGGATTCGTTCTGGTGGCGCGGACACAATTATTATGATCTCTGGTGGCGGGGTACGTGGGAGAAGGAGGGCGGGGGCTGCACCCTGAACCATGCTGTTCATCATATCGATGCCCTCTTGTGGATGATGGGGCGGCCCAGCCAGCTGCAGGCTTGTATGTCTAATGTGGCCCATGACAATGCCGAGGTTGAAGACCTCTCCATTGCAATTCTCCGTTTCCCCGATGGAGCACTTGGCCAGGTGACCAGTTCTGTAGTTCATCACGGGGAGGAGCAGCAGCTTATTTTTCAAGGCATGAATGCACGATTGTCTGCCCCTTGGCAATTAAAGACCTCCGTAACCCTGCCGAACGGCTTCCCGAGAGTGGATACCGAACAAAACAATAGAATTCAACAATATTACGATAATCTGCCGGACATCCCTTATGAAGGTCACACGGGGCAAATCCACAACGTTCTGCATGCGCTGGAGACCGGTTCGCCCGTCTTGATCGATGGAATCAGCGGCCGCCGTACACTGGAATTCATAATGGGCGTGTATAAAGCCGCCTGCACAGGAGCGATCGTCCAGTTTCCGTTGCTTCCGGATGATCCGTTTTATACTTTTGAAGGCGTCCGCAAGAATACGGTCTACTTCAATGAGAAAAAGAGCAGTGTAGAGAATTTTGAAGACCAGACCATTACAACAGGAAGCGACTATAAGGGAGGAGTGAATTAATGCCGGTAACACGGGTTATACACTCCATCTTTTCCGGTACTGATGCGGCGTTGTGCCCATTTGAGACTTGAACATTTTGCAAAAATATGATGGGTTGGTCAGCCCCACTTCCTCGGCTATCACATTAACAGGCTTGTCCGAGCTGATTAACAGCAATACGGCTTGATGGGCCCGCCGGCCCGAGATGTACTCAGTGATAGTCATGCCAATGCTGTCCTTGAATAACCGGGAAATATACTGCGGGGATAAATGAAGATCTTTAGCCATGACATCAAGCTGAAAAGTATCCGTGTAATGGTTCTCGATCCAGGTTAAAAGGTTCTCGATCTGGTGGTTCTTACGCTGCTTAAAAGGCAGATGCTGCCGCTCTTGTTCTGTTAAATGCCGCTTCAGAAAAGAGATTAACATGACCAGAAATAAAGATATTTCCTCTAACCGGTCTCCTTGCTTAAGTGAAGCAGACCGGTCTGCCATATTCTGAAATATACGATTAAGCTCCGCAGAATCCGCAATTCCGTATATGCAGGGCGAGTCCAATTTACTTAAATGGATATATTTATAGAACGAATGAAGGGCAGGCCATTGCTCGAAGTAGGATTCAAACAGCGTTGGCTCAAATATAGCAACTGAACGTTCAAAAGAACGGTTATCCGAATAATCAAGCTTCACATGATGCAGCTGGTACGGCTGAAAGATACACACCATTCCGGGGACAAGCTCATAGGCGGTGTTATTAACAATGATCGTCCCCTGTCCTTCGTGAATATACAATATCTCTATCCCCAAGTGAGAATGAAAGGTCTCCCGCAGTTCATTATTGACACTGACCCTCCTGTGCGCCAAATAAAGAGTAACATCCCGGGCACCCGTTGGTTCTAAAAAAGACATTTACCCGCCTCCTCACCGTTAGATAAAGATTGCCCGCCTGTTCTACAGAATAGGCGACAGCAGCCGCGATATGCCTTCCTTCAGCTTAATCACCAGCGAGCGCTGCGCATAACGTTCGGGGGTAAGCTCCGAGCACAGCCGGACATCGTTCAGGAAAATATCCTCAAGCTGCTCCGCGATCTGCCGGTCATAGATAATGGCATTGACCTCGAAGTTCAGCCGGAAGCTGCGCGAATCGATGTTCATCGTCCCGACAGAGGCGACCTCCCCGTCTGCCACAATCGTTTTGGCGTGGAGGAAGCCGTTCTCGTAGAGCAGGATTTTGGCCCCGTAATTCAGCAGATCGCCGGCATACGCCCAGGTCGCCCAGTACACGAACGGATGGTCCGGCTTGTTAGGGATCATGATCTGCAGATCGACTCCGGAGAGCAGGGCGATTTTGCAGGCATCCATGAAGCTGGTGTCCGGTATGAAGTAAGGGGTCTGGATATACACACTTTTCTTCGCCGACAAAATGAGCTTAATGTACATATTCTTCAGGTGCTCGGTGGACGAATTGGGGCCGCTTGTAATAATCTGGACCGGGCTGGTCCCCGTATGCTCCGTCATGGTGAACTGAAACTCCCCGTAATCCCCGCGCTCATGCTTCCCGGCCTGATGCCAGTCGAGAATGAACCGGCCCTGAATGTGGCTGACGGCAAAGCCGGTGATCCGCAGGTGAGTGTCGCGCCAATAGCCGAATTTCTGGTCCAGCCCCAGATACTCATCTCCCACATTGAATCCGCCTATGTATGCAGTGCGCCCGTCGATAATACACAGCTTGCGGTGGTTCCGGTTGTTGATGCGGAAATTCAGCGGCTTGATCAGGGACGGGAAGAACACCTCCACCTCTCCACCTGCTGCACGCAATTCTCTGAAAAAATGCCGTGAAATCCGCTTCGAGCCGACTTCATCATATAGCAGACGCACCTTCACGCCCTCCCTGGCCTTCTCGATCAGCATATCCCTTAGCTTCCGGCCCAGGTGGTCCGGCTGAATGATGTAATATTGAATGTTGATCTCTGCGCGGGCGGACCGGATATCCTCGAACAATGCAGCGAATTTCTGGTGGCCGTCACTGTAGATCACAATCTCGTTATCGCTCGACAAAAGCCCGTGGGACGATCTTATGTTCATGTTGATGAGCTGGGCATAGTTCTGCAGCAGCTGCGACTGGTCATCCGCCCCCTCCGCGAAGGCCGCCAGCTGCTTATCCGCCTCCGCCTGCACATATTCCTGCTCTTCGAGGAAGAGCTTGTAGAAGTTTTTCTTTTTGAGATTGCGCCCGAAGAAGATGTACAGAATGAACCCCAGGATCGGGATGAAGAACAGCACCATCAGCCACGCCCAGGTATACCCCGCCTCTCTCCGCTCGATGAACAGAAACCCTAACGCCAGAATGATATTGATCACCGTGATAAATGACGTTATATTTGCAAATTCCATGCCTGAACCCCTCTCATCTGTCTCTATCTCTGCTGCCTAAAAATCCTCCAGCACCTTGGACCTGTCGCCATGAATCCTGTCCAGGTGCTCCTCTCCCCAGTAGCATAACAGGTCTAGCGCGGGCTTCAGCCCCCAGCCGTAGGCCGTCAGCTCATACTCCACTCTGGGCGGAATCTCCTGGTAGATCCTCCGCGAGATAATCTCATCGCTCTCCAGGCCTCTTAACTGGGCGGTCAGCACCTTCTGGGTGATGCCGGGAATGAGCCGCAGCAGCTCGGAGGTGCGCTTCTGTCCGGTCATGAGATGGTAGATAATTAACGGCTTCCACTTGCCGCCCATCACTTCCAGCGCCGCCTCAACGCCAACTTTGTATTTCTTCGGAACGTGATCTTCACGCTGCTCGGTCATTGCGTCTGCCTCCATTATGTAGGGAACCTCAAGGTTCCTAAGGTACGAATATCTTCCTATAGTACATCAAGGTGCGTACTTCCGGGTAAGCATGATTCCTGTATATAATAGCATCAGCCAAGCAACAAGGCTACAAACCTGCTTAACAAGAAAGGTAGTGAAGACACTAACATGAGTATATTAATCGTCTTATCGCATCCGAGACAGGATTCCCTGACCTTCCAGGCTGCCCGCCGTTTCGCTGAGGGATTGAGCCAGGCCGGCCATGAATATGAGATATTGGATTTGCATGGGATCGGGTTTGACCCTATTCTGCAAGGAATGGAGGAACTCCATATGACCGCAGGTGAAGAGGAACAGCCCTATTCTTCTGAATTAGAGCGGGAAATGGAGCGGATGCGGCAGCATGACGGTCTGGCATTTGTGTTTCCGTTGTGGTGGTGGCATCTGCCCGCTATGCTGAAGGGATATATCGACCGGGTGGTGAACAACAGGGTTGCCTACGGCACAAATAATCTGCAGGGTTATCGTGCGCTATGGCTGGCGCTGGCAGGCGTAACCGAGGCGCAGATGAAAAAGCGCAGCTATGATGAAGCTATCGCCCGTCTGCTTAACGTGGGGATTGCCGATTATTGCGGAATCACAGACTCCAAGGTTGAATTCCTCTACGAGACTGCGAGTTCCGCTCCCGGACATCGTGAGGCATTGCTGGAACAGGCCTATCAGGCGGGATTACATTATGGCAAGGGGGAGAGCTGACAAATCACAGGAATGAGGGCGATCACAGCATCACATCAAATTCATTCGCATACACTGCGTTGCCCGTCACTTCTATAGTATTGCCGTTGTCCGACACGGACACCCTGACTCTGCCGTCCCTGCCGATCTCCAGGCCCTGCTCGATTACAAGCTCTGTCGCAGCGGTCTGTCTGCTGATGTACCTGGAATAGTAGGCTCCCATCACTCCAGAGGCGGTGCCAGTCACCGGGTCCTCGATGGTCCCTGAGAAGGGGGAGGAGAAATGGCGGGCGTGCATATGCGCCTCAGGATCATACGTCTCCAGGCAGAACGGGTGAATCGACGAGCGGGGCATCTCCTTCAGCACCTCAGGGAACCGCTTGTTGTCCGGCACCATCCGGTTGAAGGCGTCAAGGCTGGTTATCGGGACCAGTAAGGTCCACGTTCCAGTGCTGCCGTACAACACGGGGAGCGTCCCGTCTATATCACCGGGTTCGAGTCCAATCGAACGGGCCAGGTCCTCAAGTGATCCGTTAAAAGGCTGAAACTGCGGGCTGGCCTGCCTCATCGTCATATAGAGCCCGCCGTGGTCTTCTGTGATGCGGATGGGCAAGACGCCTGCCTTGGTCTCGATGGTCAGCTCTTTCTTGTCCCCTAGCATCCCCTTGGTCTTCAAGGCATACAACAACGCCATGGTCCCGTGGCCGCAGAGATTAATCTCATGCCCCGGCGTAAAATAGCGGATTCTGAGATCCGCCTGGTTGGATTTTAACGGAAACGCCGTCTCATTGAAGCCCACCTTCGCTGTGATCTCCTGCATCTGCTGCTCCGTGAGACCCTCGCCGTCCAGGACAACCCCTGCGGGGTTCCCTTTGTTTGGAATGCTGCTGAATGCGTCGTAATGATAGACTTTGATCTTCTGCACACCTGCACCGCCTGTCTTTTTTGCCTATTATATTACCATAAATGTATATAAAGTGAATTTAAGATATTTAGGCATTAATGATAGGGTCGGTTTTTCGACAACATTGGGACCACACGCCCCCGCCACGCCCAATGTGGTCGGTTTTTCGACTATATTTGGGCCACAAGCCTCCGTCAGGCCCAATATGGTCGATTTTTCAATTACATTTGGTCCAAGCGCCTCAGTCACACTAAATGTAGTCGGTTTTTCGATTACATCCGGCCCTCGCACCTCCGTCACGCCCAATATGTTCGATTTTCCGCATTCACACAAAAAACAGCAACGGACCTCCCTCAAAGCGGACGGTATCCGTTGCTGCAATCATAAAGAATATACGATTTGTTTACTCTGCTGTCTATACAGCCATCTACTCCGCCGCATCCTGCTTCCCCAGCCAAGCTAACTCCGCCATCGCCCGAAGCGGGCCGCGGAGGCCAGCGGCCACTTCCGCTTCGCTCTGCGCTTCCGGCTTGTCGCTCCAGATGGAGAAGGTGGTGCCGATGAGTTCGTGCGGATAGGTTCCCGCGTATTCCTGCTTGGCTTCGCCGGTGCGGTTCGGGAACAGGCCGGGATGCCAGGAGGCGCGGATCTTATCGCTTGTCGGATACTTGTAGCCTGCGTGCTCGCCCAGCACATAATACAAGTAGCCATCGTTGTAGTTGATCACCTGATGACCCTTGGCAAGAATGTCCTCCACCGGGGCCATCATCGGGTGCCACTTCGTCCAATACGTAATTTGTATGGATGGCTTAGGCGCGACACGCTGGGTCTGATCTGCACGGTACAGGCCATCATTCCAGGCACGGACCGTCCAGCCCTTCGACTCCAGATGCTCAGCGACCTCATTCAGGTAATCAATATACGTGTCCACACCCGTGCCGCCGCTGATGTTCAGCACATTCTGAGCATACTCCGCGAGCTGCGGATACTTATCGAATTCCGCGAAGTTGATGAATTCATCCCCGCCGATATGAAAATAGCGGCTGCCGGCAAATAACTCGGCATATTCGTCGATCAGCTCCAGCACGAACCGGCGGGCCGCCGGATTCGTAATATCCAGCGCACCCGGGGCCGGGTTGCCCGCTGCATCCTTGAGCAGCCACTCTGGATGCGTCCGGAGGGCCTGGCCCAGATGCCCCGGTGAATCCAACGAAGGGATAATGTCGATATGATACCGCCGGGCGGCATAGATAATCGCCTTCATCTCCTGCTTGCTTAAAGCCTGCTCCGACACCACCTCAGGATGGCTCTCGCTCATCAGCCGGAAGCCCTCATTCTCCGAGAAATGCAGCTGCAGCGTATTCAGCCGCAGCCGGGACATCTCTCTGATCCGCTCCAGGAGCCAGTCTTCGCTGTAGAATTTGCGGCCGATGTCGATATGCAGCGCCCGCTCCGGCATGACAGGATAATCGGTGATGGTGCCGCAAGATACGGAGCCGTCATCGGCCAGCCGCTGGAGCAATGTCCACAGAGCATACATCACGGCACGTTCACTTGAGGCGGTGATCTTCGCATACGTCCCGATGTCAATGACGTAAGCTTCCTGGCTGTCCAGTTCTCCAGTAGCTTCATAATCCGTCAGCTCAATGACGATGTCGCCTGAAGCAGGCGGTTCCACGCCCCCGTGAACAAGAGTAATGATGTGGTCAGCGGGGGTCAGAATGCCTGAGAATTGACCCAGAACCATAAAGACTGTTTCGTTCAGAACACTGTTATTATCCGATCTCGCATTGTCCACAATCCGCGCTTTGAACCCGGCAGACAAGCGCCATTGTCCCCCGGATACCGCCGCAATCTGCTGCTGTACACAGGTAAGCGGGCCGTTATTGGAGACGTTATGATCTAATGGCTCATCCATACTCATGTTCATACTCCTCCCACCTACTCCAGGATTAGTTCAGCCGGATGCCGACCGTTGTAATCTGATGTCCGCCAAGCTGAAGCTTAAGGGAAGCGGCTCCTTCAGACGGAAGCTCTTCACCTTCTACTTCCAGCACATTCGAAGTATAGAAGGCAGCAACCGGCAGCGCGGCTTCCAGATCCAGTATACCGGATTGGCCCGTCAGGTTGAACCAGCGGAGCAGCACATCGCCGCGCTCTTTGTTAAGCTTCATAGAGGAGAACGCAGCAGTCTCGCCATTCCAGCGAACAACCGAATATACGGCGGGAATCGTCCCCGCATGAACCTCTGCCTGCGCGCAGGTCCATGGAATCTGGAACTGGTATGCAGCGGCAGCGGCACCGGAGGTTACGGCATCCCCGCTATGCGGCAGGAGCAGCATGTCTGCGGTCTGTTCCCCCAGGCACTGGGCTTCCGGCGTAGGGAACCAGCCCCAGTCGCCCATCTCGCCGACACTGCGGAGCAGCGTAACGGCAATGGTATTGCGGCCATCCCGCAGAATCTCATATTCGTGTAATCCGAGGTTCGCAACCGTGAGACCTGCATTCTCCCCGGTAACATCCACGAAGCACTGCTGATGCTGCGCATTGCTCGGGTTCTGCCATTCCGGCGCCGGCTCATTTGGACGTTCCGCCAGCTCGAACATCGAATCTACGCGATGGGAAGCTGCGGCCAGATCCGCAGGGAAAAGCATCCGCAGACGGTGGTCCTTAGCCATATTATTAATATAGCTCTTCACTTCCAGGCCTTTGCCGCTGCGTTCCAGTCTTAAGACGGTCCGCAGCTTAAGGGTTACAGTAGCGGCACTACGCTTAGCCTGCCGTTCCGGGTAATAGACCAGCGCCCGCTGCTCTTCTTCCAGCAGGGCATCGGCCGAAGCCGGAATCTCCCAGGAATGGCTGATTTCGATGGAAGCCCGGTATGGCGTATCTTCAATAACAGCGATATCCGCGTTAAGGCCGAGAGTCGTCAGCGGCACTTCACCCGCAGGCGCTCTGTACATATATTCATTCCCGATGTCACCGGTATTCTCGTAGACACCAAGGTCACGGTAGATCTTGCCGCTAGGCTTATGCTCCAGCGTGAAGGAGCCGTCAGCCATAACCTCGACCCGCAGCGTATCGTTCTCCAGCACGCGTCCGGCTTGAACCAGCGAAGCCTCCGCTTGCAAATTCATCGCCGGAGTGCTTTCGGCAGCCGCCCCAACAGGGCGGACCCAAGCATAGGTGCGCAGCCCAAGCGCCGGAACATCCGCCGCTTCAAAAGTCAGCCGCACCTTGCTGCAGCTATACGGCTGGCGGAACCGGTCATCCGGCAGATCATAGCCGAAGGACAGGCCAAGATCCTCTACCGTACAAGGAACCTGCTGGCCTTGTTCATCGACCAGGACCCGTCCGGCCAATTCTACGGCTTTCATCAGCCGGGCATTCTCTTCGAGAGGCAGCCCATCGCGCAGATATTGGCGGGCTGCGTCCAGCTCAACGGTTACCGTACCTGTGCGGCTCCAGCCGCTGGTATTGGTTACCACTAGCGGAAGGGCTTCTTCACTGTAAGCGGCGAAGCCGGAGGTGTCGACCGCTGCGGTGATCGCCTGCATACTATCCGCTACGATGCCCTCGGCGGTGTGATAGCTTTTGTGGAAGCGGGTGACCATCTCGCGGTGCACCTCATCCACGCTGCAGCCGCAGATGGAATCATGCGGATGGTTCTGCAGCAGCGTCTTCCACGCATAATCCAGCAGATGCTGCGGATACTCCCCGCCGTGCAGCTTAGCAATAACGGCCAGCGGTTCGGCCACCTTTTCCAGTATGGCCTGGCCGCGCTGGTTGAGCTGCTTCAGGTAGACGCGGGCGGAAGCGGTATTAACCAGCGTCCCCCAGCCGTCCGTGCGCTGGCTGCGCAGCTCCCCCTTCACCGTGGACAGGCTGCGGCCAGCCAGCGAAGCTTCCACTGCCTTGATATAGTCCGGGAAGTTCGAGTGAACGAAGGAGACTTCCGGGTGCAGCTTCTCCGCCGTGCGGATCGCCTCCGGGAGGTCGGTCTGCAGCGGCTGATGGTCGCAGCCGTTCATGAACAGCAGTTGGTCGGTCGCCGCATACTGCCGGGCATCGCCCAGCTTGCGCTCCCAGAAGCGGCTGGCCTCCTCAAGCTCAGCCGGAACCTCATTCCCGTTGGAATACCAGTTGGCGAACAGGATGCCCAGCACCTGTGAGCCATCCGGCCCTTCCCACACCAGCTCCGAGAACGAGGATTCATAGCCGTCATCCGAGACCATATTGTTGAAGCCTGTCGGCTTCACTCCGCGCCCGAAGAAGGCGTTGGTGATGCCCGCCTGCTGCATAAGCTGCGGAATCTGTCCGGTCAGGCCGAAGGTGTCCGGGAAATAGCCTATTTTGGACACTTCCCCATAGACTGCCGCATCCTGATGTCCCAGCTGCAGGTTCCGCACGTTGGCTTCCGGGCTGGTGAGGAACGCATCCTGCAGAATGTACCAAGGACCGATATAGATCCGGCCCTCCCGAATATGCCGCGTGAGCCGCTCCCGGTTCTCTGGACGGACCTGCAGATAATCCTCGATGATAATCGTCTGCCCGTCGAAGAAAAAGCTGCGAAAATCCGGGTTCTGCTCCAAAGTGTCCAGCAAAGTATCCACGAGCTGAATCAGCCGGATGTGATGGCGCTCATAAGGCAGATACCACTCCCGGTCCCAGTGCGTATGCGAGATAATATGTGCCGTCTGTTGTTTGGTCATAACCGGTTACCCCTCAATCTCCAGCGGATATTCATCCATATAGCTGATCAGCTCATCCACAGTCGTGAAGGCCAGTCCCGTCACCGTATCTGCACAGCCGTAGTAGATGGCAATCCGTCCGGTAGCCGCATCGGTCAATGCCGCGCAAGGGAACGTCACGTTCGGCACATCGCCCACACATTCATATAGCTCTTCCGGGCCGAGGATATAGTTGCGCGAGCGGGCTTTTACCTTCCAAGGCTGATCCAGATCCAGCAGCGCAACCCCCATGCGGTAGACGAACCCGTTACAGGTGTTGATAACGCCATGGTAGATCAGCAGCCAGCCCTTGTCCGTTTCAATCGGAATCGGTCCGGGACCAATCTTCTTCGACTGCCAAGCAGAAGCGTCACCGTCAACCGTACCCATCACATAGCGGTGCTTGCCCCAGAAGGTCAGATCAGGACTCTCACTGTAAAAAATATCGCCAAACGGCGTATGCCCCGTATCACTCGGACGGCTGAGCATCGCATAATTGCCGCCAATCTTGCGCGGAAGCAGCACCCCGTTACGGTTGTACGGCAGGAAGGCATTCTCCAGCTGGTGGAAGGTTTTGAAATCGAATGTGTACGCCAGACCAATCGTTGGACCGTGGTACCCGTTGCACCAGGACACATAATACCGGTCATCAATCTTGCAGACACGCGGATCATAGCGGTACTCGCGCTTGGTGATCTCTTCATCGCCCTCGAATACGATAGGCTCGTGGTTGATTTTCCAGTTCACACCGTCTTCACTGAAGCCCGCGAAGATATCCATGCTGACCGACCGCGAATCACAGCGGAACACACCCGCGAACCCGCCTTCAAACGGAATGACCGCCGAGTTGAACACACTGTTCGAGTTCGGAATGGCGTTGCGCGGAATGATCGGGTTGGCGGAATATCTCCATACCGGGGAATTCGTGCCCTCAGGCTTCTCCTGCCAAGGGATGTTCGGTAGTGCTTCTCCAATAATTGTACTCATGATCAGGTCTCCTTTATCTGTGAAAAATATTTATATTGAACTTATGATTTTTTTGTTATGGATTAGCCGTGACTCCAGAGAAGTTTTGGACTTCAATATTTAGAGAATGCCTTCCTTCAGCGCCCGCAAAATAAGCTGCGAGAACAAGCTGTTCGACCAGGCGAACCACTTGCGGGTGAACACGGACGGATCGTCGGCGTGGAAGCCTTCATGCATATAGCCGGTATCGGCATCGGTGGCTTCCAGCATGGCGATGACCGCCAGCCGCTCTTCCTTGCTGTCTGCCGTAATGCCCTGCATCGACAAGGCCATATGCCAGATATAGCCCGGAGGGGTGTGCGGACTGCCGATTCCCTTGGCGGCCTTGCCCTCGAAGTAGAACGGATTCTCCTTGCTCAGCGCGAAGCGTCTCGTATTCTGATAGACCGGATCGTCGTTGTTCAGATAACCCAGGTACGGAATGGACATCAGGCCAGGCGTTCCGGCGTCATCCATCAGGCTGTAATTGCCGTAACCGTCTGTCTCGTAGGCGTAGATCGGCCCGAATTCCGGGTGGCGGTAGATGCCGTACAGCTTAATGCCGTGATCGACCTCCTGCTCCAGCTCCTTCAGCTCAGCCAGGAAATCCAGATCCCGGAAGACCCACTCGGCAAAATCCTGCATCTGCCGCAGCGCCACTACAGCGAACATATTCCCCGGAATGTTGTAGTGGAAATCGCAGGCATCGTCACTGGAACGGAAGCCGGACCAGATCATGCCGGTGTAATTCACAGGCATCCCCAGACCGCCGTTACGGATGGAATCCTCGATAATCCCGTTGTTCCGGGTGAAGCGGTACGGTGACTGTTCGGCATGATGCTGCTCGCGCTTGAACAGGTCGGTGATGACGCGGAGCATTTTTTTGAAATCGGCGGTGAAGAAATCGGTCTGCTTCGTCTCTTCCCAGTAAGCATGGGCCAGCCGGATCACGAAGCACAGCGAGTCGATCTCGAATTTGCGCTCCCACACCCAGGGCGACATCTCGGTCACATCGGCGGCATTCCAGTGCCAGTCATTGGCCGATTCATTGAAGGCGTTGGCGTAAGGATCGATCAGCACATACTCGGTATGTCGCTTGATCAGCCCGCCGATAATCCGCTGGAGGTCAGCATCTTCTGCGGCAAAAGGCACATAATGAATAACCTGCTCCACCGAATCGCGCAGCCAGCAGGCCGGGATGTCACCCGTAATGACAAAGGTAGTTCCGTCATCAAGCAGCTTGGTGGTCGTCTCCAATGTATTCGGGAAGCAGTTGCGGAACAGCCGCTGCAGCTTGGGCCGGTGGGCCAGCTTCGCTTCGGCGTCGGCCAGCACGGCCTGAATGGATGACGGCAGCGCAAGCTCCGGCATCTCGATGCGGGGAAGTCTGAATTGTTCCAAGGTAGTAGTCTCCTTATCGCTTAATCTATTGGTATAGCTGGACTTAGGATATTAACTAAAAGCTTATCGTCACTGCGGTGAATGTTTGGACTTTCGGCCGCTGTTGTCCCCAGATTTCTTGATTTAAACCGCTGTTCGCGGATGAAATCCGGTGACTAGCTAATGCTTACGATGCGAGCTTTCCTGCGGAAAGCTTTCAGGCGGACGCTATCGCTCCTACAGTTCCAAAATTCCCCTCCGTTCCTTTTGCTTTTTGTTATTTGTATATTCAGCTTAAATTAGAATTCATAATCTTAATCGTCTTAATCTCGAACGGATGGAAGTCTAGCGTCAGCACGCCGCCTTCATTCGGCAGCAACTCGGTCTCTTCCTCCAGCGCATTGGACAGGTAGATAGCCGAGTGCGGCAGCGGCCAGTGGATCCGCACGGTCTCGCGTCCTCCAGCGGATTCATACAGCCGCAGGATGCTGCCTCGTCCATCTTCGGCCAGCTTGACGGTATCGAGCACCACCTGCTTCCCTTCATAGGGAAGGAAGGAGCCGGTGGACGGATGCTGCCCTGCACTTGCCTCGCAGGCTACCGCATAGGAAGCATGATTCAGCTCAGCGGCCTTGCGCTGGGTATGCGCCGAACGCCAATCCCCGGTATGCGGGTAGAGCGAATAGGTAAATTCATGCTCTCCCTGGTCCGCCGAATGATCCGGCCAGCGCGGGGCGCGCAGCAGCGACAGACGGATGGTGCTACCCTGCGTGTCATAGCCGTATTTGCAGTCGTTCAGCAGGCTGACGCCGTAATCATGCTCCGACACATCAGCATAGCGGTGCCCGCAGACTTCGTATTGCGCCTGCTCCCAGCTGGTGTTGCGGTGCGTGGTCCGCTCCAGTGCGCCGAACGGAATCTCATACGTGGCCTTGCTGGTGACTACATCCACCGGGAAGCCAACCTTCAGCAGCTTATGGGCTTCCTTCCACTGTACCTTCGTCTTGAAGTCGATCCGCTTATCCGCGTGGTACAGGATCAGCTCCTGCTCGATTTCCGACTCTCCGAGGCTCCAGCGGAAGAACAATATGTCGCAGACCGGACCTGTGGACAGCAGCCGCTTCTCCAGCAATACCGCTGCTCCGGCAGGCTGCTCCTCATATCGGCTGTCGATGTCCCAGGCGTCCCATAGAATCGGCCGGTCATGGAAGAAATGCAGCCGGTTCAGGGCCTCCCCGGACTTCACAATCTCGCGCCCGGCTTCCTTGTCATACAGGCTGATGATCTCGCCTAATTCGTTGAATAGGAGCCGGTAATAGCCGGTCTCCCAGCGATCATCGAACGCTGCGGAGTTCACCGCAGAGATGGAGTGGTTGCCTGCATCCGCTGCGTCCGCACCCTGCGCCTCTTCCCGCAGCCATACGGTGGCATAACCGAATGCCGGAACGTCCGGCACCCGGACACGCAGCACCGCTTGCTTCCCTGCTGTAGCCAGCTCTGCCGGAAGCCGTGTTCCGTTCCGGTCATAGACGGCGGCAGTAGTTGGTTCCACTTCAGAGGCAACCTCAAGCTCGGCTACCACATCCCGGGTCCAGCCCAGACCGTTCAGGATGACATAAGGCTGTCCCTCGCCACGGGTATCAATATCCGCTACGGTGGCCTCCATGACAGACTTCAGGCTGCTTTCTCCGAGGACGAAGATGTTCTTGTATTCCTTATCCGAGGTCTCATAGACCTCGGGAATTGACGAGCCGGGGATAATATCATGGAACTGGTTCAGCAGAATCAGCTTCCAGCCTTCATGCAGAGCCTGCCCTACCTCTTCCCGCCGCTGCGGTGACAGCCGGTGTCCGGCCAGCGTCTGCCACAGCTCCGCTTCCCGGTACAGAATCTCGGCCTTGCGGTTATTGCGTTTGTTCCGTGCATGGGTCGTATAGGTTCCCCGGTGCAGCTCCAGGTACAGATCGCCCTGCCAGACCGGCAGCTCCGGTGCTGCCTGCTCGATGCCGGCGAAGAAATCCGCCGCCGTGCTGTAGCCGGAGGCCGGCTGGCCTACCATCAGCTCCGAGCGCGACAGGTATTCCAGCATCTCCCGGGTCACTCCGCCGCCGCCGTCGCCGTGTCCGTAGAGCAGCATTTGCTCGCTGTGAACGGCTTTTTGGCGGTAGGACTGCCAGTGCTCGTGGACATCCTTCGGCAGTGTACTCTCATTCACGCCATGATTCATGTAAGATAATAGCGCTGTCCCGTCAATGCCGACCCAGTGGAACAGATCATACGGGAACACGTTCGTGTCATTCCAGCCAAGCTTCGTAGTCATGAAGTAACGGACCTTGCCGTGCTTCAGAATCTGCGGCAGGGAGGCGCAATAGCCGAAGGTGTCCGGCAGCCATTCAATTTCGGACTGCTGGCCGAACTCCTCCTGGTAGAACCGCTGACCATATAGCATCTGCCGCATCAGGGACTCTCCGCTCGGAATATTCAGATCCGGCTCGACCCACATGCCGCCGACCAGCTCCCAGCGGCCTTCCTGAATCCGTGCCTTCACCTTCATGTACAGCTCAGGATCATTGTCCTTCAGATACGCGAACAGCTGCGGCTGGCTCTGGGCATAGCGGTATTCCGGGTACTCCTCCATCAGGGCATGTACCGTCGAGAAGGTCCGGCTGGTCTTGCGCACCGTCTCCCGGGTAGGCCATAACCAGGCGATATCGATATGCGACTGCCCGATCATATGAATGAAGCCCTCGCTGTTGCCGCCGATGGCCTTCACCTTCGCGGCCAGCGCCTGCTCAATCGTCTCTATCTCCTTGCCAGCCTGCGAAACGTCAGGCCCCAAATTCACATAAGCATCCATCGCCTGATGCAGTGCCTCCAGCATACGGACGCGCCGGAAATCCTGCTCCGGCAACAGAAGCATCGAATCCCGGATCACGGTCACCGTATACATCAGCGACTGCACCGGCAGGTTCACTCTGACCAGTGCGGCGGTGATGGACCGGACCGGCGGCTGAATGACCGCCTGCTTATTCAGCGGATCATCCGGCTCAGGGATCGGATCATACAGCTCAATCTCAATCTCCGGGTGTCTGCCGCCGGTCTCCGGGTTCAGGGAAGCATAGGTATGATTGCGGTCCAGCCCCTGCCGTGAGGCTCCGTTCACCCGCAGCAGCCCTTCGCCGCCGGATTGGAAGATCAGCCCGGTATCCTGATCACTCCAGTCCGCCGGAATATCCAGGGTCGTGCGGAAGTAATAAGTGGTCCCTTGTACGCTTGGAAACAATCCGAACGATTCACTGCCCGGGTAGGGCTGCGATTCGTCATAATGGCCCGGCTGCCGGTAGACAGTGGAGAAGACCTTCCAGTCATCAAGCACCCGGTATTCCAGCCATTGCTGCTGTGAGCATTCACGGATGAACCGGTTAATCCGTTCGATGTTTATCTGCTCCATCTCTAGTCCTCCATGACCGTAAGATCTATATTCAGCGTGTCGTTCACATTCCTGCCGACACCGATGCGGAAGCTTCCCGGTTCGACCACTGCTGTATAGTCTGGCCCGATGTAGCTCAGATGCTCTGCACTCAGCGTGAAGCTCACCTTCTGCTTCTCTCCCGGCTCCAGCACGATCTTGCGGAATCCTTTAAGCTCCTTAGCCGGTCTTGTCACCTTACTAACCAGGTCAGAAATATATAATTGCACGACCTCCGCACCGCTGCGGGAGCCCGTATTCTCTACCTCCACTGTAACCTCAGCTGTTCCGCCCGCCCGGATCACCGCAGGCTGGACCTGGAGTCCGCTATAGCTGAACTCGGTGTAGCTGAGTCCGAAGCCAAACGGATAACGCGGCTGCGAGGTACCTTCCAGATAACGTGCACCCCGGGAGCGTTTGCCTAAATAGTACACTGGCAATTGTCCGACATCCTCCGGGAGTGACAGGGTCAACCGGCCGGACGGATTGACATCGCCGAACAGGATGTCGGCAACGGCGTGGCCGCCCTCCTGCCCCGGATACCAGGCTTCCAGAATAGCATCCGCCTGCTCATCGATCCAAGGCTCAGCAATGGGACGTCCGTTGATATACACAACGACTACCGGTTTGCCCAGCGCCTTCAGCTCCTTGAACAGCTCCAGCTGAACGCCGGACAGATGCAGCGACATGCGGTCGATGCCTTCACCGCAGTCCATATCGCTAAGCGCATTTTCCGTTACCTTGGAGGCTCCGGTCCGCAGATCGATACTGCCTTCGCCGAAGTCCCGGGCACTCGACCCGCCCAGGGCCAGCACAACGATATCCGCTTCGCCTGCTACCTTGCGCGCCAGCTCGAAGCCTTCGGTGGAGCTGTCTTTGATCCGGCAGCCCGGCGCATAGCTAACCCGCTCCGGCTCAGCGGCAAGCTTGGCCCGGATTCCGGCCAGCACGGTAGTCACCCGGTCACGCGGCTGCGGCGAGGTGTAATCGCCGAGCTGATTGTAGCCGATATCCGCGTTCGGTCCGATGACCGCAATCCTGCCCTTGTCCTTAGCGAGCGGAAGAATGCCGTTATTCTTCAGCAGCACAATCCCCTCTGCTGCCACGCTGCGTGCCAGCTCCGCATGCTCCGCGCTGCCGATCACCTGCTCTGCCATATCAGGATCGGCATACGGCTGTTCAAACAGGCCCAGCCGGAACTTCAGCTCCAGCACACGCGCCGCCGCCTGATCCACCAGCTGCTCATCGAGCCGCCCGGAGCGCAGCGCCGTAAGCAGATACCCGCCAAACATGACGCCGGACATCTCCATATCAATCCCGGCCGAGAGCGCCTGCACCGCTGCATCCTCGCCGCCAGCCGCCGTATCATGGCCTGAGGCCAGCATATCGATCGCACCGCAGTCGGTAATGACCATGCCTTCGAAGCCCCATTCACCGCGCAGAATCTCTTCCAGCAGCTCCCGGTTCGTCGTACAAGGCACACCGTCAATCTCGTTATAGGCCGGCATGATGGACACCGCCCCGGCTTCCACCGCTTTGCGGAACGGGTACATGTCGACTTCCAGCAGCTCCCGCTTGCCGATATGCGCCGGACCGGCATTCCTGCCGCCCTCCGAGCTGCCATAAGCCACGAAGTGCTTGAGAGTTGCGCCCACACTGGAGCTGCTGTCAAGCTGGTCGCCCTGCAGTCCTTCTACTGAGGCTACGGCATATTCGCCGATTAAGTACGGATCTTCACCGAAGCATTCCTCGGTCCGGCCCCAGCGCGGATCACGCACCACATCCAGCACAGGAGAGTAAGTCACGGCTCCGCCTTGAGCACGGGTCTCCCGCGCTACCGCCCGGGACATCTCCCGGTAAAGATCAACATTCCAGGTGCTGCCGATCAGGAGCGGAACCGGGAATACTGTGGCCCCGATGGCCATATGCCCATGCGAGCATTCCTCACCGATGAGGAGCGGAATGCCCAGTCTGGAATGCTCCAGCGCATAACGCTGGATCGAATTTACAGCCTCTGCTCCAGCCCGTGCATCCAGCCCGCTCTCCAGCGTAACTCCTGTCCAGGGATCGGCCCGCAGGGTTCCGTATAATGCGCCGACACCGCCTTCGCGGATCTGGCGTTTGAAGTCTTCTGTCAATTCAATGGTTCCATCTGTATGATTATAGGTCTGCCATCCGAACAGCTGCACCAGCTGGCCGACCTTCTCTTCCTGCGTCATCAGCCCGAGCAGATGCTTCGTCCGCTCTTTGACGGGCTGTGTACGGTCTCTATATAACATCCTGGCCCCACCCTCTCTCCCTTTGTTCTCTATAAAATACATTTAAGATTTCGATTCAAAGTTTGGTCGTCACTGCGGTGAACATTTGGACTTTCGGTCGCTGTTGTCCCCAGATTTCTTGATTTAAACCGCTGTTCGCGGTGGAAATCCGGTGACAAAGGCGAACGCTACCGCTCCTACAGTTCCAAATTTCCCCTCCGCTCCTTCTTACTTTTCATTAATATCTTTTAAATTTATATAGAACCCTACTCCTTAACCGCCCCAACCGTAAGACCCTGAATGAAATAACGCTGGAAGAACGGATACGCGAAAATAATGGGCCCGGTCGCCAGCACCACCATCGCCATACGCGAGGTATCCTGCGGCATGGAGCGGAGCGCTTCCAGGCTGAGCGAGCTGTTCTGCGAATTCTGCAGAATGAACTGCATACTGGTCTCGATCCGCATCAGCATCGATTGCAGCGGCACCAGGTTCGGGTTATCGATATAGAGCAGGGCGTTGAACCAGTCATTCCAGTAGCCCAGGGTGCTGAACAGCCCGATTGTAGCGAGACCCGGCAGGGACAGCGGCAGCACGATTTTCAGGAAGGTACGGAACTCGCCGGCGCCGTCGATTTTGGCCGATTCAATCAGCGCATCCGGCACACTGGTGATATAGAAGGTCCGCAGTATCATAATGTAAAAAGCATTCACCGCCAGCGGCAGCACCAGCGCCCAAATACTGTCCTTCAGGCCCAGCATCTGAGTGACTACAATGTAAGTCGGAACCAGACCGCCGTTAAACAGCATGGTGAAGAAGGCGAAGAAGGAGAAGAAATTGCGGTATTTGAAGCTTTTACGTGAAATGGCATAGGCGTACAGGGAAATGATCATCAGGCTGACAATCGTACCGATGACCGTTACCGCAATCGTCACCCCGTACGAACGGAGCAGCGTATCCCCCGAGCCAAAGACATATTTATAGGCTTCCAGACTCCATTTCGCCGGAATTAATTGATAGCCGTCCCGCGCCAGCGCCCCTTCGTCCGTGAACGAGATCAGTACAACGAACAGGAACGGGAAGATACACAGGATGGCAAAGCCCCCGGCGATAATATTGAAAATAACATTCCACACCGTCGACAGCCGGTGGAAATCGCGTGATTTCACAGCATTAGCAGACATTTGGATGACCTCACTTTCCTTCTTTTTCCCTAGAATAACGCACTGTCCTTATCGAATTTGCGCACGATGTAGTTCGAGGTAAGAACCAGGATGAATCCGACCACCGATTGATACAAGCCCGCCGCTGTACTCATTCCGATCTCGCCGGTAGTCTTGAGTCCGCGGTATACATAAGTATCGATGACATTGGTCACGCTATAGAGCGTCCCCGAATCTCTCGGCACCTGATAGAACAGCCCGAAGTCGGCATAGAAAATCTTACCGATCGCAAGCAAGGTCATAATGATAATGATCGGCTTCAGCATCGGCAGCGTAATGCTGCGGATCTGCTGGAGCTTGCTGGCTCCGTCAATCATCGCCGCTTCGTAGAGCGACTTGTCTATACCCATAATTGCGGCGAGATAGACCACGCTGTTATAGCCGACGGCCTTCCATAGGAACACGAATATAATAATGAACGGCCAGTATTTCGATTCCGAGTACCAGGAAATATTGCTGCCGAACATGGCGTTAAGCAGCCCCCGCTCCGAGCTCAGGAAGCTGAACGCGAAGTATCCCACAACAACCCAGGACAGAAAGTACGGCAGGAACATTCCGGTCTGATAGAATTTGGCCAGCTTCTTGTTGGCAATCTCGGACAGCACCACCGCCATCAGCACTGACAGAATCAGGCCCAGGACAATGAAGGCTATGTTATACAAAAGAGTATTGCGTGTGATCAGATAGGCATCATTGGTGCTGAACAGAAACTTGAAGTTATCCCAGCCAACCCACTTGCTGTTGATGATGCTGGCCCAGAAGCCATCCCGGCTGAAGCGGTACTCCTTAAAAGCTATAACTGTACCCGCCATCGGCAGGTAAGAGAAGAACAAAAACCACAGTGTGCCCGGCAGAACCATAAACAGCAGCACTTTGTTTCTTAATATATCCTTGGCGGACTTTCCTATTTTACCCATACTCCCAGTTCCTCCTATGCCGGAAAATTCTTCCGTTGATCAAGCGGAAACGGGTAAGCCGTCCTTCAAAAGGACGGTATCGTTTCAGCGAGAAATTTAAGAACAAGTTATCTTGTGGAACAGATAAGTTCTTATATTTACAAAAAGATCGGGCCAAGTCTAATCACCCGCCCGATCTTGAATAGAATGCTACTTGTTATTCGCTGCTTTCCAGGCGTCAATCTGTGTTTGAGCTTCGGCAATGATTTTATCCAGACCGGCAGCCTTCAATTTCTCGTTAGCCTTAGTCAGATACTCTTCAGGGTCTACAGATCCGGTCATCAGCGGTGCCCAGAATTCTTCCTTCACGTTCTGAACAGCGGCGATTTCATTCGTTACCTTGGACGTATCGAAGTTGAAGCCGAGCAGCGGTGCATTGATACCTGCATCATTGAACTTCTTGAATTCTTCCCATTTGTTCTCAGGGTCGCCTTCATTCAGATAGTTGATCATGATGTTACCCAGGGAGAACGTCGGCATATCGTAGTTCTTCGCATCCGGGAGGTTCTTGATCATGTTGTCGCTGATCTTCTCGTAGTGTACGCCTTCGATCCCGGAGTCAATCATGTTGCGCAGCTTAGGATCGGTATTCAGCAGGTTCAGGAATTCCATCGCTTTCTCAGGATACTCGGAGTTAGCCGAGATCGCCTGCATGGAGCCCATTACGGACCAGTTGTAGATATAAGGCTGACTGGCAGGTGTGGACACCACTGGGTATCCGTAGCTTGCTGACCAGAGATTGTCGGCCATCGGCTGGGTGGACGCACGGTCGGTGAACCATTTGCCGGCTTTGTACAAGTCATCTACAGAGGTTGTAGTCGCTACTTCAGGGGAGATGTAACCCGCCTGATAGAATTTGCGGACCGTACTCAGCGCTTCCTTGATCTCTGGAGTTTCCAGGATGTTGACCACTTTATAGTCCTTGGTGTCCATATAGACAGCCATCGGCATTTTCTCGATCACATAGTCAAAAGGCATCACCGGCATGAAGTCTTTAACCATGGCGTAAGGAGTCACTCCAGGCTCGTTTTCCTTGATGGTTTTGAGCAGCGGCTCAAGGTCGGCCATCGTCTTCACGCTGGTCAGATCCAGCTTGTATTTGTCGAGCAGTTCTTTGTTGAAGCGGAATACCTCTTGCGCCGGAAGCTCTTTGTTGGCCGGAATCGCATAGTTGTGGCCGTCTACCTTGGAGCCTTCCAGGAAGGCCGGATCAATCGTGTCCACAATGCCCTTGCCCTGATTCTTCAGCAGGTCATCGAGCTGCAGGAACGCACCTTTGCGGGCATTCTGCACGTAATCGAAGGCCCAGGAAGAGGTGAACAGGATATCCATCGGCTCACCGGAAGCAGCCATAACCTGCATCTTTTGCGTGTAATCACCGAAGTCGATCATTTTGATATCAAGTGTGGCGTTAATTTTCTCAAGTGTGTATTTATTGACTTCCGCGAGCACCTTGTCCATATCCTTCTGCGGCGGCCCGATCGTGTACCAGATCAGCTCCACTGGCTTCTCGGTAGCCTCCGAGGCTTTGTTACCGCCCGAAGCGGCTTCCCCTCCAGCATTGTTCTTACTGTTCCCGCCACATGCGCTAAGCGCCAGTGAAACGGTTAAAAGCGTTGTCAACAACAAGGAGAAGTGTTTCTTTTTCTTACTCATTTGCCGTACCCCCTTTTAATTAGCTGTCCGGGAATCCTGGTCTGCCGGGCATTCCCCGCTTTCGTTCCCATAAGCTATACTTTAACTTTATAAGATGAAAGCAGTTTCAAATAGAAGAGAAACTATAGTTTTTCAGGTATGAAATAAAGAAAATAAGCTGACCCGCAAAGGCAGGTTGTTGATCTTTTACAAGGGCTGTAATGTTCTGTTCCTGTAATTCACAAGAGGGCTGCCTCACAGCAGCCCCTTGAATTCCGTCGGTGAAATGCCCACATATTTCTTGAATTGCTTGTAGAAGTAACCCATTTCCCAGTATCCCACATTCCTTGCGATTTCATGCACCTTCAGGTTCGTCGAGCGGAGCTGTTCCTTGGCCTTATCAATCCGGTAACGGTTCATATACTCCGCAAAGGATTCGCCGGTCGTCTTATGGAACAGCTGACCCAGATATACCGGATGAATATTGAACATGAAGCCCAGCTTCTTCAGGGACAGGTCCTCACTGTATGATTTCTCAATATAATTCAGCACCTGGTTCACTACCGGACTCTTCAGCTCACGGTCCAAGAGCCCAATGATCCCGGCAGCCGTCTGCCGGAGCGCAGCGGACAATCCGGGCAGCGAATTCGCTCTGCGGATGGCCGTCAGCCCTTCAGTGATGCATTCGCGCTCGGTTTCACTGCGGATATCCTTGATCAGCACCCGGAAGAACAGAATCCATTCCAGCGACATCTCCTCCAGCAGTCCGGGGGTTAACCCTTCCATGCCCGGAGCTGAGAAATAGAGCTCCAGCTTCTCCGACAGCCCTTCCAGGTTCTTGGCCATAATGAGCTTGGCATATTCGCTCCAGTCCTCCGGCAGCACCGCCTGCAGATCCTCCTTCCGGTCCTTGAGCTGCTCATAATAGATAATGCTCTGCTCCGGATGGATCTCCAGGAATTCCTGCGCCTGCTTCGCCTGCTCATAGCTTGACGGCGCGGCGTCAATGCCGTCGACTCTTTCGCCTACGGCCACCCGCAGCCGCTCCCCGCCGGTGCACAGGCCGGTGATCTCCTCCAGCATGACGGACATCTCTGCCGCTCCGGCGGAGGCTTCTTCATAGTTATGTATCAGCACCAGATCATTGTCCGAATCCCAGAACATGAAGAATGATGCCTCTGCACCGGTCAGACCGGCCACCCTTTGCCTGAAAGCCTCCGTGGCCGGCTCCACCTGAAGCAGGGCCACCTGCACATAACGGCTGGTAAGCGGCAGGCCAACCAGATTCAGCCGCTCGGAGCGCTCCTTGGGATCAATCTGCCCCCGCAGCCAGCGCAGCAGCACATTATCCTTCAGCACTGAATTCGTATATTCCCACCACTCCGCATCCAGCCTGGTGACATTCAGCTTCTCCACAATCGTCTCCAGCGTCCGCTGGAACTCCTCCAGATTAATCGGCTTCAGCAGATAGTTCTCAATCCCGAGCGACAGGCCTTCCTTCACATACATGAATTCATCGAAGCCGCTCAGCACGACCACCTTCATGTCCGGGCGGAATTCGCGGACAGCGCGGATCAGCTCAAGGCCTGTCATTACCGGCATGGAGATGTCGGTAATCAGAATATCGGCGGGGTTCTCCCGCAGCTGCTCCAGCGCCTCCTGCCCGTTCTCCGCCTGCCCTACAATCGTGAGGTCAAGCTGCTCCCAGTCCAATATATCGTGCAGGCCGCTCAGAATGAACGGCTCATCATCCACAATAAACACCTTATACATCTGCGTTCTCCTCCTTCAGCGGGTAGGGAAAAGTAATCGTAACCTTTGTTCCCGAGCCTTCCTCACTATCCAGCTCAACCCCGTAAGGCTGGCCGTACATCAGTCTCAGCCGCTCATGAATGCTGCGCAGCCCGAACGACTCGGACCCGGATAGCTCGCCTTGCTTCTCCAGTGCCTCGCGGAGCTGCGCCAGGCGCTTCTCCGGGATTCCCTTGCCGTTATCCGTAACGGACGCCCGGATGTTCTCCGGCTCCGCTGTGATCCCGATGCGGATCTCATTATCCGACTGCCCGGTCCGCATGCCATGCAGCACATAGTTCTCGATGACCGGCTGCAGCGACATTTTGAGTACAGGAAGCTCCTCCAGCTCCGGATTGCATTCAATCACATAAGAGAACCTGTCCTTGTACCGGATGCGGAAGAGCTCCAGGTACAGGCGGCAAGCCTCCAGCTCATCCTTGAACGTATATTTCAGCTTCGGACGGACATATGACTTGAACAGCATCGAGAGGCTGTAGATCATCTCGCCCACATCCTTCGCTCCGCTTGAGATGGCCCGCATCCGGATTACTTCCAATGTATTATACAGAAAATGCGGATTCACCCTGGCTTCCAGGGTAGCAATCTCCGTATGCTTCTGTTTGATTTCCGCCTTATAGACCTGGTCAATATACTGGTTGAGTTCATCTAACATGCTGTTGAAGCTTTTGGCAATCTGGCCTAATTCATCTTCCTTGCTGTCCACAATCCGGGTGTTCAGATCCCCGTTCTTCACCTTGCGGGTGAAGCGGATAATACGGTGGGTCCGTTTGGCAAAATTAGAAATGAACATCGCCGGCAGCAGCACGGCAAACAGAATGCAGACGAGGGCGATGGATAGGATGGTGCTCTGTGCACTGCTGTAGGTCTCGGCCAGCTCTTTTTTCGAGATCATACTGACTACCGTATACCCGGCCTGGCTCTGGGTCTGACTGGTGACGACCATTCCATCCACGGTAACCTCCTCGCCGGCGTTCAGTCCCTGCAGCTTCGGCAGCTTCCGGCCGTACCCCTTACCCGATGAATCGAAGATCACTTCATTCTGGGCCGAGAGCACGAGGATATCGCCCTTGAAATCCTCCTTATAATTACTCATCGCCTGCCAGATCGCCTCGGAGTCGAAGTAGACCAGCAGCTGGCCGATATTGAGCAGCGAGGATTTATTGTTGATGGGCAGCTTCACCGAGAACAGCGGGGCTGCCGGCATACCGATGCTTTTCAGCACCCAGATATTCGGAACCGAGACGACACTCTCCTCCCCCAGAACCATTGAATCCGGGACAAAAGAATGCGCCGCATTGGTCGAGATCCGCTCGAACTGCCTGCGGTTGTCGTAATAATACATCACCTGCTGGTTGGCGCTGTACAGGATCAGGCCGCGGATATCGGGATCATCGTCAATCTTGTTCTGGAAATACTGGATGGCGTTCGAGGTAGACTGTTCTCCCAGCAGGAAGCGGTCCAGCCGGTGCTCGATATAATCGCTTAACGGATTCTCCAGCAGGAAGGTCGTATTACTGGCCAGACTCGCGTCCCGGTACACATCACGGAGCATGTCCTGGACGGACTGATATTTGTTCTCCACATAATTGCTGACGCTCTCCATACTCTTGCGCTGGATATCCATCTGGCGCTGCACCGCCGAATCCGAGATCAACAGCAGCACCAGATAAGAGAAGGCGATAATGGTAGCTATGAAGATACAGGACACGATCAGCGTGAAGCGCAGAAACATATTGTCTTTAAAATATTTGCGGTACAGCGAAAGGCTTCGCATCATTCACCTCCTTTACACAAGAAGCGCTCCCCCCTGCGAATGGTGGCAGGAGGTGAGCGCTTTGTGTATGTTGTGCAGAATTGGCTGTATCTATTCCCTGCCTGCGCCTTACGGCGTTGGCTGGCCTCTAAGGTATACAGGCTGTGACTTGTTGCCGCTGTAATCCTCCATGACCACTGTAACTACTGCTGCGGTAGAGGTGAAGCTCAGTGCAGCCTTAGTCGTGCGGCCGCGGATAATCATCGGCTTCATGCCCGCAGCACCGGAGATATAGGTGACCGGGAACGACCGGCTCTGTCCGTCTTCGTTAATGTACATATACCGCCAGTCACGGGTACTAGGCATCGGCAGGTTCAGCGTATTGCCGTTCCAGGACCAGTTCTCTGCATAAGGCTCGGACACCTTGTCGGTGAACGTTCCGTTATAGGTTATTTTATCGGTATTTCCGGCCTGAACGGTTACTGTGTACTCATCTCCGTTGACCGGCATATTCTGGAACAGCACTGAGGCCGCACCCTGCGGCACAGTTAACTCTCTGGATACCGGCTGCGGCGTGGTCGTCCAGTTCACCGACTTCACTGTAACCTTAATATTGCCCTGAGCGGCGGCGGGATTGGTCCACTTCACCAGGAAGTCTCCATTCGCTGCAGACTCGGCAGTAACTTTGGACACCGCATTATTCAGGTCAAACGGCAGCGTAGCCGCATCGCCTTCCAGTCCATCGGCTCCAACAGCCGCCACCTTCAGAATACCGGATTTAGCCGGAAGCTTCTTAATATAGAAGGACTCATCATATTTCCCGCCCATGAAGATATCATTCACGTATACATTGTATTGCTTCACCTTGCTGTAATCGGTATCCATACTCCATTTCACGATCATCTCATCCGTGCCGGACAGGGCCTGAGCAATGGACAGACCGGCAGGAGCCGCTGGCTTGACCGCCGAGCCGTCATGAATGCGCAGCTGGCCAATGTTGATCTGGTATTTCGGAATTGCACCCGATCCGGGGGTGAACACCAGGCCGAAGGCGGCAATCTCCCGTCCGGCATATGCGCCGAGGTTCAGCTCGGCCGTGGTCCAGCCCGTTGTCTTCTTGCCGCTGTTTGCAACAGGAACCTTCACCACTTGATTCGGGTTGTCGCGGAAGATGAGCCCTGCGCTCAGCACAGAGGCATCGTCTGCCGACGGCTTGTTGTATACGACGGACAGCTTGGAATTGGCCTTCACGGCAAGACTGCTCTTGTAGAGACGCAGGAAGTTCTCGCTGTTCAGATTCCCGCTTACCGCCAGTGAGCTGCCGCCGTCATAACCGCCAAGCTGCTGGTAATTCATGCGCGTATTGGCGGTCTGGTCATAACCCGGACCATAATCGAAGTCCACATTCAGGCGGTTGCCTGTAGTATCCTGCCACCATTGCCAGGTGACCGGAACATCCTGCAGGCTCATATTCGACCACTCCGCTGCACTGGATAACACTCCGTTCTTGTAATAAGCAAGGCCATGGCCTGTATTGAAGCTGGTATAGAAGTTGGAATCCTTCACCACCGAGCGCTCGGCAATGACTGAAGCGATCCCCGGCCAGTAACGGTTATCTGCATATACGTCGGCTGCCGTGTTGGAGGAGGATACCGCTGTATTCTTCGGATTCACCTGCGGCCCTGACCACCATAGCTGCTCGCGCAGGTTCGTCATCCATTGGTATTTGTTATCCGTGCGCTTCGAGACCGGCCAGGATTGATTCATATCCTCATCCAGGCCGGCATGAACGAAGTCTGCACCTAGCGTTGCCAGGCTGGTTCGTGGAATTCCCCCGGACAGCTTGCTGCTCAGCGCTGAGCCCTGCACGCTCTTGAAGCGGTCGCGGCCGGCTTCAAGGCCTGCGAAGCTGTTCTCAAAGAGATTGTAGCTTGTCCCCTGAGCCGCATTGAAGGTATTCAGATAATTGGCAGCCGAAGTGATCTGTGAGCTGCCCATGCCGTAATCGAAGAAGAACGAATTCGAGACCGGCTTGCCCGCCGCTTTATCATAGAGCATCGAAATATTATTATTATTGAAGGTTCTGGCGAAGGTATTGGAGCCTGTGGCGGTATTCAGAGAATCATACCACTGCACATACAGGCCACCCTCCTGAAGCACCTTCATGAAGGCAATATAATCCGGAATATCCGCCGTCGCCACATTCGGGTTCTGCTCCTCCTGATTGATGAAATACCCGTCGTACCCGAAATATTCAGCCATTTCAATCATTTTCTCAGCCACCGGGAACTTCCCGTTCGCGTCCTTCACGATCATCTGCTTATACGTCTGCTGCCCGCGGTCATTGTTCGAGAAGAACACCCCGGCCAGCGACAGCACCCCGTTCTTGTGCGCGGCATCCGTATAGGTAGGATTAGGAATGTTCAGCATCCCGAACTCGAACCATTTCTGCTGCCAGTCGGACTGGGCCAGATCGTCGTAGTATTCCGGCGGTGTATACGCTGTTGCTGTTCCATGCCAGTAGGAATAATAGTCAATGTACTGCCAGAAGTTGAAGTGGTATTGCGCGAACTTGTTGGTGTACGGGGCATTCTCAATAAAAGCATTGCCGTAATCGCCCGCCACATTCATCATCTGCACCGCCGGGTTCAGCGCCGGATTGGCCTGGGTCTGCTGGAAAGGGGCAATCCGCTGCTGCAGCGGAACCCGGGAGCGCAGCAGCGCCGCGTCCTGATCTCGCTCTGGACTCCAGTCTGCAATGTGCTGGCTGGTATAGCCGTGTACACTTGGCTGATTGGCCCCGTGTGCGCTTTCGCCCTTGAACGGCCAGGTGTCTCCGGCCATCGCCGTCTGCGGCAGCAGGGTCACCAGCAGTGCTGCGCCTAATACCGCTGAAGTCAGCTTACGAATTCTGTTTGTCCTGGATGTATCTACCATGATTCACTCTCCTCATTCTTTGGATTAATGAGAACGCATTCATAACAACTGGCTGAATCTTCCTTCTGGGTGATAGTTATCAACGTTACTATATAGCAGCTCGTGTGGAGACTACTAGAAGCTAAATTAAAGATTTGCTGGTCAAATTAAAGGAAAAGTATGTTGTTGCAGGTCCGGAAGTGTAGTGGGCGTCTGCGTAATGGGAGATGAGGGGTGGCTCTGCTGGCTGGTTGCTCTATTGGTGGACAACTCTATTGGTGGATGACTCTATTGGTTGCTAACTCTGTTGGCTACTTACTCTATTAGTGGCTGGCTGTGCTGACTAGTTACTCTGCTGATTACTACCTATGCCTCTTCCTCATACTGTCTGCTGATTGCTACCCTATGCCTCTTCCTCTGCTGCTCTGCTCCACCTACTACCCTCCAACCGCAGGTCTTGCGGAAAACAAGTGGACAAACGTATCTTAATTTTCCGTTTTCGGACAGATTTCAGGAAACAAGTGGAAAAATAACAACTAAAATTGGCACTTTCGCTGTTTGGGGAGCATTAGCAGGAATTAAGTGCCATTTTTCCAACTAATGATCTGAAACGCCCCATTCCTCAAGCAGCAAGTGGAGAAAATCCAACTGTATCCCTTATCGCCGGACCCGACTAACATCTCTTCACGCCTTAAGCCCCCGCGCTCGTTCAATGTAATCGGTTTTTCGACTACATCCGGCTCATCCCCCCGCTCCAGCTCATTGTAATCGGTTTTTCGACTACATTCGGCCCACGCACCCCGCTACTGAGCGATGTAATCGGTTTTCCGATTACATCTCGCCACACTCCCCTCACACCTGCACATTGTAATCGGTTTTTCGATTACATCCGCCTCATACTCCCCGCACCTGCTCAATGTAATCGATTTTCCGATTACATCTGCCCTCCTCACCCTTGCCACGCCAAAAAAGCAGCCCCGTCAGGAGCTGCCTCATGTTAAGCCTCATCTATTATCCCTATCTACTCTGCTAATCTATCCGCCAGCTTACTCCGCATCCGGATAAGGATTGATCTTCTGGATCGTGCCGTCTTCGTTGTATTTCAGTTCGCAATACTTCACGCAGCGCTTGTGGTTGACGCCTTCGGACAAGGAGCTGTCGTGGTAGAACAGATACCACTTGTCTTCAACCTGTACGATCGAGTGGTGAGTCGTCCAGCCGATGACCGGTGACAGGATCTCGCCCTTGAACGTGAACGGTCCCATCGGGTTCTTGCCGACTGCATACACAAGCTTATGCGTGGTTCCTGTCGAGTAGGACAGGTAGTAATCGCCGTTATATTTATGCATCCACGGGCCTTCAAAATATCTGCGTTCCTCGTCCCCGGCCAGAATCGGGTTGCCGTCTTCATCGACAATCGAGATCTCGGCAGGCTTGCCCTGGAAGGACAGCATGTCGTCGCTAAGCAGTGCGACTTGCGGTCCAAGCGCCGGCTGGTCAGGAGCCGGTCCTTCGGCGTCCGCTACGAAGCTGCCGGTCTGCCATTTCTCCAGCTGGCCGCCCCAGAGTCCGCCGAAGTAGATATACGCCTGGTTGTCGTCATCCACCAGTACGGCCGGGTCGATACTGAAGCTGCCTTCCATATAGTTCGGCTGCGGCGTGAACGGGCCTGCCGGAGACTCCGAGGTAGCCACTCCCAGGCGGAAGATGCCGTCATGGTCGCGGGCCGGGAAGAACAGATAGTAGGTGTTATTCTTATAAGCGGCGTCCGGTGCCCAGAGCTGCTTGGAGGCCCAAGGAATATCTCTCAGATGCAGCGCTTCACCATGATCAACTACCGGGGAATCGAAGCTGTCCATCGAGAGGACATGATAGTCTTCCATCTTGTACTGGTCGCCGTTATCATTGCTGGGTTCATCATGGTCTAGATCGTGGGAAGGATAGATATAGATTTTGCCTTCATAGACATGAGCGGACGGGTCCGCAGTATAGATGTGAGTTACGATCGGTTGATGAGGCTTAGGTGGGTGTTGCTGGTTCATAAGGCATCTCCTTTGGTATTGGAATAATAGAATCCTTCATAATAAGCAGGGCTGGCGTTCTCTGTGCCGTTACCCGAGGCGTGCAGCCCGAGGCAGACGCCGGTGAAGCCGCCGTTGACCTCCGGGGACAGGACGGATACATGAACCGTCTCCGGGACTTCTTGCCAGGACACCCCATCTGCCGAGTAGGAGCAGTGGTAATGATGGCCATCGCAGCGGAGGCGAAGCTGAACGGGGCCTTGACCGTCCACCTCATACTGGTGAACTTGCCGGTCTTCCCCGTTCTTAACGGCAAGCTCCATCACCCGGCGGCCGTCACGGCAGGCCAGTCCCCAGAAGAGATAGCCACGGTTGTTCAGTCGCGCAGCCAGCCCCGCATGCTCGCCTTCGGTCATCGGCATGAAGTCAAGGCTGACGCCTGTCTCCATCCGGTGATGCTGCTGGCGGAGGCACGCGAACACGGCGGGCGCTTCATCGTCCAGCGTGTAGGCATTCCCGTGCACGGTGAGGCTTCCCTCGCGCTCCGTCCAGGAATAGCGCTGCGCCTCATAGGCGCGGAGAAATGCCCATTCCAGCCCGAAGCCGTTCTCCGGCGTAAGGCGCACCACCTGGCTGTCCAGGCTGGACTCCTCAGCAGCAATGACGGTGCCTTCATTGTTATCAATCATCGGCCAGCCGTCCTCCGTCCAGGTGACCGGAGCCAGGAAGGTCTCCCGGCCCAGCGGGGAATAACGGCCTTCTACCGGGCGCATGGCCAGGAATACCGCCCACCACTGTCCGGACGTATCCTCCACCAGATCGGCATGTCCAAGGCACTGGACCGGGTGGTCCTTCAGTCCCCGGTGGGTCAGGATCGGCTCCGGCTTGTCCTCAAAGGGGCCGTATGGGCTGCTGCCGCGGGCAATAATCTCGCGGTGATCGCCGGCTGTGCCGCCGGAGGCGGTCATCAGGTAGTAGACACCCTTGATCTTGTACAGATGAGGGCCTTCAACCCACGGGCCGTCATCCCCGCTCCAGATGTTGACCGGATCCGTCAGCACTTCGCCTGACACCGGATCAATCTCATATTGAATAATATGCGATTCATAGCCTGCACCGTTCTGCACTGTGACATAGGCGCGTCCGTCATCGTCAAAGAACAGAGAAGGGTCAATCCCACCGTGGGGCAGCAGAACCGGATCACTCCAGGGCCCTTCCGGCTTGTCGGCGGTGACGAAGAAGTTGCCGATTCCCCGCACATCGGTTGTAATCATGTAGAAGCGCCCGTCATGATAACGGATCGTCGCCGCGTAGATACCCGACGAGCTCTTCGTCGTCCGCAGATCCAGCTGGGACGGCCGGTTCAGCACATGCCCGAGCGAAGTCCAGTGGATCAGATCCTTACTGTGGAAGATCGGCACGCCCGGGAAATATTCAAATGAGCTGTTAATGAGATAGAAATCTTCACCAACCCGGACGACGCTGGGGTCAGGATAATATCCGGCGATTACGGGATTACGGTAATTCATGGAATGCATCGTACCCTCCCTCTGAAATCAAAGCAAGCGTTTACAATCACTAGTGTTATTGTACAGGCCCCGATGGGTCTTTCCTATGCGCATACTAAAGATCTTCCCCCGAAAAAATGTACAATTCCCGCATACATCCGATTGTACTGGAAATAAGCACCGTTTGCTCGCCATTTTGCTAACGCGGGTGGACATTTTTTGCTGAGTTTGATCACAGGCCGCAAACTTTGAAACAGAGCTTCTCTGCACAGCAAAAAGCCGCCCTCAGCCATGAGTCTGGCTTGAAGGACGGCTCTGGTCTTGCTTATCAATTCCTTACGTGATGCTTGTACTTAAGGATTAATCAAATTCGATTGAATCAGCAATCTGCGGATCGCCGCTGATGCTTCGGCACGGGTAATATTCTCGTTCGGCGCAAGACGCTGCTCGTCTCTGCCCTGAATAATGCCGGCCGACAGATTCAGCTTCACATTAGCAACCGCCCAGCCCGCTACCGATGCGGAATCGGCAAAGGACTTCAGCAGCTGCTGAACCTGCTCTTCGCTGCGCGAAGATTTCAGCTCTGTGATGCTCATCGCTCTGCTGACAATCGCCATCGCTTCCTGTCTGGAGATGTTGTTGCCTGGTCTGAAGGTTCCGTCCGGATACCCGGTGATCAGGGCATTCTCTAGTGCGACCTGAAGCTCAAGCGCGTACCATCCGCCTGCGGTAACATCGCTGAATGAAACCGGCTGCTCCCCATGCGTAACAATACCAAGCGCTCTGGCCAGCATCGCTGTGAATTCTGCCCGTGTGATTGCCCGCTGCGGTTCAAAGACATCTGCCTTCGTTCCGCTGACTACCAGTCTTGAGCCCATATCATTCACATGCGGCTTGCTCCAGTGCTTCGCCACATCCGCGAATTCGAGCGGATTCCAGATCAGACCGAAATCGCCGCTTTCAAGGCTGTTGATCGTAGCGTAGTAACGTCCATCTGTGATGGTTACATAAGTTGGCTGATGATAGATTTTACCATCCCGGTATAGTACGCCAGTGGTAATCTTCATGTCTTGCGGTACTTGAATCGTATATTTCGCCCAGCCGTGGCTGGCTACCTGTACGGTCTGACCTTGATACTTCGCCTTAACGGAGAGGTTCACCAGCATATTGCCAGGCTGCACCTTCTGCTTCGCAGCTGCAAGCTTGAAGCCCTCCAGGCTGTCAGAAGCGGAGGCTGACAGTTCAGCACTGATGACAATGCCATCCAGCATGTCATTCTGGAGTCCAAGCTGCTTGCTAACCGCTGCCAGATCGATCCCAGCGGCATCCAATCTGACTGTTCCGAGGCCAGACTCTACTACAATCTCGCCGCCTTTGTTCTGCAATTCCTTCACTTGCTCTGCAGTCAGTTCAACAGTAGTCTTAGGAACCGTCTCACCTTTGACGGAAGGAGCAGATGATGGTGCTGCTGTTGGTGCGGGTTCGGCTGGTTTCACCGGCTCCGCTGCCTTGTCTGTAATCCGTACAATCTGGAAGGTGCTGAATTTGTTAATCTGAATCTCCAGCGCCACAGGCTCGCCGCCGGAATTATACACAATCTCTGGAGTGTACACAGCAATCTCTCCGTCGCTATGCTCAACATATACTCTTAAGCTGTTCAGGAAGGCATCGCGCACTCCGGAGCTTTGCAGCGGAATCTGCTCCGCGAACTCGGACAACGGCAGCTGAATCTTGGTATTGATCTTGCTGTAGTTCGTCTCAATTTCACGCGGTGAACCAAGATTCTGAAGTGTCTTGTCACTGGCCAGTGACAGCTTGGAAGTCCCATTAAGGATTGCATTGCTCTGGACATTCGCCTTCGCCTGCAGATTCTTCACGGGTACGATCCGGAAGTACAGGTCTGTAGCGCTCGTATCCAGCTGTGCCAGGCTGGCTGCATCCAGATGGATTGAGCCAAGTGCTGTTACGATATCCAGTGAAGCCTTGCGTCCGGCAAGAATCGAAACGGCTGTTGAAGGAATCTCCACGGCAATCTCATCTGCAAGTGCAGCCGGATCATCCACATGTGTAATAGTTACACTGCGGTTGGCTGCATCCGGATCATTCGGATTCACGCCTTCCACAAGGTTGTATACTTCGCTCTCATCAATCACAATGGTATCAATCTTCGTACCATTTGACAGGTTCGTTCTAAGGATCGTTACGCCCTGCTCCAGCGGCTTGCCGTCATTCGGAGTAGACAGTCCGGCTTGTCTGGATGTTGCCTCGCGGACAGCCCCTTCCTTAACCACGCCTTTCGCCTTAACAATCAGCAGGTATTGCTTGACCGCACTCTTACCATTCCGGGTGAAGGTTGCGGTAAGAAGGACATTCGTATCCTGGGACGGAAGAGTAACATTCCCCTTGGCCTGTTCCGCATCCTGCTGGATGGCAATTACTGAAGACACACTTGAGGTCCAGGTAATCTTCGTGTCATATTTACCGGTCTGCAGCAATAAGAAGGCTTCGGTTACACTCTCCCAGGTATCTCCTTCAGCAAAGGTTGCAGCCGCATTAATTCCTGTAGTTCTGGCTGCTTCCTCAGCCGCTTCCTGGTCACTGAGCTTTTTGACAACAATCGTAAAGGTCTTGACCAGTGTCTCGCCCGGACGGTCCGGGTCTGCCAGCTGGACCGTAAGCTCTACCGTCACATCCTCTTCATCGGGTCCGGGTCTCTTAATCCGGCCAGTATTCGTGAGAACATCCGGTTTACTCGAAGTCCAGGTCAGGACTGAGCCGGTCTCACCTGTCTTCGGCAAGAATAGATTACGGGTTACAGACTCCTCTGAATCACCAGGTGCGTACCCGATCTTGACACTGACTTCATCCTGAGGAAGGTCAACTGTGGCCGTTCCTTTGACAGTAATGTAGAAATCCTGCTCCCGGAAGAAGCCTTCCTTCGCCACACGTGCCGTCAGCCGGACTACTGTATCCTTCAGCGGACGCTGCACTTCGCCGGTGCTGCTGACAATATCGCTGCGGTGGCTGGTCCATACGACCTCAGTGTCGTAATAGCCCTTCGAAATCAGCTCAACGTCTTGCGTAACGCTCTTGGCTGTATCCTGTCCCTGATATCCGATTCTCAGCAGCTTCATAGCTTCATCAAGCTGATCACCGATACTTTCCTGCTGTGCTTTAACGGTCACTACAAATTCTTTCTGATAGGACACACCGCCTTTGGTCACTGTGGCGGTCAGAGTAACCTTCTGGTCTCCATCACCATGAGCAGGGCGCTTCACGCTTCCATCCGGACTAATAACTGAATCCAGAGAGGAAGTCCAGGTGATCGTGCTGCCGCTGCTGTTGTCCGTAATTAAGTCAAGATTCGTCAGAACATTCTCCTGCTTCTCGTTATCTTTCCGAATCATGTTCCAGTTCAGTTGAGCCAAGGTCTCTTCTACAGACTCTTCGTCTGATATCGGACGCTTGGTGACCGTAAGCACGAATTCCTTAGTCTGCACCGTGTCTCCCTTGCGGATGACCGCGGTCAGGGTTACCGTCTGGTCCCCCTTTGAATAGGAAGGTGCCGTTACAGTACCGTCTGTGCCGATAACCCCTTCATTGGAGGAAGTCCAGGAAATCGTACTGCCATTTGTGCCATTCTTCGGCAAATACACAGCAGAGGTTACGGATTCCTGCTTCACATTCTCCTCGCGGATCGTGTTCCAGGTAAGCAGATAAGTATCCTCGGTTACCGATTGTTTGTCGGTGCCGGCCTGTTTTTTGACAATCAGCTCAAAGGTCTTCGTCAGCTCGAGTGTCCCATTCTTGAGCACTGCTGTCAATGTAACCGGCTGGTCCCCTGTATTGAATGCCGGTCTTGTCACCGTACCATCAGCAGCTACAGCCGTTTCATTGGTGGATTTCCATGTGATCGTGCTGCCGCCCGTTCCTTTTAGCGGAAGATTCAATCCCGTAGATACGGAGGTCTGCTCAAGATTGTCCTTACGGATCATATCCCAGGTCAATGCCTCCATATCGCGTTTCAGCAACACACCTGCACTTGGCAACTGCAGATCCACGTTATTAGAGGTCACTGACTTAACACCGTCTACAATAACAGACGGATCTATTGTGACCGAAGCAAAGGCTGAGGCCTCGTATTTTCCAGCCGCCTGGCCGGTGAAATGAATCTCCAGAACAGTGCCGCTTACACGCACTACATTGAAGCTTAGACCCTCAGGCATATTATTGACATGAACTCCGCCATCGACCTCTTCAGTAAATGTGCCGTTACGCAGGGTTACTGTCAGTGTCTCTGCGGCGGAGCCGTCACCCGCATCATGAATCACATCAGGAGATGCCGTAATGGCTGCAGGCGGGGAGCGGAATAGTATGGCAAAGGTTCCCGATGGAATACCTGCGACACTGACCTCTGCCCGGTCTACGCTGTCAGCCGTCCTGTGGCTGGAAGCGCGGCCCGCAATTGCGATCGTAATCTGATTCGGGCTGTCCACCGTAATCTTGCCCGGTGTCAGTCCCGGCGGCCAATTCACCGCTTCAATAGCATCTACAACTGATTCATCAAATGAACCGTTCTTCAGCTCCAGCACAAGCGATTCCCCGATCGTGCCGTCATTCTGATCAGATTCATAGAGCAGCGGTGTCTTGACAACCAGATAAGGTTCCTTATCCAGGAAGTCGAATTTGAAGGTATTCGTGCTGAGATCCGCCGGACTGCCCTCAAGCTTACCGGAGGCTACGGTCACATAAGCTCCATAGACATCGCCGGTCACTGTTGCTGCACCGGTGAATTTGACCTCCAGCTCCGTATCAGAGACTCGGGTCACTTCTGTGCCAAGACCGGCTGGAAGACCATGGATCTGCACATCCTCTGCACCAACCGTTTCGGCGAATTTGCCGCCAGTCAACGTCACGCCGAGTGTCTCGGTGATCTCACCTGTGCCGTAGACGGCTTCGGATACAACCCCTTTGTTCACACTAAGCGTGGCAGGGTCTCTGAACGTTACACTGAAGGTCTTGGTCGTCAGGCCGGAGGAGATTCCCAGCAGATTCTCCTTATCGACTGTGACGGACAGGTTCTTCGTGGTCGCATCCTTGCCGTGTTCAACCGCCGTACCGGTCAGCGTGAAATTAAGCTCCGTATCACTCAGCCGGGTTACAGCGAAGTCAAGCCCCTCCGGCAAGTTGTTAATGCGGATATGGCTTCGATCAATCGGTTCAACTAAGGTCGCACCGACAATCTTCACCTTCTGGTTGCCGACAACCGTACCATCATTCGCCTTAGCTTCTACCAGCTCGGTGCTGGCGCCTTCATCCAGCTCAATGTCTGAAATGACTTCACTGAAATCCCGCTCATCCAGACTTGTGTAATAGGTGAATTTCTTGCTCGCGTGCGGAGCCAGCGTACCGGAATCCCAGGTCATGGTAATCCCCGCATCTGCCTTGACTTCCACGTTCTTCGCCCTCGGACTGTTGTACGCCTCCGGAGCATAGGGGTTATTGTTGCTGAACCCGAAGACGGAAGCCTTAGCCCGTGGATCGCTGGAATAGAAGAAGATTGGGGCTCTTGAACCAAAGGCCTTGTACAGCGGATCATTATCACTAAAAGTACTTGCCTTCACGACTGCAGCGCGGTCCTCTTCGAAGGTATGGGTCACAATATTAGAAGTGACATATTCACCTCCTTGATCGACCGTATTATCCGGGTCCATCGTGCGCATATACCGCGCCCCGTCCCAATTGTTATCGGTAAGGTTGGTAATGGTCACATCATTGCGGTAGAACTTCTGATTCTCCTCAAAGCTGATGACCTGCTTAATCTCCATGGTGCCCGCCCAAGTAGATACCGTAGTCGCACTTAGAATGCCTTTATCGGTCTGCGAGGTATTTACAACGGTGGTCGGCATATCCTTGATATTCATCAACGCCGAATTAGACTTGGCATATGTATTTCCGCCGATCTGGTAGCCTACCGCGAAGCGTTCTTCAGGGGTGCCCGGCAAATAGTAATCGACCGGCAGGTCCTTGCCTGTGCCATAACCGTCATGATCGGCACTCATTCCCAGATTCGGTCTGGAATTCGTACCACGGAAGTTAGCGGGCTTATTGCCCTTCGTGCCGAAATTCCCCCAGTTGCTTATCCCGAGTTCAATGAATTTGCCCCCCAGGAAAAGCTCAGTTCCGCCTTCCCCGCCATAGGCAGCCCTAGCTCCCCAGTCTGCTGAATCTGCATGTACTGCCAAGGGTGCAGGAAACATAGACAGGATCATTGCCGGCACCATTAACCGTGCGAGCAGTTTCTTATGCTTCATTGTCTCACTCCATTCTTAGTAATTGAAATGCAAGCATATACATATAAAACCAAATCATTCTCACAAAATTCTCACAAATGATCGAAAAATGTCGATAGTTCTAGCGGAAATGCAAAAAAAAGAAGCAGAGCGCACAATTTGTGAACGCCCTGCTTCGCACTTCGGTTGAGTTGTATTTCAGGAATGATCCTCAAGCAGCCGGGTATATAACTGCTGGATACGCTGTCTCTGCTCCATGTCAGGAAATAACGCAAGCAGCAAGCGGTAGAACTCTTCATTCAGCGGATCCGCCAAAAGACAGGCATAGAACCGTTCCTCCGCTGCCTCATAGGCCCCGCTGGACACTGCATGGCTGATCAGCCTCAGGCCGATTTTCTCATACACCAGCCGGTGCTTCTCTTCCAGCGAAATTTTCCAGACATAAGGCTTGCCATGAAGCAGCGGCCCCTTGTAAAGGCCAAACAGCCGGTCCAGCTGCTCCAGCTCCGGGTGCTCTCCCATCAGAAGCGGTCCGGCTTGCTCGTACTGCAGAATATCATAGACAAAAGCTTCTGTATGCAGAGTATAGCCCTCTGAGGTTTTCATAATTCTCATGGGGAGACCAGCGGACTCCATCACCCGCTTCACTCTGTAGATGGCCGTATGTAAGCTGCGCAATGCCCGCTCTCCGTCCATATCCGGCCAGAGCAGATCGGCCAGCATCCATTTATCAGCTTCACGGTTCGGATGGCAGAGCAGATAGGCAAACAGCTCCTCCGCTTTGCGGGTCGGGAACTGAATCAGTTCTCCTGCAGCATCCCGTACCTCCAGCCGGCCGAATCCCGTGACTGTTGGGGCCGTAACCGGCACTATGGTATCGGCTGCCGGACGCTCCGGCTTTCTCTGGTAGGACTGCTGTCTGGCGAGCCGTTCGTATACCCGATTTACCGCTTTTGGAGTAATCGGTTTCACAAGAAAATCCATAGCCTGCACATCGAAGGCCCGGACGGCATAATGCGTATGACCGGTGGTGAAGACAATGTGGGAATGCTCCGACACCTCGCGGATTCTCCGGGCAAGATCCAGCCCGTTCATCTGCGGCATTTCGACATCCATAAAAATTAAATCCGGCAGCAGCCCGGGCAGTTGTTCAAGCGCCTCTGCCGGACTAGTGAAGGTGGCTGTGATTCTGAAGCTCTCATGACGGCTCACCAGACTTTCGAGCATTTCCAGAGCTGGAATTTCATCATCCAATATTACGACAGTATACACCCAGTCCACTCCTATGATTAAGTTCAACGATTAACTGGACTGATAATCTATCAGCTCTGTTCATAGTATAGCTTAACTTCAGGATGGACAAGTCTAATTTAAGGATTATCCGGCTTCGCCTGATGGAACTGGGCCCCTGTTACCGCCTTACCCTTCTGGCGAATTCCACGAACTGAAATTTGTCCAGCCGGTGTCTGGACTCGGTATACTGGAACAGTACAGTATCCTCCAGATAGACGTAGGTGCGCACCACGACAATATGCGTATCCTGGTTCAGGTCAAGCAGACGCCGATCCTCCTCCGTCACCGGCTCCACCGTGATCTGCTTTTTGGCATAGCTGATCTTCAGCCCCAGCTCCTGCTCCAGATAGTCGTAGATCGAACCCTCGGCAATACTCTTGCTTAAAAAGGGGACAAGGTCGGCGCGAAAATAGTCTTTGTCCAGAATGATCCGTTCCTCTGCAATCTCCCGGGCACGGATCACCCTCCAGACTTGCGCGTCTTCCGCAAGCTGAAGCTGTGTTGCCGCATAAGCACCGGCCGGCGCCAGAACGGTCTCCTCAACCAGCGTCCGGGCGGGGACGGCAAGCAGCTCGGACATTTCCCGGAAGGAGATCAGCCCCGTGACCGGAAATTCCATCCGGGCGATATCGAGCACGAAGGAGCCGCGGCCTTTGATTTTATTGATGTACCCTTCGCGGAACAGGAGATTCAGCGCTTTGCGCACCGTCTCCCGTGAAGTGCTGTAAGCCTCCGCCAGCTCACTCTCGGAGGGCAGCTTGCTTCCGGGCACCAGCTCCCCGGACTGAATCTGCCCGCTGTATTCCGCATAGATCTGCAGAAATTTATTCTCTCTCATCGTTCATCGCCTTCCTTACAGAGAGAGCAGCCCTGCAGGGCTGCTCTCTCTCCTGGTCTTCCTGTCTGTCCGGCCCGGCTTAGTCCTTGAGGTGAATCGTCAGAATGGAGGTCTGCTTCGCAGTGGCCGGTCCGCTGTGCTCTTCAATCCGCTCCACCATCTCCTGCCCCGCCGGAATAATCACCGGTGTAATCAGAGGGTAACCTGCGGCGCGGATAGCCTCCATGTCGAATTCCAGCAGCAGCTCGCCGGCGCGGACCTGATCACCGATATTCTTGCGGGTAGTGAACCCGCTGCCCTTGAGCGACACGGTGTTGATCCCGACATGGATCAGCACCTGCACGCCGCTTGCATGCTCCAGAATCAGCGCATGCCTGCTCTTGATTACATGGGCTACTGTCGCATCAAACGGAGCATACACTTTACCTTCGGCAGGCTCTATGGCAATTCCTTCCCCCATCTGCTTCTCGGCAAAAGCGGGATCAGGCACCTGCTCCAGCGGCACGGCCGTTCCGCTGATAGGTGATGCCAGCTCCAGAATGTTGACCGGCTCCTGTGAGCCTTGAACCGAGCTGCGGCTGTTCAGCTCCCGGCTGCTGTCCGTCGTGGCGGCCGCCACCTGTGTTTCAGCCGTTGCCTGCTTCGCGGCGCGCCGCACGGCGGCGCGGCCATACAGCACCGTAGCTCCAAACGGCACGACTAGTACAATAGCCATCCCGATGAAGAACACACCCCACTGGTTCGGGAAGATCGACAGGAAGCCGGGAATGCCCCCTACCCCGATGGAGGTAGCACGGACCTGATTGATGGTCAGCAGCATCCCGGCCGCTGCGGAACCGATCATCCCGAAGATGAACGGATACTTGTAGCGCACGTTCACCCCGAAGATTGCCGGCTCCGTGACTCCGAGGAAGGCAGAGACCGAGGAGGTTACAGCCAGACCCTTGGTCTTCTGCTCTCGGGCCACGAACATCATGGCCAGAGCTGCGGCCCCCTGAGCGATGTTGGAGAGTGCCAGCATCGGCCACAGGAAGGTGCCGCCTTCGCTGCCGATCAGCTGAACGTCAACGGCCAGGAAGGTGTGGTGCATCCCCGTTATCACGAGCAGAGAATAGAATCCGCCATAGATCAAGCCGCCCAGAATCGCGAAGTGATCAAATATATACACTAGGCCTGAAGTGATGGCATTGGCAATACCGAATGTCACCGGGCCGATAATTGTGAAGGCCAGGAATCCGGTAATCAGCAGCGTCACCGGCGCAACCACCAGCAGCTTGACGGAATCATGCACCCTCTTATCCAGGAATTTCTCGATGCGGGCCAAGAGGTACGCCGACACCAGGACCGGCAGCACCTGCCCCTGATAACCGATCCGCTCCAGATGCCAGCCGAACAGGTTCCAGACCGGAACAGTTCCTTCCGTAGAAGCGTTGGCATAGCTGTAAGCGCTTAACAAATCCGGATGAACCAGAATCAGACCAAGCACGATCCCGAGCAGCGGGCTGCCCCCGAAGCGGGTCACAGCCGCCCAACCGATTAGCGCGGGCAGGAAGGTGAACGCCGTGCTGGCAATGGTGTTGATAATGGCGGCAATGTCCTTCCACTGCGGATAGACATCCACCAGCGAGTCCTTGAAGAAGATACCCGGTCCCGTCAACAGGTTATTGATCCCCAGCAGCAGGCCCGCTGTGACGATAGCCGGAAGAATGGGGATGAAGATATCGGACAGCGTCTTAATCGCCCGCTGAAGCGGGTTCTGCTTGCGGGCGGCGGCCGATTTCACCTCATCCTTGGAGGAGCGGGCGCCGCCGGTGATTTCAATCATCTCATCATATACCTTTTCGACCGTTCCCGGTCCAATCACAATCTGGAACTGCCCCTGGGACGAGAATTGCCCTTTGACGAGCTCATTGCGGTCCAGCGCGGCCGCATCCACCTTGCTCTCGTCATAGAGCGAGAACCTCAGCCGGGTAACACAATGCGTCGCTACCTCGATATTCTCCTTGCCGCCTACCGCCCGGACAATATCCTCCACCTGCTTGCGGTCTATCGCCATATTCTCACTCCTTTTATAGTTGATGAAGGCTTAGTAGCCCATCTGATGTCAACTGGTGAAAATTACTTTAACTAGGGTGAATGGAGCAGGCTTAATTGCAATCTGTACAACTAAATCCTCGGAGATGCCGCCGAATCTCTGTTTAGCTGTAATTCGTGCAATTAAACTGCCTCTATACCTGGATTTTCGCCCATTCGGGCAAATATAGTTGTACAGACTGCAGTTAGATCAGGAAAGCCTTCCATTTGACTGTTTTTAGTTGCACAGAATACACTTATCCCTGATGATTCGCTACGAACTGAATACATTCTTTACTCCACGGGGCTCATGCTCAACGTCAAAAATACGTCCGAAGTACATTCCCGCAATTTCGGTCTCTTCTAGGCCCGGCTGATCAGCCACAGGTATGATGCATAAGGACTTAGGGATATTTCTTGGGCAAAAGCAGGCTCTTCCCCGGTATTGCCGATCAGGAGCTTACCCTCGCCTAAGGCGCTTAGGTCCGCCCAGTGTTGATCCGGGAGCCGGAACGTGAGCTGCTTCGCGCTGAAGTTCGAGACCACCACCAGCGCCTCACCGCCGGTTGTCCGCGCATACGCGTACACCTCAGGATGTTCTTCGTCGAGCCTGCGGTACAGGCCTTCGCTGAAGATGCCATAGGTCTTGCGCAGCGCGATCAGCTTGCGGTAATGATGGAAGATCGAATCCGGCCGCTCCAGCGCCTGGCGCACATTGATCTCCTTGTACCGCTCATCCACCTTAATCCAAGGCGTGCCGGCGGTGAAGCCGGCGTTCGGGCTGTCGTCCCACTGCATCGGTGTCCGGGCGTTATCCCGGGAACGTTCCTGCAGAACGGCCAGCGCCTCCTCAGGACTTGTTCCCTGCTCACAGAGAATCCGGTACATGTTCAGCGACTCAATATCGCGGAATTCCCGGATGCTGCTCCATCTCGGATTGGGCATCCCGATCTCTTCGCCCTGATAGACATAAGGCGTTCCCTGAAGCCCGTGCAGCGTGGTCGCCAGCAGCTTGGCACTCTCTTCGCGGTAAGTGCCATCGTCTGTGAACCGGGAAAGTGCGCGCGGCTGATCATGATTATTGAAGAAAAGCGCATTCCAGCCCCCACCTTGCTGCATCCCGGTCTGCCAATCGCTGAACAGCCGCTTCAGCGCCTCAAAATCATAAGGCATCAGCTCCCACTTGCGGCCGCCGGGATAATCCACCTTCAGATGATGGAAATTGAAGGTCATCGAGAATTCCCGCCGCTCCGGATTGGAATAGCGGATGCACTCCGCAAGTGTTGTCGAGGACATCTCCCCGACCGTAACCATCTGATGCGGGCCGAACACTTCGTCATACATCGCCCGGATGAATTCATGAACCCGGGGACCGTCAGTGTAGAACTTCCGTCCGTCTCCCGGCGGCACACTTCCGTCATCGTCCGGGAACCGCTGGTCCTTCGAGATCAGGTTGATGACGTCCATGCGGAAGCCGTCCACGCCTTTGCCTACCCAGAACAGCATCATCTCGTTCACCGCACGGCGGACCCGTTCATTCTCCCAGTTCAGATCCGCCTGGGTCTTGTCGAACAGGGTCAGATAATATTGGCCGGACGTCTCATCCAGCTGCCAGGCCGGTCCTCCGAACTTCGACTGCCAGTTGTTCGGCGGGCCTCCATCCGGGGCCGGGTCCCGCCAGATATAATAATCGCGGTAAGGATTCTCCTTACTGGAGATCGCCTGCCTGAACCATTCATGCTCCGTTGAAGTATGATTGACCACAATATCCGTCATCAGCTTCATGCCGCGCCGGTGCAGCTCCTGCACCAGCTCCTCGAAATCCTCCATCGTACCGAACTCCGGGTTGATCCGCTCATAATCGGCCACATCGTAACCGTTATCATGTCCGGGCGAGACATAGACCGGCTGCAGCCAGACAATGTCGATGCCCAGCTGCTGCAGATAATCCAGCTTCTCCGTCAGCCCTCTGATGTCACCCGTTCCGCTCCCTGTCGTATCATTGAAGCTCTTGGGGTACACCTGATACACCGTAGACCGGTGCCACCACTCCGCTTGCCGGGACTCGCTCAATCCCATCACCTCCGCAGTTTTTGTACGTTCCTGCCGCATCGCCAGCACGGATGCTTGCAGCCACGCCAACAATATGAGAACTTACAGCCACACCGCCATTATGAGTAAAAGTTTTGTTGCTGTTCATTAAACCTGTATATACAAGTTCAAACAGGTGGACGAGCGGGGAATTTTAAAAGCGGATGCGGGCCAGGAAAATCGGACGTCCCAAACCAGCACAAACAGCGCCCCATCCCCCGCTACCGGGGACAGAACGCTGCCAAAAGGTGCTGCTATCTCTTGTCTGTTACTCCAAATTGTCTATTAATCCAAAGTCACTCCAAATACCCCTTAACCAAGCCCAGTGGCAGCAGCTTCGGCTGCTCACAGGTGGTGGTCAGCTCCGCATAGCGCTTGGAGTCAGAGCTGGTGTGGAAGGCGTGCATCATCTCCAGCACATGGTTCGCCAGCTCGCCGTTCGCGCGCGGGGTCTCCCCGGTCTCGATACAGCGGGCCATATCGGCCACGCCAATACCCCGGCTATTCTCAGAATAGCTGTGGACCACCGGAATCTCGCGGAATTCCGCGCTGTGCGCCGGACGGAGCAGGATCGGACCGCCGAAGGTGTTCGGGTCCGGTACGATCAGGGTGCCCAGCGAGCCGTAGATTTCAATCCGCGGCAGCGTGCTGTGCCAGACATCGAAGCTCGTAATCATCGTAGCTACTGCACCGCTGGCGAACTGAATCGTTCCAGCGACATGAGTAGGCACCTCGACCTCCACCACTTTGCCGAACTTCTTCTCGCTCGTAATCGTCCGCGTAGGGAACGAAGTCTTAGTCATACCGCATACGGTAGTCGCCGGACCCAGCAAGGATACGAGTGCTGTCAGATAATACGGGCCCATATCGAACATTGGGCCGCCGCCCGCCTGATAATAGAACTCAGGGTCCGGGTGCCAGCTCTCATGCCCGTGGCAGAGCATGAAGGCGGTTGCCGCCACCGGCTCGCCGATGTAACCGTCCGCAATCAGCTTGGCGCAGGTCTGGAGACCCGCTCCCAGGAAGGTGTCTGGCGCGCAGCCGATGAACAGCCCTTTTTCCTTGGCCAGCTCCACCAGCTCGGTTCCATGCTCAAGCGTCAGCGACAGCGGCTTCTCCACATAGACATGCTTGCCGGCCAGCAGCGCCTGCTTGCACACATCGAAATGGTAATTCGGCGTGGTCAGGTTGACCACAATCTCAATCTCTTCGGAAGCCAGCAGCTCGGCTGTCGTCCAGACATTCGGCACCCCGTATTGCTCGGCGGCCTGCTGAGCCCGCTCCAGATTAAGGTCGGAACAGGCATAGACCTCCGTATTCACGAACGTTCCGGTCAAATTCTCGAAATATATGCCGCTGATATTTCCGCAGCCGACAATCCCTACTTTTACTTTACGCACGCTGTTTCCCACCTTGTCCCGGATTGTTTATTTTGCGGCCCATATGAAACCTCTGCGCATCAGTTCCTTGGCTTCCGGGATATCGAATACATCCGCGTGATGCCCCAGCGAGTTATAGAATACCTTGCCCTGTCCCCATCTCTTCGTGTAGACGACCGGCATCGTGATCACTCCATTAGCGGAATGCTCCCCTTCGCTCATCACAAAAGTTGTGGTCGCCAGCACATCCACAGCCGGGTCCACATGCAGATAATACTGCTCGGACTTCACCTTGAAGTCATGCATTCCTTCGACAATCGGGCTGGAGCCGGATTTCACGATGTTCACTTCGTAATCCACTCCGTCGTTGAACGGGTGGGCCACCCACTGCGATCCGGTCAAAAATTGCCATTCTGTATTATTACGGAAGGAGTCGCACATTCCGCCGTGGCAGCCGGCAATCCCTACGCCCGATGCGACAGCCGCCAGCACTGCTGACACCTGCTCCCCTTTGATCTCGCCCATGGTCCATACCGGTACAATCAGATCCAGCGCCTTCAGCGCTTCTGCATCGTTGAAGCTGTCCAGCGTATCGGATACCTCCACCTCGAAGCCTTCTTCCATCAGGACACCGGCAAAAATCGCCGCCACCTCATTCGGTTCATGTCCGTCCCATCCGCCTTTTACAATCAGTGCCTTCTTAGTCATAACACGTTCTCCTTTGTTGTGCAGAAATCTTCTTGTCAACATTGTAATCCATAGCGGGCAGTCCATCTCGCCATTTTGCTTGTAGGAGTGGTCATTTTTTGCTAAATTTAAGATTGCATCATCCTAAAAGCAGGTAATCATTGAAACCGCTTCCTGATAATCAGGGAATGGTGAGAACAGGAGCAGGTATGAGAGCTTTTCATGAGAACAGAACCTACGGGTCCGCGTTCCCCTTCACCGCCTTCGTCAGCCACAATATCGATTTCCTGGCCCACTGGCATAACGATCTGGAGATCGTCTATGTGCTGGAGGGTTCGATCCGCATGGGGATCAATTCGGAGACGAAGGTGCTCAGCGCCGGGGACATGGCCGTGTGCAGCAGCGGCGATATCCATTATTATGACAGCAAGAATAGCGAGTCCAAGCTGCTGATGATTATTTTCAACCCTTCGCTGATCGGGTATCCGGCCGGGTGGCCGCTGAATATGCGGCTGGAGTCCCCTTTTTTGGAGAACACCCCGTCCAGTCCTGAAGAAGAGCTTGTCCTTGGCCGGCTGCACACGATCATGCAGGAACTGCTGGAGGAGCGGACCCGCAAGCTTCCGTATCACGAGCAGTTAATGACCGGGCTGCTGCATGAGCTGTGTGCCCTCATTCTGAGGCATATGCCGCTGGATATCATCGATCCCCACAAGGATAAGCGGCGGATTACGAATATGAAGATCATGCAGGAGGTGCTGGAATATCTCGACGTCCATTATATGCAGCCCATCACCCTGGCCGACGCCGCAAGGCACGCCAACATGAGCATATTCTATTTCTCCCGCTTCTTCAAAAGCATCTCAGGCATGAGCTACGTCGCCTACCTGAACAGCATCCGCGTCAACCAGGCGGAACGTCTGCTGCTCGCCACCGACAAAAGCATTCTGGACATCGCCCTGGAATGCGGCTTCACCAACATCCGCACCTTCAACCGTGTATTTAAGCAGGTCAAGCTGCGGACACCGAGCGAGCTGCGATAGTATTCCGCTGCCTCTACTCTAGAGGTTGGCTGATCGTTCATTGATCGCTTTCCTTTATAAAGTAAGTTTTTGATTATGTTATTCATATGTCAGTTTATAGCTTATAGCCACTCCTGCTCCTAAATCTGCACCGAATCGTGAAGCCTGAATAGGCTTATAGTAATCATTGATTATGCCGCTGACTCAGCAGGTGTCCTGAAACAAAATCCAAATATACAGACTGGAAGTGATAAAGGAATGGCCATTTTATCAACAGGACCGATCGAAAATAATCCGGTTAACGGGACGAGGCCCACTCAGCAGGTTACTGTTAAAATTGTTAACAACAATGATATCTCGGCTTCCTCAGTATCCATTCAGGGGTTTTATCTAAATACAGGAGCCAGAGTCATGTATGTTAACGAAGTACTCTTTATTGCTGAGAATCAAGTCATTACGAAGGATTATTACGCAGATTTTAATAGTTTTGAATTTATATTTGTAACACCTGATAATCTTTTCGATATGATTGAACCTGTCCAAATATCGGTATGGGGCAAGAGTAGTACAGGTGAGCTGGTAACCGCACACCGCTTAGTCTCTGAAGAACTGCTTGGAGATGGTAACGGCGGAGAGAAAGGAGCTACTGGAGCGACAGGACCTGCCGGAGAGCAAGGTCCTCCTGGAATGACTGGACCCACCGGAGCAGGAGTAACGGGTGCTACCGGATCAACAGGTCCACAAGGATCAACAGGACCAGCAGGCTCAGGGGCAGGGGCTACAGGCCATACCGGGCCTACTGGCATCACTGGGATGACAGGCATAACCGGACTCACGGGTGTCACTGGACTTACCGGCGTCACCGGACTCACGGGTGTAACCGGACTTACCGGCGTTACAGGAGTCACCGGAGCTACGGGTACCCTTTCAACAGCTTACGCCGTTAGCTTTGCAGATTCTCCCGCTATAGCCGTTATTCTTGCTTCAAATGAAAAAATCAATTTCGCCACACCAGTTGAGTCTCTTGGTATTACATGGGATGCCACATCAAAAGATTTTACAGTTCCTGCAGATGGGATTTATCAAGTAACGTGTACTGTTTTTATTGCAAGTGGTACGGACGGAGTGTTTGAGTTCATGAGCGGGCCTGGACCATCAGCTGTAAGCAGGTCGATCGCATATGCAAGTTCCTCTGATTCTGTTACCATGTTAGAGATTTTCTCCTTAAACGCCAACGACAAAATTGCCGTTAGCAATGGCGGTAATGTCAGTGTTACGATGCTAACCGGGACCTATGATGGAAGAACTCCAAATTATGCAATGATCACTATCGTCAAAATCTCCTGAACCTGAGTATCACGCAACAATGCAGTTGAATTTCACTTAATCATAATTATAGGCTCGTATTGGAAGGGAAGTCAGTGAACCCTGCCAATAGGAGCTTTTAATGCGTTATACGACGAGATAATTACCTCTTGCCCTTTCACCGGAAACTGACTACAATGCACTTATTGCCTGAATTATGACCCAGGAGGATATTATTGTGAACGATCAACCCGGCAATTCCGCCAGCACACCCGGCAAGAAACGGGGCACCGTCTATATTATGCAGCTTGTGACTATTTTCCTGGGCTTTGTGGTATTTGGCATCTCAGAAAATATTAAAGGGCCCGCCATCCCGCGCATTCAGCTCGCCTTCCAGTTAGATGAAGGACAGCTCGGCACCCTGCTCTCGCTGAACGCTCTGGGCTATCTGATCGCCTGCTCCTTCACCGCGATTCTGGTCCGCAAATGGGGCATTAAGGCCGTCACTATTATTTCATTTGCTTCCATGGTGCTCTCCGGGGTGCTGATCTTCCTGTCGCATACCTATCCGCTGTTCGCCTCCTCCTACTTCCTGATGTATATCGGCAACGGGATGCTGGAGATCGGGCTGGCGATTCTGGGAGCACGTATTTTCGTCAAAAACACCGGGCTAATGATGAACCTATCCCACTTCTTCTATGGATTAAGCTCGACCGTAGCGCCGCTGCTGGCGACCGGGGTGATGTCACTGAGCGTCTACGGGCATGTGCTCGACTGGCGGGGCATGTATCTGGTCATGCTGTCGCTCTGCCTGCTGCCGATTATAACCGCGCTGCGCAGCACCTATCCCGGAGATGATCTGCCGCACGAAGACCGCACCTCCTTCCGCACGCTGATGCGTGATCCGGCGCTGTGGATGATGGTGATGATCCTCACCTTCGGCGTGGTCTCGGAGCTGGCGGTCGGCGGCTGGCTGGTGAACTTTTTGGAAAAAGCTTACGCCTGGGACACCGTCCGGGCCTCCGGCTTATTGTCGGCGTTCTTCCTGCTGTTCTCCCTCGGACGGCTGCTGCTCGGTGCGCTGACGGACCGGATCGGGTTCGTGCTGTCGCTGATCATTTTCTCGGGCTTCTCCGCAGTCTGCACCTTCGCCGCCTTGGCGGGCGGGGAGCGCCTCGCCGTCCTGTTCGCCGTATCCGGCGCAGGAATTGCAATCATCTACCCTACCGTGATGGCCTTCATCGCCCGCCGTTACCCGAAGGGAAGCGACACCGCGATCACCTTCGTGGTGACCATCATGGGCCTCGGGAGCGTCATCGGCAACTACATGATCGGCTGGGTCATCGAGGCCGTCAAAGCCATGTATGGCCGCACCACCGCCCTCGGACTGCTGCGCGGCCTTCAGGCCGGGTACGGCTTCATCGGCTTATGCGCAGCCGTCTGCTCCGTAGCGGGCGTTGTACTGTTTGTGTATTTAAAGCGGCGGCAGGAGCTGATCTGAGCTCTGATGGAATCAGGCAAGGCAGAAGGCCCTGCCGCTCTGCTCTTGCCTTTTTACAAATACGCCTTAAGATTATCGAGCACCACGGAGTACCCGTTCCCGTACATATGAACCCCGTCCATCGTGTACTCCTCCTTCAGATTCCCTTCGGCATCCGTCAGCCCGTCATTCACATTAATGAACGCATAGCCGTGCTTCAACGCTAATTGCTCCACAGCCCGGTTCGCCTCCAGCAGAGACACATTCGTTCTGGTCCGGAAGTAACTGTCCTTCGCCGCCTGATCCATGCCGGGAAAATCGGCCTTGGCGTTTACCGGATAATAGGCCATGACATACACCTTGCACTCCGGCAGTCTATTCCCGATCTCCGTCAGAATTTCATTATAGTTCGCCAGCAGCTTCTCCAGCTCGTATTCCCCGTCCGCAGAGCTGATGTCGTTGGTACCGATATTGATGAACAGCTTCGCCGGCTCCAGCTCGAAGATACATTCCTCCATTGCGCCCAACAACTCCCGGGTCACATACCCGGCAATGCCGCGATTGTAGATGATCGTCTGCCTCTCCAGCGTCTGCTGCAATTCATTAATCGGAAAAAATTCCATCAGCGAGGACCCCGCCATTACCGTCTGCCCTTTGCGGACATAGGCATTCAGCACCTTGTACTTGCGGACCTTGTCTTCCTTCTCCCGCTGCATCTGTTCATCCATGATCTCGTTGATAAGCTCTTCCTGAGTCAATCTGATCGCCTCCATTTCTGCTATTCTGTTATTCTACCATTGTTCCCCTCCACCGGCAGTTATCCTTATTGGACCTGCTGCCCACCCGCGCCTAATTGTGTCGAAAATATGGTAATTGATTTCATAACAAGGAAATTGTTCTATGCACACGTGTTCCGAATATCCTATATATCGGGTGCAGGCAGAGGTGCACATCTGCTCTGTTCCCGGCAGGTCCGGCGAACCGGACCCATTACTATATGTTGAAGGGCGGAATGTTTTTGAAAAAGGTAATGAGCTTGCTCCTGTCGGCTGTCCTGCTGTCCTCGTTCTATGTTGCTGCACCTCCCAAGGCCTCTGCTGCCTCGCCGATTGTGGTTAGTACGACGATTGTCGTTCCGGCAGGGCAGACGTATAACGGTAATGGCCAGACGTTCGTCGCCAACCCGAATACGCTTGGAGACGGCAGCCAGGCCGAGAATCAGAAGCCGATCTTCCGGCTGGAGAAGAATGCTACGCTCAAAAATGTAATCATCGGCGCTCCCGGCGCAGACGGGGTGCACTGTTACGGCAACGCTACCATCTCCAATGTGACCTGGCTGGATGTCGGCGAGGATGCCCTGACGCTGAAGGCGTCCGGCACCGTCAATATTACCGGCGGAGGTGCGTACAAAGCCTACGATAAAGTGTTCCAGATCAACGCTGCGGGCACGATCAATATCAAGAATTTCAGGGCGGATGACATCGGCAAGCTGGCCCGCCAGAACGGTGGTACCTCCTTCACCGTCAACTTCACGCTGGACAGCTCCGACATCTCGAATGTGAAGGACTCCATCTTCCGTACAGACAGCAGCAGCAGCGCCGCCAAAATTACCAACACACGCTACCGCAATGTCCCTACCCTATTCAAAGGCTTTGCCTCGGGCAAGACCAGTCAATCGGGTAATACGCAATACTAGTGGAACACAGACGTAAGCTGATACACTAACCCAGCCGTTTCAGGTAACCGCCTTCATCTCTGCTCCTGTAGGGATGGGGGCGGTTTGCGTATGGCGTGAGCGGGCGAATTGGATTTATTTTGGACACATCTGTCTCTATGAACTCTATCGACATAAGCTCACATGGTATGCTATTATGATAGCCTGATAACGTATTAACGAACTAAAGCAACGGATGCGGCACGCAATCTACTAGGAGGATTAGAGAGATGAAGAAGCAAGGATTAGGGTTACTACTATTAATAGTGCTGGCTGTCGCCATGCTGTCCGGCTGCTCCAGTTCCGGGAACAAGGACGGCAAGCTGGTGATCGGAATCGACGACAAGTTCGCGCCGATGGGCTTCCGGGATGATAAGAACGAGATTGTCGGCTTCGATATTGACTATGCCAGAGCGGCTGCTGAGAAAATGGGCAAGGAAGTCACCTTCCAGCCGATCGACTGGTCAGCCAAAGAATCCGAGCTGAACAGCGGGCGGATTGATATGATCTGGAACGGATACACGATTACGGATGAGCGCAAAGAGAAGGTGTTATTCACCAAGCCGTATCTGGAGAACAGCCAGGTGGTTGTCGTGCTGGCAGGCTCTTCGCTGACCAAGCTTCAGGATCTGGCCGGCAAAGAGGTCGGACTGCAGAGCCTCTCCTCCGCTGCCGATGCCCTGGAAGCGAATCCGGTGAAGGCTTCGCTGAAGGGCGTGTCCGAATACACCGATAATGTGCTGGCGCTGACCGACCTGAAGTCCGGCCGTGTGGACGGAGTGGTCATCGATGAGGTAGTCGCCAGATACTACATAGCCAAGGAGCCGGATACCTACAAGCTGATGGAAGAATCGCTGGCCCCTGAGCAGTATGGTATCGGGATCAAGAAGGGCAATGAAGCCCTGCTGAATGAGCTGCAAAAAGCGCTGGACGAGCTGAACAGCGACGGCACCGCCGCCGACATCTCCACCAAATGGTTCGGAGAGAACAAAGTATTGAACTAGCTGATTGAAATTAAACTGACAGGGAAAGTGGCGGAGGGGAATTTGGGAACTGTAGGAGCGGTAGCGTCCGCCTGAAAGCTTTCCGCAGGAAAGCTCGCTTCGGAAGCATCAGCAGTCACCGGATTTCATCCGCGAACAGCGGTTTTAATCAAGAAATCTGGGGACAACAGCGGCCGGAAGTCCAAATATTCTCTGGAGTCACGACTAACCTGTCAGGTGAACCAACAACAGATTGTTCGTTTAGGAGCCGGTTAAGCCATGAATATCGATTATATTATCCAGATTTCCGGGCCGATGCTGGAAGGCGCACGCACCACAGTGCTGCTATTCCTCATCGTGATCGTGTTGTCCATTCCGCTCGGAATGGCGGTCACCCTGATGGCCAAAAGCCGGTTCAAGCCGCTGGCCTGGATCGCCCATACTTATATCTACGTCATGCGCGGCACACCGCTGCTGCTGCAATTGCTCTTCTTCTGCTTCGGCCTGCCGCAGATTCCCGTGATCGGGCAATATCTGGTTATGGACCGCTTCGTGGCGGCTGCCTTGGGCTTCATTCTGAACTACGGCGCTTACTTCGCCGAGATCTTCCGGGGCGGCCTGCTCTCCATCGACAAAGGCCAGCATGAAGCCGCCAAGGTGCTCGGGCTTAGCAGATGGCAGACGCTGCGCAAGGTCATTCTGGCCCAGATGTTCCGCGTAGCGTTGCCTGCGGTCGCTAACGAGTCGATTACGCTGGTCAAGGACACCGCACTGCTGTATGCCGTGGCCGTGCCTGAGCTGCTGAACTTCGCCAAAACGGCGGTGAACCGTGATTTCACTGTCGTTCCTTTTGTCGTCGCGGGGATAATTTATCTGCTGATGACATTGGTGCTGACGTTGTTCTTCAAGGCGCTGGAGAAGCGTTTCAAATTCGAGTAGAAAGGCTGTTATGGCTATGAGCAGCATGAGTAATATAATAGAAGTCTCGCAACTGCAGAAATCGTTCGGCAGCCTAAGTGTGCTGAAAAATATAAGCTTCGATATGAAGCCTGGAGAGGTGGTTGCAGTGATCGGGCCCTCCGGCTCCGGCAAAAGCACCATGCTGCGCAGTCTGGTCCACCTTGAAGAGGTGACCAAGGGAAGCATCCGCATCAGCGGACAAGCACTGGTCGAGAACGGCCATTATGCCAGCGGCGCTGCGATTAAGGACATCACCGCAGGCATGGGCATGGTGTTCCAGCACTTCAATCTGTTCCCGCATCTGACGGTGCGGGGGAATCTGGAGCTGGCCCCGCGAACCCTGAAGCGGAAAAGCGTCCAGGAGATTAAGGCGGCAAGCCGGGAGCTGCTCGCCAAGGTGGGCCTGGCCGACAAGGCTGATGTCTACCCCTCCACCCTGTCCGGCGGACAGAAGCAGCGGGTTGCTATCGCCCGGGCACTGATGCAGAGCCCGGAGATCCTGCTGTTCGACGAGCCGACCTCGGCGCTTGATCCCGAGCTGACCGGTGAGGTGCTGCGCGTCATCCGCCAGCTGGCCGAGGAGAACATGACGATGATGATCGTCACGCATGAGATGAGCTTCGCCCGCGATGTCGCCGACCGCATCTTCTTCATGGACAACGGCGAAATTGCCGAAGCAGGCACCCCGGAGGAGCTCTTCGGCAACCCGAAGCTGGAGCGGACGCGGGCGTTTTTGATGCGGGAGTAAGCTCAGTAGAATGTGATCGGTTTTTCGATTACATTTGGCCCGCGCACCAGCATACTGTATCTCGTCTTTACAAACAAAGGACCGGAACGCCACAACGGCGGTTCCGGTCCTTTTCTGGCAGCTCCCTGCCGTGTCAATTACTCATGCCTCCGGCTGCGGCCCCGGTTCCGGCGCTGGCGGTCCCATAGGCACCGCCGGCTCCGGCTCGTCCTCCCACCGTTTGCGGATGAACAGCTCGTAGATCTTGGTCACAATGATCTTCAGGATCATGTAGACCGGGATAATGATCAGGATGCCGATAATGCCGCCGAAGTCGCCCCCGGCCAGGACCAGCAGGATGGTCGTGATCGGGTGGATGTCCATGCTTTTGCCGAAAATATAAGGAGCCACCAGGTTATCCTGAATTTGCTGCGCGACCAGCACGACCACAATCGACCAGATGGCCGTGGACGGCGACTCGATCAGGCCGAAGATAAAGATAGGGATCGTCGACAGAATCGCCCCGATGAACGGGATGAAATTCATGATGACGGCGATCAGAGTCAGGATCAGCGCATACGGCAGGCCAATGATCAGGAAGCCGAGATACATCAGGACGCCCAGCGCCAGATTCACCAGCACCCGGCCGACAATGAAGCTGCTCAGCACGCCGTCGATCTCCGCCACCACTCCCACACCTTCTTCGTGGTAACGCCGTGGAATGAAGCTCACCAGCCGGCCGCCGAACTTCCCGCCCTCCTTCAGCATGTAGAACAGCAGGATCGGGAACGTGAACAGCACAATGGCGAAGTTGGATACAAAAGAGAACAGCCCCGTCACATACCCCGTAGCCAGCGAGAAGCCTTTGTTCAAATATTCCATTAATTGGCTGGCCAGATTCATATCCTCCGGGATCAGCTTCGACAGCAAATCGCTGTTCTCCAGCTTGTTCAACTGGTCGCCCACCGCTCTGAGGACGCCCGGCATATTATTGACCAGATGCACGAGCTGGTCCCTCAGGGAAGGCCAGACGCCCACCGTGAACACAAGAAGCAGAATCCCAATGACCAGATAGACCAGCAGAATAGCCAGCGTCCGGTTCAGTCTGCGGGAGGCCAGATAATCGATCAGCGGCCGCAGCAGATAATTGAAGAACACCGCCAGCATTAACGGAATAATCACTACATTAAACAATGAAATCACCGGCGTGAAAATAAAATTCACCAGTGTGCCGACATAGATAATACCCAGCACCAGCAGCACGGCGATGCAGATACGGATGAACAGATTCAGTTTGGCCATAATCGACTCCCGTTTCTATATTTTGAGCGGTCAACCTATTCTCATTAATATAGTCACTGAATCTTAATTCAGACTAAACCCGGCCTAAAGATAAGCTAAAGATTTTGTCTTCTGCCCCTCTTTCTATTAGAATGGTGGGCAGAAGCGGTGAAATACGGCAAGCGATGGAGTGAACCTATGATAACGATCCTTGTGGTAGAAGATGATAAGCATATCAGGAAGCTGATGAATGCCGTCCTGCGGCGCGAAGGCTACGAAGTGGTCACCGCCGGAAATGGTATCGAGGCCCTTGAGGTGCTTGAAGTCCGGCACATCGGCCTGATTATACTCGATATTATGATGCCGGAGATGGACGGGTACGCCTTCGCTGAAGAGCTTAAGCAGGCGGGTAGCCGGATTCCGCTGCTGATGGTGACGGCCAAGCTGCTCCCTGAAGATAAAAAGAAAGGCTTCCGGCTCGGAACCGACGACTACATGACCAAGCCAGTAGATACCGAGGAGATGCTGCTGCGAATCCAGGCACTGCTGCGCCGTTCGCAGATCGCGAGCGCCCGCAAGCTGGTGATCGGACAGGTTCAGTTGGATTATGATACGTTAACTGTGACCCGGGGCGGGGATAAGCAGACGCTGCCGCAGAAGGAATTCTATCTTCTATATAAGCTGTTATCCTACCCGGAGCGGATCTTCACCCGCATCCAGCTCATGGACGAAATCTGGGGAATGGACAGCGAATCAACAGATACAACGGTAAATGTGCATATCAACCGGCTGCGCAAGCGGTTCGATACGTATCCCGAGTTCGAGCTGGTCTCCGTCCGGGGACTCGGCTATAAGGCGGTGCGGACATGATCAGGAAGCTGAGAGAGCGGGTCGGGAATCCGCTGTATTTTTCGGCCGGTGTATTTGTAATCTTCCTCTATATTGTGCTGACCACCGGAGTTCTGCTCTATCTGTTAACCGCCTTTGGGGTGCTGAATATAGCGGTGTTCCAGGACATTAGAATCCTAACCCTCATCATCGTGCTTGCCTGTCTGATCGTCGGCACCGTCGCCTCGATCTTCGCCAGCCGCCAGATGCTGAGAACAATGCGCAGCTTCATCGATGCAACCGAAAGGCTGGCGGCAGGGGATTTCTCCACCCGCCTGGAGCTGAAGAAGCCGCCGGAATTCAAGCTGCTCTCCGCCAACTTCAACCGGATGGCCGATGAGCTGGGCGGCATTGAGCTGCTGCGGACGGACTTCGTGAACAACTTCTCGCATGAGTTCCGCACCCCAATTGTGTCGATTAAGGGCTTCGCGGAGATTCTTAAGGATGACGCGTTAAGCAAGGAAGAACGGGATGAATATCTGGACATTATCATTGAGGAATCCACCCGCCTCGCCTCACTGGCTACGAATGTCCTGAACCTATCCAAGGTGGAGGCCCAGAGAATTCTGACCGACCGTGAGTCCTTCAATGCCGGAGAACAGCTCCGCCAGTGTATTCTGCTGCTGCATTCCCGAATCGAGCAGAAGCAGCTTTCTTTTCAAGCCAACATCAAGGAATATATGTTATACGGGAACAAAGAGCTGCTGAATCAGGTCTGGCTCAATCTGCTGGACAATGCGATCAAGTTCACTCCGGAGCATGGGGAGATTGGGGTGTCAATGAGGCATACAGGGGATTGGATGGAGTTCATTTTCCAGGATAACGGCGCGGGCATCAGCCCGGACGCTCTGCCCCGGATCTTCGACAAGTTCTATCAGCAGGACGATACGCATACAGCTTCCGGGAACGGGCTGGGGTTGTCTATTGTCCGCAAAATCACAGAGCTGCACGGCGGGAGCATCCGCTGTGACAGTGCTCCCGGTGAGGGGACCACCTTCACGCTGCTGCTCCCCGCTTCCACACAGCTTCCGTCAGCACCGGTCAGCCGATAACCTCGACGACATTGCCCTCCTGATCCTTGATGTACGTCTTGCGGATCTGTATCTTCAGGTCTTTGGCGGCGGACAGCCGGAACTCACCCTCCTTGGGCTGGAGCTTTGTCTCCAGCTCCAGGACCGCCTCGTCTGTGAGGCCGATGCTGACGAATTCCGGGTTGACCACACTCTCATTTTGTGGTCTCGGCTCCAGCATCACCTGCAGCTGCCTGCTGGTCAGCGTCAGCGGCACGCCCTTCAGCAGACGGCCGCGCAGCAGCTTGGCAATGACCGGTGCCTGCCGAGCACCGATAGTCAGGACGGCTGGGGCTGCGCCCAGCAGCCGGTTTTTGGCAGGCTCATAGCCCAGTTCATCCACATACAGCATACCTGTCTTCGAACCGTCACGCGTTATCCCCTGGCGCACCGCCTCCTGGATCGCCGGCAACCGGAGCAGTGAATCCCGGGCAAGATCGGTGATATGCAATGGCAGCACATCCTGGCTGGCCTGGAGGAAGGCGTTCGTATTCCAGGTCATCATCGCTTCCAGCTCCTCTGCGGTGATTCCCACCATCTGCAGGAATTCTACCCGGCCGTTAGGTGTATCAATGGCGGGAAGCTCCGGGTCATCGGTGAAGGCCAGCGCCGTCAACTGCGTATCTGCCCCCAGGCAGATGGGACCATTCGCGTCCAGATGATGGCCGGAGGCGAAGACGTTGCCGCTGGAGAATACATATCTGGCCATGTTTTGCAGCAGATTAATCGCCCACGCGGGAGGCTCCTGCTCACCGGGGCTGCGCGCCAGCCGGAAGGTCAGCTCGAAGCCGTAGCCGCTGTATTCAGGGTCCTCGGACTCCTTCTCGAACAGCTCGGAGAAGCCGAAGGTCACGAAATGCCAATGCGGATACGGCCGCTCCGCTTCATACGCGCTGATTCCGTTCAGCGGATCATTGCCCCCCAGCGAATACGGCAGCATAGCCGCATAATGCTTCGGCTTCTGTTCCCCGTACAGTCTCGTCATCTGTTCCTCGATGGCATCCCAGCCGATCGCTTCCACTTCTTCGCTCATTGTGTTCACTCCGCTTTCTATAATTATGTACTTTTGGACAATCCGGCTTCATAAATCTCCCGTTCATTACCCGATTTCCCATCTCCATAACCAGCCGCACAGCCCGCAAAGTTAATGTTCAGTTTATCATTCTCCCTTACGATTACAGCAACCTAACGTAAAGGAGTCATTCTTATGCTGAGAATACTGAAGAATCTGGAGCGCGGAGAATGGTTCTTATTTGCCATCAGCCTGATGTTCATTAGCGCGCAGGTGTGGCTGGATCTGGAGCTGCCCGGCTACATGAGCGAGATTACCCGGCTGGTGCAGACTCCGGGCAGCGAGCTGCGCGAGATTCTGACCGCCGGTACCTGGATGCTGTTATGCGCGCTCGGCAGCGTCGCCACCTCCATCGTGGTGGCCGGGATTGCCGCCCGGATTGCCTCCGGCTTGTCTGCAAGACTGCGCGCGAAACTGTTCGACAAGGTGCAGTCCTTCTCGATGGAGGAGATCAGCAGCTTTTCCACACCCAGCCTGATAACCCGCTCCACAAATGATATCACCCAGGTTCAGATGCTGATTGTGATCGGCCTGCAGATGCTGGTCAAGGCCCCTATCCTTGCCGTCTGGGCGATTCTGAAGATTACGGGGAAAAGCTGGCAATGGTCGCTCGCCACAGGTGTCTCGGTTGGCCTGCTGGTCTTGCTCGTCGCCGTCAGCATCGCGCTGGCGCTGCCTAAATTCACCAAGCTGCAAAAGCTGACCGACAACCTGAACCGGGCCTCCAGAGAGAATCTGAACGGTCTCCAGGTGATCCGGGCGTACAATGCCGAACGGTATCAGGAAGCGAAATTCGCTGCTGTGAACGACGAGGTGACCCGCACCAATCTGTTCGCGAACAATGTCATGACCACGCTGATGCCAAGTATCTCGCTGATCATGAGCGGACTCAGCCTCTCGATCTATTGGATCGGGGCCTTGCTTATCCAGGCCGCAGATGTGCCTGCCCGGCTGGGCTTGTTCTCGGATATGATCGTGTTCTCATCGTATGCGATGCAGGTGGTGATGGCTTTTATGATGCTGATTGTGATCTTCATTCTGCTGCCCCGGGCCCAGGTATCGGCTGTGCGCATTCAGGAGGTGCTGGAGACGGCACCCCGCCTGAAGAACGGACCGGTTACCCGCTTCCCTGCGGATAGTGAGACGGAGCTGGAGTTCAGGGAGGTCAGCTTCAAGTACCCTGGTGCGGAGGAGGAGGTGCTTAGGAACATCAGCTTCACGGTGAAGCGCGGGGAGACGGTGGCTTTTATCGGATCAACAGGCTGCGGCAAAAGCACACTCATCAACCTAATCCCCCGCTTCTACGATGCTACCGGAGGCGAGGTGCTGATCAAGGGGATCAATGTCAAGGAATATGACCAGCAGATGCTGCGCAGCATCATGGGCTATGTCTCGCAGAAGGCGGTGCTGTTTGGCGGGACGGTTGCGTCTAATATTGCTTTTGGCGGGAAGGGCTCCGGTTCCGGGGAGATTCTCTCATCGGATATCACAGATGCCGCCTACACCTCGCAAGCCTCAGAGTTCGTGGACAAGCTGGAGGGCGGCTATGATGCCCATATCGCGCAGGGCGGCTCCAATCTGTCCGGCGGACAGAAGCAGCGTTTATCTATTGCCAGAGCGATCGCCCGGCGGCCGGAGCTGCTCATCTTCGACGATTCGTTCTCGGCGCTGGACTACAAGACCGACCGCAAGCTGCGCAGCGGGCTGAAGAAGGACGCCCGAAGCGCGACAAAGCTGATCGTAGCCCAGCGCATCGGGACGATCAAGGACGCCGACACGATCATTGTGCTCGAAGAAGGGCGGATCGCCGGAAAAGGCACCCATGACGAATTAATGCAGACCTGCCCCGTCTATCAGGAGATTGCTTATTCCCAGCTGACCAAGGAGGAGCTTGCCTAATGCGAACTAAGAACACAAGACAGAACACCTGGAGCAAGCTGCTCCGCTATTGCCGCAAATATGTTCCGGTCATGGCGATTGCCCTGCTGAGCGCGGCTGGCGGAACGGTGCTGACGCTGCTCGGCCCGGAGATGCTGGCGGAGATTACCGACAAGATTACGGCTGGTATCGCAGGCGGGATCGATATGCAGGGGATTGCCGCCATTGGCTTGACCCTTGCTGTGATTTACGGCATCAGTTGGGTGTTGTCACTTACTGAGGGGCTGATCATGTCTTATGTGACCCAGAAGGTCACGAAGGGGTTACGAACCGATCTGGCGCACAAAATAAACCGCCTCCCCCTCTCCTACTACAACAAATCCGCTACAGGGGATATTCTCTCCCGGGTGACGAACGATGTGGACAGCATCGGGCAAGCGATGAACCAGAGTGTGGCGATGATCGTAACTGCGGCAGCCATGTTCACCGGCTCGATGATTCTGATGCTGCGCACGAATGTCGTAATGACCCTGACCGCTATCGCAGCGACTATCACCGGCTTTGCCCTGATTACGGTGATTATGAAGCAATCGCAGAAGTATTTTGCCGGGCAGCAGGAATATCTGGGGAAAATCAACGGTCATGTCGAAGAGGTCTATACCGGACATCAGGTGGTAAAAGCCTATAACGGCGAAGCGCAGATGCAGGGCACCTTCCAGGAATTGAACGAGGGGCTGAAGAGAAGCGCGTTCAAGGCCCAGTTTCTCTCCGGGCTGATGCAGCCGCTGATGGACTTCATCGGGAATCTCGGCTACGTCGCCGTCTGTATCGTGGGCGCGGTGCTGACGCTGAAGGGCACCATCTCCTTCGGGGTGATCGTCGCATTCATTATGTATGTGCGCTATTTCACCCAGCCATTGTCGCAGATCGCCCAGGCGGCGCAGAATCTGCAGCTCGCCTCCGCCGCCGGAGGACGCGTATTTGAATTCCTGGAAGAAGCGGAAATGGCCGATGAGAGCGGCAAAACGCAGAAGCTGCCTGCTGCCCAAGGCAAGGTCCGGTTCGACGGGGTGAAATTCGCTTATGAAGGGTCGGAGAAGCTGGTGATCAAGGATTTCTCGGCAGAAGTCGCGCCCGGGCAAAAGGTAGCCATCGTCGGTCCAACCGGTGCAGGCAAAACCACGCTTGTGAATCTGCTGACCCGGTTCAATGAGCTGACCGGCGGGGAGATTTATATTGATGATATGCCAATCAGCAGCCTGACCAGAGAGAATATTCATGACCAGTTCTGCATGGTGCTGCAGGATACCTGGCTGTTCGAGGGCACGATCCGCGAGAATCTGGTCTATAATCAGCAGAATATTACGGACATTAAGCTGGAGGAAGCGTGTAAGGCTGTGGGCCTGCATCACTTCATTCAGACCTTAAGCGGCGGGTACGACACCGTTCTGAACGACAAGATCAATCTGTCTGCCGGACAAAAGCAGCAGCTCACCATCGCCCGCGCCATGCTGAAGGATGCGCCGATGCTCATTCTGGATGAAGCCACCAGCTCTGTGGATACCCGGACCGAGCTGTTGATCCAGCAGGCGATGGACCAGCTGATGGAAGGCCGGACCTCCTTCGTCATTGCCCACCGGCTGTCCACGATCAAGAATGCCGATGTGATCCTTGTGCTGAAGGACGGCGACATCCTGGAGAGCGGCAGCCATAATGAACTGCTGGCGAAGAACGGCTTCTATGCGGAGCTGTATAACAGCCAGTTTGAGCAGGCTTCTTGAGGTGGGGGTGGGGGTGGGGGCGGGGACAACTCCATCAGTTACAAAAAAAGGCAGGCTCATCCGTGAGCCTGCCTTAAGTGTGCATATAGTGTGCTTGCTTATCTGTGTCTAAGTCCGTATCTGTATCAGTTAATGCCAACCATCAGGTTTTTGCGGGCTACGCCGCTTTTGAAGGCAGCTTCGGCTACAGCCATGCGGATTCTCTCGACCACGCGCGGATCGAAGGCATCGGGAATGATATAATTCTCATGCAGCTCGGCCGGGTCAATCACTGAGGAAATGGCCTCTGCTGCTGCCAGCTTCATATCGTCATTGATGTCTGTAGCCTCGCAGTCCAGCGCCCCTCTGAATATTCCCGGGAAGCACAGTACATTGTTAATCTGGTTCGGGAAGTCGGAGCGGCCAGTCGCCATCACTCTTACATGCGGCGCGGCAATCACAGGATCAATCTCCGGGGTCGGGTTCGCCATGGCGAACACAATCGGGTCTTTGGCCATGTTCAGCACATCTTCGAGCTTCAGCACATCCGGTGCAGAGACTCCGATGAAGACATCTGCACCCTTAATGACATCGGACAGACTTCCGATTTCCATATAAGGATTCGTAATCTGGGCATAATCGCTCCAGTGGCTGCGCTCATACTCGGCCAGCCGGTTGATTGCGCCTTCCCGGTCCACGCCAATCAGGTTCACGGCTCCGGCGTGCAGCAGCATTTTGGAGACAGAAATCCCTGCTGCACCGATGCCGTTAACTACAATCTTCACATCCTTAATATCCTTGCCGCAGACCTTCAGCGCGTTCAACAGTCCGGCCGTGACCACAATCGCCGTCCCGTGCTGGTCATCATGGAAGACCGGAATGTCCAGCTCCGCTCTCAGCCGGCTCTCGATCTCGAAGCAGCGCGGGGAGGAGATATCCTCCAGGTTAATGCCGCCGAAGGTTGGGGCCAGCGCCTTAACAATGGCAATAATCTCTTCCGTGCTCTTGGTGTCCAGGCAGATCGGCACAGCGTCCACATCCGCAAACTGCTTGAAGAGTGCCGCTTTACCTTCCATTACCGGCATGGCCGCCTTCGGGCCGATGTCGCCAAGTCCCAGCACAGCGGTTCCGTCGGATACGACAGCTACCGTATTTTTTTTCGTGGTAAGCTCATACGCCTGTGCCTGATCCTGGGCAATTGCCTGGCAGACCTTCGCTACTCCCGGGGTGTATACCTTGGACAGGTCTTCTTTGGACCGGATCGGGTTCTTCAGAGTTGTCTCCAGCTTGCCGCCCTTGTGCAGCAGCATGATTTCTTCTAATAATTCCATGATGATCTCCTCCGTTCAACTGGTTCACCGCTAGTTCCATATTTCACTTATCTTCATTATATTCATCGGAGCTTCCGGCATACGGAACCCTTCCAGGCCCGCTTGCAGCCCCTCAACTCTTCGTTTTCTATGCTTCTGTAGTCATTCTCCGCGATAATGAACCGATTGGCAATACAAAAGCTGACATCTGCGAATTGTCCATGATTTAGACACGATTGAAGGCGATTTCATGTGATTCAAGTGAATCGTCTGCTGCTGAGACGCGCCTGCTTAGCCGCCCCATACAGCGATGAGCAGCGTGGCTACTACCACCGTAATTGCTCCGCCGATCCGGGTGGAAATCTGTGCGAATGGCATCAGCTCCATGCGACCGGAGGCCGACAGAATCGCTACATCGCCAGTTCCGCCGAGGCCGCCGCGGCATCCGGTGACAATCGCCGCTTCGACCGGATACATGTTGACCCATTTGCCGGTAAAGTAACCGGTGATGGTCATCGCCACAATCACGGTAGCACAGACAATAATATAAGGAAGCGAGATCAGGGCCGCGACATCCTTCAGCGGAATGTACAGCATCCCGAGGCCAACCATCAGCGGCCAGGTTAAAGTACCGGAGACCAGCTTGTAGAGCTGATAAGCACCCTGTTCAATTTTGGCAGGCAGCAGCTTCGAAATCTTCAGCAGCGCCGCTGCAAAGATCATCAGGATCGGTCCGGGAATGCCGACGAACGGCGACAGCAGATGTCCGGTGATGAACAAGCCGCAGGCGAACAGCAAGCCCGCACCCATCAGCAGGAAGTCAGGCTTCATGCTGTCATACGTGCTGCCGGCCAGCTTCTGGCCGTCCTTCGCCTTCACGAGTACACCGTTACCGGTGATGGACGGATTTTTGTCAGCCATCCGCTTAAGCAGCCCTGCACCGATAATCGCAAACACGTTGCCGATGACCGCCGCCGGAATCATCTGCGCTACATATGAACCGGATTCGCCGCCAAGAATCTGCGAGAATGCGATGGACAGCGGGAGAATCCCTTCACCGACGCCGCCGCCGATAATTGGCACGATGATGTAGAACAACGTCCGGTGTGCGCTGTAGCCGAGCAGCATTCCTACGCCCATGCCCGCAGCTACGGCGGCGATCGTTCCGGCCATCATCGGAATGAAGATGCGGATGAATCCGTTGATAAGCGTGGTTCGGTTCATCCCCGTAATGCTTCCGGCTACCAGAATCGAGATGTACAGGTAGAGGAAGTTCGATGTCTTCATCAGCGTGTTGACCGATTCGAGCACCGAAGGGTCGAGCACATTCCAGAACACCAGGAACGATGGAATCATCAACGAGAGGATCGCCGGACCGCCGATATTCTTGAGAATGGGAAGCTTGAAGCCGAGATCGCTTAGCAGTACCCCGAGTACAATAATGACTGCAAAGCCGCCGATCATATCATTTGGCAGTTCACCTAACACCGATGCCGCAAAAATGATGAGTGCAAAGACCACATACAGCGGGAGCGGAATGACCCCCACCTTCAAGTGCAGGACCTTCTGGACGAAGCTTTGCTCAGCTTCCGGTTGAACCTGCTGCTCCGGTACTGACAGTGGAGCCTGAATTGCTTTTTGCATATTAACCTAACCTCCTTAACTCTTCTACACACTCATCATAGCGGCTTTGAAAGCGCTTTTGTTTTTATGAAAGTAATAAAGGGGTTTTGTAAATTATTAAAGTAAGCGCTATCTTTGGGCTGGGGATTCTGCCATATTGTAGACACAACTTGGCCGGACGGGCTGGGTTTAGGTTGCTCTATCGGTGGGATTCGGCGGACTATTGGCGGGATTGGGGCGATTAGGAGGCGGCGGATCTTTGCGCCGACTTTCGCCGGATTCGGGTGCACTAGTGCTCCTCATTCCGGGCTCCGGCCGACTTTCGCCGGATTCAGGTGCATTAGTGCACCACATTCTAACCTTCTGCCGCTCCCAATACACCACTTAGCTCATTTCCAGCCCCAGCAAAGGGACTTCTCCCTCTCATTTAGCCACTTAGCTCACTTCCAGCCAAATCAAAGGGATTTATCCCTCTCCTCCCACCACTTATCCTATTTCCCTGCCAAACCAAAAGGACTTCTCCCTCTCCTCCCACACATTAGCCCATCTCCAGCCATTCAAAGCCAGTTTGTCTAATTCGAGCTATGAACACAGGTTGAGGATTTCGCCATTCTCCGCAACGCAAAAAAGCCCACCGCAACATTCGCAGTGGAGCTTGGCCTCGGATTGTCCAGGCCTATTCAGGCCTGTTCAACCCTGATCCATTCTGGTTCACATATGGTACAGCCTCGCCCAGAGTTCCCTTCACTCTTCCTCACCCGCCAGCAGCCGCTACAGATACTTACTGATCAGCCCTTTGCCGTTGGGGGCGATGCGGTATTTCTGCACCGGGCGGCCGATGCTGCCGTAGACGAGGTCCATCTCCAGTGCGCCCATCTCGGTCAGTCCGACCAGATACTTGCCGGCCGAGACGCGGGAGATGCCGGAGACGGCCGAGATGTCCTCGGCGGAGAACAGCTCGCTGCCGCAGGCCTCCACAGCCCGCCAGATCGTCTGCAGCGTCTGGCGGGTGAAGCCCTTCGCCAGCTCGGGCACAGCAGTCCGCTCCTGCTTGAATCGCGCCAGCTTGTCCAGCTCAGACTGTTTTAGCCGCTCCTGGGTGCGGAACAGCCGGTTCTGCTCTCGGTAGCCGTTTAGTGCAGCGCGGAACCTCGGGAACTCGAACGGCTTGATCAGGTAGTCCACCGCCCCGTTCTGGAGCGCTTCCTGGATGCTCTCCTTGTCGCTCGCCGCCGAGATCACAATGACATCAATCTTGATGCCCCGCCGCCGGATCTCGGACAGCAGCTCCAGGCCGTTGCTCTCTTTCATGTAGATGTCCAGCAGAATCAGGTCATACGCCTGCTCCTCCAGCATCTCCAGCACTTCCTCCGCAGAGCTGGCCCAGCCATCCGCCCGGAAGCCCTCCACCTGCTGAAGGTAGAATTTGTTCATCTCCGACACCATGGGATCATCTTCAACAATAAGTACTTTGATCATATTGGCTTATCATCACTCTTCATGGGCTCTCCACCCTTTTCATTGATTATCCTTACTATGTAGATTGACTTGTATGCTTTCTGTTAAGGTTTAGCCGTGACTCCAGAGAATGTTTGGACTTTCGGCCGCTGTTGTCCCCAGATTTCTCGATTTAAACCGCTGTTCGCGGATGAAATCCGGTGACAAAGGCGGACGCTACCGCTCCTACAGTTCCAAAATTCCCCTCCGCCACTTTTCCCTTTCCAACTTTCAAGTTCAATCGATATAGTCATCATTCTCACATGCTTCATGAATTATCTTAACTCTTCGCCCGATAAGGAAGCTGCACCGTGAATTCGGTGCCTTCCCCTTCCCGGCTGTCATACGTAATCGTTCCGCCCAGCTTGGCGACACTACGTTGCACCAGATACAGCCCAACGCCACGGTCGCCGCCTTTGGTCGAATAGCCCTGCTCATACAGGTGCGCTCCGTCCTCCGCAGAGATCCCTGGACCGTTATCGCTGACCTGGAAGGTCAGCCGGTTATCCTCATAACAGAATCCCAGCCCGATCTGCTTATTCTCCGCCCCTTGCAGCGCCTCCAGTGCATTATCCAGCAGATTGCCCGCGATCGTGACCAGCTCCCGCGAGACCTCGTGATCCGCACATTCCGGCAGCACGCCTTCCTCACGAATGACCAGCCGCACATCCGCCTCCCGGATTCTGCTGAGCTTGCCGAGCAGGAAGCCGACCATCACCGGGTCCTTGACCTGCCGGACAACAGAGTCGGCTTCCGTCCGTATGCTCTGGAGCGTATCGGTCAGATATTCCTCCAGCCGGTCGTAGCTGCGCATCGTGTTCAGCCCCATAATCACATGCAGCTTGTTCATGAATTCATGGGTCTGGGCACGCAGCGCCTCTGCATACAGCGAGATGCCGGAGAGACGCTCCATCAGAATGGTAATCTCGGTCTTGTCGCGGAACGTGGCAATGGCACCTTCGATAATCCCGTTCACCCGCAAAGGCACCACATTGACCAGCAGCGTAATCCCGCTCTGCTCCACTTCCTTGTCCTGCAAGGCTTCCCCGTTCTCCAGCACCTTCTCCATCCGCAGCAGAGGCCAGAGCTGTCCCACCGGCTTGCCCAGCGGGTCCTGGCATAAGCCTACACTGCCCATCAGCCTTCGGGCCTCGGCGTTGACCAGCGTCACCCGGGATTCCCGGTCTATGGCCAGGATGCCCTCCTTGGTGGATTGCAGCATCGCACTGCGCTCCTCCAGCAGCTTGGCGATTTCGCCCGGCTCCATACCGAACATCATCCGCTTGAATTTGCGGGCCAGCAATACCGCTCCCAAGGTCCCCATCAGTCCGCCCATGAGGATGCCCGAGTAGATGATCCACCGGTTCTGCTGCACCGCGGAACGGACACTGCTGAGCGAGATGCCTACAGCGACTGCGCCGACCTGCGCACCGTCCGGGGCGAAGATCGGTGAGAACGCTCTCACAGAATATCCGAGCGAGCCCTCGGCCACAGACACGGTCTCTTTACCATGCAGCGCCTCCGTCTCATCCCCGCCCATGAAATGCTTGCCGATCAGCCCCGGATCAGGGTGGGAGCGGCGAATCCCCTGCATGTCCATCACCACCACGAACTGGACGTCATTAATCGCACTGATATCCATCGCATACCGCTGAATGCTGCCGAAATCCGCAGGTTCCCGCAGCCCGTCCACCACCATTGGCGTCCGTGAGACGGTGCGGGCAATCGTAATCGCCTTATTCTCCAGCGAGGCCTGCGCTTCACGGGAGAACCTCATGCCGAACATCACATACACAATGACCAGCACCAGGACAACGATCAGGCAGATCATCAGCGTGATGGTGGTCTGAAGGCGCAATCTTTTATGGCCAATTCTCACAATGCTCCACCTTCAAGAAATTTTCTAGATTATAACGTAAAAGCTGCCAAAGCGCGATACCTCCCGCCTCAATGCCACAAATCCTCCCCATCTATTCTGCAACAACCGTCTTGTTCCGGCCGCTGCTCTTCGCCAGATACAGCGCCTGATCCGCCTTCTCCAGCAATCCTTCCAGATCATTGGCATGGGTAGGGTAATGGGCAATTCCCTGGGACACGGTCAGCGTGCCCGCAGAGGGAGCGTGGCTGTGCTCGACCGCACGGCGGATTCTCTCGCCTACACTCAGGGCTTCTGCAGGCATCGTTCTGGCCAGAAGAATAACGAATTCCTCGCCGCCGTAGCGGTAACAGACATCCTCCGGGCGCAGTGAAGCGACGACGACCCGGACCACATGCTTCAGGACCTCATCCCCGGCATTATGGCCGTAGGTATCGTTCACCAGCTTGAACTTGTCAACATCCAGCATCACGACTGAGAACGGGACTCCCGAGTCCATCCACTGATGAATCGTATGCTCAAGGGAGCGGCGGTTCATCAGCCCGGTCAGCACATCCGTCGAGGCTTCGTGGGTTAACTGGTCGGTCTGCTGCTGAATATTCGAGAGGGCCAGCTTCACCCCGTCCGTCAGCAGATAAGCCTCCCGGCTCCAATATTTCTGCGAATCCTGCATTTCAATCTTCTCCTTGCCCATCCGGCTGACCACATCCGCCAGATAGACGAAGGGCCGCGTGAATTTGCGGACCAGCAGAATAACACCGAGCAGCAGGACGGCAAAAGGCAGCGAGGAATACCCGACCAGAATACGGATATGGCCGATCAGCTCATGATGAATCTGGCTGACCGGCGAGACTACTACGACTCCCCAGCCGTTGGCCGGCACGCTGGAGTAGCCTGCAAGCATATCAATTCCCCGGGTATTGCGGACGGGCATATTCCCGCTTTGCTTCTGTATCAGCTGCTGTACCGCCTTATTGCTGCTGACATCCTTGCCGATCAGCTGCTTGTCGGGGTGATACACCAGATGCCCTGCCGAATCCACAATGTAATAATAAGCCCCGGTATCCGCCACCTGGCCGTTATCAAAAATCTTGGAGAGGATATTATTCTCTTGAAGATAAATCGTACCGCTCAACATGCCAAGATATGTACCCGCAGAGCTTAGGATCGGCTGGCTCAAAAACACGATTAACCGCTTGGTATTTGCAGTGAGGTAAGGGGAGGAAATATACGGCTTGCGGAGTGCCAGCGCTTCCTTGCTGTTACTGGAAGTGACATGCTTACCGGTCGTGCCCAGGCTGGCAGGAGATACATTGCGGACCAGCCCGCTGGACTCAACGATGGTAATTGAATTGAAGAAGTTGCTGCTGCTGCGCATCAGATCCAGTGATTCATTCACTTCCTCCGGCGCCATGGCTTCAATATCCGCCAACCGCCCGGCATTGTACTTCAAGCTGCTGCGCATGGACACAAATAAAGAATCCATCGTCCTCGACATCCGGTCGGCGTTCACATAATTGAGACGGAGCGTGGTCTCTGTCAAGGACTCCTTCTTTGACTCATACGAGCCAAGCAGGAGAATACTTGAAGTTAACAGAATCACCAAAGTTACCATGCCGGTCAGCAGCGTGGTCAGGCTCAGCTTCCGGCTATGACGAAACGCTCTTTTTAACAGTCTGTACAATACTGCGGTCCTCCTTGGTGCCCCGTAAGCATAATGCCTTAATCATACAGCAAATAGTGATAATGTTCGACACCGGATGTACCGCAGAAGGTGCTAGACCTGCAGCATCTCATCCACCCGTTCCTTGGCTCCCTGCCAGGAAGTCATCAGCGGAAAAGCATACTCCTCCCGTGCCCGCAGGTTCCAGGGATGCGGAATGCACAGCACCTTCCTTCCGGCCTGCACGGCGGGCAGCAGGTTATGCGGACCGTCATCAATCAGCAGATCGTAAGCGATCAGATGCTTGCGCCGCGCGGTGAAGAAATTCTCAGGCGGGATATAGGGCATATGCTTTTGCAGCCAGTTCCATTTCTCCCCCACCGACTTCGGTGAAGCCGCCGTCACAATAATCACATCATACGCATGGTGAAGCTTCTCCATCTCCTCTACTACATATTCATCAAACAGCTCTAGTTCTTCATACAATCCCGGTCTCCCGAAAAAGAGCTCCATCGTGCTGTCCGGGTGCCGCAGGTGGTCTGTGTTCCAGTCCGTCATATCCTCGTACCGAAGCGGATGCGTAGGAAAATCAATATTATTGTGGTAGATCGCCCGTTTGACGAGATGGCAGATGGTATCGTCCATATCCACGGCGATGATCGGTTTACGCATTGCTTGTCCTCCAAAATGCATTTTCATCCATTATAGGCATCTGCGGGATGGGTGTCCAGACTGTGGGGCAATATGAGCTTTGCTTCAACTGCTTGCTGCACCAAATCCGCGAAGTCCACCTTTTCATATTCCGCTAAACCATTCATATACTATTACTGAAAGAAAGATGGTACCGGTTTTATCGCTGGCAGCACGAAAAGGAGGTAATCCAGCCTAATGAATCATTCTGTCATCGAGGAGGATCTCGAAGCAATTCTTGACAGCAAATTACCCTGGCAAGAACTCTCGGGCTGCACAGTACTTATTACTGGGGCAAGCGGCCTGATTCCCTCCTATATGGTGGACACCTGCATGGCCTTGAACAGGCGACGGCTGCTGGACTCTCCGGTGCATGTCCTTGTGCTGGTAAGAAATGAAGCGGCAGCCAGAGGCAGGTTTGCCCTGTATCGGAATAACCCCCATCTGGAATTTCTGGTTCAGGATGTCTGTGAACCGTTAAGCTGGCCCGGGCAAGTGGATTTTATTATCCATGCTGCCAGCCAGGCAAGTCCTAAATACTACAGCACCGATCCGGTAGGCACCTTATCTGCCAATGTGATGGGAACCCTTAATTTGCTTAAGCTTGCAGTGGAGAAGCAGGTGCAATCGATGCTTTTCTTAAGCTCGGGTGAAATATACGGACAGGTACCGGATGCCTTTATTCCCACCAAAGAGGAGGATTGGGGTCATGTCAACCCCATGAGCGTCCGCTCCTGCTATGCGGAGAGCAAGCGAATGGCTGAAACCATGTGCATATCCTGGCATCATCAATATGGCGTTCCTGTGAAGGTTGTGCGTCCTTATCATACTTACGGGCCGGGAATGAAACTGGATGACGGGCGGGTCTTCGCGGACTTCGTCGGCAATATTCTGAACCGCCAAGACATTGTAATGACTAGTGAAGGGACTGCAATACGCGCCTTTTGTTACCTCGCCGATGCCACTGCAGGTTTTTTCACCGTGCTTCTGAATGGCGAGAGCGGCGAAGCCTATAATATTGGAAATCCCGACGGGGCAGTCAGCATCTCTGAGCTTGCCTCGACCCTGGTAAGCCTATTCCCTGAGTATGGACTGAAGGTAGTAAGATCGACTCCCTCTGGCCAGTACGTTCCCAGTAAGATCGATAAGAATATTCCGGATATCACCAAGGCGATGAAGCTCGGCTGGCGTCCTTCGACAGGAATAACGGCTGGTTTCTCAAGAACAATTAGAAGTTATTCTGTTAATTAAAGAAAGGAAGGTACGATATGCCAACACCGCTATTCTCAGAAAAACAAGCATTTCTCCAAGGAAGTTTCGCCAAGCCCGAATTTATTACTACCATGCATGAGAGATATCACCAGCTCTTATTTGCCTATAGCCATTACCTAAAGGAGACCGATATTGCCAGAATTGAAATCATAGACGACAGTGTCATTATGGTCACCAGACAGCATGGCTTCAAGCTATTATGCAATCCCCAAGATCAGAGAACCGTCCCCATTGAAATCCTTAATTTTGGCGCATACGAGCAGGAAGAACTGGAATGTATCTTCAACCTTTTAACTTCGGCCTCAGTCATCCTGGATATAGGAGCTAATTGTGGATATTACTCACTGCATCTGGCACGGCATTACCCGCTCAGCAAGGTGTATTCCTTCGAACCTATCCCTGCCACCTTCGAGAATTTGCAGAAGAATCTGGAATTAAACCATGTTTCCAATGTGACAGCTTATAATATAGGACTCTCCGACAAGGCAGGTACACTTCCTGTCTATTTCTATAAACAAGGGTCAGGCAACAGTTCATTGCAAAATTTATCCAACGGTGAGGAGGTCGTGCAAGTTGATTGCGAATTCCGTACTTTGGATTCTTATATCGAACAAATACCGGAGCAGATTGATTTCATTAAATGCGATGTGGAAGGCGCCGAGCTGCTCGTTCTGGAGGGTGGACTTGACATAATCAGTAAGCACAAGCCGATCCTGCTGTTTGAGCTGCTGCGCAAGTGGGCCGCCAAATTCAACTATCACCCTAATGATGTTCTGCAAATTCTGGAAAAGCTTGATTACCGCTGCTTCGCGGTGGATTCTGGACAAATTACTCCTATTGAAAAAATAGAGGATCATACAAGGCAAACCAATTTTGTGTTTCTGCACAGGGATAAACATGCTGATAAATTCTAATTTTTGCAGGCAAAGCATTTAAACACCTTGAAAAAGCACGCCTCATCCTTTGCGGGAGAGCGCGTGCTTTTTCTATACGCTTGAATCAAAGTAAATTAAAATCGTTATGATCTTCGAGATCTGCCTTTAAACAGGTTAACCACGAACAGCACCGCTGCCACGAACAGCAGCAGATGGATCAGGTTGCCCATGAAGTTAAAGATGACGCCGAACAGCCAGATTGCCACTACGAGTCCAATGAGTCCCCACAGCATAAGATGTACCACCTTTCTCCTCTGGGTTGTTTGACTTTATTTTACCCGTGTAGAGACGGAATCAAACGGCTGCCCCCGGAGATGGCTTAATTAGGTCGGACTCCTACTTCTCCAACTGGTACACCTGTGTGACGATCTTGTAGCCTTCCACATTCTGCTCCGCTGCCGCAAGCTTCGAGACACGGCGCTCCAGCACATCGCTCTCATAGACAGCCTCTGCGCTGAAGGCAGGCTCAACCTTCAGCTTTGCCGGCTCCCCGCCCAGATTGTACCAGCGGGTCACGAGGTCGCCTGTCTCCTCAGCCATCTTCAAGGTCGAGAAGGCCAGCGGAGAAGCATCAGAGTTCCAGCTTAACCATTGCCCGGATACCGGCAGGCTCACTCCGCCTGAATGCGGACGTCCATTCACGGCCGGAACGCGAGTTGCCGGGCCTTGCGTCTGGAGGACCGTCCACGGAATCTGGTACTGGTAGGCCTGTGCATAGGCACCGGATACCGCACCGTCACCCGTATAAGGGATGATCGCATATTCTACCGTTTGCTCTCCCAGGCACTGTGCCTCCGGCGTCTCGAACACGCCCCAATCCCCCAGCTCAGAGGATGAGCGCAGCAGGGTTACGGCAATGGTGTTTTTGCCGTCCAGCAGCACTTCATACTCATTCAATCCCTTGTTCGCAACGGCAAGTCCATGGACTCCGTCCGCTACGCTGACGAAGACCTGCTGATGCTGGGCGTTGCTTGGATTGACCCATTCCGCCGCAGGCCGGTTATTGCGTCTGGCCACCTCGAACACAGAATCAGCATAGTGGTGATCTGCTTCAAGACCTGTAGGGAACAAGGCTCTGAGCCGCTGATCCTTGGCCTGATTGTTGAAGCTGGTGCTTACCTGTACCATTCCGCTTCCAGCTTCCAGGGTATATTGCGTGGTCAACACAAGCGGCACCATCTGAGCCGAACGCTGCGCTGTCCGCTCCGTGAACGGAACCATCTGCCGCTTCTCGGTGAGGAAGGTCTCATCTGCACTGGCCGGAACCTCCCAGCGCAGCACCGTCTCCATCACCACACGCGCCGGGGACTGCTCCTTGACTGTAATCTCCGCCGTCAAGCCTTCGGTGGTCAATACCCCGCTGCCTTCGGGCTGGCGGTACACATACTCATTCCCGATGTCACCGGTATTCTCGTAGGCATTCAGTCCGGCATAGACCGCACCTGACTGCTTATCTGTAACGGTCACGGTACCGTTGTCCGCAACGGCCACGATCAGCTTGGCATTCTCCATCGTATTGCCTTGTACACTTACACTATCCAGCACGGCTGCTTCCGCACCGGCGGCAGCGGCCGCGGGAACCAATGCATACGTACGGTAACCTAGCGCAGCCACATCCGCTGCCGGGAAGGTTACGCGGACCTTGCGCGCCATATAAGGCTGGCGGAAGCGGTCCTTGGGCAGCTCATATCCGAAGTGAACCCCAAGATCCTCAAGACGGGCCGGGTACAGCTTGCCCGCTTCGTCCATAACCTGCCATTCGCCCAGCGGCTCCTGCGCAAGTGCTCTGGCCAGAGTCTGCGGATTAGGTCCCTCAGGGAAGTATTTCTTGACCTTAATCAGCTCCACCGTAACCGTTCCGGTTCTGGACCAGCCGCTGGTGTTAAATACGGTGAACGGAACTGCTTCCGGTCCCCACGCCGCTACTGCGGCCACATCTATGGCTTCCGTAAGTGCAGAAGCACTCTGGGCGGCAATCGCCTCAGCCATCTGGCTGCTCTTGGCGAACCGGGTCACCATCTCGCGGTGCACCTCATCCACGCTGCAGCCGCAGATGCTGTCATGCGGATGATTCTGCATTAAGGTCTTCCACGCATAGGTCAGCAGAGCATGCGGATAGGTCTGCACTCCGGCCAGCGCAGCGAACGCCGCCAGTGGCTCAGCCACCTTTTCCAGCAAGGTCTGGCCGGATTGGTTCAATTGCTTCAGATACACCCGCGAGGAGGCCGTGTTGACCAGTGTGCCCCATCCATCCGTATGCTGGCTGCGCAGCTCCCCTTCCACCGTCACCAGATCACCGGGAAGACTACCTTCCAGTGCCTTCAAGTAATCATCGAAATTGGAGTGCACGAACTCCACATCGGGATACAAATCAGAGGCTGTGCGGATCGCCTCGGACAGATCGGTCTGAATCGGCTGGTGATCGCAGCCGTTCATGAACAGCAGATGCGGAGTAGAAGCGAATTTCTCGGCATCCGCAAGATTCTTGTCCCAGTATGCCTTGGCGGCAATTGGATCTGCCGGAACCTCCATACCGTTGCAGTACCAGTTGGCGAACAGCACACCCAGTACCTCCGAGCCGTCCGGGGAACGCCAGATCATCTCGGAATAAGGAGACTCGTAGGTATCGTTCTCGCTGACTTCATTATTGAAGCCTGTCGGCTTCACGCCGCGTCCGAAGATAGCATTCGTAATTCCGGCCTGCTGAAGTATCTGCGGTGCCTGCCCCATATTGCCGAAGGAATCGGGGAAATAGCCGGTTTTGGAGATGATCCCGAAGGGTCTGGCATCCATATGCCCGATCAGCAGGTTGCGCAGATTCGCCTCCCCGCTGGTCAGGAACTCGTCCTGGAGCACGTACCACGGACCGAAATGAATGCGCCCTTCCCGGATATAGCGGTCCAGCCGCTCTCTCTGCTCCGGGCGGACCTGGAGATAATCCTCGCGGATGATGGTCTGTCCGTCCAGGTGGAAATAGCGGTAATCCGGATCTTGGTCCAGTGTGTCGAGCAGCTTATCCATCAGTTCAATTAATAAGAGATGATGATGTTCATAAGGCATATACCATTCACGGTCCCAGTGGGTGTGCGAGATGATATGTGCGGTTGTGCGCTTAGCCATGTAGGTAACCCTCCATTATCCTTTTGTCGCTCCGCCCATGCTGAATCCCTTGGACATATACCGCTGGGAGAACATATACAGCACTACGGAAGGCATCGTGTAGAGTAGTGAGAAGGCAGCGAGTCTGCCATATTCGACCATGCCGTGGCTGCCGAAGAATTGATAGATGGTAACGGATGCCGGCAGCTTCTCCGGTGTCTGGAGCAGGATATACGGCACGAAGAAGTTGCCCCAGCTTCCTGAGAAGGTGAAAATTGCAATCGTCGCGATCCCCGGCAGCATCAGCGGAGCCACGATTCTCCGCAAGCCGCCCCAGACGGAGGCGCCGTCAATCCAGGCCGCTTCCTCCAGGTCAATCGGCACGGAGTCCATGAAGCTCTTCATCATCCAGATCCCGTAGGGCAGGGAGGAGGAAGTGAGGAAGAGCATGGTTGCGAAGATTGAGTTCTGCAATTTGAAGAACAGGAACATCTGGAATACCGGAACCATAACCGCCGTAATCGGCAGAGCCGTCATGAAGAGGATGCTGAGCAGGAAGCTTTTTTTGAAGCGCATCTCATAACGGGATAACGGGTACGCAGCCAGTACGGAGGCAAGCACAACAAGGGTTGCCTGACCTCCGGAGAGGATGATCCCTACGCCGAACGAGCGCAGATTGCCGCTGTCTCCGAGCACTGCCGAGAAGTTATCCAGCGTGAAATTGGGGAATTTAATACCCTGCTGGGCATTTGTATCAAACGAAGCGAGCAGAATCCAGAATAACGGCAGCAGGAAGCAGAGTCCCAGAACGGCCAGAATCCCGTATTGGATATTACGTTGAAGCCTATGCTTGACCACAGTGATGCACCTCCTTCAGGGTTAGACCTTGACTTTCATGGATTTCATATAGAACAAGCTTGCAACAATCCCGATCACCAGCAGCACGAGTGAGATCGCGGTGCCGTATCCGAACTGATAATTGACGAAGGCCTGATTGTACATAAATACCGGCAAGGTCTGAGTGGCCGTTCCCGGGCCCCCTCCGGTCATGGTATAGATCAGAGTGAACACGCCCAGGGTTTGCAGCGTGACGAGCATCATGTTGGTGACGATCGAGCCTTTTACCATAGGAATAGTAATGTAACTCAGAATCTTGAAGTTGCTTGCCCCGTCAATCGTGGCGGCCTCCTCAATATCCTTAGGAATCTCATCCAGTGCAGATTGATAGACCATCATCGAGAACGCGGTGCCGTGCCAGATGTTGGCAATGATGACACTCACCATCGGGAAGCTGAACAGCCAGGAGACCGGGCTAATGCCGAACCAGCCGATGATCTGATTCAAGGTCCCGTTATCACTGAAGAATGCTACCATACAGAAGGCGACAACGATCTCCGGTGTCACCCAGCCCGCAATGACGATAATGCCGATGATCCGGCGGAAGGTAACATTCTTCTCTTTCATTAATAAGGCCAGAATGAAGCCGAGCACAACCTGCCCGATGACCGCTGAGAAAATCAGGAACACCAGCGTTCTCCAGACGCTGATCCGGAAATCCGGGTCCTGGAACATATTGGTGAAGTTCTGGAAGCCGATGAATTGCAAATTACGGGCGGCACTGCCCGTCAGAGCCATATTGGTGAAGGCGAAGCAAATGGTCAGAATAATCGGTACGATAAAGAATATCAGCAGCAGCAAGACAGAAGGCGTCAAAAATAAAAATGCGCCCCGTGACTTCCTTTTCATAGGTCACTCCCCCTCCAAATCCGAAAGAGGAGAATCGCTTCTCCTCTGCGCTCGAATTCTCAATTCCTCTATTTGACTTCTACTTTATCTTCGCCAAGGGCGCGGACTACATTATCCTTGAGCTGCTTCACAGCATCCTCCGGTGTCAGCTTGCCGGAAGCAATGCTCTCGACAATGCTCTGAAGCTGGGCGGATACGGTAGCGTACTCGTCATTGGCCGGGCGGAATTTCGCCACCTCCAGCAAGGCTTGCGCCTCGGCGGTATACGTACGGTCGGTATAGCCTGCTACGTCCACAGAATCATTACGCGGGCTCAGGTTCCCCTCGGCCATTACGCGTCCGGTTGCGTTCTCCTGATTCATCAGGAACTCCATGAATTTCCACGCGGCTTCCTTGTTCTGCGATTGTGCCGGAATCGACCAAGCCCAGCCGCCGGACATGGTGATCGCTCCAGGCTCTTGACCGTTCTGCGTCGGGAATGGCGCGAAGCCCATCTTGTCTGCTACATTCTCAATCGGTGCTGCACCGTTCTCGAACCAGGTCGAACCGGCCCAGCTTCCGTCTACGGCCATCGCCAGCTTACCTTGCGGGAATAGCTGCTGGAAGGCAATACTGCCGGCTTGTCCGTTCAGCGCTACCTGCATCGTCGGTCCTGTCTTATCTACATTGAATAGCTGATCAATGAATTTGAAGGAATCTAATAGTCCGGGACTGCTGACGACCCATTTCTTGGTCTCATCGTTGTAGAGCGTGTCGTTCGTGCCGTACAGAAGCATCTCCAGCGTCTGCATCGTTACGCCTTCACCGCTCGATTTGCCCACGATCATATTCAGCGGGGTTACGCCCGGCAGCTTATCCTTGATCGTGCGCGCTGCTTCCAGCACCTCATCCCAGGTAGCAGGCTTAAACGGTACCGGTAATCCCGCTTGTGCTAACAGCTCCTTGTTGTACCAGATGCCGCGTGTATCCGAGGTGGCAGGAATACCGTAGATTTTGCCGTCCTCACCGGTCACACCAGCCTTAAGATTCTCAATGAACTTGTCCTTCCAGTCACTCCAGCCCGCCACCTGTGTATCGAGCGGCTCCAGATATCCGGCGGCGGCATCCGATTTAATAATGGAGGTATCCTCGGCTACAATATCCGGCGCGGTATCGGGCGACTTCATCTGCAGGACGATCTTGGAGGTGTAATCCCCTTCACTGGCCAGCACCGGAGCGATCTTGATTTTGATATCCGGGTTGTCCGTTTCAAACTTCTCAATCAGGCCGGATTCAAAATATTTGGTCAATGTATCCTCTGAGCCCGACGAACGGAAGGTAATCGTGACCTCCTGCTTGCCTTCAGCTGCACCCGAACCGGAATCCGAATTGCCGCTTGAACAGGCTGTTGTCAACAGAAGAAGCGAAGCCATTGCCGCAGTCATTGAAACTTTGAGTTTATTTGCTTTCATTAGGTCTGTGCCCCTTTAGTATAGTTTCATAACGCTTTCATAAAAGCTTCAAGCGGAAACGGCTTTGCCGTCCTTGGAAGGACGGCACCGTTTCAGCGAGAATTCTACTTCACGATCCGCAATCCGCAGTAATCCATAATCAGCTCACTGAACAGCATATTCGACCAGGAGAACCATGGACGGGTAAATGCTGTAGCATCATCAACGGAGAAGCCTTCATGCGTCAGGCCTGTGCCGCCGTCCGTGTCCTGAATAAGCTGGAGCAAGCGTTCCTTCTCACTGCGCTCCGGCGACGTAAGTCCTTGCATCGACAAGGCGATGTGCCAGATATACCCCCTCGGGGTATGCGGACTGCCGATGCCTTCAGCGATTTGTCCTTTATAGTAATAAGGATTGTCTTCGCTGAGGATAAATCTCCGGGTGTTGCGGTACACCTCGTCATTCTCATCAGTGTAGCCGAGGTAAGGCAAGGACAGCAGGCTTGGCACATTGGCATCATCCATAAGATTATAGTGGCCCAGCCCATCCGTCTCATAAGCATAGATTCTCCCGTAGACCGGATGATTATAGATGCCATGCTCCTGAATCCCCTGATTAATCTCCTGGCCCAGCTTCTGTGCGGCCGCCGCAAGCTCCTGATCCCCGTAGATCTCTTGAGCGATCTCTTCCAGATAGCGCAGGACCACCACAGCGAACATATTGGACGGCACCAGATATCCATACTCACAGCAATCATCGCTTGGCCGGAAGCCGGACCAGGTCATCCCGGTGTAAGCCGTTTCACTGCCCTTGCCCTCCCGGGTCAAGGTATCGGTGAGTGGTGCATCGAGCCGCTGGAACGTATAGGGCGACTCTGTCTCATGATGCAGCTCCACCCTCCACAGCTTGAGGATTTCAAGCGCGGCCTTGCGGAAGGTCTCGTCGAACTGCGTAACGCAGCCGCTGTTCTTCCAGAGCAGATAGCTAAGCTGAATCGGATACGCCAGCGAATCAATCTCATACTTGCGTTCCCAGATCCACGGATTCATGTTGGTAATATCCGCTTGGTGTCCGTGGCCGTTCGCCTCTTCATTGAAGGCATTGGCATACGGATCGAGCAGAACGTAGTTAATCTGCCGCTTCACCAGACCCGCAATCATCGCTTCTATATTCGGGTCCTCTGCGGCAAGCAGCAGATACGGGCGAACCTGGGCGGCGGAATCACGGAGCCACATAGCTGGTATATCACCTGTTATAACGAAGGTGGTGCCATCCGCTTTGTGCGAAATAGTGGTGCCAATAGTATTGATAATGCAGTCCTCGAACATCTTTGACAGCTTGGAAGACTCTGGCAGCTGCCCCTTTACTTTGTCGATCAAATCATATACTGACTTGGGAATTTCATTCTTCAGCTTCAAGAGTGTATACTACACCTCCAAATGGTATATATCAGGATTTTAAACGCTTTCATCATAGTAAACAATTAATGATAATATGTCAATATATTATTGGTATATTTACATAGTCAAATGACCAATTGGTATATATAATATATTCAAAATAAATAATGAACAACAAAAAAAGCCCCCCCAATAATTCCTATTAGGGAGGCTCGTTATAGATTATACCGTTGTTCCAATTAAGCCAGGGAGTATTAGAGGAATGTGGAATTAGGAGGATTGATAGCTATAATCGCTGATCAGGTTACGCACCGTGATGTTAGTTCCTCCAATTGGGATCGCGGGTTTCATTTGACCCGTTCCCAGATCGATCGGACGTACCGAGTTGTTCGCCGCCACATAAGCCTTTTGATCTTCCCAGAAGGTCATGTCACCGACAGCATACAGCGGGTAAAACTGGGATTGCATATTGCCTGTATAGATGATTTGCAGACCGCCCGATGGGAGATCTGTGGGTTGAATGGTGACGGCGATCGCCTTTTCTGATGTTGCTAAACGGATTTTATCCTGGCCTTTATAGCTGGGGACTTCGAAGAAATTTTCATAGGTGATGTTTCTATCCGCATCAATCTCCAGATTCTTGAATACTTTCAGATAATCCTTATCTCTTCGTGTGGTACAGAACAACATTTTGTTGTGGTGCAGATAGAAGCCGGATACTGTATTATCCAGCAAGCTGATCGTGTCATACACTTCACCAACGGGCCGATCCTCTCGAATATAGTTCAGTATGCCGACGTTTCCGAGGGAGACCAGCGTGTGCGTATCCGGGTGAATAGTCAAGGGGTTGCGCGTCCCGTCAAAGGTGATGGTAATGTCATCTTCAAAGTCAAGACTATATACCTTGTCATCTTCTACGCCGATGGCGGCGACAAAATCACTTCCGTGGTCATTCTTGCAGGCAACATAGACAAAAGGACTGTTCTCAGTGACCGTAAAGGCGAAGGGTCTGCCTTGAACCCCCGGTTGCAAGGTGACAATAGGTACATTTTTGATTCTTTTCGTATTGAGATCAATAATCGTCACGCAGTGATCTCCGTAGTTGGCTACATAGGCTTTTTTACTGGTGGGTTCCACGGTGACAGCTACGGGCTTCGGAGCACTAGAAGTGCCAACCCTGCGATTCAAAACCGGTTTATAGTCATCCAGGCTATAGACGGTTAAGAAATTCGAGCGGTCATCCGTCACAAAAAGATTTTCCGAATAGTAATCCGTGCACATCGCGCTTGGACTGTAGCCTGTCGGAATCCGATAGATAATCTTATCTTGTAACGGATCAATCACAGCGACAGCTCCGGTTCCACTGTCGGTTACATAAGATGCATAGACGTAAGGATAGGTATTGAGGGAGCGTATATTCCTGCTGGATTTGGCCTGAAATTCATTCATGGATGAAATCCCCTTTCTTGCGGTTCAGGATGATGGACTTGCCGGGCCCGGCGGACAGACAACCGGACAGGCATGAGTACGAGTTCTGACTCCATGCCGTGTCAGGTTGTCTGCTATACGTTATGTCCGAGTCCTCGGGTCTGTTCAAGCCATATGTCCTGTGGAGACACAAAAAGGGCGGCTAACAAAAATACAGCCGTGCTAATAGACCACTTTTCGCTGCTCAGCCGGATCAGTCCTTGCGGACCGGTGCTGTTGATTGGCCCTTAATCAATTCAGCGGGTAAAAGAATCCGGGAAATGGACTGCTCGTTCCCTTGCATGTTGAACACGTTCTCATACGCCTGCTTGCCGATGCTGAACTGATTCTGGCGCATATGCGTGATCCGGCAGCCCTCATGCGGGTCCGGGCTGTCGAAGCAAATCAGGGACAAGTCTTCGGGAATCCGCAGCCCCAGCTTGCCCGCCGCCTCTTCGACCAGCAAGGCGATATTATATTCGGCTGCGAACAGCGCCGTGATCTGAGGATATTTCAGCAAATGCCGGGCCAGCTTGTCCACATCGCCAATCCGGGCCTCCGGGTCAAATACATTCGGCATGGTCGACGTGATCGTCTCCATCCATAGTTCACGGTTTACCAGCAGATTATGCTCCATATGCGCTTCGAGAATACCATCGATCCGTTCCTCTATTGCAGTCGTATTCGCTGGCGGCGGGGCAAGAAAGCCGATATGCCGGTGCCCCAGCCCGAAGAGATAGTGCGTGGCCTCCTTGGCCGCCTGTATATTATCGGTACTGACAGATGAAGCGGGAATCCCCTTCAGATACCGGTCAATCATCACGAACGGGAACTTCTGGATGACCAGCTTCAGAATCTCGGCACTGAAATATTCACCTTGCGCTGGGAAGATTATCAGCCCGTCCACCCCAAGCCCCAAGAGCTGTTGAATCGCCTGCTCCTCCAGCTCGGGAATCCCGAACGACCGCCGGACGATCAGAAATGCGTCATTCTCCCGCGAAGCTTCTTCCATCCCGTATATCAGCTCTGTGCCGTACATATCACTAAAGTGGGTAATCACCAGCCCGATAATCCGTTTCTTGCCCGTTGTCCGTACCGTCTGCGGAAGTTCAAACGGTTTCATGATTAAGGAATTCGCATCCGCTACGAATGATCCCCTGCCCGGCTGGCGGACAATCAGATTTTCATCCGCCAGCATTTTCAATGCTTTTTTGGAGGTAATCCGGCTCACCCCGAACTCACTGCAGAGCTCTTTCTCTGAGGGCACCCGTTCCCCGGCTTTATATTCATTCTTGTTGATCCGCTCGCGCAGCGTCTGAAAAATCTTCTCGTACATCGGCATCGAGCCTGAGTCGCCCGCCATGGTCAAGCACCTCCATTACCGCTTTCTCTCGGAAAGACATAACCTAATATACCATGTTATATTAGGATTGTGAAGGAACAAGAAACTTCCCACGCCCCGGATAGTTGGCCCCTCCTCCAAACATAATAAGGAGAACGCTACGAGGAGGTTTGTTACTATGGCAAAAGATCGTTTATGGATAGCCGCCCTGGGCGGTGTCCATGAGATTGGGAAGAATATGTATATCCTGCAATACGGGGACGATATTATCGCCATCGACTGCGGGTCGAAATTCCCGGATGAGAGCCTGCTGGGGATTGACCTGATCATTCCCGATATCGCTTACCTGCTGGACAATAAGGACAAGGTGCGGGCGCTAATTGTCACCCACGGGCATGAAGACCATATCGGGGGCATTCCTTATCTGCTCAAGCAGATGAACATCCCGCTGTATGCGTCCCGCCTGACTCTCGGCCTGATCGAGACCAAGCTGAAGGAGCACGGGCTGCTAAGGGATGCCCAGCTTCACCGCATTGATGCCGATTCGGTACTGACCTTCGGTGCGGTGAAGGCCACCTTCTTCCGGACTAATCACAGTATCCCGGACTGTCTGGGAGTAGTGTTCGATACCCCTGAAGGGACGGTTGTCCACACGGGAGATTTCAAATTTGATATGACGCCGGTCAACAAGCAATACCCGGATATTCACAAAATGGCTGCGATCGGCACCCGAGGTGTCCGCTTCCTGCTCTCCGAGAGCACGAATGCGGAACGGCCCGGCTTCACTCCCTCCGAGCAGCTGGTCGGCGCACATATGGAGGAGGCCTTCAAGCAGGCCGAGCGACGGATCTTCGTCTCGACCTTCGCCTCCAATGTCCACCGGCTCCAGCAGATTGTCGATGCTGCCGGACTTACCGGACGCAAGCTGGCCCTCTTGGGGCGGAGCATGGTCAACGTGGTTAATGTCTCCAGGGAGCTGGGCTATCTGGACATCCCAGAGGGAATGCTGGTCGAGCCTGCGGAAGCTGCCAAGCTGCCACCGGAGGAGGTTGCTGTGCTGTGCACCGGCAGCCAGGGAGAGCCAATGGCTGCTTTATCACGGCTGGCGAATGCCAGCAACCGCCAGATGGAGATTCAGGCCGGCGATACCGTGCTGCTGGCAGCGAATCCGATTCCGGGTAACGAACGCAATGTATCGCGGATCGTCGATAATCTCTATATCCTCGGGGCCAAGGTCATCTACGGCTCACGCAGCGAGCTGCATGTCTCCGGCCACGGCAGCCAGGAGGAACTGAAGCTGATGCTGACCCTGATGAAGCCGGAGTACTTCATTCCGATTCACGGCGAATACCGGATGCTGCATCATCACCGGCTGCTGGCTGAAGGGGTCGGGGTGCGGGGCGACCATATTTTTCTGCTGAAGAACGGCGAGCTGGTAGAATCAGCAGGCGGCGTGGTCCGCCAGTCGGGCCGGATTACCGCTGGGCAGATCTTCGTGGACGGGCTGGGGATCGGCGATATCGGCAATGTGGTGCTGCGGGACCGCCGCCAGTTGTCGGCCGATGGGGTGCTGATTACGGTCATCACCTTAAGCCAGGCGGACGGGCGGCTGCTCAGTGAGCCGGATACCATCTCCCGCGGGTTCATCTATGTCCGCAATTCGGACACCCTGATGGATGAGATCAACCAGCTTGTCAAGACCACTCTGCAAAAGATGAGCAAGGCTGATCTGGGCCAGTGGAATCTGATCAAGCAGACGCTGAAGGACACGCTCAGCAAATTTTTGTATGAGCGGACGAAACGCCGCCCGATGATCCTGCCGATTATAATTGAGGTGTGAGTGAGATAAGAAACAATACTTTTTTATAACGAAGCGTAATCGTCACTGCGGTGAACATTTGGACTTCCGGCCGCTGTTGTCTGCAGAGCATTGTTGCACATTTTGCAGGATTTCCCTATACAGGTTACTGGCTGGGGAGCAATGTTGCATCATTTGCAGGATTTCTGGTGGTTAGAGCAAGTAAGCGCTGGATTTGTTGCAATTTGTGCAGGATTTCAGCATAGGCCGCTTCTATGGGGGGAGGATTGTTGCATTTGTTGCAGGATTTCTTCTCAACTGTTACTGGCTGTGAAGCGTGGGGCTTGTGACAGTAAAGTGTATTCGGTTTTTCCGCACTAAGAAGGGGCGCCCCATATGGGACGCCCCTTCTTTCAACCCTACCGCGCACGCTGCCGCAACGCACCACCCTTTTTCGCCTTGAACGCACTCCGTTCCGGCTGTCCCCCGCCCTCAGCATCCTTCTTGCTGGGCGTGACCGCGAAGAAGCTCAACAATCCGCCCACAGCACCGACACCGGCCATGGTGAAGAACAACGTCCAGTGCCCCCGGTTCATCAGCAGGGAGACCACCGGCGGGCCCAGAGCGACCCCGATGAACCTCATACTGCTGTATAAGGAGGTGATGGTGCCCCGGCTCTCCTTTTTGATACCTTCGGTAATCAGGGCATCCATACACGGCAGTACAACGCCGATCCCGATGCCTGCAAGGCTTAGGAGACCGACCATGAAATAAATGTTCTGGCTGAAGCCGGTAACCAGCATGGCAGCCGTCAGCACGGCCATACCGCCGAAGCCGAGCCATTTCATGAGCGGTTTATTTTTGCCGATAATCTTACCGCTCCCGTAAGAAGCCAGACAGAGCAGAGCCAGCGGGATGGCCAGCACGAAGCCCTTGGAAGCTCCATGCAGATCATATCTGGACTCCAGAATTTCCGATAAGTAGAACAACACGCCGAAGGTTGCATACATGCAGATGCCGCCGATGGCGAAGATGGCATACAGCCACCGGCCCCGTTCATGAAGGACTTCCTTGATGCCGCTGAGGAATTCCCGCAGGCTCTGCTTATCAGGTTCTTCATCCGGCTTTGGTGTGCGGACAAGAAAAATCACCAGCGCACAGGAGATCAGGCACAGCACAGGAATCGCAATAAAGGGCGCGTACCACAGCAAAGTCCCCAGATAAGCCCCCAGGATGGGACTCAGCACTTTCCCGAAGGTATTGGAGGTCTCGATGATGCCCAGCCCCTTGCTCACCTCCTTCTCATCCCGGAACAGATCGCCTACGAACGGAATGACAATCGGGAAGGCCCCTGCTGCTCCAATGCCCTGGACGAAACGTCCGGCCAGGATAATCCAATAAGCCGTGGTTCCGCTGAAGAACCAGGCGGCGGCCACACACCCGGCTCCGCCCAGAGCGGCCAGGATCAGGCTGGGGAGAATCACCATTTTGCGGCCGAAGCGGTCTGACAAATAGCCGGCGATGGGGATCATCAGGATGGCAATCAGGCCATAGACTGTGATGATCATACTGACTTGAAAGGCGCTCACGCCAAGCTGCTTCGAGATCTGCGGCAGAATCGGCAGCAGCATGGAGTTGCCCAGTGTCATAATGAGCGGGATGGATGCCAGCGCAATTAACGCTGCTTTTGAGCCTTTTTCCCCTTTGGACGCTTGAGACGCATTCATGGACGAACCACCTTCATTTATTTTTGCATCCTGCTTATTGTCGGTCTAACTGCTGTATTTATACCCTTCGCCTTTTACAATTAGATACCAGCCGTAGCACAAGGAACAGGCCAGCAAATAAGACACGAAGGTCCAGCCCAGGTTCCAGCCATGAGCATAGCTTACCTTCCCGCCAAGCACTACGCAGAGCTCTAACAAGGTTTTGCAGAGCGAAGAGATCAGGAGAAGGAGCAGCGGGTTCAGGGATGACTTCCTCACGGTATAGATGAACAGACAAGGGATCACCGCAAATATCCCCAGATTATAGGGAAGAAAAGCTAAGACCCCCAAGCCGGTTGGTGTAACACTCCACCACTTCATATAATACCCGGCCTCATTGAAGGTAAAGGCAATTACACTCGCAACAGGGGCGATATGAAGGACGACTGCGCTATCTTTGCGGAGAAAAAAACTGCCGATACTCCAAGGAATAATCCATCCGATGATTACATTCATAAGCATTTGCTCCGATGCCTCCATCCGGCTTCACATCTGCCTATTATGGCTTAAACAGCAGCCCTTTATCCGTGTAAACAAATTCAGGTGGCGCCCGGTAATATCTCCGTTTCCTGCGGGTATGCTACTCCTTGTTCAAATCCAACCGTAAAGGAGCTTGCTTACTTATGACAGGAATTCTAGGCGGCAACCCCAAAGATGAGCCGATGCATAATGGAGAAATCTTCACCCTGTGGGAGACCTCAATGGCAGCAAAGGGAGCACTATCCAGCTACAGAGCTTATATGTATCACACCGGAGACAGCGATCTGAAGAAAATCATTGCCGCGATGATCGACCAGGCAGAGCTGGAGATCAGCGAATGCGACGAGTTGCTGGCGGAGCAGGGCATCGCCGCTGCTCCGGCGCTCCCGAACCGGCCTGAGGCTAAGCTGGAGGATATCCCGGTCGGCGCACGGTTCACAGACCCTGAGATTGCAGCGATGATCGCAGCCAATTTGGCAGTTGGAATGGTGGCGTGCAGCCAGGCCATGGGGCAGTCCATCCGTGAGGACATTGGCGCATTGTTCGCCAAATACCACCTGACCAAGGCAGCTATCGGCGTGAAGAACCTGCATCTGCTCAAGAAAAAAGGCTGGCTGATTCCTCCGCCGCTGCTAGTCAAGAGACCGGAGCCGGTCCACGCGTAACGCATCCCGTTCCCGCATCCATACAGCAAGGGGCCCGCGATCCTTCGCGGGCCTTCTTCAGCTCTGGTTGTCCTATTCTTCCCTCCTGCGGAATAAGCTATTTATATAGAATAAAGGAGGAGGACAACATTAACATTTTCATAGGTTATATGGTTCTCGGGTTATCCCTGTCAGCGCCCATCGGCCCGATTAATGCTGCCCAATTGGACAAGGGGCTGCGCGGAGGCTTTATGCCCGCCTGGGTGGTGGGCCTCGGGGCCATCAGCGCCGACATTATCTACATGCTGCTGGTCTATCTGGGGATGATTCATCTGCTGGATGCCCCGTTCGTCAAGGCCTTCCTGTGGCTGTTCGGCTTCTTCGTGCTGGTCTATACCGGTATCGAAAGTATCATGCATTCGGGAGAGATTACGGCGGCAGATACTAGGGGCAGCGGGGTCTCTCTGTCCAAATCCTTCGTGTCGGGATTCCTGATGTCGCTGTTTAATCCCCTCTCCATCCTGTTTTGGCTCGGTATTTACGGCTCGATCTTGGCTAAGGCAGTCAACGAATACCCGATGCAGCAGCTCCTGATCTACAGCGGAGCCATAGTCCTTGGGATTCTGCTCTGGGATGTAACCATGGCGGCAGCCTCCAGCATGTTCCGCTCGTTCCTGACTCCGCGGGTTCTGAAGGCCATCTCCGTCCTGTCCGGTCTGTCGTTGGTCGGCTTCGGCTTTTATTTCGGAGTTCAGGCCGCCCGGCTGCTGTTCTTCCATTAGATCTTGTTCTTCCGCAGCCGGATGCCCTTAATCCGGAAGCCCGGTCCTCCCGGCAACGAGTGGAAGCTTCCAGTATGCGCTTCCGGGCGCTGCTCCTGCTCTGCCGCCTCTTGCCCATGCTTGCTTCGGTAATGCTGGAGTATCCAGTCACTTAGCCCAATCAGGGCTACGATCAAGAGGCTGATATAGAAGCCCGGGCGGCTGAGCTTATGGAACAGGGTTCCGCTGACCGCAGCCAGAATCAGCACCAGCCCGCTCCAGCGCTTCACGGCGCTCAGCACACTCGGCTTCAACAGCTTGCCCGAGGAGAGCAGGATGAACGCCCAGTTATAGAGAATCATCAGCCCGGCGGCGGTGGTGATGTATTCGTACACTTTTCCCGGCAGCAGCAAGGCCATAATCACCGTACCTGTCAGACCGCCCGCAATCAGGCACAGCGCCAGCAGCGGGTACTTGTCCTTCCACTTCCTGGAGAACACCTTGGGCGCATCCCCCTCCTGGGCCAGAGTTATCATCATCGAGGTAATCGCATACAGCGACGCCGTCATCGTGGAGAACCCGGCAATGATCAGCACCCCGTTGAACAGATGGGGCACGAAGGCCAGATGGTCGCTGCGAAGGGCCAGCACAAACGGACTCTCCTTCGGGTTAAAAGCGCTCAGCGGCACCATAATCACCGCCAGTCCAATAGACAAAATATACACCGTTCCCAGCCCCAGCAGCATTACCTTCCCCGCCTTCGGCGCTTCCTCCGGCTTCTGGAGCCGGTAGGACATAATCCCCAGCACCTCAATCCCGCCATAGGCATAGAAGGCGAAGATGAAGGCGGACCACAACCCGATCCCCCCCGACGGGAACAACGCCTTGTAGCTCACCGGCACCTTCGGCGTGAACTTGCCCCCGCCAATCCAGCCCGCCAGAAGCGCAGCCGCAATCACCAGGAACATAAGAATAGCCGCCACCTTGATGACGGCCAGCACGTTCTCCACCCGGTCGAAGCCCTTGTTGCCGAAGAATACAATCCCCAGCGCGACCACCGCATACCCCGCTGCAAAAATCCACATCGGCACTGCCGGGAACCAGAACCGCGAGAAGATCGCCAGCGCCGTAAGCTGGCTGCCCATAATCAGCAGCTCAGAGAACCAATATAACCAGCCGCTGCCGAAGCCGGCCCAGTCCCCGAACGCCTGCTTGGCATAGGAGCGGAAGGAGCCCTGCTCCGGCTGCGCCGCCGTCATCCGGGCCAGCGCATCGAAGACGGCATACGTTCCCGCCGCCGCCAGCAGGTACACCAGCAGCACCGCCGGCCCGCCAATCGAGATTGCCAGCCCCGACCCGAGGAAATATCCGGTCCCGATCGTCCCCGCAATCCCCAGCAGACTGAGCTGCCACCACTTCAGTTTCTTGTCTTTGCTCTTCGATCCAGAAGTCTGCTTCATGAACTCCGTCCTTATCTTGTCAGAATTAGAGAGGTCTCTCAGGGTTGTAGCATTCCCTAAGGGCGGGGATTCATGAATTTTTATTGCCCGGAAATGACATCATCCAATTTCGGACTTTGTAGCAGGGCGAACTATTGAAGCATAAGTTGATTAGTATGGGTTAGATTTAATAGTTAAATATAATTTATCTAATGGATGCAGCAAAAGACCGCGCTCTTCGCCAAGAAGAGTATTGCGGTCTTTTGCTGCATCATTCTTTATGAATAGATGTGTAATTGTCTATTTATTCTAAATTTATATTTGTAATAGGCTGAATTACATTCCTCCGCTAGATTTCGACATATACTGAACCATCACACTATGAAGGAGGGTTTCTTTTGTCTAACCCGAATATCCCCAACATTACCCCGTCCATATCATTGACGAGAGACGACGTGATTAACCTACTCTTCTCTTCCATCGCCATGGAAGAGCTTGGATTGGCGCATATCATTAATGCGGAAGGAGAGAAAATTCAATTCGCCCTGGGCACACTGCCAGGAATCAGCGGCCCCCCTGCCACTTTGGCACAGGTTCTGCAGGTGAACAGCAGCACGCAGACGATGCTGGATACAATCCTCCGGCAGGAAATGATGCTCGGCTCCAAATTGCAGACAGCGACCAGTGTTCCCAGCCTGGCTGGTCCGACCGGTCCTGCCGGACCGACAGGCGCTCCAAGCCTGGTCACCAGCATCAACGGACAGGCTGGAGCCGTTGTACTCGAAGCGGAGGAGGTTGGAGCATTACCCGATAATGAACAGCCTTCTAACTCCTCATTAAACTCCTTTATTGAACCGGGTGTCTACAGCTCCAATAATCCGGATGGTCCTCCTCCTCCCCTCACAGAGAGCCCGCCCGTCACTCATCCATCCGTTTGGACCCTATATGTCTCTAAGGTAGGGGACTACGTTCAACAGATTTATATTTCGAATCCCGCTCTCTACTATCGCAGCAGCCCGAACAACGGAGCTAGTTGGTCGCTCTGGATCGAAATTGGTGAACGCGGCGCTACGGGTCCGACGGGGCCGACCGGTGCCGGAGCAACAGGCGGTCCACGGGGTGTAACCGGACCCACCGGACTGACAGGACCCACCGGGCCCACAGGATTAAGAGGACCGACAGGCGAGACAGGGCCGACAGGGATCACCGGGCCAACTGGCATGACTGGACCGACAGGGATCACCGGACCGACAGGCCCAACAGGACCCACAGGGCCGACGGGACCCACAGGCGTCACGGGGCCGACTGGCAGCACCGGACCGACCGGCGCTACAGGACCCACAGGCAGCACCGGACCTACGGGCGCTACCGGGCCGACGGGGATTACCGGACCCACGGGTGCCACTGGACCCACGGGCGCTACCGGGCCGACTGGCGCTACTGGACCGACTGGCGCTACCGGGCCGACCGGTGCTAGAGGACCAACGGGAGGCGTTACTGGACCCACGGGAACTACCGGTCCCACAGGCGTCACTGGACCCACAGGGGCCACCGGACCAACCGTTACCGGGCCCACGGGTGCCACCGGACCCACGGGCGCCACTGGAACCACGGGCGCTACCGGACCGACTGGCGTTACTGGGCCAACTGGAATCGGGCCTACTGGAGCTACCGGACCTGCTGGAGCTACCGGGCCGACCGGTGTAACCGGGCCAACCGGCGTTACCGGACCCACGGGTGCCACCGGACCGACTGGCGTTACTGGACCAACTGGAATCGGACCTACTGGAGCTTCAGGTCCTACTGGAGCTACCGGACCCACTGGAGCTACCGGACCTACTGGAGCTACCGGACCCACGGGTGCCACCGGACCGACTGGCGTTACTGGACCAACTGGGATCGGACCTACTGGAGCTACCGGACCTACTGGAGCTACCGGACCTACTGGAGCTACCGGGCCGACTGGCGCCACCGGACCTACCGGAATCCCCGGAGTTACCGGACCTACAGGATTATCTAGTGACTTCCTGTATGCCTATATCGGTAATGGTACAGGGGCTTCAGGTCCTACAATTGCTATAAATACTCCTGTTCCCTTCAGCACTTCCCTTCCAGCAGCAGGAAGTAACAATATAACCTTGGACCCCGCAACAGGAATATTCACTCTGACTGGCGGTCATTTATATCTGGCCATTTATTCAATCGGCTCTGACCGGGATAAGTCGTTTCAGTTCGCCACAGGTGCAACGCCTAATTTGATATCTGGAACACTTACACTAGGAACAAATGCTTCTGATGCCAATCACACTTCATCAGCGATAATTGATCTTCGGACACAACCAGACACAACCCTGCAAGTCAGAAATGTTACAACCACGTCTCCTTTGACTGCAACAACTTATTATAGAAGATGTCAAGTAACAATCCTAACTCTAAAGTAATGTTGAATCATCAAATTATAAAGGAGGGTTTCATTTGTCCACACCCAATATTCCGAATATAACTCCTTCCATCACATTGTCCCGGGATGATGCCGTCAATCTGTTGTTCTCATCCATTGCTATGGAAGAGCTAGGTCTGGCCCACATCATCAATGCCGAAGGAGAGAAGATTCAATTTGCACTGGGGACACTGCCAGGAATGAGCGGCCCGCCTGCCACTCTGGCCCAGGTCATTCAGGTAAACAACAATGTACAATCCATGCTGGATACCATTTTCAGACAAGAAATGATGCTGGATTCCAAGTTAAAAACAGCGTCTAATCTTCCAGTCGTGATTGGTCCTATTGGACCGACAGGACCAACAGGAGCTGATGGCGGCGTCTTAAGTGTCAATGGTGCGATTGGAGATGTTTTGCTGGACGCTGAAGACGTAAATGCACTGCCCTATAGTCAATTACCTTCAGACACTGACCTGGACGGCATTATTGATGCGGGTGTCTATAGTTCAAATAATCCCGGTGGCACTGGGCCTCACGGCAGTCCACCATTTGTTACTCATCCGGCGGTTTGGACCTTGTACGTCTCCAAGGTGGGAAATTATGTACAGCAGCTCTATATCTCCAACCCTGTCCTCTACTACCGCAGCTCCCAGACTAACGGCGTTCCCTGGGGTCCCTGGATTGAAATCGGACTTCGGGGCGTCACCGGGCCACCCGGACTGACCGGGGCAGGAGCAACCGGGGCAATTGGTATCACGGGGCCCACAGGTATCACCGGACCCACCGGAGCCACTGGACCAACAGGGATAAAAGGTCTCACAGGCGTTACCGGACCCACGGGCCATAAGGGGTCTACCGGAGACAAGGGACCCACTGGACCAACAGGCATAAGAGGTGAACAAATAACTGGTGTTACGGGACCGACAGGCATTGCTGGACCCACTGGTGTTACCGGAGCAACGGGCGCCACCGGACCCACGGGTCCGACGGGTCCGACGGGGGTTACCGGGCCGACCGGGGCGACTGGATCAACGGGCATTACCGGACCCACGGGCGTCACCGGACCAACCGGCGCCACCGGACCCACGGGCGTCACCGGACCCACGGGCGTCGCCGGACCGACGGGCGCCACCGGACCGACCGGACCCACCGGGCCGACGGGTAGCACCGGACCGACCGGCATCACTGGACCGACCGGCGTCACCGGACCGACCGGACCCACCGGACCGACCGGACCCACCGGACCGACCGGACCCACCGGGCCGACCGGACCGACCGGGCCCACCGGCGCTACCGGGCCCACCGGACCCACTGGACCAACGGGTGTCACTGGACCGACGGGTGTCACCGGGCCCACCGGACCGACCGGTGCGACGGGAGTTACCGGACCCACCGGCGTCACCGGGCCGACGGGCACCACCGGGCCGACCGGACCCACCGGGCCGACGGGTGTCACTGGGCCGACCGGACCCACCGGACCGACCGGTGCCACCGGGCCGACCGGACCCACCGGACCTACGGGTGTCACTGGACCAACGGGCGCCACCGGACCGACCGGTGCGACAGGACCCACTGGTGTTACTGGGCCAACGGGCGCTACAGGACCAACAGGCGCCACCGGACCGACTGGAGCAACTGGCACTGCAAGTGACTTTCTCTATGCTACTGTAGGTGGTACCGGTACATTTACTGTTACTAATAATGGACCTGTACCATTTAATAATACTACTGGTACAAGTGCTAATGTACAACTTAACGGCACCGGAACCTTTACTTTACGCGCAGGGCACGCCTACCTGGCTTTTTACACTTTGGGAGGCTCGGGTGATAATGCTTTCCGATTCGCTACGGGGACTGCCCCTAATACTATAAATAACTTTGTTCCAGGCACTCTTTCCAAATCTTCCAACAATACAAGAGTCAATCACAGTTCCAGCACAATTATTGATCTTCGAGCCTCGGGCGCGGTGAACACTTATTTAGAAGTTCAGAATGCTCAAGGGGCAACACTCACTCTTGACGCGCGCAGATGTGGGACGACAGTTATTACTTTAATATAGAGCTGTTTAAGTATCCATTATGAAGGAGGGGTCTAATTGTCCACACCGAATATTCCCAATATATCTCCCACGATTAGCTTGACACGGGATGATGTGGTTAACCTGCTGTTCTCGTCCATTGCCATGGAAGAGCTTGGCCTCGCTCACATTATTAATGCAGAGGGGGAGAAAATTCAGTTCGCCCTGGGCACACTCCCGGGAATTAGCGGCCCGCCCTCTACACTGGCCGACGTTCTGGAGATCAACAGCAGTACGCAAGCAATGCTGGACACCATCTTCCGCCAGGAGATCATGCTGGACTCGAAACTCAGGAATGCGTCAACGATTCCGACAGTTGTTGGTCCCACGGGGATCACCGGGCCTACAGGGCCCGCAGGGGCAGTCAACAGTGTCAACGGCCAGTTCGGAGCCGTTGTGCTGGACCCGGCTGACATTGGCGCTTTTCCCTATACCGAGGAACTCTCTTCAACTCCACTGGAGTCATTGACTGAGCCCGGCGTCTACAGTTCGAATTCCCCTACGGGAGCACCGCCCCCTTTCAATCCTCCTGATGCAGATCACCCTTCCGTCTGGACTGTGTATGTCTCGCAGGTTGGAACCTTTATTCAGCAGTTATATATCTCGAATCCTGTCCTCTATTACCGGAGCAGCCAGAATGGGGGAGCAGACTGGACTGACTGGATTGAGATTGGGCAGCGTGGAGCCACCGGTCCAGCAGGTTCAACAGGTGAAGGGGTTACTGGACCCACCGGGTCCAGGGGCCATAGAGGACCCTTAGGAAGCAGGGGCATCACCGGACCGACCGGACCTTCGGGGGCCACGGGGCCAACCGGGTATACCGGTCCGACCGGCAGCACTGGTCCAACCGGGGCCACGGGGGCTACGGGTCTTCCAGGAATGACGGGGCCAACGGGACCGACAGGTGTACGAGGTCCCAGGGGACATCTTGGGCCCACGGGTTCAACCGGACCGACCGGAGTTACGGGGCCCTCTGGCGCTTCAGGTCCTTTAGGGGCAACCGGACCGACCGGACCCACGGGACCGACTGGACCCACCGGACCCACCGGGCCCACCGGGCCAACGGGTATCACCGGACCCACGGGCATTACTGGACCCACGGGCATCACTGGGCCGACGGGCATCACCGGACCGACCGGACCCACGGGGCCAACTGGACCCACCGGACCCACCGGACCCACGGGGCCAACGGGTATCACCGGACCCACGGGGATTACAGGGCCGACGGGTATCACCGGACCTACGGGGGTTACGGGGCCGACCGGCGTTACGGGGCCGACCGGCGTGACCGGACCCACGGGCATCACTGGGCCGACGGGCATCACCGGACCGACCGGATCCACGGGGCCGACTGGACCCACCGGACCCACCGGACCCACGGGGCCAACGGGTATCACCGGACCCACGGGGATTACCGGGCCGACGGGCATCACCGGACCCACCGGACCCACCGGACCCACCGGATCCACCGGACCCACGGGGCACACCGGACCCACGGGCCTAACCGGGCCAACCGGACCTACAGGGCCCACGGGCGCCACCGGACCCACGGGAATTACCGGCCCAACCGGCATTACTGGGCCGACTGGCGCCAGCGGACCTACAGGGCCCACGGGATTACCAGGTCAACCCCTTAACGCTGTGTATGCCACAATAGCAGCCACAAATCCGCCAGTTGCCAATTTAGGTGCAATACCCTTTGACACTCTTAGCGAACTGAGTGACACAGTTAAACTCAATGTGGGGACAAATCCAACAGGTACCTTTACTCTAATCGCAGGGCATGCTTATTTCATCATTTCTTCTGTAGCAGGTGGCGTAAAGCAAAATTACCAACTTACAATGGGGGATGCTCCGGCTGCTCCAACCAATCTAGTTCAAGGAACATTATCCCTTTCCTCCTCAAACAACACAAATATTAATCACACGGCCAATGTTATTATTGACCTTCGCACAGGGCAAGATACCAATCTAATTGTCCAAAATGTGACTGGTACTAGTGTAACTATAACCTCAGCCAGATGCGAGTTAACGATTATTACTTTAATATAGCTGAAATTGGTATATACCATCGAAAAAAGTTGAATAAAGGTGTCCGCTACGCATGAAGCTGTCCCAAAGTCATGAAATGGCTGTTTGGGGCAGCTTTATTGTGGTTACCTGTAGAACAATCTAAGCAATCCCCTCTCCCCATGTACAGAACAATGATATTCAGGCTTATCGGTCTGATGTGGACCTCATGGTTGAGCCGCAGGCTCTTTGTTATGAAGAATTATTGTACATGGACAACTGCCCATGCATAGACTTACATAAAGACAATTCAAACGGAGGTGCACATCTTGTCCAACCCCAACATCCCCAATATTACTCCGACCATCTCTCTCACCCGGGAACAGTCTATTAATTTGCTGCTTGCTTCCATAGCGATGGAGGAGCTGGGTCTTGCCCATATCATCAATGCTGACGGAGAGAAAATTCAATATGCTCTGGGTACACTTACAGGTTCTCCTCATACTCAAACCGGACCCAGCATTAAGGAGCTGCTGGAGGTAAACGAGAGTGTAAGAGATATGCTGGAGACTGTATTTAAGGAAGAAATGATGCTGAACTCCAAGCTTCAGAATGTGCTTAAAATGATTCCACACTTGCACAATTGATCAATTAGTCAGAACGACTGCTGATTTCAGTTCAAGCTGTACATGGGAGTCCTCCTTTCTCGAGGTGAGTTTGGTAACTTTACCTTCGGGAATTTGGCAGGGACTCCTTTTTTTCATGTTACAAACTCTCTACCAGGAGAACACCACAATTTAATAATAATAGTTTATTGTCTGTGTCAGATAAGAGATTCAGATAATAATATAAATCATTCCAAATCAAGGAGGTAATTGTATTGTCAAATCCCAATCTTCCTAATATCACCCCTACGATTGAGTTAACAAGAGATGATGTCGTCAACCTGCTGTTCTCTTCCGTTGCTATGGAGGAGCTTGGACTGGCCCATATTATTAATGCTGAAGGAGAGAAAATCCAGTTCGCCCTCGGCACATTACCGGGAATTAGCGGCCCTTCTGCCACAATTGCACAGGTGCTTGACATCAACAGCAGCACCCAGATGATGCTGGACACAATCTTCCGACAGGAAATGATGCTTGATTCAAAGCTCAAGACGGCAGCCAATGTACCTACGCTGATTGGACCGACAGGGCCGACAGGGCCGTCCGGGCCCGTTGGACTCGTTACCAGCGTTAACAAACAGGTCGGTGCAATCGTGCTTAATGCCGAGAACGGGGTATTCCCTTTCACCAATGCCGAATCTTCCAACAGCTGGCTTAGAGACTTCAAGCAGCCTGGCGTGTACAGATCGCCTCGTGCTGATGGGCATGCCCCTCCTGACAGTCCGGACGTTCCCCATAAGGACGTATGGACCATCTATGTCTCCCGTGTCGAAGATTATGTACAGCAGCTCTACATCTCCAATCCTTCCCTCTATTACCGCAGCAGCACTGACGGCGGGAACAACTACTCCGACTGGATCCCCATCGGTGAACGAGGGCTGACAGGACCGACCGGGGCCGGAGTTACAGGAGATGTTGGAGCTACAGGGGTAACCGGGGCTACCGGAGTCGCCGGGGCTACTGGTGTCACCGGACCCACTGGCGCTACTGGCGCTACTGGCGTTACTGGGGCCACCGGCGCTACTGGAGCCACTGGCGCTACCGGGGCCACCGGCGTTACTGGGGCCACCGGACCCACCGGACCCACTGGCCCCACAGGCGCTACAGGCGTCACCGGCGCTACCGGGGCTACCGGAGCCACCGGAGCCACTGGCGCTACTGGAGCCACTGGTATTACGGGAGCCACGGGGGCTACCGGGGCAACAGGCGCTACCGGTGCTACTGGAGCCACTGGCGCTACTGGAGCCACTGGCATTACTGGGCCAATCGGACCCACAGGGGCTACCGGAGCTACCGGAGCTACCGGAGCTACTGGAGCTACTGGAGCTACTGGTATTACTGGGGCCACCGGAGCCACGGGCGCTACTGGAGCTACGGGGGCTACCGGACCGACCGGAGCTACCGGACCGACCGGAGTTACCGGACCCACCGGACCCACAGGGCCGACGGGGCCCACAGGGCCGACGGGACCGACGGGGCCCACCGGACCAACGGGGCCCACAGGGCCGACGGGGCCTACCGGACCCACCGGACCCACAGGGCCGACGGGGCCCACAGGGCCGACGGGGCCTACCGGACCGACGGGACCCACGGGGCCTACCGGACCCACCGGGCCCACAGGGCCGACGGGGCCTACGGGGGTGACTGGCACTTTTTCCAGAGCATATGCTGTTAGCTTTGCATCTAGCGCTACGGCTGTTACTTTGGCTTCAGATGCAAAAATTGCTTTCAACCCACCAAGTGAAGCGGCCGGTATTACATGGACAGGAGGCTCTACGAACAACTTTACAGTTCCTACAGCTGGACAGTATCTCGTCATATGTTCTGTTTCTGTTGCTGCGGGGTCAGATGGAGTAATTGAGTTTATGATTGGGAGTGGACCATCAAATGAAAATAGATCCATCAGATATATTAACACCTCTGGTTCTGTTACAGCACTTGATATTTTCCAACTGAACGCTGGCAATAAAATAGCGGTCAGAAATGGCGGAAATGCAGCTATTACTATGCTAACCGGGACCATCCAGAATCAACAACCAAACTATGCCAGCATCGCCATTGTCAAAATCACAGATTAACAGAAGCTGCACCTCCTTCCTGCTCAGCAGCTTCCTCCAAATTAGCTAATGTGTAACGCGATCACCACTCAATAATGGGAATCGCGTTGTACTCCTTATTCAAACCCCATTTAAGGAGGTCATGACATTGTCCACCCCTAATATTCCCAACATTACACCGACGATTGCTTTATCAAGAGCTGAAGTGGTCAACCTGCTGTTCTCTTCCATTGCTATGGAAGAGCTTGGACTGGCTCATATTCTCAACGCTCAAGGAGAGAAAATCCAGTACGCTCTCGGCACGCTCCCGGGAATCAGCGGTCCCCCAGCCACACTTGCACAGGTGCTTGATGTCAATAGCAGTATACAGGCCATGCTGGATACGATCTTCCGCCAGGAGATGATGCTCGACTCCAGGTTGAAGACCGCAGCCAATATCCCGGTTCTGTCCGGACCGACCGGTCCGGCAGGTCCAACCGGAGCTGCCAGAGCGGTCGTCAGCCTTAACGGCCTGACAGGGGCAGTCGTTCTGGATACCGAGAGCGGCATCTTCCCTATTAATAATGCTGAATCTTCCGACAGCTTACTGAAAAGCTTCAACCAGCCTGGCGTGTACAGTTCAGCACTTGCAGATGACCTACACCCCCTTGACAGTCCTCCCGTACTTCATAAGGACGTCTGGACCATTTATGTTTCCCGTGTCGGTGACTATGTCCAACAGCTCTATATCTCCAATCCGTCCCTTTACTACCGCAGCAGCCAGAATTGCGGGAACACCTACACTCCCTGGATTCCCATCGGGGAACAAGGAGCAACGGGTCCCATCGGAGTCGGGCATACAGGTCCTGACGGAGCAACAGGAGTTACTGGGACCACAGGGAATACCGGACCAACCGGAGTCACAGGTGCCACAGGCGCTACAGGCACTACAGGAGCCACAGGCCCCACGGGCGCCACAGGAACTAAAGGAACAATAGGAGCTAGAGGCGCTACTGGCCCCACAGGTGCTTCCGGAACCGCTGGAATTAACGGAGCCATGGGGCCTAGAGGAGCCACGGGCACTACCGGTACCACAGGCCCCGCAGGGGTGACGGGCGCTGCCGGTACCACGGGCGCGACGGGTGTTAGCGGAGTCACGGGCGCCACGGGCGCCAACGGCGTTACCGGTGTTACCGGGGCCACCGGCGTTACAGGGACTACCGGGGCTACTGGCGTTACTGGGGCCACCGGGGCCACGGGGACCAGTGGACCAAGCGGTGCAACGGGTGTTACCGGTGCGACTGGAGTCACGGGTACCATCGGACCTACAGGAATCACTGGAGACACCGGCTCTACGGGCGCTACTGGAGTTACAGGGGCTAAGGGCGTTACCGGAGGCTCCGGTGTAACCGGGGCCAAGGGCATCATCACAGGGGCAACAGGTATAACTGGAGCCACCGGGGGCACGGGCGTCGGAGGAGCTATCGGCCTCACCGGAGCCAGCACAACGGGAGACACAGGCGTCACGGGTGCCACAGGAGCCACTGGCCCTACTGGAAGCATAGGCATGACTGGACTTAGGGGGGGAGCACTAATACGGGGCGCAGATGGACCGAGAGGCAAGATTGGTACTTCGGGTGTTAAGGGAGTCTCCGGTGTCCAGGGCAAGGGCAAGAGAGGTAAGAGAGGATTGAGAGGCGCGACCAGTACCTATTTAAAAGGTTGGATAAGCTATTTTGCAGATAGTGGTTCTACCCTCACTCTGAATAGTGGTAGCAAAATAAATTTCAACTTATCAGGCAGCACCTCTGGCGGTATTACCTGGACTAACCCTAACTTTACAGTTACCACAGACGGGACATATTTTGTAGCATGCTCTATTTCTGTCGCCAGTGGTCAGTCAGGCGTATTTAACATTCTGACAGGACCTGGACCATCAGACGTAGCCGAATCCATCGGATTTGCTAATGCCTCAGGTCCGGTTACGCTAGCCGGAATATTCCGCCTGAACGCAAATGATAAAATAGCCGTTATAAACGCCGGCAATGGTTCAGTTGATATGCAATTCGGTTCTGAACGGAGTAGAACGCCAGATTATGCGAGTATCAGTATTATCAAACTATCTTAAGCAACGCTTTTCATATTTTGAGATATATTTCCCATCATTGGTTGCTTATCCAGGTCATCAGGAGATTCAGAGAATATTGTGGATTAATCCGATTGAAGGAGGTTATGGTTTTGTCCTATCCCAATATTCCGAACATCACCCCGGCGATTGCCTTATCCAGGGATGATGTGGTCAACTTGCTATTCTCTTCCATTGCCATGGAGGCGCTTGGATTAGCCCATATTATTAATGCGGAAGGTGAGAAAATCCAGTTTGTCCTTGGCACACGCCCCGGGCTAAGCGGTCCTCCGGCAACACTTGCATAGATGCTTGATGTGAACAACAGCACTCGAGCTACTGCGAAATACCGTTCAATCGAATCTGGTCTATGCACCGCTGGAGAGAACCATTCTAATTACATTGTCTGCAAATTGTATATCCAGAGGTGCGCCTGATCAGGTAGGCACCTCTTCTGCAAGGTGTACCACACCTGGCTTCCCCATCAACAGCTATGCCGTGCTATCAGACCTTGGGAGATAAGGCTCAAGCCTTATACCATCAGCAATGGGCGGAATTCTACCGCACAGGATAGACGCAGCAGTTACAGTGAAAATCGATAACCGCAGCGTGATTCGGCTACAAAAAAATCCACCGGTTAATGTCTGAAGAACTGCTTGGAAATAGGTTTTCATCCGTTTCGTCCCAAGGTACCTAGGAATATGATAGATAAAACCAACAGAAGGAGGTTAAGGTTTTGTCCAATCCTAATATTCCCAACATCACTCCAACGATTGCATTAACTAGAGATGATGTCGTCAACCTTATATTCTCTTCGATTGCCATGGAAGAACTCGGGCTAGCCCATATCCTTAATGCCGAAGGCGAAAAGATCCAGTTCGCCTTAGGCACACTGCCAGGATTGAGCGGTCCTCCCGCTACACTGGCTGAGGTACTGCAGGTGAATAATAACGTACAATCCATGCTGGATACCATCTTCAAGCAAGAAATGATGCTGGATTCCAAGCTGAAGACCGCTGCTAATCTTCCGGTTGTCATAGGACCCAGCGGACCGACCGGACCGACCGGACCTAACGGCGGTGTCTTAAGTGTCAATGGACAGACGGGGGCCGTTGTACTCGGCACGGAGGATAACGTCTTCCCTATCAAAAATAACGAGGAATCCGACACCGAGTTGAAAAGCTTCAAGCTTCCTGGCGTCTATAGCTCAGCAGACCCGAACGGCACGGCTCCCCAGGACACTCCGCCGGTAGACCATCCCGCCGTCTGGACTATTTATGTCTCCAGTGTGGGCAATTATGTCCAGCAGCTCTACATCTCCAATCCTTCCCTCTACTACCGCAGCAGCCAGGACGGCGGAAACAACTACACGCAGTGGATTCCCATCGGTGAACAAGGACCGACCGGACCGACCGGAATCGGTGCCACAGGACCGACTGGACCGACTGGACCCACCGGACACACCGGGGCCACCGGGTATACCGGACCCACCGGACACACCGGACCGACCGGGCACACCGGGCACACCGGGCACACCGGACCGACCGGACATACCGGGCCTGCCGGGCCGACCGGACACACCGGGCACACCGGGCATCGCGGGCCTACCGGACATATCGGCCCCACCGGGCCTACCGGGCACTCCGGACACACCGGACCCACCGGGCATACAGGGCTCACCGGGCACACCGGACACACCGGGCCTACCGGACACTACGGGCCTACCGGACACTACGGGCCCACCGGACACTACGGACCGACCGGACCTACCGGGCACACCGGACCGACCGGACCTACCGGGCACTCCGGACCCACCGGACCGACCGGACCCACCGGACATACCGGACCCGCCGGGCCGACCGGGCCCACTGGTCATACCGGACCCATTGGACTGACGGGACCCACCGGGCCCACCGGACCCACCGGTCACTCCGGGCACACCGGGCCGACTCATACCGGACCGACGGGTCATACCGGACCCACCGGACCGACCGGGCCGACAGGGCATACCGGGCCCACCGGATATACCGGACCGACCGGACCGACCGGGCCCACCCATACTGGCCCCACCGGGCACTCCGGACCCACCGGGCACACCGGGCCCACTGGCCACACTGGACCTACGGGCCATACCGGACCTACCGGGCATATCGGACCTACCGGACCCACCGGATTTACGGGATCTCTCGCTACCGTAATTAATTTCACTGCCGGAAATGATGCGGCAAACTATATTGTAGCTCCCGGTTCATCAATTCCTTTTACCTTTCAAGTTGATCATGGTAACCCGGATATTACGATAAATAATTCGATCATAACATTGTTAACCGGCACCTATTTAATTTCCTGGAACGTCAGTGCAGGTCCGGTAACAAACGGCGACGGATTGTATTTTGAAATACGGGACAGCAACGCGAATCCCATTATTGGAAGCGGAGCAGCTGATAGCACCGCTGTAAGTGGTCAATCTCAAACTCTTACTGCCACTTTCCTTCTAGACGTAACGGCAGGCTCAGTCAGCATCACTTTAGTAAACTATGGCCCAGGAGATGTCCGCATAAGCAGAGGCGGTGAACGATTCGGAGCTAAAGTAGTAATCGTCAAAGTCTGATCATTCAATAAAAACTATTCCAAGGAGGCTAACCTATTGTCTACTCCCAACCTTCCCAACATCACCCCTGCAATAACGTTGACAAGGGATGATGTCGTTAACTTATTGTTCTCCTCCATTGCTATGGAGGAACTGGGTCTGGCTCATATTATCAACGCTGAAGGGGAGAAAATCCAGTTCGCTCTTGGTACGCTGCCGGGAATCAGCGGCCCCCCCGCAACGCTCGCCCAGGTGCTCGACATCAACAGCAGCACCCAGAACATGCTCGACACCGTCTTCCGCCAGGAGATGATGCTCGACTCCAAGCTGAAGACCGCCGCCAATGTGCCGACACTGGCCGGCCCCACCGGTCCGCCGGGACCGACCGGCGCCGCCGGAGCCGTCACCAGCGTCAACAGACAGACGGGCAACGTTATACTGAGTGCTGAGAACGGCGTCTTCCCTATCCACAACGACGAGCCTTCCGATGCGGTGCTGGAACATTTGACCGATGCTGGCGTCTATAGCTCCTCAGATCCGAACGGTCCGCCTCCACCGAACAGTCCACCGGTAGAGCATCCTGCCGTCTGGACGATTTATGTCTCCCGTGTGGGCGATTATGTCCAGCAGCTCTATATCTCCAATCCTTCTCTCTACTACCGCAGCAGCCAGGACGGTGGCAACAACTACACGCAGTGGATTCCCATCGGTGAGCAAGGACCGACGGGACCGACCGGAACCGGTGCTACAGGACCGACCGGACCCTCCGGACATACCGGACACACCGGGGCCACCGGGCATACCGGACCGACCGGACACACCGGGCCTACCGGGCACACCGGGCCTACCGGGCACACCGGGCCGACCGGGCACACCGGACACACCGGGCCTACCGGGCCCTCCGGACCCACCGGACATACCGGTCCTACAGGCCATACCGGGCACACCGGACCCTCCGGACCGACCGGCCCCTCCGGACCGACGGGGCCGACCGGGCACACCGGGCCGACCGGGCCATCCGGGCCGACCGGGCCTACCGGACCCTCCGGACCGACGGGGCCGACCGGGCACACCGGGCCGACCGGGCCATCCGGACCCACCGGGCACACCGGGCACACCGGACCCGCCGGGCACACCGGACCCGCCGGGCCTACCGGGCCTACGGGTCATACCGGACCCACCGGGCCTACCGGACCAACTGGTCCTACCGGACCGACCGGGCCTACCGGACCCTCCGGACCCACCGGGCCTACCGGACCCACCGGGCCTACCGGACCGACGGGTCATACCGGACCCGCCGGGCCTACCGGACCCACCGGGCCTACCGGACCGACCGGCCATACCGGACCGACCGGCCATACCGGACCCACCGGACCCACCGGACCAACTGGTCCTACCGGACCGACCGGGCCTACCGGGCCTACTGGCCATACCGGACCGGCCGGCCATACCGGACCCACCGGGCCTACCGGACCGACCGGCCATACCGGACCGACGGGTCACAGTGCCACTGCACTTAATTTAACAGTCGGAAATACAGCGGATAGCTTAACTGTAACGGCCAGCACCGGAGTAGTACCCCTTAATTATATTCTTGTCGATAACGGCAGTCCCGATATTGTTGTTATTAATAACGCTATTCGATTAGCAATAGGAACCTATTTAGTTACCTGGATGATAAGCGGCGGTGTAGCAACGCAAGGCCAAGTCATAACCTTTGAACTAAAATTAAACGGCCAAAACAATTCTGTTCTGGGAGGCAGAGCAACCAATACTGCACCTGTTGCTAATTCAACCATCGGCTTGTTAAATACTGTGCTCGTTGATGTAACTGTGGCCAACTCGCTATTAACGCTGGTGAACGATGCGCCTAATCCTACCATATTAACCACAGATGGTTCGCGATTAGCTGCCCTGATTACAGTTGTCAAAGTCTCGGAATAAATACTAATTAATTTCTTAATACCTAACTACCTCTCGAAGCGGCTTCTGCAATGGGGCCGCTCTTTTGGCTATCATACAGTCCGGTTCTCAGTCCGGTTTGTAGCTCCGGTATGCATGAATGAAATACAAACTATAAATGAGCAATTCACTTCCAGTATATTCTTCCAAGCCTGTTTTAACACATGTGGGAACGTACATGACCGCAGCAACGGCTTAAGGATTTCGGGGGAAGGTTGTGGATGTAGCAGAGTACAGTGACTGCCATCGAGCAAGCCGGGTTTTATCATTCTCATTTGCCGGGCAGGGTCGTCTGGGGGCATCAGGTACAGGCCACCGTTCTCGGTTGTTCCGACGTGTTCTTGATTCAAAGGAGCATTGATTGGGATAGAGTCTACGAATCCGCCCAAAAGGGGATTTCATTTCAGGCCGTCTGCAAGCGTTTAAAAATTGCCTAAATTCTATATGGGATTTTTCTGTATCTGTTTTTGCTTATTTATAATTTTAATATGACTTTTAGTCTTGTGACTATGTCACATAAGTAATCTGGAGAATATTGTGGATTAATCCAACTTGAGGAGGTTATGGTATTGTCCAATCCCAATATTCCCAATATCACCCCGGCGATTGCACTATCCAGAGATGATGTTGTCAATCTGCTGTTCTCTTCCATCGCCATGGAGGAGCTTGGACTAGCCCATATTATTAATGCAGAAGGTGAGAAAATCCAGTTTGCCCTCGGGACTCTCCCGGGACTCAGCGGTCCTCCGGCCACGCTTGCCCAGGTGCTTGAAGTCAACAGCAGTACCCAAGCTATGCTGGATACGATCTTCCGCCAGGAGATGATGCTCGATTCCAAGCTGAAAACGGCCGCCAACGTTCCAACCTTAATCGGACCGACCGGACCGGCGGGGCCGACAGGAGCGCCAGGCGGAGTCTTAACTGTGAACGGTCAGGCTGGAGCCGTCGTCCTGGACGCTGAAGACATAGACGCATTTTCCTATGAGCAGCTCCCCTCGGGCACAGACCTGGACAGCTTGATTGAAGCGGGCGTTTATAGTTCCAATGATCCCGGTGGTACTGGGCCTCACGGCAGTCCACCGGTTACTCATCCGGCAGTCTGGACCTTATATGTCTCCAAGGTGGGCAATTATGTACAACAGCTCTATATCTCTAACCCTGTCCTCTACTACCGCAGCTCCCAGAATAACGGGGCTCCCTGGGGCAACTGGATCGAAATCGGGCAGCGGGGTGTAACCGGCCCTGCCGGACCCACCGGATCAGGAGCAACCGGACCTACCGGATCTAGGGGGATTACGGGCGTAGCCGGAATTACAGGAATCACCGGAGCCACGGGGGCTACCGGAGCCACGGGGGCTACTGGGGCGACTGGGGCCACTGGAGCTACTGGGGCCACTGGAGCCACTGGAGCTACTGGGGCGCCTGGGGCGACCGGGGCCACCGGGGCCACCGGGGCGACTGGGGCAACTGGGGCCACCGGGGCGACCGGGGCGACTGGGGCGCCTGGGGCCACCGGGGCGACCGGGGCCACGGGGGCGACTGGGGCCACCGGGGCGACCGGGGCGACTGGGGTGACTGGGGCGACCGGGGCGACTGGGGTGACTGGGGCGACCGGGGCCACTGGAGCGACCGGGGCGCCTGGGGCGCCTGGGGCCACCGGGGCGACTGGGGCCACCGGGGCCACTGGAGCTACTGGGGCGACCGGGGCGACCGGGGCCACGGGGGCGACCGGGGCGCCTGGGGCGACCGGGGCGACCGGGGCCACGGGGGCGACTGGGGCGCCTGGGGCGCCTGGGGCGACCGGGGCCACTGGAGCTACTGGAGCTACCGGGGCTACCGGGGCCACGGGGGCGACTGGGGCGCCTGGGGCGCCTGGGGCCACCGGGGCCACCGGGGCCACTGGTGCTACCGGAGCCACGGGAGCCACTGGAGCTACTGGAGCCACGGGGGCGCCTGGGGCCACCGGGGCCACTGGAGCCACAGGTCCCACTGGAGCCGATGGTTCTCAGTATACTCGAAATAGTATGTTTGCCTACCGAACTACCACTGCCACTACTCCTGCAAATAGGGGAATAGCATTTGATGTAAGAGAAATTCGTGGCACAGATATAAGTTATACACCGGATATATTTAATCTGTTGACCAACAAAGTATATCTGATTAATTACTATTTGGAGTATTCCAGCGACACTGCCGCAGAAGTCATAGTATCAATACGTCATAATGCGACAACTAATATTTATCCCGGCAGTTCAATAAACAGTTTCCCGCCTGGTGACCCCGCAAAATGGGTAAATGTATCCAAATCGTTTATTATGCACGCCAATGGGGCAAACGACCATATTATCTCTTTGGCATTAAATAGAGAGGTAACTGTCAGAGCAAATACAAATATGACAATCGTCGAGCTAGCTGACAACCTATAACACTTATATTCGATCGCTACCTTAGGGTAGCGATCGAATTGTCATTTCCCGGAGTTGCTGCTGTAAATGGACTTGCCGGTTTAAAATTCTGGTGAAAGAGCGGTTAATGACTGGCAACCCAAATGTCCACCGGCGATCCACTTCTCAAGCTTACTTCGATGATCTGGAATGCCCATACAATCCGGCAAGAGGCAACATCCAAAGTATTTTTACAAATAAATGAGCAAATTCACTTCCAGTAACCCTAAGTCCAGGTACAGCAGAGGTTAGATCCTGTGAAATTTTGGTTGCACTAGGCGGCAACAATGATCAAGGAATAAAACCCTTTGGAGAACAAAGCGTTTCCGGTCCATCAGCCTTTTCTATAGGAGGGGGCTTCTTCCTTTATTTATCTGCCCGATTTAGCAGACTCCGCCTCTATGTCCACACCAAACCGGTAAGCTTGAATATTAATATATTAATCATTAAGTGTACTGCAGGCCCGGCATGTATACTTTAATGAAATTCAAATACGCGGACTGGAAGTGATGAAGGAATGGCCTTTTTGTCAACAGGACCGATTGAGAATAACCCGGTTAACGGAACGAGGCCTACGCAGCAGGTTACCGTGAAGGTTGATAACCGTAGTGGTGACTCGGCTTCCTCAGTATCTATACAGGGTTATTATCTAAATGCGGGAACCAGAACCTTGTATGTTAGCGAGCTGCTCCACATTGCAGCGAATCAAGTCATTACGAAGAACTATTATGCAGATTTTAATGGTTTTGAATTTACCTTTGGTACCCCCGGTAATGTAGCCGGTGCGAGTAATCCGGTACAGGTGTCGGTATGGGGCAAGAACAGTGCAGGGCAACTGGTAACCGCACACCGGCTGGTGTCTGAAGAACTGCTTGGAGAGAATAACGGCGGGCAGGCAGGAGCGACAGGACCTGCGGGACCAACTGGAGAGCAAGGCCCTACCGGAGTGCCGGGAGCGACAGGACCTGCAGGACCAACTGGAGAGCAAGGCCCTACCGGAGTGCCAGGACCCACTGGTCCGGCTGGTGCAGGAGCAACCGGACCACGCGGTACCACTGGACCCACTGGTCCAGCAGGAGGACCCAGAGGCGCTACTGGCCCCACTGGTCCGGCAGGAGGGCCCAGAGGCGCTACCGGTCCCCAAGGTATCACCGGTTCTCCAGGTATCACCGGCCCCCAAGGCATCACCGGGCTAACTGGTATGACAGGACCAAAAGGCGTAACGGGTCCTCGCGGAGCAACAGGACCTACCGGCATTGGAGTGACCGGGCCTCGTGGTATTACTGGTCCTTCCGGTCCGGCAGGAGGGCCCAGAGGTGCTACCGGCCCCACTGGTCCGGGAGGAGGGCCCAGAGGTGCTACCGGTCCCACTGGTGTTACCGGGCCCACTGGTGTTACCGGCGCTACTGGAGCTACCGGCCCTACCGGAGCTGGCGTCACTGGTCCCACTGGTGTCACTGGCCCTACCGGCCCCACTGGCGCTACCGGTCCCACTGGCCCTACCGGAGCTGGCGTCACCGGCCCTACTGGTGTCACTGGCCCTACCGGCCCCACTGGCGCTACCGGTCCCACTGGTCCTACCGGAGCTGGCGTCACCGGCCCTACTGGTGTCACCGGGCCCACTGGCGTCACCGGGCCTACTGGCGTAACCGGTCCCCAAGGTGTCACTGGCCCTACTGGCCCTACCGGCCCTTCGGCGGATGTTTTCACTACACGTAACGTAATCGCTATAAATACTACCCCCGCTCCTGTCATAGCTGCAAATGGAGGTCCAGTACCATTTACTGATATACCTGTAAATAACGGCACTCCGGACATAGCGGTAGCGGGCAATAATATTACTTTATTGACCGGGGTATATTTAATTACCTGGATCATATACGGGCAAGCAGCAAATGCAGGCGACACCTTGGCTTTTGAGTTAAGAAATGCGGCTGGCACCGCGGTTTCCGGAAGCAGAGCGACCAACAGCAATACCGCAGCAAACGAAAATTATGGGTTATCCGCTACTTTTCTGGTTAACGTCACCGGAGCTAATGAAGTTTTCACATTAGTGAATGCAGCTGCAACGTCTACTACATTAACCACCGCAGCTCCCCAGTTAGGTTGTCAAATTACAATTGTCAGAGTCTCATAATGGAAAGAGCACGAATTGAAAGCAGCCCCTATTCGCCGGGGCTGCTTTTCTCCATTGGTGCCATTTCCCGGCCAAGACCGTCAAGTCTGCTATGTCCGTATAATTCTCGCCACAAATGTGATTAATGCTTAATATTATGGAGACTTCGGCCATACATATAATATACAGAAGTTCGCAATTATGGACTCGGTGGCTAACCAGCCTTAGTTCCATTCATGAGAATACATGCGTACAGCCATTCCCGGTGTGCTAATCGATGATTAGAGGAGGATATAGATCGTGTCAATGCCCAATATTCCTGACATCACGCCCTTGATTACTCTAACCCGAAATGAAGTTATTAATATGCTGTTGTCTTCAATCGCACTCGAGGAAATCGGCCTCTCCCATATCATGAATGCTGAGGGCGAGAAGATCCAGCGTATGCTGAAGTTCGATAGCATCACCATGATTGAGCTCCTGCAGGTGAACCGCAGCGTCGAGCGCATGCTCCGAACCATCCTTAAGAATCAGATGATGCTGCAGTTCAAGCTGGAGGATGTCATCGATCTTGCTGCCAAGGATGAGGGCCCGCCCGATGAACAACAGGAAGAATAGACGGAAGAATGGCCTGGAATCGTCCATCGCCATGGAGCATGCCTTGCGTCAGTGGTGGTATGGTCAGACCCGTTACATATCCATGGCTCAGAAGCATGCGCAAGACACTCTCCTTGGTGAACCGGAACGGTTCACCAGGATGATTAACGGCATGTTCATTAATTTCCAGATGCTGCTCCTGTTCCGTCCGGTATCCCTGCTTAGCTATGCCCGCACCGCAGGGCTCAGATCTACTCTTGCTTCTACAAGCACTGAGCGCAGACTACGCTCTCTGCAGAAGGCAATAGCAGATACTAACAATTCCATGTTATTCTGTGTGGAGCATGTGCTTGAATTGCTGTCAGCTCTGGTCACTTCAACAGTCCGGGAGGCTACGGACTCAGAGCATCGCTTCCGCAGAGACCAGTTGCTCCGGATCAGTGCCAGAATGATTCAGCAATGTGAAGAAATCCTGCGTAACATCATACTCAGCAGCCTCTGGTTCTCTACTCTGCCCGGCGATGATCATGGAGACGAGCATCTCTTTGCGTTCCGGGACAATATCCTTCCCGGCCAGCAAGGTCTGGCAAGCCTGCATAAGGCCCTTTGGAAGCTCATCAGGTTAACCATCAGGCTGAATGCTGCACCGTCGCAATATCGGCAATCCCTGAGCACTCTGCTGGATCAGCTTAAATATCTGGAGAATTATCTGAACTCACCAGGCTGCTCCACCAACCGCAGAACTTCAACAGCACCGGCAGCGCCTTGGTTAAATAACAAGGCCAGGATTATTATTCATCTGATTCCCTAGAACCGGACAACCATTCCTCAGTCGCCGGATCGTTGAAGCAGCCCGGCGAGCTCTTGAATTTGCTGTGACAGCTTCTCCAGGGACTGGGCCAATTCAAGATTGATATTCTCCTTGGGCTGTATTTCTGCAGATTCCTGGGGGTAAGGCTTGCCGTCATCAGCATCGTTCTCCCGGTATACCGGGAATCCCTCTTCAATCAGTATCCTTACAATCGTTCCCAGGTGATAACGCTCTTTCCTGAGGGCATCAATCCGTTTCAGCAAAGGAATGGCTTCGTATCTGTACATCATAATGTCCCCCTTCCTCACAGTAGGCATAAAGAGAGAATAATAGGTCAGCCAGCGCTTGACGGTGGTAGCCGGCAGCTTCACCATCTGAATCAGTTCCATTTGACTATACGCTCTGCTCATCGTCCTTCTCCTTCCATTAAGTTCTATTCTTAAATCTATCCACGAAGTTCACCATTCATGAGAAAAAAGCAAAAATAAAGAAGCCTGCCCCGGCTGCCAACCAGCTGTTGCAGGCTTCTTTATTATGAATACCGTTTACCGCCATTCAGACATCCATTTTCCTAAGCAGCTCCTCTGCCTCAGTATATTCAGGATTGAGCAGTAATGCCTCCTGCAAGGCAGTCTGTGCCAGCTTGTCGTTGCCGGTGGCCAGGTAGCATCGCCCCAGATAGTAACAAGCCAGGAAGCTGCCTGCTCCCTTGGTGGTCAGATGCTCGTTACAGTCCTCCCCAAGGGCAATGCATTTCTGGAACACCTCTGCAGCCTCCTGGAACAATCCCATCTGGAACAGCATCAGCCCTTTAGTGTAGTAGAGATCTATATAATCAGGATACAATTGAATTGCGAGATCAATGCCGGATACAGATTCCCGGGTTGGCGAGGTGACCAGCAGGATCGAATATTTTAATTTATAAAGCAGAGAAGGCGGCAGATAACCCTGCTGTACAAACTGGCTAATCGAGGAATTCACATATTGGTAGGCTTCATCGAAGGCTTCTCTCCGGTACAGCACACTTGCCATATGATAATCAATCCAGGGATCCGGAGAGCCCTGATTCTTCTCCTGCTGCAGCAGCAGCATATTTCGCTTGTCTTTATCCCGCAGGCTTACGGTTTCATCCATATAACCATAGTGGTATACCGTTACCGGGAGTTGGATCACCATGGACTGCACAATATTCTCATCAGGCAAATAGAGCTGCTCATGGACATTGCCCCGGAAGCGGAAGCCTCTCTCTCTGCGGAACATCCGGATCTGATTCATCCCGTGCGCGCGCCGCCGGTCAGGAGGACCCTCGCCGAAATAGCTAAACAGATGGATGCCGGCCAGCAGGGTCGTCTCAGAGTCTGTCTCCAGCACCTGCCTGACGTTCATGGCACCACCGCTCTCTACCTCTTCATCGGCATCCAGCCAGAGCACCCAATCTCCGGTAGCCTGCTCCAGGCTGTAGTTGCGGGCCGCAGAGAAATCATCCTGCCAGGAATAGTCATACACTGCCGCGCCATATTCTTCTGCGATCTCTCTGGTCCGGTCCGTTGAGCCCGTATCGACGATTATGATTTCATCAACAGCTTCCCGGATGCTGCTGAGACACTTTCTGAGCCATTGCTCCTCGTTGTGAACAATCATGCACAGAGACAGCTTCTTGGCTGTATTCAATTTCACCGGCTCCCTCCACAACTGGATTACATGGTAAATATCTTATGGAACGCACTGGCTGAATAGGACAGCATCTCTTCCGTCAGACCAGGGTGCAGCCCGATCCAGAAGGAACGCTCTCTAATAGTCTCCGTATTGTGCAGCGGTCCCGCAAGCCTGTAGGAACCGGCCGTCAAACCAAATTGTCTGAGGGATGGCCCCGGAAACACCAGACGCGTACCAATACCGCCCTCTTCAAGACTCCGAATCAGCTCATTGCGTCCAATCGGCGAATGTTCCTTCACAATAACCGGAAAGCCGAGCCAGCTCGGCTCGCTGCCCGGGGTCTCCTCCGGCAAATGCAGCGCATATTGCAAAGGCTCCAGCGCCTGATATAAGAGCTTGAAGTTCTCCCTGCGCTTCCGGGTGAACCCGGCAAGCTTGCGAAGCTGCGTGAGGCCGATAGCCCCGTAGAGATTAGCCGCAAGCTGCTGGAAGCCCATTGAATGGTTAACACCAGTCTGCTGATTAGCATAAGGAGAAGCCTTGCCCGCGTCGCGCAAGGATTCAACAATCTGCTTCAGCAAAGAGCTGGAGGTCAGCACCGCTCCTCCTTCCTCCATGGTGATCTGTTGTCCGGGAAAGAAGCTGACCGTCGCCAAATCTCCAAATGATCCAACAGGCTGTCCCTGATACATGGACCCCAGAGCATCGCTTGCATCCTCAATCAGCCACAGCCCGTGCCGGTCAGCAAATTCCTTCATATACGCAATATTGAAAGGGTTCCCCATGGTATGGGCAACCATGACCGCTTTTGTCCTGTGCGTGACCATCCGGTCCAGAAGCTCTGTCTCGATCGCGTAGGAGGGAATCGTTACATCCGTAAATACCGGAACCAGTCCGTGCTGCATGATAGGAATAATCGTACTTGGAAATTTATTGGCAATCGTGATCACTTCATCCCCCGGTTGCAATTGTCTTGCTCCCAGATAAGGGGAGGTGAGCGCAGAGAGAGCCAGAATATTGGCACTTGTTCCCGAGTTCACCAGAAGGGAGAAACGGGCTCCCAACGTTATGGCTAATTGCCGCTCAAACCGTGCGGCCTGATCTCCTTCAGACAGGGAATAATCAAGCGATGCATTCATCAGACTCACAAGCTCCTGCTCATCAAATGTTTTACCGCTTGCCGGAATCATGTCTAATCCCGGTCTGAATGAATGCTCAGGCCGTTGCTCCTTGTAATACGTGGCCGTCAGTTCCATGATTTGGTCTCGCTTGCTTGCGTACAAAGCACCATCTCCCATACGGTTTCATTCAATTCCGGTTTTAACGGATTTAGCAGCCTTGGGATAATATATGCAGTTAATATTCACATAGAAATGATTTATCAGATAAATTATGTAATGCCCGGGCGGTGCCGGGAACAAATGCACACTCGGGCCTATGAAGGATCTATAGTTCGCTGGCAGCCAGGCTTTACCGTAAGCGGGCAGGATTACCGACAACAACCGCTCCGGGTACAACATCCTTGGTCACAACGGCTCCCGCTCCCACAACAGCATTCGCCCCGATCTCTACGGGAAGCAATGAAGCATTATTGCCTATTCGTGCACCTCTGCGGATGCGCGGCCCTTGGTGATGCCCTTTGCCGCTGGCCATATATTTATCGTTGGACATCGAGCAGCAGGGCCCGATGAAGACTTGATCCTCAATAACCGTATCCGCGGTTATATATGAACCTGTCTGAATGGTAGTCTCCGATCCGATGCTGGTATTGGGTTCAACCATCACATTCCGTCCCAGGATGGTATCCCTCCCGACTACAATCTGCTCCCGGATGCTCGCATGATCTGCAATTAGAACACCGCTGCCGATCACTGAACCGGCATACACGCTCACGTGACTGCCGATCCTGACATCGGCTTCTATGAACAGAGCCGGGAGCTCTAACGCCGGCTTTCTGGACATTTTCCGGTTAGCGCCGGGCTTCTTGCCCAGTATCGTCAGATCCCCAATCACCGTGCGATCTCCAATCTTAGTTCCGGCCTTAATTATACTATGATGTCCGATGGATACCTTATCGCCGATGACGACTCCTTCCTCTACGACCACATACTCACCAAGCTGGACCCCCTGCCCGATCCTTGCACTCTCATGGATGCTCAACACGCATTCTCCTCACATCTGATTTAGATTGATAGCAGACGATGATAGATATCAAGCACGCTCTGGCTATTCTTGACCATATCATGATGCTGTTCCGCATAAGCTCTCCCCCGCAGACCAATCTCCGGCAGAGCATCACGGTTCTTCAGCAGATCCTCCAGAACCTTCTGGAGCGTATCAGGATTGGCACGAATTAGCGGCAGCTCTGCCGGATATTGCTCCGTCATGTAATCGCTGATCCAGCAGACCACCGGCTTGCCAAGCGCCATACTCTCCACAGCCAACAGGCCGTAGCTGCCGATATGCAGTTGATCAATAATCAGATCCGCTTTCTGGTAGAGAGCCTTGGCTTCCTCGTGAGTCATTCCCTGAATCAGCATGAAGTCGAATTCATACTGCTGCCCTAGAGATTCAATAACTTTTAGAATCACCTCGGTTCCTTTGATTTCAGGACTAGTTGGCGCATGAACAATCAGCAGCCGCTCATTCGGCTTCCATTCTTCCTGCACGGCATAGCGGGCCAGATCTACCATCATAGGAACAATCGATACCTCGGGATAGTAGTCCTTCACATATTGTTCAAGCTCTCTATCAGCAACAATACAATGCTGTACATGGCGGGAGAGCAGAGACAACCGCTGCCTCAATATGCGTTCAGGATGTTTAACAAGCACATACGGGTTGCTCTTCACCGCAACGGAGTAGAGCCTGACATCGCTGCCCCAATGCTGCATAATGACTGACTTACCTGCTTGCTTCAGCAAGGGGTAATCCGTATAATCAAGAGCGATGCTCTGGGCAAAATGAAAATGAAAAAGATCATATTTGGGAAGAAGAGCGAGTGTTAACCTGCGTAATTTCTCAAGTATCCCCTTCCTATTCAGTTCAGGAAGCAGTGGATAGGTGTAATCTGAGCCATACCCCAGATAGCTTGGAGAATAATCCAGAGAATGTGCCGTGATTCCTTGGGCCCGAAGTCCGCGATTTAAGGTATTCATCTGATTGGCAATTTCCATGGTTCCCTGGAATACACGTAATGGAGCGACAGGAAACTTGTTGTCAGCCTGCGTGTACAAATCTTTCAATACCTGGTCATCAGGGTAATTCTCCAGACCTCTCCATAACCATAGCCAGCTGTTAGGGGCATTGCCGAAGTGCATTGAGAGTTCTGAACGATACTTATAATAGATTGAAGCAGGGAATTTCTCCATCTCCCAACTGTCCAGCAATGCGTTCACAGAATCCCATTGCCCTGCCTTCATGGCAGCCTCAATCAATTCTATTTTCTCCGTCATCCGTACCGCTCCCCCTCCCTCATATCCTCTGAGGAGAACTCCACAAGAGGCAGGGTTACTCTGCGACCTTCGAGAGCGGACTGGTAGATGGCAAAGATGGCTTCAATGGATCTGCCCGCCTCTGTCGCGTCAACGACCATACCTTCAGCCCCGTTGCTGATCCGATCCAGATAAGCTTCATACATGCGCAGTTGCTCATCCCTGTCCGACTCCAGCTGCCGGAGATCCTCCTCTGCCACCTGAACACCGTTTACTTCAAAACGTTCAATATGCTCAAGCTGCGCTCCGCTAATAATCAGTGTGCCTTTCTCTGCGAATACACGGATAGAGTAACCGAAGTTACCGGGTCTTGTAATCGTATTGGCTTCTACCAGCCCCTTGGCCCCATTCTGAAAGGAGAGGACAGCAAGCGCGACATCCTCAATCTCCTTCCCTTCCTGAACTTTCTGCAATTCACCATAGGCTCCTTCTACATCACCGAGGAACCATAGAAGCAGATCAATAAGATGAATACCCTGATTGAGCAGCATGCCGCCATCCTGGTCCCAGGTCCCCCGCCAGGCAGCCTGACGGAAATACTCCGGAGACCGGCTGATTTCAATGGACGCTACCCCATAGTACAACTCGCCCAGCAGACCGCTGTCAATGTAATTCTTGATTCGCAGCATTGGAAGACGATACCGCATCTGATGGCAGACAAGAAGGTTCAAATTACGCTTACTGGCCAGTTCAGAAAGAAGCCGTGTATCTTCCAATGTAAGGGCAAGCGGCTTCTCGATAATGACGTGCTTACCTGCGATCAGTGCATCTCCAGCCATATCGGCATGGCGTCCGCTGGAGGTGGCAATGACAATCACCTTCACTTCAGGATGCATCAGCAGATCTGCATAGTCAGGATACATTGCCACCTCGCCTGGAGTGTATCCTCCCTGAACCAGTTGCCGGTGAATGATCTCCATACGCTCTGCCGATAGGTCACTGATAGCCACAACCCTGGCCGAACCCAGCCGTAATAGCGATGCAGCATGCTTTTCTGTTATCCGTCCACAGCCGATGATGCCGATGCCAAGCTTCATGAGCTTATTCATTCCTTCCCTGTATAATTAAGAGCAACCTCAATAACCTCCTGCTGTTCCTCAGCGGACAGAAACGGATGTAGCGGAAGCGCAAGAAGCCGCTCCGATTTACGCTCGGCAACCGGCAGATCTCCCGGCTTATAGCCGAGCTGGCGATAGACCTGCTGCAGATGCAGCGGAAGCGGATAATAGGAGCCACTGGCAATGTTGTTCGTCCGCAAGTAAGCCATGAAGTCATCCCTCTGCTCATGCTCTACACAATACAAATGGTAGATATGGGAATTGCCCTGATGCCGGTTCACCGGAGTGCTTAACCCGCTCTTCCCGTTCAAGCTGTCGTATACATGTGCGAGAGCGCGGCGCACTCCGTTCCAGCCGTCGATATGCTTGAGTCCGCTGCGGAGTACTGCTGCATGAATCTCATCCAGCCTGCTGTTGAAGCCTATTTCATCATGATAATATTTCTTCACACTGCCATGATGCCGTAGCTTACGCAGCCGCTTAGCCAGCTCCCCATCCTTCGTGACCAGCATTCCGCCGTCTCCAATGGTCGACAGATTCTTGGTCGGGAAGAAGGAGTAGCAGCCGATCCGGCCGATTGTTCCAAGCTTAACCCCTTTCTCCTCTGCCCCGAAGGCCTGGCAGGCATCTTCAACCAGCTCCAGACCGTATTGTTCAGCCATTGCTGTGAATTGCTGCATATCGCAGGATTGGCCGAAGATATGCACTGGAAGAATGGCCTTGGTCCGGGGGGTAATTCTGGCTTCAACGGATGCAGGGTCCAGATTATACGTCTGCGGATCAATATCCGCGAAGACAGGCGTTGCCCCGACTCTTGAGATCGCCTCGGCTGTAGCGAAGAAAGTAAATGGTGTAGTAATGACTTCATCCCCGGCACCGATATCCAGTGCCGTCAAGGCCATAACCAGCGCATCTGTCCCATTTCCGACGGAGACGGCATAGGGGACCTGCAGATAGGCTGCCGTCTCTTGCTCGAATTGTCTTACCTCTTCGCCAAGAATGAATTGTCCCCGGTCCAGAACAGCTTCAACCGCGCTAAGAATTTCGGATTTCATGGACTGGAATTGTCTGTCTATCTGTATCAGTGATACCATTCAATTCACGCTCCTTAGTTATTCAAGGTTCTTCCCTCTTCTGGAGAAGCATATGTTATTCATGCAGAAATACGGATCTAGGAGGCTGAGAATTATGAACCTTGTGGATTTCCCGGATTTCAACGGGAAGCATGTTTTTATTACCGGAGGCGCCGGATTTATCGGCTCCTCACTGATCGGCACACTTATCGAGCGTAACAAGGTGACCGTGTATGATAATTTCTCCAGAGATGCACTGAAGTTCAAGCCTTACCGCAACCACCCTAATCTGAACATCATTCATGGAGATATTCTGGACCTTCCAGCACTCAAGACCGCTATCCAAGGTGCTACCCATGTCGTGCATGCTGCCGGTATCGCAGGGATAGATACCGTGATCCGTAACCCGGTGCTGACCATGAAGGTTAACATGATCGGCTCCTCCAACCTGCTTGAAGCAGCAGCTACTCTGGACCACTGTGAGCGCGTCCTCTGCTTCAGCACCAGCGAGGTCTTCGGCCAGGTCGCCTTTCGAGCCAACGAATCTAACGCTACAGTGCTGGGAGCCGTTGGTGAAGCAAGATGGACGTATGCGGTCAGCAAGCTTGCCGAAGAACATCTGACCTATGCGCACTATAAGGAATTCGGCCTGCCTACCGTCATTATCAGGCCCTTCAATATCTATGGTCCCGGGCAAATCGGCGAAGGAGCCATCAAGACAATGATTGAGCTTGCGCTGCAGAACCGAACGATTCAGGTGCACGGCAGCGGTACTCAGATTCGGGCCTGGTGTTATGTTGATGATATGGTAGAAGGCATTATGCGCTGTCTGACCATTGATGGAGCCATTGGAGAATCCTTTAATCTCGGCAACGAATCTACCATTATTACGATCTATGGCCTTGCCAACACGATAGTTCGCGTATTAGGCTCTCTCTCCCCCATTCATTTCCAGGAGAAAAACAACGTCGATGTTGAGCTTCGAATTCCTGAATTGAACAAGGCCCGGCAAATTCTTGGCTTCCAGGCTAAAGTTGACCTCGAAGAAGGAATACGGCTTACAGCAGCCCATATTAATCAGGAACTGGGTAAAAGGGGGCCTCAAGATTGAGCAATGCGCGATTTGACCGGATTATTATGACCGGTTATTCCAGCTTTGTCGGAAGCCATGTACTCAAATACCTTCTGAATGCAGGGATTGCCAATCATATAACCCTGCTTGGGCGCAAGCCCCAATTCCATACGCCGTCCTCATGGCAGTATTGGGATCTGAATGTTCCTCAGCCTGCCGGCGTTGGCTACAACGGCCGCAATCTGCTGATTCATTTTGCCGCTCAGCTTCCAGGTCCTGATGCTGTTGATTATCAGGACGTGTATGATAAAGAAGCAGATTTCCTTGAACGTTACCGGATTATGCGGATTACAGATGTTGTGTATGCCTCTACAGGAGGGGTATATGGGTATGCAGGCAACAGGAAGGAGCACGACCCGCCCCAGCCGGAAGTAAGCTATTCCCGCTATAAGCTGGCTATTGAAGAGAATATTGCCTGTCTTTGGCCACACAACCACCTCATTTTACGCTACTATTTCCCATTCGGCGCCGAGCAAAAGAGGCCGCGGCTGTTCCCCGAGCTCATCTATAAATTGATGGCCAATCAGACAATTCGTATCGATGGTGAACGCTATGGACTAACCATAAATCCAGTCCAAATCGAAGATGCAGCAGAGGCCTCTGTTTGGCTGATTCGCAATAATCTGCATGGAGTGTACAATATTGCAGGCCGTCATACTCTTACCATGCTGGACCTTATACAGCAGATGGGCCGGACATTGAAGCAAACGCCAATCTTAGAGTATTCTCATGCGAAGGATAGGGTGATGACAGGCTCTATTGATAAGCTGCTGGAGCAGAACGACAAGCTGATATCCACTCCCTGGGAAGAGGCCATTCACCGTACACTCGCTCATTATCTCGGTGGTTAAGACCGCTGTAATAGGAATAACATACTGGCCAGAGTGACGGTCGGTGCCCATAGCAAGATTGGAGCCGGATGCCGGATTTATGAGGATGACCGAGGCCACCCACGGAAGGAATCGCTCCGGCTCGCAATTTCCTCACTGTAGTCGTCTCCAGCTTGCAGGCTAAGCTCGAAGTATTCATCCATTTTGACTAGAATGGGCTGGATATAGGCTTTCTTTTGCTCCGCATTATACTTTCTGGTAAATGAATTACTCATATAATTCAGTGCCATCTTGGCATAATGATTACCTATAGCATAATTTTTGACGGCTTGCCTGGCTTGCTCCCCGTACTGATCCCAATTAAAAGCAGGGAAATACAATTTCTCATCAAAATGATGGATAATGTAATCCAGGATATAAATCAGGGATTGAATCCTTTTGTCTATATGAGTGCTTATGCTGCTTGAATGTCTGCGGTAACAGAGCAAGGGGGCCTTCACATGCTTGCGGACCCAGCCACGTTTGCAATTGATTATGCAGTTCAGTGTATCACCAGCAATCTTCTTCAAGGGATCAATATACCAGTCGTTCTTTTGGTAAAAGGATGTTCTGAACATTCCGATCATTGGAACAACACCCGAACCCCATCTTTCAAAAACAAGCCTTACAATATTATTATCGCTATATTCGCGGTAATTCCATTGACCTGCAGGCTCCCCGGAAGTTCCCACCAGTTGAATATCACCATAGACATAATCAATATCCGGCCCATTCGTCTCTTGAAAAGCTTGCAGGTAACAGTCCAGAACCCTGTCATGTGGGAGATAATCATCTGAACTTAGAAGAAGAGTAAATTCTCCTTCTGCAGCAGCGTATATTTGCTGAAATGCTCTGTCAGGAAGGCCTGTGTGCCCGCCGTCGCTAATCAGCTTAATATTATCGTAGCACTCCACATATCGTTCAATCACTGTCAAGGAGTTATCCGTTGAACCGTCGTCTACAATGAGTATTTCTATATTCGGATGGGTCTGGCCGATAACAGACTGCAGACATTCATCCAGATATTGGCTGTAATTATAGTTGATGATGCCTACTGTAATTTTCGGTACAGCCGCCAGGCTTTCCGGAACCAATGCTCTCGATTCCGCCAGCAGTTCTTCAAGCAGCTCCTGAATCTGTCCGGTCTGCTGCCGGAAGGCATACCGCTCCTCAATGAAGGAGCGGTAACGGGCCGAGTCATAGCGGTCCTCCGTTACAAGCTGCACAAGATCACCTATAGAGTTCCAGATAAAATCCTTATCAAATACTTCTTCCGCGCCGTAAAAATTGTGAATCAGCGGTTTAATCCCCTTAGCCATAGCCTCCATAACTGAAATATGCTGACTCTCCAGAGGGCTTGTAACCAGTACATACTGTTTATCCTCCAAATAGTGATCCAGATCTCCCTGCCATCCGTCAAAATGTATACTGTCCTGTAATTCCAGGACTTCAATCATCTGATTGAAATAAAGCTGGAAACGAATCTCCTGATGCACACCCGCGATATGAAGCTGGTAACGGGAATCCTCGTCATGAATTGCTTTGAAGGCATGAAGCAACAACATAGGTCCCTTCTTAAAATTGATGTAGCCTACATAGGCAATATTGAAGCCCTTCTCCCGTTCAGAGAAATTGTACTTCTCCAGCTCAAGGCCGCCTGCAATAACCACTGTCTGCTCTTGTCTCAGACGGGTTCTCCTGCCCAGAACATAGTCACGGATATGGCTTCCAACAAAGATCAGCCGGTCGATCGCATTCCAGTTGACTCTGTATATATTTCTAGAGAATGCTTCAAAGCTGTGCAGCCGGCAGATGAGGATTCTCTGTTGGGCAAGCGGATGCTTGCTTCCGGCCATTACCAGATCATCGCACCATTCGAACCAGCAGATATCAGCCTCCTCCATCCCCGGACCAATCTGTTCATGAGTCGAGACGATAAGCTTTTTGGTCACAAAGTGCTCAGACAACGCCATAATTATCGGATTCAGGAAGTTATCTAGACCTGGCTTGACAAAGAACACGATCCTGGCTTTGCCGCCCGCCGGGATATACGGAAGCTGTTTCATGAAACTTCATCTTCTGCAGAGGTTTTATTTTCTTCTATGGGCTTCACTTTCCCCTCGAACCATTTGCGGTTATGAAGGATTGCAGCATCATTCGGACGATATTTTGCCGCCAGCTCGTTATGCTCATAGGCTGTTTGAAGATCTCCGATCTTGGAATAGCAGACACACATCTGCAGGTGAGGATACCAGGTGGAGTATGCGGGATAGCTGAAGCTCCACTGATTGTCATCCGGCTCAAGCCGGGTGGCCAGATCGTACCAGAAAATGGCGTGTTTATATTGCTCTTTTTTATGAAAATTATAGCCTATCCGGCTGCAAGCCTCAGGACGCGGGGTACCTGTGAACTTGAATGACTGAAGCAGTGAAGCCAGTTCATTGGCGCTGTCGCCCAGTGCGCGGTAGCAATCTCCCTTATTAATGCAGGCATAGAACTTATCTTCGACCCAGCCCTCTTTCATCTCTATATTCTTGTCGTATGCCTTGATGGCTTCTTCCGGATGACCGTTCTCACGCAGCTCATTCCCATAATAGAAATAATCGCGGGGGGAGAAGGTATCGCCGCGTTCGATCCGTGTCTTGTAGATGTTGAGATTCCGGCCAACGGAATGCTTGATTTTCTTGTGGGTGACCGAAATGTTCTCATTGATGATCTTACCGTACACTTCAAGATATTGGTGGGCCTCACCTTTCCATTGGAAATTGCGGTCCCGGCGGACAAGACGGTTACGGCGGTATCTCAGAGTAACATTCCCATAGGCATCGGTCCCGGCGTCATAGAACATCGATACCGAATCCACCGAAGGGTCCAGTGTCTCCTTAAGCTTGCGCAGCTTCTCGCGGTCCTCCTCCAGAATCACATCGTCCGCATCCAAAAATAGAATATATTCCTTCGTAGCGTGCTTGAAAGACTCTGTACGGGCTGCAGCGAAGTTTCCTGTCCATGGAAAGAAGAATACGCGGTCGGTGTATCGCTTGGCAATTTCCACGGTGCTGTCTGTTGATCCGGTATCGACGATATTTATCTCATCCACAATATCATGAATGGTATCCAGACAACGGGCCAGCACTGCTTCCTCATTCTTGACAATCATACACAAGCTAATTGTAATCATATAAGATCCTCCCAGATTTAAAGTTTGGCCACATGAGAATAAGCAAGCTCATAACAATTTCGGGTATCAAAAATTAACGGTGCAGCGCGCAGGATCATCTCATAATCGACGCTCTGGTGAGCGGTGGCAATCACTACGCAGTCATATTCATTAAGAGTCTCTTCGTTCAGAGGCACATGATGATATTCATGACCGTCTGCTGTGAAATTGGGAATAAACGGATCGTGATAATCCAGCTCATACCCCTCGGCTTTCAAGAGCTGAAACAGGCTGATCGAAGGCGACTCCCGCAGATCAGCAATATTGGCTTTGTATGCGAGCCCGATTTGCAGGATCCTCACCCGGTCTGTTCGGTTCCAATCGGACAGCAGCTGCTTGATGCGGCCCATAACATATGCTGGCTGGGAGTCATTGATTTCCTTGGCCAGGTCAATGAACGGTGTCTCTAGCCCCTCCAGATTGGCCTTCCATTTCAGATATAGCGGATCTACCGGGATACAGTGACCGCCAATACCGGGACCGGGATCATAGCTGGTGAAGCCGTAAGGCTTGGTAGAAGCAGCGCTAATGACTTCCCAGACATCTATGTCCATCGCTCCGCAGAGTCTGCCAATCTCATTAATGAAGGATATATTAATGAAGCGGTAGGTATTCTCCAGCAGTTTCGTCATCTCGGCCGCCTTGGTAGAACTAACCGGAATAATGGTCCGGAAGACCGTCTGGTAGATGTCTACGATCCGCTCCAGGCAGCCTTCTGTGGCTCCGCTGACTACCTTCGGGATGTTCTCCAGCGAAAACAGCAGGTTGCCAGGATCAATGCGCTCAGGAGAATAGCCTACGAATACATCCTTGCCTACAATGTATTGATGCTGTTCCAGCAGAGGTACAAATTCCTCTTCGGTGGTTCCGGGATAGGTGGAGCTCTCCACAATAATAAGCTGCTGAGGTCTCAGATGAGGCAAGACCGATTGCATAGCCCCCTTCAGATAGCTGAGGTCAGGATCGCTACTCTCCGACAGCGGGGTAGGAACACAGATGATGATCGCTTCCGACTCGCTTACTCTGGAGAAATCACTGGTATATTCAAAGCTCCCGGACACGTTAAGCCATCCAATTTGATCATCACCGATGTCGGAAATATACGATCTTCCCTCCCGCAATTTCACTAATTTCTCATTGTCTACATCAATACCAATGACATGATAATTCTTCTGATGAAACAACATCGCCAGCGGAAGACCGACATATCCCAGACCGACGACCACAACTTTACGTTTCATAGATGTACTCCTCTCACCAAATTATCCGGCTCGGGCCGTATATTGGCTCACCTCAGGACCGGAAGGGCCTTAACCATAGTCAGCATATGTAGCTGTATCTGAAAGGTGCATTCATTCACGGACATAACGGACGGAATTTGCCTGAAAACAAAAAAAAGAACCTGAGTTCCCTCAGGATCTGCTCAGTCCTTCAATTTCAAATTGGAGGAGGTCCGGATTTCTGCGATTTGAGCCGTGAGCTTTGAGCTTTGCGGCTGTGACAGCTTGGCCGCCGGTTTCAACGGCCGTGTGGCCTTGTTCGTTGTCTTACTTATTCTAGCAGGATTATCTGTGGCCCTCCTCTTCTTAGGCTTCGAGCGCTCAGGCTGCTTAGGGAGCTTGACCATCTCCGGCTTGCCGGGATGGTGACGAACAGCAGGAAGAGGTTCAGATACACTCCGAAACAGCGATTTGCCGCCTGCTCCGATGCTGCTTACTCTCCGGAAGACCACCGGCTTACTGTCCCTTGCAGTCTCGGACTTCCGGCTTCCCGTCTCGCCCTCCCCTTCGCTCCAATGAAGCAGGAGCCTGGTTCTGGAGATTAATTCATTAAGCTCATTCTCGACCTGAACGGGAATCAAGCGGCTCACCTGCTTGAAGGCCTCCATCTGGCCGAGTGCTTCGTCCACAGCCTTCTTCAACTCTTCCACGACCGGACCGGAAGTCTCAGGCTTCACTGTTATCCACCTCGTCCAGCAGACGTCTATTGATAGTGAAGTAATGCAGCAGGATGATTTGTCTTTGCGTGAGCGCCTGCAGTACCCGGATGACTACCCGCTCCAGACGGGAAAGCCGCCCGGACGGCTGATACCGCCGCTCCTCCGCCTGTTCGGCGGCAACAGCCTGTAACATGGACGTCAAGGCTGCCAGCAGAATTACGATAGCCCTTTGCTCAACAGCGGCAGCCAGAAGCACAGCTTCCGTAATTTGTGGTTTTGTCCGCAATTTCTACACTCCTTTAACAGGTGCACAGATGTTTAATATTATATTTTATGCAGCCGACTTCCCTAATATATCGGACTTTTCGGATTTCGGACGTCGCGAAGAATAGGTGGAATAGATAAGGCTTGTTCCTTATATATTGATACTATAATCGTTCCGGATCTTGCAGCCGGTCGCAGGAGGTGCCCAAAGATGTCCTCGTCTGATTCTCCCGAATTGAAGTCCGGCCCATCGATCACTAAGCGCGAAAGCCTCGCCCTCCTGATCACTTCTGTGGCCATGAACGAAATCTCGCTGTCCCACATTATCAGTGCGGAAGCGAATGCTATACAGGCCCTTATTCAATCCCGCCCGGATGAATTAAGTTATACGAGCGTTATCCACATCAATAATACGGCCTCCAGACTGCTTGAGGAGGTCTCGAACGGTCAATGGTTAAGCCTAAGCAAGCTGGACCGCATTCTTCGCCTGCTCACAGACGACGATGAGCCTTATGGTGAATTTGTTGAACCGGAGGATCTGGATGAACTGAAGGAATTGAAGGATTTGGATGAGGAGTAAATAGTGAGCCCTGTATAAGATCCGGCCATAATGGAGGGTCTTATTTTTTTGTGAAAAATTTCTATATTTCAAATAAAGTATCATATTTTACTTCTGGTTTATCGAGCAAAACGAAATTTAGACTTATGGTCGGAATTAGTTAGGCATTTATCCCTTACCGTATCACACAGCCGGGAATATCCTAGACCATCCCACCAAATAAGGAGGTTTTTTGTTTGTCTACACCTAATATCCCCAATATATCCCCAACGATTACATTAACACGGGATGATGTGGTGAACCTCTTGTTCTCTTCCATCGCCATGGAAGAGCTGGGTTTAGCGCACATTATTAACGCAGAGGGAGAAAAAATCCAGTTCGCCCTCGGTACACTGCCGGGAATAACCGGCCCAGGCGCTACACTTGCACAGATTCTGGATGTGAACACCAGTACGCAAGGCATGCTGGATACGATCTTCCGGCAGGAAATGATGCTGGACTCCAAGCTTAAGACCGCTGCCAATGTCCCCACCTTGCTGGGACCTACTGGTCCTGTAGGACCGACGGGGGCTGCGGGAGCTGTCGCCACCGTCAACGGTCAAGCTGGTAATGTAGTATTGGATGCTGAAGACGTAGGCGCATTCCCCGACAATGAGGAGCCTTCCGGTTCTGATCTTAGAACCTTCATTGAACCTGGTGTCTATAGCTCCAATAGTCCTACTGGCCCGGCACCTCTATTCGGTCCACAGAACGTCTCCCATCCGGCGGTCTGGACCCTCTATGTGTCCAAGGTTGGATCCTTTGTTCAGCAGATCTATATCTCGAACCCTGTCCTCTTCTACCGGAGCAGTCAGGATAACGGGGCTTCCTGGACCAATTGGATTGAAATTGGACAACGCGGGGCGACTGGGGCCACTGGACCGACAGGTGTAGGGGTGACCGGCCCCACAGGCATCACTGGGCCGACCGGCTCTACCGGACCTAGAGGTCTGACTGGAGCGACGGGGGTTACTGGTGTAACTGGGGTGACCGGAGCTACGGGCGTGACCGGGGCCACCGGGGCCACCGGGGCCACCGGGGCTACTGGACCGACGGGCGCTACTGGCGCAACTGGTGCCACAGGGGTCACGGGCCCTACCGGGGCGACCGGACCGACCGGACCGACTGGACCGACAGGCGCTACTGGCCCTACAGGGGTAACCGGGCCGACCGGACCGACCGGACCTACTGGCGTTACTGGACCGACCGGACCCACCGGACCGACTGGTGCTACGGGAGCTACGGGCGCTACCGGACCGACTGGCGCTACGGGAGCTACGGGCGCTACCGGACCGACTGGCGCTACCGGAGCCACCGGCGCTACTGGACCGACAGGCGCTACTGGACCGACGGGTGCTACCGGGCCTACCGGGCCGACGGGACCAACTGGTGCTACTGGTGCTACCGGACCGACCGGACCGACAGGCGCGACCGGACCTACTGGGCCAACCGGACCGACCGGACCGACAGGCGCGACCGGACCGACCGGACCGACCGGACCGACTGGTGCGACCGGACCGACAGGCGCGACCGGACCTACTGGTGCGACCGGACCTACTGGTGCGACCGGACCTACTGGTGCGACCGGGCCTACTGGCGCCACCGGACCGACCGGACCGACCGGGCCTACTGGCGCTAACTTAAATGCAATGTTCCAGCCTAATGCTTTAGGTATAACAGCTACTGCAGCTCCAATAATACTAAGTCCATTATTTAATGAAAGCAATAACACGATTACTCTTGTTGCCCCTGATAACAATTCGATTCAGTTGCTGCCCAACAGCACTTATTACATGTCCTTTTCATTTAGAATAACATTAGGCACCGGAACTGCGCCTGTAACTTTAGCAGAGATTGCTTCCACCTTGGACGGCACCCCCCTCCATATAACGGCCATTAAGGATAAAACAGCAGGCGGTTCCGGTCTAGGAGCTTTTACGATAGAATCAAGCGGACTAATTAAGACAGCTGGCGGGAATCCAACCCTTCAACTGACTGCAAGAATCGTCACGACAACTACTGCTACCTTCTATACTGACTGGTCCAATGTAAGCATCTTCCAGATTGAGTAAGCTTCTTGTGATGAGGACTTCCCTATCTCTGCACTTGTATTCTGCAGCAGAGATGGGGAACCTGCTTAAAAACTGAAATGTGAAACTCAATGTACAAGCGAAGGAGGGTTTTCATTGTCTACACCCAATATCCCCAATATCACACCATCCGTTTCATTGACACGGGATGATGTCGTTAATATGCTCTTCTCTTCCATCGCGATGGAAGAATTGGGCCTTGCACACATTATTAACGCAGAAGGCGAGAAAATTCAGTTCGCTCTAGGGACCCTGCCAGGCTTAAGCGGTCCCCCCGCGACACTGGCGCAGGTGCTGCAGGTCAACAACAGCGTACAATCCATGCTGGATACCATCTTCAAGCAGGAAATGATTCTTGATTCGAAGCTGAAGACCGCCGCGAATCTGCCTGTTATCGTTGGGCCCAGCGGACCTACGGGCCCAACGGGCGCACCGGGTGGAGCTGTCCTCGTCAACGGTCAGGCTGGGGTAGTTGTTCTGGACGCGAATGACGTAGATGCATTGCCCCTCAACGTAGAGCCCTCTGATTCACCTCTGGAAGACTTCACTGAGCCGGGCGTATACAGCTCTGATTCTCCCACCGGACCGCCGCCACCACCGCCGCCAGCCAGTCCGCCGGTGCTACATCCGTCTGTCTGGACCTTGTATGTCTCCCGGGTAGGAGATTATGTACAACAGCTCTATATCTCGAACCCTTCCCTGTATTACCGGAGCAGCCAGGACGGTGGAAACAACTGGAGCCCGTGGGAAGAGATCGGGCAGACAGGGGTCACTGGACCCACGGGTCCGACAGGTATCGGTCCAGTCGGAGCCACTGGAGACCTCGGAATAACAGGCATCACCGGACCAACTGGAGCTACGGGGGTCAGAGGAGCCGAAGGTATGACAGGAGCTACGGGCTCTACAGGCGTTACAGGTGCTACCGGCATTACCGGCGCTACCGGGGCTACGGGCGCTACCGGCGCCACGGGCACTACCGGGGCTAGAGGAGCCGCAGGGGTTACTGGTGCGACTGGCGCTACCGGCGCTACCGGCGCTACAGGCGTTACCGGCGCTACAGGCGTTACCGGCGCTACCGGGACCACGGGCGCTACAGGCGTTACCGGCGCTACGGGTGCCAGTCCGACTGGTCCTGCGGGTGCTACCGGCGCTACTGGCGCTACTGGGGTTACTGGCGCTACTGGGGTTACCGGCGCTACTGGCGTTACCGGCGCTACCGGGGTTACCGGCGCCACAGGTGTCAGTCCCACGGGCGCTACCGGGGCTACCGGCGCTACTGGTGCTACCGGCGCTACTGGGGTTACCGGCGCTACTGGAGCCACTGGAGCCACTGGAGCCACTGGCGTTGGACCTCAAGGTCCAACAGGGGCAACTGGGGTTACCGGGGCTACTGGCATTACTGGTGCTACAGGACTTGAACCCATGGGTCCAACTGGAGCCACAGGTGCGACAGGTGCAACTGGTCCTACCGGGTCTACAGGACATACAGGACCCACAGGGGCTACCGGACCAATGGGGCCTCTGGTTAACCCGAATGCACTGTTCAGACCCGTTGCGGCTAACCTGCGCACGACACTTACAGGATTTGGTATAGATGAAGTTTATAATCAAAGTGGTGGAAGCATCACTCGTTCAGACATATTAAATATTGGCTTACTGGCTAACCGCATTTATCATGTTTCCTTTTCTATAAGAATAAAGGTGCCTGCGAATCGTAGTGTTACTAGTATTCAAATAGTCGCCCGTCTCGGAACTAATATTACAAATATAACCTATTACGATGAAGGAATTCCTTCCCAAACTCAAGAATGGGAATACACGGTTCAATCCGCAGGTATAATCAGACCAACCACCGGTTCACTCAATCTCAACTTTCAAGCTGCCACTATTTTAAGTGGTGGAACTTCCCAAATAGACCCAGCATTGTCCAATATAAGTATCTTTGAATTAGTGAATTAATTATATTTTTATAACAACAGCCACCCTCTCCGGCAGTATAGCAGTTCTGCGCTGAAGAGGGTGCCTATTAATCCCGTCCCCGTTCCTTAAGATATCCGGCTAACCGCTGCAATTCATCGGCGATCTGGGTTATGCAGGAGACAATGATTTGCTGCTCCTCATAGGCCTTCAGCGCTTCACCGACCGCCGCTGAACCACCAGGCTTGTCCATTTCAGGCCCTTCAAGTTCTCTTGAAGGGCTGTACATAGGGAACCCTTCCTCCACCAGAATACGCACGATGGTACCCAGATGGTACCGCTGCTGCCGGAGTTCATTGACGCGGACCAGAATTTTCAAAGATTCATATTCATAGAATTTGCTGTCGCCCTTCTGAACCAGAGGGATGAAGTGAGAGAAATATTCGAGCCAACGCTTGATGGTAGTAGGGGGCAGCTTAAGCAGATCGATCACTTCCAATTGAGTATATAGCTTTTTAGACACCATATTACTACCTCCCATATTCTTTCAATGTTATACATTAGATATATTCACTGACGAGAGAATAAATGAGTAAAATTGCCCATTTAATTGCCACAATATATCTCTGTCATCCTCAAAAAGTGATTTCACCCACCAGCTCCGCTATGCTGCAGCCGCTCACTACTTAATCTGAAACCAGAAATAATCGATAATTAATGGAATAAATTTTCCAATTTTGTTCAGTTCTTGTATATGAAGTATTTCTATAATGGGCTTGACTTAAATTGAAACCATCATGGAGGGATTCACAAATGGGGAGACTGAGAGCCGTTAATGAACGAAAGTGCTCACTGGAGAACTGTAATCGAAGGCATTATGCGAAGGGGCTGTGCAAGCAGCACTACTGGCCTGCCTGGAAGGAAAGCCAGAGGAACGAGGCCGTCGAGAACCGTGAGGAGAACCCTGCGGAGAAGCAACTCCCGCTCGTCTGATGTTCTATAATTGTTCAAGAATTTATTTGAACGTCTAGCAGGTTATGCCTATCTGTTGTCGAAATCTTTACACTATGATGAATACAAACTCCAGATATTACTTCAAACACCTGACTTTAGTCCTGATATATATGTCTATTCTCTTAGGTTTGCAAGGGGTATGGCAGCATATTTTCGCATTTCCGCAACAACCGCGCGCCATTCAGGGCAGCCTTGATCTGCGCGGATGGAACTTCAAGAATACCCACTCGCTTGTCCTTGACGGTGAGTGGGCCTTCTATCCTGACCGCCTGGCCAGTGACAGCGATATCCGTTCCGGGACTGCCGGAGCACCGGTCATGCTTGGCGTTCCAGGCAACTGGAAGAATGCCCTGTCCGGCTCCTCTCTGGGCTACGGCACGTTCGCCCTCCGTATCCTGATCGACCAGCCGCTGGATGAACCCTATGCCTTCTGGGCACAGCAGATCCAGGCTTCTTCGCGTATTGAGGTCAACGGCCATGTTCTGCGGACCATGGGTCAGCCGGGTACGCGCAAGGAACTGTATCAGCCGAAGGCTGTTCCTTATTCTGCACATTACCTCCCGCCCCAAGGCACACAAGAATTGCTTGTCCTGATTCAGGCTGCCAATTACGAGCATGGCGAGAAGGGAGGCATCTCCTACTCCATGCGACTCGGCGCACAATCCTCCGTTCTGAAGGAGCGGTGGTATTCCACTGCTTTTCAATTGACAACGATTATAATCCTCTTGCTGCATGCACTATACGTCTGCATCCTGTATCTGCTGGCTCATAAGAACCGCATTCTGGTGCTGTTCGCCCTGATGCTGGTCATGATCTCGGTCACTGTTGCTGTGGACAACGATGTCCTGCTGTCCCTTGTACTGCCGCTGAGCTACACTTGGGGAATCAAGTTCAAGCTGCTGTCTTATGTCTGGATGGTGTTCCTCATGCTGCTGCTGACCTACAGGTTCCATGGAGTCCAGAGAGCGGGCCGGGCCGTCCAAGTATATGGTCTCCTGCTCGTCTTATATACTCTAAGCATTGCCGTATTGCCTGTACATATCATCTTGAGCTGGGCCACTCTGCCCTTCAATCTCCTGTATATGCTTCCGCCCTGCTGGATGTTCGTGATCTTCGCAAGGATGGTCTATCAGCGCAAAAAAGACGTTGCCTTCCTGACCTTCACCGCCTGCTGTCTGATCTCGGGCGTCGTCTGGGGAGCCACGGTAAATAATTACCATAAGAATCTGCCGTACTACCCGGTGGATATTCTGGCAGCGATTGTCGGATTCTCCGCCTACGGAATGAAGCAGTATATCCGGCGTTCTGAGGAGAACGTGCGGCTGAATGAACAGCTTGTACAGGCAGACAGGCAGAAGGACCGCTTCCTGATCAATACCTCGCATGAACTGAGAACCCCGCTGCACGGAATGATGAGCATCGCTGAGTCCCAGTATGACAAGCGGCGGGCTGCCTCTGCGGATGAAGACTCCAGAGATATGGAGCTGCTGCTGCGCATCGGGCGTCAGATGTCACAGCTCCTGGATGACCTGCTGGACCTGACCCTGCTGCGGGAGAACCGGATGGTTCTGCACCCCGTTCCCTTGTCTGTAGCTAAGACAGCATCCGGGGTAGCAGATATGCTCCGCCATCTGGCAGAAGGGAGAAACCTGACACTTCTTGTAAGCGCATCCGATTCGCTGCCGCCCGTCTGGGCCGATGAGAAGCGGCTGATCCAGATTCTGTTCAACCTTATACATAATGCGCTGAAATTCACGGAGTCGGGCAGTGTAGCCGTGTCGGCTAAGGAGAGCGGCGGACAGTTGCTGGTCAGCGTATCTGATACGGGAGCCGGGATATCTGAGGAAGACCTCGCCCGGATTCTTCTGCCCTATGAACAGGCAGGCGGACAAGACCGGGGCGGACTGGGCCTCGGCTTAAGCATCACCCGGCAGCTCGTGGAGCTGCACGGGGGCAGCTTAAGTGTGCAGTCCAAGCCGGGCGCGGGCTCCACGTTCAGCTTCAGTCTGCCGCTGGCAGACCATGCCTCCCTTACCGCTCGCCGCACTGCGGATCATACGGGTCCTGCGGAGACAGCCGAACTGCCGGAGCTATCCGCCGCCCAGGATCTACCATTCCGCAACGGGGATACCGCTCCCTTCCCGGCCGGAGTGCCGCCGCCACTAACCGGTGGCGGCGGGGAGCATGAAGGAGATGTCCTCCATATTCTCGCAGTCGATGATGATCCCGTGAATCTGCGGGTGCTGGCCAGTATTCTGCATGAAGAGCACTTCCGGCTGACCCCGGTACTTAGCGGGGAAGAGGCGCTGAAGCGGCTGGAAGAGGAGTCATGGGATTTGCTCATTACGGATGTGATGATGCCTCATATGTCCGGCTATGAGCTTACCCGCAGAGTCAGGGAGCAGTATTCCATGTCTGAATTGCCGGTGCTGCTGCTGACAGCGCGGGCAATGCGGGAGGAGGTCTATTACGGATTCGGGCAGGGGGCTAATGATTATGTAACCAAGCCGGTTGACAGCCTGGAGCTGAAGTACCGGGTAACCGGACTGGCCCGGCTGAAGCAGACGCTGCATCACAGTCTGCGTCTGGAAATGGCTTATCTGCAGGCCCAGATCCGTCCTCATTTCCTGTTCAATGCCCTGAATTCCATCTCCACGCTCAGTGAAATCGATATCTGCCAGATGAAGGAGCTGATCGACGCCTTCTCCTCCTATCTGCGTTCCAGCTTCGATCTGATGAATACCGGTAAACTGGTTAATATACAGCAGGAGCTTTCCCTGGTCAGAGCCTACTTGTATATTGAGAAGGTACGCTTCGGGGAACGTCTGGAGGTCTTGTGGCAACTGGATTTCAGCGGTGTGCTGCTCATCCCCCCGCTCATTCTTCAGCCGCTGGTTGAGAATGCCGTCCGCCACGGGCTGCTCAGCCAGGTTGCCGGGGGTACGCTTACGGTACGGATTGAAGACCAGGGAGATCAGGTCTTATTTGAGGTACAGGATGACGGCAAGGGCATGGAACAGGCGCAGATTGACAGCCTGCTGAAGAAGAACAAAGATACGGCCGCCGGGATCGGCCTGTGGAATACGAACCGGCGGCTGACCGAACGCTACGGGCAGGGCTTATCCATTCAGAGCCGCCCCGGATATGGAACCACCGTCTCCTTTATTGTTCCCTTCCGGCGGGGGGAGTGAGCCTTCCCTCCACCGGTTATCCCTTGTTCAAGGAGGTGATACAGTGCTTCGGGTAGTATTGATTGATGATGAGAAGCTTGCTCTGATCCAGCTGGAGTCCACGCTCAGGGCACTGGGAACGACGATTGTAACCGCCACCTATACCAATCCGCTGCAAGCCCTGGATGAAGCCTCCGGGTGGAATGCGGATATCATTTTTCTCGATATTGATATGCCGGTCCTGAACGGATTAGAGGCTGCGGCTGCACTGGAAGCGCGCTGCCCCGGATCAGCCATTGTCTTCGTCACCGCCTATAACAATTTTGCCCTGGAGGCCTTCGAGGCCAGTGCCCAGGATTACCTGCTGAAGCCGGTGTCCAGAGAACGGCTGCGCAAGACGATTCAACGAATCCGGAACCGGAAGGGTAAGATTCAGAGTGCAGACAAACAGGATGAGCTGATGATCCGAGGCTTCAACTCCATCCAGTTCGAGCGCGGCGGGCTTCCGATCCGCGATTTCCGCTGGCGGACCTCCAAGTCGCAGGAATTATTCGCTTATCTGCTCTACTATCACGACCGGATTGTTGTCAAGGACAAGCTGGTCGAGCTGCTCTGGCCGGACACTTCCTTCAAGCGGGCCTCCACTCATCTCTATACGGCAATCTACCAGCTCAGACAATCGCTGAAGCGGTCGGACATCGGCCTTACCATCAGCAATGCAAGCGTAGGCGAAGGCTATATGCTGGAGAGCGGCGACGCCAAAATCGACTTCGTCCTCTGGGAGGAGGGTATCCTCTCGCTGGAGCCGGTCGATGACCATAATGCCCCGGTGCACGAGGAGCTGTTCAAGCTCTATACCGGTGATTTCCTGGGCGATTACGATTATCTGTGGGCCGAGAGCGAACGCCAGCGGCTACGGAATCTCTCGCTGCAGCACGCCACCGAGCTGGCCGATTATTATTCAGCCAAAGACAATATCACTAAGGCAGTCAACACCTATCAGCGGATCGTGGAGCTTCACCCTTATCACGAGCCGGGTTACCTGGCGCTGATGGACTTCTACAACCGCTTGGGGGAGCTAAGCTTCGTGCAGGAGCAATATGATAAGCTTCGCAGCCTGCTGTGGCGTGACCTGAAGCTGAAGCCCTCCGCCAAGGTCGAGCGCTGGTATGCGAACTGGAAGCGGCTGTATACTTGATTCCATGCCGGAGTTCCGGCGTTACAGAGTCACATACAAAAACGGTATGCCGCCCCCGGTCAGGGTTAGGCATACCGTTTCTTGTTGCACCCGCATCTTCCATTATAGCGGCAGGACCTGCGCAGCTGCGCTGTCCCGTCCTTTCAGTGAAAAGCTGCGGGAAATGCGAATCCGCTGACATAACCGGTGTACACAAGGTTCTCATGCAGTAGCTACCCATGTCAGACGGACCCTCACACTTTTTTAGTACCCGTTACGGGGAACTTAAAACGCTCTGGCGCAAGATTCAGAAATTCATATAGACCACCGCGTAATCGGGAAAAGGCTCCATCCATTTCACCAAGGTCTTCGGCAGCTTGGTGGTTCCCGGAACATTGGTATAGAACCGCACGAACGTCTCAGGAGCTTCATCTGAATCAGAGGCTTCATCCGAATCTAGCGCAGCCGCCCAGAAATGACCCTGCTTATCATACATGATGATCGCTTCTGTAAGGGTGAACAGCCCTCTCACGCCGCCCTGCACCACCTTCGCCCCTTTACCGTCCAGATCCTTCGACTCACTGATCAGCTGCATACTGTACAGGAACAGATCATAATCCTTCCCTACCAGCTTACGGAAGGCCTGGTCATCCGCTGCCGTCTTGAAGACCCCGGTGTCCCGCAAGGTGAACGTGTTCTCTTGCGGGTCTCTTGTATACTGGCCGGTGTAGGTTACATTCGCTCCGGCAGAATACACCGGTGAAGGGCTGGTTACATACAGGCTGCCGTTCAGCAGATAGAAGAAGACCACCGAGCCGTCCTCTTCCCTGTAGATGGCAATCCGCTTGCGGACGAATGCCGTTTCTTCATATAACTGGCCGGAATGAGCGCCATCGTAGGCATCGATTGAGAAGGCCAGCTTATCACTTTTGACATTGCTGAATTCAATATAAGATCCATAGAAGGGCGAATCACTCTTCATATACCATTCTCCCTGCCAATCCTTCACGGACGGCACCTTGGCGCTGGCTGCGCCGGAAGCCGTCAATGCCTCAACCGGCAGCTGCTTGGTGCCGTCCGGGTTGCTCCATACCCCGAAGAACCCGGTGCCGTTAAGCCACCAGCCCTCGAAATGGCCGGTTTCCTTGCCCTTCGCATCATATTCGGTGATATAAGCCTGCTTGCCGCTGACACTTCCTGCGAGCTTGATCGTCTTCTTGTATTTGTCGTAATAATAACTGCCCGTCAGCTTCCCGCTGCTATCCGCCTTGAGCGACATATGAATTGGCAGATTGCCGTTGATCGCGCCCGTCAGCGGCACCAGCCCGTTCGTGGCCGGAGTCTGGGTGGCTAAAGCAGCGGCAACCGTCGTCGTCCCAGCTGGGACAGCCTTCGCCTGTGCCGGAGCAGCCCCTGCCCCCGGCACCAGAATGGCAGGCAGCAGCAGCGCAGCCGCCAGCAGGGTGCTGATCTTACGTGTAATTCTCATAATAACCCCTTCCTCTCACCATCATCTATAACAGCTACGTTACACTGTATGCCATAAATTACCCTTTTACAAGCAGGTAAAGCGCAGGAAACAACCCCGCTATATAAATTAATTTCACTTATAAAATCGCCAATCACAGACCGAGGATATGCAATATCCAAATGATGGTGCAGGCAGAGTTAAGGGGGCAAGCTGTATGGATAGGCTTAACTGCACTCTGTACAACAAAATCGTCTAGTATGCCGCCAAACAACCGTCTAGCTGTATTTCGTACATCTAAATCTCCAATAATACCTGGATTCTTATGATTCCGGCAAAAATAGTTGTACACACTACAGTTGGAGGAGGAGAACCCTCCTTTTCACTGTTTTTAATTGTACAGAGTACATTTATTGCTGTCAGCCTTAGGGTAATTCTATATATACCAAAATTCACTTAGGAGATGATCCGTTATGCCAGAATCAACCGCTACAGGACATCAACACGATGAAGCTATAGTTAAGCTAAAGTTCGAGCCGGACGGCTTGTTGCCGAACAACCCGGAGCTTCCGGCCCTGCTGTATACGGGTGTTCTTAGAGAACACCCGGAAGACACCGAACGGATCTTCAATAATAACGGCTGGCTGAACAGCTGGGTGAACGGTGTCTTTCCCTATCATCACTATCACAGCAATGCGCATGAGGTACTGGGTGTCGTCTCCGGCAGCGCCAGCCTCCAGCTTGGCGGAGACGCCGGACGCACCGTTCAGGTGAGCGCCGGGGATGTCGTGGTGCTGCCTGCCGGCACGGCGCATAAGAAGCTCACGGCTTCACCGGACTTCCGCATCGCAGGTGCCTATCCCGGCGGCATGGACTATAACACCCGCCAGGCGGACCCGGACGACTTCGCGGCAGCGTTGCCCGAAATCCGCGAGGTTCCGCTGCCAGAGCGTGATCCCGTCTACGGCAAGGACGGCCCGCTGCTGAATCTGTGGAAGCCGAAGCAGGCGTAGGAATGAGTAAACCTCGCCTGCCCGTACGCCATTCACCTACCTTCCTCTGCATTTCAGGGATCAAATCATGCAGTTGACACCCTAAGCTGCGAACTCCTATAAACCATGCTGTATACTGTAATGTACAACATTAAGCGTTCATTATATCTCATTGCACCGAAGCTGAGGAGGTCCGTGATGTACAGAGTTGCAGTATGCGATGATGAAGCTAAGCTAAGAGAGCAGGTCAAGGGGCTGCTGCTGGCCTTATCCATGAAGACGAATATCGAATTCGAGATCGGGCTGTTTACCTCCGGCGAGCAGCTTTTAGCTCACTATGAGCAAGGCGGGGATCCCTTCCATATTCTGATTCTGGATGTGGAGATGAGCGGCATGAACGGGATTCAGACGGCACGCCGGCTCAGAAGCCAGAAGCATTTTGACGAACAGATTATCTTCCTGACCAGCTACCCGGAATATATGGTGGAGAGCTTCGACGTCATCACCTTTCAATATCTGATCAAGCCGCTGGCGCCGGGTCTGCTGGAGGAGAAGATTCTCAGGCTGTACGACTACTTCCAGGCGCAGGATAAGAAGTTTCTGGTCATCAAGTCCGGCTACGAGGAGGTCGTGCTGAAGCATGATGACATTATCGGAATCGAAGCCGCCAAGAGCCTGACCGTGAAAAGCAAGCTGAACGTGATTACCCCCGCCGCAACTTACGAGACCAAAGGGCTGATTGCCGAATACGCCGCTGCGCTGCGGGAGAGCCATTTTCTGCAAATTCACCGTTCGATTATTATCAACCTCCTGCATGTGAAGAAGTTCTCTGGCGGGTCCGTGCAGATGTCGGGCGGTCAGGAGTTCCCCATCGGGCGCTCCAGGATCAAAGAGGTTAAAGATTTCTACACCAAATTCATGATTATGAAGGAACACTCCCTATGATTCTCTATAACCTGCCCATTGTGCTCTGTGTGCTGCTGGTGATGGCTTTTCAGACCAACTTCTACTTTGGCTCCGTATTTGACAAATCCGCCAGGAAGCCTAACCGGATCATCTATTTCCTGATCTATGGAGCACTGTGCTGTGTCTACCTGTTCGCCCCGATGTCACCCCTGTTATCCTCCGGTGTAGCCTTGCTGATGATCTTCAGTATGGCGCAATCCTATCGGGTGGAGATGAAGACCCAGGTGATCTTTTCGATACTGTACGCGGTGCTGATGACGGTGGTCAGCTTTATCTCGCTGTATATTTTCTCCATGATCGATTCCGTTGACTACACCAGCATGGATGCCGGTACAGGAATTGACCGGCCGGCCTTCATCAAGGGGCTGATCCTAAGCTGTATCATTATGTTCCCTGTCATTCAGCTCATCCGCCTGATCTCCAAGCGCCGAAGCGTCTCTCTGCCTTACCGGTATTATGTGATGTTCCTGCTTGTCCCGCTGATCAGCACGTACCAGATCAACGTTCTGACCGCAGACACCAAGAAGGATATCTATTATTTCATTGCGATTCTTGGCTTCCTGTTCCTGAATGTGATGATCGTCTATGTCTTCGATACGATAACGGATAAGTTCCAGTTCATGCACGAGAATGCGCAGTTGCAGGACCAGATGAATTACCAGGACGCCAACTATGAGAAAACCGTACACAGCTTCAAATCGATCAAGCGGATCATTCACGACACGCACCAGCAGTTCCTCTACATCGAAGAATGTATCCGGCGGAATGACTCCGCTGCGGCTCTGGAGCATATCAAGCTCACGCTGAATAAAGTGGAGGATGCCTACCAGCGGGTCAATACGGGACATCTTGCAGTGGATGCGCTGGTGACGAACACCCTGAATATCGGACAGGCCAACGGTATCCGTATCGATACCCGGCTTAATCTCCAGCCCGGAGAGCTGCGGATCGACCGCTATGACTTATGTGTTGTGCTGGGGAACATGCTGGATAATGCCATCGAGGCCTCCAAAAAAGTAAAGCTCGCCGAAGACCGCTACATTCTGATCCAGATGCATACGAATGACTCCGCGCTGTTCATCCGGGTGCTGAACCATACGGCCCAGGAAGCGGCCTCCCTCCATTCCCGCAAGCCTGAGCCGGAATACCATGGCATTGGCCTGACCAATATCTCCAGAATCTGCGAGAAGTACGGCGGGAATATGACCACCCTGTCCAGGCATAACGAATTCAACAATATGGTGGTGCTGCCTTTTGACGTTTAGGGATCGTTATTGAACGTTTCAGGGTCATTCCGCTCTATTCTCTGCCTCCCGCCTGTATGATGGATTCAGATAGTAAGCCAATACAGGAACAGGAGGAGACAGACAATGAACAAGTTAGCTTCAGTAGTATTAGCCGCTGTATTATTGATTCCCGCAGCTCCGGCATCGGCCCAGGAGAAGGAATCGGCAGCGCAGGCCAAGGCGCAGGAGCTGGGCCAGAAGATCTTATCCGATTACGGGGTGAGCGGACTCCAGTATGCCATCCGGGACCAGGGCAAGATTACGATGTCCGGCGGCTTCGGCGTATCCGACAAGGCAGCCGGGGCACCGGTCACGCAGGACACCATGTTCGGCATCGGCTCCATCAGCAAAATGCATGTCTCCGCAGCAACCATGATGCTCGCGGAGGATAAGATCATCGACATCGACAAGCCGCTGATAACGTATCTTCCGCAGTTCAAGATGGCCGATGAGCGTTACAAGCAGATTACTCCGCGCATGTTAATGAATCATTCCTCGGGCCTGTACGGCAGCCACTACGGAAACAGCATTCTGCTGGATGATTCTGACACCCGGAATCATGACGAGCTGCTGACAAGACTCCAGTCTGAGCAACTGAAATCCGATCCGGGCGAATACTCCGTCTATTGCAACGATGGATTCCAGCTGCTGGAGCTGATGATTGAGCAGGTCACCGGCAGCAGCTATACGGAATTCCTGGACCAGCACATGAACGGCCCGCTTCAGTTAAGCTCCACCAAGACGCCGCTGAACACTTTTGACCGGCAAAAGCTTGCCAAGACTTACTTCCCTGCCTTCAAGCAGGCACTCCCTGCCGAGAACGCCAACATTCTGGGAGCAGGTGGCCTCTATTCCACAGCCGAAGATCTGACCACATTCGCCGAGATGCTGAACGGCAAGCACCCGGACATTCTGTCGGAAGCCTCCGCTGAAGCGATGCAGCAGCCGGAATACCGCAAGGGGCTCTGGGTTCCCGAAGAGACCAATACCTTCAATTACGGCCTGGGCTGGGATGCGGTCAGTCTCGCACCGTTCAGCGACTATGGAATCAAAGCCTTATCCAAAGGTGGGGATACCATTATGTATCACACCGCACTGGTGACCCTGCCGGAATCGGATATCTCCATCGCGGTGCTCTCGTCGGGCGGAAGTTCAATCTATAACAGCATCTTCGCCTCGAATGTATTGCTGGCGTATCTGAAGGATACCGGAAGGATTGATAAGATCCGGCCAGAAGCAACGTTTACGGCTCCGGTGAAGGCAGCCATGCCTGCTGAGCTCCAGTCCTATTCGGGATTATACGGTACCATTGGCTCCACAACAGAGGTCACGCTGAAGAACGGAGAGCTGAGCCTGCCCGAGCTGGAAGGCGGACTCGTTCCTGCTCAGAAGTATGTCTACACCGGTAAGGGCCAGTTCAAGAGCCCGGATGGCAGCGCCATCGTCAGCTTCGATCAACTAAAGAACGGCAAGACGTATCTGAAGCTGAATGTTCATCTGCAGCTCCCCGGCCTCGGCCAGATGCTGATGGTCACTTACGAATACCAGAAGCTTGATGCCAATCCGCTGGATGCGACGGTGAAGCAGGCCTGGACGAAGCGGGACGGCAAAAGCTACTACGCCCTGGATGAGAAAATCAATTCATCTTTCTACCTCTCCCCTTCCATCCTGACGAAGACCATTGCGGTCGATCAGGGGTATGCTTCCGGGACGCGGATTGTGGATCAGAACACCGCTGTCAATGCGGCTGAGATTCCGGTGATGAACGGCAGAGACGCCTTCGATCTGACATTCTCCAAGCAGAATGGTGCAGAATATTTAACCATCGACGGCAATGATTATATCAGCGGGGATGCGGTGAAGCCGGTCTACGCAGGCCATGCATCGGTCACCACCATCCCCGCCAGCGGCCAGGGCATATGGTACAAGATCGGTAAGACAGCGGCCGGCCGCACCATGAAGGTAACCGCTCCAGATGGCGCAGGGTTTGCCGTCTACGACGACAAGGGCACAATCGTAAATTACTCGGTCGTAACCAAAGACCGCTCCACCGTCTTGCCGCAAGGCGGAATGATCGTCTTCGGCGGACAGGCGGGCGATGTGTTCAAGCTTGAGTTGAAATAACGCTTTCAACTTTTCATACAAATTTTCTATTATTCTCAGAAACTTGCTTCCGGGTATACAGATATGTTTTAATATTATCGACTTGAATAATACTCTTATCCAGAGTTCGGCGGAGGGCATAAGCCCAATGAAGCCGCTGTGACCGGTATGCGGACAGCATATCAGTCGCAGCACTAGAGGCATCCGGGATGCCTTGCACAGATGAGAGGGTGCTGACAGTTGATGAGACTGCCCCCTTAATAAGGGGGCTTTTTGTTTGAGAAGGGGGAGAAGCGTATGACAGAGTGGATTACGGAGTTTATACTTTTCTTTAAGGATTTGTCGTATGCCGGAATTATGATCGCCTTGTCGTTTGAATTCGTGCCTGCTGAAATCGTACTTCCGCTTGCCGGGTATTGGGTGTATCTCGGAGATATGAAGCTGATTCTGACGATTCTGGCCGGTACGGTTGGCGGCACCCTTGGTCCGCTGACGCTGTATGCCCTGGGCCGGTTCGGCGGCAGACCGATGGTGGACAGATACGGGAAGTACCTGTTCATCCGCTCGCATCACCTGGAAGCGTCCGACCGCTTTTTTGATAAATACGGTAGCGGTGTGGCCTTCTACGGGCGCTTCATCCCTGGTGTAAGAACCCTGATCTCGATCCCCTGCGGCATCGCCAAAATGAATGTGTTCAAATTCAGTCTCTACACGTTCCTGGCCATGCTGCCGATCACCGCCATCTACGTCTACCTGGGCTACAAGCTGGGCTCGCAGTGGGAGCATGTGGACGAGCTCGTCAAGCCTTACATTCTGCCGGCAGCTACTATATTCCTGGTAGGCTTCGGGCTGTATGTCCTGTCCAAGCGGTACCGGAGACGGCAGGCTTAATTGGATAATTAAGATGTACTTATGACTTTAACGACAAGCGAAGAAGCGGAGGGGAAAATTACCCTTTCCAGTTCAAAACTTAAGTACATTTTAATATAGCGTTCAACTTTAGGAGGAAAATATGGAATCTGTAGTGGTTTGGCTGAAGTATCTGGTACTAGGACTTGTCCAGGGGGTGACGGAGCCGATTCCTGTCTCCTCCAGCGGGCATTTAATCATTGCCCAGCGGCTGCTCGGCGTGAAGCAGAATGGACTCTCTTTTGAAATTTTGACGAATACGGCCTCATTAATTGCGATCTGCTTCATTTTCCGCAAAGATATCTGGGACTTGATCACAGGGTTCTTCCGTTACCTGCGGACGCGCGATGCCAAGTACCGGTCAGAGTTCATGTTCTGCATCTACATCGTGATCGGAACGATTCCCGCAGCCGTGGCTGCCGTGTTCTTCAAGGATACGATCGAACGTGTCTTCACCTCTGTACATACCGTTTCCATTAGCTTGCTCGTCACCGGGGTTGCCCTCTGGCTGATCCGCAATCTGCGCGGCCAAAAAAGAGACGGTAATCTCAAAGTGAAGGATGCCATCATCGTCGGGCTGGCTCAAGCCGTCGCCCTGATCCCCGGTATAAGCCGTTCGGGTTCAACGGTCATTGCCTCGATTGCGGTAGGCATGAAGCAGGAGACCGCCCTGAAGTTCTCCTTCATGCTGTACATTCCCATCAGTATCGGCGGCCTGATCCTCGGCGCATCTGACATCGCCCATGATCCGAACCGTGCGGCGCTGGCCATGCCCTACCTGATCGCCTTCCTCACCACCCTAGTCGCCACCTACTTCGCCATGCGCTGGTTCATCGGCATTATGGCGAAGGGGAACCTGATTTACTTCTCGTATTATTGCTTCATCGTTGGCACGTTGCTGCTGATTTTCTTGTAACAAGGGCATGGTAAGGAGCCAGAAGGGAATTCACTTCCTTTTGTGGCTCCTCAACCTCCTGCCTTGCGCCTCCCCGAACGATATCCCTTACCATAGTTGGATAAACGTATCTTAATTCTGCGATTAATGCAGGATCAACGGAAGCAAGTGGACAAACAACAACTAAATCAGCCCGTACCCGCCATTTTGGCTGATTGGGGTTAATTTAAGTGCTGTTTTTCCAACTGCTGTTTCCGTATCGCTCCTCTGCTGATCAACAAGTGCCGGAAATCCAACTGTTTTTCCGCCCTAGCAGCCTTAGCAGAGAACTAGCACTTCCCCGCAAAAAAGAGCAGCACTTCTTCCATAATAGGAGTTGTGCTGCTCTTTTTTATATCATTTCTGTCCCGTCAAAATCTTCGCATAAGGCGAATCAATCGGAATCATGATGACCGGCTCGTTCTTCAGCGTGGTCACATAACTCTGCAGAGTACGGTAGAAGCTGTAGAACTGCGGGGACTTCCCGTAAGCCTGGTTGTAGATGCGGGCCGCTTCTCCTTCGCCTTCGGCGATGATTTTCTTGGAGTCGGCTTCGGCCTGGGCCATCAGCTCTCTGGAGGCGCGGTCCGCCTTGGAGGTGATCTTCTTGGACTCCTCATCCCCTTCGGACAGGTAACGCGCAGCGATGGACTGGCGGTCCGAGATCATCCGGTTGTAGACGCTCTGCTTGTTCTCTTCCGGCAGGTCGGTACGTTTGATGCGAACGTCAATGACTTTAATACCGTAATTGTCACGCGATAATGCGTCGCTTACGTCCTTGGTAATCTCATCGTTAATGTTGCCGCGTCCGGTATCCTCACTGATGATATTCTCATAGTTGATCTCCGACAGCTTGCGGCGCACCGAGTTGTAGACGGCTTCGTCAATCCGCTGCACCCCGCCGCTCACCGATTGCACCGTCCGCAGGAACTGCGAGGCGTTGGTGATTCTCCAGACGGTGTAATTATCGACGACAATCGGCTTCTGGTCCTTGGTCAGAATGCTGGTCGGCGAGCTCTCGTAGGTCATCTGGTACTTGGGAAGCTCCGAGACATTCTCGATAAAAGGCAATTTAAACTTCAGCCCCGGCTGCTCCACCGTGCGCATCGCTTCACCGAAACGGAGGACGACCTTGTACTCCCCTTCCTTCACGATGTACGTAGAGCCGGCAAGCAGAATGATCACCACGACGGCAGCGATTAGCGTTACGATTGAATTTCTTTTCACTTGGCATCTCCTCCTTGCGGTGCAGGTGAGGCAGGCGGATTCACCGTTGCCGGAGCAGAGGTGTTATCCTTGCTGCTACGCGCCAGCTCATTGAGCGGCAGGTAGTTCACCGTGTCACTGTTCGAGTTGGTAATGAAGATGCGGGCGTTCGGCAGGATCTGCTCCAGCGTCTCCAGGATCAGCCGGCTCTCGGTAATATTCTGATTATTGGCATACTCGGCAAAAATCGCATTAAACCGCGCCACATCCCCCTGCGCATTCAGAATACGCGACTTCTTCTCACCTTCGGCCCGCTCCAGCAGCGCCTGTGCTTCCCCGCGTGCCTTCGGAATGATATCGTTCTCATACTTCTTCGCGTTGTTGATCTTCGTATTCTTCTCTTCCCGGGCGTTCGTCACCTCGCGGAAGGCTTCCTCCACCTGGCCGCTTGGCGGCTCAATATCCTGGAACTTGATATCAATGATCTGGATGCCGGTGTTATATTTCTTCTGGAGGTCGATGAGCAGCTCACGGACCTTATCCTGAATGACCGTCTTCCCGTCAGTAATAGCGTAGTCCAGCTTCTCGGAACCAATGACGGCACGGATCGATGAGCTGGCTGAGTTACGCAGGAAATGCTCCGGGTCATCGATGTTATACAGATAATCGCGGATGTTGCTGATCTTCCACTGGACGACCGCATCGGCAGAGACAATGTTCTCGTCTCCTGTAATCATCATCGCTTCATCATCTACCGGCACAGCCCCATTAGCCTCCTGGCGGTACCCGATATGTATCCGCTGGGTCAGCTCCGCAGGTACGGTAATCACATCCTGGATCGGATAAGGCCATTTGAAATGAAGTCCGGCCGAGGTCTCATTCGTATACTTGCCGAAGGTCAGAATTGCTGCACGTTCCTGCTCCTGCACGGTATAGAACGAGGTGGCCCCGATATACAGCAGCACCGCCGCTGCGGCTACCCCCACCCCAATCCTTTTGTACATCCCCGGCTTCAGCTTCGGCAGCTTGAGCCCCGGCACATTGTCGCCATTCTGATTCATGAAATTCAAGATGCATCACTCCTTTTGGCCTAATTTAGTCTTTATAAAGCTATATATACGGATTCAAAACAAAAAAGTCGCAAAAATTGCGACTTTAATGAAGGTAGCTGATGTTTGCTGGGTTTCTTGCGGGTTTGCCTAGGTATTTTATGGTATATTTGAGAGCAACATATTCGTCGGTTAAAATCTGGAGGAGGGGTAAGATGTCAAAATTAATACTCGCATCACTAGAAGCTTTAAAAAGGACAATTTCCAACAACAATAATTTTCATATTCAAAGAAATTTAGGATTTCAGCTTACATGCACATTCTCATTTTCCAAGCCTGCCTTGTTAAATGAAATTGAAGAATTTGAAACGGAGACGGATTTAAAGCTGCCAGAAGACTATAAATTCTTTTTATCTTTGCATAACGGGATGGAACTATATAAGGATATTGAAGAATCAGCACCTCATTGGCATATTTTTGGTGTAGATGAAATTCAAGATGCACTGCATAAGTTCCCAACTCCTGATCATGTCTACGTTATTGCAAAATTCAGTGAGACTTTAATATGTGTAAATAGCGATTATGTGAAGCAAGGAAGAAAGGATTATCTTTTTGACCAATCAATCTATACCTCTGCCCGTGATCATGGTGAACCGCTTAATTTGAGTTTTGAACTATGGCTCGATCGTCTACTTGTATCACAGGGAGATCAATTCTGGTTATGGAATGGCATTACGCCTGAAAATCTTAATAAGTACTTTCCATGAAAACCAGGCAATCGGAATTGTAATCGGTTTTTCGATCACATTGAGCCTGTCAGCCATCGCGCTGCCAAATGTAATCGGTTTTTCGATTACATTTGGCCAGTTAGCCATCGCGCTGCCAAATGTAATCGGTTTTTCGACTACATTGGGCCTGTCAGCCATCGCGCCGCCCAATGTAATCGGTTTTTCGATTACATTTGGCCCACTAGCCATCGCACCACCAAATGTAATCGGTTTTTCGATTACATTGGGCCTTCGAGTCGTCCCGGGTTCCATTGTGTTCGGTTTTTCATGTTTATTCGGCTCGTACCCTCCACGCCAACCCATGGTGGTCGGTTTTCCGCATACATTCCACCCACACCAAAAACCCCCGAAAGGCGCAAGCGCCCTCCGGGGGTTCTACTATCCGGTTCAGTTCCCCGTCTTATTACGGAAATAATTCTGCAGGAATTCCTTGGCCCGCTCGGACTTCGGATGGTTGAACACCTGGTCCGGTGTGCCTTCCTCGACGATTTTGCCCTTGTCCAGGAAAAGCACCTTGCTCGCTACCTCGTACACGAAGCTCATCTCATGCGAGACAAGGATCATCGTCTGGCCGGTGGCGGCGGTCTTCTTGATCGTCTGCAGCACCTCGCCTACCAGCTCGGGGTCCAGCGCCGAGGTCGGCTCGTCCAGGAGCAGCAGCTTCGGGTTCATCGCGAGCGCGCGGGCAATGCCCACCCGCTGCTGCTGGCCGCCGGACAGATGCTTCGGATAATAATGAGCGCGGTCGGCCAGACCGACCTGCTCCAGTTGCTCCTGGGCAATCTGGGCGGCTTCGCGGTCATTCATCTTTTTGACAATCTTCAGGCCTTCCTTGACATTATCCAGTGCCGTCCGGTGCTGGAACAGATTGAATTGCTGGAACACCATCGCCGTCTGCTTCCGCAGCTCCAGCCGCTGCTTGTTCGTAATCGTGCTGAAGTCCACCTGGAAGCCTTCGAGATCCAGCGTGCCCTGATCTGCCTGCTCCAGACAGTTGAGAGCACGCAGGAAGGTCGATTTGCCCGCACCGGATGAGCCAATGAGAGCCACAACATCCCCCTTGTTAATCTCAACGGACAGATCGTCCAGAATCAGATTCCCGTGAAAAGACTTGGATAAATGGCTTACCTTAATCATCAGATCCCTCTCCTTCCCCAAGAGAACCAGCCACGGTTCATGGCCCCGGCAGCGGAGTCTGGAATCGAGAATCTTTTCTCCAGGAAGCGGAGAAGCTGTTCAATCAGAATCGTCATGACCCAATAGATGATCGCCAGCGCGAGATACACCTCGAAGAAGCGGAAGTTGCTGCCGGAGATGATTTTACCCTTGGCCGTCATTTCGATTACACCCGCCACGAAGGCCAGGGAGGTTCCCTTCAGCAATCCGATCAGCGCGTTGCCCAGCGGCGGAATCGCCACCACCAGCGCCTGAGGAACGATGACTCTTCTCAGCACCTGCAGATACGTCATCCCCAGCGATTCAGCAGCCTCGATCTGGCCCTTGTTCACCGACTGCAGCGCAGCGCGGATCGTCTCCGAGTTGTACGCCGCTTCATTGAACGCGAAGGTAACCAGCACGAAGATCATCGGCGGAATGGTATTGATATTATAATCTGTCCCGTACTGCTGATTGATGAATTTGAGTAATAACGGAATTCCGTTGTAGGTCAGATATAATTGCACAATGATCGGCGTTCCCCGGATGAACGAGATGAAGACTGAGACCAGCTGGCTTAGGACGGGGATTCGTCTCATGCGGATGACTGCGAACAGCAACGCAAACACAAGGCCGACAATCATCGAGATGACCGTAATTTGCAGACTCACAGGAAGGACCTCTAACAGCCGAGGTATGGATGTGAATACCGCGTTGATATCAAAAATCTCTCCCATGCAGACTAACTTCCTTCCACCTTCAATTTACAGGCGCGGTTAACACGGTCTCACAACGAGACGCCCGCCCTCATAGATCACTTCCGTATGATACCGTTCCTTGCTTACCGCATTCAGCCGTTCCACCAGGGAACCCGCAGCTTCCTCCGAAGCCAGCACCGGCAGGCCGCGCTTGGTCACGATCTCATGGGTGAGCCGAAGATCAATCGGAACCAGCTCGTAGCTGAACCGCTTGTCCTCCACATTCAGATCGAACAGAACGAGGAAGTTCTCCGAGAACTTACGGTCGCTGTAGAAGCCCTGCCAGTTCCCTTCGCTATCCTTGGTGCGGTTCTTGTGCAGCGTGGACGGCGCTTCATTCTCAGGATACCCGTAGGCGGTGAACATCTCAGGCGAGATAATCGATTCCCCGGCCTCGAATTCCATGAACAGACTGCCCAGGTTATAAAAAATCGGCTGCCCCTTATACAGTTCCACCCCCCGGGTGAAGTGGGCGCCATGCCCGAACACACAGCTTGCTCCGGCATCGACCGCGCCCCGCGCGAAGGTCTCGATGAACTCAGCCGGATAATCGGAGTACCAGTTCTCGTTCTCCCCTTCATGCGTATGGAGGCTGACAAACACATAATCACTGCGCTCGCGGGCATCCTGAATGGTGCGGTAGATCTCCTGCTGATCCTGCTCGTTCGCTGTTGTCCGGACGCGGGAGTGCTCCCCCTTCTCGAAGGTTAAATAGCCTTCAAAAAACGAGCCGAATTCATAGTAATTCTCCGATCTGCTCTTGAAGGTCTCAATCCGCTTGCCTTCCTCCATGCTGGCGGCAATGCCGATGCGTTCACTAATCTCCTTGAGCGTGTTGAAGTCCTGATCGTTCACGACATAGGTCCGCGACCAGCGGAGCGGGTTGACGCCCGGACGGGCCGGAACGCCATTCCCCGGATTCGAGGCTGCGAATACCTCACTTCTCGTTACATCAATCGTGATGATCGCAATCCGCCCGTCTGGCGTATCCACGAACACCGGCTTACGGGCTTCATGCAGGCTCATGCCTACTCCGAGCGGAACCAGTCCGCGCGCTTCTGCCTCTTCCATCGTATCGACAAGCCCCTGGGTCCCGTAGTCCCCGGTATGATTATTCGCGAAGCTGACATAACGGATATTCAGCTTCCCGAATTCGTCCAGCGCCTTGGGGCGCACACTGGTCTGATAGCCGCGGCCTGCCGCCGGAACGGTATTTGGCCGCGGGGTTACAAACTCTGCATTGGTAAAAGCCTCATCGGCCCCCTGAAGCAGCGCCAGCAGCTCCGGGTCCATCGTTTTATCTAAATTGCTGCTGGAGAATAATGAATCTCCCGAGATTAAGAATTTCATGTGATCACCTTTCTGCGGTTACTCCATTAGCTCTTTCTTCGGCAGATAGTCGCCGCCCAGCTGTTCCTGGCTGATCTTCAGCAATGTGCCGTCTGCATACATTTCCTTGATCCGCTTGTTGACCAGCTCCAGCAGGCTGCTGTCCGCCGACTTGGATAACAGGATATACGAGCCGGGGTCACTGTTCGCTGTGGAGAACGGAACGACCTTAAGGTTAGTGAAGCCATGCTCCTTGATGGCCTTCTCGGCAGATACACGGGAGATAATGCGCACATCGTAACGACCAGCTTCGATACCCTCGAACTGCTTCACGAAATTCTCATCCGTATACATAATCTCAGCCTTGGCATCCGGGTTCGCTTCATTATAATTCTCCAGCAATGTGGCACCGGAGTTGCCTACTTCGGTTACCGCCTTGTAGCCCTTCAGATCTTCGATCGCCTTAAGGGTGTTGTCATCCTTGCGGACCACGAACACATTGGCATTCTCGATAATCGGCAGCGAGAAATTGTATTTGCTGCGCCGCTCTTCGTTGGAGCCGAAGTTATTCGCCCCGAGCTGGAAGCGCCCGTTATCCAGGCCGGTCAGAATTCCCTCGAATTCAATGGCCTGAACCTCCAGCTTATATTCCGGAAGGTCTTTGAAAATCGCCTTCATCACTTCCACATCATATCCTGTCAACTGGCCGTCCTTCTCATAGCTGAACGGATTGCTGACACCGCTGGTTGCGGCTGTAATCGTCTTCTGGCCCGCGCTGCCGCTGTTCTTATCACCATTGGCGGCCTCATTCTTGTTCCCGCAGCCCGCAATCAGGGCACCCAACATCAAGACAATAACCCCTGATACCCACTTCTTCTTCATTATAATCTCTTCCCCCTCGTCTGATCACGGAACATGCATTATGTCCAATAAATCATAGTCATTTAGTCTGGAATTATTATGTCACGGGGTATACAGTGTGTCAAGGTAAACGGGTAAAGGATTTGACGAATGGTGACGAATATAGTCGATTGGTGGCATGGTTTATTTTGACCTAATTCATCAAAAGCCTTAGTCTCACAGCCAGCTCTGTTGCTTCTGCTTCAGTACAGGAATTCTGCTGTGCAATAAAAGCAATCCCCTTCGCGCTATCGCTCCGCCGCGGCAGGAAATGAGCGTGGAAATGGGGAACCCCATCCACCATGATGACCGTATAGACTCGTTCTGCCCCTGTTGCCTGTTTGAGCGCTGACACTATTTTTTGGACCAGAATCCCGTAAGAGCCCGCTTCCTCCTCCGTCATCTCAGCGAAATCGAGCAGATGCCGCTGCGACTCCAGCACCAGCTGCCCCGGCACGGATTGCTTCGCAGGAAAATGACACAATTTCCAGTGTTCATCTTCATATATATATCCCCCAGGCGGCTGGGGAGTATTCCCCTGATGCTTCTCACAAATGAAACAAGTAGTGTTCATGAAGAACGCACCACTCTCTTCCGGCGCGCCGGAACCTTGACGCCCTGCTCCAGCAGCCTGCTCCAGTTGCCGGGATTGGTCAGGTCGGGGATGCGCTGCTCCAGAATGGCCTGATACTGACGGGCCTTCTCTTCCAGATGGGCGACACGCTGCTTGGCCTCTTCCAGCTGTTGAAGCGCTGCTTCCCTGAATTCCATCATCAGAGCGAAGCGCTGGGGAACCGTCGCATCTCCTTCGAGGCAGAGATCGACATAGGTTTTGATGCTTTCAATGGGCAGGCCGGTCTGCTTAAGGCACCTAATCCCGTACAGCCAGTTGATCGATTCGTCGTCGAACAACCGGATGTTGTTCTTATCACGCTGAATGCTCGGCACCAGCCCTTTATCTGTATAAAAGCGCACCGCATGCTCAGTTAATCCCGTCATGGAAGCCGCTTCTTTGACTGTATACATGTTCGTCCTCCTTGCAAAAAAATAATTTAGCGCCTGCTTGACTTCGTGTAACACGAAGGCGTTAGTCTCATCATATCACCAAATCATCCTAAGGAGGACAATATCATGCAGACTGTAACCTTGAATAATGGAGTGAAAATGCCGTTGCTCGGCTTCGGAGTCTATCAGATTCCAGATGCTGAAGAATGCGAGAATGCGGTGTATGAGGCACTGATGGCAGGCTATCGCCTGATCGATACCGCCTCCGGTTATCTGAATGAAGAGGCGGTGGGCCGGGCCATCAAGCGAAGCGGGGTACCGCGTGAGGAGCTGTTCATCACCACCAAGCTGTGGATTCAGGATGCCGGATACGAAAGCGCCAAGCTCTCCTTCGCCAAGTCTATGAAAAATCTGGGGCTGGACTACTTAGATCTGTACCTCATTCATCAGCCGTTCGGCGACTACTATGGGGCCTGGCGGGCGATGGAAGAGCTGTACCATGAAGACAAAATCAGAGCGATCGGGGTCAGCAACTTCCTCCCGGACCGCCTGATGGACCTCATCGTCCATAACAAGGTCGTGCCTGCGGTCAATCAGGTGGAGACCCATCCGTTCCTTCAGCAGGCGGATAACGCTGCTTTTATGAAGGAACAGGGTGTGCAGATAGAATCCTGGGGACCGTTCGCTGAGGGACGCAACAACCTGTTCAGCAACGAAGTGTTATCCGGGATTGCCGCTAAGCATAACAAATCCGTCGCCCAGGTCGTGCTGCGCTGGCTGATCCAGCGTGACATCGTGGCCATTCCGAAGTCCGTGCGCAAAGAGCGGATTGCCGAGAACTTCGATATTTTTGATTTTGCGCTGAGTGCAGACGATATGGCTCAGATTGCCGCGCTGGATACGGGCGAGAGTCTGTTCCTGTCATATCACGACCCGGAAGTCGCCAAGCGGATGGGCAACTGGAAGATTGAGCTGTAAGCCGGAGGCGGACTTGTCAATTGAAAATAGAAAGAGGCCCATGCACAATCGCTTGGGCCTCTCTGTTATTTAAGGATTCCGCACCCACCTCACCGCATCGGCAGTAACATACCCGGTCGTTCCATTATTACGGATGGTCACACTCCCGGAGGTGCCTGCGGCGAAGGAATAGGTACCGAGCAGATTCCAGATTCCGCCGTTCGCAGTCTGGTCAATAGTCAGCGTTGCCGTCCCTCCGGCATGAACGATTTCGATTGGAACCGCAGTTGACCGGTTAAAATGCTGCGGCCACATCATATAGACGCTGTAGGTAGCCGTAGCGGGCAGGTCGGGGGTGAACGTTACACTTTTGCTGCCCTTGCCGCTGTTGTCATCATGCAGATAATTGATCCCGTAGCGGTCGGTCTGCACCGCTGCGGTCTTCCAGCTTCCCGTCTTCAGCACCCCGGTGCTGTCGTTATTGTCTACGATCACCTCTTCGCCAGGGAGAGTAGGAGGCGTACCGCTGCCCAGGTCGAATGAAGCCTTGAACGTCTTGCCTTTGGCTGCGCTGACATTCACCGCTAATCGGATCGTCGGGCTTAATTGAGTAACTGTAACCCCTGAATCTGCTGTATATCCGCTTGCCGAACGGTCCAGCTCCACTTCGATTACGCCGGTCCCCGTTTGTGTCGGATCACTGAGAGAGAACTCCAGTGTATCCTCTGTTTCTCTGGTCATGACCGAAGCTTTCTTGTTGACGGTAATCAGATCAGCTGAGCTTGTGCCATCCTCCCAGAAGTTCGCGCCGATGATGCCCAGCTCCTTCTCGCGTACCGCTTGCACACCGGAGGAGTTCGCCAACACTTCAATATCTGGAGCAGCAGCGTAGGCAGCCACTTGCGGAGCCGACTTACCCGGAAGCAGCACGTACCGATATTCCCCGCCCGCCGGGTTAATCCCGTGATTCAACCATAAAGTCATATAATTGCGGGTAACGGGAGTGGACGGCGTGACCGGGCGGGGGTTGATCTGCTTCCAGTTGCCGGTTCTGGCCTCTCGCTTCATGGCAAGCGGAACCGGTTGTGGAAAATAATATCCGGTATCCGCACCCGCCGTACTGCCGGACAGATGAGCCCATTCTACCTGGTCCAGAGTTCCTGTTCCTCCTAATGCGGAAGACTGAACTTCACCGTTCACAGTGAGCGTATTGCTGCCCGCCGCATTCAGCTTCCGGTTCTCGACGATCGTCTCCACCGCCTTATTGTCTGTACTGTTAATCCCTGAGCCAAGCGCCACGATTTCATCGTCGAACATGAACCATGATTTTCTCGCGTTAAGATCATGATCCCCGTACTTCAGCTCCATGCCGGAGACGCCATACAGATTCTGCATATCGGTGCCGCCGGTCCACTGCCTGGTGCTGGTGTGGCTGCCGGAGGAGGTCTGGGACAGCACCGTTGTTCCCGGCAGCCTGTAATTATCTACGGTCGGCCAGTAGTCACCGCTGTATTGGCCAAGATCACTGTTGTATAAGCTGGTCATTCCAGCGGAGGTATGCCAGGCTTTGGCGTTCTCGCTGTTAATCGCTTCATAGCTGGCGATCCGGCTGGAATACATCGCCAGTCCGAAGCTGTAGCCCGGCCGGTGCTGGACCGCCCGGTCCATCGCCGCGAACTGCTTGTAGCTGATCAGCTCCGCCGCAGGTTCGATGGCCGGTTCACTGCTGATGCTTTTGGCCAGAGCAAGGATGGGAACGGGTGCATCTTCATAAAATGACTTGAAGGTATCCGACAGGATCCAGCCCTTCAGCATCCGCTTATAATCACCTGCTTGCGCAGGCGGCGCAGTTCGGGATAAGCTCAAAATGCCCTGCATCACCCGATGGCCCGCATCGTGATCCTGGCTATAATTCCTGGAGATCTCCCGGCCTCGTACCATGTCCATGATAGCGCCCTTGTACATCACCGGCTGATATGCGTTGTACACCCATTCCCATACATTAGACTGCTTGGGATCGGTCACCTGCCAGGAAGAACCGTGAAGCATTCCCATCAGATCACTGACGGCCAGCAGCAAATCAATACCGTAACCTCCCGTGTAGGGGATATTGTTATGCTGAATGAAGGAACCATCCCGGTAGAAGCCGTCTCCGCTCAGCGTATAATTGAAGACAGAGGACAGCCCGTCGCGGGCGGCCGCGATCTTGCTGCCGTCTTTGACCAGAATACCCCGCTCGCCGACCACCATCGCCTTCCAGGTGCGGTTGGCTCCGGTCAGGGTAACAGATGGCGAGAAGCGCTCCACGGCTGTCATATAATTCGCGACTTGCGCCGGACTTAGGGAGTCGTACATCAGCACCGTTATATCGTTAAGCTGCAAAGGAATGCCGATCTGCCAATCCCACCAGTTGCTTGTTCCGCTGGCAACCGGCGTGACCCCCTCATGGTATCTGGTGGCGTACATATAATCGAGGGCAGCCACAATATCATTGCCAAGCAAGCTGTCTTCATAGAGAGCGGTACCCGAAGTCGCATAGGCGAGCGCCATGGTCTTCAGCCGTTCATAGGTCACCCGGATATGAATGGAATTCCCGGTTCCGGGATTATCGCTCCACAGATAGGTGCGGCCCGCTGCGGTATTCATCGTCTGCCAATAACCATTCGCTTCATTGGTCAGCTTGGTAAGGGCTGCGGCAATATCCGGATCTGCAGCATCCAGAGAACTGCCCCCTGTAAGCAGGACTTTCCGGTTCTCCCGTATTCCGTCGAACTCATCGGCAGCGCGGGCGCGTTCCGCGACTCCGCCAATTCCACTGACTGACAACAACAGTACCAGCAAGACGAGACAGCTTTTGATCAGGATTCTCCTCATTCGGTATCCCTCCTCTTAATTAAGCGCTTTCATTTATTCTGCTGAGCAAGCCGCACGATCTGCGGCCTGTATCATGTATGCCTAGTACATTTCATAGATCAGCTCAGGGTCCAGCTCCCTCTCTGAGTCAAACGCTGCATAAATGCAGAGCCGGCCCGCCGGCGTGTCCCCGGCATCATAGCCGATGCGGAAGGAACCGTCAGCAGCGAAGATGAGCTCAGCCAGCTCCAGCTCATTCACATCTTCATCCGGATGGGCACCGGCAATCTGTTGCAATACGCGGTCAAGCAGCTTGTCCAGTTCAGCCCATACCTTTTGAATCTGAGAGGTTAAGCGCTCCGCTTCCGTCTTGGTCTTAACCTCTGCTGTCACAGGAAGCTCATGGCCCGAATAGGAAAAAGCTGCGCTATAGCATGTGAAGGTATTGTCATACCGCAAGGTTCCGACACCCTCCACCTCATGATCGGGCTGGATGATGAGATTATTGGCATAATCCAGCTCCGTAAGCTGCGGGTTATGGCTCGTATCCAATTCCGTCAATTTGTTCTCCGAGCAATAGAGCTTGGTTAACTGCTTATTGCGGCTGAGGTCCAGACTAGTAAGATGATTATTGAAGCAACGCAGACTCGTTAGTTGCGGCTGGTTACTGACATTCAAGCTGGTCAGATGATTATGATTGCAACGGATTTCAAAGAGTAAAGTACACTCTGCGATATTCAGAGTAATGATATAATTGCTGCTGCAATCGAGCTGCTGCAGTGCTGTATTGTGCTCAAGGTTAAGTTCATGCAGCGAGTTATAGGAACATGTGAGTACCGTGAGTCCGGGATTATTGCTTAAATCCAATCCCGATATCATATTCTCCTGACACTCCAGCTTCTCCAGCCTGGTGTTCCGGCTGAGGTCCAGCGTACGGAGGCTGTTCCGGCTGCAATCCAGCTCCTCAAGCGCTGTGAAGTGTCCGATTCCTTCAAGACTTGAGAAGTCACGGCTGGCTAGCTCCAGTGTGGCCACGGCGTCAGTGTCGCTGTTGTAAATCGCTTCCCGGCCGCCACAGAAGTTGTCCCTTACGAACTGCCTAAACCGTTCATCTGTGAAATCATTGGTAATCTCAACCTGCATGGTTATCCCCCTCTAAGATCGATGGGATTATTCTACCATATCCGGCATAGCCCTTCACTTCAGAGAGAGATTACCCGGGATGTTCAGCACCCGAACTCCGCATGGAACGAGGCTCCCCCGGCACCTTCAGGGTCGAACCGCAGTCTCACCTTGCCCGCTTCAGCCTGTTGTACCGTGATCCGCTCTGACTTGCTGACGACCCGGGGAAGGGGATTATCCCGGCCTCCCTCTGTTCCAGCCCCAAGACGATTGCCCATCCCGATCTCAATCTCCACCGGACGGCGCTGCTTCTGAGTCGGATCAGCCACCGCCAGGCTCCAGCCAGCCGGATGCCAGTGTATAATCACAGTGGCCTGACTGCTGCAAGCAATTCCAGCGCTTCTATACCAGTCCGGTTGCCAGAAATGCACCGCTGTGATCCCTCTTTCGGAGTCTTCAACCGCATGGGCTTGACCGCTGCGTTCCACAATCCGCAGGCTCGGTGACTCAGCGAAGCTTGCCGTTGCCGCCTCACTGTATTCGGGCAGCAGCACATAGGCATATTGCGCGGCTTGCGGCGCTGCTCCATGATCGAACCAGATCGTCTGATAGGACCGTTCCAAGCGCTGAGCTGATCCCGCCGCATGATTTGCCTTCCAGCTCCCTTGCCGGTGTTCGCGCAATGCATATACCGTGCTTTTTACAGGAAAAAAGATCCCAATATCCGCGCGCCCGGCACTTCCTCTCATATGCATCCACTTAGGCTGAAGCGTCTCCATGTGCCCGGCGGTCCGGCAAATCTTCGTTCCGTCTGCTGTAATCACATCGCCCACGCCCGGGCTGCACCTCCGGTTGTCTATGATCGTCTCTACCGCAGCCGGACCATGGCTCTGAATTTCCGAGCCTAAACATACGACCCTGTCTCCCAACAGAAACCAGCTGAGCCGCCCGGTCAACCCGCCGGATGCATGTACAACATCCTCCAGTTCCATCGCTACCGCTCCATACTTGTTATGCAGCACCGCCCCGCCCACGAAATCCCGGCTGCTTGGGCGGCCTGCTCCGGCTCCATCCTTCAGCAAGGTCTTCGTGACAGTAGTCCCGGGCAGCCGATAGGGATCTACCGTCGGCCAGTATCCGTCTGAATATTGTCCAAGGTCACTATTATATAGAAGGGACATGCCATACGAAGTGTACCAGCCCTTCAGATTCTCCTGATTGATAGATTCATAGCTGTACATCCGGCTGGAGAACATGCTGATCGAGTAGAGGAATCCCGGACCGCGCAGCACCGCCCGGTCCATCCGGGCAAACAGCTTGCAGCAGGTCTCTTCCGGGGCGGGCGGTATGCGTTCATTGTCTAGCAGATCGATAGCTTGAGCTGCCGTATCCGGCGGCGCTGCTGTAATATACGGTTTATACGTATCTGCTATGATCCACTCTTTGGCTCTGGAGAGCAGCCGGAGCTGCTCCGGCCCTTCCAATATCCGCGAGAAGCGCAGGCAGGCGGTGATGACAGAATGCCCGCTCTCATGATTCTGCGACTCCTCCCGCGAGATTTCCCGGCCGCTCACCATATCCGGCATCACTCCCCTGAACATCAGCGGCACAAAAGAATGCTCCATCCACCGGGCCGTCATCTCCTGTGCTGCGGCGGGCAATGCCCAAGGGGTATCATGGAGCCATACCATCAAACGGACAAGGTCCTGCAACAGGGATACGCCGTACCCGCCCGTATACGCATAGTGGTTATGCTGGATGAAGGAGCCGTCCTCATAGAAGCCATCCCCTTCACTTGCATAGGTGAACAGGGGAAGCAGCGCATTCCGGGCCGCGAGTAGCCCCTCTCCGTCTTGCCGGATCACCGCAGCAAGCGCGGACGCTGTAACTTTCCAGACCAGATTCGCTCCGGTAGACGGCTGGACCTCCGCCGCGAACCACCGGGCATGAAGCGCCGGATCTCCTACATATTTGTCTACGGGCAGAAGCAGACGCTCAACCCATTCGGCATCCAGCGCTTCCCCCATAAGCAGCAGCGTCTCCAGCAGGGCAATCGGCACACCGATCTCCCAGAACCACCAGTTGCCGTATGGCGGGCAGAACTCGTTGTACCTGTGCGTATACAGCCATTCCAGACCATAGGTAATCTGATCCCGTAATCCGGCATCCTTGTAACAAGGACTCCCGGGAGACCTCAGCGTTATAGCCATCTCCCTCAAACGGCTGATGATCATCAACGTATCCGCAGCATTCTCAGCATAAGGAATATCGGCCCAGAGCAGCTCCTGCTGATAGAGCATCGTCTTCTGTGCATCGCGCACCCGCTTCAGCGGCTCAGGTGACAGCGTAGACCCGGCTACCGATTGCAGCCATTTGCCGGCTAAGCTCCGCATGGTAACACCTCCTTGCACCGGCTAGTACTACACTATAGAGTCCAAACAGATGCGAAAAACCGAACACATTGCGCCCGTGAGCCGGTACGTGGTCCAATGTATGCGAAAAACCGAACACATTACCCTCGCGAGCCGGTGTGTGGTCCAATGTATGCGAAAAACCGAACACATTGCGCCCGCGAGCGGTGTGTGGTCCCAATGTATGCGAAAAACCGAACACATTGCGCCCGTGAGCCGGTGTGTGGTCCAATGTATGCGAAAAACCGAACACATTACGCCCGCGAGCCGGTGTGTGGTCCAATGTATGCGAAAAACCGAACATATTGCGCCCGCGAGCCGGTGTGTGGTCCAATGTGGTCCAATGTTCGTCTTACTTTCCGGTTCAAAAAATTAAACCTGACGATGTACTAGTCCAATCTATGTGCTATGTGCGCTGCTCCCGCTCCGCCAGCGGCGAAGGCGGAACCCTTCTGCCCCACTCTCCGGCATCCGGTCCAAGCTCCAGTACAAGGGTGCCGCCGCCCGCAATCTCTTCATGGCGGACCCAGGCCCGGTCCAAGGCCTGCCCGTTCAGAGCCGCAGAGCGGATGTACCGGCTGCCCGAAGCGTCCACTTCGCCGTGAACCTCTATCGTTAGCGGCACTTCCTTCCCCTTCGCTCCCAGCAACAGAGTCGTCCGCTGGAACAACGGTGGAACAAGGAAGTAGAGGTCCTGGCCCATCAAGGGATAGAGTCCCATGGCCGAACAGATGAAGAAGGCACTTTGGCAGCCCATATCCTCGTTATCCCCCAGCCCGTCACGCGCTGCCCGGAAGTATTGCTCCAGACATTCTCTCACCCGGTCTGCCGCACGGTCGGGTCTGCCTGCATAGATATACAGATAAGGAATATGCAGCATCGTTTCCTTGGAGTTATAGAAGCCCCCATCAAAAAAATAGTCCAAATGCCGGACAAAGGCCTCCGCTCCGCCATGCCGCTCCACCAGTCCATGAAAGTCATGATGCGTGCTGAACGACCATTGCAGTCCTGTGCCCTCGTAGAAGTAGGGATCATTCCAGGAATCCGGCAGGCAGGATTCTGGATCAAAGGAACTCACCCATTCCCCGTCCGGCCGCCGGGGTGCGAAGGAGCGCAGATCCTCCCGCCACAGATTCCACAGCTTCCGCGAGCTGTCATAGTACTCCGCTGCCGTCTCCTCCTGCCCAAGCTCCTCGGCTAACCGGCCGATACACCAGTCCTGATAGGCATATTCCATATGGCGGGAGACGCAGTTCTTCTTCACGTTCGTAGACAAGTAGCCTAAGGCGTGGTAATCCTGCAGATGACGGCCATAGAGCCAGGTGTCCGGGGACTGCACCTCATTATTTTTGCGCATCTGCTTCAGGGCCTTCGCATAGTCGATCCCCTCCAGCTTCTTCAGCGCCGCTTCACAGAACAGAATATCGGCGGAGCTTCCGCCTTGAATCATCGCGCTATGCCCCATGATCCAGGCGTCCGGCAGCCAGCCGGTGTGATCCGCGATGTCCAGCAGACAGTTCAGAATATCCGCTTCCAGCTGCGGATCAAGCAGGGTAATCAGCGAATTGGCATTCCTGACACTGTCCCAGAGCGCATAGAGATCGGTAAAATGCCGCACCCCCGATTCCCAGGCGAAGTTCTCATCGTCTACGCCCAGATCACTGGGCATACAGAACAGGCGGGTCATCAGGGTGTAGAACAGCCGGGTATGCTCCAGGCTTCCCCCTTCCACCGTAACTCTGCTCAGCTTATCCTCCCAGATGCTGCCTGCCGCCTCGCGAATGTCATCGAAACCTGCAGAGGCTTCCCGGTCCACACTGGTTCTGGCCTTGCCGACACTTACATAAGAAATGCCAGTCTTCGCCACCAGCGTTCCGCAGGCTCCGAAGCTCAGCGAAGCCCGGCAATGGGGCCCATCCACAGAAGAGCCTAAGCGCACTCCGCCCGCATCCATCAGCAGCACGTTCTCTATCGGCCGATCGAACCGGATATAGAAATAAACGGAGTAAGGGAATTCATGCCCCCAGCCCCCGCGCAGGTCGGAGCGGCCGGCAAGCTCATAGGCAGACAACACCTCAATATAACCGCCGGTCGAGAGTCCGGTCGTCTTCCCGGGTTCATCCCCGCCCACCTGGATAACCGATCCAGCGTCAATCAGCAGGCCTGCCGGTTCACCAGCCGGATAAGTATACCGGTGGATTCCGGTCCGCATCGTACTGGTTAATTCAGCCCGGATAGCCGCCGGAAGCAGCTCTACGCGATAATAGCCTGCTTCGGCATGCTCCTCCCCCTTCACATAAGGGTCGATTTGAAACCGGGGCATTCCCGTGTATGGGGTGAAGCCGACATTGCCGTACCGCCCGCCGCCCCCGGTCCCGCTGACATGTGTATGGCTGAACCGGATAACCGGCCGCGAGCTGTCGTAGCCATGGGATAGCTGGGGCGGCAGAGTGTCCGGGCCCAGCCGGACGATGCTGTTCGGCAGATAAGGTCCGCACAGGCAGTTATTCTCCCCGTCCACGCCAATAAAAGGATCTACATACTCCACTCTTCTTGTCACCCTAAGCTGTACCTCCTTTCAGACCTGAAGCCCTTCGTATTACCAAAAGATTTCGCGCTCTCCCTTCAGCTTCAGCAGCGCCTCCAGGAAGAAATAATCCCCGTAGATGATCGGAATCTCGACTTCCGCATTCGCCGGGAAGCTGCCTGTTCCTTTAGTGATCAGCGCTTCCTCCTCCGGGCTGTCCGGTGCGTAATGGCGGAACAGCGATTCCGTGATGGCAGCTCCGAGCTGCCGGTAGTGTGCGGACACTTCGCCCTCCAGCAGCCCGGCGATTTCCAGCATCCCGCTGGCTGCACAGGCTGCTGCCGTGGAGTCCTTGGCCCATAGCTGATCTGCCGGGGCGCGGAAATCCCAGGGCGGCACCAGATCCTCCGGCAAATGGGCGGCGAAATAATCCGCTGCCGCTCTGGCGGCATTCAAGAAACGAATGTCCCCCGTATAGCGGAACCCGATCGCAAACCCGTAGATCGCCCAGGCCGATCCGCGCGACCAGGCCGAGTCCGGGCTGTACCCTTGTCCGCCCAGCGCCTCGATCCGCTCACCCGACTCGGGATCGAAGCGGACGATATGATGCACCGAGCCGTCCTCACGGATGAACTCCCGCAGCGCCATCTCCGAATGGGCGACAGCAATATGCCGGTACCGCGGGTCCTGCAGCTCTTCGCTGGCCCAGTAGAGCAGTCCCAGATTCATCATGCAATCGATGATCGCCAGCCCTTCACTGCCTTCATGCAGCCAGGCCCGGATGAAATTCCCCTTCAGGTTGAACCGGCTGGCCAGATGGCTGGCCGCAATCAGTCCTCTTCTGCGGGACAGCCGGTTACCGGTCAGCTTGTAATCAGCCACTGCCGACGGGCTCCAGAGGAAGCCGTTATCATGGTGGAGCTGTTCATACTCCTGCAGCGGCACATCCAGCTGCTCCTCGCAGCGCCCGGCAATGCTCCGGTATTCCTCATCGCCCGTGGCACGGTAAGCCAGCCAGAGGATTCCCGGCCAGAATCCGTTGGTCCAGCAGTCCAGGTCGCGCGCATCATATTTCCCGCCGTAGGAGGCATTCGGGAAGGTGGCTCCGATTCTGCTCCGGGTATGGCTCAATTTGCTCTGGGCATAGTCCCAGGCCTCGTTAATCCAGGTCTCCATTGTTTCTTCTCTCCATTTCTCTTATACAGTGAGGGAGGCAGAAAGCCCTCATAATAACAGACCTCCTGCCTCTTCTCCACCGTCAACTATTGCGCTGCCTTCCAGGCATCAATCTGCGTCTGCAATTCTGTCTTGACCTTCTCAATCCCGGCCTTCTTCAATTTCTCGTTACGTTCCTCCAGCATCTTGGCCGGGTCAGGAATTGCACCCGTGCTGGCCGCCCGGTATTCACCAATGACCGAGGTAAGCTGGGTAATCTCGTTCTTCACCGGCGTCTCGTCGAACACGAAGCCTAACAGCGGAGAGCGCTTCGCTTCATCATTGAATGTTTTCCAGCTTGTATACAGATCATCCGGCTGGCCCGGCTTGAGATAATTGAGCAGCTGGTTGCCGATGACCCAGAACAATGCTGTGCTGCCATACCCGGAATCGGCAATCGGCTCGATCCGGTTCTCGCCGACCTTCTTGTAATGGGTACCTTCGATGCCGTTAACGAACAGGTTCACAGCATACGGGTCAGTATGCAGCGCATTCAGAACCATCATCGCCCGTTCCGGGTCCTTGGAGGTGCGGGAGATGGAGAACATGGACCCGGCCGCCAGGTCCGTGGTCACGATAGGCTCTTCAATCACCTTGGACACAAAATCATATTTATTGTCCGAGGCGATTTTCAGCTCAATATCTGCGCCCGGCTTCCAGACCGCCTGCTGCATCCAGATCTTGCCCTGCTTGCGTAAGTCACCGATCTCTGTCGTTGTAGTCGCCGCATCGCTGTTGATGTAACCCTTCTCGTAATAACTGCGGTTCAGCTCATACTCCGCTTTGGCAATCGCGGAAATTTCAGGATCAACCACTGACTTAATCTGGATGTTATCCGTATTCGTATAGTCGTATAAGAACAATGGAATCTTGTTCGGCGTCGGCCCGATGGCGCGGAAGTTCGAGCGGGTCTCATACATCATGCCTTCGCCCGACTCCTTGATGAAGTCCAAAATCAACTCCGGCTCCTTCTCCTTCAGCAGCTTGAACCAGGGCTCAAAGTCCGACATCGTCTTGATGTCCTCAATCGGGATATTGTACTTGTCGACGATATCCTTTCGGTACGTGTAGGCCTTACCCTGGGTAATCTCTTTGTTGGTCGGAATGCCGAACAGCTTGCCTTTGTAGCGCGGAGCCTCCAGATAGATCGGATTCAGGTTCTCTGTGATGCCCTGCCCATACTTGGCCAGCAGATCATCGAGATCCAGGAAGGCACCCTTGGCTACATTGCCGAAGAAATTGAGCCAGGAGGCGGTAAACACCAGATCCATCGGCTCCCCGGCATTCAGCATCAGCTCTGTCTTCTGCTTGTATTCGCTGGAGGCAATCGGCTGAAGATCGACGGTCGCATTGAACTTCTCCTTGAAATACTCGCTGAGCTTGGCTTCAACCACCGCATCATCCCGCTGCGGCGCACCGAAGTAGATAATGGACACCTCGTAAGGCTTCAGAGCCTCTGAAGTACTGGCAGGCGCTGAAGCAGACGCACCGCCTGTTCCGCCCTCCCCGGCAGTAGCCGCCGGCGCGGAGGCTCCCCCGTTATTGCCGCCGGAGCACGCCTGCAAGGATAAGGCCAGCACCAGAAGCATCGCCGTGAATAGCGGTTTGCGCTTTTTTACCTTTGTCATATTAACCCTCCCCTAGTTGTTCAAGCTTATATATAGAACGGCAGCAGACAATGCTGATTGCCGGTTCCACCACGCTTAACCCTTCACTGCCCCAACCGTCAGGCCCTTAACAAAATACTTCTGAAAGAACGGATACGCCACCAGAATCGGCCCCATCCCGATCACCGCCATCGCCATTTGCAGCGATTCATTCGGAAGATTCTTCATCATGCCCGGATTCTGGGCGGCCAGCTCGACATTGCTGCGCAGGTACTGCACATCGTTCAGGACACGCATCATCAGATATTGCAGCGGATATTTATCCTCGCTGGTGATGTACAGGAGCGCATTGAACCAGTCATTCCAGTAACCGATCGTACTGAACAACGCCATGGTCGCCAGCACCGGCAGCGAGAGCGGCAGCACAATCCGCAGGAAGATTCGCAGCTCACCCGCACCGTCAATCCGTGCCGATTCAATCACCGCCGGATGAATGGTGGTCTGGAAGAAGGTCCGCATAATGATAACGTTGAACGGTACGATCAGCATCGGCAGAATCAAGGCCATATAGGTATCCTTAATATGCAGCACCTGGGTGTAGATCAGATACCGGCTGACCATCCCGCCATTGAACAGCATGGTGAAGAACAGAAAGAACGTAAATACGTTACGGAACGGATAATCCGCCCGGGAGATGGGATAGGCATACAGGGCCATAAGCAGCACACTGACCGCCGTGCCGAGCACCGTGATGGTGAAGCTCACGCGGTAGCCCGACACAATCGTCACCCAATCCTTGAAAATCATCTCATAGGCAATGAACGACCACTTGTCCGGAAGAAAGCTGTATCCTTGCGTCAGAATCGACTGCCCGTCTGTGAACGAGACGATAATCACCAGCAGCACCGGCAGGAAGCACAGCAGGGAGAGAATGACGAAGGCCAGGTTCAGCAATACATTGGAAGCGGCCGAGTTGCCGCCGGGGGAATAACTGGAGTTGCTGTTCATGAGGGTTCTCCCTTCTTCATTAGAATAGTGCCTGTTCACGGTCGATTCTCCGCACGATGCTGTTCGTCGCAATGACCATGATGAAGCCGACAACAGACTGCACAAGCGCCGTGGCCGAGGACATGCCGATATCGTTCAATTGCATCAGGGCGCGGTAGACATAGGTATCCACGGTATCCGTTACGGGGTATAGCGCCCCGGAATTCATAGGCACCTGGAAGAACAGTCCGAAGTCGGAGCTGAAGATGCTGCCCATCGACAGAATCGTCATAATAATAATGACCGGCCGGATAAAAGGGAGCGTGATATGCGTAATCTGCTTCCACTTCGAAGCCCCGTCGATCAGCGCCGCCTCATAATACTCCGGATCAATGCCGGCAATCGCCGCGATATAGATGACCGCCCCGAAGCCTGCGTGCTTCCAGGCATTGACGAAGACGAGGATATACGGCCAATACTCTTTTTCCGAATACCAGAAGACCGGGTCCTGCCCGAAGGCCTTGAGGATGGTGGCATTAATAAAGCCGTGATCCGGCTGGAGGAAAGCGTATACAAGATAGCTCACCACCACCATCGACAGGAAGTGCGGCAGGATAATGAAGCTCTGGTACACCTTCGCCAGCAGCCGCCGCCGGATCTCATTGATGGCTACCGCAATCGACACCGACAGCACCAGGTTCAGGATCATGAAGGTCAGGCTGTACAGCAGCGTGTTGCGCACAATCCGCCACATATCCCCCGAAGAGAACAGGAAGCTGAAGTTATCCAGCCCCACCCAGGGACTGCCCCAGATCCCGTCCATATAATTCACATTTTTAAAAGCAATAAATATGCCGAACATCGGCAGATAGCTGTGGGCCAGCAGAACAAGCACCGCCGGCAGCAGCATCAGCGTCAGCGCCTTGTACTTCCACAGGGCATGGATGAATCTTGAGAATCCAGTGGCTCTACTCATGGTCCATTACTCCTTTCATGGACTCATTATAGAACGATCCGCCCCCCGCTTCGATGATGCATTCCCGTATAAATGTGATCTTTTATAAGTCCGTTCCGGTTATCTCAGACTCCGCCCGGCTTCAGCGGCAAGGTAATCACCGCCCGTGTCCACCCGTCCCCGCTCCGCTCATAGCTCAGCCCGTAAGTCTCCCCGTAATGGAGCCGGATGCGCTGATGCACGTTCCTGATCCCGTATCCTTTGGCACTCTGCTCTTCTTCCAGAATGGTCTTAAGCTCCGCCAGATCTACCGGCAGATGCCCGTTATCCTCTACGGTGAAGCGCAGCATGCCCTCCGCCTGCACCGCCGAGACCCGGATCTCTCCTTCTCCATCCATGCCGCGCACGCCGTGAAGAATGGCGTTCTCAATCAGCGGCTGAATGATCACCTTGGGCGTCTCAAAGTCCAGCAAGGTATCGTCAATCTGCCACCGGACCTCAAACGTATCCGGGTAACGCTTGGTCTGAAGCCGGGTGTATGCCTGTGCATGCTCCAGCTCCTCACCGACTGTAATCATCTTCCGCCCCCGGCTCAGGCCGATCCGCAGCAGCATCGACAGGTCGCGGACCATTTCGCCGACCTCGGTATTGCCGCTGTCCAGCGCGTACCAATAGATCGAATCGAGAGTGTTGTACAGATAATGCGGGGTAATCTGGGACTGGAGCATGAGCAGCTCGTATTCCTTCTGCTTCAGCTGCATCCCGTAATTCTCTTCAATCGAATGGTCCAGCCTGCGCGTCATTCGGACGAAGGAGCCCTGGAGAATGCCGAATTCATCCTGGCGCAGCGCTTCCTCGGACAGCGGCAGCTTTACGCCGGGCTCATAGATCTTCATCACCGAGACCAGCTCGACCACCGGCCTCACCACAAGTCTTACCAAATAGAGGACAAAGGTCAGCACGAACGCCAAGAAAATGAACGAGATCACCACCAGCAGCCGCTGAAACCAGATGAGCTTGCCGGTGATGGATTCTAACGGGATTTTGTACAATAATCGGGTGTGGAATCTGGAGCTGTCCGAGTAGGCATAGAGCCATTCCTCCCCGCCCTCTTGCGCAAAGGTATAGCCATAAGGGACATCCGGTTCGAGGTGCTTGCCAAGCTCGCCGGGGATAAGGCCGCCTGTGCCGGTGGACATCAGCAGCTCTCCGCTGGTGTTGAACAGGAATGCCCCGGCAGCGGCGGGCAGCTCCACCGAGACCAGGTCACGGGTCAGCATGACCTCTATCTTGTTGACGGCCAGCAGGCCGATCACTTCATTATAATTACGGGGATTCAGAATACTGCGCATGAAGGAGATGGTGGTCTCGCCGCTCCCGGACGGCATGACGCGCAGCGCCCCTGCGCCGCTGACATCCATCAGACTGACGTTAGGATCGGGCAAGCCGCCGCTGAACCCGTCCAGGTATTTGAAGCCTTTGGTCTTGTAGGACAGATCGAACGGCGTTGCCCTGCGCTCAATATTTTTCATATATATGGCATATTCCGTCCCTCCGGTGGACCAGCTGTCCAGAATATTGTCGGCCTGCCGGATCTCATTCAAGGTGTCAATTCCGGTCCAGAAGCTGTACCCTTCCGGGTTGCTGAAGAACTGGCTGTCGAGCAAGGTTATCGTCCGGTCATTCACCGCAGACAGGGTCTTATCAATCGTGACATGATTCTGCTTGACCAGCTGCAGGGTCGTACCGCCGACCTCCTCCTTGATGGTGTTCAGCGCCACATAAGCAGAGACCCAGCCCACCACGATAAACGGCAGCACGATGCACAGCAGGAACGCCAGAATGACCTTATGCTTCAGTCTGAGCCTCAGCCTCTGTCTCAGCCTCTTCTTAAGCCTCTTCTTAAGCTTCTGCTTCAGCCCGCTCCCCTCCTCTGGCCTGCTTGCGGAATTCCGCCGGGGTCAGGCCCAGCACCCGCTTGAACATCCGGCTGAAATGCTCCGGTGATTCATACCCGACCGCATAGGCAACCTCATACCGCTTCTTGTCGGTGGTCGCCATCAGATGCTTGGCCTCCTCCATCCGCAGGGCGGTCACATAATCCCACAGATTCATCCGCATCTCGCGCTTGAAAATATACCCCAGATGGGCCGCACTGAAGTGGACCTCCTCGGAAATATCCTGGATTTTGAGCGCCGGGTTACGGTAGTTATTCTGAATGAAGCTGGTAATCCTTGAAATGACGCCCGGTGCTGCTGCCTCAGACTCCTGCGCCGTTAACTCTGTATCCGGCTGCTGCCCCCGGTTCAGATGCTCCTGCATCGCGAAATCGCCATAGTAGAACACCTGATGCCCGGGATGAACGCTATTCCAGCCGGCAGCCGTATCCGCCTCCTCCAGCAGTCCGGGAAGGGTGGCGATGCCCTCGCCCAGAGTGCTGAGTCCGATCACCGCCTCCGTATTCAGATGCCGCTTCAGATTCATCGCAATCATCTGCCCGATCATCTGAATCTGCGAGTGAACACTGACCCGGGGATCCTCCCTGTCCTCAGCGGATAGCTGGATCAGGCTGATGATGGAATGGCCGAAGCCATTGAAGGTAACGCCATTCCACTCCGCCAGCGTCTCGTTCATAATATTAAGCGCAGCATATTTCAGTAATTTGCGGTCCTGCAGTGTCACCTGCTGGCGGCTGAAGCCGGCCCGGCTGTAATCGATGCGGATGGAGATCACTCCGTAAAAAGGACCGTGCAGCAGGCCCCCCAGCTCACCGGTAATCTGCTCCATATCCTGCGGCGTCAGATTCCGCTCGGTCACCAGCTCCATCAGCCATTCATCACGCCGCTCTTGCCTGCGGATGGAAGCAGGCTCCGGCTGCGGACGGGTGTCCGGCAGCTCCTTCCGGGTTAACGCTTTGCGGACCACCCGGAGCAGTTCGGTCCGCTCTACCGGCTTCACCAGGTAGTCCCTGGCCCCGAGCCGGAGCGATTTTTTGGCAAAATCAAATTTCTCATGGGCCGAAATCACAATCACCGGAACATTCCACTGCTCCATATAGATGTTCTCCATGAGTTCGATGCCGCTCATCCGGCCCATCTGGATGTCGGTCAGCACCAGATCGAACTGATCCATCCGCAAATAATCGATCGCTTCAAACCCGTTGACTGCGGTCTCCACCGCTGTAATGTTCATATCCGAGGATAACAGGAAATTCCTAATCCCCGCGCTCACTCTCGGCTCATCATCCACCACCAGAATTTTATACATGCCGTTCCCCCTTCGCTGCTCCATTCACACACTTATGCATGCTCACGCCTGATTTCACCTTACACTCGCTATAATTCACCGTAGATGATCTATTTCATTTATTATGTGATCTATATCAGGAATCCTTGCAGCCGGAAGCTTCGTAACCTGCCCATTCAAGGACAGTAAGCCGTTACAGCCCTATTATAGATCACAGATTTCCGGTAATTCATCATCGATTAGTGATGGTAACTCTTTTATGCTACTTTTGCAAGCGTTTTCATATAAAAGAAAGGAGAGCCGGATGAACGATATTCTATCATGAGGAGGTTCTACCATGTTCACAGGAAGCCCATTCACCACGAGCCTTAAAAAAGTATTGTCTGTAAGCCTCAGCCTATTGTTAATTCTATGTACGGTTGCTCTGTCCCCCCGGCCAGCCGCTGCTGCGGTTGCCCCCTTGCCCGGCCCTGCACACCCGCTCCTGTACGATGACTTCGCCAGCGGCGGACTGTTCAAGCAGAACTGGACGAACTGGTTCAATCAGAGCGGCGGCAGCGGAACCTTCACCAAGACTACGGACGGCACCCGTACGATCGGCAAGTTCACACAGACCCCGGCCTCTGCCTCTTCCTGGGCCAAGTTTCAGCCGATGAACGAGACCTTCGACCTCTCCGGCTACCGCTATATGAACCTGTCCCTGAATAATGGCGGCTATGCCCAGTCTCTTGTCCGGGTAGTCATTAGCGACGGCATTACCAATTACAATCTGACCGGAGGATATGTGCCTGCCACAGCGGCCTGGACCAGCCTGCAGTTTGACCTGGATGCCCTCTCCCCTAAGATTCAGAAGAAAAAGGTCAAGCTGGAGCTTTGGCTCAGACAGGCGGGCGGCACCTACGGGGAAATGTGGGTAGACGACATCACGTTCACTACAGCCGCAAGCGGCAGCGCCCCCCAGTTAAGCCCGGCAGGCATGACCGCCAATACGGATGGCAGCTACAACCAGAATACGGATTTCTCCTTTGAAGCCGTCTATACCGATGCAGATAATGAAGCTCCCTTCGCTGTACAGGTCATTATCGATGATACCGCCTATGCCATGCGTGAATCCGACCCTGCAGATGTAACCTATACGGACGGCAAAAAATACAGCTTCCTGACGAAGCTCCCGGCAGGCACCCATACCTACTATTTCCGCACCACCGATACGACCTCCGATGAAGTCACCACCAGTGTCCAGACGCTGAACGTTGTTCAAGCCTCCTCCGTGTTTGATATTGCTGTGAGCCAGGCCGGTTACAGCGCGGGTGATATCAAGAATGCCAAATTCATCTCAGACACCACAGTCACAGATGCTACTTATGAAATACTGGACGGAACTAACGTAGTCTACTCCGGCACGATGACCTATGAGGGTCTGCACTGGAACAAGCATGTGTACTCGATCGGCTTCACCCCGCTCACGGATTCCGGGAGCAACTATAGAGTGCGGAGCAATCAGGTGTATTCTTATCCTTTTGAGATCGCTCCGAACCTGTGGGATCAATACAAGGATGAAATGACCGCCTTCTACCGGCTGCTGCGCGCCTCGGTCGCGACCAGCGATGCTTATCCTGCGGGGTACAGCAGTGTAGCCCCTTCGGCTAAGCTCTACCACGGGGCCGGCCATCTGGATGATGCGCAGTCTGCGGACGGCCTGACCCATTATGATCTGACCGGCAGCTGGTACGACGCCGGAGATTACGGCAAATACGGCGGCAACCAGTGGGTCGGCGCGGAGATTGCCCTGGCCTATATCCGTTATGCTGACCATGACAGTGTAAAATACGATAACGACAGCAACGGGATTCCTGACCTGGTGGACGAAGCCGTCTTCGGCAGTGAATACCTGATTAAGTTCGCGGATCAGCTCGGCGGGGAGATGTACAATCTCCGCAACAACGCTTCATTCGTCCATCCTGAGAAATCCACCGACAATATCTCCGGCACCGCCGACGACCGCAAGCTGACGGACCTGAGTGTCGGCGGCTCGGCCAAGTCGGCAGGTACACTCGCCGCCACCGCACGGGCGATCCGCACAGCGATTGACGAAGGGGACATCCCGTCCGCTCAGATCGCGGAGCTTACGGAATTCGCGGAACAATGTGAGAGTGCGGCAGTAGTCTTTTATGAATATGTGGTTGCCCATCCTGACGGTCCGATCGGCTCTTATTCCACCAGAGGGGGCATTCCCAATTCCAAGCTGCTGGCGGATGTGGAGCTCTACCTGCTGACCGGCGAAGCCAAATACAAGAATGCTGCTACCGCTACCATTAACGCGCTGACTCTAGGCGACATCTCCTCCACCAACTACTGGGATATGAGTCCGATGTCCATGGCTGAATTCTATCCGGTTGCCGATGCTGCCACACAATCGCATATTCATAGCCTGCTCAAGGGGCAGGCGGATTACTTCCTCTCCATGGCCGATGATACCCCGTACGGGGTGCTGAACCAGTTCAAAAACTTCGGGGTGAACGAGCCCCATGCCTCTTACCTCGGTGATCTGCTGCGGTACTATGAATTGTTCGGTGATCCGGCTGCGCTGCAAGGGGTGCTGAAGGGGATGTACTGGCTGTTCGGGGAGAATCCGTGGAATATCAGCTGGGTCTCCGGCATCGGCACCCGTCATGTGATGTTCCCGCATACCCGTTACAATGAGGAATCCAATACGCCGGGAGATACCGGGATTATTCTTCCGGGAGCGATGGTCAGCGGACCTAATATGAAGGACCCCAAGAACAAGAGCAGCGTCAGCCCGTGGTATCAGGACCGCTCGCTCTACCTGGATGATACGAACCAGTGGCGGTATAACGAGTTCAGCATCAGCATTCAGGCCGGATTGCTCTACACCGTTATGGGCTTGAGCGCTACTCCGGGGACGGGTGCAGATGTTGCCGCGGTGCCGCCGGCCCTGCCGGTCCTCTCGCCTGTGATTGGGGATTGGGTGCGGGGCAATGTAACGGTATTCGCGCGTGCGGGCGAGGAGTTGAGTCAGGTGGAATATGCGGCAACTGGCTTGCCTTATCAGCCGATGACGGTCTCCGGTAACGTGTATTCCACGGTGAGCGGTGCCGTCTACACTGCAGTCATAGATGAGAGTCAAGCCTTGCCTTATACGAATAAAAGAATCGATGTCCGCGCCAAAGACCCATCCGGCGGGTACACCTACAGCTCCACACATTACACCGTAGCTCCGGCACTGCCGGACCCTTCCACTCCGCTGCTCTATGATGATTTCGGAGGCGGCGGCTTCTGGGGAGGTTCAGCGGCCAATACCACCTGGGTCAACTGGTATAACCAGAACGGCGGCACAGGAACGTTCGCCAAGGTCACCGCAGACGGGCGTACCGCCGGCCAGTTCAGCCAGACCCCGGCCAGTGTGAACTCTGCGGCGAAGTTCCAGCCCTGGAATGATGTCGTCGATCTCAGCGGCTATCAATATTTGAACATCAGCCTGAAGAATCCGGCCTCGCCTGATCTGCGGACACGGATTGAAATCAATGACGGCAAGCGGACCTATAATCTGACCGGAGGCTGGGTAGCAGTTCCTGCGAGTTGGAATGATCTGCAATTTGATCTGAATGCCCTGACCCCGGCTATAGATAAGAAGGCAGTGAAGATGTCCATCTGGCTGAAACAGAACAGCGTCACGCCAGGACAAATGCTAGTTGACGAGATTAAAGCGACCAATAAGGTCAGCGGAAGCGCACCTACCCTGACCGCTGGCGGTGTAAATCACACTACCGGCACCACACAGACGGACTATACCTTCACAGTCACTTATACTGATGCGGACAATCAGGCACCTTTTGCCATGGAGCTGATTCTGGACGGCGTCGTCCGCACCATGCAGCCTGCCAATCCAAGTGACAATAACTATGCGGATGGCCGAATCTATCAATACACCACCAAGCTGCCCCCGGGCCAGCACTCCTATTACTTCCATACCACGGATACCTTCACCGATGCGGTGAGTACCGGGGTGGAGAGTGGGCCGGGGGTTAGTGAGGAGCCGTAACGGCTGGAGAGATGTAGAGGTGGCGGAGACGCAAGAATACCCAGCACTTCAGTTCCAGTAGGAGGAAATTGGCGAGTTTGAAGGTGGAATAGAGAAAGGATATACTATAGCCATGTACAGCGGTGCAGTCTGATAGCATACTTCTTGCTGCTAGGCTGCATCGCTGTAACATCGGACTTGTCATAGCTAATCCCCGCAGATTGTTGGCAGGAGGACCGGGACTGGGGTGATAGCGGATGAACGGAGGGAGTTTTACGATGAGCGATGAAGAGATCATGTGGCTGACTATTGACGATCCGCTGGCGAAGTCTGTGGTACAGGCGATTCGTACCGGCGATGTGCCGGGATTGACACAGCTGCTGGCCGGAAACCCGGGATTGGCCACAGCCCGGATTGTTGGGGCTGAAGAGGGGCGGGCAAGTAACGAAGGCGGTGGCAACGGGGATAGTGGCGGCGATGATGGGGAAAGCGCAAGCGGCGGGAACACTGGCGGCGGCTCTGATCGCGGGATGTCGCGCACGCTGCTGCATATTGCCACGGACTGGCCGGGGCATTATCCCAATAATGCAGCGGTAGTTACTGCGCTGATTGAAGCAGGAGCGGAAGTGAACGCGCAGTTCAGCGGTCCGCACCGCGAGACGGCACTGCACTGGGCAGCAAGCAGTGATGACGTGGAGGTGCTGAACCTGCTGCTCGATGCTGGCGCTGACATCGAGGCCCCGGGCGCCGTCATCGCCGGCGGTACCCCGCTGGACGATGCTGTGGCATTCGCGCAGTGGCGGGCGGCGCAGCGGCTGGTGGAGCGGGGTGCACAGCCTGCAGTATGGCACGCGGCGGCGCTCGGGCTGCTTGATGCGCTGGAGGCACACTTCGCCGGACATCCGCTACCGCGCCGCTACCCTTGGGGCACAAGCTCTGCTTCAGCAGCACCGGACGAGGTAAACGTCGCGTTCTGGTGTGCCTGCCACGGCGGACAACGCGCCGCCGCTGAATTCCTGCTCGGCCGGGGAGCCGAGCTAAGCTGGCCCTCCCCATGGGACGGCCTCACTCCCCTGGACGCGGCAAGGCGCAGCCAGGCCACAAAACTGGCCGCATGGCTGGAGGGCCTGGGCGCTGAGTCGGCACATCTGTAAGTTGGCCGGTGGATTCAAGGGCATTAATACACTTCATTCCCGCACTAAGCCAACTTTTACGGAATTCAAGTGTATTTATACACCTCATTCGCCCATCCAGCCAACTTTTACGAAATTCAAGTGTATTAATACACCTCATTCGCTCATCCAGTCCACTTTTGCGGAATTCAAGTGTATTAATGCACCTCATTCGCCCGTCCAGCCTACTTTCGCAGAATTCAAGTGTATTAATGCACCTCATCCCCGCCCTGCGCCCGCTTCCCGCAACATCAGAGCGCCAGAAACGAAACAGGACCGGCCCAAGGCCGGTCCTGTTCCCCTTATAATAGAAGCTTCCCATCGGGACAGCTTCCCATCAACTACCTGTAACCTTACTTCCCGCCATCAGCTTGCGACAGCTTGGTTACGATCTGGCTGATCGGGTTCGTGAACAGCGCATACAGGATGGCGGCGTTCTCCTTCTTGCTCAGCGCGGCTTTGGACTTGTAGTCCACAGCGCCCTTGGCATCGGGCTTGAAGTCCGGTCCGTACAGACCCAGAGCCACGGCCATCTTCACGGCCGGAACGGCCCATTTGTCCGTAGTGCCGGACAGCTTGACCTTCTCGAACAGCTTATCCGGGTATTGCTTATTGTATGCTCTCCATATTAAGACCGCGGCCTCCTGGCGGGTAATCACCCGGTCCGGCTGGAATTCTCCGCTGGCCGTTCCTTCAATCATTCCCAGCTCAACAGCCTGCTGGATGTAAGCAGCATCGGGATGGCCCTGCAGATCCGGGAAGGCCAGCTTCTCAGTCGTACTTCCCTTGAGCCCGCTGCTCTCCATCATCAGCCGCACATACTGGGCGCGCGTAATGCCCGAGTCAGGCTGGAAGCTCAGCGATGCATCATTCGGCAGGTACCCCAGCGACTGAAGCATCTTCACCGGAGCTGCATACGGATGGCCTGCGGGAACATCAGCGTAACCCACGCCGTCCGGCCCTCTCTGGGCGTAGCCGAATGGATTAAGGTACGGCTCCTTCATATAGGCGCTTTGACCGTCCGCTGTCAGGGCGAAGCCCGTTAGTTTGCCGGTCAGCTCATCCGTGAACAAATTATCGTCTATCTGGATCAGCTTGCGGGCCCCCAGTAGAGCATCATTAATCATTAGCGCACCATTCTGCACGGAGACTGTAGACACCATACTCTTCAAACGCAGATCCGCATAGTAGCCGGTGAAGGCCTTCAGCGCTTCAGCGCTCATCGGCTTGTAGGCATCCTGCTTCACCGGTGCGGTATATTGCGGGAAGAACGTCTGGATAAAAGCCGGATAGAACAGCTCCCGCAGTGCACTCTGCTGATTATAGGCAATGAACACCCCGGTGTTCTGCTCTGGGATCAGGAACATATAAGTGCTGAAGCCGATCAAATCACCGGCCTTGGTGATAATCTTAGGATTGCTGCCCGCGCCGGGAAGCTGGAATGCCGCTTCAAAGCCGTAAGTGGTATTCGGCAGCAGCGGATGAATCGAAGAACGGTATTCCTCCATCGATTGTACCGTATCCGTCTTCAGAATGCGGTTCGTACCCGCTGCTCCTCCATCCAGAAAAGCAGTCATGAACTTGGCAATATCATCGCCAGTAGACAGCATACCGCCTTGAGGCATCACGGTTGGCGTCAAAGTGTACAGATCCACAGCCTTACCGGTTGCGTCATAAGCCGTAGCCAGGTTGTCCTTCAGCTTGCCTTCCAGCAGGAAGCCGCTTGAATCCATCTTCAGCGGAGCGAAGACATGCTGCTGCATATAATCCTCATAAGGCATCCCGCTGGCCTTCTCCACCACCAGACCGAGCAGCATCGAAGCGAAGTTGTCATACATGTAAGAGGTGCCCGGCTTGCGCACCACCGGCGGCATATGCTTCACCACATAATCCTCAATCGACACCTTGGTGGTAAAATCCTGGTTGATATCCTCCGGCAGCGGGTCCTGGATACGGAAGCCGGTCGTGTGAGTCAGCAGATCCGCAACCGTTACCGGAACACCGAAGGGATTATCGAAGTTCATTTTGCCGGTATAGGTTTGAAAATCCGCCTTCAGATCAAGCTTGCCCTGCTCCACGAGCTGCATAGCGGCAACGGCATTGAAGGTTTTGGAGACGGAGGCCATACGGAAGACGGTCTTGTCAGGGTCAACCTTGCTTTTGGCAGCCTTATCTGCGTATCCGAAGCCTTCCTTAACAATTGTCTTCCCGTCCTTAACGACTACGACAACAGCACCGGCAAGCTGGGCCTGCACATCCTTCGAGCTGAAGAACGGCTTAAGGAAGGCATCGACATTCTCGGCGGTCAGCGGCTTGCCCGTAACAGCGGCAGCGGCCGGAGCGGCCGGGGAAGCAGGGGGCACGGTGGCGGCCTGGACAGCCGGAGCCGTCAATGTCAGAACCAATGCAGCGGATAACACGGTCTTCGTCCACAAGGCAGAGCGGTTACGTAACAATGACAAATTCATTCACTTCACTCCATTTCCATAGATTAATAGGCATAGTAGTTAATACGCCTGATCCTGGAAATTGGTTCACTTAATTCCCCAGTACTTCTTCCATCTTCTTCAGCTTCCGGTAGATCACCGACCGGTCTACGTTCAGGCGCTTAGCCGCCTCCGTCCCGTTCCCGGCGCAATCCTGGAGCACTTTTTTGATATAATGGCCCTCTGCTACAGCAGTGAAATCCTTCAGGGTGGAGAGCTGGTGCTTATTCTTCTCGATAAAATGGTCGAGTGAGAACCAGTCGCCGATCTGCTCCTCCTCCTGCGGACTCTGACCCACATGCTCAGTCACCACCAGCCGCTCGATGTAATTCCGCAGCTCTCTGACATTCCCGTGCCAGGGCTGGTTCAGCATATGGTTGAACTCCTCGGCGCTGAGCACATACTTCTTGCCGTACATCTGATTGAAGCTGGCGATGAAGCTGGAGATCAGCCCCACCAGGTCGAGCTTCCGGTTGCGCAGCGGCGGAATATGAATCGGAATGACGTTGATCCGGTAATACAGATCCTCGCGGAACAGCCCTTTTTTGACCAGACTCCATAAATCTCGGTTCGTCGCAGAGATCACCCGGCAGTTGACCGGGATATTCGTCAGGCCGCCTACCCGCCGCACTTCATTATTCTCCAGCACCCGCAATAGCTTGGCCTGCATCTCCATCGGCAAATCTGCAATCTCATCCAGAAAAAGCACCCCGCCGTTCGCGATCTCAATCATGCCCGCCTTGACCTCTGTCTGCCCTTCAAGGACACCCTTCTCGTAGCCGAACAGCTCATATTCGAACAAGGCCGGAGCAATCGCGGCACAGTTAATGGCAATGAAGGGGCCCTTCCATTTTTCGCTTTTGAGATGAATATACTTGGCAATGACCTCTTTACCCGTCCCGGATTCGCCGTAGATCAGCACCTTGCTGTCGTAAGAAGCAATCTGGTTGCAGACCTTGATAATCTGCTTCATCGCCAGACTCTCGGCGACCAGCCCTTCGTTCTTCTCTGCTGCCGCCTTGCCGAGCTGCTTGTTGATCTGCTGGGCGACCGGCACATTCGCTTCATAATAGTTATGCTCCTGGCTGAATTCATTGGAGGTGGTGACGACCAGCTGTACCTCCCCGTCCTTATCCAGAATAGGAATCGCCGACGAGAACACATGGAAGCCTCTGGAGGTATTGACGGTTCTCGAGACCTTCTGCTTCGTCGCAATGGCCTCCATCGTGATGGAATGGCTGTAATAGCCTGCCTTCACCAGGTCCTGAACGTTGGCCTTAAGCAACTCTTCCAGATGAATGCCGATGGTGAGCGCGGTGAATTCATTGGAGATTAAGATATTCCCGTTCTGGTCGGTGACAAACAGGGTCGAAGGATATTCTTCTACGAATTCGTCGAGCGCGGGTTTACCTGTGTTTTTGTTTTTTTTGGTCACATTCATCAGTCCCAATCCATGATATTAATCGCTTACATTCCGGTCAGACAAAAAGCCAAACAGCATCATTAGATCAATGATACCATTTGGCTGATGCAGCGCAAACTTTAATCAGGCATGAACCACGGAATTAAAGGATACTTTGCTCATCTTCTCCATAACCTCTTGTGCTTCAGCGAACATGGTGGTGATCATCTCTTCCACAGTGGTAATCTTGTTGACCATGCCGCAGATCTGGCCGGCCATGACGGAACCGGTATCAGTATCTCCCTCGAACACAGCTCTGCGCAGGGAACCCAGGCTTAAGCTCTCCAGCTCTTCACGCGAAGCCTTCGCATCCTCCAGTCTGAGGTACTCGGCGATCATGCTGTTCTTGATGCTTCTTACAGGTCCGCCCAGGCTGCGGCCGGTTACGGTGGTGCTGGTATCATCGGCATTCACAACTGCCAGCTTGAAATTCTCATGCGTCGGGCATTCCACAGTAGCCAGGAACCGGGTACCAACCTGCACACCCTGGGCTCCCAAGGCAAAAGCAGCGGCAATCCCGCGTCCATCGGCAATCCCGCCGGCCCCAATGACCGGAATGGATACGGCACTGGCAACCTGCGGCAGCAGAGCCATCGTGGTCGTCTCGCCCACATGTCCGCCCGCTTCAGTTCCTTCAGCCACGATTGCATCTACGCCGAGGGCTTCCATTTTCTTGGCGATTTTGACCGAAGGGACGACCGGAATCACGATGATGCCATGCTCCTTCAGAACCGGCATATATGGGGCAGGTGTGCCTGCGCCTGTAGTTACGATCTTCACGCCTTCTTCAATAATAACCTGGATCAGCTCAGGGATATTGTTCATCATCAGCATCAGATTGACGGCAAACGGCTTGTCGGTGCTCGCTTTGGCCTTGCGGATCTCGTCACGGAGACGGTCAGCGGTGAAGCCGCCGGAGCCGATAATCCCCAGCCCGCCTGCGTTGGACACTGCGCCTACCAGAGGAGAGACCGCAATCTGAGCCATACCGCCCTGGAAAATCGGATATTTGATTCCTAATAGTTGTGTAATCGACATTGTCATGTACCTCCATGTGTTATATGAATTTGTATTATTATTGTAGATTTGATCTTGAAGCATATCCGTCGCTGCGGTGAACATTTGGACTTCCGGCACTCCCTAAGCAGCCTTCGCCACTTCCGGTTCGGGCTTCTGCTTCTCCATGGCCTTATAGACGAAGGTCAAGGCGAAGCCGACCAGGGAGATGACCAGTGCGATATAGAAGGCATTCGTGAAGTTGCCGTCATTGGCTGCCGCCACACTGCCGGCGATTCTCGGTCCGAAGAAGGCCGCTCCCGAGTAGCCGATGAAGGTGACGCCGTAGTTCACGCCGTAATATTTCATCCCGAACTTCTCACCGACAATGGACGGGAAGATGCCCATCGTTCCGCCGAAGCAGAGGCCGATCCCGGCAATCGCTACGGCAAATCCGGCTACGGAAGACGTTAGAGCAATCGTAAGCATCATCGCCGAAATAACGAGATAGATCATCAGCAGGCATTTTACGCGGCCGATTCTATCGGATACCGCACCCCAGAACACACGGCCGAGACAGTTGCTCAGCGAGTAGAGACTGACGTAAAGAGCGGCGGCTGCGGCAGTTAAGCCGAACATTTTTTGCCCGATGACAGAGGCATTTGCGGTTACCATCATACCAGACAGGGCGCCGATCAGGAACAGGCACGCAATCACATAGAACAAAGGCTTCTTGATCATCTCATTCCATGGGATATTGACTCCGCCCCTCGCGGCTGCGGCAGCCGGAGGCGTCCAGCCCTCAGGAGCATAACCGGCAGGAGCGGGCTTCACCAGCAGGCCCAGACCAAGAACAATAACCAGGAACGCAACGCCGAGTGTGATTAATGCAGATTGTACACCATTACTGCTGATCAGCGCATTGGCGATAGGAGCGATTACGATGGTGCCCCCGCCATATCCGGCTGTAACGATCCCTGCTGCTAGCCCTCTTTTATCCGGAAAAAGCTTCACGCTGTTGCCGATCGTCGAGGAATACACAATCCCCTGGCCGATCCCCGTGATTACACCGTAGGTGATATACAGCATCCAAGGAGCGGTAGCCAGCCCCGAGAGGATGAATCCGAGGCCGAACATGGCCCCGCCGATGAAGACCGCCTTCTTGGCCCCGCCTTTATCCACCAGCTTGCCGCCCAGAATCATCGGAATCGGAGAAATCGCTGCATTAATGGTAAAAGCCATCATAATATCCGGCATCGTCACATCGAATACCTTGGTCAGCGGCAGGGCAAAAATACTGAATGCGTAAATTGCGCCTACACAGATGTTAATAATGGTTGAGGCAATGAGTATCCTCCAGCGGTTCAACTGTACGTTCATAATCTCATCTCTTTTCTGATAGGGTTTAGGAATATCACTTGCTATACTAAAACTTCCTGCAGCACCTGGTTCTTCTCAGCAATGATCGACTTCAGCTTGCCCCAGTTCTCCTGGAACATGGCCGGGTCCATCACCTTCAGGTCAGGCGAGATGACCGGCATGAATTCCATCTGATCCAGAACCTCTGTCTGGAGGTCGATGCCCGGCGCGATTTCGGTCAGGGTCACTTTACCGTTCAGCAGTTCAAAGACTGCACGTTCCGTTACATACACCACCGGCTGCTCCACCTTGGCGGCATACGAGCCGCTAAATGTAATCTGCTGAACCTTTCGGATGAATTTCTTGGCCTTACCTTCTTGAATGATGTGCAGCTTGCCGTTCTCCACCTTGATCTGTAACCCGCCCGCTGTAAAAGTGCCCGCGAACACCAGCTTCTTCGCCGCCTGCGAGATATTGATGAACCCGCCGCAGCCCGCTACCCGGGTGCCGAATTTGCTGACGTTGACGTTCCCGTACTCGTCGGTCTGCGCCAGCCCAAGTACCGACAGGTCAATGCCGCCGCCGTCATAGAAGTCAAACTGGGCATCATGATCGACAATCGCCTCGGAGTTGTACGCATGGCCGAAGTCCTTAAGCCCGGCGGGAACGCCGCCAATCGAGCCAGCCTCAGTCGTCAGAATCAGCTGGTCGCTTACGCCCTCTTCGGCGGCGATGTTCGCCACATTGACCGGAATGCCTACACCTAAGTTGAGGATCGTGCTTGGCTGAAGCTCAACGGCGGTGCGGCGGGAGATGATTTTGCGCTCGTCGAGCGGCAGGATTTCAATCGACTCCACCGGCACTTTGACATGGCCGGAGAACGCAGGATTATACTGCGTATTCTCGGTCTGGTAATGATTCTCCGGTGTGGACACCACGATGTAATCCACGAGAATCCCCGGAACCTTCACATCCTTCGGATTCAGCGTGCCGTTCTTCGCTACCGTCTCGACCTGGGCAATCACGATACCGCCGGAGTTGCGGACCGCCTGGGCGATCGGCAGGACCTCCATGTGCAGGCCTTCTTTTTCCAGGGTGAGGTTGCCGTTCTCGTCTGCCACGGTGCCGCGGATCAGGCCGATCTGAATCGGGAACGATTTGTAGAGCAGCCATTCCTCGCCTTCCAGCTCGATCACCTTCACAATGTCTTCCTTCGTGGACGGGGACATCTTGCCGCCCTCTACACGCGGGTCAACGAACGTCTCCATCCCCACCTTGGTAATTACGCCCGGACGCTTGGCGGCAATCTCGCGGTAGAGCTGGGTGATTACCCCCTGAGGCAGGTTGTAGGCCTCGCATTTGTCCTCTTCGATCAGCTTGGCCATCCCCGGGGATGCAATGGCGATCCCGCCGATCCAGCGTTTGATGAGGCCTTCATGGCCCAGGTGGCTCATGCCCTTGTCGCGGCGGTTGCCGACAGCACTGGCGTGCATCACGGTCAGATTCCTCGGCTGTCCGGTCTGCACGAAGCGCTCCTCAATTGCAATCCCCATCTCCTCTGCCCAGCAGGATAATCCAAATCCGCTTGCTGCTACTGTGTCCCCGTCCTTGATGAGTTCCGCTGCTTTGGCGGCTGAAATTACTTTGCTCATTTCATCTGCTCCTCTTTATGTGAATATTTTCACTACAGGTGTTAAAAAAATAATAGCCTTCTGCGTGTCTCTCTCATCCTTCTTCATGTCTCTTATTATTGCTGCGCTGTGGTGCTTCTTGATTGCTGTTCTGTGGTGCTTCTTGCTGACTCTGCGGTGCCTTGCTTTGTTTGTGAAATATTTCGCAATGTCATCGTATTACAGAATATTGGACCGGTCAATAGGGCGGAAATGGCTTAAAATCAAGGTTTTTAAGTGTGGTAAATTTGCGACTGGCTCCGCTGGACGGCCTGAAATTCATGCCGTAATGTTCGATAAAAATTCACAAGCCTGCCCCTATCGCCCCGCTGTCGCACACCGGAATTTCCCCAACCTGAAGCCGGGCAAGTGTCGCAAAATATCCACACTATTTCATGAGGCTCGGCTTGGGCGTTATCCAGATATATTGAAGGCCCCCTTCGCCATGCTGCAAATTGTGCAAATCCGTGAAGGGGATGGTGTAGCGTTAGGAATCTGGCGAAAAAAAATTTTAATATATTTCTCAGCACGCGGAATTCGCAGATTTGCAACAGTATATTCGGGTCAAACCGGCCTAATTCGGGGCGAATATTTGCTGGGTGGGATTGGAAGAGTTGTATGATTTCAGCCTGCTATGCTATATTCGGTTCAACTACATATGGGAGTGAGGAGTGCTGAAATGGGGAATTCTGCGGTGAAAGAGGCGGTTGAACGGGGAGAGACCTCGCTGGGCATTGAGCTGGGGTCCACCCGGATCAAAGCGGTGCTGATCGGCCGGGATTACCAGGTAATCGCATCCGGTACCTATGAATGGGAGAATCAATTGATCGGGGGATACTGGACTTACAATCTTAAGGAAATGATTCAGGGCGTGCAGACGGCCTATCGGCAGTTGAAGCTTGAGGTTCAGGAGCGTTATGGGGTAACGCTGCAAAGAATCGGCTCCATCGGCTGCTCGGCCATGATGCAGGGCTATATTGTACTGGACCAGGACGGGGAGCTGCTGGTTCCCTTCCGTACCTGGCGCAATGCCACAACCGCTGAAGCCGCAGCGGAGCTGACTAGCGTCTTTCAATTCAAAATCCCTGAACGCTGGAGCATCGCCCACCTGTATCAGGCCATTCTGAACAATGAGGCGCATGTGGGCAGCATACGGTATCTAACCACCCTGTCGGGCTACGTTCACTGGCTGCTGACCGGGAATAAGGCGCTGGGCATCGGTGACGCCTCGGGGATGTTCCCTGTGGATGAAACGGCGAAGCAGTACGATGCGGATATGGTGCAGCAGTTTGAACGCTTGCTGGAAGGCAGAGGCTACCCGTGGACGCTGCAAGAGATTCTGCCCCAGGTGTACACGGCCGGGGAACACGCAGGCAGTCTCCATGAGGCGGGGGCCCGGTTGTTGGACCCGTCAGGCAGTTTACAGGCGGGCATTCCCTTGTGTCCGCCCGAAGGCGATGCCGGGACCGGCATGGTGGCGACAAACAGTGTCAGGAGACGCACGGGTAATCTATCTGTGGGAACCTCGATTTTTGCCATGTTCGTACTCGAAAAGAATGTGTCCGCCGTCTACCCTGAAATCGACATCGTGGCTACGCCGGAGGGCAGCCCTGTCGCAATGGTGCTGGCGAATAACTGCTCCGGCGATCTGAATGCCTGGGTCGGCTTGTTCCGCGAATTCTATGAGGCTATGGGACAGAAGCCGGATACGGACCAGTTATTCAGCGTTCTGTTGGGCCAGGCGCTGGAGGGGGACGCAGATGGCGGCGGCTTGCTGAGCTACGGCTACTATTCGGGCGAGAACATCACCGGGCTGGCCCAGGGCCGCCCGCTGTTCGTGCGGTCACCGCAGAGCCGCTTCACGCTGGCCAACTTCATGCGGGTCCATCTGTTCAGCGCCTTCGCTGCGCTGCGGCTCGGGATGGATATCCTCACACAGCAAGAGCAAGTCACGTTCCAACAGCTTACGGCACATGGCGGACTGTTCCGCACCCCGCAGATCGGCCAGCGGATCTGTGCCGCTGCGCTGAACGTTCCCGTATCGGTCATGTCCAATGCCGGGGAAGGCGGCGCATGGGGAATCGCCCTGCTGGCTGCTTATATGCTGCATAAGGAGCCGGCTGAGAGACTGGCAGATTACCTGAGCACTAAGGTGTTCCCTGATGCCGAAGGGGAGGAAGTGTCTCCTGACCGCGCCGATGTAGAAGGATTTAACGTGTATCTGGAGCGTTACAGCGCCGGGCTGGCTATTGAGCAAGCGGCGGTGGATTATTTGGTGGAGAACAGGTGATCATGAGGCTTATCGTACAAGCATTCATTATATCTTGTCTGCTACTATCAGGATGCTCAAGCAAGATCACCATGGACAAGGCAAATGAAATCGCATTGGCAGAGTTCCAGGCCAACTACGAAGAAACCTTCAGCAATTACTCCATGGAGACCAATGAAGGATATTCCTTCAGTGAAAAAAATGGAGATCCAGTCGCTTGCTATAAAATCACCTTTCTTGACGATCAAGTGGTTCCTATTGCAACCTATTTAATCGCTAAGAAAGATGGTGTAATCGTTAAGTCGTACAAACGCTGAAGAACAAAGTTACTTTAATGAGTGACCGATGCTGGTACTTTATGCCCGTTAATTCGGCGCAGGCGTGGCGCGTCCTGCTCATTGCTGATTGTGATCGGTTTTCCGATTACATTTGGCTCACATGCAGCCCACGGTCCCATTGTGATCGGTTTTCCGATTACATTTAGCTCACTCGTTGCCTACGGTCCGATTGTGGTCGGTTTTCCGATTACATTGGGCTCACGCGCCGCCCACGGTCCGATTGTGATCGGTTTTCCGACTACATTTGGCTCACACGTTGCCGCCAGTCCCATTGTCTCCACAGCCCCCTAAAGAAGTTGGAGTCCTCCCCCACAAAAATGTAGACTAGATATAGGAGGAGGATGAACGGTATGGGACACTTAACGGGAACAAGAGAGAAGGCAGCGCAAGAGGTGTTGTCGGGCATTAAGGCAGCGGTGGTTGCCCGGAAGTATGGGGTGACCCCGTCGACGGTGAATCAATGGGTGAGAGATTACCGGGAAGCCCATGGGGAACAAGATCATCCGTATCCCCAAGATCAGGTGGAGGAAATGAAGCGCCTGCTGGACGTCGAGCAGAAATACGAGAAGGCTGTGAAGATACTCGGCGAAAAGGAGTTAGAGATTGAGATTCTGCGTGAACTGCTAAAAAAGCCAACCCCTGCTTATCCGAAAAAATCGAGGTAGC
>NZ_JAIEUI010000030.1 GCF_022234545.1 Paenibacillus piscarius
GTTAAGCCCTCCAGCGCCGATGGTACTTGGACCGAAGGGTCCTGGGAGAGTAGGACGCCGCCAAGCAGAAATACACCACTGTTGAGTAATCGACAGTGGCTTTTTTGCGTGGAAGTGAGCCTGTGGAAAAGCTGTGGATAGATTTCAGGAAATGCAGAAAAATTACGCACATGTGGATATGATTTCAGCAATGTTACTAGATGTGGATGATTCCCTGGTGAGGCATATTTATGTGGATGAGTCAAGAGAAAACCTAAGTAATACACCGTTTTTGTGGATAAAAAGTGAATAATGTGGATAGTCATAGACAAATCGTGGATAACTATTTTTTGCCGGGGAGAGGGTCTTCCCGGTTTTTTATTTTGCTGTGCAGAAGCTGTGGATAAGTTGTGGGTATAAGATATTTCGGCCACCCGGTTAGCATCTTAGGGGAAGGCTTGTTATACTCACTATTGAAGCAAATATTGTACTCTTGCTGTCTAAAATCTCAATCTACTAACGGGGTGAGCAGAATGGAAATAAGACAACTGCGTGCAGAGGAATTTGAAGATAGCCTAAGCTTATCTGAATATGCTTTTCAGTATAAGGTGTCTGGAGAGGACCGGGAGCGGGCCAGAGAGAATTTCAAGCCGGAACAGGTATGGGGACTGTTTGACGGGGAAGGAATTGGGGCCAAGCTGACGCTGCTTCCGCTGCAGGTGAACATTCAAGGCAAACCGGTATCTATGGGCGGAATTGCCGGGGTAGCGACTTGGCCGGAGAACCGCCGGCAGGGATATGTGGCTCAGCTGTTGACTCATGCGCTGCAGACGATGAATGATGCGGGCCATATGCTGTCCCTGTTGCATCCGTTCCTGATTCCGTTCTACCGCAAATTTGGCTGGGAGGTTTACTGCGAATATAAGCAATACACCATTCCTGTGAGGAATTTCCCGCACAAGACTGAGATTAAAGGCACTGTGAAGCGGGGAAACGCTGCAAACGCAGATCTGGCGATATTGCAGCAGCTCTATGACCAATTTGCCGTCCGTTACAATGGTACACTGAACCGCAGTACGGATTGGTGGAGGGATAGCGTGCTGGATGATGCTGTGCATCTTGGCGTATTTTATTCGGAGCTGGGTGAACCGGAAGGATATGTGCTGTATAAAATTATCAACAAAGAGCTGGTCATCGACGAATTCATCTATAGGAACGAGCAGGCCCGGCAGGGATTGTGGACCTTCCTGGCCAATCATGACTCGATGATTAACGGAGCCAAGCTGAAGATGGTGCCTGCTGACGACATCCTGCCCTTCCTGCTGCCCGATCCGCGGATCACACAGGAGAATCACCCTTACTTCATGGCGCGGATTGTCAACATGAAGGCATTGGTGGAGAGTATGATATTCAGTGCGCCGCAGGGTGTTCAGGAACGGCAGATATATATAGAAGATAAGTACGCTCCGTGGAATGAAGGATTATGGCGCTGGCGTGTATCGGCGGAGGGCACGGCATCATTGATTCAGGTTCAGGGGGAGCGGGCAGAGGCCGACTTGGTATGCAGCATCGGAACCTTGACTGCACTGCTCATGGGGTACAAGCGTCCGGTTGAGACCGCCCGGTATGAGCAATTAACCGGAAGTGCTGAGGCGGTGGAATGGTTCGAAGCGCTGATTCCGCAGGCTAACACGGCATTATTCGATTTTTTCTGACAGATTACAGCTCTTCCCCTTCAGCATAAGGCGGAGGAGCTGTCTTATATTCAGCCGCATATCAGAGAACTCATCTACGTACATAGGGAATACAATGCAGCAAAAACGTAAAAAATATAACTAACCCCTTGGCAATCAGTGAGAATGTGTTATAATATGAAAAAAGTCAAAGAAAGTCAAAGTCAACGCAAGTCTGATAGCGGCGTTCTCAGGAATGTAACAATTGGATGAATTAGGAGGTCCAAGGCGGCTTTTGCCGATTCTTAATTCTTTGCCAGGGTTAAATTCTTAAGAGCATGTCTGGACGGCAGGCGTAAGGCGCAGCACAGATTGACGAAGGCTTAGACACTGGAGGATGAGTGATGCGTAATATCTCCGATATTATTGAACAATATCTGAAGAATATTTTGCATGAAAGTCCCGAAGGTACGGTGGAAATTCAGCGCAATGAGCTGGCGGACCAGTTCTCGTGTGTGCCGTCGCAGATCAACTATGTTATCAGCACACGCTTCACCCTGGAGAAGGGCTATGTGGTAGAGAGCAAACGCGGCGGGGGCGGGTACATCCGGATTCAGCGGTTCGAGCTGCCTCAGAATGTGGCCCTGTATGCACATCTGAACTCCACGATAGGGAATGATATCGATCAGAATTCTGCGGAAGGACTGATTTATCAGCTGGAGGAGGCCCGCTTCCTCTCCAAACGCGAGGCGTGTCTGATGCGTTCCGCGGTATCCCGGGACTGCCTGACGGTTAATCTGCCGTACCGGGATGAGATTCGCGCCAAGATCATGAAGGCGATGCTGATCTCTTTGTTGGGCAAATAATGGCCATATTCGTAAGGAGGGACTCCGCTTATGCTATGCCAGGAATGCGGTGTCAGACCGGCTACACTCCACTTCACGAAGATTGTGAACGGAGAGAAGACAGAATTTCATATTTGCGAAAGCTGTGCACGGGAGAAGGGTGAGCTGATTCCGGGAACATCCGGAGGCTTCTCGATTCACAGCCTGCTGTCCGGACTGCTTGATCTGGAAGGTGCGGGCAAGGGCAAGGCGGCAGCGCAAAATGTGCAGGGACTGCACTGTGAGAATTGCGGCATGACCTACTCGCAGTTCAGCAAGCTGGGAAGGTTCGGCTGCAGCTCTTGCTACAAGTACTTTGACAGTACACTTGACCCGCTCTTCCGGCGGGTACATGGCAGTACGGCTCATGTCGGCAAGCTGCCCAAACGGGCCGGCGCACAGATTATGTGCAAACGCCAGATTGAAGAATTGAAGCAGGAATTACAGCAGAGCATTGTCCAGGAGGAATTCGAAACTGCGGCAGAGCTGAGGGACCGTATACGCAAACTTGAAAAAGAAATGCCACAAGAGTAAAGTCTTTGATATATAGGGGGGATTGGATATGTCAAGTCTCCGGTTTACCGAACAGGCACTCAGTGAATGGATGCGCTGCGGCGGCAGCCACTCCGAGATTGTGATCAGCAGCCGGATGCGCATCGCCCGCAATCTGGAGCATCTGCCCTTTCCGCTGCTGGCTTCAGCAGAGCAGTCGGAAGAGGTGCTGGAGCAGCTGGCTCCTGTATTTCAGGGTGAGGCTGCTGCTGATTTTGGCAACTTTGAACTGATCCGGCTGGATGAGCTGGGTGAGCTCGATAAAAAGGTGCTGGTCGAGAAGCATCTGATCAGCCCGAATCTGGCGGATGAATCCAAGGGCGGAGCTGTCATTCTGAACGATGACGAGTCGGTCAGCATTATGATCAATGAGGAGGACCATCTCCGCATTCAATGCCTGTTTCCCGGCCTCCAGGTCAGAGAAGCCTGGGTAAGGGCCACGGCCATCGATGATATTTTCGAGTCTGCTGTCAATTACGCCTTCGATGACCGCAGAGGATATCTGACAAGCTGTCCCACCAACGTCGGAACCGGGCTCCGGGCTTCAGTGATGGTTCATTTGCCGGCATTGGTGATGACTCACCAGATCAACCGCATTTTGTCCGCTGTCAATCAGGTTGGACTTACCGTTAGAGGAATTTACGGGGAAGGCAGCGAAGCAGTAGGGAATATCTTTCAGATCTCCAACCAGATTACGCTTGGACAGACGGAGAACGAGATTATCGAGAATCTTCATAGCGTAGTCACCCAGATCATTGAACACGAGCGGAATGCGCGGGAGCGCCTGCTGGCTGATTCTGCACTTCGCATTACCGACCGCATTAAGCGTTCCTACGGGATACTGTCCTATGCGGCTGTGATGGAGCTTAAAGAGTCTGCACAGCGGCTATCCGATCTGCGGCTAGGGGTAGATCTGGGGATTCTGGAAGGGCCTTCGATTTCAGTGCTCAATGAGCTGAATGTCAAGACTCAGCCGGGCTTCCTGCAGAAGCTGTTCGGTGACGAGCTGTCGCCTGCCGAACGTGATATGTACCGGGCGAAGCTGCTCCGGGAGACACTGGGATCACAACATTAATTATAGATATCTATTTATCCGTGGAGGTGCAGGAGATATGATGTTTGGAAGATTTACGGAACGCGCACAAAAGGTGCTGGCACTGGCGCAGGAAGAAGCCGTTCGTTTGGGACACAACAACATCGGGACAGAACATATTTTGCTCGGACTGATTCGTGAAGGAGACGGCATTGCCGCGAAGGCATTGATCGGACTCGGTCTGGGTCTGGAGAAAATCCAGGATGAGGTGGAAACACTGATTGGCAGAGGTCAAGAACAACCGACCAACATCGCGTATACTCCCCGTGCCAAAAAGGTGATTGAGCTCTCCATGGACGAAGCCCGCAAGCTGGGGCATACCTATGTGGGAACTGAGCATATCCTGCTCGGTCTGATCCGTGAAGGTGAGGGCGTTGCCGCCCGCGTGCTGAATAATCTGGGAATCAGCCTGAACAAGGCCCGTCAGCAGGTGCTGCAGCTGCTTGGCAGCAGTGAAGCCACCTCCAGCCACAGCGGTACGCCGGCGAATGTCAGCACACCTACACTGGACGGCCTGGCCCGTGACCTGACCGCCTATGCCAAAGACGGCAATCTTGATCCGGTCATCGGACGCAGCAAGGAGATTGAACGTGTCATTCAGGTGCTGAGCCGCCGGACCAAGAACAATCCGGTGCTGATCGGGGAGCCTGGGGTTGGTAAAACGGCGATTGCCGAAGGCCTGGCCCAGAAGATCATCAATAATGAAATTCCGGAAACCCTGCGTGATAAGCGCGTTATGACCCTAGATATGGGATCTGTAGTAGCCGGTACGAAATACCGCGGTGAGTTCGAGGACCGCCTCAAAAAAATCATGGATGAGATCCGCCAGGCTGGCAACATCGTGCTGTTCATCGACGAGCTGCATACGCTGATTGGTGCGGGCGGTGCGGAAGGTGCGATTGATGCCTCCAATATCCTGAAGCCGGCGTTGGCCCGCGGAGAGCTGCAGTGCATTGGTGCAACCACGCTGGATGAATACCGCAAATATATTGAAAAGGATGCCGCGCTGGAGCGCCGCTTCCAGCCGATTACGGTAGATCAGCCTTCGCCTGAAGAAGCTGTGCAGATTCTGTTCGGTCTACGCGACCGTTATGAAGCCCATCACCGGGTGAAGATTACGGATGAAGCGATTGTGGAGGCTGTGAAGCTGTCCGACCGCTATATCTCTGACCGGTTCCTGCCGGACAAAGCGATTGACCTGATTGATGAAGCGGGCTCCAAGGTGAGACTGAACTCTTACACGATCCCGCCGAATCTGAAGGAACTGGAAATGCGCCTGGATGATATCCGCAAGGAGAAGGATTCCGCCGTACAGAGCCAGGAATTCGAGAAGGCCGCGGCGCTGCGTGATACCGAGCAGAAGATCCGGGAAGAGCTGGATACGACCAAGAACCAGTGGAAGGAAAAGCAGGGCCGCACCGATTCCCAGGTTACGCCTGAGGATATCGCCCAGGTGGTGGCCAGCTGGACCGGCATTCCGGTCAGCAAGCTGAAGGAAGAAGAGACCGACCGCCTGCTGAACATGGAAGCCCTGCTTCATGAACGTGTTATCGGGCAGGATGAAGCGGTCAAAGCGGTCAGCCGGGCGCTCCGCCGGGCGCGTGCGGGCCTGAAGGACCCGAAACGTCCGATGGGCTCCTTCATCTTCCTCGGTCCAACCGGGGTAGGTAAAACCGAGCTGGCACGTGCGCTGGCCGAGGCGATGTTCGGCGACGAGAATGCCGTAATCCGCATCGATATGTCGGAATATATGGAGAAGCACTCGACCTCCCGTCTGGTCGGAGCACCTCCAGGGTATGTCGGATATGAAGAAGGCGGACAGCTGACTGAGAAGGTGCGCCGCAAGCCATATTCTGTTGTGCTGCTGGATGAGATCGAGAAGGCGCATCCGGAAGTGTTCAACATCCTGCTGCAGGTGCTGGAAGACGGCCGTCTGACCGATTCCAAAGGCCGTGTCGTCGATTTCCGCAATACGCTGATTATTCTGACCTCGAACGTAGGGGCGCAGGCAATCAAGAAGAATTCGACCCTTGGCTTCACGGCTGTTCAGGATGCAGGCGCTGATTACAGCAACATGAAGGGCAAGGTGATGGAAGAGCTGAAGAAGAGCTTCCGCCCTGAGTTCCTCAACCGTATCGATGAGATCATTGTCTTCCACTCGCTGGAGGAGAAGCATATCGCCGAGATCGTGACCCTGATGTCCGACGAGCTGCGCAAGCGGCTGCGTGAATACGATGTAGACTTCCTGCTTACCGACGGCGCTAAGGCGTTCCTGGCCAAAGAGGGCTATGACCCGGCCTTCGGAGCACGTCCGCTCCGCCGGGCGATCCAGAAGCATATTGAGGACCGCCTGTCGGAAGAGCTGCTTAAGGGCAACATCAAAAAGGGCGATTCCCTCAAGATCGATGAGGTGAACGGCGAGCTGGCCGTGACTACTGTAGCGGCCCCGGGCGAATCCGCCCTGGAGAAAGCTGCCGAAAAAGAATAAGACACACCGGTTTGAAACAAAGCTCCCGCTTCTCCGTATAGAGAGGCGGGAGCTTTGTTGTGCAGGACGCAACCAAAAACTAGATCTTAAGTGTCCTTCCGTTAAGTGTGCAGAAATGGTAAACTTTGAATAAGCGTATTTTATCCGCAATTTTAGCAAGTTTGGAGTTAAGGAGTGCACATGGCTAAACCAAAAACAAAATTTTACTGTACGGAATGCGGTTACGAATCCCCCAAATGGTTCGGGAAATGCCCGGGCTGCCAGGAATGGAATTCCATGGTGGAGGAAACGGAAAGCGTAGTGAAGACACAAGGAATGAGCGCACCTGTTTTTCAGAGTAAAGAAAAGGCGCAATCGATCATAAATATAGAAAGTGACAAGGAGCCGCGTATTCTGACGGGCATTGGTGAATTGAACCGTGTGCTTGGCGGCGGAATCGTTCCCGGCTCGCTGGTGCTGGTCGGAGGAGACCCCGGAATCGGTAAGTCGACACTGCTGCTGCAGACCTCCCATGCACTTACCACCCAGGGGCTGCGCGTGCTGTATATTTCAGGAGAAGAATCGGTGCGTCAGACCAAGCTGCGGGCAGACCGCCTCGGAGCGCTGTCAGCTGAATTATATGTGCTGTGTGAGACCAATCTGGAGAGCATTGAGGAAGCCATTGAGCAGATCAACCCGCAGTTCCTGGTCATTGACTCCATCCAGACGGTGTTCATGCCGGAGGTCACCAGTGCGCCGGGCAGTGTGGCTCAGGTCCGGGAATGTACGACAAGATTCATGCGTATCGCCAAGATCCGGGGCATTGCCACCGTGCTGGTAGGGCATGTTACCAAGGAAGGTGCCATCGCCGGTCCGCGGATGCTGGAGCATATGGTGGATTGTGTCCTCTACTTTGAGGGTGAGCGGCATCATACGTACCGGCTGCTGCGGGCAGTGAAGAACCGCTTCGGCTCCACGAATGAGATCGGTATTTTCGAGATGGGGGAGATGGGGCTGACTGAGGTGGAGAACCCCTCTGAGCTGTTCCTGTCCGAGCGTCCGCTCGGCGTGGCCGGTTCGGCGGTGGTAGCCAGCATGGAGGGCACCAGACCTGTACTTGTCGAATTGCAGGCGCTGGTTGCTTCGACACATTTCCCTTCGCCCCGCAGAATGTGTACCGGCATGGATCATCAGCGGATGTCGCTGATCATTGCGGTCCTGGAGAAGCGGATGGGCATGTTCCTGCAGAATCAGGATGCTTACCTCAACGTTGCCGGCGGCGTGAAGCTGGATGAACCTGCGGTTGATCTGGCGGTGGCTATCAGCATTGCCTCAAGCTTCCGTGATTTTCCGACCAAGCCTTATGATGTGTTCTTCGGCGAGGTAGGGCTGACCGGTGAGGTGAGAGGAGTATCGCGCGCAGAAATGCGGGTGAGGGAGGCCGCTAAGCTCGGCTTCCGGCGGGTGATTATGCCCGAGAAATCCATGAAAGGCTGGAAGCATCCGCAGGATATCCAGATTATTGGCGTCAACACTGTAGCAGATGCATTAGCGGTCGCGTTAGATTAGGGGGCACAGGAACATGAAAGATAATAATCCATCAGATAATATGAATGATCTGCTTAGACTGGCTGCACCCGGAACCCCGTTCCGGGAGGGGCTGGAGAACGTGCTGCGCGCGAAGACCGGGGCACTGATCGTTGTCGGATATAGTCCGGAGGTGATGGAGGTTGTCGATGGCGGCTTCTCCATTAACTGCGATTTTTCGCCCAATTATTTATATGAGCTGGCCAAGATGGACGGGGCTATTATTCTGAGTGAGGATCTGAAGCGGATACTATACGCCAACACCCAGCTGATTCCGGATTCCTCCATTTCCTCCATCGAGACCGGAATCCGCCACCGCACGGCGGAGCGGGTTGCCAAGCAGACCGGCAAGCTGGTGGTCTCCATCTCCCAGCGCCGTAATATCATTACACTGTACCAGGGCTCTATCCGTTATGCGCTTAAGGAGATCGGTGCGATTCTGGCCAAGGCTAACCAGGCGATTCAGACACTTGAGAAGTACAGGGCTGTTCTTACCCAAGGGCTGACCAACCTCTCCGCCTCTGAATACGAAGGGATTGTGACCGTGGCTGAGGTGGTCGGCGTCATCCAACGGGTAGAAATGGTACTGCGGATCAAGATGGAAATTAAGCGTTACATCAACGAGCTTGGCAATGAAGGCCGGCTGATCAGTATGCAGATGGAAGAGCTGGTGGGAAATACAGAGGAAGAAGCATGGCTTCTGTACAGAGACTATGCAAGAATGGAGCAGGAGGACAAGATCCGTGAGATCATTGCCGGGCTGAAGCGCAGCAGTGACGATGAGCTGATGGATGATAACCATATCGCCCGCCTGCTGGGCTATTCCTCGACCGCCATTTCGTCGGAGGAAGCGGTAACTCCGCGCGGGTACCGGCTGCTGAACAAGATTCCGCGGCTGCCGAATGTCATCATCCACAATCTGGTCGAACGCTTCGAGATGCTGCCTAACCTGATGACGGCGAGCATTGCCGAGCTTGATGAAGTGGACGGCATCGGCGAGGTGCGCGCACGCAATATTCAGGACGGACTCAAACGGCTGCAGAAGCAAGTTCTTATTGACAGGCAAATGTAAATAACATACAATCACGTAATATTGGCAGCTCAAGCAGTACAAGTAACATAATGAGGTGAAGAAATGATCCAGAAATCACTTCCAAGTCTGTTTACCATCGGTAACCTGATGCTTGGAATGTTTGGTATCTTGATGGCTTTTGACGGCAAGCTGAGTATGGCCGCGATCTTGGTCATTATTGCCATGCTGCTCGACGGGCTGGATGGCCGGGTGGCCCGGGCGCTGAAGTGTGAGAGTGAATTCGGCAAGGAACTGGATTCCTTATCCGACGTCGTCTCCTTCGGGGTAGCGCCGGCGCTGATCATGTACCTGACCAGTCTGCAGGAGCTTAACTCTGCTCTGGGATGGACCGTAACGGCTATTTTCCCGGTATTCGGCGCTTTGCGTCTGGCCCGGTTCAATGTCCGCCCGGGGATTCCGGGATATTTCGTAGGATTGCCGATTCCTGCTGCAGGCGGGGTGCTTGCCACGCTGGCGCTTTTCCATAAAGACGTGTCTGCTCCATTCATGATTGTGGCCACGCTTCTGCTCTCGTATCTGATGGTCAGTACCGTGAAATACCCGAACTTCAAGAAGATCGGCCTGCCCAAAAAAGCATACGTAGGCGCACCTGTCGTCATTGTAATCGCAGTAGCGGTTGCTGTGGTCTTCCCTGAACAGATTGCGAAGCTGATCTTCGGACTACTGGCCTTGTACGCTCTGTACGGCTTCCGGCAAAGTGTAGGTGTGCTTACCGCCCGCCGCCAGCGCCGCCGCAGAAAGAGACGCACCGAAGATAAAGTCTATCATTCCAAGAACGGTTAGTCCGTATTCAGAACTAATACCTTTCATACTCCGCTATGCAAAAGGCATTGCCCTTCCCTTAACCGGAAAGAGGCAATGCCTTTTTGTTTGATCTTCTATTGGCTGGGATGGAAAGACATCCGGGGTAGTTCTGCTTGCCTACGACAGGTTGAACAATCCGAGCGTTGCGCACTTCTGGGATTCCTTGGCGACCACCTCGTCCATTTGGATGCCAAGCAAATTGCAGAGCGCTGACATATAGAATAATTCGCGGCCCAGTTCAGAGCCAATGACCTCCCGGCAGTTCTCGCACAGCTCGCCTTCAAGATGGGTGCCTGCCAGCTCCTTGGCCTGTTCCAGACCGAGGCCCGGCTCAAACACCTGCTTGGTGGCGTGTAATTGGATGCAGCCGCATTCGGTGATGGCCTTGACGACCGCCCGGTTGACGGAAGCGCTGCTCTGCCCGTTCTTGGACATTACATCCAGAAGACTTCGGTGGCGGAGCAGCAGTTCGGAGACTTGATCCTGAAAGGCCTGTAGACTTGGTGCGCTCATTTCCCTTCCCCCCTGGATTCATAATTGAGTACATTATATGCCAGGCTCTCCCTCATTTTCAACCAGGAATAACAGTTTCCGGCAGGGCTTTGGGTGGTGATTTGTATTATTTGTAAAAAATAATCTCTTGGCGGATTACCGTCCTAAAAATTGGAACATACTGGTGAGGTATAGATGAACTTTGGATGAATAGAAGGAGGTGCGGGATGATGTGGAAAAAGGTTATTTTGACATTCGCCGGATTATGTGGCGCCTGGTCAGGTTATTCGCTATATCACGCAGCAGAAAGAGGGTTCCCTGTAGGTGTGGGGAAACTGGAGGATAGCTTGCCTTTGCATGGGGGTATTTTGTTTGCGGTGCTGGGTGCCATTATTTTTTTGATCGCCGGGACTTTATGCGCAGATTGGGCGGCTTCTAGACTGCGGGAGGCGGTCCGCTATTGCTCGCGTCTGCCGATGGGCGAGCTGGCGGCAGCGATGGCGGGCCTGACAGGAGGCCTGCTGCTGTCCCTGCTGCTCTATCCTGCCATGGCCTGGCTGGGCAAGGCTGGAGAGCTGCTGCAGGTCGCTGCCACACTTGCGCTCGGTTACCTGGGCCTGCGAGTGGGGCTGGAGAAGAAGGAGGAGCTGGCTTCGCTCTGGAACACCGGACGCTGGGCGCGTTCTGCGGAGCCGGATACTCCCGGTACCCAGGAGCATAAGATTCTGGACACCAGCGTCATTATCGACGGCCGGATCGCTGACATCTGCAAAACAGGCTTCATTGAAGGAACAATTGTAATTCCCGAGTTCGTGCTGGAGGAGCTGCAGCATATCGCCGATTCCTCGGATCTGCTGAAGCGCAACCGGGGACGCAGAGGTCTGGATATCCTCAACAAGATCCAGAAGGAGCTGGATGTCAAGGTGCTGATCTATGAGGGGGATTTCGAGGAGATCTCCGAGGTGGACAGCAAGCTGGTCAAGCTGGCTAAAGTACTGCACGGCAAGGTGGTCACGAACGATTTCAACCTCAACAAGGTCTGTGAGCTTCAGGGTGTATCGGTGCTGAATATCAATGATCTGGCCAATGCGGTGAAGCCGGTAGTGCTGCCGGGTGAGGAGATTATTGTTCAGGTGATCAAGGACGGCAAGGAGCATGGACAAGGCGTGGCTTATCTGGATGACGGTACGATGATCGTGGTCGAAGGCGGCCGGGATTATATCGGCACTACGATGGAGGTTCTGGTGACCAGCGTGCTGCAGACCTCGGCGGGCCGGATGATTTTTGCCAAACCGAAGCTCCTGGAAAAAGCGCAATAAGCTCTATCGGCTTCCGTCTGCGCCGGATTAGCTTGGAAATGCCAGCCAAACGCGTTATGATGGGAGTATACGTGAAAGACAGGAGCCGAAAGAATGTCAAACAGTGTAGGCGCCGTTATCGTCGCGGCAGGCAGAGGAACCCGGATGGGGACAGCAGAGAGCAAACAATATTTACTGCTGCAGGACAAGCCGATTATCGTGCATACGCTGGAGGTGTTCCAGAAGCATGAGCTCATTTCAGAAATTGTGCTGGTTACCGGTGAAGAGGATGTGCAGCGCTGCCGGCAATGGGTGCAGACCTACAAGCTGGATAAAGTGACTGCGGTAATTCCCGGAGGCGCTGAACGCCAGCACTCGGTCCGCCGGGGACTCAATGAACTTACGACCACTTGGGTCATGGTGCATGACGGTGTCCGTCCGTTCGTGCAGGGCAGTGAGATCAAGGCTTGTTATGAACAGGCGCGGGCTGCAGGTGCATCTGTGCTTGCGGTTCCGGTTAAGGATACGATCAAGCTGGTGGATGGTGAAGGCAAGGTGCTGTCCACGCCGGATCGGCGAAGTCTGTGGGCGATTCAGACCCCGCAGACTTTTCGTTTGTCTGATCTGTTGTTGGCCTATGAGGAGGCGGAGCGGGATGGCTTCCTCGGCACAGATGACTCCAGTCTGGCGGAACGCAGCGGGATTAGCGTCTCTGTCGTGGAGGGAAGCTACCGGAATATCAAGATCACGACGCCGGAGGACCTGGATTTCGCTGAATACATTAGAAGCAGGGAGGAACACCGATGATTGCTGTAGGACAAGGATTTGACGTACACCAGCTGGTCGAGGGCAGGCCGTGCATTATTGGCGGAGTAACCATTCCTTATGAGAAAGGGCTGGTCGGGCACTCCGATGCGGACGTATTGCTGCACGCTGTATCCGATGCGATTCTGGGAGCGCTGGGGCTGGGCGATATCGGCCGGCATTTTCCTGATACCGATCCGGCCTTCAAGGACGCCGACAGCCTGAAGCTGCTGGAGCAGGTATGGGCGCTTGCGCGTGAGCGTGGATACCGGCTCGGCAATATCGATTCGACCATCATTGCACAGAAGCCGAAGATGGCGCCGTATATTCCGCAGATGACGGAGATTATTGCCCGTGCCCTGGATGCTGACCGGTCGAAGGTCAATGTCAAAGCGACTACGACCGAGCAGCTTGGCTTCACCGGGCGCGGGGAAGGAATTGCCGCCCAATCTATTGTCTGTCTGCTCCAAGATGTGATATCATCGTGAGACGGTTTTACCAGCAGCTGATTGTTTAATTCTAACCATACACAAGCGGAGGGATACCCATGGCCGATCAAGTTCGGGTGCGTTACGCACCGAGCCCTACAGGACATTTACATATCGGAAATGCCAGAACAGCGCTATTCAATTATCTGTTCGCCCGCAATCTGGGCGGCAAATTCATTATCCGGATCGAGGATACCGATCTGAAGCGTAATATTGCAGAAGGGGAGCAGAGCCAGCTGAAATATTTGAAATGGCTGGGCATCGACTGGGATGAAAGTGTGGATGTAGGCGGGGAATACGGGCCTTACCGCCAGACGGAGCGTCTGGACATCTACCGTGTGTACACGCAGGACCTGCTGGACCGAGGCCTGGCTTACCGCTGCTACTGCACGGAAGAAGAGCTGGAGGCTGAACGGGAAGAGCAGACAGCACGCGGCGAAACTCCGCGTTATTCCGGCAGACACCGCAATCTGACTGAGGAGCAGCGCCTGGCCTTTGAGGCGGAAGGACGCATTGCCAGCATCCGCTTCAAGGTGCCTGAAGACCGCACTTATACCTTCAATGATATTGTCAAAGGCAGCATCTCCTTCAACACCAAGGAAATGGGCGACTTCGTCATTGTGAAGAAAGACGGGATTCCGACCTACAACTTCGCTGTGGCAGTAGACGACCATCTGATGGAGATTTCCCACGTGCTGCGCGGAGAAGATCATATCTCCAATACACCGCGCCAGCTCATGATCTATGAAGCGCTGGGCTGGGAAGCCCCGCTGTTCGGACATATGACGCTGATTGTCGGCGATGACCACAAGAAGCTGAGCAAGCGCAATGAATCCATCATTCAGTTCATCGAGCAATATGACCAGCTTGGCTATCTGCCGGAGGCGCTGTTCAATTTCATCACCCTGCTCGGCTGGTCGCCGGAGGGCGAAGAGGAGATATTCAGCAAGGAAGAGCTGATCTCGATCTTCACAGCTGACCGCCTCTCTAAGAGCCCTGCAGTCTTCGATACGAATAAGCTGGCTCATCTCAACAATCATTATATTAAGCATGCTGATCCTAAGCGGATTGCTTCCCTTGCCATTCCTCATCTGCAGAAGGCGGGCCGACTGCCTGAGGTGCTGAGCGAGGAGCAGCAGAGCTGGGCGGAGAGTCTTGTTGCGCTGTACCAGGAGCAAATGGTCGCAGCCTCGGATATTGTCGCCCTCTCCGAGCTGTTCTTCCGCAGCCACCTGGAGCTTGAGACGGAAGCGGCTGGGGTGCTGGCAGAAGCCCAGGTGCCTGAGGTGCTGTCCGCCTTCCTGGCGAAGGTGGAGGCCACCGGGGATTTCAGCGCTGCCAATATGGCTGTGCTGATTAAGGAAGTGCAGAAGGAGACCGGCCACAAAGGCAAAGCGCTGTTTATGCCGATCCGTGTCGCACTTACCGGCCAGATGCACGGCCGCGATCTGAATGCGACGATTGCACTGCTCGGCCGCGACCGTGTCATCGAACGCCTGAAGTCACAGATCAAAGGCGCATGAAATGGGCGATTACCTGAACGGGACCACTTGTCAGTTCAGCGGCTTTTCGCTAAGATATAGGTTAAGATAGAACGTATAGGATAACAGCTGGGATCAGGAAAAGTACGCGTACACGGACAATTGCCAGAGAGAATAACCGCTTAAGGGCGCTTGCCCTTAGCAGGCTGGGAGTTATTCATTTGTCTGCCGCTGAACATGCACCTGTGAGCTGCACGGTTGAATGCCCCGGACAGGGGACTGTAGACTGTGCCGGGACCGTTGCCGTTACAGACGCCAAGAGGAACACCGGGTGCATACGCTGCTGCTGATAACGGCATCGCTGTACTGGGATGTTCAAGCAGAGTGGGACCGCGGTTAGACGTCTCTGCAGCGATAAGCTGCAGGGGCGTTTTTTGTTGAAATATAGCGGATAATACCTTCCTTTGCTTACCTGTACACAGGAGGCGGGGAATCCAGGAAGAGGGGAACCGTGTTGTTTAAGCATATGAAGTCGGACATTCAGGCCGTATTCGACAACGATCCGGCCGCCCGCAGCCGGTTCGAGGTTGTGTTTACTTACGCCGGGCTTCACGCGATTTGGGCTCACCGGATTGCCCACTCTTTTTACAAACGCCGCTGGTATACGTTGTCACGCATTGTCTCCCAGATCAGCCGGTTCATGACCGGCGTGGAGATTCATCCGGGCGCCGTAATCGGCAGCAGGCTGTTCATTGACCATGGCATGGGGATTGTCATTGGGGAGACCTGCGAGATTGGCGATGATGTGATCATCTATCAAGGGGTTACCCTGGGGGGAACCGGCAAGGAGAAGGGCAAACGCCATCCAACCGTCGGCAACAATGTGGTCATAGGCTCCGGGGCCAAAGTACTGGGATCGTTCCGAATCGGTGATAATTGCAATATCGGCTCCAACGCCGTCGTGCTGCGTGAGGTTCCGAGCAACAGTACGGTTGTGGGCAATCCCGGACGTGTGGTCAAGCGTAACGGGGAACGTGTCTCCGACCGGCTGGATCATACGAAGATGCCTGACCCGCTGATTGATTCCCTGCGCTTCCTGCAGAAAGAGATCGAGGAGATCCGGGAGCAGCTCGGCGCTGAAGACAAACAGAAGCAGGAGCAGCGGCGGCTGGAGAGCCAGCAATATATCGGGGATTACGAAATATGAAGCTACCGGCAGCTCAGAGGTCCGGGGATAATAGAAGGGGTTGGATGAAGAATGGCAATGCAGATTTATAACACCATGTCGCGCAGCAAGGAAGTTTTTGTGCCGCAGGAGCCGGGTAAGGTGAAAATGTACGTTTGCGGACCCACCGTCTACGGTTATATGCATATCGGTAACGCAAGACCGGTCATCGTGTTTGATATGGTACGCAACTATCTCGAAGCGCTTGGCAATGAAGTCCGCTACCTGACTAACTTCACGGATGTGGATGACAAAATGATCCGCAAGGCGGAAGAGATGAATATCACCGTAGCCGAGGTTGCTGACATGTTCATCACCGCTTACCAGGAGGATCTGGCCGGGCTCGGGGTGAAGCCGGCAACGATGAATCCGCGCGTGACAGAGAGCATGGACAAAATTATCGAATTCATCCGTGAGCTGCAAGAGAAAGGCTATGCTTATGAGAATGGCGGGGATGTGTACTACCGGACCGGCAAATTTGCAGATTACGGCAAGCTGTCCCGGCAGAATCTGGAGGAGCTGCGCTTCGGTATCCGGATTGAGGTTGATCCGCGTAAAGAGAACCAGGAAGACTTCGTGCTCTGGAAGGCTGCCAAGCCGGGTGAGGTACACTGGTCCAGTCCATGGGGGGAAGGGCGTCCCGGCTGGCATATCGAGTGCTCCGCGATGGTCCGCGAATATTTGGGCACCACGATTGATATTCATGGCGGCGGAGAGGATCTGAAATTCCCTCATCATGAATGCGAATGCGCCCAGACGGAGGCCTTGACGGGCGAGCCGTTGTCGAATTACTGGATGCATAATGCTTTCCTGAACATCGGTGATGAGAAAATGTCCAAGTCACTGGGGAACGGACTGCTGGTGAAGGATATCCGTGCGCGCTTCAAGATGGGGGCGATCCGTTACTTTATGCTGTCCAGCCATTACCGCAATCCGCTTAACTTCACTGAGGAAGCCTTGTTGTCTGCTGAGAAAAGCGTTGAGCGTATCGCTCTGGCGGAAGGCAACGTGAAGCACCGTCTTGAGCTGGGTACGGATGGCGGCAACGCCGAAGCAAGCCCGCACATGACAGAGCGGCTTGCTGAGATCACGGGTACTTTCCATGCCCGGATGCAGGATGATTTCAACACGCCGGATGCCATCACCGCGGTGTTCGACTGGGTCAGCCTGGCCAATCTCACGCTTGCTGACCAGGAGGCGCGCAAAGCGGATCTCGCAGCACTCCTTAAGGCATACGCCGAGATGAACGGGGTACTGGGACTGACTGCGGAGGCGGAGGAAGAGGTCGCAGGCGAAGAGGTGGAACGTCTGATTGCTGAGCGGGCAGAGGCGCGCAAGAACAAGAACTGGGCCCGGTCCGATGAGATCCGTGATGAACTGAATGCAATGGGGATTCTGCTGGAGGATACTCCCCAGGGAATGCGGTGGCGGCGCAAATGAGCGGGCAGTTTGATCCAGGCAGCGCCTGGTTTCCGTATGAGCCCTCCAAGGCGGCCCATCTGCTCCCGCCTATCGTGCTCGCGTATGCCGGTGATGCCATCTATGAGGTAGCTGTGCGGCAATATCTGATCTCGCTGCCCAATCTGCGTCCGAATCATCTGCACCGTTCAGCCACCGGCCTGGTATCCGCCAGAGCGCAGAGCACGATTCTTGCGCATCTGGAGCCGCAGCTTACGGAAGAGGAGAAGGATGTCGTCAGACGGGGGCGCAATGCCAAATCCGGCTCTGTTCCGAAGAATGCGGATGTGCTGGAATACCGCCACGCCACCGCATTTGAATGTCTGATCGGGTATTTATATTACACCGGGCAGCAGGGGAGAATACTGGAACTGGTTCACAGCGGCATCGGATTCATGCAGCACAGGCCCGGGTGAGTTCAAATCCGGCCAGATGTTTATAGGTATATATGGGTATATAGAACAGGAGATAAAACAATGGAAGAATTGAGAACGGAAGAGGAAATTCTGGCAGGTAAGCATTCTGTGCTTGAAGCGCTTAGAGCCGGACGTACACTGAATAAAATATGGATTGCGGAAACCGCACAAAAACATCTGACCGCACCGATTATGGCGGAAGCACGCAAGGCGGGCATTGTCATCCAGCATGTGGACAAACGCAAGCTGGATCAGCTCGCACCGGGCGTTCAGCATCAGGGTGTGGTGGCGCAGGCAGCGCCGTTTGCCTATACGAAGGTTGCTGATATTCTGGCGGCGGCAGAGGCCAAGGGAGAGCCGGCTTTTCTGCTCCTGCTGGACGAGATTGAAGATCCGCACAACCTGGGGTCCATTCTGCGTACTGCAGACTGCACAGGTGTGCATGGAGTAATTGTGCCGAAGCGCCGCTCCGCGCAGATCACGGCCACGGTCTCCAAAACCTCTGCCGGTGCCGTTGAATACGTACCCGTTGCCCGCGTAACCAACCTCGGCCAGACGATCGACCGGCTGAAGGAGCTGGGTGTCTGGGTGGTTGGGACCGATGTGGACACTGACCAGAATCTGTTCGGCTCGGATATCTTCACAGGCCCGGTAGCGGTGGTTATCGGCAATGAGAACAAGGGGATGGGCCGCCTGATCCGCGAGAAATGCGATGTGCTGCTGAAGCTGCCGATGGCGGGAAGAATCAACTCTCTTAATGCTTCGGTAGCTGCCGGTGTAGTTATGTACGAGGTTCTCCGCCGCCGCCAAGAACAGGGCTGAGTATGGCAGACTGGCGCGATATCCTGCTTGTGGACGGCTATAATATGATCGGCGGCTGGCGGGAGCTTGCCGCAATGTCGCAGACCGACATGCAGGGCGCACGCGACCGCCTGCTTGATCTGCTGGCTGATTACCAGGCTTTCTCCGGGCTGCGCGTCATTGCTGTATTTGACGCCTACCGGGTGCCGGGTCTTGGCAGGTCCTTTGTGCAGGGCAAGGTCCAGGTCTTTTTCACCAAAGAGAAAGAGACGGCGGATGAGTGCATTGAACGGCTGGTTGGAGAATTTGCACACCGCCGCAGGCAGATTTCAGTAGCCACCAGTGACTTCATTGAGCAGCATGTCATCTTCGCGCAGGGGGCTCTGCGCGTATCGGCCAGGGAGCTGCGGCTGGCGATTGAAGAGAACCAGAAGCAGGTGAAGAAAGCGATTGAGCCGGGAAGCGTGAGCGCTACCCGCCACTCGCTCGAAGACAAGCTGCCGCCGGAGACACGCAAACGGCTGGAGGACTGGCGCAGACAGTGAATCCGGAAACTCGCCGGCCGGTCAGGGATCAAGTGCCAGGTCAGCAGGCTTCCGCAGGGAAATGACATAAAATGTTATTGAAGATTGTTTTTGGTCAATCTGCGGTTGACGGTGTAAGGTAACATAATATATACTGTTCCTATATTTCGCGAAGTAACGATGTGTCTTGCGTTGCAGCCGGGGGGATTCTTGGTGAGTGTCGACCTCAAGGAAATAATGCTGTCCGAGTATGATTTCATAAGTGATGAAGAGATTGTCGAGATCTTCCGTGGTGGCGACAGTGGCGCATTGGAGCATCTGATTAACAAGTACCGCAATTTCGTGCGTGCCAAGGCCCGTTCCTATTTCCTGATTGGAGCCGACCGTGAAGATATTGTCCAGGAAGGCATGATCGGCCTGTACAAGGCCATTCGTGATTTCAAGGGTGACAAGCTGTCTTCGTTCAAGGCGTTTGCCGAATTGTGCATTACCCGCCAGATTATCACGGCCATCAAGACGGCTACGCGCCAGAAGCATATTCCGCTGAATTCCTATGTCTCTTTGGACAAGCCTATCTATGATGAGGATTCCGACCGGACACTGATGGATGTGATCTGCGGAACACAGGTGCTTGACCCGGAAGAGCTGATTATTAACCAGGAAGAGTTCATCGGACTGGAAGATAAGATGGCGGAGATTCTGAGTGATCTGGAACGCAAGGTGCTGATGCTCTATCTGGACGGGCGCTCCTACCAGGAGATCGCCGAGGATTTGAAGCGGCATGTGAAGTCTATCGACAATGCTCTGCAGCGGGTGAAACGTAAATTGGAAAGATATCTGGAAGTGCGTGACAATTAATGATATAATGAACCAGGAAGGCTCGGGACTCGAGTCTTTTTTTAGTTGCCGGCAGCAGGTTTAAGCCTAGGCGGAATGCTCCATAATGATTATGGTAGACAGCGAGTGGCAAAAGGAATAGCATGTGCAAAGATCACGTACGGCGCAAGGCGGCGGCACCCGGAATTACCCAGTGCGATGGGGGAATCTTTCGTTGACACAAGCGTTGATATTATGCTAAAGTGTTTTAGGTAGGCCTAAATTCGCGGCTTTTTTTTGAATCAATATTTGCGTCTTCTAATTTAACGGTTAGAAGTACGTCTTCGGGAGGTGCACATCATGCGGGTAATTATCACTTTGGCTTGTACTAGTTGCAAACAAAGAAACTATGCAACAACCAAAAACAAGCGAAATCACCCCGACCGCTTGGAGATGAAGAAATTTTGCAAGTTCTGTAACGAGCAAACTCCTCATCGCGAAACCAGATAGTCTGTGGAGGTGTAGTCGGCGTGAAACGTAGTTTCAAGTCTTTGTTTTCCTTTTTCACTGAGAGCTGGAGTGAACTCAAAAAGGTTCGCTGGCCTAGCCGTAAAGAATTGAAGAACTACACTTTGATCGTTCTCGGTACAATTGTAGTTATTTCTCTTTACTTCTGGGTTCTGGACATCGGTATTTCCGCTGTGATTGAAGCGATTATTTAGAGAGGTCCCAGGTGGCTTGATATGGAAAAAAGATGGTACGTTGTTCATACCTATTCCGGGTATGAGAATAAGGTCAAGGCCAATTTGGAAAAACGCGTTGAGTCCATGGGCATGGAGGACAAAATATTCCGCGTTCTTGTTCCTATGGAAGAAGAACTGGTAAACAAGGATGGCAAGAAAAAAACGGTCATGCGCAAAGTTTACCCTGGTTACGTTTTGGTCGAAATGATTCAGACGGATGATTCCTGGTATGTAGTCCGCAATACGCCGGGCGTGACCGGATTCGTCGGTTCAACTGGTTCGGGGTCCAAGCCTACCGCACTGCTCCCTGAAGAGGTTGAACAAATTCTGAAGCATATGGGCATGGTTGAACCTAAAGCGAAGATTGATTTCGAAATTAAGGAATCCGTACGTATTATGGTCGGTCCATTTGCGAATTTTGTGGGCTCCGTGGAAGAAATTTTGGCAGACAAGAGCAAGATCAAGGTGCACGTCAACATGTTTGGACGGGAAACCCCGCTCGAGTTGGATTTCACTCAAGTGGAGAAAATATAACAAGCGCAAGGGTTTCTTGTGGGAGAATGTCGTAGACATTCGAATACCACTATTTACGCAAGGAGGTGTCACTCATGGCTAAAAAAGTTATTAAAATGGTGAAACTGCAGATTCCTGCAGGGAAAGCGAACCCAGCGCCTCCAGTAGGTCCGGCGTTAGGTCAAGCAGGTGTCAACATTATGGCATTCTGTAAGGAATTCAACGCTCGTACTGCCGACCAGGCTGGCCTGATCATCCCGGTTGAAATTACAGTATTTGAAGACCGTTCCTTTACCTTCATCACCAAAACTCCTCCGGCTGCTGTTCTGCTCCGCATCGCTGCAAAAGTAGAAAAAGGCTCCGGTGAACCGAACAAGAAAAAGGTAGCGAAAATCGGCCGCGCAGCGGTTCGTGAAATCGCCGAAACCAAAATGCCTGACCTGAACGCTGCATCTGTTGAAGCTGCAATGCGTATGGTTGAAGGTACTGCCCGCAGTATGGGTATCACAATCGAAGACTAATTGTATTCGATGAACCGGTCATTCATGACCGCATTATGTGGGAGGAATTTCCGCTATTACCACAAAGGAGGAACATTTTCATGGCTAAACATGGTAAGAAATACCTGGAATCTGCTAAGCTGATCAACAGCGAAGCAACCTATGAGCCTTCAGAAGCTGTAGAGCTTGTGAAAAAGGCAGCCACTGCCAAGTTCGACGAAACCGTTGAAGCAGCAGTGCGTCTGGGTGTAGACCCTCGTAAACAAGACCAGGCCGTTCGCGGTGTTGTTGTCCTGCCTCACGGCACAGGCAAAACCCAGCGCGTGCTTGTATTTGCAAAAGGTGAAAAAGCGAAGGAAGCGGAAGCTGCCGGTGCCGATTATGTTGGCGATGCTGACATGATCAATAAGATTCAACAGGGCTGGTTTGAATTCGATGTCTGCGTAGCTACACCTGACATGATGAGTGAAGTCGGTAAACTGGGTCGTCTGCTCGGCGGTAAGGGCCTCATGCCTAACCCTAAAGCAGGTACAGTTACTTTCGACGTTACCAAGGCTGTTCAAGAAATCAAAGCCGGTAAAATCGAATACCGTCTCGACAAAGCGGGCCAAATTCACGCGCCAATCGGCAAAGTGTCTTTCAACCCTGAACAACTGAACGATAACCTTAAAGCTCTGATCGACGCTCTGAACCGTGCGAAACCGGCTGCTGCCAAGGGTGTATACCTGAAGGGCATCGCGATTTCGTCCACTATGGGACCTAGCGCTCGTGTGAACACTACTGCATTCAGATAATTAAAGGTTGACTCTTTGAGTTATCTTTGATAATCTATAACAGTTGTGAACATTAAGGTGATCAATCTTAAATGTGAATATGCTTACCGTAGACAGTAGGTGCCGCAGGGCTTAATTTCCTACCGAGGTGTTGTGATAGAAACAAGAAGTGCCAGGCTCGCCTGACTAACTTTCCGTTTTATCAAGCCTTCGTGAATCTGCGGAGGCTTTTCTAATGCCTGCGTAGGAATATCGCGGATCTTCGGAAGAATTGCCGTGACATAAATTTTCAGGAGGTGTATACCATTGGCAAATGCAAAAGTAATCCAAGCTAAACAGGATGCGGTTGATGTTGTTACCGGCAAACTGCAGAACAGTGTCTCCACTGTTGTTGCAGATTACCGCGGACTGAACGTATCGCAAGTGACTGAACTGCGTAAGCAGCTTCGTGAAGCTGGCGTTGAGTTCCAGGTTCTGAAGAACACATTGCTGCGCCGTGCAACTGCAGCGGCTGAATTGACTGATCTGGACGCAGTCCTGACTGGTCCTACAGCGATCGCTTTCAGTGAGACTGATGCGGTTGTAGCAGCCAAGATTCTGAACGACTTCGCTAAGAAGAATGATGCTCTTAAGCTTAAGGGCGGCGTAGTAGAAGGTAAGGTAATCGACGCTGACCAGCTGAAAGCACTGGCTGAGCTTCCTTCCCGCGAAGGTTTGCTGTCCATGCTGCTTAGCGTGCTTCAAGCTCCAATGCGCAACTTCGCGCTTGCAGTTAAAGCTGTTGCAGAGAAGGAAGAACAAAGCGCGTAAGGCTTTGCTTCCCGCTTCATAATCAATACCACACCAAATTCAAATATAATGGAGGTTCAATCATGAGCAAAGAAACAATCCTGGAAGAAATTAAAGGCATGAGCGTGTTGGAACTGAACGACCTGGTTAAAGCAATCGAAGAAGAATTCGGCGTAACTGCAGCAGCTCCAGTTGCTGTTGGCGGCGCAGTAGCAGCTGTTGAAGCTGAACAATCCGAATTCGACGTTATTCTGACAAGCGCTGGCGCTTCCAAAATCAACGTTATCAAGATCGTTCGCGAAATCACTGGTCTTGGTCTGAAAGAAGCTAAGGACGTTGTAGACAACGCTCCAAAGCCAATCAAAGAAAAAGTAAGCAAAGAAGAAGCCGAAGCTACCAAAGCAAAATTGGAAGAAGCAGGCGCAGCTGTAGAACTGAAATAGTTCGAATCAATAGGTACTGCCCCGGAGCGTGAGTCATTCTCTCCGGTTCCCGCAACCCCCTTGAACTTGTTCAAGGGGGTTGCTCTATAAGGTATACTCTATAGTGTAGAATACATGGAAAGGGAGGATCGCATGTCGCAGCATTATTACTCGCAGCAGCCTGAAGCGCGTCATGACAGACGAAGCATTGAGACGGTTCTGAGAGGCCGGAGCCTCCGCTTTGTAAGCGACGCCGGAGTTTTTTCAAAGGGAGATATAGATCATGGCAGCCGTGTTCTGATTGAAGCGATGGAGATCCCTGACGGGGCGGAGGTGCTGGATGTGGGCTGTGGGTACGGACCCATAGGAATTAGTGCCGCGCTGCTTGCTCCCAAGGGCCATGTCACGATGATTGATATTAACAGCCGGGCAGTTGAACTGGCCCAAGAGAATGCCAGGCACAACGGCGTATCCAATGTTACAGTCATGGAGAGCGATAAGCTGTCTGCGTTAGCCGGGCGGAAGTACGATGTGGTGCTTACCAATCCGCCGATTCGCGCCGGCAAGAGCGTGGTGCATGAGATCTTTGAACAGGCCTGTGACCATTTGAAGGAAGGCGGCAGCCTGTGGATCGTCATTCAGAAGAAGCAGGGTGCACCATCGGCTGTCGCCAAGCTGGAGAGTCTGTTCCCGGTGGTAGAGGAAGTTGGGAAGGACAAGGGCTACCGTATTATTAGGGCGCAGAAATAAAAACAGCACTGCATATTGACATGCAATGCCCGTAGTGGTATTATTATAAAATGTCAGTATTAAGCTAGGCTCCATGTCTTTAGTTTGCTGAAATGTCAAGTGATATATTGTCGCCCGGTAAGCGCATGACGCAAGGCAGGTTTTTGCGGATTCGGTTATCTATGTTTCTGTCAAGGCGAGGGTCGCCCTAGACCATAGATGATAGCGCATGAACTGAGGCCTGGTGACGTATAATACGTACGTTTTGGGCAAATCTACTGGATAAGGAGTATTTTGGCCGTGGATAGATGTGCTCTTTTTTCGAAAGAATTCGATAAGGGGCTTTTCTGTATTTATGGCTGAGCCCTTGTGGTATGGTTCCATTATACGGGTCCAAACAAGGGTTCGCAATCAATTTTTAAGTGAGTAGACATGAGGGGTGAGTAAAGTTGGCAGGACATCTTGTTCAGTATGGTCGACGCACTCGGCGGAGCTATGCGAGAATTAAAGAGGTACTCGAGGTCCCGAACCTGATCGAGATCCAACAAAAGTCTTATGACTGGTTTTTGGAGGAAGGATTGCGTGAAATGTTCCAGGACATCTCGCCGATCCAGGATTTCACAGGGAATCTGGTGCTTGAGTTCATTGATTACAGCCTGGGTGAACCGAAGTATACGGTTGACGACGCTAAAGAGCGGGACGTAACATATGCTGCTCCTCTGCGTGTGAAGGTGCGGCTCATCAATAAGGAGACCGGTGAGGTCAAAGAGCAGGAAGTGTTCATGGGAGATTTCCCTCTGATGACGGAGACCGGTACCTTTATTATCAATGGTGCGGAACGGGTAATTGTCAGCCAGTTGGTTCGCTCTCCAAGCGTCTATTTCAGCACGAAAGTGGATAAGAACGGCAAAAAAACTTACACCGCCACAGTGATTCCGAATCGCGGAGCCTGGCTGGAACTCGAGACCGACGCTAAGGATATTATGTATGTCCGTATCGACCGGACCCGTAAGATTCCTGTTACCGTGCTTCTGCGTGCTCTGGGCTTCGGCAGTGATGCCGAGATCCTGGAACTGCTGGGTAATGATGAATATATTCGCAATACGCTGGATAAGGACAACACGGATTCCACGGAGAAGGCGCTGATTGAGATTTACGAGCGTCTGCGTCCAGGTGAACCACCGACGCTTGATAATGCCAAGAGCCTCCTGGTTGCACGTTTCTTTGATCCGAAGCGTTATGACCTGGCCAATGTCGGCCGTTACAAAATCAACAAAAAGCTGCACATCAAGAATCGTCTGTTCAACCAGCGTCTGGCTCAGCCATTGGTTGATGAAACTACCGGAGAAATTCTGGCAGAATCCGGACAAATGGTGGACCGCCGTCTGCTTGATGAGCTGATTCCTTATTTCGAGAAGAGCATGGCTGCCAAAACCTACCGGGTTACCGGCGGGGTTATGGACAGCGAGGATATTCCGCTTCAGACGGTTGAGGTCTTCTCGCCGATTGAAGACGGCCGGGTCATCAAGCTGATTGCCAATGGCAACATTGACAAATCGGTGAAGCATATCACCCAGGCTGATATTATATCCTCAATCAGCTACTTTATTAATCTGCTGCACGGAATCGGCAATACGGATGATATTGACCATCTGGGTAACCGCCGTCTGCGTTCTGTCGGTGAACTCCTGCAGAATCAGTTCCGGATCGGCTTGTCCCGTATGGAACGCGTAGTCCGTGAGAGAATGTCAATTCAGGATGCCAATGCGATTACACCGCAGGCCCTGATCAACATCCGTCCGGTTATCGCGTCCATCAAAGAGTTCTTCGGCAGCTCGCAGCTGTCCCAGTTTATGGACCAGACGAACCCGCTTGCCGAGCTTACACACAAGCGCCGTCTGTCGGCCCTCGGGCCCGGCGGTTTGACCCGTGAACGCGCCGGCTTTGAAGTCCGCGACGTCCATCACAGTCACTATGGCCGTATGTGTCCTATCGAGACCCCGGAAGGTCCGAACATCGGTCTGATCAACTCTCTGTCGACCTTCGCCCGCATCAATGAATACGGCTTTATTGAAGCTCCGTACCGTTGGGTGGACCCGAAGACCGGTAAGGTTACCGAACAGATTGATTATCTGACCGCCGATGAAGAGGATAATTACGTTGTTGCACAGGCGAACGTACAGATTGATGAGGACGGCTCCTTCAAGGAAGACCAGGTTATCGTCCGTTACAACAAGGACTCGGATAACATCACCACGATGCCGAGTAACCGGGTTGACTACATGGACGTTTCACCGAAGCAGGTTGTATCGGTCGCTACGGCGCTCATTCCGTTCCTTGAGAACGATGACTCCAACCGCGCACTGATGGGCTCGAACATGCAGCGCCAGGCTGTTCCGCTGCTGATTCCGAAGGCACCGCTGGTAGGAACAGGGATGGAGCACAAGTCTGCGAAGGACTCCGGTGTATGTATTGTCTCCAAATATGATGGTATTATTGAACGCTCCTCTGCCAATGAAATCTGGCTGCGCCGTGTTGAGGCAGTGGATGGCAAAGAAGTGAAAGGTGATATCGTTAAATATAAATTACACAAATTTATGCGTTCTAACCAGGGAACCTGCATTAATCAGCGTCCGCTGGCCAAGCGCGGCGATATCGTCAAGAAGGGTGATATTCTGGCAGACGGTCCTTCCACAGAGATGGGCGAACTGGCTCTGGGCCGCAACGTAGTGGTTGCGTTCATGACCTGGGAAGGGTACAACTACGAGGATGCGATCCTGCTGAGCGAGAAGCTGGTGAAGGAGGATGTATACACTTCGATCCACATCGAGGAATATGAATCCGAAGCCCGCGACACCAAGCTCGGTCCAGAAGAGATTACGCGTGATATCCCTAACGTTGGGGAAGAGGCGCTCCGCAATCTTGACGAGCGCGGAATCATCCGCATCGGTGCGGAAATCAATGCCGGCGATATTCTGGTAGGTAAAGTTACACCGAAGGGCGTAACCGAGCTGACCGCTGAAGAGCGTCTGCTGCATGCAATCTTTGGAGAGAAGGCGCGTGAAGTCCGTGACACCTCCCTGCGCGTACCGCATGGTAGTGACGGGATTATCGTGGACGTCAAGGTGTTCACCCGTGAGAACGGCGATGAGCTGCCTCCTGGTGTGAATCAGCTGGTGCGTGTCTACATCGCCCAGAAGCGCAAGATCTCTGAAGGCGATAAGATGGCCGGACGTCATGGTAACAAGGGTGTCGTTGCCCGCATCCTGCCGGAAGAGGATATGCCGTTCCTGCCGGATGGTACACCGGTACAGGTTGTCCTGAACCCGCTGGGCGTACCTTCCCGTATGAACATCGGACAGGTGCTTGAAGTCCATCTTGGTATGGCTGCACTGCAGCTGGGGATTCATGTGGCTACGCCGGTCTTCGACGGAGCCCGCGAATACGACGTGTTCGATACGATGGAAGAAGCCGGAATGCAGCGCAATGGTAAAACCGTGCTCTACGACGGACGTACAGGCGAGCGCTTCGAACGTGAAGTTACCGTCGGTGTCATGCACATGATCAAGCTGGCGCACATGGTTGACGATAAGATTCATGCCCGTTCCACCGGTCCTTACTCTCTCGTTACGCAGCAGCCTCTGGGCGGTAAAGCTCAGTTCGGCGGACAGCGCTTCGGGGAGATGGAAGTATGGGCGCTTGAAGCTTACGGCGCGGCTTATACCCTGCAGGAGATTCTGACAGTGAAGTCCGATGACGTGGTCGGCCGTGTGAAGACGTACGAATCCATTGTCAAAGGCGAGAATGTTCCAGAACCGGGTGTGCCTGAATCGTTCAAGGTATTGATCAAGGAACTGCAGTCCCTTGGTATGGATGTGAAGATCCTCAGCGGTGATGAGCAGGAGATCGAGATGAAGGAATTGGACGATGAGGACGAGACGTCAGGCGACAAACTCAGCCTTAATCTGGAAGGTGCAGAGGTCGGTATCGAGTAATTCGTCAGCAAACCGCTAATTTCAATACACAAAGGACCACGCCCTCTGTTGACCTTCAGCGTCAAGAGAGGGCTGTGGTACTAATTCAGGATATAGGTTAAGGAGGGTTGCTCCTTGTTGGACGTTAACAATTTTGAATTTATGAAAATCGGGCTCGCTTCCCCGGAGAAAATTCGTTCTTGGTCCCGCGGAGAAGTTAAAAAACCGGAAACCATTAACTACCGTACATTGAAACCGGAGAAAGAGGGTCTTTTTTGCGAGCGTATTTTTGGACCGCAGAAGGACTGGGAATGTCATTGCGGTAAATACAAACGCGTCCGTTACAAAGGCGTTGTGTGCGACCGCTGCGGCGTTGAAGTAACCCGCGCAAAGGTCCGCCGCGAACGCATGGGCCACATTGAGCTGGCAGCTCCGGTATCTCATATCTGGTATTTCAAAGGGATTCCAAGCCGCATGGGTCTGGCGCTCGATATGTCTCCAAGATCGCTCGAAGAGATTATCTACTTCGCATCCTATGTTGTAACTGACCCGGGCGAAACTCCGCTGGAGAAGAAACAGCTGTTGTCCGAGAAGGAATACCGCAGCTACCGTGAGAAATACGGCTACGGCTTCCAGGCCGGCATGGGCGCTGAAGCTGTTAAGAAGCTGCTGCAGGATATCGACATCGACAAAGAGCTGGAATTCCTCAAGGAAGAGCTACGTACGGCTCAAGGCCAGCGCCGCAACCGGGCGATCAAACGACTGGAAGTCATCGAGGCCTTCCGTAACTCCGGCAACAAGCCGGACTGGATGATCATGGATGTGCTCCCGGTCATTCCTCCGGAGCTGCGTCCGATGGTTCAGCTCGACGGCGGCCGTTTTGCGACGTCTGACCTGAATGACCTGTACCGCCGTGTTATTAACCGGAACAACCGTCTGAAGAGACTGCTGGATCTCGGCGCTCCTGACATCATCGTGCAGAACGAGAAACGGATGCTTCAGGAAGCAGTGGATGCGCTGATCGACAACGGCCGCCGCGGCCGCCCGGTAACGGGTCCCGGTAACCGTCCGCTCAAATCGCTCAGCCATATGCTCAAAGGTAAGCAGGGACGCTTCCGTCAGAACCTGCTGGGTAAGCGCGTTGACTATTCCGGTCGTTCCGTTATCGTCGTAGGCCCTTATCTGAAGATGTATCAATGCGGTCTTCCTAAGAAGATGGCACTGGAGCTCTTCAAGCCGTTCGTTATGAAGGAACTGGTCAATAAAGGCCTTGCCCATAACATCAAGAGCGCCAAACGCAAGGTAGAGCGCGTAAGTCCAGAGGTCTGGGATGTGCTTGAAGAGGTAATCAGAGAGCACCCGGTTCTGCTGAACCGTGCACCTACGCTGCACAGACTCGGAATCCAGGCGTTCGAGCCGATTCTGGTCGAAGGTCATGCAATCCGTCTTCACCCGCTCGTATGTACAGCCTACAACGCTGACTTCGACGGTGACCAGATGGCCGTGCACGTTCCTCTATCGGCAGAAGCCCAAGCTGAAGCACGCCTGCTGATGCTGGCATCCGGTAATATCCTGAACCCTAAGGACGGCAAACCGGTCGTTACCCCTTCCCAGGATATGGTCTTGGGTACCTTCTACCTGACAATGGACAACAAGGAAGAGAAGGGTACCGGCATGATTCTGCGGAATGTCAACGAAGCGGTATCGGCTTACCAGCGCGGAACCGCAGGGCTGCACGCTCGTGTCGCTATTCCTGCCAAAGCTCTCGGCAAGACCAGCTTCACAGATGAACAGCAGAACGCTATGCTGATTACGACTGTCGGAAAAATCATCTTCAACGAGATTTATCCGAGCAGCTTCCCTTATATCAACGAAGCAACTAAATCGAACCTGCTGCAAGGAACACCAGATAAATACTTTATCTATGACAAGGGTGCAGATATCCGTGAGCTGATCATGAATGCTCCGGATGCCAGTGCTGTAGGTAAGGAATATCTCGGTCTGATCATTGCACGCTGCTTCGAGACATATCACACCACCCAGACTTCTATGATTCTGGACAAAATCAAGCAGCTCGGCTTCACTTACTCTACACGTTCCGGTGTTACGGTTGCCGTATCCGACGTTATCGTGCCTGAGGAAAAAGCGACCATTCTGAAAGAATCGGAAGCTAAGGTTGATGTGGTTGCGAACCAATACCGCCGCGGTCTGATCACTAACGATGAACGGTATGACCGTGTTATCGAGATCTGGTCGAAGACCAAGGATGATCTGACTAACGTGCTGCTGAAATCGATGGACCGCTTCAACTCCATCATGCTCATGGTTGATTCCAAGGCACGCGGTAACAAATCGCAGATCACCCAGCTGGGCGGTATGCGCGGACTGATGGCTACCCCGTCAGGCCGGATCTTTGAATTGCCGATCAAAGCGAATTTCCGTGAAGGTCTGACCGTCCTCGAGTACTTTATCTCCACGCACGGAGCGCGTAAAGGTCTGGCCGATACAGCGCTGCGTACAGCCGACTCCGGGTATCTGACCCGCCGTCTGGTTGACGTGGCCCAGGACGTGATTGTCCGCGAAGAAGACTGCGGAACTGATAAGGGCTTCACCGTCAGCCGGATTCAGGATGGCAAGGAAGTGATCGAGGATCTGTACGACCGTATTGAAGGCCGTTATTCCTTCGAGACCGTCCGTCATCCGGAGACCAAGGAGATCATCGTTCACCGTAACGATCTGATCGACTCGGATAAGGCTGAGGAAATTGTGAACGCCGGCGTGACGAAGCTGCAGATCCGCTCTGTGCTGAGCTGCCGTGCCCGTCACGGGGTCTGCAAGAAGTGCTACGGACGCAACCTGGCAACAGGTAAATTCGTGGAAATCGGGGAAGCAGTCGGCATTATCGCCGCCCAATCCATCGGTGAACCGGGAACACAGCTTACCATGCGTACGTTCCACACCGGTGGTGTAGCCGGAGACGATATCACGCAAGGTTTGCCGCGTATCCAGGAGCTGTTTGAAGCCCGTAACCCTAAAGGTCAGGCGACAATCAGTGAGATTGACGGAGTAATCAAGGAAATCCGTGAAACCAAGGACCGCCGTGAAATTGAGGTTCAGGGTGAAGCGGAATCCAAGACCTATTCCATCACTTACGGCTCACGTCTGCGTGTCAGCGAAGGCCAGGAGATTGAAGCCGGGGATGAGCTGACAGACGGTTCGATCGACCCTAAGGAAATGCTGCGCATCAAAGGTATCCGCGGGGTACAGAACTACATCCTGCAGGAAGTACAGCGTGTATACCGTAACCAGGGCGTTGAGATCAATGACAAGCATATCGAGGTTATGATCAAGCAGATGCTGCGCAAAATCCGGATTATCGATGCCGGAGACACCAGCCTTCTTCCAGGTGCCTTCGCCGATATTCATGAATATGAAGCAGCCAACAAAGAAGCCATTCTCTCTGGCAATGAGCCTGCGGTTGCCAAACCGGTTCTGCTCGGGATCACCAAGGCTTCCCTGGAGACCGATTCCTTCCTGTCGGCAGCTTCCTTCCAGGAGACTACACGTGTCCTAACGGATGCAGCGATCAAGGGCAAGGTGGATAAACTTCTGGGACTCAAGGAGAATGTTATCATCGGTAAGCTGATTCCTGCGGGTACTGGCATGAACCGTTACCGTAACGTGAAGCTGAGCGATCCGAATGAAGAGGCTACTGAAGAAGCTCTGGAGACCGTTTCCGCTGAATAAATGAATACTCATGGCATCAGCATAAGCGTCACGCTGCAGGTGTAGCGTGACGCGGCTGTCTGCCAATGATTATCCATAAAATTATTACTGTTTTTCTTGACATCATCTGCTGAGGATGCTAATATGTCTAAGGTGCGTGAGTAGCCTTGTCATTCTAATTCAGTGGAGGTATGGTTTTATGACTGATGATAGAGGGTTACAGGATGCTCAGGTCAAGATCGGTTCCAAGCAAACCGTCAAGGCGGTGGAGATGGGCCAAGCTGCAGAAGTCTATGTGGCAGAGGACGGAGATCAACGGCTTACTTCCAGGATTGTTATGCTTTGCAACAAACAAGGCGTTAAGGTAACCTATGTGGATACTATGCTGAATTTGGGCAAGGCCTGCGGTATAGAAGTTGGTGCTGCGATGGCAGCCGTCTTAAAACAATAGCAGCAAGAGAATGTTTTTGTACCGGGGGTACACTTCGGCAGCAAGGACTTTTCATTTGTCTTTTTATGAACCACCTGGGTCTGTGGACTTAAAGTTCATGAAGAGACTATCATTTCAGGAAGGGGGTGGCACAACATGCCAACTATCAATCAATTGGTTCGCAAAGGCCGTCAAGCCAAAATCGAAAAATCCAAATCTCCCGCTCTTCAAAAGGGGTTCAACGCCCTCAAGCGTGAGGCTACAAATTTGAGCGCTCCGCAGAAACGCGGTGTGTGCACTCGTGTAGGCACGATGACTCCACGTAAACCTAACTCAGCACTTCGTAAGTATGCCCGTGTTCGTCTGACGAACCGTCTTGAGGTGACTGCTTACATTCCGGGGATCGGACACAACCTTCAAGAGCACAGCGTAGTATTGCTGCGCGGAGGTAAAGTTAAAGACCTTGCAGGAGTTCGTTACCACATCGTTCGTGGTGCACTGGATACTGCAGGTGTAGCTAACCGGATGCAGGCTCGCTCCAAATATGGTGCGAAACGTCCTAAGGCCAAGAAATAAGATTAGACTATCTGATTAATAAACATTTAAGAAAGGGGGATATCCATGCCACGCAAAGGTCCAGTTACGAAGAGAGATGTATTACCAGATCCATTGTATAATAGCAAGTTGGTTACCCGTTTGATCAACCGTATTATGCTGGGTGGTAAAAGAGGTGTCGCTCAAAGCATTTTGTACAATTCATTCAAGTTGATTCAAGAACGTACAGGTAAAGAACCGATGGAAGTGTTCGAAGCTGCCATCAAGAACATCATGCCTGTATTGGAAGTTAAAGCCCGCCGTGTCGGTGGCGCTAACTACCAAGTGCCGATCGAGGTTAAACCTGAAAGACGTACTGCTTTGGGATTACGCTGGCTCGTGAACTACTCGCGCAACCGCGGCGAGAAGACTATGGAAGAACGTTTGGCGGCTGAGATTATCGATGCTTCCAACAACACAGGCGCTTCTGTCAAGAAACGTGAAGACACACACAAAATGGCTGAAGCGAACAAAGCGTTTGCTCACTACCGTTGGTAGGATTACAGTCGACCAAATAACTTCTATTTTGGAAGGAGATCCATTTCATGGCAAGAGAGTTCTCCTTAAAAAATACACGTAATATCGGGATCATGGCACATATTGATGCTGGTAAGACAACTACTACGGAGCGTATTCTTTTCTACACAGGCCGCACGCACAAGATCGGTGAAGTTCACGAGGGTGCTGCTACAATGGACTGGATGGAACAAGAGCAAGAGCGCGGAATCACCATTACTTCCGCTGCAACAACTGCTTCCTGGAAGGGTCACCGCATCAATATCATTGATACCCCTGGGCACGTTGACTTCACTGTTGAAGTTGAACGCTCCCTGCGTGTATTGGATGGGGCAGTTGGTGTATTTAGTGCAAAAGAGGGCGTTGAACCTCAGTCCGAAACCGTATGGAGACAGGCTGACCGTTATGGCGTTCCCCGGATTGCATATGTGAACAAGATGGATATCATCGGTGCCGATTTCCTTAACGTTGTTAAGGATATGCGTGATCGTCTTCAAGCCAACTCGGTTGCTATTCAGCTGCCGATCGGTGCAGAGAACGACTTCAATGGCATCATTGACCTGGTTGAGCAGAAAGCTCACATCTTCAAGGATGATCTGGGTCAGAACATCGAGGTAACAGAAATTCCTGCGGAATTCCTGGAACAAGTTGAGGAGCTGCGTCTTGAGCTGATCGAGAAGGTAGCAGAGCTTGACGAGGACCTCACTATGAAGTACCTGGAAGGCGAAGAAATTACAGTAGACGAGATCAAGGCTGCACTGCGCAAGGGCGTATGTGAAGTTAAAATCTTCCCTGTAATCTGCGGCTCTTCCTACCGTAACAAAGGGGTTCAGCTTATGCTGGACGCAGTCGTTGATTATCTGCCATCCCCGCTGGATGTTCCTTCCATTCAAGGTCACCTTGAAGATGGTTCGGAAATTGAGCGTCACTCTTCCGACGAAGAGCCGTTCGCAGCGCTGGCATTCAAAATCATGACTGACCCTTATGTTGGTAAGCTCACGTTCTTCCGTGTATACTCCGGTATCCTGGAATCCGGTTCTTATGTAGTGAACGCTACTAAGGGCAAACGTGAACGTATCGGCCGTATCCTGCAGATGCACGCGAACAGCCGTCAAGAAATCTCCATCGTATACGCTGGTGATATCGCGGCAGCCGTGGGTCTGAAGGACACAAGCACTGGTGATACCCTTTGCGACGAGAAGAACCCGGTTATCCTGGAATCCATGAACTTCCCTGATCCGGTTATCGAAATCGCGGTTGAGCCAAAAACCAAAGCTGACCAAGATAAAATGGGCGTTGCTCTCGGCAAGCTGACCGAAGAAGATCCAACTCTTCGTGCACACACCGATGAAGAAACAGGTCAAACGATCCTGGCAGGTATGGGTGAGCTTCACCTGGATATTATCATCGACCGTATGCGCCGCGAATTCAAGGTTGAGACCAACGTGGGTAAACCACAGGTTGCTTACCGTGAGACATTCAAAGCACCAGCACGCGTCGAAGGTAAATTCGTTCGCCAATCCGGCGGTCGCGGTCAGTACGGTCACGTATGGGTTGAGTTCGAACCCCTCGAGCCAGGTACTGGCAGCCAGTTCGAAAGTAAGGTTGTCGGTGGTTCTGTACCTAGAGAATACATCGCGCCTGCACTGGCCGGTATTGAAGAGCAAATGAAAAACGGCGTTCTCGCAGGCTTCCCGCTTGTAGACGTTAAGGCTACCATCGTAGATGGTTCCTACCATGATGTTGACTCCAACGAAATGGCGTTCAAGATTGCCGGTTCCATGGCACTTAAGGCCGCCAAGGACAAGTGTAAGCCTGTTCTGCTGGAGCCAATCATGAAAGTGGAAGTAACTGTTCCTGAGGAATACATGGGCGATGTAATGGGTATGCTGAACTCCCGCCGCGGCCGTATCGAAGGTATGGACTCCCGTGGTGGCGCGCAGATTATCCGTGCAAAGGTACCTCTTTCCGAAATGTTCGGTTATTCCACAACACTTCGTTCCGGTACTCAAGGACGCGGCGTATTCTCAATGGAGCTTTCGCACTATGAAGAAGTGCCTAAGAACATTGCAGAAGAAATCGTATCCAAGAACAAGGGCGGAGAATAAGCTTAAGTTTTTAACTTGCCGTCCGGGTATACCACACAAGTCATCTCAGAACTGCACATAGACGGGCGGCTCAAATATAAGGAACCCAATAAGGAGGAACTGTTCAAATGGCAAAGGCAAAGTTTGAACGTAACAAACCGCACGTTAACATCGGTACTATTGGTCACGTCGACCATGGTAAAACAACCCTGACTGCTGCTATCACAACTGTATTGTCCAAAAGATACGGTGGTGCTGCTGTAGCATTCGACCAAATCGATAAAGCTCCAGAAGAGCGCGAACGCGGTATCACTATCTCCACCGCTCACGTTGAATATGAAACTCCTAACCGTCACTACGCACACGTAGACTGCCCTGGACACGCCGACTATGTTAAAAACATGATCACCGGCGCAGCGCAGATGGACGGAGCAATCCTGGTTGTATCCGCAGCTGACGGCCCTATGCCACAGACTCGCGAGCACATCCTGCTGTCCCGCCAGGTAGGCGTTCCTTACATCGTCGTATTCCTGAACAAATGCGACATGGTTGAAGACGAAGAGCTTCTGGAACTGGTTGAAATGGAAGTTCGCGATCTGCTGAGCGAATACGACTTCCCAGGCGATGACACTCCAATCGTTCGCGGTTCCGCTCGTGAAGCGCTGCAGAACCCAGACGGCGAATGGGCTAACAAGATTGTCGAAATGTTCGAAACTATCGACACTTACATCCCACTTCCAGAACGTGCAACTGACAAGCCTTTCCTGATGCCTGTCGAAGACGTATTCTCCATCACTGGCCGCGGTACTGTGGCAACTGGTCGCGTAGAACGCGGAACAGTTAAAGTTGGGGAAGAAGTTGAAATCGTGGGTATCCACGAAGAGAAGAGAAAATCCGTTGTTACCGGCGTAGAAATGTTCCGCAAATTGCTCGATTCCGCACAAGCGGGCGACAACATCGGCGCATTGCTGCGTGGTGTAGACCGTAACATGATCGAACGTGGTCAAGTACTGTCCAAGCCAAACTCCGTTAACCCGCACACTGAGTTCTCTGCTCAGATCTACGTCCTGACTAAAGAAGAAGGCGGACGTCACAAACCATTCTTCACTGGTTACCGTCCACAGTTCTACTTCCGTACAACTGACGTAACTGGCATCATCAACCTGCCAGAAGGTACTGAAATGGTTATGCCTGGTGATAACATCACTGTAACCGTACAACTGATCTCCCCAATCGCTATTGAAGAAGGAACTAAGTTCTCCATTCGCGAAGGCGGCCGTACAGTTGGTGCCGGATCCGTAGCAACAATCCAGAAATAATTCGGCTCTATCCGTTAGGATAGACCAAATATAAGATCAGGGCTCCTTCATATGAAGGAGCCCTGATCTGTTTTTATATTATTGATTTTAGATTTCCTTGGCATACTCGGCACCGGGTAATTTGGATAATGTAACATACAGACTGGAAGGAGCTGAGCTATTGTTCGCATAGGCAAAGGATTCATCGCCGGCGATATGAACCGTATCACCTTGAGTGAAGGCGAATTCCTCTTCATTTACATGAATGGCTCCGTCCCCCTTCAAGGCCAGGATGTATACATCGGCGCCCGGATGCTTGTGCACAGGCAGCTTCTGGCCCGGCATAAAGTTCAGAACGAACACTACACTCTCACCTTTCTGGAAGATGATTTTTTTCGTGAAACGTTCCTCGTGATATTGTACAGCTTCAGCAATATTCTTCTTTTCCATTCTTCATCCCTGCTTTCAAATTAGTGTTTACAGCTTAACCTCGTACTCACAGTGCTCATGGCCGGTCACATTGCACTTGATTTCCTTCACCGATACCTTGCGGCTGAGGATTTTGCACAGCGCTCCTTCAATGATAGCGCCCTCCAGATCACAGACCATCTTCTCGTCCTCCAGGGACGGCAACCCTTTACAGAAGCAGTCATCCACGGCAATATTCAATTTGCGTTCGTCCGAGTGAACAATGCGGGGGATCCCGATTCTCAGTTCCTCAAACAGATGCAGCAGATCGTCAACGGAAGTGACAGGCAGGCTCTCCCCGATTTTGCGTCCGATAGTAACCGTAGTTCCCTTGCCGCCTAACGGCAATCCTTGATTCATGCCAATAAGGCGGATCGTCCGGAACAATTCAAGTGGAACCATATTGCCGAGTGAGGTTCTGTTCATCTGGCGCATATCCTCAAACGTGTATTGCTGCATGCTCCTCAACTCCTTTTCTCTCTATGAACCTATTGTATAGCAGCTTGGAAGAAGCTTCCTTGATATAGATCAAGTTTTAATAATTGTTGTGCGTCCAGTCACCCGGCAGACTGCAGATCCTTGTTATGGTGGAAGCAGCAAGAGGGAGAGGATGAGGGTTCATGGATTGTAAGACTTGCGGTTCTCATGCCTGTGTACGTCAGGTTCCGGTATTCAGCAGCTTATCCGATGAGGAACTGATCATGATAGATTCGATTACTGACTCAGAAGCGTATCCCAGAGGCAGCCAGGTCTGCAGAGAAGGGGAGCCTTCCGAAGCCTTGTATGTAGTCAAAAGCGGGCTAATCAAGTTGACCAAGAACAGTATGGAGGGGAAGCAGCATATTGTCCGTTTTCTTTTTCCGGGGGATTACTTCGGGCAGTTTGCGCTGCTGCATAATAAGAACAATGATGTAACAGCTGAGATGATCGAGAGCGGAGTGGTGTGCCGGATGCACCGGAAAGATTTCATTCCACTGCTGGAGCAGAATGCAGGGCTTGCCTTCAGCTTCCTGATGTCTGTCAGTGAGCAGCTGCATATGGCGGAGGAGACTGCAGGAGCCATGCATATGCTTGAAGTGGAGAAGCGGTTAGCCCGGCTGCTGATCTATCTGTATACCAGGAATCTCTCAGATTCAGGTAGGACAATGCAAGCTCTGAGACAATCCGTAGATTTGCCATCTGCCCAGAAAGAGGTGGCGGCCATGATTGGAACCACTGCTGAGACGCTGAGCCGGAAGCTGAACAAGCTCGAAGCGCTGAAGATTATTGCCATGCATAAAAGAACGGTAAATATTCTGGAGATGGAGGCACTGCAGCAGTTGGCAGAAATCAGGGATTAGCTCTATTATAATAGAAGAAATACATGTCATCCCGGAACTTATGGCGCCTTTCTGAACCGGAGATATGCTTTTTTTGAATTTTTTTTGGAAAAGGCTGATTACTTTCGCAAATGCTCTTGCAATATAGCCGCCTATTCTATATAATAATAAATGTTGTTCTGAGACGTTGCGATGATGTGAGAGGTTACTGACACACCCGGCCCCTTTGCCATGAGGTCGATGTCAGAAAATTTTCACGGAGTATGTCCGATAATAAATTGGGCGATAGAAGGAGGGACTAAAATGGCAAAGCAAAAAATTCGTATCCGCTTGAAAGCATACGACCACAGAATTCTTGATCAATCCGCAGAGAAAATCGTTGAAACAGCAAAACGTTCGGGTGCTGGTGTATCCGGGCCGATTCCGCTGCCAACCGAGAAACAAGTTATTACCATTCTCCGTGCGGTGCACAAGTACAAGGATTCCCGTGAACAGTTTGAGCAACGGACTCACAAACGTCTGATCGATATTGTGAACCCAACACCACAAACTGTGGATGCCTTGATGCGCTTGGATCTGCCGTCCGGTGTAGATATCGAAATCAAATTGTAATTCATTTCAAGCAACTAGGAAAAGAAAAGAGGTGTCAACATGAAAGGTATCTTAGGAAAAAAACTCGGTATGACTCAAGTGTTTACTCCAGAAGGTAACGTGATCGCTGTATCGGTTATCGAAGCGGGTCCTTGTGTGGTACTGCAAAAGAAAGACCTGAATATCGACGGATATGAAGCAGTGCAGTTGGGCTTTTCCGATAAGAAAGAAAGCCGCTCCAACAAGCCTGAACAGGGTCACGCCAAAAAGGCAAATGCAACACCTAAGCGCTACGTTCGCGAAATTCGCGGTGTTGACCTCGGGTCCCTCGAGGTTGGACAAGAGCTTAAGGCTGACATCTTCACCGAAGGTGAATTTGTTGACGTAACAGGTACGACCAAGGGTAAAGGCTTCCAGGGTAACATCAAACGCTGGGGACAAAGCCGCGGACCAATGGCACACGGATCGCGTTACCACAGAAGACCGGGCTCGATGGGTTCCATTCAGGCTAACCGTGTTCCTAAGGGCAAACGCCTGCCAGGACATATGGGTCACACGACCGTAACGGTTCAAAGACTTGAAATCATCCGGGTTGACGTAGAACGTAATGTATTGCTGGTTAAAGGCGCTATCCCAGGCCCTAAGAACAGCTTCGTGAAAGTTAAAGAAACCGTTAAGAAATAACGACTGAAGAAAGGAGGAACATGAAATGCCAAAAGTAACACTTTTTAATACTAGTGGTAACGAAGTTGGCGAAGTTGAACTGAGTGATTCCGTGTTCGGTATTGAGCCGAATACACATGTGCTGCATGAAGCTGCACTGATGCAGAGAGCTTCCCTTCGTCGCGGTACTCACAAAGTCAAAGGACGCTCTGAAGTGCGTGGCGGCGGACGTAAGCCTTGGAAGCAAAAAGGTACAGGTCGTGCCCGTCAAGGCTCCATTCGTTCTCCACAATGGAAAGGCGGCGGCGTAGTCTTCGGACCGACACCACGCAGCTATTCCTGGAAACTGCCTAAGAAAGTTCGCCGGTTGGCCATCAAATCCGCGTTGTCCTCGAAAGTTCTCGGGAATGACATCATCGTATTGGATAGCCTGACTATGAATGCTCCGAAGACGAAAGAATTCGCAGCGATTCTGAACAATCTTAAAGTAGGCAGCAAAGCCCTGATTGTAGCTCCTGGCTATGATGACAATGTGGCTCTTTCCGCTCGTAACATCCCTGGGGTGAAATTCGTAGCGGCTGATGGCATCAATGTTCTTGACGTACTGCTGTACGACAAACTGATCATCACTAAAGATGCAGTTCTGAAGGTAGAGGAGGTGTTCGCGTAATGAAAGATCCTCGTGATATTGTTAAGCGACCTGTGATTACGGAACGCACATCCGAATACATGAGCGAACTGAAGTACGCTTTTGAAGTGGATATTCGTGCTAACAAGACCGAAATCAAAAAAGCTGTCGAGGCTATTTTTAAAGTTAAAGTCGTTAGTGTGAACACAATGCGCGTACCTGGCAAGCTGAAACGTTACGGCAAATACTCCGGATACACTCCGGAATGGAAAAAAGCCATCGTTAAGCTCAGCCCGGACAGCAAGCCGCTCGAATTCTTTGAAGCGGTAGAATAATACTCTTAAAGTAAGGAGGGAACTACAGTGCCAATCAAAAAGTACAAACCGACCTCTCCGGCAAGACGCGCTATGTCCGTGTCTACGTTTGAAGAAATCACAACAAACCAGCCTGAGAAATCGTTGCTCGCTCCGCTGTTCAAGCATGCGGGACGCAACAACCAAGGTAAAATTACGGTTCGTCACCACGGCGGCGGACACAAACGTAAATACCGTATTATCGACTTCAAACGGACGAAAGACGGCATACCAGGTAGCGTTGCTACAATCGAGTATGACCCGAACCGTACGTCCAATATCGCATTGATCAACTATGCTGATGGAGAGAAACGTTACATCATCGCTCCTAAAGGCCTTAAAGTTGGGGATAAAATCGAATCCGGCCCTGCTGCTGACATCAAAATCGGTAACAGCCTTCCGCTCGCCAACATCCCTGTGGGTACAGTTATCCACAACATTGAGTTGAAGCCAGGCAAAGGCGGACAATTGGTTCGTGCAGCCGGTACAGAAGCTCAATTGCTCGGTAAAGAAGAAAAATACGTATCCGTTCGTCTGAACTCCGGTGAAGTTCGCAGAATTCTCAGCGTATGCCGTGCAACTATCGGATCCGTTGGTAACGAAGATCACGAACTGATCAAGATTGGTAAAGCCGGACGCAGCCGCTGGCTGGGACGCCGTCCTGAAGTACGCGGTGTTGTCATGAACCCTAACGATCACCCGCACGGTGGTGGTGAAGGCCGCGCTCCAATCGGACGGAAATCGCCAATGTCTCCTTGGGGCAAACCAACCCTCGGCTACAAGACGCGTAAGAAGAACAAAGCATCTGATAAATATATCGTTCGCCGCCGCACAAAATAAGACGCTTCAGGCAAGTTAAGCTAGCGCGAAGCGTCGATTCGCGGTTTGAAGAACCGGATGAAGGGAGGATTCACACATGGGTCGCAGTTTAAAAAAGGGGCCGTTCATTGATGGCTACCTGCTGAAAAAAGTTGAGGAACTGAACGCGGCAGATAAGAAAGTTGTCGTTAAAACCTGGTCCCGTCGCTCAACCATTTTCCCTCAGTTTATCGGACATACGTTTGGTGTATATGACGGCCGTAAGCACGTGCCTGTATACGTAACGGAAGATATGGTAGGTCACAAGTTGGGCGAGTTCGCGCCAACACGTACTTACAAAGGCCACGCGGGTGACGATAAGAAAACCAGAAGATAATTAACGTCTCTGTTTGAGAGGAGGGAAAACAATGGAAGCAAAAGCACATGCAAGATCGGTGCGGATTTCTGCGCGTAAAGCGAAACTGGTTGTTGACTTGATTCGCGGCAAGCAAGTGGGGGAAGCTATTGCAATTCTTCGCCACACTCCGAAGTCCGCTTCTCCGGTTGTTGAGAAGCTGCTGAACTCGGCGATTGCGAACGCTGAGCATAACTACTCTATGGACGTAAACAGCTTGTTCGTAAGCGAAGTTTTCGTTAACCAGGGTCCAACAATGAAACGTTTCCGTCCACGCGCCATGGGCCGTGCAAGCCGGATCAATAAACGTACCAGCCACATTACTTTGGTGGTATCTGAGAAATAAGGAGGGATAACACGTGGGTCAAAAGGTAAATCCAGTCGGACTCCGAGTCGGTATTATTCGCGATTGGGAATCAAAATGGTATGCAGGCAAAGATTTCGGTACTCTTTTAATGGAAGACGTCAAAATCCGGGAATACCTTAAAGGCAAATTGAAGGATTCCTCTGTTTCCCGCATCGAGATCGAAAGAGCGGCAAGCCGAGTGAATGTTACGATTCATACTGCCAAGCCAGGTATGGTAATCGGTAAAGGCGGAGCAGAAGTTGAAGTACTGCGCAGCGAAGTTACAGCGATCGCCAGCGGCAAAAAAGTACACATCAACATCAACGAAATTAAACACCCTGAACTGGATGCAATTCTTGTTGCTGAGAGCATTGCACAACAGCTGGAGCGTCGCGTATCGTTCCGCCGTGCACTGAAGCAAGCGATTCAGAGAACTATGCGTTCCGGCGCAAAGGGTATCAAAACACAAGTTGGCGGACGTCTTGGCGGTGCTGAGATTGCCCGTTCAGAAGGTTATAGCGAAGGAACAGTTCCACTTCATACGCTTCGTGCTGATATCGATTACGGAACAGCTGAAGCTCATACAACTTACGGCCGTATCGGCGTAAAAGTATGGATCTACCGTGGAGAAGTTCTTCCCCCAGCTAAGAAACAAGCTGCTCAGGAAGGAGGCAACTAATCATGTTGGTACCAAAGCGCGTTAAACACCGCAAGCAACAGCGCGGTCACATGAAGGGTATGGCAAAAGGCGGAACCGAGCTGAACTTCGGCGAATTCGGTCTGCAGGCTCTGGAGCCATCCTGGATCACTAACCGTCAGATCGAAGCTGCACGTATCGCGATGACACGTTACATCAAACGTGGCGGTCAGGTCTGGATCAAGATTTTCCCGGATAAGCCAATTACTCAGAAGCCTCTCGAGGTTCGTATGGGTAGTGGTAAAGGTAACGTTGAGAAGTGGGTAGCAGTAGTTAAACCGGGCAAGATTATGTTCGAACTCGGAGGCGTGTCGGAAGAAATCGCTCGTGAAGCGATGCGTCTTGCCGCTCACAAGCTGCCTGTAAAGACTAAGTTTGTGAAACGTGAAGAATTGGGTGGTGAAGCAAATGAAAGCTAATGAACTTCGCAACTTAACCACTGCCGAGATTGAACAGAAGATCGCCGGATTCAAGGAAGAGCTTTTCAATCTCCGTTTTCAATTGGCTACTGGCCAACTGGATAACCCGACTCGGATTCGTGATGTGCGCAAGGAAATAGCTCGTGCTAAAACCGTTATCCATCAAAGAGTTCTTGGGATCAGTTAAGTGACGGCGGATTCGTAATCCGTAATCAGGAAGGAGGCTAACTATGAGTGAAGAACGTAATGCACGTAAAGTGCTGATCGGTAAAGTAGTCAGCGACAAAATGGATAAGACCATCGTAATTGCTGTTGAAACCTATAAAAAGCACAATCTGTACCACAAACGCATCAAGTCTACGAAGAAATTCAAGGCACATGATGAAGAGAATGTAGCTAAAATTGGTGATGTCGTGAAAGTCATGGAGACTCGTCCACTGTCGAAAGACAAACGCTGGAGACTGGTTGAAGTGGTAGAAAAAGCGGTTATCATCTAAGACTAGAAGCTGATCCCTTTCCGGAAGGAGGAAATTAATAATGATTCAACCATTTACACGTTTGCATGTGGCTGACAACTCTGGTGCGAAGGAACTGATGTGTATCCGCGTACTGGGTGGTACTGGACGCCGTACAGCAGCAATCGGCGATCTGATCGTTTGTTCCGTTAAACAAGCAACACCAGGCGGCGTTGTCAAAAAAGGTGATGTTGTTAGAGCGGTAGTTGTTCGTACAAAACGTTCGGTACGCCGTAAAGACGGATCTTACATCGCATTCGACGAGAATGCAGCTGTTGTTGTTAAAGACGACAGAAGCCCGCGCGGAACACGTATCTTCGGACCAGTAGCCCGCGAACTTCGCGACAAGGACTACATGAAGATCGTTTCCTTGGCACCGGAAGTTATCTAAACCATCCGTATTCGTACGGGTTCTACATGAGAAGGTCAGTTATAGGAGGTGTAATCAATGCCTAGAGTGAAAAAAGTTCTGGAATCCCATAACAATAAACTGCACGTGAAAAAAGATGATGTGGTGCTTGTGATCAGCGGGAAGGACAAAGGTAAAAAAGGCCGTGTCATCGCTGCTTATCCCCGTGAAAACCGCGTTCTGGTAGAAGGCGTGAACATGGTGAAAAAACACCAGAAGCCTAACCAGCTGAATCCGCAGGGCGGAATCATCGAACAGGAAGCTTCGATCCATGTGTCCAACGTAATGCACATTGATCCGAAGAGCGGAAAAGTAACACGCATCGGCTATAAAGTGCTTGATAACGGTAAGAAAGTTCGGGTAGCTAAGAGATCCGGCGAGATTATCGACTAATACAGTCCTAATGAAAGGAGGTAAAGCTTCATGACAGCAAGAATGAAAGAACGTTTCTTGAATGAAATTACTCCTGCCCTGATGCAGAAGTTCAACTATACTACTGTTATGCAAGTACCGAAGATCGAGAAGATCGTCATCAACATGGGTGTGGGTGACGCGGTTCAGAACTCTAAAGTACTTGATGCTGCAGTAAATGATATGCAATTGATCTCTGGCCAAAAGCCGGTTATCACTAAAGCTAAAAAGTCCATCGCCGGTTTCAAACTGCGCGAAAATATGCCGATCGGGGTTAAAGTAACACTGCGCGGCGAGCGTATGTATTACTTCCTGGACAAATTGATCAACGTAACGCTTCCACGCGTTCGTGACTTCCGTGGTGTATCCAGCAAAGCCTTTGACGGCCGTGGTAACTACACACTGGGTCTGAAAGAGCAATTGATCTTCCCGGAAATCGAGTATGACAAGGTAGATAAGGTCCGCGGTATGGACATCGTTATCGTAACGACTGCAAAGACGGATGAGGAATCCCGTGAGCTGCTGAATCAGCTGGGAATGCCTTTCACAAAATAAGCATCATCCATTTCTCCGAAACTGTTTAGGAGGTGTCAGTCTAAGTGGCAAAGACTTCAATGAAAGTTAAACAACAACGCGAGCCTAAGTTCAAAGTACGTGCCTATACACGTTGCGAGCGTTGCGGTCGTCCACATTCGGTACTGCAAAAGTTCAAAATTTGCAGAATTTGTTTCCGCGAATTAGCGTATAAAGGCCAGATCCCTGGCGTGAAGAAAGCAAGCTGGTAAGAAGCTTATAAACGGGAAGGAGGTTTACACACATGACTATGTCTGATCCTATTGCAGATATGCTTACTCGTATTCGTAACGCCAACACTGTGCGTCACGAGACAGTAGAAATGCCTGCTTCTACTATGAAGAAACAAATCGCGGACATCCTGAAGCGCGAAGGCTTCATCCGTGATGCTGAATTCGTTGAAGATAGCAAACAGGGGATTATCCGTATTTTCCTGAAATACGGCCCGAACCAGGAGCGCGTTATCTCCGGTCTGAAAAGAATCAGTAAACCAGGTCTGCGCGTTTACACGAAGAGCAACGAGGTTCCTCGTGTACTTGGCGGTCTGGGAATCGCGATTATCTCCACATCTAAGGGAGTTATGACCGATAAGGAAGCTCGTCAATCAAAATCGGGCGGAGAAGTTATCTGCTACATTTGGTAATAAACGTCACAAGATAAGGAGGTGCAACACATGTCTCGTATTGGTCGCAAACCAATCGCAGTACCTAGCGGTGTAGATGTTACATTGAACAACGCCGTTATTACAGTAAAAGGTCCTAAAGGCACTTTGACTCGTGAGCTTCATAAAGACATGAAGATTACAGTTGAAAATAACGAAATCACTGTTGTTCGCCCGTCGGACAACAAACTGCATCGTTCACTTCACGGCACAACCCGCTCCGTTGTCAGCAACATGGTGAGTGGTGTGACTGAAGGCTTCTCGAAATCTCTGGAGCTGGTTGGGGTCGGATATCGTGCAAGCAAATCCGGAGATAAAGTCGTACTGAACGTTGGTTACTCCCACCCGGTTGAAATTACACCGGAAGCGGGTATCGAGTTCGAGGTTCCTGCGAACACGAAGATCATCGTTAAAGGGATCGACAAAGAACGCGTTGGCGCTTATGCTGCCAAGATCCGTTCTGTACGTGAACCTGAGCCGTACAAAGGTAAAGGTATCAAATACGAAGGCGAGCGTATCATCCGCAAGGAAGGTAAAGCTGGTAAGAAGAAATAACCAGCTCTACCTTAATTGTAAGATACCCCGTGCATCTTAAAGTGAAGCTGTCTACGGCAAACTGAAGGGAGTGAAAGGGAAGTCATGATTACAAAAGAGGATAAAAACAAGGCCCGTCTCAAAAGACACCTGCGTGTTCGTAAAAAAATCCAGGGTACTGCTGAGCGTCCGCGTTTGAACGTATTCCGTTCTTCAAAACACATCTATGCTCAACTGATCAATGACGTGACAGGCGTTACTATCGTATCTGCCTCCACACTGGATAAAGAGCTGAGTGCTACAATCGGAAATGGCGGCAGCGTTGAAGCTGCAAGCAAAGTTGGTCAACTGATCGCTGAGCGCGCCAAAGAAAAGGGTCATACAGCGGTAGTATTTGACCGCGGTGGATACCTGTACCATGGACGGATTCAGGCTCTGGCAACCGCAGCCCGCGAAGCTGGTCTTGAATTCTAGAATAATTCTTAAAAGGAGGTTAACGACTTGCGTGTAGATCCGAACAGTTTAGAACTGACAGAAAGAGTTGTACACATTAACCGTGTTGCAAAAGTTGTAAAGGGCGGACGCCGTTTCAGCTTCAGCGCACTTGTTGTTGTGGGCGACGGCAACGGTTATGTCGGTGCGGGTATCGGTAAAGCCGGAGAAGTTCCGGATGCCATCCGTAAAGGCATTGAAGACGCCAAGAAAAACCTGATCCACATTCCAATCGTAGGGACTTCGATTCCTCACCTGGTTACTGGTCATTTCGGCGCAGGACGTGTTCTGCTGAAACCAGCATCCGAAGGTACCGGCGTTATCGCTGGTGGACCGGTTCGTGCGGTACTTGAATTGGCAGGCGTTGGCGACATCTTGACAAAATCTCTGGGTTCTTCGAATTCCATGAACATGGTCAATGCTACTCTGGAGGGACTTTCCCGCCTGAAGCGCATTGAAGAAGTCGCGAAGCTTCGCGGCAAATCTGTCGAAGAATTACGCGGTTAAGGAGGGGAACGTCAATGGCAAAGTTGCAGATTACCCTCGTTCGCAGTGTAATTGGACGTCCAGAAACACAACGTGTTACTGTTAAGACGCTCGGCCTGCGCAAAACCAACTCGTCCGTGGTTCACAACGACACTCCTGCAATTCGCGGGATGATCAACAAAGTGAGCCACTTGCTGTCCGTTACAGAAATTGAAGGCTAATCGCCTCGTATACCATTAACAAACATAAGGAGGTGCAAACGATGAAGTTACATGAACTTGCTCCAGCTCCTGGATCACGGAAAGAACGCAACCGCGTGGGCCGTGGACCAAGTAGCGGAAACGGTAAAACTTCGGGCCGCGGTCACAAAGGTCAAAACTCCCGTTCCGGCGGTGGTGTGCGTCCAGGCTTCGAGGGTGGACAAAACCCACTCTATCGTCGTCTGCCTAAACGTGGTTTCATCAATCCTACCCGTAAAGAGTACGCGATTGTGAACCTTGAAGATCTGAACAGCTTTGCTGAAGGCACAGAAGTAACTCCAGAACTTTTGCTTGAAACTGGTGTTGTCAGCAACACTAAGAGCGGCATCAAGATTCTCGGCAATGGTGAACTGGCTGTTAAATTGACTGTCAAAGCAAATAAGTTCTCTCAATCTGCGGTAGAGAAAATCGAAGCTGCCGGCGGTAAAACCGAGGTGATCTAATGTTCAAGACGCTTAAGAATATATGGCATGTTGAAGATTTGCGCAAAAAGATCCTGTTTACCCTGTTCGTTCTGATCATTTACCGCATCGGTTCGTTTGTGCCGGTTCCCGGTGTGAACAAAGAAGTGCTGGAATCAACAAATCAGGGCGGAGACGCTTTGATGGGTCTTTTGAACACCTTCTCGGGCGGAGCGCTCAAAAACTTCTCGATTTTTGCGATCAGCATTTACCCGTACATTACGGCATCCATCATTGTGCAATTGCTCTCGATGGATGTTGTTCCTAAGTTTGCCGAATGGGCAAAGCAAGGGGAGCACGGGAAAAAGCAGCTGGCGCAAATTACGCGTTACGGCACAGTCGTGCTAGGTTTGATTCAAGCGTTTGCCACATCTATCGGATTTAACCGGATTTATGGCACTGAGATGATTCCAAATGCAACCTTTGCGGATTACCTGCTTATCGCGATCATATTGACGGCGGGTACATCGTTCTTGATGTGGTTAGGTGAACAGATCACTGAAAAGGGAATAGGAAACGGGATCTCGATCCTGATTTTTGCGGGAATCGTCGCCGCCTTTCCGGGATATATCACGGCTACAGCGCAATCAAGCTTCATCCAGCCGGATCAGATGTTCCTGAATATTCTTAAAGTCGTTATTGTTCTGGTCGTGATCGTTGCGATTATTGTCGGGGTTATCTTTGTTCAGCAAGGTATCCGCAAAATCCCTGTACAATACGCAAAACGCGTGGTCGGTAACAAAATGTACGGTGGACAGAATACACATATTCCGCTTAAAATTAATGCGGCTGGTGTAATTCCTGTTATCTTCGCCGTTTCATTGCTTCAATTCCCGATTGTGTTATCGAGCTTCTGGTCCACCCATGCTTGGGCTAAATGGGTCTCAGCTAATCTGGATCATACCAAGCCGCTCGGGATGCTGCTTTATGTGGTGATGATCATCGGATTTACGTTCTTCTATACGTTTGTCCAGATGAACCCGCAGCAAATGGCTGATAATATGAAAAAGAATGGCGGATACATTCCAGGTATACGTCCAGGTAAGGCTACAGAAAAGTACCTGACTAGAGTAATGTCGCGTCTGACCATGTCTGGTGCGCTGTTCCTGTCATTGATCTCTGTATTGCCTGTATTATTTGGTTCGTTGTCCGGGTTGCCGAAGCAAGTACAGATTGGCGGTACGGCACTGCTGATCGTTATCGGTGTTGCACTGGATACTATGAAGCAGATCGAGAGCCAATTGATCAAACGCCATTACAAAGGCTTCATCAATAAATAGGCGATAGGTTCCGGTGAAGTACCTGGATTCTTAGACTTCCCGGTACCTATTGTGCTGTTTCTTGCTTGGTGTCGAACTTTTGGGGGGAGTAAAGAATCGTGAACATTCTATTCATGGGCCCTCCTGGGGCAGGCAAGGGAACACAAGCCTCAGTGGTTGTCAAAGAACTTGGTATTCCGCATATTTCGACAGGTGATGCCTTCCGCTTGGCCATCAAGCAAGGAACTCCGGTCGGACTGAAGGCCAAGTCATACATCGATCAAGGCTTGCTTGTACCTGATGATGTGACGATTGGAATCGTTGAAGAACGGCTGCAGCAGTCCGATTGCGAAAAAGGTTTCTTATTGGATGGCTTTCCAAGAACCCTTTCGCAAGCGGAAGCGCTGGGAGAGATCCTGAGCCGTCTCGGGACTTCACTGGATCACGTAATCAACCTGAATGTGGACCGCGGATTGCTGATGGCACGTCTTACGGGACGCCGGATCTGCACAGTATGCGGAACATCCTACCATCTGATTTTCAACCCGCCGAAGCAAGAAGGCATCTGCGACATTGATGGCGGCGAGCTGTATCAGCGTCCGGATGACAACGAAGAGAGTGTAGGCAAGCGTCTGGATGAGTATGATAACAAGACAGCACCGCTGCTTGCATTCTATGATGATAAAGGTCTTTTGCGTCAGGTCAACGGAGAAAACGAAATCAATGTCGTTTCTTCTGAAATTGTATCTATGCTGCGGGGTTAATGTAATGATCATCTGTAAATCCGAACAGGAACTTGTCTTCATGAGGGAAGCTGGTCGAATCGTTGCCGAGTGTCACCGCCGTATTGCTGAGGCTATCAAGCCAGGTGTAACGACCGGGGAGCTCGACAGAATTGCTGATCAATACATCCGCAGTCAGGATGCAGTGCCGTCTTTTAAAGGCTACAACGGTTTTCCTGCCAGCATTTGCGCTTCAGTAAACGAACAATTGGTGCATGGATTTCCAGGGAAACGCAAACTGGTGGAAGGCGACATTGTGACGCTGGATATCGGTGCAGAGTACCGCGGTTATCATGGGGACTCCGCTTGGACCTACGGGGTAGGCCGCATTTCCGAAGAAGCCCAGCGTCTGCTGGATGTTACGGAAGGCTCTCTCTACGCTGGCCTGGCGTTAGTCAAACCGGATGTGCGCCTGTTTACAATCTCCCACGCCATCCAAGCATACATCGAAGATGCGGGGTTCTCCGTAGTCCGCGAGTATGTGGGCCATGGCATTGGGGCAGAACTGCATGAAGAACCGCAAATTCCGAACTATGGCATAGCGGACCGCGGACCACGTCTGAAGCCGGGGATGGTACTCGCCATTGAGCCGATGGTTAACGCAGGGGAACGGTATGTCAGAACGCTGGAAGATAACTGGACGGTCGTTACGGTAGACGGTTCACTGTGTGCTCACTTTGAGCATACCGTGGCGGTTACGCCGGACGGCATGGAGATTTTCACAAAACTGAATGCGTAGGTGATCTTCACGTGAATACTGGGAGCAGCCCGCAGATTGGTCAGATCGTGAGAATTCTCAAAGGCAAGGATGCCGGAGAGGCTGCCGTTGTTATCGCAGTTGTGGATAGCAGATTTGTATACATTGCTGACGGGGACAAACGCAAGTTTGACAGCCCAAAGAAGAAGAATATTCAGCATTTGGAGCTCATACCCTTCATCAGCAGTGAGATTGTAGACAGTTTGGAAGAAACCGGCCGGGTCACCAACGGAAAGCTGCGGTTTGCAGTGATGAAGTACGGACAGCCCGCTGGAAAAAGTGCTAAGGAGAGAGGAGACTAACTGTGGCTAAGGAAGATGTCATTGAGGTAGAAGGAACGGTTATTGAACCGTTGCCCAACGCAACATTTAAGGTTGAGCTTGAGAATGGTCACCAGATACTTGCCCATGTGTCCGGGAAATTGCGGATGCACTTTATCCGTATCCTGACCGGGGACAAAGTGGTCGTGCAGTTATCGCCTTATGATCTGTCAAAAGGCCGTATAACTTACCGTAAATAGATGGGAACTACAACAAAAGTTTTGCTTCGCAGAACTTTGAGGAGGTAATTAACATGAAGGTAAGACCTTCTGTAAAGCCCATTTGCGAAAAATGCAAAGTCATCCGCCGCAAAGGGACTGTTATGGTAATTTGCGAAAATCCGAAACACAAACAAAAACAAGGTTAAAGAAGGGGGTGTAGCGTAATGGCTCGTATAGCTGGAGTGGATTTGCCACGTGACAAACGCGTTGAGATCGCCTTGACTTATATTTTCGGAATCGGTAAAACGACTTCCCAGAAAATTCTTAATGAAACAGGCATTGACGTTAACACACGTGTCCGTGATTTGACGGAAGATGAAGTCAGCAAACTGCGTGAAACGATCGACAAAGAGGTTAAGGTTGAAGGTGACCTGCGTCGTGAAATTTCCTTGAATATTAAGCGTCTTACTGAGATCGGCTGCTACCGCGGTGTCCGTCACCGTCGTGGATTGCCTGTTCGCGGTCAACGCACCAAAACCAATGCCCGTACCCGTAAAGGCCCGCGTCGCACTGTAGCAAACAAAAAGAAATAAGAAGAGGTGAGAAGAGACAATGGCTAAACCGAAAAAAGTCGTACGTACCAAACGTCGCGACCGGAAAAATATCGAGTCTGGCGTGGCACACATCCGTTCCACGTTCAACAACACGATCGTTACGATCACGGACCCTCACGGAAATGCAATTTCCTGGGCAAGCTCCGGCGGTCAAGGATTCAGAGGTTCCCGTAAATCGACTCCATTTGCAGCGCAAATGGCAGCCGAGACTGCCGCTAAGGCAGCGATGGAACACGGCATGAAGTCTGTAGAAGTTATGGTTAAAGGACCGGGCGCGGGCCGCGAAGCAGCCATCCGTTCCCTTCAGGCCGCCGGCCTAGAAGTTAACCTCATTAAAGACGTTACTCCAGTTCCTCACAATGGATGCCGTCCGCCGAAGCGTCGCCGCGTTTAGTAGAAATCAGAATTGTGATTGTGGTATAATTCTGACGCATCTGCTAATAATAGGTGTTTAGGCATACTACATGATACACCTGATGGGGTGACTGTTTCATATAGGAGCGACGTTTGAAGGAGGGGTACACTCGTGATAGAAATCGAAAAGCCGAAGATTGAGACCGTAGAAGCCAATGAGGATGGGACCTATGGGAAATTCGTAGTTGAACCGCTGGAACGTGGATATGGCACGACTCTGGGGAACTCGCTTCGCCGGATTCTGCTGTCCTCCCTTCCGGGAGCCGCAGTGACTTCGGTCCAAATTGACGGCGTTCTGCATGAGTTCTCGACCGTTCCCGGCGTAATGGAAGATGTGACGGAGATCATCCTGAACCTTAAAGCTCTCTCGCTGAAGATTCATTCGGACGAAGAGAAAGTGTTCGAGATTGATGCTGAAGGAGAGGGCATCGTTACCGCAGGTGATATTCGTGCGGACAGCGATGTTGAGATCCTGAACCCGGATCTTCATATTGCAACGCTGGGACCCGGCGCGAGACTGCACATGCGCATTTTTGCAGGCCGTGGTCGCGGCTACGTCCAAGCGGACCGGAACAAACGCGACGATCAGCCAATTGGTGTAATTCCAGTTGACTCTATCTACACCCCTATTTCACGTGTGAATTACGGTATTGATAATACCCGTGTCGGTCAAGTAACCAACTACGACAAATTGACGCTGGAAATCTGGACAGATGGCAGTATCCGACCGGAAGAAGCCGTTAGCCTGGGAGCCAAAATTTTGAACGAGCACCTCGTTCTGTTCGTAGGTCTTACGGACGAAGCGAAAGACGCCGAAATTATGGTTGAAAAAGAAGAAGACAAAAAGGAAAAGGTACTCGAGATGACGATCGAGGAGCTTGATCTTTCTGTCCGTTCCTACAACTGCCTCAAACGCGCCGGTATTAATACCGTGCAAGAGCTGACTACCAAAACTGAAGAAGATATGATGAAGGTTCGTAACCTGGGCCGCAAATCTTTGGAAGAGGTACAAGAGAAGCTTGAGGAGCTTGGATTGGGACTGCGTACAGAAGAATAGCTTGTCGTAGCACTTGAGACTTGAGTGAAGGAGGGAAAACAAAATGGCATACCAAAAATTGGGCCGTGATTCCAGCGCGCGTAAAGCATTGTTCCGCGATATGGTAACGGATCTGTTCCTATACGAACGTATTCAGACAACAGAAGCCAAAGCGAAGGAAGTTCGTTCCATCGCTGAGAAACTGATCACTAAAGCGAAAAAGGGCGATCTTCATGCTCGCCGTCAAGTAGCTGCATTTGTTCGTCGCGAGACTGTAGATGGTGAACAAGATGCAATCCAGAAACTGTTCTCTGACATTGCTCCTCGTTACACCGAGCGTCCAGGCGGATACACCCGTATCCTGAAGCTGGGACCTCGCCGTGGCGATGCTGCGCCTATGGTTTATCTTGAACTGGTAGACCGCGCGTAGTTTCACAAGCCTTGATTTCCGGATGTACGCACTACGTTTAACGTTATTGTACTGCAGGGCATAATCCCCCTGCTGTGCAAATAACCGCGGGAATCACCTTGGATAGAGTAGAAGGAGCTCCCGCCGGGGCTCTTTTTTTTTGAAAGAGGAGAATGAAATGCGCAATCTATTGATGAGAGTCAATTATGACGGGACCCATTATGATGGCTTTCAGACCCAGCCTCAGGGCAATACGATTCAGGACAAGCTGGAACATGCCATTCTGCATTTGACCGGCGAGACGCTCAAAATAACGGGCTCGGGACGGACAGATGCAGGTGTTCATGCGTATGGCCAGCCCTTTAACTTCATCACCTCCTCCCAGATTCCGCTGGAGCGCTGGTGTCTGGCACTGAATGCCAGGCTGCCGCAGGATATCGTGGTTACTGAGGCCGCTGAGGTGCCGCTCTCGTTCCACTCGCGCAGAGGGGCGAAACGCAAAACCTACCGGTACACGATCAACGGCAACCGGTTCCCGGACCCCTTCCAGCGGCGCTGGCAGCATCATCATCCGGGCAGGCTGGATCTTCAGGCGATGGAGCAGGGCTTGGCGGCGCTGCTGGGTACCCACGATTACACTTCCTTTGCATCCAGACACTCTACCAAGACCTCCCACGTCCGGACGATCTTTGAAGCGTATATTGAAGTGGACCGTAGCATGTGCCGTCCGGGCTCTCCCGACCAGGGAGTCATTCATACCTATCTTACCGGCAGCGGCTTTCTGCAGCATATGGTACGCATTATTATGGGCACGCTGATGCAGGTCGGGGAAGGCAAGATCAGCGCGGATCGGATCCCCGTCATACTTGCGGCTTGTGACCGCGGAGCGGCCGGACCTACGGCTGTATCCAAGGGTCTGGCGCTCTGGAGTGTGGAATATGACGAGAGTGTGCTAACTGAAGAGGAGACTTCTATTTTTTCGCAAAATAGTGTCTCTGAAAGTTAAAAATCACTTGCGCTCATCGGTTTTATGCTGTAATATAAAAGTTGTGTTTTCTTGATGGCTATCCCACAGCCCCGATCAAGGAAATGCCAACCAATCAAGCTAATTCAACTTACAAAATCGTAATCCAAAGGCAAAACAAGATATACGAAACAGATGATTTTCGTACGAGAACAAGGAGGAAACATTCATGCGTACCACCTATATGGCGAAGCCGAACGAAGTTGAACGCAATTGGCACATTATTGATGCCGAAGGCAAGACACTTGGTCGTTTGGCAAGCGAAGCCGCTGCCCTGATCCGCGGCAAACACAAACCGCAATTCACTCCACATGTTGATACTGGAGATTTCGTAATTGTTATCAACGCTGAGAAGATTCACCTTACAGGCAAGAAAATGCAGAACAAGAAATACTACCGTCACTCGATGCACCCAGGCGGCTTGAAGGTTACTGTTGCAGAAGACCTGATCAAGACCAAACCTGAGCGTATGATTGAATTCGCAGTTCATGGTATGATTCCTAAGACTCGTCAAGGCAATCACATGAAGCTGAGACTCAAAGTATATGCAGGCGCTGAACATCCACATGCAGCACAAAAACCTGAAGTTTACGAACTTCGCGGATAAGAATAGAGGAGGACAGTTTCATGGCACAAGTACAATACTATGGGACAGGTCGTCGTAAACATTCGGTAGCACGTGTTCGCCTTGTACCGGGTGAAGGACGCATTGTCATTAACAAACGTGAGATGGACGAATATTTCGGTGTAGAAACACTGAAAATGATCGTAAGACAACCTTTGAACCTGACTGAAACCCTGGGCAGCTACGATGTAATCGTGCTTGCACATGGTGGCGGCATTTCCGGTCAAGCTGGAGCAATCCGTCACGGCATCGCCCGTGCACTGCTCAAAGTAGACCCTGAATATCGCGGTACGCTGAAGAAAGCCGGCTTCCTGACTCGTGACCCACGTATGAAGGAACGTAAGAAGTATGGCCTCAAGGCTGCCCGTCGCGCTCCTCAGTTCTCGAAACGTTAATATTCCCTTGTTCACAAGGAAAAGAAGCTCCTGGCCTTTGGCCGGGAGCTTTGTTTATGTTCTGTAGGCTAAAAGGGAAACAGAGCAGCAAAACTCGTCATTTATTTGGCTGGGGAGCCAGGTTGTGCAGCAGCAGATTATTATATTTAGCCGCATGCTTCTGCTCATCCAGAATGATGCCATACAGAGTGTCCTTGTAGATTCCGTAGGGAAGCCCGAACCAGATCTTCCGGTATTTCTCCACAGCTGATAACTCCCCCTGGAAGGCTTGCTGCAGGCCCGCGGTATACGATGTAACAGGGACTGGAGTTTCACTGCTGCCTCCTGTCACGTCCTGCCCGGTCAAGTCCTTGTACATCTGGCGAAACATCTGGTTATGCTGTCTTTCATCCGCCCGGATCGATGCAATCACCTGAGCCTGCTCAGGATTAGGGGCCAGGTCAATCAGCTGGCTGTAGAACAGCTCATCATTCCGCTCTCCCTGAACCGAAGTTTTTATTGATTCAAGCGCTTCTTGGGCGGATGTAGCCCATACAGGGGTGAACTGTACCCGGTACCAATAAGGGTAAACCGTACTCATACGCATAGCCTCCGATAATGTAAGTATATACCATATATATGCACATCTGCCCAAGGTGTGATGGATGACTTCAACTGACCCCATCAACTTTCTTCCAAATTGAACAAAACCCATTGACTTCGCTCTGTAATCGGATATACTATATCATATAGAATTAGTCGGGATTGATCTGCATAGGGTTACTCTTGGCTGTATCCGGATGGAGGAAAAGATAATGAACCTGCTCGAGAAAGAGGATTTAATCAGAGTGAAAGCAGAAGAGCTGGAGGGTGCCGGGCCGGAGGAGATCATCCGCTGGGCGGTGGAGACGTTTCCGAATATAACCTTTGCCTGCAGCTTCGGGGCGGAGGATGTGGTGCTGGTGGATATGCTTCAGAAGGTTAGTCCCTCGACCGATGTGTTCTATCTCGATACGGATTATCACTTCAAGGAAACCTATGAGACTAGAGATATTATGGCTGATAAATACGGTATGGAATTCGTTAGGGTCTCGCCGCAGATTACCGTGGAGGAGCAGGCGGCACAGTATGGAGAGGCGCTGTGGAACACGGATCCGAACCAGTGCTGCGCGATCCGCAAGGTGGAGCCGCTGACCCGTATTCTTTCACAGTACGACGCCTGGATCACAGGTATCCGCCGGGATCAGGCACCAACCCGGGCCAACGCCAAGAAGATCGAATATGATAACAAGTTCGGGCTTGTGAAGTTTAACCCGATTGCGGACTGGACCACGGAGGATGTGTGGAACTATATCCGCGAGAATGACGTAGTCTATAACCCGCTGCATGACCGCAACTTCCCGAGCATCGGCTGCGAGCAGTGCACCCGTGCGGTTATGCCTGGGGAAGATCCGCGCGCCGGTAGATGGTCCGGATCAGATAAGACGGAATGCGGACTGCATAAATAATCTTATAAATAAGGCTCACCAGCCCCGATACAGAAGGAGAGAACCCGAATGACTTCAATACAGCCTCATGGAGGCACACTGATTCAGCGCGTAGCTGCCGGGCAAGAGCGGGAAGAGCTGCTGAAGCAGGCATCATCCCGTGTATCTATCCCATTGAATACTTGGACTTTATCGGATCTGGATTTAATCGGGGTGGGGGCCTTCTCGCCGCTCACCGGATTCCTGAACGAAGCGGATTACCATTCGGTAGTTACCAATATGCGTCTGGCGGACGGCACGGTATGGAGTATTCCCGTTACGCTGGCTGTCAGCGATGAACTGGCTTCCACGCTTGCAGCGGGTGACCAGGTTGCCCTTAAAGGTGAAGAGGACGGCGTAATTTACGGACTCCTCGATATTGAGAGTATCTATAGTGTAGATCAGCAGATCGAAGCCCAGCATGTGTTCAAGACCACCGACCCGGAGCATCCGGGAGTCAGCAAATTACTTGCCCGCCCTGCAACCTACGTAGGGGGCCCTATAACAGTGCTTAACCGGCCGCGGCCGGAGAAATTCTCTGAATTCTATTTTGACCCCGCTGAGACCCGCCGGCTATTCGCCGAGAAGGGCTGGAGAACCGTTGTAGGCTTCCAGACACGTAATCCGGTACACCGGGCGCACGAGTATATCCAGAAGTGTGCAATGGAGGTTGTAGACGCTCTGTTCCTGAATCCTCTGGTGGGGGAGACGAAGTCTGATGACGTTCCGGCTAATGTGCGGATGAAGAGCTACCTGGCGCTGCTGGAGAATTATTATCCGCAGGACCGTACGTTCTTAGGCGTATTCCCGGCAGCGATGCGTTATGCGGGACCGCGTGAAGCCATCTTCCATGCCATGGTGCGCAAGAATTACGGCTGCACACACTTCATTGTCGGCCGGGACCATGCGGGGGTTGGTGATTATTACGGCACGTATGAGGCCCAGGAGATCTTTGCTAACTTCACCGCTGAGGAGCTGGGCATTACGCCGTTGTTCTTCGAGCATAGCTTCTTCTGTGTAAAGTGCGGCAACATGGCCTCCAGCAAAACCTGCCCGCATCCAAGCGACCAGCATCTGACGCTCTCAGGAACGAAGGTGCGTGCGCTGCTGCGTGACGGCCAGTGCCCGCCTCCAGAGTTCACCCGCCCGGAAGTGGCGCAGATTCTGATTGAGGGCATGTCACCGGAAGCCGCAGTGAAGTCCTAATCGAATAAGCAGTATAGCCAGTACTATTTGGCCCTCTTGTCCCATATAGATGAGTAGTATCTATCGGGACGAGGGGGTCTTTGTGATGTCTGGAGGGCAGCAGCGTAAATTCTCGGTCTGGATCTCTTGGAGCAGCATGAAAAAAGGCATCCTGGGCGCGGTGCTGCTCGCGGTGATGATCTGGATTATTGCCTATGACATGCCGACGGCCAGGACGGTCAATTATTGGAGCCTGCCGCTCTCGGGCAAGGTCATTGCCATCGATGCCGGCCACGGGGGACCGGATGGCGGAGCGGTAAGCCGTTCAGGCCTGATTGAGAAGGATATTAATCTCTCCGTGGCTCTATACCTCCGCGATTATCTGCAGCAGGCAGGAGCCATTGTGATGATGACGCGTGAAGGGGATTATGATCTGGCCGGAGAGGGCACCAAGGGGTATTCCAAGCGCAAGACAGAGGATCTGAAGCAGCGGGTGCGGAGCATTGAAGAGAAGGGGGCCGACTTGTTCGTCAGCATCCATATGAACAGTATTCCCTCTAACCGCTGGAGCGGGGCACAGACCTTCTATTACCCGGGCAGCGGGCAGAACAAGGCGCTGGCGGAACGGGTGCAGAGTGAATTACGGGCCACGCTGGAGAATACCGACCGGGTAGCCAAGACCGCGAACACCATCTATCTGCTAAAAGTGTTAAAGATGCCGTCCGTGCTGGTGGAGGTAGGCTTCCTGTCCCATCCTCAGGAGTCACTCTTGCTTGGGGAGGATGTGTATCAGCGGAAGGTGGCAACCAGCATTTACAGGGGCATTCTGCGGTACAGCTCCGAGCAGCCATAGCGCCATGGGCGAGGGACTACTCTTCCCGCGAACGGGAATGCTATAATAGAGGCAAATACCGGAGCTTCCTCCGGAGAGGAACAGAGGTGCATTCCATGCTGACCAGGGAACAAATACAGGAACTTTTGCAGCCGCTCACAGACCCGGAAACCGGAAAAAGCCTGCTCGAATTGCAGTTAATCCGCGATATCATGGTCAAAGAAGACCGCATCTCGCTGTCCATCGTGTGCCTGGAGAACGGGGAGAAGGAACGGATGGAGCTGGAGCAGCAGGTCCGTGATCTGCTGGCGGAAGGCGGTGCAAATAATGTCCACATCCGGCTGCGGGACGCTACAGATTATGAGCGGGCTGTGCTGCGCGGAGAGAGCGGCGGAGACGAGCCCAACCCGGAACAAGCAGGCAAGCTCAAAGGGCACGCAGCAGGCCTTGAGGGGCATGAGCTGCTGAATGAGAATTCAGGCGTGAAATTCATCGCTGTAGCCAGCGGCAAGGGAGGCGTCGGGAAATCGACGGTGACAGTGAATCTGGCTGTAGCTCTGGCCCGGCAAGGCAAAAAGGTCGGCCTGATCGATGCGGACATCTATGGCTTCAGCGTACCTGATATGATGGGCATTGAGGAAGGTCCGATCGTTGAAGAGGGGACTATCATTCCAGTGGAGCGCTTCGGGGTGAAGGTCATGTCGATGGGCTTCTTTATCCGGGAGAACAGTCCGGTGATCTGGAGAGGGCCGATGCTTGGCAAAATGCTGCGCCAGTTCTTCGGCGATGTGGGCTGGGGCGAGCTGGATTACCTGCTGCTGGATCTGCCTCCGGGAACAGGTGATGTGGCGCTGGATGTGCATCAGATGCTGCCGCACAGCAAAGAGATTATTGTGACTACTCCTCATGCAACCGCTGCCTTCGTGGCGGCAAGAGCAGGCTCCATGGCGCTGCAGACCGAGCATGAGATTCTTGGGGTCGTGGAGAATATGGCCTATTACGAATGCTCCTCCTGCGGGACGAAGGATTACATCTTCGGACGCGGGGGCGGAGCCCGTCTGGCGGAGACGCTTCATACCGAGCTTCTGGCCCAGGTGCCGCTTGGCGCCCCGGACAACCATATCTCCGAACCGGACTTCTCACCGTCGGTATATAAGGCGGATACACCTACCGGAGCGATATTTGCAGATATTGCAGACAAGCTGATTGCCAAATTGGAGCAATAATCGATGCATCACAATAAGGCCTAACCCGTTCTCCGGGCTAGGCCTTATAAATTTAGGAGCCGGAATCATCTCCGCCTTCCTGTTTTTTGCTGTCGCCTCCGCCCTTATCCTCACCGCCTCCGCCTTCTTTACCGGCATCCTTCTTCTCCACCTTAGGCTGCAGCTCATCCTGGACGACCGTCTTGAGCAGGTCCAGCACCTCCATACGGAAGAGCGGGTTCTGCATAGCCTCCTGCATAATTGTCATGGACTGCTTGCGGTAGTCGGAGGTCTTCGTAAGATCAAGGAACATCTTCATCATTTCGGGCGATTTCATAATTTCTCCAACCGACTTCTGATAAGAAGGATCTTTGATCAGCTGAAGATGCAATTCCTTGCTCTGTGAATTGATCGCTTTGGCGAACTCCCCGGCGAATTGCGGGTCAGTCATTATTTTCTCGATTTCCTTCTGATACTCGGGGGTGGTGAGGGTATCCTTAACAGCGACGCGGATCTGTTCTGTCGTCTGCATAGGCATCATTTTCATGCTTAATCCGCTGGTAGTGCCGCCTCCGCCTTCTTCCGAGCTGGGGCTGGTGAGAGCTTCCTCAACCGCCTTTTTGCCTTCATCGCTTTTCAATATATCGACGACCATCGTCTTCATTTCCTTATATCCGACTTGTCCGGAAGAAGAACTGCTCTGTTCGCCACCGCACGCCGTCAAGGCAAGTATTAAGCCCAGTGCCAAGCCGCCGGACCATATAGCCCTCCATTTCATTGGCGCTGCCCTCCTTTATAGAATCACTTGGATGTAGTATGCCGCCAGAAGGCACATTTATGTCGCGGCCTGATGGTTTTTTGACGGTAACCTTGGTAAAATAAATCTGACACGGGGAGGTGAAGAGGACTGAGCTTAAGAAAATGGTTTTATTTGTTCTGGACCACGCTATTGATCGGTGCAGGAGGGGCTGTGATCGCCGGTCTTGGCCTGCAGCTATGGAATGGCGGCATTGAATTCAAAGGCGCCGCAGATCTTTTTCTCTACTCCCTGATCCTATTGGGCTATGGGGCGCTTGTAAGCGTATACGCCCAGCTCGGTTTTTTTGCCTATATGATTCTCAATTATACGGGCATCGGGGTATTTCCGCGAAAAGCTTGGCGGTACATACAACTGGCGCTGGCCGTTCTGGCGCTATTTGAGCTGATGTTCCTGCGGACGTTTGTCAGCGGAGAGCGGAGTATGGGCTCGGATCTGACGCTGGGCGTGGCGATTCTGCTGACTGCCGTTATTGTAGCCTGGTTCAAAGTGCGCAGCACCAATGCCTCGGCGTGGATTCCAACCTTTTTCTTCATGACGGCCATTACAATTGTGGAGATTATCGGGGTGCTGCGGATTGGCGTAGACAGCGCGACCATCTTTATTCTGGTTCCGCTCGTCGCCTGCAATGCCTTCCAGATTCTGATGCTGCACCGGATTCTGAAGCCGGCTTCAACTTGAAATATCCTTAAGCGCAAAGACCCCGTCTCACTGGATTGAACCAGGGAGTCGGGGTTTTGGCATTCACGGCCGATAACGGTTAGAATCAAGCTGTAGCGGTTAATCTTAAAGAACAGAGCGGAGGAGGGAATATATGAGTATCAAGCGCTATATGATAAAAGACACCAGTGAAACACGTCTGAAGGACCTGGATCCCGATGACCGCGGCGGCTTCAAATCCAAGGCAGACGCAGAGGAGAAAATGGAGAAGCTAAAAGAACGCTTAGCGGAGCTTCAGGACATCCTGTTTGCCCAGAAAAAGCACTCCCTGCTTGTTATTCTGCAGGGCATGGATTCCAGCGGAAAGGACGGTACAGTGAAGCATATTTTCTCCGGCATCAATCCGCAGGGCTTCATTGTGACCAGCTTCAAGAAGCCTTCCCTGGAGGAAGAGGCTCATGACTTCCTGTGGAGAGTGCATATGAAGACACCGCCTAGAGGGTATATTGCTGCCTTCAACCGTTCTCATTATGAGGATGTGCTGGTGCCCCGGGTACACGGCAGTATCAGTAAAGAAGATGTCCAGCGCCGCTTCCGCTACATCCGCCAATTTGAGGAGATGCTGGTTGAAGAGGGAACGACAGTAATCAAGCTTTTCCTGCACATCTCCAAGGAGAAGCAGCTCGAGAAGATTCAGGAGCGGCTCGACGACCCTGCGAAGCACTGGAAATTTGACGCCAGTGACCTGCAGGAGCGCGAATACTGGGATGATTACCAGAAAGCGTATGAAGATGTATTCCGACAGAGCAGCATAGATAAAGCCCCCTGGTATTGGGTTCCGGCCAATCACCGCTGGTACCGCAACTATCTCGCGCTGAAGATTGTGGTGAAGACGCTGGAGGGGCTTGACCTCAGTTATCCCAAGCTGAACACCCCAACGCCTGATATTTCAAGTCTGATCACTCCGCGCCACGGATAAGCGGGACGTATCACATTCCGGCTGCGTCTTCCAGACCATCATCCAGCCAGGCAGAATCGCGGACTTCCTTGCCTTCGGCGCTGCTCTGGCTCAGCAGTTCAGATACCGTAACGAATTCATACCCTTGACTGCGCAGCTGGTCGATAATTTGCGGTAAGGCTTCATGGGTCTGCTTGCAGGAATCACTGGCATGGAGAAGTACAATGTCTCCGGGATGAGCTTTGCTTGTCACGCGCTTTACAATATTATCCACACCTATGTTCTTCCAGTCCAGTGAGTCCGTGTCCCATTGAATGACTTTGTAGCCTAAGTCTGTGGCAACCTGCAGTACTCTTTTGTCAAAATCGCCATTAGGCATCCGGATCAGATTGGGCTGTGTGCCCGTCAGCTCGGTCAATACCGTGTGGGCGGTGGAGATCTGGGTACGAATCTCCTCGTTACTCAGCGTGCTGTAGTTCACATGCTTGTGGCCGTGGCTGCCGATCTCAAACCCGGCGTTCTTGATGCTTGACACGATGTCGGGATGGGTCTTACTCCAGGGGGACGACAGGAAGAAGGTTGCTTTATCCACCTTTTTGTCCTCCAGCACCTTCAGGATCGGCTCAGGCCGCTTCTCTCCCCAGCTGATATCGAAGGTTAGAGCAATCAGCTTCTTTTCCGTCGGCACACTGTAGATGGCGGAAGGGGCGGCTTCAGAGAACACAGTGATGTTGCCCCTCTCCACATACACGACGCCGGCGGTCAGAAGCGCAGCAGCAAAGATGTACAGGAACCGTTTTATCTTTTTGCCGCTGATTACATAAAAAGAATTCATAATCTCAGCGCTCCTCTCCCAAGCGAAATGCTTGTTTGTTCTAAATGTATGCTCGTACCGGAAGCTTATGACCTCAGATATGAATCCAACCAACCTAAATACCTATGAAGCACCATCGAATACAGGAGGTACGCATGTTATCTTTCAGAACCTTTATTAAAGACCTTGGAACGATCCGCACATCACTGCTGCTGGCTGCTCTGCTGTTCATCGCCGGAGGGATTGCAGGCTGGGTCGGTACGGGGGATCTGCAGCAGCTGCTCTATCAGCAATTGCAGGGACTGGGCCAGATCAGCGGGGATCTTAGAGAATCCTCCAATCCGCAGCTGAGCTTTTTCATATTCATTTTCCTGAACAACAGCATCAAGAGTGTAGTCATTATTTTTCTGGGAGCGTTGTTTGGCATCTTGCCGGCCTTGTTCCTATTGATTAACGGAGCAGTCATCGGGTATCTCATTCACCTGAATGCCATTCAGGGTCAGGATCTGTTCACACTGATTGTAAAAGGTCTGCTGCCGCATGGAATTATTGAGATTCCGGCCATCATCATTGCCTGCGCCTTCGGGCTGAAGTTCGGCAGCAGGGGGCTGTCAGCATTATTCAGAGCGGGGCGGCGTAGTGGGGGAGAGGCGAACGGGTGGCCGGACTTTATGCGGCAGACGCTGACGGCATCGGTCTGGATTGTCATTCTGCTGTTCGTTGCAGCGATTATTGAGAGTACAATTACATTTTGGCTTTTATCATAAAATTGCCGGGATTTGTGCATAACAGTAAAGCCGAAACATTTGGGTCTATTGCCAGCTTAGAAAAAGAGAGGCCATAACTGGAATTTTCTTATGATAATGGTTATAGGCTCAATCCTCCGGTTAATCAAGTGTAAGTACATTAATTAGAGCTTCCACATCAAATGACTGCTCCGGGAACAGAACAATGCATTTGATGTTGCTTAATAACTTAGAAATACATGAAGGAGGCCAAGCTTATGCTGGGAATGCTGTTCAATGAGAAAGAATGCAAGGAGCTGGACTATGTTCTGCGCAAAGAATTGGATGAGATGCTTCTGGATATGAGTGACCAGCGTCTGGATCAGAACATTAGACATGCTATCGCCAATCGATATAAAACGGTATTCCGGATGTATGCACGTTTCGCTCCGCAAAAAGAGCTGTCCAAATATGCCTGGGGAGGGCGCTCTTCACAGTTCAAACATTAAACTGCAGGGCCTTTTAGAATTAGAGGAAAATTAATTAACTGAATTGCTTGACGAATCGGGAGCCGACATGATACATTATATCTCGCGCTCCTTTTGATTGTTTCAAGGAAAGCTGCAGGCAAGATAAATTGAAAAATAACTTTTTCGAAAAAAAAGCTTGCCAAATAACGAAACAGTATGATATATTATAAAGGTCGCCGCTGAGATGCGGTGAAGAGCTAAAACGAGACATTGATCTTTGAAAACTGAACAACGAGTGAGTGGGAAATCACTTCGGTGAGATCCAAAAAATTGATGAATTTCACAGCGTCTTGTACGCTTTAGAAATCTCATCTTGAGAATGTAACATTCTCGTCAGA
>NZ_JAIEUI010000031.1 GCF_022234545.1 Paenibacillus piscarius
TATGAGGGAAAACCTCACGTACGGTTTGATGAGGAGGGGCTGGTTTGAAGCCAGCCCTTTACTCTAGTAGATATTTGGCATATGCGAATCTTCTCAGCAACACTAATAAGTCTAGTAGTTTTTGCTCTCCTCCCCCGTTAAAACCTCCACCATAATCCCCGCTCCCAAGCGAAATCCATACTTGAAACTTGCTGCTAACTCCATGCCATGAGTCTGACCGTACAAGTCTAACAGCGGGTCTAGTTCATCAAATTCCTCCGCTGAAAGCCGCTCCTTCCAAATCTCTATGATGTCAGATGTTCTTTTTCTTAAAATAGAGTACTGCGGGTCATCGGGTATAATGTTTTCATCGGGATGCAGATTGCCGTGATACAGGCTTTCTAGGATACTGTCCACTTGCTCATCTCCTTCATCGATAGAGAACTTTGTGTTCAACAATAAAAGATATAAACTGGTAAATCCACGTAGTATACTCTACAGAACGATGGAAATATGGTTTTAAAACGGAGGTATCCATGAAAAAGAGAAGCTTGCTGCTTTCATTCCTTCTTCTACTTCTTATTGCCTACATCGCGTTTGGGGCATGGATATCGCATGATACCAAGATCATATTAGAAGAAGCGATGAAGAAGGACGCTGATATGAATTACATGAGTCCTTCTGTGTTCGGCAAAATAAATCCTGTTGAACGCGGGATGACATCTGATGCTTTTGAGTATCATTCAAGCTCTCATCATATCGGTTTTGGTTTGCCGCTGCACTACTTCGCAGGTGCAAAAGTATATGTAACTCAGAAATATGATGACGATGATTTTGGATTTAGAGAGCCAGTCCAGTTAACGCTAAAATTGAAATCCGGGAAGTGGTATGCGACCAAGGTTAGTATTCAGCCTTAACGGGAACAAGGGCACCAGCTCATGAGCTGGTGCCCTTGTTTGCTCAGCACGGCAAAACAATCTCAAACTCCGTGCCCTGCCCAATTGTCGATTGAACCTTGATTTCCCCGCCATGTGCTTCCACGATGGTCTTGGAGATGCTCATGCCGAGGCCGGAGCCGTCGGTGGATTCCTCGGTATTGGTTCCGCGGTAGTAGCGGTTGAACAGATGATGCAGTGTTTCCTCGTCCATCCCTTTACCATTATCGAGTACCCGTATGCAAGCCTGGCCGTTGACTCGGGCAAGAGTGACAGTAATGGTTGTGCCGGGCGGATTATGCTTGACGGCATTGGACAGTAAATTGTCCATCAGCCGCTGTAACCAGGTTACATCTGCCTGTATGAGCAGGCAATCTTCTTCCCCGGTGTAGTGGAAATGATATTCAGACATCGTGGCATCGTTGACGTACTTCAATACGGAGCAGCGTACCAACTCAGCCAGATCGATCTCCCGGCGGACCATGATGGAATCGCTCTGCTTGAGCTGATGGATCAGCGAGAAGTCGGAGATCAGCTCCAGCATGTAATCCCCTTTTTCCCGGATGGTTGCGCCCATGATTCGCATTTCCTCTTGGCTCCATTGCTCAGGCAGCTTCTCCAGCATATACCCGTAGCCTTGAATCGTGGCCAGCGGTGTGCGCAGATCATGGGAGATCCCTGACATCCACTCCGCCTGCTCCTTCTCCAGCCTCTTGCGGTCCCGCTCGATCTGAGCCAATTGATGAGTCATCTGATAAAAGGCTTGAATCACTTCCTGATAGAGCCTGTTGCGGGTTCGCATAGTGCCGTTGCGGCGGAAGACCTTGCGTTTGTCCTTGGCGGTCAGCACCTCATCGTACTGGCCCTGGCCCATCCGTTCGAACCAGCCTGCGAACAGAATCAGGGGCCGCCCGAAGCGGTAGCCATGCCAGATGGAGACCGACAGCGCAAGGATTAGGATCAGCACTGCAATCCAGATTAGCCTTGGCGTTACATTTTCCAATACAGGATGCTTCAGGGGGAGTCCCGCTGCATGGGGCGTGTAGACGATCCAGGTCATTCCGCTCGGCTCGTCCCGGTGGGCTACAATCCCCGCGTCATAGTTGTCCGGAGACTGCTGGATGGCCAGAATGTCCAGGGGCCGATAGGCCTTTGGTGCATACGCCTGATCGCCAATGCCTTGTACGGTGTTACTCTCAGAATCGATCACTTGCAGATAACTCCCAGTCTCCCGAAGCTGCTGCTCCAAGAGGGGAACGGCTTCTTTTCTTACCACACCCTGCTGTTCGTATGAGTTGAACCACGCCGTGAGCTGGTCAAGGTCAGGAGTTGGATAGCCGAGTACATATAGTAGCGGGTCCTGGAATGAGAAGTTCAGTTGGGTCTGTACAGCATATGCGTCCAGTCTCCGTGTCTCTTGAATATCGAGCAATTGAGCGGTGGAGTAGGAGGCAGGCAGTGCAGGGTAGGGCGTTGTGTTAATGCTGTAGACGACCTCTCCTTCTGCATTAACCACCTGCAGCCACATCTCTTTCTCCTGGATAAGCTTGCTCCATTGAGAGAAGATGTGAAGCTTCCCGTCTTGGTACTGGGCTTCTTGGGCAATCTGCTCCAGGACACCAACCGGAAAGTTCCGGCGGATCTCATTGCTGGTCATGTTCTGAAACAACATAATGCAGGCAGCCAAGGCAAGGGTCACAATCGCCAGAGCATAGAAAATCAGCTGATACGTGAAATGGAAGGCCATGCGCTGCTGGATCTTCATCGTTCCTCGGGCTCCTTCACCAGCTTGTAGCCGAGTCCGCGTACCGTAAGCAGCAGCTTCGGGTCGCCGGGATCGAGTTCGATCCGTTCCCGGATGCGGCGGATATGCACCATCACGGTTGAATCATCGCCCTGTCCGTTGATGCCCCAGACCTTGTCGTAGAGCTGGGTTTTGGAGAAGACGATTCCGGGATGCCGGCAGAAGTGCAGTAATAGCTGAAAGACCTGGGCAGGGCAAGGAATAGGCTGTCCCTCTACGGTCAGCTCGCCTTCTGCCTCGTTAACGGTAAAGCGGCCGAACCGGTAAATTCCCGCATCGGGAACCTTCGCAGCAGCGGATGCCAGAGCCTCCGGCTCTAACCGGCGTATGCGCGCCTGAATTCTTGCGGCTACCTCCAAGGGGTTGAAGGGCTTGGTGATATAATCATCTCCGCCCATGGCGAAGCCTCGCAGAATATCGAGATCGGATGCCTTGGCAGTGAGGAACAGGATATAAGGATTCCCATATTCGCGGATCTTGGAGCAGAGCTCCAGCCCGCTGCCGTCGGGAAGCATAATGTCGAGCAGAACGATATCGGGGACCACACGTTGTACCAGGCTGATAGCTTCAGCACAAGTGGAAGCCCCGTATAGTTGTTGAAAGCCTTCGCGGCGAAGCACCATTTGCAGCATGGTGATGATCGAAGGTTCGTCGTCAATGATAGCGATTTTAATCGCGGATAGATTTGGCATTTTTTCACCCTAGTTCAAAATAGCATATTTATCTTAACAGAACCTAAACAGCAGGGACGAAAATTTAACCAAAATTCAGCGGTTCGTTTAAGTTCCGTTCCGGCGGGGTTGGTAGGATAGGTCTAAGCCACACATTCAAGCTTCGATGAGAAGAGAAGGAGGAAATAGCATGAGTAAAAAACGGTCAAAATCGGGGGGAGAGCAATGAGCAGCCCATCTCTGTCTGAAAAAACTCTCACACGGCCCGGCTGGCCGGAGATCCTAACTGCACTGTCCCTCTATATGATCGGCGTTGTTATCCTTGGAGTCTGGATGCTTCAAATCCCTGATGACCAGGCCATCTTCCGGATTAATGTCGGAGGTGCGGGCAATGGTCTGATTGGCTTCCTGGCTTTGTTCGCAGCCTATGCCCTGCGGATTCGCAATTTACGAGCCTTCGGGTTTCGGAGGACGGAGCGGAAATGGCTGCTGGTGGCGGTTGTCATCGGGATTGCCGCGTTCGGGGGATGTTTTGTGATCGAAGGGATCTATTATCACTTTATTACCGAGATCAACACCCAGGCGGACTTCCAGACGGCAGCGCAAGGCGGTCCGCTCTCCATGTTCATTCTGCTGATCACCGGGGCCATCCTCACGCCGCTCAGCGAGGAATTTGTCTTCCGCGGCGTCATTGCCAATGCCCTGAACCGTTATGGCCCCTGGGCCGGAATCGTAGGCAGCGCTGCAATCTTCGGCATGGTTCATGGATTCACCGTTATCCTGTTAGATGCATTCATGGTCGGCATTCTGGTGGCGTACCTGTTCCGCAAGACAGGCTCCATCTGGCCGGGAGTCGTAGTGCATATCGTGTATAATGGTCTAAATCTTCTCTATTATTCTACGCTGTAGATGGGGGAGGGAGTGACTGAACGAGTGAATAGGCGACTGAATAAACGAGTGAATATAAGAGTACTAAGCCGTCGGGAGACTCCCGGTAGCTCTTTTTCAATGAAACCCATTACACTGCAAGCATCCACTTTTCCCAGCCGCAGCGCAAGTAGCAATAAATGGTTTACTAATACAGAGCTTAACGATAAGATGAAGCCAAAACCAGTTATTGCCTATGGGCAAAGAGAGGAAGCAGCAATGAAACCCGTTACCGTATATGATATCGCCAGGGAAGCCAACGTCTCGGTTGCCACCGTGTCCAGAGTGCTGAATAACACCGCCCCCGTCAAAAAAGAAACGAGGGAGCGGATTACTGCGCTGATCGACAAGCACCAGTTTCAGCCCAACGCGCTTGCGCGCAGCCTGATCCGCAAAGAAACCGGGATGATCGGGTTCATCCTGCCAGATATCACCAACCCGTTTTTTCCGGAGGTTCTGGCCAGCTTTGACCGGGAGACGAGAAAACTGGGCTACACCTGTTTTCTGTGCGATACCGTCTCTTCGGACGAGGAGACAGACCTCCAGTATGCGCGCGAATCACAATATCTGGGGATATTGATGGAGAAGCAGGTCGATGGCATTGTGATGATTGGCGGCAGGCTGGATTTGTCCAAGCCGGATGCGGCGCTGGTGCGGGAGGTAGAGGAAGCGGCCAAACGTGTCCCAGTGCTGATGATTAACGGGAATCTGCCCAATACGAAGATTCACCGGGTGGCGGTCGACCAGAGGCTGGGGGCGGAACTGGCCGCACAGCATTTAATAGATCTTGGACACCGGGATATCGCTGTCATTGGCGGTTTTCTGCATATGTCCAACACTCAGCAGCGGCTTCAAGGCTTCCGGACGGCCATGCGAAACAACGGTCTGGAGGTCCGAAAGGAATGGATGGTCCATGGGGGATTCTCTGTCAATATGGGCTTCAGGTTTGCCGAGCAGGTGCTGAAGTTGCCGGACCGGCCGACAGCGATCATGTGTATGAACGACCTGGTGGCCATCGGCGCACTGAAAGCGGCTGACCGCGCGGGCCTCAGCGTGCCGGCTGAATTGTCCATCGTCGGTTACGATGATATTCCATTTGCGTCCTTCAGCATTCCTGAGCTGACTACGGTTTCGCTGATGGCCAGCGAGATCGGCGGTCTGGCGGCAGACATGCTGCATAAGCTGATCGCCGGCAAACAGGTGCCCCGTTTGCATTCGGTTATTCCCGAGCTAAGGGTACGCCAGACGACGGCGCCTCCCCGGAAATAATTGCTCCGTGAACATAAATTAATAGTTGACTTTGAAATAACGAGGGCTTATTCTGATGAAGAAAGCCCTTACATTTTATTTTTTAATGAAACCCATTTCATCTATAGTCCGATTACTTGCTCAATGAACAAGGAAACTCCCTGGGAAATTTGCGAGAGGAAGAGAGACAGGATGAATAACAGGTTTCATTTTTTTGTTTTCTTGTGAAATGGGTTTCATTAAATTAACAGTTGACTAGCTGCCATCTAATCAATTTAGGAGGGGTCTTATGTCCACTGCTTCACCTGCCCAAGTGACAGAGAAGAGGTATACCACACCCAAGCGCGGCCGCTGGAAACGTTTCAAGAACAACAAGACATTGCTGCTGATGTGCTTTCCGGCGATAGCGTTTTTTCTTATCTTTTCCTATTTGCCGATGCCCGGGCTGTATTTGGCGTTTATCAAGTACAACTATTCTGACGGCATCTTCGGCAGCGCCTTTGCCGGGCTGGAGAATTTCCGCTTCCTGGTCATGACAGGTGACCTGTGGCGTCTGACGTTCAATACCATCGCTTATAACATCGCGTTTATCCTCCTTGGGAACATGCTTCAGATTACGGTCGCTGTACTGCTGAACGAGATGCGGTCCAAATGGTTCAAAAAAGTATCCCAAACCATGATGTTCCTGCCGTACTTCGTATCCGCCGTTCTGATCGGCCTCATCGCTTACAACATTCTGAGTTATGATTATGGCATTTTGAATTCGGTACTGCACTCCTTGGGACTTGATCCGGTGAAGGCTTACTCTAGCCCGGAGGCGTGGCCTTTTATCATAGTCATCACGTATTTATGGCAAAGCACCGGTTACGGCTCCATTGTTTATTTTGCGGCGATTATGGGGCTGGACAGTGAAATTGTGGAGGCTGCGGAGATCGATGGGGCCAATGCTTTTCAGCGTATCCGGTATATCGTCCTGCCTTGGCTCAAACCGACCTTCATCATTCTGCTGCTGTTCTCGCTTGGCGGAATCCTTAAGGGGAACTTCGGATTATTCTTCAATCTGGTGGGTGCTAACAACACAGCGTTATACGCCTCTACGGATATTATCGAGACCTATGTGTTCCGCTCGCTGATGACCAACTTCAACTTCTCGATGGGCAGTGCGGTCAGCCTGTATCAATCCTTGTTCGGCTTCGTCGTTGTGCTATCTGCTAACTGGCTGGTCAAAAAGGTATCGCCTGACAATTCACTTTTTTAGGAGGACTTGCCCATGGATGAGACTTTGGTAAGCGCACGCAAAAAAACGGATGCCAGCGGACTTGTCGTTCAGTGGATCGGATATCTGTTTATCGGCTTGTTCGCCCTCTGCTGCCTGTTGCCGTTCCTGCTGGTGCTAGGCACCTCCTTCACCTCCGAGTCGGCCATCAAGCTGTCCGGCTTCAACTTCTGGCCCAAAGAATTCAGTCTGTTCGCTTATCAAATCGTATTTGAGAATCCCGATCTGATCATCGGGTCGTATATCGTAACCATAGTTATGACGATTGTGGGTACGGCGGTTGGCCTGCTGCTGGTGGCTATGACGGGATACGCGCTGCAGCGGCCGGACTTCATGTACCGCAATAAAATCTCTTTCTTCATCTACTTCACTACGCTGTTCTCTGGAGGTTTGGTGCCGTTCTACCTGCTGATCACCCAGTATCTCCATTTAAAAGATAACTATCTGGCGGTTCTGCTCCCTGGTCTGCTAAGTCCGTTCCTGATCATTATGATGAAAAGCTTTGTCCGCTCTATTCCTCATGCGATTACGGAATCGGCGAAGATTGACGGGGCAGGCGATTTTACGATTTTCCTGCGGCTGATTCTGCCGATGACCACGCCCGCCCTGGCCACAATCGGGCTGTTCATCGCCTTGGGGTACTGGAACGAATGGTATAATTCCATGCTGTTTCTGTCGCCGGATATGAAATATCGCACCTTGCAGCTGTTTCTGTATAACGTGATCACCAGCGCGGATTATGTCCGTAACTCCGCAGCTGCCTCGAATGTGCAGCTGCGCGATGTGCCACTCGAGTCCATGAAGATGGCGACAGCAGTAGTTGCCACGGGTCCAGTCATTTTGTTCTATCCTTTCGTACAGCGCTACTTCATTAAGGGGATCACCGTAGGGGCCGTAAAGGGCTGATCTTCCGGACCATTCAATTCTGCTGCAACGATGTGCCAAGGCCATCAAGCCTTCTCACATAGAGTACATTAAATACAGGGAGGTTGTACAAGAATGGGGATCAAAAAAGCATCAAGCATGTTGTTGACGTTCCTCTTACTGTTTACACTGGCCGCCTGCGGTGGCGGAAATAATGCGGCTAACAATGGGGCTAAGACGACTAATGACAATGGAAACAAAGACAGCTCGGCGCCGGACACCTCCAAGTTCGTAAAGATCAGTTATGTGGTGCTGGGTGATAAGCCGAAGAATGGACAATTCGAGAAGGTGCTGGCCAAGGTCAATGAAATTATGAAGGAAAAAATCAATGCCGAGCTGGAATGGAAATGGGTCGAATGGGCCGATTGGCAGACCAAATACAACCTGCTGCTGGCCTCCGGGGAGGCGGTTGATCTGATCACCATCGGAACGGATTGGCTCGATACCTGGGCCAATGCGCAGCGCGGGGCCTTCATGAATCTGGATGAGCTGCTGCCCAAGTATGCACCGGAAACCTGGAAATCCATCCCGGAGGAGGATTGGAACGAGAGCCGTTACAACGGCAAAATTGTGCTGATTCCTGAGAACGATTACACGCAATGGGTCAATCATGGATTCTTCTACCGGGGCGACTGGGCAAAGGAAGCCGGGCTGAGCGAACCGATCAAGAATTGGGAGGAAATCGGCCAGTATCTGCAATATATCAAAGACAACAAGCCGGATGTCGTTCCATGGGATATGGCTTCCGGTGCGGTGACCTGGGGCGGCTATATTCAGTCCTATACGGATAACCTGGACCTCCCGATCTCTACAGGCTACATGCCAGTATTTACAGCGGTATCGAACGATGAGAAATATACTGTAGCTGAGCCCATCTTCAGCGATCTTTTCCTGGATTATGCCAAGCTGATGAAAGAATGGGCCGATAAAGGATTCTGGCGCGAGGACGCGCTCAATAACAAAAATGACAACCGTATAGCCCTCAAAGCCGGGTTATCCGGTCTGGATCAGCATCACACCCAAACCTTCTCCACGCTGCGTGTAGAGATGGACAAAGCCCAACCTGGATCTGAGCTGCAGATGTTCCCGTTCAACCGGACCGGCGGGAAGAACCTGATGGAGCTGTCGATTACACACGGCGGTACCTCCCTGGGTGCCCACAGCAAGAATCCGGAGCGGGCGCTGATGGCGTATGATTTGATCCGCAACAACGAGGAAATCTATCACCTGATCAACTATGGTATCGAAGGCGTGCAATATGAGATTAAGGATGGAAAAAGAACACTGCCGGCCAACTACAACGAAGCTTCTGACAGCTTCTATGCAGATTTCTGGGGCGGCCGGGTGGATAAGTTCGAAATCCCGAGCGAAACGGTGTGGAGTGAAATCGGCACCCTCTATGATGAATACGACAAAATCAAAATTCCATATCCTTACGGCCAATTTGTCTTCGACAAAACGCCTGTAGAGAGTGAACTGACCGCGGTCTCGCAGGTGGCCGGGGAGCTTGGACCGGCTATCAACTTCGGGAAGGTAAGTGATCCGGCCAAAGCAGTGGAGGAGTTCAGAGCCAAAATCAAGACAGCCGGATATGATAAGGTCAAGGCTGAGTTGCAGAAGCAGCTGGATGCTTTTAAGCAAAAAATGGAATCTGCGAAATAAACGGCTAATAACTAATTCTTATTCCGGATAAAGGAGAAGCGCATGAACGAGTCCAGAAGTAAGATATGGTTTAATGCGGAGTGGTGCTTCAATCGCGGGGATGTACCCCAGGCATGGTATAAGGGATATGACGACAAAGCTTGGAGTAAAGTCACTGTTCCCCATGACTGGGCCATCGAGGCGGATTTTTCCAGAGATTATTCCAGCGGCAGCGGATATCTGCCCGGCGGAGTCGGCTGGTACCGCAAGCATATTGTGTTGCCGGACCGGCTGGAGGGGAAGCGTGCGTACCTTACCTTTGAGGGCGTCTACAACCATTCGCAGGTCTGGGTGAACAGCTATTATTTGGGCAAACGGCCTTATGGTTATAGCACGTTCACTTATGAAATCACGGACCTGCTGGCGTATGGCGGAGCCGAGAATATCATTGCAGTAAAAGTGAACCATGCCGAGACAGCAGACTCCCGCTGGTATACCGGTTCCGGGATCTACCGTGATGTCTATCTGACCTTTACGCATGACATTCATGTTGCAGAGTACGGTGTTTTTGCCTCGACAGCTGAAATTGGCCGGGATTGGGCAGAACTGCAGGTAGAGACCCGGATTATGAACGAAACAGGGGAAGCGGCAGAGATCAGTGTGCGTCATACTCTTTTGGATGAGGAAGGCATGGATTCGGGAACCTCATTCGAGCTGCTGCCGGCGGCGGGCGGTAAGGAACTCAGTCAACAGGTCATTCAAGTCAAGGAGCCGAAGCTCTGGTCGCCGGAAGCCCCCAACATGTATACACTTCTTACAGAAATAATCTGGGAGGGTGCAACGGTTGATGAGGTCCGCACTCCCGTTGGTCTCCGGAGCATTAACTTCGATCCGGCAGAAGGGTTCAAACTGAATGGAGAGGCTCTTAAAATTAAGGGAGTCTGTGTGCATCATGATGCCGGTTGCCTCGGCGCTGCCGTTCCCGGCGATGTCTGGGTCCGGCGGCTGCGCTACCTTAAAGAAATGGGCTGCAATGCAATCCGCATGAGCCATAACCCGCCGGCTCCGGTTCTCCTGGACTTGTGCGATCAAATGGGATTTATGGTGATGGACGAAGCTTTTGATGAATGGGAGGGTGTCAAGAACAAGTGGTCTACGGGACATAATGTCTATCCTCCAAAGCACTTCGGCTATTATGAGGATTTCCCGGACTGGGGGATTACGGATATTCAGGAGATGGTGCAGCGCGACCGGAATCATCCTTCTATTATTATGTGGAGTATTGGCAATGAGGTAGACTATCCTAATGATCCTTACTGTCACCCCTCCTTCCAGACGATGACCGGCAACAATGATGCCAACAAGCCTGCTGAAGAACGTGTCTATGATCCGAACAAGCCGAATGCTGAACGTCTTACTTTCATAGCCGGAAAGCTGGTCGAGGCTGTGAAGGCATGTGACCAGACACGGCCAGTAACGGCGGCGCTTGCTTATCCGGAACTAGCTAATCTTATCGGTTATTCTGATACGCTCGATGTGGTTGGCTATAATTACAGGGAGTCTTTATATGTCAAGGACCGGAGCTCTTACCCGGACCGTGTGCTCTACGGCAGTGAGAATGGTCCGGGACTGCAGGAGTGGCTGGCGGTCCGCGATAACCCCGATATCTGCGCACAGTTTATATGGACTGGAATCGACTATCTGGGAGAAGCGCATGGCTGGCCAATACGGGCCTCGCAGGCAGGGTTCATGGATCTTGCCGGCTTCCCGAAGCCAAGCTATTATTACCGGCAGAGCTTGTGGAGCGCTACGCCGATGGCTTATCTCGCCGTCCGCAGGGCAGATGAACCGGGAATATCAGACACCGGTGGACGGTCGGGCGGTGAGCCAAGCTGGAACTGGGAGCCGGGCGAGCGGTTGATCGTAGACGGATATACCAATCTGGCGGCTGCGGAACTGTACCTTAACGGCAAGCTTCTGGGAGGAGGGCGTCCTGGTGAGAGCGGAGAGCTGCTGCTGAGCTGGGAGGTGAACTTTGAACCGGGAGCGCTGCTTTTGACGGGGACAGACGAACAGGGCCGAACGGTCAAGCGGGAGCTGTACACGGCGGCAGCGCCGGAGCAGCTAAGGCTGACAGCCGATACCCTGCAGCTGCGGGCCAACCTGTGCGATATCGCTCATGTGGAGCTGGAAATTGTGGATGCTGCGGGCATTGTGGTATACGGCGCGGAGGTTCCTGTCACGGTGACTGTAGAGGGAGCGGGTGAATTGCTGGGACTAGAGAATGGAAATGTGCAGGATCTGGAGCCTTACCGTTCCCATACCCGCAATACCCATAACGGCAAGCTGCTGGCCTATATCCGGGCCGGAGCCGTCTCCGGAACAATTAAGGTCACTGCGGTCACTCCAGGACTACCGCCGGCCGAGCTTGAAATAAGCACCTATATTCAGTCTTAGAGCTTGGTTCTAATAAAATGACTGCTGCCAATTCCGGCACAGTCATTTTTATTTGCGGTTTCACCGCTTTGTGCCGGGATAAAACCAAATGTATGCCGAAAACAACATACAATGTGCAGGTTCATAAGATACCAAACTTGAAAGTGCATACTATCGGAGTATAGTTAGTCTCAGGAGGAATGCTATATGGCCACGTGGGTTACACATTTTAGAATAGCGGAAGCTTAAGTCACAACAACAAGGAGAGAACCATGACCATCCAACTCGTTAACGGCGATCTATTAGAAGCTAAAGAAGATATTCTGGGACACCAGGTGAATTGTCAGGGGGTGATGGGGTCGGGGATTGCGAAGATCCTGCGGGACCGTTATCCGAATTTGTATCCGGAGTATAAAAAATACTGTGACCAGCACACGCCTGACGGGTTGCTTGGGCACTGCCAGCTGGTGCAGACGGACGAGAAGTACACGGCGAACCTGTTCGGCCAGCTTAAATTCGGAAGGAGCAAAACCCGGTATACCGATTATGCTGCGCTGGAGCAAGCATTAACTACACTGAAGACCGAAGCGCAGGCCAAGGGGCTGTCAGTCGCTCTCCCTTACAACATTGGCTGCGGGCTGGCGAACGGGGAGTGGAGTGTGGTGGAGGAGATGCTCGGGAAGGTTTTTGCAGACTATGAAGTTACTTTGTATAAGATTTAAATATCACTAAAAATAAAGCCAGACTGCTTACAGGCGGTCTGGCTTTATTTTGTGCTCCCTATACTGGGTGGGCGTCTGCCCTGTCTGCTGCTTGAACTGGCGCATGAAATGAATCTCGCTGGCGTAGCCGCTCATTTCGGCGATTTTTTTGACGGAGGTGTCCGTGGTGGTTAGCAGGTATTTGGCATGTTCGATCCGGCTGGCAATGACATCGGCCATCGGGCTTACACCGAAGAAGTCCTTATACAGGTGCTGGAAGCAGGACCGGCTCATGGTCAGCTCGTGGGAGAGGCCATCGATCGTCCAGTTCAGGAAGGGCTGGTTGTAGATTTTGGTGCGGATGACGGACATCTTGTTGTAGTGGGTGTTGCCGACTTCCTTCTGGGCGGAGTGAATCCGGTTGCTCAGCTTAATGAAGAATAAGCGCAGATATAATTCGATCGTCTCGTCCTTATGCGGGTTCCCGGAATACACCTCATAGCACAAATGGTTAATGATGATCGACAATTCGTTCAGGTCGCCAATCGGGACCACTTCGTTCCTGGGGATCGCCAGCCGCTCCAGCAGTGCTTCATCGCCCGGGTGGTCCAGCCGGAAATGGAACCAGTCATTGGTGAACTGCGGTCCGTACGCTTGGTAGTTCTGTGGGGTATGCTCGCTGTATAGAATGAAGGAATCCGCCCCCGTTACCCGGCTCTCTCCCTCCAAAGTGAAGATAGCCGGGGTCTTCAGCAGCAATAGCATATTATCGCCCGAGCCCTGGGGACGGTTAATGATGAAGTCCGCGTCATGGCTGTGATTGTAGCCGATGTTGTGTATGTTCATAGGAGCCTCCCGCATAGCAGATAGATCTATTGTAAAAGCAAACACGTAGCCTTGCAAACAACGATTGCACAATAGGTTAGTACTTACGCACGATGTGTAATTGTTCTGCGGCCGGGGTTTATCTATGCTTAAGACAGGTAGCAGTAAGAGCTTACAATGAAGGCTGAGGCCGGAGAGGATGATCGAGATGAAAGAATGGACGGGTTATACCAGAGGTGTGAATCTAGGAGGCTGGCTGTCCCAGTGTCCGTATCAGCATGCCCATTATGAGAGCTTCATTACGGAGAAGGATATCGAGGCGATTGCCTCCTGGGGGCTGGACCATGTCCGGCTGCCGGTGGATTATGAAGTGATAGAGGATACGGGGAATGCAGAGACCTACGCCGGGTTCAAGCATATCGACAACTGTATCCGCTGGTGTGCTGCTAACGGGCTGAATCTCATTATTGATCTGCATAAGACACCGGGCTTCTCCTTCAACAGCGTGGCCGAGAATTCCCTGTTCGATGACCCGGCGCTCCAGAACCGGTTCCTGAATCTGTGGAAGGCGATTGCCAGCCGGTATGCCGGCTATAAGGATACTGTGGCTTTTGAATTATTGAATGAGATTGTGGAGAAGGACAGCAGCCGCTGGAATGCGCTGGCCCACCGGACGATTGCCGAGATCCGTAAGCACGCCCCGGAGACCAAAATCGTCATCGGCGGCATCCAATGGAACAGCGTGCATACCCTCGCTCTGCTGGACCAGCCGTATGACGAGAATATCGTATACACCTTCCATTTCTATGAACCGTTCCTGTTCACGCACCAGCGTGCGGCTTGGGTGGAGCAGATGCCTAAGAGCAGCATGGAGTATCCGGGTGACCTGGAGAACTACCGCAGCACTTCGGCGGCTATTGGCGCTTTTGGCTCCGGGCTGCATGCAGAAGGTATTAGCGAGATGGGTCCGGAATATATGACCAGCCTGATTCAGAACGCGATTGATGTCGCTGCCGAGCGGAACGTGTATTTGTACTGCGGGGAATATGGCGTCATTGAACAGGCTCCTTCGCAGAGCGTGGTGAACTGGTACAAGGACGTGCATGGGGTGTTCGAGCAATACAGGATCGGGCGGGCTGCGTGGACGTATAAAAAGATGGACTTCGGCATCTCCGACCGTTACGACAGCAGCATTACGGCTGAGATTATTTCTTATTTGTAGTCGGTAGCATAGAGAGCTGGGAAATATACACATAAGGGAAAGTAGTGGAGGGAAATAAATGAAACTACAAATCACAGATAAGCCCGGAGTCTCGATCTCCAAGGGGATGATCGGACTGTTCTTCGAGGATATCAATTATGGTCTGGACGGCGGACTGCATGCCGAGATGATTGAGAACCGGTCCTTCGAGTTCATGAAGGCGCAGGGTGACCGGGGGAGCTACAGCGAGAGCTATGACGGCCTCTATGGCTGGACGGCGTATCCCGCAGAGGCAAGCGGAGCCACGCTGAAGATTGAGACGGAGCATCCGCAGAATGAGGTTAATCCCCATTACCTGGCGTTTACCGCCGGGGAGACGCAGAACGCTTTTACCAATAAAGCCTATGATGGGGTGTCCCTCAAGCCGGGACTTACGTATGAGGTATCCTTCTATGCGAGAGCGGAGGGCTATGCAGGCGGCATTGAAGTATCTGTTGAGAAAAATAGCGCAGTTATGGCGCAGGCTGTCATCGCGACGGCGGTAGGGGCAGAGTGGACACGCTATACGGTACAGCTTAGCTGTGATGAGCCTGTGTCCTATGGAGATTTCGTCATCCGGCTGAATGCTCCGGGCACGGTCTGCTTCGACTTCGTCTCCATGATTCCCTCCAATGCGGTGCTGGGCTTGTTCCGCCGGGATCTGGTCGAACTGCTGGAGGAGATGAAGCCAGGCTTCCTGCGGTTCCCGGGTGGATGTATTGTTGAGGGCTATAACCTGGACAACCGCTACCAATGGAAGCGGAGTGTGGGCGCTGCTGAGCAGCGCAAGAATAACAGCAGCCGCTGGGCGCTGCACGGGAATAATGAAGAGAATCAATTCACCAGCGAGTACAGCCACTATAATCAGAGTCTGGGGATCGGGTTCTATGAGTATTTTCTGTTGTGTGAATATCTGGGTGCACGGCCGATTCCGGTGCTGAATGTGGGGCTGGCCTGCCAGTTCCAGTCTACAGAGCATGTAGGTGTACATGATGAAGATTTCCAGGAGTATATTCAGGATGCGCTCGATTTGCTGGAATTCGCCAACGGACCGGTGGATTCACCGTGGGGCTGCCTGCGGAGTGAGATGGGTCACCCGGAGCCGTTCGGTCTGGAGATGATCGGGATCGGCAATGAACAGTGGGAGACGGAGCATGCGGACTTTTTCACCAGATATGACCTGTTCGAGGAAGCCATTCATGCCAAGTATCCTGCTGTGCAGCTAATCGGCTCTGCGGGGCCGGATGTCAGCTCGGACAACTACACCCGGGCGTGGGAATATTACCGTAAGCGGGCTGCGGGGAACCCGAATTTCGTCTACGCGGTCGATGAGCACTACTATGTGAAGCCGGAATGGCTGTGCGGGAATGTGCATTTCTATGATGAGTACCCACGGGATATCAAGGTGTTCGCCGGGGAGTACGCAGGCCATTATGGCAACGGAATGAATTCGCCGCACTTCAACAGCTGGGGGGCTGCACTTGCTGAAGCCGCCTTCCTCACGGGCCTTGAGCGCAATGCCGATATCGTCGTGCTGGCCTCCTATGCGCCGTTGTTCGCCCGACTCGGTTACGCCCAGTGGTCGCCGGACATGATCTGGTTCGATGGTGAGAACACCTATGGCACGCCTAGCTACTATGTGCAGCAGATGTACAGTACGCTGATGGGAACGAAGGTGCTGCAGACGGTACATGACCAGGAGGAGATTCCTTACACCGTCTCTTATGATGAGCAGCAGCAGGTCCTCTATGTGAAGCTGGTGAACACGCTGGACCGCAAGGTACAGGTGGAGCTGGAGACTGCGCTGAGCTTGACCGGACGCGGGGTGGCTTATGTGATGCAGGGGCAGGAGACGGATGTGAACTCGATTGAAGCGCCGCGCAACATCGCGCCTAAGCGTGTGCCGCTGGAGACCGCGAGCACCATGGTATATGAGCTGGAGCCGAAGTCGTTCCATGTGCTGCGGATGGAGTGCGGGGCGGAGTAATCTGAATGGTGACAATCAAACCTCTTAAGAAGCTTATTAGAGCTTTTTAAGGGGTTTTTTAAAATAGAATTTATATGTTGCATACGATAACTTATCTTTCTATTTCTCGCTGCAATGGTACCGTCCTTTGAAAGGACGACAAAGCCGTTTCCACTTGTTGATTAGGAAATTATGATTTTCGTCCGGTGTGAATAAGTCGTGTAAAAAAGTCGGGGATAAGTGTCTTGGAGCATCCGTAGGATGACTATATTTTAGATCAGGAATATGAAAGACTTCGCTGATTTCACCGATCACAATGAACAGCGCATGGTCATCTGAGCCTGAGGTCGATATGGTCGAAAAACCGACCACATTTGGTGCAGCGGAGGTGTGATGGCGGAATATGGTCGAAAAACCGACCACATTCGATGCAGCGGAGGTGCGATGGTGGGAAGTGGTCGAAAAACCGACCACATTCGATGCAGCGGAGGTGCGATGGCGGGATGTGGTCGAAAAACCGACCACATTTGGTGCAGCGGAGGTGCGATGGGGGGATGTGGTCGAAAAACCGACCACATTCGATGCATCGGAGGTGCGATGGCGGAATATGGTCGAAAAACCGACTACAATGGGGGTGCCGCAGGCATTTTGTTCATATGGTTAAAGCATATATTTATTCATTGACACGTGCTGAAGTACGTATTATCCTTGATGAAGGAGGATGGTTAGGATATGAAGGGTTATTCTTCAAGAGAAATGATAAAAATGATCGAAGCAGATGGATGGTATTATATTCGGGCGACTGGTGATCACTATCAATACAAACATCCAATCAAGCCCGGCAAGGTTACCATTCCTCATCCCAACAAAGATCTGCCGAAGAAAACCATCGTAAGTATCCTCAAGCAGGCAGGACTTCAATAGCTCCATCGAAAGGAGATCATACAAATGAAGGATAAAGTGAAATTTTACCGTTATTTTGCGACCTTTGAACAAGACGAAGATGGAATTACTGTAGAATTCCCTGATCTTCCTGGTGCAATTACCTGCGGTCAGAATATAGACGAAGCTGTCCAGATGGCCAAAGATTGCCTGGCTCTGCACCTATTTGGAATGGAGGAGGATGGCGACTTAATCCCTGTGCCCTCTGGTATAGATAAGCTCAATCAACTCACAGCAGGAACGGGGAAAGTGGCTGCTCTTATTGAAGTGTTTATGCCACCCTACCGGAATTCCATATCAGAACGTTCTGTGAAAAAAACACTAACTATTCCAAAGTGGCTGGATGACCTCGCTGCGACAAATAATGTGAATTACTCGCGGATTTTACAGGATGCATTGAAGGAACAACTTGGTGTAAATGAACGCAGATAAACCATAGATAAGAGGATAAGGGAAGACGGGAGGTTGCCGTCTTCCCTTCTTTTTGCAGGAGTGAGTTTAATTGTATTCAGTACAGCTAAAATTGGCCTGAAAACCGGATAAGATGCGATAACTGCACTCTGTACATTTAAAATGAAGCGAAGGCAGACTATTAGAGAATGTGCTTGAAATAGATGTACGAATGCAGCTAAGTCGCACAGAGGGCCTGTATTGTTCACTTTAGTTGTATGAACTACAGCTATCCCCCTGCGCCACAGATACCACAGTTTGACAACAACCCCGCACGCGGAATAAAATAATACCATATGATAGATAAATATATCATTTTAACTACAAAACTATCACCTAATTCACCGCAGAGGCAGGCAGAGGTTCATGAAAACAAGTGTTAAGGACAGCAAGCGTAAGGCCATTCTAGATGCAGCTACGGAGCTGCTGGCACTCAAGCAGACGGCTACGCTGCAGGAGATCGCGGATCACGCAGGGATCGGCATTGCGACGCTGCACCGGTATTTCTCTACCAGGGAGCTGCTGCTGGATGCGCTGGCGCTGAATGCGATCGGGCTGGTGGAAGAAGCGCTGGGGGGAGTTACCGCAGACGAGCACGATATGCTTCCGTTCCTGACGGAAGTGTTCGAGGTGCTGATTCCTTTGGGCAGCAAGGTGTTTTTTCTCAGCTCAGCAGCCTCCGTGGACGAGAATCCGCATATTGTTGCTGAGGAAGCACGGATTAAGCAGCCGATGCGGGAAGCGGTGGAGGGCTGGCAGGCACGCGGTCTGCTGAATGCCGGAATGCCCGCCCACTGGATCATAACGGTCATGTATAATCTGTTGTTCGTTGCCTGGCAGGAGATCCAGAAGGGTAATCTGGCGAAGAATGATGCTCCGAAGCTGCTGGTTCATACAGTCCTTCAAGGCTTCGGCGGTGGCATAGGACAAAGGGACGGCAAGTAAAAGTGAAGAGTGCTCGTTCACCAAGACGGTTAGAATCTAGAGTGGAACAATAAGGAGGAACCTGTATGTCAACACTGCAAGTAGAGATCGTGAGCCGCCTGAATGAAGAACAGAAACGTGAGGTCGCCAGGCTGTATTATCAGGCTTTTACCTTGAAATTCAGTGGAATATGGATCTTCTCCCGTAAAGAGCAGGATATTGTGGAGGTGCTGAGCCGCTGCTTGCGTTATGACAATGCTCTGTATGCCGTATATGAGGGAAAGGTCGTAGGCTTTGCCGGTATGGAGACAGGGGATGGCTTCTTCATGGCGCTGAGTTACCGCTCGCTCAGACAGACCTTCGGTGTGCTCGGCGGTGCCTGGCGTTACGCAGCCTATGGCTTCTACCGTCTGCTCAATGGCGATACCCCTTCAAATACAGTGCATATTGATCCGCTTGTCGTGTCCGCTGAGGCGAGAGGGCTGGGCGTCGGGACCCGGCTGCTGGAGGCTGTCTTCGCATGGTCCAAGGAGGCGGACCGCGGCAAGGTGATGCTGGAGGTCGTCGATACGAACCCGCTGGCCAAGAAGCTGTATGAGCGGGTAGGCTTCCGGACCTTCAAGGTGCAGAATACCCGCCTGTTCTCCGCTCAGGCCGGCTTCCACAAAGTGCTGCATATGGAGAAGCTGCTGGATTAGCGCATGGCCCGGTCCCGGTCCGACTGAAGGATCGGGATTTTTATTGGGCAAAAAGTCTGGACAACATCGCCCGGAAGCAGGTATATTAAGTTAGTAAAGTTAATTAACAATATAGAATAATATAGAACGGAGTATGGATCATGAGGATGCAGACGGCCGGGACGCCCCAGGCGATGCGCAATCTGAATGAATATCTGATTCTGGACAAAATTATATCCGGCGGGCCGCAATCGCGGGCGGATCTTAGCCGCCATACCGGCTTGAGCAAGCCTACGGTCTCTTCGGCGATTACTCAGCTCATCGAACGGGGGCTGGTCCGGGAGACAGGCAGGGCAGAGAATACCCAGGGCCGCAAAGCAACGCTGCTGGAGTTCAACCCGACATGCTTCTATATCATAGGTGCGGAGCTGGGGGGCAGCAGGATGAGACTGGCGCTGGCAGATATGAGCAGCGGGATCGTGCTTGATCAGCAGCTGCCGCTGCCGGAGGACAGTGTGACCGGGAGTGCATTCCAGGATTATCTGGTACAGGCGGTGGAAGGACTGCTTGCTGCAGCCGGGATCAGCTGGGAGAAGATCCGGGCGGCGGCCTTCGGGATTCCCGGTGTGGTGGACCCGGCAGACGGCACGGTATCTGACCTTGTCGCGCCGCTGCGGGGATGCGAGGCAGCTCTAAGCAAGGCTGCTCTGGCAGAACTCTTCCCGGTTCCGGTGGTGACGGAGAACGATGTGAATCTGGCTGCCATGGCAGAGTATAGCAGCTCCGGCGCAGCGGGGGGCCAATCTCTGCTCTATTTCTCCATCGGGGAAGGAACCGGGGGCGGCTTGATTATCCATGGTGAGATCTACCGGGGGCTTGGCGGCGGTGCGGGTGAACTCGCTAATCTGACGCTGAGCGCAGGCCGGCTGGAGGAGGTGCTGTCCGCAGACGGCCTGCTGCGGCTGGCGGCACAGAAGGCCGGGGAGCAGGCCAAATCCTCCGCCGGGCCTCTGATATCATCGCCCGGGATTACAGCAGACCAGCTGCTTGATGAAGTACGCCAAGGGGACCGGCTGGCCCATACGGTGATCGATGCCTACTGCAGTCTGCTAGCTGAGGCGATTGTCAGCATCTGCGCGTTGATGGCTCCCGGGACGATCATTCTCGGCGGAGAGCTTGGCCGTCACGGGGATGTGCTGCTGCCCCGATTGGAAGCTAAGCTGAGCGGGCTGCAGCGGAAGCCGAAGCTGGCCGCTTCCGGCAACGGCGACAGGGATGTTGTCCTTGGAGCGGTGCAGATTGCGGTGCAATCTGCATTCAACCACCTGCGGGACTTACGTGAACAATGAGCACCCATTCAGAATCTACAAGAAATGCGGGGGAATGCGATATGAAGATGTATAGTGCCGGAATTGATGTCGGCGGAACCAAAACCCTGATCTGCCTGACCAACGAGGCAGGAGCTGTTCTGGTGGAGCATAAGCTGGAGACCCGGCTGAGCCGGGACCCGGAGGTGTTCTTCCGCTGGTTGTTCGATGAACTGGAGCAGCTCTGCAAGCGTAACGGAGGCACGCTATCCTCCCTGCAGGGAGTGGGCTTCGGATTCCCTGGCGTCATGAATGAAGAGACCGGTACACTCACCAGTGCTCCTGCCCTGAATTGGCCGCCGGACACCGATATCCGTCCGATTATCGCCTCATTTTACAGTGGGATGGTGGTGCTGGACAACGATGTGAATATGGCGGCGCTCGGGGAATATTACGCCGGAGCGGCTGCAGGCGCAGAGCATTTCATTATGATCACAGTGGGTACAGGAGTCGGCAGCGCCTTGTTCCTGAACGGGCGGCTGTACCGGGGAGCCGGATATGCTGCCGGGGAGATCGGCTATCTCATCGTGGAGCCCGGGGCAATTAGCGCAAAGCCTGCTGCGGAATATAGTGAATTCGGACCGCTTGAGATGGAGGTCTCCGGCACAGGCATTGGGGTCAAGGCTGCAGCCGAGCTGCACAAGCATAGCCGCCCATCACTGATCCGCGAGCTGGCACATGGCGGCCCGATCCGGGCAGAGCATGTATTCGCTGCAGCGCAGCGGGGGGATGAAGCGGCAACCGGGCTGCTGGACCGGGCCTATGAGCAGCTGGCAGCGGCGGTGAAGAATATTGCGCTCACCCTTGATCTGGAGCTTGTCGTGCTCGGCGGCGGAGTTGTGGAGAAGAATCCGGGCTACGTGGAGGAGATTGCAAGGCGTGTAGGGCGATATGCTCCACGGCAAGCACTGACGCTCCGGCAGGCGGTGCTTGGCAATCAGGCGGGGGCCATCGGCGCGGCTGGGGCTGCAAGAAGCGGGTTGGCCGCTGGCATAGGAAAGAATTGAGGGATTGAACATGAAACGCGGAACAAGCATAATGAGATTCAATGTAAGCAGCAAGGAGAGCAGTACCCTCCTGAAAATGCGCGGGCTCTATCTTTTCACAGGCCTGGCGGGAGGCAGCTTCAACCCCTATGTTACCTCGCTTCTGGTGCATCAGGGGATGACCAGCCGGAACATCGGGACGATGATGGCCTTCGGCACCTTGCTTGCGATTCTGTTTCAGCCTTTGTGGGGGATTCTGGTAGACCGCTATCAGCGGACAAGGCTGGTACTGATGCTCACCCTGGTTGTTCCGGGAACAATAGTCTATCTATACAATGTCCGATGGCTTGCGGTCATCGTTATTGTATATAGCATATATACGATTTTTCAGAGTACCCAGACGCCGATTGCCGATTCCTATGCTGTAAGTGCGGCCTCAGCGGCAGGCACCTCCTTCGGGACGATCCGGCTGTTCGGCAGTATCGGTACGGCGCTCGGCGGCTATTTCGGCGGATTGTACCTCAACTGGCTGGGAGTTGCCGAGCTGTGGATTCCGTTCCTGCTCTTCAATCTGCTGGCTCTGACGCTGGTCATCACCATTCCGGTGAATGTGGAGCGGCGGACGAATAATGTCACCTTCACCAGCGGAATCCGGCGCTTGCTGGGCAACCGGGTCTTTCTGCTTTTCCTGGGCGGCTGCTTCCTGGTGAACCAGACACTGACGGCATTCAACTCCTTTTTTGTCCTGACGTTTCAGATGGCGGGCGGCAGCTTCGCGTGGTCAGGGATTGCTCTGCTGATCGCTTCGATTACCAGCGTCCCGGCTATGCTCGTTGCCTCTAAGGTTCTGAGCAAATACGGTTATGAGAAAACTCTGATGCTGGCCTCCGTCGCCTACATGCTCCGCTGGGCCATCCAGTGGCTCGTTCCGGTTCCGGCTGTTATGATAGGGGTCCAGACGCTGCATGGCCTGTCGTTCGGCTTCTTCTATATCGCTGCCGTGGAGTATGTGGCCTCCATCACCGGCAAAGAGCTGCAAGCCACCGGACAGAGCCTGTTCAACATGGTATTCGTGGGGCTCGGCGGCATGGCCGGGAACCTGCTGAACGGGTATTTGCTAGATGCCGGCGGACCGCGGCTGATGTATTTCTCGTGTACCGTCAGTGCTGCGCTGGGCGCCTTGCTGCTGTACCGGGTGCAATCGGTATCGCGGGCGCGCCAGCAGCATTCATAAGAAGGAGGGGGAAGCGGGATGAAGCGCAGTTGGTATAGTCGGATGCTATTTTCATACTTCCCTGTCTTTCTGCTTGTAGTGACCGTGCTGATCTTCCTGGCCTTCATGATTGTGACCGAGCTGTCGCGGAGTGAGACCCGGAAGGCCAATTATATCTCGACCAGCTATATTGCCGATACAGTGGAGCGGACGCTTGGCGATATCGAGCTTGGGGTGCTGCAGGAGATTGGGGGCAATTATTCCTATAATGATTACCTGGATGCTCCCTCCGGCAGCGATTCGCCGGTCCGCGGCTCCTATGAGATTGTGCAGAGCATGAACAAGCTCTCGGAGCGCTTCAGCCTCATTGATTCCATCTATGTCTACCGCAGCAAGGACAAGCAGATCCTCAGCCAGAGCGGATACATGAATCTGGAGCAGTCCGGGGAGGCGGATTATCTGAACCGTCTCTCGATGGACAAGGAGACGCATGGCTGGAGCACGGTGCGGGAGATTCAGGCCAGGAATTCCCGTGAGCTGCACAAGGTGATCAGCATGGCCGGGAGGCTGCCGATCCCCTGGGGCTCCGAAGGCTATATTGTAATCAATGTCAGCGTATACCGCCTGGAGCGGCTGGTGGAGAGTCTGACCAATGAAGACTTGTCCTTCCTGCATATCAAGGATGCCGCAGGCAACCCGATCTATGATTCCCCGCCAGCCGAGGACGGCGGGAAGAACAGAACGCTGTCCACGATTGAGGCGAAGAATCTAGGCTGGACCTTCGAGAGCGGCCTGCAGGCCGGGCGGTTGTTCGACTGGATCTCTGTCATCTCCTACGTCTGGTTCGTGATCGGACTGGTGACAATTGCCCTGGGTGTGTTCTATATCATCTATATTACCCGGCGGAATTACCGGCCGATCCATCAGCTGATGCTGCGGATTCAGTCCCTTCAGCCGGAGCACCGGAAGGCTGGAGCAGCCCCGGACGGCGCTTCGGATGAGCTGGCGCTGATGCATCATGCGCTGGACAGGCTGGTTCAGGTCACGACCGACTATGAGCGGGAGCGTTATGAGAATCTGGTCATTCAGCGCCGGGAGCTGTTCATGGACTTCCTGAGCGGTGAGCGGCTGGAGGATGCAGCGGAGCGGCTGGCTGCGGTGGACCCCTTCGGGGGCACACGGGATTTCGCAGCCTTCGTGGTCATGACAGCGGAGCTGAACCGGGAGAAGGACTGGCATTCCCTGCCTGAGCAGGATCAGAATCTGCTGAAGTTCGCTCTTACCAATGTCATGGGCGATCTGATGGCCAGCCAGCAGCTTCAGGCCTGGTCTGAATGGATCAGCGGCCAGCGGCTCGGGATTATGATCGGCCTGCGGCAGCCTCCGGGGGAGAATAACCCCGATACTCTGCTGGAGCTGGCCAAGGGCTGTCATAGCTGGATTATGGATAACCTGCGGCTCTCGCTGACCTTCGGGATTGGCCCGGCGGTTACAGACTGGCAGGAGATCCGGCATTCCTATAACGCTGCGGCTGAAGTGCTGAGCCACCGGCTCTCGCTGGGCACGGGCGTGGCGGCCGCCCACGCAGACCGGCAGGAAGATTCCGCGCTGCAGAGCTATAAATACTTCGGAAGCTTCACCCAGCTGGTCCGGGAATTCCGGCTCTCCGGCGAGAACTGGCGGACCAGGCTGGAGGAGATCTTCGGATCGTTCCGCCGGGACAGGCTGAAGGATGAAGAGATTTATATGCTGCTGGAGGTCCTGTTGCAAGCTCTGGAGCAGGAGCTGAAGGGATTATCAGACACGCTTGACCGCCAGCTGGCGGCGGCATGGACCGGAGGCATGAAGGAACGCATCCGCAGCAGTACTGATCTCGAGGAGATTAGGGAGCTGCTAACAGCCTGGCTGAATGAAACCTACCATGTCTATGTATCAGCCAATGAGCTGAAGAGTCACCGGGTTATGATAACAGAGGTCAAGCATTACATTGAAGAGCATTATGCCAATCCTGATCTGTCTCTGAACCATCTGAGTGACCGGTTCCAGATCTCTGCCAAATATGCGAGCTACCTGTTCAAGGAAGAGTTCAACATGAAGTTCGTGGATTTCCTGGCCGAGCTGCGGTTAGGGAAGGCTAAGGAGCTGCTGGAGAATACCTCGGACAGTATACAGGATATCGCGCTGCAGATTGGATATGCTAATTCTATTACCTTCGGGCGGGTCTTCAAACGCATCACAGGAATGACGCCGGGGGATTACCGCAAGCAAAAGCAATAGCACAATGAATAGGCACCGCGTAAACCCGGAGGGGAAATTCCGGGTTTGCGCTTTTTTTGAGTTTTTATATGATAAAGTTGACATTATGCGTAGTCTTTATGGAAGTTATTTTTGTGACTGAAAGGATCTTTCGCTATGTCTGGTTGCGATAATTGTATATTTACATTGAAAAATGCTGCGTCAGTATTGGAATTTCATGAAAATTCGACAGGAAACATGTATATTGTACATTCATTCTTTCAGTGTAATAATTCATCACATGGTCAAGCCTGAAACGTAACGTAGAGACAACGGGCTGATTGAAATAGAATTCGAAAGGGATAGGTGATAGGAAAGATGACAAATGGCAACGGTAAAAGAAAAGTGGCGCTTGGTCTCTCGACAGTTCTTGTATCTTCCATTGTATTGTCCGCATGTTCATCGGAGAACTCCGCCGCAGGCAATAGCGGCAGCGGCGAGCAGCAGGCTGGCAGCCTGAAGATCGAAATTTTTGACCGCGGCAATGCTCCGGCGGGACTGACCGCCTCGGACAACTTTTTGACCAATTATGTGAAAGAGAACTTCGGCAAGGCGAGCAATATCAATGTGGAATTTGTCCCTATCCCCCGTTCGGAAGAAGTAACCAAGCTGAATGTGCTGATGGCCAGCGGAACCGATGTCCCTGATATTGTCTTCACCTACGATTCCGGGACCTTCAACAAATATGCCGAGCAGGGCGGATTAACCGATCTGGCCCCGCTGCTGCAGGAATACGGGCAGAATCTGACCAAGTTCCTTGGTGAGGATACACTGCGCTACGGCCAATATGACGGTGTCCAGTTCAGCATCCCGGCGAAACGCTCAACAGTGGGCAAATACGCTTCCTTCATCCGCCAGGATTGGCTGGATAAGCTGGGGCTGCCGGTTCCGGTAACCACGGACGAGCTCTACAATACACTGACCGCCTTCAAAACGAAGGACCCGGGCGGTACCGGCGGCAAGGTGATCCCGCTGGGCATGACGATCGCTGCAGCGCAGTATGATTCGCTGGTCTGGTCCTTCATTAAGCCGGTCTCCGAACAGGAGCGCTTCGAGCTTACACAGAACCTCAGCTCCCGCGATTATCCGGTGCTGCTGCCCGGCTTCAAGGATGCGATTCAATATTTGAACAAGCTGTATAATGAAGGGCTGATCAGCAAGGATTTTGCCCTGGATGAGAATAAAGAGACTCTTACCCAGAATATTGGGAACGGGCTTGTAGGAGCCTTCAGCGATGACAATGACGCCATCTTCTATCCTGACGGAACCTACGACATTCTGTCGAAGAATAACCCGAATGCTGTGCTGACTGCCATTGACCCGTACACAAACAGCGAGGGCAAGACCGCTAAGCCGGTATCCGCTCCGAACGGTATGTATATCATGATTCCGAAATCCAGCAAGCACGCGGTGGAGGCGATTAAGTATCTCGACTGGATGGCTTCTGAGGATCATCTGCAATATATCCAGAACGGGATCGAAGGCGAGCATTACAAGCTGGAGGATGGTGTGCCTGTCTCCATCCCGGATATGTCCGAGGAATCTGCCAACAAGCTGATGGGCGGCGGGGATATCGGGATTATCGCCAACGGGCGGATTTTTGAGAGCCAGGAGAAGAACAATGAAGCCTTCGTGAAGAGCTTCCGCACCAAGTACCAGGAGATCGTAGCGAAGGCGCTGGAGATTTCAAACACGAATCCGATTGAGCAAGTGTACACCAGCCGTCCGATTGAGGCGGAGAGCAAATACGGCACGACCTTAGCCGAGAAGGTGAAGCAGCTGATGGTGAAATCGATTATGGTGTCGCCGGGCGAATTCGATGCCACCTATGAGAGTATGATGAAGGACTATATGTCCAGCGGCGGACAGGCGATTCTGGATGAACGCAAAGCGGCTTACAGCGAGCAGAAATAATTCATGAAGGTAGGGGGCGGCTGGACTGCCGGTCTGGCGGCCCCTGCACCTTAAGCCCAAAGCCCCGTGGAGGAGGAATCGTTGTGGAATATACCCGCTATTTCCGCAGAAATTGGCAGATGTACGCACTGCTGGTGCTGCCAATGTTGTTCTTTATTATTTTCAAATATGGCCCTATGTACGGTGTACAGATTGCGTTTAAGGATTTCAACTTTTTCAAAGGGATCGGCGGCAGTGAATGGATTGGCTTAGACGGGTTCCGTGAGGTGTTCGCGAACCAGGATTTCTATATTACGCTGCGTAACACATTGATGCTGAATTTCCTCGATCTGATCGTTTCTTTTCCCGCACCGCTGATTATTGCCATTATGCTGTTCGAGCTTAAGGTGGTGTGGTTCAAGAAGCTGTCGCAGACGATTCTGTATATTCCGCATTTTATTTCCTGGGTAATCATCGGCGGGATTGTGTATCAGCTGTTCGGGAACCAGTCCGGGATGATCAACAACCTGCTGACGGGCCTGGGGCTGGACGCTGTTCCTTTTCTCTCCGACAAAAATTACTGGCTGATCACCTACCTGCTGACCGGTGTCTGGCAGAGTGCAGGCTGGGGAACCATTCTCTATCTGGCGGCGCTGACCGGCATCAATAAGGAGCTGTTTGAGGCGGCCGAGGTCGATGGAGCCGGAAGGCTCAAGCGCATCCTGCATATTACGATTCCAGGGATCAAGCCGACAATTGTTACGCTGCTGATTATTAACCTGGGCAACATGATCTCCATTGGCTTCGAGCGGCCTTTCGTCATCGGTAATCTGGCGGTCATGGAGTATTCGGATGTGCTGAGTACCTTCGTCTACCGGATCGGACTGGAGTCGGGGCAGTACACGCTGGCTACGGTGGTCGGGTTGTTCCAGGCGGTGGTAGGACTGGTATTCCTGCTGGCGGCGAACTATATCTCCAAGCGGCTTACAGACGAGAGCATTCTATAATCAACCTTTGGATCGGGAGTGTACAAATATGAGTGAAAGAGCAGCTAACAAGGCGTTTGATACATGGATTGTGCTCTGCCTGACCTTATCAGTGCTGGCGTGCCTGATTCCATTCGTGCATATTCTGGCTGTATCCTTCAGCGGAACGGTCCCGATTGCTTCGGGCAAGGTGACATTATTCCCTATGGACTTCAATATTGAGGCTTATAAAAAAGTGTTCAGTGACGCCGCCATGATCCGCTCACTGATCTTCACGGTCTTCCTGACCGCTCTGTTCACGGCGCTCTGCATGATGATGACGGTTGCTGCCGGCTATGCGCTGTCGAAGAAGGACCTGAAGGGGCGCAAAATCTTCATGTTCCTCATCGTAGTGACGATGTTCTTCAGCGGCGGGATTATTCCGGAATATATTTTGACGCGGGAGCTGCATCTGCTGAACACCATCTGGGCGCTGATTCTGCCCGGGCTGATCAGTCCCTTCTATATGATTATCCTGATCTCGTTCCTCTCGGGTATTCCTGATGCGCTGAAGGAGTCCGCTGAGATTGACGGCAGCAGCCAGTTCGGTACCCTGCTCCGCATTATCTTGCCGCTGTCCATGCCGGTGCTCGCCACCTTGAGTCTGTTCTATGCGGTGGGCCGGTGGAACGGCTTCCAGGATACGCTGATGTATATCACGAAGCCGGAGCTGTATCCGCTGCAGCTGAAGCTGTACCATATGATTCAGAACAGCCAGGTGACGGATCTGATGCGGATGGAGGGCAACGCGGTCAGCACCGTCGTACCTGAGAGTCTGAAGTCGGCTACTGTGGTATTCGCTACCGTACCGATTCTGCTGGTCTATCCTTGGCTGCAGAGATACTTCGTGTCTGGTGTAATGACCGGGGCTGTTAAGGGCTAAGGAGGGAGCAGACAGATGTTCAACAAGATTACGGCAATTAATGACGAGTGGACACAAGCCTCTATGGAGCAGCAGATCCTGGACCGGGAGAGCCGCTATTTCGGAGGCGTCCGTGATCCCTACAGCGGTGTAGCCTGGCCAAATCATACCGGAACCGCCCAGTATCTGGCGGCCTGGGCGGCGGCGCTGGTAAATCCGCAATCGCGGTATGCCCATGATCTGGCGCTGCTCGGGCGGCTGCGGGAGGGTATGGCGTTCATGCTGCGGTTCCAGCATGAGGATGGCACGGTCTCGCCGGGCTGGACGAATTACCATTCGCCGCCGGATACGGCTTTTGTGGTGGTTGGCTTCGCCAATATGCTTACCCTGCTGGAGCGGCAGAGCTGGGCACCGCTCCAGCCGGTGGCTGAGCAGATCCGAACCTTCCTGGAGCGGACAATTCCGGCCATGCTGAGCGGCGGGGTGCATACACCGAACCACCGCTGGGTGCTGACTGCGGCGCTGGGCTCCCTGTACCGGATCTTCGGGCTGGAGGCGCTGCGGCTCAGAGCCGGGGAATGGCTCCAGGAGGGCATGGACATTACCCCGGACGGGGAGTGGACCGAGCGGAGTAACGGCATCTATAACACCGTCAGTGACATCATGCTCTATTATGCCGCCCAGGATCTGAACCGGCCCGAGCTGCTGGAGCCGGTCCGCCTGAATCTGCGGATGATGAAATATCTCGTCCACCCGGACGGTGAGGTGGTTACGGATTATTCGGGGCGGCAGGACTTCGGCAGTGTCTTCTCGCTGGCAGACTACTATCTCTGCTACAAGCTGATGGCTGAGCATGACCGCGACCCCGAATTCGCTGCTCTGGCGGAGCTGGCGGGCGACTCGGTTACCCATCCGGGTTCGCTGCCCAATCAGATTATGCTGGGCTTCCTGCTGTATCCGCAGCTGGAGGCGGATGCCGTCCGCCCGGCGGAGCTGCCGGACAGCTACCGTAAGGTGATTAACAGCGGGTTCAACCGCCGGGAGCTGCTTAGCCGGATCGGGCAGGACGGCTACGGCGGTCCGGTCCGCCACAGCAAGCAGCATACTGAATTCGGTGCACCAGTCGCCCGAATTCTCAGCGGAGCAACCAGCGTCAGCGTGATGACTGAAGCGTCGTCCCTGTTCTCGCTGCGGCACGGCCGGGCCAGACTGCTGGGGGTTCAGCTGGCCTCCAGCTTCGAGCCGGGTCTGGTGACGATGGATACGCTGACGGAATTGCCGGGCGGCTACCGTCTGGAGTCTGTAGCCGGGAAAGGGTACTACGGCACTATTCCTGCCGATAAGCTGCCTTCGCGCACCGGCTTGCCTGCCAGCCCGTGGTATCTGCTGCCCCATGGCGAGCGGCCGCTTACCCATAACCAGACGAGCCGCGTTCAAGTCGGGATAAGCGAGCGGGAGGACGGCTGGGAGCTGCATTTCACTGCGATGTCTCCGGCCGATGTGCTGACCCAGATCGTCCTGCTGTTCGGCAGCGAGGGCAGCCTGGACAGCCCGGGGCTGGTTCCCGTGCCGGACATGAGCGGGGCGTCCTTCTGGACCTCGGGCACGCTGCGCTACAGCTCCGGGGAGGACTGGATGGAGCTGGAGCAGGGCTGCCATGAGCATCACCTGGCAGCGATCCGGGGCATGAATTACCCGGACGGCTGCCAGAAGGTCATCGTCACGCTGATCACTCCGCTGGACTACACGATGAGGATTCGTCTTTCCTGACAGATGCAGCTATAATGGTAGTGTTGTCAGGATCGATCAGGATCTGACGGTTCAGAAATAGAGGTGCATGGAGGTAGCTGGCATAATGAATATATCATTTAACACCCCGGCGAATTTTTGGGTGGAGGCGCTTCCAGTCGGGAATGGACGGCTGGGAGCAATGATTTTTGGCGGCATTGAGCAGGAGCGTCTGGCCCTGAATGAAGACACCCTGTGGTCAGGGTATCCGACCGACTGGAATAACCCGGAGGCCCGCGAGGTGCTGCCGAGAGTGCGCGAGCTGATTGCGGAAGGCCGCAACGAGGAAGCGGATGAGCTATGCAAAAAAATGATGGGCCCCTACGCGCAATCCTACCTGCCGTTCGGGGATCTGCTGCTGACGATGGAGCACGGGCAGACGGCGGATCAGTACAGCCGGCATCTGGACCTGTCCACGGGAATTGGCACTGTCTCCTATGTTATTGGCGGCGTCCGTTACACCCGGGAGGTCTTCGCCTCTCATCCGGACCAGGTGATTATTATGCGCCTCACGGCCGATAAGGAGCATAAGCTCAGCTTCCGGGCGAAGCTGGACAGCCCGCTCCGCTTCCGTTCGGCGGTGGAGGACGGGCATTATACGATCACGGGACATGCTCCCGAATATGTAGCCCCGAACTACTACGATGTCGAACAGCCGGTTCGTTACGGCGGGGAGTCGCCACGGAGCCTGAAGTTCCACGGCCGCCTGGCTGCGGTCCAGACCGGGGGCAGTTTTGAAGCCACTCCGGATGGCATCCGGGTCACAGGGGCCACGGAGGCTGTGCTGTATTTCAGCGCCGCGACCTCCTTCGATGCGCAGTCCGGCACGGTGAAGGCCGATTATGATGTGCAGCAGCAGACCGCGCAAGCGGTGCAGTGCGTTATCGGTGAGCCATACGCCGGGCTGCTGGACCGTCATGTTGCAGACCACCGCGCGCTGTTTGACCGGGTGGAGCTGCACCTTGGGGAGAGTCCCGCACCGGAAGGAATGCCGATGGACCAGCGGATTGCCGCTTACGGCAGTGAGGACCCGGGGCTGGTGGAGCTGCTGTTCCATTACGGCCGCTACCTGCTGATTGCCAGCTCCCGGCCGGGCACACAGCCGGCGAACCTCCAGGGGATCTGGAACCAGGATACCCGCGCTCCGTGGAGCAGCAATTATACGCTGAATATCAACGCGGAGATGAACTACTGGCCTGCCGAGGTCAGCAATCTGGCCGAACTGCACCAGCCGCTGATTGACTATACCCGGCGGCTGGCGGTTAACGGCAGCGAGACGGCGCGCACGAATTATGGTGCGCGCGGCTGGGTCGCCCATCATAATGCCGACCTCTGGGGGCAGAGTGCCCCGGTCGGCGGATATGGCGACGGCGACCCGGTATGGGCGTTCTGGCCGATGGGCGGCGTCTGGCTCACCCAGCATCTGTGGGAGCATTATGCCTTCGGCGGCGATCTGTCCTATCTGCGGGAGACGGCCTACCCGGTAATGAAGGAGGCGGCCCTGTTCTGCCTGGACTGGCTGATCGAGAACAAGGACGGCTATCTCATTACTTCGCCTTCCACTTCGCCCGAGCATAAGATCGTGGACGGGGACAAGAAGTATGCAGTCAGTGAAGCGGCCACGATGGATCTGTCGCTGATCGCCGAGCTGTTCACGAACTGTATCCAGGCTGCGGAGCAGCTCGGGCTGGACGGGGAGTTCGCGGCTGAGCTGGAGGCCGCCCGTGCGCGGCTGCTGCCGCTGCAGATTGGCGTGGGCGGACGGCTGCAGGAATGGTCGGCGGATCTGGAGGACGAGGATGTGCATCACCGCCATGTCTCCCATCTGGTCGGCGTCTATCCGGGAAGAGCGGTCACGGCGTCGCTGGTGCCTGAGCTGTTCGAGGCGGCCAGAACGTCGCTGGAGATTCGCGGGGACGGCGGAACCGGCTGGAGCCTAGGCTGGAAAATCGGCCTGTGGGCCCGGTTCAAGCAGGGCGACCGCGCCAAGCAGCTAATCTCCAATCTGCTTACCCTGGTCAAGCCGGATGCGATCAATAATGAACGCGGCGGGGTGTACCCGAATCTGTTCGATGCCCATCCGCCGTTCCAAATCGACGGGAACTTCGCCGCTACGGCCGGAATCGCCGAGATGCTGCTGCAATCGCATCAGGGGTATCTGGAGCTTCTGCCAGCCTTGCCTTCCAGTTGGGGCGAAGGCCGGGTGAATGGACTGCGGGCCCGCGGCGGCTACGAAGTGAGCCTGATCTGGAGCGCCGGCAGTCTCGGACAAGCGGAGATCACTGCTCACCTTGGCGGAGAATGCTCCATTCTGGCAGACCGCCCGTTAGTGGTAGAGCGCGGGGAACTCCGGCAGCATGTCGAGCCTGGGGCGGACGGGCTGGTACGGGTTCAGATGCAGGCTGGGGAACGTGTCGTTGTGCGGTATGCGGAGTGAAGCGGATAGAGTAAATAAGGAAGAGTAACTCATAGACTGTATAGTTTGCAGCACACTTCGGAGGGATGGAGTGTGCTGCTTGTTTGTGTGGAGTAGGGAGTCTACCGGATTACGGCGGGGCAGAGATCAGTCACCAGGGGGTAAGCAAGATAATCGAAAAACAGCATACATCGCGCCGGATGATGCCGTGCGGACCGAATGTAATCGAAAAACCGACTACATTTCGCCAGGTGGTGCTGTGCGGACCGGATGTATGTGGAAAACAGCATACAATGCGCCGGATGGTGCCCGTGGGGACCGGATGTATGTGGAAAACAGCATACATCGCGCCGGATGGTGCTGCGCGGAGCAAATGTATGTGGAAAACAGTATACAATGCGCCGGATGGTGCTGTGCGGACCGAATGTAATCGGAAAACCGACTACATTACGCCAGGTGGTGCTGTGCGGACCGAATGTAATCGAAAAACCGACTACATTGCTCCAGATGGTGCTGTGCGGACCAAATGTAATCGAAAAACCGACTACATTGCTCCAGGTGGTGCTGTGCGGACCAAATGTAATCGAAAAACCAACTACATTTCGCCAGGTGGTGCTGAGCGGACCAAATGTAATCGAAAAACCGACTACATTTCGCCAGGTGGTGCTGTGCGGACCGAATGTAATCGAAAAACCGACTACATTGTACAGAGGCGGGGGCGCGTGGTTCGAAACATGTAACTGGTGCAAGAGAGGCCGTGTGAATGCGGAAAACCGCTAATTTCCCCGCTCCCCTTATTATTTTGTTATCAATACTATCAAATTGTTATTTGTAAACGATTTCCAATCGACTATAATTCATTGTGTAAGCGCTTAATTATGATGGAAATTAGGAGGGTACAGATGTCTAAACGTAAACGAATAATGAGCTTAGGGCTTGCGCTGGCCGTGCTCGCGGCCTCGGTGCTGCCGATGCGCACACCAGCTTATGCGGCGTCCGAGGAAGGACCTGCCGTGGTTCTCGCTTCAGACTATGAAGACGGCACCACGCAGGGCTGGACCAAGAAAGGCGACGAACAGCTTACAGTTACGAACGAAGTCTACCACGGTGGCGCCTACAGCCTGTATGTGGATGGTCGAACCAAGGATTGGGAGGGCCCCAACCACGTGCTGACGGACCATATGGCTCCGAATACAGCCTACACCGTAGGCGCATGGGTGAAATCGCCGTCGCCGGTCAAATTCACGGTACATACCAAAATCGGCGAAGCCGAGGATTGGAAGCCTGTAGCGGAGTTGAACGGGGCCCAGTGGCCGGAGGAATGGACTTATCTCGAAGGTACTTATATTACAGGCGATAAGGTAGGCTTCACCGAAATCTACGCGGAAGCCGCAGCAGGAACTGCATTCTACGTGGATGATGTCAAGATCACTGCCGCAGCAGTTGAAGTCCCGGATGGGGAGGAGGGGCTGAGAACGGATTTTGAAGACGGAACGCTTCAGGGCTGGAAGAACCGGATTGGACCGGAGTCACTGTCCGTGAGCCAGGATACCGCCAACACCGGGACCCGCAGTATGCTGGTCGAGGGAAGAGAGCGCAGCTTCTACGGGCCAAGTCTGAGTGTGAAGGAGCATCTGCGGCCGGGCAAGAGCTACCAGTTCTCGCTGCATGTCCGTCTGAAGGAGAAGCCGGAGGCTGACAAAAGTCTGCAGATGACCGTGTATAAAAAAGCCGGCTCCGAGAGCTGGAATGCAATCGATAAGGTGAGCATCAAGGCCGATGAGTGGGATCAGTGGCATCTGCTGAAGGGAACGTTCCAGTACAGCGATCAGCCGTCTGAGCTGAATCTGTTCGTGGAGACGCCTTACATTACAGAGGATACGGTAGATACGTTGTCCTTCTATGTCGATGATGTGGTTGTGGAGCCTGCTACAGAGCTGAGCATTGAACAGGATATTCCGTCGTTAAAAGATATCTACGCCGCCGACTTCGCCATCGGAGCTGCAGCGTATTCCTGGCAGATGGAAGGGGTCTACGGGGAGCTGCTGAAGAAGCATTTTAACAGCATTACAGCTACCTATGAAATGAAGCCCAAGTTCCTAGCGCCTTCCGAGGGCACTTATGTGTTCGACGGAGCGGATAAATATGTGAATTTTGCCCAGGCGAACGGCATGGGACTCCGCGGACACGCGCTGCTCTGGCACGTCGATGCTGCGGAGTGGATGTTCACAGGTCCTGACGGCCTGCCGGCCAGCCGGGAGCTGCTGCTGGATCGCCTGCAGAATTATATTGAGACCGTAATGCACCGGTATAAGGGTCAAATCTATGCCTGGGATGTAGTAAACGAAGCGATTGCCGACAATGGCGGCGGTCCGGACGGCATGAGATTATCCCCGTGGTATAACCTGATTGGCCCGGATTACATCGAGAAGGCGTTCGAGTTCGCCCGTGCGGCCGACCCGGAGGCGAAGCTCTATTACAATGATTATTACACTGAGATTCCCGAAAAGCGTGAGCATATCTACAAGCTGCTGAAGACGCTTAAGGCGAAGAATCTGATCGACGGCGTGGGCCTCCAGTCTCACCATGGCCTGTATTCACCGTCCATTCCAGAGATCGAGAAGACCATTCAGCAATTCTCCCAGCTTGGGCTGGATATTCAGATCACCGAGCTGGATGTCGATTCGGGCATTAGTCCGTCCTCCCCGCTGCCGGCGGATATCGCTGCGCGGCAGGGCAAGCGGTATAACGATCTATTTGAGCTCTACAAGAAGTATAAGGACACGATCTCCTCAGTCTCCATCTGGGGCGTGCAGGATGAGAAAAGCTACAATAACCATGCCATGTTATTCGATGAGCAGCTCAAGGCGAAGCCTGCCTTCTGGGGAGCGGCTGACCCCTCCAAGCTGCCTGACATCCACAATGTAGCCGTAGCGCTGGAGGGTACACCTCAAGCAGGCGCAGCCGGGCAAGCACTGTGGAACAAGACCGCAGGGATTGCTCTTGAACAGGGCAGTACTGTAACTGCCAAGGTTCATACGCTGTGGGATACGGATAACCTGTATGTCAAGGCAGAGGTTACCGACACCAGTGTGAACGGGGAAGACAAGGTTGAGATTTTCCTGGATGAGAACAATGGGAAGACCACAGCCTATGAGCCGGATGACCGCAAGATCAGCCTGCAGCGTTCAGGCACAGGGACAGCAGGCGTCAGCTTCACCAGCAAGGAACGTGAAGGCGGTTATACTATTGAAGCCAAAATACCGCTCGTAACGGTCAAAGGTTCTGCCGGCAAGGAGCTTGGCTTCGATATCCGTGTCAGCGATGCCGGTGCTCCAGGCTCAGTTCCTGCCTATTGGAATGACAGAAGCCAATCCCAGGATACGGATACCAGCCGTTACGGTGTCCTTCAGCTCGCTGTAATGCCTAATTCGGCGGAGTCGGTGAAGGGGCAGGTGCAGATTGACGGGCAGATGGACGCGGTATGGGAGCAGGCGAAGCCTTTTGACGTCAAATTGACTTCCGCTCCTTACAGCACCACCGCAGAAGCCAGATCGATGTGGACGGAGGATAGCCTATATCTGATCGTGGATGTGAAGGATGCTGTGCTCAAGGCGGATGCTGTAAATCCATGGGATCAGGATTCGGTGGAGATCTTCATCGATGAGAATTTCGGCAGAACTCCTTATTATGAGGGGGATGACGGCCAATACCGGATCAATATCAATAATGTGGCGTCCTTCGGCGGAGGAGCCTCGGATAACAGATTGACCAGTGCGGTGGTCCGTACAGAAGCCGGTTATCGAGTAGAAGCGAAGATCGACTTCGGAACCATCAAGGCCAAAGCGGGAAATGCGATCGGGCTTGACCTGCAGATCAATGACGACCGCGGTGACGGCACACGCAGCACAAGCAAGTGGAATGACAAGGGCGAGAATACGTGGAAGGATACGTCTAATTTCGGGATTTTGACCTTTGTGGCGCCTGAGGAGGCAACGCAAACTCCTACAGATGGGACTTCCTCGTCCCCATCCTCAGGCCCGGTTCCATCCTCACAGGCCCCTGGTCCGGCAGTGACCTTCACCGGCGGACAGCTTACTGTACAGTCTGCCCCGGATCAGGCGGGACTTGTGAAGGTGAATCTCCCGCAGGAGGAAGTAGGTAAGGCCGTGCAGCAGTCGCTGGACAGCGGCATTCTGAAGATTGCCGCCCAGCCTGCGGCAGGAGCCGAAGTGCTGCAGCTTGGGCTTCCGCTCCAGAGTCTCGCTGCACAGCCCAAGATTAAAGAGATTCAGATTGAGAGCGGCTTCGGTGCGGTCTTAAGCCTGAACACGGAGCTGCTGAAATTGCAGAATACTAAGGCTGGGGATATCCTACAACTGCAAGTGAAGCGAATAGCGCAGGATAGTCTGGCGGCAGCGGTGAAGGCCCGCCTGGATGGGGCAACTGTACTGGACTTCTCGCTTGCCATTCACGGAGCAGTGGTCACAGAGGTCAGCGCGGATGCCCTTACGCTTATGCTCCCTTATGAGCTGAAGACCGGCAAGCGCGCGCATCAGATTGCGGTATACCAGGTACTGGAGAACGGAAAGCTTGCAGCAGTGAAGGACCGTAAATACGACCAGGCTTCTGCCACCGTATCCTTCCAGCCGAAGCAGCTGGGCCAGTATGCCGTCTCCACCGTCAGCATCCCGGAGCAGAAGGACAGCAAGTGGGCCGGTGAGAGCATTGAAGCTCTGGCGGCAAGGGGAATTATTCCTATCGGGGCAGAGGCTTCCTATGCTTCCGGCGCTATGATGAGCCGGGCAGAATTCGCCCAGCTGCTGGTCAGTGCCTTCGACCTTCAGGCTACAGCAGGCGCTGCGGGCTTCAAGGATGTCAGCAAGGATTCGGCTTATGCCGAGGCCGTGGGCATTGCAAGCGCATTAGGTATAGTTAAAGGCAGAGCAGACGGGCTGTTTAGCCCGAATGATGCCGTCAGCCGCCAGGAGATGGCGGTTATGATGTACAGACTGGCTGCTCTGCAAAGGATCACGCTGAAGCCTTCTCCTACAGCAGTGGCAGGCTTCAAGGATCAGAACCAGCTGACGCCTGAGGCTTCATCCGCTGCCGGGAAGCTGCGGGCTGCTGGTCTGATCCAGGGCACACCGGACGGCTACTTCCTGCCGAAGGCCCAGATGACCAAGGCTCATGCGGCAGTACTGGTGTACCGGACCTTCAGCATAAGCGAGTAATTCTAAAGAACAAGCGGATAGAGTGGATAAATTCGATTGAGCAGCGGTTCTCCTTATAAGGGGGGGCCGCTGTTTTTATCTGCCTTCCCCGCTTTGTCCGGCTTCTGCGTCAGGACATAGTTGGATTTTAGGCACTTGTTCGCGCGCGGAATAGACCTAGCGGGACAACAGTTGGAAAAAAGGCACTTGTTAGGCCGGGATCAGAACAAAAAGAAGATTTTCCCGAAAATAAATAACATTAATCCACCTAATTTCCTCAAAAGCTCCAAGCCGGCTAAATTAAGATACGTTTTTCCAACTAATTCTGTAGTAAGCGGCCCAAACCTCGTTTGGAGGCGGCGCAGCTGGAATCTACTCGAATTGCCCCCCGCTTAAACAGCGGAGAGAACGGAACGATTGTGGAAAAGCGGCAGCGGTCGCCTTTGTCCCCGGATTTTCACCGCTAAGGAGAATAAATAAAATCTGGAGACAACAGCGATTGTAACAACGTTTCGTTCGTGGAGCGTCCACCCAAGCCAACAACTCATGCAACTCCACCCCCCACACTTAACTTGGTTATCATTTTGTTATCGATGCTCTGGATTTATCATGTAACTGCCATGCTCCGCTAGGTATGATAAATCTATAAACAAAGTAAACGGATACACGTTGACCAGCAAAGGGGAGCAGAAGCATGAAAAACATGGTTACGCCAGCCAGCGTAAAAGGCGAGAAACTGGATGTCAATGCGGGGAAGCCCCGAAAAAAATCAAAATGGACGAAGAACCTCAGTCTTGATCTGATGGTTCTGCCGGCTCTGATCCTGACAGTGATCTTCGCCTATATCCCGATGACGGGCCTGGCGATTGCCTTCAAAAACTATAAGCCGGGCTTAGGCTTCAGCGGGTCCAAATGGGTAGGGCTGGAGCATTTCGAATATCTGTTCAGCATTCCCGAGAACGTGCAGGTGATCTGGAACACTCTGATTATTGCGGGTCTGAAAATGATCGCCAACCTGATCGTTCCATTCCTGTTCGCACTGCTGCTCAATGAGATCCGCAAGATGGCGTTCAAGAAAATGGTACAAACCATTGTCTATATGCCCCACTTCCTGTCCTGGGTAATCCTGGGCGGTATCCTCTCCGACCTGCTGGCCAGAGATGGAGGCTTAATTAATCAGGTGCTGGTGAGTGTATTCGGCATCCAGCCGATCTTTTTCCTGGGTGACGGGAACTGGTTCAGATTCGTTGTTGTCGTGAGTGATGTCTGGAAAGAGTTCGGCTTCAACACCATCGTCTTCCTGGCCTCTCTTGCGGGAATCAACCCGGCGCTGTATGAGGCGGCTGAAGTGGACGGAGCAGGCCGCTGGCAGCAGACCTGGTCAATTACCATGCCGGCCATGCTGCCGATTACCATCGTGGTTGGAACGTTGGCGCTTGGTAACGTGCTTAACGGCGGCTTCGACCAGATCTTCAACCTGTACAACGCGCTTGTCTTCGATAAAGGGGACATCATCGATACATTTGTCTACAGACTAGGAATTGTTGACGGTAAGTTCAGCTTCTCCACAGCGGTCGGATTGTTCAAATCCGTTGTCAGCTTTGTCCTGATCGTAACAGCTTACCGCCTGTCGTACAAATTTGCTAACTACCGTATTTTCTAGAATGGAGGCCAATCTGGCATGTATCATAAAACAAAACCTTACCGCATCTTCACCGTGTTCAACTATACTCTGATGATCGCCATTTCGATCATGTGTCTTGTCCCGCTGATTCACGTCCTTGCCGTATCGTTCAGCGGCAAATCAGCTGCCAATGCCAATCTCGTCGGGCTGTGGCCGGTAGATTTCACCGTGGACGCTTATACCAAAACCGTAGCCAATGAGAATTTCACCCGGTCCATCTGGGTGACGCTGCAGCGGACGGTGCTGGGAACTGCTTTTAGCATGGGGATCGTCCTTCTGGCCGCCTATGCTCTGTCCAAGGACAGCGCCCGGTTCAGACGGCGGAATATCTATATCTGGCTGCTGGTGTTCACGATGCTGTTCAGCGGCGGTCTGGTGCCGATGTACATTCTGATTCAGAAGCTGCATCTGATGAACTCCTTGTGGGTGCTGATTCTGCCGGGTGCCGTCTCGGTATGGAACATCATTCTGCTGCTTAACTTCTTCCGGGCCGTGCCTAAGGAAATGGAGGAGGCCGCTTTCATTGACGGTGCCGGCCACTTCAGAACCTTGTTCAGCGTATATCTCCCGGTATCCCTGCCGGCCATCGCTACACTGTCGCTGTTCACAATCGTCGGGCATTGGAACTCCTGGTTCGACGGCCTGCTCTATATGACGGATCACCGCAACTATCCGCTGGCGACCTTCCTGCAGTCGGTCATTGTCCAGCAGGACTTCAGTAAAGTGACCGTACGTCCGGAGGATCTGGAGAATATCTCGCAGCGGACGGTCAAGGCCGCCCAGATCTTCATCGGAATGGCGCCGATTCTCATCGTGTATCCGTTCCTGCAGCGTTTCTTCGTGAAGGGAATTGTCCTCGGGGCGGTTAAGGAATAGCCGCCCTTCCTAACGAAAGGGGGTGATGCACGCGCTGGAAGCTAAAAAAGATTGACTCATATACTTAATATGATTAAATTTTATTTAAAGGGGTGCAAGATCATAATGATAAAGAAAATGAAATTCTCTACCGGGGCAGTGTTATCTACAGCGATGCTGGCCGGCCTGCTGGCCGGATGCGGCGGCGACGGCAACAATGCGGCCAAGGGCAGCACAGACGGGGCAGACAAGCCTGCGGCAAATGGGGATTCGATGTATTCCGCTCCTTTTGAGAATGGGAAGTACACTGAGCCTGTAACGATTAGCACGGTGTTTCCGATTGCAAGCAGTCTGAAATTCAAGAACGGCGAGAACATTGAGAACAACGTACACACCAAATGGGCCAAGGATACGCTGGGCATCGATATCAAGTATCTCTGGACAGTCAGCGACCAGAACAATGCTTATGAAACCAAGCTGCGTCTGATGCTGACCTCAGGCGAGAAAATGCCGGACATCATCTCCTTCCGTGGAAGCCCTTCCCTGATCTCTGATCTGATCGACAGCGGCCAGTTCACGGATGCGGGCGAATTGTTCGATAAATATGCTTCTGATATCTACAAGCAAGCGATGGCAGAAGAGCCAAGCGTATGGAATCCTTACATGAGAGACGGCAAACGTATGGGTATTCCGATTCTCGAAAACGCTTATAATAATGACCCAGTGATGTATATCCGCGAGGATTGGCTGCAGAAGCTCAACCTCAAGGCTCCAACCAATCTGGCCGAGCTTGAAACCGTGCTTGACGCGTTCACGAACCAGGACCCTGACGGCAACGGCAAAAAGGATACGGTAGGCCTCGCTGTAGGCTTCAAAAATAACCTCAACACCTGGATGTCTGAATCCGGCTGGATCTTCGGGATGTTCGGCGCGATGCCAAACCAGTGGAACAAGACCGCAGATAACAAACTGGCTTACGGCTCGGTTCAGCCGGAGATGAAGGAAGGCCTGGCCACGATGCAGAAATGGATGAAGGCAGGATATATCTCCTCCGAATCCGGTCTGTATGATGAGAACAAAGCAACAGAAGCCTTCACTGCAGGCAAAGCCGGTATCATTGTCGGCCCTTACTGGATGACAGGCTGGCCGCTGCCGGATCTGCAGAAGAACGTTCCGGGTGCGTTGCATAAGGCGTATCCGCTTCCTGCAGGACCAGACGGCAAGGTGGGCAGACACGGTACGAAGATTGCCTCCGGCGCTGTTCTGATCAACAAGGATATGGAGCACAAGGACGCCTTCTTCGTCTACCAGAACTATCTGTTTGACCACTGGGCCAACCCGGAGAGTACTACCTTCGTTAACGGCTTCGCCAAAGGCTATGACTATGATATCGCTGAAGACGGCACCGTGCTGAAAGAGCAGGATACCGATAAGATCCCTGGCGGCTGGGTGGATGCGATCCGTTACACGCTGACTTATGACGGTGCGATTATCCCGAACCTGATGATGAACACACTGGCTAAGCTGGCTGATGGAGCAGAGCCTGCCAACCAGTATGAGAAGAACCTGTCCGAGCGTATTCCTGAGCAGATCAAGGCGGCCAAGATCATCATCGACCAGAAGGACAGCGTTATGCCTGAGATGTTCACAGGTACACCTACTGAGACACAGCTCTCCCGTGGAGATATGCTGGAGAAGCTGGAGAAGGAAATTCTGAACAAAATCATTTATGACAAAGCGTCCGTGGACGAATTCGATACTTTCGTAGAGAAATGGAAAACTACAGGCGGCGATAAAGTGACCGAAGAGGTCAATGAGTGGTACGAATCCATTCAGAAGTAACAGAATCAGCAGACAAGGGCGGCCCCTCAGGCCGTCCTTTCATTCGGAGGAGCAAAGTGTGAAATATCGTCTGTCTATCTTTCAGTGGTTGTCATTAGTTCTTATGCTGATGCTCCTGATTATTGTGGGTGCGTTCTGGCTGATCTACAGGCTGAACGTCAAGGACATTCAGAACGAGCTGAGAAAAAATAAAATGTACGAGGTTGAATTCATGACCTCCCAGCTATCCACGCAGTTTGAACAGGTGCTGACAAATACCATTACTTTGTCACAGGACCAGTCTGTGCGTGGATATCCGTATATTCTGAAGTTCGGGGATCAGTATGCCAGATATGATATGAAGCTGACCATTATTGATAAGCTGGCCTTGAACGCAGCCTCCACGTCCTGGAAGAATACAGTCATTCTGTATTATGAGGATGAGGAAGAGACGGTATCCTCGGATTCGTCCTTCTCCTTCAGTACGTTCTCGCCTCCGGCACAGAAGCTTAACCGCTGGGTGCTGCACATGGATAAGGATGGCAAAGGGTATTACTCCAACGTGGTACGCAGCCATATCAGCTCGCTGCTCATTGAAGTGCGCATCTCCCTGGATAACCTGGTCAAGATGCTGGAGCAATATGTATCCGGGACGCCGGTTCTGTTCGATGCCACGCAGCAGAAGTTCATTGAGGGCGGGGCCGAGTTCCCCGGTGAGCTGCTGCAGTCCATGGGGCCTATGATCGGCGGGGACAGAGGCACACTCTCTATGAATACGAATCAGACGGAGTATCTGATTAACTATATGAAGGCGGATCTGCTGGATTTGTATTTCATAGACGCATATCCCAAACGCCAGTATATCGAACCGATTAACCGCAACAACCGGCTGTTCCTCTATGCGGTGCTGGTGGTGCTGGTCGGCATTATGTTCTACACGCTGCTGCTCAGGAGGCAGGTCCAGAAGCCTGTCATTATGCTGCGCAAAGCGATCGACCGGTTCGACCGGGGCGACTTCTCCAGCCGTGCTGTGGATCTGCAGGTCAATGAGTTCAAGGTACTCGGCAATTCCTTCAACCGGATGGCGGAGAATACCCAGACGCTGATTGAGCAGGTGCTGCTGGGTGAGTTGGAGGTCAAGGAGGCAAAGCTGAAGCAGTATCAGGCGCAGATTAACCCGCATTTTCTCTATAACTGTCTTAATTTCATCCAGAGCAAGGCCAGCATTGAGGACTATCAGGCGGTGACCGCGATGACGCTTCATCTGGCCTCGTACTGCCGGTATATTCACAAGATTGAGCAGCTTGATTCCACGCTGCAGGATGAGATTACATTCGTAGAGCATTACCTGCATATGGTGCATCTCCGCAAAAAGGAAATTACCTTCGAGATCGACGTTACGGCGGAGGCGGGGAAGTATCGTCTGCCTAGAATGATTTTGCAGCCGCTGGTGGAGAACTGCATCAAGCATGGCATTGAACCCAGCCTGCGGCCCGGCATTATTACGATTACCGCCAAGGAAGAGGCTTCCTCGCTGCTGATTACAGTGAAGGATAACGGCATCGGCATGACGGAGGAGAGGCTGAATATGGTCCGCCGTCATATTGATGACAATATCATCAGCAATGAACGGCTTGGAACCGGGCTGAGGAACGTGAATCAGCGGCTGCGCCTCTACTTCGGCAAGGACTCCGGGTTATCTCTGGAATCCTCACTGTCCGAAGGAACCTGTTACTGGATACGAATAGCAAAGGAGGCAGACGCGTATGCTGCAAATTCTGCTGGTAGATGATGAACAATATGTCGTGGACGATCTGGAGCTTGCTTTTCCCTGGCAGGAATTCGGCGTCGACAAAGTATACAAGGCTTACTCCGGCCCGCAGGCGCTGCAGCTGATGGAGCAGGTTCCCGTAGATATTATCATTACGGATATTGCCATGCCGGGCATGAGCGGGCTGGAGCTGGTGAAGCAGGTGAGGCGGACCCACCGGAGGATCAAGTGTATCCTGCTTACCGGCTATGCCGAGTTTGAATACGCGCGGGAGGCGCTTCAGCAGGGGGTTGTCGAGTACCTGGTTAAGCCGCTGGATCACCAGAAGCTGCGCGCTGCCCTGGAGAGCACGATCAAGTCGATCCAGACCGAGCTGGACCGGACCGCCTCCTATCAGCAGGCGCTGCTGGCCTTCAAGGAGCATCTTCCGGCGCTGAAGGATAAGCTGCTGGCTGAGCTGATTCAAGGCAAGGCTTATCCGGAGGAACGATTGAAGGAGAAGCTGGCCGGCTATCAATTGAATTTTCACCTGCAAGATCCTGTGTTCCTGTTCCTGATCCGCCTGGAGGAGCATTTCACCAATTTCGGGCTGGACAGCCAGCTGCTGTTCGAATATGCGGTGACGAACATCGCCTGCGAGCTGTTGGAAGAGGGGTTCGAGGTGTGGCATTGCCGGGATGCCTATGAGAATCTGGTGTTTCTCGTGAAGAGCAGGGAAGAGGCAGCTGCGGAGCCGGAGCAGTTGTTGAAACAGCTCGCTCATAAGACCCACCAGCTGCACAGCAGTGTGAACGAATATCTGAATGGCGGGATTTCGGTCATTCTGTCCTATCCCGGCATATTCCCGCTGGATATCCGCTCCATGTATGACGACTCCCTGTCTGCGCTTAGGCAGCAGGTCGGTAATGACCGGGGCTACTTCATCTCCCTGACGGACAAGCAGAAAAGCTCGCCGGTCCAGCCGCTGAAGGACCTGTATGCTTCCCCGTCCCTGATGCACCTGCTGGAGACCGGCCAGTGGCAGGGCTACAAGGAGAGGCTGCAGCAGATGAAGGACTTCAGCAACAGTCTGCCGGCCTATAATGAGGAGTATATCGAGGAGATCCGCAGCATGATCCTGGGCTCTTTTCACTATATTGCCCATAAGAATCATGCCCTGTTATCGGATCTGGTGGGCCGGGAGCTGCTGGAGAAGACGCTCTTCCGTTCGGTCTCTCAGCTCATCACCTGGGGCGAGGCGATGGTGGATACCCTGCAGGGCAAGCTCGAACGGGACACCCGCAACAACCGGCTGGACATTATCAAGGACATCCAGAGCTGTATTGCCGCCAATCTGGCGGAGGCCAGCCAGCAATTCGTTGCAGACACGGTCTCGCTGCACCCTGCGTATGTGTCCCGGCTGTTCAAGCAGGTGACCGGCACCAGCATCAGCGAGTATATCCTGAACCTCAAGATGGAGCAGGCAGTCGCGAGTCTGCGGGATTCCGATCTGAAAATCTATGAAATCTCGGAGCAGCTCGGCTACGCCAACAGCCAGTATTTCATCAAGGTGTTCAAGGAGCAATTCGGCATGACGCCGCAGGATTATCGTGGGAAGTTGTAGGGGAGAGTTAATGCTTATCCGCGAACAGCAAAGGTTTCGGCTCATTGGGGCCGGGGCCTTTTTTTGCTGCTGAGCGGTGGAAATCGGACACAATGGGCCGGGGCGAGGGTGGAGGGCGGAATGTAATCGAAAAACCGATTACAGTTGGGCTTGGAGCGGCGCGTGGACGGAATGTAATCGGAAAACCGATTACAGTTGGGCTTGGAGCGGCGTGTGGACGGAATGTAATCGAAAAACCGATTACATGGGCAGCTGTGGGGAGGGGATGAGAGCCAGATGCTTTTTTCGCCGCAGCCTGCACTATTGGTCCCCTTTTCATTAGCTAAAATTTAAATATGATAACCGATTGACATAAATATGTTAACCGGTTATCATAAAGTTGCATTCAGAATGAATGCGCATTCATTCCAACGAAAAGCAAGGGGGAGTTCACTTGAAATTGAGAAAAGCTGCAAGCTTCGCTATCGCTCTGACGGTGGTCACCGGATTACTCGCAGGCTGCTCCAAAGGGAATTCGGCAAACAATGCTGTCAAGGAAGACAAGGGGAACGGGGCAACACAGACAGAGCAGGCCTCCAAGGACGTTAAGCTTACCTTCTTCAATACCTCCGCAGAAGTGAATACCGTGTTCGAAGAGCTGTTCAAGAAGTATCATGAGCTGAATCCGCAGGTAACCATTGAACTGATTCCTACTCCGATCGGGGGCGCGCAGCTGGAGAAGTTCCAATCGCTGCTCGCCTCCGGCAATCCGGCCACGATGGTCAATCTGGATGCCGGAACGATTCTTCAGTATAAAGATGATTTTCTGAATCTGGAGCCTGAGAAGGCCAAGTATGAAGCTCTCACCAATCCGGGAGCCATCGACGGCGCGTTACTGGACGGACAATTCCTGGGTATTCCCTGGACTGCCCAAGGGTATGGCCTCCTGTACAACAAGCGTGCCGTGGAAGAGGGCATCGGCGGGACCTTTGATCCGGCTTCAGTGAAGACCCGCGACGATCTGGAAGCGGTCTTCAAGAAGCTTGAAGCAGCCGGCAAGGCACCGGTGATGGTTCACGGGGCAGACTGGTCGCTCGGCGCCCACTACCTGGGGCTCACCTATTCCCTGCAATCGCAGAAGGTGGAGGACAACCGCAAGTTCGTAGATGAGCTGAAGGACGGGAAGGTGAATCTGGCGGAGAATCCGCAGTTCACCGGCCTGATGGATACGTTCGACCTGCTGAAGCAATACAATGCCCGCAAGAGTGATCCGCTGGTCTCCGATTATAACCGGGACAGCGCCGATTTCGCCAAGGGCAATGCTGCCTTCTACTTCATGGGTGACTGGAGTTGGGCGGTCATAGGATCGCTTGAAGGCCGCGATGCCGAGTTCGGTATTCTGCCGCTGCCTATCAGCAACAACCCGGACGATTTCGGCAACACACAAATTGCTTACAGCGAGCCGAAGCTGTTCGCCATCGACAACTCGAAGTCTTCACCTGAGCAGCAGGAGGCCGCCAAGGCTTTTATCGAATGGATGGTTACCAGTGAAGAAGGACAGAAGGCCATCATTACCGACATGGGCCTGTCCATGCCGTATAAGGATCTGAAGGCAGAGAGTACGAATATCATGTCCAATGCCGTCAGCGAATACGTGAAGCAAGGGAAGATCATCAACATCGGTGTCATCAATTATCTGCCGCAGGATTACTGGGCCAAGACGGGTGCTTCGATGCAGAAGTATCTCGTAGGCAACATCGACCGCCAGGGTCTCGCCCAGGAGGTTCAGGATTACTGGAAATCTTACGCAGGAAAATAGAGTTTTGAGCTTCATAAGCTTCTGTTGGAACAGGATGGACTGGGATTCCCCCCGGCCCGTCCTGTAAGCAGGAAAGGGGGCAGCGCCATGAATAAAAAGTTATCACTGAGGAACGCGGGGACCTTTCTGGTCTTCGGCGGTCCTTCGATCCTGGCTTTTACCGCCGTTGTGATCATACCGTTCATTGTCGGCTTATATTTGACCTTTACGAACTGGGATGTGCGGACAGGGGACAGCAGCCTGATCGGGTTCACGAACTATGTTGAGGTATTCCGGGATAAGGTCTTCTTGAACCAGCTGTGGTTCACGTTGAAATATGTCTTCTTCACCGTGGTGATTGCCAACCTCTTCGCCTTCTTCATTGCGCTGGCGCTGTCGCGGGGCGGGAAGGGGGAGCAGTGGCTGCGCACCGGCTTCTTCACCCCCAATCTGGTCGGCGGGATTGTGCTCGGCTACCTGTGGCAGACCTTATTCTCACAGGTGCTGCCTTACCTGGGCAACAAATACGGCTGGGCGATGTTCCAGACCTCCTGGCTGACGGACACAGGGACGGCCTTCTGGGCGCTGATTATTGCGACCGCCTGGCAGCTCGTCGGGTATCTGATGATCATCTACATCGCCGGATTCACCAGCGTTCCGGGAGATGTGCTGGAGGCAGCGAGCATCGACGGCGCGGGCCGGGCTTCAGTCATCCGCAAAATTATTCTGCCGCTTACCGTTCCGGCGATTGTCATCTGCATTTTCATCTCATTGTCCCGCTCCTTCCTGACGTATGACATCAACCTGGCCTTAACCAAGGGCGGACCGTTCAATTCAACCGAGCTGGCCACCTACCATATCGTGCAGAAGGCCTTCCTGTCAAATCAATACGGGGTCGGCCAGGCCGAAGCCGTGGTCTTGTTCGCCGTCGTGGCGGTGATTGCGCTGACGCAATCCTATCTGCTCAAGAAGCTGGAGGTGGAATCCTAATGACGAACCAGCGTATTTTCGCCGGATTCAAGACAGGATTACTGTACATGCTGCTGCTGGCTTTTTTGACACCATTCCTGCTGATTATTATGAACTCCTTCAAGACCACCCAGCAATTCTTCGAGAGCCCTTTGTCCTTGCCTACCTCGATTAGCTTCGGCAATTATGCGAGCGCCTTTAAGAATATGGATTTCCTGCAGGGGTTCATGAATTCCCTGATCATCACGGCAGTGTCTGTGGCGGTTATTATTATTTTCTCGGCGATGACCGGGTACCTGTTCGTCCGCTTCAAGTGGAAGGTGAACGGCATTATCTTCTTCCTCATGCTGGCCTCGATGGCGCTTCCGTTCCAGGTGCTCATGATCCCCATGGTAATGCTCTACGGGAATATGGGGCTGCTGAATACCAAGCTGACGCTGCTGTTCATGTATCTCGGCTTCGGGGTGCCGTTCGGCGTCTTCACCTTCCACGGCTTCATCAAAGGAATTCCTTATGAGCTGGAAGAGTCGGCTTTTATTGAGGGAAGCTCTACACTGCGCACGTTCTTCAGCATTGTCCTGCCCTTACTGAAGCCGGTATTCGTCACGCTGCTGGTGCTGGATGTGCTCTGGATCTGGAATGATTATCTCCTGCCCAGCCTTGTGCTGCTGTCGCCGGACCAGAAGACCCTGCCGCTGTCCACATACACCTTCTTCTCCTCCTATTCCGTGGATTATGCCCCGCTGATGGCCGGGCTGATCATGACCATTATTCCGGTGCTGATCATCTACCTTTTCCTGCAAAAGCAAATTATCAAGGGAATCACGGAGGGCGCGCTGAAATAAGGGGAGCGGAGAAGCGGGAAAGGAGCGGAGGGGAAATTTGGAACTGTAGGAGCGGTAGCGTCCGCCTTTGTCAACGGATTTCATCCGCCAGAGCGGAATAATTCAAGAAATCTGGTGACAACAGCGGCCGGAAGTCCAAATGTTCACCGGAGCGACGATTACGCTCATATAGCTGAAATTCAGGCAGAATTCCTCTATAATTGGAACTAAAAAGCAAGGTGGTTCCTATGGCGAATCTGAAGGATGTCGCGAAGCAGGCGGGGCTGTCGGTCAATACCGTCTCCCGGGTGCTTAACAATAGAGGGTACATCAGTGAGAAGACCAAAGAGAAGGTCTACCGGGTCATGAAGGAAATGAATTATCAGCCGAATGAGATGGCCCGGGCCTTATTCCGCAAGAAGTCCAATATGATCGGGCTGATTATCCCGACGATTTCCCATCCGTTTTTTGCAGAGTTAACCAGTTATCTTGAGTATTATGCAGACCTGAAGGGCTACAAGCTCCTGCTGTGCAATTCCAACCGCGATGTGCAGAAGGAAGTGGAATACATCGGGATGCTCCAGAAAAATCAGGCCGATGCCATCATCATGGGCAGTGCCGTGCTGGATGTGCAGCATTATCTGCATCTGGATCTGCCGGTTGTCTCCTTCGACCGGATCATTGCGGACGATATTCCGGTGGTCACCTCGGATAATCTGGAGGGCGGGCGGCTTGCTGCCCGGCTGTTAATCTCCAAGGGCTGTCAGCATCCTGTCCATATCTACCGGGGAATTGACGGGCCCCAGCACCACTTCATGCTGGCCAGTCTGAGAAGGCAGGGCTATGAAGAGGAGCTGAAGCAAGCCGGGCTTGCGCCGCTGACGCTGCAGCTTGAAGTGCAGGACGGCAGCTATACCGGTGGCGATACCGCGATTGCCGCATACCTTCAGGAGCACCCTGAAATCGACGGCGTGTTCGCCAGCAGTGACGTGATCGCCGCCGAGGTTATTCATGCCTGCAACCTGCTGGATAAGCCCATCCCTTCGGCGATGCGGATCGTGGGCTATGATGATGTGCAGGTCGCTTCACTAATCTCACCGCGGTTAAGCACCATCCGGCAGCCGGTTCGCGAGATGAGCGAAGCCATTATCGAGCAGGTTATTCAGCAAATTGAAGGCCAGACGGTGCCGAAGGTGAATACTTTTCCGGTAACGGTGGTTGAACGCGGTACGACCTGACCCTGGCGGCTGGCAGATTTCTGCCAGAGTTTGCTCTAAATAGAGTATCAGATTAAAAATAGTGGAACGGGCATGATGAGACAAATGTATGCGAAAAACCGAACACAAATAGTAGGTGGTTTCGTCTTACTGATTCAATCCATACACTAAACCTGATGTTGCTCCCATTACAGTATCAGAGTTAGTATTGTGAATTTTCCCGCAGCAGTTCTTCGGGTGCTGTAGGCGCTGGAGCGATTGCAACTGTATTTTATACAATAGAATGCTGTAAAAAAGCCTTCAAAATAGAATCTATTGTATTCCGTACAATTGAAAGTTGAAAAAAGGCCGATTTTCTCCCAAAACATGATAATCCACTGTATGAAATACAATAGAATCTCATTTTACGGTCAGCTATGCGTTTTCTATTGCAGGAAATACAATCACTTACTTGAATTTAAGAGTAGAATTCACCAACGGGTAGCAGAATCAGCCTAATCTTAGCTCGAAGTCCATTCTTAAAGTTTCAGAGCTGCTGCTGCCCTATTATATCAACCGGTTAACATAGAGCCCCGTCCCTGCCCACGATGCAGAGGCGGCAGGCCGACCCGGGACTGGAGGTACGGATGACTGTAACGATCAAAGATGTCGCTGAGAGAGCGGGCGTGTCCGTCACTACCGTCTCCCGTGTGCTGAATAACCGGGGGTACCTGAGTGAACAACTGAAGCACAAGGTAAACAGCGCCATGGAGGAGCTGAATTACCATCCGAGTGAGGTAGCCCGCTCCCTGCTGCGCAAGAAATCTAATATTATTGGACTGATTCTGCCCGACATCTCCCATCCATTCTTCGGAGAGGTCACGAAGCATATTGAGGCTTACGCCTACGAGCAGGGCTATAAGCTCATGCTGTGCAATTCCCTGCACCATAAGAAAAAAGAGAAGGAATACATCGATCTGCTCCGGGCCAGCCGGGTCGACGGCATCATTATGGGCAGCCATACGATGAGCGTGAGCGATTATAAGTCGATCAACCTGCCGCTGGTGTCACTGGACCGGCAGATCTCGAAGACAATCCCGTTCATTGCCTCCGATAACTATCAGGGCGGCGTATTGGCTACCCGATTACTGCTGCGCAAAAAATGTAAGAGCATCGCCTACCTCAGCGGGAATCTGCGCCTGAATCTGCTGGCCAAGCAAAGGCATGATGCCTTCCTGGAGCAGGTCAGCGGACAAGAGGTTGAATATACCGTGCGGCAGACCGATCTGAACGGCTTCAAATATAAGGATTATGAGAAAATGGTCAGCAGCCTGTTTCAGGAGCGTCCTGAGCTTGACGGGGTATTCGCGAGCAGCGATATGCTGGCGATGCAGGTGCTTAAGCAATGCAGGCGGCTGGGCAGAGCAGTGCCGGATCAGGTCAAGGTTGTAGGCTACGACGGCATTGCCGCCTTAGAGGCCGAGGATCTGACAACCATCGTACAGCCGATCAAGCAGATGGGCGAGCTGGCCGTGCAATATCTGCTTCAGCAGATTGCCGGAGAGCCGGTTCCGCTGGAGACGATTCTCCCTGTCCGGTTATCCGAGAAGGGAACTACATGAACAGGTTGTACACAGTGCATCATTCACACACGAACGATATGGAGGAACCATAAATGGATTTCATTCACCGCATCGCCCCTGAATTACAGGAGGGCTTCGCCGGCTTGCCGCCGCTGCAATTGCCGGAAGGTCTGGCCGCAGCCAGAAGCAGTGTTCCTATGCCAGCCGAATCACTGGAGGGCGTCTGCATTACAGAGCAAGTATTGTCCGTGCCCGGCGCTCATCCTGTACCGGTCAGAATCTATGAACCGGCTAACAGAAATGAACATGCGCTGCCTGCCCTGCTCTGGACCCATGGCGGCGGTTATATTCTGGGGAATCCCGGCGGCGACGATGCGTTATGCGGCCGCTTCGTTCAGGCAGCCAATTGTGTCATTGTGTCGCCCGACTACCGGCTGGCCCCGGAGCATCCGTTTCCGGCAGCCATCGAAGACAGCTACGCAGCTCTGGTATGGCTGGCCGAAGCCGGGAACGGGCTCAATATTGACCGCTCGCGGATTGCTGTCGGAGGCGCAAGCGCAGGCGGGGGGCTGGCGGCTGCCCTGGCGCTGATGGCCCGGGATAAGGGCGGTCCGGCCCTCTGCTTCCAGCTTCCGCTGTACCCGATGCTGGACGACCGCAATCTGACGCCCTCCAGCCATGAGATTACCCATCCTGCGCTGTGGAACCGGGCGAACAATCTGACCGCCTGGGAGATGGTTCTGGGCGGACCGGCCGGAGACGCGGAGGTTTCCCCTTATGCGGCTCCGGCCCGGGCCGAGGATCTGACGGGCCTGCCGCCCGCTTATATCTGTATCGGGCAGCTCGATCTGTTCCGCGATGAGACGCTGGACTATGTAACCCGGCTGGCGCAGGCTGGTGTCGATGTGGAATTCCACCTGTATCCCGGCGGATATCATGGCTTCGAGCATGTTGTTCCCGCAGCCGCAATCAGCAACCGGGCGATGCAGGAGTATATCCATGCCCTGGCGAAGGCCCTGAATTCCTGAATCCTGCTGGTCCCCCGGGAAAGTACCCTTTGAATTGTAAAAAGTGTACGGTTTTTTGAAAGTAACGCCTGTCCGGAAACCATAGAATAAAGTTGATCACAGGATAATGGAGTGTTAGGGGGAGTACGGGTGTTTAAACTTGATGAGGCCATACCGCTTGAAGATAAGAAAAATGATGTGCTGACAGTGGGCGAGCTGCTCGTGGATATGATCTCCAATGAATACGGGGATGCTTCGGAATGTAACGGATATACCCGGTATTTCGGCGGGTCGCCGTCCAATATTGCCATCAATGTGCGAAAGCTGGGCATCCGCTCGCAGGTCGCTTCTGCGGTGGGGCGGGATAGCCTGGGCAGCTTCCTGATCCGCAGGCTGCAGAGCGCCGGGATGGATACCGGCGGAATCCAGCAGGTGGAGGAGTCGACCAGCATGGTGGTGATTACGAAGAGCCAGGCGACACCGGTTCCCATCTTCTACCGCGCGGCAGATTGCCGGCTGGAGTATACGGAGGCGCTGGAGCAAGCGCTGATTCAATCCCGGATTGTCCACTTCTCCTGCTGGCCGGTCTCCAGACAGCCTTCGCGGGCTGCCATTGAACGGGTGATTGAGGTGGCCAGGAAGCATAAGCTGCTGATTGGCTTCGACCCTAATTATCATCCGGCGATATGGCAGCCGGGAGAGGACGGGGTGGCCTATGTCAAAGCGATGATCCCGCAGGTGGATATTATCAAGCCGTCGGAGGATGATGCCGCGCGCCTGTTCGGCCCCGGAACCCCGGAGGAGCAGCTGGCCAGATTCCTGGCGCTGGGCGCGAAGCTGGTCATTCTGACGCTGGGCAAGGATGGCGCATTGGTCTCCAATGGACAAGAGACGCTGGCTCTCTCTACCAAGGCTGACGTTGTAGAAGATACGACGGGCGCGGGAGATGCCTTCTGGTCGGGATTCTATACCGCTATCGTCAAAGGCAATACGCTTAGAGAGGCGCTGGAGTCAGGGCTTGCCGTCAGCGCCTATAAATTGAAATATACAGGTGCGGTAGTAGAGCTGCCTGCGCTGGAAGCGATCCAAGAAGAATACAACCTGTAGGAGGCTCTGAGAGATGACACTAAAGAATCAAGTACAGCTGATTACCTATCCCGATTCGCTGGGCGGCGGCCTGAAGCAGCTTCATCAGGTGCTGCATGGACCCTTGGACGGGCTGTTCGCCGGGGGGATTCATATTCTTCCACCGTTTCCGTCCTCGGGGGACCGCGGCTTCGCTCCTCTGACGTATCTGGAGATTGAGCCTGCGTTCGGCACCTGGGAGGATATGCGCCGCATCGGCGCTGAATTCGACGTGCTGGTGGATCTGATGGTCAATCATATCTCCAGGCAATCGCCGTACTTCCAGGACTTCCTCGCGAAGGGCCGGGCCTCTGAATACGCCGATCTGTTCCTTACACTGGATAAAATATGGGCGGACGGAGTTCCTGCACAGGCCGACATTGATAAAATGTTCCTGCGGCGCCCCTTGCCATATTCCTCCTACACCCTCGGCAGCGGGGAGGAAGAGAAGGTCTGGACGACCTTCGGCAAGACCGATCCTTCCGAGCAGATTGATCTTGACGTTCATTCTCCGCTGACCCGGGAGCTGCTGCGGCAGTTCTTCCTGAATTTCAAGCAGCAGAATGTGCGGATTGTCAGGCTGGATGCGGTCGGGTATGTGATTAAGAAGCTGGGCACTAGCTGTTTTTATGTGGAGCCGGAGATCTATGAATTCCTGGGTTGGATCAAAGAGATGGCCGACTCGCTGGAGATTGAGCTGCTGCCCGAAGTGCATTCCCACCACAGCATTCAAGAGAAGCTGTCCGAATACGGATGCTGGATCTATGATTTCATCCTGCCTTACCGGGTGCTTGAAGCCCTGACCGGCAGAACCAATACAGCGCTGTATGATTATCTGCGGACCCGCCCGCATAAGCAGTTCACCATGCTGGATTGCCATGACGGCATTCCGGTGAAGCCGGATCTGGATGATCTGATCGATACGAAGGAAGCCCGGGAGCTGGTGGACCTCTGCGTAGAGCGGGGAGCGAACCTGAGCCTGATTCTGTCGGAGGAGCATAAAGCCCCGGATGGCTTCGATGTGCATCAGATCCGCTGCACGTATTACAGTGCGCTGAATGAGGATGACGATGCGTATCTGGCGGCAAGGGCGATCCAGTTCTTCGCGCCGGGGATTCCGCAGGTCTATTATGTGGGCCTGCTGGCTGGCCGCAACGATCTGGAGCAGGTGGCTCTGACAGGCGAAGGGCGGGAGATCAACCGCCATAACTATACGCTGGAGGAGATTGAAGCCGAATCGCAGCGCGAGGTTGTACAGCGGCTGATGAAGCTGATCCGCTTCCGCAACGAATACGGTGCCTTCGGAGGAACCTTCCGGGTGCTGGAGGCAGCCAATGATGAGATCCGGCTGATGTGGGAGAAGGGTACAGAATATTGCAAGCTGCATATCAACCTGCAAAGTTATCAGACTGTTATCGAATATATAGATGAGCAGGGACAGGAAGCGGTATACTGGGTCTGATTCTAATTCGATAAGGGGGAAATATGATGGCTACAATGCAAATCAGCCTGTTCTCGGCAAGTCTGAAACGGGAGGTCTCGATTCAGGCAATATTGCCGGTGGATCTGCCGGAGGGCTGGGGATTGCCGGCCTGGTCGGGCCAGCCCTTGAAGTCGCTCTATCTGCTGCACGGCTTCTCCGGCAGCCAGAACGACTGGCTGAACTTCTCCAGGATCAGAGAGCTGGCAGACAGGCATCAGGTGGCGGTCTTCATGCCGGCCGGAGAGAACCGCTTCTATGTAAACGATGAACTGCGTGAAGAATACTATGGGGAATATATCGGCAGGGAGCTGGTAGACTTCACCCGCAAGCTGTTCCCACTGTCGGCGGCCCGCGAGGATACCTGGATCGGCGGCTTATCGATGGGCGGCTACGGTGCCATCCGCAACGGACTGAAGTATGCGGAGCGCTTCGGCCGCATCATCGCCTTGTCCTCGGCATTAATTCCGTATAGAGTGGCCAATATTGCCCCAGACTATAAAGACGGAATTGCCAGTTATTCCTACTATGCCAGCGTGTTCGGCGATCTGAGCCAATTGCTTGGCAGCGACAAGGACCCCGAGCAGCTGGTGCGTGACGTGAAGGCGCAGGGCCTTGCCCTGCCGGAGCTGTACATGGCGTGCGGCACCGAGGATATGCTGCTCGATGTGAACCGCCGGTTCCATCAATTCCTGGAAGGCGAGCAGGCCGCCCATTACTATGAAGAAGGCCCCGGCGACCATAACTGGGTGTACTGGGATAAGCATATCGAAGCTGCTTTGAGCTGGGCGACTAGTCCTGTAGTTAAATAATAATTGGGAAAAGTGGCGGAGGGGAATTTTGGAACTGTAGGAGCGGTAGCGTCCGCCTTTGTGTTTGAATTTCTACCGCGTAATGCGGTTAATTCAGGAAATTCGAACACAACAGCGGCCGAAAGTCCAAAACTTCTCCGGAGTCACGGCTATCCCAATACGGGTAACTTCGGCGTAACTAACTGCAAATAACATTATCGTACGCCCCTGAGTCTGGCTGGCTCAGGGGCGGCTTAAATTCCAGGGAGGAAGAGGCAGGCCTATGATCCGAACGAACAGCATCGTATTCAAATTCACCTTACAGATGGCCGTGATCCTGGCGATCCTGCTGTCTGTCCTAGTGCTGAGCAATATCTACTCCCTGGAAGTCTTGCGCAGCAATGCCATAACAAGCTCGCGCAATACGCTTGCCCTCTATCAGGCGAACATCCACAACAACTTCAATAACTTCTCTAAGGATCTGATTGAGGTGTTCGACCGCAACATCGACGCCGCAGTGAATACAGCGGGATTGGACGAGAGCAGTAAGTACTTCAAGGTCCAGCAGCTCAAAAACAATCTGCAGGCCAAAATGACCGGCAGCTATTCCAGCGACGGCATGTTCATCCGGCTGCCCGGAGGGCTGGTCCTGGAGCAATTCAATGCCCGGATCGAATCGGAGGACAAGCTGGCGCTGGTCGATTATCTGAACACGCAGGAATTCAGTGCTTCTGCACCCAGGCAGAACGGGGAATGGCAGGTGTTCCGGCTGCGCGGCCAATATTATCTCTACAAATATATTACCTATTCCGGGGTCAGCTTCGGCACCTTCGTCCAGGCCGGGAATCTGTTAGCCATGGTAGACCGAGGGGCGGGCGACCAGAACCGGTATGTGCTGAGCACAACGGAGGGGAGGGTGCTGGCTGCCAGTCATATCGGCCTGCCACAGGCGGAGACCACACTGGAGAGCCTGACCCGGACGAACCAGCGCAGCTACCTGATTGTGTCCGAGCCGATCGGCGAATTCGGCCAGATCACCAACATGGTCGCCAAGGGCAGCCTGTTCTCGGGACTGAAGCTGATTCAGTGGGGGATTGCGCTGCTTGCCGTGCTCTCCGTCATCGTGGTGCCGCTTGTACTCAGGTTCCTGGCCAGGGATGTTCTGAGGCCGATTCTGGAGCTGGTCAAGGCCGCGAAGGCAGTTGAGCAGGGGCAGACCGAATATCAGATTCCTAGGGGAGCCCCGTATTCGCTGGAGTTCAAGAAGCTGTTCCATGCGCTGGAATCCATGGTCAGCGAGATCAAGGCGCTGAAGATCCAGTCGTATGAGGAGCAGATCGAGACCAGCCGCGCCGAGATTAAGTATCTGCAGATGCAGATCCGGCCGCATTTTTTCCTGAATGCCATCTCAACCATAACCAGCTTAACCTATCAGAATAAAAATGAAGAAATCCGCAGCCTGATCCACTCCCTGTCGGAGCATCTCCGGTATATGTTCAGGGGCGGGCTGACGGAAGTGACGCTGGAGGAAGAGATCCGGCACACCGAGAATTATATCCGGATGCAGGAGATCCGTTATCCTGAACAAATCTTCTATATGACCGAGATGAGTGACGAGGTACGGCATGTACCGGTTCCGCAGTTCATCATCCAGACCTTCACGGAGAATATCTTCAAGCACGCCATGTTCGTACAGGAGATGCTGTCGGTCTTCATCCGGGCGCGAATGACCCTGCGGGACGGCCTCCCGATGGCCTGGATTGTGATTGAGGATAACGGTGCGGGCTTCAGCCAGGAGTGGCTGGACGCGCAGGAGCAGGCGGAGACAGCGGAGGATGGGGCCAGAGTCGGCATTGCCAATATCCGCCGGACACTGCAGCTCCTCTACAAACGGAATGATCTGCTTAAGCTGTCCAATACCGAATCTACAGGGGCAAGAGTGGAGCTATGGATTCCGGTGAGACCGGCGGACCATCCCATGCTGAAGGAGGATGAACATGCGTTGTATGCTGATTGATGATGATATCCCTACCGTTGAAGCCCTGCGCGGCATTGTGAACTGGGAGGAATTCGGAATTACCGAGGTGGTGTCCGCCCATAATATCCAGGATGCGAAGCAATTATTTGCAGGCGGCGAGCCGGATCTGATCATTTGCGACATTGAGATGCCCAGAGGCTCAGGAATTGATATGATCCAGTGGGCCAGAGAGCAGCAGTATGAGGGCGGCTTCATCTTCCTTACCTGCCATGAGAGCTTCAGCTTCGCCTCCAAGGCGATTGCCTATGATGCGGATTCCTATCTGGTCAAGCCGCTGGACAAGCAGGAGCTGGAGGCGGCGCTGCGCAAGGCCATGGACACTCTGAAGCAGAAGATCATGCTGGGCGAATACCGCAAGCTGGGCCAGGCCTGGCTGAAGAACCAGGACTTGCTGGAGCGTACCTTCTGGAGCGATGTGCTGACGGCGGCAATATCGCCGCGGCTTCAGCTGATCCAGAGTGAGGTACAGAAGCGGGAGCTGTCCGTGTCCACCCACCCGGATTATCTTCTGCTGCTCGTCAGTGTGCCCCGCTCGGGGATCGAGCGGGAATGGGACGAGAGTATTTTCAGCTATGCGCTCTCGAATCTGGTCACGGAAATCCTCAGCAGCCGGGTGAACGGTGGCCGGATCATTCCTTATCAGGCGGACAAAATATTCTATATTTCCGTAGTCGCTGAGAGTCAGGTAGATATGGGCTGGCTGCAGGAGCGGGCAGAGGAGATCATTCAACTGTGCAGAGACTATCTGAAGTGTGCAGCAACCTGTTATTTCAGTGAGCCCGCCGGGATTACCGGCCTTTCGCAGCTTAAGACGGAGCTGGAGCAGGCGGATGAGTCCAATCTTATTTTCCGGGGGAGGGTGCATGTGCCGGGCCAGCCCTTCCATTATGATCTTACCGAGCGCTTCACCCTGGATACCGAGCTGTTCACCCTGCTGTTCGTCCAGAAGGAGAAGGCGCAGATTGTGAACCGGCTGAAGAAGGAGCTGGAGCGGCTGGCCAGCCTGAGCAAGCTGGACGCGGCCACCCTCCATTCCATCCGGGAGGACCTGGTACAGGTGGTCTATTCGCTGCTCGCACGCCACCATATCCAGGCGCACCGGCTCTTCGCTGACGCACACAGCCAGCGGCTGGCCCAGGCCGCCGAGAGCAGTGTGTTCGACTTCATGAAGTGGGCGCAGGCGCTGACAGATAAGACGGTGGATTCCATCAAGGAGGTGCTGGAGTCCGAAGGAGTCGTCGAGCGGGCGAAGCGGTTCATCCAGGAGAACTATACCCGTGAGCTCAGCCGGGAGGATGTAGCCGCCAGCGTCTATCTGACCGCAGATTACCTGGCGAAGGTGTTCAAGAACGGGACCGGGCAGAGCATCAACGAGTACCTGAACGGGTGCCGCATCCGGGCAGCGCAGCAGCTGCTAATCGAGAGCACGGCCAGCATCGGCGAGATTGCAATGGATACCGGCTTCGATACGATCTCATACTTCTCCACGGTGTTCAAGAAGCTGACGGGCGAGACACCGGCCGCTTACCGCCTGAGGCACAAAGCCGTGTTATAGCAAGAAGCTCCGCTGCTCTTACCCGGGAGGCGGAGCTTCTTGCTGCAGTACGGCTTTTTATAAAAACAGCCCGTCTTTTTGAAAGCAAGCCCCCCTCCAAGGCCGGTACAATGAGAGTGTAAATACAGAACAGGAGGCAAGAGACATGATGAATAAAAAGGGGTTAGGTTCACTGCTGTTATCCACGGTTATCTGCGGTTCGCTGCTCTCCGCCTGCGGCGGCAATTCCAATACATCCTCCACGGAAGCGGGGTCCGGGGAAGCTAAGGCTAAGCCGGCCGAGATTGTGTTCGCCCTGCCGTCCTTCAACCGGATTCCCGATGATCTGAGCAAGGTCACGGATGCGATCAATGCGATCACAACGGACAAGATCGGGGTGAAGGTAGATTTCCGCCTCTTCGGGCCTGCGGATTATGCCCAGAAGGTGAATCTGGCCCTCCAGAGCGGCGAGCAGATGGACATCTTCACTACACTCGGCCAGTTCTCCAACTATGTATCCAAGAGCCAGGTAGCCCCGCTGGAGGAACTGCTGCCGGAGCACGGCAAGGAGCTGACGGCGATTCTGGAGAAGGACTTCGGCGCGGATATCCTTAAGACGACCACCATGGACGGACATATCTATGGCATTCCCGTGAATAAAGGGATGGCGCTGCCGACCAATATCATCTACAACGCGGATATGCTGGCGGGGGCTGGCGTAGCCGCAGACTCGATCCAATCGGTCGAGGATCTGCCCGCCGTCTTCGCGGCCGTCAAGCAGAAGCTGCCGGATGTGGTGCCGTTCGGCCCGATCAACGTGAACCCGACCGATACGGGACTTGTGAACTGGATGAAGGGTGCCAGCAAGGTCGATTACCTGACGGATACCACCGGTGTTGGCGTCGTGATCGGTGACAGCGGCAAGGTGGTTAACTTTTATGAGACCGATGTCTTCCAAAAAGGCATTCAGATGATGCGCGACTGGTACAACGCCGGATACCTGCAGAAGGATACCGCAACTACGACGATTACGGCAATGGAGCTGGTCTCCTCCGGGCGCGGCTTCTCCTTCCTGGGCGGCTACAGCGGCATGGAGGTAGGCAAGCAGCTAAGCGCGCAGGTCGGCAAAAACATTGAAACCAAGCGGATCGCCCCGTTCTATTTTGATACCAGTGCTGTGAATTCTGTGACCTGGATGGTCTCCAGTACCTCCAAGCAGACCGAGGCGGCGGTCAAGTTCCTGAACCTGCTCTATACCGATAAAGACCTGATTAACACCATTCTCTTCGGCATTGAAGGGGAGGATTATGTCAAGGTGGACGACCATCATGTGAAATTCCCGGATGGGCTGGATGCCAATACCGTTCCTTACACCGCTATGCTGAGCTCCGGGATTGTCGGATCAGAGTCTCTGCAGTACCAGCTTGAGGGCATCAACTGGTCGGATGTGGAGCTGAAGCTGAAGGAGAATAAGGATACGGCCCGATCGCCGTATTTCGGATTTATTTTTGACCAGGGTGAGGTAAAGACCCAGATCAGTGCGGTGAACAACGTGGTGAGCCAATATCTGCCGGCGCTGGTCAGCGGCTCGGTGGACCCGGGTGAGATTATTCCGAAGTTCGTCAGTGCGCTGAAGGATGCGGGTGCTCAGGCGATCATTGACAGCAAGCAGAAGCAGCTTGATGCGTGGCTGGCCGCGCAGCAATAACCAATATATGAATCCGCTGAGGGTGGAGGCGCACATGTGGCTCTGCCCCCGGCTATGGAGGTGAATCCGGCATGACTGCCAGACGCAAGTCCCCAGCGAAGCCGCTCAAAAAAACACTCCCGCTGCTCATTCTAGCGGCTCCCGGACTGCTATATTTTCTCATCAACAGCTACTTTCCGATGTTCGGTGTGTTCATTGCCTTCAAGGATGTCAACTATGCGAAGGGGATCTTCGGCAGCGACTGGATCGGCCTGAAGAACTTCACCTTCCTGTTCCAGACCAGCGATGCCTGGATCATGACCCGCAACACGCTGCTCTATAACCTGGTCTTCATCGCGCTGGGTACGGTGGTGTCGATCCTGATTGCCATTCTCATGTCCGAGCTGCTGAGCAAGCTGTACTCGAAGCTGTTCATGACCGGGCTGATTCTGCCGAATCTGATCTCGATGATCGTGCTGTCGCTGCTGGTGTTTGCTTTTCTGAATGCCGACAGCGGGTTCGTCAACCATTCGATTCTGCGGCCGCTGGGCCTCCCGGAGATTAACTGGTACTCTGAACCGAAGTATTGGCCGTATCTGCTGGTCATCATCCAGCTCTGGAAGACGGCAGGTTATGGCTCCATCGTCTATTTCGCTTCCATTGCCGGGATCGACAAGAGTATTTATGAATCGGCCAAAATTGACGGAGCCGGCAAGCTGAAGCAGATCCGCATGATCACCCTGCCGCTGCTCAAGCCGACGGTTATCGTGCTGGTGCTGATGTCGATGGGGCGGATTTTTAACTCGGACTTCGGCCTGTTCTATCAGGTGCCGATGAACTCCGGTGCGCTGTTCAGCACCACCCAGACGATTGATACGTATGTGTACCGCGCCTTGATGCAGCTCAACGATATCGGGATGTCGGCCGCAGCCGGCCTGTACCAGTCCGTTGTCGGGTTCGCCCTCGTGCTTACGGTCAATGCCATCGTCAAGAAGGTTAACCCAGAAAATGCATTGTTCTAGGAGGAACTACTTATGATCCAAACAAGGGGAGAACGGACGTTTACGGTGTTTTCTGCGGTCGTGATGCTCCTGCTGACGGTTTTTGCTTTCATACCCTTCCTGCTCATTGTGATTGCTTCGATTACGGATGAGACGGCGCTGGTCCGCAACGGGTACAGCTTCTTCCCTGAGCAGCTGAGCCTGGACGCTTACCGGTATATCCGGTCCTCGGCCTACGTTTTCGTCAGAGCGTACGGGGTGTCCTTCCTGGTCACTCTGCTGGGCACCGCTCTCGGGCTGCTGATCACCAGTATGCTGGCTTACCCGATGTCGCGGCCCGACTTCAAGTATCATAATGTGCTGGCGTTCGTCGTATTCTTCACCATGCTGTTCAGCGGGGGGATTGTGCCTTCGTACATCATGTGGACCCAGTATTTCCATATCAAAAACACGCTGCTCGCGCTGATTCTCCCGAATCTGCTGGCGAATGGCTTCAACGTCCTGCTGGTCCGCAACTATTTCAAAAATAATGTCCCGCTGGAGATCATCGAAGCGGCCCAGATTGACGGCGCCTCGGAGCTGCGGACCTTCTTCCGTATTATGCTTCCCCTGTCCATGCCGGTCATGGCGACCGTGGGGATGTTCATGGGACTGGCGTATTGGAATGACTGGATTAATGCGTTATATTTTGTATCGAAGCCGCAATTGTACGGGATTCAGAACCTGCTGATGCAGCTCATGACCAACATTCAATTCCTGAATTCCGGCCAGGCCGGCAGTGTGCTGGGTACAGCTACCGTGCAGCTCCCGAGTACAGCGGTGCGGATGGCGATGGCGGTGCTGGGCATCGTGCCGGTGCTGTTCGTCCTGCCGTTCATGCAGAAGTACCTCACCCGGGGCGTCATCATCGGCGCTGTCAAAGGCTAACGACTAATAGGCAAAGGAGAATGAACGTATGAAAGTGCAGGAGGTTATTGACCGGATTCTGCTCGACTGCTGTGGAGGACGGAAGCTCGAACAGACCTGTGATGTGCTGGCCAGCGGCAGTGAGGATGTGGAGGTCACCGGTATTGTAACTACGTTTATGGCGACGGTGGGAGTAATCCGGGAAGCCATTGCGGTGGGAGCCAACCTGATTATTACCCATGAGCCGACCTATTTTACGGGAAAGGATACGCTGGATTGGCTGCAGGAGGACCCGGTCTACCTGGCCAAGAAGCAACTCATTGAGGAGCACGGCATCGTCATCTGGCGGTTCCACGACCATATGCATCTGGCGGATACGGACCGGATCTACGACGGTTTGCTTAAGGAGCTGGATTGGGCGGACAAGAAGCTGGACGATAAAGACGCCTGGGGGTATCTGATCGAGGAGACTACGGTCGGCGAGCTGGCGGGCTTCCTGAAGGAACGTCTGGGGATGAAGGTGATTCAGATTGTGGGTGATCCTGAGTCTGCCTGTTCCCGTGTAGGCATTCTGGTCGGCGGCGGCAGCCTGGGTCTAGGTCGGGAGCAGATGCCGATGGAGCTGATGCAGGCGAAGAACCTGGATGTGATGATCTGCGGCGATATTACCGAGTGGACACTGTGCGCCTACGTCAACGATGCCGCCATGCTGGGCATGAACAAGGCGATGATCGTCATCGGCCACGAACGCTCCGAGGAATGGGGCATGAAATACATGGCCGAGTGGCTCGCCCCGCTGGTGGACGGCCTGCCGGTGACGTTTGTGGATGCGAAGGAGCCGTTTGTGTATTTGTGAGGCATAGGGCGGGTGCAGAGTGGAGGGGCGTTGTTCCACAAGCGTTCCCCCTCCGACCCTCGGGTCTGCTGCTGGTTGGTGGACTGTAGGGCCCTTATTTCTGCGAAAAGCTTGCTTTGCGCCGATTGCCGGACTGAGATGCGCTTATTCATCCGCTAAGGGATGATAATTGGCGGAATTACTGCGAATAAGAGCCCTGGAGTCCGTTACATGCGCAAAAAGTGGCTTTTACGCGAAATAAGCGCCTCTCAGTCCGCTGGGCAGGTCACGTAGAGTCAAATGCAAATGGTGTATATGTTGGGCAGGTCACGCAAAGTCAAATGCAAATGACGCTGGGCCTGGCCCAGCCGAGATATGCCGCTAGCCCGGCATAAATACGAAGGGGCTGTCCCAAAGTGACAGCCCCTTTTATTGTGGGAAAGAAAAACCGCATACATTTTGCTGATGCGCAGGCATGAGGCCTGAATGTAATCGGAAAACCGATCACAATGGGACCGTGGGCGGCGCGTGAGCCAAATGTAGTCGGAAAACCGATCACAATCGGACCGTGGGCGGCGCGTGAGCCAAATGTAGTCGGAAAACCGATCACAACGGTGCGACCCCCTTATCCCGGAGTCCTCCGTATACAATCGGTACTTGCCGTAACCTTGCTCTTTAT
>NZ_JAIEUI010000032.1 GCF_022234545.1 Paenibacillus piscarius
ATCACCGAAGTGATTTCTGATACTCACTCGTTGTTCAGTTTTCAAAGATCAAGCTCGTTGTCGGCGGAGATTATCTCGTCACCAGCAACTCTTATAATATATCACATCCAGCCGATCAATGCAAGCTCTTTTTTAACTTCTTTTTCGAGCTTAGCCTCAATGTTACGCGGCCAGAAATAGAATATACCATGAATAGAGATTCATTACAAGCTTTTTCTAACAGATATCTAAATCTATAATTCATCCTCTCCAACACGTCCCCAGGAAACCGCCTAAGCAGTTTCCATGGGTGTATTGGCGTGAAGCCAAGAATAATTAGTCTCTATTACGCATATGCGGGAACAGCAGCACATCACGGATCGACGGAGCGTTGGTAAGCAGCATAATCAGACGGTCTACGCCGATACCCAGTCCGCCTGTAGGCGGCATTCCGTATTCCAGCGCACGGATGAAGTCGTCATCCATCTCATGGGCTTCATCATTGCCCTGCTCCTTCTCCTGAATCTGTGCCTCGAACCGTTGACGCTGGTCAATCGGATCATTCAGCTCGCTGAACGCGTTGGCGTGCTCACGGGCCACAATGAACAGCTCGAAACGGTCGGTGAAGCGCGGATCTTCTTCATTCTTTTTGGCAAGCGGCGAAATTTCGACAGGATGTCCCATCACGAAGGTCGGCTGAATCAGGGTCTCCTCCACGAACTGCTCGAAGAACGCATTCAGGATATGTCCGAAGGTCATATGCTTCTCTACCGGAACCCGGTGCTCCTTAGCAAGTGCCTGCGCTTCTTCATTCGTCATCTGAACGCCGAAGTCTACTCCGGTCACTTCCTTAACAGCATCCACCATGGTTACACGGCGCCAGCCCGGAGACAGGTTCACTTCCTGTCCTTGGTACTCAATCACCTGGCTGCCCAACACTTCTTGGGCGATATGCGCAATCAAGCTCTCGGTCAGATGCATAATGTCCTTGTAGTCCGCATACGCTTCATACAGCTCGATCATTGTAAATTCCGGATTGTGACGGGTCGAAACCCCTTCGTTACGGTATACGCGGCCAATCTCATAGACCTTCTCCAGACCGCCGACAATCAGACGCTTCAGATGAAGCTCGATGGCAATCCGCATATACAGCTGCATATCCAGCGTATTGTGATGGGTAATGAACGGGCGTGCCGCCGCTCCGCCAGCGATGGAATGCAGGGTTGGCGTCTCCACCTCCAGATAGCCCAGCGAGTCCAGATAACGGCGCATCGACTGGATGATCCGGGAACGGGTGATGAAGGTCTGCTGCACCTCAGGATTGATAATCAGATCCACATAGCGCTGACGGTAGCGGAGCTCCACATCCTTCAGGCCATGATATTTCTCGGGAAGCGGAAGCAGCGACTTGGACAGCACCTCCAGATGATCTACTTTAATAGAGGTCTCGCCGGTCTTGGTCTTGAACAAGGTTCCCCGGACACCGATAATATCGCCAAGGTCGAGGATCGTGAACGCGGAGTACTGGGACTCAGGAATGCTGTCCTGGCGCACGTATAGCTGGATTTTGCCGCTGAGGTCCTGAATATGAGAAAAGCTTGCCTTGCCCATTACCCGCTTAGCCATAATGCGTCCGGCCACACTGACCTCCAGAGCCAGCTCGTCCAGTTCTTCTTTGGTCATTCCGTCATACTTGGCCAGAAGATCACCTGCAGCAGCAGTACGGTCATACTTCTTGCCGAACGGATCAATCCCGAGGGCGCGGAGCTCGTCCAGCTTCCCCCGGCGGATCTGCAGCAATTCGCTAAGCTCATTCTCTGTGGTTTCGACGTTGTTCAATTCTTCCGTCATGTTCTTCATCCTTTCTTACTCGCGGTATACAAAAGAAGAAACGGCTCCGTCCCAATCCGGGGACAGTCCGTTCCGGTACAAAATATAAGCTGTATGTGTTCACCCATATTTTTCGGCCAAAGGCATTGCGAAAAAAGCTCCCCTAAGGAAGCTTTCGGATCTACTTCATTTTGATATCGAGAATTTTATATTGAATGACGCCTGCTGGGACACTCACATCCACAACGGTTCCAACCTTCTTGCCGATGATTGCTCTTCCGACAGGGCTCTCATTGGAAATTTTGTTGTTGAGCGGATCGGATTCGGCAGTACCTACGATCGTATATTCCATAGTGTCGCCATATTCCATATCCTCTACGGTAACAGTAACGCCTACGCTGACCACATCGGTAGCAATCTCATCACTGTTAATGATGCGGGCGTTGCGGAGCATTTTCTCCAAGGTAATAATGCGGCCCTCAATAAAAGCCTGTTCGTTCTTAGCGTCTTCATATTCCGAGTTCTCACTGATATCTCCGTAGCCGATCGCCACTTTGATACGTTCCGCCACTTCGCGGCGCTTAACGGATTTGAGGGTCTCCAGTTCTTCTTCCAGACGCTTAAGTCCGTCCGGTGTAAGAATGACTTCTTTATCGCTCATCTCAACCGATTCTCCTGTCGTATACATTTATTGAAAACACCATACTATATGCGAATCCGGAGGGATAAGAACCCTCCTGCACCATTGCTCCTGCTGTAACGGCGATTTTATACTGTGAAATTATATTGGAACCGCTACAAAATGTCAATGACGCCCCATATAATGTTTAGCGATACTCAATAAAGCACACAGGAAAGGACTCGCTTCCCGGGAAATTATGAAGATCAGACGGCGGAAAGGACATGATCTGCGCGATCCTGTTCCTCATCCTGCTTGAGCTGTCCGACAAAATCCTCCAAAATCCGTACCATCTCGTCACGTTTCGTTTCTTCCATAATAACGTCCTTCACGCGGGCGGCGGCCTTGAAGCCTTTGAGATACCAGGCCAGATGTTTGCGCATCTCGCGCACCGCTACTGCTTCCCCCTTGAGTGCAATCAGACGGTCCATATGCAGAATCGCCACCTTGATCTTCTCGTCCGGACCCGGCTCCGGCATCAGCACGCCGGTATCCAGATATTGAATGGTCCGGTACAGCATCCACGGATTGCCGAGCGCTCCCCGCCCGATCATCACGCCGTCACAGCCGGTCTGATCCAGCATCGTCCGCGCATCCTCCGGGGTATTCACGTCACCATTGCCGATGACCGGGATGGATACCGCCTGCTTGGCCATGCGGATATAATTCCAGTCGGCGCGCCCGGTATATTGCTGCTCACGGGTACGTCCATGCACGCTGACCGCCTGGCCTCCGGCCCGTTCAACGGCACGCGCATTCTCTTCCACGAAGATATGCTCACTGTCCCAGCCGATCCGCATCTTCACGGTGACCGGTTTATCTACAGCGTCGACAACAGCCGACACCATCTCATAGATTTTGTCCGGGTTCAGCAGCCAGCGCGCACCGGCATCACACTTCGTCACCTTCGGCACCGGGCAGCCCATATTAATATCGATGATATCGGCATTTGTCTCTTTATCGACAATTCGGGCCGCCTCCACCAGCGACTCCCGGTCTCCGCCAAAAATCTGCAGGCTCAGCGGTTTCTCGCGCTCATCGACAAACAGCATCTCACGCGTACGCGCATTGCCGTGGACGATCGCTTTGCCGCTGACCATCTCCGCACAGACCAGGCCGGTCCCGAATTCCTTGGCAATCAGACGGAACGCCGGGTTGCACACGCCGGCCATAGGTGCCAGGACAACCTGGTTTTTCAATTCAATATCACCAATCTTCAGCATGCTTGAATCACTTCCCTTTACTCTTTAATAGCGTTCATCCTTGCCTCAAGGCTCCGGGTTAGCCAGTTCCTCAACGGTTACTCCGAGAAAAGCTGCAATTTTATTTAAAATTTGATCTTCCAAACGTCTGTTGCCACGCTCCACTGCGCCAAGCACAGCAAGCGATATTCCGACAGAATCCGCCAGCTCCTGCTGAGTGTAGCCCTTCAGCTTCCGGAACGCTCTGACCCGCCTTCCCATACGTTTGTTGTCCACAAGCGGATTCCTTCCTTTCCGTCTATGTCTTGAAGCGCTGATGTAATTAACCTGCGGAATACGAAGGAGTCTTCATTCCCGGACACGATGTCGCAGAGCGGCAGCAGGACAAATGCCCGCTCCAGCATCCTTGGATGCGGCAGCGTCAAATCCGGCGTATCCATGCTCATTCCCTCTACCCATAACAAGTCGAGATCCACTGTTCTTGGCCCGTAGCGGACATCGCGGACACGTCCGAGCTGATTCTCGGTCTCCAGCATCACCTGAAGCAACGCTTCAGGTGACAGTGTGGTACGGAGAGCGGCAGCCATATTCAGAAACTGGGGCTGGTCGAGATAACCTACCGGCTCGGTCTCGTACACCGGGGATGTGCGCAGAACCTCAATTTTGTCGTGCTGGCTAAGCCGGTTCAGGGCTTCTCTTAAGGTGCCTTGCCGGTCACCGAGGTTAGCCCCTAAAGCAATATAAGCCTCTGATGACTCAGAGGTGGAATGTGTGTTCATCGGTCTGTCTCACTTTCTGCTCCGCCGCAGCTCTACGGTCACTCCCTGAAAATGAATATCAAAGGGCGGATGCGGCTTGGTCACCTGGACCGTCACAGCACTGATAACAGTATAAGTGCCCAGTAGTCCGGATGCAATATGTTCCGCCAAAGCTTCAATCAGCTTGAAGGAGGTAGTTTCGACCATTTTTTTGACCAGGGCATGCACTTCGGCATAATTCACGGTCTGCTCCAGATCATCACTTGCGCCGGCCGGCTGCAAATCCAGCTCCAGCTCAAGATCCACATAATACCGCTGGCCGAGCCTGCGTTCCTCTTCATACACACCATGGAAGCCGTAGTATTCCATTCGGTGGAGCTTCATTTTATCCATAACAAGTTCCCTGCCTTCTTCTGTGATTGTTCCTCTAGCCGCGCAAGCGGGGCGACCCGGCGTACAGCATAGCATCACACATATCTACCGTCCGCTTGATTGCAGCAATATCATGGACCCGGACGATCTGACAGCCCTGGGCGATGCCAAAGGCGACGGTAGCGGCCGTACCCTCCACTACATCCTCAGCCGGCAGGTCCAGTGTGGTGCGGATGAATTTTTTGCGCGAAGTGGCCAGCAGCAGGGGGTACCCCAGCTCTGTCAGTCTTCCAAGGCCGGTCATAACCTGGAGATTCTCCGTGTAATCCTTCGCGAACCCGATCCCGGGGTCCAGAATAATGTTGTGCGGCTTCACCCCAGCCGTCATAGCGAGCTGAATGCTTCCGTTCAGATCGTCCGTCATATCCGTGAGCAGATCCTTGTAATTGCGGTCCTGCCGGTTGTGCATCAGTATAATCGGACAGTCTGCCTGCGCTGCCACTGCCGCCATCTGCGGGTCAGCCTTGGCCCCCCAGACATCGTTAATGATATGTGCACCGGCCTGAAGCGCCCGGCGGGCGACTTCTGCCTTATAGGTATCGATAGACAGCACAAGGTGCGGAGCGGCCCGGTGAATGCTCTCAATTACAGGCAATACACGCGCTAACTCCTCCTCCGCACTGACCGGCTGATGCCCGGGACGCGTTGATTCCCCGCCGATGTCAATAATGTCCGCCCCCTCGGCCGCCATCTGCAGCGCATGCTGCACCGCCCGTTCCGGGTCCGTCCATAATCCCCCGTCCGAGAAGGAATCCGGCGTCACATTAAGAATGCCCATAATCAGGGTCCGACGGCCCAAGGTCAGCTCACTGCCTCCGCAGCGGTAGCTCCGTTTGTAGATAACAGGCTTCATTCGCGTCCCGTCCTTTCTCTGTACAGCTTCATCAGTAGATCCGTCTGTTCACCGCAGCGCCCGCTGCCGATGGTAATCCGCCGCTCCCCATTCCATATTGTAGTCACTGGTACAAGCTCCTGAATGGAGTTGGTCAGGAAGATTTCATCCGCAGCCGCAAGCTGCTCCCAGCGGTAAAAGCCCTGTTCAGGCTGGAGGCTGGAGACTGCCAGCTCAAGCACCATTTCCCGGGTAATTCCCGGAAGAATCCCGGTGGCTACATCGGGGGTATAGAGCCGCTTATTGGAGATGAAAAAAAGATTGCTCACAATGCCTTCGGCCAGCTCGCCTTGTGCCGTCAGCATCAGCCCCTCGGCTCCTCTGGCCGCTGACGGATACCGTGACAGCTCGCGCTTCGCCAGAATGTTATTCATATAGTGCAGCGACTTCAGCCGCACCGGGCCTTCCGGGGTGTTGCGCCTGTGGTTCAGCAGCTGCAGCTCTTTGCCTTCTGTGTAGAGACCGGGCGGGATTGCCGGCAGAGCCTTCACATACAGCAGATGATTAGGCTGATTATAGCTTGCGGACGGCAGGCCCAGAATATCCTCACCGGCCGTCACCGTGTAGCGGATGTAAGCCTCGTCCAGCTCATTCTTGTCCATCAGCAGGGAGATCCATTCCCTCAGCCCCTGTTCATCCGGTTCATAAGGAATCCCCAGCGTGCGGCAGCCGTCCGCCAATCTCTGCAGATGACACTCCAGCAGAAAAGGCCGGCCCCCGTAGGTGCGGAAGGTCTCAAACAGGCCCATGCCGTACAAAAAGCCGTGATCCAGAGCGGAGACCACGGCGTCTTTGGCTGCGACTGCTTTGTTGTTCACTCCTATATATTTCATGCCGGTTCCCCGGCTCTCCGTTTCAGGAAATTACGCAGCATTGTGTGCCCGTGATCCGTAATGATGGACTCCGGGTGGAACTGGACGCCTTCAATCGGGTATTCCTTATGGCGCAGGCCCATGATCTCGCCTTCTGCGGTCTCGGCTGTAATCTCCAAACAGTCCGGCAGACTCTCACGCTCTACAATCAGCGAATGATAACGGGTAGCGGTGAACGGAGACGCCAATCCTTCAAAGACCGAGGTGCCTTTGTGGTGAATCGGCGAGGTTTTGCCGTGCATCAGGCGCTCTGCGCGGATGACCTTGCCGCCGAAGGCTTGTCCGATAGCCTGATGGCCCAGGCATACGCCAAAGATCGGGATGCTCCCCTTGAAATGCTCCAGCAGCGCCAGGCTGATGCCCGCCTCATTCGGTGTACACGGTCCCGGCGAGATCAGAATATGATCCGGGGCCAGCTGCTCAATCTCCTCTAAGGTGATCTCATCATTGCGGGCGACCTTCACTTCCTCCCCGAGCTCACCCAGATATTGCACCAGGTTATACGTGAAGGAATCATAATTATCGATGACCAAGATCATAGTGCGTTTCCCCCTTTGGCGCCTTGGGCAGCCAGCCATTCCTGCTCTTGCTCGCTGCAGAGTATGGCCTTGACTACCGCTTTGGCTTTGTTGTGGCATTCCCGGTATTCACGGTAAGGGTCCGAGTCAATTACGATGCCCGCGCCTGTCTGAATGTAGCCGGTTCCGTCCTTCACTGCAAGTGTACGTATGATTATATTTAATTCCATATTGCCGTTATAGTCAATCCAGCCCATGGAGCCGGTATACGGCCCCCGCCGGACCGGCTCCAGCTCTTCGATGATCTCCATCGTGCGCACCTTGGGCGCGCCGGTGATGGTGCCGCCGGGGAACAAGGCGGCAATGACGTCATAGGCATCCTTGCCCGGGGCGAGGATGCCCTCCACCTGCGAGACGAGATGCATCACATGCGAGTAGCGCTCCACGGTCAGCAGCTCCGGCACGCGGACCGTCCCGTAGGCAGCGACACGGCCGATGTCGTTGCGCTCCAGATCGACGAGCATGATATGCTCGGCGACCTCTTTCTCGCTCCCGCGCAGCTCCGCCTCCATGGCGGCATCCTCCGCGGGAGTGTGGCCCCGGCGCCGGGTACCGGCAATGGGGCGGGCGCTGACCTTGTCCCCGTGCAGCTTGACGAGCAGCTCCGGCGACGCGCTGGAGAGCGCGAAGCCGGGCGTGCGGAGCAGCCCCATGTACGGGGACGGGTTGAGTCTACGGAGCCATTCGTAGACATTCTCGGGTGTGGACCGGAGCTGCGCCTGCTGGCGCAGCGAGAGGTTGACCTGGAATACATCGCCGGCACGGATGTATTCCTGGACCTTCGACACCGCGAGCTGGAAGCGCGCGGGGGAGAAGTCTGAGCTCATGCCGGGCCACTCGCCGGTGGCCTCGGCATGATCAGCTGCAGCATAGTCTGGCGCGGCAGCTCCTTGCTCTACTGGCATAGAGATCTGATGCCACTGCCTGAGCATCTCCTCTGCGCGGCCCACCGCTGCATCATACAATGTCCTTAAGCCTTCCAGACGGGCGGGCGGAGAATCTGGAACAGGTACATGCACGGCACAGTACAGCATGTCCTCCTGCTGATCGTAGATCCACACCTCCTCCAGCCTCATGAACAGATAATCGGGGAGATCAGGATCACGTCTGGCCAGGGACGGCAGCTTCTCCAGAGAGCGGGCGACATCATACCCCAGGAACCCGATGCATCCCCCGGTGAACGGCGGCAGGCTGTCACCAGCCAAGCGTGGCGATGTATAGGCCTTCATCCAATTCTGCAGCACCTCCAGCGGCTCGCCCTCCATCCGAGCTGCCCGCTTCTGTCTTGAGGCTTCACCTGATCCAGAAGGCGTGTAGAGTTCCGCAGTCTGACCGGTGCCTTCGATCACAGAGACGGGATTCAGCCCCAAATAGGTGTAACGTCCGCCCTTGCCGCTCTCCAGCACAACTGAATAAGGCGAGGCCAGCTCCCAGGCCTGCTTCCAGTCGCCAGGCAATCCCTTGCTGTTCTGCGGTTCCTTCAGAATCAGGGGAAGGATGCTCCAGGCTTCGCCGGCCCCGCTCCACTGCTCCCATTCCTGCCAAGCCGTTACAATCTCCACATCCAACCTCCTAAAAGTTTTGTGCAGCTTCACCTTCACTGATATCTGCTTCGCAGCAAAACTCGCTCCGGAAGCATACGCAGCTGGTTTATTGCCTGTCAGTATACTGTACATAGGGTGGCTTTGAAAAGCCTGTAACCCGTATTATCCAAAAAAAGAGCCTGCGCTATCCCTGCGGAAGCGGATAGGCAGACTCTTCTGAACTGCCGGCTGGCAGCAATTATACTTCAAAATTATAGAGCGGAGTACTCAGGTAGCGTTCGCCGTTACTTGGGATGATGACAACAACCTTCTTGCCTGCACCCAGCTCCTTGGCTATCTTAAGTGCTGCAAATACAGCTGCACCGGAAGAAATGCCGGACAGTACACCTGCTTCCTTCGCTACACGGCGGGCTGTCTCAAAGGCTTCATCATTCTCAACATGAATAATCTCATCGTAAATATTCTGGTTGAGAATCTCAGGCACAAAGTTGGCGCCGATCCCTTGAATCTTGTGCGGACCCGGCTTGCCGCCGGCCAGAATCGGCGAAGCAGCCGGTTCAACCGCATAGATCTTCACATCAGGGTATTGCTTCTTCAGCACTTCACCTGCTCCGCTGATCGTTCCGCCTGTACCTACACCAGCAATGAAGGCATCCAGCGGACCGCCGATGGATTCAATGGCTTCAACGATTTCCGGTCCGGTGGTCTCACGGTGAATCTTCACGTTCGCTTGGTTCTTAAACTGATCAGCCAGGAAATAGTCCGGATTCTCGCTCAGAATCTGCTCCGCCTTCTTGACCGCACCATTCATTCCCTCAGAGCCGGGAGTCAACACCAGCTCAGCGCCATATGCGCGCAGCAGGTTGCGGCGTTCAAGGCTCATCGTTTCAGGCATAACAATGATCGCTTTGTAGCCCTTGGCAGCGGCAACAAGCGCCAGGCCGATCCCGGTATTGCCGCTGGTCGCTTCAACAATGGTGCCGCCAGGCTTCAAGAGGCCCGCCTTCTCAGCTTCTTCTACGATACTGATGGCGATACGGTCCTTCACGCTGGAGCCCGGATTCTGATATTCCAGCTTCAGATAGATCTCTGCAGAGCCTTCAGGCACAATCCGGCCCAGGCGAACGAGCGGAGTACCCCCGATCAGATCTGTTACACTATTGACGACTTTAGCCATGAATAAAACCTCCTTGAATGATAAATGAATTATATAGATTAGAATTTAATCATTTCCGACTAATTCAGTAGGTATTGTATTTAAATTCATATTATCAATCTTGCAGGCCGTTGTCAATATATATCGCCGTATCATATTTGGCCCGCAAATCACGCTCCACCTGCTGCAAAGGAGCCGCCTGTTCCAGCTTAAGCTGCTGGCGGACCATCCTGCGCAGCTCCTCCGGCTCCGGCTGTTCAGGGACCACCATCTTCTCCAGGCGGATGACGGCATACCCCTCTGCGGTCTGCAGCGGCCCTGCGATATCACCGGCCTCAAGTCCTGCTGCGGTCCGCAGCAGATCCTCCGGCCAGAACGGGTCCTGCTCCTCCACCATTCCGATATTCCCGCCATGCTGGCGGCTCTCCTCATCAGTAGAGACTTCAGCGGCCAGCCCGGCGAAGTCCTCGCCCTGCTCCAGACGGTCCATCACCTTGCTGGCCTCGCTGTAATCCTCCGTTGTAATGATCGAGAGCTGCATCTGCTTCCTCGGCGTAAGGGTGTCCGCATTCTCCTTAAGATAATCATCCACTTCAGTCTCGCTGATGGTGATACCTGCTGTGGCTACCGCCTGGAGGGTTAACCGGTAAGCGGTCTCCTCGCGCAGCTCCTCACGGGTCAATCCAAGCTCAGATTCCATCTGGCTGTAATACTGCTCCTCGGAGCCATAGCCGGACATTCCGCGCTTCAGCTCCTGCCTGATCTCAGCGTCCGTCACGGTAATTCCCAGTGCTGCCGCTTCCTTGCCTACTACGATATGGTTAAGCATGCTCAGCAGTACCTCATCGCCGTGCTTGCGCTTCAGCTCCCGGGTCCATTCCTGATCCGTGACCGGCTGTCCTCCGGCTGCAGCGATGTCCGAAGCATCACTTTCAGGCGCCTCTCCCTTAAGAAGGGCCATGGCACGCAGGCTCCAGAACAGCAGACCGCCCAGCATTAAGGTCGCGACGGCGAGTAATATAACGGCATTGCGCAGCACCCGTTCCTGTCTTGTCATCATCGCGCAGCCCTACGATTTCGCTTGGTCGAGAATCACCTGCAGTTCATCCTTGTTAAAAACATACTTCTCATTACAGTAGTGGCATACAACTTCAGCCTGCTGGTCTTCATCAATCAGCTGCTGAAGCTCATACTTCCCAAGGCTTATCAAGGTCTGTTCAATGCGCTCACGCGAGCACTGGCATTGGAACCGGATCTCAAGCTCATCCATGACGACCGCATCCGGCAGCAGCAGCCTCAGCATCTCCTCAGGCTCCAGACCCTGATCCAGCAGCGTCGTCACTGAAGGCATAGCTCCAACCGCCTGCTCAATTTCTGTAATCTCTTCATCGCTCAGGCCGGGCAAGAGCTGGATAATGAAGCCTCCGGCCACTCTGACCGAGTTATCGGTCTCCACCAGCACACCCAATCCAACTGCTGCCGGCGTCTGTTCCGATATGGCAAAATAGTAGGTGAAATCCTCGCCTAGCTCACCCGAGATAATCGGCACGCTTCCCCGGTAGGGTTCCTTCAGCCCAAGATCCTTGCTGACATCAATGAAGCCCTCGGTTCCAACAGCACCCGCAACATCCAGTTTGCCCTGGGCGTTGCTGGGCAGATGAACATGCGGATTCTGTACATATCCGCGCACTTCCCCGAGGGCATTGGATTCAGCCAGGATCTGCCCAAGCGGGCCGTTCCCTTTGACCATAACCGCCAGCTTCTCCTGCCCTTTGAGCATCGCTCCCATTATAGCTGCAGCCGTAGCGGTGCGTCCGAGCGCAGCAGTAGCTGTCGGATAGGTATCATGTCTGCGCCGCAATTCGTCAACAAGCTCTGTCGTACGGACAGCGAACGCTCTAACCCGGCCGTTCATGGCTGTTCCGCGGATCAGCCGATCCTTCTTTTCCATTGGGTGCATACTCCTCCTATCAGTGTGGCCTGTGTAAGGTCATCTTTAAGATTATTTATTCCGGTTGTAAATAATGCGCAATCCTTCAAGCGTGAGCATCGGATTCACTTCGTCAATGCATTCCGTCTCGCTGGCAATCAGTGAGGCAAGCCCCCCGGTGGCAATCACCTTCAGGACCGGCGCATTCATCTCCTGCTTGATGCGTCTTACGATGCCCTCGACCTGGCCGGCATAACCAAAAATAATCCCGGCCTGCATCGCGTGGACCGTATTGCGTCCGATGACCTTCTTAGGCTTCTCAAGTTCAATGCGCGGCAGCTTGGAGGCCCGCAGGTATAAGGCTTCCGTTGAAATGCCCAGTCCTGGTACGATAGCCCCGCCAAGATAGTTGGCTCCGGCATCAATACAATCGAAGGTAGTGGCCGTTCCAAAATCAACAACGACCAACGGACACTGATATTGTTCAATCGCCGCCACAGCGTTCACAATCCGGTCCGCGCCGACTTCACGCGGGTTCTCGTAACGCAGATTAAGCCCGGTTTTGATCCCGGGTCCTACCAGCAGCGGGTCTTTGCCGATATATTTCACACACATCTCCACGATGACCTGAACCAGCGGAGGAACCACGGAGGAGATAATAACCCCCTCCATATCCTTGAAGGAGAGGCCCGACATGTTGAACAGATTCTGGATCAGCACACCATATTCATCTACCGTGGACTGTCGTGCCGTACTCAGCCGGAAATGGTGCAGCAGCTCGCGCTCCCGGTACACTCCGAGCACAATGTTCGTATTGCCAATATCTACGACAAGGATCATCAGAGGGTCCCCTCCTTCTTGCCGTTCAAGTCAAGGCTGATATCCAGGCTGGCGAACGAATAGGTTAGCCGCCCTACGGAGATCACATCAACGCCCGATTCGGCAATGCCGCGGACGGTATCCAGTGAGACATTGCCGGAGGCTTCAATGGTGACATGCTTCGCTTTGGTGCGGATTCTTCTCACGGCTTCTGCCATCAGCTCAGGGGACATGTTATCCAGCATAATAATATCTGCCCCTGCGGCCAGCGCTTCCTCCACCTGCTCCAGGCTCTCCGTCTCCACTTCAATGGTCATGGTGTGCGGGATGTTCGCCCGTGCACGCCCCACGGCCTGGCGGATGCCTCCAGCTCCCTTGATGTGGTTATCTTTAATCATTACAGCATCATACAGACCATAGCGGTGATTCGCCCCGCCGCCGATGCGCACCGCGTATTTCTCAAGCATCCGGTGCCCCGGAGTGGTCTTGCGGGTGTCAACCAGCCTTACAGGAAGTCCTTGAAGCGCCTCCACGAAGGATGCGGTTCTTGAGGCCACACCGGACAACCGCTGCATCAGATTGAGCGCAAGCCGTTCACCGGTCAGGATGGAATGGGTACTGCCTTCCACCTCGGCGATAACCGTACCTGCGGATACCTTCTGGCCTTCCTGCACCATTGCTGTGTAACGCAGTGCCGGGTCTACCACCTCGAAGACCAGCTCAGCTACCGGGATTCCGCAGATGACTCCGGCTTCCTTGGCATGGATAATCCCTTTGGACTCATGGCCCTGGGGGATGGTGGTGCGGGTAGTTATATCGCCGGAGCCGACATCCTCCTGCAGCCAGCTTTTGATAGACTGAAGCAGCTCTTCATTATAGCCGTTAAACATCATCACTTAATTCCTCCACTATGCCCAGCCCGCGGATCTGAAGCAGATGCTTCTGCCACTGCAGGTCATTGCGCTGCGGGTAATCCTCGCGGTAATGCGCACCGCGGCTCTCCTCACGCGCCAGGGCTGATTCGGTAATCAATAGACAGCACGTCAACATATTGGCGAACTCATATTCTTCCCGCCGGGTCAGCATCGCATTGAAGATCGGCAGCTGACGCTTCAGCTCGTCCAGGCCTTTGATCAGCATCTCCCGGTTCCGCCGCAGCCCGGCATACCTCACCATTACCTTCTGCAGCTTGAGACGACGCTCCACAATGGGCTGTGTCGGGGATTCCATCCGGCCCTGGTTATGGGATGCCGGCAGGTTATCCCGGTCCAGCGGCGGCAGCTGGCGGATACGTTCAACAATCCGGCGGCCGAATACAATGGCCTCTGACAGCGAATTGCTGGCCAGCCGGTTAGCTCCCTGCACTCCGGTGGAGGACACCTCCCCGCAGGCAAACAGGCGGGATACATTACTCTCCCCGTTCAGATCCGTCTTGACGCCCCCCATCATATAATGCGCAGCGGGAGCCACCGGAATCCAGTCACTTGTAATATCCAGCCCGTAGCTCATACAGGTTGCATATATGGTCGGGAACCGGCGCTTGACCATATCCGCTGATTCATGGGTAATATCCAGATACACGAAGGTCGATTTGGTCAGCTCCATCTCGCTGACAATGGCCCGGGCCACGATATCACGCGGCGCCAGCTCCAGCAGCTCATGGTAGCGTTCCATGAACCGTTCCCCGTTAATATTGCGCAGCACAGCGCCTTCTCCCCGCACCGCCTCCGAGATGAGGAAGCGAGGAGCACCGGGGTAGCTCAGTGCAGTCGGATGGAACTGAATGAATTCCATATCCCGGATATGGGCACCAGCACGGTAGGCAATGGCCACTCCATCCCCTGTAGCTACTTCAGGATTGGTCGTATAACGGTAGAGCTGTCCTGCACCGCCGGTGCACAGAAGGGTGGCATCAGCCTGCAGGAACAGCCGGCCTCCGCCAGGGCGCTGCACCAGAGCCCCCAGACATTCGCCGTCCTCGGTGATCAGATCGACTACATAGTGATCATCCCAGATCTCGATATTCTCATGCTGAGCGGCCTGGTCCGCCAAGGCACGGACAATCTCATAGCCTGTAGCATCCCCATTGGCGTGAAGAATCCGGCGGCGGCTGTGGGCTCCCTCCTGGGTCAATGCCAGCTCGCCGTTCTCCTGATCGAAGATCGCGCCGAGCCGGATCAATTCGCGTACCCCTTCCGGGCCTTCATTAACCAGAACATCAACAGCCGAAGAGGAGTTCAGCCCGGCACCGGCCAGCAGGGTATCCTGCCGGTGATACATAGGTGAATCCTCTTCGGAGATGACGGCAGCAATGCCGCCCTGGGCATACCGTGTATTGCTCTCCAGTACGGCTTTTTTCGTAATCATAATGACCTTACGGTCTTCACTCGCCTTGATCGCTGTGAACAATCCGGCAATGCCGGAGCCGATCACCAGACAATCAGTCTTGATGACAGGAAGGCCCTCCGGCTCGAAATCAACCAAATATTGTGGAATCATGACCGCTTTCACCTGTTTCAACGAAAGAGTAGCGCATGTTACCGGACTTGTAACATGCGCTCTAGTGATGTTCTGGCTCTGTCGGCAACGGCGGGCGGTACATAAATCTGCGGCTTCATCGTCTCCAGGCATTTGACCAGCTTCTTCAGATTGTTAACCTTCATATTCGGGCAGACCAGGAACTTGGTGGCGAAGTGAAATTCCTTGTCAGGACTGTCCAGACGCAGCTGATATCCGGTTCCATCCTCTGTGCCCACAATGAATTGCCGGCGGTCCGACTTCCGGCAGTAATCGATAATAGAGGTGGTGCTGCCAACATAATCTCCCATAGCCACCACTTCCGGGCGGCATTCCGGGTGAACGACAAATTCCGCTTCCGGATATTTGGCTCTCATCTCCATGACATCCTTCACGGTAAGCATATCATGCGTATTGCAGTAGCCCTCCCAGATAATCAGCTTCTTGCCGGTCTGATTCTGGACATACTGGCCGAGATTCTTATCCGGCACCCAGATAATTTCCTCCGCATCCAGCGATTCAATCACCTTCACGGCATTGGCAGAGGTACAGCAGATATCGGTCTCCGCTTTGATCTCTGCCGAGGAGTTAATATAGGTGACGACCTTGGCATTCGGGTGCTGTGCCTTCAGCTTGCGGAGGCCGTCCACATTGACCATATCAGCCATCGGGCAGCCGGCACGTTCATCAGGAATCAGAACCGTCTTACCCGGTGCAAGAATCTTGGCGCTCTCCCCCATGAAATGGACCCCGCAGAACACAATAACATCCGCATCGGTCTCGGCAGCCTTCTGGGCCAGCAGGAACGAGTCCCCCCGGAAATCCGCCACTTCCTGAATTTCATCCCGCTGATAATAATGAGCCAGAATTATTGCATTCCGTTCTTTCTTGAGCTGTTCAAGGCGCACACGAAGTTCACGATTCTGTTCCTGCTTGCGCTCAAGCGCCAGAGCTTCCACGGTCATTCTCCCCCTTATGTCTTCATGGCTTGCCGCCAGTGCATTCTGATGGATAATGTAATTTTAATGTTTATTCACTAATGTACACAAGGTTCTACCCCCTGTCAATGTAACTAAATATGCAGAGGGACGATGAAATAACCCTGGGAAACCAAAAAATCCGGAGAACCTGTGGTTCTCCGGAGATCATGATTCATTCTTAACACCAGAAGCCTTAAGTCAGGCTCCCGCCGCCTTTATTATCGTCATCCGATCCGCTGCCCTCTTCAGGGTCCGGCTTATTCGGAAGCTCTTTGGACAGATCGAGCGGCGATTCTTCGCCTGATTTGCCCTGAATCCGGACGCGGACATCGCCGATGGAATCAATAACCGGCTCGCCAGCTTCATGAGTCACAGCCCCGCCGTCCTCCGGCTTGCCATCCTCACTCAGATAGCCTTGCTCAATCAGTTCCTTGATCTGATCCAGCTCCAGCGTCTCCTTCTCAAGCAATGTGTTGGCAATCAGGTGCATTTCCTTGGAATGCTTAGTCAGCAGCTCCTTACAGCGTTCATAACAGCTGCGGATGAAGTTCTGCATCTCCTGATCGATCTCGTAAGCGATCGAATCACTGTAGTTCTGTTCATGCCCGATATCACGGCCCAGGAAGACCTGGCCTTGGGTTGCACCGAATTGCATCGGTCCGAGCTTATCGCTCATCCCGTATTCCATAATCATGCTGCGGACAATACGTGTAGCCTGCTGGAAGTCACTGTACGCGCCGGTACCAACCTCGCCAATGAACATTTCCTCAGCAACACGTCCGCCCAGGAGTCCGGTTACTTTATCCAGCAGCTCCTGCTTGGTTACCAGCATCCGGTCTTCCTTCGGAAGCATGATTACATATCCGCCGGCGCGGCCGCGCGGAATAATTGTAACCTTATGCACCATATCAGCGTGCTCCAGGAAGTAACCGACAACGGTATGGCCCGCTTCGTGGTAGGCCACAATCCGCTTCTCACGGTCGCTGATAATCCGGCTGCGCTTCTCGGTACCGACAATAACACGGTCGATCGCTTCATCTACTTCACGCATCGTAATATCCTTACGGTTACGGCGCGCGGCAAGCAGTGCAGCTTCGTTCAGCAGGTTCTCCAGATCCGCACCGGTGAAGCCGGTTGTCCGCTTGGCGATTACGTCCAGCTTAACATCCTTGGTCAGCGGTTTGTTGCGGGAATGAACCTTCAGTACTGCCTCACGGCCCTTCACATCCGGGCGGTCAACGGTAATCTGACGGTCGAAGCGGCCCGGACGGAGCAAGGCCGGATCAAGAATATCCGCGCGGTTGGTAGCCGCTACGATGATAATACCTTCGTTGCCGCCGAAGCCGTCCATTTCAACGAGCAACTGGTTAAGAGTCTGTTCACGTTCGTCATGCCCGCCGCCGAGTCCGGCACCGCGCTGGCGTCCGACAGCATCAATCTCATCAATGAAGATAATACAAGGCGCGTTCTTCTTGGCATTCTCGAATAGGTCGCGGACACGGGAAGCACCGACACCGACAAACATCTCAACGAAGTCAGAACCGGAGATGCTGAAGAAAGGTACGCCGGCTTCGCCTGCTACCGCACGGGCAAGCAAGGTTTTACCTGTTCCCGGAGGGCCCACAAGGAGTACACCTTTGGGGATACGTGCACCGACAGCTGCGAATTTGCGCGGGTCCTTAAGGAATTCAACAACCTCAACGAGTTCCTGCTTCTCTTCGTCTGCTCCGGCCACATCCTCGAAGCTGATCTTCTTCTTCTCTTCATTATATAACCGGGCCTTGCTCTTGCCGAAGTTCATGACCTTGCCGCCGCCGCCCTGTGCATTATTGAACAGGAAGAAGAACAGGATGAACATAATCACCAGCGGGATCATCGAAGACAGGAACGTCAGCCAGATGCTGTCGCCTTCCATCTTCTTCTGGGTCAGTTCAATGCCATTCGCATCACTGGCCGCTACAAGTTCAGTAAGAGCCTGGTCTGTAGGAGGGATATATGTGGAGAAATTCTTCGATTTCGTCTCAGGGGGCTGCTCTCTGTATTCGCCCTTCACCAGGAAGGCGTTCCCCTCGAACTGAACCGTCATGCTCTTCACATTATTATCCTTAATCTCCTGCCGAAACTTATCATAACTAGGGAGATCGGCGGATTCATTTCCATTGCTGACAAACTGGACGATGCCCACCACAACTAAAAATAAAATCAAATAAAAACCAGAATTCCGGATGAACCGATTCATCCCCTACCTCCTCTCACAACGCTCAAGTTATTGTACCATAGCCTGACCGGACTCCTCAAATTGTCAGGAAATCCAGAAAAGTGATCCGTGGATCTTAGGCTGTCGATTCGTTTAGCTGGTATAAATCTCAGGCTTCAGTACACCGACATAAGGGAGGTTCCGGTACAGCTCGGCATAGTCCAGTCCATAGCCTACCAGGAAGGCGTCGGGAATCACAAAGCCTGTGTATTCGGCTTCAAGATTAACGGCACGGCCTGACGGCTTGTCGAACAGAGTGACGACTTTGACAGAAGCTGCGTTACGGCCCTGGAGCATGTCAATCAGGTAGCTGAGTGTAAGGCCACTGTCGATAATATCCTCGACAATCAGAACATCACGGCCTTCTACCGATGTGTCCAGGTCCTTAATGATTTTGACTACGCCGGACGATTTGGTCGTCCCTCCGTAGCTGGATACCGCCATGAAGTCCATTTCAACAGGTACTGTAATCACTTTAACCAGATCCGCCATAAAAATAAACGCACCTTTGAGTACACAGATCACTAAAGGTGTGCGGCCTGCATATTCCTTGCTCAGCTGGGCGCCAAGCTCCCTGATTCTTTGTTGGATTTCTTCTTCGCTGATCAAGATTTCCTGAATGTCATTCTGCAACTTGCGAACCTCCTAAGATATACTATGAAAGACTTACTTCGGCCATTACGTCTGTTCGCCCTGCTCCATATCCTCCAGGGTCAGAAGCAGAACCGTATCCGTGTGCCGCTTAACCAGAGCATGATTCGAGCGTCTTACACCAGGAATCCAGATAATGTTGCCAAGGCCATCACAAACGAGGGGAATGGCAGAGCGTTCGGAAGAAGGTATTTTATCATCAATGTAAATATCTTTTACCTTTTTGCTTCCGTTTAATCCCATAACCCTTATGGTATCTCCAGGCAACCGGGAGCGAATGGTGAGCGGCAGGACAAGTTCGCCTCCGTCAAACCAGGCTGACCTCTTCCCGGGACCCTCCTCCTGTACGGTGAAACCTTCTCTCTCCAGGACCCTCATCTCCATAACTTTTCCGATCTCCGCAAGGTTCATGCGGGGATGGGCCAAAGACAGGGGATATGTATAGCTTACCTGCTGATTCAAAGGCTTGGACGAGAACACTAGACTGTCATATTGCCGCCTGCAGACATAACCACCGCCCAGATCCAGTGTCCATACGGTAGGATATTCCTGCAGCGCTCTCCGGCGGACTTCCTCAACCTTAGAGAAATCCATGGATAATTCCGCCGACAGATAATTTAATATTAGTTTAATCAAACGCCGTTGTAAAGCAGAGGGTACGCCCGCAAATGCTGCTCTCTCCAAGGTGTATTTTCCATGCTCGGCCAAAACAAGCTCATCCAAGCATTTTGCCGCACTCGCCTCCATATATTCATCTTCCGCACCGGCAATTTCAGCCAGCTGCAGAAGCGATTGTCTCACGCGCGGGTTATGCTGCTCCAGCAGGGGCAGAACCTCAAGCCTGATAGCATTCCGCTGATAGATCGCCTGCTGGTTGCTCGCATCCTCCGCGTAAGCATAGCCCTCACTCTGGCATAAGCCGACAAGAGCCGTTTTGTTAATACGCAGCAGGGGGCGGATGAGTTCCACCCTCTTCTCGGTCCGTTTCCAGCGCATTCCGGCAAGACCCGAGAGTCCGCTTCCGCGCAGCAGCCGCATCAGTACCGTCTCCGCCTGATCATCTGCATGGTGGGCAAGGGCCACAGCCCCGGCCTTGTAGCGGTGTGCGGTATCAATCAGGAACTCATAGCGCTTCTCCCGCGCTGTTCCTTCGGGGCCAAGCCCGCTCCCCTTCATTATCGAAGGAATATCGAACTCCGCCAGCTCAAAGGGGATAGACAATTCCTCCGCCAGCCCCCGCACCAGCTCCGCCTCCTCAGCTGATTCGGCTCTGAAGCCGTGATTGACATGGGCGCAGATCAGCGCAAGCGGCATCCGCGTCCTGGAGATCTCATGCAGGATACGCAAAAGAGCCACAGAATCCGGCCCCCCGGAAACTGCGACTACAATGGTGTCATGGGGCTGCCACAGCGCATATTCAGCCGCGGCCTCCATTACGGATTCCACCAGTTCTTTCATGTGCTCCATCAGCGGCTTCCTTTCCAGCAGTCCTTGCTTCTCCGGCTTCCGGCAGCCGGGGATGTGAAGATTATGTACAATGCTTTTAGAAACGGAATACCCAGTACAGGGTAAAAGCGAGCAGGCCCAAGGACAGCGCAAACGCGTTCTTCAGCCAGCGCGGGGTAGCGATGGTCTCCTTGCCGGTCTTGCGCCCCCGGTAGATGTGGCTTCTCCAGATCTCCGCCGCCTGCGCGGAGCCCGGGAATCCCCCTTGAAGCGCAAGGCACAGCCAGGAGGACAGCTTCCGGTCGGGCAGCTCCCGGGCCAGCTTCAGCAGGTCCTCGGTGCTTCGGGTCTGCGGCAGCTGCCGGGCAGCCGATTTCAGACCCTCTTCGTTCAGCAGACGCAGGCACAGGATGGCAAAAGCAAACAGATCATAGCCCTCATCACCGGTCCGGCTGCCGGCATTCCAGAAGCCGCGGTCATGCCATTCGGTGAACTGCTTGACGCTGCGGCCGATCGGGCTTGCCCCTCCGTAATCAATCAGCTCGGCCTCCCCGTAGGCAGAGACCATGACGTTCTCGGGCTTCAGGTCCCCGAAAACGAATCCGCATTCATGCAAGGTGCTCAGCTTATCCAGAATTGTCATGCCGATCAGCCCAAGCCAGGAAGCGCCATTCCTGGAGAGGAAATGATGCAGCGGCTTGCCTTCCACATAACGCATCACATAGAAGGGGGTCTGGTCCCTGTCCTTGAAATCATCCGATTCCAGCAGATAAGAGGACAGCGGCGACTCCCTGCGGGCCCTGTGCTCACTGCGCTTGCGGCAGGATTGCAGAGATGTCAGCACATTAATCTCGGATTGCAGCTCCAGCGTATCGTATCCGATCTTCAGCGCATACCGCTCCCGCCGGCCTTCCCGCTGCACCAGATATACGGTTCCGTTAGCCCCTTTCCCCAGCACCCGCTCCACGACATAACGGTTCCCCCGCCATTTGCCGGTAATCACAGTGCCTGCCGGATAGGGTGGATTAGACGACATACCCACCAATCATCCCTTCTCTTGCCCGGTCCTCTCCGCCTGGAGGATCATCACGATATTCATCCAGTTTATCACAACGGTAATGTTCGAGCACCTTGAATATGGCCGGTCCGGTCGGTGTGGCTCCCCGCATCTTCAGTCTGGAGAAGAGCGAGCGGATCTCGGCCACATCGTGGGTCCAGTCGATATCCAGCATGGCATCCTCACTGCTGTTCCGTCCGGGGAAATGAAACACAGCAATCTCACTGCGCCCCTCACGCGCCTCCAGGCTAAGCGCCAGATCACGGATCGCATCCATTACCGCTCCAAGCTTCGGCTTCATACTGGCACTTGCATCAATTAACAGCGCGATGCGCAAGCTTGTAGTTTCGGTCAGCTCATCGACCATCGTAACCATCTGGGAACGCTGCTGCGGAGGCAGCTCCGCGAGCGAACCCTCGCCGAGAATTTTTTGTACTTCTATATTCACCGCTTGCTGAATGGTCTGAACCACGGTCTTGCGGGTCATCATCTGAATGGTCTGGGCGAGCTGGGGCGTGCCCACGATCCGGCTGATTCCGCCGCCCGCCTTGGCAATGTCGGCAATCTCGCGGCTGCCCAGTTCGCCGATCGTGCCAAAGTCCACGACCCCGACGACGTTGACTGTAATTCCTTCCTGCCGGGCATGGGCCGCTGCCAGCACCGGACTCTCCCCCACGTTTGAACAACCGTCCGTAATGAGCAGAATTTGCTTCATGACCGTTCCTCCCTTCCTTGTCTAGTTACTAGCATAGCCAAGGTAGAGAGATTTCAAACGGCTGGACGCCGGAAAATTGGATCTATTAAAAATGTAAAAATGAGTCTCTGCGAGACTTTTGGGCCTCCGATCGCTGTTGTCTTCCGATTTCCTGATTGGATAACCCATTTAGCGGTTGAAATCAGAAGACAAAGGCGAACGCTGACGCTTCTGCGGCTCCAAAATTCTCTTCGTTCCATTTATTTTACTATAATTTCAAAGCCACCCCTTTACCGCTGAACCAGCCGCGGTGAATTCTTATAATTCATGCCTAAAATGCAACATTTCATTCCTTTAGAGATTCCAAGGCCAGACCAAACACATTCTCCTAACTTACCGTACGCGGACGCTCCAGCCGGCCCACACCGGGCATATGCAGGCTGGACCACTCGGGGTGATAGTGATCGACACGGCTCACCACGATGGTCATATCATCATGAATCTCATTACCCTGATAGCGGATCACCTTCTCCAGCAGGCTGTCGGCAATATCCTGAGGATCATCACCCTCCAGCTCCTGAATCAGGCGTTTCATCCATATCTCTTTATTAACGGCATATCCGGGCGCATCGTAAATACCATCGGTCATCATTATGAGAATATCCCCCGGGCGCAGCTGCATCGTAACCAGATCGACCTCGATATCCTTGATAATGCCGATCGGCAGATTGCTGGCTGTCACCGGAATCACCTCACTGCCCCGCCGGATAAAGCTAGGCGCGGAAGCGATCTTCATGAAGATCGTCTGTGCCGAATACTGGTCAATCAGCGCCATGTCCACCGTTGCGTAGAATTCATCCGGTGAGCGCAGCAGCAGAATTGAATTGACGGACTTGACCGCCAGCTTCTCATCCATCCCCGATTGCAGCAGCTTCTCCAGCATGGATAATGCCGCGCTGCTCTCCATGCGGGCCCGCTCCCCGTTGCCCATGCCGTCGCTGATGGAGACGGCGAAGGTGCCGTTGCCCAGCTCCACCGTGCTGAAGCTGTCACCGGACAGCACATCGCCTCCTTTGGCTGCACCGGCCACACCAGTGCTGATCTCGTAGGCCTTGGCCGAGCCGAACGTCACCATCGACAAGCCCTCGCGCGGATGAACTGCCGTCTCACTGACCACCGCGATATTCTCCTCCAAGATATCGGAGAGCAGCGGAGCAATCATTTTGCGGCATTCATCGAAGCCGCGGGTGTAGGCATGGACTACTTCGATCTCCACCCGTCCGGGATCAAGGCTCAGAATCTCAATGCTGTGGATGGACAGGCCCAATTGCTCCAATGCCTCCCGGATCTGGCTCTCCTGGCGGTACATCGCCTGCCCTTCCCGCTTAATCTCCCTGGCCAGGTCCTCCATGACCTGAGAGACACCGGAGAGCTGCTCAGCCACAAACTGGCGGCTATCGTATATTTGCCGCTTCCAGCGCATATCATGCTGATAGAGCTCATATTGGCCTTTCATCACGTCAAGCACCTCGCCCGTCCGGCCGCAGATCCGGCTCCACTCCGGCGGCAGCTGGGCAGCAGTGATGTCCGGGCATTCCTCTACCGTAGTCATCATATCGGTCATGTACCGGTAGGTCTGATAGAACCGGGTGTCCCAGCAGTGGCTGCGCCGGATGCAGCCTGCGCAAGCCCCCTCGGTCACCGTATTCATGAAGTCTTCCATCTCCTTATCGCTTTTGCCGGCTTCTCCGGCGCGGGGGATCTGGCCGAAGCTGCTGGAGAGCTGCTGGAACACCTGCGAGAACTGGGTGACCCGGTCTGCAGTAATATCTCTCACCCTTCGGGCATATTCATGTTGAGAGCGGCTATGATCTGCCGTACCCGGAACATATTTGGCAATAGCCGTTATAATGCTCTTAGGCATCAGTAGAAACAATACAACGGCCGCACAAGTCTCCCAGGTTGATTTCATCACATCGCCCGGTCCCATGAAATAAACGGACAGAATCGTGGAACCCAGCAGCATGCCGATGGAGACGGCCCCTTTACGCCCGGACTGCATCATGCCTGCCAGCATGCCGGAGAAGGCCAGCAGGCTCATCTGGTAGATGGCCCCGATATCGGCAAGGCTGAGGATCAGCCCGGTTACGACACCGACAGCCGCCCCAAGCGGCGCTCCCCCGGCCAGAGCAAACACCAGAATGAGGAACCGGGATAGCACATGCTCCAGGGACAGGCCGTTAATGGACCAGCCGACGAGGCCGGTCATAACCGAGGCCAGAAGAATAATCAGGCAGAGGACCTCCTCATTGCGGAGCGCCCTGCTTTTCTGCTTATACGTGAATAAAGGAAGCGCCTGCAAAAATACAAGAGTCAGCACGAACCCGAGCACAGCATCGATCGTTGCCATCATCAGCGGATACCAGCTTAAGGCCGGCCCGATGATCACCTGGAACAGCCCGACCATAAACGCAGCCACGAACACCATAATCGGCGCATAAGACAGCTCGACCCGCTGGAAGCTCTCCAGCCCCTTGTACATCAGATAGAAAATGATCAGCTCCGCAGCAATGACGACCGCCCCGGGAAAAGGAGTGAACAGACTTCCGAGCAGAATCGCCGCGCCCACCGGCAATATGGAGTCCCGGCGCATAAATACAATGACCGCGAAATAAGCAGCAGCAAACGGTGTCAGCTCGTCCAATATCATGGCCCGGCCCAGCAGGAATCCCATCAGGCTCAGCAGCAATGTCCACTTCTTGACCGTGATGAACTGGACTGCCGGCAGCTTCGTGCCCCAAGCCTTCAGACGTGAACCCATGGCTTCTTTCTGACTCTTGTCTTTGCTACCTGCCGCTCTTGTCCATTCTGGCAAATTGACCACATTGCTTTTACTCATTCTCCAGCACCACCCGTATAAGAATTTATGAATCCCATTATATAGCGGGGGTCTTTAGGAAGTTTGTCAGAAACAGAGACCAATCTGTAAAAAATTTCCGACAAAAAAGCCTGTCCCGACATTTACCGGAAAAGCGTCCTGATCCCATGCGGGGTACAAGTTCAGCCCGCCCCGGGGCGAGTAGCGCTGCCGAATCGCCGCGCCAGGCGTTCGGGCATTCGTCAGCGATTGCCCCGGAGATATGTGAGAATGGCATAGATGCTGTCGGCAATTTGCCAAGGTCCCGACAAAAATAGCCGGAGGTTTGAGCGCCCGGCATAGAGCAACCGGCCAGGCCACCCCGCGTCGCGAGTAACAGGTGTTCGGTTTTCGCTTATATTCGGCCCGTGGACACGCAAACACAAAAAAACCGCGAAGGGCATAAGCCCCAGCGGCTGTTTATGTGCAAAACTCAGGTTATACGCGCTTGGCCCCACGGCCGCCGCGCTTTCCTTCTGTGTTCTTCTTGATCGAAGACATCCGTTCTTCGCTGTCTTTCAGGAAGCGTGACATTTTATCCTCGAATGAAGGCTTACCGGCTGCAGGCTTGAATGGACGCCCACCCCGTTCACGATTGAATCCACCGCCGCCTCCGCCGCTGCCACCACCGCCGAAACGGTCTCCACCGCTTGGACGTTCAGGTCTTGGAGCTCTGGGGGGACGTACTTCCGATGCCGGCTTATCAACGGCTTGCTTGATGGAAAGTCCGATTTTGCCGTCCTTGTCAACATTGATCACCTTGACGGTTACGACATCCGCAATCTTCAAATGATCGTTAACATCCTTGACGTAATTATCGGCGATTTCCGAGATGTGAACGAGACCTGTGACACCTCCTGACAGATCCACAAATGCTCCGAAATGCGTGATGCCTGTCACCTTGCCCTCTAACTTGGTGCCCACTTCAATTGCCATAGAATAAAATGATCCTCCCTTAAAAATATACAGACGAATATAATGACTATCCTGTCTGCGGTGATTTGATTATACAGGAAAGAACAAAGCAAGGCAACAGAGCAGAAGCCTCTTTTCGCCTGCTTTTATTGCCCGGATGGCTCTGTACGGATAGGCAGTTCACCTGCAGGATACATATTGTACCATTTGCGCGCCAATTGTCCGACATACTCATCATTGTTCAGTCGCTGGACTTCGTATTTGAGCTGATTCAGTGAGGCTGTCACACTGTCGTTGGCCTCTTGCTTACGGGCGAGCTGTGCGCTCTTGTCGGCAATCGCTGCACTCTGGGCAAAGAAGGTGTAGCCGGCCCAGCCGAAGAATACGGCCATCACAAAAATCCATATAAACCTTCTTCGCTTCGCGCCTGCGGCCGAAGCATTCTGGTTACTCTTCTTCTCTTCCGCAGCGAATCTGTTCATTCAGCATACCCCCAATTCCCAGTTCATGGTCAGCGATGCCGCCGCCTTGAGATCCATTCAGTGATCCGCCTGATCCGCCCGCTATGTGCGAACCGGGACAGATGCGGAGACACCCACCTTACAGGAAGTACCCAGATTGGCTTGGTTAGACGCAGCAGCAGCTTAAAAATATACAGAAGGACCCGGCCGAGCAGCAGCAGCGTCCCCTTAATGACACGCCACAGCCAGAGAACCGGCCCGCCCACCGCGATCTTGATAAACCGCCACAGCAGCCTGCACATGTACTGTACTGACTGAATTAACATTACCACAAATCGCCGTACGGGAATACTGAAGATCAAAAAATAGATCCATACACCTAGAAAGAGGCCAAGAACGACATAAAACCTCAATTGTCCCTGATTTCCGGCATACAGCAGGCGGAAGACAAGCAGGGCCGACGCTACCCAGTACAGCAGATCCAGCAGCGCATTCAGCCATTTGGGGAAGCCGAGCTTCAGCGACAGCACCCGGTAGCTGTCATAGGCCAGACCCATGGCAATGCCGGCCAGCAGCATGTAGATCAGGGTGATCCATTGGACTGCGGGATTCATTTGAAGAGCTTGCGGAGAATCCCTTTATTTTTACCTTGCGCACCGGGGTCCAGATAAATCAGGGAATGTACATTGCCCTCAAGGGACAACAGCCCATTCTCCAGATTCAGATTCTTGATATGTAAATTCGTCCCCCGGATGGTCAGTTGGCCGAGTTCTGTACGAAGCAGAAACTCCTCACTGTCAAAGCTCTCCACATTCTGCACACCTGTCAGCTCAACCTGCTTACGGCTGCGCATATGAAGATCATGCTGTTTGATTCCTTTGGCTGGCTCGATCATAGCATGTACCCCTCCTTCTTGCTTCTAATCTATGAGGGAGGGACAGGGGTTAGAACAGGCCGTCCAATTTCTTATACTAAAAAAAGAGGCCTCCCGGACAGCCGTCTTACGGCTGCCTGGAGTACCTCTTCGATGCAAACTGGATAACCCGTGCTTCGGTCTACCAGTCAAGCCCGGTGCTCTTGGCCACCGGTTCTTCACGGAGCAGCGTGTACATTCCGGCGGCTTCGTCCTTGCGGGTCGTCTCCACCAGCTTCTCCACCTTGACGGTGACCAGCTTCTGGCCGAACTGCACCGTGATCTCGTCACCGATCTTCACAGTGCTGCTCGGTTTGGATTCGCGCCCGTTGATCAGCACCCGGCCCTGTTCGGACACATCCTTGGCCACCGTGCGGCGCTTGATCAGCCGGGACACCTTCAGGAACTTGTCCAGACGCATTAGTTAACGGCTTCTTTGAGCTTGTTGCCTGCCTTGAAGGCCGGCACAGTGGATTCCGGAATTTCAATAGGTGTGCCCGATTGCGGGTTGCGGCCGGTACGGCCGGAACGCTTGCGTGTTTCGAAGGTGCCGAAGCCGATCAGCTGAACTTTGTCGCCGCTGGCAAGAGCTTCAGTAATTTCACCCAGTACTCCGTTGATTACAGCTTCTACATCTTTTTTGGCCAATCCGCTTTTTTCGGAAATGTTGTTTACCAGATCTGTTTTGTTCATAATTTGAAGTTCCTCCTAGGATACAAAAAATAAATGAAATTCAGGTTTGCCGCGAAATATTTGCCGCAAATCGTCATTTCGTCTTTATGATATTCTTGCTTCTGCCCGCAATTCCTGCCGCGATCCGCCGTTTTTTTTGAAAAAGGTACATCCTGCGTAAGATATAGCAGCCGCCAGGGCACTCTAACATTATAAACCTCTCTCTTAATTTCCAATCAGCGAGGTCAGAGATTCCGGCTACATTCACAGCATTGCCGTAAATGTGCTGCCTTATACTCTTCTAATCTATTGTTTTCGCTCGCCGGCCTTGGCCTCCTGCCAAAGGGTCTCCATCTCCTCCAGGCTGCTGTCCTGCACCCGGGTGCCCTTCTCAAGCAGACGCTGCTCAATATACTGGAAGCGGGATACAAACTTGCGGTTGGTGCGGGTCAGCGCCTCTTCCGGATCGGCATCGATGAAGCGCGCCAGGTTGGTGGCGGCGAACAGCAGATCCCCCAGCTCCAGCATCTGCTCCTCGGGAGTCTGCCCCGTTTCAATTGCTTCCTGCAGCTCGTCCACTTCCTCACGGATTTTGGCCAGCACCTCACCGGCGTTCTCCCAATCGAAGCCGACCTTGGAGGCCTTCTTCTGCAGCTTGTACGCCTTCATCAGCGCAGGCAGGTCACGCGGCACTCCACTGAGCGCAGATTGGGCCTCCGGCTTCACGCCCTTCCGGCGCTTCTCCTCAGCCTTCATGCCTTCCCAGTTCTGCAGCGCCTCCTCGGCATTCCCGGCCGCCTGATCGCCGAACACATGCGGATGGCGGAAGATCAGCTTCTCATTCAGCCCCTCGATGACATCATAGACGCTGAAGGTCCCCAGCTCCTCCTCCATCTGGGAGTGGAGCATTATCTGGAGCAGCAGGTCGCCCAGCTCCTCCTTCATATGATCCGGATCATCCTCATCAATGGTCTCCAGCACCTCATATGTCTCTTCGATCAGGTTCTTGCGCAGGGATTCATGCGTCTGCTCACGGTCCCAGGGGCAGCCCTCCGGGCTGCGAAGAACCTGAACAATCTCATGCAGCCGGGCAAAAGACCGCTTGCGGACCTCATCGGCCCGGTTCAGCGGCACATAGACCAGCGACAGGTTGCCGTAGCCGTCCAGCCGGTCCAGCTCATAGAGCGGCACGCGCAGAATCTGCTCCTCCCCCTCTACACCAAGCGCATGGCCTACAATGACCTCATACTCGGGCGGATAAATCTCCATCAGACACAGCTTGGTCTCAGAGGCGGTGAAGCTGTCATAGACCTGGCCAATCAGGGTATGCAGCTCCGGGTGCAGCTGGGCGCTGCTCATGCCGGAGGCATCCAGCAGCTGGAACCCTTCAATCGGATCAAAGCCAAGGCGCACAAACGCCTCATCCAGGAAGCTCTCCCCGCCAAGAATCGTCAGCGGGATGCCCGCCCCGGGGCAGCGCTCGCGCAGCAGGGACACTGCCGACTCAGCCACCATGGGATGACCCGGCACCGCGTAGACGATCTCTGTGCCGTCCGGAGCCCCTGCTGCCTTCTCTATCAGCGCAGCGGTAATGGCTTCATAGACCTCCGGGAAGGAGGCGAACGATTCATACAGCCCGTCGAAGGACGCTGCGGCAATCTCCAGCTCTGCCAGGGCGGCCATGACGGGATGCTCAGCGGTCCGCACGTATACAGCGGAGGCCGCCTTCAATTTCTTGATAATGCCGAGCGTGAGCCGGTCCGGGTTCCCGGAGCCCAGGCCGACCACGGTTAATGTTGCACTCATGCTAGGGTCCACTCCTTCCAGGCAGCCGCCTGCTGTACTCCGGGCGGCTGCGCTATGTATTATTCACGCGCCTTAAGGGAACAGGCGCAGCTTCTTCAGCTTGTCCGCCAGGCGGGGCCCGAAGCCCGGCAGCTGGCGCAGCTCACGCTCGCTGAGCAGCCGCAGCGCCACGGCGCCGAGCGCGAAGACCAGGACGCCTGCGAGCACGCCGAGCAGGCTCTGCGCCAGCGCCGCGGCCCGCCCGCCGCCGAAGCCGGCGGCGTCTGCCGCCCGGCCTGCGCCGAGGCTCACGGCGGCGGCCGCAAGCCCCAGGCCCGCGAGCAGCGCCGCGGGCTTCAGCAGGGCATCTGCGGCACGCAGCCGCAGATAGCCCTGGCGGCGGAGCAGCAGCACGTTCAGCGCTGCTGCGAACAGATGGGCGGCCACGCCGGCGATGGCCGCCCCGGTAATGCCCTGCTGCGGGACCAGCAGCAGGTTGAGGGCCGCCTTCAGCACAGCGGCGGCCAATAGAGCCAGCGCCGGCGCACGCACGGCGCCCAGGCCTTGCAGCAGCGCGGCGGAGATGATGCTGACCGTGCCGCCTGCGGCGGTGAAGGCCAGCCAGGCCATCGCGCCGCTGCCGGCGGCGTCCCCGTACAGAGCCGTGTTCACCGGCTCTGCCAGCACGGCCAGGCCGACGGATGCGGCTAAGCCCAGGAGCCAGAACCAGCGCAGCGACAGTGTGATGCGCGTGCGGATCAGTGCCTCATCGCCCTTGTATTTCGCTTCGGCCAGAGCGGGAATGAATACCACCGACAGCGAGGTCGCCAGCATCGTGACAATCTGCACGAGCGGCAGGCCGCGGTTGTAGATGCCGAACTGCGCCATCGCCGCCGTCCCGCTGTGGCCGCTTCCCGCCAGCAGGCGGGGAACCGTGAACACATCCACCAGGCCGATCAGCGGAACGGCCAGCGCTCCGAGCATGACCGGCAGCCCGTAGGCCAGAAGCTGGCGGGCAGGGACACCCTGCCCTCTGCAGGCGGCTGCCGGAGCAGCAGCGGGCTTCAGCGGTGATTCCGTCCATCCGGCCGGCAGGCTCCGGCGGCGGTGCCGGCGCCAATACAGCAGCATCACGCCAAGGCCCGCCAGCCCCCCGCCGGCCGGTCCAAGCAGGGCTCCGGCGGCAATACCGGCCGCGTCCGCTCCGGCTGCCGTCAGATACAGCAGCAGCGCGATCATCACCGCTACGCGCACTGACTGCTCTACAACCTGCGACACGGCGGTTGGCACCATGTTGTGCAATCCCTGGAAGTATCCGCGCAGCGCGGCCATCAGCGGCACTACCGCGAGCCCCCAGGCGCTGCTGCGCAGCGCGGGGATAATATGGGAGCTGCCGACCCACACTGCAATCAGCGGGGCCCCGGCATAGACCAGAACGCCAAGCACCAGTCCGCTGACCGCTGTAATCCCGGCTGATAACAGCAGCACCCGCCGTCCCTTCTGTTCATCCTGCGCTGCCGAGGCCTCGGCCACGAACCGGGAGATGGCGGCAGGCAGGCCCAGCATCGCGACCGTGACGAGAATGGTGTAGAGCGGATAGACCGTATTATAGATGCCGAATGCAGCATCCCCCCCGAGATTCTGCAGCGGAATCTTCTGCAGGGTGCCGATCAGTTTGGAGAATATCGCTGCGGCGCTAAGAATGAATGCGCCTTGCAGCAGCTTCGAGCCTTGCGGATTCGATATCATCATATACCTGCTTTTGAATAGTCTGAATAGAATGAATTTCTATATTATAACTGATCTTAGCCTGTAAGTGAAAACACCCCCGGCCGCAACAAACCCCGTCTTCCCTTTAGACTAGCCTTAGCCCAAAGGAAAAACGGGGTTATATGTGAATACACTTGCTATTATTGCTCCATCTGCTTGCCCAGGAAGGCAGCAGCCGTCTCCGCCATCTTAACTTCCATCTGTGCCATTTTAACCGAATCATCCTTGTTCAGCAGCACTACGCAGCCGATGGGATCACCGCCGGAGATAATAGGGGCCGCCACATAACTCGATAACAGCTCCGAGTGGTCTTTGCTGATGTCGTAGCTGCCGCCGTTGGTCTCAAGGACCGTCTTACGGTTCTCCATCACCTTCTCCAGCAGCATCCCCACCTGTTTATCCAGATAGTCCTTCTTGGAGCCGCCGGCGAGCGCGATGAAGCTGTCCCGGTCCGTAATCATCGTAATATGGCCTGTCCCTTCATACAGCGACTCCGCATATTCCTTGGCGAAATCACCTAATTCACCGATCGGTGAATATTTCTTCAGAATCACCTCGCCGTCACGGTCAACGAAAATTTCCAGAGGATCTCCTTCGCGAATCCTTAATGTACGTCTAATTTCTTTGGGGATAACAACCCGTCCGAGGTCATCAATACGGCGAACAATACCAGTAGCTTTCATTTCACATGTTGCCCCGCTTTCTTAAGAAGTATGTTCCAACTACTGTCCATTAAGGGAATGGTTATTCCCAGTGATTTATCGTAATATCTGACCATAGTATTCATCTCTTCCCAGTTCCTTATACATCCCCCAGCCTGCATATCATTGTTCAGGTCAAATTAGAACGCCATGGTCCGGCACCATTCCAGTTATGATCACAAATGGCCATTTCTATACTCCACTTCTTGCCAACGCCCCCACAATGTGGAGCTATAGCTTCGATGATGGCTCAGGTACTTTGCGCGGACCCCGAAACATACAAATTCTTATCATTCAAAAAAAGCCGCCCGGATGCATACAGCATCCGGGCGGCTTGTCCATTCCAGTTCTATTTGGCTGCCTCGGTAGCAGCAGGTGCTTCTGTTGAGGCAGGTGCTTCTGTTGCGGCCGGCTCATCCTTGCCTGCAGCCGGCGCCTCGCTGGCGGGAGCAGAGCTCTTCGGCAGGTTAATTTTGATCTCCAGGCTGTCCAGATCCTTCTCCAGGAAGTTCTCCAGGGCGGCGGAAGCAGCAGAATTCTTCACGGTCTGGAGCTGCTCCGGTGTCAGCGTGTCGAAGGTTGTATCCTTACGGGCTTCCACCTTGATGATGTGATACCCGAAGCTGCTCTTCACCGGATCACTGATCGTGTTCAGCGGCAGGGTCTGGGCCGCAGCCTTGAATTCTGCTACATAATTTACCAGAGGCTTGTCCTTGTATTCGCCGCCCGTCTCCTTCGTAGCGGTATCATCGGAGTATTCCTTCACCACAGCGGCAAAGTCTGCCCCGCCGTCGAGCTTCGCCTTCACTTCCTGAGCCCGCTTCAGTGCATCGGCATCGGACCGCTCCTTGCCGGCGCTGTCCGTCAGGCCGATCAGCACATGGCGCAGGCTGGCCACAGTATAATCAGCCTTAGTGGCTTCATACTGCTTCTTCACCTGGTCATCCGTTACCTTAAGCAGCATGTCCTGATATACGGTAAGCACGCGCTGCATATAGGTGCGCAGATCGGATTCGCTCAGATCCTGCTCCTTCAGCGCTTTCTTATAGTTATCGCCCAGCGTAGTCTTGATATTGGCAATCTGGGTATCCACTTCCTTCTCGGCTGCCTTCTTCGCTTCGTCCTTAGCCTGTCCGGCTAAATATTCAAAGGCAACCTCCTGCTTCAGGATCGACTCCTTGAACATGTCGATCTCCAGGTACTGGGCCTGTTCGGGCGAGAGGAACTTCATCACACGTGTATCTACGTTGAATTCCTTCTCAGTAATGGTTCCGCCTTTATAGGTAGCAACCGCAGTATCGCTATTCTTGTTGCTGCAGGCAGCAAGCATGGAGAAGGACAGCGCTGCGGTCAGCGAGACCGCCAGTACCTTCCAGGATTTTTTATTTAACGACATTCTGTAATTCTCCCTTCGATTTTAGAGACTGTCCGGCTGCCGCGAGGAATTGCTCCAGCAGCTCCAGCAGCTCCTTGTCACCCAGATCCTTCACCTTGATGCGGATGGTGGCTTTGGCATCCTTATCAAATTGTACACGTCTTTCAAAACTATTACCAACCTTGGCCAGCTTCGCTGTATCGAAGGCCCCGATGCTTCCTTCATGGAAATTCAGCGAGACCTCATCTCCGCGCCGGACGATGGATTCCATGCCGTACAGCTTGCCGTACACTTTCAGCCGGGCTACGGACAGCAGGTTAATGACCGACTCCGGCAATTCGCCGAACCGGTCGAGCAGTTCATCCTCAAGCTCGCCGGCATCCTCGAAGGAAGCTACTGCAGCCACTTTTTTGTAGATTTCAATCTTCTGGATACTGTCGTAAATATACTCGGACGGAAGATACGCGTCAATCGACAAATCAATGACCGTATTCCCCTGCTTCAGCGACGTATCCTCTTCACCCAGCACGCTGACCTTGCGCTTGCGGATTTCCTCCGCCAGCATCTGTGAATAGAGGTCGAAGCCGACCGAAGCGATGAAGCCGTGCTGCTCCGCGCCGAGCAGATTGCCCGCTCCGCGGATGGAGAGGTCGCGCATGGCAATTTTGAAGCCGGATCCCAGCTCCGTGAATTCCTTAATCGACTGCAGGCGCTTCTCGGCCACCTCAGTCAGCACCTTATCGCGCTGGTAGGTGAAATAAGCATAGGCAATCCGGTTGGACCGCCCAACACGTCCGCGCAGCTGATAGAGCTGGGACAGCCCCATTTTGTCGGCATCATGCACAATAAGGGTGTTGACGTTGGGAATATCAACCCCCGTCTCGATAATGCTGGTGCTGACCAGCACATCATACTCCCCGTCCAGGAAATCAAGTATCGTCTTCTCCAGCTCCGACTCCGACATCTGCCCGTGCCCGATGCCCACTCTGGCCTCCGGCACCAGCATGGAGATCTGTGCAGCCATCTCCTGAATGCCCTGAACGCGGTTATACAGATAATAGACCTGCCCGCCCCGGGCGAGCTCACGCTCTACCGCTTCGCGGATCAGGGTCTGGCTATGCTCCACCACATACGTCTGAACCGGGAAACGGTTCTCCGGCGGGGTCTCAATGACCGACAGATCGCGCACGCCAAGCATCGACATATGCAGCGTACGGGGGATCGGCGTTGCCGTCAGCGTCAGGACGTCGACATTCGTCTTCAGCTTCTTCAGCTTCTCCTTATGGGTAACCCCGAAGCGCTGCTCTTCATCGACAATCAGGAGGCCCAGATCCTTGAAGACCAGATCCTGTGACAGCAGGCGGTGCGTTCCGATAACGACATCCACGGTCCCCTGTCTTACGCCCTTAATCGTCTCATTCTGCTCCTTGCGGCTGCGGAAGCGGCTAAGCACCTGGATATTCAGCGGATAATTGGCAAAGCGCTCGCGGAAGGTCTCATAATGCTGCTGCGCCAGAATAGTCGTCGGCACAAGGACGGCCACCTGCTTGCCTTCAATCGCCGACTTGAAAGCGGCCCGGATCGCCACCTCCGTCTTGCCGTAGCCCACATCTCCGCAGAGCAGCCGGTCCATCGGACGGTTCTGCTCCATATCCTTCTTGATCTCTTCAATCGCCCGCAGCTGGTCACGGGTCTCTTCGTAAGGGAACATCTCTTCGAATTCACGCTGCTCCTGGGTATCCTTCTCGAAGCCGTAGCCCAGCGCACTCTGGCGCTCTGCGTACAGCTTGATCAGATCATCGGCTATGTCCTGCACCGAGCTTCGGACCTTGCTGGTCACCCTCGTCCACTCATTGCCGCCCAGCTTGTATACCTTCGGCTCCTTGTCTTCTGATCCGACATATTTCTGAATCAGGTCGATCTGGTCAATCGGCACGGACAGCTTGTCGCCGCCCGCATAGAGAATATGCATGTAGTCACGGTGAATTCCGCTGACCTCCAGCGTTCCGATACCCATGTATTTGCCGATCCCGTGGTTCTGGTGCACCACATAATCGCCGATCTTCAGCTCCGTATAGCTCTTAATGCGTTCAGCGTTATCCATGCCCTTAGTGACTTTACGGGCCTTACGCTGCTTCTGCGAGAACATCTCGCCTTCCGTAATGACTGCCAGATGGATCGAAGGCAGCTCGAAGCCGGAGCCCAGATTCCCCTGAAGGATAAGCGGCTCCTCAATACCATAGTCATCCAACACCCGGCGGACCCGTTCGATCCGTTCCTCGCTGCTTGCGAGCATCATCACCTTCACGCCGGACTTGTGCCAGCGTTCCATCTCCGATTTCAGCACATTCATCTGACCATGGAAATCCTGCATTCCCCGGCTGATGAAGCCTAAGATATTCTGCGGCTGAATATGCGGAACCTGACGCAGGAAGGTCGACATGAACAAGCTCTGGAACGGCCGGCTATACATAATAGCATCGCCTTCGACAGAGAGATGAAGCTCAGGCAGGTTCTTGCCGTTCTGGAGCAGATGCAGATTCCACTCCGACTCATCGCGCTCCAGCTGCTTAGCTGTCTCCAGCAGTCTTGCCGGCTCATCCAGCACCAGTACCGTATCCTGTGCCATGTAGTCATACAGATGGGTGCGTTCCGGATACAGCAGGCTGATATATTTATAGACCTCGGGGAAATAAGTGCCTTGGCGCAGCATCTCCAGCTCACGGCCGAGCTCCTCGCGCAGGCGCTGCTTGGCCTGGCGGTCCGTCATCTTCTCCAGCTGCCGCTCCAGCATGGCAGACGCAGCGGAAGAAGCCGCATCCTGGCGCAGCTGATCGGCGATAATCTCCTTGGCCGGTGTAATCTTCACACTGTGGACCTTATCAATCGAGCGCTGATCCATCGGATCGAACGTACGGATCGAATCTACCTCATCATCAAACAGCTCCACCCGGTAAGCCAGCGGAGACGTCATAGGATAGAAGTCGATGATTCCCCCGCGCACGCTAAGCTCGCCGCGGTTCTCCACCCGCTCCACCCGCTCGTACCCCATCTCTATCATCGAGAGGAGGAAGTCATCCAGCACAAGCGTGCTGTCCTGTGACACAGTCAGCTGAGCCTCCGCCATTACATGGGGGGCAGGCAGCAGCCTCCGTACACCGGAATAAGGAACGACTACGATGCCGCGGAAGCCCTGGGCACATCTGGTCAGCACATCAATCCGCTGCGCCAGCGTCTCAGGACTGGAGACCGCCGCTTCGGCAGCCACCAGCTCATTGGCCGGATAGAGCAGCACCCGGTCCGGGGAAAGCGCTTCCTGCAAATCATCAGCCATCTTCTGGGCGGAGAACATATTGTGGGTTACAACGAGCAGCGGCCGGCCGGTCTGTTCATGCAGCGCAGCCAGCATAATCTGTCTGGCCGAGCCGGATAAGCCGGAGATGAGCTGTTCCTTCATGCCTGCAGCCAGACCGCTGGTGACCGACTGGAAATCAGAATCCTTGGAAAAAGCTTCTATAAGACCTTGTAACAACAGGTGCACCTCTCTTACTGAACAGGCGGACAGCGGCAGAGCCGCTGACACCCGTTATAATTAGAATCGAAAACAAGCCTCAGCGATAAAGCCAAGGCTTGCGGATAACGATAGAGACAGGCGCTTCCACCTTACTGAAGCGGACTGGCCAGGAGGCTGAGCTCGGGATTGTACTCCAGCGCCTGCTTGCAATAATCGCAGGTCACCTTCACCGTAATCTCGCCTTCTGAATCATACGCTATTATATCTCTGCGCTCCGCAGGGGTCAAGGAATGCAGCCCCAGCTGCATCTCTGTAATATCACTTCTGCCAATGCTTCCCAGGAATGTCCTGCAGTGCCTGCATACATAGTGTATTGCCATCTATATGCCTCCCGAAGATAGTATATACCTTCAGTATGCCCCGCCCGGGATTGCTTTAGCCTGAAGTGCCTGAACCCTTTGCCTTGGGTTTATCCGTTGAATTTGGCCATGGTCTGTTCAAAAGTATGCTGCAGACTGAATTCGACAGCATCACAGGTATCCGTAATCATGCTCTCAAGCCTTGCCCCATCCTTCTTAGGGAAGGTGGACAGCACATAGTCAACGATGGCAAAGCCCGGCTCCGGCCGGGAGATGCCCATACGCACCCGGTTGAAGGTCTGGGTGCCGGTATGCTGGATAATTGACTTAATTCCGTTATGCCCGCCGGCACTGCCCTGATAGCGCAGCCGGATTTTGCCCAGCTCGGTATCCAGATCGTCATAGACCACGATCATATCCTCAAGCTGTACCTTATAATAATCCATATACGCCCGGACGGCTTCACCGGACAGATTCATGAAGGTCATCGGTTTAATCAGTACCGTCTTGATGCCGCTGATGACGCCTTCGCCGATCACCGATTTGCATTTATTCTGGTTGAAGGTGATGCCATTCCTGGCCGCAAGCTGATCAAGCGCCATGAAGCCGACATTATGCCGGGTCTTCGCGTATTGCGGTCCGGGATTCCCGAGTCCAACAATCCATTTCATAATTAAGGTTTATCCTTTCCATCCGGTACTTTCAGCAGAAGAGTTCCGTTTTTGGTACAATAAGTGTATTCTCCGGAGACAGGTGATGACAATGCCACATCAGGGCGATATTCTAACATTACAGCGCCATTTCCAGTACCATATTCTCAATGCTGTGCCTGTTGAAGTCTATAGGGGGAACGCGCACGTAGACATCGGTGTGATTACAGCCGTAGACGAAGGCTTCGTAGAGCTGCAGGGGACGCTGTACAACCGCAGCCTCTTCACCTTCATCTCCCGCCCGGGTTACTAAGGCTTCTGCGCTGAGTGGAAGCCCCGCTCTTCGCATCACGCCGACAAGGGTTACATCTTCCATATAGGAAAGGTGTAACCCTTTTACTATTTAGCGCAGTCTATTCGATTTCGAACAGCTTGCTGATCGACAGCTCCTCATGCACCCGGATGATGGCTTCACCCATCAGCGGGGCAACAGACAGCACCTTGAGCTTGCTTGTCGGATTGCTGCTGCGGATCGGAATGGTATCCGTCACGATAATTTCCTTGATTGGAGAGTTCTCCAGACGTTCATGTGCAGGACCGGACAAGACAGGATGGGTACAGCACGCGTAGACTTCCTTCACGCCACCCTCCATCAGAGCATTAGCTCCCAGCACAATCGTGCCGGCTGTATCGATAATATCATCGATCAGAATCGCTGTTTTGCCTTCGATGTTCCCGATGATGTTCATCACTTCGCTGACATTAGGCTCAGGGCGCCGCTTGTCGATAATCGCCAGCGGAGCATTGAGGAAGTCGGCGAGCTTTCTGGCGCGCACCACGCCGCCATGGTCCGGAGATACAACCACCGGGTTCTGGATCTGCTTGGAACGGAAGTATTGGGCCAGAATCGGAACACCCAGCAGATGATCGACCGGGATATCGAAGAAGCCTTGAATCTGCATCGCATGAAGGTCCATTGTAATGACACGGTGTGCACCTGCTTTTTCGATCAGGTTCGCTACCAGCTTGGCCGTAATCGGATCGCGGGAACGGGCCTTACGGTCTTGACGGGCATACCCGTAGTACGGAATGACAACGTTGATGCTCTTCGCAGAGGCACGCTTCAGCGCGTCCACCATGACCAGAAGCTCCATCAGATTGTCATTCACCGGACCGCAGGTGGACTGTACGATGTAGACATGACAGCCCCGGACGCTCTCCGACAGCTTGACCTGAATCTCTCCGTCACTGAAGCTGGTGGTATGGGACTCGCCCATCGGAATGCCGATATAATCGGCGATCTGGCTGGCCAGCTTGGGATTGGAGTTGCAAGTGAAAATCTTGAGTTTGGAATCACAATAAGTCATAAAATATAAACCCTCCGTGACGGAATTTAACATTCAAACAGCGCCGGCGCGGATGTGTAAGATGTCCGTCCGGCGCTTATGGCCTGAACCTCTTACGATGGACTATGCTGGTCTTTCTTAGCTTTGGCGCGGGCGCGGATCTTCTCCGCATAGCCCGGCTTATTCTCCTGCCTAACTCTGGCAATCGCCAGATCATCCGCTGAAACGGAACGCGTAATGGTTGAGCCTGCGACAACAAATGCCCCCCGGCCCACTGTAACCGGAGCGACCAGATTCACGTTGCTGCCGATAAAGGCATCGTCACCGATCTCCGTCTTCGACTTATTGTAGCCGTCATAGTTCACAGTGATCGCGCCGCAGCCGATATTGACGTTCCTGCCGACCTCGGCATCACCGACGTAGCTTAAATGGGAGACCTTGGAGCCGTCGCCGATCGTCGCATTCTTGACCTCCACGAAGTCGCCGATCTTAACCTCCTGGCCCAACACCGTACCCGGGCGCAAATATGCAAAAGGCCCAACGGTAGCCCGTGTGCCGACCTGAGCCTGATTCAGTACCGACTGCTTCACCGCAGCCCCGTCCTTAATCACGCAGTCTTCAATTTCGCTGGCGGGTCCGATAACGCAATCCTCACCGATGACGGTCTTGCCCTTCAGTACCGTGCCCGGATAGAGCACTGTATCTGTCCCGATGATGACCTCTGCTCCAATATAGGTGGAGGCCGGATCAATTATAGTTACTCCGCCAAGCATATGTCTGCGGTTGATACGCTCGCGCATGTAGCCTTCCGCTTCCGACAATGCCAGACGGTCATTCACACCGATAGATTCCGTTACATCATTCGTCTGATAACCAAGTACGATATCCCCTTGTTCCCGGAGAATCCCGATAACATCAGGCAGATAATATTCCTGCTGGTTATTGTTATTGGTTACCTTCTCAAGTGCAGCAAAGAGCTTGGCGTTATCAAAGCAATAGGTGCCTGTATTAATCTCATGAACCGCCGCTTCTTCCTCCGAACAGTCCTTTTGCTCCACGATTCTGAGCACACCGCCATCTTCTCCTCGGATAATCCGTCCGTAACCGGCAGGCTGCTCCATCACCGCTGTCAGGACCGTAGCGGCAGCGTTCTGCGACTCATGCAGAGCCATTAAGCCTTCCAGAGTCTCAGCTGTCACCAGCGGCGTATCTCCGCAGATCACAACCGTCGTTCCTTCCTCACTGCCCAGAAGCCCCTTGGCCTGCTTGACGGCATGACCTGTACCGAGCTGTGTTTCCTGCAGCACATATTCGGCAGACTGGCCGAGATAGGCTTTAACCTTCTCTGCCCCGTGCCCTACGACAACAACGGTACGCTCACTGCCGGTAGCCTTCACCGTATCCAGCACATGCCCTACCATAGGCTTCCCGCAGACAGGGTGCAGTACCTTGTATAATTTTGATTTCATGCGCTTGCCTTGGCCTGCAGCAAGAACAACAGCCATTCTTTTCAAGAATGCCAACCTCCTACTTCTTGAACTCACTACTGAATATATCTCATTCCGCGCAAAAAGAAAAGAGAACCATGCCTGCATGGTTCCCTTTTCTTCGAACCCCAATAAAATCACCCCACAAAAGTGAGGCTTTGGCTCCGAGGCTGACCCGGGTACTTGCGGGGACCCCGAAACATACCAGAAGGTATGGCCTGTCGCCGCCCTTGGGGAGGCAGCAATTCTGGAGAGTCAGCGCTTACGCTTATGCTCCCTCTTCAATAACTTCCTCTTCTTCCGTAGCGGCTCGTTCGTACTCGGCCAGTACCGCAGATTGAATCTTCTCGCGCGTTCCCGAAGAGATCGGGTGTGCGATATCGCGGAATTCACCGTCAGGTGTACGCTTGCTGGGCATCGCAACAAACATCCCGTTATTCCCGTCGATGACGCGTATGTCATGAACAACAAACTCGTTATCGATTGTAATGGATGCAATTGCTTTCATTCTCCCCTCAGAGTTGACGCGGCGGAGTCTGACATCCGTAATTTGCATATGTGTGTTCACCACCTTTTTCCATCAGAGACTTGGTGTATAATTCCACACAGCAAAGCGAATTCCTTCTTTTTGATTCCAAATAATGCCTGATAATGAAGAATATTTTTGCCGAATCTTCGTTTTCGACAGATTTCGTGCACTTATCTTAAAAATCCTCACCGTTTCGACATTATACACGGATTCTTGAAATGGGAATCGCCGCCTGTTCAAGAGGAGAAATAATTGCCCGGCAGTGCCGAAATCCGCCGTACCTTGGAGTCCACCTCAGTGAGCTTAACCAATGAGACATAATCATGCAGCAGGCGCTCTTCCTTCTCTACGGCACCGGATTCTACCAGGACCCCTACGCCCGCCACCTCGGCATTGAACTCCTCCAGCAGATCGACCATGCCCCGCACCGTGCCGCCTGCCTTCATGAAGTCATCCACAATCAGCACCCGGGACTTCTCGCGCAGCGCCCTTCTGGAGAGCGACATCGTATGAATGCTCTTGTGCGACCCCGATACGTAGTTAATGCTTACCGCCGATCCTTCCGTTACCTGATGGTCGCGGCGCACCAGAACGACTGGCAGCCCCAGCTGGGCAGCCGTCGCATAGGCCAGCGGAATGCCCTTGGTCTCCACGGTCATCACGACATCAATCTCCACACCGTAGAAGGCGGTGGCTATAAGCTTGCCGGCCTGCTCCATCAGCGATGGGAGGCCCAGCAGATCCGACATGTACAGATAGCCGCCCGGCAGAATCCGGTCACTCTGTTCAAGCTGTCCGCACAGCCGGTTCACGAAGGCCAGGGCCATATCCATCGGCATCTGCGGAATATACCTTACCCCGCCTGCCGCGCCTGCGAGCGTCTGCAGCTCGCCTACGCCTTCGCCTTCAAATACCTCTTTTATAATGGCCAGATCCTCGCTGACCGATGATTTCGCTGCCCCGTACCGCTCTGCAAAAGTGGACAGCGGCAGCAGGTCATGCGGCTTCTCCAGCAGAAATTGGGTCATATCAACCAGCCGCTGGCTTCGTTTAAGTTTCTTCACGGAATGCTCCTCGCCATATAAGCTGAATTTAAGAATAACGTTAATGCTTGATTCTTAAATTCACTTTATACAAAACCGAATATTTATAATGAATAATATCATTATTGTACGGATTTATACAAGTGAAAACGGTTCTGCGCTGAAATCCGCTAGCTCAGCGAACGCACAGCATAGACCTCCTTGCAGAACCCGCGCAGTCCGTTATAGATTCTGGCTACCTTCGACTGCCTGGAGACAAGGCCGAAGACCGTCGGACCGCTGCCCGACATCAGCACTCCGTCAGCCCCCAGCTTCTCCATTGCTTCCTTGAGCTGCTGCACTTCAGGATGCAGCTTCAGCGTTACGTCCTCCAGCACATTCCCCAGGCCCGCACAGACAGCCGCGAAATCACCGGCCTCAAGGGCCTGCCGCATCCGGAGCGCCGACGGGTGCACCGCGATCTGATTGGCACGCACGCGGCCGTACACCTCTGCCGTCGATACATTAATCGGCGGCTTGGCCAGGATAACCCAGCACTGCGGCGGATTCTGGATCGGCGTCAGCTTCTCCCCCCTGCCTGTAGCCAGGGCAGTGCCTCCAGTGACGCAGAACGGGACATCTGAGCCCAGCTCGGCGCCCAGCTCCTGCAGCTCCTGCGCCGGAATGCCGAGACGCCAGAGCCGGTTCAGGCCGCGCAGCGTAGCCGCGGCATCACTGCTGCCGCCGGCCAGCCCGGCAGCCACGGGAATTCTTTTGTCCAGATGGATATGTACACCGCTTCTTACGTTATACCGGTCCTTAATCAGCCTAGCGGCCTGGAACGCCAGATTCTTCTCGTCCAGCGGAATATATCCGGCCTGGCTAGAGATAATAATGGAATCCCGTTTCAGCTCCGACAGCTCCAGACGGTCAGCCAGATCAACCATAGTCATAATCATTTCGACTTCATGAAATCCGTCAGCACGCTTATGCAGCACATCGAGCATCAGATTTATTTTGGCCGGCGCTTTCTCATACATTTTCAAGGCGTTCACCCACCCTCGCTTTTCCCGTAAAAACAACTTAACATATTATATGAGAAACTTGCAGTGAAGTCCATTATATCCCCCGGAACCTATCCATTTCACTTCATTGCAAAAAAGGCACCGCCCGCAGGCGATACCCGAATGCATGAACGTCCTCTTCCCCGGCAGCCTACGATTTGCGTGCGGCCGCCTGTTCAGCCAGCTGAATCGCCCGCTTCACCATATTCCCGGCGTCAACCGCCCGGATCCCGCCCCAGCCCTCCCGTTCCACGGTCCCGTAGAATCCAAGCTCCTTCGCCAGCTCCGTCTTCAATTCCTCCGACATCATACCCCGTCTTCTGCGGCTCATTCGGATTCCTCCCTTTGTGCTAGTGGATGATGAATGTACTGCCTTTGTAGTATGCGGCTAAGGGGCAAATGTCATGCAGCCACCCCACAACGTGTAAATTCAAAAAAAAACAGCCCCCCTGCCGGGGAACTGTCCGTGACGCTAAGCTTTGACATACATAATCCGCATCTGCCCATCGTCTTCGTTAACTGTGATTTCCACAGATTCAGTAAGTATATCCGCATAGCTATAGGAGACACGCTTGAAGCTCTGCTGCTCCTGATCAAGTTTGACAATAAAAACAGAAGGGTACGTTTCTTCCAGGACACCGGTACGTTCAACCGTCTTCCGACGGCCCCCGTTAGCCCGTAGTGTAATCTTGTGACCGACGTGAGCTTCGAGACTGCGTTTGATTTCCAACAGCGCGTTATTAGCCATTCCTGACGACCACCTCTTTTCTTGTCCATTATACAGCTTCCAAACATCAATGTCAAATTAAATAAATAATTATAGTGGATGATAAATTCATTGTCAACGGAATTTTTTTAGACATTGATGATCCCGGCATAAACACCTTGTTAGCAGTATTCTTGCCACGGCACTCTACTCTCTTATTCAGAATAGCTGTCTTCAAAAAAGAACATGAAAAAGGATATGCACTTAGGCATATCCCGGTCCGCCTTCAGGCGTTGTTACATTATGGATGGTGCCACCTTCAGTGTGGCCAGGTTATTCAGCTTCGGCATCCCGATGCGGAAGCTGCCGCGGGTCTCAATTCCGCCCATTCCCTGGTTCCCGCTGATCGTATGGTTGAGAACATCGCCCAGATTCACCGTATCACGGATAGAGGTGAACGAGGCTTTGGCGGCCACATAGACGGGATCAAGGGCATGAATGAGGATGCGGCCCGGTGAACTGGCGAAGTTCGCGCCGTTTCCAAGCAGCGCCTCGAAATGGGACTGGCAGGCTCCGGCCACAATCGTCAGCGCATCGAAATTACGTTCATACTCGCGGGCCACCCGGATAGCGGCCACGAAATTCTGTGAATTCTTATAGCTGCTCAGGCTGTAGAGATCATAATTCTGCTGCTGCTTCAGCACTCCATCATGGCCGGTAATGACGACGATATCCGGACGTACCCGCGGCAGCAGACGGAACAGCGTCTCCGCCATTTTGGATTCATGGACATGATGGCCTTCCGCCGGAATTCGCAGCTGCTCGTATAGGCTCAGGCTCTTCTTGAGATACAGTGCATCCCCGTCCAGATGCAGCACCTTGCCCGGTACTTCAAAGTATGCGGGTTCCTTCGGAGACGGAGACCATGAACCGGTGGCCCCGGCTACACTCTCCCCGCTGCGCTGGCTCTGCTCCAGCCGGTCTTTGCGCAGCCAGCTGAGCGATTCATTCGCTTTGATCTGCGCCTGCTGCCCCCGCTCGCTGACCCGCGTCGGCGGCACCTGCACCAGATCCTCCAGCGGTGAATCCGCCAGCAGACGGAACTCCGTTCCTTTGATGACTGCCCGATTCTGCAATATATTGTCTACCCGGAAGGTCACATCGCCGCCATAGGATTTACGGATGACCAAGTCTCCTATATTCATTACAACACCACCTCTACCCCATGGTATGGGCAAAGGCCCCGGTTGGTTCATCCTCCGGGGGGATTTATGATATTCCGGCAGCCAGCAGCACCGCACTAAGGCGGGCATACTCCTCAATGCTCAGCGTCTCGCCGCGGCGGGACGGTTCAATGCCGGCTTCAGCCAGGAGGGCCTCCAGCCGCTCCCGCCCCTCTCCGGGGAAGAAGCGGGCTTTGAGATTGTTCGCAATCGTCTTGCGCCGCTGGGTGAAGGCAGCCTGGACGACGCCGAAGAAATGCTGCTCATCCGCTACCTCAACCGGAGGACGTTCTCTGACCTTCAGACGGATTACCGCCGATTCGACGTTCGGCTGGGGTATGAAGACCGTGCGGGGCACAATGCAGACCAGCTCAGGCTCGCTGTAGTACTGCACGGCAATGCTGAGGCTTCCGTACTCCTTGCCGCCCGGCGCGGCCGCCATGCGCTCGGCAACCTCCTTCTGGATCATGACCACGATATGCTCCAGCGGAAGCTTCTCTTCCAGCAGCTTCATCAGAATCGGGGTTGTCACATAATACGGCAGATTCGCCACAACGCTGACCCGGTCCCTGCCGGCGAAATCCTCCGCGAACAGCTCCTGCAGATTCACCTGCAGCACATCGTCGTTACGGATCTTCACATGGGGGTAAGGAGACAATACATCCCTCAGGATCGGAATCAGCCTGCGGTCGATCTCCACCGCTGTCACGGCTCCGGCTGTCATCGCCAGTTTTTCGGTCAGAGCGCCGATCCCCGGTCCGATCTCAAGTGCACCCGCTGCCTTATCCAGGCCGGCTGCATCCACAATTTTCTCCAGAATATTCTGATCGATCAGGAAGTTCTGGCCGAGGCTTTTTTTGAACGAGAAGCCGTAGCGCGCAATGATCGCTTTGGTTCGGGTCGGAGATGAAATATGGTCAATGCCACTCATAAAGTGATGCCTCCCTCGTCAATTTGGGCGAGTGCCCGCGCGAATTCCTCGCGCGAGATGCTGAACATCGCCAGACGTTTGTACAGCTGCTTGCCGTTGCAATATCCGATGCCCAGCAGATTGCCAAGCTGCATTCTCCGCTCGGCCGCACGGGGATGCACCATCAGCCCGGCAGCCATAAGCTCGTCCATTCCGATCACGGCCGGAGCGCCCTCAAAGGAAGTATGGACATGCTCCAGCGCATGACGGATCGCTTCAGGCGAAGCGTTCTCCACGCCGATATCCCCCTTGCGGGTCGCATCCTTCTCCGGGATGAAGGCGTGCTTGCAGCCCGGCACCTTGGAGGAGACGATTTTGCGGATACGCTCTCCGGCATGGTCAGGGTCGGTCAGAATGATGACGCCCCTGCGCTCCATAGCCAGCGCAATCTTGGCAATGACCTTCCGGTCTACGGCGGAGCCGCCGGTTTCAATGGTATCGGCCTCGACTGCACGCTTAACGGCCACGGTGTCGCTTTTGCCTTCCACAACAATTAATTCCTTGATCATCGATAGGTTGACTCCTTACTTCAGAACGCAAAAAGAAGAGGATTCGCTCCCCTTCTTTTTGGCTAAAGAATGTATAAGTGATGAGCGGCAGCTCTCAAGTTTCGATAGTGCTTCCCTCACTATATCCTATAAACCGCTAATTTGCAAAAGTCCCGCGCTAATCCAGCTCCGGCTTCACTGGTCCGATGACATAGAGGGTCCGTGACTTCCGGCCGAAATTACGCGCATGGCTCAGTGAATCGTAATAGACATCCACCTTGTTGCCTTTGATGGCACCGCCGGTATCCTCTGCTCGGCGAAACCCTAATCCTTCAATGTACACCCACCAGCCAATCGGTATTACATTCGGATCAACCGCAATCGTACGTCCTTCGGTCACGCGTGTGCCGGACGCAGTACGTGTGCCGATACCCGGCTCCTGTGAGGAATATGCCGTCATCGATACATTTTTGATCATACGCTTATATTCAAAATTTACGCCAGCCTTGCTGGTTACATTGTTCGCCTTAGCGCTAACTTTGGATGTTTTGGAGGCTACTGTAGATTTGGAAGTTTTGGCAGCAACGACTACAGGCTTCGGAAGAGGTTTGGTTCCCACCGCAATCACTTTATCTTTGGTGACTGTGTGTACCTCCTTGCCGATCATGCGCATGGATGCCAGCTCGCCATCATGATAGATCTTCTCGATGTGCTGGATCATAACGCCCGGCTTGCCTGCCTGTGCCACTCGAACGGTTCCCTTGGTTAATGAGGGGTCTGCTGTCTTAATTACCCGGAAAGGCAAATTCGTAGTCCGTTGGACGACTTGCTTGTTAACCCGGACAATCTTGACTTTCATGTCGGCAGATACTGCGGTGTCTATCGAAGGGTAAATCTTGTCTAAGCCTTCCAGGCTGTAGCCCAGTTTGCCGATTGCCTGACCAATGGTATCCTCGGTCGTGAACAATACTTTTGTCTTGCCGTCCACCGTAAGGATGAACCTCTGCGCGGTGTTAATTACGACTCGGTCGCCGTCCTTTATCTCATCACTAAGGGCAAATGATACTTTATCATGCGCCTGGAGCGAAATCTGTTCTTTGGCCAGCACATCACTGAGCAGCGCCTCGCGCGTCTCCAGAGTCTGTACCTGTCCGTCTATCACTAGTGTGATTTCCTTCTTGCTCTGACTGTGTACGTACAGCAGAATGAACAGTGCGATCACAATAGATGTCACGCCGGCAAGCAATAATACACGGGGATTAAACTGCTTCCAACGTAATGCGAAAGACCTGCTGGATGATTGCGAATCATGGGATACCTCAGGTTGGAATACGCCCACTCTCTCCATCCTCCTTACATAGCCCCGTCGTCTAAGTATATCAAGGTGACTGAATCACTTCTGACGAAACTAGGTTTGAGATTACAACAGGATACGCCCGCATTGCTTCAGCGTCTCCTGCTCATGGATCGCCTCTCGGCATGGTGACCCCATAGCTCTGTTATACAACAGTATGCCTGGAGTCTCCGCATTATTCAAAACAAAAAAAGCCTAGAAAGAGTTCATAGAGGACTCTTTCGTGGCTTCTCCGGTGTCGAATACAGGCGGCTCTGCACGAGGTTTCCTCTCTTACTTACGCTTACGGGGTTAGCTGTCGGGTTCGGGCATAAGAGAGATGCCCTATCTCAGGTCACCCGCTCACGGCGGTTGCCCTTAAATTCACCCCAAAGACCACGTGAAGAAATCAAATAATTGTCTGCGGCAATTCTGTGCTGTGCTAGGTACGTTCATGCGGCAGATTAATTATCGGTTCCCCCGTTCTCCATACGGAGATTAAGCGAGACGATCCATGAATAAGTGGCTGTCACTGTAACAACAGCTCACTGCACTGAAAAGATGATATCCTGTTTTGATGCATGTTGTAAAGGACGATTCAACCACGTTTACGTAAAAAAATCATTAAAATATTGTAATATTCAGCTGTTTTTCGATCAAAAAAGTTTAATATATCGGCTATACTTCATTTTTGACCGCTTTTACTCGCTTTTTCAGACAATCCCAAATCGTTCCAGTGCGTTCGCATACGTAATTTCAGCCAATTCCTGTAATTCCAAGCCTTTTATTTCCGCAGCTGCCTCGGCTACCAATCTCACATGAGCGGACTCATTTCGCTTACCCCGGAACGGGTGCGGTGTCAGGTATGGCGAGTCCGTTTCGATCAGAAGCCGGTCCAGCGGAGTCTGGGCAAGCACCTCTTTGGGCACCCTGGCGTTCTTGAATGTAATCGGTCCCCCGAAGGACAGATGGAAGCCCAGATCCAGACACATCTTGGCAGTCTCCCAGCTCCCGGAGAAGGAATGCATCACGCCTCCCACCTCATTCGCTTTTTCCTCGCGTAGTATGCGGACAACATCCTCATGAGCATCGCGGTTGTGAATACTGATTGGCATGTTCAGCTCACGCGCCAGGCCGATCTGCTTGCGGAATACGTCATGCTGCACGTCCTTCGGGGAGGTATCCCAGTAGTAATCCAGCCCGATCTCACCGATGGCAACGACCTTGGGATGGGCGCACAGGGAAGCGATCCATTCCAGGTCCCCGTCCTTCATACTGACCGCATCCTGGGGATGCCAGCCCACCGCTGCATAAATATAATCATATTGCTCTGCGAGCTGCATCGTGGTCGGAATCGTCTCCCGGTTGAAGCCAATGTTGATCATTTTGCTGACTCCGGAGGCCAGCGCCCGGGCGATTACCTCTTCGCGGTCTTCGTCGAATTGCGGCGCATCCAGGTGGGTATGTGTGTCGAATAACTGCATTTTATGAACATCCTTTCTGCCCGAGTTTCTATAGTATAGATTAAGTTTAAGCGTTTACCTGGCGAAGATTTCTGATATCGTTGCCGGCAGCTGCGGAAGGGCTTTCTGTACTTTATCCTGGGGAAAATACAGGTGATATCTGCCGCGGTGTATCCCGCTGATCGAGCGGACAATATCCGAGACCTCGGAGATCTCCCGCAGCCGCTCCTGCCAGTCCAGCAGCAGAATCTGTTTGCTGTCGAATCCGTCGCCCGGACGGAACACATCATAAGGAAGATCCGTGGGATAATCAATCTCCAGATCATAATCGGCGCGCAGTCCGGCTGCTGCGAAGCTGCGGCGGATCTCCTCAATCGTCCCCGAATCGAGATGCTCCATCTCTACATATTTATACAGCCTGCGGTGAATAAACCGGCTGCACAGATCGCTCAGCACCGGGTCCTCCTCCAGCGTCCACTGCATGAAGGCCGTCTGCATCAGCGCCTCATCGAGCAACAGGTACTGGGCCACCGACACCTCTCCGCTGAACAGGTCGCTTAAGGGCTCAATCATGAACCGGAAGGCATGTCCCTCCAGCACCAGCTCCTTGGCCCTGCGGAGGATCTGCCGGAGAATAATCTCCGAGCTGCGGGTTACCGGGTGAAAGTACACCTGCCAGTACATCTGATAACGGGACATCAGATAATCCTCAATGGCATGCATTCCTGATTCTTTGACCACCACCCGGCCGTCATACGGACGCAGCATCCGCAGAATCCGGTCGATGTCAATCGTCCCGTAGTTCACCCCTGTATAATACGCGTCCCGCAGCAGATAATCCATCCGGTCTGCATCGAGCGGCCCCGACACCAAATTGACAACAATTTCATGTTCATAGGTTTTGGCGATAACAGAAGCCACCTTCGCCGGAAAATCATCGGCCACATCGCGCAGGATGGCGGTAATTTCAGTATCCTCCAGAATAATCCGGCGGGTCCAGTCCTCATGATCCATCTCAAAAGCTTCTTCTATAGAATGGGAGAACGGGCCATGTCCCAGATCGTGCAGCAGCGCGGCACACAGCGTAAGCAGTCTCTCCTCAGGCATCCAGTCTTTATAGCCGCTCCGTTCAAACTGGGAGATGATTCTGCGGGTAATCTCATATACGCCCAGGGAATGGGAGAACCGGCTGTGCTCTGCGCCATGGAAGGTCAGATAAGAGGTACCAAGCTGCCTTATGCGCCGCAGGCGCTGGAACTCCGGGGTATTAATCAGTCTCCAGATAATTGTGTCCTGCACGTGAATATAGTTGTGAACCGGGTCCTTAAATACCTTCTCTTCAGACAAAGGCTGCCTCATGAGCTCAACTCCTTTTCTTGTTTTATAAGACATAGTGTCATATAATGTCGAAAGTTGACGATTATTGTACTGACAAATCGACAAAAACCCTCAACTGCATTTTTTATTGAAATTCCCTATTCCGCAGCGGAATAAATGTTCCCGCAAAAGATTCCGTAAAATTAACCTCAAAAAAGGTTGACTGTTTTGGGAATGGTTGGTATTATAAATATCATAAAACAGTGAAGAATGTCGAATAATGACGCTTTTGAAAATTGAGAGGAGCAACGATTGTAATGATGAAATCAACAGGAATTGTACGTAAGGTAGACGAGCTTGGACGGGTCGTTATTCCGATTGAATTGCGTCGCACCCTTGGCATTGGAGAAAAAGATGCGCTCGAAATTTACGTGGACGGTGAGCGGATCATGCTTAAGAAATACGAGCCGGCTTGCATCTTCTGCGGCAATGCTGAGAATGTAACTTACTTCAAAGGTAAAATTGTTTGCCATGAATGTATTTCTACTATCCCTACCCCTGTGACAAACTAAGATAAATAGGGTATAATAGGAACTAATCCAATTGTTAATTCTAACCTTTTTATATCTCCTTGGCCTCCTGCTTGTGCGGGAGGTATTTTTTTTGCCCTGGTTCCCCCCTGGTTCCCCTCCCAAACCCTCCCCACGGGGAGGGCCCCAAAGGGCACCTGCCCTCTGGACACCTGGAAGCTCGGCGGACCCCTGCAGCTGGCGCGGAAGGAAGCAAGGTTTGGCGCTAGACCGGCCCTTCTCGGACTCCCTAACGGTACGTCCTCAGGGCCTTACTCGCGAGGGGGGCGCCAGAGGCCTGTTGCCTCTCTGGCGGCTACGCGTTATGGCGGCTTCGCCGGCCATGATAAGACCCTTATGGCGGCTTCGCCGACCATGACAGGAGTTATAGTGGCAAAGGATTAATTTTATATAGTTGGAACATCACACCATGGAGGATTTGGATAAGAGTGCTTCTTTTAGTTATTTAATCCCATCCGCCTGTTACCTATTATATAAATAAATTTCAACAATTTACAACCAGTTATATCCTTTAAGTATTTCTTTTTCCAAAGTACTACTCTATTCCCGCTCAAGCAGGGCGTTATAGATATCCCTCTTAGACAAGCCGCGGTCGGACGCCGCTTTTTTCATAGCCTCTTTACGTGTTACCCCTGAAGCTTCGTAGTGGGCGACATGCGCCTCCACCTCAAGCTCCCTCCACCAGGAGGATTCGGCCAGCTCTGCTTCTTCCTTGCTCTCTCCTTCTAGGACAATGACATATTCTCCGAGAGGGGGATGATCCTCCAGCCAGCTCAGGCACTCCTCAAGGGTTCCGCGCAGGAACTCTTCATAACGCTTCGTCAGCTCACGGGCCAGCGTGACCCGGCGGTTGCCGAAGGCCTCCAGCAGATGAGCCAGCGTCTTGGCCACGCGGTGCGGTGACTCATAGAACAGTAAAGTACCCTGGGCTGAACGCAGAGATGCCAGAACGGTACGGATGTCCTTGCGCTCACGGGGCAGGAAGCCTACGAAGGTGAAGCTGGCGGTAGGCAGGCCGGAGGCAATCAGAGCCGATAATGCGGCGTTCGCTCCAGGCACCGGAATGACCGGAATCCCGTGGCTGACCGCCAGCACGACGAGATCGGCGCCAGGGTCGGAAATCGCCGGAAGGCCGGCGTCGCTGACCAATGCCAGATTTTTACCTTCTATTATATAGCGTATCAGCTCAGGCCCGCTGGCTGCCTTATTATGCTCATGGTAACTGAACAGCAGAGACGGCGTAATCTCGAAATGGCTCAGTAGCTTGCGTGTCTGTCTGGTGTCCTCTGCAGCAATGATGTCACATTCCTTCAACATGCGGACAGCCCGGTACGTCATATCCTCCAGATTACCGATTGGCGTAGCGACCAGATACAGCTTGCCGCAACCGTCCGGCCCCGCTCCCTCCTTATTATTCTGAAAGCTGCTTTGGCATTGTATATTCATTGGCGGATATCCTCTTTATTCCCGTAATAGATGTCCAGAATCTCCGGACAGTATTGATTGTCCTCATTATATACGATTAGCGGAGGTTGTAAACGCACCTCAGGCTTCCCGTCCCGCGCGGCCTCGATCAGCACCATATTGGCCTCAAGATGGGCGCGGGGGTGCACGAAGCGGATCAGCTTCGGCTCCAGCCGGTGCTTGCGCATCAGGCTGATAATATCTGCCAGCCGCTGCGGCTTATGCACCATACTGACTTTGCCTCCGGTGCGGACCAGCCGTACACAGGCCTGAATGACCTCCTCCAGCGTACAGCCGATTTCATGGCGGGCCATCGCCTGATGGGTATTCAGCTTCAAATCGCTTCCGTTCAGCGGCATATACGGGGGATTCACCGTAATCGCATCATATACGCCATATCCTGCTGTGCTATGCAACTCCCGCAGATCGCCCTCATGAATCTGGATTCTCTCCTCCAGCCCGTTAAGCGCCACACTGCGCCGGGCCATATCGGCCAGCCGGGGCTGAATTTCAATCGCTTCAATGGCAGCCTTCGTCCGCGTCGTCAGCAGCATAGGAATCACCCCGTTGCCTGTACAAAGATCAAGCACTCTGCCGCGAGGCGGGACACTGGCGAACCGGGCCAGCAGCACAGCATCCATAGAGAAGCTGAACACTTCATCGCTCTGGATGATTCTCAGATTGTGGGTCAGCAGATCATCAATCCGTTCTGCATCATATATGGGCACGGATGTATTATGAAATGATTGGGTCATGGTACTCTCCTCAACGTATGGTGATGCGTATGCCTTCGGTGGCATAGCCTGCTCTACATTCAAAAAAACCGTAGGCGACAATCTCCTACGGCTGGATATCCTCATTTATTAAGAAAAGAAAGGCAGAACAGACAGTCGCCTTCCGTCCGCAGATGTCCAAAGTAGACATTGCAGATATGGAAGCCTTCGTGATACAACCGGGCCAGGTTATCATAACCCTCCCCGACCACCTCTTCTTTCCCTTCCGCCGCAAGAATTGCCTCGGCCTCAGCAGAAAGGGCGGCTTTATCCAAAGGTGCTTCCCTTTTTAATATAATACGCAGCTGTTCATTCTCCAGACTAAGCTTCTGATTAGCTTCCATCAGCTCTTTGACCGTCTGTTTCCAATCGCCGAGCGTGGTGCGCATCTCATCAATCTGCGCTTCCATCTCCTGCATGTGTGCAAATATATTCTTGTTCTCCAAGTCTCCACCCCGAAAGTAACCTTATAATGGTTTACTTGACGACCACATCATCCATTGGAAGTTCTTTAACTTTGCCCACTTCAAACAACTGAACATGAACGGTGCGGCTTCCGGCGTTAATTCCGACAACCTTGCCGTCACCGAGTGAGGTTATCACCATTTTGCCTACTGCCGGCATTTCTTCCTTCGTGCTCTCATAGTTATCATGCTCAAATTTCAGGCAACACATGAGCCGTCCGCATAATCCGGAGATCTTGGTCGGGTTCAGCGAGAGATTCTGATCCTTCGCCATCTTGATCGACACCGGTTCAAAGTCGCCCAGCCAGGAGGAGCAGCAGAGCACCCGCCCGCACGGTCCAAGTCCGCCCAGCATCTTAGCTTCATCACGCACACCAATCTGCCGGAGCTCAATGCGGGTGCGGAATATGCTTGCCAGGTCTTTGACCAGCTCACGGAAATCGACGCGGCCCTCGGCCGTGAAATAGAAAATAATCTTGTTGCGGTCAAACGTAAATTCCACATCCACGAGCTTCATTTTGAGGCCATGATCGCGGATTTTATTTAAACAGGTGGTAAATGCATCCTTGGCGGCACCTTTGTTCTCTTCCACCACGCGCGCGTCGGTTTCACCGGCAATACGCATGACCTTCTTGAGCGGCAGCACCACATCAGCTTCCTGCACCTCTTTTTTGCCAACGACAACCTTACCGTATTCGACCCCTCTTGCAGTCTCGACAATCACGCATTGATCGCGTTCAATCGGGAAATCAAGCGGATCAAAGTAATATATTTTACCCGCTTTTTTGAAGCGGACACCTACTACGCTGTACAAAAATTAACCCCCTTGTTTGACGGTAAAGGAACCCTTAAGCAAGACTGCTTCCCTGATGATCCATGCTTGTCCTTCCTCGTCCGTTAAACCCGATCTTTCCAGGGTGCTGAGGATTTATCAACTTTAACCCGGTTCCTCACCTCTAGCCTTCCAGCCGGATTAAGAACTGCTCCAGACAGAGCTGGGCATTGGCATTGGAACGAAGCTTCCGCTTGCTCTCCGCTGCATATTCCATATAAGCCACCCATTGTTCTGTACTCCGCTGACGGGCAGCCTTGGAAATAAAGTCTAACTGATCTATGAAAACGATACTTTCGTGCTTTCGGTACAGGAAGTAGAGCATATCTTTGAACCATAAGTGGAACATGCTGAAAAGAATATCCAAATGTTCACCGAGTCCGGTCTTGAACAGCTTAGACCCTGCGGTGGCTACCGCGGAGCTGCTTTTGCCCAGAGACTCCTTCGCTAATTGTAACACTAGATTTCTCATTTCTGCAAACCAATTCTGTGCCAAAAGTTCCCTGCATCCGTCGATTCCTGCGCTTAGGGATACCGCACACCGGGCCAGCGGCACCGGGACTCCTTCGCCTGACAGCGCCTGGAGCATCCTGTCCGGATGAAGCGGGCTGAACGGGATACGCTGGGTTCTGGACTGAATGGTGGGAAGCAGCGCACTGCTGTTATCCGAAATCAGAATTCCAACGGCCGGAGCAGGCGGCTCCTCCAGAAATTTGAGCAGACTGTTGGCAGCTTGTACCGTCATCAGGTCTGCGCCTTCTATAATATAAACCTTCGGGTGAATTCCCTCCGAGCGGTAGGAGAACACACGCTGAAGTTCACGAATCTGGTCAATCTTGAGGCTTGCCCCCTCAGGGCGAAGCAGCGTCAGGTCCGGATGGTTCCCATGCTCCACCTTGCGGCATTCCAGGCATTCTCCGCAGGCATCATCCTTGCTCGCTGTGCAAAAAATCGCCTTGGCGAACGTAAGCGCCATCTTGACCTGTCCGCTGCCTGCGGGGCCGGTGAACAGATAGGCATGGCTTACCGCATCCTTGCGCAAAGCATTCTGAAGCAGACGCTTGGCATCCTCCTGGCCTAATATTTCATCAAAAGACATATGCTCCTCCAAGTCTGTCAGAAAGAAAAATTAATCAGCAGTCCGCGGATCTCTCCGACCCTGCCCAGGAGATCAATCCGGCCCTGCTCACTGTCCAGCAGATCATCAGCCAGGTTCAGCAGTGCGGCATCAATCTCCTCCAGCAGCTTATAGCGCTTGCCGCGCCCCCGGCGGTCCCAGCCCTTCGTCTCCTTCAGGATGACACCGCGGCGGGCCGTTTCCTCCAGGAACCGCTTGATCATGTTCCGGTAGATCGCCAGTTCGCGGACGGTCATCGATTTGGATAACCGGTCGCCCTGCTGCTGGATATCCTTAATCTGGCGGTTTAACTCATCTATGGTCTTCTGCTGGCCATGCTGCTGAAAGACGTCGTTGAAGTTTTTGTGTTCGACGGGCCGCCTTTCAGCGTCAGTAGCCGGTAATTCACTTTTGAGGGGCCTGTAGCCCGGGTTAATCTTCAAGGATATCTACCGCCCTTATGCTCTGTAGCCCCTTAGGCTCAGTAATGCTCGAACCGTTCAACAGGAAGTACGAATACGGTGGCTCCGCCTACCTGCACTTCCACAGGAAGCGGCAAATAGGAATCGGTTGTACCGCTCATCGGTGTAACAGGAGTGACCAATTGCTCGCGCACTTTGCAGCTGTTGCGGATAACGGTGAGAACGGCTTCCACCTGAATATCATCTACCCCGATCAGAAAGGTAGTGTTGCCCGCGCGGAGAAATCCGCCTGTACTGGCCAGCTTCGTGGCACGGAAATTCGCCTTTACCAGTTCACTGGATAGCCGGTTGCTGTCTTTGTCCTGGATAATTGCAATGATCAAATTCATCTCGTATCCCCTCCTGCATATTGTGGAATCACAGAGCTGCCAGCAGCGGGTGCGCTGCAGGTCTGTGTCTAATCATTATACCTCTACCGTTATATTAGACAAAACCTTTCAAAAATCCTTCAAAATCCTGTCCTTCAATACCTGAACCAGCTCCTGCTCCACCATATGAACCGGCCGGTTGGCATCAAGCACAACAATCCGCTGTTTCTCTGCGGCAATGACCTGTTCATAGCCCGCCTTCACCTTACGGTGGAATTCAAGACTCTCCAGATCCAGGCGGTTCACTTCCCGGCTCTGATTGGCGTTAATCCGCGACAGGCCTACTTCCGGGTCAACATCGAGATAGAAGGTAAGGTCCGGCATTCTCCCTCCTGTGGCAAAGCGGTTAATCTCCCGCACCGCTTCAATGCCAAGCCCCCGGGCCACGCCCTGATAGACCAGACTGCTGTCGACAAAACGGTCACAGAGCACCGTAATTCCCTGCTCCAGTGCCGGCTCAACCACCTCGGCCAGATGCTGGCTTCTGGCCGCTGCATATAACAGGGCCTCCGTCCGCGCATCCATTGCCGTATGGGCCGGGTCCAGGATGATGGAGCGGATTTTCTCGGCAATTTCGATTCCGCCCGGCTCGCGGGTAATGATATAGGGCATGGAATGGTTCTGCAGATACGCTGCTACTCTGCCGAGTATCGTTGTTTTGCCGGAGCCGTCCCCTCCCTCCAGAGTAATAAAGAACCCTTCTCGCTTCACTTATCCTTCTCCGCCCTTCTGAATGTGGTATACCTTAATCTGCTGCAAGGCCGGATCAGCACAGCCCTGGAACTTGGCCCCGCCTCCGCGCAGGGCAATGAGCCTGTCAAGGATAGGCGCAGTAACGGGCTCACCGGGGTACAGCAGCGGGATGCCTGGCGGATAGGGAATCACCATCTCTGCCGCCATCCTGCCAGCGCTTGCTTCAAGCGCTATAGTCTCTGTCTCTCCTGCGGCAACCGGCTTCGTTGAGAACGCAACGGGGTCCGAAATCTGCGGAACACTGAAATTGTTCCACGTGGAATGTTGGGCGGCGGAGGATGAGGCTCCTCCTCTGCTGTTAGTATATGATGTTTCCTGGGCTGCGTTCCCAGGATGACCCTGACTCTGCGCTGCAACATCCCATAGCGCCTCCAGCAGCACCGCTGCCTCTTCCGCCTTCGAGCCGAGGCTGAAGGCCAGCACCACGTGCCGGTCGTCACTCATCTCCGGCACGATCCCCCTCGCTTCGAGCAGCCGCTGCAGCTCGAAGCCCCCCAGGACCCCCGCGGCATCATAGATGACCGCCTTGAAGGGGTCCTGGGCCGTGTACGCCGCCGGGCGCAGCGGCGGCGCCACGTTCCCGGCGGCGGCGTTGCCAGCGCCGCCTGGGGGTTGCTGCTGCGCCGGCGGCTGCAGCAGCTGGAAGCGCGGCAGCGCCGCCAGGCCGCGCCGCAGGATGTCCACGGCGGCGAGCCCCGCCGTGAAGGCAGCGGCGCCTTGGCAGTGCAGCAGGCGCCGGGCCAGATCGAGCGAAGCCATCACGGGGTAGGATGGGCTGGAGCTCTGCACCATGGCCAGCCGCTGGCGCAAGAGCGCGCGGTCGAGCCATGGGCCCTGCACGTGCAGCATGGCGCCCATTGTCAGCGCCGTCAGCATCTTATGCGTGGACTGCACCACGCCGTCCGCGCCGCAGGCCAGCGCCCCGGGCGGAAGCGCCGGGTGCTGCCCGTAATGCGCCCCGTGTGCCTCATCCACCAGCAGCGGTACACCGCTGGTGTGGCAGGCCTGCGCGAGGGGCGCAAGGTCACTGCCCATGCCGTAGTAATTCGGCATGGTGACCAGTACGCCGGCAGCCTCCGGGTAGGCGGCTAATGCAGCCTGCACCGTCTCTGGCGACGGGGCGACAGCAAGGCCGCTGCCCGGGTCTATCTGCGGCTCCAGGAATACAGCGCGTGCGCCGGCCAGCATCAGTCCATGGATGACGGACTTGTGGACATTGCGCTGCACCACCAGCAGCATCCCCGGCTCGGGGCAGACCGTCAGGATCAGCGCCAGATTGCCCGCTGTACTGCCGCCAACCAGCAGAAAGCTCTCTTCCGCGCCATAACAGTCCGCTGCCAGCTCCTGCGCCTCCCGGATCACCCCTTCCGGGCGATGAAGATCATCCGTCCCGGTAATTTCCGTAACATCATAGCGCATCACTTCCGCCAGGAACCCGGCATCCTCCGGATTCAGATAAGCCCCGCCATTCTTATGGCCAGGCACATGATAAGAGATATTACCCTTCTGTCTATATTGTTGCAGCATTTCATATACTGGTGCCCTTCCGGGCTGTAGCTTGTCCATTAGTTTGTCCTTCCCTTGGAGTTCCCTTCTATTTTAACGCAAATATACCCCCGCGCCTATTGTTCTGCAGGTGAAACTGCAATAAACTCGCCGCCATAGCATGCTATAATAATAAAAAGGCTTCCCTCACCCGGTCAGGGCAGAGAAGCCGCTAAGAGAATTCTTCGGTTTGCAGGTTTGCAGGAAACAAAGGCACGGATTCACCACCCGCTTTTTATAGGTATTCCTCTGAAAGACACAGCTGCTTGAGTTAAGCATGCTTCTGGAGATTAATCTTCTTCATCCGCCCAATGAAAAACCGGTACTTGGCGTCCTCCGCCTCAGTATGCACCATCTCACTCTCACAATCCTCACAGATGAAATGTGAGACAATCACAATGCCTTCTTCCTTCTCCTGGCCGCAGATGATGCAGGCCGTCTCCGTTTGCTGTTGCTGTTCCATAATCATCCCACCTTGACTCTTTTAAGAACAGTATGCTACACCTTCTATCATTTTAAACCTTTTCATAGTTTTTTCCTAACCCTTCATAGCCTGAAATATATATATTCGGCAGCTCCCCAATCGGTGATTCCGGCCCCGGCAGTTTAACAAAACGCACGAACAGACCGATATTAATAACAAGATCACTTCTGAGGAGGTCCGGATTCCCTGTATGGAACCCAATAGCAAAGGTGCGGCAACATTCTATCAATACAAGCTAATCAGAAAAATTAATATTACCGCGCCCTTAGTGCGGACTTATATGGCCCTCCCCCTCGTCTGCCTGGTCCTTGAGAGCATCTTCCTGTCCTGGTTCAGCATCCTGTACATGATTATAGCGGCACCGGTCATGCTGTGGATTCAGTATGTTATCTCGCGTTCGGTGCTGCTGATTACCGGACACCCGATCGCCAAGCGCTGGAGGTGGTCCCTGCGGCTGCCCTGGCCGGGATATATGCCTGACCAGTATATTAATTATGGAATCTTCCGCACTGTACAGCTGCATAACCTTTGGATCGGCCTATGTATCGCCGCATTATTCATCGTCTGGGCGCCGCCTGCTTTCACTGCATCCCTGGCGGTATGCCACCTGTGGCTGCTTCTGCCTCGGCTCTATACCCTGGTGCGCCTGAAGCGTACCGCCCGAGACGGAATGCTCAAATTCAATGCGGCCGATGCCTCTTACTACACCCAGTAATCCTCATCAGCTATACATAGCCTATGAATTCAGCGGATTCATACAAAAAATCGCCATCCGCAATACCGGACGGCGATTTTTTATCGGCTCTTCAAGCCCTTCGTGGTGACCTTCTTTTCCTTCGGGATCATTACAATGAAGTAGCCGTCATGAACTGTCAGGTGTACAATGTTCCCTTCCTTCTTGAACACCCGGGAGCTTCCGGAATCATCATCATTAGACTCCTGCTCCTCCCATCCCCACTCATTAATAGTCTCCAGATACGGTTCCGGTATACCCTTCTTCTCCTTCAATCCGGGCAAAGAGTACCGCACATAATCCATGGCAACATTCGTCGTCGTCCGGTCGGGAGAACTGGCCTCCTTCGGGACGGGGAATTCCTTCTCATTGAGCGCACCGTTAAAAGTCTCCCAGGCAGGCTCTTTCGTTCCACAACCAGCCAGCATGACTCCGACTATACAAAGAATAACGAATATCCATATAGGTTGGGTTCGCTTCATACCTTAAATCCTCCTTACCTCTACCATGCATCTTAAGACGCAAGAAAATTCCAGGTCAGAATTTCAATGTAGTTCATTCGTATTAAGGCATCTGCTTAATATTTGCACTTTTCCATTATACTTTGAACCATCGCCTCGTCGGTAACAAAAATGTCACTCGTTTGTAAGCGTTTTTATAATTTTTGGTTTCGCAGTCCTATCCCTTTATTTCTATGTGCCTAGGACTCAAGTATACTATTGTCGAATCATTAGCCTGACCGTGTTCTCTTCTATCAGACCCATCGATAGGTCCTACTTCATGGAATTTTTGGTTAAATTAATTGGATTAACGTATCTTATTTCGCTGGTTTCTGCGCATTCGGCTGAAGCAATTGGATTAACAGCATCTATTGGAACACGTTACGGTTACTTTGGCTGAAATCGAAAGAATGAAGTGTTGTTTATCCAACTGCTGTCCGGGAATCGCCCACTTCTTCCCCAGCAAGTGTACAGAATCCAACTATTTCCTCTGTGTCCTTCATTTCCGCTTATCCGGTACGTTCAGCCATTACCCATTACACTGCCCATTCACACAAAAAGACCACTGCTGAGTGATCAACAGTGGTCTTGTGTGCTTGGCGGCGTCCTACTCTCCCAGG
>NZ_JAIEUI010000033.1 GCF_022234545.1 Paenibacillus piscarius
ATGAGGGAAAACCTCACGTACGGTTTGATGAGGAGGGGCTGGGTTATACCAGCCCTTTACTCTAGATTGGCTGATGCGGAGTTCGGACCTGTAATGGCGGGTTTGAGGGCGCGTGGACGAAATGTAATCGAAAAACCGATCACATTACGCTAAGGAGGAGGATCATCATGGATTGCCTGGGGTGCAGAATAGCAAACGGGGTGGAGCCCGGCCTGAATATAGTTTATGAGAATGAATATATCGCCTGTGTGCTTGATATCGATCCGTTCAATGAAGGACATACGCTGATTCTTCCGAAAAAGCATTATTGGGATGTCGATGAGATGGATATAGCAACTGCACATGCTGTTATGGAGGCTTCACAGAAGCTTTCGGCTCTGCTTAAACGCTTGTACCAGCCGGATGGAATCCGAATTATTGCCGTTGGCGGCAAATTCATTGATCTGACCCACTATCACATGCATGTGCTGCCCCGGTATGAGGAGGACGGGCTGCTGTGGGGTGAACCGCTGCACCCGGATGGGGCCGGAGAGCGGCTGGAGGAGACCAGGCGGAGAATGGCGGAAGCGCTGGAGGTGCTGACCATGAAAGAGCCAATGCTGAAAAAAGCGATGGACACGCTGGAGTTTCTGAGTCAGGATGCGGCCGCGCGAATGGCTTATGATGCCCGAATGAAGGCACTGAGCGATGAGCATTCCCGTATTGAAAGTGCTGAAGCAAAGGGGAGAGCAGAGACTAGCAGAGAAATCGCTAACCGTCTGTTGGATCGTGGCATAGACCTGCACACCATCTCGGAAGCCACCGGGCTGTCCCTTGAAGAAATTAAGGCATTGAGCTAGTAAGCGGCGGCGAGTTTGCTAACAATCATTTAATAAGTTTACTTTTTCATGGAAGGCAGCCCCCGGGCTGTCTTTCTTTTGAAATATAAGAATTTATATGTTGCACACGATAACTTATCCTTATATTTCTCGCTGAAACGATATCGTCCTTAAAAAGGACGGCAAAGCCGTTTCTGCTTAGTCCAAGCTCTATCAGCTTTATCACAGGCAGGCAGCAGAATTTATACCTGGTGAATACTTTGTGATATGATTTGAGGTAGAACGTATAGAAACTTACTTTAGGGGAGTGGATCGGGTGAAAAACATGCGTATGCTGGCCGGGGCTGCGGTCATGGTGCTGGTGCTGGGACTTGTTAATTTTTATATTGGATGGCACCTCTGGGTTCTGCTCCAGGAATGGAGTCCGGGGATTCATGCTGCCGTCTACTGGACGGTGTTCCTCGTCATTGCCTTCTCATATATTCTGGGCAGAATTCCGCTGCCGCAGCCAATCCGGCCGGTGGGACGGCTGTTTAAGGTGATTGGCTCCTATTATTTGGCTTGTATGGAGTTTGCGGTGATCATGCTGCCGCTGGCTGATCTGCTCTATGGTGTGCTGGCGCTCGCAGGCGCGGATCTCTCTGCTTATGTAACCGAAGCTGGCGCAACGCTGCTTGCACTGCTAGCTATTTTCCTGATCTGGGGCTCCCGCAATGCCTGGAGTACGGTGGTGCGTACCCACCGGCTGCAGGTGGATAAATCGATTGGAACCAGTGTTCCACTGACGGTGGCTGTCGCTTCCGACCTTCATCTGGGTAACATTGTAGGTAACCGCCATCTGCGCCGGATGGTAGAGCGGATCAACGCGATGAAGCCCGATATCGTTCTGCTGGCCGGGGATGTGCTGGATGACAGCATTGAGCCTTTTCTGCGCAACGGGATGGAGCAGCAGTTGAAGCAGCTTAAGGCTCGTCACGGGGTCTATGCAGTGTTGGGGAACCATGAGTATTACGGCGGCTCGATTGCACAGTACACCGAAGTGATGCAGAGTATCGGCATTAAGGTGCTGCAGGATGAAGTCGTAGAGACTTCTGGAGTGTACGTGGTTGGGCGCAAGGACAAGACTGCCGAAGCGATGGCGGGCGGACGGCTCAGCGTGGAGGCACTGCTGGAGGGAGTGGACCGCAGCAAGCCGATTCTGATGATGGACCATCAGCCGACCGGCTTCGGGGCAGCGTCTGAGGCCGGGGTAGATGTCCTGCTGTCGGGACATACGCACCGCGGGCAGATTGCGCCGAACCACTGGATTACGAGACGGCTGTTTGAACTGGACTGGGGCTATCTGCTCAAAAACAAGCTGCATGTCATCGTCTCCTCCGGTTACGGCACCTGGGGACCGCCCATCCGGCTGGCCAGCCGTTCGGAGCTGATTAAGCTGGAGATTGTGCTGGAGGGCAGCAAGAGCTACAGCGGAGAAACGGCCCCGCCTGCGGCTAAGCCTGTAATGATCTAATCCCCTAACCTATCCTTATATCGGCAGAGCAAGTCCCTGGACTTCCGTGTGAAGCTCAGGGGCTTTTTGGTGCCACTGGCAGCGGAGTTTAATAATAGGCTTTGACAACAGGCCCGAAATCGGATAGTCTATGTGTGAATATAGTTAAGCTATTAACTAAATGGAGCTGAGTGCGAACCAATGGATGATTTGGATGATTTGCAGCAGTATGTACTGGAACTGCCGCTAGCTAATAAGCTGTTCTTCACTCTGGTGGAAGCGACCGCAGGCGCTGTAGCCGTCTCCGAGAAATACTGGCAGGCGCAAGGGCTGAACGGTGCACGTATCCGCGTACTGGTGGAGATTGCGAAGCATGGGGGGACAATCCTGCCTTCACTGCTGGCCAGCAGAATTGGCGTCACCAAAGCGAATATCAGCCTGCTGCTGACTCCGCTGGAGAAGGAGGGCTATATCTCGCGGGCCGCTCATGCGGAGGATGGGCGCAAAACGGTCATTTCATTGACCGGGGCAGGCAGGCGGCTGCTAATGGAGCAGCTCCCGGGGAACAGGGAAGCGGTGGCGGCCGTGATGAACCGGCTGGACGAAGCAGAGCAGCGGCTGCTGCTGGGACTGCTGGGCAAGCTTAGTCAGCAGGAATAAGCTTAGAAGCTCCAGCGGCTGTTCGTGAGCGGCTACATTTACTAGGAGGAATAAGTCTATGAGAATATTAATTACAGGAGCTAACGGACAACTGGGGAGTCAGATTATTGAACTGCTTCGCCACCGCATCCCGGCTGGGCAGATTGTGGCCGGTGTCAGACAGATGGAACAAGCCGCACATCTCAGAGAGCAGGGCATAGAAATCCGTTACGTGGACTATGACATGCCGGAATCGTTGTCGGCGGCTGTTCAAGGCATTTCCCGGCTGCTGCTGATTTCCAGCCCGCATCAGGATGACAGTGTCCGGCTGACCCAGCACAAGCAGGTGATCGCTGCGGCGAAGGCAGGCGGGGTGAAGCACCTGCTCTATACGGGCCTGGCCTTCTCCGGGTGGACAGCAGGCAAGGATACGCCGGATAATGTGCACGCATTAACGGAACAGGCTATCGCGGCATCCGGGCTGGAGTATACTTTTTTGCGTAATGGGCTGTATATGGATTTCGTAGGGGTGCTGGGGCTGAAGGAGGCTATGTCCAGCGGTGAGCTGGTGACTGCGCCGGGCCCCTGGGCATTCAATGCGGTAACGCGCAGCGACCTGGCTCTGGCTGCGGCTGCTGTGCTTGGCACAGAAGCTTCGGGCAATAAGATATACGAGCTAACCGCATCGCAGACGTGGGATTTCGCTGATCTGGCAGCAGTATTAACTGAGGTTGCCGGGAGTAAAGTGGTTCATCGTGAGGATGCGGGCGTGCAGCACTGGATCTATGCTTTTCTAAGCAGATTGGATACGTCTTCTACCTCGCGGGATCTGGAGCAGCTTATGGGCAGGCCTGTAACAACACTGAAGGATAGTATTCTTCCATTCCTGGAGTAGATGCGGTTGTCAGCGGCGGGGTTTGTTGCTAGTATGATGTCATTGATCTGGAAGCCGGAAGGAGAGTATATCGCTTGAAAAAAATATTAGTAGCCGACGACGACGTTCATATCCGCACGCTCCTGCGGCATGTGCTGATGAGAGACGGGTATCTGGTGGCTGAAGCCGGGGACGGCCGGGAAGCGGCCACGCTGATGAAGGAGCAGACGGTGGATCTGGCGGTGGTGGATGTGATGATGCCGCATATGGATGGTCTGGAGCTGTGTGCGCATATTCGCGAGACCTACGACATCCCCATCATTCTGCTGACGGCCCGCCAGCAGCTTAGCGACAAGGAGCAGGGCTATCTGCGCGGGACAGATGATTATGTCACCAAGCCGTTTGAGCCGGAGGAGCTGCTGTTCCGCATCAAGGCGTTGTTCCGCCGTTACTCGATCGCTTCCGATGATAGAATCCGCCTCAATTCCATTGTCATTGACCGTAAGAATTACGAGATCAGCGACGGAACGGACGTGCTGCTGCTGCCGGTTAAGGAATTCGAGCTGCTGGCCCAATTGGCCCAGTATCCGGGGCGCCTGTTCACGCGCGGGGAGCTGATTGAGCTGGTCTGGGGCGCGGATTATGAAGGGGATGAGCGGACGGTGGATGTACATATCAAGCGGTTGCGGCAGCGGTTCAGCGGGCATCAGGATGATTTTGTGATCCGCACTGTAAGGGGTATCGGCTATAAAGTAGACTTGGTGAACGCATGAGATCGCTCTATGTAAGGATGAGTATCGTCTTCTGCTCGGTAATTATCATCAGCAGTGTGCTGGGGTTCCTGGCTTCGAACCTCTATTACCAGTCGCAGATCAAGCCGAAGAACGATGCCAAGCTGACCCGGATGGCAGTCGGACTGCAGCAATTCATTCAGGATCACCCGGATGCGGTAGAGGAATATCTGCTGAGCACCGCATCTCTGGGCTATAAGATGTATCTGGTCAATGCGGACGGGGAGGAACGCTTTTATGGCCTGCCGTTTCGCAAAAATGACCTCCGGCAAGAAGATCTGCGCAGCGTGTTAGCCGGAGAGATCTATCATGGGGTGGGCAATTTTCCGGGACAGCTGTTCGTGACCGGCTTCTTCGACAACCAGCTCAGCAATTCCATAGGTGTGCCTGTGCAGATCAACGGCGAGACGTATGCTTTGTTCATGCGGCCGGATGCCCAGGTGCAGTTCGGGGAGCTGCGGATCTTTTTTGTCGTGCTGATTGCTGTCATTATCCTGCTGAGCCTGTGGTTCGTGCTGGTTAGTGTGCTGCACGTGGTGAAGCCGATTACCCGGTTAACCGAAGCCACCCAAAAAATCTCTATGGGCAGATACGACATCAAGCTGTATACCGCCCGGCGGGACGAGATCGGCCAGCTCGCTTCGCATTTCATGACCATGAGCCGGGAGCTGGAACGGACGAACCGGGCCCGGCAGGACTTCGTTGCCAATGTCTCGCATGAGATTGAATCGCCGTTAACCTCCATCCAGGGATTCGCCCATACGCTGCAGGACAATACTCTGCCAGAGGCCCAGCGGCTGGAGTACCTTACTATTATCGGGGAAGAGAGCCGGCGGCTGTCGATGCTCAGCAAGCAGCTCCTGACCTTGTCCTCGCTTGATTATGATGAACACGCCCTGCAGAAGACGAGCTTCGACTTGCGGGCCCAGCTGCGCCAGGTTATTCAGATTATGGAATGGCATCTGACACAGAAGGAGCTTGCCGTAAGACTTCATGCCGATGATCTGACGCTGCAGGGTGATCCGAATCTGCTCTATCAGGTATGGATGAATCTGGTGTCGAACGCAATCAAATACACCCCGGCCGGCGGGACGATCAGCATTAACGCACATCTGGAGGCGGATCGATGTATCGTTACAGTGAAGGATACCGGGGAGGGCATTCCAGCGGACCAGCTGCCAATGATCTTCGACCGGTTCTACAAGGGGGATCAGTCACGTTCCCGTGAACGTAACAGCAGCGGATTGGGGCTGGCCATCGCCCAGAAGATTATTCAGGCGCATCACGGGACGATTGAGGTGGCGAGTACAGTGGGGGAAGGGACTACATTTACCGTCTCACTTCCCTGCCACCCTGGCGCTATATAGATTGAGTAGGCAATTATAAAGCAGATGAAAGCTGCGGAGGGGAATTTGGAACTGTAGGAGCGATAGCGTCCGCCTTTGTTACCGGATTTCCACCGCGATGCGGTAGAATTCAAGAAATCTGGGAACAACAGCGGCCGGAAGTCCAACATTCACTGCAGCAGCGCATAACATCAGCTTTGAGCTGTCTATTATTCAATCTATATAGTGTAATTCCGAATTCATACTCCGTTCATCTTCACTCCTTACACTGTGGATATACAGATTAGAAGGAGTGGTATTATGTTTCTGGCTATACGTGAGATGAGGCACTCCAAAGCGCGTTACGGCCTCATTATGGTGATTATGCTGCTCGTATCATTCCTGGTCCTCTTCGTAACCGGGCTGGCGAGAGGACTATCCTATGCCAATATTTCAGCGCTGCAAAATATGCCTGCCTCCTACTTCGCGGTGCAGAGCGACGCGGATCATACGTTCCGGCGGTCACAGTTAGGTGATACGGAGCTTGCCGCAGTGCGGGAGGTAACCGGAGAGGCAAAGGCCACTCCGCTTGGGGTACAGACCAGTACGATTACGGCTGCCGGTGCGGATGTGAAGGCGGATGTTACTTTTTTTGCGGTGGATATGAAGGGAATGCTGGCGCCTACAGTAACGGAGGGGGCAGGGCTGACCAATGAGGTTCAAGGCAGTGCAGTTGCCGATGCTAAGCTGAAGCAGTCCGGCGTTACACTGGGCAGTACGATCCGGGATCAGGCCTCCGGCATGAGCTGGACAGTAACCGGGTTCGTCAAGGACAATTCGTACAGTCATACCCCGGTGGTGTATATCAATCCGCAGGATTGGCAGGCGATGAAGCAGGGAGCGGTTCAGGCTGGCGGCGGCTCAGGCAATGCCCCGTACAATGTAATCGCGCTGGATATAACGGCGGATCAAGCTGCGCAGATTGCGGATCAGCAAAAGTCTATAGAAGTGATTACACAGAAGCAGGCAATTTCAAGTGTTCCCGGGTATGCCGCCGAGCAGAATTCGCTGCTCATGATGATTGTTTTCCTGTTCGTCATTGCTGCTGTGGTTCTGGCGGTATTCTTCTATGTGATCACGATCCAGAAGACCAGCCAGTTCGGCATCCTGAAGGCGATGGGGACGAAGATGTCCTACCTGGCCTGGAGTGTGGTCGGTCAAGTCATGCTGCTGTCGGTAACGAGTCTGGTGCTTGGTATTCTGCTGACACTGGGAATGAATATGGGCCTGCCGGATACGATGCCGTTCGAGCTGGATGGACAGACGATGCTGCTGACCGGTCTGCTGTTCATCGGGATGTCGCTGCTGGGCTCGCTGATCTCGGTAGCAAGAGTAGCCAAGGTGGATGCCTTGGAAGCGATAGGGAGGGCTGGAGCATGAGTGCCAAGCTAGTGATGAGACAAGTGACTAAGACCTACGGTGATGGAGACGGGGCCATGACAGTGCTGAATAATCTGAATTTCACAGTGAATGAGGGCGAATTCGTTGCGGTACTGGGACCCTCCGGCTCCGGCAAAAGCACCTTTCTCTCCACAGCCGGCGCCCTGCTCACCCCCACCAGCGGCGAAATTATCCTCGACGGCGAACCGCTCGGGAACAAAGACAAGGGAGAGCTTACCGAGCTGAGGCTGCAACGAATCGGCTTCATGTTCCAGAGCGCACAGCTGCTGCCTTACCTGAAGGTGGAGGAGCAGCTGCTCTATGTAGCGAAGCTGGCCAATCTCAGCACGAAGGAAGCGAAGAACCGCGCGGCTGATCTGCTGAAGCGGCTGGGGATCTGGGAGCGCCGCAACCATTATCCGGAAAAGCTGTCGGGCGGCGAGAAGCAGCGGGTCGCCATCGCCCGGGCCTGGATGAACAAGCCGGCGATCCTGTTCGCCGACGAGCCGACTGCGAGCCTGGACTACAGCCGCGGCCGGGAAGTGGTGCAGATGATCGCGGAAGAGGTGCGCAGCGAAGGTAAGGCTGCCGTCATGGTGACCCATGATGAACGGATGCTGGAGTGGTGTGACCGGGTGCTGCATCTGGCGGACGGTGTGCTTGTAGAGGCGTAGGAGACGGACGGGATTGAAAAAAACCTGAACCTTAGAAAACGGGGTTCAGGTTTTTGATGTTTATAAACTGCTTGCTACACGCCGGAGTAGGCCATGAATCCGCCATCAACGGGGATGGTGACGCCGGTCACGAATCCGGACATGTGCTCATCGGCCAGCCAGAGCAGGGTGCCGAGCAGGTCCTCCGGTGTGCCGAAGCGGCGCATCGGGGTCTGGGAGAGGATACGGCGGGAGCGCGGAGTCAGCTCGCCCTCGCTGTCCATCAGCAGCTGCTCATTCTGCGCGGTGACGAAGAAGCCGGGAGCAATGGCGTTCACACGGATTCCGGCCTCCGCAAGATGGACGGCAAGCCATTGGGTGAAGTTGTTGACTCCGGCTTTGGCGGCGCTGTAAGCGGGAACCTTGGTTAGCGGTGAAACGGCGCTCATAGAAGAGATGTTAATGACCGAAGCTCCGGGCCGTCCAAGCATCTGTCTGGCGAAGATTTGGGTTGGGATCAAGGTTCCGGTCAGATTCAGATCGAACACCTTGCGGAAGCCGTCTGCCGGCAGATCGAAGAAGGAGATGATCTCGGGATTGTCCAGATCCCCGCCCTCCAGCGTCTCCTTGGTGGTAATCGCCGACGGCTGATTGCCTCCGGCTCCGTTGATCAGCAGGTCGCAGGGGCCCCAGTGCTTGCGGACAGCTTCTGCGGCCTGTTGTACGCTGCCGGCATCCATGACGTCACATGCCAAGGCCAGCGCTTGGCCGCCGCCGGAAGTGATCTGCCCGGCGAGTGCAGTACCTTTGGCTTCCGTCCGGTTCAGGATGGCGACCTTAGCACCCTGACGGGCCAGCTCCAGTGCCATGGCGCTGCAGAGCGCACCTGCCCCTCCGGTAATGACGGCGGTTTTGCCTGTAAGTGCAGGCTGCAATGCGAACTCTGACATAGCAATTCAACCCTTTCTATGGTGTAAGTGTAGTTCTCTGCTTGTAGTACTGGGGATACTTCTCCATCAGCATCTCCTGATCGGCAATGGTCAGGGCCATATGCTCCTGCATGATCTGATCGCCTTGCGTAATATTATGCTGTTCAATGGCTTCGTATAAACTATAGTGCTGCTCATACAGATGCTCCCAGTTATGGTCTGCGGTAAGCTTCAGCATCCGGCTGCGGTTCAGGTGAACCTTGATCTGCTGGATGACTTCCCAGGTGTTCCTTTTGCCGGTACCCATGAAGATGACGTGATGGAATTCTTCATCCAGCATGAACATCTCCTTATAGTCCTGATCTTCGATGCACAGCTTCTGCTTGTCCAGATTGGCCTTCAGATCGATCAGGCTTCTGGACTGAAAAGCGCTGCAGGCCTCCCGGATCACCGCCCGCTCCAGATGCTCGCGCATGAAGCGGGCTTCTTCGACGAGCTCTGAATCGATCAGCGAGACGACGGTTCCGCGCTGGGGGTAGACGTCCAGCAGACCCTCCTGGGCCAGACGGACGAAGCTCTCCCTGACGGGGGTGCGGCTGACATTGAATTTGAGCGAAATTTCCTTCTCCGATATAGCGGTGCCTGGAGGGAGCTCCAGGAGCAGAATCTGATTCTTCAGGGAACGATACACGATGTCCCTTGTGGATACGGCTTGTGTACTGATGGTGTAATCCATCGTGTAACCTCCTGCATTAGTTTGTTGGAAGCACTACCATACTACCATACTTGTATGGTAGTATGGTAGTGCTAACCGGCAGAGCCCTCTGCCATCCGTTATGAACCGCATAGCGGAACACAAATATGAATGACGAGAGGCTGGAGAACACATTGAGTAGCTCATCTTTTATTCATGACAATTGGCTGTTACTGAGTCCAAGTGCGCAGACCCTGTATCACGACTATGCCAGCACAATGCCGATTTACGATTTCCACAGTCATCTGAACCCGCAGGAGATCAGCAGCAACCGCAGGTTCCGCAATATTGCCGATCTGGCCCTGTCCGGCGACCATTACAAATGGCGGGCGCTCCGTTGGCTGGGCATTGATGAACAGCTCATTACCGGCGATGCTTCCGACAAAGACAAGTTCATGGCCTGGGCCCGCTCGCTGCCCGAGATGGCGGGGAATCCGTTGTATCACTGGACCCATCTGGAGCTGAAGCGCTACTTCGGTATCGACGAGCTGCTGTCTGCGGATACCGCCGAGAGTGTCTGGGAACGGTGCAATGAGCAATTGCAGGGAGATGAGCTGACGACCCATGGCATCCTGAAGAAATTCAAGGTGAATGTTGTCTGCACAACGGATGATCCTATCGATTCACTGGAGGATCATATGAAGATAAGAGATGACCGTTCGCTTGAGACGGTGGTTGCCCCGACCTTCAGACCCGACCGGGCGCTGAACATCCGAGATGCAGGCTTCACCGGATATGTAGCCCAGCTCGGTCAAGCGGCCGGTGTAGAGATCGGCTGCTATTCCGAATTCATCCGGGCTGTGACAGCGCGGGTCGATTACTTCCATCAGCATGGCTGCCGCTTGTCCGACCAGGCCTTCGGGGAGCTTCCACATGCTCCTTCGACAGAGCATGAAGCAGCGTACATCTTCGCCCGCGCCATCAAAGGCGAGGAGATCAGCGCCCTGGAAGAGCAGAAGTTCCAATGTTATACGTTGCTCCAATTGGGCCGCATGTATCATGAGCGGGGCTGGAGCATGCAGCTGCATATCGGCGCGCTCCGCAACAACAACTCGCGGATGTTCAGCCGCCTCGGCAGAGACAGCGGCTTCGATTCGATTCTCGACTTCAACATGGCCCGCAGCCTGAACGCGCTGCTCAACGAGCTGGATGCCAGCGGCCAGCTTCCGAAGACGGTTGTCTATACGCTGAACCCTTCGCAATATGAGATGATCGCCTCGGCCATCGGTAATTTCCAGGGCTCCGGGATCAAGGGCAAGGTACAGATGGGCTCCGGCTGGTGGTTCCATGACCAGAAGGAAGGGATGCTCCAGCAATTGAAGGCGCTCGCAAGCATCGGTCTGATCAGCCCGTTTGTCGGGATGCTGACCGACTCCAGAAGCTTCCTCTCCTTCACACGGCATGAATACTTCCGGCGCATCCTCTGTAATCTGTTCGGCACCTGGATTGAAGAGGGTGATCTGCCGCGCGATTATGCATGGGTGGGACAGATGGTGGAGAATATCTGTTACAACAATGCCGACGCGTATTTCGGGATTAAATAAACATTCAGCAGGTCTCCGGTACGGGGGCCTGCTATTTTTTTGCAAAATTCGTTACACAATGATACTAGGGGCGGCCCGTGGAGCAAATGTAATCGGAAAACCGATTACAATCGGACCGTTGGCGGCGCGTGGAGCAAATGTAATCGGAAAACCGATTACAATCGGACCAGGGGCGGCGCGTGGAACCAATGTAATCGGAAAACCGATTACAATCGGACCGTTGGCGGCACGTGGAACCAATGTAATCGGAAAACCGATCACAATCGGACCGTTGGCGGCGCGTGGAGCAAATGTAATCGGAAAACCGATCACAATCGGACCGTTGGCGGCACGTGGAACCAATGTAATCGGAAAACCGATTAAAATCGGACCGTTGGCGGCCCGTGTAGCAAATGTAATCGGAAAACCGATTACAATCGGACCGTTGGCGGCGCGTGGAGCAAATGTAATCGGAAAACCGATTACAATCGGACCAGGGGCGGCCCGTGAACCTCCATGGTGTGCCGAGTCCGGTCCCTATTTCGTACTATTCCGGTAAGCGGACGGCGATACGCCGGTGGTCTTCTTGAAGACCTTGGAAAAGTGGGCCAGCTCCATTCCGACCTGCTCGGCGATATCGGAGATGCTGAAATCGGTGTAGGAGAGCTGTCTTTTGGCGAGTTCCATCCGTTTCTGCTGGACGTACTGCATCGGGGGGACGCCGATGAACTTCTTGAAGTAAGGAATAAAGTAGTTCGGGTGCAAATGGACAAGCTCCGCCAGCTCCTCCACATCCAGCGGATGCATCAGGCGCTGATCGATGTAGCCCAGCACACTGGCCAGCTTGCCCTGGTCGGTCGTATGCGACAGATCGTCCAGGAAGTTGCGGTAGCCTCCGGATTCAAGACAGATGGCAAGCAGCGTAAGCAGCGCCGACTGGGTCCGTAGGGTAGCCAGGAAGCCGGTATCCTGGAACAAGTCAATCATCTCCGAGAAAATCGTCCGCACCGCCTGCGGATCAGGTACATCACAAATATAGAGCTTGTTCGCAGAATGAAACAGCGGCCACTCCCCGATCTTCGCATCGAAATGACAGTAGTAGCGTGTATACGGATCCTCCCGCGAGGTTTCCGTGGTCTGGGTGGAGCCCGCAGGCATAATCATTAGCTGGCCGGGCCGGGGATAATAGGGCACACCGTTAATAATCACCTTGCCTTCGCCGGTATCAATGTAATAAAGCCGGTTGAACGAGGGGGTTTCGTTCGTCCGGTTCCATCCCGGGTATCGGCTGGTTAGCTGGGCATGGGTCACAGTAACGGTCAGATTGTGTAGCAGGCGTCCGGTCAGATTACCGTTAGCTTTCTTGTTCATGGCTTGCCTCCTGTACTACGGGTAATAAATTGATTATATCGCTTTCATTTATCCAATGCATCTTATTTATATACAAATATACCTTAATTACAGTCATGTTCACCGCCTGCAATTAGGGTTATCCTCATATCATAAACTGTTTCAGGAAGGGACTGGGCAATGGATAAGGTACGATTCGGAATTATTGGTGTTGGGGGTATGGGGCGGACCCATGCACAGAGTCTGCTGAATGATATTAAGGGAGCTGAGCTGACGGCGATATGCGACATCAGCCCCGAGCGGCTGGATTGGGCAGAGCAGCATTTGCCGGATCATGTGCAGCGCTTCCTGTCACCGATGGAGCTGTTCAAGTCAGGGACCATTGATGCGGTGATGATTGCCACCCCGCATTATGACCACCCGCCGCTGGCGATTGAAGCGCTGGGCTACGGATTGCATGTGTTGATTGAGAAGCCTGCAGGCGTGTACACAAAGGCAGTGCAGGAGATGAATGACGCTGCTGCGAAGTCTGACCGCGTGTTCGGCATTATGTATAACCAGCGGACCAACCCGCTCTATCAGAAGCTGAGAGATTTGATCAAGTCCGGGGAGCTGGGCGAGATCCGGCGCACGAATTGGATTATCACCAATTGGTACCGCTCTCAGAGCTACTATGATTCCGGCGGCTGGCGGGCGACCTGGGGCGGGGAAGGCGGCGGTGTGCTGCTGAACCAGGATCCGCACCAGCTCGATCTCTGGCAGTGGACCACCGGCATGATGCCGAAGCGGGTCCGCGCCTTTTGCCACTTCGGGAAGTACCGCAATATCGAGGTTGAGGATGATGTCACCGCCTATGTGGAATATGAGAACGGCGCCACCGGCCTGTTCATCACGACTACCGGCGAAGCGCCGGGGACGAACCGGTTCGAGATTACCGGCGACAACGGCAAGATTGTAATTGAAGACGGGAAGCTGACCTTCTACCGGCTTCGTACCCCGGAGCCGCAATTCAATGCTGAATACACCGGAGGGTTCGGCGCGCCGGAATGCTGGAAATGTGAGATTCCGGTGGACTCCGGGAATGGAGAGCAGCACCAGGGGATTCTGCGTAACTTCACCAATGCGATCCTGCACGGCGAGCCGCTTCTGGCTCCGGGAGAAGAGGGAATTCACGGCCTGACCTTGTCCAATGCCATGTATCTGTCTGCCTGGACCGACAACTGGGTCGACCTGCCGATTGACAGCGAGCTGTTCCATCAGAAGCTGATGGAGCAGGTCAAGAATTCGACCTTCCGCAAAGCGCCTGTCAGCTCGAAAACCCTGGATGTCACCGGCACGCATTAGCCGTCTAACCAACTACATTGAAGGAGTGGATCATTCATATGAATCGTTCAAATATTGCAGCCCAAATGTATACCCTGCGTGAATATACCCAGACACCGGAGGAATTGAGAGAGAGTCTTCGGAAGGTTAGCGATATCGGCTACCAGGCGGTGCAGATCTCGGGAATCGGCAAGATTGATCCGCAGCTGGTCAAGCAATACGCCGATGAGTCCGGCCTGAAGATCTGTGCGACCCATATTCCCTGGGACCGGCTGGTGAATGATCTGGATGCGCTGGCGGCGGAGCATAAGCTGTGGGACTGCAAATATGTCGGCATAGGCTCCATTCCTGGAGAATACCAGACGAGCCAGGAGGGGTACCGTACCTTTACCAAGCTGGCTTCGGGCATTGCCCGAACTTTGAAGGAGCAGCATGGCCTGCAATTTGTGTATCATAATCATGATTTTGAATTCGAAGCGTTTGATGGTATGACCGGGATGGAAGTGATGCTGCAGGAGAGTGATCCGGACTTCGGCTTCGAGCTGGATCTGTATTGGGTACAGGCCGGGGGCGGCGATCCGGTGGAATGGATTCATAAGGTGGAAGGCCGGATGAAGGCGGTGCACTTCAAGGATATGGCGATTCTGAACAAGAAGCCCGTGTTCGCTGAGATCGGTGAAGGCAATATGAATTACGGGGCAATTATCGAAGCCTGCCGCAAGACGGGGATTGAGTGGTATATCGTGGAGCAGGATGTCTGCCAGCGTGATCCGTTCGAGAGCCTTGCGATCAGCCTCCGTTATCTGCACAGCAGACTGGAGGGAGAGCAATGAGCCGCAAGGATGGAATGATGTATGCTCCGGTTCATGAAGCGAAGCTGGTGGTGGGTCCGGGGGAATTCGTCATTGCTGCACTGGCGCTGGACCACGGGCATATCTATGGCATGTGCAACGGGCTGGTAGAAGCTGGCGCTACGCTGAAGTGGGTATATGATCCCGATCCCAAGAAGGTAGAGTCGTTCCTGAACACCTATCCAGGAGTAAGGGCGGCCCGCTCTGCCGAAGAGATTCTGGAAGACCCTGAGGTCCGGCTGGTGGCGGCAGCGGCAGTTCCTTCCGAACGGGGACCGCTGGGGCTGCGCGTTATGGCGCACGGGAAGGATTACTTCACAGACAAAACCCCGTTCACCTCACTGGAGCAGCTGGCTGACGCCCGCCTGCAGGTGCAGCAGACCGGGCAGAAATACATGACCTATTATAGTGAAAGACTGCATGTGGAGAGCGCTATCTATGCCGGCCAGTTGGTGCAGCAGGGGGCGATCGGCCGAGTCATTCAGGTGATGGGCCTGGGGCCTCACCGGCTTAATGCGCCAAGCCGTCCGGACTGGTTCTTCCAGCGCGACAAGTACGGCGGCATTCTCTGCGACATCGGCAGCCATCAGATCGAGCAGTTCCTCTTCTATGCCGGCTGCCGGGATGCCAAGGTGCTGCACAGCAAGGTGGCTAACTACAATAACCCGGCTTATCCTGAGCTGGAGGATTACGGGGATGCTACGCTGGTTGGCGATAACGGGGCGACCCAGTATTTTCGCGTGGACTGGTTCACTCCTTCCGGGCTGGGAACCTGGGGAGACGGGCGGACCATCATTCTCGGCACAGAGGGCTACATCGAGCTGCGCAAATACAGCGACATCGGCCGTTCCAGCGCGTCGGATCATGTCTATTGGGTGAACGGCGAGAGCGAGCACTATGAGCATGTGTCCGGCAAGGTTGGCTTCCCGTTCTTCGGAGAGCTGATCCTCGATTGCCTCCAGCGGACAGAGAAGGCCATGACCCAGGAACATGCGTTCAAAGCGGCAGAGCTGTGCCTGGAGGCGCAGCGGCAAGCGCTGAATCTGACCCCGGAAACGCTTAAATAGCCAAGGTAGCAGGAAGGTGGATATGATGAACACCATTGGAGCAGCCATTATCGGCTGCGGAGCGATTGCCCCGCTTCATGCCAGAGCCATTGATGCCATGGAGGGTGCCCGGCTGGTTGCCGTAGTGGATATTGATCCCGTTCAGGCAGCGCAGTCTGCCGAGGATTACGGCTGTGAGGGATTAACCGATTACAGGCAGCTGCTGGAGCGTAAAGATATTGCCGTGGTGCATTTATGCACGCCCCACCACTTACATGCGGAGATGGCGGTGGAGCTGCTGAAGGCGGGCAAGCATGTGTTAACGGAGAAGCCGATGGCGCTTGATGTGCCTTCAGCCTTAGAGATGCAGGCAGCAGCGGAGGCGGCGGAAGGCCAGCTCGGCGTTGTTTTCCAGAACCGTTACAACGAACCTTCGGTGCAGATCAAGGCGATAATCGAATCCGGCAGTCTGGGCAAGCTGCTCTGCATGAAAGGCTTGGTCACCTGGACCCGCGATGCGGATTACTATACCGGCAGCAGCTGGAGAGGACGCTGGGCGACGGAAGGCGGAGGGGTGCTGATTAATCAGACAATCCACACTCTCGATCTGCTGCACTGGTTCGGCGGCGGGATCGCTTCAGTGAAGGGCAGTGTGACAACTGATGTGCTGGATGAGGTCATAGAGGTAGAGGACAGCGCCCATGCATGCATTAATTTCAGCAATGGCGTACGCGGACTTTTCTACGGGACCAATGCGTATCAGACCAATTCGCCCGTCGAACTGGAGCTGGTCTTCGAGCAGGGGACACTGCAGCAGCGCCGGGACAGCTTGTATCTGTGGCAGGACGGGCAGGAGACACTGCTCTGCGGGCCGCAAGGCAGCAGCACAGGCGGCAAAGCCTATTGGGGCACCGGGCACTCGCGGTTAATTCAGGATTTCTATGCGCATATCCGGGAGGGATGCAGGTTCTGGATTGACGGCACGGAGGGAATCAAGACGCTGGAGCTGATTGCGGCGATCTACCGGTCCTCTGTCAGCCGGAAGCCCGTCCTGCAGGGGAGTACCCCATTGGCAAGCCACGGGTTCAGCCACTTGCATTGACTTTCCGGACATTACCCCTTATCTTCAGTATTACATGTGTAATATAAGCTCTATAGAGCGATACAGGAGAGGGAGTAAGGTTATGGAACAGGCAATGTTTGCCGGAGGCTGCTTCTGGTGTATGGTTACACCATTCGAGGAGCTTCCGGGCATTCACGGAATCGTATCGGGATACGCCGGAGGCACCGTAGAGAATCCCACCTATGAGCAGGTGAAGACAGGAACCACCGGACATTATGAAGTGGTGCAGATCACGTATGACCCGGAGCTGTTCCCTTATGAGCGGCTGCTTGCGCTATTCTGGCCGCAAATTGATCCGACGGATGACGGCGGGCAGTTTCAGGACCGCGGCACGCAATACCGCACAGCGGTGTTCTATTATACGGAAGAGCAGCGGCTGGCCGCACTGGCTTCCCGTGAGCAGGTAGCGGCAAGCGGCCGGTTCGAGCAGCCGGTGGTGACGGAGATTCTTCCAGCACCGGTGTTCTATCCGGCAGAGGACTATCATCAGGATTACCACAAGAAGAATCCCAAGCATTACAAAGAGGACCGTGAGCAGTCCGGCCGGGATACATTTATTTTGCAGCACTGGCACAAGTAATCCGTGAATGAACTGAATGACAAAGCCCGTAATTACCCGGCATCTGGGAATTGCGGGCTTTTTGCTATTTTTGCAGAAGCATGGGAGATAGATTACAGCGAATTATGCCTAAAACCAAAAAATGGGAACCTAAAACCGAAAATCCGCGCCTACTAAATTGCCAAATGCGCCACTATAATCAAATTTGTAAACGGATACAAGCATTGGAAATTGTGGTTCTGATCCTGGCAGGAAGAAGGGGGGAGGGAACGGCATAGGGTAATGATTAGACTGATTGGCGAACAACAGAATGCTCTACAGATTCTGTGATTGAAGGGAAGTAATGCAATGCCAATATGATTCAGGAGGAATGTTAGAATGTCCAAAAAATGGCTAATGACCATGCTCGCGTTCGTGCTTCTGCTCTCCTGCCTGCCTATGTTCGATTCCAGAGCGGCAGCGGCCGACTATACCCAAGGGGTAGACCTGTCAGGTACCTCAGCGACCATCTGGTTCAAATCCTCAGTCAACACCAGCTGGACTGATGTCCATTACAAGGTCAATTCGGGAACCCAGCTTAACTACCGGATGACGTATAACAACAGTAAATCGCGTTATGAGCAAGTGGTTACAGGGGTGGCCAGCGGCACAGCCCTCTCTTACTTCTTCACTTACAACAACGGTACTCCGGCGTATGACACCGGCTGGTTCAATTACACGGCAGGAACTGCACCGACAACCGGGCCAACAACTCCGCCTTCCGGTTCTACAGGCTCCATTTATTCTATCGCTGCCTCATCAATCCCTGCGCCGCCCGCAGGCGCTGTCTCCGTCAAGGTGATGAACGGAACGGGAGGTGCTTATCCGGACAGCCAGATCTACTGGGGCGTGCTCGGCATCAATCCGGCCAACGGCAAATGGAGTTATCTGGACCTGAACGGCAATCTCATTCCAATCTCGAATGCGCTTAACAATGCTTCCGGCCATTTGACCAAGAACGGCGTGAATTATGCCAACATCTATCACACCATTAACCAGGCTTCCTGGGTAACACTGCCCAAAATTATCTCCGGCCGCATGTTCCTCAGTGTAGGCTCGCCTCTGTACATCAAGACCTATGACGACGGTTTTGCCGGACCGGATATCGATAATCCGACTGATCCTAACCGTAATCTCTACTTCGACTTCGTTGAATTCACAGTGGATGCTACAGGCTACCATGGCAATACCACCCGTGTTGACGCCTTCGGATTCCCGATCCAGCACCGGCTGGTGGGCTTGAGCGGCGGGTATGACAAGACGGTAGGCGAGCTGGAATCGGAGACCCGTGCCGGCCTGTTCACCAAATACCAGAATGAAGTTCCTGCAGCGTTCAAATCCCTGGCGACCGATCAGGCGCCTTACCGGATTATCGCTCCTGTCCATGGATCGTTCAAGGCCGGCGGTGCTAATGCGAATTACTTCGCAGGCTATTCCAGCTACAGCACCCAGGATATTCTGCGCAATGACGGTTCGCTAATCGATGCTGCCACTTCGGCTGCGATCAACCGCCATGTGTACACCTTAAGTAACTGGAACAATGTTGCGGATTACTACAAAGCGGCACCAGCGAACTTCTACGCGAAATTCTGGCATGACCACAGCATCAGCGGACTGGCCTACGGCTTCCCGTATGACGATGTCAACGGCCAGGCAGCCTATCTGGAGGTTGGTGATCCTAAGGGCCTGATTATCCGCGTGGCCTGGTAAGCACAGAGAGAATAGCGCCCACAAACGCAGCTTCCTCAATCATCAGCAAATGAGGGATATCGTGCAGAGAGCCGGTTCTGAACATTAGCAGGCTGCCGGCTCTTGCGCATGATTGAAGCTGTGAATACTGGGAGGGATCATCATCTAGAGAAGGAAAGACGACACTCGCAGGCACCGGTTCATATCCGGCAAAAGCCCACTCATCAATTCGCTCCATCTTCGCCGGGTCAAACAGGAAGAAGCGCTCGTTCGTATTTTGCGTGATGGCCTGACCGTTCAGCAGATAGAGCATTCCATATCCCGGATAGTGATCCTCTTCCTCATATTCATCTTCGTACTCCCCGCCCCGCGGACCCTGCTCCTGAAGCAGTTCCAAGGCTGGATAGGTGAAGCTGGCGTACACCTGCATATCGTTCTCTAAAGTGAACAGTTGTCTGCCGTCAGGCTGCCACGCCGGTGAAATATAACATCCCTGCGGGAACATCTCACGGCTGCACAACCCGTCCTGCTGAATGGATAATTCGTACACGGAGATACCGTTCTGACCGGCCGCGAACTCCAGCGTAACGGCATCCGACCCGGGAATGTCCATCAGCCGAAGAACACTGTCACCGAAGGGATCTTCCATGTCTAAGGTATGAGCCAACGTCCCGTCTCCGCTATGAAACACCGAAATTTGCATCCGATCCCCGCCCAGCTTGGCTACTGACCAGATTAGACCCCCATCACGCGAGAAAAGAGTACAAATGTACGCCCCCGGCTTACTCCACAGCAGCTTGCCTGTAAAGTCTCCTGCTCCGAGTGTACCATCCTCCATAATGAAGGCAGCCCGCTCCAGTCCGGGATGGAATGAGAGCGTATCCAATTCAATAGATTGTCCGTTATAAATCCGCCCCGCTTCTTGAGGCATCAGGTCCGTGTCCAGGCGGTATACTCTGCAAGCTTTGTCATATAAAATCACTTGAGGTCCATCATTGTTCCGTGGGGCGTAGCGGTAGTCACCTACGAGTATTTTGGCGGGATTCAGCAGTATCATCCTATTCCTCCTAGTCCTCGAATTGTTAGGATTATAGCATTGTTAGGAATAGAATGGGAAGAACAAAATCACCCTAACGGGTGAATAAGATATCCTTGGAGCAAACACAATGTATGTTGTTTGGTCCCTATGTTTGCTTGCGAGTACAATGTATGCTGTTTTTCACATACATTCAGGCCGTGTGCCTGCTTGCGAACACAATGTATGTTGTTTTTCACATACGTTTGGACCGTATGCCGTTTTACCATCCTATTCTATAGGGGCTAAGCCTAACTTCAGCCACATTTAACATCAAAGTCACTCTACAAATCATTCCAAGAACTGTTATCCTCAAATCTACACACACCTTTTCCATAGCAGCAGGAAACTATAGTTTCCTAAACAATAAAAAATTTAATCCCGCAGAAGCTGCATTAACCGTTCAAGTGCAATCAGGTTATGCTCCCATGTCAGACATTCTTGTGCTTCAGCATAGGAAAGCCATTGGTAAGCTTCGTGTTCACCGGACAATTTTATATCCACTGGATGTTCAATTTCAGCGGCATAACAATAATCCTGCATATCCATCAGCACACCATTCTTGGTCTCTCTGTAGCTAAAAGTATAATTCAGATCTGTTAGCAACTTAATCAAGGTAATTCCCGTCTCCTCAGCAATCTCCCTCAGGACAGCTTCGGTATGCGCCTCGCCGTTCTCCACGCCTCCGCATACCGGCTGCCAATAGCCTCCACGCTGCGGGGTGCGCTTCAGGACCAGAATTTGCAGAGTCGGATGATTGCAGTAGACAAAGCCTTGTACATTTACTCTTGTAGCCATTAGATTCACCTCATTCCCAGATCTATTCTATTCAAGAATGTTAAAAGACAAGCCTATGGAAAATAAACAGAAACCAGGGTATGATGAATAGCAATTGCACAGGAAGGGAGCATCCGTAAGAGATGAGTGACAACCTGCAACATATCCTATTTGATCTGGACGGCACATTAACTGACCCCAAGGAAGGCATTACCAAAAGCGTAGAGTATGCGCTTAACCAATTCAATATTGAGGTGGAGCATCCTGACCTGCTGACTCCGTACATAGGCCCGCCGCTTTTCGATTCATTCATTGAGATTCAGGGCTTCACCCCGGAGGCTGCGGCGCAAGCTGTTGAGTACTACCGGGAGCGGTTCCGGACACTGGGCATGTTCGAGAATCAGGTCATTCCGGGAATTCCGGCACTGTTGGAGAACCTGAGGAGCGAGGGGTTTACACTGTATGTGGCGACCTCCAAGCCAATCGTATTCGCCGAGCAGATCCTTCGCCATTATGAGCTGGACGGCTTCTTCAAGTATGCGGCGGGCAGCAACCTGGACGGCACACGCTCGAAGAAGCGCGAGGTGATTCAGCATGTGCTGGACGAGTGTAATGTACCGGCTTCGCAAGCGCTGATGATCGGAGACCGGGAGCATGACATCATCGGGGCAAAAGCCTGCGGCGTAGCCTCCATCGGAGTCCTGTTCGGCTATGGCTCGGAGGAGGAGCTATCGGCTGCCGGAGCAGACTCTATTGCGCATACGGTGGAAGAAGTGGGGGATATCATCCTGCGCTTACGGCAGAATCAGCTGAACTGATAAAGGATTAAGCGCTTACCCTATGAGCGGCTATCAACAGCCTGCTGTCTAATTTTTTGCTGCGGTATTGACATTTGGCGAAAGGCGCAGGTATTATGTAACCAACATCATAACTAAGGCAATGACCAGAGACAGGATATCCCGTCAGGACTGACCAGAGAGAGAAGTGCAAGGTGCGAGCTTCTTACAGAGACCAGCCGGATGTTACCCCTCTATAGCTGTGACACTGAACCCTCCTGCTGTTAGTGAGGCTGTAAATGCCACCGTCCCATCCCCGTTAACGGATGCCATGAGGATTGTACTTGTCACATGTGTCCCGAACAGCCGGGACATTTAGTGAAGGTATAGTCGAATTAGGGTGGAACCACGAGCTCAAACGCACTCGTCCCTTTCCGGGATGAGATGCGTTTTTTTGCGTCCCTATACATGTAACACTAACCTAAATTGAAGAAATGGAGGCCATAATCATGGAGATTCAAGTGCAGCTGCCGGATGGAGCAATTAGGAGGTATTCGCGTAACACCACGATTGCGCAGGTTGCGGAATCAATTAGTGTCAGTCTGAAGAAGAAAGCCATAGCCGGCAAAATCGACGGCAGGCTCGTTGATCTCGATTGCCCGCTGGAACGGGACAGCCTCGTTGAAATCGTCCTGGAGGACAGCAGTGACGGTCTGATGATTCACCGGCACAGCACAGCCCATCTGATGGCGCAAGCCGTCAAACGGATCTACGGAGACCGGAACGTCAAGCTGGGCATCGGCCCGGTCATCGAGGACGGCTTCTATTACGATATCGATATAGCACAGCCGCTGTCCTCCGAGGACCTTGCTGCCATTGAGCAGGAGATGGAGAAGATCATCAAGGAGAATCTGCCGATTCAGCGCCGGGAGGTCAGCCGGGAGGAAGCGCTGGAGCTATTCGGGCAGCTGGAAGAGCCGCTTAAGCTGGAGCTCATCCGGGAGCTGCCGGAGAATGAGGTGATCAGCCTGTACGAGCAGGCTGAATTCACTGACCTGTGCCGGGGGCCGCATCTGGCTTCGACTGGACGGATCAAAGCCTTCAAGCTGCTGAGCGTAGCCGGAGCCTACTGGCGCGGCAATTCGGATAATCAAGTGCTTCAGCGTATCTACGGCACAGCGTTCCTGAGCAAGGCGGCGCTGGAGGAGCATCTGCTCATGCTGGAGGAAGCAAAAAAGCGGGATCACCGCAAGCTGGGCAAGGAGCTTGGACTGTTCATGTTCTCCGAGGAAGCGCCGGGCATGCCGTTCTACCTGCCCAAAGGCATGATGATCCGCACAGCGCTGGAGGACTTCTCCCGCAAATTGCAGCGTGCCGATGGCTATGAGGAGGTCCGCTCCCCGCTGATGATGAACCGGCGGCTGTGGGAGCAATCCGGGCATTGGGATCATTACAAGGATGAGATGTATTTCACTAAGGTGGACGACACAGATTTTGCGCTCAAGCCGATGAACTGTCCGGGGCACATGCTGATCTACAAAAACAGCCTCCGCTCCTACCGGGATCTGCCGATCCGGATTGCCGAATACGGCCAGGTTCACCGCCATGAGTTCTCCGGTGCGCTGAACGGGATGATGCGGGTCCGCACATTCTGCCAGGATGATGCCCACCTGTTCGTGCTGCCGGAGCAGATTGAGTCGGAGATCTCGCGGGTGCTGGAGCTGATTGACCAGTTCTATTCCATCTTCGGCTTCGACTACAAGGTAGAGCTGTCCACTCGCCCGGACGATTATATGGGCTCCGAGGAGCTGTGGGATCAGGCGGAGCAATCGCTGGAGCGGGTGCTGAAGAACAATGGCATTGAGTTTCGTGTGAATGAGGGCGATGGCGCTTTTTATGGACCCAAGATTGACTTCCATATCCTTGACGCTCTGAAGCGGAGCTGGCAATGCGGTACAATCCAACTGGATTTCCAGATGCCGGAGAAGTTCGACCTGACTTATATCGGGGAAGATAACAACAAGCACCGTCCGGTCGTGATTCACCGTGCTGTATTCGGCTCCATTGACCGGTTCATGGGCATCCTTACAGAGCATTATAGCGGAGCATTCCCGCTCTGGCTCGCGCCTGTGCAGGTTAAAGTGCTGCCTGTCTCAACTGTTCATGATGGTTATGCCGAAGAGATCAGACGCCAGCTTGCCTTAGCCGGACTGCGGGTAGAGGTGGATTCGCGGAATGAGAAGCTGGGCTACAGAATCCGTGAAGCACAGCTGGAGAAAATCCCTTATATGCTGGTCCTCGGAGATCAGGAGCAGAACGGCGGAACAGTCTCAGTTCGAAGCCGTGCAGAGGATGCACTGCAATCGGTGAGTGTGGAAGAGCTTATCCGGCGGATGCAGGAGCAGATCGACGGGTGGAAATAAATCGCTTCATATATAATAGGGAGATATAATAGATTGAAAACGAGCAGATATACTAGGGGGAACTCAGTTGACAGCTATAGACACAGGACAGCTTACGGGCAACGTGATCCGGCTTGAGCCACTGACAGCACAGCATAAGCCGGAGCTAACTCAGGTGCTGAATGATCCGCAGATCTGGGAGTATACCTGGAGAAAAATCGGCTCCGCAGAACAGGCCGGACAGCTGGTGGATACGGCCCTGGCAAATCAGGCAGCAGGCAAGGATATCCCCTATGTGATGATAGAGCAGGCGTCCGGCCGGATCGTAGGAACCACGCGGATGATGCATCTGGACCTGACACACCGGGGTGCCGAGATCGGCTGTACCTGGATCGCTCCGGAATTCTGGAGAACGGCGGTGAATACGGAAGCGAAGCTGCTTTTGCTGGAATATGGCTTTGAGGTGCTGGGTCTGATCCGGGTGGAATTCACCATTGTCAGTAACAATCTGCGCTCACAGCGGGCGGTTGAACGGATTGGCGCAGTCCGGGAAGGGGTGCTCCGCAAGCACCGGATAACACCCGGCGGTACAGTGCTGGACAATGTCGTGTACAGTATCATTGATGAGGAATGGCCTGCGGTGAAGACCAGGCTGCAATTTTTGCTGAATGAGAAATACAAATAGCCCTAGCTGTGAAAGATTGATATAATAAAAAGACATGAGGATAGAAACATATATTCCCCTCCTGTGGGGATGAGCTGCCCATACTTCACCCTTCGGGGTGGAGGTGGGTTTCTGTATTGTTATGGGGAAATTACGAAGTGATGGCGAGGTTGGCGAACGGATGAACTGGAATGATTTTGGTGAACGGAATAAGCGGTTGAATCCCCTATGGAGTCTCGGCGCGGGGATGAATCTCGGTGAGCTTCAGCCCTATAAAGAGATGATTGCGCTCAGCGTGCTGCTGCAGGTCTACTATCTGGAGCTTGAATCAAGTGAACAGAGGTCCAGGGAGGATCTGGTTGATCTGGCCTGGAATTCGCTTGAACGCTTCGGAATCGCGGGGCTGGGCAGCCCGGAGTCGGTGGAACGGCTGGTGGACGGGCTGCTGTGGAGCGGCAGCGGCGGGGATTTTGAGGCGAATTATTATGATGATCTTACCCGTGAGATCGGGGTGCAGAAATACAAATATTTTACCGTGGACGAGGATGCCACACGCATCAGCTGGGAAGAGAACGGGACCACGATCTACAGGCTCTCTGAATATGCGATGGAGCTGATCTTCATGAGCCATGAGATCATCGATGAGTTCCAGATCAGCATCAAGCTGCTGGAGATTCAGATGCATATCAAGCATGGACGGGTCACCCGGGCGATGCAGGATGTGAACGAGCTGATCTCCCGTGTGCGCAAAATGATTCAGCAGCAGCAGGAATACCGCAACGCGCTGCGCCGTAATCCGAAGCATATCTTCAGTGAATACGGCACGCAGCGGCATGGGCGGCTGGAGGAAATTCATCATCAGTTCGATGAGGAGCGCAAGCACTTCGATAATATTCACCGTTCGCTGGCCCGGCTGGCCAATGATGAGAAGGATGTGATCGACTTCAACGAGCTGCGCCAGCTCTCCGAGCGGGTAGAGCTGTCCCGCAGAGTTCATGATGAACTGGCGGAGGTGGTGCTGAGCATCTTCGAGGCCGAGACGAATCTGCGGCTGAACTTCCCGGAATTGTTCTGGGGGGCAGCGGGCTTCAACTTCCGCACCCACGTCTGGGAGGAGTGGGTGAAGCAAGAGGGGCTGGAGGACGGAGATAGCCTGGAGACATTGATCAGCGGACTGTTCTCGCCGTCCCAGGACTTCATCTATCCGCTGGCCTGGGCCTGGGAGGAGCAGGATGTCGGCTTCCTGGCGGAGGATATGCCGGATGTTCTGGATGAAGCCGGGGAAGAAGAGGACTACACGTATGTTCCCCGGGGCATTCCATGGACCGATGTATGTGAACTGTGGCTGCCGGTTATGGCGGGAGTGGCTGCGCACGGCTGCTTCACCTTCACAGCCGAAGCCTTCACGGAGGATGAACAGCGGAGGTGGGCAGAGTCGCCCCATGCTGTGGACTTGTGGGTGCAATTCTTCCACACCGCCATTACTGTGCAAGAACAGGAGGCGGCAGCACAGAGCGGTACGGACGAATGCCAGAAGCTGCTTCAGCGGTTAATGGCAGACCATCCTGAGCTTGAGGTGCTGCGCGGCCGGAGGCTGCGCACAACAATCAGGCCAGGGCAGCATGGCAATGCACGCTTCCCGGGACTTGAGATCAGCCCTTATACCATTACTATAGAAGAGAACTGAGAGGAGCCCTGATATGAGTTATTCGCTAGAGCAAGTGCAGATGGCTTCGCGGCTGTTCTTCGACCTGCTGCGCCGGAAGGTGATTCCGCTGGATGACCCGGCCGCTGCCGAATGTCTGCAGGACACGGCGGCTTACGATGCCTTGCAGTATGTAGCCAAAGAAGCGGGCTGCCGGGTGATGAATTCCGGGCATCGCCTGCACCTGCTGGTGAGTCCGATCGGCTCCGGGTTCGCCAGCAATTTCACTCAGCTGCGTAACAAATATTCGCGGATTGAGCGGAAGACGCATCTGCATATCATTAATGTAATTATTCTGGTATTCCTGGCCGAGATGGATCAGGATGAGCAGCATTTCAAGCCCGGCCAGGACAGTATGTCATACATACAGTTGTCTGATCAGGTATCGGCGCTGTTCCAGGTCTGGATCGGCATGGATGAAGACGGCAGCTTCAGCAAGCAGTGGCGGCTGGATATCCAGGCGATGCACCGGATCTGGACCAGCCTCTATATGCAGACCCGGAGCCAGGAGGAAGGCGACACGCTGACCCGCGGGGCCGGCTCGCGCATCGGGCTGATCCATGAAGGCATGAAACTGCTGGAGGAGGAGCATCTGGTGTTTATTTCCGAGAATGAGAAGCGGATTTTCCCACGGGAAGAGCTATACGAACGGATGCGTTATCTCTACCATGACGTGGACCGCTACAAAGAGCTGAAGGCGCTGGTCGGCCGCACACTCAGCGGACAGGAGGGGGAAGCCCATGCCGCGCATTGAACGAATCCGCATCACCGGATTGAAGTATGAGAAGATGCTGAAGCGCTACGAGGATATGATCCTTGATCTGTGCAATGAAGAGGGTCCGGCCAATACCCTGATCACGCTGATGAACGGCGGGGGGAAGGGCGTGCTGCTGCAATCGATCTTCCAGCTGCTGATGCCGAGAACCGCGTGGGGCAAGGATAACGAGAACCAGGTGGAGGCTTTTTTTCATAATCACAAGAAGCAGCTGAAGCCGTACACCTTCCACGTAGCCATTGAATGGCGGCTGGATGATCCTGAGCGCACGGAATATATCACTACCGGAATTGCAATGACGGCCCAGCAATCGGTTGACCAGCTGGAGATCAAGGTGGATTATTTGCTGTATGCGCTGCTGAAATACGGGGAGATGGCTGACCTTACCCTGAGTACACTGCCGCTGTATGATCACGGAACGGGCAACCCGGCGAGCTTCGAGGCGATCCAGCAGTTCGTCCGCGAACGGCGTGGCGACATCAACGTCTACGGCAGCCACAGCTCAGATCTGAAGAAGTATTATGGCTTCCTGGCCGATCATGATATTCATATCGATGAATGGCGCAATATGCGCAGAATCAACGGGGAAGAAGGCGGTATCAAAGGCTATTTCCAGAAAAATGATGCCTTCACCAATCACCATCTGTTCGAGCGGTTAATTATTCCTGAGATCGGCTCCAGTCTCTACGGCACGATGCGCGAGGATGAAGGCTCCCTCCAGCGCATGTTCGTGGATACGGCTACAGTGGCGCAGCGGCTGCCGATGCTGGAGCAGCGGGAGCGGGCGTTCGCTGAATTCACTGCGCTGGCTGCCCCGCTCTATGAAGCGGTGAAGCAGGGCACTGAGGCCGACCGTAGCTTCCGCGAGACGGAATTGCTCGGGGCGCAGCTCTCAACAGTGATCCATGCGGAGCTGAAGAGCGCAGAGGACCAGCGCCGCAAGACCGGGGATGAACTGGCCGGATATCTTCAGGAAGCGAAGCAGCTCCGGTTCGAGAGCGACAATCTGAGCTATCTGCGGCTGAAGGAGGAGCATGACCGCAAGCAGGAGGAGTTCAAGGTGGTCTCGGAGCATCAGTCCCGGGCCAAGCAGCGGCTGGACGCGTCGAAGGCTAGAGAGATCGAGCTTGAAGTGGCCCATTATCTGGCCAGACGCCGGCTTCATCTCCGCCAGATCGAACAATGGCAGAAGGAGATTGAGGCCATCGAAGGGTCGCTGGAGATGAAAGAGCGCCAGGAGGTTATTCAGGGTGCGAAGCTGGAGCTGCGGAAGCAGTGGGAGCAGGTCAGCCGGTTATGGCAGAATCAGCACCTGTTCTTCAGCGGACAGCAGCAGGCCCAGGCTGCGGAGGAGAAGGTACTGCGCAAGGCCCGGGAGGAATTCCTGGTCGAGCAAGGCAGGCTGGAGGGCAAGCTTCAAGAGTTCACCACAGCGATCCGTCAATACACGGAAGAGCTGGGGGCCTTCGCCGCCCGCCACGGCCAGGAGGCGGCCCATTCGCCGGCGGCAGCGCTTCAGCGTACGCTGCTCACAGCACGCAGCCTCGCGGAGAATATCGCTGCGCTTCAAGCACAGCGTGCATCTGCTGAAGAACAGAAGCTGCTTCTGCATACGGCGCATACCCGGGCAGCTGAGAAGCTGCTTGGCGCTGAAGCCCAGGCGGAGGAGCTGGCCGCACGGATGGAAGCGCAGATGAATAAGGAATCGCAGCTCTGGTCGCAGCTGGTCGTTCTGCTGGAGCTGTATGAAGAACACCAGCAGCTGGGGACGGCTGCACTGCATGAAGCACAGCCGCTGATCCAGGAGCGGTTCATCCGCCGGATTGATGAGGCGGAGCAGCAGACGAAGCGGCTGCGGCGGGATTATTACCAGCAGCAGCTGGATGTGGAGCTGCAGCAGGAAGCCTATTGGCTGCCGAATCATGACATCATGATCGTGAAGGATGCCCTGGAAGCGATGAAGATCAGCTCGATGACCGGGAGCATGTATCTGAACGACCAGTCATATCTGGTGCGCGAGGAGGAGCTGGAGCGTCATCCGCTGCTTCCCTATGGGCTGATTGTCACGAAGCGAGAGGCGGCGAAGCTGCAGCCGGAGCTGCTTCAGGAGCTGCTGCTCAAAGCGCCGGTTCCGATCTTCGTGCGTGAGGAGATGGCAGAGGCTGGAGCGGAGGGCTTCCTGCTGCTGGCCCATCAGGGACCGCAGATGGTGCTGCAACCGGAACGCTTCCAGGAATGGAAGCGGGGAATGGCCTCCAGACTGCGGGAGCAGGAGGAAGAGCTTCAGGCAGAGGAAGCCTATCTGACCAAGCTGAGATCCGCCCGCCAGGAAGTGGATCGCCTGCTTCAGGGCGAGCATACGGTCAGTCTGCGGGCCAGACAGCAGACGGCCATGACCCTGCTTCAGGAGCTACGCGGCCAGCTGAATGAAATGAATGCCGAACAGGCACGCTATGAGGAGGTCCTGGCGGGAATTTCCAGAGATCTGGCCGTCTGCGAAGCGGATAAGGCGGAGCAGGAGAGCCGGGCGGCCGCGCTGCGGGAATGGGCGGAGCGGACCCGGAAGCAAGAGCAGGATTACCAGGAGAAGCTGCAGGCGGTGGAGCAGAAGGCTGCGCTGGGCAAGGAGATCGAGGCTAAGGATCAGCAGCTTGCCCGGCTGAAGGCGGAGGTGGACAGCCTGGCTGCACAGCGGGAGAAATGGATCGGGGATGCCCGGTATTCCTTGTTCCCGCGCCTGCAGAACTGGTTCCCGGAGATCCGTTTCCCGGATGGAACAGCAGATGGGCAGGATGTGCTGTCAGAGGAAGCAGTAACGGATGTAACGGCACAGGACAAGCTGCTGCAGCTGCTCAGCACCGTTGAGAGTCTCCAGCAGTCTCTTAGCCGGAACGAGCTGGAGATCCGTACCAGAACCGCCCAGATCAAAGCGGCGGGAGAACAGCTGGCCGAGCTGGAAGCGGCTGTGCAGGAGGTCGATGCAGCATGGGCCTCCGCTCCTGAGCCGCAGGAATCACCGGAGACGATCCAGTTGGCCAGAGTGCGGCAGAAGAGCGACACAGCCATGCTGGATGAGGATCTCCAGCAGCTCCGCGATTCCTTCATCCGCTGCCAGACGGAGCTGGATAACCTGCGCAAGGAGCTAAGCAAGTCTGAGAAGGCGGTCAAGGAGAAGCATGAACGGGCGGTCGAGCTCTGGCATGAGCCGCTGGAACCAAAGGGAGAAGAGATCAGTCAGCGGCTGCGCGAGAACGAGCATCTGCTGAATGTCTGCAAGCAGTCACTGCATGTGATGGACGGGTGGCTGCAGGTGCTGGGTAACCAGCGCCGGATTATGGACACCCATGTTGAGCACCGCGTTCAGCTCCGCGAGGTGCCGGAGGAATTGCAGCTCCGTGTAAGGGAGAGCTGCGAGCCGCTGGTCGAGGACTGGCTGCTGCGCAGCAAGGCCGCCCGCAGCCGGCGCGAGGACATTCTGCGCCAGGTGAAGGAAGAGCGGACCGCACTCAGCGGCAGAATTGCCAAGTCCGGCTGGAATGCGGAGCTTGCGACCAAGATTCTGGAGCGCCTGAACAACGTGCACTGGGAAGATTTCACCATCGCACTCCAGGTGCTGGACGCGATGCTTCAGAGCTCCCGCGACCAGATGGAGAGCATCCGCAGCGACAAGGAGGATATGGAGCTGTCCCGCAAGCTCTGGGTGGGCCGGGCCGCGAAGCGGGTAGTGCAGATTGTCGATATTCTCAAGCGGATGGAACGCCGGATGATCATTCATAATGAGAATGGACACGCCTTCCCGCTGGTCCGGCTGAACTACAAGAATATTAATGTGCCAAGAACAACCGAAGATATCGAGCCGCTGGTCAGCGATTACTTCAACCGCTGCATCAGCAGCCTGCTGGAGAAGTATCCGAAGATGGAGCAGGTTCCTGCTTCCGCCGTCCGGGAGCTGATCAATGACGGACGAATGGTCTACGCCGCGCTGCAGAACCGTTTCCCGGTATTGCAGGTCTATAAGCCGGTGACGGAGAATTACTTCCTGTATGCCGCACCTGAGGATTATCATTATTCCGACTGGGAGGTTATCAACCGCGGGGCAGTGGATGAGGCGGTCGGCAGCGGCGGACAGCGCCAATCTGTTCAGCTGCTCGTCGCGATGATGATTATGACCCACAAGCGGGTGAACCGGGAGAACAAAGGCTGGACGGTGTTCCTGTATGACAATCCGTTCGGCGAGATGGTCTCCAACAACGTGCTTGATCCGGTCTTCGAGATTTCGAGGGCGCTGAAGTTCCAGTGGCTGATCGTGACGCCGCCGGAGCTGGTGAAGAATGATGTGAGCGTCCGTTTCGGTGTGTACTGGCAGCTGTATTTTGGCGGGGAGAAGGGCGATGCGCTTGGTTCAACCCTGATCAAGGGCGGCCGCAAGCTGGCCCCTGCTACGTTATTCTAGGGCAGCAATACCAAATCTACAGACAGGTGGGAATGTGACAATGATGAATCTGAAGTCAACAACCAAATTAGCAAACGGTGTAGAGATGCCATGGTTTGGGCTAGGCGTATTCAAGGTTCAGGAGGGTCAGGAGGTCATTGATTCGGTGAAGGCCGCTATCAAGGCAGGCTACAGAAGTATCGACACCGCCTCGGTCTACGGCAATGAAGAAGGCGTCGGGCAGGCGATCCGTGAATCCGGGGTAGCACGCGAGGAGTTGTTCATCACCACCAAGGTGTGGAATAACGAGCAGGGGTACGATTCTACGCTGGCAGCGTTCGACCAGAGCTTGAGCAGACTGGGACTGGATTATGCGGACCTGTATCTGGTGCACTGGCCGATCCGGGCCAAATACAAGGATACGTGGCGCGCCCTGGAAAAGCTGTATGCAGACGGCAGAGTCCGGGCGATCGGGGTGTCCAACTTCCAGATTGATCATCTGGAGGATCTGCTGACAGTGGCCAACGTGAAGCCGATGGTGAACCAGGTGGAGCTGCATCCGCTGCTCAGCCAGCTGGAGCTTCGTGAATACTGCAAGGCGCAGGGTATACAGATTGAAGCCTGGGCACCGCTGGCCCAAGGCCGTCTGCTGGACAATGAGGTGATCGCAGCTATTGCCGCCCGCCACAACAAGACGCTGGCCCAGATCATCCTGCGCTGGGATATCCAGAACGGCATTGTGACGATTCCGAAGTCGATCAAGGAAGAGCGGATTATTGCCAATGCGGATATTTTTGACTTCGAGCTGTCGGCGGACGAGATCAGCCAGATTAATGCGCTGAACCGCGATGAGCGGTTTGGGTCTCATCCGGACCGGTTCAATAACGAGTAAGCTCTGGCAACTCTTTTGAATAATTGCTAGATTCGGACATACACATAAGAGAGATGGAACGTTAAGGCCATCCTGTGCGTAACCGATATAGTAAAAGAAGAGTTAAGAGAGCCGGAGGGGTATGAATGAATCGTAAAAGAATACAAACTGTGCTGGCCGCCATGCTGCTGGTTCTGCTGCTGCCGCTTCTTCCGGGTAAGGCTGCTGCTGCTGTGCCTGCCCATTCGGAAGCGTTCTATGTGAATGACTTCGCGAATGTTATTGATGCCAAAACCAAGAACTACATGGTCAATTACGGTGTGAAGCTCTATCAGAAGACTGGAGCTCAGGTGGTGTTGGTCACTGTAGAGTCGACGAACGGCGTGTCCATGGAAAAGTATGCAACCTCGCTGTTCAATTCCTGGGGCGTCGGCTCGGCGGATAAGAATAACGGAGTCCTGCTGCTGCTCTCCATCAAGGATGATGATTACTGGGCAGTACCAGGCAAAGGGGTGGAGAAGGAGCTGAGCAATAGTGTCATCTCCGGGATTCTCTCGGCCTCGCTGGAGCCGGATTTCGCGGCGAAGAAGTATAGCGCCGGTGCGAACAAGACCTATGGTGCCTTCATCCAGAAGCTCGGCGGCAGCTATTCGGAAACGGTAGGGACGAAGAATTATGTCTCCGATAATGCCGGAGTGTTCAAGCCGGTTACCCGGGACTATCTGAACCAGTCAAGTAACCGCTACGCGGCAACCACCGGCAGCGGAATCTATGTAGTGACGGTTAAGAATACCGGCAAACAAAGCCTGCAGGATTATACCTATACGAAGTTCGCCGGGATAGCCGCCGGACCACGGGATGTGATGCTGGTGCTGGACATCGGCGGAGACAACTATCATGTGCTTCAGGGCAAGTCGGTGGACCAGGTACTTACCAATGAGCGAATCAGCGAGATTCTGGATGAGGTGCTGGAGCCGAAATTCGCGGCCAAAGACTACGCCGGGGGCGCTACTGGAACGGCGAATGCCTTTTATGGGTTTTTCCTGGCCAGAGCGGATGCCTTCCAGGGATCGGCTGGCGGCAGCAGTAATCCTGCCGGTTCCGCTTCTACTGCTGTGGCATCACCTGCTAAGACTGTCGTGAAGATGGAGCCGGTCTCCAGACCCACGGGCATGCTGGTCGTGGGGATCTTCCTGGGCCTTATCGTTCTGATCAGCGCCGGCGCAGCTAAGCGCAACCGTTATGTGGCCCGTTACGGGATACGGCTGAATCCGTACAACCCGCGCAATATCCGGCGTTACGGCGTCTGGACAGGCCAGCCGGGGTATGGCTACCGGCAGAGAAGGACGTACCAGCGGCCGCATTATCACAATCATTCGTCTGGGAGCAGCAGCTCGTCATCCAGCTTCTGGGGCACCAACTCCGGCGGCGGCGGTTCCACCAGCGGCGGCGGAGCGGGGCGCTATTCTTCACGCGACGACGATGACGATGACCGGAATAGCGGTGGCGGCGGATATTCGTCCGGCGGCGGAGCCGGACGGTACTCCTCCAGCTCGTCGTCCTCGTCCGGGGGCGGAGGCAACTCCGGCGGTGGCGGCAGCGCAAGCAGCGGCGGAGGTGTGGGCAGACACCGGTAGATTAACCCTATAAGTAACTGCAAGTTCAGGAGTAACAACCCGCAGCAGCCTGTATTTTACATCGTGCCCCACATGGGAGTAAGAGAGCTTACACTTTGGGCGCAATGATGTATAAACAGTCTTCTGCGGGTTTATTTGAATTGTAGAATTATGCGCATTCTTTGCAGTGCTCTGCGTTCTAAGCAATGAAGTGCCAGAAACCGATAACTGAAGAAGAAAGAACCTGGGTAGGAGAGAGGTACTCTTGGATAATCATTTATTGAAACAGCATATGCAGTGGAAGAAATTTCTTATTTTGCTGGGATTATTATTAGGTGCTCTATCAGGCTTGCGTATATTATGGATGGGGATATTTAGTGATATACAACATGTTCCTTCAAAAAACGGGGAACTCCATTTGCGCAATTGGAATGCGGAGGACGGGCAGATTATTTTGCTTGACGGAGAATGGGAATTTTATCCCTCTAAGTGGCTTCAGGATGGTAAAAAGCAGCGTTTGGACGGGAGTAAGCCAACCTTGATTCAAGTTCCGGGGGGATGGAATGAACCAGTGCGTGCCGTGATATCAGCACCATACGGATTCGGCTCTTACCGCTTGCGGATCTATGTCAATCCGGACAAGCATCTGACCTATAGTCTCCGTCTGCTAAGCGTACGCACTGCTTCAGAAGTATACATAAACGGCCGATTAGTAGCCAATTCCGGGAAGGTGGCAGATTCTAAAGAAGGTTCTACTGCGAGGAATCTTCCTTATACTGCATCTTTTACAGCGGATGAAGAGGGTGTTATCGACCTTGTTATCCAGGTATCCAATTATGTGGATAGCCGTAGCGGCGGCATCGCCCGTTCCATCAAGTTCGGGTCCGAACAAGCCATTGCCCAAGAGATGAAGCTTTCGGTCTCTATGCAAGTTCTCACAACCGTTATCTTTCTGATCCATTCTGCCTATGCGTTTATATTATACCTGCTGGGCAGCAAACAGAAAAAACTGCTGTATTTCTCATTATTGACATTCTCTTTTACACTGAGCAGCACATTAAGCAGTGATGAGAAGCTTTTCCACCAAATTATTTATATAGGTAGCTATTGGGACTTTTGGATATCGAATGCAGCTTTTTTGATTGGGTGCTATGCCTTTCTGGAATGTACCAATCATCGTGAGCTCGCGTTCTGGAACAGGATATATCCTGTATTCAGGCTCTTGATCCTGGGAACCGCAGGTGCTGCGGGATTACTGAATACGGATCAATTAACCACAATCTTTCCAGTGATTAACCTGCTGGCAGGAACGGCAGTAATCATTGCAATGATTGCAATCAGCAGAACAGTGGTCAAGAATTTGAGAGAGAATTGGCTGTTGTTATTCTCTGTCCTGGCATTAATTCATCATATCATTTGGGTGCTTTTCTGGCGGGAGAGAGGATATAGCATTGTCTATTATCCGTTTGATCTGATTATTTCAATGGGGTGTTTGGCCTCCGTATGGTTCAGAAATTATTTTAATATGTACAAGAACACGAATGAGCTTGCAACAGCCCTGCAAAGAATGAATGATCATAAAGATCAATTCCTGGCAAATACATCACATGAATTTAGAAATCCGCTTCACAGCATTCTCAATCTGGCGCAATCGGTCCAAAAGCGGGAAAAGTCTGTCATGCAGGACAGAAGCCTTAAAGAACTTGAAACTATTTGTTCTGTAGGACGCCAATTGAACTTGATTTTAAATGATTTGATGGATGTAATGAGCCTGCGGGAAGGAAATCCCCGTATTCACCTACAGGTCATACCGATTCAGCCGATCGTGACGGGAGTCATTGATATGCTGCGATTAAATGCGGAGGTGAAATCTATAAGTATTGTAAATTTAATTCCGGAAGATTTCCCGCCTGTACATGCGGACGAGAACCGGATAATTCAAATCGTCTTCAATATCATTCATAATGCTGTGAAATACACAAATGAGGGATTCATTTCTATTTCTGCTCATCAAAAGGCAGGCCGGGCATATATCGTTATTGCAGATACCGGAATCGGAATGAATGAGGCTATGCTTAAACGTGCATTCCTTCCATACGAGCAGGGCAACACTGATGAGACTATGATTGAAGGCGGCTTTGGATTAGGGTTGAATATAAGCAAACAGCTGGTTGAGCTACACGGGGGGACATTAGAGGTAAGCTCCGTTCAAGGAGCAGGCTCACAATTCATATTTTCTTTGAAGCTGGCTGACCCGAAGGTTGAAAGTCTTAAGACGTACGCCTCTGAAGTCTTGCCATTGCATTCTGTGACCGTTCAGGAACAACTTCCTCCAGACAGGGAGCACGTGGCTTCCAATCGTCCGGCATTATTAATTATTGATGATGATCCTGTGAACCTTCAAGTACTGGAAGCCATTCTGCCTCCAGACGGCTATGATGTAACGATGACCACGAGTGCCAAACAAGCATTGGCTGTACTGGACACGAAAGAATGGGATCTGGTTATCTCCGATATTATGATGCCGGTGATGTCCGGGTATGAACTGACACGAAGGATTCGTGAGCGGTACACCTTCACAGAGCTGCCGGTTCTGCTTCTTACGGCAAGAAGCCAGCCGCAGGATATTCAAGGCGGTTTCCGGGCCGGAGCCAATGATTATGTGACGAAGCCGGTCGAGGCAGTAGAGCTTAAATTGCGGATAAAGGCGTTAATTACAATTAAGCAATCGATCCGGGAGCAGCTGCGGTTAGAGGCAGGATGGCTGCAAGCGCAAATTCAGCCTCATTTTTTGTTCAATGCCTTGAATGCGATATCAGCATTAAGTGATATTAATTTAGAGAAGATGCGTGACCTGCTTGATGAATTCACTAATTATCTGCGTAATAAATTTAAATTTCACAACATGGACAGCCTTGTCCCGGTTGAAGAAGAGTTAAGCTTAGTGCGTTCTTATTTGTATATTGAACAGGTCCGGTATGAAGATAGGCTGCAGGTCATTTGGAGAATTGATGATTATGGAAGCCTTCGAGTTCCGTTTCTCTCCATTCAGCCTCTTGTTGAGAATGCAATTAAACATGGAATCATGAAGCGTAAGCGCGGGGGCAGCATTCAGATACGAATCGCAGTTATGGAGACGCATGCGGAAATTACTGTTGAAGATGATGGAGATGGAATGAGTGAGGGTCAATTGCAACGAATACTGAAGAGAAATCATGACAGTAGTTCCGGTGTCGGATTAATCAATACAGACCAGCGCCTTAAACGGCATTTTGGGACAGGCCTTGATATCGCAAGCATGCCGGGTGAAGGAACAGCAGTAACATTTCAAGTTCCGCTTAAAAGGGAAGAAGGGAGTAACAAATTATGAAGCTATCTATCACGGTCCGCCGGATGCGCTCCGAGGATGCAAGAATACATGAGGGCCTCGCCCCGCATGATGTCAGCAAACCCATAGAGTATATTGAACAGTGCTGGAAGGAGAATGAGGAGGAGCAGCGCCTTACCCTCATCGCTTGGCAGGGGAGCGAGTTTGCCGGCTGGGGGCATGTCGTGTATACGTCCAACTATCCTTATTTTGCGGAGAACCATATTCCCGAGATTCAGAATCTCGATGTAGTTCCCCCTGTGCGCAAATGCGGCATTGGCAGTGTGTTAATGGAGGCGCTTGAGGCTGAAGTGTTCGCCAAGTATGATTCGGCCGGCATCGGATTCGGACTATATGACAGCTACGGTACGGCCCAAAGGCTGTACGTCAAACGCGGCTATGTCCCGGATGGACGGGGACTCATGTATGATAACCAGCCCGTTGTCCCCGGAAGCCAGGTGCGGGTGGATGATGAGCTTACTCTATATTTGGTGAAAACAAGGCAGCGCTAGATGTTATTCTTGCTACAGCGGCAGTCCGGGTGCTAGGTGTCCGGGCGGCCGCTGTTTTGGTATGGGGAGCCGCAGTTACAGACTTTGCATGAAATCGTAATATTGGTTGTCAAAGTAAATCACGAACAGATTTTTGACGGGATTGGTTCTAGGGGCTAGCACGTAATCAAACAAGGCCGATTTTTCATTGTATTCTCTATGTGCCTTAACAGCAGAATCCGATGAATCGTACACAGAAATCACCATGATATTTCCGTTGTTCAGCTCAAGGGTCTTCGGCTTAACCTCTTTAAGGATAAGATTAAAGTCTTCGGAGCGTTCTTTGGGCTGCAATTTAAGCTTTTTCAGGGACCGGATCACGTCCTCATAAGCAATAATATGTTTATTCGCGGGAGGTTTATCATCGTTGGAGGCGGAAGAGCAGCCAGCGGCTAGAAGGATAATAATTAACGGAAGCAGCCACGCAAAAGCGCGTTTCATGAATAAATCAGCTCCTTTTCCTAACTTAGTATGTTGGGCACCTAACTCTATTTCCTGTTGGTGTCTGTCAGCGCATTCTCCCGTATTGTATTCAACTCCACCGCATTGAACAACCCGCCCCGGTACAGATTAACGAACTCCTCCGACACACTCTGGTCAAAAATAATCATATCATCGCTGTTCACCGTGACCTTCACACCATAATCGTAGAGCTTGCGGATCGGATGTGACGAATAATTGGCCACCCGGGAGAGGAGGACATTGCTTGTGGGGCAGACGTTCAATTGGATGCGATGATCCGCCAGCCAGTTCATGACAGCTGGAGAATTCGCGGCTGCGATTCCGTGCTGCACCTGATCAAGCTCCAACTCCTCCACCGCCTGCTTCACCAGACCGGATGTGCCGAACTCCCCAACGTGCGCCTTGAGAATCAGCCCTTTTGCCTTCGCCATACGGAACACCTTCTTGAACGCTGGAACAGCAGACTCATCGCCGAAGATATCTAAGGATTTGAAATAGTTATGCTCCAGATATAGTTCCAGCTTATCACAGGTTACTTGGATTGGCGTATGGGTGAGGAAGGCAAGCTCCGGGACAAAATGAATCTCCGGCGCAATCCGCCGGTGGACAGCCTGAATGGTCTGAATCAGTGCTGCTATAGAGCCGCCGAACCACTCTTCTTCTCCCATCGTCACACTCATGTGCAGCAATTGAACCCCGTCTGACTTCGCCTGGACAAAAGCGGCCTCAATCCGCTTCTCATATCCGGTCCGGCCGGGCAGTAACGGCTTGATGTGCCGGGCATTCCACCGGTTCATCTCCCCAAGATCCGCGAAAGTTGGGCATTCCGGTATCTCGGTGCCACACCAGGCCGTAATATATCTTTTGTTCCCACCCCTGGTGATATGATTGTGCAGATCGCCTTTGGGCACTTGCCGGACTCTTTCCAGATTGTGCTCTTCCAAGGCTGTGATGAATTGCTGTTTCATGCCGCTGTCCTCCTATCATTTGATATGGTCTGCCTGCTTATATTAACTAGTTTACAATTTATGGACACAGAATTAAACAAACTGAAACTTTTAAACGGGCAGATTCGTCTATTATGGATGTTGTGAGTGACAAGAACTAACTATTATGAGTTTGTTTAGGGAGGATTTCAGAAGTGAGCTCTTTACCACAACGTTCTACTGTCCGCAGGAAGAAGAAGCCGGCGCCGAAGCCGAAGCGCAAGAAAAGAGGGTTCTTCCGCACACTGTTCAGAGTATTCATGTTCTGCATCATACTGCTGATCGCTGCCGGAGGCTGGCTCTATTTCGCGCCGTCCGCCAAGAACACCCGCTTTCTGATCGCGGATACGCTGATTACGACCCAGCACCGGCATTGGGCCAAATATATCATCGGGGAAGATGAGCTGAAGCACCGGGTCAGCGATTATACGAAGCGGTTCGAGGAGATGGGCGACGAGGTAGATACCCATGAGATCGAGCCGGAGCCGGAGACTGTAGTTGTAAATAAACCGCTCGTCCAGGTTGAAGAGGTGACGGGCAGCGGGTACAGCGGTTATGTGATGATTGTGAATGATCCCAAGAAGGTGCGGCTGGGTGTGCCGAATAAAATCGGGTCCGGCGAGAAAGTGTCCAGTATGGTCGCGCGGACGGGAGCAATCGCCGGGGTGAACGGCGGCGGCTTCGCCGATCCGAACTGGAAGGGCAACGGCTTCAAGCCGATCGGCGTGGTTATTTCGCAAGGCAAGCTGTTCTATAACGGCCTGGGCGGTAAGAAGTCCACGCAGATTGTCGGCATCGACAAGGAAGGCAAGATGATTGCCGGGAATTACACCCTGGAGCAGCTCAGCAAAATGGGCGTACAGGAGGCGGTGACGTTTCAGCCGCGGATCATCGTGAACGGCAAAGGCCAGATCAAGAATGCCGCCGAAGGCTGGGGCATTGCGCCGAGAACAGCGATGGGACAACGCGCAGATGGTGCGCTATTATTCGTAGTAATCGACGGGCGGCAGCCGGGCTACAGCATCGGGGCGAACCTGTACGATGTGCAGCAGATTATGCTGAAGTACGGCGCGGTCATCGCAGCCAATCTGGATGGGGGTTCATCGACCGTGCTGGTGAAGGACAATACGATTGTAAATAAGCCGTCGTCGCAATATGGGGAGCGTTATCTGCCTACGGCATTCCTGGTGTTCGAGGACCCGGAGAGTGCGAAGATCAAGAACATCTGGGAAGGGCTGGACCCGGCCAAGATCGACGCAGGCAAAAAGCGTACAAAATAGCAGATATAGGCAGACCGTTCACACTTGTTAATCTAAAGTAGATTAGACGTAGCAGGTGTGCTAGGATAACAAGTACATTGTTATTCTATTGAACTGTTGGCAGATTCCTTGATCAGAGGGGGGAAAGGTTTGACTTTGCAGCAGCTCCGCTACGCAATCGAGATTGCGAACAGCGGTTCCATGAATGAAGCGGCCAAACGGCTGTTTGTGTCGCAGCCCAGCCTCTCGAATGCGATCAAGGAGCTGGAGAATGAGCTGGGGATTACGATTTTTGAACGCAATAACAGGGGGATCAGTATCTCTGCGGAAGGCGTGGAGTTCCTGGGCTATGCCCGCCAGATTATCGAACAGACGGAATTCATGGAGAACCGTTATACCGGTAAAAAGCGCAGCCCAATCTACTTTTCCGTCTCCACTCAGCACTATGCGTTCGTCACAGATGCCTTCCTGAGGCTAATGAAGGAGAGCAAGGTGGCGGAGTACAATTTCAGTCTGAGAGAGACGCAGACCTATGAGATTATCGAGGATGTGCGCACCCTGCGCAGCGACATCGGCATTCTCTATATTAATGAGAGCAATTATAAGATCATGAACAAGCTGTTTAGTGACGGTAACCTGAAGTTCACCCCGCTTTTCAACACGAACCCTCATATTTATGTGCGGGCTGGACATGCGCTGGCAGGCAAGGAGCAGATCACCCAGGAGGATATTCAGGGGTATCCGTACATTACATTTGAGCAGGGGGATAATAACTCGCTGCATTTCTCCGAGGAGATGCTTAGCTTCACGCAGATTGAGAAGAATATTAAGGTGACCGACCGCGCTACTCTGACGCATCTTCTGCTGGGCAGTGATTCGTACACGGTGGGGACGGGGATTATGGCCTCTGAGCTGAATGATGCGGGGCTGGTTACGGTTCCTTTTGACAGCACGGAGGTGTTCTCTGTCGGGTGGATCGCCCATAAGGACCGCAAGCCGAGCGAGATCATGTCTGCCTACATTGATATTCTGAATGATCTGGTGTCGGGCAATTATTTCGAGCTTGAATCTTTCTTACTATAAAGAGCAGGAGGGACGTATGAGCAGTCCAGTGACCGGAACGACCAGAAATGCACCGCCCTTCCGCTACGACATTGTCGGCAGCTTCCTGCGTACAGACGCGATCAAGAATGCTCGCAGCTTGTATGCTCAAGGTGAGCTTACGGCCGGGCAGTTGGCGGAGGTTGAGGATATAGAGATTGGCAAGCTGCTGGAGCAGCAGAAGGCGCTGGGGCTGAAGGCTGTGACGGACGGCGAATTCCGCCGTTCCTGGTGGCATCTGGATTTCTTCCTCGGGATTGAAGGGACAGGGAAGATTACTCTTGGCCCCCCGGGGCCTTCCAAGGAGCAGACGAACCGGGCCGAGAGCTTCAGAATTACCGGTAAAATCGCCTTCGGCAACCATCCCATGGTCGCGGAATTCCGCACATTGCAGCAGATGGCCGGAGATACATTGGCCAAAATGACGATACCGTCCCCGGCGCTGTTCCATTTCGTGCAGGAGTATAACGGGAATGAAGTCTATTCAGATACCGAGACGCTGTATGGAGACATCATCCAGGTCTACAAGACGGCGATTCAGGCATTCTATGATGCGGGCTGCCGCTACCTGCAGTTGGATGATACCACCTGGGGCACACTCTGTAGCGGACGGCATCGGGCGCATCTGCGCAGCAGGGGGATTGATCCGGACCAGCTGGCTAAAGATTATGTGCGGCTAATCAATGAGAGTATTGCCGACCGCCCGGCAGATATGACGATCGCCTTGCATGTGTGCCGGGGCAACCTGCGCTCGACCTGGTTCGCTGCGGGCGGGTACGGGCCGGTTGCCGAGGAGCTTTTCTCCAATGCGAAGGTGGATGCGTTCTTCCTCGAATACGACAATGAACGCTCCGGCGACTTCGAGCCGCTGCGCTTCATCCGGGACCAGTTCGTGGTGCTGGGGCTGGTGACGACCAAGCATGGCGGCCTGGAGAGCAAGGAGCAGCTCATCGCACGGATAGAGGAGGCTGCACAGTATGTAGACATCAACCAGCTGTGCCTGAGTCCGCAATGCGGCTTCGCCTCCACGGAGGAAGGCAATATTCTGACCGAAGAAGAGCAGTGGGACAAGCTGCGTCTGGTGATTGAGACGGCGAATGAGGTGTGGGTGTAAATAGAGTGAGAGGAGAGGATTGCCGGGAGGGCGATCCTCTTTTTTGCGCTGGTGTGACCGGTGGGACTGGTGAATACGTGGATTTACTACAGTTGCTGGGGCAGAAATGGATTTTACCGGGACAGCAGTTGGATTAACAGCACTTAAATTAAGCTGCATAAATCCAATTGTTTGCCGCCGGCTTTTGGGGCATAGTCTGTGTTCTAAGGGGGCTAGGAGTTGTAGTCTTCTCTTTTAACCGTTCTCTACCCATCACAGAGAAATCATTTACAGTATGCTTTTAAAAACGGATTCAATTATGATTTCACTGGAGGAATGGTATGGTTATCGAGCTTAAGCCAGTATCCATCGAGAACTGGTATGATTGCACCTTGTTGCAGGTGACACATGAACAGCAGAGTGTTTTTCCTGCGCCGGTGGTGAACTGGATTGCGGAAGCGAACTTCGTGAAAGAATTTGAGCTGCGGGCAATCTATGCAGGAGCTGTACTGGTTGGATTCCTGGTCTTTTGTACAACTCCAGATGAGGATGGTAACTACTGGATACCTGCAATGATGATTGATAAGCACCACCAAAGAAAGGGTTATGCCAATCAAGCAATGGTACAGCTAATCGAGCATATGCGGCACAAAGGATGTACCCGGTTAATGATCGGCCATAGACCTGACAATCAGATTGCAGGATCGCTGTATGAAACCCTGGGATTCAAGAAGATTAGCGATGAAATATACGACGGTGAGATTATACGTTGTCTGGAGCTCAATGATATCAAAAAAGATAGGCGATCTTAAGCTTTGCATTGACAGAACCTTCCTCCTGGAGTAGAATTGCCGGTAACAACTTATAGCGACAAGCGATGAAGAGAAGAGTAGGCAGGCAAGCAGCGTTCACAGAGAGCCCCTCCGTGGTGAAAGGGGGCAGCGAAGCGTCTGATCCGAAAAAAGTCTCCGAGCTGCATAGGGAATCGGGCACTGTTGTCCGAGGATGGTATGCCGGGATCTCCCGTTACAGAGATAGGGTATAAGCGTCATGGCCGTACCCGAAGAGGCGGATGAGGCAACTTGTCCGTGAACAGAGGTGGTACCACGAAGCTTATCCAAGCTCTCGTCCTCAAGATAACAATCTTGAGGGCGGGAGCTTTTTTGCTTTATCAGGAAACTGTAGTTTCTTCCTGCTGAATGTGACCGAAGGCTGAATGTATGTGAAAAACAGTATACATTGTATTCGCAAGCAGGCACACGGCCTGAATGTATGTGAAAAACAGCATACATTGTGTTCGCGCCAAGTTAATCTATTCATCCTTTTAGATAATTTTGCTCCTTGGTTCAGTTTATATCAAACAGTAGAGGTGACTATCATGCATTGGGCAGAAAGAATAGCAGAACGGTTAATCGCGGAGCATCCGCAGCGGAAGACCTATGTCTGCGCGTCAGGGATCAGTCCGTCAGGCTCCGTTCATATCGGGAATTTCCGCGAGATTGTAACGACTTCGTTTGTGGTCAAGGCGCTACGGCGGAAGGGGAAGGAGGTGCGGTTTATTTTCTCATGGGATGATTTCGACCGCTTCCGCAAGGTTCCGGCTCACGTTGACCCCGCCTTCGCTCAGTATATCGGGCGGCCGTATTCGCAGGTGCCTTGTCCGTATGGCTGCCATGCTTCGTATGCGGAACACTTCGAGAAGGAGTTCGAGCAGGCGCTTCAGGTGTTCGGGATTGAGCCGGAATTCATCTATCAGAGCCGGGAATACCAGTCAGGCCGTTACTCTCCGCAAATTCTGTACGCACTGCACCGCCGGGAGGAGATTTACGATATCCTGACGTCATTCAAAACGGGCGGGAGTTCAGCGGAGGAACGGGCGGCCTTTTATCCCATCCATCTCTATTGCAGGCAGTGCGGCAAAGACTCGACAACCATTCTGGGTTTCGACGATCAGGCGGAGACGGTGGCTTACCGCTGCGGCTGCGGTCATAGCGATACCGTTCATATTCCTCAGGCGGACAACCTCAAGCTACACTGGAAAATCGACTGGCCGATGCGCTGGCAGCAGGAGCAGGTGGTGTTTGAGCCGGGTGGCCGGGATCATTCGGCGGAGACGGGGAGCTACAATGTGGCGTCTGTGATGGCTGAACAGATCTTAGGGTATCGCCCGCCGGTGTATGAACCTTATGAATTCATCAGCATCAAAGGCAGCTATGCCAAAATGTCCAGCTCCTCCGGGAACAATTACACGCCAGATGATCTGCTCCGCATCTACGCGCCGGAGAATATTCTGTTCCTGTTCGCCAAATACCAGCCGGATGCCGCTTTTCATATCGGACTGGATGAGGATGTACTGCGTAATTATGCTGAGTATGAGCGGTACGCGGCGGGAGCGGCAGCAGGAACTTTAACCGGCGATTTGGCTGATGCGCTTCTGCTGTCTCAACTGGGCAATCCAGCCGGAAAGTCTGTGAGCTTCGGTCAGGTGTCCAGTCTGCTTCCGCTGGTGGGCTTCGATCGTGCGCTCTTGCGGAGTATCCTGGCCAGGAACGGTGAAGAGATTGACGAACTGGAGCTGCAGAGAACGGCGGACCGGGCGGAGTACTGGATCAAAAACTGGATGCCGCACAAGCTGGTCACGATTCAGACTTCGCCCAACTATGCGTATTATCATTCCCTTAGCGGAGTGGAGTTGAGATGGCTGCGCAGTCTGTGTGCGCTTTTGCGCAGCGGCGGGCTGGACGAAGCAGAGTTCATGTCTGCAATCTACGCTATCTGTCATCACGAAGACAAGAAGACTATGCGCAGCCAGCAAAAAAGGCTGTTCACCATCGTCTACCAGCTGGTGCTGCGTACAGACGAAGGCCCGCGGCTGCCGTGGCTGATTCAGGCGGCGGGAAGGGAGCGGATGCTGAATTTGCTGGATTTGTGAAGGAGCGTGGACGGCCCTTTACGGGATCGATTGAACAGAGGTATAATGTACAGGACTGTTTTACATCAAATGTTGGAAAGCGAGCGGTTAACGATATGGGTCGTAAATGGAATAATATTAAGGAAAAGAAAGCATCCAAGGATGCGAATACAAGTAAGGTCTACGCCAAGTTCGGGGTAGAGATCTATGTGGCGGCGAAGAAGGGCGAGCCTGATCCGGAATCCAACCGGGCGCTGAAGGTCGTTCTGGAGCGCGCTAAGACATATAACGTGCCGAAGGCGATCATTGACCGTGCCCTGGAAAAAGCCAAAGGCAGCGGCGATGAGAACTACGTGGAGCTGCGTTATGAAGGCTTCGGACCGAACGGCTCCATGGTAGTGGTCGATGCGCTGACCAATAACGTGAACCGTACCGCTCCGCTGGTCCGCTCGACGTTCAGCAAGAACGGTGGCAACATGGGCGTGAGCGGTTCGGTAACGTATATGTTCGATCCGACTGCAGTAATTGGGGTCGAAGGCAAGACGGCAGATGAGGTGATGGAGCTGCTCATCGAAGCCGATCTGGATGTCCGCGATGTGCTGGAAGAGGACGAGGCTGTCATCGTGTACGCCGAGCCGGACCAGTTCCATGCGGTACAGGAAGCCTTCCGCGGCGCAGGCGTTACGGATTTCACTGTAGCCGAGCTGACGCTGCTTCCGCAGAACTATGTGGAGATTCCTGAGGACGCCCAGGCACAGTTCGAGAAGCTGATCGATGCGCTCGAAGAGCTGGACGATGTGCAGCAGGTCTACCACAACGTGGATTCGGAAGAATAGAACAGCAGTATTCTTAGAATAAGCGGGCGGGCCGGTATCCAGGCTTGTCCGCTTGTTGTCTGTTCTGCGCAGATGAAGGGGGAGCGGAATTTATTAATACATACATAGCAGGGGGTTCAATACCTTATGGAAGAATGGACTATAAGTGTGATTCTGATATTAGTGATCTGCGGGTTTCTGGCCGGATTCATTGATTCGGTGGTGGGCGGCGGAGGGCTGATTGCGATTCCAGCGCTGCTCGCGGCGGGCATTCCGCTGCATTTGCTGCTGGGCAGCAATAAGCTCGCCGGAACCCTGTGTTCCTTGACGAGTACGGCCTCCTTCGTGCGTTCCGGTAAAATCGATATGAAGCTGGTCCGCATGCTGATCCCTTTATCTGTGATCGGTGCGGCGGCGGGGACGCTGACTGTCCGGCAGGTGCCTTCAGAGTTCCTGAAGCCGATGGTGATCGTGATGCTGATCGTCATTACCATCTATACGCTGTTCAAAAAATCCTGGGGAGACGTCTCCACCTTCTCCGCCAAGAGCAGCACTCTGCGGATGGCCGGCCTGGCGGCGGCTCTGCTGATCGGCTTCTATGACGGGTTCTTCGGCCCGGGTACGGGGTCTTTTCTGATTTTTGCTTTTCTGATGATGGGGTTTGAGTTCGTGACTGCGGCCGGAAATGCCAAAATCCTGAATTTCGCCAGCAATGTCACCAGCCTGCTGACCTTCATCGCATTAGGCTCGGTCAGCTACACGTATGGGCTAATGCTGGGGATTCCGATGGTGATTGGGGCTATCGTCGGCTCAAGGCTTGCAATCCGCAAGGGAGCGGCGTATATCCGTCCGCTGTTCATTGCGGTCACCGTCCTATTGATCGGCAAACAGATATGGGATACGATTCACTAAAGAGAATAATTGGAGTGGAAGAGATGGACATCAGGAAGATCGATAAGGAAGAAGTATGGAAGCTGAGACATGAAGTTATGTGGCCGGAGCGCGAGCCGGATTATATCAAGCTAGCCGATGACGACCAAGGGGTGCATTACGGGCTGTATCAGGGAGAGCAACTGGTCTCCGTGTTATCCCTGTTCATCAACGGCACGGAAGCCCAATTCCGCAAATTCGCTACTCTGGAGCTTGAGCAGGGTCAGGGCTATGGCACCCGGCTGCTGAAGGCGGTGCTGGAGGAGGCGGAGCAGGCCGGGGTCCGGCGGATTTTTTGCAATGCGAGAACGTACAAAGCGGGCTTCTATAAGAAATTCGGCATGCAGCCCACTAATCAGGTATTCAGCAAGGGCGGCAAGGACTATGTGGTGATGGAAAAGTTCCTCGGGCCTGCCGAAGACGATAACGGAGGAGCTTAATGATGACACGGAAGTTATATTATGATTCTGCGTATATTCAAGATTGGAGTACAACGATAACGTCCGCCGTAGAGAGGGAAGACGGGGTCTATGTGACGCTTGCCGAGACGGCCTTCTATCCCCATGGCGGTGGTCAGCCCTGTGATACAGGGTACATAGGTGAGCTATCGGTGCTGGATGTAGTATTGGAGGACAAGGAGGTATTCCATAAGGTAGCACAGCTTCCAGAGCAGACAGAGGTGCACTGCCGGCTGGATTGGGACCGCCGGTTCGACCATATGCAGCAGCACAGCGGCCAGCACCTGCTGTCAGCCGTGTTCCTGAAGCTGCACCAGGCTATGACGCTCAGCTTCCATCTCGGTAGCGACTATGCAACGATTGACCTTGATCTGCCTGAACTGTCAGCGGCACAGATGGCTGAAGCCGAGCAGGAGGTGAACCGCCAGATTTACCTGAACCGCAGTATTGCCAGCTATTTCGTATCTGCTGAGGAGATGGCGAAGCTGCCGCTGGTCAAGCTGCCTAAGGTGACCGAGGATATCCGTATTGTCGAGATTGAGGGCGTGGAGCACAATGCCTGCGGGGGAACCCATGTCTCAGCGACAGGGGCCATCGGCATGATCAAGCTGCTGCGCTGCGACAAGCAGAAGGGCCATGTGCGGATTACGTTCCTGTGCGGCAGCCGGGCGCTGGCGGAATTCAACGATCAGGCCCGGGTGCTCGGCGAATTGTCAGCCAAGTTCAACACCGGCAAGGATGAGATTATGGACCGGATCGGCAAATGGGAGCAGGAGCAGAAGCTGCTGGTGGCGGAGCTGGCGGCGGTGAAGGAGCAGAATGACAGCTACCTGGCCGGGGAATTGTTAGCTGCTGCAGAAGCGGACAGCCGGGTGATCCGGCATATCTCGGATACACGGGCAATCAAGGATCTGCAGAGTCTGGCTGCGAAGCTGACTGCATTGACCGATCTTCCAGTGTTGCTGCTGAGCGCGGTGGAGAACAAGGCTGTGCTTGCGCACAGCGGAGCGGCGGCATTCTCCTGCGGGGCCTTCTTCAAGGCGCACTTGGGCGAATATCAGGGCAAGGGCGGAGGCAGCGACAAGCTGGCCCAGGCCGGATTCCCGTCATGGGAGGCAGCCTTGGCTTTTTACGAGTTTGCCGCGCAGCAGTTGTAATCGAAGAGGGGCTATGAGCTATGGGGATTCTGCGGCCGTAGCTCTTTTTTTGTGCGGAAATGATGACAGGTGAGTGCACGGTTGGCGTGTTCGAAATGTAATCGGAAAACCGATCACATTTGGGTGCTGCTGAGGCGCGTGTTCGAAACGTAATCGAAAAACCGATCACAATGGGTGCTGCTGAGGAGCGTGGGCGAAATGTAATCGGAAAACCGATCACATTGGGTGCTGCTGAGGCCGTGGTCAGAATGTAATCGGAAAACCGATTACATTGGGTGCGCCGGAAAGTGCGAACGGTGTTCCCCCGTTAGGGGATTTCTTTTGCGGTAAGATTACTGGTGGGACTTAAGGATTATTTAACAATTGATCTCCTATAATCAGGACAGAGCTTGACGAAAGGAGAAAATACAGTGTTCCTGACTATTCTCAAAAAGGATTTGCGGCGTAAAAAGGTAATGAATTCCGTTCTGCTCATCCTGATTATCCTGGCTTCCACGCTTGCTGCAAGCAGCGCCAGCCTGATGTACTCCACCTCCAGTGCATTGGACAGCTTCATTAAGAGCAGCAAGGTGGCGGATCTGAATATCACGCTGGCGAACCAGCCCGAGTATCATTCGGCGGTGCAGGGCTGGGTGAAGCATGAGGAGAAGGTGGCCAGCGTCCATACCCAGCATCAAGTAAGCATCTCACTGGATCAGATTATGATGCCTGAGGGGCGGAAAAGCTTCAGCGGCAACATAAGCTTTGCTCTGTCGGCTGTACCGGAAGAGGTGAACCTGACCTTCGATGAAGAGGATAGGCCTTATACGTTACAGCAAGGTGAGATTGGGCTGCCGGCCAGTCTGATGCTGAGCAGTGGTGTCCAGCCGGGAGAGCAAATGAAGCTCCGAATCGGCGAGACCACGCGGACGTTCACGGTTAGCGGCTACTTCAAAGATGCCTTCATGGGGGCAGACCTGCTGGGTCTGAAGCGCATCCTGTTGTCTGCCGGAGATTTCCGCGAAATCGAGCACATGCTGCCCCAAGACCGGTGGATGACGCTCTGGAGTTTCGTTGCTGCTCCGGGTGTGCCATCTGCGGATATATCGGCTTCTTTTGCGAATAGTGATTTGCCGGTTAATTTCGAGGTTGACATGGCGCTGGTCAAAATGACTTATATGACGGACCGAATCCTCTCTGCGATGATGTTCGCCATCAGTCTGTTCCTGATCTTCATTGCGCTGCTGACTCTGCGGTTCACGATTGTCTCCACCCTGCAGGAGGAATATAAGGAGATCGGCGTGATGAAGGCCATCGGCTTCCGCAGCTACGCGATCAAGCGGCTCTATCTGACCAAGTATTTAGGGCTTGCTTGTATAGGTGGCGTCCTTGGGCTTGGCATCAGCATACCGCTGACCGGGATGATGTCCCGCAAAACTTCGCAGTATATGATTCTGCCCGGGGGCAGTGTCAGTCTAATGGTATCGGTGCTTAGCATTGCGGCAATGATCGCGTTCATTCTGTTGTTCTGTGTATTGTGTATGCGCAAGATCAACAAGGCTTCGGCCATCGATGCCATCCGGCAAGGCCAGACCGGCGAACGCTTCAAGGCATCCCGCCGCATTCATCTGCATACCAGCCGCTTCCTGCCGCCTGCGCTCTTCCTGGCGCTCAGTGATGTGCTGAACCGGATCAAGAGCTACACTTCCCTGATCCTGACGCTGATCCTAAGCTCAGCGATCATCCTGATTCCTGTCAATCTTACGAATACCATCGTCACTCCTAAATTTCTGCAATATTTCGGTACGGTCGGCGCGGATTTTTATACCAAAACTGTGGTGGCAGAGAAGACAGTCGAGCAGATTCAGCAGGACAAGGCGGACATCGTACAGCGCTTGAAGGAACAAGGCTCTGATGTTACACTGGCCGCGAATTATGCGGTGATGACCAAATATATCTCGGATAACGGGCAGGATAACCGGCGGATCAACGGCCAGAAGAATGACCGGAATGAGTCCGTAGATATTCTGGAGGGCACAGCCCCGCTCCTGAAGAATGAAATCGCCATTACCACAGTGATGTCTGAGCGGTATGGCAAGCAGGTGGGCGACCCGATCCAATTCGAAATTGACGGGGTGCAGAGCAGCTTCATCGTGAGCGGTCTGTTCCAGACCATATCTAATGAGGGATACGGTGTCTGGATTGCCCGGGATTATGAGCCGAAGATGGTATCGGCTTATATGTTCTCCGGTAATCTGAACGCTCCATTGGAGAAGAAGGCTGAGGTCATGAAGGCGATTCAGCAGCAGTTCAGCGAACAGGGTATCAAGACGTCAATGGAGATGCTTGGGGAGATCACCGGCGGCTTCATGGACCAGCTCCATAGCATCAACGCTCTGCTTACAATGATTATCTGCATCATTACGTTCTTCATTACCAGTCTGTTCGTCCGGCTGATGATTGCGAAGGAAGTTCACGGCATAGCAGTGATGAAAAGCATCGGCTTCACCAATTCCGCCATCCGGCGGTGGCAGGCGCTGCGTATTCTGATCATCATGGCAGCCTCCCTGATCCTGGGCGTGACTGCTGCGAATACCCTTGGCGGGAGCCTGCTCGGCCTCATCTTCCGGATCTTCGGTCTAACAAGGCTTGAGCTGAATATTCTTCCGCTTCAGGTCTACCTGCTCTATCCGCTGCTGATTCTGGCGGTTGTCATGCTGGCTGTCTACACCAGCTGCGGCCAGATCAAACGCGTACAAATCTGGAATATGAATAAGGAATAGGGAGGAATACAGAATGGCAGCCGTATTGGAAGTAACCAATCTATGCAAGACCTATATCGTCAATAAAAAGCAGAATCATGTGCTGCGCAATATTAATTTCACGCTTCATGCCGGGGAGTTCGTATCCGTGATGGGGCCGTCCGGTTCCGGCAAGTCCACGCTGCTCTATACCGTCAGCGGGATGGACCGGCTTACGGCCGGGGAGGTGGTGTTCGACGGACAACGGCTTACCCAGCTCAGCGAGACCGGTATGGCGGAGCTGCGGCTGCATAAGATGGGCTTCATCTTTCAGCAGATGCATATGCTGAGCAATCTCTCAGTCTATGATAATATTATTCTATCCGGTTACCAGGCGCTGGCCGGGGGAGGAGGCGGACGCACCCGCAGCGGGGTTAATCAATATGCCGATGAGCTGATGCGCAAGCTGAACATTATTGAGACTGCGGCCCATGACATTACCGAGGTATCCGGCGGACAGCTCCAGCGGGCCTGTATCTGCCGGGCGCTGATCAACGAGCCTGCAGTACTGTTCGCTGACGAGCCGACGGGTGCGCTCAACTCCAAAGCCGCCCAGGAGGTAATGTCCGAGCTGGGCCGGATTAACCGTGAAGGAATGACGATCATGATCGTCACTCACGATGTGAAGGTAGCCGCCCAGAGCGATAAAGTATTGTATATGGTGGACGGCAATATCCAGGGCGAGCATATTCTGGGCAAATATTCGCCGGAACAAGGATTAAGAGAACGGGAGCATAGCCTGACGGGCTGGCTGATGGAGATGGGCTGGTAACGCAGGATACAGCAGGAGGAGAGCGTGTGGCCGACATTCTGATTATTGAGGACAATGCGGAGCTGGCGGAGGTGATGAAGGATTTTTTGCAGGCGGAGGGGTATTCGGTGTTCATTGCCGGTTCAGGAGAAGACGGGCTGGCCTATCTGGAGGCGAACGTCGTCAAGCTGCTGCTGCTCGATATTATGCTGCCGGAGCTGGATGGCTTCGCGATCTGCAGGCTGGCCAGGGAGAAGTTCAATCTGCCGATCCTGATTATGAGTGCGCGCCACGGGGACGAGAGTAAGATCATCGGCCTTGAGCTGGGTGCGGACGACTATCTGGAGAAGCCCTTCTCCGTTCCTCTGCTGACCGCCAAGGTCAAGGCACATCTGCGCCGCAGCTATGATATGAACGAAGACAAGCTGCTGCTGACCGATGGCGACCTGACGGTGAACCGGACCTCAATGACCGTATACCGGCACGGCCAGCCGCTTGTTATGACGGCGAAGGAATACGAGCTGCTGGTGGTGCTGCTTGGCAACAGGGGCAAGGCGCTGCGCAAGGAGTGGCTGTTCCAGCAGGTGTGGGGCGCTGACAGCTTCAGTGAGCCCTCCACACTGACTGTACATATGAACAAGCTGCGGGATAAAATCGAGCATAACCCCAAAGAGCCGCAGCGCATCGTGACCGTCTGGGGCGTGGGGTATAAATATGAAGGTATATAACCGGCTGATTCTCTGGACACTGCTCACCGGGCTTACGGTGATTGCTGCTCTAAATGTTTATGTATCTTACCGGGAGGCAGCGGCTCCAAGCAAGGCGTACCGGGTGGAAATCAACCGGATTCTGGATCAGGCGGAGCGGGGAGAGCGGCCAGAGGATATAGTCCTGGATCAGAACGATTATACATATGTGAACGGGTTAAGCTGGATCGGCAGAGAGGCGGAGCCGGAGGAGGTTCAGCGGTTTTTTGACGGCGTGGGGGTCGCGGATCGTAATGAATTTATGGTCAAGCCGGTCTATGCGCAGCAGCAATTGACGGGATACCTGCGCTTCACTTACCGGATGCCGGGACCGGACGAACGGATCTATGGGGTGATGAATCTGCTGCTGTTCACCGTATTCGGCGCAGTGCTGGCACTATTGCTATACATCCGCAGGCAGATTCTACAGCCCTTCCAATCCTTGCAGGAGTTGCCCTACGAGCTGTCCAGAGGCCAAGTGATCCCAGGGTTGAGGGAGCACCGGAGCCGGTTCTTCGGGCGCTTCATCTGGGGGCTGGACCTGCTGCGCCAGACACTGGAGAGCCAGAAGCAGACCAATCTCCGCCTGGAAAAAGACCGCCAGACACTCGTCGCCTCCCTCTCGCATGAGCTGAAAACCCCCATCGCCACGATCCGGCTCTATGCCAGCGCCCTCGGCGGCAGCCTGTATGACAGCGAAGCGAAGCGCCAGGCGGCCGCGCGGCAGATCGGGCAGCAAGCGGAGCAGATGGAGCAACTGATCGGCGGTATAATTACCGCATCTGTCTCCTCCTTGCAGGAGATGGAGGTTGTTCGGGGGGAATTCTATATCAGCGAAGTGATGAGCCGGCTGCTGGGTAATCATAAGGAACGCCTGGAGCTGCTGAAGCTGGAGCTGAAGGTCGGAGCTTACCGGGACAAGCTGCTGCTGGGGGATCAGGAGCGGCTGCTGGAGGTGCTGAACAATCTTGTCGGGAATGCCATCAAGTACGGGGACGGCAAATCCATCGCGGTGACCTTCCGGGAGGAGGATTACCGCCAGCTCATTATAATAGAGAATTCAGGAGAGCCGCTGTTGCCGGGTGAGCTGCCCTACATCTTCACCAGCTTCTGGCGCGGGTCGAACGCAGACGGGAAGCCGGGCAACGGCCTCGGCCTCTTCATCTGTAAGCAACTGCTGCAGAAGATGGGTGGCGATATTTTCGCCGAGCCGCTGGAACGGGGGATGCGGTTTGTATTGGTGCTGCGGTATTAGGCAGAGATTAGGAGAGAATATGCGAGGAGGAGATTGCAATGAATGGCCTGATTGAACTGAGACCGGAGGAATATCCTGCGGTTTATGATTTTTACAATGTTAAGAAGCAGCATATTCCCGCCTTATCCGTCCTGCTCGGGAACTACCCCGGGCGGGTATTTGCCGATCATACCGAAGCACCGACACTGGCAATAGTATGGGCTACGGGGAGATGGATGTATGCTGCGGGAGATATCAGTTCAGAGATGAACCGGGTGAAGCTGGAGAGCTTTTTGCAGACAGTGGTCGTCCCTGATTGCCGGCATAGGCAAGAGAAGGGGTTCGAGATCTATACGGATGATCATGAGGGATCGACGGCACTATTCACGCGGGGACTTGCGGAACTTACAGTGGATAGACATCTGGAGTCGGTCTATGAATTCAACAGGGAACGCTTCTATCAGCGTAATGATAGAGTTGCTGCGGACTCCTTGCCTGCTGAGGTAACTGTTGTATATGAGGAATTTCCGCTTCTGGGTTCGGAGGTTCATGGTGCGTCTGCAAGAAATGACAGGTTCATTGGGCGGACAGCCACAGGTGCTGTGTTGAAGGTCCGGGATCAGGTCATCTCCATCTGTAAAAATAACGGCTTCATAGTAGAGAACAGGTACTTCATTGATGTGGACACTCATGCCGAATCGGAGCGCGGTAAGGGCTATGCTACACTCGCTGCTGCTTCGCTAATTAATCATTATCTGGCCCGAGGCATGATTCCCTTATGGGAAACTACTCACCAGAACATCGCTTCACATAAGCTCGCGCTGCGGCTTGGCTTCGAGCCGGTGGAGAGCTATCCGGTGTTTGCTTTTGTGATGGAAGAGAATAGTACCTGTTAAGCCAAAGGAGCGATAGTGATGAAGAGGTTAGTGATCCTTACCATAGGTAAAACGCATAGCGGGAAGACCACATTTGCCAGAGCATTAGAGCAGAGCTTACCGGAATCGGTTGTGATTGACCGCGATGATCTTGCTGAGTTTATCAACACTCACTATACAAATATGCTGCCGAAGCATGGAACGAATACGCTCAAGGATGCGCTGACCCGGACGATTGTGGATCATGCCGTCCATCAGTCGGAGCGGCATCTTATTATGTGTAACGCTAACCGTAATCGGGAAGGCCGTCTGCGTCTGCTCGATTGGTTTCACCAGAAGGGATTCGTTAGTATACTTGTATATTTCGATCTTCCCGACGAGATGCTGTATTCACGAATAGCGGGTAGCCAGCGCAGTACAGCGATTCTTAGAAAATCAGCCAGCTTCGATGTAGTGCTGAACCGGCAGATTGCGGATTCACAGAAGGGACTGGCTGAGCCGCCAACCGGGAGTGAGGTGGAGCATCTGTTTGTCATTCGGGACAGCGAAGAAGTACCAGAAGTTATAAAGAAGATCGTTCAGATCGCTCATTAGCAGAGAGACGTTTGCACCGGATGGACTGGATAGCGGCACACAGGCGGAATGTAGTCGAAAACCGACCAGATTGGGCGCTGCGGAGGTGCGTGGTCCAAATGTAGTCGAAAAACCGACCAGATTG
>NZ_JAIEUI010000034.1 GCF_022234545.1 Paenibacillus piscarius
TACTTGGACCGAAGGGTCCTGGGAGAGTAGGACGCCGCCAAGCACATGAGACCACTGTTGATCACTCAGCAGTGGTCTTTTTGCGTGTATGGGCAGTGTGATGGGCGATGGCTGAACGTGCCCGATAAACGGAAATGAAGGGACAAAGGGGAAATAGTTGGATTCTGTACACTTGCTGGGGAAGAAGTGGGCGATTCCCGGACAGAAGTTGGAAAAACAGCACTTAATTCTTTCGATTTCAGCCAAAGTAACCGTAACGAGTTCCAATAGATGCTGTTAATCCAATTGCTTCAGCCGAATGCGCGGAAACCAGCAAAATAAGGTACGTAAATACAATTACTTTCTCGGCTTACCTAGATGGATTCGGCCGGATCGGCCAGATCAACCAGAGGTGTGAGCTCCTTACCCAGTAGCATTAAGATTAAGTATACAAAAATGTCCACCACACACGGACTTTCGTCCAAGAATTCGCTTACCTGAGGCCGGTTGGCGAAATCCTCTCCCAGGTGAAGTAATGTTCTTGACAGGCCAAAAGGCCTTTGCTAAGATGGCAATAATATATTTTTGGACAAGCCTCTCAAACCTTAACTGAAGACATTATTATGTTGAGCTCCCAGGCTCGTACCGCTGTCTATCGGGTATGGACTTGAATCAGGAGTTTCTTTATTCATAAGTTGGCGGGCGGGTAGAGAATAGAACATTTTGAGGAGGAATGACCCAGGTGTGGGAAGATAAGTTTGGTAAAGAAGGATTGACTTTTGATGATGTGCTGCTGGTTCCGCGTAAATCCGAGGTGCTGCCCAAGGAAGTGGATCTTTCAACTGTACTCAGCAGTGGTGTTAAGCTTAACATTCCGCTGATCAGTGCAGGTATGGATACTGTTACAGAAGCTGCTATGGCCATTGCTATTGCCCGCGAAGGCGGGGTTGGCATCATCCATAAGAACATGACTGTGGAGCAGCAGGCTGGGGAAGTGGACCGAGTGAAGCGATCCGAAAGCGGCGTAATTACCAATCCTTTCTCTCTCACCCCGGATCATCTGGTCTCTGACGCCGAACGCCTTATGGGCAAATACCGTATCTCCGGCGTTCCGGTTGTAGATGAGAATAACAAACTGGTTGGCATTATCACGAACCGGGATATGCGCTTCATTCATGATTACAGTGCACCAATCAGCGAATATATGACACGCGATAATCTGGTGACGGCTCCGGTCGGCACTACGCTTCAGGAAGCTGAAGTGATGCTCCAGAAGCATAAGATTGAGAAGCTGCCGCTGGTCGATGATAACAATATTCTGAAGGGCCTCATTACTATTAAGGACATTGAGAAGGCGATTCAATTCCCGAACGGTGCCAAGGATGCCCAGGGACGCCTGCTGGTCGGCGCAGCGATCGGGATCTCCAAGGATGCGGAAGAGCGTGCCCAGGCGTTGATTGACGCAGGTGTGGATCTGCTGGTTGTAGATTCCGCGCATGGACACCATATCAATATTATTGAAGCTGTACGCAATCTGCGTGCCAAGTATCCTGATCTTACAATTGTAGCCGGTAATGTGGCCACAGGTGAAGCTACACGTGAGCTGATTGAAGCTGGAGCTTCTATTGTGAAGGTGGGCATCGGGCCGGGTTCGATCTGTACAACCCGCGTCATTGCCGGTATCGGTGTACCGCAGATTACAGCCATCTATGATTGTGCAACGGTTGCCCGTGAATACGGGGTACCGATCATCGCAGACGGCGGGATTAAGTACTCTGGTGAGATTACCAAGGCGATTGCTGCCGGAGCATCGGCGGTTATGATGGGAAGCCTGTTCGCCGGAACGGAAGAGAGCCCGGGAGAATCGGAATTGTACCAGGGACGCAAGTTCAAGGTATACCGCGGGATGGGCAGCATGAGCGCCATGAAGCAGGGCAGCAAGGACCGTTATTTCCAGGATGATGACAAGAAGCTGGTGCCTGAGGGTATTGAAGGGCGTGTAGCCTTCAAGGGGCCGTTGTCCGATACGGTTCATCAGCTGATCGGCGGACTGCGCTCGGGCATGGGATACTGCGGAACGAAGACGCTGGAGGAGCTGCGCAACGACACTTCATTTATCCGTATTACCGGAGCGGGACTTCGCGAGAGTCATCCGCATGATGTGCAGATTACCAAGGAAGCTCCGAACTATTCGCTGTAAGCGGCGAGAATCGCATATTTTGCTGACAGGCAGGACGAATTCGTCCTGTCTGTCTTTTTTTGCAGATACCCCTGTGTTAGAATAGAACAAGCACTGATCTGAGGAGTAAAAGGAGAGTAGTAATCATTGAATTACAAGCGGAAACTAAGCGGTAAGCAAATTGTGATTAAGACAGCGACAGTAGGTCTGCTTCTAAATATGTTAGCATTTCCGGCGGCTTCTGCGATGGCAGAGGCTGCTTCCAAACCGGCAGCGACATCATCCGGGAACAAAGCGGCAGCTACAGCTCCGGCCAAATCAGCGGCCGCCAAGATTCCAAGTGTGGAATCCCTGGGGCTGAATGTGAAATCAGCAGTGCTGATTGAGCCGACAACAGGCGAGGTGCTGCTCTCGCTGAATGCCGACCAGCCTATGCCTCCGGCGAGCATGACGAAGATGATGACGGAATACCTTGTGACGGAAGCGGTTAACAGCGGCCAGATCTCCTGGGACCAGAAGGTCATTATTCAGGAGAATGCTTCCAAGCAGATTGGTTCGCGGATTTTCCTGGCTGCGGGTGATGAACACACCGTGAAGGAACTCTACATAGCGATGGCCGTAGGCTCTGCTAATGATGCTACTGTTGCCCTGGCCGAACTGGTCGCAGGTTCAGAGCAGCAGTTCGTCACAATGATGAATGAAACAGCGAAGAAGATGGGGATGAAGACCGCCCATTTCATTAATCCCACCGGGCTTGACCGTAAGGACATGCCCAAGAAATTCCGTCCCGAGGGTGAAGGCGAAACGGTAATGTCCGCGATGGATGCTGCTATTCTCGCCAAGTACATTGTCACTGATCATCCCGATTTCACTGACTTCACGACCATCCAATCCTACAAATTCCGCGAGCGCGATGCCAAGCCGATGATCAATTACAACTGGATGCTGGAGGCCAATAAGAATATTCCTAACTTCAAGGCCTACGCTTATCCGGGTCTGGACGGGCTCAAGACAGGGCACACGACTAATGCAGGCAACTGCTTCACAGGTACGGCGGTGCGTGACGGTATGCGTCTGATCAGCGTAGTTATGGGAGCAGACTCTGAGGCCCACCGCTTTACAGAGACGAAGAAGGTGCTGGATTACGGCTTCAATAACTTCGAGATTAAGCAGGTTGTTGCGCCCAAGGCTGTAATAGCCGGAACGGAGACGGTTCCGGTACTGAAGGGCAAGGAGAAGCAAGTATCCGTTGTTACGGATGCTGGCGTTACGTTCATGGTACCGAAGGGGACCACTGCGCCGCAGATTAAGACCACTGTAGTGACGAATGACCCGGCGACACTGGTTGCTCCGATTGCCGGTGGCAGCAAAATCGGCAAGGTCACCTATTCCTACCAGATCGAAGGAATGCCTCAGGTCCAGGAGAAAACCGTCAACCTGATCACTGCTGAGGAAGCGGAGAAGGCAGGCTGGTTCAAGCTGCTGCTACGGGCGATCGGAAGTTTTTTCGCAGACTTGTTTAAAGGAATCAAAAACCTGTTCTAATGAACCCGGCGGGTTATGCCGGTGACACGATGAAATCCCAGCAAATGGGTTGTGTATATGAAGGCCTTACGGTAGAATTACAAGTTAGATTGCGATAGATTTAGCGGGAGGCGGAGAGATGGAGACAGGAACATCGCGGGTTAAAAGAGGTATGGCAGAGATGCAAAAGGGTGGCGTCATTATGGACGTCATGAATGCGGAGCAGGCAAAAATTGCTGAAGCCGCCGGTGCGGTAGCGGTTATGGCACTGGAGCGGGTTCCTTCCGATATCCGCGCAGCGGGCGGAGTTGCACGTATGGCTGATCCTACCATTGTTGAAGAGGTTATCCGGGCAGTGAGCATCCCTGTTATGGCCAAAGCCCGTATCGGACATTATGTCGAAGCGAAGGTACTGGAATCTCTGGGCGTTGACTATCTCGATGAGAGCGAAGTCCTGACTCCTGCCGATGAAGTATTCCATATTAACAAGCATGAATTCACCGTACCTTTTGTATGCGGAGCCAAGGACCTGGGAGAAGCACTGCGCCGCATTAGCGAAGGAGCTTCGATGATCCGCACCAAAGGTGAGCCGGGAACAGGCAACATTGTGGAGGCGGTACGCCATATGCGCTACATCAACGGCCAGATCCGCAAAGTGGCAAGCCTCTCAACGGATGAGCTATATAATGAAGCAAAGACGCTGGGAGTGCCGTATGAGCTGCTGCTGGAGGTCCATCAGCTGGGCAAGTTGCCGGTAGTTAATTTCGCTGCCGGGGGTGTTGCTACACCTGCAGATGCCGCGCTGATGATGCATCTTGGTGCCGACGGCGTGTTTGTCGGCTCGGGCATCTTCAAATCGGACAACCCCGAGAAATTCGCGCGCGCCATTGTAGAAGCAACGACCCATTTTACAGACTATAAGCTGATTGCTGAAGTGTCGAAGAACCTGGGTACCCCGATGAAGGGGATTGATATCGCCTCGCTGACCCCGGCTGAACGCATGTCGGAACGCGGCCGCTAAGAGAGAAGGCTTGTGGATGAGAATAGGAGTGCTGGCGCTGCAGGGCGCTGTAACCGAGCATATGGCCAGTATCGGGAAGACCGGGGCCCAAGCGTTGCCCATCAAGCGTACAGAGCAGCTTAATGAAATAGACGGCCTGATTATTCCCGGCGGCGAGAGTACAACGATTGGCAAATTAATGCGCAAATACGGATTTATTGAAGCGATCCGCGAATTTGCCGGTCATGGGAAGCCGATCTTTGGCACATGCGCCGGCATGATTGTATTAGCGAAGCAGATCGAAGGCGGAGAACCCGCCCATCTGGAGCTGATGGACATTACCGTTGCCCGGAATGCCTTCGGCCGCCAGCGGGAAAGCTTTGAATGTGACCTTGAGGTGAAAGGCATTGCGGAGCCGGTAAGGGCGGTATTCATCCGCGCTCCGCTGTTGACTGAGGTGGGCCCGGACGTTGACGTGCTTGCTGTCTATAACGGTGAGATTGTAACGGCGCGTCAGGGCAGCCTGCTGGTCTCCTCCTTTCATCCGGAACTGACTGAGGATTACAGGCTGCATCAATATTTTGCCGATATGGTAGAGGACAGAATTGCGGCCAATCTATAGAACTGCATATAAGAACATCTTTGACTCTTTCATAGCTGTCCATGACGGCCTGATGAAAGAGTTTGGGCTGTTTTCAGGAGGGAAACGTTGTGTTAGATGTTAAAGTATTGCGCAGTGATTATGCCAGAGTAGAAGAGGCGCTGAATAAAAGAGGGAAATCGCTCGATCTGATTGCCGGCTTCCCGGAGCTTGACCTGCGCCGCCGTGAGCTGCTTCAGGAAACGGAAGGTCTCAAGAACCGCCGGAATACTGTATCGGCAGACGTAGCCAAGAAGAAGAAGAATGGCGAGCCGGCCGAGGATCTGATCGCAGAGATGCGTACTGTATCTGACCGGATTAAAGAGCTGGATGATGAGGTTCGCGGGCTTGAAGCCAAGATTGATGAGCTGACGATGAGCATTCCGAACATTCCGCATGAATCGGTGCCTGTCGGCAAGTCCGAGGAAGATAATGTGGAAGTCCGCCGCTGGTCGGAGCCCAAGGAATTCGGTTTTACACCGAAATCACACTGGGAGCTGGCACAGCAGCTGGATATTATTGATTTTGAGGCGGCCGCCAAGGTTGCGGGTTCCCGGTTTGTCTTCTATAAGGGTCTGGGTGCCCGGCTGGAGCGGGCGCTGATTAACTTCATGATGGATCTGCACAGCGGCGAGCACAACTATGAGGAGATGCTGCCTCCTTATATCGTCAATAAGGACAGCCTGTACGGAACAGGACAGCTGCCGAAGTTCGAAGAGGATCTGTTCAAGCTGCGGGACACAGAGTATTATCTGATTCCTACGGCGGAAGTGCCTGTGACCAACTACTACCGGGAAGAGATTCTGACGGCTGCTGACCTGCCGAAGTACCATGTGGCTTACAGCTCTTGCTTCCGTTCGGAAGCCGGATCTGCGGGACGCGATACCCGCGGCCTGATCCGCCAGCATCAGTTCAACAAGGTGGAGCTGGTGAAGCTGGCCAGCCCGGAGAACTCCTATGAGGAGCTGGAGAAGATGACAGCCGATGCGGAGCGCGTCCTGCAGCTTCTGGGGCTGCCCTACCGCGTCCTGCTGTTGTGTACAGCGGATATGGGCTTCACCTCCGCGAAGACGTATGATCTGGAGGTATGGCTGCCGGAGAGCGGAATGTACCGTGAGATCTCCTCCTGCTCCAATACAGAGGATTTCCAGGCCCGCCGGGCCAACATCCGCTACCGTAAGGAGCCTAAGGCCAAGCCGGAATTCGTGCATACGCTGAACGGTTCTGCACTGGCTGTGGGCCGCACCGTAGCCGCGATTCTGGAGAATTATCAGCAGGAGGACGGCAGCGTGCTGATTCCGGAATGCCTGCAGCCGTACATGCGGAATGTGAAGTCGATCAGCCCGAAATCCGCCCAATAATTATGCTTGCATCTGATTTGATCCGTGTGGTATAATTCCTAATGCATGTGAAATTTGGTTGCATTGGAGAGGTACCGAAGCGGTCATAACGGGGCGGTCTTGAAAACCGTTAGGGTGCAAGCCCACATGGGTTCGAATCCCATCCTCTCCGCCATTTCCAACAATATATACTGCCGATAGAAGCCGTTCTCCTTAGGAGAGCGGCTTTTTTGCGATTTAGCGGGAGGCAGAGGGAATAAAAAGCCCTCTTTCTCCGCAATGTATTAATGTATTAGAGAAGGAGGCTGATAATCAAGATGGACCGACAATTACAAGTAGATCAGCAGAGTCTGGTGTCTGCGTGGCAGGAGAGACTGCCTGCTCTGATGGAGGACGGGGAGAGCTTCAGTGTCCAGGGAGACGCCGCCAACCAGAACAGCCTGCTTATTCATTTCAATGCGGCAGGGCGGCAGGGGTACTCTCTGGATTTCCGCTGCACGTATGTGGACAGCCGGGAGGTCGCGGTAGACCTGCTGGATGCCGAGCAGCACGGCGCACCTGCCGATGATCATCTGGAGGCTGTACAGGCATTAGCGCAGCAGTATACGAGACAGATTCATGAATGTGCCCAGGCCCTTCAGGGCATAACCAATCCGTAGGAGGTTAATCCGATGAGCAAGCCAAAAAGCATGCCGGTTCCCGGTGTACAGCAGGACCGTCAGGAGAAACGTAAAGAGCATCATTCTTCAGGTCCGGAGCCGCTATCCGGTTCCAAAAAGGTAAAGCAGGCCAATCATGTGGATCATAATAATCCTCAAGGCTGAGCCCAAAATACAATGAAATTAGTGAGAAATGTTTCTCATATTTGCCAAATGGTTTATCATTAAGGAGGGGAAAGAATTTTGTATATGGGAGAGGAGAAAAATAATGAACAAAAAATGGGGGTTGTCGGCTGCCGCGCTGATGCTTGGCGCAGCATTAATCCTGCCGGGATGTGCCAAGAAGGAAGAGCCGAAGGAAGCGTTGACCGCTGCGGCATCCAAGGCCACGGCAATGAAATCTTACGAAATGAAAACGAAGCTTGTCATAAATGATCTGACTATTGATACAGGCAGCAATGAAGCTGATGCTTCGACAGGTCAGATTATGAGTATGCTTAAGAACGCTGAGCTTACCATTGATGGCGTCTACCAGGCAGAGCCTATGCAGACAGAGTTTACTACCGTTCTTAATCTCAAGGGAGATATGGCCATGTCCTTCACGGTTCCAATGGTCATGACCGGAGACAAGATGTATATCAAGGTGCCGTCTATTCCGTTCTTTCCGATTCCTGAGACGATTGTGAATAAATTCGTTGAATTGGATCTCAAAGAACTGGCAGAGCAGCAAGGAGCTGAATTCAATCCTTCACAGATGGACGCCCAGAAGGTGCAGAAGCTGTCGAATGAAGTGATGAATACCCTGCTTGGCGAATATGACCAAGCGAAGTACTTCGAAAATATCAAACCTAAGGATGCCGGACTGCCTGAAGGTGTAGATGCCAAGCAAGTCGTTCAGTTCAAGGTGACCAACGATAATGTCAAAGAGGCGCTCACCATTCTGGTGAACAATGCTATGCCGAAGATCATTGATATTCTGGGCAAGGAAGAATATAAGGATCTGCTGCAGATTGAGCCTGCTCAGCTGGCAGAAGCCAAGCAAGAGCTTCAGTCCAGTGAGGCACGGGCTGAATTCGACAAGAACCTGGCTGATCTGAACAAGTATCTGACGATTAACCAGTTCCATCTGAATACGGCACTTAATAAAGATGACTTTCCGGTATATCAGGATATGCTGATGGATATTAAGGTAAACGACCCTGACAAGGGAGAGAATGTGACCGTATCAATGAATGCAAGCAACCAGTACAGCAAGATCAACGAGAAACAGACCTTCAAGATTGGTATTCCGCAAGGCGATGACGTTATTACCCTTGAAGAGCTGCAGCAGCAGTTCGGCAATTCGGGTATGAGCACTACTTATTAATACAAAATAATCCCCACCTGAAGATCCCGCAGAAGCGCTAATGGCTCCTGCGGGATTTTTGGGCCGCGGGGCTTCACTCAGAGACCGTCTCTGTCTCTGTCAGGAAGTCCTCTGCGAGTATGGCATAAGTGCGGTGGTCCTGCCATTCTCCGTTAATCTTAATGAAACGGCGGGCCAGACCCTCCGCCTGGAAGCTGTTCTTCTCCAGTACTCTGCGGGAGGCGTTGTTATGGGGAAGGATGGCCGCCTGCACCCGGTGAAGCCCCAGAGAGCGGAACGCATACTCCAGGACGAGATGGACCGCTGCACTGGCATATCCCTTGCCCTGCCGGGTATGGTCGATTAAATAGCCGATGTCGGCAAATTGTCCCACTCCCCGGACTACATTGGAGATCGTAATCTGTCCGATCAGCTCACCGCTCAGCAGAAAGATGCCGAACATATACGCCCGGTCCACCTGAGTCTCCAGTCTGCGCTGATTAATCAGATGATGCTGGCTCTCCAGCGTGAAGTAATCCTCATCCCGCAGCGGTTCAAATTCCTGATGGGCTGTGCGGTTGTTCAGACGCAGATGAAGCAGCGCCTCAGCATCCTTAAGCTCCAGCAGCGAGAGATAGATTCCCTGAGGGGTGTTATACAGCTTAAATGACATGAAGAAGCATCCTCCTTATGGAATTATAAATGTGCAGGTTCGGGTTAGAGCCGGGCAGGCCTCTGTTGCCGTAACCGGCGGAAGAAGGAGGTCAGAAGCTCTGCGCATTCTTCCTGCAGGACACCCTGGATGACCTCAGTACGGTGATTAAAGCGGGATTCCTCCAGCAGGTTCATCAGGGTGCCGGCACAGCCTGCCTTGGGGTCAGGTGTCCCGTACACTGTAAGCGGCACCCGGGCCTGGACCATCGCGCCCGCGCACATCGGGCAGGGCTCCAGCGTAACGTAGAGCCGGCAATCGAGCAGACGCCATGAACCGAGGACAGTGCTGGCTTCACGGATGGCGACCATCTCTGCGTGGGCGGTGGAATCAAGCGTGGTCTCGCGCAAATTGTAGCCCCGGCCGATGATCGTATCATTATGAACGACAACCGCTCCGATCGGCACCTCGCCCAGGGCCTCAGCCTTGCGGGCTTCCCCGATCGCTTCAGCCATCCAGCGTTCATGCAGGGCCCGCTCTTCGGCTGAGAGTTCTTCCAGACGTATATTCAATTTCATCTTCCCTTCTTCAATAACCCCTTGTCCAACGAACAAATATTCGCGCTTAACAAATTGTGCATAACTCTGTGGATAAACCGCTACTTATGCACAAAATTGTACACATCAGAGCATTAATAATTGTAGATATGTGCACAACCTGTGGATGGTCCTTATTTATTGTAGAGAAACTGTGGGAAGAATTCAATATTTTCCGTTGTTTAGGTACTTTGGAAATGTCTTTTCAAATGAGGGGGCAACAGGTATGATTATGATGAATGCCCCGCTAGGATTTACCAGCGGATAAGAGGTGAAGATTACGCTTGTCCATCAAAACGAAGTTATCAGCGATTCTATTCGGCTCAGTACTCCTCATCCTGATGCTCAATCTTACACTTAACCTGTATGCCGCCCGGAATAACCTGCGTAATGAAAGTGTAAGCAATATGAAGATTACTGCGAAGCAGGTTGCCGTCTCGGTAGAACAGAGCAGCTACAGCTCCAACTATGTACAACACAAAATTGCCCAGAACCTCCGGCTGATCGCCATTTTGGCGTCTAATGAGCTGGACCCGGACATTAACAATATTGATAACAGACAGCTAAAGGATCTGGCGAATAAGCTTGCAGTGTCTAACATTTCGCTGCTGGTCAAGACTGATAATGATATTGTCGTTGCCAAGTCATCCGACCCTGCGGAGATCGGGCTTTCAACCAAGGGGATGGGGTATTGGTATGTAGCCTTTCTTGAGCTGTTTGCAGGCCAGCGCGTCTCTGTGGACAAGGGGCAGTCGTTGGAGAATTTCTGGTCCGGCCCGTTCGAGTATTCGACGTCCAATCCCGATTTTATCGATAAATGGGGTTACTATTATGACGGCAAGCGCAACTATATCATAGATCCGTATATCCGGAGCACTGCTGTAAGCGACTATGTCAAAATCATGAATCCGGAGGAGATCATTCAGGAATCCAAAGCCGTAAACCCGGGAATTCTGGAGATTACGGGCATTAATCCGCAGACCTTCGGTTCGTCCACCATGATGCCTGACGGCACTGATCCCAAGAATACGAAGCTGCGCAACCGACCGATTCAATATGGAACCTACACTTACGGCAATATAGCAGAGGATAAGGCCGCCATCCGGGATGCTCTGAACAAGGGCGAGCCGGTAACCCTGGATACAGAAGCGCTCGGCAAAAGAGTGCTAAAAAGCTTCATTCCCATCTCACAGCCCGGCGCTGGGGACTATGTTATCAGTGTGGTCATGGACTATTCTACAATCTCCTCCGTCATTAAAGAGCAATTGTTCAATAACATTACCACATCGGTCTTGCTGCTGGTGATCTTCTTGCTGGCCAGTTATATTATGGCCGGTGTAGTGACACGCCCGATTAAGGATATACTGGCTAAGGTGAATGATGTGGCCAAAGGGAAGTTCGAGCCTCCGCTGAATGTGGCCAGCCGCGATGAGCTTGGACAGCTGGCCCAGCGGATCAATGCCATGACCTCGCATCTGCTGCAGCATACGAACCGGCTGGGCCAGACGCTGGAGGAGAACCGGGCGGTGAAGGAGCATCTGGAGTCGGTAATCAACGGAACCTCGGATGCGATTCACACGGTGGATATGGACGGGCGGATTATCAGCACGAACAGGGCCTTCGAGGAGCTCTACGGCTGGGGGGCGGAGGATGCCCTGGTCAAGCCGCCGTATCTGGTGCCGGCAACGGTACAACAACAGGAGGATACACGACTGCAGCTGCTGAAGGACGGGGCAACACTGCCTCCTGTGGAGACCGTCAGGCTCAAGCGGGACGGCTCCCTGGTAGAGGTCAGTGTCAGCAGCTCGGTGATCCGCGATGAGGAGGGGCAGCCCCAGTCCATCGTGCATGTCTCGCGCGACATGACTGAACGCAACCGGATTGAGGAGCTGCTCCGGCGCTCTGAGAAGCTTACAACAGTCGGCCAGCTTGCCGCCGGGGTGGCCCATGAGATCCGCAATCCGCTGACCACACTGAGAGGCTTCCTGCAGCTTCAGCAGGAGAAGAAGGTACTGGTGCCGCTGCATATTGACCTGATGCTCTCCGAGCTGGACCGGATTAATATGATTGTCAGCGAGTTTCTGATTCTGGCTAAGCCGCAGGCCGTTCATTTCCAGCAGAGGGACCTGCGGCATATTGTCGGCGATGTAGTCTCGCTGCTCGACAGCCAGGCACATCTGTTCGGCATCGAGTTTGCCACGAACTTCTCGGCTGAACCCGCCATGGTCCATTGTGAGGAGAATCAGCTGAAGCAGGTCTTCATCAATGTCATTAAGAATGCGATCGAAGCGATGCCGGACGGGGGAACGATTACCCTGGAGCAGCATCAGCAGGAGAACTCTATCGTTATCGTCATTACAGATGAGGGCGGAGGCGTTCCCGAAGACATGCTTCCCAAGCTGGGCGAGCCGTTCTTCACGAACAAAGAATCGGGCACCGGGCTGGGGCTGATGGTCAGCCAGCGGATTATTCAGGCCCACAAGGGCAGTCTGGAGATCAGCAGCGAATATGGCCGGGGGGCGCAGGTTATTATCAAGCTGCCGGAAGCGGGAGCGTATAATCCTGCGGAAGGCATGAATATAGAACGGAGTGAAGACAACCATGAGAATCAATAAATTCATCAGTGAGACAGGCTACTGTTCACGCCGTGAAGCAGACAAGCTGGTGGAAGGGGGCAGAGTGACCATCAACGGTGAGCCCGCTACGCTGGGCAGCCAGGCGGAAGCCGGGGATACGGTGCTGATTGACGGGAAGCCGCTGGAGAAGGGCCACAGGGTCGTCTATATCGCGCTCCATAAGCCGGTAGGCATCACCTCCACTACGGAAGGGCATGTGCAGGGCAATATCGTCGACTTCGTCGGCCACGAGGAGCGCATCTTCCCCATCGGCCGGCTGGATAAGGATTCGGAGGGTCTGATTCTGCTGACCAATGACGGGGACATCGTGAACAAAATATTGCGCGCAGAGGGCAGACATGAGAAGGAATATGTGGTGACTGTCGACCGGCCGGTTACACCATCCTTTCTCACCGGCATGGCCTCGGGAGTGAAGATTCTGGGCAGCAAGACGCTGCCCTGCGAGGTCACGCGCGTCAGTGAGCGGGTATTCCGCATGGTGCTGACCGAGGGCAAGAACCGGCAGATCCGCCGGATGTGCAGTGCCTTCGGATATGAAGTGCGGCGGCTGCAGCGCATCCGGGTGATGAATATCCGCCTGGGGGCTCTGAAGACGGGGGAATGGCGGGAGTTAACCCTGCAGGAGAAGCAGGAGCTGGGCGCCATGCTGAATTACCAGCTGCAATAAGCTTAAGATCCCTCATAATTGATCAAAGAGCTGTTCCAGCAGGCCGGGGGGCCTGTCAGAGCAGCTCTTTGATCTATTTGGCGGGCGGCGCTACATTAGAGACATCGGTCGTCTCTGTTGCCGCATCTTTATACTTGCGGAGAATCGAAACTTCCACTCGGCGGTTCTTGGCCCGCCCGGCCGCTGTAGCGTTGGAGGCGATGGGATGATATTCGCCTGAGCCGGTCGGGCTGAACTTCGTCGGGTCAAGGTTCGGGTTCAGCAGCAGAATCTTCATGAAATGAAGAGCTCGGTCCACGCTAAGATCCCAGTTCGAGGAGTACATACTGTTGGAAATCGGGACATTATCTGTATGCCCCTGGACCAGCACTTGATAATCCGGGAATTGCTGCAGCATCGTAGAGATGGACTTGGCGAGCTGGCGGGCATCATCCTTCACGACCGCCTGGCCTGAGGCGAACAGGGCGTTATCACTGATCGTAATCATCAGCTGGGACTGGTTCAGCTTCGTGCTGAGCAGGTCGGTCATGCCGTTGTTCTTGATATATTGATCGAATTGCTTCTTCAGCTTCTCCAGGTCCTCCTGCTCTTTGGCACGAAGCTTGGAGAGCTCGGCCGTTCCGACATTCTTGGAAATAACACTGTTCATTTTGTCCTTCTTGCCCTGGTCGAGCTGGGTATCCGTAGGAGAATCGGAGCGGTATTCCAGAACGCCGCCCCCGCCGCTGAGCGCCGAATTGAAGGCTTCCGCCATTTGCTGGAATTTCACTGCATCAGTAGCACTCATTGCATACATAACCAGGAACAGCGCAACCAGCAGGGTCATCAGGTCGGAATAAGGCAGCAGCCAGGATTCGTCGGCATGTTCTTCGTGCTCTTCATGCCTAGTCTTTTTGCTCACTCGAAGTGCCCTCCTTCTCGCTCAGCTTGGCGCGTTCGAACGGAGTCAGGAAGACCGACAGCTTCTGGTTAATGGCTATCGTAGATACCCCGGACTGAATCGACAGGAGGCCCTCCACCATCATCAGACGGACTTCAATCTCCTTCTTGGAGATGCGCTTCAGCTTGTTGGACATGGGATGCCACATCACATAACCGGTGAATATCCCCAGGAGCGTAGCAATGAATGCGCCGGCAATGGCGTGAGCCAACACGTCCATATTACTCATATCACCTAAGGCGGCGATCAGCCCGATCACCGCACCTAGTACCCCGAGTGTAGGTGCGTACATCCCTGCTTGAGAGAAGATCAATGCGCCGGCTTTATGTCGATCCTCGGTAGCGTGAATATCTTCCATTAAGACATCGCGGACAAATTCCTGATCGTTGCCGTCAATGATCATCCGCATACCGTTTCGGAGAAAAGCATCTTCGATTTCGTCCACGCTGGATTCCAGCGCCAGCAGACCCTCACGGCGGGTGATCGATGCCCAGTCCATGAACATGGTGATCAGTTCAGGCTTGCTGACCATTTTTCTTTTGACGAACAGAATCTTCATCAGCTTAGGGAAGTTCTTGATCTCCGACATAGGGAAGGCCATGAAGATAGAGGCTGTGGTTCCCAGGAAAATAATTACATAGGCAGCGGGATTATTTAAGCTTGCAAGCGGAGCATGCTTAAGAACCATCCCCCAGATTACTGCGATCAGACCAAACACCAGGCCCAGAATTGTTGAAATTTCCATTTATGCACCTCATCCATGAGAAATAAGAAGTGATCGACTCCCCGCGAATTTCGTCCTTGAAACGCAGGGGAACACTCAGCGCCTGACCAAATCACGTATATTCTTATTTATCGTCAGCATTCCGTTTTTTGTGAAGTGATATTTTCGGCTATAATGGATAAGGTAAGGTATTATTCATTGCGAAGAAAACGGAGTGATTGATGTGGGAGTTAAGCATGGCAGAGACTACAGTGAGATTCTGGTGGAACTGACCGGAGCAGTCGGACGAATTTCCGACGGATACATTTTCTTTGAGATGGAGCCTGAAGAATGGGGAAGCCTGCCTGAGGAATCGAAGCTGGAGGTCTGGGAGGCGCTTGCGGAGGATCTGTTCTACGCGCTGGGCAATGAGCCGGTAATCCAGGTGGGCAGCGGAGTTGTGATGTACGATAAAGACACTCACCGCATTAATATTCTGCTCGGTGATGAGGATCTGGCCTCCGTCCTGCTGGTGTAGCCATCCGGCAATAACGCCCTGGCGGTTTGTCCCCGGGATCAGCCCATGTTAAAATTGGGAGGAAGTAATAATTGCCGGGATTCAGGAATACATTTAATCACAAAAATCTTTGGCCTGGCACATCCCTTGGACTTTCAGAAGCTGAGGGATGTTTTATTTAAGGAGAGAACGCATTTCCGTACAGTTAACTCAGCAAGGGAGGAAGAACATTGCAATTTACAGAGGAAGAGCTGCAGGAAGAGGTCGGCAAGCTGGAGGGCTGGAGGCTGGAGAAGGATCACCTGGTGCGCAAATACATGTTCAATGAATACATGAAGGGAATTGCTTTTGTGGATGAGGTGGCCGCCATCTCGGAAGCGTTCGATCATCATCCCCATATCACCATTGATTACAAGACCGTTATTCTGCGGCTGGCTGCAGATGCGCAGAAGCTGGATATCCGCCAGGCCCATCAATTTAATGAGGCCTTTGAGAAGAACCGCTAGGGAGACAGTATTTATAGATATGGAAATGACAGGTGAGCCTGAATCATAAAAATGCCCGCTCCAGGAGTGACCTCCTGACAGCGGGCATTTCACATCAAGCTATAAACGGATTATTTCTTCTCAGCCAGCCATAATGCGATGTTGGCAATCTCTTCAGGGGCCAGCTTGTCTTTGAAAGGAGGCATTTGACCGCGTCCCTTGGTGACAATCGTGAAGATCTGCGCTGCATCATGCTTGCCGCCCTCCTGCTGCAGGCTGGGACCTACACCGCCCTGAAGCTGGTCACCGTGGCAGGAGATGCAACTGGCCTTCACCGTAGCCTCAGCACTGGCCGCGTCCAGCACAACCTCAGGCATCGTTGGCTTATTCTCTTCGGCTACCTCGGATTTGCCGGGTAAGGTAAACATTAAGATCACCGCAAAGGCGCAGGCGGCAAAAAACAAACCGCTCATGATCCATTTCTGCATCTGCATCCGTCCCTCCCTGTAAGCTGCTTCCTCCATTATAGCGGATGGTGAAGCGTTATCATAGTATTTGTGTCAAAAAAACGAACAGAAAGCCCCGCTTTTTTGAGCATAACCATGTGACGGGTGCTATTTCTCATAGACCATGCAATAAAACGGCTTATTGCCGGTAGGAGTCCTGCGTTCATACGTATCGGTTATAGTGAATCCGCTCTTCTGGTAGGCGCGGATAGCCCGCTGATTCCACGTTAGCACCTCCAGATCAATCTCCCGCTCCGGGTACCGGGCGAGCGCTGCCTGGACAATAGCTTTCATGAATGGCTGCCCCATGCCGTTGCCGCACAGGTCCGGCCGCATCCCCACGCCGAGCCTGACTACACCCTCCATGGGGAACAGCTGGGCGAAGCCGCATAGAATGCCTTGCCCGTCCACCACGGAGACATATTGCTCGCTGCGCAGCTGCGGGTCTCCGAATTCCACGCCCAGCGCCTGCATCTGCTCCCAGGACATCCAGCCGTATATATTATAAGGCGGGTTATACTCCCATTCGCAGATTTCCCCGGCATGAAGGGATTCCATCGGTACCACATAAAAGGTTAGCGGAGAACGAATCATCGGCCAGTCTCCTCTCATTAATGCTTCAATGCTTCCTGTTACCTATATATACATCATACGCCGGAATCAGCGCAAATTCCTGGCGGAGAGGCCGAAACTTGACAAATGCCAAAAAATATTTTATGAAAAGCCCGAAAGGGTGTTTGGCCAATACGGAGACGGGTAAGTAGGGAGTAACAACAACAAAAAAGCTCTTCTCCCAGATGAAACATCATCCTGGAAAAGAGCCTGGTGATAGCAATATACGATCTATTGTACGTCGTCGTTGTCCTGGGAGTCCGTTGCTACCGTCTTGTAAGCGTCTGTGCTCATAATCCGTTTGGCACCGACATAGCGGTTGACATAATAGTTGTCGCTAAGCGAACTGATGGTAACCCCGCGGGAAGAAGAAGCATGCGCGAACTCGCCGTCACCGACATAAATACCGACATGGGAGACGCCTCTGCCGTTAGTATTGAAGAATACAAGATCGCCTGCTCTTAGCTCATCACGTGATACAGCGGAGCCCATCTGGTATTGGGAACCGGACTGATGAGGCAGGTTAATGCCGATCTTATCAAAAACATACATGGTAAATCCGGAGCAATCAAAGCCGTTCGTGGTAACACCGCCGGACACATACTTGGTACCGATGGCCTTGTCAATCACCTTATCCATCTTGGAATCCGCGAAAGCGCTTCCTGCTCCGATTGTGAATATAATGGATAAACTTAGTACTGCGGCTGCCAGCTTCTTCTTCAAAAGTAAATACCCCTTCCGATGCCTACGAGGTTAGCTTAAGGGTTCGGTTGAAGGTCCCCTATGACCCCTCTTAGAATAGGAGGTCAATTCACCCAAAACTGGTTCCCCCGTTTCCCTAATTCGTTAGGGAACTCGGCACGACTATTGATTAGGATTAGCTATTTATCCGATACATGACAAAAACTTGATTAAAAGGCACTCAATAATTACAAAAATGTTACTAAAAGCTTACTGCGATAATTGTAGCAAAGACTGCAGAGATTGGCAATCACTTATAACATATTAATGCATCTTTTTTGTGTTTTTTAGAGTGATAGCCCATTGTGAGGACACATATCTATGCGTACAGCCAGTTTTATATGTTTTTTTCTTTGATTTTGCCATACAATGCTGTTTCAAGATTGAGGATCCGGGTAAAAGGTAGAATAAGGTAAAGGAAAAACCCGGAAATGATTACGGCAATAATCAAATTCCGGGCTTCTATAAGCTATATATGGATGTTAGAGGTTAAAAAGGTGCGGGGTGTAATTCAAACATTCAGCTCAATCGTACGCGACAGCTTGGTAGGCTGTGGTGCTCATTACCCGTTTGGCGCCAACGTAGCGGTTGGCCCAATAGGACTGGCTCATTGAAGTGATGGTTACTCCGCGCGAACTGGAGGACTGAGCAAACTTACCGCCTCCGACATAAATACCTACATGGGAGACTCCGTTGCCCAAGGTGTTGAAGAATACGAGATCGCCGGAACGGAGATTACTCTTGGATACGGCAGTCCCCACCTTGTACTGCGCTTTAGAGGTGCGCGGCAGGGTAAGTCCAACATTCTTGAACACATATTTGGTAAATCCTGAGCAATCGAATCCGCTGGTGGTGGTACCTCCGGTTTTGTAGGACGTTCCAATGGTTTTGGAGATGACTTTATCCATTTTGGAATCGGCGAAGGCGCTGCCCGCCCCAAGTGTGAATACCATCACAAGACCCAGCGCTGCTGCGGTGCATTTCTTCTTGAAGTTCTGAACTCTCAACAGATGTACTCCTTCCAAGGCCTGCGGGGTTAGCTTAAGGATTCGGTAGAAGGTTCCCCTATGACCCCTCTAAAGCGAGATCAATTCACCCAACATATGGTTCCCCCACTTCCCGGTGCAAAGGAATTCGGCGTGTTATGCACCAGAATAGTGACATATCGACATTTGTACATTTCATAATTTGCAGAAAATCATGTCATAAATATTACAACTTTGTTACTACTAGTACAGCCATCATTGTAACAGAGGTGTTTCCGTTTTGCAAATGCTTTTAACCATTCAGGTGATCCATACCCAAAAGAAAAAAGAGTCCTGCTCCTGAACCAGGGGCGGTGACTCTTTTTAGTATGCCAGATTAGCGGAAGTTTATTGTGGAAATGATTTGCTGGACCAGAGATGGTACTGTGCAGCGATTCCCCACATACTGAGCAGGGTGGAGGGAAGCGGAGAAGCCTGGCGCAGGAGCAGCGCAGGCAGGCCGGGATACAACAGCGCGGAGGCACTGCAGATTAGCAGGACAAGGAGACTTCCTGCTCCCAGCACCGCAGATATCCCGATAGACGGCAGCATAACCTTCAGGCAGACCAGCAGGGAAGAGAACATCCCGGTGCCGGCGGTATACCCGAACTGCATATAGAGCAGCAGTTTGCGGATGATGAAGAGATAGAGCAGCCAGCCCACCACATAGGGCACGAGCTTCAGCAGCAGCGGATAGTTCATGATCCCGCCAACCAGCAGCCGGTACATATGCGGAAGCAGCCAATAGAGGGGAAGAAGGGTGAGCACCCACTCGGCGAGGCTGAACACCAGCACAGGCAGCCCGTACTTTTTCATGCCGGGAAAAAAGAACAGTCCACGCTCCCCCGCCCGTTCCTGGTGAAGCTCATGCAGCAGCCCTGCCCGGATGAACGGGGAGATCAGCAGCCGCAGGATTGTCAGGCCCAGGAGAAGCCACAGCCACCGCAGCACAGCGGGATCGCTCTGCAAGGCCGTGTGCCCCTCGATATAATACAGCAGCCTGCCCATTTCACTGCCGCCGGAGTCTGCATCCGGGTAGCGCAGCAGCACAGGCACAACGCCGCTTTTAATGAATTTGTACAGGAAATATCCCCAGAACAGCCGGTAGATAAACAGCAGAATCAGTATATAGAATTGCTCTTTCATGCTGAGCCAACCGCGGGCTATTGAACTTTTCACCATTCCCTCACCTCACCAGCCAAGAGTTCCGAGCAGAGTTTCCAGCAGTGTCGTCGCACTAAGCGTCCAGCGGGAGAGCGTGCGCTCCTCCAGCTCCGCCATTCTGAAATTGTTAAGATGTCTGCTCTCCAGCAGGACCGAATGCTTCGGATCAATCTCAGCGGAGACCAGAGGTGCTTTATACGCTAACTCGAAGGAAGTGGACTTGCCCCCTCCATTCCAGTACTGCTGCACGGTGTACCCGTCGGAGAAGGTGAACTGTACAGGAACATCAGAATATAGCGTGCCTTTGTTGCTAACATCCACTACCGCCTTGTACTCGGGCGCAGCACTGTCACTTCCGGTCTGTCCCTCAGAGAGCCTTATATCATCCACTGCGAAATCGGGAGCACCCCCGGCGTAGACATAGCGGTCAAAATAAGTCTGCCAGGACTGCTTGGTCACCTTCTCAACGGTCTTCTGGAAGTCGGCGGTCGAAGGATGCTTGAAGCGGTATTTGCGGGCATAGGCGGCGAGAATGGCATCCATATTCTTGGCTCCCGCAATCCGCTCGATATCCTTCAGCACCAGCTTCCCGCGGATATATACATTGCGTGTGTAGGCATCGTCACCGGTGTATTTCCAGGTCTCCAGATTGAGCGGCTGTGACGACGAGACCAGGGTAGACTGGAGCGGAAGGCTCGCCGCCACACCGTATTCCTGTTCCATCAGCCGGTCTTCGGCATAAGAGGTGAAGCTCTCATCCAGCCAGGCTTCTTCGAATTCGTTGCTGGCCAGCATCCCGTAGAAGTACTGGTGCCCGATCTCATGGATGATGGTACGCTCCAGCGAGGTTCCCGGCGACGCCTCCGCTGCACCGAAGGCGGTAATCAGTGTCGGGTATTCCATTCCCCCTGCACCGTTGCCGGACTCAGGCGGGACCACGATGGACAGAGTGGAATAAGGATAAGGCCCGTACCATTTGCTGAAGGCGGTCAGTGCTGCCTCGGCGGCCTGGAAGTAACGCTCCTGAAGATCCTTATGCAGCGGATCGAGATAGAGCTTGATCCGCACACCCGGCACCTGCGGTGCAGAGAAGGCTTTCTCCGCTACAACAAAATCCGGTGAGGCCGCCCAGGCGAAATCATGCACGTCGTCGGCGTAGAACTGATACACCTTACGCCCCTGTACCACCCGGGCATTCTTCACCGGAAACCCGGTGGCGGCAACGATATAACCGGGGGGAACAGAGATGGATACATTGTAAATCCCGAAGTCACTGTAGAATTCGGAGGTGCCGTGATACTGGTGAAGATTCCACCCTTCCTCCTGCACCCCTCTTCTGCCGGCCGGCTCATAGACGCTCAGCTTCGGAAACCACTGGCCGGCCATGACGAAGCGGTCAGCAGTGCCCATCCGGGCGAAGATTTTGGGCAGCTTGACCTCGAACTTCAGCCGTACCGTCACACTCTCGCCGCCGTTAACCGGCTGGGGCAAGTGAACCTTGAGCAGTGTCTTATCATGAATATTGCCGTCATCCGGCTGAACGTACTGGGTCCGCTGCATCAGCGACACCCCTTCGGAGGTCCGCAGATCAGTGAGGGTAATGCTGCCGTAACCGCCTGCAGGCATCGAATCTCCACGAAGTTTGCCTCCCGATTCCTTCATGAAGGTAGTGTCTTGGGAAGCGAAGGCGTTGGGATACAGGTGAAAATAGAGCTCCTGGACCGGCTTCTTGCCCGGATGGGTCCAGGTCAGCGTCTCGGAGGCCGTCAGGGTCCCGTTATCCGGCTGGAGCTGCACATCCATGTGGTATTCGACCACACGCTGGCTTAGCGCCTCAGTCTCGGGGGGAGACATCGCATTCTCCGGATAGATGGACTGGACTGGCTGCTGCTGCGGGATGACGGCGGGGGACTTGGCCTCTTTCAGGGCAGCGGCTGTCCAGGCAGCGGGGCTATGTCCCGCCCTGAGCCAGATTCCGCCTCCAATCAGGAGGAGAACGCCCAGGATTGCGAAGATGAGGGTATACTTTAATGAATGTGGCTTCATAGTGTAATTCCTCCCGTGACAAGCATCTACGGGATGTATATGTTTGCAATCGCCGCATTATTAGCTAAAATTAAATAATTAGTGATTGGAAGGAGTGCTACTGTGGATAACGTACAACCGGGAGGCAAAAAACAGATTGCCCTGAATATTGTCAATGCCAAAGCGAAGCATAAGGGATTCGGTGCAGGCTCGATTGATCTGAACAATGTATCGCCCGTCATCATTGACCGGGGGGAGGCCGTTATCGATATCGGTGCCATGCACGCCAAGAGCAAGGTGGAGAAGGGAATCAAATTCTCGATGAACCGTGAGGATGTACCGGACGGAAGACAGGTCTGGGTGGTGTGGGTGGCTGTAGACCGTACACCGGAGGGACAGCATTACGGGGGAATTACCGCCTGTGAGATGTGGATTGATACGGAGGCCCGCCGCGGCTGGAAGATTCTTGCCGATCATGTCAATAAGCTGGATGCGGCCCTGAAGCGGAAGGTGATCCTGGAGGGACTGGGAAGCGCGGAGCGGGCAGCACTGAAGACATTGCTGATAGCCCATAACGAAGAGTGGTGGACAGCCTCGCCTGAAGAGCTGAAGGCTGCTTTATCGGTATAGAAGAAGGCGTTAAAGCGCGCATAAATGAAGGCTTGGCCCTCTGTGATGGAGGGCCAAGCCTTATGCAGGTTCTGGGTTGGGATGAATCAGGGTTACTGCGGGGCCGATCGTCCGGAAGCACCCAGCTTGCGCTTTAACTGGCTGACCCGGGCCTGGCTGATGCCGAGAACCTCGGCAAGCTCCTTCTGATTGGCGTAGGGGTGATCTTCCATGGCTTGCTGTAGACGCTGGCTCATTTCTTCTGTCTTGGTTCTCCGTCCGCGGGGAGGACCCTGAGGTTCTGCAGGTACCGGGGAAGCGGTGACGGGTTCTTCCGATCCGCGCGCGGGATCGCTTAGCTCCTTCAGGCAGGAATTGCAAATGAACTGATCCTTGTAATACGTTACATGATCAAGGCTTCTGCAAAAGGTGCATTCTGTGGAGGTGTACTTCCTGAGGACAATAATATCCTCATCGAGAATAAAAAATTCGATAGGATCCCCAATGTCAATATTGCGCGTCATGCGGATTTCTACGGGAACCACAATTCTTCCAAGACTGTCTAGACTCCGGATCATGCCTGTATCTTTCATCCCATGTTCCCTCATTTACTTCTTTATATTTTTTGAAGATATCTATGATTATAACAGTAATTGTAAGTTAAGAGAACGGGGGAAGCGCGTTCAAATTGGGATAAATGTTGTAATCTTATAGGAAGTTTTATCATTTTATGGCGAAAGAAAACATTTTGACGGGTGAAGGCAGGTTAAACTGACAGAAACAGCCTCTCCCTGTGGAAGGTTCCAAGGGAGAGGCTGATTAGGGTTCACTTCTATATACCCCGTTTCAATCCCCGCCGAAACAGCGGCCCGGCAATTCATCCGGGACAGAACGGCCGGGCCTGGGGATCCATGATTGATACATAAGGATTACTCTTCAGATAGAAGCGCCAGGGGAGATCTGCATACTCTTCGGCATAAGGAATATTGATGCGCGGTGCCTGTACAATGGGCAAGCTCCCGGCAGGCTCGCCCTGCTCGATCCACATGGCGCCTTCCTTGCGGTCGAATCTCGACAGGTTCAGGCTCTTATCAATCCGCAGCGCCCGGCACAGCTTGCCCGGTCCGCCGGACAGAGCGTGCGGCTTCCTGACGGCGGTGCCTCTGTAGCGGGCCATCAGCTCGGCATCATGTGCGGTGAGCGGCTCAACCGCCCGGATCAGGACCGCATGAGGCTCGTCTTCGGCGGCTGTTACGACGTTCAGGCAATGATACATTCCGTAGATCAAATAGATATAGACTGCGCCTCCGCTGCTGAACATCGCTTCAGTCCGGGCGGTACGCCGCCCGCCATAGGCGTGGCTGCCCTTGTCCTCAGCGCCGCCGTAGCTCTCCGTCTCGACAATCCGGCAGCGGATCTCCCCGTCCTCAGTACGGCGGACAAGATGCTGGCCCAGAAGGCGCGGAGCGGCTTCCAGTGCAGGAAGCATATAGAGCTCAGGCGGCAAGAGCGCCCCTGCTTCCGCCTCGTGGCTGCCGGATGAATCCTGCTTCATGAATGGAACGACACCTTCCTGCGGCAGAGTAAGGCACCAGATGCGCCTGCGCCGGATTCACGTTCCTTCCATCGTACCGCAAGCCGCATAGCAGCGGCAACCCGGTTAGTTCATCCACCACCGCTTAATGCTGTTCCACAGCGAATGATCCTCTTTCACAGGATCAGCAGCACCGGCAGGGCCGCCTCCGCTTCCGGCAGGAGTGCTGTTCTCCCCGCTGCCATGCAGGTTACAGTACTCTGTCGGCTCTGTGCCGCTGATGAAGGCTTCCAGCTTCTTCTCAGGGCAATCAGCGGTGGCGAGCAGACCGGACTGCGGATTCACATAGACGTTGACCACACCTGGCGGAATCGGGAAAATCTTCGGCGGCACATTCTCCAGCGCCTGTTCCGTAAACTGCGCGAAGATCGGCGCCGCCCGCCTTCCGTCGGCGGTGGCAATCTCCCGGCCCTTATCATATCCCACCCATACGGCGGTAGAGAGCTCGGGGGTGAAGCCGACCATCCAGCCGTCGGTATCCGTGGTCCCTGTCTTCCCGGCGACCGGACGCTTGATCATCGCGGCAACCCGGTTCCCGGTCCCTCCGCTCTCGAACACTCCCTCCATCAGCCGGGTCAGCACATAAGCGGCCGCCGGATCGACCACGGATTCACCCTGAGGCTCCGGGGCTTCATATAGAAGGTTTCCGGCGTTATCGGTAATCTTCAGGATGGCCGTTACCGGCTGCTTCACGCCGCCATTCGCAATCACCGCGAAGGCGGAGGCCATCTCCAGCGGGCTGACCGGCGAGGAGCCGAGCGCCAGCGAGGGCACGCTGTGAAGCGGGCTCGTGATCCCCAGAGCAGCAGCCATTGCGGCAACCTTGTCCGCGCCGACCTTCATAATCGTATTCACGGCATAAATATTGTCGGAAGCGGCGATTGCCTGCTGCATATTAATCTCGCCGAGATACTTGTCGCCGAAGTTCCGGGGCTGATAGGTTTTGCGGTTGTTGTCATAATGGAACAGCGTAGGCTGGCTGTTGAAGACAGACAAGCCGGTCATCTCCTTGGAGGCCAGGGCCGTCAGATACATCACCGGCTTGAACGAAGAGCCGGGCTGGCGGGTGCCGGCCAGGACATGGTTGAACGGGCTGGACCGGTAGTTGGTCCCGCCGACCATGGCCTTCAGATAGCCGGTACGCGGATCAATGGAGACCAGAGCGGTCTCCAGCTCGCTGGCGGGGTCCATGCCCTGGTCCACCGCCGCTTCTGCGGCCTGCTGCATATCCGGGTCGAGTGTTGTGTATACATTCAGTCCGCCGAGGTCCAGCTCGTCGCTGCTGATCTTCAGCTTGTCCATCACAAGCGTGCGTACATAATCACGGAAGTACGGGGCCGCCACCGTCGTATCCTTCTGCCCCTGCGGATTCAGCTGGAGCTTCTCGCCGGCAGCCTCCCGGGCCTGGGCTTCCGTAATATCCCCTACATCGGCCATCGCGGACAGAATGATACCTTGGCGCTTCCTGGCGCTATCCGGATGGTTATAGGGGGAATAGTAGGTCGGACCTTTGGGGATTCCGGCCAGCAGGGCACTCTCCGCCAGATCAAGATCAGCGGCGGACTTGCCGAAATACATCCGGGCAGCGGCTTCGATTCCGTACGCACCGTGGCCATAATAGACTTCGTTAAGATACATATTCAGAATCTCATTTTTGGTATATTTCATCTCAAGCTGGAGGGTGTACAGCGCCTCCTTGCCCTTGCGGGTCCATGTTTTCTCATGGGAGAGATACAGATTCCGCGCCAGCTGCTGGGTGAGCGTGCTTGCCCCCTGGGAGCGTCTGCCTGTTTCCAGGTTCGCGAGCACAGCCCGGCCCATCCCCTTCAGGCTAAAACCAATATGATGATAGAATTTCCGGTCCTCGACTGCCAGTGTGGCCTTGATGAGCAGAGGGGAAATCTGGTTAAGCTTCACAGGCTCGCGGCTGCGTCCGTCTGTGGTGAAGGTGGTCATCACGTTGCCTCTGGCATCGAACAGTCTGGACCGGACATCATCCCCAAGCGGGGGCAGCGGTTTGTGATATAAGTATCCCAGCAGAGCCCCGGCCCCCAGCACGAACAGGAGGGCAGAGACACCCAGCAGCCGGAGGAACAGGCGGAAGCGGCGTCTTGGGACTTGGGGTACAGCAGAATCGCGCGTCATGGCATCAGGCTCCTTCATATTCAAGCGAAGACACAGCTGGCGCAGTTAGGCCGCTGCTGGCTTGTATTCCTCATTATGGGAAAGGAAAGGGGGAGATATTCATGACCGCGGGACCTGCCCCGTGTAATTTTGCCGCCTGTTAACCCGTTATGGTAAAATTCTCGATATAGTGTACAATGGGAAAGCGAATATGAACTTTATGCATATTAGGCAGAAATAAGCGAGGAACTTGTGATGACTGAACTGCAGCAAGGTAAATACAGCGTTTCGGTAACGCTGGTGAGTGTACAGGGTACGGAGCGCAGTGTCGTCCATGCCGCCGGAGAGGCCTTCGGCAAGGGGAAGTCGCTGTATATCCGTTACGATGAGCTGCAGTCCGGTCCTGACGGGAGAGAGGCTGCTGTCCGCAATACGCTGAAGATTACCGGCAGCGGACTGAAGCTGATCCGCCACGGCACGGTCCAGTCGGAGCAGTCCTTCGAGCCGGGGCAACAGCTGCCCGGATTCTACCGCTCGCCGTATACCCAATTCAATCTCACAACTGACACCAAGACCTTAGACATCCGGCGCAGCGGAAGATCGCTTGACGCTTCCTGGGAATATGATCTCTACGTATACGGGGAATTATCAGGACAGTTCGCCATTAGTTTGAAGATACAGGAGGAACCACAATCATGACACAACGTTTGAATCCGCTCCAGATCGCCCATGAACGGGTGAAGGAGGCCATCGCCGACGCCGTGGTAGCGGCCGGTCTGGTCGCACGCGAGGAGCTGCCAGCCATTGTTCTGGAGGTGCCCAAGGATAAGGCGCACGGAGATATCGCGACGAATGCTGCTATGCAGCTGACCCGAATAGCCAAACGGAATCCGCGGCAGATCGCCGAGGCGATTGTCGAACATCTGGACACGAGCCGGGCTTCCATTGAGAAGACGGAGATTGCCGGACCGGGCTTCATTAACTTCACATTGTCCAAAAGCTATCTCTATCCCGTGATCGCACTTGTGGCTGAACAGGGCGAGGGCTATGGACGTGTCGATATCGGCCAGGGCAAGAAGGTCGAAGTAGAGTTTGTCAGCGCCAACCCTACCGGCAGCCTGCATCTAGGCCATGCCCGCGGAGCTGCTGTCGGCGATGCGCTGTGCAACCTGCTTGATTATGCCGGCTATCAGGTCACCCGGGAATACTATATTAATGATGCAGGGAACCAGATCTCCAATCTCTGCCTGTCGATCGAAGCCCGCTACCTGCAGGAGCTGGGCCAGCCTGCCGAGATGCCGGAGGACGGCTATCACGGCGAGGATATCAAGGGCTTCGCGAAGGAGCTGGTAGCCGAGAAGGGTGACTCCCTACTCGCTATGACCCCGGGCGACCGCGCGGCCTTCTTCCGCACCTATGGTCTGGCCAAGGAGCTCGATAAGATCAAACGCGACCTCAGCCGCTTCCGGGTGAACTTCGATATCTGGTTCAGTGAAACCTCGCTCTATGAGAACGGTGAAGTGCTTCGCTCGCTGGACGAGCTCCGGGAACGCGGAGAGGTCTATGAGCAGGAAGGGGCCACCTGGCTTGCGACCACCAAGTACGGCGACGACAAGGACCGTGTTCTAATTAAGAATGACGGCACATACACGTACCTTACGCCAGATATCGCTTACCACAGCGACAAATACGGACGTGGCTACGATACGATGATCAACATCTGGGGAGCGGACCACCACGGATACATTCCGCGTATGAAGGCGGCTATGGCGGCGCTTGGCAATGATCCAGACAAGTTGGTTGTGCTGATTGCCCAGATGGTCAGCCTGTTCCAGAACGGCGAGAAGGTCAAGATGTCCAAGCGTACCGGCAAGGCCGTAACGATGGAGGACCTGATGGAGGAAGTCGGCCTCGATGCCATCCGTTACTTCTTCACGATGCGCAGCATGGATTCGCATCTGGATTTCGACATGGATCTGGCGATTTCGACCTCCAATGATAACCCGGTCTTCTATGTCCAGTACGCCCATGCACGAATCTGCAGTATTTTCCGCCAGGCGGAGGAGCAGGGCATTGTGCTGCCGGCTGCGGACCAGATGGATTTCAGTAAGCTGACGGCGGCCCATGAATACGACCTGCTCCGCAAGATCGGCGAGCTTCCCGCCGAGATTACGGTGGCTGCCGAGGGCTATGCGCCGCACCGCCTGATCCGTTATGTGTACGATCTGGCTTCGCTGTTCCACAGCTACTACAAGGCAGAGCGCGTCATCACCGAGGACGCTGAGCAGACTCTGGCCCGCCTGGCCCTATTGGGCGCTACACGGACGGCCATTGCCAATGTTCTGCGGCTGGTCGGCGTGAGCGCACCGGACCGGATGTAACTTCATATGTATACAGCGCCGCCCCTGTACCCCAGGGGCGGCATTTCTGTTTGCCGCCGCTACGCCTTCGCGGCGGCCACGGCCTTAGCGCTGCTGCCGCTGCCAGCGCTGCCGCTGCGCCGCCGGGCCCGGATGCCTGCGCGCAGCAGCCGCAGCGCATCGGCCGCCCCGCCGCCCAGCGCGGCGCGGCGCTGGCCCTTGCGCAGCCGCACCGGCATGGAGGTGCGGCGCAAGAGCAGCTTCAGCTCGCGCGGCGTGAGGCCAGGCCTCAGCGCGAGCAGCAGAGCCGCGGCACCGGTGACATGCGAGGTCGCCATAGAGGTGCCGCTCATTTCCTTGTACCCCTCCCGCAGCCAGCAGGAGGGGATGCTCTCGCCCGGCCCGTACACGTCGATGTACGGGCCGCGGTTGCTGAAGGCGGCGACGCGCTGCCTTCTGTCCAGAGCCCCTACGGCAATCGTCTCCGGGTAGCGGGCAGGGTAATCCCCGCCGCGCTTGCCGTCGTTGCCGGAGGAAGCGATGATGGCGATCCCGGCCCGGTAAGCCTTGATCACCACATCGTGCAGTGCCTTGCTCCGGTTCCTCATCCCGAAGCTCATATTGATCAGATCGATATTGTTCTGGACGCACCAATCGATCCCCAGAACAATATCGGACACATAGGCCGAGCCGTTGTGATCGAATGCCTTCACCGGATACAGCAGCGCCCGGGGGGCTACGCCCATCATATTCCGCGCGCCTCCGGCAGCCGCCAGCGTCCCGGCAATATGCGTGCCGTGGCCGTTGTCATCCAGCGGCATCATGCCGCGGTTCAGCAGATTGACGCCGGAGGCCAGGGAATGCTTCAGATCGGGATGCCGGAAGTCAACGCCTGTATCAATGACGCCGATCTTCACATGAACGCCGGTCGACCGGGACCAGGCCTGCGGGGCGCGGATGGCCTTGATCCCCCAGGGCATCAGGGCGGAGCCGCTTTTGTCTGCAGGAATCGAATGCACTTGAATCCGGGAATCTTCTTCTATACATAGGGAACCGGCATAACGGTCCATCAGCCGCTGTGCTCCTGTGGCGGGCATGACAAAAGCCCGGATCAGCGTAGACACCCGAACCTGCCTCAGACCGGGCTTCTTGGCCTTCAGGGATTTCCATTGTGACAATGCTCCGGCATAATTCCGGGGATCATTGAAGGTCACAATCTGCCGCTGTGCACTGGTGGGGGCAGCCTTCATTTCTTCAAGCAGCATCTGCCAAAATCCGTAATAATCCATAAGTAACGCCGTCCCCTCCTCGGTGCCGTGCTGACATATTGTATGACAGGGGGAGGGGGGCCGAATGGGAACTTGCCCTTTTTTGAGGAAATAGGCTGCCCATCGTGTCAAAAGGCCGGCGTTTACATAAAATAAACAGAGGGAACCGTGAAGCTCCCTTTGCAACATCCCGTAAGGAGCCGATTCCTTGGCGTGGATACAGTCATGTGCGGAGGGTTTCCCTCCGCCTTTTTACAAAATATAATGTATATGTTTCACACGATAACTTATCGGATTCTGCGGGACAAGCCTACACAGGGGAAAGCAACGCCGCTCTCCCGCCCGGAGTCCTGCGTAATAGACTTGCAATTTGCCCGCAAATAGGTTTTACTTAGGTTTGTTAATGGATATCATGAATGAAGATATGATGTTCTGTGAAGAATGCGTGAGAGGAAGTGTCCTTTAGTGAGTACGCCACTCAATTTGAAGCTGGACCCTGAGAAAGTGAAAGAAATGCCTATGGTGGACCTGGCTTTTCTGGTGCTTAAGGCTGCCAATACGCCTTACTACTACCGTGATCTGATGGTCGAGGTTGCCAAGCTGCGCGGAATGACCAACCAAGAGAGCGAAGATACGATTGCCCAGCTATATACCGAGATTAATATCGACGGGCGGTTTGCCTGTGTCGGAACCAACCTGTGGGGTTTGAAGCGCTGGTACCCGCTGGAACGCTCCGATGATCCTGTCGGCAACACCAAGCGTGTGCGCATCATCAATGATGAGGACGACGATCTGGAAGATGATGACTTCGCTGAGGAAGAAGAGAACTACGCTGCAGAGGAAGAGGACTTCGATGCGATTGACGAAGACCGCGACGACCTCTATTCTGATGACGACAGTGAAGAGGAAGTTGACGAAGATGTGGTCATCGATGAAGACGACATTGACGAAGACGACGAGGAAGATTCGGATGACCTCGAGGAAGAAGAGAGCGAAGACGGGGAAGAGGACGATAATTACTAATCCATAGTCTTTGCAGGGGTACAAATTCCACCCTTGACAGCGGCAGGACCGTCAGAGTACACTATTGCATGGGCTTATAATGAAAGTTAATATTGTTTTCCAAAATAAAAAGTGCCCCGGCTCTACGGGTGTCACTTTTTTGTTTTTTTAGAGGAGAAGTAAGGGCAGAATTCCGCGGTTGTCGCGCATTCATGGTTCCTGATCTTTCTTTGGGTTCCCCGGTTGGATGATGGAAAAAAGGGTTACGATAAGCATCAAGCGTCCCCTGAATTTCTGGACTTTATTTAGGAGGGTTTTACAGTGACAAAGTATATTTTCGTAACGGGTGGCGTTGTGTCCTCCCTGGGCAAAGGCATTACCGCTGCCTCGCTGGGCAGACTGCTCAAGAACAGAGGTCTGAAAGTAACGATCCAGAAATTCGATCCTTACATTAACGTGGACCCGGGAACGATGAGCCCCTATCAGCACGGGGAAGTATTTGTGACCGATGACGGTGCGGAGACGGACCTGGACCTTGGGCACTATGAACGCTTTATTGACATCAACCTGTCGAAGAACAGCAACGTGACGACAGGCAAGATCTATTCCTCCGTCATCAGCAAGGAGCGCCGCGGGGAATATCTGGGCGGAACCGTACAGGTCATCCCGCATATTACGAACGAAATCAAGGAACGCGTCTTCCGCGCCGGCCGTGAGACCGGCTCTGATGTAGTCATCACTGAAATCGGCGGCACCGTCGGTGATATCGAGAGTCTGCCTTTTATGGAAGCTATCCGTCAGATCAAGAGCGATATCGGCCGGGAGAATGTCATGTACATTCACGTGACCCTCATTCCATATATCAAGGCAGCAGGCGAAGTGAAGACCAAGCCGACCCAGCATAGCGTCAAAGAGCTGCGCAGCATCGGGATTCAGCCGAATGTGATCGTATGCCGTACCGAATATCCTCTGACTGATGATATGAAGGCCAAGCTGGCCCTCTTCTGTGATATTGATGCGAGCGCTGTGGTGGAATGCCGTGACGCCTCGACATTATATGAAGTTCCGCTCAATCTGCGCGATGAAGGACTGGACGAGATCGTCGTCAACCATCTGAAGCTGACCACGCCTGCGCCGGATATGCGGGAATGGGAGAGCATGCTGGAGCGGATTCAGAAGCTGGAGCGTACCGTTGAGATTGCCATCGTCGGCAAATATGTAGCCTTGCATGATGCTTACCTCAGTGTAGTGGAGTCCCTGTCTCATGCCGGATTTGCTTCCAATGCCGAAGTGAAGATCCGCTGGGTGGATGCTGAGCTCGTAACCGATGAGAATGTGGACGAGCTGCTGGGCGGCATTGGCGGCATTCTGGTTCCCGGCGGCTTCGGCGACCGGGGGATTGAAGGCAAGATCTCGGCGATCCGTTATGCGCGGGAGAAGTTAATTCCGTTCTTCGGCATTTGCCTGGGGATGCAGGTGTCTGTGATTGAATACGGCCGTTCCATGCTGGGACTGGCGGGGGCGAACAGCTCCGAGATCGATCCTTCCACTCCGCATCCGCTCATTGACCTCCTGCCGGAGCAGAAGGATATTGAGGATATGGGCGGCACGATGCGACTGGGGCTGTACCCTTGCAAGCTGCTGCCGGATTCCCTGGCGATGTCCTGCTACGACGATGAGCTGGTGTACGAGCGCCACCGCCACCGGTACGAGTTCAATAATGCTTACCGCGATGAGATGGAGAAAGCCGGTCTGATTATTTCCGGAACCTCCCCTGACGGCCGTCTGGTGGAGATTGTCGAGCTGCCGGGTCACCCTTGGTTCCTGTCCGTGCAATTCCACCCGGAATTCACCTCCCGCCCGAACCGTCCGCAGCCGCTGTTCCGTGAATTTGTCTCCGCCTCGCTGACACATTCCGAGCAAATGTAATGCTTAAGATTAACAGGCCGGCCTGGCCTGCGGGAGCCTCCTTAGGGAGGCTTCTTTTTTAAAATATAGGAAACTCATAGAATTCCCGCGATCATCGGCAAAGCCGTTTCCGCTTGGATGGCAGCACAGCACAACTCCTTCCGGATTGCAAGGGGACTGTACTCCCGCTTTTTCACCGATAATCCCCCTTTAAATGGCATAGATTTACGCATTTTAACCAATTAGCAGGATTTTGGCTGCAAAGCACGAATAATAGGTTTCGTATAGACTAAGTTGAAGCGGGGCCGTTAGCTGTTGAGAGGGCGCGGTATGGACAATCTGCCTTAAACTCTGGGAGGGTATCGTATGGAAAAGAAGAAAGTGTTAATCGTCGACGATCAGAATGGAATCCGGATTCTTCTCATGGAAGTATTTAATAGTGAAGGTTATGCCACCTTTCAGGCAGCTAACGGAAAAATGGCGCTGGACATCGTCAGGACGGAATCCCCGGATATGGTTCTGCTGGACATGAAGATTCCTGGAATGGACGGGCTTGAGATCCTCAAGCATCTGAAGGAGCTGAATCCGGCAATCAAGGTCATTATGATGACCGCCTACGGGGAGCTCGACATGATCAAGGAAGCCACCAAGCTGGGAGCCCTGATGCATTTCACCAAGCCGTTTGATATCGATGAGATGCGCGTTGCTGTCAATATGCACCTGCACAACAAATCGGTAGACCAATGCAGCTAGCTTAGAAGCTCAGAGTTTGGGAAGGTCTTGTTATGGATACGCTAAAATAGGGAAATGATCCGCAGATAAAGGGTTGGCTAAATATCGTCCCACCGGGACATTTTTTTGTCTATCCTATTTAGTATTTATTACAGGATGTGCTATAATAGGCCTGTATGTGATGTCGGCTTATATAAGCAGCCCAATATTTTAGGAGGATTGAAACCATGCCATTAGTATCTATGACAGACATGTTATCCAAAGCACTTGAAGGAAAATATGCGGTTGGCCAGTTCAACATCAACAACTTGGAGTGGACGCAGGCGATTCTCGGTGCAGCAGAAGAAGAGAAGTCACCGGTAATCCTTGGCGTATCCGAAGGCGCAGCCCGTCACATGGGCGGATTCAATACGGTAGTGAAGATGGTTGAAGGTCTGATTCAGGACATGAAGATCTCTGTTCCTGTAGCGATTCACCTGGACCACGGCTCCAGCTTTGACAAATGTAAAGAAGCTATCGATGCCGGATTCACATCCGTTATGATCGACGGCTCCCACCACCCGATCGACGAGAACATTGAAATGACGAAGAAAGTCGTTGAATATGCTCATGCCAAAGGCGTATCTGTAGAAGCTGAAGTTGGTACTGTAGGCGGACAGGAAGATGACGTAATCGGCGGCATTCAGTATGCTGACCTTAACGAATGCGTACGCATCGTCAAAGAGACCGGCATTGACACCCTGGCTCCGGCGCTGGGCTCCGTACACGGTCCTTACCACGGCGAGCCTAACCTGGGATTCAAGGAAATGGAAGAAATCTGCAACGCAGTGAACCTTCCGCTCGTGCTGCACGGCGGTACCGGTATTCCATTGCATGATATCCAGAAGTCCATCTCCCTGGGAACTTCCAAGATCAACGTGAACACTGAGAACCAGATTGCATTCGCTAAGGTTGTCCGTGAAGTGCTTGCTGCTAAGCCGGATGCCTACGACCCGCGTACATTCATCGCACCGGGCCGCGAAGCCATCAAACAGACCGTTATCGGCAAAATCCGTGAGTTCGGCTCCAGCAACAAAGCCTAATTATTACCCTGCCGCATAACTCGTTTTTCCACACAAGCCATTCGTTTTCCTCAGAAACGGTCGCCGTCCTAAGCCAAGGGCGGCGCAGCCGTTTCTTCTTCTAATCACCAATCACCATTACCGTATGTCTCACAAGCCACAACTGGTATTGCCGCAACAAGATGCAATACACGTAGGGGGAACCAGATAAATTTATGGAAAAGTTAATGATTGGCGGCGGACGTCCACTAGAGGGTGTTGTAACCATCAGCGGGGCCAAGAATAGCGCCATTGCGCTCATTCCTGCGGCAATTCTGGCGGAATCTGAAGTGGTGCTGGACAATCTGCCTGCGCTCAGCGACGTTGCTGTGTACTCTGAGATTCTGGAGGAGCTAGGCGCAAGTGTGTCGTGGACAGGCAGCCAGATGAGAATTGATCCTTCCCGCATCGTATCCATCCCCATGCCGAACGGACCGGTTAAGAAACTCCGGGCCTCTTACTATATGATGGGTGCGCTGCTGGGCCGTTTTAAGGAAGCGACGATTGGTCTGCCCGGCGGCTGCAACTTCGAGCCCCGTCCGATTGACCAGCATATCAAAGGCTTTGAAGCGCTTGGTGCGACGGTCACCAACGACCATGGCTCTATTCACCTGTATGCCAAAGAACTGCGCGGCGCCAAGATCTACCTGGACGTATCCAGCGTGGGCGCTACGATTAATATTATGCTAGCGGCCTCCCGTGCCAAAGGCTCTACAATTATTGAAAATGCGGCTAAAGAGCCTGAGATTATAGATGTAGCTACCCTGCTCAACTCCATGGGCGCTGTAATTAAAGGCGCCGGTACTGAAACCATCCGGATCGAAGGCGTAAATGAGATGCATGGCTGCCGCCATTCCATCATTCCTGACCGCATTCAAGCCGGAACCTACATGATTGCCGCTGCGGCAACGCGGGGCAATGTCCTGATTGATAACGTGATTCCCAAGCATCTGGAGGCGCTGACCGCCAAGCTGCTGGAGATGGGAGTAGACATAGAAGAATTGGATGAGAGCATCAGGGTGATCGGCAGAGCCTCTTACGAGCATGTCGATGTGAAGGCATTGATCTACCCGGGCTTCGCCACCGACCTGCAATCCCCGATGACCAGTATCCTGACACAGGCTGAGGGTGTCAGTGTGCTGAGTGATTTCGTCTACAGCAACCGGTTCAAGCATGTTCCTGAGCTGGTCCGTATGGGCGCTAAGATCCGGGTTGAGGGACGTTCGGCGATTATTGAAGGCGGCAGACTGAATGCGGCCAAGGTCAAGGCTGCCGATCTCCGGGCAGGTGCCGCTCTGGTGATCGCAGGACTTACCGTAGAGGAAGGTATCACTGAAGTGACGGGCGTGGAATTCATCGACCGCGGATATGACAACCTCGTAAGCAATCTGCGCAACTTAGGAGCCGAAGTCTGGCGGGAGAACGAATAATATGGATACCCGGATGAGAAGCATGTATATTTTGCCTTAATTCTGCATATCTCCTTCCAATTCGGGTAATCCTATCCTAATAAGCATTTTCATAGACTCATAGTTTAGAACTCATCATACAAAATTGAATAGGTGGTTATTACATGGATCTTCAAATTTCCGATCTGGAAGAAATGAAGCTGACCGATCTGTATAAGCTGGCTAAGAAATACCAGATTCCATACTACGGTACGCTTAAGAAACGGGAGCTGATCTTCGCGATTCTCCGGGCGCAGGCTGAACAAAGCGGTCTGATGTTCATGGAAGGCGTGCTTGAGATTCTGCCGGAGGGCTACGGCTTCCTCAGACCGATTAACTATCTGCCAAGTGCTGAGGATATCTATATTTCCGCTTCGCAGATCCGCAAGTTCGACCTTAGAAGCGGCGACCTGGTCTCCGGGAAATGCCGGACGCCCAAAGAGAATGAACGTTACTTCGGACTCTTGCAGGTTAATGCCGTCAACGGAGAGAACCCTGCAAGCGCAGCGGAACGGCTGCATTTCCCGGCGCTGACACCTCTGTATCCGCAAGACAAGCTGCCGCTTGAGACATCCCCAACTCATCTCTCTACACGTATCATGGATCTGCTTGCTCCGGTAGGCCTGGGGCAGCGCGGTTTGATTGTAGCACCTCCCAAAGCGGGCAAGACGCTCCTCCTGAAAGAAATTGCCAACAGCATCTCCACCAACAATCCTGAGATTGCCCTGTTTGTTCTGCTGATCGATGAACGTCCGGAGGAAGTAACGGATATGCAGCGGTCGGTGAAAGGTGAGGTCGTGGCTTCGACGTTCGATGAGCTGCCGGAGAATCATATCAAGGTAGCGGAGCTCGTGCTGCAGCGCGCGCTGCGTCTGGTGGAGCACAAGAAGGATGTCGTTATTCTGCTGGATAGCATTACCCGCCTCGCCCGCGCCTATAATCTCGTGGTTCCGCCGTCCGGGCGGACACTCAGCGGGGGGATTGACCCTGCAGCCTTCCACCGGCCGAAGCGCTTCTTCGGCTCTGCGCGTAACGTGGAGGAAGGCGGAAGTCTGACCATTCTGGCCACCGCCCTGGTTGATACCGGGTCGCGTATGGATGATATTATCTATGAAGAGTTCAAAGGAACAGGGAATATGGAGCTGCATCTGGACCGTAAGCTGGCGGAACGCCGGATCTTCCCTGCGATTGATATCCGACGTTCGGGTACACGCCGTGAAGAAGTGCTGCTGACCAAGGAAGAGCTGGATACCATCTGGTCGATCCGCAAGAATATGAATGAATCGTATGACTTCGTTGAAGGCTTCCTCAAGAAGCTGCGTGACAGCAAGACGAATGCCGAGTTCCTGGCCTCCTTTGATGTAGCCGGCAACAAGGAATCCCAGTCGGCAAGCGGCACGGCCAGCAAGGGCGGAACCTCCAACAGCGGAGCGTCGGCCCGCCGTACGACCCGGCCCAAGGCTCCGACTGTGCCTACGACCTGATCTGAGAAATGAGAACAAGAGGAGATTAACATGTATCTGGTATATGCTGACGAGCAAGGAAACGTATATGATCATCCCGAGCTGTATGCTCTTGCCCGCAGCGGCGATATGATTGTCGAAATGCTGGAGGAAGAATTGATTCCGCTGCCCGAAGGGGCCACCCTGGTGGGCCTTCCCTGTACACGGGCGGTGGGGATGAATCCTGAGACAGGTGAGATGCTGCCGCTGCCAGAGGGCTCTCAGGCAGTCGGGGCGCTGCTGCCGCAAGGATACACCCGTCTGTGTCTTCCTGGTTATGTTAAGACAGACAAGTCGTATAAGCTTCCGCTTTTCGGGTATTCTGCAGTGGTGTGGAAGGACGGCAGATTCTACGTGGCCGCAGATCTGACGGATGATCCGGAGCAGTGGAATCCTCTGAATTGTGACCGGGATCAAGTGAAGGCCGGGGTGGGCGATCTAACCGCCAAGTACCCTGAGAACCGTCTGTACGGTCACTTGTCCAACTGTGCGCTGGGCTATGAATGCCTGACTTCCTCGAATACCTTTCTGGGCCGGTGGGAGGGGGCGGTCCCCGTCTCTTACTCCTGTAATGCCGGATGCTTCGGCTGTATCTCGGAGCAGCCTGACGACAGCGGGTTTGTATCCCCGCAGACGCGGATGAACTTCCGCCCTACAGTGAATGAGATCTCGCAGGTCATGCTGGAGCATCTGAAGACGCCCCAGTCCATCGTCAGCTTCGGCCAAGGCTGTGAAGGGGAGCCTTCTACCCAGGCCAAGCTGATCATTGAGTCGATCCGTGAGGTGCGCTCTATCACCGATGTGGGTTATATCAATATTAATACGAACGCAGGTCTGAGCGATCATATCCGCGGGATTGTGGATGCGGGCCTTGACCTGATGCGGGTCAGCACGATCAGCGCTTTGGACGACCATTATAATGCGTATTACAAGCCGCGCGGGTATACACTGGCTAATGTGGAGAAGTCGCTCAAATATGCCGCATCCCAGGGTGTGTATACTTCCATCAACTATCTGATCTTTCCCGGGGTTACCGACCGTGAGGAAGAGATCGAGGCGATGGTCGAATTCGTCAGACGCACGGACCTTAAGCTGATCCAGATGCGTAATCTGAATATTGACCCGGAGAGCTATCTGGCGCTCATCCCTCCGGCGCAAGGCGAGATTCTCGGTATGAAGACGATGCTTGAGATTTTCCGGGAGGAGCTTCCAGGAGTGGTAATCGGCTCATTCACCCATGTTCCGCCTGCTGAACTGGCCCGCTCCAAGCCGCGCAGAGTAACGCTCTAGTACAAGTGGATGGACAGCGGCAGAACCTATTGCAGTACCTGGGCTTCCATGCTAGAATGTAGCTTGCGTAATCATATAACTCTAGGCCCGCATGAGGCTTAGGGCATGAGAGGTGAGATTTCATATGCAAACAGCCATTCAACCCAAGTACAATGTAACGAAGGTGACCTGTTCTTGCGGCAACACCTTTGAAGCAGGATCGGTCAAGCAGGAGCTGAAAGTCGAAATTTGCTCGAACTGTCATCCGTTCTACACCGGCAAGCAGAAGTTCCTGGATGCCGGCGGCCGTGTTGACAAATTCAAGAAGAAATACGGAATCTAATGGATCTGCCGCCCTGCGGCTTAAGATGGTGGACCCTTGCGGCGACTGGTGCTGCAAGGGTCTTCTTGTGGTCTGCGGCAGGGATTTGCCCAGAAGCCGGGCCGTTGCCGGTCGGGCGGCCGGCGGATATGAACAGTTGATTTTTGCCCGGCTGTAAGCTATACTTATCTTCGCCGTGCTAGACGGGGAGGTAGCGGTGCCCTGTAACTCGCAATCCGCTGTAGCGAGGTTGAATTCCTGTTAGAGGTGCTGTCGATGTGAGGCCTTGGTTCCTATGGGCTGTGTTGACGGCTGGGTCCTCCGCAATGAGTGCTTGTGAACCTGGTCAGGTCCGGAAGGAAGCAGCCATAAGCAAGTCTTCTCTTGTGCCGGAGGGTGGCCTAGCCCGAGCAGTTTTGTGGGGTTACCGCTCGGATCGCAGTCATCAATAACAGGTGCACGGTTTATAACTTGGATATCGATAGCGTCTTTGCCACCAGCGAAGATGCTTTTTGTTTTTTTGGGAATATAAGAATCTATATCCGCTTGCGGTGTGTAAGACCTGTGCCTGATTGCCGTATTCCCGTTTCTGCATGGTTAACCACTGGGGAATATAGTATAATAAATTAGCAACAACTGCCGGAAAGCGGCAGTCTGAGAGAGGGTAATGCATAGTGGAACATATCGCGCTGTATCGTGCCTGGCGGCCGCAGTCGTTTCAAGATATGGTAGGGCAGCAGCATATTATTCAGACTCTGCAGAATGCCATCCGTGAACAGCGGGTGTCGCATGCCTACCTGTTCAGCGGACCGCGGGGAACCGGTAAGACGAGTGCTGCCAAGGTATTGGCTAAGGCAGTGAACTGTGAACGGGGGCCCGGTCCGGAGCCTTGTAACGAGTGCCCGTCCTGTCTGCGGATTACCACAGGCAACATCATGGATGTCCAGGAGATCGATGCGGCGTCCAACCGTGGCGTTGAAGAGATCCGCGATCTGCGGGATAAGGTGAAATATGCACCTACCGAAGTTCGCCGCAAAGTGTATATTATTGACGAAGTGCATATGCTGACAACAGAGGCATTCAATGCCTTGCTTAAGACGCTGGAGGAGCCGCCGCAGCATGTGATGTTCATTCTGGCGACAACCGAGCCCCATAAGCTGCCGGCCACGATTATCTCCCGCTGCCAGCGGTTTGACTTCCGCCGGGTCTCGCTGGAAGAGCAGACCGGGCGGCTGACAGAGATCTGCCGGAAGGAAGGCATCACAGCGGATGCCGATGCGCTTCAGTATATTGCCCGCCTGTCCGACGGGGGGATGAGGGACGCGCTAAGCATTCTCGACCAGATCTCATCATTCACAGACGGGAAGGTAACCTACCAGCAGGTGCTGGGCATGACCGGGGGGATCCCCTCCGAGCAGTTTGCCCGGCTGGCGGCTGCAATTCTTGAGGGTGACATGGGACAGCTGCTGGAGCTTGTGGAGCAGCTGATGCATGAAGGCAAGAGTGCGGATAAATGTCTGGAGAACCTTTTGTATTATTTCCGTGACTTGCTTATGATTAAGATGGTGCCCGGAGCAGATCAGCTGACGGACCGGGTGCTGAATCCGGCAGATTTCCGTGACATGGCTGCGGCATACAGCCGCGAGCGGCTGTTCGTGATTGTGGAGACGCTGAGCCGTTATCTGGGGGAGATGAAGTATGCCTCACACCCGCAGACGATCTTTGAGGTGGCGCTGATGAAGCTGTGCAGCAGCGGGTCGGATACGGCGGGTGCGGCAGGGAATGCGTCTGCGGGTGCGGTGATGCCTGCAGCGGCGGGTGCGGAGCAGCCGGCCGAATTGGAGCTGCTTAAGCGGCAGATTGCTGCACTGGAGAAGAAGCTGGAGCAGGCGATCCAAGCCGGCGGTGTCGGCGGAGGGCGCGAGCAGGCAGCTCCGCAGAGGCCGGCTGCACCTGTAAGTGCCCCGCGGGTATCTGCGGCATCGAAGCTTCCTCCTCAGCTTGATAAGTTCATCGCGAGTAAGGACAGTGCTGACTTCGGTGAGGTGTATAAGCAGTGGAGCCATGTTCTGCAGGGTGTGAAGGAAGAGAAGGTCACCGTACATGCCTGGTTTGTCGACGGAGAGCCGGTATCAGTGATGGATGATGCAGTGCTGGTCGCCTTCAAGAACACCATACACCGGGATACGACGGAGAAGCCGGCGAACCGGCAGGTCATTGAGCATGTGATGAATGCGAAGCTGGGCAAGCCTTACCGTCTGGTCACTATGATGATGAAAGACTGGAGCGAGGCTGCAACCAAATCGGCCTCCGGCGCCACAGAAGAGCTGCGTCTGGAACATGAGCATGAAGCTGCTGAAGCGAAGTCTGAACCATGGATTGACGAGGCGATCCAGCTCTTTGGAGAAGACCTTGTTGTCATAAAGGAATAAAGCCTATAGCCTATCAGCGCAGAACTGCGCATCCAAAGGAGAGACGATGTATGAATAATATGAACCAAATGATGAAGCAGGTCAAAAAGATGCAGGAGCAGATGCTCAAAGCCCAGGAAGAGCTGGGCAGCAAGACTATTGAGGGTTCATCCGGCGGCGGCGTAGTTACCGTACAGGTGAACGGCCACAAGAAGCTGCTGTCCATTCAGATCAAGCCGGAGGTTGTAGATCCGGAGGATATCGAGATGCTGCAGGATCTCGTAATCACTGCTGTTAATGATGCCCTTACCCAGGCTGAAGAGTTGGCTAACAACGATATGGGTAAATTCACCGGCGGAATGAAGATTCCTGGCCTGTTCTAGGCTCATTCCACCCCCGGGCATAAGGAGAACTATACTTTGTATTATCCCGAACCGCTAGCCAAGCTGATTGAAGCGTTTACGCGTCTGCCCGGTATCGGTCCGAAGACGGCTGCCCGTCTGGCCTTTCATGTGCTGAACATGAAGGAGGATGAGGTGATTGACTTCGCCAAAGCTCTGGTCAGTGTCAAACGTAATCTTCATTACTGCTCGGTCTGCTGCAACATTACTGATACCGATCCGTGCCGGATCTGCCAGGACAAAACCCGCGATGCTTCGGTCATCTGTGTGGTTCAGGATTCCAAGGATCTGGTCGCTATTGAACGGACCAAAGAGTATGGCGGCTATTACCATGTGCTTCAAGGCGCCATTTCCCCGATGGAAGGGATAGGGCCGGATGATATCCGGCTGAAGGAGCTGCTGACCCGGCTCAGCGATGAGCGGGTGAAGGAGCTGATTATGGCGACTAATCCCAACATTGAGGGGGAAGCCACGGCCATGTATATCTCACGCCTGGTCCGTCCGTTCGAGCTGAAGATCACCAGAATAGCCCATGGGTTGCCGGTTGGCGGAGATCTGGAGTACGCAGATGAGGTCACCCTGTCGAAGGCGCTGGAAGGCCGCCGTGAGCTGTTCTGAGCGTGCTGGTGCAATATAAGTTCTAAGGGAGCCTCTGGCTCCCTTTTTTCTGTTTCTCCTTGTCTGAACTTCGATTAATTGCAGCTACATGCTTCTGCAAGGTTCTAAGTTTGTCCCTGTTCCGATATGTATGAGATTAGAGAATGCTGAGCGCTGGCTCAGTCTGCACTCATTCATATCAGGAGGGATTGCGATGAAATGGTGGAGCGTCAAGTGGCTGGGCGGAGCTGATGAGAGAGCGGAGAGAGCGAAGGCGGAAGAGGAGCTGGGAACAGTGTACCATGAAGTACGCAAGGCGCATTCCGAATGGGAACGGGCGTATCTGATGTTTGATGAGGCGCTGGGCCAGGACCAGATTGATTACGCCATCTATATTCTGGAGGCGGCGGAACGTAAATATCAGATCCATCTTAAGGACGCCAAGCGGCTGGGGCTGGACCGGAGCCGGCTGCTGCTATGAACAGTCTGAATAGTGGAGGGATGCTGGAATGCTGAGATTATTGGCTATAGCTGTACTGATTGTATCAGGTGCCCTGCTATTAATGATGGTGTTCCGGCACAAGCTGGGCTGGGCGTGGTTGAGTGTTTTCGGGACCCATCTGATTTTGGCTGCACTGGCGATATACATTGTTAATTTCTCGGGGGTTGTAACGAATCTGCATATTCCGCTCAATCCCACCACGATAGGAACGGTAACTATCCTGGGCTTGCCCGGAGTGCTCCTGTTATTGGGCTTGAAATTAACTTTGTTCTAGAGGTTGACGGCGCCTGCTGATTCGTGATACATTAAGTCTCGGCCCTTTGGACAAGGTATCTTCGGATGACTTGCTGAAAGCTAAAGCGAAAAAGAAATTCAAAAAAAGCTTGACTCAAATTAGGGCGCTGTGATATATTATAAAGGTCGCTGCTGAGACAAAATAAAGCGACAAAAGATGTGCTTGATCCTTGAAAACTGAACAACGAGTGAGTGGGAAATCACTTCGGTGAGATCCAAAAAAATGATGAATTTCACAGCGTCTTTTACGCTTTAGAAATATCATCTTGAGAATGTAACATTCTCGTCAGATGTTTCAAAATGAGCAATCGCTCTTTCTATAAGCACTTACTTCGGTAAGTGACCTAATTGGAGAGTTTGATCCTGGCTCAGGACGAACGCTGGCGGCGTGCC
>NZ_JAIEUI010000035.1 GCF_022234545.1 Paenibacillus piscarius
TTCATAACGAATGAAATCCTGCGAATTAGCGAGCTAGAGTAAGAAAACTGAATCATAAGGAGGGAGGTGGGCATGTGTATAAAGTACATTATGTAGATGATAATGAAAATATAAGAATTCTACCTGAGAGACCTAAGATAGATAATGATACATTTGGAAAGAAAAATTATTTTGTTTGCAAAAAAAAACATTATAGCTACGAACAGGAAATAAGAGCGATTATTTTCAAAGAAGAACAAGAAAATTTGTTTATTGACATAAACCTAAATGATTTTATTGAGACTGTGTATATTAGTCCGTTTGCAGCTAGTTGGTATGTATCTTTGGTGAAAGAGATTGTAAAAAAATACAATTTAGATGTCCCTATCTTTAATTCTGAAATAAAGCTTTGAAAATGTCTTTGTGCTGAATACATAGAAATTCATAAGCATAAGATCATAACGAATTTGTAAACGAACTAGTTAAATCATAGTTAAATGCATAAATACAAATTACAAAGGATTTTAGGAAAAGAAAACTGAATTACATACTCTGTAGCCTTTTCCCAAGCTCAATTGGTTAGAGTTTCCTGAACAGTGAATCAATCCTGGATTGCCCCAGGATTGATTGGTCACATATTTGGTCACGAACTCTTTATAATTCAATTTACCTTATAGTCCCGAACCCTAATAAAATCAACGATTTAATAATAGAGTGTAAGGCGTTTAACCCTTTCCTCTATATCAGTTGGTTAGAGCGGTCGGCTCATAACCGATTGGTCACAGGTTCGAGTCCTGTAGGGCCCACTTCACTTAAACCCTTACCTAGTAAGGGTTTTTTGCTGTATGTAGGCTCATAGGAGTGAGTATACTCGTGCCGAGAAAGGCCGTATTTTTAAGCTTGCTAACTGATTTGCTAACGGAGACTTTTATTCCACAGGTTCAAGCTGCTTTTCTGCGAATTTTTTGAGTTCATTTTCAATTCTGTCAACTGCTTCTTCCTGCATGAACGGGAGCAGATGTGAGTACCTCTCGTTGAACATTGCCGGAGTCATACCCAGCCGTTCGGCAGCCACCTTTGGATTGATCCCAATGGCCAGAAGGAATGAAGCATGTGTATGGCGCTGATCGTGGAACCGGATTTTCTTGACTCAACTTACGTAGAGTCAAAATTGAGTTGACCCCAAGCCGGTGTTAAGGTGAAAACACCGCTTCCTTTGGTAAAGTGAGATTGTCGAGATCCACTAAACCACAGAAGAGGTGTCCCTTACTTGATAAAATAAAAGTGGTCTCTAGATCAACTCCCACCTGAAATGAGACCTGCTTTTCAGGAACTCGGTGTTTTGAAGCACTTGAGAAAAGCAGGATTCAAAAAGACGTTTGGTTATACCTGTTCCCATCTGTTTATGCTCGTTTTTGTCTTGCTTTTTCATCAGAAGAACTGGTTTCGTCTGCTCGAAAGTTCCAAAGGTGAAACGTTTCCTGGCAAAGATGCCGTCTACCGCTTTCTGGATCACAGCCAATTTGCTTGGCGGCGTTTCTTGACTTCACTCAGCAGCGACACTGTCCAGCGAGTCGAAACCTTGACCTCCGTCACGCGAACTTCCGTGTTCATCGTCGACGATTCCATGTTTGAACGAAATCGCAGCAAAGCCGTAGAACTTCTGGCTAGGTTCAAGGATCACGCACCGGTGCTTATTATAAGGGATTTCGTATGCTGACTTTAGGCTGGTCGGACGGCCATACGTTTCTCCCTTTGGAGCGATCCTCTGGGTACAAACGCCGGAAGGAAGCTCTTCTTTCGGCCCCACATCTGGTTTCTGAACTGTTGAACCGGGCCATCGCCTCGGGGGGTCCTGCGACTTACGTACTCGTGGACAACTGGTTCACTCATGCGCCCTTAATCGGGCGAGTGGTGCAGCGAGGTCTTCATGTCATTGGCATGGTGAAAAACGACAACAAGCTGTATCTGTTCATGGCAAGCAGGTCGATCTCAATGGTCTTTACCGATCTGCTACACAAGTGCAAGGGAAGCAACGGACTATTTTGCGTCAGATTCATACGGAACTGTTCTTGGGATTCCAGTCGTCGTGGTCTTTGTTCGCCATCGCTCCAAGAAAAGCGAGTGGCTCGCGATTCTATCGACGGATCTCACACTGACGGCACCGGAAATCATTCAAATCTACGCTTTACGCTGGGATATAGATAACGATCATGAAGAAAAAACAGAATAACATTCGTCCTTCGCTGAAAGATCCTCCCATACAACCAAAGAAGTGTTGACTTATGCAGGTGAGAATAATGAAAAATAGCGTCGGAATTATCCATCATGCAACCATACAGAGTCTTCAAACAACTGTAAACTCATGGCTTCATGGACATAAGAATGTCACGGTGAAGTCTATCCAGTACCAAAGAGAACAAAATAGTCACGTTGCATTTATCTGGTACGAAGATTAATGAAAGAGAGAAGAGCACCTTAACGGGTGCTTTTTTTATGCATATAAATGACCTTCTGTAAGCCGTTCTCAGGGATTGTACTAAGGAACGTGTGTTTGTGTAGTGATGGGAAGAAAAGAGCAGGACGGGCAGGTCTTCTCCGTCTCCTGCCGAGTTTTCGGCTGATCGAAGATGAAAAACCAACTCAACTCAAATCCAATAGAAAAGGAAAATTATCTCTATAGTCGAAAGTATTATATGAGGTGATTTTATGAATACACGGCAAAATGCAGAAAAGGAAATAAGGGAATTTTTAAATTCCGATGAATCTGTAATCTTAATCACAGGTACTCATCAGTATCAGAAGCATAGTCTTGTTTTGGAGGTATTATCTGAAGTGGCCTCTCCCTCCACAGTATTATTTAGAGCCAACAGTATGAGGAATTTTGGAACCATTTTGGAAAATCCAACAGCTACTTATAAGACAGGACACGGCTATGGATTTGGTTCCCATAGGGTATATGTTGATTCTATAAAATCAACATCTTGGACGAAGACTCCTTATGCTGTTGATTTCTCAATTATTTATCCTATTGATTCAGTGTGCAAAAATAATAGTAAGGAAGAAATTATTCAAGATCTTGTACAACGTACTAACAATAAAGTGTTTTTAATAAGCTGGACGGATAATTATGACTACAGTTGGTTAGATGAACTTGTAGATAGAAAAGTGATTTATGATGTGGAGGTAGAAGATCCGGAATATCATGCAAGAATGCTAAAGAGTTTAAGAAAAATCTAGAGCCGATAGGCTCTTTTTTATTATGGCTTTAGCCAGTTGAGCGCGAGAAACGCGGGAAACAAAAAAACACCCGCTATGCGGATGGAGGGAACGGAGATTTGACCACTAAGACCATTCCGATAGAATTGAGATGTTCAGGCTCAAGCGAAAGGAATGGTCAAAGATGGCAAACAAGAGCTATAGCCTAGCTCACACGAAATGGATGTGCAAATATCATATCGTGTTCACCCCGAAATATAGACGGAAAGAAATATATAATCAAGTGAGGAAAGAACTAATCGAAATTTTCAGACGTCTATGTAAGTATAAGGGAGTCGAAATTCTAGAAGGTCACATGATGCCCGATCATGTTCACATGTTGGTAGCAATCCCACCGAAAATAGCGGTCTCCACATTTATGGGATATGCAAAGGGAAAAAGTTCGCTCATGATCTTCGAGAAACACGCTCAGCTCAAGTACAAATACGGAAATCGGAAATTTTGGGCAGAAGGCTACTATGTAAGCACAGTAGGTCTGAATGAGGCCACCGTAGCCAAATATATTCTTGAACAAGAAGCACATGACCAGGCAATCGATAAGTTGAGTGTAAAAGAGTATGAAGATCCATTTAGCGACAAAAGGAACAAAAAGAAATAAGCCCGTTTAATGGGTCCGTGAAAAAGACAAATTACACTGAGCCTGAACAGAACTGCTGTCAGGCTAGCGTCTTTAGGCGCAGTTTGGCAACAAGGGTTATACCCCAAGAGCAAACCACCCGTTGGACGGGTGGTCCTGGTTGTAGGCCCAGAAGACAAATAATGACAATTAGTTACAGGAAAAAAATTTTTTGCATATTAATTCTAGAATTTTGTAATTCGAAGTACCTATTCCTTATTTTGGTTATTTATTATACAATTACTTCAATCCCATTTTAAAGAAAAAAATGGAATACATATTATATTAGGAGGATTATTGTGAAAAAAACGTTAACAGTATTATCTTTAGTAGGTTTATTATTATCTTCTTTCTCAGCCACCTCAGCTTCAGCTCAAAGTTCTAGTGTTACGGAAGCAACTTATCTGGAAAATGAGTCTTCTGCAATATCGCCATTCGCAATAATTAAATATCCGGGAGCGGGTACATATTATCAGCCTTTGTCAACAACTTCTACTAAATTTTCTCATTTTAATATGCGAAGTACAAATTATGGTGATGTAACTACTCAGGTTGTCCGAACAGTTACCATGAGAAAATACGCACAATTGACTGTAGGTGGAGAATTCGAATTAAATATAATAGCAACAAAGGTCAACACTTCCGTTGAGGTACAAGCTGGATTGGATTATACTGTAAGTACTTCTGTTACTTGGAATGTTCCTGGTAAAAGTGTTTACGACCTTAGTGCTGGAGAAGAAGTTGTTAGAACAATAGGTTATATTGAAATTGCTAATACATCTGGGGTTGTAGTGCAACAAAAATCCGTTACAGCAGAATATACATCTCGTGAATATTCTGATGCTGTGTTAGTATCTAAATTATAAAATTAAGAAAAAACTAAGAAGTCAGCCTATCCATTACAGGTAGGCTGGCTTCTTAGATCTATTTTAAGGGGTGGAAGTTCTTGCGTTTGAAAAAACGAATTACTTTATTATTATTTTCAATTATAATTTCTTCATGTTCGAATAATGATCAAGCAATAAATAAAGAAACTTCTTTGAAAGCTTCACCTACAACTATTAGCCAATCAGAAGAGTTTTTGACCGGAAAAAACTTTCCGGATGCAGATTCATTCGTCGTAACCAAATTCGCACTATCATACAATGAGTTTGACAATTCTATAATTATTTCTGTTAGTTATAAATTAGATTCCACCCCAAGAAATTTTATTTTAAATGGCAATCATTCATACTATCTTTTTGCTACAGTTCCTGTTAAGCTAAACGATTATTTCGAGTCGCCAAACTCGGAAGTTACTGAAGGCGAAAAATTAATTGACGATGATAATGCAGAATATCAAGTTCATATTAAGGCTCCTTTAAAAAAAGAAATTAATAAAAATAAAATAGAATCGATTGTAAAAAACCCCAATGAATATACTTTAACTCTCTATGAAAAAGTAGATTACCCAGCTAAAAAAGTAGTAAATGTTTTTGAGGGATTAGAATTATTAAATAAATAAATGCTGTGATTAGTTATCAGATAAGATCAAATTCATATTATCAGATTAAGCTTAGATCATGATTTAAATGTAATTCCCCTTCCTTAAGCGATCAGTTGAAACTAGGAAATATTTACTATAAAAATACCCCGCCGGATTGTTCTGGCGGGGCGTTTTTTATGTAACTGCTTCTAGCTCGGATGAAGAAACGGCTTGCTGTGTCATCCCCGTTCTCCGCTATGGCTTCTTTCCCTTAATAGTCAGTCCAATAATTTATGTTCCCAGTCAATGGCGGTTGCTGTGACTTGTGTGAGCCTACTCCGGTATGAGTTATAAACGGAACATCCCTTCCCACGCTTCTATCACAATGGCACTCTCAACCGGCAGCTTGTCATCCCACTCAATGTAGCGTCCGCCGCAAACCTGCATTGATTGCTGCGGGCCGCCGTCCACTCATACGTCACAGTTTATCTAGAGAAGGCACCCGGCGAAAGTGCCCGTTGAACTGGAACATGACTCGAAGGAGCTTGCGCGATGTATCATCCAGCATGGCGCTTCACCGCCTCCGGTATCCAAGACAAAATGCCCGGAACTAGAAATAGAACGGACTTCCGGGGTTGAGTTTTAACCCCGGCTCTCCCCTTTGCTTACCTCTTTACATTAAAGGAGCGTGATATTTTGAATACCCATGTATGTCTTGTAGTGGTTGAGCAGGCGGAAGACGGCGGCATCGGAATGTATTTTCCTGACTTTCCAGGTACCTCGATTATTCCAAAGGATTTAGAAGACGGCATCTGGCGCGCAAAGGAATTACTGGCTTTCCGACTTCTGGAGCTGGAGGAAAAGGGTGAAGCTTTCCCCAAGCCTTCTTCCCCGATGCTATTGAGTTTGAGGACAGTACAGACCGTGTTATCTTCGTTGATGTGTTTTGGCCTCCATACAAAGATGCGGCGGCTAATAAGTCCGTAACGAAGAATGGCATGTTGCCAAAATGGCTGCGTGATGCTGCTGGTTTGAATTATTTCTTGCTGCTCCAAAATGCGGTTAAGAAGCTCTACGTATTGAAGAAAATAGCCATTAATGGAAATTGAAAATCATTTTCTTCATGTGTATTATCCATTAGACACCTGCTATAATCCTCATCGGATGAGGGATTTGCTATGTTGATATCAGTTATTATTCTACACTAAATGTCCTGTTATGGCGATATATGGGATTACATGCTATGCTTTCTTTATATATATTGCAGAGTTAATATGAATCCCATAGTATCATCCCGAAGTGAAGACGCAAAGAAATCTATAATTAATTGAGAACAGATTACTCGAAATTTTTAGACGTCTATGTAAATATGAGGAGGTGAAAATTCTAGAAGTTGACATAATGTTGATCATGTTCATGCCGGTGGCGATTTCGCCGAAAATTGCGGTCTCAACATTCATGGGATATTTATAGGGGAAAAGTTCGCTCATGATATTCGAAAAGCATGTTTGACAAGGGGGTATGCCCCAAGATCAAGCCACCCGTTGGACCAAATAGGTTCGTGATTAATGCAACTAGATTCTTTAAGGAGAGGTGCAATGAATAAAATCAACCGTATTATTTTAGTGATAAATAGTCTGTTGGTTATTTTATTGGTGTTTTTGTTGATAAAGACTTTATACGAGAAAGATGAAAAAACAAGCGTGACAAGTCAGCTTTCTATTTTGTTTGATTTTGACAACACTGACTTGAGAAGGATAGATCAGTTTATTGATAATTTTAATGCTGGAAAAGCAGATTACTTAATGCTAATTCCTCAGCCTATCGATAGTGGCTATATAATTAATGATGTCTCCATTGAGGGTAAGACCGTCACTTGGAGCGTTGACAACAGCAGAGATGCATTGAGTGTAGCAAAAGGAATGAATTATTCTTGTGAGAAAATCGAGAAGGAAGAAACCAATGACTTCTACAACATATTGCTTAGCAATTGTAGTGAATTCAAGCCGGATGAAAAGCTAAAAGTGTTTAGCATTGATAAGAAAGAGCTGTAGTATGGGATATTTAATCCTAGTAAGGGGTGAATCAATGAAAGTATTGGACGGTCTCTAGCTTCCCTTAAGGAGGTTAGAGCTAAGTTGAGCAGAAGTATGAAGAAATCACCGGTATGTAAAGAGTACGGCGGTCGTTGGAGCAAACGGCAAGCGAGTAAGGCAGTGCGGAGATACACTGAGGATATTCTGTTTGGGAGTTGCTACCGCAAGATTTATTGTTCCTGGAATATTAGTGATTGGAGATTTTACACGCCTTATGCGCAGGCGGTCAAGGAATGGGAGACCACTGGCAGCACTTGGCGCAGACAAGTTAGCTTTCTGGAAATGGCTTTAGACTGGAATAAGAACTTTAAAAGAAAATAAGAAAAGAAGCCGCCGGCAGGGAAGCGCTGGTGGCTTCTTTTCTTATTAGTTACCCGTCTTTACGTAAACTGCAACTAAGCGGAATTCATTTAATTTCTATCTACCAGAATAGTATAAGCTGTTATGTTTCCGAATTCATCATATGAAAATATAGTTGAAGCTCCGTATTGAACAGCCTGAACCCATCCATCTTCATACAATACAATAGCTCCATCATTAAAGATTAGCTCGAGTGTTCCTGGGAGATACTTCCAATATCCTGAATTCATATGGACAATAATTTGTTCAAAACTAGCCTTAGCATTAACGTCTTGTGCAGTAGCTTTGCTTACAGTAGCTACTGAGGATAGATCAGGAGCCTTGGTTGGTGCAGTTGCTGCAAATGATGTAGAGCCTAGAGCGAAACAAGCTGAAACAGTTAAGAGACCAACTAAAATTTTCTTTTTCATACTGCCATACCTCCATAATTAAGTTTTTTGTTTTTCATAAATAATAATAAATTAATTGGATTTATATGTATGTAAGTAAAAAGTATGGTTTTTGTAGAAAAATAATGTTATATATTGGAGAAAAATGTCGTATTGTAAAATAAATTAGTAATTGATTAATATGTCCTAGGACTTTAATAGGAATATTAATTGATAAAATTATATTTACCCTTAGTTTAGAAAAGATTTTTATACATGAAAAATGGGCCATTTTATGGCCCGAATGTGCAACTTGAATATTCTAGCTAGAGTCAACTCTCCCCAATTTCACCCAATACTTATTACCCTAACATCGAAGGCAAAAAGTACAAGAGAAAAAATATAAGAACGACCACGCTGGTAATCCGGCTCATCAGAAGATAAGCATCGCTGGGCTCGGAGTCGCCTTGGACCATCCAGCCATACCGCAGATGCCAGCCCAGGGCCGGGAAGAAGATATTCAGGACCGCTATGATTACAACTAATATAATAAACAGAACAGCCATAGTGTTACCAACTCCTTTATCCATGTACGCACTCCGGGTGGAAGAGGTTGCACAAAACAGGAACTTCCCCCGCCAAGTGACATTTCTGTCATACCCTGCTCCCGGATTGTTAGGCGATTCGATGGGGGATTCCAAGCCTGCCTCTTATACTGTAAATAGTTGATCTATTTCAGAAAGGGGACTATCCACCAGTGACTGATGCAATCAAAGCTATAATATTAGGGATTATAGAGGGACTGACTGAATTCCTGCCGGTCTCGTCTACCGGACATCTGGTGCTGGCCGGGGATCTGCTGAAGTTCGAGGGGGATACGGCGGTAACCTTCAAGATTGTGATACAGCTCGGGGCCGTACTGGCGGTGCTCCTGCTGTATTGGAAGAAGTATCTCCATATTGGTGTCAATATGCTGAAGATGGACTTCGCGAAAAGCAAGGGCCTGAACGCCATACATATGTTCCTGGCCATGATTCCGGCATTAATTGTGTATCTGTTCTTCAAGGACATGATCAAGACTCACTTGTTCGGGCCTGAGCCGGTTCTGATCGGGCTGGTGGCTGGCGCCATCCTGATGATCTTCGCGGCACGCAGCAGAGGAACCAAGACGGCAGATACCGTAGACCATCTGAATTATAAACAAGCCTTCGGGATCGGGTTATTCCAATGCCTGGCCCTGTGGCCCGGGTTCTCGCGCTCCGGCTCGACCATCTCAGGCGGTCTGCTGCTGGGCACCAGCCAGAAGGCCGCGGCTGACTTCACCTTCCTGATCTCCGTGCCCGTCATGTTCGGTGCGAGTCTACTGGATCTGTACGACAGCTGGGATCTGCTGAACTCGGATGCGCTGACACTGATGCTGATCGGCTTCGTGACATCCTTTGTAGTGGCACTGATTGAGGTGGTAACATTCATTAAGCTGATCAAACGGCTGCGCCTGGAATGGTTCGCGCTCTACCGCTTCGTCATAGCCGCACTATTCTATGTAATTGTCATCCTATAATGCCCACGAAATCTATTGAATCCACGAAATGAATCCTTAGTCCACAAGCTTAACCCTGCCGGATCTCCGGCGGGGTCACTTGTGCACAGGCCGCTAAGGCGACAGCTCAGCCGTATTCCTTGGGCTCCTGAAGCAGGATGGAGAAGGTCTTGGTTCCGTGATCCACCTCAATCGTCTCAATACCCACGAAGTCCGGGATTTCAGGATGCACCGCATCCACACTATAATCAGGATGAGTCAGCAGTAATTCAATGACCTGCAAGGCGTCCATGTCGATCTTGATCCCCTTTACAGTAGAATCTCACCATGTATAGAGGTGCTTACTGGTCTGTATCTCTATCCCGTATTATCCCCGCATCGCTTAGCGAATATGTCTATGGATGATATTTCTGTCTTCGCTGCGCTCCATGACGGCCATCAGCTGCCCCTGAAAAATCCGCCGCTGGATCTGGTCAATCCGCTGCACCGCCAGCGGAACCGGGACCTGGAAGGTTACAGCGAGCACGGCAACGGCATCATCGCGCAGCTCAGGCAAGCTACCCTTAGAGATCATTGAATAGGGCATGGAGGCGTACAGAATAAACCGCTCGGATTCATCCTTCTGCGCTTGCGTGAACTGTGCTGGCATCAGGGTCGACTTCCCGGCATGGCGCAGCAGATGGCAGAGCTCATGGAGGAATTCCAGCCGCTGAAGCTCAGGAGGCAGACGGTTGTCGATATACACACTGTACATTCCGGCCGCAGCTTCTACCGCCTTGCTTCGGACATCCAGGTAATGCACCCAGATATTCAGCCGTTCTGCTATGTAACTGATGGAGATGTCGGACGGCTGACGGACTCCAATCCGCTGATAGAGGTCCTCTGTCCATTGCTCCAATGCTGTCATCTGATAATAACCTTGCATCATCAATCACCTCGATATAAGATCGTATGTTCGTATTATTGGCCAAAAGAAAAGCCCGAAAGGGCTAAGCAATCCGCCTCCAAGCGGCGGCTGAATGGAACGGGTGTTCCTATGTATGTAAGCATAAAGGAATTACACTCGAATATCAAGTGTTTTTCCCAAGCTGGGGTGCGGGGCCTGGCTCAGCATCTGGACCATACTCTGGGCCCCGCTCTGCGCCTGCTCCTTGGCAAGACTCATAACCTGCAGCCCTGCGGCCTGCTGTAAGGCAGACTGGCTCATGACCACGGATAATGCGGCAATATCCATAACAGCAACCTCCATCAGGGATTGGAACTTGGTCTTTCCTCTCTTATATCGGCCGCTGGCCGCCTGTCCGTTAGGTGAATGTGATTTCTTTGCCGTAAGGCCCATGCGCCGGGGCGGAAATTCACATATTCTGTGCTGTATTCAATATTCAAGAGGAGGAATTAATGATGGGAGCAGAATATGGTTGCGGTTGTGGAAATAACGTTGGCGGTGTGAATCAGGGACCTCCAATCGTTCCGGTGGTTAGCCCTTGGACTTCCACAGGTGCTATTCTGGTATTGTTCATCCTGCTGGTTATTATCACCAAAGCTTGCCTGTTCTAGAATGACCTGCAGCAAGCCCAGCCCTGTCCGGCCCCGTGCCGGCCAGGGCTATTTTTTCTTTTTTTTGCGGACCGCCGGCCCGATCTGGCGTTTGGTTCTGCCTGTAGCTGCATCGATTTCGACGATATAGAGTTCTTTGATTGTTCCGGCGAGCGAGAACCATTCCTGTAAGGCTTCCGCCTCGGACATCGGACCGTACAGCCGTCTGCCCCGGTAACAGATATAGAACACTCGCGGCTCTCCATCTTCGTTATTAGCTCCCTTTTCATTGTACGCTTCATTCCAGTGAAATAGGGATAAAATAACAGGGGCAAGGTCTGTACAAGCTGGATGAAGCCGTGTCGCCTATTTGAACATGAACTCTACCCGGGTGCCGTCAGCGAAGTCCTCCAGCTGATTGCCTACCCAGCTCCCTGCCCCGCGGTTATCGCCGGGGGATATGTACTTGATATCTGCGCCGCTCCCGCCCTCTGCACACATGGCCATCGGCCATTCGTCGCGGTCGTAGCCTTTTTTGACGGGGACGCCCTTCAGGGATTCCTTACGGTTCTGCTCGGCCTCCTTACGGTCAATCGTGCATACGGCCGAATGCCCCTTGCGGATCGCTTCCTTGATGTGCTTGGCCGTCTGCGGAAACCGCTCTGCCGGGAATTCCAGCTTCACGACCTCGGACTTACCCGATGAAGGCTGCTGCGGGGGCCACTGGCCGTCCTCTCCGAACCAGTAAGCGGCCAGACTGATGAGAAGAATGAGGAAGAGACTGATGATGGATTTACGCTTGTTCATATCTGCTCCTTGTACAGTGTTGTAATATAGCCTTCGGCTTCCATTAGTATAGCATTGAAACCGCCCGGATGGCGGGACATTCGCCGTGCTTAAATTCCACAATTCGTCATAAAATGTACAAACACATGGTAAAGGATGGTGGAAAATGTGGAAGAACGCAATCTGAGGGACCTGCTGGACGCCGCTTCCCGGCTGATTGGCGATGTGCAGTGGCAGGCGGCTTTTCGCAAAGTACAGATGGCTCCCGCAGATGCGGAGCTGGCTGAGCCGGCACGGAAGCTGCTCGGGACGCTATATTGGCTGCAGGGGCAGGGGATCATCAGCGGGCAGCATGACTACCTGGAGAGCCCGGATGACCTGAATAACAAGCTGAAGACTACGGCCGGCACGTATGCCGGGATTCACGGTTATGAGATGGGACCGATCAGTAATCAGACGGAGAAGCAGATCGCAAGCCAGCGGCAGGGTGTGACGGACAGCGCCATCCGCTGGCACAAAGCCGGAGGCATGGTAGCGATGACCTACCACGCCAATCTGCCGGGGACGGCCCCGGCCTGGACGAATGTGTCGATGAGCCTGAGCGAAGCCAATTTCACCCCATACATCACCCCGGGGACGACGCAGAATACGGCCTTGCTGGCAGAGCTGGATAAGGTCGCTGTCTTCCTCCGGAAACTGCAGGACGCCGGCGTGCCCGTCCTCTGGAGACCTTACCATGAGATGAACGGCGGCTGGTTTTGGTGGGGGCAGAAGTCGTCTTTTGTCACCCTCTGGAACCTCATGTTCAACCGCTTCACCGTCTATCATAAGCTGCACAATCTGCTGTGGGTGTGGAGTCCTAATGCAAAGAACAAGAATAGTGAGGACCCGGCGAAATATTATCCCGGCAGCGGCAGAGTGGATGTGCTGGCAGCGGATATCTATGACGGGGACTACAAGGATAGCCATCATGACAGCATGTGGGACCTGGGGCGCGGCAAGCTGATTGCCATTGGCGAGAACGGACAGCTTCCGCAGGCTTCGGTACTAAGAGGTACGCAGAATAAATGGAGCTACCAGTTAACCTGGGGCAAGCTGCTGTATGAGCAGAATAAGGAGGCGGCGATCCGGGCTTATATGAACGACAGCTTCGTGCTCACCAGGGATGAATATGCAGCCAAAGCCGCAGCCTTCGATGCCTCCGCAGGAGTGGTGCTGAAGCCGGGGCTCTACGGGCAATACTACAATAACATTACGCTTAGCGGCACGCCGGCACTGAGCCGGACGGATGCGAACATTAACTTCGCCTGGAGGCAGGCCTCGCCGGGTCCGGGAATTAATGCAGACCTGTTCTCGGTACGCTGGAGCGGCAGGCTGAGTGCAGCGTTCAGCGAGACGTATACGATCTACTCCTATTCGGATGACGGCATCCGGATATGGATTGACGGGAAGCTGGTCATTGACAGCTGGATTAAGCAGAGCGGACAGGAACGGAAAGGCACGGCGGAACTGATTGCGGGGAAGCTGCATGAGCTGAAGGTGGAGTACTATGAGAACCAGGGAGATGCGCGGGCGGTGCTGATGTGGGAGAGCCAGAGCCAGGGCAGAAGCGTAATTCCGCCGGAGGCTCTATACCTCCCTGGATAAGTAGAGGGATCAGATCTGTTCGCGGTAGCTGATGTTGTTGGCGACCTTCTCGTCGCGGACAGCCTGGCGCAGGATATCCTTAACCTCATGAGCCTTACGAATTCTATAGAAGGGAAGCTGAGGAGATGAAGTATCATCCGACAAAATAATAAGCGTCCCTATACCCAGAATACGCTGCATAATGGACTGGGTGACGGAGAAATCGTTGACACGCAGCAGCTCGATTTCTTCGGCATCCTTACCGATCAGACCGCTTCTCACCTTGATCCGCTGGGAGGTAATCGTGTACCTCGTCGTATTCAGTCCGATCAGCCCCTTGAGACGGTCGGAGATGCCGGCAGGCTTGCCCTGCCACAGCTCAGTTTCCGGCTGGGAGCCTCGGCCCCGGCTTGTAACCGGACGCTGTGACCCGCCCGCCGCATGATCCCCCGTGTCCGCTCCGCATTCTCCGCAGAACTTGGCACCTTGCTTGTATTCTGTACCACAGGCTGTGCAATAAGGCATAGGATCGCTTCCTCTCATCTGACAGATAGATTCATTATAATATAACGAAAATCCCCAGTCACCAAGGGTTCCGGCTGGATTTCTATTCATTGAATACGCTTCAACGCAAGAAGATGTTTCATTTCCTTTCCTTTTACAATAATTTCATTTGCGCTTAAATCTAATCGCGATTATTCTGTTAAGTGGAGGGATATGAAAATGATGAGACAAGCTTTACTGGCAGGCGTATTATTCGTTGTTATGATCCTTAGCGCCTGCGGCAATAACAGTGCTGAACCGGCTTCCCCGGAAGAGGTGCAGGACACGGTACTTAACTTTTACAATGAAATGACCAGATTTGACGAAATGGGTAAAACCTCGCTGGAAAACTTCAATGCGACACTAACCTCTTATTCCACCGGACAAGCCACCGGCAAGGAGCTGCAGAAGGCTGTAGATCAATTCCAGAATACGGCTTCCAAGATATCGGATCAGGTGAGCGAGGTCAAGATTTCGAAGGGCCTGCCGGACACCGTAGAGACATTGCTGAGAGAATCCTTCATTGCCTTCAAGAGTGCTTATGACCTTAAGGAGCAAGCCTCCAAGAGCGCCGTATCACCCGATGTGACCCCTGAGGAATTCAATGCCATGAACCAGCAGGCGGACGTAGCGATGCTGTACGGCATCTCCAAGCTGAACGAAGCCAGACTCGAAGTGGGACTGATTACGTCAGAGGACGGCCTGCAGACTAGTGTGGGAACCGTATCGGATGCAGACGCCAAGACGGATACTGAGAGTACCGGAAGTACTGCAGACTAGAGAGAACTGTTTAATGGAATAAATGATATTAAGGCGCTTCACAGCTGAACTGTAGGCGTCTTTTTGCTGTGCAGAGGTTATGGTGCTGCTCCTCATAGCTCTCCGGGATGACATTAATTTCTGCTTGCCTAAGCGGCCGGGCCACAGCTATAATACAAACATATGTTCTGTATTGAGAGTAAGCTAAATATCAGACAGGAGGAACCGCGATGGGCAAGAAGCTGGAGGATAACGGCTTGGCGGAGCGCAGACGGATCATTTCGGCGTATATGGAGCAGCCGGGGAGAGTGGAACGGGAGACGTGGCGCAGCTTGAGGCCGGTGCTGGATGAGCAGAAGGTGGAGGAGATTGAGCATACGCTGGCCTTGTCGCTGCGCAGTCATGTGCGGGTAACCGTTGAATTATATGACCCACTGGAGCGGAGGCGCTTAAGCGGATTCGTCACCTCCATTCACACCCACTCGCGTGAATTCAAGCTGCAGTGGGCGGAAGAATGGAAGTGGCTGCTGGTAGATGATGTGCTCGAGGCCTACATTGTCTAACAAGGACCGGATCAAGTACTATGCGGTTTGAGAAAAGAGCTCCGGCTACTCCCCGCTATCCGTCTTCTCATATGCAATCAGTGTGACCTCCGGGATTCCGGTCATCTTGGCAATCGCGGATTCAGCCTCGCGGATGACCTCGATGACCTCCTCCCGGTTGTCAAACGCAGCGATCCGGTAGCTGTTGCTGTGGATGTCCATATTCATTCCGCCTTTCTGTAGGGTTTAAGGGTTACAGCTGGTCAATAGGCTTATTTTGGCCGAAGAAGCCGGAATTTATCAGGAAGCGGCGGACAGAATTCGTCGAATCCTACGCTTTTATCAGGAAAATGGGTGGTTGTCCGGGAAAATTGGAGCAAGCCGTCCGGCCAAACGTGCATATACTATACCAGGGGGTGAGTATATGCTGACGTTTGAGCAAGTGAAGAGCAAGTCGGCCGGAAGGCTTAGCAATCTGCATCCGGCTGTGCTGGCAGGGGCCAACGAGCTGATCAGACGAAGCTATAACCGTGGCGTCCCGATCATTATTACGCAGGGAATGCGTACCATAGCGGAGCAGAATGCGCTGTATGCACAAGGGAGAACGAAGAAGGGGAATATCGTGACGAATGTACGCGGCGGAAGCAGCTATCATAATTACGGCCTCGCGATTGACTTCGCCCTGCTCCTGCCGGACGGCCGGAACGTATCCTGGGATATGAACCGTGACGGGGACGGCGACAAGGTTGCGGACTGGCAGGAGGTCGCCCAGGAGGGGAAGAAGCTTGGCTTCGAATGGGGCGGGGACTGGACCTCGTTCAAGGATTACTCGCATCTGCAGATGAGCTTCGGACTGACCACTTCGGAGCTGCGCGCCGGCAAGAAGCCGACCGCCCAGCAGGTGAAAACAGCGCTGAGCATAATAAACGGAGGTGAGCCAGACGTGAACAAGGATACCCCGGTGAATATCACACTGAACGGCCGCAAGCTGACCACCGGACTCATGGATAACGATACAACCTATGCCCCGGTGCGGGCCATAGCCGAAGCGCTTGGAGCTCAGGTGGCGTATGACCCGCGTACCAAGACTGTGAATATTGTGAAGGAATAAAGTTCTCTGTATAGACCGTGTCCCGGATGGGGAAATTATCAGCGAGAAAACAACCATCTATGAAGGGGGCACAACCTTTTGAACAAGCTGATCACAACGTTTGCCTGCGGAACCGTCCTGTCCATGAGCCTGCTCGGAGCCAGTGACATCTCCGCAGCACCAGGCGGAATGACGACTACGACTCCGGGCGTTATGAGTACTTCCGCACCAGGCATGAATACCACCACAGACGGACGTATGGGGAACATGGGCAATATGGATAACCGCATGATGGACAGTCGGGGCAACACGCTGATGAATGAGACCCGTGATTCGATGCATAAGACCGAAAATATCATGCGCGACAAAGTCCGCACCGGCGACAACAGCTCCGTCTCCCCGTTGTCCAACAACAACAACACGGGCCGCTACCGGGCACAGAGCACCACCACAGCCAACACCACCAACAACCGCTCCAACTGGGGCTGGCTCGGTCTGCTCGGTCTCCTCGGCCTGGCTGGCATGCGCAGCAGAACCGGTGAGCGTGACCGGCATTAGTTGGGGGATTGAGTAGAGACAAGGCCCGCATCAGCTTCGGCTGGGCGGGCTTTTGTTGCCGTCATTAAATATGTGAAAACTGATTGCGTATCCTAAGGATACGTGTTATTATATTCCTTGTTGCGTGAACAACGCACATTTCACGCCGGGGTGGCGGAACAGGCAGACGCACAGGACTTAAAATCCTGCGGTACTTGGTACCGTACGGGTTCGACCCCCGTCCTCGGCATACTAAAGAACAGGAAATCCCTTGATACTAAGGGATTTCTTTTTTTATAACTTGAACCATATTTATAGAGGGTGAGAGTTTTTTTGATTGGGGGACGGATTGGGGACGAATATTTGGATTGAAGGCATCAAGGTGTGACGTTGTTTTGCGACTAGCCTTTTTGTGACATGTTCATACGTGTCTGTGGTAATCTGAGATGAACAAACCCTAAAAGACTGATTTTAAGAGAATATCATATTGATTATATTATTTATTATGAAAGGTTTCATTAATCGTTTATATATTTAATATGAATATTTAGAACTCATAAAAACAGCCATCATTAAAATAGATGACTGTTTTGCTAATTATTTTAAGATTTGATTTTTTGTATGTCTCTTTCATAATCTTTAATTGGTTTATATACACATCTATAGTACTGGCGATTTAGTTGGCTTTTATCAAGTAGTTTTTCCTTATGTATATTAAACACCTCCATAAGAAGTTTCTTTTTTTCTTGGTCAGAAAGAGAATCAGGCCTGTGGAAGTATTCACTCTCCTTGACATTGTATTTAATTTCATAAAAGGCTTTAACAAAACTTTTGATTTCTGAGAGATCTATATTTCCTAAAGCAAAATCTTCAAACATCTTTTTAATAAACCAATCAAGGTGATATAGAAATTTAATATCATCCATTTGTGAGTAGTAGAAGAGCCATCCGTATTTATGTTCTCTTGTTTCGTCTCCATCAACTTTACTACTTATTGAGCCAGTTATTTTATTATTCAACCTAAAAATAAATTGTTTTGGTGATATTTCTTTTGAATATTTATATTCGGTGAAGAGATTAACAAGAGAGTTTTCAAATCTCTTTCTAGCTGATTCTTTAACTTTCATTCCTATTTGTCCATTGCCTAATAACTCTATTGAATATCCGAGATAATCAAAGCCATCTGTTAAATAACCTTTCTTTGTTTTCTCATTGTTCAATTTAAGATTATGAATTGCTTCTAGTTGATATTTAATTTGTCTTTCTATGTTATTTAAACTAGACTGTTGGCAAAAAATTAAAATATCATCTACATACCTTAAGTACATAATGTCTTCCATGGATTTAAATTTTCTGTCCAAGTCATCAATATAAATATGGGCTAATATATTAGAAATCGGTAATCCCTGAGGGACTCCCTCAGTTATAAGCTCATATGTATTAGGAAAATTAGGGGTTGTTATTGCTTTGTGGATAAGTTCTAATATTTCCTTTTTTCTAATTTTTGTTTTTAATTTATCTAATAAAATTCCATGTTTCAGAGTGCCAAAAAAATTGGATATGTCTATTTTGAGAAATGAATCATATTCTTGAAGATTATCTTTGAGATCTTGTAAATATTTTTGTGGTAAATGTTGATGAACGTCAAAAGTTTTAGATAATATAAGATGTAGATTTTTAAGAACAATTTTATCTCTAATTGTTGGAATAGAAATAACTCTAGGTAAGGAATGCTTAGATTTAAGGATAAGTCTTTCTTTATAGGGGGTAAATCTATATTTTCCAGAAATAACTTTGTTTTTTATAATATTAAAATATTCGTTTTTCTGTGATTCGAAGCGATCATAGTTGATCTTATCAATGCCTGCGGCAGTATTGAACTTAATATAAGTTTCAAACGTGTTTGATAAGCCTTTTATAGTGAATAATTTATTATACTCATTACTAGCAGACACAGAGCATCTCTCCTATTTATAGCGCAGATATAAGATCGTTAGAGCTAAAGGTAATAAAATTAAAATGATTTGAAAGGAGATAGTAATACTTTTATGCCTGTAATAATTTAGGTAATTGTCTTTGTTTAGTTTTGCTCCGTGTTTTAATTGGACTCTATTAAAGTCAACCTCACTATGATTGTCGGTCTTTGCCAATATTTCATTATATTTTTTCTCAAGTTTCTGAAATTGAGTGATCACTTCAGGATCGTCATTGTTTTCTCTGAGTATATGTCTTAAGTCAGATTCTAGTTCATTCAGGCTTAAATATGATTCTTTGTATTGTATTGCTTTTTCTCTGTATGCCATTGAAGTTAAAAATAATGTTGTCCCAAAAAGTCCAACCGAGGCAATAACAGTCATTATCGCAATTATATCAGAGTTTTTTTCTATTAAAGATAATATTGAAAAGGCTAAGACAATAAAAGTATAATAATTTACAAGGAACTGGGAGAAAACATTATTCTTATTCATTCTTGATTCCGCTTCCATGCGGCTTTTTTTAGTCATCCATACCCTGTGGTTAATGAAATTCTTAATTTCATCTTGTAAGTCTGAGTTCATTTTATCCCTCTATTACTTAGTTATTGTAGGAGAGTCCCAAGTAAGTTCAGGTCATTATTCCAAAGGAATCAACATTATGCCAATTGATTAGAGTACACATATCATTTTGTGAAATAATATAGTGTCGAATAGAAGACTCTCCTACATCAACAAATTCTCACATTATTCTATATTTGTCAATGTTAAAGAAGATGGAGTTTTAATTAAACGCTTTGTATGCCTCCTCGGGCTATAATAGTAAAGGACGGACTCACTCGAATGCGTCTTTTCTATACATACAGGCTAGAACGACTTACAGGATAGAAACAACGTACAGTATAAAACAGGAAAATGTACAATATGTGTCGGGGGGATAGAAATTGGGGAGTGGGGAGGCCTTTGGGACCCTTCTTTTATTTGGGCATTGTGTATCTTACAAAGTTATTCAAAGGCACAGTAGAACAACAAAATCATCTCTCTATAGGCATTGCTTGATTTAGTTAGGGATTGGAGTGAGGTGTATATTTCGAGCGCTTTATGGGGTTTGTATTGAACGTCATATGTGGGGCGACCAGAGATCAACTCGGCGTACTATCCGTCCGTATGACCTCCGAAACGCGTTCAGACTCATATATATTTATAATGGCGCGAATGCTTTTGCGCAGGAGAAGACGCTAGACCATGGCGATATAGAGGGGACACGGCGTTATTTCGCGCCTGCTAACGAAGATTGGAAGGTGGAGCACGGGAAGTCAAGTCAGCTTAAAAAGCTGACGGCAAGAACAATAAGGAGTATGAAGCGCCAATCTCATGGACTAGTCTCCGTTGGGGTCGGCGTTTATTTGTTTTCCGCTAATGGTTCATTAACGCTGATGCTACCGTTTGGATCGATCAACAGGAAGGTAATTACCTGCTACTCCTCCAGAGGACACTGGTTAGATTATGTGGTACGATATTTACTGGGTAAGGGAGTACACTATCAAATATGTAATTTCATGTTAGGAGCGAATTAATTGGAAATTATCGAATTTTCGCAGCAAAATCTTAAGATTTTCTTTTTTGTATCTTTGGTTATTATTATTTTTCGTGTCTTTATAAAACCAATTTTTAGAAGAGTAAATTTTTTACTGTTTAGTAGAGTCGAAAATTATTTTTTTAGGACTAAAATTTTAAAGAATGCAATTATTAATATTTTGCTCCTTGTAGTGATAGCATTAATTGTTGCTTTTCAACAAAATTATGATCTTATTCAGTTTGGTAATAAGGATAATTATAATTCTTTAGTAATTAGTATTTTAACTTTATACGGAATTCTTTATGCGTTCTTGCAGTTTACTATTGGTTACGCTCTTCAAAATAAAAACGATAAATACTGGGGAAGAAGTATAACCAAAGAGCTTTTTTTTAATCATCTGAGGTCAAAAATATTTAATTCAACACTTTTTAAAGTGCTTTTTTTGTATGTAGTTATTTATCCCAGCTTAAGTCAGGAAATTCATAACTTATTATATGATTTTGATATATTCAATAAGTTTCCAAAAGCACTTTGGGAATCAAGCCTATTAATTATTTATGTTCTGTATGCTTACCTTTTTTTGAGAAGCTTGAATATTATGCGAATACTTTATGATATTCAGGAAAGACGTAGTTCATGGCTAGAGAGGAAAATTAAAAGAACAGTGACTGAAAAATATCAACAGATATTTGAATACTCTATTAGAGAAAGTAATGGTTATTTTTTAGATGAGCTTTTTTTAGAACTAAAATCACTAGACAATGCTGAAAAGAACCAGATGTTAATGCATGTTATAAAAGAAGTTTTCTTCTCATTAAAGTTGGAACAAAGCAGAAGGGGATTATTGTTTAAGATATTTAATCGAAGAAAACGAGAATTAAAATATAGACCATTTAATTTACATAATTTTTTTACCCAACTCTATAAAAAGATTGAAAAAAGTAACATTGAACTAAGTTTGCACGATTTGTTGGTAATTTACAGACTACATGATAATGCGATTTACACCGGTATAGCTATTCTTCATATAGATGAGGAAGAATTATTGGATAAGCTAGTTTGTGTCTATTCAAACACAAAAAGTTGGACAAATGATGAATGTATTTACTTTAAATTACCTTTTATAATTGTGAAGAGTATATCTTCTAGTGATGACATTGATGAGATTCATCAACATGTAACACAAAGAATAGGTTTTAAAAAGATAAAAAAAGCTAGTAAACTCAAGGATGAGGAATTGAAAGAATACGAAAAACAACTTTTTAAAAGCTACGATAATTATTTCTACAATATTTTGGATCAGTATAAGAACTATTTGGATGATATTAAAAATAAACAATACTCCAGCTTTTGGGGTTCACACCGTGTATGTGATAATACAAGCAGTATTGATGAACGAACAAACGATATCATTTATAACTACATTATTCACATGGAATGCACAGAAAAAAATAAAGAGTATTTAGAGTTTTTGGCTGGAAAAATAGGCTTTAAGTATAAGGCATCCATAGTCTTTTATCATTTGTTTTATACTGGACCATCATGGGAATGGAAGAGAGAAGTTATATTATTTCGAAGTGTTATAAGTAAAATATGGATTGAAGAGTCTATCACAGATAAGGAAGTTTTGGATTTCGTTTGCTATAAAATTGACAAAAGTTATATTGGTCATAAAATTAAAGAAGATTTAGTACGATGGGTAAGTCAGCACGTTAATATAAGGGAAATTGATAACAGTGTAATAGAGCAGTGTTTGTCAAGGCCATATATCTCCTATGCAAAGCTTTTAAAATTTATATTTATCTTCTCGGACAACTTCAATTACTCAATAGATTTTAAGGATTTTGATTACAGTAGCATTCAATCTTCGTATAATGGGGAATGGGGAATTAACTTCTTACAAGATATAATTGAAACGCCTAAATTATTGAATGAAAGATTCTTCTCTGATCATTTAATTCAATTCAGTAAAGTGTTTTCGTTTTCATCAGACCATTTTGTTATCGTAAATGATTTTAGAGTGTTTCTATTAAATCCTTTCTTTATACTCTCTGAGACGCAGTTTAATGATTTATTTGATAATCATTACGCAGGTAAAGGTATTGTAGAGTTCTTGGTATTGCATTTTAATGAAAATGAATATAAATATCTTAAAGAAGGAACTAATGCTAAATCATTTTGTATAAGACTAAAGAGGATTATTAATGATAATAATAAGTCTGTTAAAGAATATGTCGAGAGTCTTGTTTGCAAAGCAAATGAGTGTAGAAATTTAGCTGTTTCCGTAATCCAAGAAGCTGAAATTATTAATGAATTGCAGAATCTAATGTACGTCAGGTAAAGAGTTCAACTTGAGCCGAAAGAGTGCTAAAGGTTTGGAAAACTTTTTTTAAGCTGATTCAATATGCCCGGCATTTGCCCCTGTTCTCTTGTACGTTGTTTCCTGCTCAGTTCCAAAAGGATTTTTTGAAGCTATATGTTCTTGTTTTGACCTCACAGAAGTAGCATTACGGATATGAACTGGCGGAGCAGATGTCTCAATAATTTTCCATAACGGAGACCCCATCTACCCTTTATTAAGAAGACTGGCTTCGGAAGAATTATTCCCCGCTTGTTAATCTTAATCGGGAGTCATGCACGAAATGATTCAAGAATGGGTTACACGGCTAAGCAGACGCTCTGAAGCAGAGATAACTGCCAGACTTTAACGATCTATTCTTTTCCAATTATCCAAAAGGCATGCAATCCCGCATGGGCCTATACTCATTTCCCCCCCATCCGGAATCGCAACCTCATGCCCGACGGTTGCGGCCATGCGGGCAATGGATTTCGGGTCGGAATTTCTCACGTTTACGTCGATGCGGGGGGTGTAGGTGGCTTCCAGCCGTTCCGCTTCTTCGTCGGATAGCTTGATGGAGAGGGCTTGGATGGCAGCGTCAATGTGACTGGTTTGGAGGGCTCCGACGATTGGGGCGGCAACGACGGGGTTGCGGTATAGCCAGGCGAGTGAGATTTCGGCGCGGCTGACTCCGCGTTCCTCTGCCACTTGGCCGATGGCCTCGACAATTTTTTGGTCGGCTGCCGCAGTTGCCTGGAAGTATTGGGCAGCACCGGTTTCGGTCTCAGAGCGGGCGGTTTGTGCACCCCAAGGCCGGGCCAGGACCCCACGCGACAGCGGACTGAAGACCATGGTCTGAATCCCTTCGTCGGCACAGAGCGGGAGCATCTCATTCTCTTCCTCGCGGGCGATCAGGTTGTAGTTATGTTGCATGGAGATGAAGCGGGTCCAACCGTTCTGTTTCTGGAGGTGCAGGGCCTTGGCGAACTGCCAAGTTCTCATGGTGGAGGCGCCCAAGTAGCGTACTTTGCCCATTTTGACGAGATCATGGAGGGCTTCCAGTGTCTCTTCCCACGGGGTAAAAGGGTCAGCCCGATGAATCTGGTACAGGTCGATATAATCCGTTCCAAGACGCCGCAAGCTGTGGTCAACTTCGGTCATAATGGCCTTGCGTGAGAGCCCAAATGCATTAGGTCCTGAACGCATGGGAGCCCCCAGCTTGGTGGCAATGACGACGTTCTCCCGTGTAGTGAAATCCTTGAGTGCTCTGCCAAGACTCTCCTCGCTGGTTCCGTGCGAATACAGATTAGCGGTATCGAAGAAGTTGATCCCCGCCTCCAGCGCGTGTCTGATCACAAGCCGGCTGCCTTCCTCGCCGAGCGCCCAACTGGGGTAACCGCTGTGGGGATCGCCAAAACCCATACAACCGATACAGACCGGTGAAACTTCGAGGCCGGAGTGGCCTAGCTTGATATACTGCATACATACCTCCTGAATAAATTTTATTCTTGTTGAACCTTATTGAAGGTATTCATAATATACAGCGATTGCTGAGACCCCCGGTACTCCGATCCGATCAAAAAGTTGCCTAATCCTATCACGGGTTGCTTTTAAAACGCTTCATATCCTCTTTGGGCGGAGCACCAAACATCCTGGAGTACTCCCGGCTGAATTGTGTCGGACTCTCATAACCTACCTGAAAAGCAGCATCCGCTGCGTTCTCTGAACCGGATAATAACAGGCGGCGGGCTTCCTGAAGCCTTAGCTGTTTTTGAAATTGAATCGGACTCATGCCGGTGATTACCTTGAAGTGCCGATGGAACGACGGAACGCTCATCTTCGCGATGTGTGCCAGATCCTCAATGCGGAATGCTTCCTGATAATGATTCAGAATGTGCTCAATGGCATGCTTGATATGAACGCTGGGACTCCCCTCGGTTACCATTTGTCTTAAGGAGTCACCGTGTTCACCGTGCAGTACCTTGTATAGAATTTCTTTGGCAACAAGCGGTGCCAGCACAGGAATATCGTCAGGTGTATCTAGCAGCCGGACCAGCCTCACAACAGCATCTAACAGCGGGACATCCAACTCGCCAACATTCATCCCGCGTCTGGATTTTCCCTTGGCGTTCGCCTGGAGTGCATCATCGCTTACCAGCTCCAGAATATGGCCGGGCGTAAATTCAATCCTGCAGGTTAGGTTGGGCACTTCGGGGGAAGCTTCCAGCACTTCGGCAATGATCGGCAAATCCATAGAGGCTACCAGATAGTGCGGCGGACCATACCTGAAGCGCTCTTTTCCAATGACAATATCCTTAAGACCTTGAACGACGATACAGAGGGAAGGGTTGTTCAGCTTGTAGGGAGGTTCAGTCTCGGTTGAATGGTAAGGAATGGAACAGCGGGAGAAGCTAAGGGACGAAATCAAGGTAGACTGAGGACCATTTATAGGCGTATGCCGATCCGTGAGCTCCGCAAGCTCATTTTGCAAATAATGATGAAGGTCAAACATACGGTACCTCCTGTAAAAGCTCTATCTTTAGGACTGTATTAAGTAATTTTCATCATGATAGCTCAATAGGGGGTATGTTGCAAGGACGCTAAGATCCAATCAGGTGATTTGCAAACTTGTGCTTCTCGCCGTAATAAAGCAATGATTTGTACGGTATAAAACAATGATTTGCAAGGTTCACAATCAATGTGGGACAAAATACAATGTAGTTAAGAGATTAATGTTCCAAGTGAAATAAGCATAGGAGTGATAAGGGATGAAAGAAGTATTACCAATAAACTTAGCTAATCTGATCAAAACATATTCCTACCATGCTAATATTTCAGCAATACTTTTAGATGATAAAATAGAAGAAGAAGCAAATGTGTGGTTTTCAAATGTGAAATTAGATCCTACTTCGGAAGGGAATGTCTGGTTTGAGCGACAAATAAGTGAATTCAGTTCTTCCGAAGAAATAGAAGTGTTAAACAATATAGCTATTTCTAATCGGACAAGTGCAGCGTGCAGCAATGGGGATATTTCATCATTGAATAAAAACGACGATTTCAGGTATATTTATTCGAAGATCACAGGAGATTCGAGTATAGAAATTTCAATCGACCATATTAAAAACTCGGGTGTTTGGTCAAAAGCGGGGCTAATGTTTAGAGAAGATATCAGTTCTGATTCGAAATATGTATTTATTTTTGCAACTCCTTCTGTAAATGGGATATGTTTTCAAGTGAGAGATTCGCAATGTGAAGCACCAAAACTAGAATATATAGATAAATCCAGTTTTCCTATTAGGTTGAAAATTGAACGAGTCAAAGACAGTGTTAATCTGTACTATGGCCGCAGTCCGCATAATTTGAAATTTTTTAAAGAAGTATCTTTTAAGTCAAAGAACAAGCTTTACATGGGATTAGCGATGTGTTCGTCAGAAGAAAACTCATATATGAACTGGTACGCCTCAGATTTCATTCAATTATATTGTTACAAGGATTTTAATATGCATTCGATCCCGATTGATTTCAATGTGGGTCCACATAAAGATGATTTTTACTCTTTTTGTCCGCTTCTTAACGTTCAAAAAATAAATTATTCGTTAATTGAAAAACTAGATATTTGTATTATAGATCTGATAATTAATGCAATAAATGAAGGGCAATATATTGACATTGGGCTAAATGAATTTTACATACCAGAAAGAGATGCATATCGGGAATATCCCCGCATTCACTCCAGCATGATTTATGGGTATGACAGTGAAAACAAGACATTCGATCTCGTGGGGTATACACAAGGTAATATTTTTGGAAATAGCAAGGTGACATTTGAAGAGTTTGAAAAAGCTCTAATAAAAGATAAAGAGCATGATATATTATTAATTAAACCACATGTATATAGATCCTTCAGCTTTAACATAGAATCAGTGAAGAGACAATTAAGTGACTATATTCATGCTGCTGATTCTTTTTCAAGTCTTGTAACCAGCCGTAATTATGATCCGGATATGGTTTATGGAGTAGATGTATACGATTATCTGATACAAAATATTGTCACGAATCAAATTGGCATAAGACCATTGAATCTGATATATGAGCATAAAAAGCTAATGCTAATGAGACTGAATTACATGCGAAAGAGGGGTCTAATCAGTGAAAATATATTTGAGCTGCTCTTTCCGCAATTCAAATCACTTATGGATCTTGCATATACTACAAGACAGCAATATTTAAAGCATATATTGGCCTATAACATAAAGCTAATAAAAATAATTATTTCTAATTTAGTATCAATGAAAGCTAAGGAGTTAGAATGGATCCCTAAATTAATTGATTGCTTAGCAAATGAGGCGCAAATAAGTAATTAACTTACTCTGGTTACCCATGCAAAAACACCTCCAAGATTTTTCCCCTATCTTACGATAAGGATCCATTCTCTTGGGGGTGTTTTGATTTGTCTCACATGACTGTCGGCTTAGCTCAGATGGCCGCTCCAGTAGTCGGTAATTGAATCACCTGATCTGCCAGCGTAATAAACTCCGGATCGTGCGAGACATATACAATCGTACAATCGGAAGCAGAAAGGATGTCTTTAAGCCACTCTTTACCCTGGGCATCCAAATGATTAGACGGCTCATCCATGAAGATCAGCTGAGCCTTTTTCAGTAGTGCCCGGGCTATAGCAATTCGCTGCTTCTCACCGCCTGAACAGCTTTGCGGCTCAGTACCTTGCTCATGGATTTCGAACAAACCTGCCTCTTTGATAATGTGAAGCACCTCATCGGCTGCTGCATCCGGATTTGCCAGTTGAATATTGTCCAATAGTGAGACCGGAAACAGAAAGGGTTCCTGCTCGATATACGCAATCTGGCGATAATAAGAAGAGGGAGAAATTGCAGATAGACTTTCTCCATTCAAAAGAATGCTGCCGGCTGCTGGCGTCAGCATGCCGGAAAGCAGGTGAAGCAGCGTCGTTTTACCGGTACCGTTAGGTCCGACGATCGCCGTCTTTTCTCCTGGCTTAATCGTGATATCAATGTTGTCAAGCAGTGCGACGGATTCACTATAACGGAATTGCAAACCGTGGCATTCAAGTGTCAGCGGGTCGTCTGATAGCACGATTTGTCCTGACTCAGCAGAGTCAGCGGCAATTTCACTGATTTTTGGCATGAACTGCTTGTAAAGGGCATGGCTTTTGATAGCGGAAGCTAATTTCTGATACACATCAGTCAGGCTTGCGGATAATCCCAGAGCACTCATAATGGCTCCAGCCATGATTTCTTGATGTGCTGCAAGCCAGGCTCCAACCAGCAGAAGAAGCAGATTGCCGCAAGAGGATGAGATGAAGCTTACATTGCGGATAGCATACAGGATGCGCATACTCTTTTTTAGCGAGTGGTTCATGTGGTTTGTGAAGGAATCCCGGAAAAGGGCAATCCATTGATCTTTTATTCCATACAATTTAAAATAACCGGCGCCGTTGATGACGTCAAACTCCAGATTCCGCTGTTCCAGCTCAAAATCCCGGACTTGCATTTTGTACACAGCTTCGAGCCGTTTGGTGATACGAATGGCGGCAAGCGGAGTAGCAGCAGCTAAGATGCAAGTCAGAGCCAGCCAGATATGGGTTTCGAAAAGCTTTGTCAAAATAACAGTACCGACAATCAGAGCCACCGGCAGATCCGTCAGAACTCTCACGATAGCCATCCGGTATTCATGAGGGTCCTGCTCCAGCCTGTACTGAATCTCAGCTTCAGTGAATTTTTGTATGTCTGGTATCGATTTATGAATGAACTGATTGATGATATAGCGGTCATGCTGCAGGGCGTTGCGGAACATCAAGATATTTTTAACATATTGCAGTAAAGGGATTAACAGGATACTTGTAAGCAAAGCCAAGACTAGCATTATCAGCGATGTCGAAGGGAATGAACGGGAGCCGTAGAGGATGTCGTTGGTGACAGACCCGATAGTTTGGTAGATAAAAACAGAAAGAGCGCCTATGGATGCCCCCTCCACAACACCCAGTACAATCGTCCAACGCAAAAAGTATACGGTCTGCAGCAATGGTGATCTAGACATAAGTACGATCCCTTTCTTGTCCTTCTGTAGGTTCTCTATTTAACTGGATGGCCAGATTTGAGCTTGCTTGGAACAGATCATCATGGCTGACTATGATTAAAGCACGTTTGTCATCCTGCAAACATTTCATCAGTGCCGCTTTGGAATTGTGATCCAGGGAGTTATCCGGTTCATCCAGAAGAAGGAGTGAAGCCGAGGGTTTCATTAAAGCAGCGGCAAGATAGACTTTTTTGCGTTCTCCTCCCGACAATTCACTGATGGTATGCTTGCTCAATCTGTCATCATTTAAATTGAGGGTGCTGCACAGTTGAAGGGTTCTCTGGAGGATGTCAGGATGAGCTGAATATAAAAGGCTGAATAATTGCATAGGAGTTATGGATAGCTTCAAATCCGCTTGGGGAAGCAGGGAGAGCTCCAGGAAAAGCTCATCCTCTGGAATTGACGCCAGCTCCGTCCCCCGGAAATAGATCTGACCTTCAGCTAGCGGGACATGTCTGGTCAGCAGCCGTAAAAGTGTGGATTTACCTGATCCATTTTTTCCTTGTATCAGCAGATGATCATGCTCCATTAGTTGGAAATGCCATGATTGATTAGCTACAGCTGAGTCTATCTCCGCTTTTGCCTTCATTACTTCGAGTAACAATGGGGGAGAAGACTCCCTTTTTGCAGCAATACGCAAAGAATTGGATGATTCTGTACCGTTGATCTTATGAAATAGACTTAATCTTTCATTTGCAGCGGTATAAACGGCTTTTTGAGAAAAATGTGAGCATAACGTGCTAACGGCTGAATAGAAGCCGGGGCTCAGCATGAGGAGGGCTAGGCCATTAGTCAGCGTAATTACATCTATCCAAATCAGGTATCCGACAATGCCGTATGTGCCAAATTTGACGGCGTGTTCCACACCCTTCGTCAGCACTTCCTCCGAAGCTAATGTTTTTTCAGCCTTACTGCCGACTCCGTTGTACTCATTATGAATTTTCTTGAGCTGCTGCATAAACCAATGGTGGCCGGAGTAGATCTGGAGAATCCGGAAAGCCTTGAAACCGGATATAAGATGATTGGTAAGCTCGGCTTCAATATCTCGTGTGTCCATATACTGGGTATACATATATTTTCTGATTACGATTGGCGGAATAACATGCAGTATGGATATGAAGGCAAGGATCAGAGCAAATAAAGGATTGACTGACAGGAAATAACCCGAATAGATAACAGCAGTGACGGAGGCGCTAATCAAGCCGGGGAGCACTGTAGTTTTATAATCTGCCAGTTCGTTCAGGTCATTCGAGAGATGTTCAATCATCTTGCCTTCGCCCATTCGTTCAATCTGTAGCATATCCAGTGACAAGAAACGGTGAATCATGGACATTTTCAACTGGTTTTTTTTTCGCTCTACCGTGAGTTGTAAAAGTAAATAAAAAAAGTAGTCTATTGTATAATATACGATGACTATCGTAAGGAGCTCCAGACTCCCGGTTTGTAACGCCCTGAAATCGGTTCTAAGCGATGCCTCCAAAATATGGGCCAGCTTGAATGCTGTCAGCAAACCAAACGGAATAGCCAAAAGATTTCTTAACGTCAAACCGCAAACCAGTTTTGCAAACCGAACGTTGAACGTCATCAGGGAACCACACGCTTTCATTTTTGGAATATAATCATTCTATTGCAGGTGGAATGTTGCTGACAATTATTCCTATACGTAGTCGTTACTTCATTCCAATCTATCTTTAAACCCCCTTCAACGTACTCTTCCCAGCTTGTAAGATTTAAATTGTATAAATCTTTATAAATGATACAAGGAGTAAAATTGAAAGTTTCAGAAAGTCCCCAAGTACGATTTCCTGCTCCACATGCTAAACAGGGTGATGAATAAATATTTTGCATTTCTTCTCTGTAATCACTAGCGTTGTAATAAATGTCTCTTTCCCAAGGCAATATTTTTATTTGGTCAGTGTAATGTAATTGAGATTTCTGTATAGTTCTAAAAACTTTATTTAGTTCTGTTTCAGTTAGCATCCAATCATCAACGGATGCTGATTGAGTTAACCTTCCTACAGAAAGCGGCGCTCCAATGTTTAAAACATTTGCCCCTAAACTTATGGCACATTCAATATAACTATCTATTCTTTGAAGAACTTGTTTATTCATAACGACATTCATTTTGAAGGATTTATTCATTTCTTTTAATAACAAACAACTCTTTTGCAGCATAGAAAATCCCTTTGCATTGCCAGTATTTAGTTTGTATTGCTCATCAGATAATCCGTATAAGGTCAAACTTATATTAGAGGTACTAGCTAATGTGCTTTTCTTTAAGGTGTGCAATAGCGTCCCGTTACTGCTCAGCTCTATCTGATAGTAATGCTTAAATTCCTCTATTAATTCTTCCAAATAAGGAGCAACCAAAGGCTCACCGCCTGTAAGATGAATGGCAGGGATTAGACCTTTATATTTATGCAAAAAGGAAAAGATTTTGTCTTTATTCATAGAAGATACATTTCCATCATTGGCTTCTTTATAGCAATGTGAGCAATATAAGTTGCACTTATTGGTTAATTCAATACTTATTTTTTTGGGATAGTAATGTTGAGTTTTTCCAGTAATCTTTAAAATTGAACCGGATTGTGTCAGCGGGGCCGTTGTAGTAAATAGCTTTTGTCCTAATTCGGATTCGATAAAAAATAAAGCGGCCTGTCTGAGTTCATCCCGGTATTCAATATTGGCATCAAGAAGGCTCCATTTTTCAATTTCAATACCACTATTATTTAGCACCATATCCATTACTAAAGATTTAGCAGGGTTTAATATATATTCTTCGTCTTGAAACTCAATAATGCTACATTCGCCAAAATAGTGAATTCCTATAACATTGGGGTTAATATAAATGGTCATGTTCATTGCTCCTATTTTTTAACTTTGTCTCTGATATTAAGGAATTTAAAAAGCTTGTTATATGATTGCGGATTTTTTCTTAAAAGATCATTTAAGGTTACAATGGAATGCATGGCAGTATATTGAACGATTTCGCAAAAGAAAGGATCTGGTTCGGAAATATTGCCTGTAGACAAATAGGAGTTGTGAAAACAATCACCTGAACAGACAAATCTAGCCCAACATTCTTTACAGGAATCCCGTTCATAGATTGACTGATTTTCAAAGTTAGAAAGCTTTGAATGATCCAAACCGTTGTCCAAATCCCCGATACAAAATTCCTCCATGCCAATAAAACTATCACAAGGGTAAATCTTTCTATCCGGGGTAAAGCTCAGTTTTGAACGAGCTGCATGGCAACGATAATCGTAAGGCTTTTTTAATATAATTCTGCGGGTTAATTTACCAAAATGATCATTATCATTCAGAAAAGTTAACCAGGGCTGAAGGTTATCCTGAACTGCTTCTGCCAACACATATTCAAATAGTTGAGCAATATGTTCCTTTAAATTAGTTATTTCTGATTTATTAAAATCTACATTTTTATCATCTGGTTGAGATAATCTGACCAGTTTCATTTGAACAGTTTTAAACCCTAGTTTATAATGATGATCTATTATTTCCTTTAAATTCGAATTATGTTTTGTGATAACTGACAAGCCCCATAATTCCTTGCTCTTATTTGAGAAATCAGAAGATAATATCATCTTGATGTTTTCTATCACATCGTCGTAGGTCTCTTTATCATCATGGTATAACCGCTGATCATTTTGTTCTTTATTACCATCAAGACTTAGTCCAAAGAGTAAATTTTGTGATTCGAAAAAAGCAAGGTCACTCTCATCCAATAGTGTTCCATTTGTGCAAAGCCATATAAATAATTCCCGCTTGTTTAGTTTGAACTGGTGTTTTAGAGTCATAACAGAATTTCTAAATGCCTTTTTATTAATAAGTGGCTCTCCGCCACTAACATAATCCAATCTGAATTCATTACATTCAGGCATCCAATTAAAGCAAATAAAATTTGAAATATCTCGTAAGGTATGATCATCATGCATTCGTATTTGGTTAGTATAGTTATTACCTGATGAGGCAAAGCAATATCTACACTTTAGATTACAGCCATGAACGGGTGCTAATGAGAAGTAAGCTTTATCTGCAGGAGTATTTTCGTGCTGATGGGGGATAGAGGTATTAAAAAAAACATTATTATCAGATAGTGATTGTAGGAGCACTAATTCCTCGTCACCTAATAAGCTAAGGTCATTAGAAGTTAATGCATTATAAATTGAAGAATTAGTTTCACAAAATATCATCTTATAAATATCAAATAAGAAGTACTTATCGTTGTCTTTAAATACGTGGTAGGATTTTGAGTCAATACTAAACATTAGAACCAACTTCCTTATTGATATAATCAATAATGTCTTGGATAACTTTAAATTCAACATTCATATCAATTTCCACATTAAATTTCTCCTCTATCATCACTATTAATTGAACAATTTCCAATGAAGATAAAGCTAGATCATTTACTAAACCCGAATTATTATGTACGTCCTTAGGTTTGCCGCATAGAGTTGTTATCATTTCATAAAGCATGTTCTCAACATCATCTTTCGGGTTATGATTATTCATAAGAGCCTCCTTATAAAAAAGGACGAAAGTTTAGCTTTCGTCCCCTCGTTTTTAGCAACATCCTGTATTAGCTGAGCTTGTTTTTTTTGTTCCGCAGCCACCTAACGGGACAGCTACGCTGCTGTTGAGTTGTGCTACCAAATCTGATAGATTCATTTGTTTCACCTCCTAGCTTGATATATGAGAACATCATAGCTGATAAAAAAGTAAAAAAAAACCTGTCAAATTATACTAAAAATATAGCTTTTAGCATGTTTTTTTATGGCTCATTTTATTGTAGAATACAAAACATGGCCATCGCCCACTAGCTCTAAAAGATGACCGGGAGTAAATTCGATTTTACAACTACCTTGCATTAAACAGTAGTCGATGGTAATCTTTGTATTAGTAACTACTGTTTATTGCACAGTACTAAATAAAGCGTGGTGATTAGGATTGAATGTTCAGTTCAAGAAGGGTGTGCTGGAGCTTTGTGTGCTGGTGTTGACCTCACAGAAGGACCGGTACGGGTATGAGCTGGTGGAGCAGATCTCGCAGAAATTTGCCATTGCGGAGGGCACGATCTATCCATTGTTAAGAAGGCTGGCGGCGGACGGGTTATTCTCGACCTATTTATCCGAATCGGAGGAGGGGCCGCCCCGGAAGTACTATAAGATTACCGATGAGGGAAGGAGAGTCATGCACGACATGATTGAAGAATGGAATGCTTTTGCCATAGGGGTGCAGGAGATTATTAAGGGGGGATCGGATTGAATAAAGAGGCCTATCTGAATGAATTGGCACGGTATCTGAAGCTGCTTCCTCCTGAGGAATGTGCTGAGCTTATGGGGGAGTTCAAGGAGCATTTCGAGTTTGCCCGGTTAAGCGGGCGGTCTGAAGCAGAGGTGATCTCCAAGCTGGGTCATCCCCGGGTGATTGCCCGTGAACTACTGACCCAGTCGCAGATTGAGCGAGCGGACAAATCCCCAACCCTCTTAAGCGTGACGAGAGCGGTTATGGCCACCGTGAGCTTAGGATTGTTCAACTTGGTTATCGTTCTGCTGCCTTTTGTCACCTCATTAACTGTGATTGCCGCAGTATTCGTCTTAGCTATTTGCCTGCTTATTTCTCCGGTTCTGTTAATGCTTCAGTATCAGTCGGTGGCGCTGTCTATCAATAGCATCTTCCTGATGCTGGGCCTGGTCGGCGTGGGACTGCTAGTAGCCCTTGGAACATTGAAGCTCACCCGGCTGTATTACCATCTTGTGATCCGGTACCTGAAGTATAATCTGACAGTTATTAAGAAGGATGTGGTTTCTTTTGAAAAATAGATCCCGGAACGTAACCAGACTTGCCCTGCTCCTGATTGCTGCCGGAGTCATTGGCAATGTAGTGCTGTATCTGTTAGGCAATTCACCCTTCAATGTGCATGAGCTATCGGTTGAACAGTCTGTCCGGATGGACCAGACCACCAGTGTTCTTCTTCATAACGATATTGGAACGATTGATGTGGTTCCCATTCAGGGAGATGAGATCAAGACCACCTTAGGCGGGAAGACGACCAAGGCATTAATGAAGGATTACAAGCTGGACATCACTCAGGATCAGGGGCAGATAAGGATAAAGGTTGTTCAGGACAACCGGTACCGCTTTTTTGACATCTATACGGAGCTTAAGCTCACGGTTGGGATTCCTGAGACCCGGCTAGACCAGCTTGAGGTGGTAACGGACTCTGGAACAATAGATGTCGGCCCCGTCCTGGCGAAGGAATACCGGGTGGTAAGCGACTCGGGGGCGATCCAGCTGGATATCGCAGAGGGGATCATCCATGCGGAGACCGATACGGGTAAAATCACCGCCTCGCTGGAGCGCATTAGTCAGGATATCCATGCCGTCTCGGATAGTGGAGATATTACCATTCGGACAGCAGAAGCACCTGAGGCACTCCGTACCGAATTCTCTGCCGATTCTGGAACGGTTCAGGTCACGCTGCCGGATTATCAGGATGGTTCTATCGGTGAGGGCGGGCCACTTGTCGAGCTGATCTCGGACACCGGCGATCTTAAGATCGAACAGCAATCAAGCGCAGATTAGGAAGAGGAATACGATTGATTCTAGGAGGCGGCCTTATATGATAACACAGATTCCCGGCAAGGAAGTCTTAATCCAGACTGTTGATCTATGCAAAGTGTACTCCTCAGGCAATGAGCAATTTCCCGCCGCCAAAAGCATTAATCTCGAAGTATACCAAGGTGACTTTACAGTGATTATGGGCAGCTCGGGCTCGGGGAAATCTACGCTGCTCTATCTCCTCAGCGGTCTGGACGGGATCACCTCCGGTGAAGTGATGTTCAAGGGACAGCGGATCGATACATACACAGAGAAGGAGCTTACGGATTTCCGGTCCACCAAAATCGGCTATGTGTATCAATCGATCAATCTCGTTCCCGATTTCACCTTGCTGGAGAATGTGGCTTTCCCGGGGTACGTGGCTGGCCGCAGCGCAAGCGAGGTGAACGGGCAGGCATTAAGCCTGCTGCACCAGATGGGGATCGGAGCTCAAGCCGGACGCCTGCCATCCCAGGTATCTGGAGGACAGCAGCAGAGAGCGGCGATCGCCAGAGCGCTCATTAATTCGCCGGAGGTGATCTTTGCGGATGAGCCTACAGGGGCATTAAGCCAGGAGCAGGGCGCTGTGATTCTGGATCTGTTGACGGAGATGAATCAGAATCATCAATCGATCGTTATGGTAACGCATGATATCCAGGCTGCGTGCAGAGCGGACCGGCTCATCCTGGTCAAAGACGGCACCATCGATGGAATTCTGGAAATGGGAAAATTTTCACCGGATCAGCTGAAAGCGAGAGAAAACCAAATTTTCATGTTCATGTCAGGGGAGGGGAGGTAGCGGATGTATGCGGTATGGAAGCTATGCTGGACGAACCTGAAGCATAAAAAAGTGCAAAACAGCTTCATTGCAATTATCATCATGCTGGCAGCTCTGCTCCTCTCAACCGCCGTGTCCGTTCTGAACAACACCAACCGGATGTATGAGAGTGTTCATGACCAGTCCCGTGGCGCGCATCAAATATTGCAGCTGGAGAATGGCATCCATGATCCGGTTCAGGTACATACATGGTGGAAGGAGCAGTCAGGGGTAACGGTCTCCGATCTGATGCGCTACCGCTATCTGTCCAGCATGTCGCATGCTGGAGAAGAGATCCCGAATGTGGACTTGTTCATGATGGATACGCCCGAAGGGCCTTTTCCCGTGGACCGGCTGCAGTTCGTGGAAGGAGCAGAGCAGAGCTCACCGGAAGCAGGAACTGTCTGGATTCCCACCTCGCTGGCGTATCCCAATGATATTCATGTGGGCGATTCGGTTGAATTCAAAACGGATGAAGGGGGCATCCAGCTAAAGGTTGCGGGCATCGTTGTGGATATCTCTTACTGTTCGCCTTTTGCGACGAGCGGGAGAATCTGGCTGAATCCTGAGGATTATAACAAGCATATGGCCCTGCTGCCTGGCGGCGATAAGTATATGACCGGACTAAGGTTCGAGGATTACAGCCAACATAGGGCCTACTGGGATAGATTCGAGCAGTCTCTCGGAACCCCTTATCTGGAGTCTGTCAAAGACTTCGAGAGCTTGTCTTCCTATTATATGATAGCGAATCAGGTGATCAGCTTCGTGATGATTTTTCTGGCTGTCGTCATGGTCTGTGTGGCCTTGTACACCTTGGGATTCACAATTGCCGATGCCATCCTCTCTAACTACCGGACAATCGGGATCATCAAATCTGTCGGATTATCTTCCCGCAAAGTCATTATGGCCTATGTTGCCCAATATACCTTCCTGGCACTCATATCGGTTATTCCGGGGATCATAGTTAGCAATCTTCTCTCCGGTACCATTGTTGCCAGTTCCATGGCTTATCTCAATACAGGAACATCCGGGATGAGCGATTTATTCTCAGGTACAGGCCTGTGGACTGGTGCGGCTGTTGTTGCGGTTATTCTGCTCTCGGCCCTGCTATTTGCGAATAAGGCGCGTCATGTGGAGCCGGCCCAAGCCGTTCGTTATGGCATGTCCGAGAAGGAGTACTCCCGCCAATCCGGGGGTAAGGGAACATGGAAAAGAAAGCTCCTGCAGCTGGGCGCTCTTCCCACCTCGATGATTATCGGGCTAAGAAGCGTCACCAAGAATATCCGGGGCTCGCTGCTAATTGTGCTGATCTCGGCGTTGTCCACCGCTGTGCTTGTCTTCGGATTCCTGTTCGTATACAGCATTGCTTCCATCCATGGCACCATTGCCAAGTGGGGGTATGATTCGGCGGATCTGTCCATAAGAATCGATAATCCGGCCCAAATGACTTTTGCACAGCTGCAAGAAGAAGTCCTCTCTGACCCAAGGGTGATGAATTACTCGCGGTACGGGGATGCCAATGCGGTGGTGCCGGTTCCTAAGAAGGATGGGGCTGCTGTGAAACAGGATACGATGGGGATCTTGCTGACGGTGGCGGACGGGAACTATGATGAGATAGGCTATGAGAATGTGGACGGCCGTAACCCGGTGTCTGCCAATGAAATCTCGGTGGGTGTGAATGTCGCCAGAACGCTGGGCATCCAAGCAGGGGATACTATGGACATATATATTGAAGGGACTAAGCATACGCTGACCGTCACCGGAATCTACCAGGCGATCGCGAACATGTCCAACACGGGGCGCATTACCGCTGACGTTATCAGAACGAGTAATCCGGATTATGGGAGTACGATGAACACCACTTTCATGAATCTGAATGAGGGCACTTCAACCGATTCATTCGTGAAGGAGTTGCAAGAGCGGTACGGCAGTGTACTCGGGATCGCCAGTCAGGCATCGCTGGTGGATGAGGTATTCTCCCAGGCGGTCAAAATCATCGTGCTGCCAGTGTCCGTTATGGCGCTGTTGTTCATCGTCATTACGTTCGTGATCATCTACAGCATCTGCCGGATTAACATGAAGAAAGAGAGCCGCACCTACGGCATCTACAAATCCATCGGCATGACCTCCCGCCAGATCCGTCTATCGGAAACCACCGGAATCCTGGTCGTATCAGGGATCGGTGCCCTGGTAGGAATTCCTCTAGGTTTATTAGGTCTGCCTCCGCTGCTTAACGTGATCCTGTCGGATTACGGGATTGTTAAAGTTCCGCTGATTATGAACGGGGGAGGGATCACTGCGATGATTCCCCTGAGTGTCATTGCCGCAGGATTGGGTTGCTGGGCAGCATCCAAGTCTATACAGAGTGCGTCACCCAGGGTATTGGTGGTGGATTGATGGGGGTTAGGGAGCGACGACCTCTACTTTAATTCGATCGGGGTCTTCAAAAAATAGAGCATAATAATGGTCCCCGCCTGCAAAAGGATGCCTATCCTCGTAAAGAATATGCATACCCTTATCTCGCACCATTGTAGTCAGTTCATCTACTTGCTCTCTTGAATTTGCATGGAATGCCAGATGATTCAATCCAATCTGAGAGCGATGGTAAGAGACATCCACGTATTTTTCTTTGGTTTGAACGAGGACCAGGTAGGCGTTCCCTGATTTCCAACTGTTCCCTTCTTCCCATTGCTGATATTGCGTGTAACCAAGCTCTGACAGAAACCATCCCCAGAACTCCGCCGAACGTCTAAGGTTGGAAACGTTAATTTCGATATGATGTATCAATGAAATGAACCTCCTTGTTAGTTATCTAATTTATTTTAACATGAGGATGGGAAAACAAGAAAAGCCCGTCGACCTTAACGGGGCGGCGGGCTATTGGTTAAAGTCTTACGACACTGGCCTCGTCATTCGGCAGAGAATGATTTAAGCCTTGGCAGAAGTCCTTCATACCAAATGCAAAAGTATCTTGAAAAGTTACAGCTGACAACTCACCATGAGTATCTATAAAGTTAAATATCATATAGTGATTAGTTTTCTTTTTATTTCCTATTCCGGACATTCCACCGACAATTGTTCCTAACCCAGGTACAAGTAATGTTCCAATCATTGCACGTCCCACAACGCTTTTGCTTTTATCGATCAATTCTTGCATACTTTTAACTTCAGCGGCTCTGAATTGCGTCAGATATATTTCAAATCTTTGTCTGCTTGAATCAATAAGCACACGATCAGAAAATCTAAAAATTTTGCACTCGACACTTCCAATGCCAAGTCCCTCCACATGTGATGCGAATACCCCCTGTAACGCTCCCATGCTTTTGGTTTGTTCTTTTAGCTCATTTCCTTGTTTAATTCCTTTTTTTGCTGCAAAAACAATACCGATAATGAGCACTACAATAAATCCCCAAATAAATAACATCATTATGAATAGCCCCTTATTCTGATAATAATCAGAAAAAAATAGTCTTTTGCGAAAAATATTTATAATCCTTCATTTCATCATATTCCCACGGAAAAAGCCTGTTAATTGACAATGCAGTTTGTTCCCAGTCATCCTTAGCACATTCCGAAATTCTAACTTGAATACAATCTTTAATGGCTTTTAAGTTAAATTCAGGAACTACCACAAAACCTCGACAAATTATAAATGGTTTGGTACTAAGAAAATCCGCAATTCCTTGAGCCGTCCCAACTGTAGCATAGAATTGATCAGCACCATAGACGTCTGCAGGACCAATGTCTAAAACTAAGGATACGCAAAAATCTCCGTTCACATCTCCTTCAGCAAAAACATGAACATCCTTTAGTTCTGGTGTCACTGCCATCATAAACACCTCTCAATCACAAACTGAACTTGGCTCTGTATAGACGGTAGGGTAGATATCCATTAATTCGCTCTCCATCTTGCAGGCCTTAGCTATCATATCGTCTAACTCGCTTGCTGCAAAATCCTCATCAATGATAGATTCCATTAGGTTGGTGTATTCCTCTGCTAAATCCTTATCCTCGTTTATTTGCTTAACTGTATCTTCGTAGTCAGACAACGACTTCTCTAACCGATCTCCAATATGGAGCAGGTCTTGACGATCACGTTCCTTTTTCGCATCATACAGAATTTTTCCGCCAATGCTGCCACCAATCAATAAGACCAGCACAAGTAGTACCCACCATTTTTTACTATTCATAGCTCCCCTAAATATATGTAATTAACCAAAATCATTCTATCAGAATGTGGTAATATTTACTATAGGATTAAATAAACATTAGTATATAGTGTGGGCAACAAGTAAAAGGAGAGTGTAATGTCAAAAAAACATAAAATTCATGTTATCGATACTTTTCATTTTAGTATTCATTATCTTTATTCGTAGTATGAAAAGTACTGCTGCTATTGTTCAAATTGCAGAGATAGATAAACAAAACATTACTGTAACCATGAAATGGGGAGAAATGACAAATATAAAAGTCCCCTCTAAATTTGACACTAGCGAATTGAATAAAACATCTCATTATTTAGTAGTTTTTAAATCTAATATTCTTCAGGGAAATAGATTGGAGAAAATAGAGGAATCGAAGTGAAAATTCGTAGGTAAAAAAATAACATAGCATAGATAAAGGGATGATAAAATGTACACTTTTACAGCAATACTCCATCAATGATAGATTCCATTAGATTGGTGTATTCCTATGCAATATGGAGCAGGTCTTAACGATCAGGTTCCTTTTTCGCATCATACATAATGTTTCCGTTAATGCTGCTACCAACTAATAAGACCACCACAAGTAGTCCCCCCATTTTTACTATTCATAGTTCCCTCTAAATATTGTGATTTTTAAGTGATATTCTTTCAAAATAAGGTAAAATTCACCTATTGATTATGTGAACTTAGAGAATATTAGTTTAGATACTTATGTTAAGATGAGGAATTAAGTCTTAACTGAAGTTTAAAACAGAAATATTGAATAAATTTTTATAATTGGATAATTAAAGAAAAATAGGCCCGTGGGCCCATTGTTTTAAGCCCTTCTTTTTATAATAATTGGTATCATAAACCATTAGGAGGAAAGAAATGAAAAATTATGTATTGAAAAGTGTATTTGTTCTATCATTTATTTTTGCAATATTAGGGTTTATGCGAGTTGGAGTGACTGAGGCAAGTGCAAGTATGTTTGATATTCAAGATAGTATAATAACAGACCAGACAAACCAGGCAACTGTAATAACTGAAACTTATGGTGAAGAAGGGTTAGTTCAACCATTTGCAGAAATCGGTCCTACTTATCCTGGTACCAACGTACAAATGAGAATTGGAGATATTCTTTATTCCACAAAAACATTGGGTTCCAGTTCGCAAATAGTTGGACATACAGGAATTGTAAATTCGGATTTTAAAGTTGTTCATGTTACATATCCTGTTAATGGAGGAACGATAGATAACATGACAGGCTATATGAATAGACATGGTGCTGGTGAAACTATAAGAGTCTATCGTCCTACAAATGGTATGGGTGTGAGTGCTGCTAAATGGGCAACTTGGAATTTTATATATGTTAAGGAGTATTTCATTAACCCTTTTTCAAAACTTGGAACTCTTTCACCGAACTATTGCTCTAAGTTTGTATGGCAAGCATTTTATTATGGTGAGGGAATAGATTTGACTAACGTTAATAATACCCCAGATCTTGTAGGATTTGTTACTCCTTCTATGGTAATAAATTCACCCTTTGTAATTTACATGACTTCATTTAAAGCAGTTTAATTGATTACGGATTAGAGTATTTATACTGACGAGACTCCCCCTGTTTAAGAGCAGGGGGTTATAATGTTTTTAATTTGTTTTTGTGAAATATATAGTAATAATGTTATAATAAGTTTAATTTCATTTGCTTTAATAAATTCAAATAGGAGGTGCTTTGAAAATTAGAAAATTAATCATTTATTCGACATTAATCATTGTAATTCTAATTATCGGGGGATATTCAGCACTTCAGTTTAAATATAATTCACTTGAAAAAAGCCTTAAAAGCTATTTAATTAACGTGCAAGGATACTCTGAAGAAGATATAGTGAGTATTAAGGCGAAGTTTGGATCTATGCCTAAATTTCCTGTATATGTGATATTTTCTGATGATCCTGACACCGAATACATTTTCACAGACAGAGATGCATCTGATTGGAAACAATTAGACCCCAAACAACCACAGCGACTAAAAGTAGATAATCAATAAACATGAGAAGTTATTGTGGAGATCTAACTCCAAATTTGATAGATTGTGACTATCAACTCATCTGGGAGAAGGCGCTGGAGAGTAAACTGTATGTATAAAGGTGGAGGGAATGACTTGGAGTAAAAAAGGGATAGGGATTTTTCTGTTAGGGTTTGGAATTGGAGCTTATATCATCCGGGAGTCTTTGCATTATATAGCTGCTATTTCGCTTTCTTTTAAGACTACCGGGATTTCCAATACTATGATGGAGAACAACCTTTCCTTGATTCCGCCACCATTTTCAATAGTATTTCTACTTTCGCTAGAGTCTGGTCTGAATTTGAGGGGAAATGAACATTCATCAAATTAAGAGTCACTGAAAAGTGGCTCTTTTTGCGGTAGGCGTGCCCAGAGGCACGCATTATCTAGTTGGTGCAAGTCCAACCAAAGGAGGGACCAAGCCACCTTTGTAGCTAGGATGCTTGCACAT
>NZ_JAIEUI010000036.1 GCF_022234545.1 Paenibacillus piscarius
TATGAGGGAAAACCTCACGTACGGTTTGATGAGGAGGGGCTGGGTTATACCAGCCCTTTACTCTAGAGGAGATTCCGAAGGATACGCACAGAATGTATGCGAAAAACCGAATACATTGCCTTGGGCGGTTATATTACGCATTATACTGTGCCTGATGCAGCCGGCTGTAGGTGCCCCCGGCTGCAATGAGCTCCTCGTGCCGGCCCTCCTCAGCAATGCCGTCCTCGTTCACCACGATGATCCGGTCGGCGTTCTTGATGGTTGTCAGGCGGTGGGCGATGACCAGTGTAGTGCGGCCCACCGAGAGGTCAGCCAGCGACTGCTGGATCGCCGCTTCGGTCTCGGTGTCGAGCGCCGAGGTCGCCTCATCCAGAATCAGAATTGGCGGATTCTTCAGGAACATCCGGGCGATGGCCAGGCGCTGCTTCTGTCCGCCGGACAGCTTGACGCCGCGTTCGCCGATCACCGTATCCATCCCGTCCGGCAGACTGTTGATCAGCTCCTCCAGGTGGGCCTGGCGGGCAGCCTGCCAGATGTCCGCCAGGCTGGCATCCAGCCGGCCGTAGGCGATATTCTCGCGGATGGTACCGGAGAAGAGGAATACATCCTGCTGCACGATCCCGATCTGCTTGCGCAGCGTATTCAGCTTCATATCGCGGATGTCGGTCCCGTCGATGCTAATTGAGCCGCCGGTTACATCGTAGAAGCGGGGGAGCAGGCTGCAGATCGTTGTCTTGCCGGCACCGGATGGCCCGACAAAGGCGATGGTCTCCCCCGCATTCACCTGCAGGCTGATCTCCTTCAGCACCGGCCGGTCTGCTTCATACCCGAAGCTGACCCGGCTGAAGCGGATATCGCCGTGCAGCGGACCAGGGTCAACTGCATCCGGCTTGTCGGCAATATCCGGCTCGGTGTCAATGACCTCCAGATACCGTTTGAACCCGGCAATCCCCTTCGGATAACTCTCGATGACCGCATTGATCTTCTCAATCGGCCGGAAGAAGACGTTGGACAGCAGAATGAAGGCGACGAATTCCCCGATTTCGAGCTCTCCCTGGATGAAGAACCATGCGCCGCAGACCATCACCACCACCGTAATCAGGCGGGTCATCATGTAGCTGACCGAGAAGCTTCGCGCCATCAGCTTGTAAGCCATCAGCTTGGTCTCACGGAACTTCTGGTTGTCCACAGCGAACAGCGATTTCTCGAATTCTTCATTGGCAAAAGACTGAACCACGCGGATACCGCCGACATTGTCCTCAATCCGGGCATTGAAATTCCCGACATTGCCGAATAAGCGGTGATAAGTATCTGTCATGCTGCGCCCGAAGTAGATAATGACCCAGGCCATAACCGGCACCACGATGAAGGTGATTACGGCCAGCTTGAGATTGATGTCGGCCATCAGCACGAAGGCGCCGATCAGCGTCATAACGGCAATGAACACATCCTCCGGGCCGTGATGCGCGACTTCGCCGATATCGTTGAGGTCATTGGTAATTCTGCCGAGCAGATGACCGGTCTTGTTGTTGTCGAAGAAGCGGAAGCTCAGCTTCTGGATGTGATCGAACATCTTTTTACGCATATCGGTCTCAATATTGATCCCCAGCATATGGCCCCAGTAGGTCACAATATAGTTCATTGCCGTGTTTAGCGCGTAGATCGCCAGCAGGGCGGCACAGGCAAGCACAATCAGCGACCAGTTCTGTCCCGGCAGCAGATCATCAATGAATTTATTGACAGCCATCGGAAAAGCAAGCTCCAGCAGCCCGGCCCCGACCGCACAGGTGAAATCAATAACAAACAGCGTCTTATAAGGACGGTAATACGAGAAAAAACGGCGCAGCATTGCGTATTCACTCATTTCTGTATGGAGTTATGTACTCGTCATTGAGATTGATTCTCAAATAGACCTATGCTTAGGATACTAAAGTGGCTGGCCCGTTTTGTCAACGGAGAGAATAATTATATTGGGCTGTCCCTATATGGAGTAGAGGGCTATAATAGATGAAATACATATAGCCGCTGCATACCCCGGCAAGCTTCAGGCTTGACGGGTGCTTTGCTGCGCATGGAGGAACATCATGAAATTCACTAGACCGAATCACAGCAGCTCCAGGCCAGACTTGTCCATGCCGGACGTGGAGCCCCGCAATACCTGGCTGCTGATCACCGGAATCATCTGTATCGCAGCCGCGCTGCGCGCCCCGTTCACTTCAGTCGGTCCCCTGCTGGAAATGGTCCGGGATGATCTTGGCTTGTCCAATACCCTGGCCGGAGCGATTACGACACTGCCTCTGTTAGCTTTTGCGCTGCTCTCGCCATTCGCTCCGCTGCTTGCCCGCAAGCTGGGGCTGTCCAATCTACTGATGCTCGCCATGCTGACGCTGTCGATGGGGATTCTGCTCCGTTCAGCCTCCGGTCCGGCTGCCTTCTTCGCGGGTACTGCCATGATCGGCTTGCCGATTGCCCTCTGCAATGTACTGCTGCCTGGGCTGATCAAGGGGAAATTCCCGCAGCGCATCGGCCTCATGACCGGCATCTATACGGTGTCGATGAATATCTGTGCAGCGGCTGCTTCGGGGCTGAGCGTACCCTTGGCTACACGTGCAGGTCTGGGGTGGAGAGGTACGCTGGCTCTGTGGTTCATGGTAGCTGCACTGGCTACCGTGTTATGGATTCCGCAGCTGAAGCGTCTGAACACCGGCAGCTCAGGCCCTGTACGGTCCGGGGCCGTGCGGGTCTGGCGCTCGCCGCTGGCCTGGCAGGTCACGCTGTTCATGGGGCTGCAGTCGCTGCTCTATTATGTGCTGATCTCCTGGTTCTCGGTGATTCTCGGGGAGCGGGGGATGACCCCCGGCCAGGCCGGCTGGATTCTCTCGCTTATGCAGCTGGCCCAGCTGCCGTTCACCTTCTTCGTGCCGCTCTGGGCCGGAAGAATGAAGAACCAGCGGCTGCCGGTGATCATCACTTCAGTGCTGTTCATCACCGGCATTCTGGGCGTGTGGCTGGGCAGTACCGCTTTCATGGCGCTATGGGCGGTCTGTATCGGCATTGCCGGGGGATTCGCCTTCGGCCTGGCGATGATGTTCTTCAGCCTGCGCACCCGGACCACGCAGGAGGCCAGCGAGCTGTCGGGGATGGCCCAGTCTGCCGGATATCTGCTGGCAGCAGCGGGACCGGCGCTGTTTGGTCTGCTGCATGATGCGGCAGGCAGCTGGAATCTGCCGCTGGCACTGCTTGCTGCAGCAAGCGTCCTGCTGTTCGCCGCCGGGATGGGAGCCGGACGCGACAAATATGTATAAGATTTTGCCGGAAAAAGTGCATTGAAAGCTGCTCATGACATGCTACTATTGTGTTTAAGATCATCTGAGAATGATTATCAATGAAATTAGACACAGGAGTGAGAGAGACATGGCAAAGCGGGGCCGGAGATTAATCTGGACAACTGTACTTATCCTGGCGATGTCCGCTATGGCGGCTTGCGGGACGAATAATAAGGCTGAGGACGGCAAATCCGCCCGGACAGGGAATGCGGCTGCGCCGGCGGCCAGTCCAGCTCCTGCGGAGACTGGGGAAGCGGCAGCTTCAGAAGGGGCAACAAGGAAGGTCGCCGGGGAATTCGGCGAGGTGGAGATCCCGGCGAATCCTAAGCGGGTAGCGGGAATCTATGTGGAGGATTACCTGAAGGCACTCGGCGTCACCCCGGTAGTCCAGTGGTATCATCCCAGCTGGGGTAAGCAGGATTATCTGAATCTGGATGTGCCGGAATACGATATCTCCGGGAGCATTGAAGCCCTGCTGGACCGCAATCCGGATCTGATTATCGCCGACGGCGGAGCGGATGAGGCGAGATACGAGCAATATGCCAAGGTTGCGCCGACCTACCGCCTGCCGGAGGCTGTGCTGCAGGATTCCAGATTAATGCTTACAGCCATCGCAGAGGCGCTGGGCATCCCGGATAAAGCTGCAGCCGTGATTCCAGAATATGACCGGAAGGTAGCGGAAGGGAAAGCAGCCCTCCAGCAGGCGCTTGGTCAGGAGAAAGTGGCGGTGATCCGGCTGAATGCTGCGGACAAGACCTTTGCTCTTTTTGGAGTCAAAAACCGCTATACCGGCATGATCTACGATCAGTTCGGCCTGAAGCCTATCCCTATGGCTGCTGAGATGACGGATTATCAGGCGATCATCTCTGAAGAAGTGATCCCGCAGCTTGAGGCGGATCATATCATTATCTTCCCTGACAATGGCGCTTGGGACAGTGCGGTCAACCAGGAAGCGATCAAGCTGCTGGACGGGCCGCTCTGGAAGAACCTGCCTGCGGTGAAGAACGGCAGCATCTACCGCATGGAGCGTTCGCACTGGCAATCCGGGGGGATTACCGCCAACCAGATGAAGCTGGATGATCTGCTTAAGGCGATGGTGAAGTAATTCAGCGTTAAGCGATGGTGAGTCTATCAGTGACAAGAAGGTCTATCAGCAAGGTTGATAGATCTTCTTTTTTGTTTTACACTTGAGTTTGTGATAATGATTCTCAGTCAGGAGGGGCAGAATGACGGACCAGCTGCAGGAACGCACAAGGAGAAGGCTGCTCCACAGCCTGATGAACATAGAAGTGATTACACGCTCTCCGTCCGGGAAGGATCAGGCCGCTGTCTACCAGGAGCATACCTTGATTATTATGTCTGAAGGGCAGGGGTGGCTCAAGGCAGAGGACAGGCAGTATTCCCTGGAGCGAGGCACCGGCTTCCTGGCCGAGGCCGGATCGCTGAACCGGATTCAGGCCGGGGAGCAGGGCCTCAGCTGGTACCGGCTGGAGTTCGGGCTGATTCCGGCAGGGCCGGTTAAGCCAGGCAGCGGCGTTGAGGGGAATACAGAATGTATGCTCCGCCCGGGATATCTGGACTGCCGCCCGTTCTCGCAGTGTGCCCTGCTGCTGGATTCCATCTGGATCAGCTTCCGGCGTTCCGAGGATATCGAATGGTTCGCAGCCCAGACCCGGTTCCAGGAGCTGATGCTTTTGTTGATGCGGACGAATGCTCCTGTACTGAGGGCGAAGGACGACCGTGAGGCCGTGGAGGATTCGCTACGTTACATGGAAGAGCATTGCAGTGAACCGTTATCTGTTGATCAGCTGGCTGAGATTGCCGGGATCGGGCGGGCGCGTTATACGCAGATCTTTAAAGAGATAACCGGCCGGATGCCGCTGGAGCACCTGAACGGGCTGCGTATCGAACGGGCCCAGCAGCAGCTTCTGCTGACGCGCGACCGGCTGCATGAGATTGCTCTGGCTGCGGGCTACAGCAATGAATATTATTTCAACCGCCGCTTCAAAAGTACGGTAGGGGTGACTCCCGGACAATACAGAAGCCTCCATCAGGAGGGGGTCCGGGTATTTGCGCCGTTTCTGGAGGATTATCTGCTGGCGCTGGGCATCACTCCGGTCGTGCAATATTGCCATGCCCAGTGGGGCAGGCAGGAATACCTCGGGCTGGATCAGGTTCCGGCGTTCGATATCTCCAGCGGAGACTGGCAGGGGCTCTCCTGTTATAAGCCTGAGCTGATTATGCTGGATGACGGCTTCCGGCGCTGGCAGCTGGGGGAATGCAGCCGGGTGGCCCCGCTGTTCCGGCTTCCGTTCCACCAGGAGGACTGGCGCGCAACGCTCCGCAGTGCAGCGGCTGTTTTCGGGAGAACAGGCCGGGTGCAGGAGGTAATCAGCGAATATGAGCAGCAGGCCCAGCAGGCCAGGCGGCTGCTCAGACGCAGCGTCAACAGGCAGACCGCAGCTCTGCTGCGGATTTCTGCCTGCGGAGTTACATTATATGGCAGTGAGAATCTGGGCTATGTCTCGAATGTCCTGTATGACGATCTGGGGCTGGCGCGGCATCCCCTGGTCCGGCAGCTTACCCGCGGACAGAAGCGTGTGAGCCTGAGCCCTGAAGAGCTATCCGGCTTAACCGCAGATCATCTGTTCATCACGTTCGACCGGCAGGAGGGTGAGGGGCGTGAGCTGCTGGATACCCCGCTGTGGAGAAGCCTGCCTGCGGTGCGTAACTCCTGCGTGTACGAGGTGGATTTCATGGCCTGGATGAATTTCGGCGTGCTGTCGCATCAGCGGAAGATTGCGGATGTGCTGAAAGTGATGGCCTGAAGCAGTCAGCCAGCGCGAAAATAAAAAAACTTGCAATTCCCCGCCAAAGCGAGTATATTCTTAATTACGGTGATTGAATCACTGAACTACATAATATGCGGTCATGGCGGAATTGGCAGACGCGCTGGCTTCAGGTGCCAGTGGTAGCAATATCGTGGAGGTTCGAGTCCTCTTGACCGCATCCGCATTACAAACAGGCTTCGGTTGACTGATTACAGTCATCTGAAGCCTATTTTTGTTTGTTCTAAATTTGAGTTCCAAGCCGGGATAAGGAAAAACCGAGAGAGACTGTAACCTTTCGGCGGGTTCAGACGAATAAGCACTAGAGGGCACAGCAGGAGAGGAGGCGGCAAGCGCGGACGGTATGGAATATAAGAATGGAGATAGCCCGCTGCCATTGTCAGGGAAGGCCGGACAGGCTCCGCCCGGGGAAGAGAATGCGGTGCTGATCAGGTTCCGGGAGGGGAGCCAAGAGGCGTTCGAATGGCTGGTCCGGCACTACCGGGAGCCTGCGGTACGGTTTGCGTACCACCTAACGGGCGATTATTACTCTGCCGAGGATCTGGCGCAGGATTGCTTCGCTTATCTGCTGGTGTACCCGGAGAAGTATGATTACCGGGCCTCCTTCAAAACCTATCTCTTCACCCTTGTGCGCAACAAAAGCATCGACTCGATCCGCAAGCGTGCAAGACAGCGGAGCGTGACACTCGCTGAAGAAGGCGGCAGGCTGGCGGGAGCGGATTCGCCGGATCAGCTCTTGGATGGCCCGGGCAGCATACATACAGCAGAGGAGCAGAATCCTGAGCGGCTGGCCATTATCCGGGAAGAGGACCGGGAGTGGCGGAGAAGGCTGCTGCGGCTGAAGCCGGATTACTGCCAGGCCATCTATCTGGTGGATCTGGCGCAGCTGTCCTATGAGCAGGCGGCTGCCGTCATGGGCCGCGGGGCGGTAAGCTTCAAGGTGCTGCTGCACCGGGCCCGCAAGAAGCTCAGACAAGTCTACGAGAAGGAGGAGTGGGATTGTGAAGTACAGGGAACCGAGACACAAGCAGGAGCAGCTATTTCTGGATGAGGTCTACCGGAAGGCCCGGCTGCTGGAATATGACAAGCGTGAGGCCGAGAAGGTACTCCATAACCGCAAGGTGCTGGCAAGACGCAGGGTATGGACGATATCCGGCATCACAACCGTTACGGCAGCTTTTGCCCTGTTGATCATACTGGGGAAGGTTGACCAGTGGCTCTGTGTGCAGCTGTCCCTCCTTCTGATTGCCGCAGGTCTGCTGATCGAGAAGCTGGAATTGGCATGGAGTCCGGAGAATGACAGATGAACTAGGATTCTTATGAATGGGGAGAACTGGAATGGAGCTAATCATTAATCATTTAACCAAGACCTATGGCAGCAAGCAGGCGCTGCAGGATGTCACCTTCCGTATAGGCGAAGGAATTCACGGCCTGCTGGGGCCGAACGGGGCGGGCAAAACCACGCTGATGCGCCTGCTCGCCACCCTGCTGGAGCCGACCTCGGGGACGGTGGAGATTGGCGGCGTTTCCTTAAGTGATAAAGCGCGGGTCCGTGAACTGGTCGGGTATCTCCCGCAGGAATTCGCCTTCTATCCGGGAATGAGCGTCTATGAGGCGATGGATTATCTGGCGCTGTTATCCGGGATCGGCGGCCGCGCTGAACGGAAGCGGAGAATCGACCATCTGCTGGAGCAGGTGAATCTGACAGAGCAGCGCCGCACCAAGGTGAAGGCTCTGTCCGGCGGGATGAAGCGGCGGCTCGGCGTAGCCCAGGCTATGGTGCATGAACCGAAGCTGCTGATTGTCGATGAACCGACAGCCGGGCTGGACCCGGAGGAACGCATCCGCTTCCGGCGGCTGCTCAGCCGGTTCGCCGAAGGACGGATTGTGCTTCTGTCCACGCATGTTGTTGAAGATGTGGAATCCACCTGTGAGCAGATGACGGTTCTGCACCAGGGCAGCCTGCGTTATCATGGCCGGATCGGCGATTTAACCGCCGCTGCCGCCGGACGCGTCTGGATTGCCGAGCTGGAGCGCGCACAGTGGGAACGGGACCGCGACCAGTTCCCGGTATTGTCCGCTGTGCCGGAAGGAAACAGAATGCGGGTCCGTATCTTGTCGGATCAGCAGCCTTATTCAGAAGCGCAGCAGGCTTCTCCGTCGATTGAGGATGCGTATCTCTACCTCATGCGCAGGGAGGAAGCCTTCGTATGATTGCCCTGATCGGCAAGGAGATGCGCATGACGCTGCGCAGCCTGGTCTTTTACCTGTTCATTATCGCCAGTGTGTTCTTCTATCTGACCTCCTATGCTACAGAGGAAACCTGGGGTGAGCTTGGGCCGCCTGCTGTAAGCACGCCGCAGAATCTGGGTACAGCGGAACACCCTTTTTACGGCTGGGCAGAGCCGGCGGATTCGCAGAGTCTGGCCGAACAGATGAAGCTAAGTATGGTCCGGGACCTGAAAGCAGGAACCGGTGAGAAAATCCGGCTGGGCTTCCCTGTCCGGGTGAAGCTGGCTGCCAAAGAGCAGGAGGCGTTCTCATCCGCTATCGCGGAGCTGGATCAGATCCTGAAGTCCCCGGAGAGTTATACTATGAAAGATGTTAATGATGTCGGTGAGACATTAAACAAGCATCTGGGCGGCAGCAGTATGTATAAGCCAGGGCTGAATAATTTCGGTTATGGTATTGAATCAGCGGATGAGGCTATGAAGGTACAAAAGGCGGCGCTTGCCGAATATAACGCCAAGGTAGACGCAGGTGAGCTGCTGCCCGGGGCAGCGCGTTATTTCAGCGATTATCTGTCGCTGCCGGCCGGGATTTTCCCCGTCTTCCTGTCCGCCTTCCTGCTGCTCCGTGACCGGTCCAGCCGGATGCATGAGCTGATCTACAGCCGCCGGGTCTCTCCTTGGGTATATGTCAGCTCCAAATTCATCGCCCAGGGCATCATGCTCTCCTTAATCTACCTCGCCCTTGCAGTGACCGGGGGCTGGCAGACGGCGGACACCATGGGACTGACAGGGCAGACGGGACAAGCGATCACGTTCTTCCTTGGCTATACCGCCTGGTGGCTGCTGCCCACTCTGTGGGCTTCGGTAGCCTTCGGGATGTTCGGCTCGATGCTGCTGCGCCGGGGAATTGTGCCCATCGCTCTGCAGATGGTCTGGTGGTTCGTATCGGTGCTGCCGCTGATGGGCTCCTACGGGCTGAACCGGCTGTTTATCCGCTTCAACTCGCCTGATGACTATATCCTGTACAAGGGGTGGGCGGATGAGATCGCCTTGAACCGCAGCTTCTATCTGCTGCTCTCTGTGCTGCTGGCCGCCGGGGCGGCCTGGCTGTGGGAGAGAAACCGCAGCCGGGCGGATGCCTCCCGAAGGCTGAGCCGGAGGAGCTCCAAACGGGCCTTGGACGGCGTACCGGAAGCGGAGGGAGTGCGATGAGGCGGCAGATTATACTGCCGCTGGCCGGGTATAACCTCAAGCTGACAGTGCATTATTCCTGGCTGCTGTCGGCGGTGCTGCTGGCTGCTGTTCCGTTCTTCATGGAGCCGGAGCTGATGGGCAGGGCCGGGGCCGCGAAGCTGGGAGAGCTGTTGATCAGCTTCATTGGACTCATCGTCTATCCGCATCTGGCGCTGCTGGAGGATGGCGGCATCTCCGAGACGCTCTATGCCAAGCGGTTACGCCAGCATCCGCTATTCCTGTTCCGCTGGCTGCTAACCGCACTCTACATTGTCCTTGCCGTTACTGTGCTGTTCGCCTGGCTGCATGGAGCCGGAGCCGTATTCGCCTTGTGGCCGGTGATTGGCGGGACAGTGATTACCGCTGTAGCGCTGGGATCGGCCGGACTTACAGCTGCGCTCCTGTGCGGCAACCTGTCCGCCGGATACCTTGCCGGCTTCGCCTGGTATCTGATCGACTTCACCACCAAAGGCAAATGGACCGGACCGTTCTATCTGTTCGGCCTGCTCCGCAGTGGCTGGGATCAGGATAAATGGCTGCTGGCCGGCTTAGCGCTCACCCTTGCTGTGTTGTGCACCTTGTGGCTGCCGCGCCGCAGATTGGAATAATACAATATGCCGAAGCAGGCTTGACGGCGATCAAGATAATTCCTATAACAACCGTCCCGGTGTCATTATGATGACCGGGGCGGTATTTTTGTGCAGATCCGGCAGACAGTAGTGGTCTGATTCCATGGGACCTGTCCTCCGCCACTCCTAAAGAACCGTATCCGGGGAGGACTTCAGCACTGGAGCAAATTTTCCGAAAAAAAGGTATACTGTAATAAATTTATGTCCCCCATTTTTACGGAGGAGGCTTTAGCTTTGTCTGATACTCTATTTAAGCACTTATATCTGCGTTCCTCTACCGGCTATGCGGCAGTATCGACTGCGGAGGGTGCCATGCTGATGGCCAACCCTGCATTCTGCGGGATGTTCGGATATACGGAAGCTGAACTTAAGGCAATGAGCTATCTGGATCTCGTTGATCCTGATGACCGGAATACACTGAATCACGCGCAGATTATGGAATACCTGCTGGCCAGCCCCGGCGCAGCGGTGGATACAGAGAAGCGCTTCAGACATAAGAACGGCGGTACGCTTTGGGTGGCACTCCATGCCTTTTTGATTATGGATGAATGGACGGAACGGCCGTCGCACCTGGTAGCGGAGATGACCGATATTACAGCACGCAAGCTGGCGGAGCAGAAGATTACAGAGGACTATCACCTGTATAAGCTGATTACACAGAATACCCCGGATATGATCTCCTTCGCCGATCCGGACGGCACCCTGCGTTATGTGTCACCTTCGGTCGAGACGCTGCTTGGGTATCCTGCCAGTGAGATGATCGGCCGGAACAAACGGGAGTACTACCATGAAACGGATGCGCTGGAGATGACCCGGCCGGGGAAGCTCTATTCGGACAATGATACCTTTACCCGCAGGGCGAGGCACAAGGAGGGGCATTACCTCTGGATCGAGAGCTCTTTTCAGGTGATGCGCGACCCTGAAGGCAGGGTGCGGCAGATTCTGACGATTGCCCGCGATATTACCGAGCGCAAGAAAGTGGAAGATATGCTGGCTTATGCGCAGGAGCTTGGACAGATGGGCTCCTGGGAGTGGAATTCCGTTGCCGGGCAGATGACCGTTTCCGGACATATGATGGCGATCTTTGAGCTGGGCAAGAACTGTGGTAACCATACAGTACTTGAATATAGGCGGCTGCTGGAATGTATAGTGACGGAGGATCTGGCGGCGCTGCGTGCCGAGCTGCACCGCACGCTGAAGACGGGGGTGAACGGCGAAGCGATCTTCAGGGTGAAGAGCAGGGAAGAGGAATGCAAGTTCATCTATGCCCGCTGGGTGGTGATTCTGGATGCCTCATCCCGGGTACAGCAGGTCCGCGGCATGGTGCAGGATGTTACAGATCGCCACCGGATGGAAGAGCAGCTTCGTGAGAGCGAGCGGAATTACCGCCTGATCTCGGAGAACTCTCAGGACTTCATCACCCGGAATCGTACAGATGAACAGGCGACCTTCCTGTATGCTTCACCCGTCTGCCGGGAGATGCTGGGGTATACGCCGGAAGAGATGGTCGGCACGGGCGGGATCGACTATGTCCATCCCGGGGATGTGGCCCGGGTGCAGCTCTATCTGGAGCGCAGCAAGCAGAGGCTGGCACTGGAGCCCATCGTTTTCCGCTACCGGTGCAAGGATGGCTCCTACCTGTGGGTGGAGACCACGCTGCAGCATACGGAGACGGGCGCCGGGGTTAGCGAGATGATCGGCGTAACACGCAATATCTCGGAGCGCAAGCTATATGAGCTGAAGCTGCTGGAGAGCGAGAACCGCTACAAGTCGCTGTTTGAATACAATCCGTCCGCCATCAGTGCGATGGACCTGGAGGGGTACATACAGTCACTCAATGCCAGTCTGGAACAGCTGACCGGATATTCTCACGGAACCCTGCAGTATTCGAGTTATAGTGAAATCATTGATGAAGAAGAGCTGGATGAGGTGAACCGGCGGTTCCGGGCTGCGGCGGAAGGATTAGCCCAGACCTTCGAGACCCGGGTGATCCGCCATGACGGGCAACGGGTTGAAGTCGGGATGATCTATGTCCCGATTATGGTCGATCATGAAGTGGTCGGCGTGTTCGCGATTACCAGTGATATTACGGAGCGCAAAAGGCATCTGGAGCAGATTGAGAAGCTCAGCTATGAGCATGCACTGATTCTGAACTCGGTGTCTGAAGGGATATTCGGCATGAATCTGGAGGGAGAGACGGTATTTATCAATCCGGCCGCCTCTGTCATGCTCGGATACCATCCGGGAGAGCTGGCCCGCAATATCAAGCTGCATACGATAGCCCAGACCTGGATGGACGGCGAGCTGTATCCCGGAGGCCGGCGCACGCTGACGGAGCTGCTGCAGATGAACGCTTCTTTTGAACAGGAGCATGAGGGGATCTTCTGGCGGCAGGACGGCTCCAGCTTCCTGGCCAAATACCGGATGACTCCCTTGTACGATAACGGGGAGCATAAAGGTGCGGTAGTGGTCTTCCGGGACATTACAGAGGAGAAGGCGGTGGTCCGGGCCAAGGAATCTGCGGAGAAGGCTGACCGGGCCAAGTCGGAGTTCCTCGCCATCATGAGTCATGAATTACGTACCCCGATGAACGGGATTATCGGTATGGCTGACTTGCTGTCAGGCACAGAGCTTAACGAGGAACAGCAATATTACACCCAGATTATCAATAAAAGCGGGGCCGCGCTGGTCCACATTCTGAATGAGGTGCTTGATTTCAGCAAGATTGAATCCGGCATGATGACGCTGGATCTGCAGCCGGTGGATATCCGGCAAGTGGTTCAAAACGTATGCGAGCTGTTCTATCCGCGGGTTCAGGAGAAGCAGTTGATTCTTAGCAGCGATATTGCCCCGGACATTCCGGGCCTTGTCATAACGGATGAAGCCAGGCTGCGGCAGATTCTGGTCAATCTGGTCGGCAATGCGGTGAAATTCACCGAAGAAGGAGAGGTAGGGGTGGCTGTGAAGCTGGAGGCGGCCCGGGAGCCGGGTTCGCTGATTCTGCGGTTCGCGGTAACCGATACCGGCATCGGCATTCCCCAGGGCAGCCAGAGCCTGTTATTCCAGTCCTTCACCCAGCTGGACCCTTCCATTAACCGCAAGTACGGGGGAACAGGTCTTGGGCTGGCGATCAGCAAGAAGCTGACCGAGCTGCTGGGCGGCATCATCGGCGTGAACAGCAGTGAAGGGGAAGGCTCGGAGTTCTATTTCACAATCAGTGCGGGGCTTCCACCTCAAGAATCCGGCGGCCCGCTGCTGGCTGGAGCTGGGGTTATCAAGGAGTATAGAAGCGGAGTGTTCAGCATGGATCAGCCGGAGGCTGCTTATGGTCCGCTCTCCATCCTCGTAGCCGAAGACCATCCGGTCAACCAGCAGATCATCCAGGGCTTCCTCCGGAAGCGGGGCTATACGTCCGATCTGGTGACGGACGGTGAGCTGGCGGTGGAAGCTGTGCGCTCCCGGTACTATGATCTGGTGTTCATGGATATTCAGATGCCTGGGATGGACGGTATTGAGGCCGCCCGGCAGATCCGCAGTACGGTGGGGCTGTCGCCGGTGATTATTGCCGTAACGGCTTTTGCCCGCAAGGAAGACAAGGAGATGTGCCTGCGGGCCGGGATGCAGGATTTCATCTCCAAGCCGATCCGCGGGGAAGAGCTGGACAGGGTGCTGAGGGATTGGTCCGGCAGTGTGCGCAGCCAGAGCTGAAGTGGAGTTGACAAGGCTGCGTTGGCTGGATTACTATTTATATTGTTCGTAATTATTACGATTATATAAATGGTCAATAGAAAGGATTACTACAGTGCGAACCATGAAACGCGGAGATTTCCTGCTCATCCTGATTGTCCTGCTGGCTGCCGGCTCTATCTATGGCTTCCGGTGGTTCCAGAATCATAACGAGCACTATGCCCAAGGCGATCTGAAGGCCGTAATCACTGTGAACGGCGAGGAATACCAGACGGTAACGCTAACCAAGGAAGAGCAGATTATCGACATCCGTACCCGGTTCGGCCACAATACGCTGAAGGTATATGATTACGGCATACAGATGACCTTCTCGGATGCTCCTCTGCCCATTGCGCTGGATATGGGATTCATCTCCAGGCCTAAGCAGCAGATTATCTGTATCCCGGCCCGGCTGCTGGTGGAGATCATCAACCCTGCCGGCTCGGTAGACGATGATGATGCGCTGGATGCCGTTATTTGACGGCTCCCGGCTGCAGCTCCTCCCAGGCTGCTGCGGCGTCAGCATTCGTGTAGATGTAAGGCGTTGACGGCGGCTGAACCCGTGTGATGCTCTCCGGGATAATCATCAGGGTCTCCGTCCCCTTATATAAGGCCACATCAAGCTTGCCCCGAACCTCAATCCAGGTATCGGCGGGCAGGCTTATTGGCGTTCCCGGCCGGAGCAGAATGCCGAAGGGAGCCGCGTCCGCTGTACAGCACTGGACCAGGAAGCGGCTGACAGCATAAGCAGGCGGGCTGCTCCCTTGCGGCTCGCGGTATAAGAAGCCGGATATGGAGAGCTTCTTGCCTGCGAACTGTGACTTATACAGGTTCATCGCCCCCAGCGTCTCGGAATAGATCTCCGGCCGCACCGGGATGACCGGCTCTGCATACAGCTTGCCTGCAAGCTCTGCGAATTCGGCTTCATACGGATTCGCCGGGGTGAATCTTCCTCCGCTGCCGGTGCCGGATTCTACAGCGGTATAAGACAAGGCCAGCCCTTTCCTGGCAGCTGCCGCGCTGCCGAGGGCACGGTCGGGCAGGAGGACGCCCAACAGGAGCGGAAGCAGAAACAATCCATAGAGGACGGAGCTTCCCAGACCGGAACGGGGCAGGCGGTGCTCGCAGTCACACAGCGCGGCGCTTGCGCCAAGCATGGCTTGAAGCCCTAGGCTGAGTGCCATCAGGACGAGCGGAACCGGGCATAGCCTGATCCAGCGGGCCAGCTTGGGGGCCACGTAATAATGAAGCGCATCCTGCTGGACCAGATGTCCGATATAGAGCGCCAGCGCGAGCAGAACCGCTGCTCTCAGCAAATAGTGAATCCGGATGCTCCGGGGACTATTCATAAGGAACCTCCTGCAAATTAAGGGTGTTCTGTACAGCTACAGCCAGAGGGAGAACGCTACGGAGCCGGTGAAGACCGCCGCGAAGATCAGGAAGAACAGGTATAGCGCGAACCTGGTTTTGAACAGCGACAGCAGCATGAGTGCGTTCTTGAAGTCCAGCATCGGGCCGAGCACCATGAAGGCCAGCAGTGAACCTGCCGGGAAGGAATGCAGGAACGTCGAGGCAACGAACGCATCCGAGGTGGAGCAGAGTGACAGGGCGAAGGACAGCCCCATCATGAACAGATAGGAACCTAACGGTCGCTCCCCGATGGCGGCCAGACTGCCTTGGTGCAGGAAGGTCTGAAGGCCGGCGGTCAACAGACAGCCGATGATCAGATATTTGCCCATTTCAAAAAACTCATCCGAGGTATGCACGAAAACAGCCGCGAGCTTGCCGCCGCGGGTATCCGTGCGGTGGAGCTCTCCGGTTCCGCTGCGGATCGTGAGGCGAAGCGGCGGCTTGCGGACGGTGGCATAGAGTATCAGGCCAATGACGGCCGCCACGGCCAGGGCCAGTCCCATCCGGGCGTAGACCAGCTCCGGGTGGGAACGGAAGGCCATAAGCGTGGCGCCGTAGACGACCGGATTCACGATGGGGCCGGACAGGATGAAGACGATAGCGACGTACAGCGGCATTCCCTTGTGCATCAGGCGGCGGACGAGCGGAATCATCCCGCATTCACAGACGGGGAAGAGAAGACCCAGCAGGCAGCTGAATAGAATCGCCGGAACCGGGCGGCGCGGAATCCAGCGCTGAATCACACGGTCCGGCACGAATACGCGGAGCAGGGAAGAGAGCAGCGCACCCAGCAGAACGAACGGCAGAGCCTCCAGCATTATGCCGAGGAATGCGGCTTTGAAGGTATCGGTATAGCCGTTGTCCACCAGCTCCGGGTGTCCGGGGAGCCACAGTATGCCGATGGTGAGCAAAAAAGCTGCGGGGAGGAGCAGCGGTATTATTTTGAGTGGAGTTATAGCATTCAAGACTTCATGGCCTCCTTCCCCGTGCCTGTAATTAGCTGAACATTCCGGCCCAGCTGCGGCTGATCGCTTTCTCGTCCAGATTCAGTCCAATGCACACCACATACGGCTGCCCCGGATAGCTTGAAGCTTCCCAGGAGATACGGTTCCCTGCGAATTGCACCAGCTGTACGGAATCCTGCCCGGTCAGCCGTACATGCCCCTTGGCCCGAAGCAGGCTGTAGCCCCATTGCCGGAAGAACTGCTCCAGCTGCTCCCGCCGGAGACTGCTGCTGACAGCCAAGGGAACGGTTAATGTCACTGCTGTTACTTGGGAGTAGGAGCCGCCGGTCCCGGACTCGGGCTCATGCACTGCGGTAGCACTGTTGTTAGTGCTGCTTGGACTAACCCGCTTAAGTACTGTGCCGCCGCTGCTGGCAGGAACGCTCTGGCGGGCGGGCTGCCGCATTCGGCGGGCAGGGATACCCGTCAGCAGAGGCGCAAGGTTGATCTGGCTGTAATGGGTGAATACAATCTCCGCTTCAGCGTTATAGCGGCCAGTCATTCGCTCAATTCTCCACAGGGTCTCCTGCTCGACCAGATCGCTCTTGTTGACGATAATGAGGTCGGCAGCGGTGATCTGCTTGCGCAGTGTGCGGACCAGCTGCTTGTCGGACGAGAAGCGGCTGCTGTATTCCATTACATTCTCCGCATCCAGCACCGTGATGGTGTGGTGCAGCACCAGGCGGTCCGCCAGTGGCGGTGACTGCAGCGTTGCGGCAATCTCGTCAGGGTCCGCAACCCCTGTCAGCTCGATGCAGATCAGATCCGGCTGGCGTGCCATCAGCGCAGTAAGGCTGCGCGGGAGCTCTTCCTTGCGGCTGCAGCAGATACAGCCATCCAGCAGCTTCTCCACACGGGTGCCGGTATTCTCCTGGAGAATATAGCCGTCAACATCCTTTTTCCCCAGCTCATTCATCACGACCCCCGGGCTCAGCCCTCTCCGCTTGCACTCTTTCAGCACACTCAGCAGCAGAGTTGTTTTGCCGCTCCCCAGGAATCCGCTCAGTATGATCACAGGTATTCTCATGGCTCACACTCCCGTTCCTAAAGTTCCGTCCCTGCAGGGGCGGGCAAGCTGATTCCGCTTGTAATTCCATCTATACGTTAGTCCGGCGCCGGACAGAACCCCTGCCTAAGCGGGCTGAGAATTTGAGAATTGCTGTTGACAGGGGCAGGCGGAAGCATGTAAGATGTGTAAATCGTAAATATTACGATTAATCGAAAGGAGCTGGCTTTGAATGAGAGTTATTGTGACCTTGGCTTGTACGGAGACAGGCGACCGGAACTACACCACGACGAAGAACAAGCGAACCACACCGGAGCGGCTGGAGATGAGAAAATATTGCCCGCGCCTGAAGCGCGTCACACTGCACCGCGAGACCCGTTAAGCGGCCGGCTGTCCGGGCTGGCCCGGCGGAAACCAAATCTGTCTAAGGAGTGTACCTATGAACAAAATTCCTGTTACTGTACTGAGCGGATACCTGGGTTCAGGCAAAACAACACTGCTCAATCATATTCTGCATAACCGTGACGGCCTGAAGGTCGCCGTGATCGTCAATGATATGAGCGAGGTCAATGTGGATGCGAATCTGGTGAAATCCGGCAGCACCCTCTCCCGGACCGAGGAGAAGCTGGTGGAGATGTCGAACGGCTGCATCTGCTGCACGCTCCGGGATGACCTGCTGCGCGAAGTCCAGCTTCTCGCCTCGGAAGGGCGCTTCGATTACATTCTGATTGAATCCTCAGGCATCAGTGAGCCGGTTCCGGTCGCCCAGACCTTCACGTATGCCAATCCTGAGCTGGATATTGATCTGACAGAGCTTGCCAGACTGGATACGATGGTTACCGTCGTGGACGCCAACCGCTTCTGGCATGATTTTGCTTCAGGTGACAGCCTCCTGGACCGTAACATGACGGCGGGTGAAGACGATTACCGGGATATTGTCGATCTGCTGATTGACCAGATCGAGACCTGCGATGTGCTGCTCCTGAACAAATGCGATCTGGTGGAGGAAGCGGAGCTGAACAAGCTGGAGGCGGTGCTGCGACGGCTGCAGCCGCGTGCGAAGATCATCCGTACCGTGAACGCGCAGGTTGATCCTGCCGAGATTCTGAACACGGGCCGCTTCGACTTCGAGCAGACCAGCCAGTCCTCCGGCTGGATCGCCGAGCTCAGCAAGGAAGAGCATACGCCGGAGACGGAGGAGTATGGCATCACCTCCTTCGTCTACCGGCGCAGAACCCCCTTCCACCCGCAGCGGCTGAGCTTCTTCTTCAGCAACTGGCCTGAAGAGGTTGTGCGCGCCAAAGGCCTGGTTTGGCTGGCCGCACGCGGCGATCTGGCGGCCACAATCAGCCAGGCCGGGCCGTCAATCCAGTTCGGCCCCGCCGGCTACTGGCTGGCGACCCTGCCGGAGGACCAGCAGCAGGAGGTGCTGGCCACCGAGCCGGATGTGCTGGCGAAATGGGACGGGCAGTGGGGCGACCGGCTGAACGAGATTGTGTTCATCGGGGTCAACATGAACCGGGAAGACATTGAGGCCCGGCTGGACCGCTGCCTGCTGACTGCCGCAGAGATGCAGCAGGACTGGAGCAGCTTCAACAATCCGCTGCCCTGGCCGGCAGAGGAGCTGCTTGCGGCCGCGCAGGAGTAAGCGGCTGTAGGGCGGGAAGTAGTGCATTTGTTGCGGTAATCGGGAGCCTGGAGCCGGAATCATAGAGCTGATTCCGGCTTCTCCGCGCTTGTGGCGGCGAGTGGGCCACATGTAATCGGAAAAGCGATTACAATGCCTGGTGCGGGGTGCTCGGGCGTAATGTAATCGGAAAAGCGATTACAATGCGCCGGCGCTGGGGGGCTTGGGCGTAATGTAATCGGAAAACCTAATTCAATAAGCAACGGTGGTACGGCGACACATGGGCCAGGTGATTACGTAATTTGGTGCTGTACAAACAGGAGGATAAAGCGTGTATAAATCGGTGTGATTACGATTAATTTAGATTTATAGGTTTACAAATCGTAATTGTTACGATAAAATCGTTAAAGTTAAAACGTAAAAATTACGAATAAACGGCGAGTTAATAGCTATTTATTAGCAATTCACTAACAAGTCATTAACGAGCCATTAACAAGTCATTATCAAGCCAACAGACACTTTAGCTCAAAGCACCCTGTTGCAGTGTCAGGAAGGGAGGACGAGGCCATATGATTCTGTCATCGATGCGGGATGTGGTGTTTGGCTACGGGAACGAGCCGGTGATCAAGGGCTTGTCGCTGGATATTGAAGCCGGGCAATTCATCGGCATTACCGGCCCGAACGGGGCAGCGAAGACTACGCTGCTCAAGCTGATGCTGGGCCTGCTGAAGCCATGGAGCGGAACGGTCACCCTGAACCGGGAATTGAACGGAGCGGGGCGGCCGGTGATCGGTTATGTGCCGCAGCAGGTGGCCTCCTTCAATGCCGGGTTTCCCAGCAAGGTGATTGAGCTGGTCCGCTCCGGCTGTTATGCAAGGCTTGGGCTGTTCGGCCGGTTCTCGAAGCAGCAGGAGGCGCTGGTTGAGCGCAGTCTGCGGCAGGTGGAGATGTGGGAGTACCGCAACTCCCGGATCGGAGAGCTGTCCGGCGGGCAGAAGCAGCGGATCTGCATTGCCCGGGCGCTGGCACAGCAGCCGCAGGTGCTGGTGCTGGATGAGCCGGTGACGGGGATGGATGCTGCCAGCCGCAGCGGCTTCTATCAGCTGATGCGCCATGATGTTACCAGCCATGGCCGGACGGTCATTATGGTTACCCATAACCTTGGAGAGACAAGTTCCTATCTGGACACGGTGATCAGCCTGGAACGCAAAGAGCAGGAGGGCTGGACATGCTTGGTTACGAATTCATGCAGCGTGCATTTTGGGCAGGAGGCCTGATCGGCCTCATCGGACCGTTGCTTGGCGTGTACCTGATGCTGCGCAGGCAGGTGCTGATGGCGGATACGCTATCGCATGTATCGCTTGCCGGAGTTGCACTGGGCTCCGTGCTGCACTGGAATCCGGCGCTCAGCGGCTTTGCCGTGGCTATAGCCGGCGGCCTTGTCATTGAGCAGCTGCGCCGCTCTTACCGTACATACAGCGAGCTGCCCGTAGCGATCATTATGACCTCGGGCCTGGCGCTGGCTGTTGTGCTGATGAGCCTGAAGCAGAATCTGGCGAAGAGCTTCAGCTCCTATCTGTTCGGCTCTATCGTTGCTGTCAGCGATACTCAGCTGAAGCTGATTGCAGTGGTGGCCGCCGCCGGTCTGCTCTACTTCATCATTCTGCGCCGTCCGCTGTACAGCCTGACCTTCGACGAAGAGACGGCAAGCATCGGCGGTGTCCGCACCGGCCTGCTGTCCTTCTCGTTCGCCGTGCTGACCGGCATGACCGTGGCCGCAGCCATGCCGGTGGTCGGTGTGCTGCTGGTGTCCGCCCTGATCGTCCTGCCGGCCTCCATTGCCCTGCGAATCGCTTCAGGCTTCACGGCAGCAATACTTATCTCGGTCGGCACGGGTCTCACCGGTGTGTATGCCGGGCTGACAGCTTCCTACTATATTAATACGCCTCCCGGGGGCACTATTGCGCTGATTCTGCTGGTGTTTCTGCTGACCGTTATGGCATTGCAGAAGATGGTCAGACGAAGAAGCCGCCGTAAGCTTCACCATTCCCAAACTATATAAGAAAAGAGGTCAACACATCCCATGTCTATGTTGAAATCAATACCCCGCTCCAGACCCGGATTCAGAATCCGCCATCTGGCCGCTGTATCCTTGACGTCCATCCTGATTCTCGCTGGCTGCGGAAGCAATAACACGGCGGGCAATGCGGAATCTGCCGGCAGCCCCGAGGCCTCGCCTACTATTGCTCCTTCCGCTGCTGCTTCTGAAGCGCCGGGGAACCGTTTGAATATTAAAGTCAGCTTCTACCCGATGTATGAATTCACCAAGAATATTACCGGAGATCTTGCTGATGTGGAGGTTCTGGTACCGGCCGGTGTCGAGCCGCATGACTGGGAGCCGACTGCGAAGGATATGGCCGCCATCTCGGATGCCGATGTGCTGATCTATAACGGCGCAGGCATGGAGGGCTGGGCACAGCAGGTCATTGACGCTGCTGCCGGAAGCAGCCTGGTGGCCATTGAAGCCAGCAAAGGGCTGGAGATCGTGGAAGGCGCCGAAGAAGAGCATGAACATGAAGAAGGTCATGACCACGATCATGAACATGACCACGATCATGAGCATACCGATGGTGAATCCGCTGCCGGAGAAGCCGAACATGATCATGACCACGAACACAGCCATGACCACGGCGGTCTGGATCCGCATGTCTGGCTGGACCCGGTCATGGCCATCGGAGAGGTCCGCACCATTGAAGCGGCGCTCTCCAAGGCATCCCCGGAGAATGCCGCAGCCTTCCAGGCGAACAGTGAAGCTTATATTGCCAAGCTGGAGCAGCTCGACCAGGAGTTCAGAGACGGGCTGAAGAACACAAAGCGCAAGGATTTCATTACTCAGCATGCCGCCTTTGGTTATCTGGCCCGGCAATACGGCTTAACACAGCTGCCGATCGCCGGATTATCACCCGAGCAGGAGCCTTCCGCAGCCCAGATGGCTGAGGTTGTTGAATTTGCCAAGGCGAATAAGGTGACCACGATCTTTTTTGAGACGCTGGTATCCTCCAAGGTGGCTGACGCTATTGCCCAGGAAATAGGCGCGAAGACTGCGGTACTGAATCCGATTGAAGGGCTGACGGATGAGGACCTTAAGAACAATCTGGATTACTTGGGGATCATGCGCCAGAATCTGGCCGCGCTGACCCAGGCGCTGAACGAATAGGAAGGGAGGTCTGATTCAGACCATGGCTAAGAAATCGAAGGTTATCAAGGAATTGAAGCGGCAGGAGCTGGTAGTCAAATACGCCGCGAAACGCAGAGAGCTGAAGGCAGCGGGTGATTGGATGGCCTTGCAGAAGCTGCCGCGCGATTCCTCGGCTACACGCCAGCACAACAGATGCAGCTTAACCGGCAGACCGCGCGGATATCTGGGCCAATTCAGGGTATCCCGGATCGTCTTCCGCGAGCTGGCGCATAAGGGCCACATTCCCGGCGTTACCAAGTCGAGCTGGTAGGCCTGACTATCAATTCATAGCTACACAATTAGCCAGGCGGCTGATTCTCTGTGATACAGGGATCAGCCGCCTGGCTATATTTTAGCTTTTGCCTGATCCGCAGGAGTGGATTATGATAGTTATAAAAGCATCTGTCCGCTGGAGGAGGCGTATTTCATGAGTTATGCAGATACATTCATACGGGTGTCCGAAGATTGTCCGTCAGAGACAGGCATAGTTCCGGTATCCGGCCGGACACTTCCGCCCGCCCATGTCATTCAATACCATCTGCTGGCTGAATCACCTTACCGGTATACCCATGAGGAGCTGCTGTACGAAGTCCATGTACGCCACAAAGCGATTCCCGAAGAGGAGCGTGAAACGCGCCGGGAGGAGCTGTATACTGAGCTGTTCTCCAAAAAACATCCGTGCCTGCGCGCCTCCATGCTGCCCAAGAAATTCGGCTGGGGGCTTCATTATAATGCAGAAGGCAAGATTGCCCTGTATGCCAGGGAATCTCCGGAGTATGATTACTACACCTCCAGTGACGAAGCAGGCGTGAAGCTGCTGAATGCGATGCGCAATAAGCGGGGCTGATCAATAAGAACACAATTTCGGACACAGAAAGAAGGAACAGCATGCCAGACTATTGGAATCACAGGTTTGCCGGGGAAGGGATGATCTGGGGAAGCGAGCCGAGCCCGTCAGCGGAATGGGCGAAGGAGAAATTTCGTGAGGCTGGTGTATCTACTGTTCTGGTTCCGGGGGCGGGGTATGGACGGAATACCAAATCTTTTGCCACTGAATTTACAGTCTACGGCATAGAATTAAGTGAACCGGCGCTGGAGCTGGCAAGAGAATGGGACCCGGCAACTGCCTTTATTGCGGGATCGGCGCTGGAGCCGCAGCTTACAGCTCCGGTGGATGCAGTCTATTGCTATGATGTGCTGCATCTGTTCCTGGCGGAGGACCGGCGCAGACTGATTGATGCAAGTCTTGCTCAGGTCCGGCAGGGCGGACTGCTCTATTTCACCAGCTTCTCCGATGAGGACCCTAACTATGGCTGCGGAACAGAGCTGGAGCCTGGAACCTATGAGTATAAGCAGGACAAATACGCCCATTTCTTCAGCGAGGCCGGGCTTTTGGCGGAATTCGCGGGAACGGAGATTCTGGAGACAGGCACGTATACTGAGACTTTACATAGCCCGCAGGGCGGCACGCACGAATACATACTAAGAACTATTCTCGCACGCAAACAAGTGGAAACGGCTTTGCCCTCCTTTTAAAGGACGGTTCCGTTTCAGCGAGAAATAAAAGTTATCGTGTCCCCCAGCCAACGTCAAAAGGCCCTTCTCCAGGGAGAAGGACCTTGCTTCAGCGATGGTGTGCACAGCCACACTTAATGATGCTCGCAATCCGCGAACAGAATATGCCTTGGAATCCGGAAGAAATTCTCTGCCTTCTCCTGCAGGGCCGGTGTAGGCAGATGGCAATGATGCAGCCACTTGCGGAAGGTGCCGGGATGCACCCCGATCCAAATGCTTACATCGGTTACCGAGAAGTCATACACCATGCAGAGGCCGGTCAGTATGGCATTGCGCTGCGGTGAATGGGCAAGCGTTCTTTTCATGAAGCGGGAAGGGGTGGGCTGGCATACAATCGGACTCTGCCGCACAAGCGCTTCGTTGAACAGGACATGGGGAGGATAGCCTAAATGGCGGCAGACCTTGTCCAGATTGGTTCTGGACGGAATGCGGCCTTCATATACCCAAGCGCTTACGCTGCGTGAGGAAACGGACAGCTCTTCGGCAAGCCGGGAGAGCTTCATATCCTTGGCCATCAGGACGGCCAGCAGCACGCGGTTACGGATTTGGCTGCGTGTGGGGCGGCGAAATCGTTTGACCCGTACACCTTGTCCAAGATATTTGCGGTTGATCAGAGACCAGGCCTGAATTTTATGTGTTTCTTGCTGATTCTTAGGCATAATTCCTCCGGTTTACTGATTTCATGAAGTGGTCATTGTTCTAGTTTAGCTGTTATGACTTTAACATTTCATTAAGGCATTCGTCCAGAGGCGAGTGCTCTGTTTTGGTCAAGTTCCGGGATTGTTTCAGTAATGCTGAGGTTTATGATATATTTTTAGTAATCTAATTTACAATATTCTAAGAGCTGGGAGCGGGATTTCGATGATTAAGCATATTGTATTCTTCAAATTAAAGGACCGGTCTCCGGACAAGGTAGCAGAGACGGTTGCCGTGCTGCGTAATATGGAAGGCCGCATTCCGCAGCTCTTGTCCATTGAAGTCGGTACCGATCTGATTCACTCCGAGCGTTCCTTCGATATTGCGCTGGTTACTGAGGTGGCTTCTCTGGAGGATCTGCAGGCGTATCAGGTGCATCCGGCCCACAAGGAAGTCATTGCACATATCAACGAGGTCAAGGAGCTGTCTGTAGCGGTCGATTACGAGATCTGAGTGCAGGGCAGTGGTGCAAGTCGCTAACCCATTATGGACAGAAAGCGGTGAAGGAGAATGCGCGAGCTGGAGTACCCGATGGAAGCGTTGACGTATCTGATTGTTTTTATGGCAGCGTGTATTGTGATGCTGGTCTGGCTGAAGCGCCGGGGCAGGCGCGGGAAGTAAGGAAACGGCTCAGGCCGCTTAGTCAAAATATTGCAAGGTTGGAGGGTCAGCTGTGTATTATGTCAACCGGAAGCAAATTGAAGTGATTCTTGAACAGATCCCTGATCTGAATGAAGGTCTGCGCCGTGCGGCATCTTCCTGGGACGGAAGTACGATGATGGGGCTTATGCAGGAACGCTGCCTTCATCTCGCTGTTGAGGTGGTCACGGATGTCGGCAGCTGTCTGATCGACGGATTCATCATGCGTGATGCCGGAAGCTACGAGGATATTATCTCCATTATTCATGATGAGAAGGTGCTGGGCGACAGCGGGATCTACGAAGCTCTGACCGCCCTGGTTGCTCTGCGCAAGCCGCTGGTTCAGGACTATTATGTGTGGAACCGGCAGGCGCTGCATCCCATGACAGCGGGCCTGCCGGAGATCCTGGAGCGGTTCGCCGCCGAGGTGCACAGATATTTGGATCAGGAGCTGGGCAGCGGGGCTATAGGCTAGGGCAGGGCCATAACAATCTGACAGGAAGGAGATTCTCTATGGCGAAGAAAGGTCAGGAGAGCGGTTCTACCCGGCGGATGATCATGACACTGCTGAAGATGCGGGGGCCGCTGACGATCAGCGCGCTTGCAGAAGAACTGGGGATTACCGAGATGGGGGTCCGCCGCCATGTGCTGCAGCTGGAGCAGGAGTCACTGGCCAAGACCCGGGTGGTGCGTCAGGCGATGGGACGTCCCATTCATGTCTATTCGCTGACGGAGAGGGCGGAGGATCATTTTCCCAAAAGCTATCACAATCTGGCGCTGGAGCTGCTGCGGGAGCTGGACCACGGAAGCGGCGGCGAAGCCGTCAATCAGCTGTTCGAAGGCCGCAGGAAGCGGATGCTGGCCCAGTACGGCAAGGTGATGCAAGGCCGTGATCTGGAGCAGCGGGTCGCCGAGCTGTCTTCGATCCAGAATGCCGGAGGCTATATGGCGGAATGGAGCAAGGAGGAAGACGGCTCCTATGTCCTGCGTGAATATAATTGTCCCATCCGCCAGGTGGCGGCAGAGTACCGCAAGGCCTGTGAGTGCGAGCAGCACCTGTTCGAGGAGCTGCTGGATGCGAAGGTGATCCGCAGTGAGTGTATGGCTGAAGGCGGCCAGTGCTGCCGGTACGCGATTACTCCGGGCTCCAGTGAGAAATCTTCCGAAATCAGGGGCTGAACAGTCACAGGACATCCTCTCTATGCTTATGATATAGCAGAACTAGGCGAACGCCCGGTGGCCGGGCAGAGGCACTAACAAACCGAAGGAGAGATGCATGATGAGAAAAGATACCAAAAGCTTATTCTGGGGTGTGCTGGCCGGCAGCGTGGTGGGAAGTGTGACCGCCCTGCTGCTTGCTCCCAAGCCGGGCAAGGAACTGCGTAAGGACATCGCCGAAGGAACGGCTGAAGCGGTGGATAAGGTCCAGGTTATCGCCGGGCAGGCCAGCGAGAAGACGACGGAAATATACGGCAAGGCGAAGGAAGCCGTAGTCTCAGTGGCCCATGAAGTGAAGGAATGGAGCAAGTCCGCTAAATGTGCGGTCGAAGAAGCAGATGTAGCCACAGTAAGCGGCATCGCTGAGCAGGCTGTAGAGGCCACAGATGCAGTGGAAGCTGTAAAAGACGAGATCGCTGCTTATGAAGCTGCGGAGCAAGCCGCCGTGGCCGAAGCGGAGATCGGCGCGGTGACCGGTACAGATGCTGCCGTAACTGAGGCGCTCGAAGATGGTAAGAACGCAGAGAAGCTGTCCTAAGCTTCGCTTGATAACATATGAAGCCGTTCTCCGCCGGTTGGGCGGGGGGCGGCTTTTATTGTATGATTCATCCTTCACTTGAACAAACCCTGTAAATGGAGTATTATCTGCAATTGGGGCTGAAAAGAGTGGTACACTTTATTCCGGCCTTACATAAGCTACACAAAACAAGTTAAAGGATGCGGTGTGTTCGTGCAGCAAGCCATAGCTATATTAGACTCAGGAGTGGGAGGCTTGACCGTGGTCAAGGAAGTGATGCGGCAGCTCCCCCGGGAGAAGATCATCTATTTCGGCGATACAGCAAGAGCCCCGTACGGACCCCGTTCAACTGAGGAAGTGAAATTGTTCACCGAACAAATCGTGGACTACTTAATTCAATTCAATCCTAAAATGATTGTCATTGCCTGCAATACCGCCACCGCCGCCGCCCTTGATTATATCTCGGCCAAGGTCGCTATCCCTGTGATCGGCGTCATTCACCCCGGTGCCCGCGCTGCCATCAGCGCGTCCAAAAGCGGCCGGGTCGGCGTCATCGGCACCATCGGTACCATTGCAAGCGGAGCCTATACGGCGGCGCTGAAGCAGCTGTCGCCTTTTGTAGAGGTGGTCAGCCAGGCCTGTCCGGCTCTTGTCCCTTATGTGGAGCACGGAATGTTCCGCTCCGAGGAGAGCCACCTGGCCGTAGCAGATTCCCTGAACGGCATCAAATATGAGCCGATTGATACGCTAATCCTGGGCTGCACCCATTATCCGTTCCTGGTCGAGCCGATCAGCAAGGTGATGGGACCGGGCGTTAAGCTGATCAGCTCGGCGGATGAGACCGCGCGGGAGATCAGCACCATACTCTATGATAAAGGCCAGCTGGCCAGCGGGGATGAGAGCCCGATTCACCAATTCTTCTGCAGCGGGGACGCGGAGATGTTCCAGCGGATCGCCCGGGACTGGCTTGGGGAGCAGATCAGCCGGACGCCTGTCGTCTGGCAAGTGTCCACCATGTAGCCTTGGGCTATGGAGCGTTGAACTGAATAGGGACAAACCCCTAGAGGGGTTGTCCGGAGTAAGAGACCGGGGAGAAATTCCCGGTTTTTCTGGGTATGCTGGTGTGAACTGGAGCACTTGTTACTTTCTCACATGACCCGCTGCCGCCGTTCATATATTAGGCTAAGGGCTGTGTTCCGCATCCCGTTCGCGGGAGAAGCAGGGGACAATCGGCTCAACAGGCCGGGAGGATGAGGCATATGCAGCAATATATTGCCTGTAAGGGAGATACCGTAAGCCGTATCGCCGCAAGGCACGGATTGACACCAGAGCATGTCATACAGGGAAACCCGTGGGCTGGCAGCCAGCCTTATTTATATCCGGGGCAGGTGCTGTTTCTGCCGTCTGCACCGCGCAAGCGTTATGCGGTGCAGGCGGGGGAGGACGTGTACAGCATCGCGTCCTTATTTGGTGTGGGCATCGATGAGCTGGAGCAGCTGAATCCCGGCGTCAGCTCCGGACGGCACTGCCAGCCGGGCAAAATCCTGGTCATTCCGGCCGGGAGCCGCCGCAGCGGGGTCTGTCTTCGCGGCGAATACGGGCCGGCGGAGGCGGAAGCGGATGCCGCACGGCTTGCGGCGCATTATTCCTGTGTCCATACGGAAGTGATCGGACACAGTGTGCTGGGCCAGCCGATCACACTGCTTAGGATCGGCAGCGGTCCGCGCCATCTTCACGTAAATGCGGCGCTTCATGCCAACGAATGGCTGACCGCACCGTGTCTGATGCGGTTCATTGAAGAATATGCGGTTGCTTTGACTTCAGGTGCTGACTGGCACGGCCGCCAGCCAGCGGACTGGAACCGGGACTGGACGCTATGGGCGGTGCCGATGGCGAATCCTGACGGCGTTCAGCTGGTGCAGGAGGGAGCGCTGCCCGGACATCCCTATTACCGGGAGCTGATGGCTTGGAACAGCGGCCGCCGCAGCTTCCGGCACTGGAAGGCCAATATCCGCGGGGTGGATCTGGGAGACCAGTTCCCCGCTCACTGGGAGGAGGAACGCGACCGGCGGCAGGTCCCCGGACCGGCTCCGCGCGATTACAGCGGCCCTGCGCCGCTCAGCGAGCCGGAGGCAGCGGCGCTGGCAGCGCTGGCTGAGCGTGTTCCGGGCGATGCGGCCGTCTCACTGCACAGCCAGGGTGCGGAGATCTACTGGAACTACCGGGGCTATGAGCCGCCGGAGAGCAGGCAGTGGGCCGAGAGGCTTGCGGCAGCCAGCGGCTACCGGGCGGTGGAGCTGACCGGCAGCGACGCCGGCTACAAGGACTGGTTCATCCAGCGCTTCCGCAAGCCGGGCTTCACGGTAGAGCTGGGAATAGGCAAGAACCCGCTGCCGATGGCTGATTTCACTGATATGGCGCTGGAGACCGGCCTGATTCTCGCTGCGATCCTGTCCAATTTGAAATAAGTATGAAACAAACTCTGAAATTTGCGTAAGATAATGCAAAGGGTGCGGCCGCAATCCTGACTAATCATGCTTTGCGGCTGTATCCTTTTTTGCGCGGGATGAAGTGCAAAAGTGCACCTGATTTCGGCAAAAGTCGGCTAGGTGAGCCAATGAGGTGTATAAGTGCACCTGATTTCGGCAAAAGTCGGCTAGGTGAGCCAATAAAGTGTAAAAGTGCACCTGATATCGGTAAAGGTGGGCTAGATAAGCAAATGAAGTGTATTAATCCCTTTGAATTTCTCAAAAGTCGCCCCAATGAGTAAATCTAATGTATAAATCCCTCCAAGTCTGCTGAGCGTAGGTTGTCCAACTCCAAAGTTAGTTTTCACACCTCCAACGTTAGTCCAACTCCCGGCAGTCTACCCCTATAGTCATCCGTATCATTCAATCACCGGCCAGCCAGTGATCATCAGCTCTCATAGTTAGTCACCATCATTCCACCAGCCAGTCATCATCAGCATTCCATTGTCACCCCCGCCATCCCCCAAAGGTCAAAATAATACACATCAACCCGTATGAAAGCTATACCGTACTTCGCCGGGTCCCTTGCTAGAATGAGCATATAGATCAGCGGCAGGCGGGAACCGGCTACAGCAAAGAGTCAACAGCCAACCCAAGCGTCTGCCGGGAAAGTGAGGGCGAGATGGAGTACGAAACATATGCATTAATTAGTTGTAAAAGCCCGCTGATGACCTCCTGCGGTGCAGCAGAGGTGAGCGTGCGATGAGCGGGACTGCGGTTACACGGACGGCGGACAAGCCCGCCGCCCGCACGTATTGGACGCGCAAGCGGCGGGAGCAGCTCGCCGGATGGCTGTTCATTGCACCGGAGGTCATCGGGATGCTGGTCATCGCGGTGTTCCCGCTGTTGTTCAGCCTGTTCCTCAGCCTGACGGAGTGGAATCTGGTCGGCGGCTTGTCGGCGATTAACTTCGTTGGCCTGGATAACTTCATCGAGCTGTTCAGGGACAACCGTTTCCTGCTGGCTCTGAAGAATAATGTGCTGTTCACCGTAGGCACAGTACCGGTCACGATGCTGCTGGGCGTAGTGCTCTCGGCGCTGATTCATAAGAAGCTGTACGCTAAGACCTTTTTCAAAGTAGCCTTCTTTGTACCTTATATCTGTTCCACGGTAGCAATCGCGGCGGTCTGGCAGGCGCTCTACCATCCGTCCAAGGGGCCGGTGAATCAGATCCTGATGCAGCTTGGGGTATCTGAACCGCCGCGCTGGCTGGTCGATACCAGCTTTTCGCTGATTGCCATTATGATCATCTACGTCTGGCAGCTGCTGGGCTACCAGATGATTATCTTCCTGGCGGGGATGACGAACATTCCCGAGGAGCTGTATGAAGCGGCGACGATTGACGGGGCCAGCGGGATCGGACAATTCCGGCGGATTACGCTGCCGCTGCTGGGGCCGACTACCTTTTTCCTGGCGATAACGAGCACGATCTCTTCCTTCAAAATCTTCGATATGATCAAGTTCCTGACGAACGGCGGGCCGAACTACTCCAGTACCGTTATTGTGTACCAGATCTATGAGGAAGGGTTCGAGCGCTTTAAAATGGGCTACGCCTCGGCGATGTCCTGGGTGCTGTTCCTGATCATTATGCTGGTTACCTCGATTACCTGGATGACGCAGAACCGCAAAGTCCACTACTAGTCCAAGGCGAAAGGAACGAAAGGCAATGACAATGAAAAAGCTTAAGCCCGGCAATCTGATCTTCACGGTGCTGTTCGCCCTGCTGTCGGTATTCTTCCTGATGCCGCTGGTGTGGATGCTGTCGGCCGCCTCGAAGACAGAGAAGGAGGTCTGGACCTTCCCGATTCAGTGGATTCCCACCGACTGGAACCTGGTCGCCAACTTCAAGGCGGTATGGATGGGCGATGTGGCCTTCGGGTTATTCTATATGAACTCGCTCAAAATCGCCCTGATCTCCACCCTGGCCACGATCGTCATCTCCGCGATGGCCGGGTACGCCCTCGCCAAGCTGGATTTCAAGGGCCGGGCCCTGATCTTCACCCTGATGCTGGCCTTCATGATGATCCCCGAGCAGGCGACGCTGGTGCCGCGCTATATTATGATTAAAGAGCTGGGACTCTATGACTCCCATGCCGCGCTCATCCTGATGGGGATGTTCTCCAGTTATTTCACCTTCCTGCTGCGCCAGTTCATGATCGGCATTCATAATGATATGCTGGAAGCGGCCGAGCTGGACGGCGCCGGGTTCTTCCGTATCTTCTGGAGTGTCGTGCTGCCGCTGAGCCGGCCAATTCTGGCAACGGTCGGGATTATCAAGTTCATCTGGACCTGGAACGATTACCAGGGACCGCTGATTATGCTGAATTCGACCAAGCTGTACACCATTCCGCTGGGGATGCAATTCTTCAAGGAGGAGTTCGGTACCCAGATCTCCGTGATGATGATGGCCTCGGTGGCTGCGGTTCTCCCGCTGCTGGTGCTGTTCCTGATCCTCCAGAAGCAGGTCATCAACGGAATTGCCATCGGCGGAGTCAAAGGCTAAAGGTCAAAAAAGTCTACGCGCATACCGCAATTCTGTACACGGTGTGCGCGGACCTTCAATTGTATAATGAGCTTGCACAACATAAATCTAGGGGGAATTGCTGTGAAAAAACTATCTATCATGCTCACCAGTGTGCTGCTGCTGCTCTCGGTCAGCGCGTGCGGCGGAAACGGCGGTAACGGGGCGGGCAGCTCAGCGGCCACCGATGCGCCGGGGTCTGCCTCACCTGATCCGGGGACAGCAGGCAAAGCCAAGATTAAATTCTACACCTTCAAGGCGGATAAGCCCGAGGAGCCGATCTACCAGGCCGTTCAGGCGTATAACGAAGCTCAAGACAAGGTCGAAGTTGAGTATGAATCCCTGGTGCAGAACAGCGACAGCACCGATTTTATGAAGAAGCTGGATATTCTCGTAGCCGGTGGCGAAGTGGTCGATGTGTTCATGACCGGTAATGAGGATGAGCTGCTGGAGCGCGCTTCGCGGGGAGTTGTGGAACCGCTTAATTCTTTTTTTGAACAGGAGAAGATCACTCCAGAGGATGAATATTCCAAGCTGCTGAAGCTGGAGGATAAGGTCTACGGCATTCTGCCCAGCTCCACGCAGTGGCTGACGGTCTTCAACAAGGATCACCTGGAGGCGGCGGGCCTGTCTCTGCCGGAGATGGGCTGGACCTGGGATGATTTCCGCGACTATGCCAAGAAGCTGACTACACCGGAGCATTACGGAACCTACTTCCACACCTGGGGCGAATATCCGAACATTATCGCTTACACCGAGAAGCCGCATCCGCAGCTTAGCGCTGATCTGAAGCCGATTTTTGACGACCCGTCCTTCGAGTACTTCTTCAACCTCCGCCGTGCGATGGAAAAAGAGGATAAGAGTGTAGAGCCGTATGCCGATGTGCTGGCCTCGAACTATCATGTGCTGCAGCAGTTTTTTGCCGGAAATGCCAGTATGCTGGCCGTCCCGAGCTATGCCGTCAGAGCGGCGCTGAATCAGGAGAAGTTCCCGCATGAGTTCCAGAGCATGTACGCTCCGCTCCCCCGTTCGGTGGACAGCAAGGAGCTGGGCATGACGAATATTTCCGGCGGCGGCCTGGCGATGGGCGCGAAATCAGCGAACAAGGAAGCCTCGTATGACTTCATCCGCTGGATGTCCAAGGAATCCTACAAGTTCACCAAGGAGATTCCTTCGTTCAAGGGCGTGGACGGGGCGGAGCTGATTAACGGCTTTTTCGGGGAAAATACAGATCTCATCGACACCGCATCCCTGACGAAGACGCTGTTCGATCCGAACATCAAAATGCCGGACACCTTCAGTGTACCGTATGGCAGCGAGCTGAAAGCGATTGTGGAGAACGGCTTCGCCAGCTTCATTCTGGATAACCGCAGCTTCGATGAAGTTAAGGGTGAGATGACCGCGGAAGTGGAGAAGGTTGTGCAGGCGAATCAGAAATAACGATTGAGCAGAAGGCGGCAGCGATTATGGATTATAATAGGGACGTTGAAGTTACATTACAGTGCAAGGTGGAATCCGGATGAAATGGTTAAGCCGTTTTTCGTTCCATCGCAGACTGCAGTTCACGTTCCTGATCCTGATCCTGCTGCCTTTTGTTGTGGTCACCTTCTGGTCGTATACCTCTGTCCGCGAGAATGTGAGTGAGAAAATCGCCCGTTCTAATGAGGAGACACTGAAGGTGATCGGCAGTCAAATTGAGAAAACGGTGGACAGCATCTCGTTCGTCTCCGTCTATTTCTCTGAGGCATATGATCCGGCGGTGCTGGAAAGTCTGCGTTCCTTAAAAGATACCGCGAGCTTCGGCAACTACCGCGTGTATACTCATTACAACAAACTCAGGACTACTGCGAATATCCTGTCTGTCCAGTCGCTGGATGCAGACCTGCAGATTATGCTGGTCAACCGCGAGAACCGGGTGCTGATCGGCAGCCAGGAGTATCCGGTGTTCTCGGTGCTGCCGGAGGCGCTTCTTCAGGAGAGCAGCAGGCTGGATGAGCGGGAAAAAGTATCGCTGCAATGGTTCCCCTACGGCGGCACTCCCGCTGCACCGGATTATTATTATGCGGTACGCTTCATTAGCGATCCGCTGAATCAGGACAAGCTGGCGGCGCTGTATGTGGGCATTCCGAGCCATTATTTCCGCAGCCTGCTGGATACGGGCAATGCGGGGAGCCGGCTGTCGCTTGCGGATCAGCAGGGAAGAACGATTGCTGTTACGGGAGAAGCGACTTCTGCGGATGAAGGCCCGTTGCTGGTCAGTGAGACCCGGATTCCCAAGGTAGGCTGGCTGCTTACCGGCAAAACACCCCGCAGCTCCATCGACAGCCACATCAACCGGGAATTCCTGGTCTCGATCTCGCTGATCGGGCTGTTCTTCCTGGCTTTTCTGCTTCTGTCGATGCTGTGGGCCGGATATATTAATAAGCCGATCAGCCTGCTGCGGGCCAGCGTCAAGCAATATGTCGGCGGCAACCGCGCGGTGCGCATTCCGGTGCAGGGCAAGGATGAAGTCGCGGTGCTGTCGGGGGCCTTCAATCAGATGCTGGACGATATGAACGGGCTGCTGCACCAGGTCGAGAGTGAGCAGGAGGAGAAAAGGCTGCTGGAGCTTCAGGCGCTGGCGGCGCAGATCCGGCCGCATTTTCTGCTGAATACGCTGAACTCCATCAAGGTGGATCTGCTCCTTAGCGGTGACGAGCCGCACGGGGCTATGATCGATGCGCTGATGAAGCTGCTGCGTGTATACATTCATGTGGACAAGCCGCTGAAGCTGGAAGAGGAATGCAAGGTGCTGGGCAGCTATGTGCAGGTGATGCAGATACGCAACCGGCTGGATATTGCCTTTGAATGCGCGGTGGGCGAGGCGGAGGGAGAGGTGATGCTGCCGCGTCTGCTGCTGCAGCCGATTGTCGAGAATGCGATCAGCCACGGCTTCTCCGCCCGGCCGGAGCATCCGGCCATCCGGCTCGAAGCCGTCATGGAGCAGGATCTGCTGAAGATCAGCATCAGCGACAACGGCCGGGGGATGCCGGAGGACAAGCTCCAGCGGCTGAACCGGCGTCTGCAAGGCCATGAAGACCCGGCACTGTGGCCGGACAAAGGAGTCGGGCTGGTGAACACCGCCCGCCGCCTGCTGGTCCTGTACGGATACCGTGCGCGGCTGATCGCGGAAGCAGGCCCGGAAGAAGGCATGACGTTTACGCTATATATCCCCGTACACCAAGAGAAGGAGGCGGCTGCCCTTGATGACCCTGATGCTGATTGATGATGATGTCCCGATGCTGGAATATGTGGAATATTTGCTCGGGCCGCTGGAACTTGAGCTTCAGCTCGTAGCTTCGGCCAGCAGCAGCGAGGATGCGCTGGAGCAGTTCCATGCCGTGCTGCCTGATCTGGTCATTGTGGATATCGGCCTGCCAGGCATGGACGGGCTGGAGCTGGCCGAGGCCTTCCGCAGCACGAAGCCGGAGGTGCGCCTGATCTTCCTGACCTGCTACGAGGATTTCCATTACTCGAAGCGGGCAATTCAATTGGAGGCGGATGATTACCTGATCAAGGATGAGCTTTCGCCTGATCAGCTCAAGAGCAGTCTCACCAAAGCGATGAGCCGCTTCAAGAGCCGTGAGGAATTGCTGGAGCGCTATTCCTTCCGCCAGGCGGTTGAGCGCAACAAGGAAGTGCTGAAGCAGAGCTTCCTGAAGCAGCTTTTGTCGGGTACAGCTGGTCAGGAGGGGACTTTGGCGTTCGGGGAACGCCTGGGGATTTCTTTCAGGCATCCGTATCTGCGTTACGGCTTCCTTCATATGGATGCTGCTTGCGTGACGGAGCGTTACCGGTATCAGGATATCCCGCTGATTCATTTTGCGGTGAACAATATCGCGCTGGAGCTGGCGGCCGGGGATGGGTCTATTACACCCGTCATGAGCAGGGACGCAGACCTGGATCTGCTCTGGAATGTGGCGGACCCCGGCAATGGGGGGCAGCGGCTGGCAGAATTCATGCAGGCGGTGCAGGACAAGGTAGGGCAGTATCTGAAAATCACCGTGCGCGGATTCTATTCGGAGTCCTGCGCTAAGGTGGATAGCTTCGACGGGTTATACCGGAGGCTCACCGCCAGCCGGGAGAACAACTTCTATGCTCCCGCGCAGCCGGTGGCTGTGCTGGATGCACAGGCGGACTTCGCAGAGAGTGTAGAGTGGCGCGGGGAAAAGGAGCGCGGAATGCTCTCCCTGGCGCTGGCGGAGCAGCAGGCCGCCTGGATCGATCTCGCGGTCAACCAGTACACGCAGCAGGCCGCGGCAGAGCGGCTGCTGCCCCAGCTGGTGAAGGAGGCCTACGGCAGCTTCGTGCGCCAGATGGCTTATGAGGCCGGAGGACTGGCCGGGGAAGCCTTCTTCACCCAACTGGAGCAGACGGTAGCGCTTGAGGAGGCGGCCAGCCTGACCAGGAGGGAACTGCGGCGGCTGTGGAGGCAGCATACCCTGGCCCCGGCCGCTGATGAGGTGAAGGATATCCGGCTTCAGGCGGTGGACCGGTTCCTGGAAGAACATGCGGACCGGATGGTCACCTCAACGGATATGGCCGAGCATCTGCATCTGAATGCCAGCTATTTCTCCCGCTACTTCAAGAAGCTGGCGGGCGTCAATTTCACCGACTACGTGAACCAGTACAAGATGAATATGGCCATCGCCATGCTGGCCCGTCCGCACGAGACCGTCGAGAATGTCGCCTATACCCTCGGCTTCTCCGACCGCGCCTATTTCTCCAAGGTGTTTAAGAAATACAGCGGCCGGAACCCGAGCGAGTATAAGGCGGGGGCGGTGGAGGAGGAATAAATTTTAACCAATCGCCATGCTAAGGCTTTGCCATATTTCGGATAAATAGCAAGCGGTAAGGTTTAATGCATTCTGTACAACTAAATCCTCTGCTGTACCATCAAATATCCCTTTAGCTGTAAAACGTGCAATTAAACTGTCCCCTCCACCCGGGTTCTCTCACATTTGGGCGAATATAGTTGTACAGACTACAGTTAGAAGGAGAAATCCTTCCCTTTCGCGGTTTTTAAGTGTACAGAATACAACTATCGCTGATTATCCGCTTCCCGGAATATTGGCTTCGATGCTTTAATCGAACGACGCACAGCGATAATAGGTCAAAACTGTGCACCAGCACAAGCAATCAGTCTGCACGCTATCGAAGCCTCCGCCTCACTATAATAGTGGGGAACAGATATCGAAGTGGTATTTTGGAGGAGGAACAATAATGAAGAGAACTGTATTTACTCTGCCTGCGGAGGAGATCACGGTATCCCGCGAGGTGGATGTACTGGTTGCGGGCGGCGGGCCTGCCGGAGTGGCGGCGGCGATCGCTGCGGCCCGAAGCGGGGCGCGGACGCTGCTGATCGAGCAGCGCGGCTTCCTGGGCGGCATGGGGACCGTTGCTCTGGTGCCGGCCTTTTGCCCTTACAGCGACGGGGAGAAGGCCGTGATACGCGGCATCGGCCTGGAGCTGCTGGACCGGATGAAGGCCGGATGTGAGCCGGAGTTCCGCGAACGCTTCGGGGCGGAGCTGGACTGGGTGCCCATCGACCCGGAGGTGCTGAAGCGCGTATACGATGAGGCGGTTGCCGAGAGCGGGGCGGAGGTGCTGCTCCATACCATCGCCAGCCAGACCATGATGGATGAGACCAGCAGAAGGATTAACGGCGTGGTAATCGTTAACAAGTCGGGCCGGAGCCTGATCCGGGCCGCCACAGTCATTGATACGACCGGCGATGCGGATCTGGCTGCCCTGGCAGGAGCGCCATTCCATAAGGGCGGGGAGGGCGGCGACCTGCAAGCCGCGACCATGTGCTACCTGCTGGCGAACGTGGACCGGCAGCGGTTCGAGCAATACCGGATTGAAAGCGGTGACACCGATCAGATCCATCAGGCGGTGCAGCAGGCGCAGGCTGACGGGAAGCTGCCGCAGGGCCGCGACTCCGTCTCGGGCCTGTCCTGGGTGGCCGATTATCTGGTCGGGGTGAACTTCGGCCACGTGTTCGGCATCGACGGCTCCCGTGCCGAGGATCTGACCCGGGGGGCGATAGAGGGGCGTAAGCTGGTCCGGCGCCAGCTGGAATTCTTCCGCGCCTATGTTCCCGGCTTCGAGCAGGCCCATCTCGTCTCTACCGGCGAGCAGATCGGCATCCGCGAGACGCGGCGGATCGTAGGCGATTATGTGCTGACGCAAGACGATTTCATGAATATAGCCTCCTTCCCGGACGATATTGCCCGCAACAGCTACTTCATTGATATTCATATGGCCCGCAGCAGCGGAGCGATGCATATTCATCATCTTCCGCCCGGAAAATCCCACGGGGTTCCATACCGCTGCCTGCTGCCGGTTGGCTTGGACAATGTGTGGGTGGCGGGACGTGCGGCCTCTTCGGACCGTGTAGTGCAAGGCTCGCTGCGGGTGATGCCCAACTGCTTCGCCATGGGGCAGGCAGCAGGGATGGCGGCAGCGATGGCGGCCGCAGCGGACGGCGGGAGCCGGAGCGTGGATATCCCGCTGCTCCAGCACAGGCTGATTGAGCAGGGAGCTTGGCTTGGCGAAGCGTTGGCTGCTTTATAATATTCTGCGGGAGAGTGAACAACATGACAGACGCTAACAGTTATGCTACTCCTATTACCCACAAGCGGCGAAGGCTTCCTCTGCTGGTGATGATATTTATGCTGGTGCTGGGTCTGGGATCAGGCCTGGCAGCTCCAGTGACGGAGGCGGCAGGAACCACCTATTACGTCGATGCCGCCCAGGGCAGCGACAGCCACTCAGGCACCAGTGAAGCGGCCGCATGGAAAACGCTGGGCAAGGTGAACAGCATCACCTTCAACCCGGGGGACCAGATTCTGCTGAAGGCGGGCGGCGTATGGAATGACCAGTATCTGGACCTGCACGGCTCCGGGACAGAGGGCAGTCCGATAACGGTGGACCGTTACGGCAGCGGCGCCAAGCCGCTGATCCACTTCGGCAACACTGCCGTCGGCGGGGAAGGCTTCGGCGTGCGGCTGCGCAATGTCTCCTACTGGGAGATTAACAACCTGGAGATCACAAGCGGGCAGCATGCCACCGACATGCGCCGGAGCGGAGTGCTGGTCGTCGGTGAAGGCTCGGGGGCCGGAGATTTCCGGCATATTGTGATCCGTGGTCTCGATATCCACGATATCTTCGGCACAGACCGCCGGACAGGCGGCATCAACTTCCATGCGCGCGGAACAGGCTCCGCGCCGGAGAGCACCTGGGATGGCATCCTGATCGAGAACAATACGGTGATCAACGTGGCGGATACGGGAATTCAGACGATGACGGACGCTTTTCTCAACAATGCCTGGACCCATAAGTTCGACGCCTTCCGGGGTGTGGTCATCCGGGGCAATACCGTGGAGAAGATCCACCGGGACGGTATTCTGGTCCGAGCCGCCGTGTCTCCGCTGATCGAATACAACAAGACCAAGTCCATCGGCGAAGCCTGCGATATTGACCCTGCTGTAGTAAATTATCTGGACAACATCGCTGTTGTTGCGGCACAGTGGGCTTATTATACTAAAGGTGCTATTTTCCAATACAATGAGGCCTCGGATACCCGCATGCTGGAGGGGGACGGCCAGCCATGGGACTTCGACGTTGAGGTGCATGACAGCATCTACCAGTACAATTACAGCTACAACAATGAAGGCGGCACCCTGCTGGTTATGAACAACACGAACAATAATATTTTCCGCTATAACATCAGTCAGAATGATCTGGACGGCAACGGCGCGTTCCATCTGCTGAGCGGCGGCGGCAATCTGCAAATCTACAACAATATCATCTACCGTTCCGGCACACAGAACCGGGCGCTGACCCATGCGAGCAATACGGGAATGGCCTACTACACGAACAATATTTTCTATAATGCGGCCAGCGGACAGTACACGAACAGTCCCAGAATGACGTACAGCCATAACAGCTTCTACGGCGCGAATGCGGGTGTCCCAAGCGATCCCTACAAAATCACCGGCAACCCCGGGCTTGTTAGCCCCGGCACAGCCACCGGGCGCGATTCCGCAGACGGCTATAAGCTGCTCCCGTCCTCTCCGCTGATCCATGCAGGTGCATCAGTCTTGGACAATGGCGGTCTGGATTATTTCGGGAATCCGCTATATAACGATGCGCCGGATATCGGGGCTTATGAGTTCCAGGGTACAATTACACCGCCTGCTGTGCTGTTTCAGGACAATTTCGAGGATAATGATTTCAGCGGATGGACGACCTCCGGGGGAGCCTGGAGCGTGACGGAAGATGGAACCCGCTCGTTATCGCAGAATTCGGGGAGCGGTGAGGCCCTTGCTTTTACAGGGGATGCGGCCTGGAGGAATTACACGTATTCTGCCCGGGTTAAGCTGCTCAATGCCTTCGGCAATGTGGGTCTGCTCTTCCGCTATGCGGACGCGTCCAATTACTATATGTTCCGGCTGAATGATTCAGGCGACAAGGCAGAATTGTTCAAAAAAACAGCCGGTACGCTTACCATGGTCAGCAGCACGAATACTCCGGTTACGCCCGGCCAGTGGACAGAGCTGAAGGTGAGCGTCAGCGGCAATACGATTACAGCATACTCGGGCGGCGTGCAGCTGCTCCAATGGACCGATCCGGAGGCGCAGCCGGCCGGAGGCAAAATCGGCCTGCGTATGCACTCCAGCACTGCACGGATCGACGATGTGAAGGTGACCGAGTAGGATGTCGATTAAGCATGTATTATGGTGACGAGATTGATCAAATTTTAGCTTAAAACTGAAACGTTTCCTGCACATTTGCGTAAACTACAGCAAAGGGTGCGGCCGCTATCCTTCGACAGGTGTTGAGCGGCCGTGCCCTTTTTAGATGTTCTGGGGTGATTTTATTTACACAGCAGGGAGGGCTACCCGTGAAATTCAGAAAACTGTTGTCGCTCAAACAATGGTCGCATATCTTCCGCAGCTCCTGGCGCTATCTTGTTTCTCCTAATGTTGCCTTGGGCGATAAGCTGCTGTTCACCGTTCCGGCGTTGCTGTACTGGGTGCTGCCGGATGTCATGCCATTCGTTCCGATTGACGACATCGGCGTAACGATGCTGCTGATGGGCTGGTTCACCGCGCGGATGGACCGCAAATATGCGGCGGTGAAGCAGGGAAGATGACGTTTTAGCGAACTTTTCTTATAGCAGAACACCGCGGATTTAGGTTGGATCTATAGCTAATGGTTGCTTTATCCGCCGCGATTCCTTAAAATGAATTATTGAGTATTTAAACTATAGATGCTTGGGAGATGGAACAGGATGAACGTCAAAATTACCCGCAACGCGGCTAAAGTGATAAAGAAAACGATGGAGCTGGAAGGCAACAGCGAGCTTAAACTGCGTGTAGCGATTACACATGCGCATGGCGACCATGCCCACTACGGCCTGGATCTGGACACGCCTAAGGAGAACGATGTAGTAATCTCCACCGACAAGGAAATCGATGTGATCCTGGACAAGGACCAGCCGCTGCTGGATGGCGTGAAGATCGATTATCTCTATTTCCCCGAAGAAGGCTTCGTGATTACTAATCCGTCTAAAGGAAATCATGGCGATCATTAATGGATTCGCCCGTATTTTACGGACATAAAGAAGGGTTGCTTCATGGCTAACGATATTAGAATCTGTGACGAGTGCAATCATATCAAAATGAAAAGCATCGTACCCAAGCTGCTGAAGATGGCGCCGGACGCCGAGATTAAGACAGGCTGCATCTCCTACTGCGGCCCGTGCGGCAAACGCCCGTTTGTCTACATCAACGGCCGCTATATCAGCGGCCCGTCCGAAGACGAGGTGCTGGCCAAAGCCGCCGCCTTCGTCAAACAGCCGGCAGAGAAGAAGTAATTCTGCTGTTGCGCCGCAGTATCGTACAGCCCCCGTGTTAGTTGCGGGGGCTGTTTTGGTGCGCGGATGTAGGCGCAAAAACAAAACACATTGAGCGGTGTGGCGGCGCGTGGGTCGAATGTATGTGGAAAACAACATACAATGTGCGGCTGCGGGGGTGAGCGTGGAGAATGTATGCCGAAAACAGCATACAATGTACAACTGCGAGGGTGAGCGGCCGAATGTATGCCGAAAACAACATACAATGTGCAGTTACGAGGGTGAGCGGGGCGAATGCTCCACAGCCCCCTAAAGAAGTTGGAGTCCTCCCCCACAAAAATGTAGACTAGATATAGGAGG
>NZ_JAIEUI010000037.1 GCF_022234545.1 Paenibacillus piscarius
TCGCTTTTAGGTTATACTCTTTTATTCGACGGTGTGGAAATGAATTCCTTTAGTTCAACTTATATAGCATAGGGGATCTTACTCAGCAGATCTATGATAAAGGCGGAAGAGTGATTCAGGTTACAGGACCGTTCGGCAGAGAGAGTAAGCAGGATTATGACCGGGCCGGGAATATCGTAACAACTTATCAAAAGATTAGCGACAATAACTACGATGTCACAAGGAACAGCTATGACTCCAGATCACGGCTTACCAAAAGTGCTGTGCTGGTTAAGACTACGGACATCAGTGCTGGTTTTTTGCCGGGTGCTGTGTTCGACAATGAATACGTGGACCGTCTAGAGGCGGCGACAACCTATACCTATTCGAAAAATGATCAAGTGTTAAGCCAGAGTGATGCTAAGGGAAATACAACCTTATTTGAATTCAATTATGATAAGCAGCTAATGAAGAAGACGGATGCCGTTAAGGGTTCAACGCTATATCAATATGATGATGCGGGCAATGTACTAACCGAGACCAATTCCATTGGAATGCAAACCCGCTATGAGTATGATTCACTTGATCGTGTGCTGCGTAAAAGTCTGCCCGCTGCAGACGGCGGATTGGCTGTAACACGATACATCTATGACTTAAGCGGTAATCTGATTCGGGAAATCGCACCTAATCAATACAACAAAGAGTTGGATAATCCTAATCAGGTTTTGAGTATGAAGGGAACTTCTTATACGTATGACAAGATGAACCGCAGACTATCCACATTGTCGCCTGAAGGCAAAGTCCTTGAGTACATGCAGTATGATGCTAAAGGACAGATGACTAAAAAAGTAGATGGTCTTAGGTACACTGGTAATATCGGTTCTTCCAAAGGTACAATCTATCTGTACGATGGACTTGGCCGGCTAATTAAAGAAACCAATGTTCTGGGCGGCAGTAAGCTGTATGAATATAATGTGCTGAATCATTTGCTGGCACGAACGGATGAACGGGGGAGCACGACTTCATATGAAGTCAATCCTGACGGAACACCCGGGGAAATTATTTATGCAGATGGTGCAGTGTTTAAGTATACCTTTGACAAACTGGGCAGGAAGACTTCGGAGACCAATGCGCTTAGAGCAATAACTACTACCAGTTACACTGCATTTGGCAAAGAAAAGGTTGTAAAAGACCCATATGGGAATACCGTTGAGAACAAATATGATCTTAACGGGAATCTGGTGTCGGTAAAAGATCAAGCTGGCAGTATAACCATCTTCAATTATGATGCCGGTAACAGGCTCATTGAAAAGAAATCTCCGCTTGCACTCGATGAAAGTAAGAACGTGATTTATGCAGTGGAGAGCTTCCAGTATGATGCGGCCGGAAATATGACTAAGAAGCTTTTATCAGGATCAAAAGAGGATGCTGGAAGCCGGGAAACTACTTATATCTATTATGATAACAATTTGCTCAAAGGCAGCACAGACAACAGCGGCGCAAGCTCTTCGATGGAGTATGATAAAAATGGAAATCTTATTAAATCAGAAAAGTTAAGAGATGCCGATCTAACAGATGTCGAGCAGTATGAGTACGATTCCCAGAACCGGATGGTGAAGCGGATAGGGTGGCTGGATAAGGCAACCCTTGAAGGGTATTCCACTCTGCCTAATCTGGCTGAGCTACTTGATTCTTCCTATCCGAACAAAATCATGCAGGTTACAACGTACAGCTATGACGTGCTTGGCAACAAAATTCAGGAAACAGACCCTAGAGCAAACGGATTCTTGCCCTCTGATTCGGCTAACCGAAAGGAATACACCGTAAATTATACCTACGATGCTATGAATCGTGTGGAGAGGGTGAGTCGTACTCAAGGTTCTAAAGAGATCGTAAGAAAATACAGCTATGATGCTGCTGGGAATAAAATTTCAGATAAAGATGAGAGAGGATATGTAACACAGTATCAGTATGATGCTGTGAACCGGGTTACGGTAGTTACTGATCCGGAAGGTAACAAGTTTACAACAGCTTATGATCTGGCCGGAAATAAAATTTCAGATACTAATGCCAAGGGCTACACTATGTCATATACCTATGACAAATTAAACAGGCTATCTCTTACCATTGACCCATATGGTACAGTGGTCGGCAAGAAAATTTATGATGCAAACAGCAACATGGTTAAGAGCATTGATGCTAAAGGTTATGCAGCAGGAGAGAGCGATGAGTCCCGGTATGGAACGATATATCATTATGATCTGGGCAATCGTGTGACTGCTGCTGTCGATCCGGTCTTGGCTGGTAAGAATGGAACAAGTAAATTCACAACGGCCTATCAGTACAATATTTATGGCAACCTTATTCAAAAAACGGATGCTCTAGGAAGCACTATTCGTTATGAATATGATAATGCTGGACGTCTGACTAAGGTTACTGATGCGCTGGGTGTAGAGGTCAGCTATAGCTATGACCGTATGGGAAACAAGCAGTCCATGAAAGATGGACGGGGTAAAGTTACCCAATACCGCTATGTATCCTATGGGATGCTGCTATCTGTGACAGATGCCGGTAATGCAACCATCAGTTACACCTATGATCTGGCACTAAATAAACAGCGTATGATCGACCATCAGGGGAATAATACATTATATTCTTACAATAGTCTGAATCTGTTAACCGAGATGAAAGTGCTGGAGACAGGGGACAGAATTAGATATAGCTATGACGAGGCTGGCAACCGGACTCGCATGATTGATGAGAGCGGAACGTATGGCTATACCTATAATTCTGAGAATCAGCTGCTCCAAATCATGAAAGACAGTAAGGTTCAGCTCCTCTATACGTATGATGTGATAGGTAATGTGGAGTCAGTGACAGATACGTTGGGCTTCACCACTACTTATCATTACGACAAATCCAGCAGGATGGACCGTGTTGTCTATGACGGTAAAGAAACTACCTATTCTTATGACAAGAATGGCAACCGGACAATGGTACAGTATGAAGATGGCCTTAAAGAGGTCTACACCTATGATCTGAACAATCGCCTGCTAACCTTAATAAACAAACGGGCCAACGGTTCTGAAATGTCCAGTTATCGTTATACCTATGATGACGCTGGGCGGCAGATTTCCAAGAAAGATAGTTTCGGAACGACTGCGTACAGCTACGATGAAGCAGGCCGTATCAAGCAGATCGAGGCACCGGGGAAGACTACAGTCTATGCATATGACGGTGCAGGGAACCGGCAGTCTATGCTGGAGACCTATAACTCGCTGCAGCCTAGCAGTTATATCTTCCCGGATACCAAACAAGCGCTTCAGTATAAACTGAAGAAGAGTGAATATCTGTATTCTTCCAGCAATCAGTTAGTGAAGCTTGAAGAGCGGATGAGCGATACTACAGGTAAGGAGCTACTGCTCAAAACAGTAGATTACCTTTTCGATAAGAATGGCAACGAGCTTAGCCAACGGACAGCCTATATCCAGCCTCATACAACAGCGATGCACCAAGCTACCGGGGGAGATACTTACGAGGCACAGACTAAAGAAATTAACAGTCTCATCGAAAAAGTAACTCAAACCTATGACGGGTTCAACCGTTTAACGAAAGCTGTCAAGGTGAAAGCGGGAGACCGGACAACCGTAGATTATGTTTATAATGGTGACGGCTTACGGGTGAAGAAAACAGTAAGCAACGCAAAGAAAGGGAATGTAGCAGAGGAAACGAATTATGTATATGACCGTCAGCACGTCATCCTGGAAGTGGACGAAAGCAGCAAGTTCAATGTCCGGTACATTCGGGGGATTAACTACATTGCTAGAATGAATCAAGCCCAGGCGTACAGCTACTATTTGTACAATGGACATGGAGATGTTGTGCAGACCGTAACATCTGTCGGAGAAGTGCAGAACCAATATGACTATGATGTCTTTGGTAATCCGGTTCTTAGCATCGAGACCTATTCAGAATCCATTCGTTATGCAGGAGAGTATTATGATGGAGAGACAGGGCTGTACTACCTGCGGGCACGTTACTACGATCCGTACATCGGGCGTTTCCTGTCAGAGGACAGCTATTGGGGTGAAGATAATAATCCGCTCAGTCTAAATCTGTATACTTATGCGAATAATGATCCGATCCAGTATATCGATCCGACTGGGCACAAGGCAACGGCAAGCTCCGTCCAGAGCCAGCTCAACCGGAACGAGGCTGCTATGGAGCGCCAGGAGCATCTGTATCTGGCCAAGCAGAAGGCATCTACACCGGCTCCAAAACCAACGCCGCCAGCACCAGCGAAGCCTGCATCAACGAAGCCTGCACAGAAATCAACACAAGCAGCTCCGTCGAAGTCTACAAATAATACGAAGGCAGCTCCAACTGTTACAGTGAAAGCAAAGCCGGCTACATCAACCAGTAGTTCAACTAGTAGTTCACGTCCATCAGCTGCAGGAAGTGCAGCGGCGGCTGCAATGTCCAAGCTGGAGAAGCAGAACACTAATTTAGCCACAGCGCTAAACAAAGCGAAGAAAGAGGAACAAGCCGCCCAAGCAGCTAATAAGAAAACCCCTGCCCCTGTTAAGTCTTCTGCAAAGAACTCAGGCGGAGGATCTATGTTTAACACAATTAAGAATGGAACGAAGAACTTATTAATTAATACCGCAAACCTAGTGATTCTCGATGATGTTAAGATGGCTTTCGGTAAAGATAATACGTTTCTGGAAAGAACTGCAGGTTCTGCAAGCTTGCTATTCAATGTAGTTACACTGGGTGGAGGCGCAGCTATAAAAGCCAGTGCTAAAGGCGCCGTCCAATTTACGGGGAAAGTAGCAGAAAAAGTAGCAGCGAAATTAAGCGGAAAAGCTCTTACGACAGCTGTGATAAAGGATGCTGCAGAAATAGCCGGAACCAAGGCGGTCCAGAAAGCAGTTCAGCAATCAAGCTCAGGGGTAGGCTATCAGACAGTTCAGGAGATGTTGTCGAGCGGCCCTAACGGGCTATATAGTAAACTGAGAAGACAAGGTATTCCAACCACTCTGACGAATGATGAGGTTAAGGCGGCTAATTCGGTTAATCTTAGGATGCAGGCTGAGGGGGGAAGTGAAGGCCTTACAAGAAGTTCTGGGTATTCATCTGGCTCTATAGACCCTGTAAAATTTGATAGGATGAAAAAGGCATTTGAAAAACAAGGAGGGGTTATTGACCAGTCCGAAGAGGCAATAAGATATTTAGATTATCGTGGTGCAGAGGCTGTCACTTGGAATGAGAAGACAATACAATTAAGGCAGAATCCAACGACTTCTGCTGTATTTGAAGAATTCATTCATACTGCACAATACAGAGCAGGCAAAATACCAGACCAAACACCAAAAACAGTACTTACCGTAGAAATTGAAGCCGCTGAAAAGCTCATAAAGTACAGGAAATCGTATGGGATTCCAAATGTTGAAACAAGGGCGACAATTGATAGATTGAGAAAAATGACACAAGAGTTAAATGAACTGGGGAAATGACGAGGTGAGAAAATGTTTTCAATTGAGGTCAGAACAGCGTTCTTTATCAAGGTTGCCAACATAGTTGCCATTGAAGGAAAACCAAATGGAAACCTTGAAGGAGAATTTCTACATGATGAAACCGATAATTCTAAATCCTATTTAGTGAAGGGAGTAGCGTTGGTCAATAAGAATGAGTACATTAGTCCTACAGAATCCATGACTATACAATTAGAGCCAGGCGAATATAACGCTGACGATTTAATAGGTAGGAGATTAGTAAGCTGTGATTCACTTCGGTGCCAAGAGGAAAGATAGTATATTTGAGGGCTCGCAATGCGGAAAGAATCAAATATTTAATAAATAACAAATATAACCCATTCATTACTAAAAATAAATTCTTTATTTCGGTTGCACGTACAAGAATCTTCAAATTTATACCTGAGCATTTTGCATAATTCATTTTCAGGAAAAAGATTAGGCTATACTGCATGTTAAATTTAGGTTTTGAGAAAAGAAGATCAAAAATGGACAGACGGGCAGAATTTGAAAAACGGCTATATTTTAAGCAGCAGTTACGACTCTTTGTCTCAATACAGCGAGTGCAGAAGCAAGGAGCACAATGGCATTCATATATTGGTGAGTCGTGACTTTCTGAACGCCCCAAACATGCAATTGGTCTGCAGTGAGATAGGTCTTCATTCGAGAGTTACAGCGTTCTACACTGGTTCGTTTGTTGTAAAGTTCCTTCCAGCCCCGACTTTCCCGGTGCGGCATCGCATAGCGGCGAAGGTCTTGCTGAGTGTCGACCTTGACTACCATCCCATAATTGGATGTGGAACAAGCCGCCATGCCTAAAGGACAATCCACTTTCCCAGTTGCATGCGGACAACGAAACTTCAAACGTTCCTTTTCCTGTCCCCAATACGTCATTGGAACCCCCATCGAACAGCAAGGTGTCCCTTTACTTGTAATGCCTACAGGGGGTTCCTTTTCATTTCGTGGATTCAGTGGAATAATGGCTTGTGCCTCGACTCTGCGGGCCGTCTCGTAATTTTTCATTTGGTCATAGCCCGCATCCAGCATGAAGAATTTCACTTTGAATTTCGCAGCAACAAGCGTGATGAGCGCAGGCCCTTCGTCTGCGTCGTTCACATGGGCAGGGGGCACCTGGAGTGCCAGAGGAAGTTCACTTTTGGCATCGACGGCCAGATGCAGCTTATAGCCAAACCACTTCACTTTGTTGCTAAACGTATCGAGTTTAACTCCCCAGTTGGAATTGCCCGTGAGTTCGCTTTTTCGCTTGGGTTCTTTTTTCTCGTAGGCGTGAATGGCTGCGCTGTCGATGGCGACATGAGTTCCGCCCAGGATTCCAGCTTCTTGACACTGAGCGACGAGATCCTCAAACAACTGCTGGGCATTCCACATATGCATGAATTTATTTATCAGGATGCTGGAAAAAGTATCAAAACCGAAATAAAATATTTTAAGGACTCTTCTACAGGCAAGATGAGAGAAGGCGTAATAGATGTGGAAACAAACAAGATTAAGTTTGTTGATCAATGAGGAAGGAATATAAGTTGAATAATATTAAAAATTTCGACAATATTACAAAAAATTTAAATGCCCTTGGTGGTTGGATATTTAAGGAAGTGATCGGAATTGATTATGTTGTGGACTATGATTATGAAGAAAATTGTATAGCTTTATTAATTCTTTCCTTTCATGTTCAAGTTATTAATACAGGTCAGAGATTCAAATTGAAGATCAAATATTTTAATGTTTCAGAACTTAGTATAAGAAAAATAACAAATCTTTATTTGACTAGAAGTTTAATAGTACATGATAAAAAAGAGTTAGGATGGGAGACAAGTCAACGATATCATGTTCATGATGATAGTGGATATGGCGAATATGATGGTTACAATTTTATTGAATTTTATTGCAGTTCAATAGAAGCTGTCTCACTTGAAGAATTATAAAATTTTATAATTTTAAATTCTAAATTCTAAATCACTATTAGATATCCTTTTTATCTAAAAAAAGAAGAATATTATTAATCTTAAAAAATTAGTGCTTGGGATATTTTGGCTTCAGAGAGGTTGGATAATCCTACATCAAGAAATCCAATTTTTGTTGGATAATAGTTTCTTGATGCCGCAGTTGAAAAAAGTGATACAAAAAGCCTTGGATATTATTCGTGTCGGGAAGACTTATTTTAGAACTAATCAGCACAATGAATTCCTTAATGTTAACACTACAGCCAAGAGACTCTATTTCAGATTGAAGTGCCAATGCTTAATCCTTTAAAAGATTAGGGGGTGAACATGTATAATTTACTATTAATTGAAGAAGAATGCCCTAGATGTGGAGAGATTGTTAATACAAAAGCCGAATTTAAAATAGGCATGATGAATCTGGACACCTACAAATTGGGGGATACATTAACATGGGCGACAAGGCAGTATAAGCCTCCGCACCAGAAAAGACCACCGGACGGAAGTTCAAAAGGCGAAGGATATGTCTGTTGTCCTAATTGTGATAAAGATTTTTGGGTAGTCATACGTGTCGAACGTGATACTATTGTTGATGTAAAAGTGGATAATATTAAGACAGGCTATATAAAATAATTTTCAAAAGCTTCTACCTTGATTGGCTTCATGCCTTTCAAGGTTTCTTTTTTGGGTTACGTAAGGCTATGGGTATTTTGGGAAGGTTTTGAGTTTGCTTTGAATCAAATGAAGTACCGGCACCTTGACAACAAAAACAAAGGATGGTGAAGCGTATGTTTTCTATAAATGTTGAATTTTCAATGTATTTAAAGAGTGTGGATATCGTTATGATAACTGGAAAATATCTTGGCAGACTTACAGGGGATTTACTGGTAGGCGCAAACAACATTGCGAGTGAATATGTAATTAATAATGTTGTGTATATGGGCTATTTAAATCCACAAATGAATAAAGACGCTATTTCATTAAATCTTAAAACCAAATGGGGATGAAGCAGAAGTGTTATTAGGTAAATGCTTAATAAGTCCTGCTTAATTCTCTAAGAACCTTGAGGTTCAAAAATAGCAGAGGTCTAGGGGCTCCTTGGAATCAAGTTTCAGGGAAATTTTAGGGAAACCAAATAGTAGTATAATAAATGGAGATTTTAAGATGGTTACAAGAATGGTTAGAATAAACTCTATTGACAATCCCGGGTGACATGTTGTAATTGCTCTTGACGGATTAGAGGTGGAGATTAAGCAGATGGATGTAATACGAATAGAGCGAACGGATGATGACGGGATTTATTGTAAAAAAGAAGATGGATGTTTTACTGGTGTGGGCGGCCGGGGGAATCTTGAGGAGATACTAAAGATTTTTTATCAGTGGGCAACTTGAACAATCAAACTTGGATAGTCAAAACCTACATAGAGCTATGCTAAATAAAGAAAATTTATGCGGAACAAGTTTAATCGGAACTAATTTACTTGGTGCTGAGAGGCAAAAATAAATAGAACGAATTTAACAAATGCTTTATTAATGGTGGCGATACTTGAAAATTCTAATTTGGAGTCTTCCAACCTTACAAACGCCAAGCTAACAGGAGCTATCTTAAGCAATTTAACTTAAACAACGCTATTTTAGTCGGAGCTGATGTATGGAAGACTGATTTTAAAGATACAAAATTGATGGGCGCTAATATGATGTGCGAAAGAATACAGGATTGCTTTTTAGAAGGTGCGCTGTTCGATGATAACACCGTATGGCCATTAGGGTTTGATCCTTTGGAATACGGGGCAATTAAGGTTGGAGATGAACAATTCTAAGGAGTTACACCTTGATTGGAATTTTGCCTCTCAAGGCTTTCTTCAGAACTGGAGCGATCAGATGGCAAAATTCCAATGTAAATGTGGTGCTATACTTTCAAATTCACGCGCACTTAATGACGTAGAGTTGATAGTTTATACTGATATAGAATGGGACGATGTTATTAATTCAGGTGACTTAATTGACCCCGTTACTATACAGTCCCCTCGCTACGATGTTTGGAGATGTAATGAATGTGAAAGAATTTATGTATTTGAGGAGAATGTTGTAATAAAAACATATGCGGTAGAAGGAGATACTTAATCTCTAGTCTGATGAACTGTGAGTAGCTACTTCTTGCAACAGCCTAAATTCATTCTTACTAAACTCAATCAAGCCGTCCCGCTTCATCCATGCCAGCTCTCGGGATAAGGCGCTGCGGTCTACGTCCAGATACTCGGCCATGGCTTCCCGGTCAAAGGGAATCTTAAAAGTCTCCGTTCCGGTTTCGCGCTTCACTCTTGTTAAATAAGTCAGGACCTTGTCGCGAATAGTCGGCATCATCAGACAATCATTCCGGTCATGCAGCTCTAACGCACGTTCGGCAATGCTATCAAACAGGTTGCCAAGTAATTGTTCGTGTGCCATACATAACTTTGTGCAAGGGCTCAATATGTTTCGGATCGGAATAAACAACACCTCAAGCGGTTCTATGGCTTTTACTGACATTGGGCATCTTCGTCCACGGCTGGCTGCTGTGAGAACAGCGGTATATCCGCCCGGGTAATGGAGGGATACAATAATTTGTTTTCCTGCAGGACTGAGTTTCGTACTTTGAGCGGTACCCTGCAATATAATGCCGACATCATCGACGAAATCGCCCTCACGGACAACCATTTCATCCTTTGCATATTCTTGCAGTGTGGCTGACAGACATTCAAGCATTTGGGGAATATCATTGGGGGAGATCCCCATAAATAAGCGTGATTGACAGAGGGACTCTAAGTTATTCTGAGCGGCTTTGCGTTGCATGTGCAACATCCTTTTTCTTTTTACTTTACTATAGTAATGATAAATACACAGGGAGTTTAATCACCTTTTCCTGCGTCAGAATGGGGGAAGTAGAGTGCAAGCGAAAGAAGATTCAATCAAAGCAAGGAACCGGCTGTTAGCCACCAAGGTTATTAAAAGTCTGCAAAGCAGAAAGTTTGAGGCCTATTACTGTGATAGCGCTGTAGAAGCTGCTGAAAAGGCACTGTCGCTTATTCCGGAACAGTCTTCGGTATCATGGGGCGGGTCCGTCACGCTTGAGGACATTGGGCTTCTTGAACGGGTACGCCAAGGCAGCTATACCATCATTGATCGTGATATAGCGCAAACGATGGAGGAACGTTATGACCTCATGCGCCAATCTCTTTTGTGCGACACTTATTTAACCAGCTTTAACGCCGTTAGCGAAGATGGTATATTGGTCAATATCGACAGTGTGGGCAACCGGGCGGCAGCGATTACTTTTGGACCGAGAAGTGTGGTTGCTGTCGTTGGAATGAATAAGGTCTGCAAGACCGCTGAAGACGCAGTGATCAGAGCCAGAACCTATGCCGCCCCCATTAATGCAAGCCGTTGCTCAAGTTCGTCCAGCCCATTTCTTCATTCACCGCAAAAAACGCCCTGCCTGGTCAATGGCGCCTGCGCAGATTGTAAATCAGATGATTGTATCTGTTCTTACATCGTCGAAACCAGAATGAGTAAGACAGCGGGGAGAATAAAGGTTATCCTCGTTGGTGAATCTTTGGGATTTTAATTTCTTTTTCGGAGCTGTTCGGGTAATTTCCAGGTGCTCCTCTTTTGGGGTGATGTTGTCTCCATAACACCATTCTGCCAAAGGCTGGAGCTTTTTTTGTTGAGGAAATTATGATTATCGTCCGATGTGGATAAAGTTATGTATAAAGTTGGGAATAAGTGTCTTAGAGTATCCGCGAGGCCGGATGTGGCCGAAAAACCGGCTACGATGGCGATGCCGCAGGCATTTTGTTGATTTTAGATAATTACGGGGGCAATCATTCAAATGACAATTGCTGAGCAACATTTAATTGAACAACTAATGAGCGGGTCGATCTCCAAGGCTGATTTCTTACAATCCTTCACGGTGGATGTTGTGCAGAATCCGAACTATATGCTGAAGCTGTTGGGCGAGGCTTATACGGGGAAAAGAGCTGAAGAGGTCGAATATTCCTTATTCATCGGATTCTCGTTTGATCTCTTCACTACAGATTACGTGGACATCCTCTGTAAATTGATCGGGGCGGATTGGCATGTTCAGCATGAGCATATAGCGATGATTCTGCAGAAGCTGAGGTCGCCTGCCAGCATTGAATCCCTGTACCAGACGGCAATCACACCTCTTGACTATTTAGACTATGACGATTCCTATGCATTAGCGGTAAAATGTATCTGGGCGCTTGGTGACATTGGCACGGGCGAGGCCAGACGTAAATTAAAGCTCCTTGCCGGGTCTGACAATGAAATCATCCGAACCAATGCGCTACAGCAACTGGAACGGACGGCAGACGCAGGGGACAAAATCATCATGGCCCATTACAATAAACAAACGGTCCGCGTGTATCAGGCTTATAATCACAAAATTGCAGATGAGGCAGTAGAGCTTGGGCAATTCGGGCCTTCTTTTAAAATCGATAGAATGACCTGGATCAAGCCTTCTTTCTTATGGATGATGTACCGGTCGGGGTGGGCGACCAAAACAGATCAGGAGCGGATCTTGGCGATTGATATTACTAGAGAGGGCTTCGATTATATTTTGTCACAGGTCGTTCTGTCCTCCTATGATCGTGACCTGTATGCTTCCCGGAAGGAATGGCAGACGAAGTTACAGGCTTCCCAAGTGAGATGCCAATGGGACCCCGATAGAGATATCTATGGGAATAAATTGCCGCGGAGAGCCGTCCAGTTAGGCCTGAGAGGCGGGATGGTGCACAATTATATTCACAAATGGATGGTTGAAATCCATGACATAACAGATTACGTAGCCGATACCAGAGGAGCAATACGAGCAGGGAAATTCAGGACAGATCTGTTGCCGGAGGAGACTCCGTATCCTGTGGAGAATTCTATTAAGCGAACCTTAGGAATGATTCAGTAAGACAAGGAGAACCCATGAACATTAGAGTGTTGATCGTAGAGGATGACCCGATGGTGGCGAAGTTCAACCGCCATTATCTGGAGCAGGTGCCGGGCTTCGAGTATGCGGGCTGGGCCGCTACAGGGGATGAAGCGGTGACGATGCTGGAGAAGCAGCGGGTGGACCTGATGCTGCTGGATATTTATATGCCGCATACGAGCGGGCTGCAGCTGCTCTCTACCCTGCGGGAGCAGGGGAGCAAGGTGGATATTATCGTGATCTCGGCGGCCAGCGACAATGCGAGCATCCGCAAGGCGCTGCAGAACGGGGCGGTGGATTATCTGATCAAGCCGTTTGAGTTCGCCCGCTTCCATGCGGCGCTGTCGGCGTACCGTGAGGATTATAAGCTGATGCACAAGGAGCATCTCAGCCAGGAGCAGCTCGATAAGCTGCTGCGTCATTCGCAGGGGGCGGAGAAGGACAAGCCGGCGGTGCTGCCGCTGCCCAAGGGGCTGGCCGAAGGCACGCTGGAGAGTATCTGGAACACAATTCATGAGCTGCAGAGTCCGGTCTTCTCCACGGAGGATATCAGCAGCCATGCGCCGATTTCGCGGATCTCGGTGCGCAAATATCTGGCTTTTCTGACCGAGGCGGGCATTCTGGAGATGGAGCTGAGCTACGGGGCGGTCGGCAGACCGGTGTATATGTACAAGGTGAAGCCTGAGGGACACCAGTTGATCAGCAAATATATCTAAGCGGCCTTAAGCTGGCATGGAGGGAGAGTAATGGAGCTGCATGAGGAACTGAAGAAGGTAGGCAACAGAGAAGAATTCACAGCCTTTTTGGGCTTGCTGGCCAAGGATTACAGAACCCATCCGCAGGAATGGGAGAATGGCAGCGTGGAGAGCTTGCTGGAGGGCATTCAGTCGTGGGCCCAAGATATGGACGGTTATTATGAAAATATGAATCTGCCGATGCCGAAGGAGATTGACTGGCACTTCATAGCGACGCTCTTCTATGCCGGGAAGCTCTACGAATAAACGGACGGTCCTTTAAACGAATGGAGTCACGGCTGCGTTAAGCGGACCATGACTCCATTTCACTTCTTGCACGTTGCTGCACTTACAGGGTCAAGCGAATACCTGCTGCAGCGCCAGCGGCTGGAACGTGTTGATGATTTTGTAGGCTGCCAGGTGCGGGTTATTCATATCATTGTCGTAGATAATCATGTGCTGGTCACCCTTCAGGATGATGTCGAACCGCTGCTTGCGGTCGGCCTGAACGATGGTAATATAATAGCTGTGTTTGCTGCCTGTGCTGACATTGCGGGCAGATTTCATCAGGCGGACGCCGGAGAAATCATCATAGATCCGCTTAATTTCCTCCGGGTCGGTGACTACAATGTCCTTCTGTTCACCGGGAACAGAAGACAGCCGGGTAATTTCCAGTGCGGCGATATCCTCCAGGCGGAGGGTCCGGGCAACCATGCTCCTGAACGAAGTGTAGCGGCTTGCGGTGTAGGTCATGAGGGAGACACCCGCTGCGGCCAGAATAGCGCCGGCAAGCATGTACTTGTTGCTCTTTTCCATAGATTCTGTTCCTCCTAATGATACGGATGTGTGAACTAATTATAGAACTTCAGACGTATTCAAGGCAAATGTGCTTACTTTATTTACATTAACCATTTCTTTAATTACTAAATATTCAAGCGCAGCAGCATTCAGGTTATGATAATTGTGAAAATATGCACAAACACAATTGGAGGAGAGCTTGAATGAACAGAAAGAGATGGGCAAGTCTGCTGGGCAAGGGGTTGCTGCTGGCAAGTCTGCTGGTGCTGCCTGCTTGTAACAGTGACAAAGGGGAGTCTACGGACATCGTTATTATCGGGGGCGGCGGAGCAGGGATGACCGCAGCGCTTGAAGCACATAGCCAGGGAGCCAAGGTCATTCTGATTGAGAAAATGCCGATGCTGGGCGGCAACACCGTCCGTGCGGAAGGCGGACTGAATGCGGCAGGGACGCCTTATCAGGAGGCTGCAGGGATTAAAGACAGTCCTGAGCTGCATTTCGAGGATACCATGAAGGGCGGCAAAAACCTGAACAACCCGGATCTGGTCAGAACGCTGACGAATAACGCAGCGGCTTCGGTCGAGTGGCTGAAGGAGAACGGCGCAGAGCTGTCGGAAGTGGGACGCGCAGGCGGAGCCAGCGTGAACCGGATTCACCGTCCGAAGGGCGGCGAGGCGGCCGGGAATTTCATCGTCGTTGCGCTGAAGAAGAAGCTGCAGGATGAGAAGATTGACGTAAGAATGCAGACGACCGCCAAAGAGATCGTCAAGAATGATGAAGGTGTTGTTACCGGAGTGAAGGTGACCGACAAGGAAGGCAAGGAGTATACAATCAACGCCAAATCCGTGATTCTGGCCGCCGGCGGCTTCGGAGCCAATATGGACATGATCAAGGGCTACCAGCCGCAGCTTGAAGGCTTCTCCACCACCAACCACCCGGGGGCAACCGGTGACGGCACCACGATGGCTGAGAAGATCGGTGCGAAGCTTGTAGACATGAAGGAAATCCAGATTCATCCGACCACGATCCCGGGTCAAGGCGTGCTGATCACCGAAGGCGTGCGCGGAGACGGGGCCATTCTGGTCAACACCGACGGCAAACGGTTCACGAATGAGCTGCTGACCCGCGATGTCGTGTCCCAGAACATCCTGGCCCAGCCGGGCAAGGTGGCTTACCTGATCTTCAATGATGAGCTGCGTTCGAATCTGAAGGCGACTGAGGTTTACTTTGGAATGGATCTGGTAAAAGAAGGCGCGACTCCTGAAGAATTAGCTGCGCAGATTGATCTGGACCCGGCTGTGCTGTCCGAGACGCTGAAGACCTACAACGGCTTCGTGGCTTCCGGCAAGGATACCGAGTTTGAACGGCCGGATCTGGAGCTTTCTTTTGAACAAGGCAAGTACTATGCAATTCAGATAACACCTGGGATTCACCATACAATGGGCGGCGTAGCGATTAATCCGCAGGCTCAGGTGCTGGACACTAATGACCAGGTTATCGCAGGGCTGTATGCAGCAGGCGAGGTTACCGGCGGGGTTCATGGCGCGAACCGTCTGGGCGGGAATGCCCTGGCAGACATCATCACCTTCGGACGGATCGCAGCAGATGAAGCTGTGAAGACGCTGAAGAAATAGAATTTCCAGGAGGAGTCAATAATGCAAAAGTGGATGAGAACGATGCTGATTCCGGCAGTTGCCGCAGTGAGTATACTGGCAGCGGGATGCTCTTCGTCTTCCGGTCAGTATGTGGACGGAACGTATGATGGAACAGGCAAGGGCGTCAAGAGCGACATCAAGGTAGCGGTGGAAATCAAGGATGAGAAGATCGAGGCCATTACCGTGGAGGAGCACAAGGAGACGCAGGCTATGATCGATGCGGCTGTGGAGAACACGATTCCTGAGATTATCGAAAAGCAGACCACCGAAGGCGTGGACGCCCTCTCCGGGGCCTCCGGCTCCAGCGGAGGTATTATCGAAGCGGTAACCCAGGCTCTGGACCAGGCGAAGAAAAAAGAATAGTTCATTTATACCACTTAAGCCCAGCACTCCTGTCTTCCGGCAGCAGAGCTGGGCTTGCTTCATTCCTGCGGAAGCTTATGCAATGTGAGGGATCCATCCCTCTTATGCGGCGGGAATCCGGCAGGGTGAGTTTACTTTACAAATCCGCCTGTAACCCATATAGTTCGGTATTATGCAGAGATAAGGGAAGGTGTACCCCGTTGGCCAAGAAAAAAAGCTTCAGCCTCCGCACCATGGTTGCCGTGATGGTCTCGGCCGTGGTGCTGCTGGTTCTGCTGCTCCTGTATGTTATCTTCCGCAATCAGATTATTCCGCAGACCCGGCAGGCGCTGGAGGATAAGGCGATTACCATTGCCCGCACCATTGCCCTGATCCCGCTGGTCCCGGAGGGGCTGAGTGAAGGGAACAGTAAGGGGATTCAGGACTACACCTCAAGGATTGCGCGCCGCAACGATATTATGTTCGTGGTCGTTACCGATATGAAGGGAATCCGTTATTCCCACCCGGACGTGTCGCTGGTCGGGCTACCGTTCGCCGGAGGCGGGCAGGAGGTATCCCTGCATGGCGGGGAGAGTATCTCCGAGGGGGCCGGCCCGCTGGGCAGATCGCTGCGCGCCTTCGTGCCCGTCTATAACAACAGGGGCCATCAGGTCGGAGTTGTGATTGCCGGTCTCTCCCTGGAGCGGGTTGAGCGTCTCGTCCGCCTGAATGAATGGACAATTATTGCGATTCTGGTCTCTGGAGCCCTGCTTGGAGCCGGAGGCGCGTTCATCCTGGGAATGCAGATTAAACGGATGGTCTTCGGGATGGAGCCGGAGGATATCTCCAAGCTGCTCCAGGAGCGCAGCGCCATGCTTGAATCTACGCGCGAAGGGATTATCGCCGTTGACCAGGAGGCGCGGATCACCATTGTTAACCGGGAGGCCCAACGTCTGCTGAAGGGAGCGGGCATGGGCGGCCCGGCTCTGAACCGGCAGATTGCCGAATATTGGCCGGAGCTGCGGCTGGAGCGGGTGCTGGCCCAGGGGGAGGAGATCCGGGACCAGGAGCTGGTGCTGGGAGACAGCTCGCTGCTGGTGAACAGCCTGCCGGTGCGGGTCAACGGCCAGATTGCCGGGGCGATTGCCACCTTCCGTGATGAGACCGAGCTGACGGTGCTGGCCGAGAAGCTGTCGGGTGTCTCGGTCTATGCCGAGGCGCTGCGGTCCGGTGCCCATGAGTTCATGAACAAGCTGCATGTCATTATGGGCATGACCCATATGGGCCTGTATGATGAGCTGCAGCAGTATATCCTGGGAACGGTCAGCAACTACCAGAAGGAGATCGGGTCGATTACAAGACAGATCAAGGACCCGGTGATGGCTGGTTTCCTTCTGGGCAAGCTTAGCCGGGCGCGTGAGGCAGGCATTGAGCTGCTGCTGACGGAGGAGAGCTATTTGCCGGAGCCCGCCGATCCGCAGGTGATCCATGAGCTGATTACCATCGCCGGCAACCTGCTGGACAATGCGCTGGAGACGCTGGGCGCGGAGCGAGAGCAGAGCGTGAAGCGGGTGGAGCTGGCTTTTCAATATGAAGAAGGGCGGCTGTTATGTGAGGTCAGCGACAACGGTCCGGGAATTCCGGCGGGGCAGAAGGATAAGATCTTCATCCAGGGCTTCTCCTCCAAGGGAGAGCACCGGGGCATCGGACTCTATCTGGTTAAGAAAAGCGTAGACAAGCTAAACGGCCATATTGAGCTTGCCTCCGGCTGCGGCACGGGAGCGCATTTCATTGTGGACGTGCCCTATGAGGTGAAGGAGGAGGGGAATCTGTGATCCGGACCTGACCTTCCCGGCATCCGCTTCTCTTGGTACGCCTGAATTAAGTCACTTACTTTAGTTACAAAACTCTTTAATTATTTACGGAAGCTTCCAAGACCTGCCTCATTGCCGCTATGATAATTGTGAAAATATGCACAAGGGGGCAGTCACAATGAATAAGAGAGTAACAGCGGTGCTCATCCTCGTCCTGTCGGTGATGCTGGTGATCGCTGGCTGCGGGAATAACAATGCGGGCGGCAGCAAGAATGAGAGCCAGGGAGCTGGCAGCACGACTACTGAGCGGGCAGCTACAGAGCCCGCAGCAACCGCGGCACCTAAAGAGACAGCAGAAGCCGTATCCGGAGCATCTGAAGCCAGCTATACACCGTATGACCAGTTAAAAGATAAATATGATATCGTCATTGTCGGCGCTGGCGGCGCGGGAATGTCTGCGGCACTGGAGGCCAAGGCAGCCGGCATGAACCCGGTCATTCTGGAGAAAATGCCGGTAGCCGGCGGCAATACGACCAAATCCTCCTCCGGGATGAATGCCTCGCAGACGAAGTTCCAGAAGGAGCAGGGGATCGAGGACAGCAATGACCTGTTCTATGATGAGACGCTTAAGGGCGGACATGATACGAACAACAAGGAGTTGCTCCGGTACTTCGTAGACAACTCCGCAGGTGCGATTGATTGGCTGGATTCGATCGGTATCCGTCTGAATAACCTTACAATTACCGGCGGTATGAAAGAGAAGCGGACCCACCGTCCTGAAGACGGCTCTGCGGTCGGACAATATCTCGTAGCCGGACTGGTCCGCAATGTTCAGGAACAAGGGATCCCGTTGTTCGTCAATGCGGATGTGAAGGAACTGACTATGCAGGACGGTAAGGTGAACGGCGTGAAGGCGCTGTTCAATCAGAAGGATGAGAAAGTCATTTCGGCTTCAGCCGTTATTGTCGCCACCGGCGGCTTCGGTGCCAACAAGGAGCTGATCGCCAAGGTTCGCCCGGATTTGCAAGGACTGGTAACGACCAATCAGGTGGGCAGCACCGGCGACGGCATTGCGATGATTGAGAAGGTTGGCGGAACAACAGTTGATCTCGATCAGATCCAGGTTCACCCGACTGTACAACAGGAGAAATCCTACCTGATCGGCGAAGCGGTGCGGGGCGAAGGGGCGATTCTCGTCTCGGCAGAAGGCAAGCGCTTCGGCAATGAAATGGATACCCGTGACAAAGTAACAGCTTCCATTAATAAGCTTCCTGAGAAATCCGCTTATCTGGTCTTCGATTCCGGCGTGAAATCGCGGGTCAAAGCGGTGGATCAATACATTAAGATGGGCGTAGTCAAGACGGCAGACACGATTGAGGCACTGGCTGAGCAGATGAAGGTTCCGGCCGCTGAATTGAAGACTACAGTGGATACATGGAATAGTGCAGTGAAGAGCAAATCGGATGAAGACTTCGGCAGAACGACCGGGATGGACAACGATCTGTCCGGCGCGCCATTCTATGCGATTCAGATCGGCCCTGGGATTCACTACACGATGGGTGGCGTAGTCATCAACACGAACACAGAGGTTCTGGACAAGGATGGCAAGCCGATTACCGGCCTGTTCGCAGCCGGTGAAGTGGTCGGCGGGCTGCACGGTGAGAACCGCATCGGCGGGAACTCGGTTGCTGAGATTATTATTTTCGGACGTGAGGCAGGGGTTAAGTCTGCTGCGTTTGTCAAAGCGCAATAATATGATTTCATAATATTATCATACACAAGAGATAAGGGATGCCCCGCAGCCAACAGACTGTGCGGGCATCCCTTTAGTTGTTCTACGGCTGGATCGCCGGAGATGGCGTAGGCTTCGCCGAACGGGTCAGAGAGAACAGCTCAAGCTCCGGCCGCGTCTTGCCGGCCAGCGTATCCGCCAGCAGCTCAGCGGCAATCATACTGTAGCATGTACCGTTCCCGCCGTAGCCTTCAATGAAGTAGCAGTGCGGATATTCCGGGTGCGGTCCCATGTAAGGGAGTCCGTCATGTGTGGAGCCGAATACCGCCCCCCAGGAGAATTCAGCCTTGGTGCCCTGAAGCTCAGGGAATAGGGCGGTAAGCTCCTCCATCAGCCGTTCACCCTGGGAGAGCACTCGGACCTCCCGCCGCTCCACGCTGGTAAGCTGCTCATCCTTGCCCCCGGCGATGATCCGCCCTTCCGGCGTGGTCCGGAAGTACAGATACGGGCGGGCCGTCTCCCAGAGCAGACTCTGCTCATGCCATTTCGGCAGGCTGGGCAGCGGCTCAGTCATAATGGCATAAGTGTTAATCAGCTCCGCTCCCCGGTCCTTCTTCATCTCCTGGGTCTCATACCCCATGGCGAAGACCACATTCTTCGCATAGATCCGTCCGTTCGCGGTATGGCAGATTACGCCGTCCTCATTGTACTCGTAATGGAGGGCTTCGGTGTGCTCGTAGACCCGGACGCCGCCGGCATGGGCTTTGTGAATCAGACTGTGCACGGTTCGCAGCGGATTCGTCTCTGCATCCCCTTTGGAGTAGAGTGCCGCCGGCTTGGAGAAGGCATAATGCGCGCGGATGTCCGCCTCTTCCCAGAACTCAGAATGAAAGCCGTGCTTGTTCAGATTCTCGTGCTCCAGCTTCAGCATCGCCACATCTTCCGGCACACTTGCATACAGCAGACTGCTGCGTTCAATAATCTGCGGGTCGATGTCCAGCTTGCCGGGCAGCTCCAGAATGCGCTTCATGGCCTGCTGGCAGAGCCTGTAGAACAGCACGCCGTTCTCTTCCCCGAAGGTGTTCATGCAGGACGTCAGCGACTTGTCGTTGGCAATTTGCAGCAAGCCTGTGTTGGCATGGGTGCTGCCGGTGCCGACTTTTCTTTTCTCAATAAGTACAGTATCTGCCCCGCTGAGAGACATACGGTAGGACATCATGGCTCCGCCCATCCCGCCGCCTACAATCAGGCAGTCACAGGTAATATCTCCTTCCAGAACCGGATACTCCGGCGGATTAGGTATTGTATTTTCCCAGGGCAGTTGTCCGCTGACGAGTTTCATGTCTGTTCGCTCCTTTGTGTGATTCAGAATAATATTATTTGCATTGTTAGGGGGTCTCATGCGTCCGTTGCCTTGGAGTCAACAGGCACATAAACAGCCAGACTCCGCGGCATACTAAGGAACGCTTGAATAACCAGAAGGAGGGAATACCGAATATGCAATCCAACCAAATGCAGGCGCTTAGCGGAAAAGAACTGGAATATATCTCCGATTCGATTTCCAACGAGGATTTGCTGATTAAACAGCTGGCGGCCACAGCCGCAACCACACAGAACTCCACCGTGCGGGGCATCTGCCTCCAGCAGATGCAGAGCCATAACCACCATATGGATGTGCTGGTTCAGCTGCTGCACCAGCATCAGCAATATGCGCCGACCCAGCCGCAGTAAGTGAAAGATACCACTAAATTTGAGGAGGTTTTACTGTGTACGCAAACAATGGAACGTCATTTATGGCGGATGAAGATTTACTGTACACGATTCTGGCCGATCTGAAGCGGACAGTCCGTGAATATACCACAGCAGCCACAGAATCGAATTGTCCGGCGGTACGGCGGGCATTCAACGACCTGACTATGGACACCTTGCGGATTCAGGGGGATTTGTACATGCAGATGTCGCAGATGAACATGTACACGCCTCCCGGCAAAGCACTGCGCCAGGATCTGGACAAGCAGATTCAGAGCGCCCAGCAGACCCAGCAGAAGCTGCAGCAGTTCGTCCAGCAGAAAACAGGCGGAGCCGGAGCCTACAATCAGGGCCACAACTCCAACGTTGCCCAGCATCAGCCGAACGTGCAGCAGCACAGCGGCTCCTACTACATGTAATGTAACCCTGATGCAGGACGGGTGAAGCAGAAGAGCGCTTCCCCGGTGCTTCAGGAGAACAGGCCACTTTCCAGACCCCGCCCCGGCGGGGTTATTTTCGTTTGCAGAACTGTTATTTTCATGTCATATTAATACTAAACTCTTTTTGCAGGAGGCTAGGGAATGAATGAATTGAAGAGGAAAGTGCTGGAACTGCTCAAGGAGGATGCGCGCAGCTCAACCGCCTTGATGGCAACTCTGCTTGGTGCGGAAGAGGAAGATATCAAGACCGTCATCGCAGAGATGGAAGCAGAACATGTCATTGTGAAATATGCGACCGTGGTGAACTGGGATAAGGTGGATGATGAGCGCGTAACCGCGCTGATCGAGGTGCAGATTACTCCTGAGCGGGGCCGCGGCTTCGAGGGGATTGCTGAACGCATCTATCTGTATCCGCAGGTCAAATCCGTCTATCTGATGTCAGGAGCTTACGACCTGCTGGTGGAAGTGGAAGGCCGCAACCTGCGCGAGGTCGCCAACTTCGTCTCCGAGAAGCTGTCGCCGATCGATGCCGTGCTCTCGACCAAGACCAACTTTACGCTCAAAAAATATAAACAGGACGGTATCATCTTCGAAGAGCACGAGGAAGACAACCGTCTGATGATATCTCCGTGAAGGGTGTAAGCCATGATCATAAATAACAGTCAGCATACAGGAGATAAAGGCAAGTCGATGAACTCTTATCTGGCCCCGCTCGTCCAGCAGATTCAGCCGTCGGGCATCCGCAAGTTTTTTGATCTGGCGGCGGGCAGCAAGGATATTATCTCGCTGGGTGTCGGGGAACCCGACTTCAAAACCCCGTGGCATGTCCGGGAAGCGTGCGTCTATTCGCTCGAACGCGGCTTCACCGGCTATACCTCCAACGCCGGGATGCCGGAGCTGCGGGCCGGAATTGCCGAATACCTGGAGACCCGCTTCGCGGTGCAATACGATCCGGCGAACCAGATTATCGCTACTGTCGGCGGCAGCGAGGCGATTGATCTGGCGCTCCGTGCCCTGATCGCTCCCGGAGACGAAATTCTCATTCCTGAGCCTTGTTATATTTCTTATTCCCCAATTACCGCTATCGGCGGCGGAATTCCGGTAGGCATTGAGACGTTCGGCGAGAATCACTTCAAGCTGACCGCCGAAGATCTGGAGGCGAAGATTACCCCGCGCTCCAAGATTCTGATTCTCTGTTATCCCAGCAACCCGACCGGCGCCATCATGAGCCGTGAGGACTGGGAGCCGATTGCCAAGGTAGTCGAGAAGCATGACCTCATTGTCATCTCGGATGAAATCTATGCCGAGCTGACCTATGGCAGCAACCATGTCAGCTTCGCTTCCCTGCCGGGAATGAAGGACCGGACCATCCTGGTCAGCGGCTTCTCCAAGGCCTTCGCTATGACCGGCTGGCGTATGGGTTATGCCTGCGGCCACCCGGATCTGATCTCGGCGATGCTGAAGATTCACCAGTACACCGTAATGTGTGCACCTTCGATGGGTCAGGTGGCGGCGCTGGAGGCTCTGACCAACGGCTTAGAAGAGAAGGACCGGATGACCGATTCCTATAACCAGCGCCGCAGGCTGATTGTCAAAGGGCTGCGCGAGGCGGGACTTGAATGCCACGAGCCGCAGGGTGCGTTTTACGCTTTTCCGAGTATTAAGGCCACCGGGCTGACCTCCGACCAGTTCGCCCAGCGCCTGCTGCTGGAGTATAAAGTTGCCGCCGTACCGGGCAGCGTCTTCGGCCTGGGCGGCGAAGGATACCTGCGCTGCTCGTATGCGACCTCCGTGTCCCAGCTGAATGAAGCGGTGGAGCGGATCGGGAATTTTGTGGCTCAGCTGGCGCGTGAAGGGGCGTAGGCAGCCAGCACTCAAGCTGCAAATAGAACAACTATAGCGGATCATCCTTCTGTATGGTATTATTTTACTCTAAGGACAAGATACACCTGAGGAGGGATGATTGTGCTGAGCGCAGATGCACACAGGCTCTCGCTGGAAGCTGAAATCCAAAGCCTTCGCAGCAGAATGGAACAGCTCTTTGTACAGGAGAAGTCGTTTACCTCGGATAAGGTGATTGCCATCAGCAGCCTGCTGGACACTAAGATTAATGAGTATATGAGAGGCCGCCACCGCAAGGGTGAATAATGCGGCATGGTTTATATTGAAACGGATATCTGCCTGGTGGGGGATGTCCGTTTTTTTGTCATAAGAGTATCAAACCATTAATTGATATGAAGGTGGAGTTCTCATGGTCAAAGTGTTCAAAAGCGGGGCCGCTAAAGCTCAGGTCCTCAGGTCTTATGACGGGTTGCTTGCGGGCTGGGGAACAGCGTATCAGGAGCTTGATGTGGAGACGCCCTACGGGACAACCCATTGCATAACAGCCGGAGCACCAGATTCACCGCCATTGCTACTGTTCCATGGAGTTGGTGACAATTCGGCCGTGATGTGGCTGCTGAACATGAAGGAGCTGTCGCAGCATTTATATTGTATTGCGGTAGATACACTGGGCGGGCCGGGGAAGAGTGTTCCGGGGGAGCAGTTTCATAAACAGACCTTCGATCAGGTGGATTGGATCAGCAGCGTGGCGGATGGACTGGGACTTGGGGCGTTCTATGTGGCTGGGGTGTCGAATGGTACGTATATGGCCTTTAATTATACAGTGAACGGTCCCGGTAGAGTGCTGAAGGCGGTCTGCATGGAAGGTGGAATGGTCACAGCCCCTGTTAGAAGCATGATACATACCCTGATGATGATGTTTCCGGAGATTCTCATCCCTACCCATAACAATCTGCTCAAGGTGGCTCGCAAGCTCAGCTCCCCGGCCTCTGGCCTGTTCGACAAGCATCCGGAGGTCGGGGAGCATCTGGTCCTGTTAATGCGCAGCCATAACCAGCAGGCGATGTTCGCCCATAAGCTCCAGCTCTACGAACAAGAGAAAGCGGTTCCGATTCGCGACAAACTGTATTTTCTGCTGGGGGATTATAAGCTGGAGCAGAAGCGGGAGCTTACCAGGACACTGGACGCCGGCGGGTTCCGCTACACAGTCATCCCGGATGCCGGACACGGCGTGAATCACGAGCAGCCGGAGCGGGTGAACCGGGAGCTGGTGGGGGTTCTGAGGGGAGAGCTATGATTCCAGAGTCGGTCAGACAACAGGTATTTGGGGAGCTTGGCCGTCCGCCTGAAGCCGTTAAGCTGCTTGGAGGGTATTCAGACAATGTATTTGAGATTGAGCGTGCTCCAGGAAATCCAATCGTGGTCAAAATATTGGATCACACCGTAACCCCCAGAGAGCATATACTCTCGGAGCTGGAATGGCTGAGTTATCTTGAGGCATGCGGAGTTCATGCGATGGGGGGAAGCGATGGGGAAGCTGCATCTCTGTGCTCAGAGCTACAAGGCTGTTTATCCGCGACCGCATTGGCAGGAGCATACCCTGTTCCGGCAGAACTTGCTTAGAGCAGACTCTTTTTTATCTGAAAAATGGAGGGGTTACCAAAGAGATTTGAAGCTGCTATCCGCCACAAAAGAAGAATTTGGACTGATTCATGGGGATCTTCATGCGCATAATTTCCTGCTGGATAACGGCAGGCTAACCGTAATCGATTTTGGGGATTCAGAATATCACTGGTATGATTATGATATTGCCATTACGGTCTATCACATGGCGCAGACTATACCTGAAGGAGCAGGCAGAAGAAAGGCTGTGCTTGCATTTTTTGAAGCATTTATGAAAGGATACCATGGTGTAAATCCCCGTATAGCCTCTGTGGATCGGATCAACTATTTCATCGATTACCGCCATCTCTTCTCTTATACCTATCATTCCATATATTCAGAGCCTGGTATGCTGAACGAAGCACAAACGTCTTACCTCGCCCAGATGAGGCAGAGTCTTGAAGCGGGAGGGCCGTGCCTGGGATTCAATATAACCTGAGTGTATTGCCAGTCCGGATCAGTCCGAGTCTGTTCCGGCTCCAGGCTGCATACCAATAACCCCCTGTGTATCTCTGCAGACATGTCAGGGGGTTAAAGCTGCTTCCCGCTTAGTTTACCTTGAACGCTGCCACGGCCTGCTGCAGCCCGTCGGCCATCTTCGCCAGCCCGGTTGAGGCAGCCGCCACCTCCTCCATGGAAGCAAGCTGCTCCTCGGAGGCAGCGGCGGCGCTCTGCGAACGCTCTGCGGCCTGCCGGGCTACTTCCGCCATCTGAGCCACCGAAGAGGTTAGTTCCTCTGTGCCGGCCAGCAGCTGCTCCGAGGAAGCAGACATCTCATGAACCTGGGTGTTGATCTCGCCAATGCCGCTGAGAATATCCGTGAACAGACGCCCGGCCTCGCCAACCATCCGCGAGCCTTCCTGCACGGCAGTGGCATTCGCCAGCACCGCAGCTGAGGCTGCCCGGTTGCCTTGCTGAATTTCGAGAATCAGGGTGCTGATATGGCCGGCGGCTTGTGCCGTCTGCTCCGACAGCTTCTTCACCTCGCCGGCGACCACGGAGAAGCCCCGTCCGTATTCGCCCGCTCTGGCTGCCTCAATCGCCGCATTCAAGGCCAGCATGCCGGTCTGGTCGCTGATCCCTTTGATCAGTCCGATGATATTGCCGATCTGCTCGGATTGGGTGTTCAGGGATGCAATCTGGCCGGAGGCATCTGCGGCGGTCCGTTCCATCTCTTCCATCCGGTCCACCGCCTCCGTAATGATGGAATGCCCGTTCTGCGCCTGGCCTGCGGCCCGTCCGGCCGCGGCGGCGGTATCCATGGAGGCCTCCGCGATCCGCTGCACCCCGGCCGCCATCTCCTCCATCGCCCTTGCAGACTCTTGGGTAGCCTCTAGCTGATGGTCTGCTCCGGCTGCCAGATCCTGAATATTCTCTACAATCGCCTCCGTTGTATGATTGGTCTGGTTCGCACTCGACATTAGCTCCTCCGAGGTTGAAGCCACCTGCAGTGAATGGTCGGCAATGGTTCCCAGGAGCCTGCCCAGATTCGCCATCATCTGGTTCAGATGTCCGGCCATATTGCCGAACTCATCTCCGCTGTCCACTGGAAGCTTACCGGTAAAGTCTCCGTCCGCCATCCGCTGGGAGATCTCATTGACACGGGTCAGCTTGCGGGTAATATAGCGGCTGTACAAATATACGGCTGCAACGGTCAGCACAAGACCGGCGAGACTGACCAGCAGGATGGACCGGAGCAGTCCCTTTAGCGGCGCATACAGCTCCTGTTCCGGCATGGCGAGGCCAACGGTCCAGCCGGTATCCGGCAGCTTTTCATAGTACATCTGAATGGTGCCGCCGGAATCAGCATAGGTTACCATCCCCTGATTCTGCCGGAGCATTTCGCTCCCCGCTGCAGCCAGACTGGCATTGGGCTCGGCGGTAATTTTGAGCTGCATATTCTTCGTCGTATCCGGTCCGGCAATGTAATTGCCCTGCCTGTCCAGCAGGAAGGCCCATCCGGTCTGTCCAACCTTGGTCTGTTCAATTCTGCTCTGCAGCGTCTTCAGATCGATATCTCCAGCCATTACACCCAGCAAGGTATTCGCGCTATCCCGGAAAGGGACAGAGAACGTAGCCATTGTCGTCCCTGTAATCGTGTCATAGAACGGATCGGTAAACCCTGCATGCTCCTTGCCGATGGTGTACCAAGCCTGCCCGTGATAATTATATCCGGGATCATTGTACTCCTCAGTAGTCACAATCTTGTCTCCGTCACGGTGGGCATAGGTGGAGAAGTATTTCAGCCTGCTGTCGTACCGTCCGGGTTCAAAATAAATGCCGGCACCATATGTATCCGAATTGGCCTTCAGCGCACTGGACAGCATCGTCCGGTATTGATCCAGTGTGAATTCAGCGGCGTGACTCTCCAGCGTCCGGGCCAGAACCTCGGGAACCTTGCTGTGAACACTTAGGTTTCCGCTGATTTCGTTAGAAATATCCGATATCTGCAAATTCATTTTTTGCGTAACCTCGCGCTGGATAATGCTTTTGGAATACATGTACGACAACAGAGCGACCAGCACGAGTGTGATCAGAAAGATGGGCAGGATGAATGCAAATGTTCTCATACGAATGCTTTTGAACCGGAACCTGGAAATTCCCTTGCGGATAACATTGGCCATGATAATCCCCCCATTAAGAGTGTGAAGCTATTTGTAGGTATATTGAATATCATCGGCTGGAAAGCAGCATTGGTTGTAGTCTTTTGTCGAAAAAAATAAAAAAATGTCGTTGGATAGCAGTGACTATTCTGGACTGAAGGAGGGGCCTGCGGGGTTTCTGGGGCATATTTACAGGCTGGAACAGATCAACTTTGTTTGCCTACATACTTAAGAACGATTACACTGATATTATGTGATTTGTTTCAATAGGAGGGTGAAAGACGATGGCGATCTATACGCGTACCGGGGATCAGGGAGAGACCTCGGTCATCGGCGGCCGGGTGGGCAAGGACGATGTCCGCGTCGAGGCTTACGGCACCATTGACGAGCTGAACTGCTTCGTCGGCCAGGCCCGGAGCCTGATGGAGGACGAGCGGTTCGCTGATGTGCGCGAGCAGCTGCTGGAGATTCAGCATGAGTTATTCGATTGCGGCTCAGATCTGGCGTTCGTGAAGCTGAGCGAGAACCGGTATAAGGTCAAGAGCGAGATGGCCGTGCGCCTGGAAGGCTGGATCGACGCGCTGCAGGCGGAGAATCCGGTGCTGGAGCGCTTCATTCTGCCGGGAGGCAGCCAGCTGTCTTCGGTGCTGCATGTCTGCCGGACGGTCTGCCGCCGCGCCGAGCGCCGGGCAGTGACGCTGGCAAGGAGTGCGGAAGTCAACCCGGAGGCGGTCATCTACCTGAACCGGCTGTCGGATTATTTCTTCGCGCTGGCCCGTGCCGCCAATACCCGGCTGAACATTGCTGACGTAGAATATGTGCGCAGCAAAAAGGTGTTCCGCAACAAATGACCAGCTATTATCCGCCCATCTCCTATACTGTGCCGCCGTCCGAAGACGGCTGGCTGCTGAAGACCATCCTGCAGAAGCGGATGGAGGTCTCCCGCAAGCTGCTGTCTAAGCTCAAACTGACCGACCTGGGCATTACCCTTAACGGCGAGCGCGTCTATATCAGTGTCAAGGTCAGCAGCGGGGATCTGGTACAGATCCGCATGGAGGAGGAGACGTCAGAGGACATTCTGCCCCAGCCGATCCCCTTCGAGATTCTCTACGAGGACGGGCACCTGCTCGTGGTGAACAAGGCTGCGGGGATGATTGTTCATCCGACCCATGGCCATTATACCGAGACGCTGGCGAACGGAGTCGTCCATTACTGGGCGGAGAAGGGCGAGCGCATCCGCTTCCGCCCCGTCCACCGGCTGGACCAGGAGACCTCCGGGGTGCTGGTCATCGCCAAGGACCCGTACAGCCATCAGCTGATCTCCGAGCAGATGATCGCCGGCACGGTGGACAAGCGGTATACCGCGTTCGTGCACGGCGTGCCCGCTCTGCCCAGCGGCGATATCGACGGTCCAATCGACCGCGACCCGCTGGAGCCGCACCGGCGGATCGTGACGCCGGCGGGCTATCCCTCCCTGACCCGGTACGAGGTCAAGGAGGTCTATGGCGGGGCAGCTTCGCGCGTAGAGCTGAAGCTGGAGACCGGGCGCACCCACCAGATCAGGGTGCACATGGGCTCCATCGGCTGCCCGCTGATCGGTGACGGCATGTACCGTCACCCGCTATATGGGCAGCCGGGGTCGGTGCAGCTCGCGGGGATTGCCGAGCTGGACGGGCTGGTGCCGCGCCAGGCGCTGCATGCGGCGCGGCTGACCCTCCGGCACCCGGTCAGCGGGGCCGGCCTGGTGTTTGAGGCGCCGCTGCCGCCGGATCTGGCGCGGCTGGAGGAGAAGCTCCGGCAGATGGCAGGGGAAGCGCCGGGCATGTCCTGACCGCAGCTGCCATCTGTCGCAGTATGCTGCATTTTCCATGCTCTGACAGCTAATAGTCACCCGGCTGCTACCGCTGGAGCGAATCAGCAGGTTAATAAGTGCCAGGCTGCACTTATTTTCAGCTATATAATGTCTTCGAGGCAAGCAAGTGGAAAAAGTACAATTACTATTGACACATACTCCAGAAAGTAACGCTTGTTCACGATTCAAGTGCCGGAAATCCAACTAATTCTGACGGCGAGCCGATTTGGTAAGGATTAGTTGTACAATTTCCACTTACTAATGTTGGTCGGCCAATAGCCGGCGCGATACAGAAGACCCAGTCAACGAATTGACCGGCAGTGACAGCCACTATAACCAGCATCACTGTGCACTTTATAGTTCAAGGAGGAGCCAATGAGCAACCTGAAGGTATATCAATATCCGAAATGCAGCACCTGCCGCAGCGCAGTGAAATGGCTGAAGGAGCAGGGGCATGAGCTTACGCTCCAGCATATCGCCGAGCAGCCGCCCACGGTAGAGGAGCTGCGCGAGCTGGTGAAGCACAGCGGGCTGCCGCTGAAGAAGTTTTTTAATACGAGCGGTGAGGTCTATAGAGAGCTTGGCCTCAAGGATAAGCTGGCGGACCTCAGTGAGGACGAGCAGCTTGCGCTGCTGTCCGGGAACGGGATGCTGATCAAGCGTCCGGTTGTCACCGACGGCAAGCAGGTTACGGTTGGTTTTCAGGCCGGACAGTATGAAGAAGTATGGGGCCGCGCCTAAGCGCTCTGGGCCCAATTATATATGAATGACAAGGAGAGGTTCACATGAGCACAGGTACAGAAACGAAGAGCCGGGTTATGATTGTCGATGGAATGGCTCTGCTGTTCCGCGCTTTTTATGCTACCTCTTATGGAGGATATATCCGCAAGACCCGCGACGGGCTGCCGACGAATGCGGTGTACGGATTCTTGCAGTATTTCTTCGATGCGGTCAGCACATTCGAGCCTACACATGTCGTCTGCTGCTGGGATATGGGCAAGGGCACCTTCCGTACGGAGAAGTATGACGGCTACAAATCGAACCGTATCGACGCGCCGCTGGAGCTGATCCCGCAGTTCGATCTGGTGAAGGAGGTTGTCGCCGAGCTGGGCGTACCGAACATTGGCTTGGCCGGCTATGAGGCGGATGACTGTATCGGCACTCTGGCCTCCTGCTACAGCGGGGAATCGGAGGTCTATATTCTTACCGGCGACCACGATATGCTGCAGCTGGTGAATGACAGCGTCAAGGTCGTGATTATGAAAAAAGGCCGCTCCAACTACAAGGTCTACGACCCCGCTGAGCTGCTTGCGGAACGGGGACTTACGCCTGCGCAGGTGATCGACCTGAAGGGCTTCATGGGCGACACCAGCGACAATTATCCCGGCGTGAAGGGGATCGGGGAGAAGACAGCCACGAAGCTGCTGACCGAATACGGTACAGTGGAAGGCGTGATCGAGAACCTGCACCTGCTGCCCAAGGGCGTGCGCGCCAAGATTGAAGCGGATCTTGATATGCTGCACCTCTCCCGCGAGCTGGCGGAGATCCGCTGCGATGTGCCGGTAGTCTGTGAGCTGGCCGAATGTCTCTGGGCATTGCAGCGCGATACAGCCGCCCGCAAATTCCAGGAGCTGGAGTTCGGCAGTCTGCTGCATCTGATCGGCGGGATTGCTGAGGCGCAGGATGACCGGGGCATTGTACAGATTGAGCTTGGAGATTTAGGCTAAACCGTATATTTGGCAAAAGAACCGGAAAACCCCCTTCGCAAAAAGCTGCGTAAGGGGGTTTTTGGCGCGGGCGCAGTTTGGCGTAACCGTATAGATCATAAACTGCCGGCTGCTTCTTTTTTAGATAATAATTCCGTCGCAATGATCGATCTCATGCTGAATGACCTGTGCGGCGAATCCGGTAAAGCTGTCCCGGTGCTTCTTGAAGGAATAGTCGAAGTACTCTACTTCAATGGAGTCATAGCGCTTCGCAGGGCGCACGCCTTCAAGCGACAGGCAGCCTTCCTCCGTGTCGTAGGGGCGGGCGCGTTTGGTAATCACCGGATTGATCATGGGAATAGTCAGCTGCTGCTGGATGCGGATGGCGATGATCCGCTTGTTGACGCCGATCATGTTGGCAGCCATGCCGACGCAGCGGTCGGAGTTGGCGTTCAGGGTCTCTACCAGATCCAATAACACTGGCAGATCCTTTTCCGTTGCCGGTTCGGATTTTTGGCTGAGCAGCGTGATGTCTTTGTTAATAGGTCTAATCATCGTATTCTCCATTGTGTGTTGTATTGGTGCGTTCATCATATCATTTTTGCCGGAGAAGAGTAAATGTGAAGGGGAGGTGTCCGGCGGAAGATAAGGATTGACGAACGGGAGGTCGCCTGACTATAATATTAATATAAGTATTAAATGATTAACAAATATATTAACTTAAAGAGGAGCGTTAACTTCCAATGGCAGAACGTATTGTACTGAACACCGACATCCGCAAAGGTAAGATTGACCGCAACATCTACGGACATTTCGCCGAGCATCTGGGACGCTGTATCTATGAAGGCATCTGGGTTGGAGAAGACTCCCCTATCCCGAACACCAAGGGTATCCGCAACGACGTAGTGGAAGCGCTTAAGGAAATGCAGATTCCGGTATTGCGCTGGCCGGGCGGCTGCTTCGCCGATGAATACCACTGGAAAGACGGCATCGGCCCGAGCGAAGAGCGCAAACGGATGATTAACACCCACTGGGGCGGTGCAGTAGAGAACAACCACTTCGGTACGCATGAATTCATGCTGCTCTGCGAGATGCTGGGCTGCGAGCCGTACATCAACGGTAACGTTGGTAGCGGAACCGTTCAGGAGATGTCTGAATGGGTGGAATATTTGACCTTCAACGGAGTTTCGCCAATGGCAGAGCTGCGTCAGAAGAACGGCCAGGAAGAGGCCTGGAGCGTGAAGTATTTTGGCGTGGGCAATGAGAACTGGGGCTGCGGCGGTAATATGCGTCCTGAGTATTATGCTGACCTGTACCGTCAATATCAGACATATGTGCGTAACTACGGCGACAACAAGATCCACCGGATCGCCTGCGGTGCGAATGCCGATGACTATAACTGGACTGAAGTGCTGATGCGCGAAGCCACTCGATTCATGGATTCGATTACTCTGCACTATTACACTCTGCCTACTTCGGACTGGAATCACAAGGGTGCGGCTACAGGCTTTGAGACTAATGAATACTTCACGACTCTGAAGAAGGCCCTGTTCATGGATGAGCTGGTGACCCGCCATATCGCCATTATGGACAAGTACGATCCTGAGAAAAGAGTCGGCCTGATCGTTGACGAGTGGGGCACCTGGTACGATGTTGAGCCGGGTACGAACCCTGGCTTCCTCTACCAGCAGAACACGATCCGCGATGCGCTGGTGGCCGGCTTGACGCTGAATATCTTCCACAAGCACAGCGACCGTGTGCGGATGGCGAACATTGCCCAGACCGTGAACGTGCTGCAGGCTGTCATCCTGACCGAAGGCGAGAAAATGCTCCTGACGCCAACCTACCATGTATTCAACATGTACAAGGTTCACCAGGATGCGGAACTGCTCGATCTGACCGTGGATAGCCCGGTATACAGCTACGAAGGAGTAGAGATTCCTGAAGTATCTGCATCCGCTTCTGTTAACGCAGAAGGCGTAATCCATGTCAGCTTGTGCAACCTGAACCATGCCGCATCGGCAACCCTGCCTCTGGAGCTGCGCGGACTGGCTGGCCAGGCTGAAGTTAGCGGAACTACGCTGGCTGGCGCTTCGATCGATGCCCACAACACGTTTGAACAGCCGGAAGCAGTACAACCGCAAGCATTCAGCGCCTTCAAGCTTGAAGGGGATAAGCTGACTGTAGAGCTGCCTCCAATGTCGGTGACCGTTCTGGAAATCACTCCTAAGGCATAAGGCGCCCAGGATGACAACCACTTCAACCTGCAAGGGATGCCGGGAGGAGTACAAGGTGACGGAGGCACAGATTGCCCGGATTCTGGCCTCCTCCATGTTCAATCCCGGCAATTCGGCTTCCGACGAGGTCTACGCCGAGCGGCTGGCGATCTGCGCGGCCTGCCCCAAGCTGCAGGATGGCGTGACCTGCACGGCCTGCGGCTGTATCATCCCCGTGGTCGCCCGGCTGAAGGCCCGCAGCTGTCCGCTGCCGGGCGGCGGCAAGTGGCAGCCGGTGGCGGAATGACGGTCCGCGCCTGACGGCGGCAAGGGCTAGGCGAAACAGATAGGGTAGAAGCTGTTCTTGCCGTAAGAGACTGTACGATCACAGATAGCACCTCCAACCTGCACAATGCGGCGGGTGGAGGTGCTTTTTGCGTTGTGGGGGAGAGAGGAAGGGGAGGAAGACAGAAGGGGGAAGGAGTGTAAAGAAAGTGCGCAGGTGAGGCAAAGGTGCGAAGGTAATCTGTAGATAGGGAAAGGTGATAAAGGTGGGAAAGTAAAGGGGATACATCCCACTGGTGCGGCGGGAAGTGGGTTGGATGAGGGAGTGTAAGGGATAAATCCCACTGATGCGGCGGAAAGTGGGTTAGTTGAGTAAATGACTCCACAGCCCCCTAAAGAAGTTGGAGTCCTCCCCCACAAAAATGTAGACTAGATATAGGAGGAGGA
>NZ_JAIEUI010000038.1 GCF_022234545.1 Paenibacillus piscarius
TTTATCATAAGGAGGTGCTCGTTAAATTTCAAAGCCCAAATTTAAGGGGATACAGGAATGCTTTGTCTCCGGATTTCCACCGCGAACAGCGGTCCAAATCATGAAATCTGGAGACAACAGCGACCGAAAGTCCAAAAGCACTGCAGCCGCCCTCACCTGAACTGTATTCTCTCCACCTCAGCCAAATCCCTCACCTGATTTCTCAATTCCATTTGACATCACCCCTTTCTTCTGTCATAATTCCCTATAGCTAAATAGCACCTTTAATTCAGTCCCGTGAGGCTGGCAAGGTAACGTGAATCGAGGTTCGCGAACAAGCAGGGCAGGAATCCGTATGCGTACGGAGCGCCTAGTTCTGCGCGCGGACACGCCATCTTTTTGAATCTGCGGATTTCACTCCTTGCCTGCTTCAGGCAAGGAGTTTTTGGTTTATCCGGGGAACTGGTTAGAGCAACCAAGCAGGGAGATGGCACGAGGATGGTTACTGAAAAAAATGTCATTATGGACGAAACGGCAATTCGCCGGGCACTGTCACGCATTGCACATGAGATTTTGGAGAAAAACAAAGGTATCGAGAATTGCCTGCTGGTCGGCATCCGCACCCGGGGCATCTACCTGGCTCAGCGGATCGCGGAGCGCATCAAGGAGATCGAAGGTGTGGACATCCCCTACGGAGAGCTGGACATCACCCACTACCGCGATGACCGCGAAGGCGGCGGAGACAACCGGGAGGCCATGGACAAGGCAGTGGTCAACAGCAACCTGATCCTGCCACCGGGCAGCAGCGGCATCCGCGACAAGAAAGTGATCCTGTTCGACGATGTGCTGTACACCGGCCGGACGATCCGCGCGGCGATGGATGCGCTGATGGATTGCGGACGCCCCCGGATGATCCAGCTCGCGGTACTCGCGGACCGGGGACACCGGGAGCTGCCGATCCGGCCGGATTACGTCGGCAAGAACGTACCTACCTCCAGGCATGAGCAGATTGAAGTGTCGCTGGCCGAATACGACGGCAAGGACGAAGTGTACATTATTTCAAACCGGGAGGAACGATAACAATGATGACGGCAACGAAAGTGAAGGAACGCAGTCTGCTGGGGATCAAGGAACTGGACGGGTCAGAGATTCACCAGCTGCTGGAGCGCACGGCGTACTGGGATCAGCAGAGCGAGAAGCTCACACCGGTGCTGAGGTCGCATTTTGTTGCCAACATGTTTTTTGAGAATAGTACGAGAACCCGGTTCTCCTTCGAGATGGCCGAGAAAAGGCTGGGCGTGCAGGTGCTCAACTTCACGGCAGCGGCTTCCAGTGTAGAAAAAGGTGAATCGATCTACGACACGGTCCGCACCCTGGAGTCGATGGGCATCGATGCCGGAGTGGTGCGGCTGAAGCCATCCGGCGTCCTGCAGCAGCTTGCTGAGAAGGTAGGCATTCCGCTGATCAACGCCGGAGACGGCAACAACGAGCATCCAACCCAGGCGCTGCTGGATCTGTATACGATGCGCCAGCATTTTGGCGAACTGAAGGGCCTGAAGGTGTCGATTATCGGGGATATCCTGCACAGCCGGGTCGCGCGGTCCAATCTGTGGGCGTTAACGAAGCTGGGGGCAAGCGTGCAGTTCTGTGCACCGGCCAACATGCAGGCTCCTGAGCTTGCAGCCTTCGCGCCATATGTATCTATGGAAGAAGCGCTTAAGGCGGATGTGGTCATGATGCTGAGAGTGCAGCTGGAGCGCCATGCTTCGGGGATTATTTTGTCGGCAGAGGAATACCGCAGGGACTACGGACTGACCGAAGAACGGGCAGCCAGGCTGAACCCGGCCTCGATCATCATGCACCCGGCTCCGGTGAACCGCAATGTAGAGATTGACGATGCGGTGGTGGAGAGCAGCCAGTCCCGGATTTTCCCGCAGATGGCGAACGGGGTGCCGGTACGGATGGCGGTCATGGAACGGGCGCTGCAATAGGGCCTGATAAGCCGGACAGAGGCAGCAAAAAAACCTGACATCATTCCATTAATAAATATACACAAAGGTGAATTTTTATTATATAATAACTTCAGAGCTTGCGGCTGCGGCCGGAAGACACAAAGGAGAATTCTAACCGTGATCATCAAAAACGCCAGTGTACTGAACCAGGAAGGCGCGCTGGAGCGCAAACATATCGTCGTGCAGGACGGCGTGATCTCGAAGATTGTGGATGCCGCCGAGGCAGTTACAGAAGCCGGAGAGGTCGTAGAAGCGGAAGGCAAGCTGCTGATTCCCGGGCTGATCGATATGCATGTGCATCTGCGCGAGCCGGGCTTCGAGCACAAGGAGACGATTGAGACGGGCGCACGCTCGGCGGCCAAGGGCGGTTTCACCACGATTGCCTGTATGCCGAACACCCGGCCGGTGACCGACAGCGTTGAGATTGTCGAGCTGGTGAAGAACAAGGCGCGTGAAGCGGGACTTGTGAAGGTACTGCCGTACGCGGCGATTACCAAGAATGAGCTGGGACGCGAGCTGACTGATTTTGCGGCGCTGAAGGCGGCCGGAGCGATCGGCTTCACCGACGACGGTGTAGGCGTGCAGAGCGCCCAGATGATGAAGGATGCCATGAAGCTGGCAGCCGGACTCGATATGCCGGTGATTGCGCACTGTGAGGATAACTCGCTGGTGGAGGGAGCGCCGGTAGCGGAGGGGACTTTTGCCGACAGACATGGCCTGAAGGGAATTCCGAATGAATCGGAAGCCATTCACGTGGGCCGTGATATTCTGCTGTCTGAAGCGACAGGGGTTCACTACCATGTATGCCATGTGAGCACCGAGCAATCGGTACGGCTGATCCGTCAGGCGAAGCAGATCGGGATTAAGGTTACCGCTGAGGTATGCCCGCACCATCTGCTGCTCTCGGAGGAGGACATTCCGGGCCTGGATGCCAATTGGAAAATGAACCCGCCGCTGCGCTCCCGCCGCGATGTGGAAGCCTGCATCGAAGGGCTGCTGGACGGCACGCTGGATATCATCGTCACCGATCATGCCCCGCACAGCGAGGAAGAGAAGGCCAAGGGAATGCAGCTTGCCCCGTTCGGCATCGTCGGCTTCGAGACAGCGTTCCCGCTGCTGTATACCGCTTTTGTCGCTACAGGGAAGTGGGACCTAGCCCTGCTGGTGCAGCGGATGACCGCTGACCCGGCGAGAGTGTTCAGGCTGGAGACCGGGCGGCTTGCTGAAGGTGCGCCTGCCGATCTGACGCTGATTGATCTGAACGAAGAGAAGGAAGTGGACCCTGCTGCGTTTGCAAGTAAGGGACGGAATACACCTTTTACCGGATGGAAGCTTAAGGGCTGGCCGGTGAAGACCTGGGTGGACGGCAAGGCCGTATGGAGTGAAGCCTAACAGGCAGTACATGCAGCAGGCTGCATGGCTGTGACATAAGAATCAGACTACAGAACAAGAAGGAGTGGAAGGTCATGCAGGCGAGATTGCTGCTTCAGGACGGTACGCTGTTTACCGGCACCGCATTTGGCGCGGAGGGTGAAAAGACAGGCGAGGTTGTATTTAACACAGGGATTACAGGCTACCAGGAGGTACTGTCGGACCCTTCGTACTGCGGCCAGATCGTCACAATGACGTATCCGCTGATCGGGAACTACGGGATTACCCGCGATGATTTTGAATCGGTGCGCCCGTTCGTGCACGGCTTCGTAGTCCGCCGTCATGAGGCGGTTCCAAGTAACTGGAGAGCGGAGTACAGCGTGGACGACCTGCTGAAGGAATACGGCATTCCCGGCATCAGCGAGATCGATACCCGGATGCTGACCCGCATCATCCGCCACTACGGCACGATGAAGGCCATCCTGACCACTTCTAACAAACGTGTGGAAGAATTAATGGAGATGATGGGCGACACGACGATTGAACAGCTGCGCAACCAGGTAGCCCGCACCTCTACAACGGCAGCCTACAGCAGCCCGGGCACCAAAGAACGGATCGTGCTGGTCGATTACGGTGCAAAGACCGGTATTCTGCGCGAGCTGAACAACCGCGGCTGTGATGTCGTCGTTGTACCTCATGATGTGACGGCAGATGAGATCCGCCGCCTGAACCCGGACGGCATTCAGCTGTCGAACGGCCCCGGGGACCCGAAGGATGTGCCGTATGCGGTACAGACCATCTCCGAGCTGCTGGGTGAATACCCGATCTTCGGCATCTGCCTGGGCCACCAGCTGTTCGCGCTGGCCTGCGGTGCAGACACCGAGAAGCTCAAGTTCGGCCACCGCGGCGGGAACCATCCGGTGAAGGAGCTGGAGAGCGGACGCTGCTTCATCACCTCCCAGAACCATGGCTACACTGTGAATGAAGAATCGATTGCCAGCACGGAGCTGGAAGTTACCCATATCAACAACAACGACAAGACCGTTGAAGGTCTGAAGCATACCCGCTATCCCGCTTTCTCGGTGCAGTACCATCCGGAAGCGGCACCGGGCCCGCATGACAGCAGCTATCTGTTCGACCGGTTCCTGCAGCTGATTGCCGAGCACAAGGCGAATCAGCCGGCCGGGTCGCGCCAGGCGCAGCTTGCGGCCAATGCCAGAATCACGGCACCGAAACCGTCTGAACCCCAGCTTGAAGCCGTGAAAGGAGCTCTATAACAATGCCTAAGAACGAGAAACTCAAAAAAATCCTGGTAATCGGCTCCGGCCCGATTGTCATCGGCCAAGCAGCTGAATTCGACTACGCAGGCACACAGGCCTGCCAGGCGCTGAAAGAAGAAGGCGTGGAGGTCGTGCTGATCAACAGCAACCCGGCCACGATTATGACGGATACGAATATGGCTGACAAAGTATATATTGAACCGATTACCCTCGAATTCGTCACCGGTATCATCCGCCAGGAGCGTCCCGATGGGCTGTTGCCGACACTGGGCGGCCAGACGGGTCTGAACATGGCGGTGGAGCTGGCCCGCGCCGGAGTGCTGAAGCAGGAGAACGTTAAGCTGCTGGGCACCCAGCTCGAATCGATCGAGAAGGCGGAGGACCGCGATCTGTTCCGCGAGCTGATGCGTGAGCTGGACCAGCCGGTACCGGAGAGTGCGATTATTACCAGTGTCGAAGAAGCCTTGGGCTTCGCTTCGGGCATCGGCTATCCGCTGATCGTGCGTCCGGCTTACACGCTGGGCGGAACCGGAGGCGGGATCTGCGACAACGAAGAGGAGCTGCGCGAGACGGTCAAGGCAGGGATCCGCTACAGCCCGATCGGCCAATGTCTGGTGGAGAAGAGCATCGCCGGCATGAAGGAAGTTGAATACGAGGTTATGCGTGACGCGAACGACAACTGTATCGTAGTCTGTAACATGGAGAACTTTGATCCGGTCGGCGTACATACGGGCGACAGTATCGTCGTAGCGCCGAGCCAGACGTTGTCTGACCGTGAATATCAGATGCTGCGCAGTGCTTCTCTGAAGATTATCCGTGCGCTGAACATCGAAGGCGGCTGTAACGTACAGTTCGCCCTCGACCCGCACAGCTATCAGTACTATGTTATAGAAGTGAATCCGCGTGTCAGCCGCTCCTCGGCACTGGCGTCGAAGGCGACCGGTTATCCGATTGCCAAAATGGCTGCGAAGATCGCCCTCGGCTACACGCTGGATGAGATCGTCAACCCGGTCACCGGGCAGACCTATGCCTGCTTCGAGCCTACGCTCGACTATATCGTCAGCAAAATCCCGCGCTGGCCGTTCGACAAGTTCACCTCGGCGAACCGCAAGCTGGGAACCCAGATGAAGGCGACCGGGGAAGTGATGGCGATTGGCCGTACGTTTGAAGAGTCGATCCATAAGGCTATCCGTTCCCTGGAGATCGGGGTACACCGTTTCCGTCTGCCGGGAGCAGAACTGCTTGAGGATAGTGTACTGCGTACCAGACTGGCTAAGGCCGATGATGAACGTCTGTTCCTGATTGCCGAAGCATTCCGCCGCGGCTACGAATTGCAGGAGATTCAGGATATTACCAAGGTCGATTGGTGGTTCCTCTCCAAGATCGAAGGGCTGGTCAAATTCGAGGATGTGCTGCGGGCCGAAGAGACGCTGTCGGCGGATACGCTGTATCAGGCCAAGCGCAAGGGCTTCACTGACCGGGCGATTGCCGAGATTCGCGCTGAAGGACGTCCAGGCGGAGCATTTACCAAGGAATCTGAAGTGCGTGTAATGCGTCTGCAGCAGGGGCTGGTGCCCGTGTTCAAAATGGTCGACACCTGCGCCGCAGAATTCGAAGCCTCCACGCCATACTATTACTCGACCTATGAGACGGAGAATGAAGTCATTCATTCCGACAAGCAGAAGGTCATTGTACTCGGCTCCGGCCCGATCCGTATCGGCCAGGGGATTGAATTCGACTACTCCACCGTCCACGCGGTATGGGCGATTCAGAAGGCTGGCTATGAAGCGGTCATTATCAATAACAATCCGGAGACCGTATCGACGGATTTCAATACCTCGGACCGGTTGTATTTTGAGCCGCTGTTCTTCGAGGATGTCATGAACGTTATTGCTCAAGAGAACCCAATCGGCGTTATCGTCCAGTTCGGCGGACAGACAGCCATTAACCTGGCGGCACCGCTGGCTGCTGCGGGTGTGAATATCCTCGGCACCAGTCTGGAGAGCATCGATGAGGCCGAGAACCGCAAGAAATTCGAAGCACTATTGGCCCGTCTGGATATTGCACAGCCTAAGGGCAAGACGGTGGTCAATATTGACGAAGCTGTTGCAACTGCACAATCACTGGGATATCCGGTGCTGGTTCGTCCTTCGTATGTCCTGGGCGGCCGTGCAATGGAGATTGTCTACAATGATACTGAGCTGCTGAGCTACATGGTGGAAGCAGTCAAAGTAAATCCGGAGCATCCGGTGCTGATCGACCGTTACATGCTGGGCAAGGAAGTTGAAGTCGACGCCATCTGTGACGGCGAGACCGTGGTCATTCCGGGGATTATGGAGCATGTGGAACGTGCAGGGGTTCACTCCGGCGACTCCATCGCAGTCTATCCGCCGCAGGCGCTGGATGAAGGCCTGAAGCAGAAGATTGCCGAGATTACGATCAAGATTGCCAAGGAGCTGAAGACGGTCGGGCTGGTGAACATCCAGTTCGTCATCTATCAGAACGAAGTGTATGTCATTGAAGTGAACCCGCGCTCCTCGCGTACCGTTCCATTCCTGAGTAAGGTAACCGGCATTCCAATGGCGAATCTGGCGACCAAAATCATTCTCGGCGGCAAGCTGAAGGAAGACGGTTATACCGAAGGGCTGTGGCCGGAGAGCGAATATGTATCGGTCAAAGTGCCGGTGTTCTCTTTTGCCAAGCTGCGCAGAGTAGAGCCGACCCTTGGGCCGGAAATGAAATCGACCGGTGAGGTTATGGGCCGCGACAAGCTGTACGCCAAGGCGCTCTACAAAGGCCTGATTGGTGCAGGGATGAAGATTCCGGCGACCGGAGCGATTATCGTTACCGTAGCGGACAAAGACAAGGCTGAAGCGGTTGAGCTGATGAAGGGCTTCCATGCGATGGGCTACAAAATCATTGCCACCGGCGGTACCGCCGCAGCACTGGAGCAGGCCGGACTGAACGTCATGAACGTCAATAAGCTGGATGAAGGTGAGCCGACCATTCTGGATCTGATTCGCGGCGGCCAGGCGAACTTCGTCTTCAACACACTCACCAAGGGTAAAACGCCTGAGCGTGACGGCTTCCGCATCCGCCGTGAAGCGGTAGAGAACGGCGTCGTATGTATGACCTCGCTCGATACGGTAACGGCGCTGCTGAGAATGCTGCAGACGATTAACTTCTCGTCGCAGTCAATGCCTGCTTTTGTCGGACAATAAGATATAGGGTAAGGCAGCCTGGAACGGCTGCTACTGGGACGGTTTGCGTTAGCGCAGACCGTTCACCTATGCCCGGGACCTTGCAGCCCGGGGCGTGGATACCATAACGAAGAAAGAAGGTTGGCGAATGGAGCGGATAGCAGCAGAGCAGCAGCACGGGCACGAGAATGTCGGACAGATAGAGAAGTGGAATGAAATGGCCGGACGCCTGATGGTCGCGCTGGATTATCCGGATGCGGCCCAGGCGAGAGTGCTGATGGAGCAGCTTGAAGGTATTCCCTGTTACATGAAGGTCGGAATGCAGCTGTTCTACGCGACCGGGCCGGACTTCATCCGGGAGCTGAAGGAGCGCGGCTACTCGGTGTTCCTGGATGTCAAAATGCACGATATCCCGAACACCGTCCGGGGAGGCGCAGAGAGCCTGACAGCGCTTGGCGTGGACATGTTCAACGTACATGCCGCCGGGGGAACTGCTATGATGGCCGCTGCACTGGAAGGAGCGGCCAAGGTGGTTAGCCTGAAGCCCTCGCTGCACATGCCGCTGATTATCGCCGTCACCCAGCTGACCAGCACCAGCCAGAAAGTGATGAACAGCGAGATCGGCATCAGCGGAACGGTGACGGATACGGTCGTGCGTTATGCGAAGCTTGCGGCACAGGCCGGACTGCACGGCGTGGTTGCCTCGCCGCAGGAGTCAGCGGTCATTGCCGAGGCCTGCGGACCGGACTTCCGCACGGTCACCCCGGGCATCCGGCCCGCTGGCGCATCCCTTGACGACCAGTCCCGGGTCATGACACCCGGACAAGCCATTCAGCAGGGCAGCCACTACCTCGTAGTCGGCCGCCCGATTACAGCAGCGGCAGACCCGCGCGCTGCGGCATTAACTATTATTGAGGAGATGAGCCAAGCATGAGCGAATTCCAGAATCGAAGTGAGCAGGTAGCCAGCCATCTGCTGGAGATCGGAGCGGTAGCCCTGCGCCCGCAGGAGCCGTTCACCTGGACCTCCGGCATCAAGTCGCCGATTTACTGCGACAACCGTCTGACCTTGTCTTTCCCGGCCGTACGCAACTACATAGCGGATGCCTTCGCAGAGCTGATCAGAGCTAGCTATCCGGACGCTGAAGTCATTGCCGGGACTGCGACTGCCGGTATCCCGCACGCCGCCTGGGTGGCCGATAAGCTCGGTCTGCCGATGGCATACATCCGCGACAAGGCCAAGGGCCACGGCAAGCAGAACCAGATCGAAGGCCTGATCGCCCCGGGCCAGAAGGTTATCGTCATCGAGGATCTGATCTCCACCGGCGGCAGCTCGATCAAGGCTGCACAGGCCGTGCAGGAAGCAGGCGGCCTCCCGCTGGCTGTCCTGGCCATCTTCAGCTACGAGCTGGACCGCGCCGTAGATGCTTTCGCTGCAGCCGAACTCCCGTTACAGAGCCTGTCCAACTACAGCACGCTTATTAATGTAGCGCTGGCCCAAGGCAAAATCGCCGAGAGCGATGTAGCGCTGCTGCAATCCTGGCGCCAGAACCCTGCGGCCTTCGGCTTGTAGGGTAGCAGAAGCAGAGAAGAAGCCCAGTTCCCCATTGGTGTGGGGGATAGGGCTTCTCTTGTTTCCATGGCTTTGGCTTTCGGCTTTTGGCGTGCTGCAAGATCCTTTCTATTGGAAAGCAAGTGGATTTACAGCAACTATTGAAAGCATCCTCAAGCTTGTGAAGAGTGTAGCTGGAAAAAAGGCACTTGTTGCTGCACGGAACAGATGATAATGAAGAAATCGCCAGAATTAGATAACGTAAATCCACTTACTTCCTTGAAACCAACAAATTCCGGTTAAGCAAGTGTGCAAAATCCAACTGTTTCCGGTTCAACTCCTCACCACACTTCGCTCCACTCCAGAACGATTTCCCATTATCCTCAGCAGCGTCTGTAGTCCAGAGATTGAAGCAGCAGGTACATGAATTGCCATCCTTTCCCCAGGGCATTCCACAAATTTTATTGCAAAACTGGGCATGATAAGTAGCACCGGGGCATACATTATCTGAGATGAAGGAGAAGAAGGCATCATGAATTGGATCTATTTCGCCAAGCTGTTCAGAACTCGGTTTCAAGCAGGCTGTCTCGCCAAAAGGCTGGAGCAGGACGGCTGGATCTACGGGTATCACGACCCGCGTTTTGTGGAAATTTACCGTTCACGCAAAGGCCGGTATGGAGTACGTTTTCTGCCTTAGCCCATAAAAACCAAAATCCTCCTTGACTTTATCCCTGTCTATATTGTATATTATCTATTGTCGCTGTTTGAATATTTGTGAACTGACGCGGGGTGGAGCAGCCCGGTAGCTCGTCGGGCTCATAACCCGAAGGCCGCAGGTTCAAATCCTGCCCCCGCAATTACCTTTCCACCGGACAGCACTTGTATATACGGATATCCTAGTCCGGGCCCTTAGCTCAGTTGGTTAGAGCGGTCGGCTCATAACCGATTGGTCACAGGTTCGAGTCCTGTAGGGCCCACTTCACTTAAACCCTTACCCTGTAAGGGTTTTTTGCTGTATGTAGGCTGATAAATTGAGGATTATAAATAATCCAGTAACCTCGTAAAAAGGCAGATGGTCACATTTTGGTCACGGCGCTATTTCATTACCGGAATTCTTGCTCAATTTCATTTTGGAATCTTACTATTACAGGCCTCTCTCCAGGGAAAATATATAGTGTTTCATGGGTGTCTTTAAATAGTAACAGTGTTGTTGGCGGGACGTATGTTTCTGTCTATGGGTACGCTTATCAGTAATTGAAATTTTTATTGTATAAAGTCAAGCGCTTCTGAACCTCTCTCATGAGGATTTAGAAGCGCTTTTTGCATTTACATTAGCAAACTCTGTTTGCAAGTCATGAGTTATGTACTGGAAATTTATTTTTGTGGGCTTGATCTAATAAATGTCGGGAATAAATTAATTAATCTGGACACAATACCTCATAACAAATTGAATAAAAGAGGTATAAAAATGTTGAAAATCTTGTGTTTAAATGTTGGTCTTCTAATTGCTGCAACTTTGGGAACGACAGTACAAGACATTTCTGTTATAAAGGAACTAGGAGATAAATTGAGCTTTAGTATTTATGCTCCCTCTCATGTAGAATCAGCTACAAGTTATGAAATCAAAGAACCTTCTAATATTAATCAAACGGATATTCCTGCCGTGTTGATTAATTACTTCAATGATAAGGGTTCATATGTATTCGGTGTCAGAGAAATGAAGAACGGTTCAGATATAAATCATGAAAACACTGTGTTTGATGTAAAAAATAATACCCGTAAATCAGAAGTAGTTAAGAAGAAGTTCTCGTTTGTACCGCGTGGAGAGCTTGTCTCAATTAATGGGAATAAAGCATGGTACGAAGGGTATATCGGGAAAAATGCTACGGGCGGAACGCTCAAATGGCTAGATTCTGGTACTTACATTGAATTAGACACAACAGAACTTTCAAGGTCTTCACTGATAAATATTGCAAAATCAATGAAAAAAATTGAATGAGTAAATCAATGTCGAAATGAATAATTTTATTTTGCGAGCTGCCTTTGGCAGCTTTTTTTGTCCATTATGAGTATAACTTTGAGGAAAGGAAAACCATACTTTTTCAGTACAATCTTCACACGTTTCACTTGCCTCCCTGAGCTATGATCATACAGTAGACATATTCCTTAGAGGAGGTAGGACATCATTGCATATTTTACTTGTTGGCGTAAAGCCCAAAATTAGTGATCCCCATTTTAAATTTCATGTATGGAGTACATTTGAGGAAGTCAAAGAGAGCGCCTTGATCTTAATGCCGGAATACATCCTAATCCACGAGAATGAGGCCTGCAACCTCTTACCGTTAGCGGAGGAGATCCCCGTAAAGTTTGTCGTGATTATTGAGAATTCCAGCCTATCAACGACAGCAATACGAAGTTGGACGGCGTTAGGTGCCTCGGATGTAAGTCCCGATTCAAATCATTCGCCAGAGGAAGCGCAATCCTCCAGTATTTACGCGGGGGATGCCAATGAATGCTGCAGTCAAGATTGGCGGTGTACTTACCGCAGAGTTTTCGCTGGCTTCGATGAACCAATCTCTTCCTGCGACCATAGTGAATGGACAGGAGTTCAACTACATGCTCGGTAAAATCGAAATTGGTGATAATCCGGGGAAGTACTACATCAAAGTCGATGCTACGATTAACAATCCGGTGCACCAGGATCGGGCGCTAGAGTCACCGGCAGCGGCGTACAACAACAATAAGCTACATGGAGAATGGATGATTGAACGTGTAGCTCCGAAGGCGGATCTCATTGCGGTATCGATCACAGCATCTCCAAGTTCCATCACCAAGGGAGGTCATTCAAGCATCACCGGCAAGGTGAAGAACGACAGCGAAGTTGAGCAGAATGATGTGCTCATTCGCTTATACGATAACGCCAGCAAAATCTATGAGACGCGAAAATCTTTTGCTGCGGGTCAGACGCTAACCGTGGGTCCTTTTAATTGGACAGGCACCTCGACAGGGGTTCACAATCTTACGCTCTCCGTTGATCCCGAGAAAGAAAAGGTAGATCAGAATAGGAGCAATAATATAGTCACGACAGGCTGTAGTGTCGTCTCAGGAGCTTCAGGAAGTGGGAGCGAATGTAATCAGCCGGAGGCTGCTGGTGAATGGTCTGTGTCCTATCCAGTGATCATTGGTTATCCTACGAAGTATTACACTTCAAGCTACACAACGGCGGATGGTAAGACTCACTATTTCACTGAGTACTACACCGACTACGGTGACCCTAACTGGAGCAATACGCCTATCACGTACCAGGAGCATCTGAAGATCTCTGCAGAAGTGAACACCAAGCAAGGCATAGCAACGGATCTTAATCGCCCCAAAGAGACGGATAGGGAGAGTCGTGGTTCCTGGGAGATTATCCCCTACGCCAAGAAAAGTGGAAAGGATGCCAATACAATTACCAGAGCCGGCTACGGCATTGAGCTAAAAGTGAATACAACGTACAACACTAATTGGGAGACAAGGACACCGACAGGTCTGGAAGGAACAGCTTATCCGTTAGGAGGGACTTACTACGGTCCTGATGCGGTGTACGCTACCTTCTATGACTCGAACTGGAAGTACGAGCGCCAAGTTAAGCTGGAGAAGACCAGCGGGGACCGCAATAACGCTACCTGGGAGTTACCTTTAACGAAGATCACCTCTGACTCCGGAAAAGTTTATCAAAGCAGAAAATACATGACCTCCGTAAATGCTACTGATGGCTATTACCGGATTAAGATTTCAACTGATCCTGCAGGAATGAATAGCTTGGTGACTTGTAGTACGAAGCAAGTAGAAATCTACGGCAGCATGTATGATGATGTGCAGAATGTAAGACGGACCAAATAAATAGCAAATAGCTAACCCCAGCGTTCTCGGTGGGGTTTTACTTGTGAAGTAACGGAAAGCTCGTATGAAGGAGGAAAACATGATATCAAACTTATGTACATTGCTGGAGGTAATCGTGATCTGCGGCCTGCAACTGCTATTTCCGGACCTAGGAGTATAGATTGATGGCCACAGTAAATATGTTGCTGATAATATGCTTAATCATGCTTTGCTGCTGGTTCAGCTACACGGATATCACGGAGCGGCGGATATCCAATAAGCTAACGTACCCAGCAATTTTATCATTGCTAGTGCTCAGGATAGGATTCAGCCCTGAATATTTATGGGGACTGGTCCCAGGCGCAGTGTTGTTCCTGGTCTTCATGATCAACCCAAGAGCTCATGGAGCTGGAGATATTAAGTTAATCGCTCTAATTGGAATGAGTGTAGGTTTTGAGCGAACTATTTCGGCATTGTTAATGATGTGTATTTTCGTATATCTGTATCTCGGATATACAAAACTCCGCTCGGGTAAATTGCCTAACTCAATTCCCCTTTCCCCATTTCTCAGCTTGGGGTTATTTGTCGTTCTACAAATTTCTATTAAAACTATTGGAGGTTATTAGTGATGAATGAGACGAAAAATGCAGTAGTTGTTGGTAAAGCAGTTATTGAAGTGCGGGGCATTCCGATTGCTTATTATAGTCGTTATGCTGGTAGTACCTTGCCTGAAAAAACAGTATTAGTGTTACATGGAGCTCTTGGTAATGCTGAAACTACCAGTGACATGTGTAATGAATTAGCCTTGCTAAGACCTGATGTTTGTGTATATCAAATGGACAATCCTGGACATGGAGCATCTGGAGGAGATCCGCTAGAAACAATAAGTAGTTTGTCTGATATCGTGTGTGGATTTGTTGAAGCCATGCAAGATAGTGCTATATTTACAGAGGAGCTTTATGTATTTGGTCATTCAATGGGTGGGACTGTAGCAGCTAAAGCTGTTATAGATGGAATGAAGGTAACAAAACTAGGTTTACTTCAGAGCGCAGCATCATGGCCTAGCATGATACCTTTTTGTGAAATGCCCGGGGATCAGTTAGTTGCAGCATTTCAGCAAATGATGATCAATGAATTTGAAGCTATCAACAGCCAGGAAAGAACCAGAGACTTAATTGCCCGCATTCCGGATATGTCAGTGAGCGCAGCAGCTTGTATTGCAGATATTAAAGCGTTACAATCATACGACTTAACTGATATGCTGCCTAAGTTGAATGTCCCTACTTTAATAGTTCATAGTGGGTCGGATATGACGGCCACAGTTGAGAGTAGTAAGTGCCTATTAGCAGGTATTGTGGGTTCACTTAGTTATTATTTGGAGCTTGGGACACATACGTCGGTTATCGGAGAATACAAAAAAATAGCTAAATCTATTGCCAATTATATTTAATGGTCATTAATGGGTATCTAAGTTTCAATAGTAAAGCCCGTCAATCGGATTGATTGACGGGCTTTTTTATACTGTAGAGACTTAGCCGAATCAGCCGTATATCGGGTCAACCGCCAGGCTGATCTACGTGAGCATCACATCCCTGGTGAGTCTACAGCGCTCTTGGTAGCCCCGGTAAAAAAATTTGTAATACAAGGAACTCCTCCTGCTCATCTGCCATCACCCGGACTGGTCTGCTTCATGCTGAACAATACTGATACCTCAGTAGGACCATGGCAGTTGATAGAAAGTCTATATCACTTTCCAAAACTTTATATGCAAAAGTCATGCTGCTGCTCCTTACTATATAGGCGGTAAGACTTTATATAAGAGAATAAGGCAATCATCGTGAGAACCATAACGATGCCAGTCTTTATTTGAAGTAACAAAACAATTAATTACAAAACGTTCACCAACATGAGAATTATCAATTTTTATGAAAAATTTATTTGTTATTTGATGCATTGAAGGCATTTGTCCTTCGATTCTCCATTGTATAGTGTACTGATCTTCTTGAAATGTTGAATCAATCTCCACCTCTATGCTCAGTTCATCACCTGGCCGCAATGTCGGATTATTTGGCTGGTTAAAGATAAATGGTATACAAACATCATTTCTTACTTCAGATATTTCTGATTCATACTTTATATTCCCCAGTGAGTCCGATACCTGAATAATTGAAGGTACATTAAACAATCTACCCACTCCAATCTGAACGTAATATCCTTTAATTGAATCAATTATATCGTGAGAATAACATAGGATCTGTTCGGCTTGACGAACAGATATATGATTTCCATGTGCTAAATAATTACGAGGCTCAATAATCTTATCGAAGATCACTTTAGCCATATCGGTTCCGATGGGAAAAGCAGATATTAAAGCAGCTCTGAAGTACTTTTTATATAAAATAGGATTTAGTAAAATTGAGACTGAATCATCTAATAGTACCGCATCAATATCACGAGGATATCTCTTGGGTTCAGTACTTCTTCTTCTTATAACACCTTCACGAACAGATCTTTTCATAAGAAAATTTCCAGCATTGTCTTTGTATTGAAGATAATTCACACCAAAATCCTCTCGCAATTGCTGATCAATTAATCTTCTTAACCATATTTCAAGGGTTTCAATTGTAGTACGACAAAGATCTCTTAATTCAGTATTTTTCAAACTTGATAACACTAATTACCCCTCCCGCAAAAATACAATAAATTCATACAATATCAAAATACCCCACCAAAAAAGGCAGGGCACGGTGCTTCCGTTCACGTACAGATGACACTATCATGTTTGGGACAATCTGTAAACAATATAACTATAGCTGGCGGGCTACTTTATGATTTGACATCAATTTTGTGCAGAATATTCATCAATGCTGAAGGTGAGGATCTTATTGAAAACTACATATTCTTTGCGACTACTAAATGGCCCCTTGTTGTTAGTGTGTTTGTTGATTCCATACTTAGCAGATCCTGTTCCTGTATCGCGGGCATCATACCATTCCAAGAATGCATTTACTTCTTCAATAGAAAGATCAAACTCTTTCTCAAGTCCTGTTGTTAAAGTTACAGTAAGAATGGCTCGATCTCCTGAAGGCTCCGGTTCAGGTACATTAATCTTCTGTGGCGTTGCAGATGCTTCATTTGAGTTCGAGCTTTCACTATTATCATTCAATGCAGTAATTACATAATAATAGGTTGTACCGTTAACAACAGCATTGTCTATATAAGATACGTCTGTAACATTGGAAGCAATTGTAGTGTATGGTCCCCCTGAACTTAATGAACGTTTCACATTATAATTTGTTACATCTGCGACTGGTGACCATGAAAGGTTAACTTTTTTATCACCAGCTACAGCAGTCAAATTCAAAGGCGCTGCTAAAATCGGAGTATCGACTCCTATTAGTTCCATTTCAGCAACCATAATGATATCAGTATTACCAATACTATTTTTCAACAAAATCTTCCAATATCTATAGGCATCAGTGGGCTGCCAAGCAAATTCCTGTATTAAATTATTTCCAAGGGCGGTTCCTGTATATTGATCTGTCCATACCAAATTATCGTTTGAAGCCTGAACAACAAAATCTTTCATGTCATATCTATAGTTATAAGAAACATCTGCTTTATATCTAAGTTTTGAAATTACTTGTTTTTTTCCAAAATCAACCGAAATCCATTTAGAATCATTGGTTGCAGCGGTTTGGAATCCTTCGTTATTTTCATCCCAAACATTATCAAACGCCTTTTCTGGTCCGAATCTACGAGGGTCTCCATTATAAACTAACGATCCACTTGATGTGAAGGCAGTAATGGGCAATCCATCTGTTAAATCAGTTTCTCCTAAGTTATCAGCGTGTACATGATTTCCGACCAAGAATGTAGATAGTACGAAACTTACCATTATTACCATGAGAACTAATTTACTTTTCCAACTCTTCAAATTTGTTCAGCTCCTTAATATGTATGCGCTAAGCCTACACTAAATAGAGTCGAACAAACAGTCTGTTTCTCAACAGGATTACAGAATACACTTAAGGGTCATTGAGGTGATTTTTGGAATGATAAAAGGCGAAGGATCTGGTTGGGGAAATTTTCCTTGACACATATACATAATGTTCCAATATATTTATATTGATTATGAATTAATTGTTAGGGGGAGATAGAGTGGAAACGATTCTTGATATTGATCCAGGAGATAGGATTATTATTAAAGTAGGAGATTACAGTGAGATTAAGTCGATAGACTCAAAAAAACAATCAAATATCGAAAAAATAAAAAAGGCTAGCAAGGCAGCGGGAATCGGGGTTGGAGGGAGATTAGTCGGAAGGGCTGCATTAACTTTAATTTCTCCTATTGGAGCAGCTTTATTGGTAAGTGCAACTGATATTATGAGCATTAATAAATTGTTGCAGAGTAAAGGAACTGATGGTTTTTCCTATGTTGAAGTTCCAATTAATCATGCATCTAGCTTCCTGAAATGGAAGGGAATAATTAGTCCCGAAAAAAATACATTTTACATTAAAAGTCCACACAATGATGCTGTATATATTCCTGCAGCCAAATTCCATACTATATTGTTTGAGGAAAAATATAATGAAGCCATTGCTCTTTTAACTGAACTAAAACCGAAAAGCCTATTAGTTGAGTGTATGGAAGGGTATTCTAAAGAAATAAAAACTAAAGCTGGTTTCCAAAAAGATGGCATTAATGTAAATGCGGATTTTGAGAAAGATAGTAGAGTTGAGAGAAAAAATATGTATAGAGGGGAGTACAAAAAACCTGAAACATTAGAACGACACGTTGTCTCGTCTGAATATATATGGTACCAATCAGAAACTTTGTGGCAGAAAGTTGTGGACGGAGTCATTAGGCATGGTTTGGAACAAGTTGAAATGGATATTATTTATGATAATGATTTTGGAGTAAACGCAGATTTAGAGCTGTCCTTAGCAAAGGTTGCTGGAGGTAATATTGCTGTTAAATTTGCAAGTTTTAAAAAAACCCGCTGGAAAGTTAAAGCGACATTCTGGTAAGTGAACTGGGATTACACATTGAAATACATACAAAATTTTGGAGACTGATGCAGACTTCATGATTGAGTCCATGTCACAAATGCGAGTATTTATCTGGTACCATTATATTGATTACCCAGAAGGAAAAATCAATGATTATGGCGGAATAGTAGAAGGTTATCATTCAGGTAAGGTTAATAAAGCATGCAACTGTTTTAGATAAGATCGATTTGAATTTAGAGTATACATAAAATAACCCGCCGGGCGTATACCTGACGGGTCTCTTTTTTGTTTATTGAGCTGTATACTCACTTACTTCAAAGGTTAGGATCTTATCATGTATTACGTATTCAGTTCGTTTGCTGAATGGCCCTTTGTTATTGTCGTGCTTGTTAATTCCGAACCGAGCAGATCCGTTCGCTGAGTCGTACCAAGTGAGGAAAGTATTCACTTCAGAAATAGGCAGATCGTATTCCTTTTCAGCACCAGTTGTAAGCTCGATGGTCAGTAATGCGCGATCACCAGATGACGTATCTGGAGTAGGTGTTGGAGATGGCGTAGGAAGTGCAGTCGGTTCAGGTGTTGCGGTAACAGTACGGTACATTTCCATTTCGCCTAATGCAGTGAAGCCTGATAAACCATTATTATTTATAATATTTAATCTATACTTTGTATAAGGATTTTCGTTAGTGAAAGAAAATGCTTTTTTTACGTTTGGTTTCCAGTCTGTTATATTCATTTCAGAATTGAGTGTAATCCAGTTTTTTCCGTCCCATGCGTCGAAAGTAAAATCTTTAGGTGATTCACCTTTAAAATCAGCTTGCTCAATCCAAGGGCGAGACATTAATGCATATTGGTTGACTACAACCGGGCGATCAAATTCATAAGCAACCCATCCTGATGTATTACCTTGGCTAGTAGACCAACCGACATCGGTTAAATCTCCATCAAAAAGTCTAAACGGTTGGTGGTGAGCTACTCCATCACCACTAACCCAAACGCTACTAGCAGTTGCATGCCCGGTAGGAGCATCGTTCGATGTCATGATAGGAATCAAGTTTTTGGGTGCTGAGCTTTCTTCAGCTGATGTCGATAACGGGGTGATTATAGAGGAGAGTATTGCAATGACTAGCATGACTGATAAAGATGAAATAATAATCTTAAACGGTTTTGGCACTTTTAAATACCACCTTTATATTTGAATGAAATGTGCGAAGAATTGAACTATGACTAAACTTTATTTCTTATATTGGAGATTAATAAATTCGTGAAAAATAACCCGCCAACCTTAAAAGTCTGACGGGCTTATTTTGTATAATTAAGTATTAGGCAGATAATCTGGATTGTTTAGAATTTGATCAACAATAAAGAGCAGGTCATCATCATTCACATATTCATCACCGGCTTGTTGAGCATTATACTTTACCGGATCAACATCAGGCGCAAAATACTTGAAGTACCTGGCATCAATCGCAAGGTCTACAAGGGTGTACGTCCCTGACTTGTTCACATCCGTTGCCTCGATGATTACACTGTCTTCCAGACAGTTATCTTTCTCCAGGTCATATTCCTCTTCAGTATCAGCAATTCGCGCTTTGGTTGCATCGACAATGGCTGTACCTTTGGCTTTGGCCTTAAACTTGAGTTTTACAACAACGGTGTCTTCGTTGATGCCGTATTCTTCACCTTGGCTGGCTACAACAAAACGGACAGCGCCGTTTTTATCAACGGGATTATTGTATACCTTATAGCCGGTTACCTCTTCAAATCCGAGATATTGCAAGTGCTCTTTGTCGTACTTTACTTCAAAGTCTTCAGCATAAATATTCTTCACATTTTTTAGGGATACATCAGCTGTAAATTCTTTGCCTAAACCAACCTTTTCTGGAGCAATGACTACATCAAGAGTCGGTTTTAATGCCGGTGTTGGAGTAGGGCTTGGTGTTGGTTCAGGTGTTGCTGTTGGTGTAGGTTTAGGTGTAGCGATAGGTGTAGGTGTAGGAGTTGGCGTTGGCGTTGCAGTCGGTACTGGCGTTGGCATTGTAGTTGTGAAATTAGTTATTTTAACCAATGTACCACTCGTTGGAGCAACGACAGACACACTATCTAAACTAGCACCTTCCAACAGAGTCAAAGCAATAAACCGAGATGTACCCGGGTATGAATTGGTAAATGTAAGAGGTAAATTATATGATTGTGTCCCATCTCCCACTGTCAAAACATTTTTCATAGCAGCTGTATACGTAACGATTTTTGTATATTTACCAGAACCAGAAATAACAAAATTATTACTCAGGCTATATTGCGCTCCAAGGTCCACATACACTGTTATATCAGCAGGCGCTGTATAAGCAGCAAAAGCTCCCTGCACAGGCAGCGCCGCAAACAGTAAAACGATGATTAATAATAACTTCTTCAATAAACACACCTCACAATATTTTTTAAATTCTTCATTCAGAAATTTTTCTATGTACTAGTCACCTAACAGTCCTATTTCCCCTTTCGTAGATTAATTTGTATTCAGTTGCCTGGACTATCCTAAGGCAATAATTGGGATATGTCTAAACAATAATTCTTATATTTGGGATATATAGATTGAAAACTTTAAATGTACATAATTATGGGAAGATAGGGATATAATCATGATTGATTAGAGAACATTTGTTTGAGTATAATACAAACAAATGTTCTTATTTGATTCGGAGGCGATCAGTCATGAAAATGAGCATCGGCCAAACCATAGAAATGATCTACCTGGACAAAGCGGGCAAGATCACACAACGGAAAATTGAGGTGTGCGGGATGCGGGACGGCCGGATTCGGGCTACCTGTCTGAGCACCGGTCAGCCCCTTGTGTTCTTGACCGCCAGCATCCTATCGTGGCGTCCGGTACCGGAGCGGCAGCTTGTTTGAAGATACCCCACGCAAGCTGCTGCGGATCATTGTGCAGTTTAAGTATCACTTTAAAAGGATGCCTACGATCCGGGAGCTGGGACGATTAAGCGGGCGGCGACCGGCGGATGTGATCAAAGGTTTTAAAGTGCTGGCGGCAGAGCATTATATAGTATGGGATGCGGGAAAGCCCATTCAGACAGCGGTAATAGTGGAGGGGGGAACGCCATGTATCATATGATTCAACACCGCAGGGAGGGGCACAGACGGCGCAGCGTGGCGATAATATGGATTACTGGCTATACCATTAGGTGGTTGCTATGAGTGAGTTGGATGGCAACGAGCGTTGGAAGACTAAGATGCTCATGACGGAGCACGTTCAGGCGTATGTGAAAGCGGAACAGGTGGCTGGTGGCAGTAATAGGATGCTCACTGCTGAAGAGCGGAATATGATAAGGGATCTGATCTTGTTACCTCATATAGATACGATGGTCACCAAGAGTCTGCGGGAACTGGAGCACTCCAGCAGCATCCTTAAGCGGGCTTGCCTGCTAGCCGGTGAGGCCATCCAAAGAAAGGTCATGCAGGATACTCAAAGACTTCAGAAGGAGCTGAAGCAAAGAAACATCCGTTTTGTCCTAGACGAACAGACCGATTTCGTCATATATCATAAAGTCTTTTGCCGTGGTTACGAGGAGCGGTTTGGACTCACACGGGATGTGATGCGCACTGAGATAAGCTTACGACTTACCAAGTATACCGCAGAGCTGGGGCGCATAATTAAAAACGGCTTTAGTACATAATAAAACCCCGGATAATTTATTCGGGGTTAAATCTATTCACACGCATCGCCTTCACCGTCTCGATCAAGTTTTCGAGAGTATTCTGGTTCTCCGGCATATATCGGGGCAGCACCGGCAGCACGAAAAGCTGAATAACTCTACCGGAAATTCATCTCAGTGACAGCTACAGATGGCTATTACCGAAATAAAATTTCCACCGATCTTACAGGAATGTATAGCTTAGTGACTTGTATCACGAAGCAAGTAGAAAACTATGGAAGAATGTATGATGATGTGCAGAATGTTAGACGAACCAAATAAACAGTAAACATCTAACCCCATCGTTTTCGCTGGGGTTTTACTTGTGAAGTAACGAGAATTCTCGTATGAAGGAGGAAAACATGATAACTAACTTATGTACATTGCTGGAGGTGATCGTGATTTGCGGCCTGCATCTGCTATTTCCGCAACTAGGAGTATAGATTGATGGCCACAGTAAATATGTTGCTGATAGTATCCCTAATTATGCTTTGCTGCTGGTTCAGCTACACGGATATCACGGAGCGGCGGATCTCCAATAAGCTAACGTACCCAGCAATTTTATCATTGCTAGTGCTCAGGATAGGATTCAGCCCTGAATACTTATTGGGGCTCGCCCCAGGCGCATTGTTGTTCCTGATCTTCATGATCAGCCCACGAGCGTTGGGGGCCGGTGATGTGAAGTTGGTGGCGGAACGAGCGGTGGTCACTCTATTGTTGATGTGTATTTTTGTTTTTCTGTATTTGGGAGGAAGAAAGTTGCTGTCAGTAGAGACCCAGATCTCTGTGCCATTGGCACCATTTCTGACCGTTAGGTTGATATGGGCCGTAGTTACTTTATGACTACAAATTGTCGATTTACAGATTGTTACAATCATGTTAATGTGAAGCTACACGGATCGGAAGCACCGGCGTGTAGTCCGAAAGTATCGGCGCGATCGCCCTGTTGGCTTAGGCTGGCAGGACGATTTTTTTGATATTAATTAAAAATTTAAGAAATTGAAGGAGCTATTAAAAAAGTTATTGGCAACTAAGAATTCAATTATTTGAAGATTTAATGTCCTTATCTCGATTCTTATATTAACTTCTACTTCAATTGAAAATTTACATTATTCAAGATAAATTTTTAATATAAAATTTACTATTAATGTTTTTATCTCTCATAGGAGCGTGGGAATAGATGACGATTGCTTTTCTGGTTATCCTCTTACTTATCGTAGTCGCGATCATGTTTATCCGAAAAAAGACTTCGGTGAAAATTGATAAGGCGTATATGTCGGATGCGGGCAAGTTTCAGATAGAAGGGCACGCGCACAGTTTTATAATTCAAAAAGATGATCGATTCGAATTCCTTGTCGAGGATGGAATCATTACGGCTTGCAAGGATCGGACGCGCCATAAGGAATTCGTGTACTACGGGGGAAAAGACAATGATTGATCAGTTAAAACGAACAGCGGATCGAATTCTGGATCGTGCGGCTTCCGCAGTCCAAGGATTTACAGGGGAGTCTGAACGAAGAGAACTGGTTATGAGCTTTAAAGAAGTGTACGCATCGTATAGTGAGAAAATCAGCCGAATAGTCGAACGCATTAACGATGAGATTAACCAATTTAATAATCGGATTGAGAAACTGAACAAATACCGAAATACTACTGTAAAGAAAAACCTCGCTTTTTTAGGGGGTGGGCTTTCACAGTTGGGCAATATCAAGGCCGTCGAACGTTTTGCACCTGAAGCGAGAATTGATCCTGTCCACATGCCGAGTAAGCATCTGGAAACGGTCGAGAGCTATATCGAGACGATCGATTGGAGTAAAGATGATATTTTCTCAAAAACCTTCTTTAAGGGGATTATTGGTGTACGTCGGGAGACAAAGAAAGTGAATGTAGAGGCAGTACAGCGAATCGAAGAGTTTAAGACGAACGGGAATCGTACGTTAGAGCTTGGAAATTTGAAATTTCGTTTTGTGCAAGAAGATATACATATTTTAGAAATTTACCAAGAAAGTGTAGAAATGATTGCAGACACGATTGAGACTAAAGTTCTACCGGAGCTCCAGCTCATCCATGCATTCCTACAATGTGAAGAAATCAAAAATCAAGTCCTTTCAAACCGGGAATTGTCGGTATCTGCTGAGATGGATGCTGGGGTGTTAGTTTCAGGACGCTATAAGAATCATTATCGATTTGTGAAGAATGCGTTTCTTTTCTTCGTCGTTTCCTCAAAAATTTACGACTCTCCTGTGTTAACAAAACTACTTACCAATGAGTCGCACGACGTAGAACGAGAAGCTGTCTCTGATTATGGCAGAATCATTACAGAGCAGACAATCCAGCTGGAAAAATATCGAATAGATTGAGGAGGAAAAAATGTCTCTGCGAAAAGTAATAGATGCAAGAACAACGCTGCTGGAACAGGAGCAGAAGTTGTACACCTCTGCTATCACACAGATTAATTCGGAGATGAAAGGGTTGTTGACCAACAATTTCGGTTCAAAGCTTATTAATAACTGTGGTCGTGATCTCGCCGGCGAACTCGTCCGTAACTTTTTTGATACCTCAGATTATTATGTTACTGCCGATCAACTGATGGAACGAATTTTAAAGTTTAAGTACGACAGCGAGTATGATCCACTGATGGAGACTAACGCGCTACGGAAGTCGATATTTAATTATAATGACCTTGAGAGCTCCACAACGCTAGTAGCAATTATGAACGATTTAGAAAGTTCAAAGCAAAAGCTCTTCGAAAAAGAGAAGTTTGAGAACGAGAACGGTAAGCTGAAATCTCACTATAAAGATCGAAACATGATTCATAAAGGTAAGCTGCAGTACCGTTCAGACCGCCATGCTAACGGGACTATGAAAGATGACTACACTGATAAGACAGAGACCTCGAAAAAAAATTCACGTGGGGAACAAGTGAGTCAATTACATGTGGAGCATACGCAAGCTTTGAGTACTGCATATGTGTACAATCGCTATTTGAAAGAGGGTGCGGAGGAACGGATTAAAGAATTCTATAACTCCTCAGATAACTTTACAATGATGTTCAAAACTGCAAATCAATCCAAGGGCGATGTCAAGGTTGAAGTGAACGTAAAAGTGAAGGACTCTGATGGTGTGAGATACGAGAAAATCGATATTACACATAAAGCAACTTCTCACCAAATAGCAGAAGCCATTGAGAATCGTTGGACGCACCTTCCTGATGAAGCGAAAAAGAAGATGAAGGAAGCTGGTTACCTTGATGATGAAGGCAAAGTCCCGAAACATGTAAAGGCGGAACTGGTGAAGAATTATCGTAGATCGCAAAACGCTGAAAGTAAAAAGATTTTGAAGGAAACTGACTATAAGAAAGTGTCGAAGGACGCTGCCAAGCATACCGCAAAATCACTCGGTAAAATGTTGGCTGGCCAGGTCATCTATTATACGGTACCACCACTAATTTACGAGCTTAGAATGATTTTACAGGATAAGAAGGTTAATCTGAAAGAGGCATTGCATAAGCTCGAAAAAGCGGGAGAGCGTGTTGTTAAGTACGTCTTCTCTAAACTTGGTACAATATTCAATAACTTGGTGAGCCAGGGATTGAAAAAATTTCTAAAATCGTTTTTCGATATACTCCTCAACGTAGTAAAGTCGACCATTCAGAAAATGCTCAAGCTGCTGAAGAATCTTGTTCTGGCTGTTGTGGATGCGGCTAAAGTAATTGGAGACAAACTTGCGACCCCAAGCCAGAAGGCAGACTCCGTCTTTCAGCTGCTGTCTGTGAGCGTAACTTCATTCGTGCTTGAACTGTTGTTTGAGTATGTAGAGCGCCAGTTTGCGATTCCTGAGCCGCTTCTACTGCCGCTCCAAGTAATCACTACCGTCATCTGCACAAACCTTATTATGTTAGTCTTGGAGCATGCTGACCTGTTTAATGTTCGCCATGGCCTACTGCTAACGAATATCCAGCAGGTCATTCAGCGGGAAAATCAGTTGTACATACAGAGCATTGGTAATCTAAGCGCATCAAATAGGGAAGAAGCGGAAAGGAAGTTACAAGAAGTTGCTGCCGAAATTGAGGAGGCGAAACTGCATCTACAGCGGATTAATCCACATACTGACTCCGTGCAAGAGGATCTTCAAAAAATTAATACAGCTTTTGATATGAATATCGACTTTGAAAAAGAATGGAAAACATACTTGGGAGTTGTATAAAGATATGCTCTATATTATTGCATTCATCATCGTCGTTCTTGTCATTGCAGGCTGCTGCGCGAAATTGAACAGCCGTTAATTGTGAAAGGGATAAGTACTTATGGAATTTAGAAAATGGTTAATCGGTGTACGTCAGGACTTTGGTGTCATTCCGCTCTGCAATGGGAAGCCAGCGCGCGCCCCGCATATTGGTGATTTTTGCTTTCCATTGTGCTGGAGATGTACTAGTGTGGTCGGAAGTACGATTATCTGCGCCGCAATCCATCTCGCGATGCAGATAGATTACTTCCAGTGGGGAGGCAACGTAATAGGTATAGGTATGGCTGCCATTCTTTTCACTTCACCTATGTTGTGGGACGGGTGGATACAATACGGGAGGCATCGGGAAAGTACTAACGTCAGACGATTGGTTACTGGCTCGCTATGCGGTATCGGGGTCTGGTTTTGGGCAAACCTTTTGCTTTCAGTACTTGATTAAAATGTATGTCTGATTCAAACTCACTGATTATTTTTCACGGGAAAACTTAGGGGGGAATCTAGAGATGATCATTGGGGAATGAAGTATTGTTACAGGGATCACCGGTTCCGGTAATGTCTATCAGAACCAAAAATTTATCTCTGTGACAGCTACAGATGGATTTTACCGGATGAAAATTTCCACCGATCCTGTAGGGATACATAGTTTAGCGAATTGTATCACTAAGCAAGTAGAGATCTTTGGCAGCATGTATGATTATGTGCAGAATGTCAGATGGACAAAATAAAAAGAAAGCAGCTGACCCCATCGTTCCTGATGGGGTTTTACTTGTGAAGTAACGAGAAAGCTCATATGAGGAGGAAAACATGACATCTAACTTATGTACACTGCTGGAGGTAATCGTGATCTGTGGCCTGCAACTGCTATTTCCGGACCTAGGAGTATGGATTGATGGCCACAGGAAATATGTTGCTGATAATATTCTTAATCATGCTTTGCTGCTGGTTCAGCTACACGGATATCACGGAGCGGCGGATCTCCAATAAGCTAACGTACCCAGCAATTTTATCATTGCTAGTGCTCAGGATAGGATTCAGCCCGGAATATTTATGGGGACTGGTCCCAGGCGCAGTGTTGTTCCTGATCTTCATGATCAGCCCCCGCTCGTTAGGGGCAGGTGACGTGAAGTTAGTTGCACTGCTTGGATTATGTATCGGCCTGGAACGAGTGGTGGTCACTCTATTGTTGATGTGTATTTTTGTTTTTCTGTATTTGGGAGGAAGAAAGTTGCTGTCAGTAGAGACCCAAATCTCTGTGCCATTGGCACCATTTCTGACTTCGGCTTGCTATGGACTGTAGGCACTTTATGACTACAAATTGTCGATTTACAGATTGTTACAATCGTGTTAATGTGAAGCTACACGGATCGGAAGCACCGGCGTGTAGTCCGAAAGTATCAGCGCAACCGCCCTGTTAGCTTAGGCTGGCAGGGCGGTTTTTGTCTTTTTGATTCGCTCAAATAACTTAACATGATTTAATGATATAAAGTACATCATGATACATTCCTTAGAAATATAAAAAAATATATCAAACATGCTGGAGGTTTTGGGTATATGAAAAATAGAGAGGCTATTGATACTATTCGTGGTTATTTTTATCAATTTGATTATACAATTTCAAAATTATTAGAATTAAAGAATGATACTGATGCAATTGTTGTAGAAGGAATAGAAGATGTTGATATTAAAACTACCTCAGATGAAGAGGCAGTTCAATGTAAGTATTATGCTAAAACAGAATATAATCACTCAGTTATTGCCAAACCTATTAGATTCATGCTTAATCATTATAAAAAGGTGAAAGATGGCTTAGCGAATAAAGTGAATTATACTTTATATGGTCATTTCAAAAAGGGACAAGACAAACTAGTTCTCCCAATTAATATAACCTTTTTGAAAGAGAACTTCTTAAATTATACCAACGACAATATTAAATACTCTCATCACATTGACCTAGATCTAACGGATAATGATCTGGAAGAGTTTCTTTTAGTCCTTTCTATAAACATTAATGCCTCTGATTATAATACTCAATTTTCAAACATTATCGGTCAATTAGAAAAACAATTCAATTGTTCTTCTTTTGAAGCCGAATTTTATTATTACAACAATGCACTTAAAGTAATTAAGGATGTAGCAGTCAATTCAAATATAACAGAAAGAGAAATAACCAAAGGTGATTTTTTGAATAAAATAAATAATCAAACAGTACTTTTTAACGAGTGGTTTGTGAAATTTAAAAGTAAAAAAATCTTCCTTTCGGATTTAAGGAGCAAATACTTCGCCAATTTAAATACTTCCCCATTTGAAAGATTCTTCTTTGTTGAAGTTTCAAATCAGAACTATTTGAGGTCTGAACTAAAAGAATTATTATTCTCAATATCGAAAAAATGGTCGAAAATATCTAAGAGAGAAAGCAATCCATACTGCCCATACGTTTACATACATAATATACCTGAACAAGAGTTAATTGAATTGAAAAGAGAAATGTACTCAGAAGGATTTATTACTATTGATGGATTTGATTTTCAGGGGGCTCCGTTTAACCCAAAATCCATTATTAAAACTCCGAATTATGAAAATCAAATTAGACTGAAAATCATTAATAAAATTGAGTATGTCAAATTAATATTTGATGAAAATAGAAGAACAAAGGAGAGTTATCAATTTTATAAAAAATTACCGTTTTTAAATCTAGATTATCCAAATATAAAAGATATTAAAATTCAATTCGAAGAAATTAATGACATAAAGGAGGTTATTTAATTGTCTGATGTAATTGAAAAAATAAACGCTGAGGTCATCTCTGTATATCCAAACAAGGTAAAAATTTCTGTTGACAATCTTGAGGATTTTAGACTTGCAGATGAGTCATTAAAAGTTGGTTCATATTTGCGCGTATCGGATAACGATAACGTAGTATTAATTGCAATTATTGAAAACTTCTCAATTGAAGTAAACGACAGTGGAGCTAAAAAATACCTTATTGAAGCAAATCCATTGGGAATTATTAAAAATGATAGGTTCATAAGAGGTGGAGATTCACTAGCCATTCCACCAAAAAAAGTAGAGCCTGCTACCGAAGATGAAATAAAGAAAATATACGAACATTCAATCTTACAAACTGAAAAGTTCTCATTTGCATCGTTGTCTTCTAACCTTAATGTACGGATACCTGTAAATGGTAATAAGTTCTTTAATAAGCATATTGCAGTTGTCGGTTCAACTGGATCTGGTAAATCCCATACAGTATCAACAATAATTCAAAAAGCAGTTTCTGAAAAAAGTGGGGGTTTTTCTCTGAATAATTCTCATGTGGTTATATTCGACATTCATTCCGAATATGAGTCTGCTTTTCCAGATGCGAATTTCATCGACATTAATAATCTTACTTTACCGTACTGGTTATTAAATAGTGAGGAATTAGAAGAAATACTACTTGATACAGGTGAGAGAGACAACTATAATCAATCATCTGTTTTTAGAACTTTGGTCACAGAAAATAAAAAGAAGTATAATGCGGGAAATACAAAAATTTTCTATGACACTCCAGTTTTCTTTGATATTAATGAGATAATGAATGCTTTGATTAACTTGAAGAATGAAATAAAAAATTATAAAGCCTCAGACCATTACATGATAATTGATGATTCTTATACATTAGTTGACGGTAGTACGAAGATTGATTCTGGGATTCGTCTCAACGAAGAGCAACGACTTTTGAAATATTTTGACGGAGAATTAAAGTTTCATCCCACTAAAGGCCAGAACATCTCCAAAGGAGATTATGCAGATGGAACCCTGGATAAATTCTCCGTAAGATTTCAAGCGAAGATTATCCAAAACAGATTGGATTTTTTATTTGGTGATAAATCTAAAAAGATTACATTTGAAGAAACATTGCAGCAATTACTTGGTTATACAAAAGATAAGGAAACAAATGTTACTGTTATTGATCTTAGCGGAGTTCCTTTCGAAGTATTAAGTATTACCGTTTCATTGATCTCAAGAATGATATTTGAATATGGTTACTTCTATAAACGTTTGAGAACAAAGAAGAATGCTACTGAAAAAATTAATAATGATATACCTATTCTACTCGTGTATGAAGAGGCACATAAATATGTACCGAATAGCGACTTAGCTAAATTTAGATCTTCTAAGAAATCTATAGAAAGAATTGCGAAAGAAGGTAGAAAATATGGAGTGACTTTACTACTAGCAAGTCAAAGGCCTTCAGAAATATCTGAAACCATATTTTCACAATGTAATAATTTTATTGCAATGCGTTTGACAAATCCCAATGATCAAAGTTATGTGAAAAAACTTTTACCTGATACTTTAGGAACCCTAATTGATAAAATGCCAACATTAAAAGCAGGCGAGGCTCTGTTAATTGGTGAATCAATCATTCTTCCATCTATTGTACAAATAGATCCGTGTAGAAACCCACCTTCTTCAAATGACATTCCATACTGGGAAATTTGGAAAGAAGAATGGAAGTTATTAAGCATCGATGAAATTAAGATGGAATGGTACAAATAAACTGTACTTTATGTGTTAGGAGAGATTTATTAAGTGGACTACCTACTTAGATTTCCATCTTGAATGCGACCTAGACGCATGTTGGATAAAATAACTTACTTCTCTTTCCAATATGAACTTTTGTTAATTTATATTTAGTTAATATCTTCAATATACAGAACATAATAAATACAAATATTACAATTTTACCCTTTTTCGACTTAGAAAAATCCACTCGAGTATACTCCAACCCTCATGATACCATGTGGTCATTGTTGAGTGTCTACTTGAAGGCTATGATTCATTCCACTGTCTTCTTTTTTAGTAGAATTTAAGAGGAATGTGGTAAGATTGAGTTGTAAATAATACCAGAAAGAGGGGGAGTTTGTTTGTCACTATCATCGAAAATCATAGAACAAATTCGAATACAGGTTATCGATTATGAGTCATATGCAAGTATGGCAGAAAGTAAACAAAATGAAGTTAATGGTTTGAAATCTCTTAAAAAATCAAAATCAATCGATTATCAGCTTCGGGAGGCTCAAGATTTTTTAATTCAGTTTGAAACAAGAGCAAATACTAGTAGAATTGCTGCCCTAAGACTTTCAGAAGCTTTTAAAGAAGACTTTGATTCTACTGAAAGAGTCGAAGTTAAAGAATTGACAGATAAACTAAAGTAGCACGTTGTCGGGATTCCAAGGTCCTTTCTCTAGCGTGGTACTAATAAAAAATACAATCTACAAAAAAGATTATTAGGGGGAAAAATATGCGCGCTTATCGTGATCTTCAAGCAGGGGTTAGAATCTCGTGGGGCTATCAGCCGATTTATATGATTGATGATGTCGAAATAGATTTGCAAAAATTGGTTGATGAACATCGTGTACTACTTTGTGGAACGACTATGGATCTTCCTGAAGGGTCAGTTTTTGGAGATATCATTTCTGGTAAAGCCTTCGCAACAAATAATGCTAGTGTGGCGCTTGCAAATGCTGTCTTCCGTCCAGAGAAGTTTAAAACATTGGTAATCCCCGACATAATTAAACCGAATACCGATTGGAATCTAATCATCGAGGAAGCAGAAGAATACGTTGATTCACCGAGCGGATACATATATATGATTGATTGCCCAGACGTCCGTTACTTCTCAATAACTCAAAAAACTAATTGGCAATACGAAACCTCTCACCTAGAGGTTCAGCTAAAAGGGCAAATAGAAGTTTTTAGGACTGATTTTAAGCATAACACCTTATATTCTTAATAAGTATTAGTGAAACTTCTAACCAATCTTCTAACAAGAGCCAATAGCAACAAAACTTTAGAAGTAACAATACGCTTAAAACACACGATTTATTGCCCAACAGACCCCACGAAAACCTAATAAATATATGCTAAGTCGCACTCGTAAATCATAATATGTATGCTGGATTTGTAAAAGATACTTCAACTATCTAGGGACTAATCAAAAAAGTAATTGCAAATAATTACAATCGTGATAAGGTGATTTACAGGATCTGTAGCATCAATTCGTGCAGACCGAAAGCATCGGAAAATACCCCGTCACCTTAATTGGTTGCTGGTTTTTTTTGAGGGGGGACCTTTTTATGGCTAAACTAACCACTGAACGAATAGAAGAAATAATGTTGAAAGAATTACAAAAATTCGAAGTAGATGAGGAACTGAAAATCTGTAGATATATGAACTTACCTAAATTCATGAGTTTATTAACGAATAGTTCGATTTTTTTTACTAGGGCAGATAAGTTTGAAGATCCACTTGAAGGAGAAATGCCAGAAGCGGCTAAGAAGGAACTATTTGATAAAGATTTTTTTAATGTGGATTTGTATGCTATTATTTCTAAATTTATAGGTAGAGAAGTAACAAAAGTTGGTTTAGCAGAAGAAACAATAAATATGTATAAGTCATATAAATCTACGACATTTATAAGCTGTTGGACATCCTTCCAAGCTGAATCATATGCACTATGGAAAATATATGGGGAAGACTATGGTGTAGCTATCCAAACAAATATTGGTAAATTGAAAAATTTAATTGAAGAAAAAGCATTCCTGTATCTCCTTAAATTTGGGCTTTGAAATTTAACGAGCACCTCCTTATGATAAATGGTGTCCACGACGACAACC
>NZ_JAIEUI010000039.1 GCF_022234545.1 Paenibacillus piscarius
GCTTGGCCCCTCCCGCGGCCGGACTTTCACCGGCTAGAGATTGCGCGCTTTGCTGGGCACGCTGCTTCCGAAGTGAGCTTTCCTGCGGAAAGCTTTCAGGCGGACGCTATCGCTCCTACAGCTCCAAAATTCCCCTCCGTCACTTTTCCCTGTCTGTCTATTTTCGGACTTAGCCCTCCACCCAGTTCCGCTCATACAAGCGGCGGGAGGGTGTATGTTCCGTAGGCTCTGTGTACAGGTTCGTCGCGGTTACAAGCGCAGACATCTTGTCCAGGAAGACTGCCTTCGGCAGCTCCTGGCCGAGAATCGCCTCGTAGACCTGCTGCAGCTCCGCCAGGGTGAACCGCTCAGGCATTAAATGCAGCACAATTCCGTTTCTCTCCGTCTCCTGGCGCAGCCGTTCCATGGCATAAGCAAGGATCTTGGCATGATCAAAAGCCAGTCCGGCGTTCGACAAGACGGCGTATTGCACCGACCGCGCCGCCGGAGTAGCCGTCACCGTCTGTTCGATTACCGCTGTCAGCTCCTCCCCTGCGGCCTCCAGCCGAAGCTCGTAGGTACGGGTGCGGATGCAGCCCGGCTGCAGCAGCTTCTTATGATCCTGCTGCAGCCGGTAAGTTACCTTGAACCAAGCGGCTGCTTCCGCATCATCCCCGGCCTCTAATTGAATGCGGCGGCTGTCGGCCAGCGCCAGGTAGCTGCTGCTGATCACCCAGGTACGGGGATCGCGCCCGGGGTCGCTGAAGGTGCGCAGCTGCTCCAGATAGACACCGGCTACGCCGGTCTCCTCCTCCAGCTCGCGTGCGGCCGCCTGATCCGTAGTCTCATCCGGCTGGACGAAGCCGCCCGGAAGCGCCCACTTGCCCAGGCAAGGGTGCCCGCCTCTGCGGATCAGCAGGAGGCGCAGCTCCTTCCCCGCGGCCTCAGGTTCCTGGTCTACTGTATCCATGACGGTGAAGATCACCATATCTGCCGCCACGGAGGGCCGCTCATAATCACCGGCCCGGTACTGCTCCAGGAACTCACGCTCGGTCAGTCCGTTACGGTCTCTCAATTCCAGTTCCATCGGCTCCGCCTCCTTCTATCTCTGGTTCCAATTGCACCAGCTCTCCGAAATAGTTCCCATACGGCTTGAACGAAGCAAGCACCCGGTCCACCTTGGCCATCCGCTCTTCGAGCGTGCCCCTCAGCGGAATATAGGGAATCCGCCGCTCCTTCAGATCCCCGATAATCTGCTGGTGGAACACATGCCGCTTCTGGTCCCCGCTGCGGTCCCAGGTATCGTCATACGGGATATCATCCCCGCACAGGAAGAACAGATCATAGCGCTGCGCGTTCTCCAGGGCCAGCCGGGCCAGCAGCTCCGGCGCCTTCCCGTGGTAATCCAGCGCATACATATAAGTGGTAATCGCATTCGTATCGACGAAGAAATACCTGTTGGCATCACGCAGTGCCTGCTCTTCCCGCTCCAGATGTCCCACTGCAATCTCATCGAACGCCTCCAGCCCGATCCGCCGGTCCACCTGATGCTCCGCCCAGTAATCCCGCCCGTATTCACTGGCGAAGGATGTGCCATACCTGCGGGCAAGCGCTTCGGTGATGGTCGACTTCCCGGTAGACATCGCTCCTACGAAGACGACCTTCGTAATTAAATCGCGGTAGACAATATCGCTGACAAAATTACGGTATTGGTAGGGGTCCGAGCGGACCATCGTGGCCGATACAGGCACCTGCACCCGCGCCTCATCTACCCGCCGGTCAATAGCTCCTAGTGCCAGACTCATATGCGCTCCATAGAACTCGCTGGAGTAGAAGTGGGTCACCTGCTCGCCGTTCAGCAGCCCGAGAATATACTGCTCCTCCCGGATCTCATGCTCGCGGTCATCCGAGTATCCGTCCGGGCCGTCCCAGGCCTCGATGACCCGGACCGCCGGATAGAGCGTGCGAATCCAGTTAGCCCTAACCTGTAGCGGAACCGGAGACACCTTGGTCTCATAGATGACCACAATCAGCTCATCTACCTCCTGCAGCGCTGTCTCGATCATGAACTGGTGCCCTTTATGCAGCGGTGCGAACTTCCCGAGGGTTAATCCGAGTGTCTTCATGCCAGTGCCTCCTTCGCCCCTTTATTCCAGTTGTAGTAGCCGTAGCCTGCGTTCAGCAGATAAGCGCTCCACATCACGATCATCAGCAGGCCCTCCCCGCTGCCTTCGAGGGTACGGATCACCCAGAGCAGCACAGTGAACATATTCAGTACAATATAGACCAGCCACTGCTCCTTGAAACGACGCACCGTCAGGAAGGTCGCTACTACAGATAACACCGTAGTCATGGCGTCAATATAAGGTGAATTCTGCTCCGGAATGAACGATAAGCTATAGCCCAGCAGCAGCGCCCCTGCAATGCAGATCACAAGGATCAGCACTACACCCCCCGCTTTCATCTGGCGCATCGCCAGCTTGCCGCCCTGCATATTCCTGCTCCACATATAGAACCCTATAATATTCATCGGCACGAAGAACAGCAGATTCAGCATGACCTCGCCGAACAACCCGTTAATATAGGCCAGGTAGGCGTATCCGAAAGTATTATACATCCCGAACCCGTAGCTCGCCAGCTTCCCCTTCGCCGTCAGCACCACGCACAGCACCCCGGTGATGAAGACCGTGAACCCGAAGAGCGAATCCTTAGACAGCACCGTGAAAACAACTGCAATCAGCGTAAATATCATCAGCCAGGCGAGTTCAAACCCGCTCCAGTTGCCCATCACCTTCTTCATGCTCATCCCTCCACCAACTTATTAACTATTTGATAATTACAATTTGTTAATATCAAGATAACAGAATATTTGACAGGACGCAAGCAGTAATTTGCAAAAACATGGGATATGGGCTTTCGGCTCCTGTTCCCGCTCATTCTGTCGACAGGCTCAATGGCTGTACGTTACAATATAAAGAATCTTTACACACCATAGATCAGCACAGAAAGGGAGGACTGCCATGAAGATCAAACAATTGAAGCTGAGCACCAATCACTTGGAGGATATGAAGACATTCTATTCTGAAGTCCTCCAGATGCCGGTTATTCAGGAGAGCAATACATCGTTTGCGGTGAGTGCGGGCGAGAGCATAATCTCTTTTGAAAATAATCCCCGGCACGTATTCTATCACTATGCCTTCTATGTAGATGAGCTGCACTTCAGCAGAGTCCTGGATACCATTCAGGCTCATAGCCCCCTGTTACAGGATGAAGAGGGCCAGACGGAATTCTTCTCCGGGCTCTGGCAGCGCAAGCAGTTCTATTTCCGCGACCCGCAAGGCAATATTCTGGAGATCCTGCCCTCAGATGAGAGGTCTGCGAAGGCGGACGGCTGGATTCGGGTACAGGAGATCGGCCTGCCGGTTGAACATATCGATGATCTTCAGACGCGGATACACATGATTAAGGACGAAATGGCAAGAGCCTCGGAGACTATAGCGTTCTATGGCAATGAATACGGCGTATTTGTGCTCGTCCAGGAAGGCAGAGCCTGGTTCCCGACCGAGGATGCGGCTATCGCCTCCCCCGTGGAAGTCATCATTGAGCACGACCATGCGCTTGAGGTAGAGTACCGGAATATTAGGATTACGGCGGTGTAGAAAAGCTATTAATGCATGCTCCGTGAAATCATTCTAATAGATCAGGCAGGTGAGACTATTGAGCCGCAGGACACGAATCTTCCTTGGCATGACCATTATACTGATGCTTGCGGCGGCAGGCTTCATCACCCGGTACGACCCCTCCCAGGCGAAATACGAGATTTTCAGGGAGTACCGCGGACAGTTTGATGCTGTGAAGTCGGAAACCCTGCTGCTGATGGACAGCCTGGACGAACGGAGCAATATCGGGAATACCTTTATCTATTCCAACAATGGTAATGCCGCTGCTCCCCAGCTCCATGAGAGCATGAATACAGGCCTGCAGGACAAGATCCGGCAGCTTGCCTCATGGTCCAGGGACAGCCTGGACTTCGTGCGCTACAGCAGACAGGACGGGAAGCCGCTCCTCCGGTTCATCTTCGACTGGGAAAGAGAGCATGGCCCCACCTACCATATCGTGTACTGCACCAGTCAGAGCATGGTTGAGCAGACCTATGCAGCAGAGCCTGTGAAGTATAAGCTGAACTCGCTCGCCGACGGCTGGTACGGGATTGAGATCGAGTAGGTACCGCCCTAACAAGTGAAGAATACTGGTGCCTTCTCTCACCGGCCACTTGTAAAGAGCAGCATTGTTGCACATTTTGCAGGATTCCTTAATAAAAGATACTGGCTGAAGTACAATGTTGCATGATTTGCACAAATTCCGTTGGTTATAGCAAGTTAGCGCTGGATTTGTTGCATTTTGTGCACGATTTCAGGCATAGACTGCTTTTAATGGGCAGCATTGTTGCATTTTCTGCAGGATTTCTCTAGAAATGTTACTGGCTGTGGCTCCAACTTATCCTCAACATGAACTAAATAAAAGAAGGGGTGTCCCACGCCATGCAATGGCTGAGACACCCCTCTTTTTATAAGCCGACAGGTTACCCGCTCTGCTCACACCACATATTCAGCCATAATCTGCTCAATGTGGTAGGGAGTGACACCTTGGTCCACCGAGAACACGGTATCCGCTTCTTGTGGCGACGCGGCCAGATCCTCCCCCCGGGCCTTGGCATGCAGCGTGAACAGATCATACAGATCAGGCTTCTTCAAGGAGGTCATCGCCTTCCCGATGATCACCATCCCCTTCTGGTTCGCCTCCACATTATTGGGATAGAACGGGTCTCTGGTCAGAGACAGGTCTGTCCAGATGACGGTGCGCTCCACCAGATCGAGTATGACCGGAACAGCCAATTGGGTGTCTGCTGTAACATCAATCTTGTTCGCCACCGTCGCCGGCTCATAGATTTCACCGGACCCGGGCTTCTTCCGCATCATCCAGCCCGTGAAGCATTCCGGCAGATTGCAATACGGCTGACCTGTAAATGAATGGAGCGTAGCCACCACATACCGGCCGCCGTACTCAACGATAGAGGGAATATGCAGGTCAATGAACTCGCTGGCCCCGTAGGGCGCCGTTACTATATCGCCGCTATGAACTGCACGATATTGCGCCGAGCGCAGGTTCGTATAAGAGATATGCTCCATATACCGCCAGTTCTCGTCGTACATCACCGCAGACAGGTCAATATCCACACGCCCTGTAGGGGTACCATCCATCTTCCCTTCCTTCCACCAGCAGAAGAAACGGACCGTGTTCCCTTCCGCCATTGGTATCCGGCTTCCCCGCACCAGCGTATGCAGTGCTTTGCTGGCTGACCGCTGAGAGAACGGCACGAGATAGTTCTTCAGGCGCTCATCCACATATACCTTTCCCAGAGACGGCTGGGCCGCAAACCGCGCCACCAGTGTCTGCTCGCAGAGGTCCACCATATCCCGGCAGTCTTCTTCACTGATCTCCGGCAGGGTGTTAGGGGTAGCCCAGGCTTTGGCGACATTCCCTTTAGGGAAAAACACTCTCAGCTCCGGCAGCTCCCGCTGGTGCGCGAAGTAGTTCTTCACCTGCAGCAGCACCGGGGTGGATACCTGATCTGCCACTTCTCTGAAGGCCATCACGACGTACTCCGGCTCGCGGGTCATCCGCAGCAGCTTCGCCAGGCGGCGTGCGAATTCCCCCGGGCGCTGCGCCAGCAGGTCCAGTGCCGTCCAGAGCTGCTGGTACTGAAGGGCAAGCTCTACACTTCCGTTGAAGGTTGTGAACGCCTTTTTATTACGCAAGATAGCAAAAGCTTCCTCTGAGCGCACATACCGCTGCTTGTATTCCGAAGGATGTAGGATTTCGCCAAGGCGAATCCAGCGCTCCCGGTACCGCAGCATATCCTCGGTGATTGTCTGGCACCGCTCCAGGAGCCCCAGCAGCAGCCGGCGCTCACGCCGCTTGAACTTGCGGAAGCGGGTAGGCAGGGCCAGAGAGACATCGCCGTCCGACCAGGCCACCGCCAGCCGCAGGACATCGGTCGCTGTTGTGAAATAAGGGCTTATTCTGGCCACATCCGCCTTCTCATGCTTAAGCAGCGAAGCGGCCACGAAGCCGGCATTCTCCTTGAACGGAATCTCCGCCGGCAGCAGCTCATCCAGCTCTGCCGTGGGTGTATTTGCAATAACGGCATCAATATCCTTCTGATCCTCTGCCGAGATGGAGCCCCTGGCCTCGATAAGCTGACGGATCATGGTCCGGAACTCCGTGAGGCTGCCCAAGTCAATTACCTTCAGCGTTACCTGGTCCTGAAGCGGTTCTTTCTGTATAGGCTTATCGTAAGGCACTTCCCAGGTATAGTAATGGTTCATTGCATAGAAATACAGCTCGGCCTCATCCTCCTGCATCACCTGTTCCGGGAACCCCGGAAACAACGGAGCATAATTCACATGCGCGCCGACCATCCGTTTCACATCTGCAATCATTGGATAGTACAACTGCTCGAAGGCCTCGCGGGGCAGCTTCTGGACCGCCCGGAACAAGGCAGGCGACAACGTGTACCCCAGCCCCTGGAGATTGCGGAGGGCTGCGGCCAAGTACCCTTTCGGAAGCCGTTTCGCATCAGCCGTGTCAGCAGAGTATTTCACCATCATTTTGCCTGCTCTTCGCAGGTAGATTCTATTCATGTTCATAGTCATAGTACAGTGTCCAGGAGAGCTGTATCCCTACACGGTTTAAGGTTTCCATAGGTTAGAAGGAAGGAATACAATAGCCTGGACGCCTCCTCTCAAGTTAAACATCCTTCAGGAGAGCTGCGCCCTAATTCATCCAATTGAGTAGAAGGAAGGACTGCAATAGCCTGAAGATCTCCCGGCGATCAAGCAGCCGTTTGATGGCTCTATCTTCGCACACGGTCCGGCAGGCCAACAGGGCGAAAGTATTACGACATAGGGAAAATTTAACTTTTGCCTACCCCACCACCCGCTCCGCCGTAGATTTTTATTTCCCGGAAGCTCGTGTTATCATTGTACAGTAAGTCAAATTTGAAGGATTAGGAGGGTACCTGATGAAAAAGAGATCGATTCGATATCTGTCTGCCGGAATCGGGTATTCGACTGCTGTTTTCTTTTAGAATCCATGTGGACGGGACAGGTCTGTCCAATTTTAAGAGATACTACAAAAACAGCGAATTCAAAAGGAGATTTACATGATGAGCCTAAACAATAATGTCATTCAGAGATATAATCCGGAGAATATAGCGAAGCCGGTCGGAAGCTACAGCCACGTCACCAAAATCAGCCGGGATGCTGAAATGTACGTCTTCTCCGGCCAAATCGGTATCGGTCAGAACAATCAGATCCCTGCAGATTTCAACCAACAGGTTACGAACACGATGAGCAATATTGTGGACATCCTGTCCTCACAGCAGCTCACACCGGACCATGTCATCAAAATCAACATCTGGGCCACCGAAGAGATCGACTGGGACCATTTCTATTCCATCTGGAACGAAGTGTTTGGCCCTACGCCTCCCTCCATGACGGTTGCCTACATCCAAGGATTAGGGCTGCCTGAACTCAAAATCGAGCTGGATGTGTGGGCCGCAGGATAGAGGATAGCATAATTTAAAACACCCAAAACAAGCTTTAAAGGCTGGTTTTGGGTGTTTTTTTATAAAATATCTGTCACTGCACCCTTAGATGCAGAGGAGACTAATCTTGCATACTTGGCCAGTACGCCAGAATTCACTTTTAGCGGTGGTTGTACCCATGCCCCAGCCCTGGCAGCCAGCTCCTCTTCTGTCACGTTAAAGTTAATCTGCTGCGTTTCGCTGTTGATAGTGACGATATCTCCGCTTCTGAGTAGCGCGATCGGTCCGCCTACCTGCGCTTCCGGTGAGACATGGCCAACAACGAATCCGTGCGAGCCCCCTGAGAATCTTCCATCTGTAATCAGGGCCACTTCCCCGCCAAGACCCTTACCTACAATCAGTGCGGTAACAGATAGCATCTCCGGCATGCCTGGACCGCCCTTTGGACCGCAATAACGGATAACCAGTACATCACCTTTTTGGATTTCATTTCTTAAAATCGCTTCCGTTGCGGCCTCCTCGCTGTCATACACCTTGGCCGGACCGTCAAACCGGAGCTTCTTCATGCCTGACATCTTGGCTACGGCGCCTTCAGGGGCAAGGTTACCTCTAAGTACAACCAGTGGCCCATTTGGCTTCAGCGGCTGTGTCAATGGACGGATAATCTTCTGATCGTCTCTAAGCGGTGCTGCTTCCGCCAGATTCTCTGCCAAAGTCTTACCTGTGACCGTCAGGCAATCACCGTGAAGAAGTCCCTCAGCGAGCAATAACTTCATCACGCCGGGAATACCGCCAATTTCGCTCAAATCCTGCATTACATATTGTCCGCTTGGCTTCAGATCTGCCAAATGAGGAACACGCAGGCGTATCTTCTCAAAATCATCCAAGGTTAAATCTACGCCTACCGAATGCGCAATAGCGAGCAAATGCAGGAACGCGTTGGTTGAACCTCCAAGAGCCATCACGACCGTAATTGCGTTCTCAAACGCTTTTTTGGTCATGATGTCTTTCGGGTAAATCTCCTGTTCCAGCAGTGCTATGACTTGTCTTCCCGCCGCAGCACATTCTGCTGCTTTATCCGGCGCAACGGCTGCCGTAGAGGATGAACCCGGAAGGCTCATGCCCATCGCTTCCGCCGCAGCAGCCATGGTGTTGGCAGTGTACATACCTCCGCAGGAGCCAGGACCCGGGCAGACGCTGCACTCCACCTTATGGAGCTGCTCATCGGTTATTTTTCCCTCATGATATTGACCTACCGCTTCGAAGGCCGTTACAATATCGACGTCTTTGCCGTCGAGCTTTCCGGGTAGAATCGTTCCGCCGTATACGTAGACGGAAGGGATGTTCAGCCGCCCGATCGCCATCAGACAGGCAGGCGTGTTCTTGTCGCAGCCACCGATGGCTACCAGGCCGTCAAAGCGCTCAGCTCCGGTCACAATCTCAATAGAATCCGCGATGGCTTCCCTGCTTGGCAGTGAGAACAGCATGCCTCCATGCCCCATGGAAATACCGTCTGATACAGTAATCGTATTGAAAATCAGCGGAGCCCCGCCATGGTCAAGCGCCCCTTGTTTGGCTTGAACCGCCAATTCATTGATATGCATATTGCATGGGGTGACCTCACTCCAGGTGCTGGCTACACCAATCATCGGTTTTTTGAAATCCTCATCTGTGAAACCAACCGCACGCAGCATCGCTCTGTTCGGCACCCGGTTGACACCCTCGCTGATTACCTTACTGCGAATACGAAGATCCTTTCCGTTCTCCAATTGTCCCCACTCCTGTCTGTTTAGAGTAATCCGTGCAGCTCCTGCATCGGACGGATGAAATTCTGCCTCATCATGGCCTGTGCTTGGTCAGAATCATTCTTCTCGAACGCTGCAATAATTAAACCATGCTCATCGACTGAAGCTTGTGTCTCCGTAATCGGCTGCTCTAAGAACACATATTTAAAGCGGCGGATATGGATCTGAAGGGATGCGCTGAATGAAGCAACATAGGGATTATCAGCCAGCTCAACAATCAGGTTGTGGAACTGTTCATCCGCCTCCATGGCCTGGTAAGCTTGCCCGCTATTAATGGCACTGGCAAATTCCAGATTAAGCGCCCGCAGCTGCTCGATTTGTTCCGGAATAATGATTTTTGCGGTGGTTTCAGCCGCCAGAGCCTGAAGAGCCGCCATCGTTGAATACATCTTGAAGATGTCGTCCTTCTCAATTTCCTTCACCTTGGTTTCTTTACCGGGATGAGTGGATACGAGCCCTTGTACTTCGAGCAGCTGAAAGGCTTCCCGGATCGGTGTGCGGCTTACGGCAAGCGATTCAGCCAATTCGGCGTCAATCAGTTTTTCACCGGGCTGCAGTGTACCGTCGATAATCCATCGCTGAATTTGGGAGAAGGCTCTCTCTTTAGCGGACATCCGTGCAGGTGAGACATAATTTTTGGGTACTGGCATAGTTATCTTCCTCACTTCTTCATTTCCTTATATGCAATATATCGCATACATATATTTAAATCAATAAGATTCATCTTGCTGTTCAATAAAATCGTTTCACTTCTTCCCGTATTCGTGACATAACGGCGCTTGGGATAGCTCAGACCACACGCCTGCGCACCAGCCAATGTATGCTGTTTTTCGTCCCCACAATATAAGGGGCTGTCCCTTTTGGGACAGCCCCTCTTCATAATTGCCTAAAAAATCATTCCCCCACCGTCTTCTTCACCGCACTCTTCTCGTACACCACCGGATAACTCTCGCTGCCCAGCAGGATCCGCTTCCCCTGGAACTCATTATAGATGTTCAGACGGACGGTTCCGCCGTTGATGGCCTTGTACGCCCGATTGTTCAGCGTGAAGGACAAGGTGTCGGATATTCCGGCACCTGTAAGCTCTGCCTCCAGAGGCAGAAGCTTCTCCGCAGGCTGCCCGAACGGATCAATCAGCTCTGCCACGAGCTTGTGCTCATTCGCTCCTGCTGCGTACAGCGCACTGCGGGTTAAGCGGTAGCTCAGCTTCGCCTCGATCGACTCCCGGTCCTCTGACATCGTGGCTGTGGCCTGGGTCACGGACAGCGAGAACGGGAACAGCTCCAGCTTCTTAAGCGACGGCAGCGGGGCGGGATTCGCGATGTTAAGTGCCAGGCCCGCAGTCTGAATATAGGCAGTCGGCGACGCCCCTGGTGCCGTCAGCTTGCCGTCCGCGATCCCTTCCCCGAGATAGAGGGTCAGCTCTGAAGCGTTAATCTCCAGCGGAAGCTTGCTCCAGACGGTGACGAGACTTTGCTCCTTGGCATTCAGAGACGCCTCGGATTGGCTGATCACGGCCTCGAAGTACTGATGATCCGGCGTTCTGTAATAGCCCACGAGCTGCGCAGGCTGAGTTCTCCGCAGTTCCTCATTGGTCATCAGCAGCTCCGTGTAGATCAGCTTGGAATCTGTACCCGGATAGATGCGGGTCTGCCGCTCCAGAACCTCTGCCTTCTTGCCGGTCAGCCTAATTTGAAGCGGCTCTCCGGCAGCCACAGTGCTCAGGGTATTGTCCACCTGGCTGGTGAACAGTGTCAGGAAGTTAGCCTTGGCTTCTCCCGAAGCATATTGCAGAATAATCTTCAGCTTCGTCAGATTATAGGAATAGGGAAGGTGCCCTGCAACATACAGCACCGCCGTCTCCTGCGGGGCCAAATGGGTGACGGAGCCGTCCATTACGATCTGCGCGCTGCCGCTAATGTCCTTATCCCCCGCCTTCAGCAGTGCTGTAAGCGCCGGGAGCTGCACCGTGGTCTCACCTGTATTGCGCAGGCTCAGCTTGGCCACCACCTGATCCTGGTCCGACCACGGCAGACGGTCCACCGCTTCTAGCTTGACGACGAAGGTGCCCAGAGGGTTCTGCACAGGATACTCTGTGGCCAGCAGATGGTCCGGCTGCAAGGAGTACGGAATCTGGAAAATAGCCGCCGGCAGCGCAACCCGGTTCTCTTCAGCAGGCTCGGTCATGTGCAGCCGGAGCACTCCCTGATTGAGCTTCAGGGGCAGCTCTGCACTGAGCTCCACCGTCCGTTCTTCCAGCGGCTTCAAGGTAAGGCCCGTAAGGGCTGTATTACTGACCGGGTAACCATAGCCTTCGGCAGTGGTTAGACGAAGCGGGTAGGCCGGCAGCGTTACCGCCTCATCCCCCATGTTCCGTACACGGAATTTCAGGCTCCACTTCGCCAGATTGTCCTCCGAATACACCGCCGCACTGGCTAGTTGGGTCTCAATCGTGCTGTTATTGACCTTGAGCCGCTTCACAGCGTTCACGGGTACATTCAGGTCAGGCGTCTCTGCTGCGGGCAGCTTATATTCGGCAACCGGCAGCTTTATTTGCAGGGTACTGTCCTCCTGGACGAACCGCAGCGACATATTGTCCAGCTTCGTGTAGGAAGGAATGTCTGCAAGGTAATACAGGGTTCTTTGCTCCTTGGGCTGAACCTTAGCATCGCTCTTGTCCGGGATCAGTTCAAACACCGAACCCCCCGGGGATACCAGATATCCCTTCAGACCGGTATCTGTAAGCACCTTAGCCCCCGAGTTGGTGAAGCTGACCCCAACCTTGGCATACACTTTCCCGTCCACTTTATAGATGTGCAGACCTTCTGCCTTGACGCTCACCGGCAGCCCTCCCAGCACCAGCTGCCTGCTCTGGCCCCTTGCGGTCACCGTAGAGTAGGAGCCGGGAATCGTGAACGTTCCCAGCTTCTTCTGGTAATTCGCCTGGCTGAAGTCCCAGCCGTACAGGGCGATGCGGACGCCGTTAATCTTGGCAGCCTTGCCCGCATTAACGTAATACGTCACCCGCTGGCTGCCCCCTGCCGGAATGGACTTGACCGCAGCACTGCCTGTCACCGGCTTGCCTTGAATCACAGCGCCGCTTGAAGTGGTGACCTTGGAGAAATAATCAATCAGGCTGACACTATTGCCGGTCCCGTTGTAATATTGCAAGGTATACGTCAGGATATTTCCGCCCTCCTGAGGTAACAGGGCAGCTTCTGTCAGCTTCACGCTCACGCCCCGTTTCAGCGAAACCGAGCCCAGCCCTTCCAGCTTGGACACGGCGGCCGAAGCCGCTGCTCCCGTTGCAGGCTCTGCTGCGGCTGCATACGCTCCGAAGGCCAGCGACTGGCTGAGAACGGCCAGAGTGACCATGAGGACCGCCTGTTTCCTGGTAGAGTAACCCATATACTCTCCTCCCTCTATTCATTCAATTGCTATTCATTCAAACGCTATTCCTTCAAATACGTATTCGCCTTATTCTGAATCAGCTTCGCCACCTCATCCGCCGTCTTCTGGCCGCTGAAGAACGCGAGCGACTCCCCGCCGACAATCGAGATCATCTGGCCGTCCAGCATCGCGAAATTATCCGCTGTATCCATCATCTCCTGGAATTCCCCGAAATCCCCGTCAGGCACCTTCGCGGTCTGACCATCAGGAAGCTTATACGTCCCGTTCTTCACCTGCTCCCGGATCTCACTTAACTGCTTCTGGTTCACCGGGCGCAGCAGGGAGAAGCCTTCTCTGCCCGGCAGGGACTGCGCTTCCTCTGACAGCAGGTACTCTATAACCTTCCAGGCCTCGGCGGCTACCGGAGTTTTGGCCTGGATCGCGTACTGGGTCATCGGGATAATCCTCATGCTGCCTTTGGTTCCGTTATGCGGCTTATGCAGCAGCTTCGGATTCGTAAACAGGGTATACGGGATGTTGACGAAATCGGCTGGTGTCTGAAGTGCCACCGAATAGAACAACTGGCTCCCGGCTTCCGCAGGCTTCGAGGTCATCACCTGATCGTCATACATCTCTTTAATCTGCCGCATCATGCTCTTGAAGGCAGGGGAATCGAACTTGGCCTTCCGGGCGGTACTGTCCACGAACAGGTTGTAGCTGTCCACTACCATCTCCTGAAGGAGCATATCCGGCGGAGTATCCGGGATCGCGTACCGGCGTCCGGCGCCCGCCTTCTCCTCAGCCTGAATCAGGGATTTGGAGATGGCACTGAATTCCTGCCAGGTCCAGGTCTTATCATTGAACTCCACGTTCTTCAGTGCATCCCCGTCTCCAAGGAACGCTCTCAGATAATAGCCGCCGGGAATAACATAGGTGCCGCCGTTAAGCTTCAGCGCATCCAGCACATTGCTGGCCAGATCATCCTTGTTCAGTGTCTTTGTCTGCTTCAGGTAATCCTCCATATTGAGCAGCAGCTTCTGGTTCACATATTCACTGACAGGCAGGCTGCTGGTTTCATAGATATCGGCCCCTTTGCCCGAGAGCAGCGCGGTGCCGGCTGTTTTCTGATACTTCTCATAATCCTGCGCCTCAAGCTGCTCGCCAATGCCCTTGTACGCCTGCACCTGCAGATCAATATCCGGATAGGCCAGCTCGAACTTCTGCTCTAGTGCGCGGTAGAATTCACTGTCCTGCTGAACCGATAACGTAACAACCGTCTTTCCTCCAGTGTCTGGAGCCTCCGCGCCGCCCTTCTCATTACTGCAAGCAGCCATAACCGTAGTACAAGCCAGGCATAACGCCAGCCAGCCCATTCTCTTCTTCGCCTTCATTGATCCATTCCTCCTGTAATCATCCGTATATTATGCAGGGTAAGCCCCGCTACTGCAGACGCACACGATTCCCGTCCTGTAAGGGCTCGCTGCTCTCCAGAATAATCATCTCATCCTCATATAAGCTATCCGTCTCAATGAGGCTCTCGGCACCATTCGTCCGGCTGGACCGGATCTGAACCTCACGGGCGACAAAAGCATTCCCGAGCGCCCCCCGCTGCTCCTCGATCTTGTACACAAAGCTGCGCCCGCCCACCTGATGAATCGCCTGATTCGGGACGACCAGCCCCTCCTGGAGGGAGAGCTTCTTCAGCCTGACCTGAACCTGCTCACCCCCCTTAAGCGAGGCATCCTTCAGCTTAACCAGGACCTCTCTCCGCGAAATGTCTCCCGCCTTGCTGTCCTCCCCGCCCGATAGGCTGTCCGTAAGTGCCTGAGCATTCTTAATCTCCGCCACCTTGCCCGGGATGGAGCGGGCCGGCTGCCCCTCTGATGCCACAATCTCCACCTCAAGCGGCTCTCCCACAGAGACGCCAAGGCCGGTTAACAGCTCCGCATCCGCCGTGAAGTCAAACTGTACTCCCTGGCTGCTGCTGGTCAGGATGACCTCCGGCTCGCCCGCAGACAGCATCCCTTCCATCGCATTCAGCTTGGTTACAATCCCGTCGAACGGGGCCTTAAGCTGCTGTTCGCGGGCCAGCCGTTCCCTCATTCCGGCGATGATGCCCGCCTGTCTGGCCTGCTCCAGCTTGCCCGCTTCGATGTCCCGTCTGGCTTTGCGGATCTGCAGCTCATCCCCCTCCATGTAGGTCTGAATGAACTGATCCTGGAGCGTCTGCTGCTCAATCTTCTGCTTCTCCAGCAGCGACACCGCGTCCTCCACCTCCCGTTCAGCCGGCCCGCTGTCATAGAGGAGCAGGGTCTGTCCCTTCTTCACCCGCTCCCCCTCCTGCACAAGGAACTGCCGCACCTTCCAGCCGCTGGCGTTCAGCAGCTTCGCTTCACTTACAGGGCGCAGCATGCCGCCCGCCTCCAGCGTTAATTCCAGCCTCCGGTTCACCGGCTCCACTGTCGTCACCTTGGGCAAGGTCAGAGACTCTAGCGTATTGCTGAAAAAGGTGAAGAAGAGCAGCACGCCAAGCAGCAGAAGAGCTGCTGTGCGGATTTTTTTTTGCCGCCTGCCGTGTGCGGACAGTTCTGTACTCTCCATATCCGTTGTTCTCCTCCTACTCCAAGTTCCTTGCCTGCCGGCCTTAGCCCTTGATCCCAGACAGTTGAATCCCCTCTATGAAGTACGTCTCCGCATACAGAAAGAGCAGCACCATCGGGGCCATATACAGGGCAGAGGCGGCAAACGCCAGGCCCCTCTCGCTGCTGACATTCGATAAATAGACGGACAAGGGCTGCCTCAGCGGATCATCCAGGAAAATAAGCGGCTGCTCCACCATATTCCAGTAATCGGCGAATAACAGAATCGTGAGTGCGGCCAGACCCGGCTGAACCATCGGCACAATAATCGTGCAGAAAATCCGCCAGTGCCCCGCCCCGTCCATCTTGGCCGCTTCGATATAGGCATAAGGGATATCCTGCATGAACTGCCTGAGCATGAATACGCCGAATGCCGCAAAAATCCCGGGCAGAATAATCGCCCCTGAACTATTCAGCAAGCCCAGCCGGTCTGCCATGATGTAATTGGGTACCAGCGTCACCTGGAAGGGCATAAGCATCGTCAGAACATAGATCAGGAACAGCAATTCCCGTCCCCGGAACCTCAGCTTGGAGAACGCATAGGCGGCAAGTGCAGCTACCAGCGTCTGCCCGGCGATAATCGGCACCACCAGGAACAGCGAATTCCAGAACATCGACAGATACAGCGGGCTGTCCAGCAGCACCTTGCCGTACTGCTCCAGGGAGACCTGATCGGGCAGCCATTTGAGGTTGGCGAACGGATCGCTCCGGCCTGGAATAACGTTGTTCATCTGCCCGACCGGGCCGTAATTGACCGCGATCTCGCGGGTGCTCATGAAGGAGTTGACGATGGTAACCCCGACCGGGAATAACAGCAGCAGGGCGAATGCGCCCAGAATCGCGGTTAACGCCAGCTTCTGTATGACCTTGCGAACCGACAAGAGCAAGAGTGAACACCTCCCTATTCCATAAACCGCCGGTAGCGGCGTTCCACTCCGAACAGCCCGAGCACAATGATCAGAATGGCGCCAACCATCAGGGTGGACGCAGCCGACATTTTCTGAATATCGAGCGAGAGGAACATATTGTTCATATAGTGCTGCAGCATATAGATGCTGTCATGCGGGTAAGGTCCGGCGATCAGATACGTCTCCCGGAAGACCTTGAACGAATTAATAATCGACATCAGTGTCACAAAAAAAGTGGTAGACGTTAAATACACCAGCGTAATGCTGCGGAACTGTCTAAGCCGGCCTGCCCCTTCAATCCGGGCGGTTTCGTAATAATCCTTCGGAATCTGCTGTAGCCCTGCGAGGAACAGGATCACGTTGTACCCGATATTTTTCCATACATACATCACCAGAATGACATTGCGCGCAGCCTCTGACTTCATCCAATCGATACGGGTCCAGCCGAAGCCGCTCAGCCAGGCATTCAACGCGCCGTTCCAGTCGAACACAATCTGCCAGACCAGAACGATGGAGGCGACAGGCACGACCAGCGGGAGTACATAGGCAGTCCTCAGCCATTGCCGGGCATACAGTTTCTGGTTCAGCAGCAGCGCTACGCCCAGCGACAGCACAAGCAGCAGCGGAACACTGATCAGACTGAAGGTGAACGTATTGGCTGCCGCCTTCCGGAAGGACTCGCCTGCAATCAGCTCCCGGTAATGATGCAGCCCGACACTGTAGCCGCCGCTTGCCGTGCGGTCCGCGAAGGAATTGAACACGCCCATACCGAACGGAATCAGGTAGAATAGTGCAAAGCCCGCCACACTCGGGGCGAGAAATAACCAGGCGATGGATGAATCCCTGCGGGCCCAATTTTTCATGCGTTTCCCTCCCTGTCCTCAAGAATAAGCTCAACTTTTTAAGAAGAAGTCGGGTAAAGATTAAATCTTTCTTAAATTCACGGCTCCTGCACAGTAAAAAACCGCGAAAAGAGACCTCGCACCTCTCTCTTCGCGGCTGCTTCACTGCAAGCACAGCTTGCTCACTTCATCTGCTGTATATCCATTACCTTATCTCTGAACCGGTACGTTACGGCAACATTCTCTATGATCTCCGTATCCCGGTAGGACAGGGAGGCCTCGAACGCTAACGTATCGTTGTCCTTCCAGGCCAACTGGTCCACATAGCTGTAATTCTCATGATCCGCGCGGACCCAGAGCTCCAGCTTCTGCTGCGCACCAAATTTCATTCTGGCTGATTCAACAAGCTCAGGGCTGTTCATGCCCTCCTCGACATTCATGATCTGCACGTATTCACTTTTGTTCGAGCGGGTCACCACCGCCAGCAGCTTCCGGTCCGGGGACGGGAGAAGCTCCTTAATGTACATCGAAGGGGCGGCGAAGCTGAAATACGGCTCCAGCACATCGTCCTTGATCCGCCACAGCACATTCTGGGTGCCATAATCCGAGTAATTGTTGAATAAGGCGAATAGGATGCTCCCGTCAGCCATTTTGTGGAGATAGGGGCTGCGGTAGCTTTTGGACAACACATCGGTGGCAAAAGCCGCCGACTCCGCAATCCGCGGAGAATCGTCCGTCAGGAACGGCTGCAGCTTCTCCAGCGCCAGCTCACGCGCCTGCGGATCATTGAAGCTCTCCACCAGCCGGTTCACTGCGATGTAGACATGTTCATCGTTGCCGCTGGATAACGCCTGCAGGAATTTGTCCGTCTCATACTGCGCACGGGGAGCCAGCTCCAGATCCTCCGCAGTCAGGTAACGGATGTAAGGCTCTGCCGCTTTATTCTTCGTGTATTCCGTAGCGAGCAGCGCGGTAGCCGTTGAACTGTAGACGATCAGGCACGCGACCAGTGCGATCCATTTTTTGGAGAACCGGCCTCTCCAGCTCCGGCCCCTGCTCCTTACTCCGCTATGTTCAGCCGCTTCAATCAGCGCCTCATCGATCTGCCCGATCTCCCGGTATAGCTCTTCCCGTCTCATAGCCGTACGCCCCCCTGCTCCAGATGTACTCTAAGCTTCTGTCTGACCCGGAATAAGCGGGACTTCACCTGGCTGCTGCTCAGCCTGAACCGCCCCGCAAGTTCCTTTACCGAATCCGAATACCAATACCGCCTCACAAAAAGCTGCCGCGCCTCCTCCTCCAGCCCGTACAGGAATTCGTTGATTAACCGCGCGGTTTCACCGGCGGCAACCTCGGTCTCCACCGTCTCTGCTGCGGGCAGACAGTCCTCCAGCTCCTCCAGAATCACCTCAAGCTGACGGCTCCGCTTCTTGGCCGTGTTATACCCATACTTGTCGAGCGCGATATTGCGGGTGATCCGCCCCAGGAATACCTGCAGCCTGCGGGGCTGGTTAGGCGGAATAGCATTCCACGCGGCCAGATAGGTGTCGTTCTCACACTCTTCGGTATCGGAGGGGCTGGCGACAATATTCCTGGCGATCGCCCGGCAATACGCCCCGTATTTGCTCCGGGTCTCTGCGATGGCCTGCTGTGAGCGCTGCAAGTATAGCTGAATGATTCCCTGATCTTCCATCTGCTAGTTTCTCCTTTGGTATCCTCTTATCTATATAGTAGAGAATTCCGGGGGCCGGTTGCACATATACGCTAATCTTTTTTAACGCAAAAAAATCCTGGCGCATAAGCATCACTGCTTACACACCAGGATAGGGATAGTAATCTCTGTGTTAACCGAGGACCGGCGGGTTCGGCTCAGTGGTGCTGTCATCCTCCGCGTCTGCCGGTTTCGGAATTACCTTAATGTCCACAATCAGAGTATCCGTCAGCTCCGTATCGGTCCAGGCTGTGCCGTCCCAGATCTGCTTGCGGTAGATGACGGTTATCTGGTAATCACCTGCAGCAGATGGGGCATATTCAGCCTGATAGACCTCATCCGTCACGGTGAAGACGCCCGTCATGCCTTCCTCCGTGGAGCTCCAGGCTTCAGGATAATACCGTTCATCTCCAGGGACGTCAGGCGCTACGCTCTGGTTATGGCCTTCAGCTGTCAGGGTAAGTGTCTCCCCCGCTGCCGGGCTGCCCGGGCTAATGCTGAGCCGGTTGCCTAGAGGCGTAACCGCTTCATACACATCAAGGGTTACCGTCTTAAGCGTACTTGCCGTCACCTTCTGTATGCCGGTAACGCGGACGTTATCGAACACCGCATTCTGGGAGGTTGTCCGGAAGCCGATTTTCCCTGCAGTTAATTCCGTTTGCGGGTTCGTCCACTCAAGCTTCAACTGGCCGTCCACAAAGCCTAGAATTCTGTTCCCTTTGATCACCGCCTTCAGCGTATACCACTGGCCCGCAGCCGCATCGGCGAAGAGGGTGCTGGACACGGGGGTCAGCGTTCCGTTTACCGCCTTGAACAGCTCCAGCTTCTTGTCGTTGACATTAATCCGGTACATGTAATAGTTGCTGGCGTCCTGCACCCGGAAGAGAATGCCGGCATTGGCATTGGTGATGGGAACCTTCACCTTGGCTTCCATAGCAATATCTTGCCATGAACTCCCGGCTGTAATGAGCGCGGTTGAATTTCCTTTCGTCTGGATCAAGGCTCTCGTACTGCCGTCCGTGGTTACACTCCAGGTTCCGCTGGCAGCCGTCCAGCCTGCCGTATCGCCATCCTCAAAGTTATCCGTGAACCGGACAGAATTAGGATTCGCATCAATCGGGGTCTCATCCACATCTGTAACCTGAATCGTGAAGCTCTTCTCCAGAGACAGGCCATTGGCGTCAATGCTCTTCACCCGGATGCTGTAGCTGCTCTTCGCTTCGTAATCCGGCGTGGTGCGGAGGATCAGCTTGTCTCCCTGCGGGGCAATGGAGAAGCTGCTGTTATCGGCGTCACCTTGCCCGGACACCAGTGCGTAAGTAAAGGTCTGGTTCGCATCCGGATGGGCAGTAGTGAAGGTGCCCACTACACCGCCTGGAGTAGTCAGCTCCGGCACCTGGGTAGCGCTGAGAGTGATATCCGTGGGCGGATTATGAATGGCGGTCACCTTGGCATCATCATACCAGACCCCGGCTGAGGTGGTGCGGAAGCCGATTCCGCCCGAGGTTAATTCATTGGCCGGATTGGTCCATGTCGTCTTCAGCACTCCATCCACATACCCTTTGATGGTATTGCCCTGGACCGTCGCCTTAAGGGTATACCATTGGTTTTTGACAGGCACAAACGAGGTATTCGCGACCTGCGTCAACGTTCCGGCTACAGCCTTGTAGAGCTGCAGCTGGCTTGTATTGGCATCGATCCGGTACATATAGAAGTTGTTCTGATCCTGCACCCGGAAGACAATGCCCGCGTTCTCGCTTCCATTAATGAGAGGCAGTCTGGCTCTGGCTTCATACGTGTAATCCGTCCAGGCTGCACCGGCCTTGGCGGTGATCAGGGCCGCCATAGTCTGGCTGGTGGACAGCACCCGGTTCCCTGTCCGATCGGTTACCGCCCAGCTGGCTGCACCTGAAGCTACGGTCCAATCCGGGAGCAGCCCGGAGCTGAAGTGATCGCTGAACCAGGCCTGATCCGTATTCGCGAAGACAACCCCGCTTACATTCTCGTTCTTGATGCTTACCTTCAGGTCACTGAGATTCTTCGCCAGCGTTCCTTTGACCACTACATTTTCAAAAGTCACCCCGTTCACCATCCCGCCTCTGGTAGGATTGCCCTGAATAGGGGAATCTCCTCCCGTCTGTCGGACATTGATGTTCCGGAGAATGACATTGCTTACATCACCGGCTGTACTGGTGGAGACCCGCAGCCAGTAATTGCCGAACTGGTTGATGCCTACCCGTTCAATATCAATATTCTCGAAGGTCACATCCTGGGCCCAGCCTTCGACCGGGAGCGGATTCTCTGTATAGGCATGATCCACCAGCAGCGCCCGCGCGCTTTGATAGACATACGAATTGCGGATGGTGACGCCAATCTGCGGCGTGCATATGCCCATGCCCAGCTTGAAGGCAGCGCAGCGCGTCCAGGCGAAGCAGTCCTCGAACACCACATTCTCCAGATGCTCGATCGCTCCCGGCCAGTCCTTGGACATTCCTTTTTGCGGCCAGGTCTTGGTCGAGAAGGTATCGTCATCCGAGATGGCAAGGGCATGCTTCACCAGCACGTTCTGGCTCTCATTAATATCGATGGCATCATCCTCAAGCGTAAATAAATCCTGGTATCCCTTATAGTTGGTGATAGTCACGTTATCGGAGCGGACCACCAGGAACGCCCAGAAGCCGCCGTCCCGCAGGGTTAACCCGTCGAACTTGAAGTTGCTGGTCGCCATCGGCACCACCAGGTTATTGATGAATCCTTCTCCCTGCTTATGGGTTGCAGGCGGGTTAGTCATCTTGCGTTTGCGCATCTCTATCCCTTTGCCGTCGATCGTTCCGCGCCCGCGCATGGTGATATTCACGGAATTAGTAGCGGTGCGGATAAAATAGGTTCCGTCCGAGATCGAATCCTTGCGGAAGTCATTCCGGTAGTCCTCACCCCGGCCTGTGCCGACGATGACTGCACCACCGGCCAGGTAGAAGGTAACATTGCTTTTGAGGGTCAGGTTGCTGCTCTTGTACACGCCAGCCGGAATGTAGACGATACCGCCTCCAGCCTGATTGGCAGCATCAATCGCCTGCTGGATGGCGCCCGAGGTGATCGTTGCCCCCGTCTTGTCTGCGTTGTATGGAGCAGCGGTTACATTGTAGATTCCGGGGCCGGAGGATGCGGGGATGTCTGTCTCCAGCGGATCGGCGGCGATTACGAGTCTTTTCCGGCGCTTGTCCGGGTCCTTCTCATTCGGGTCTTCGTTCGCAGGCGCATTAATATCCACGATCACATAGGTAGAGGCCGACAGAGTGAAGGTCAGCTTGTTGCCGTTGACTGTTCCCGTGATGTTCTTGGCCAGCGGGCTGATCGAATATGAGGTAATCGGCTGGTCTGCCGTCACCTCAAGGCTAATGGTTCCTTCAAAGGAGAACTGGGCGTAATCATAATCGGGTAAATACTTGACGACGGGGACCGTCTCATTGTTCACCTTCAACGAATAGACAGAAGACGGAGTATAGATAGACGGCATCGGGTAATTCTGAATGGTTGCCGGGCCAGCGGCGGTCACCTGCGGCACCGGTTCCGTTCCCGGTTCCGGTTCAGCCGCACCGGCGGTCTGCGGCGGGATGAATCCCGTGAATGCGACGGCAAGCACCAGCAGCAATCTCATGACTTTGCGAGTAAGCATAAATACCTCCTCCAGATCGATTTGGCTCCAGGCAACCGCTTACAATTCCCAGCAGGATACATAGAGTCATTCCCTACTATAATCCCGGGCCAAAAAGAAAGGAGGGTGGCAAACCCACTCTCCAGGGACACAATTATACTGTTCTGCACCATCTGCTAACTTTAGATGTAATGCATTAGATGATTTAGATGAATGCTTCGAAACGCCCCGCCGCATTCACCGTCGCCGTCCGGGGATCCGTCTGGCCAATTCCCTTGAGGAAGCCCTTCCACTCCGTCCTCATAGGCGGAGCCTGAACATTCTGGAGGGCTGTGCTTACGTCGGTTGCAGTGCTGCTGCCGGCTTTGCGCGCGAGCTGAACCTCCAGCAGCCGGATTTGCCGCTGCAGCTGCTCCCGGCGGTAGGGCACGGCCTCGCTGCTCTGCCCCGCATTCACCCTATCCAGCTCCAGCACCAGCCGGTCCCGCTGCTTCTCCAGGGAACTGACATCGCTCTGTGTGCCGCCGTAGGCCATGATGACCTGTACCGGACTGATTCCTGATACACTCTGTCCTATCATGATCCATCCCTCCAGTCAGTGGCTCCTGCCGCAATCCGGATGATTGTACGTGTAACGTTGCCGTACCCGGGTTGCCGTAGCTCCAGTTATAGCTTCTATATTTGTCTATTACCCCGCTCCTTCCGGTATGACTACAACGTAACCGCCGGATGAATCTAAAATCTATCAAAAAATCCCAAAAGACAATTTACATAATATGCTAAATATGGTATCCTCATTGTGGATGCGCTTACATGATATGCCTTGAGAGGAGGACTCCGCTTCATAGAGGGACCTAAGAGGACGGATGAAACAGGCTTCACCCATTTTATTCAGACTAAGGAGGATATGTGTAATGAAGAAGATTATGACCCGTATTGCTGCACTGGCTCTGACGGCAGCGCTGATGCTGCCCGCTATGTCCTTTGCTTCGCCGGTAGCCGAAGAGCAGGATCTGAGCCTCTCTGCGGATGCCGCCGCTGCGGCAGTAACCAGCACCATCACGCCTGCCCCGCAAGGCTATGCATCGTACCGCAATAATATTCCGCACGGCAACGTTCAGCAGATCTCCTACTACTCAACGACAGTAGGCAAGACCCGGAACGCAATGGTCTACACCCCTCCAGGCTATAATCCTTCCAAGACCTATAACGTTCTCTACCTGCTGCACGGCATCGGCGGCGACCAGTACGAGTGGCTGAACGGCATGAATCCGCGCAATATCCTGGACAACCTGTATTCCGAGAATAAGCTTGAACCGATGATCGTGGTGTTCCCGAACGGCCGCGCGATGGCGGATGACCGTCCGATCGGCGATATTTATGCGCCGGACAAGGTAGCTGCCTTCGAGCGGTTTGAATTCGACCTGATTAATGATCTCATTCCTTATGTCGATTCCCACTTCCCGGTATACAAAAACAAGCAAAACCGCGCCCTGGCCGGCTTATCGATGGGCGGCGGGCAGACGCTGAACTTCGGACTCAAGCATCTGGACAAGTTCTCCTGGATCGGCGCGTTCTCATCGGCCCCGAATACGAAGCCGGCCTCCCAGCTGATCACTAATCCGGCGCAGACGGCCAGCCAGCTGAAGCTGCTCTGGCTCTCCTGCGGCGCTTCGGACGGTCTCCTGTATATCAGCCAGAACTTCCATAACAGCCTGAACAGCATGAACGTCCCGCATCTGTGGTATCTGGATGTCGGCGGACATGAAGGCAAGGTCTGGAGCAGCGGACTGTACCAGTTCTCGCAGCGGATCTTCAAGTAATCCCGGTCATAGCCTGCCCTCCCCCGATCCGTTAAGGTTGGGGGAGGGCATTTTGTTGTGACGAGGCCCGGGGGCTGCGCTCAAGCACAATATAGTCGGTTTTTCGATTACATTTAGCTCGCGTGCCCACCCAACGCCGAATGTGGTCGGTTTTTCGATTACATTTAGCTCGCGTGCCTACGCGACGCCCAATGTGGTCGGTTTTTCGATTACATTCTCCACAGCCCCCTAAAGAAGTTGGAGTCCTCCCCCACAAAAATGTAG
>NZ_JAIEUI010000003.1:0-168399 GCF_022234545.1 Paenibacillus piscarius
GGCCAAACGCATCAGACTGTAAATCTGCTCACGTACGTGTTCGGTGGTTCGAATCCATCAGCCTCCATTCCTTTTTATGAGCCATTAGCTCAGTTGGTAGAGCACCTGACTTTTAATCAGGGTGTCGAAGGTTCGAGTCCTTCATGGCTCATCTGAAAGCAAACACAAGTCATCACCTTGCGGTGATGGCTTTTTTTGTATGATAAGAATTTAGGGGTTATTTTGTTATCATTGTCACTCAGGGTTCGGATGAGCTGTGCCGCATCTTGCGGCAAAATATGATAAAATAAGCGAAAAAGCAAAAGTGGTGGAGAATGGTGACGATGGATAGTGAGGTTTTGCGTCAAAAGCTGGAGCAACTCACCGGTAAGCGAACCGGAATCAAGCAGCTCGGAAGACAGCACTCAGCTTCACTTTTTAGCATGGGTATAGATCAAGATCAGGAGCAGCCGGTCATTCACGAAGGGTATCTATGGATTCCTTTGTATGATAATGACAGCCGCGTAACGGCAATGTGGGTCGAAACGGAAGGGCTGTCGCCGCTTGAATTGCAGCTGGTGAATTACGCCGGACGGAACTTCGCGGTAGCGCTTAAGGCTACCGGGCTGAAGGAAGAAGGGGAGATGGAGGCGCGCCAGCTAAGCGGGTGGCTGAACTCCCAACTGGAGCAGGAGAAGGATGATGCAGAAATTCCCGACGAGGTCTCTCTGAAGGGCCGTCTCTTCGGCGAGATGATCCCGTTCATGCTGGTCAGTGAGAATGTCCATAATCCGCAGATGACGTATCGTTCATTAATGAAGCTGCTGCGCAGTTATTTCGAGAACGATGTACTGCTGGTTCCTTTGCAGGATAAGGAATGGTTAATTTTAGCCCGTAAGGAACTGCTTACAGGCGGAGATGATAAAGAGGATGAGGAAGAAAGTGCAGAGGATCTGTTGGCCCAGACGGCGATGGGACTGCATGAACTGATTGCCAGCGAGTGGGTTGGGGTCTTCCACCTGGCTGTATCCCCGGCCATTATTCCGGTGAAAGAGCTGACTGGTGCGGTAGCGCTGCTGCGGGAGACGATCGTGCTCGGCCGGATTTTCCAGGTGGGTGATTATATTCATCTGCCGTGGGAGCTGCACATGGAGCGGCTGGTGAACAGTATCCCTGACGAGCGGCGCAGACAGCTTCTGGGCCAGATCGGTGATTATTCGTCGGTGCTGGCGGATAAGGAAATGCTGATGACGCTGGAGACTTTTTTTGAAATGGACTGCAATGTCAGTGAGACGGCCAAGAAGCTGTATATTCACCGCAACACGCTGCTGTACAGGCTGGACAAGATCAAACAGGAGACAGGCGCCGACGTACGGAGCTTCGGAGATGCCGCGATTGTGAAGCTTGCTATGTTATTGTATAAAGTGACGAAAAGAAAATAGGTTTTTTGTGAACCATGCAAATAGCCATCTGTCCGGCTCTGGGGTAAGATAGGTATACAAGAAAGCGTTTGATTTTCTAATCCAATAATAGACTCGAGGGGGAAATACAATGGCAGGCGTACGTTTAGAGCATATTTTCAAAAAATACCCGGGTTCCGATAAAGCAACAGTAATTGATATCAATCTTGATATTAAAGATAAGGAATTCCTCGTATTGGTTGGTCCTTCCGGTTGCGGTAAATCCACAACCCTGCGTATGATCGCTGGTCTGGAAGAAATCTCTGAAGGCAAAATGTACATTGGTGACCGTGTAGTTAATGACGTGGCTCCGAAAGACCGCGATATTGCGATGGTATTCCAATCCTACGCCTTGTACCCGCACATGAGTGTATATCAGAACATGGCCTTCGGTCTGAAGCTGCGCAAAGTGAAGAAAGAAGAAATCGACAAGAAAGTACGCGAAGCAGCGAAAATCCTGGATATCGAGCACTTGCTGGACCGTAAGCCTAAGGCTCTGTCCGGTGGTCAACGTCAACGTGTCGCTCTAGGCCGTGCGATTGTCCGTGACCCACAAGTCTTCCTGATGGATGAGCCGCTCTCCAACTTGGATGCTAAACTCCGTGGTCAGATGCGCGCAGAAATCACTAAGCTGGTAAAACGCCTTGAAACCACTTGTATCTACGTAACGCATGACCAGACAGAAGCTATGACGATGGGTGACCGTATCGTAGTTATGTACGATGGTATCATCCAGCAGGCTGCTTCCCCTGAAGAGCTGTACAATGAGCCAACGAACCTGTTCGTAGCCGGATTTATCGGTTCCCCTACAATGAACTTTATCAACGGTACCCTGTCCGAAGTGAACGGCGCTGTCCGTTTCCGTGCTGAGAACCTTGATGTTGAAGTTCCAGGCGGCAAAGCAACTCTGCTGCGCAACAAAGGATACATTGGCAAGGATGTAATCATGGGCGTTCGTCCGGAAGATATCCATGAAGAGCCGGTATTCCTGGAAGCTTCCCCTAACACAATCTTCACTTCGATGGTTGATGTTACAGAAAACCTTGGTCATGAAATGCTCCTCTACTTGAGCGGCCTTGGCGCTAACACTGTCATTGCCCGTGTAGACGGACGCTCGACTACCCGCGAAGGCAGCAAGCCTAAGCTGGCGATCGATATGAACAAGATCCACATCTTCGACAAAGAATCCGAACTGAACGTACTGCTGGGATAAGATCCTGGCATGGTTAATAGAGTCTATAATGAACAAAGCCGCCTGAGAGGGCGGCTTTTTCATGTAGAGGACGGGAAGAGGGAAGAGAGCGGCCACGGGGTTTAAGATTGCATTCACCGGCATTATCCATTAAGATAGCAGGAGAATTACCTGTTGCTGGAATGGCCGGTTTGTGGACCAGCACGCGGGGAGCGGCGCTTGACCGCAGGTGACGAAAGGACGGAAGATATGGCTAAGAAGGTAAAGGTATCGGAGTTGGTACAGCATTTTCAGTTAGAGGTCGTATCCGGGCATGAGGGACTGAAGAGACCGGTCACGGTGGACGATCTGAACCGTCCGGGTCTGGAAATGGCCGGTTATTTCGAATATTATCCTGAAGAACGTGTGCAGCTGCTGGGCAAAACCGAGCTGGCATTCTTCTCCATGCTCTCTGAAGAAGAGCGTAAGGAGCGGATTCGCGGCATCTGCAATGATAATACGCCATGTATTGTAATTACAAGAGGGCTGGAGGTTCCCCAGGAGCTGGTCGACATCAGCAATGAGAAGGGGCTTCCGGTGCTGCGCAGCTCGATGGCGACGACGATTTTCTCCAGCAGACTCACGAGCTTCCTGGAAGGCAGATTGGCACCGACGGCAACCATTCACGGTGTTCTGTGTGATGTCTATGGCGTAGGGATGCTGATTACAGGCAGCAGCGGTATCGGTAAAAGTGAAACGGCGCTGGAGCTGGTGAAGCGCGGGCACCGTCTGATTGCCGATGATGCGGTGGAGATCCGCCAGACCTCGGACAATCAGCTGCATGGTACGGCCCCGGAGCTGATCCGTCACCTGCTCGAAATCCGCGGTGTCGGGATTATTAATGTCATGACCCTCTTCGGCGCAGGCGCGATCCGTAACCATAAGCGGATTACCCTGGTCGTTAGACTGGAGGCCTGGCAGCAGGACAAGCAGTATGACCGCTTGGGACTGGATGAGGAGACCACACGGATTATCGATACCGATGTGCCGCTGGTCACCATTCCGGTGCGTCCGGGACGTAACCTTGCGGTTATCATCGAAGTGGCTGCAATGAATTACCGTCTGAAGCAAATGGGCTTCAATGCGGCGCTGCAGTTCACGAATAAACTTACAGCCACTATCTCTGAAGACATGGATGATCTGGATTAGGAGGGTGAGAGCATGTTCTATTCATTAGCGATTGATCCGATTGTTTTCTCAATTGGATCCTTGCCTGTTCACTGGTATGGCCTGATCCTGGGTCTTGGCGCACTGGCCGGGCTATTCCTGTGTATTCAAGAAGGCAAACGGTACGGCATTTCGCAGGAGTTCTTCATGGATATGCTGCTGCTGGGCGTGCCCTCGGCTATCATTGCCGCGCGGATTTATTTTGTAGCGTTCAAGTGGGAGGATTATAAGGACAACCTGTGGGACGTCTTCAAGGTCTGGAACGGCGGTATCGCCATCTATGGCGCGTTGATTGGAGCCGTCATCTGCGGAGTGATCTATTTCCGCTATAAAGGCTATTCGGCTTGGCGGCTCATTGATATTTGTGCACCCGGACTGTTGGCTGGTCAAATGATCGGACGCTGGGGGAACTTCGTGAATCAGGAAGCCTACGGCGGTGTGGTGGAGGAATCGTTCCTGCGCGACAAGCTGCATCTGCCGGATTTCATCGTCAATCAAATGTACATAGGGGATGCCTTCCGTCATCCGGCCTTCCTGTATGAATCACTCTGGAGCCTGCTGGGCATTGTGCTGCTGTTCGTACTGCGGCGTCAGAAGTTTGTGCGTGCCGGTGAAATTTTTATGTCCTATCTTATATGGTACTCCATCGGCCGCTTCTTTATTGAAGCGTTGCGGACGGACAGCCTGGCCTTCAACGGCAGCAGCGGGGCGGCTTCATTCATTAATGCGCTGTGGAGCCCGATGAAGTGGATGGGCTTCGAGCAGGGGTATCTGGACCCGGCTTACGGCAATATTCGTGTCTCGCAATTGCTGTCGCTGCTGATCATTGTTGCGGCGATTGTCCTGATCATTATCCGGCGCGTTAGCGTCCGGCCGCTGCCTTATTATTCTGATCCGATTGTCAGCACCAAAGAAGCACCAGCGGATGCTGTAGTTCCAGAGAGTGCAGCGGGTACGCCCCAGAAGGCACCTCAACAGGAAGAGCCGCTTCCCGAGCCACTGGAAGATAAGGAAACTAAGGAGTAATAGACACTAATGATGGAATGCGTATTATTTGATCTGGACGGAACGATTGTGAATACCAATGAGCTGATCATCAACTCATTCATGCATGCACTGAAGGAGAATAATCTGCCATCTCTGACCCGGGAGCAGATTATTCCACTGATGGGAACAACACTCCAGCAGCAGCTAAGCGCGTTCTCCGGTCTGGAAGCGAAGGATATAAGCCTGCTGGAGCGGTCTTACCGTTCGTACAACAATGCACATCATGATGAGCTGGTCCAAGCTTTTCCCCATGTGAGTGAGACGATGGAGGAGCTGCAGCGCCGGGGAATCAAGCTTGGGGTGGTGACCACCAAGATCCGGCCTAACACACTGAAGTCGCTGGAGCAGTTCGGTCTGCTGAAGTATATGGATACGATTGTGACAGTCAATGATGTAACTCATCCGAAGCCGCATCCGGAGCCGGTGCTTATGGCTGTAGCGAATCTGGGCGTTGATCCGGCAAGAACACTGATGGTGGGCGACAGTGCAGTTGATATTCAGTCTGCCCAGGCGGCAGGAGTACGTGTAGCAGGAGTAGCCTGGTCGCTGAAGGGTGAGGATGTGCTGCGCACCTATGAGCCGGATTACATCATCCATGATATGAAGGACTTGTACACTATTGTGGAACAGGAGACCATGCAGCCGTGAGAAAAATAACCCGTTATCCGGTGGAGGGGCCTAATTCGCTCTGGCATATATACCGTACAGTGAGCCCATGGAAGGGTGTGCGCAATTTCATTTTCATCCAGGTTGCCCGCTATTGTCCGATCCTGCCACTGAAGAACTGGATCTACCGCCGGATACTCGGGATGAAGGTTGGCAAGCATACGGCATTTGGGCTGATGGCGATGGTGGATGTCTTTTTCCCGGAGAGAATTACGATTGGAGAGAATTCCATCATCGGGTACAACACCACGATTCTGGCCCATGAGTACCTCATCAAAGAGTACCGGCTGGGGGATGTGGTCATCGGTGATCATGTCTTAATCGGGGCAAATACGACCATCCTGCCGGGGGTCACCATTGGGGATGGGGCGGTGGTCGCGGCGGGTTCGGTGGTGCATAAGAATGTGGCTGCCGGGGCCTTCGTCGGGGGCAATCCGCTGCGTGAGCTGCGCCCGGCTTCAACGGAGTCACCTGTCATCGAATAATATTATGGTATACAGACGGGAATGGAACCCTGCAGTTTCAGATTGCGTGCATCTGCGCAGGAGCTGCGGGGTTTCTTGCATGGAACGGGCAGATCGAAGCAACCTTTGAGGGTAAGACGAGTATATATTGGCGTAATACTATAGTGCACTAGGTGGGCTAATCAGGAGGAATGTTCATGGTTCAAAAGGAAAGAATTCCCCAGCTCGATATCTTTCGGGCTATTGCTATTTTTGCGGTCATCGCTATTCATGCCACTTCACGGACACTCGCAGAGACACTGGATACGTCAATGTTCGCCCCGTTTCTGTTCATTAACAAGTTCAGCCAGTTCGCGGTTCCCTCGTTTATCTTCCTGAGCGGGTTCGTGCTGTTCTACAATTATATCGACCGCCCCCTGGGAGGGAAGGTGCTGGCGAAATTCTACACCCGCAGGCTGATCTATATTATTGTGCCTTATCTGGTCTTCTCGGTGCTGTACTTTGCCCTGAAAATGACCGCCGGACATACCTGGGGCCTGCCTCTGCAGGAGCTTGCAGCGAAATTCGGCAAATACCTGTGGACGGGTACGGCGTATACACATTTGTATTACATCATCATTATAATTCAGTTCTATGTGCTGTTCCCGCTGATGCTGTGGTGTCTGCAGAAGCTGCGGAAGCTCGCGGCATGGGCACCGGCGGCCGGGCTTGCGCTCCAGTGGGGCTTCGTGCTGCTGAACAAGTACATGGTGAACCACGGGTACTGGAAGCTGTCCAAGGGCAGTCTGGCGATTACGTATTTCTCATATTTTCTGCTGGGTGCGGCCATTGCGGTCTATTACAGCTCTCTGAAAAAATGGCTCATCCCTTCCCGCGAAGGCTGGCGCTCCGGTAAAGGGACCGGCTGGATCGTGCTGTGGCTGTTATGGGCAGCGGCAGGGATTGGGCATGTAATGCTGTGGTACAACAATTATACGAAGAAAACGGTCATCAACAGCCTGTGGTATGAAGGCTTCGCGAATGTCCATGCACTGCTCTCCTGTCTGGTGCTGTTCCAGTTGTCCTTCCTGCTGTATGGTGCGGGCCGCAGCCTGCTGACCCGGCTGCTGCTATCGGCGGGTGCGTGTTCCTTCGGTATCTATCTGCTGCATCCGCTGCTTCTGTTCATGTACCGGAAGCTGCCGTTCCACGGCGGATCATTGGCTTATACGGCGGCGATCGCAGGCGGCTGGCTGGTAGCCCTGCTGGGCTCGTGGGTCGTGGTCGCTCTCGCCTTCCGTTACGTGAAGCCGGCCTGGATGGTGTTCGGCTCGGCTCCGCAGAGGCCGGCCTCCGCTGCAAAGGCAACAGGATCGTCCGGGAAGTAATAAAAGCGCCAGCTGGCTGCATACACTATGCGGCTGGCTGGCGCTTTCTTGAGGTATGGTGGCGCTGAGGGCGGTTTAAACCGTCTGTTCTCCGGCTTGTTCGCGCTGGAATTCGGCGATGGCCTGATATTGATCCTCCAGGCTGCGGAAGACGGAGATGAAGATCGGGAGCAGCTGCTTGTAGGCTTTGGCATGGGCGGTGACCGGCTCATGGCGGTGCGTGGAGCCGATCATTGGGAATACAGCATCGAAGGAGCTGATCCGGCCCAAGGCGTATAAGCCAAGCACAACAGCGCCAAGACAGGAGCTCTCGAAGCTCTCAGGGACCACGACCTCCTGGTCGAAGATGTCGGCCATCATCTGCCGCCACAGCTCAGAGCGGGCGAATCCGCCGGTTGCCAGAATGCGGACCGGCTGGCCGATGCATTCCTCCATGGCGAGCAGTACAGTATACATATTGAAGATGACGCCTTCCAGCACAGCGCGGATCATATGCTCCTTGCGGTGGTTCATGCTCAGGCCGAAGAAGGAGCCGCGGGCATCGGGGTTCCACAGCGGAGCGCGCTCTCCGGTCAGGTAAGGATGGAACAATAGCCCATTGCTGCCCGGCGGCACCTGTGCGGCGATCCGGGTCAATACTTCATAAGGATCTATGCCCAGGCGCTTCGCCGTCTCCACCTCGGAGGCGGCGAACTCATCCCGCACCCAGCGGAAGAGCATCCCGCCATTGTTCACCGGGCCGCCGATGACCCAGAGCTTGTCCGTGAGCGCATAGCAGAAGATCCGTCCTTTGGGATCGGTCAGCGGGCGGTCCACTACGGTGCGGAGGGCTCCGCTGGTGCCGATCGTTGCAGCGATGACGCCCGGCTCTATCGCGCCCACCCCCAGGTTGGACAGCACACCGTCACTGGCCCCCACCACGAACGGGGTCGCAGGCAGCAGCCCCAGCTCCGCGGCAAGTCCAGGCAGCAGCCCGCGCAGGATCTCGGTGGTCGGTACAGGCCGGGACAGGTGCTCGCGTGTGACACCGGCAATCTGCAGGGCTTCCTCATCCCAGTCCAGCTGCTCCAGATTGAACATGCCTGTGGCAGAGGCGATGGAATAGTCGATAACATAGTCGCCGAACAGCTTGAAGAAGACATACTCCTTAATGGAGATGAACTTATGAGTCTGCTTGAACAGTTCAGGATGGTCTTCGCCAAGCCACATCAGCTTGGTAATCGGGGACATGGGATGGATCGGGGTCCCTGTGCGCATATACAGCCCGTGCCCGTTCAGTTCGTCCTTCAGCCGCTTGGTACAGCGGCTGCTCCGGTTGTCCGCCCAGGTAATGCAGGCGGTCAGCGGAGCTCCTGAGGCATCGACAGCGATAACACTGTGCATGGCTGAGCTGAAGGAGACCAGCAGGACCTGTTCGGGGGAGACACGGCTGTCCTGCATCACCTGGGTAATGGTATGGATCACGGCCTGCAGAATCTGCTCCGGGTCCTGCTCGGCGACAGAGGGGGAGGGCTGGTGCAGCGGATAGCCCTGGTTACTCTGGGCCAGGATGGTTCCGCGCTCCTCAAAGAGAACAGCCTTGGTGCTGGTGGTGCCGATATCAACGCCTATCATATAGGAGGTACTCAAGCTGTCAGTCCTTCTTTCTGTTATGAAATAGCTCCCGGGGATACTTCATGCCGGAAATCAAGTACAATCAGATTAACTACATTATATGCGCCGGCCCTGCCGGTGGCAAAAGGAACTGCTGCAAAAGAGAGCGCAGGACATGGAAGTCTGGTCTCCGGCGCGGTATGATTGTAGTGTATTGTTGACGCCGCTTAATAGTCCGTGATACGATATTGCCACTACTTTACTTTGCTACCACTTTACCATATTGAAGCGTTTTGGAGAACCCTTCCTAGATAATCTGATGAGGTGAACATTGAAGATGGCCAAACCCAAGGGATTTGAAAAGCCTGCCGGCGTGAGGGATTATCTCCCGCGTGCGGTGACAAAGCTGCGCAAGATCGAGAAGGATGTGCTCTACTGCATGAGCCGCTGGGGCTACCGGCAGATGATCACGCCTACGCTAGAATATTACGATACGGTTGGTGTGGCCAGCTCCACATCGGACCAGAAGCTGTATAAATTGCTTAACAACCGGGGCCAGGCGCTGGTGCTGCGCTCGGAGATGACGGCACCTGTAGCTCGCGTGGTCTCGTCTCTGCTCAAGGATGAGCCCCTGCCGCTGCGCCTGTCCTATCATGCCAATGTCTTCCGGGCGATTGAGGAGGAGGCGGGCCGGGAGGCCGAATTTTTCCAGACCGGCGTGGAGCTGGTCGGGGATGATTCACCGGAGGCTGATGCTGAAGTGGTGGCGCTGGCGATTGCCTCGCTGCAGGCGGCAGGCGTGAAGTCCTTCAAGATTGCCATGGGGCATGTCGGCTTCCTGGACGGACTGTTCCAGGAGGCGGTCGCCGGTCTGCCGGAGGCTCAGGAGGAGCTGAAGAGCCATCTGCTCAGCCGCGATTATGTCGCCTTCCGCGACACGCTGCGGCGCCTGGATCTGTCTGAAGCCCAGAAGCAGGAGCTGGACGGGCTGCTGCGGCTGCGGGGCGGCAAGGAGATCTGCGGCCAGGCGCTGGAGCTGAGCAGCCATCCGCTGGCGCGCGCTTCCATAGAGCATCTATGCAAGGTGTGGGAGGTGCTGGTGGCGTATGGCGTCTCCGAGCATGTGCTGATTGATCTGACGATGATCGGTGATTTCTCTTATTACACCGGCATGACCTTCGAGGGATACGCTGCGGAGCTGGGCTTCCCGGTATGCAGCGGCGGCCGGTATGACAATCTGCTTCAGCAGTTCGGACGTGCGGTTCCCTCAACCGGCTTCTCGCTGAAGACGAACCGGATTCTCGATGGCGTCCCGGGGCTGGCCGAGGAAGAGGAGCTGCCGGTTCTGGTGCAGTATGATGCCCTCCGGCGCCAGGAGGGGCTGGCTGAAGCGGCGCGGCTGCGGAGCGAAGGCCATGCAGTGGTGACCCGGCTGGCTGCAGGGCCGGAGGAGCTGAAGATAGTGAAGCGGGTGGATCAGGACACGGTGGAGGCTGAGGGTGAGCGGTTCGGGGAGATCTACACCTTCGTGTCATTTGTCAGCGAGCATGGGTGAGTGCAGCTGCGGGCTGTGATCTTGATACGGAATGCCTGACAAGGAATGGGATTGAGCTGTAGTGTTACTATAGGAGCGAAACACGAAACGGAGGCGGAATCGTTGGCACAGATTCTTAAGGTGGCCATGCCGAAAGGCCGGATATACAATAAAGCGGCAGAGCTGTTCCGCAAGGCGGGACTGCCGATTCCCCCGGACGGGGAAGAGTCGCGCAAGCTGGTGATTGCCCTGCCGGAGGCGGGTATGGAATTCATTCTGGCCAAGCCTGTGGATGTGCCTACCTATGTGGAGTACGGGGTAGCGGATATCGGCATTGTCGGCAAGGATGTACTATTGGAAGAGAACCGCGACGTCTACGAGCTGCTTGATCTGGGCATCGCCCGCTGCCGGATGTCCATCATCGGACTGCCGAACTGGCAGCCGGGCATTCAGCAGCGGGTCGCCACCAAATACCCGAATGTGGCTTCGCGGTACTTCCGCGAGCAGGGCCAGCAGGTTGAGGTGGTCAAGCTGAACGGCTCGATCGAGCTGGCGCCGCTGATCGGCCTGGCCGACCGGATTGTGGATATGGTGGAGACCGGCCAGACGCTGAAGGATAACGGACTGGTGGAGATGCAGAGCATCTTCGAGATTACCAGCCGGCTGGTGGCGAACCGGGTCAGCTATCGGATGAAGAACGGGGAGATTCAGCAGCTGTGTGACCGCCTGCAGGGCGTGATAACAGGTCCCGGGCTGCAGTTGAAATAGAGCTTGAATAGAGGCAGAAGGGGGAACAGCGGTGAAGATTCAATCCAGCAAGGATTTCAAGCTGCAGCGTGAAGTGGAGTATGGCACGCCGGAGCAGAACCAGGCGGTCCGTGAGATCGTGGCAGGGATTAAGCAGGAAGGCGATGCGGCACTGCTCCGCTATACGGAGCGCTTCGACGGGGTAGCCTTGACGCCCGCACAGCTGCGGGTGACGCCGGAGGAGCTGGAGGATGCCTACAGCCGGGTCGAGGAATCCTTCGTGACGGCCATCCGGGCGGCGGCCGGGAATATCCGGGCCTTCCATGCCCGGCAGAAGCGCAATTCATGGATGGATCTGCAGCCGGACGGCACGATCCTCGGCCAGATTATCCGCCCGCTGAAGCGGGTGGGCGTGTATGTTCCCGGCGGCAAGGCAGCGTACCCGTCCTCGGTGCTGATGAACGTGATTCCGGCCCAGATCGCCGGGGTGCCGGAGATCGTGATGGTGACACCGCCTTCGACGGGCGGCCGGGAAGGCATCGATCCTTATATTCTCGTGGCCGCCGCTGAAGCGGGCGTACACGAGATCTACCGCATCGGCGGCGCGCAGGCGGTCGCCGCCCTGGCCTTCGGCACGGAGTCGATCGTGCCGGTGGACAAGATCTGCGGGCCAGGGAACATCTTCGTGGCCCTGGCCAAGCGCGAGGTCTACGGCGCTGTCGATATCGACAGCATCGCCGGACCGAGCGAAATCGTCGTGCTCGCCGACGATACCGCCGAGGCCGCCTACATCGCGGCCGACCTGCTCTCGCAGGCCGAGCACGACGAGATGGCGTCGGCGATCCTCGTGACGCCGTCGCAGCGTCTCGCGGAGGCGGTGGCTGCCGAGGTGGAGCGGCAGCTGCAGGCATTGCCGCGCGAGCCCATCGCGCGGGCCTCGGTGGAGAACTACGGCGCGATCATCGTCGTAGACTCACTGGCGGAGGGCATCTCCGTGGTGAACCGGCTGGCGCCGGAGCATCTGGAGATTGTGGCCGTGGACCCGATGGGGCTGGCCGGGGCGATTGAGAACGCCGGGGCGATCTTCCTGGGCCCGTACAGCTCGGAGCCGGTCGGCGACTACTTCGCCGGACCGAACCACATTATCCCGACGAACGGAACCGCGCGGTTCTCTTCGCCGGTGGATGTAGATGACTTCATCAAGAAGTCCAGCCTCATCTATTACAGCAAGGAAGCGCTGCTGCGGGACGGGGCGGCTATTATGGAGCTGGCCCGGCGCGAGGGGCTGGAAGGCCATGCGCGGGCGATTGAGCTGCGGCTGATGAACGAAGCGAAAGGTGGAGACGCAAATGGACAACACTAATAACGAACAGGCACTGCGCAAGGCAGGCTTAAGCCGGACAACGAACGAAACGGACATCAAGCTGAGCTTTGCCGTGGACGGCAGCGGGGTATCCGAGCTGGAGACCGATGTGCCGTTCCTGAATCATATGCTGGACCTGTTCACGAAGCATGGACAGTTCGACCTCACCGTGCAGGCGCGCGGTGATATTGATATTGACGACCACCATACGGTAGAGGACATCGGCATTTGTCTCGGGCAGGCGCTGCGGGAAGCGCTGGGCGATAAAAAAGGCATCAAGCGCTACGCCAGCGTCTTCGTCCCGATGGATGAGGCGCTCGCCCAGGTCGTGATTGATATCAGCAACCGCCCGCATTTTGAATACCGGGCAGAGTATCCTTCGCAGCAGGTGGGCAGCTTCTCGACAGAGCTGGTGCATGAATTCCTGTGGAAGTTCGCATTGGAGGCCAGAATAACGCTGCATGTCATCGTGCATTACGGGGCGAATACCCACCATATGATTGAAGCGGTCTTCAAGGCGCTGGGCCGGGCGCTGGATGAAGCAACCCAGGTTGATCCCCGCGTGAAGGGTGTGCCTTCGACGAAGGGAGTGCTGTAGCATGGCCGTAGCAATCGTCGATTACGGCATGGGCAACCTGCACAGCGTCAGCAAGGCGGTGGAGCGGCTGGGCTATACGAGTCTGGTCACCGCCGATGCCGCTGAGATCCTGGCGGCAGACAGCGTCATTCTGCCGGGGGTCGGCGCATTCGGCGATGCGATGGAGCATCTGCGGGCGAGCGGAATGGACACCGTTGTCCGGGCCGCAGCAGCAGCGGGGCAGCCGCTGCTGGGCATCTGCCTCGGCATGCAGCTGCTGTTCGACAGCAGCGAGGAGCATGGCGAGCATCAGGGGCTGGGGCTACTGCCGGGCTCGGTGGTGCGCTTCGCACCCCGGGACGGCTATAAGGTGCCGCATATGGGCTGGAACAGGCTGAGCTTCCGCCAGCCGGAGAGTCCGCTTGTGGCCGGGCTGACCGAAGGCCACGTCTACTTCGTTCACTCCTATCACGCCCTTCCTGCGGCGGACAGCGATCTGATTGCTGTGACGGATTACGGACATCCGGTAACGGCTATTGTAGGGCGGGGCAATGTCTACGGGATGCAGTTCCACCCGGAGAAGAGCGGGGAGCTGGGCATCAGGCTGCTGGATCATTTCCTGCACATCAAGGCACAGCAGGCCTAAGCCTGCCTGGAATTCACTATATTGCAATGAAAGCGGGGAAGCTTCATGTCTTCATTTATTATCTATCCGGCGATTGACATCCGGGACGGTAAGTGTGTCCGTCTGCAGCAGGGCGATTACGCCCAGGAGACCATCTATAACGACAGTCCGGTGCAGGTAGCCAAGGCATGGGAGGAGCAGGGCGGACAATTTATCCACCTGGTCGATCTGGACGGAGCCAAAGCGGGCCAGCCTATCAATGATGAGATCATTGGCACCATTGCCCGGCAGGCGAATGTTCCGGTGCAGGTCGGCGGCGGCCTCCGCACACTGGCTGATGTGGAGAAGCTGCTGGGCCTTGGGGTCAGCCGGGTAATTATCGGCACGGCGGCTATTAATGATCGCGCCTTTACCGAGACAGTGCTGGCCAAATACGGCGACAAGGTTGCCATCGGCATTGATGCACGGAACGGCTATGTAGCGACCCATGGATGGCTGAACACCTCGGAGGTCCGGGCAGAAGACCTGGCGCGTGAGCTGGCTGCCAAGGGTGCAGAGACCTTCATCTATACGGATATCTCCCGTGACGGGATGATGCAGGGTCCCAACGTAGAGGGGATTCTGTCGATGGCCAAGGCCAGCGGCAAGAGCGTCATCGCCTCCGGCGGGGTAACCAGCCTGGATGATCTGCTGCGTCTGAACGTACATAGCGGCAGCGGAATCGGCGGAGCCATTGTCGGCAAGGCGCTGTATACCGGCAACATTGCGCTGCCCGAAGCTTTGCTGGCGCTGCGTACATCCTCTGCCTCGCAGTAATTAACAATACGATAGCCTGGGCAATACAAGGAGGGGTCTTAGGATGTTAGCGAAACGGATTATCCCCTGTCTGGATGTGAAGGACGGGCGGGTGGTGAAGGGCGTTAATTTTGTGAACCTGCGCGATGCCGGAGATCCGGTGGAGCTGGCGGCGCTGTACGACCGTGAAGGAGCGGATGAGCTGGTCTTCCTGGATATCTCCGCATCTGTAGAGGGCAGAGCTACCATGATTGAGGTGGTCCGCCAGACCGCTGGGGAGATCGCTATTCCCTTCACGGTAGGCGGGGGTATCTCAACCCCGGACGATATGAAGCGGATTCTGCGCGCCGGAGCGGACAAAATCGGCATCAACACAGCGGCGGTCAATAACCCCCAGCTGATTCTGGAGGGTGCGCGGCGCTTCGGCTCCCAGTGCATTGTGCTCGCGATGGACGCTAAATATAATGAAGCCTGGGGCGAATGGGAAGTGTATACCCATGGCGGGCGCAAGCCGACCGGTATACGGGCCCTTAACTGGGCCAAGGAGGCTGAGGCGCTGGGGGCGGGCGAGATTCTGCTGACCAGCATGGATGCCGACGGCACCAAGGACGGCTTTGATCTGAAGCTGACAGCGGCGGTTAGTGATCTGCTGAGCATCCCTGTTATTGCGTCCGGCGGGGCCGGAAGAATTGAGCATTTCTATGATGTATTTACCGAGGGCCGGGCGGATGCCGGACTTGCGGCAACGATTTTTCACTATAAAGAGATTGCCATTCATGACCTGAAGGCTGATCTGAAGCAAAGAGGGGTAGAGATCCGATGAGCGAGGACAACAAGGAGATAGCACAGCGCCGGCAGGAAGCCGTGGCGGGCATCCGCTGGAATGAAGCGGGCCTGCTGCCTGCGGTGATTCAGGATGCGCGGACCCTGGAGGTCTTAATGTTCGCCTACATGAATCCTGAGTCGCTGGAGCGCTCGCTGGCAAGCGGCCAGACCTGGTTCTGGAGCCGTTCGCGCGGCGAGCTGTGGCATAAGGGCGGAACGTCGGGCAATACGCAGGCGATTACCTCGATCCACTATGACTGCGACAGCGATACGCTGCTGGTGAAGGTGGTGCCGGAGGGACCGGCCTGCCATACCGGTGAGAACAGCTGCTTCTACCGCGAGATTCCGCTGGATGCACCGGCGGCTGTAACGGAAGCTTCTGGCGTTGACACCGGCCGCTTCGCGGTGCTGGGTGAGCTGGAGCGAGTAATTGCCGAGCGCGAGGTGAACCGCCCTGAGGGGGCGTACACCACTTATCTGTTCGATAAGGGCGTAGACAAGATTCTGAAGAAGGTCGGGGAGGAAGCCTCCGAGACGATTATTGCCGCCAAAAATAAAGATAACGCCGAGCTGCGCCTGGAGGTCAGCGATCTGATCTACCACCTGCTCGTGCTGCTGCAGGAGCGCAAGCTTCCGCTGGATGAGATTCTGGATGAGCTGAGCGCCCGTCATGAACGGCCCCGCCGCGATTAGGAGGGATGAAGCCGGTATGCATATCGATTATCATACCCATCATGAGCGCTGCGGTCATGCCGTAGGGAAGCTTGAAGAGTACGTACAGCGTGGTATAGCCCTGGGGCTTACGCAGCTTGGGCTGTCAGATCATCTGCCGCTGATTCATGTCGATCCCGAGCACTATTATCCCGAGATGGCGATGCCGCTGGCGGAGCTTCCGCGTTATGTCGAGGAATGCCTTACGCTGAAGGAGCGTTACCGGGGGACGATTGAGCTGCGGGTGGGGCTGGAAGCGGATTATATCGAGGGCTATGAGGAGCAGATCCGCGAGCTTTTGGCGCCATATCCCTGGGATTATCTGATTGGATCGGTGCATTTCCTGGGCGAATGGGATATTACGGACCACCGGCAGACCCACGGCTGGGAAGGCCAGGATGTCATGCAGGTCTACCGCCGTTATTATGAGGCTGTGCAGAAGTCGGCGTTATCGGGATTATATGATATTATAGGGCATATGGATGTCATCAAACGGTTCGGCTACGGGCCTAAGACTGCGGAGGAGCAGGCAGAGGCCAGAGCGCTTGAGCTGGAGACGCTGAAGGTGATTGCAGGCAGCGGAATCGCGATGGAGCTGAATGCCTCAGGGCTGTTCAAGCCCTGCGCTGAGATGTTCCCGGCGGACCATGTGCTTGCTGAGGCGTATGCGCTGGGCATCCCGCTTACCCTGGGCTCTGACGCGCATGATCCGCTGAAGCTCGGGGACGGCTTGCCGGAAGCCCGGAAGCTGCTCTGGCAGACCGGCTTCCGTGAGCTGACTGTCTTCGAGGGACGCCGCCGCAGCTTCGTGCCGTTTGAAGTCTAAAATCGAATCCCAGGAGGGTATTATGCATCATCAATTGCGGATTTTTTCCGGTTCGTCGAATCCGAAGCTGGCCGCTGACATCGCGGAGCGCCTTGGCGCACCGCTGGGCCTGGTCAAACTGACACGTTTCAAAAGCGGCGAGATTTATGTGCATTATGAAGAGAGCATCCGGAACTGCGACGTATTTTTGGTGCAATCCCTGGCTCATCCGATTAACGAGCTGTTTGTCGAGCTGCTGGTGATGATTGATGCCGCCAAACGCGCCTCAGCCAGAACAGTGAATATTATCGTTCCTTATTACGGATATGCCCGACAGGAGCGCAAATCAGCACCCCGTGAGCCTATCTCCGCCAAAATGGTAGCCGATGTCCTGACGACAGCAGGTGCGACCCGGGTGATCACTATTGATCTCCATGCTGCCGCGATTCAAGGGTTCTTCAATATTCCGGTGGATCATCTGACGGCGCTTGATCTGATCAGCGGCTACCTGAAGGTGAAGGGGCTGAGCGATCTGGTGGTGGTCTCGCCGGATGCGGGACGCGCCTCCATGGCCGAGAAGCTGGCCAGCCGGCTTGATTCCCCGTTCGCTATTATGATCAAGAAGCGTCCGGCCCACAACGAATCGGTGATTACGCATGTCATCGGCGATGTGGAGGGCAGAACGCCGATCATTATCGAGGATCTGATCGATACCGGCACCACGATTGTGAATGTGGTCGAGGGACTGAAGGAGCGGGGCGCCCGGAACAGCATCGTCTGTGCGACGCACGGGCTGTTCTCCGGGGATGCGCTGACGCGCATGGACCATCCTAATATCGATGAGATTGTCATCACGGATTCCATCGCCCTGCCGGATGAGCATTCCAGCAGATTCGCCGTGCTCTCGGTCGCTCCCATGCTGGCCGAGGCCACGAGAATTATCATCGAGGGCGGTTCCATAGACAAGCTGTTCAGAGACGCGGGGATATAAATCCTGCGTCTCTTTTTTCGCTCACAGACGCTGCCGGACCGCCGGAGAATCCCTGTGTAATTCTGTCCTTGAGAAGCGCAGCTGCGAGGCTGCGGCGTTTCAAGCTTTTACCTCTGCTTAAGCCTTCTCTGAGATTGAGAATCTCCCTGCCACATGTGGTATACTGTGTGAAGACAGACAGCCGGAACCGTAAATGGAAACGAACAGGCAAGGCTGGGAAGCTGATTAAGGGAGGTGTCTTGCTTCCATGATGGAGAGAACTTCAGAGCATACCGCAGAGGACCCTAAGGTCATTCCGGTGACTCTGGATGCGAATTTCTTCTTTGAACGAGCCGTGCGGTCGCTGGACCGCTTTCAATATGACAAGGCATTAAAGAATTTTCGCAAAGCTGTTGAATATGAGCCGGAGAATCCGGTGAATCATTGCAATATGGCGGGTATATTATCGGAGATGGGCAATTACACAGAGTCGAATAAGATTCTGGCCCACGTTCTGGAGGAAATCGACCCGGCCATGACCGAATGCCATTTCTATATGGCTAATAACTTCGCAAATATGGAAAGCTTTGAAGAGGCGGAGCGCGCGCTGGTCACTTATCTGGAGGAGGATGCCAGCGGCGAGTTCATCGCTGAATCGGAGGAGCTGATGGAGCTGCTGCAATATGAGCTGAACCGTCCCGCTCCGCTGGTGCGGATCCGCAGCCGTGAAGGGGTCGTAGAGCATGACAAGGCCCGCAGTCTGCTGGAGGAGGGCAAGTTCCCGCAGGCGGTGGAGCTGCTGGAGGAGATTACGGCGGGTACCCCGGACTTCCTGGCGGCACACAATAACCTGGCCTTGGCCTATTTCTATATGGGCCGGTTCGCCAAGTCGCAGGAATGTCTGAACGAGGTGTTGAAGCAGGACCCGGGCAACCTGCATGCGCTCTGCAACATGGCCATCTTCCTGCAGTATGCGGGCGAGAAGGAGCAGCTTGAGCCGCTGCTGGCGATGCTGGAGGCGACCGTGCCGTTCCATCAGGAGCATGTGTTCAAAATGGCGACAACGATGGGTATCCTGGGACGGCATACCGCTGCCTACAGCCATTTCCGCCGCCTGTTGAAGGATGAGGAGGTCTCCGGGGATGCCGGGCTCTACCATTACTGTGCGGCGGCGGCTAGCAACAGCGGCCGGTACAGTGAGGCGCTGCGCTGCTGGCGGCAGGCTGCCAAGCTGGACCCGGGTTCGGCTGTACCGGCGTTCTTCCTGGCGCAGCTTCAGCAGGCGCAGGAGGAAGGCCGGCCGCTGCCTGCGGTCAGCTACAATTATCAGCTCCCCTTCCAGGAGCAGCTGAAGCAGTGGAAGGGCCAGGACGGCCGGTTCACGGAAGAAGTGCGGAATAATCCGCTGCTGCGCGCCTCGTTCTTCTGGGCGCTGCGTTACGGGGACGTCTCCACGAAGCTTCAGGTGACGGAAGCTCTCCGCTGGATTGAGGACGAGGAACTGTCCGGGGCGCTGCGCGGCGTGCTGGAGGAGGAGCCGCAGCAGGCGGACCGCCTGCAGGAAGCGGCCTTGTTCAGCCTGCAGCGGCTGATCGGAGGGCACCGTGAGGATGCGGGAGTCCCCCATGAGGACCAGGAGCCCGCTGGCGGTAAGCTGCCGGGAACGGGTGGCTTGTCGCCATCCACTACAGGAGTGTAAACTGTGCATGATACTAACCCACTACAAGGAGGCCAATGCAAATGTACAAGACGATTGTAATCGGAACAGGCCCGGCCGGGCTGACGGCCGCGATTTATCTGGCGCGCGCGAACCTGAGCCCGCTGGTCATTGAAGGCTTGCAGCCGGGCGGACAGCTGACAACGACGACAGAAGTGGAGAACTTTCCAGGCTTCCCTGAAGGCATTCTGGGACCGGATCTGATGGACAATATGCGCAAGCAGGCGGAACGCTTCGGCGCTGAATTCAAGAACGGCTGGGTGGAATCGGTTGATTTCTCACAGCGTCCGTTCAAGGTGACGGTTGACGGAATGGGTGTGCTGGAAGCGGAATCGGTGATTATTTCAACCGGTGCATCCGCGAGATACCTGGGCATTCCGGGCGAGCAGGAGAATGTGGGACGCGGGGTCAGCACGTGTGCGACCTGTGACGGCTTCTTTTTCCGCGGCAAAAAGATTGTCGTGGTCGGCGGCGGCGACTCCGCCATGGAGGAAGCCAGCTTCCTGACCCGCTTCGCCTCCAGCGTCACACTGGTTCACCGCCGTCCGGAGCTGCGCGCCTCCAAGATCATGCAGGACCGCGCACGCGACAACAGCAAGGTATCCTGGGCGCTTAACCGTACCCCGGTGGAGATTGCTGTTGGCGATACCGGCGTTAAAGGGATCACGGTGCTGAACAACGAGACCGGCCAGACCGAGCTGCTGGAGGCTGACGGCGTGTTCGTGGCGATCGGGCACACCCCGAATACCGCCTTCCTGGGCGGGCAGATTAACACCGATGCCAATGGGTACATCATTGTGAAGCCGGGTACCACCGAGACGAACATTCCCGGCGTCTTCGCCTGCGGCGATGTGCAGGATACCCGTTACCGCCAGGCGATATCGGCAGCCGGAACCGGCTGTATGGCAGCGATGGATGCCGAGAAGTATCTGGAAGGCAGCATGGTGCATGACTGGAGCGAAACGCTGGACAAATAGCTCTTGAATAATTACAGGTTTACATTATTTACTGTAACATGTAGAATACACTCAATTAGATAAGATATCCGCTAGGGGAGCCTGAATAGGCTGAGACGGGGAAATTGCATTCCCGGACCCTTGAACCTGATCTGGATCATACCAGCGTAGGAAAGTGGAGCCGGACCTGTTTGAGTTACAGTCTTATTAGGCTGTTTCTTTGGATAAGCCGCTCCAGTTGGAGCGGCTTTTTGACGTGCAGGGATCCATGGATTCTTCGGCTCAAGCTGCTGTATGACCTCTTATCTGATGAGCTCATAAGCCAAGAGGAGGAGACTTAATGTCAGCACAAGTGAAGAATGAAGCGGTGGATCTCTCGCAGTTCCCCGCAAGCCGTAAGGTGTATGTAGAGGGCTCGCGTCCGGATATTCAGGTTCCGATGCGGGAGATTAGCCTTAGCCGGACCGAGGGCGTAGCCGGGGATCAGGAGAATGAACCGCTGCGTGTCTACGATACCAGCGGCATCTATACCGATGCGGCGCAAGCGGCTGATATCCGCAAAGGGCTGCCGCCGCACCGTCTGAACTGGATACAGGAACGCGGCGATACCGAGGAATACAAGGGGAGAGAGGTGCGGCCTGAGGATAACGGCATCCGCGTGAGTAAGCCGCGTGCAGAAGCTTATCCGGGGTTGCAGCGAAAATCCCTCCAGGCGCAGGCTGGGCGCAATGTAACCCAACTGCATTATGCACGGCAAGGAATCATAACACCGGAAATGGAATTTATCGCAATCCGCGAGAATACCAGGCCGGAATTCGTCAGGGATGAGGTGGCCGCAGGCCGTGCCATTATTCCGGCCAATATTAATCACCCGGAGAGCGAGCCGATGATTATTGGCCGTAACTTCCTGGTGAAGATCAATGCGAACATCGGCAATTCGGCGGTCTCCTCTTCCATTGAGGAGGAAGTAGAGAAGATGCGGTGGGCCACCCGCTGGGGCGCTGATACGATTATGGATCTCTCTACCGGTGCCAACATCCATACCACCCGGGAATGGATCATCCGTAATTCGCCTGTGCCGGTTGGCACAGTGCCCTTGTACCAGGCGCTGGAGAAGGTGAACGGCATCGCCGAAGATCTAACCTGGGAGCTGTACCGCGATACGCTGATCGAGCAGGCGGAGCAGGGGGTGGATTACTTCACCATCCATGCCGGGGTGCTGCGGCGTTATATCCCGCTGACCTCGCGGAGAATGACCGGTATTGTGTCGCGGGGCGGCTCTATTATGGCCGCCTGGTGTCTGGCCCATCAGCAGGAGAACTTTCTTAACACCCACTTTGAAGATATCTGTGAAATTATGAAGACATATGATGTAGCCTTCTCACTAGGGGATGGACTGCGGCCCGGCTCGATTGCAGATGCCAATGACGAAGCCCAGTTCGCCGAACTGGAGACGCTGGGAGAGCTGACGCTGCAGGCCTGGAAGCATGATATTCAGGTGATGGTAGAAGGCCCCGGGCATGTGCCGATGCACAAGATTAAGGAGAATATGGACAAGCAGCTGGAGATTTGCCGGGAAGCCCCCTTCTATACGCTCGGCCCGCTGACCACAGATATTGCCCCAGGTTATGATCATATCACTTCGGCTATCGGGGCGGCGATGATCGGCTCGCTTGGGACGTCGATGCTGTGTTATGTTACGCCCAAGGAGCATCTGGGCTTGCCGGACAGAAATGATGTGCGTGAAGGCGTCATTACCTATAAAATCGCTGCCCATGCCGCTGATCTGGCCAAGGGTCATCCGGGTGCGCAGGACCGGGACGATGCGCTGTCCAAGGCACGGTTCGAGTTCCGCTGGCGGGATCAGTTCCATCTCTCCCTCGATCCGGAAAGGGCGCTCGCCTATCATGACGAGACCCTTCCCGCAGAGGGGGCGAAGCAGGCGCATTTCTGCTCCATGTGCGGTCCTAAATTTTGCAGTATGCGGATCTCGCATGATCTGCGTAACAGCTATAATCTAAGCAAACCGCTGTCATTCTAATAAAATCGTGGCTGTCTCTTGCTGTTCATAGCGGGGGGCAGCTTTTTTTAAAATATAAGAATGTATATGTTTCACACTGTACATTATCCTTCTATTTCTCGCCGAAACGGTACCGTCCTTTAAAAGGACGGCAAAGCCGTTTCCACTTGATTGAGAATTTGTATGTTTTGGGGTCCCCGCAAAGTATCTGAGTCATCATCGAAGCTACAGCTTCACTTTGTGGGGTTATTTTGTGACTGCAATCACAATGTACCTCCATATCCTATGCTAAGCTGTGATTGAGAAGAATTCTCACTTGTGAGGTGTGCAGAACAATGAGCAAAATGTTAAAGCTGGATGAGCCGGTTTTCGAGCTGGTGAACAAGTACCCCGAGGCCCAAGACATTATGGTGGAGCTGGGCTTCCGTGATATTACCAAGCCCGGGATGCTTCAGACCGCAGGACGGTTCATGACGCTGTCCAAGGGCATGAAGCTGAAGCGTATAGAGCTGGAGACCGTTCGGCTGGCCTTTGAGCGCCACGGCTTCGAGATTATAGAATAGAAGGAGAGAAGAACATGAGCGAGCTGATTAATAACCGCGAGGTCGATGTGCCGGAACAGACACGCCGCCAGGCGATGCTGAGAGAGATCATCAAGGAGCTTCATGCAGGCAAAAGTGTGGAAGAGGTCAAGGCGCGTTTTGAAGAGGCGGTAGGTGATGTGACGGTCGCGGAAATCTCCGCCATGGAACACTCTCTGATGACAGAAGAAGGGATTCCGGTAGAGGAGGTACAGCGCCTCTGCTCCGTGCATACCGCCATCTTCAAAGGCTCGATTGAACAGATTCACCGTTCCGCGAAGCCCGAGGAGCAGCCCGGACATCCCGTGCATACCTTCAAGCTGGAGAACCGGGAGATCGAACGGCTGGTCAACTTCCGGCTCGCGCTGCACAAGGATAAGTTCAAGAAGAACGCCAGCGATGAGATCATCTACAAGCTGCTGGAGGACTTAAGTCTGCTGCTGGATCTCGATAAGCACTACAGCCGTAAGGAGAATCTGCTGTTCCCTTACCTGGAGAAGTACGGTATCTACGGTCCTACCAAGGTGATGTGGGGAGTAGATGACGGCATCCGCAGCATGATTAAGGAAGCGAAGAAGGCGCTTAGCGATTTCACCGGGGAGACGGAGCAGATTGCCGCCTCGCTGGAGGAGATCATCAAGGAAGTCAATGAGATGATCTTCAAGGAAGAGAATATTCTGCTGCCGATGGCGCTGGATAAACTGACTGAGGATGAATGGGTCCGCATTGCCCGCGAAAGTGATGAGATCGGCTTCTGCCTGGCCGCGCCGGAGCAGGAGTGGGTACCGGAACGCGCTGCTGAGCCGGAAGGCGCAGAGGTGCCGGCAGCAGAGGGCGAAGGATTATCTCCGCAGGGCTTCATCCGGTTCGAGACCGGGCTGCTGTCGCTCCATCAACTGGAGACGCTGATGAACCACCTGCCGGTGGATTTGACCTTTATCGATGAGAACGATGTCGTCCGCTACTTCTCGCACGGCAAGGAACGGATCTTCGCCCGGACGAAGGCCGTCATCGGCCGTACGGTGCAGAACTGCCATCCTCCGCAAAGTGTACATGTCGTGGAGAAGCTGCTCGCTGATTTCAAGGCCGGGGTGAAGGATGCCGAGGACTTCTGGATTAACATCAAGGATAAGTTCATCTATATCCGGTATTTCGCCGTGCGTGATGCGGACGGCCGCTATATGGGAACGCTGGAATTCACCCAGAATATTGCACCGATCCGTGCCCTTGAGGGCCAGAAGCGGATTTTGTCGGAATAGCATATTTATTATAGAAGAAACATTTGGACTTTCACGCGTGTAGCAGCGCTGAGAGTCTTTTTGCTGCGCCGGGACCCGGGTGTATCGCCTTTCCTTGACCGCAGGGGAGGGTTCTATTATAGTGGGTACGTAGGATTAACTATTTTAGCATAGAAAAAGGTGGCTTGTTACATGTCTGAAAATATCTACGTTGGCGTGGATTTAGGTGGTACCACGATTAAGGTTGGAATCTGCAATGCCGAGGGAAGCCTGCTGCACACTTACGAGGGTCCGACAGGGACTGCGGACGGCGTGGATGCTGTCATCGACAATATCGAGAAGTATGTGCGTCAGATTGTAGAGGATTCTCCGTACTCCTGGGACCAGCTGGCCGGTGTGGGAGCGGGGCTCGCCGGGTTTACGAATATTCGTGAGGGCATCATCATTCTTGCGCCGAACATAGGATTTCGGGATGTGCCGATCCGCTCCATTCTGGAGGGTCGTCTGAACAAGCCAGTCAAAATAGACAATGATGCCAACGTGGCTGCACTGGGTGAAGCCTGGAGCGGGGCCGGACGCGGCATTGAGAATTGTGTATGCTATACGCTTGGCACCGGTGTCGGCGGCGGTATTATCATTAATGGCAAAGTATATCAGGGCTTCGCCGGTCTGGCCGGAGAGCTTGGTCATATCTCGGTGGTTCCTGACCTGGAAGCGATCCAGTGCGGCTGCGGCAATATGGGCTGTTTGGAAACCGTTTCCTCAGCAACAGGTATTATCCGTATGGCGAATGACGCTGTAGCGCGCGGAGACCGCACTTCTCTGTCCTCTGTGGAGAAGATCGCTGCGAAGGAAGTCTTCGATGCTGCCAAGGCCGGTGATGAAGCCGCGCTGCGGATTGTGAACCGGGCGGCGTTCTATCTGGGCAAATCCATGGCGTCCGTTGCTGCCGTTCTGAACCCGGAAGTGTTCATCGTCGGCGGAGGAGTGTCCAAGGCGGGAGATATCCTGTTCGACGAGGTCCGCCGGGTGTTCGCTAAGCTGGCTCCTGCCCCGCTGCAGACCGGTGTTTCGATTGTGCCTGCAGCCCTTGGCAATGATGCTGGTATTATTGGTGCAGCTGGTCTGGTGCTGCGTTCTTAAGCAGCAGGAATTATTCATATACTATTCTTGGGGAGGGATGCTGTAATGACCGACACCGAGCATACATTACCCGGTCACGCCACCCTGATTATCATTACAGGCATGTCCGGTGCAGGCAAGACGATCGCGGTGCAGAGCCTGGAGGATCTCGGATTCTTCTGCGTCGACAATCTTCCGCCTGTACTTATCCCGAAGTTCGCTGAACTGATTGAGCAGTCGAAGGGCAAAATCGCCAAGGTGGCGCTGGTCATCGACCTCAGGGGACGGGAGTTCTTCACCGCTTTGTCTGAGTCTCTGGCGTACATCAAGGATGAGTCTACGATCGGATTCGAGATTCTTTTTCTGGATGCCACAGATTCGGTGCTTGTCCAGCGCTATAAGGAGAGCCGCCGGCATCACCCGCTCGCTCCCAAAGGAATGCCGCTTGACGGCATCCGCATGGAGCGCCAGATGCTGGAGGAGCTGAAGAATTCAGCCACCCTCTGTCTGGACACCAGCAGCATGAAGCCGGCACAGCTGAAGGCCAAAATTGTGTCACGGTTCTCGCATCTTGGCAAAAGCACGCTCTCGGTTAACATTACCTCGTTTGGATTCAAGTATGGCATTCCGATTGATGCTGACCTGGTATTCGACGTCCGCTTCCTGCCGAATCCGCATTATGTGGATCAGCTGCGGCCCAAGACAGGCCAAGACAACGAAGTGTACGACTATGTAATGAAATGGCCTGAAACGCAAGAGTTCCTGACCAAGCTGCTAGACATGCTTCAATTCCTTATTCCGCAATACCGCAAGGAAGGCAAATCCCAGATTATTATCGGCATCGGATGCACCGGCGGCAAGCACCGCTCAGTAGCTATCGCTGAATATCTGGGCAAAATGCTAGGCGTTAGCGAGACGGAAACAGTAGCTGTCAGCCATCGGGATTCCGAACGCGACCGGCATGGATGAGAGAAGGGATAATAGTGGCGGAAGAACAAGGAGTGCGCCCCAAGATCGTCGTCATGGGCGGGGGGACCGGACTCTCCGTAATGCTGCGGGGACTTAAGGAGAAGCCGCTTGATATTACTGCGATTGTCACTGTGGCGGATGACGGCGGAAGCTCCGGCATTCTGCGCAGTGAGCTGCAGATGCCGCCGCCCGGGGACATCCGCAACGTCCTGACGGCGATGGCGGATGTAGAGCCTCTGATGGCACAGATTATGCGGTACCGCTTCAGCAGCGGGGAAGGGCTTGCCGGGCATAGCCTGGGCAATCTGATCCTGGCCGCGCTGACGGACATCTCCGGCGACTTCGTCACGGCTGTCAGAGAGCTGAGCCGGCTCTTCGCCGTCCGCGGCCGGGTGCTGCCCGCCGCCGGTGAGGCGGTGGTCCTCCACGCGGAGATGGCAGACGGCACCATAGTGTCCGGTGAATCCAAAATTCCCGAGGCCGGGGGCGTTATCAAGCGTGTATTCCTGGAGCCGGTAGATGTGGAGCCGCTGCCGGAGGCGCTTGAGGCGATCCGCAGCGCAGACGCCATTCTGCTGGGGCCGGGCAGCCTGTATACGAGCATTCTGCCGAATCTGCTGGTGCCTAAGCTGGCAGAAGCTGTAGTGGCTTCAGAGGCGATCAAGATTTTTGTGTGCAATGTAATGACCCAGCCGGGAGAGACGGATAATTACACGGTGAATGACCATCTCCAGGCCGTATACGACCATATCGGCCTGCATCTGTTCGACTACGTGATCGTGAATGACGGGGAGATTCCCGAGCAGGTTCAGGTCAAGTATGCCGAGAAGGGCGCCCGCCCGGTGCAGCTGGACCGCGAAGCCGTTGACGGCAACGGGTACAAGGTGATCGCTGACAAGCTTGTATTATTCCGGACCTATTTAAGGCATGATACAGATAAGCTGAGCCATCATATTTTCCAGCTGGTGCAGGATTGGATTAACAGAAAGAGTTAACATGAAAGAGGTGAGCCCCTTGTCTTTTGCGGCCCTTACCAAAAAAGAGCTGACGATGATCGAGAGCCCTCCATGCTGCGAGAAAGCAGAAATGTCAGCGCTTATCCGTATGAACGGTTCGGTGCAGCTTTCGAGCAAAAAGGTCGTTCTTGACATATCGACGGAGAATGCCGCGATTGCAAGGCGGGTATATTCTTTGCTTAAGAAATATTACCAGGTCCATATCGAGCTGCTCGTGCGTAAAAAAATGCGTTTGAAGAAGAATAACGTCTATATCGTAAGAATCCCGAACCAGGTCCAGGAGATCCTGAAGGATCTGCGGATTGTCTCGGAAGGCTTCATCTTCACAGACGGGATTGATGAGGAGATTGTCGGCAAGAACTGCTGCAAGCGTGCCTATCTGCGCGGGGCTTTCATGGCAGGGGGGTCGGTCAATAACCCTGAGGGTTCTTCGTATCACTTGGAGATCGCTTCCATGTATGAGGAGCACTGCAAGGCGCTCGTGGAGCTGGCTGGTGAATTTCACCTGAATGCCCGCTGTATAGAACGCAAAAAAGGCTTCATCCTATACATCAAGGAAGGCGAGAAGATCATTGAGTTCCTCAGTCTGATCGGTGCCCATCAGGCGCTGTTCAAATTCGAGGATGTGCGGATCATGCGTGATATGCGCAACTCGGTGAACCGGATTGTGAACTGTGAAACGGCCAATCTCAACAAGACCATCAGCGCCGCTGTACGCCAGATCGAGAACATCAAGCTGCTGCAGCGCGAGGTGGGACTGGAGAACCTGCCGGATAAGCTGCGCGAGGTTGCCGAGATCAGACTGGCCCACCCGGATATTAACCTTAAGGAAGTCGGGGATATGCTGGGCGGCACGGTCAGTAAATCGGGGGTTAACCACCGTTTGCGCAAAATTGACGAGCTGGCGGATAAGGTGCGGGGCGGCTGATTATTTTTTTTCTAGTGCCGTAGGCGTTATAATGATATAATATTATAAAATTAATGTGAAATTTTTGGGCAGATCTTAAATAGGGGGTAAGCGTTTCATGACAAAGCACCCGGTAGTTGTCCGGTTGAAGACGGGGCTCCATGCCCGGCCGGCAGCCTTGTTTGTGCAAGAAGCTAACAAGTTCTCGTCGGAAATCTTCGTGGAGAAAGACGATAAAAAGGTTAACGCCAAGAGCATCATGGGCATTATGAGCCTGGCGATCAGTTCCGGTACGGAGATTCATATCAGCGCAGACGGCGCCGATGCGGAACAGGCTGTAACCGCTTTGACCAGTCTTGTCAGCAAGGAAGAGCTGGAGAACCAATAATTATTTATGACTATGTCTGACCAAAAGCCCTTAGGGGCTTTTTTTCATACCGCCTGAACGGGAAGGGAGATCGCCGAATGGAGAACCGGCACGCCAGTGCAAAATTAGTAGAACCTACGGAAACGCTTAGGAAGCCGTACATAGCCTTTTATGAAGAGTGGAAAGCCAGCGGGGAGCCGTTTATCCCCTGGGTGATTGAGATGAGCCCTGCTGATTTCGAGGGGATGGTTCAGTCACTGCGCAAGTATGCGGCTGGTGTGAATATCAAGGAGGGATGGGTAAGCAGTTCAACCTTCTGGCTTGTAACAGAGGATCAGCAGGTGATCGGTGCTGTGAACATCAGGCATCAGCTGACGGAAGGCTTGCTTCATTCAGGCGGGCATATCGGTTATGGCGTGGTTCCTTCTGCGCGCCGACAAGGGTACGCCAGTGAGCTTCTAAGGCAGGCCCTGCTGAAGGCCGGTGAACTGGGGATTGAGCGGGCACTCGTAGTCTGTGACGCTGTGAACACCGCATCTGAACGGACGATTCGTAAGAATGGGGGAGTAGCGGATGACGATTATATTGAAGCGGACGGCAATGTCATCCGGCGCTTCTGGCTGGACACCAAATAAAAGTTTAAATATCGTATCTCACGTATGCAACCTTTACCAGGCTGGCCCGTCTAGAGGGTAATAACACTTACAATAAGCGAAAGGGGATGGCAAGCGTGAAAACATGGGTGAGATCGATTGGGGCGGTATTGCTGGCAGGGAGCTTGATGATTGGAGGAATGGGATTGAGCGGAGGATTAAAGGGACCTGAAAGGGCTTACGCGGCAGATGAGGTACAGAAGAACATTGTGAACGTGGTCGGTAAGGGCGAGCTGTCGATCAAACCGGATATCGCTTATCTCTCCATTGGCGTAACCACTACAGCGGATACCGCGCAAGAGGCGCAGAAAGGCACAGCCGCGAAGATCTCCAAGCTGACTGCTTTGTTCAAGACCACTTGGGGCATTGCGGACAAAGACATTCAGAGCAGCCAGTTCTACGTACAGCCTAACTACACTTACAGCGAGAAGGACGGCCAGAAGGTAAAAGGCTATAACGCCCAGCACACGCTGGAGGTATCCTACCGCGATCTGACGAAGGTTGGACAACTGCTGGATGCTGCTTCTGCGGCTGGAGCGAACAACATTGGCAACGTGCGGTTTGCGATTGAAGATCCGTCGGCATTCGAAGCCCAGGCGATCGAGAAGGCCATGCAGAATGCAGATGTCAAAGCGGCAGCTATTGCCAAAGCAGCAAAACGCGGATTGGGCATGGTGGTCAATGTAGTTCAAAGCGATGACGGGAATAATCCGGTAGTCTTCGCAGAAGCAGCGATGATGCAGAAATCCGCAATGGATAGTGCAGCCGGCAGCTCTGTAGAGCCGGGGCAGGTTAAAATCACCACTAAGCTCACCGTGACGTATGAGTTGAAATAAACCGCTGTATAAGGCGCTTGCTCTGCTGATTTGGCAGGGCGGGCGCTTTTTGCGATCCAATGAATTATTGAAATCTCTCAATTTGTTTATATAGTGGTAACAATATCTTTAGATAGACCCTTCAAAATTAAAGAAACTGTAAGGCGGATTGTAACTTCCCCGGCGCTGCTTCTCCCTATAATAGGAAGAGTGGAACTGAGGTACTGCATCAAGACCAGACATAAGCACCGGATGAGAGGAGAACTAATCAATGACTACGAACTCGACTTCTAAACACTATGCCCGCAAATGGGGTGCCGGAATACTTGCCGCAGGGCTGCTCCTTGGGGGAACGGGAATATTCCCTTCCGGAACTGAGGCTGCTTCGGCAGCCGCTAACACGAAGGTATCGAAACCATCGGCCTCACTGGTCGTGCTGAAGGTAAACGGCAAGATTACTTCACAGACAGGATTGTTCAAGGATGGCAAGGTGTGGGTTCCGGTAGCCTTCATGCGTGATTCGCTGGGGATGCCGTTGTCCTATGACAAGGCGGAGAAGGCCTACTCGATTGGAACTGGCACTGCACAGACGAAGCTGACTACTACAGACTATGGCATTACGATCAGCGTCAATAACTACTACATCGGCGAATATGAAGCCAAGCAATGGAACAACAAGCTGTTCGTTCCGGTGGATCTGCTGAATGATTATCTGGGCTATAAAAGCGACTGGAGCGCGGCCTCAGGTCGGCTGAACTTGATGAAGAAAGCGCAGAATGCTGTTGCGATCAAGACGGTCAGCTATGTGAAGGATCATAAGGATGCGCCGATCCGGCTGGATTATCCGCAGGTCAGCGGACTGGCCAGTCCGGAAGCCGAGAAGGCTATCAATGACACGATCAAGCAGACGGTGATGAAGTTCGCAGCCGATGCTGAGGATCAAATTACGAAGCGGGCAAAGGATGACCGGCCCTATGAGTTCGATGGCGGTTATGTAATCACCTATAATCAGGATGGCGTGCTCAGTCTGATTACGAATCAATATGAATACACCGGCGGTGCCCATGGAATGACTTACCGCAATGCGTTCACCTTCTCGCTCAAAGACGGGAAGCGCCTGCTGCTCGGCGATTTGTTCGGGGCTAACCCGAATTACAAAAAGCAGCTGAATGCGAAGGTAGCCAAAGAGCTTAAGGCTAATGGAGGTTATCTGGGCGGGTTCAACGGACTGAATACCGAGAAGTACTTCTATTTGAAGGACGGCAAAGCAGTGCTCTTCTTCCAGCTGTACGACTACACCGCATATGCTGAAGGCTTCCCTGAGTTCACCTTCAGCTTCAAGGAACTGCTGCCGGATGGAAGCAGCCCGTTCGCGGCGCTGAAGTAAATATTGGTACAGTATACCCTTGAGCTCCTATGACAGGAGCTCAAGGGTTGTTTGCGTTAATGGACTAATCGGGCGGCCCTGCCGTTACCACTTCACCCGGCCTGTCATAAGCTAAAGAAGGCAAGCAGCTTATCACGCGGGAGGGAAGGAAATGGTCTATCCATATACGGCGATTGGAGATTCATTGACCACCGGATTTGGAGCGCTGCCCGGGAACGGTTTCGTACCTGTCTACCGCCGGATGGCGGAAGGCAGGCTGCGTTCCCCTGTTGCACCGGTGAATCTTGGGGTCAACGGTTTAACCACGGAGGGGCTGAAGCAGCGGCTGAGGTCTTCTGCCGCCTACCGCTCGGCATTGCAGGACGCGCAGATCATTACGTTGTCCATCGGCGGTAATGATCTCATTAGGGCCGCCAAGTCCGCCGGTCCAAGGCCGGGAGAATTCCAAAGGGCGCTGCAGAACGCCCTGCGGAACTGCAAACGGAATTTCAGCGATATTATGGGCACCTTGTCACACCTGAAGGCAGGCACCCGCAGCCCGTATATTCTGCGGATTGTCGGGCTGTATAATCCGTATCCGCAGGTGGATGAGGCAACGGAATGGGTACGGCAGTTCAACCGTTACGCGGCAGACTACAGCAGTTATAATGTGGGGTTTGCTTCCATCTATCATGAATTTGCCGGCAATGAGCGGGGGCTGCTGTTCCTGGATCATATTCATCCGAACGGCAGGGGATACCGGGTGATCGCGGGCAAGCTGGATGCGCTTGGCTATCGCGGCTTGGGATAGGCCGGTTTACAGCACCCGGCAAGGTTATATCCATAAGAAAGAGGCTGCTTCGGACCGTTAAGGTCTGGAGCAGCCTCTTGTTTATCCCCGGGAGGTATTACACGCCAGCAGGCAGTGTCTTCTCGATCACTTTATCGACGATACCGTATTCGGCAGCATCTGCAGCGCTCATGAAGTAGTCGCGGTCGGTATCCTTCTCGATCTTCTCCAGCGGCTGGCCGGTACGCTCGGACAGGATCCGGTGCAGCTTCTCGCGCAGCTTGATGATGCGGCGGGCGCGGATTTCGATATCCGAAGCCTGGCCCTGGGCACCGCCCAGCGGCTGATGGATCATAATCTCGCTGTTCGGAAGAGCAAAGCGCTTGCCCTTGGCGCCGGCGTTCAGCAGGAAGGCGCCCATAGAGGCAGCCATACCTACACAGATGGTGGATACATCCGGCTTAATATATTGCATTGTATCGAAAATCGCCATTCCCGCTGTGATGGAACCGCCAGGGCTGTTGATGTACAGGTGGATATCCTTCTCCGGGTCCTCGGCAGCCAGGAAGAGCATTTGTGCGATGATGGAATTGGCAACCACGTCATTAACCTCCGTTCCAAGGAAAATGATGCGGTCCTTCAGCAGGCGGGAATAGATGTCATAAGCGCGCTCACCGCGGTTGCTCTGTTCTACGACCATAGGAATATAACTCACGTGGAAAACCTCCTTAAAATGGGTGCTTCGGATGTGTTCATTTTTACTGTTACCGTATTAACCACATGATAAACAAATTCAAACAAAAAGTCAAAGAAAGTCAAACTTAGTTTCAAAAAAAAGAGCCCGCAAGCGGCTCTGTTGGTTAATATATGGTATGGTTTGCTAAAACATGCATAAAAAAGAAAAAAGTGGCGCGCCCGCCAAGAATCGAACTTGGATCTCAGGCTTCGGAGGCCTACGTCATATCCATTGGACCACGGGCGCAACAGAAGTTATTATAATATACTTATCAGATAAAAGCAATGTGTAATCTCTGGTTCAGTAAAAAATAGTTCTGATGCCCCTTAACAGGGCTGCAGGAGATGTTATCCCCGCGTGCTTATGAATGGACAAGCCTGCGGAGAACGATGCATAAGATGAAAGCGCCCGGAGAATTATAGTCTCGGAACACTTGCACTCTGCGTCTGTTTTGGGTAGAATATGGGTGGGACTTAAAAAGTTAACCCGGGACATTTTGAGACCACGAACAAGGGATAAGAGAAAGACGAAGTTGCAGGAGTGAAAGCATGCGTAATTTAATGGAAATCCAAAAGCAGCTTCTGCCTGATCTCATGGACACCCTTAAGAGACGGTACACGATTCTACATCAGATCATGCTGTCCGATATTATCGGGCGCAGGACGTTAGCCGCATCGCTTGATATGACTGAGCGGGTACTGCGAGCCGAGACGGATCTTCTGAAATCGCAAGGGCTCATTGAGATCGAGAGCGTCGGTATGCGCATCAGCGATGCCGGACGCAGACTGCTTGACCTGCTGGAGCCGGTCGCCAAGAGCCTCTTCGGCCTGGATGATCTGGAGGAGAAAATTCGTATCAAGTACGGTCTTACCAAAGTGGTTGTAGTGCCTGGTGATTGTGAGACCTCGCTGTTCACCAAGCGTGAACTGGGGCGTGCAGGCTCTAAGGCTTTGCTGAGTGTGCTGCGCAGCGACGACACGGTCGCCGTTACCGGCGGTTCCACCCTGGCCGAGATGGCTGATCAGCTGACTCCGCCGTTATCCCCTTCCTATAAGAACGTCTGGGTCGTCCCTGCGCGCGGTGGGCTCGGGGAGAGCATGGAGATACAGGCGAATACCATTGCCTCAACGATGGCCAAGCGAATCGGTGCGAATTACCGGCTGCTGCATGTGCCGGATCTGCTAAGTAATGAAGCGTATCAATCGCTTGCCATGGACTCCAACATTGGAGAGATTGTACAGACGATACGCGGATCGCGTATTATTGTACATGGGATTGGCGATGCCATCGAAATGACTCACCGCCGCAAGCTTGACGCAGCTACTGTCTCGGAGATTCAGGGCGAAGGGGCTATTGCCGAATCGTTCGGTTATTATTTTGACGAGAACGGCCAAGTGGTTCACACCATGCTGACCATGGGACTGCGTCTGGAAGATATCATGCGGACAGAGGTTGTTATCGGGATTGCCGGGGGCAAGCGGAAGGCGAAGGCCATTCATGCTATGCTGAAGTTCGGGCAGGAGGATATTCTCGTCACTGACGAAGCGGCTGCTGTCGAAATCGGCAAAGAAATCGACAAAGATTCGCAAAAGGCCCTATAGATTCCATTTAATGGGGAGCGCGAAGCGGTATTATGCATTATACTTAACCTTGTTGTCTTGACTAGCCTTACGGCCTGTCTTGAATAAATAAAACGAAATCTAGGAGGAACTATTCAATGAGTGTAAAAGTGGGAATTAACGGTTTTGGACGTATTGGACGCCTTGCATTCCGCCGTATTCAAAATGTAGAAGGTATCGAAGTGGTAGCGATCAACGACCTGACTGACGCTAAGATGCTTGCTCATTTGCTTAAATATGATACAACTCAAGGTAAATTCCAGGGAGACGTTGAAGTACATGACGGATTCTTCAAAGTAAACGGTAAAGATGTTAAGGTTCTGGCGAACCGCAACCCTGAAGAACTTCCTTGGGGAGAGCTCGGCGTTGACATCGTTCTGGAATGCACAGGCTTCTTCACAACGAAAGAAGCTGCTGAGAAGCACCTGAAAGGCGGAGCTAAGAAAGTAGTAATCTCTGCTCCTGCTACAGGCGACATGAAGACTGTTGTATACAACGTTAACGATGACATCCTGGACGGTTCCGAAACTGTAATCTCCGGTGCATCTTGCACAACGAACTGCCTGGCTCCAATGGCCAAGGTTCTGAACGACAAGTTCGGTATCGTAGAAGGCCTGATGACTACAATCCACGCTTACACTGGCGACCAGAACACACTGGATGCTCCACACGCCAAAGGCGACTTCAGACGCGCCCGCGCTGCTGCTGAGAACATCATCCCTAACACTACCGGTGCTGCCAAAGCGATCGGTCTGGTTATTCCAGAGCTGAAAGGCAAGCTGGACGGCGCAGCACAACGTGTGCCTGTAGCTACTGGCTCCCTGACTGAGCTGGTTACTGTTCTGGACAAGAACGTAACGGTTGAAGAAATCAATGCAGCTATGAAGGAAGCTTCCGATCCTGAAACTTATGGCTACACTGAAGACGAAATCGTATCTTCCGACATCAAGGGTATGACTTTCGGTTCCCTGTTCGATGCTACTCAGACTAAGGTTCTGACTGTTGGCGACAAGCAGCTGGTTAAGACTGTTGCCTGGTACGACAACGAAATGTCCTACACTGCACAGCTCGTCCGCACTTTGGAGAAGTTCGCTAAGCTCGCTAAGTAAGACCGATTTCATATAAGCGGTACAATAGAGCGGAAACAAGGAAAGTCTGTTTCCGCTCTTTCTAAATGAAATGGCTTCGTGAAGCAACCAATTCTGGGTGTGGAGGAAATAATAATCATGAACAAAAAAAGTGTCCGTGATGTAGAAGTGAAAGGCAAGCGCGTATTCGTGCGTGTAGATTTCAACGTGCCTGTGGAAGACGGTAAAATCACTGATGATACCCGTATCCGCGAAACCCTTCCAACAATTAAATACCTGATCGAGAACGGTGCTAAGGTCATTCTGGCCAGCCACATGGGCCGTCCTAAAGGTGAATTCGTCGATTCCATGCGTCTGACCACTGCGGCAGAGCGTCTGTCCGAGCTGCTCGGCAAACCGGTAGCTAAGGCTGATGAAGCTGTTGGCGATGCCGTGAAAGCGAAGATCGCTGAACTGAACGAAGGCGATGTGCTGGTGCTTGAGAATGTCCGTTTCTATAAAGGCGAAGAGAAGAACGACCCTGAACTGGCGAAGCAGTTCGCAGAACTGGCTGACCTGTTCGTGAACGATGCCTTCGGCGCGGCACACCGTGCGCATGCATCAACAGAAGGTATCGCTCACTTCCTGCCGGCTGTATCCGGTCTTCTGATGGAGAAGGAATTGTCCGTTCTGGGTAAAGCTCTGTCGAATCCTGAACGTCCGTTCACGGCTATTATCGGCGGCTCCAAGGTGAAAGACAAAATTGACGTTATCGACAACCTGCTGAACCTGGCGGACAACGTACTGATTGGCGGCGGCCTCTCTTACACGTTCACCAAGGCTCAAGGTTACGAAATCGGCAAATCCCTGGTAGACAACGACAAGATCGATGTAGCGCTTGGCTTCATTGAGAAGGCCAAGAAGCTGGGCAAGAACTTCCTGCTTCCGGTTGACGTTGTAGTCGCTGATAAGTTCGGTGCGGATGCCAACACTAAGATTGTAGACGCCACCGACATTCCTGCTGACTGGGAAGGTCTTGACATCGGGCCTAAGACCCGTGAAATGTATGCCGATATTATCAAAAACTCCAAGCTGGTCGTATGGAACGGACCGATGGGCGTATTTGAAATTGATATCTTCGCTGAAGGTACCAAGGCTGTAGCTCAGGCTTGTGCTACTACCGAAGGCTATACTGTAATCGGCGGCGGGGATTCCGCTGCGGCTGCAGAGAAATTCCACCTCGCAGACCAGATGGATCACATCTCCACCGGCGGCGGCGCATCACTCGAGTTCATGGAAGGCAAGGCGCTTCCAGGTGTAGAAGCACTGAACGACAAGTAAGACCGAAGAGGGAGGCAATACATCACTATGAGTAGAACACCTATTATTGCAGGCAACTGGAAAATGTTCAAAACCGTTCCGGAAGCCGAAGGCTTCATCGCTGAAGTCAAAGGCAAGGCAGAGGTTGCAGGCGTTGAGACAGTAATCTGCGCGCCATTCACCAATCTGCCTGCTCTGGTTGCAGCGGTACAGGGCACCAGCATCAAGATCGGTGCACAGAACCTGCACTTTGAAGATAATGGCGCCTACACTGGCGAGATCAGCGGTGTAATGCTGAAGGATCTCGGAGTAGAGTATGTAATCATCGGCCACTCCGAGCGCCGCGCTTATTTCGGTGAAACGGATGAGATCGTTAATAAGAAGATGCACGCAGCATTCCGTCACGGCATTACTCCAATTGTCTGCGTAGGCGAGAAGCTCGAAGAGCGTGAAGCTGACCAGACTAAGGATGTATGCAAGGTTCAGACAGAAGCGGCATTTGCCGGTCTTAGCGCAGAGCAGGCAGCAAGCGTAGTGATCGCTTACGAGCCGATCTGGGCAATTGGTACAGGTAAATCCTCCACTTCCCAGGATGCCAACGAAGTTATTGCTTATATCCGTACCCTTGTTAAAGGCCTGTACGACGAAGCAACAGCTGATGCGGTACGTATTCAATACGGCGGCAGTGTGAAGCCTGAGAATGTAACGGAATACATGAGTCAAAGCGACATCGACGGCGCTCTCGTCGGCGGTGCCAGCCTGCAGCCAGCTTCCTTCGTGTCACTCGTTGAGGGGGCGAAGTAATGTCAGCACCAAAACCTGTAGCTCTAATCATTATGGACGGGTTCGGACTGCGCAATACGGATGAAGGCAACGCGGTTGCCCAGGCCAACAAGCCGAACTACGACCGTTACCTGAAGCAATATCCGAACACTACACTTACCGCCTGCGGCGAAGCTGTAGGTCTGCCGGAAGGCCAGATGGGTAACTCGGAGGTAGGGCATCTTAACATCGGTGCCGGCCGGATTGTCTATCAGGATCTGACCCGTATCGACAAGTCGATCCGTGACGGTGAATTCTTCGAGAACGAGACGCTGGTAGCTGCGGTAAGAAGCGCGAAGTCAGCAGGCAAGAAGCTTCACCTCTATGCCCTGGTATCGGACGGCGGCGTACACAGCCATATCAACCACTTGTTCGCGATGCTGGATCTGGCTAAGAAGGAAGATCTGCATGAAGTCTATATCCACGCCTTCATGGATGGCCGTGATGTACCACCTGACAGCGGACAGAAGTTCATTCAGGATCTGGTTGCCAAGATTGAAGAGGTTGGCGTAGGAACAATTGCTACGGTATCAGGGCGTTACTTCGCTATGGACCGTGACAAACGCTGGGATCGTGTAGAGAAAGCTTACCGTGCGATGGTATATGGCGAGGGCCCTAAATATACCGACGCGCTGCAGGCGATCACTGCTTCTTACCAGAACTCTGTGTATGATGAATTCGTGGAGCCGAGCGTGATTGTGGACAGCCAGAACAACCCGGTAGCGGCAGTGGAGAGCGGAGACTCTGTAGTGTTCCTTAACTTCCGTCCTGACCGTGCGATTCAGCTGTCCCAAGTATTCACGAACTCCGATTTCCGCGGCTTCGACCGGGGTCCCAAGTTCCCGCAGAATCTGCATTTCGTCTGTCTGACTACCTTCAGCGAGACGGTTCAGGGCTACGTGGCTTATTCCCCGAAGAATCTGGACAATACTCTCGGTGAAGTGCTGGTTCAGCACAACAAGAAGCAGCTGCGCATTGCGGAGACTGAGAAGTACCCGCATGTGACCTTCTTCTTCAGCGGCGGACGCGATGAAGAGCTTCCGGGTGAGACCCGCATTCTGATTAACTCGCCGAAGGTGGCAACCTATGATATGAAGCCGGAGATGAGCGCTTACGAAGTGGCGGCGGCCTGCGTAGCGGAGATCGAGGCGGATAGACAGGATGCCATTATTCTGAACTTTGCCAATCCCGATATGGTGGGACACTCCGGTATGCTGGAGCCTACCATCAAGGCGGTAGAAGTGACTGATGAATGCGTAGGGAAGGTTGTAGATGCTGTAGTGGCTAAGGGCGGCGTTGCGATTATCATTGCCGACCATGGTAATGCCGATATGGTCTTCGATGAAGAAGGCCGTCCGTTCACAGCCCACACCACCAACCCGGTTCCTTTCATTATTACCACTGAAGATGTTGTGTTGCGCGAATCCGGTATTCTTGCCGATGTGGCGCCGACCATTCTGGATCTGATGGGCATTCCGCAGCCAGCGGAAATGACCGGCCAATCCATGATTGCCAGCCGCAAGTAAGCAAGAGACAGGCATGGTTTCACAAGTAATACCAAACCCAATGTTAAAAGGAGATTAACTTACATGACTATTATTTCTGATGTGTATGCACGCGAAGTCCTTGACTCCCGTGGTAACCCTACTGTAGAAGTTGACGTATATCTGGAATCCGGCGCTAAAGGCCGCGCGATCGTTCCTTCCGGCGCTTCCACAGGTGCTCATGAAGCCGTTGAGCTTCGTGACGGCGACAAATCCCGTTACATGGGCAAAGGCGTTCTGAAGGCTGTTGAGAACGTAAACGAGATTATCGCTCCTGAAGTGATCGGTATGGACGCTCTGGACCAAGTGGGCATCGACAAATTGATGATCGCTCTGGACGGAACTCCGAACAAAGGCAAGCTGGGCGCGAACGCAATCCTGGCGGTATCCATGGCCGTAGCCCGCGCTGCTGCAACAGCTCTGGATATTCCTCTGTACGTATACCTGGGCGGATTCAACGCTAAGGCTCTTCCAGTACCAATGATGAACATCATCAACGGTGGTGAGCACGCCGACAACAACATCGACGTACAAGAGTTCATGGTTCTTCCGGTTGGAGCTCCTAGCTTCAAGGAAGCACTGCGTACTGGTGCTGAAATCTTCCACAACCTGAAATCCGTACTGCAATCCAAAGGCCTGAACACTGCAGTTGGCGACGAAGGCGGCTTCGCACCGAACCTGGGTTCGAACGAAGAAGCAATCACTACAATTATCGAAGCGATCGAAAAAGCCGGCTACAAACCAGGTGTTGACGTATTCCTCGGTATGGACGTAGCTTCCACTGAGTTCTACAAAGACGGCAAATACACACTGGCTGGTGAAGGCAAATCCTACACCTCCGCTGAGTATGTTGACCTGCTTGCTTCCTGGGTTGAGAAGTACCCGATCATCACAATCGAAGACGGTATGTCCGAAGACGACTGGGAAGGCTGGAAGCTGCTTACTGAGAAGCTGGGCGACAAGGTTCAGCTGGTTGGTGACGACCTGTTCGTTACGAACACTGAGCGTCTGGCAACTGGTATCGAAAAAGGCATCGGTAACTCCATCCTGGTTAAGGTTAACCAGATTGGTACACTGACTGAAACCTTCGACGCTATCGAAATGGCTAAGCGTGCCGGCTACACTGCTGTAATCTCCCACCGTTCCGGTGAGTCCGAAGACAGCACGATCGCTGACATCGCGGTTGCTACCAACGCTGGACAGATCAAGACTGGTGCTCCTTCCCGTACAGACCGTGTGGCTAAATACAACCAACTCCTTCGCATCGAAGACGAGCTGGGCGAATTGGCTCAATACAACGGCCTGAAATCCTTCTACAACCTCAAAAGATAATTTCTTTTGAAGATAATACTGAGCCTGCCGGTTTCCGGCAGGTTCTTTTTAATTTTCATTGAAGGGATAAGGCTGGAATGCAGTCTGAAAGGTTGTATTCATTCTGTGGCTATGTTAAAATAAAAATGCTGTTTATGATACGTGAATACTAATTTAGCATAGATAGTGATGCTTGGACGTAGGAGGTGGAAGTGAATGGATATCTTTTTGAAAGTGGTGCTTCTGATTTTTGCCGTAGGTCTGATTGCGGTCGTTCTTCTGCAAAAAGGGAAAAGTGCCGGTCTATCTGGTGCCATCTCCGGCGGTGCTGAGCATCTCTTCGGTAAAACGAAAGCGCGCGGTATGGAGCTTGTCCTCCAGCGTGTAACGGTTGGTTTGGCAGCCGGTTTCTTCATCATGTCGATTGTTGTAGCCATCGTGGTTGAATAATAGAACTACAGTTAGCCTTCGCTCTGTTCTGAATAGAATGAGTGGAGGCTTTTTTGCATGCAGAATTAACATTGGGAACATCCTAACAGGGATGCCCGGGATTGATTTCGTGTATACTAGGGTATGAAGTAGTAAAGGTAAATTTTACTTGGATATATGGGATGTGCAGTCGGACAAGACATACATATATGCCAGTGGCTTAAATGCTGCGGAGGGCTGAGGTGACGAACATGATAACACAGGAGATTTTACTCGATTTCATGCGGGAGACCGCTTATAAACCATTAACTTATGATGAACTGGTGAGCCATTTCGCCATAGAGGACACAGAGACGTTTAGAGCCTTTGAGGAGCTGCTGGTTGCGCTTGAGAAGGACGGGCGGATTGTGCTGACCCGCAATAACCGCTACGGTGTGCCGGAACGGATGGATTTGCTGCGTGGAAGGCTGCAGGCCCATGCGAAGGGTTTTGCCTTCCTGATTCCCGATGACCGGGATCACCCGGATGTGTATATCCACGCTAATGATCTGAAGGGTGCAATGAACGGCGATATCGTATTGATTAGGATCACTTCCAGAAGCTCGTCCGGCGGGCGTATGGAAGGCGAAGTCGTACGGATTCTGATCAGAGGCGTGACCCAGACGGTGGGCGTGTTCCAGAGTCTGGAGACGTATGGATTTGTGCTGCCGGATGATAAGCGGATTAACCGGGATATTTTCATCCCCAAGCAGTCTTTCATGGGTGCGGTTGACGGGGAAAAGGTAGTGGTCCGGATTGTGAACTATCCGGAAGGCCGGGCGGCGGCGGAAGGGGAGATCATTGAGATTCTCGGCCACAAGGATGATCCCGGAGTGGACATTCTGTCGGTGATCCGTAAGCACCAGCTGCCGGAGGCCTTTCCCGCAGAAGTGATGAAGGAGGCCGAGCAGGCCCCGGATTCCATCACGGAAGAGGAGATTATTCAGCAAGGGCGCCGCGATCTGCGCGGGTTGAATATCGTCACGATTGACGGCGCGGATGCCAAGGACCTGGATGATGCCGTCAACGTGGAACGGCTTGAGAATGGCCATTATAAGCTGGGCGTCCATATTGCCGATGTCGGCTACTATGTGCGAGAAGGCTCTGAGCTGGACAAGGAAGCCTATGACCGGGGCTGCAGTGTGTATCTGGTGGACCGGGTCATCCCGATGCTGCCCCACAGGCTGTCCAACGGGATCTGCAGCTTGAATCCGAAGGTGGACCGGCTCACAATGTCCTGTGAGATGGAGTTCGACGAGCAGATGAAGGTCGTGAAGCATGATGTGTTCACGAGTGTGATCCGCACCAAAGAGCGGATGACCTACTCGGATGTCCGCAAGATCGTCGAGGATGAAGATCCTGAGCTGCTGGAGCGGTATGCTCCGCTGATCGAAGATTTCCGGCTGATGAAGGAGCTGGCGCTGAAGCTGCGCGGGGCCCGGATGCGGCGGGGGGCGGTTGATTTTGATTTTGAAGAGAGCAAAATCATTGTGGACGAGAACGGCAAAGCGATTGATATTGTGAAGCGTGAACGTACCATCGCCGAGCAGATTATTGAGGAATTCATGCTGGCGGCCAATGAGACGGTTGCCGAGCATTTCCACTGGCTGAAGGTGCCGTTCCTGTACCGGATTCACGAGGACCCGGACCCGGAGAAGCTGCAGAACTTCATGGCCTTCGCCGCGAACTTCGGTTATCACGTGAAGGGACGGGGCAATTCGGTTCACCCGCGCGCGCTGCAGGATCTGCTGGAGCAGATTCAAGGCACCAAGGAGCAGACGGTCATCAGTACGATGATGCTGCGCTCGATGAAGCAGGCGAAATACGATGCCGAGAGCACCGGACACTTCGGGCTGGCGGCGGAATTCTACTCTCACTTCACCTCACCGATCCGCCGTTATCCAGATCTGGTTATTCACCGTGTGATGCGTGAGGTGCTGGAGAATGGCGGAGCGCTGACGGAGAAGCGCCATGAATATCTGGCCTCCCGGATGCCGGATATTGCCCAGCAGTCCTCCGAGCGTGAACGTGTTGCAGTCGAAGCTGAACGCGATACGGAGCAGCTCAAGAAGGCTGAGTACATGCAGGACAAGGTGGGCGAGGAATTCGACGCCATGGTCAGCAGTGTGACCAGCTTCGGGATGTTCATTGAGCTGGAAAATACGGTGGAAGGCCTTATTCGTCTCAGTGCGCTGACGGATGACTACTACCACTTTGACGAAGGCCATATGGCGCTGATCGGGGAGCGCACCTCCAAGGTGTTCCGCATCGGCGATGAAGTGAAAATCCGTGTGGCCAAGGTCAACATGGATGACCACACGATCGACTTCGAGCTGCTTGATATGAAGCCGCGCGCAGCCGGGGAGCACCGCAGCTATGGCGGCCGACCGGGTGCCGGAGGCTTCAGCAAGCCGCTCGCCGGCAAGGGCGGCGGTAAGGGGCGTGGCGGTAAAGGCAAGCCCGGGAGTGCAGCCGCCGCTGGCAAGCACGGCGGGAAGAAGGGCGGCGCGGGTAAAGGCGCCATCTTCGGTGCAGCCGGTAAGGGCAAGGGCGGCTCCGCCGGAGGCTTCGGCGGTGCTGTCACGGAGCCGCGCCCTGAAGGTGCGGCGGCCTGGGATGCGGGCGGCGACGCAGGCAGCGGCCGCCAGCGCGGACGCGGGCCGGAAGCGGCGGCCCGGCGCGGTCTGGCCGCCGCATCTGCCGAAGGTGCGGCGAAGGGTGATCGCCGGGGCGAAGCCGGCGGGGCTGGCGGTTCGCGCGAGCGCGGCAGAGGGCGCGGCGCGGACGGTGGTGGCGGTGCCGGGGGGCGCGGCATCGCGTTTGGTTTTGGCTCCGGCAAAGGCGGCTACGGCGCGCCGGGCGGTGGCGGGTCTGAGCAGGCGGGCAGTGAGCTGCGCGGCGTAGACGCGGGCACACGGTTCCGCAGCCGCGAGGACCTGGGGCCCGATGGGCGCGGCGGTGCAGCGCCGGAGGGCAAGGGCCGCCGCAAGAAGAAAGGCGGCGTGTTCATTAGCCCCGCCGTGACGCCAGGCAGCGGGGAGCCCCCGGGCCAGGCGGGAGCTGAGGCCGGCGAGCAGAGCGGACGCCGGAAGCGCAAGAAGAAACCTAAGGCGTAGGCGGAACGGCGAGGCTGGGAAGTAATCTGAACCTCTAGACGAAAAAAGTGGAATCTAATAGTTCCACTTTTTTTGTATGGTAAGCTATAGGATAAGAGTTCTTTGAATGATTCGAAAGGTGACTTTGTTGCAGAATGTATGTGAAAAACAGCATACGTTGTGCTCACAAGCAGGCATAGGGCTTGAATGTATGTGGAAAACAGCATACATTGTGCTCGCAAGCAGGCATACGGCCTGAATATATGTGAAAAACAGCATACAATGTGTTCGCAAGAAGGCATACGGCCCGGGTATATGTGAAAAACAACATACGTTGTGTTCGCGCAAAGGTAATCTTATTCATCCGTTAGGATGATTTTGTTCAATTTTTGCTTTTTAACACCCAATCGCCTGTATACAACCATAATTCTTCTCCTTCATACGTTAATTTTAGCTCTTGCCAGTCCCCAGGATCATCACTTTCTAACGTCTCCACAATTTTATATTCTGAAAATGCATTTTTTGTTTCTGGTACCTGGGCAAAAATGTAATCCTTAGGAGGATGTAATTGTAATAAATCGATTTGCTCAAGCCACTGAATGGCAGTATCAAGCTCCAGCTTTTTTTCTAGTATTTGAGCATGGTCAGCAGTAGCTTGAACTGTTTTTAATGCCTGAATGAGTTGCTCCCGTTCTGCTTTTAGCCCTTGAATTACACTATCCATATGTACCTCCTTGATAAGTAAAGCCTTCAAATATATTGACATGGCGAACATGAAATTACAATATTGGCGCAGCTATAAATAGCCTTGGCACGGCCGCAGCATAGAGCGTTCCTTCCTTGCGTTGGCCGCTTGCCTTTTGATACAATATAGACCTGGTGTCCGTTAAGGATTGCCGGAATTTAACACAAGGAGTGACGCTCATGGGTAAAAAAGCAGACGGGAAAGTGCTCGCCCAGAATAAAAAAGCTTCCCATGACTATTTTATTGAGGACACCTACGAAGCGGGGATGGTGCTGACCGGTACCGAGATTAAGTCGCTGCGCAATGGACGGGCGAACATCGGCGATGCTTTTGCCACCATTCGTAACGGCGAGATTCAAGTACACAATATGCACATCAGCCCGTTCGAACAGGGGAACCGCAGTAATCCGACCGATCCGACCCGCACACGCAAGCTGCTAATGCATAAAGCGCAGATCCACAAGCTGCTCGGGCAGTCCAAGCAGGAAGGCTATTCGATTGTGCCGCTGAAGGTTTATGTGCGCAATGGTTATGCGAAGCTGCTGATCGGCCTAGGTAAGGGGAAGAAGCAATACGACAAACGCGACTCCGCCGCCAAAAAAGACGCTCAACGCGACATCCAGCGCGCTCTGCGCGAGAAGCAGAAGGTCGCCAGATAACCGGCCCGGCCGGCCGTTCCAGATTCAACCTTCAATTCCTTTAACCCACGTGTTAAAGTGTTGATAAATGTGCTATACTGGGTAAGTAGATTTTAATGCTTCTGAACAGCCGTCTTAAGTCAGATTGCTGTGTACCGGATCAGCATTTGTGCTTGTTATTGATCCGTTAATCCGAAGCGCCCTTTCTAATGAGGGGCCGTTCTTGGATTCGACGGGGGTAGTTCGAGCATGAGTAGCGAGTAGTGGGGACGCGTCCGCTTCATCAACGCTAAAGCCTATTAAACGGCAAACAACAAAACAACTACGCTTTCGCAGCTTAATAACCTGTGTGCGTGCTTCTACTCTGCATCGCCCATGTGACAGGGATAGGGGCTAACAAGTAGTGGGATACGCTGTCTGGTCTCCGCCTGGGGTCAGCAGAAGAAGATAATCAGGCTGACCCGAAGGGGACCCGGTTACGGGGGGCTTCTAGGGTGACATCAAAACTGTAACTACACTCGTAGAAGCTTATGTGCCGTTATCTTCGGACAGGGGTTCGACTCCCCTCGGCTCCATATGGAGTATCAGTGAAAGACACCTTGAAGGGTGTCTTTTTTCGTCTCCCTTTAAGACTCAGTTCACTTGAAAAATGCTATAATAATAACGAATCTGAGGTGCTGAAGATGAATGAACCGGGTTTGAAAAAGGCAATGGATACTTTGCAGTATTTGAGTCAGGATTCAGAAGCCAGACGGTTGTATGAGGCCAGACAGAAATATCTGCATGATGAGGCCTCGATGCTGGGAAGTGCGGAAATGGCAGGTATAAAGAAGGTGGCTAAGAACATGCTTGACCTGAATCTGGACATATCGATTATTATTAAGGCTACTGGATTAACAGAGCAAGAGATCAATGCTTTGAGAAAGTAAAAAATGTGGGAGCATCCTATGTGAGGGTGCTCCCTTTTTTTGTTACTAACGTTGCCTTCCTTAATAATGGTGATGATTATTTCATTCAGGGGATTGCGGGAATTCCAAAAGTGGAATATTATTACCTTATGATTAACGTATTGGCTTACTAATTAATGTTTATATTAATTTAATTGGAGTGAATGTATTATGTATCCCCATCATCAAGCTGCTATTGATACCATCACCAACAAGCTTAAAGCCAGACCCGACGTACAAGGTATCATTATCGGAGGTTCCGTGGCGCATGGCTTTGCTGGCGAAACCTCTGATATCGACATTATGATTGTCCTTTCTGAAGAGGATTACAAGAATGCTTGTTCCATCCATAATCTTGGGTATTTCGAAACGGAATCCTGTTCTTATGAAGGCGGTTACGTGGACGGGAAGGTTGTATCCGCTTCCTACATCAAGCAAGTGGCCGAATCCGGCAGCGAGCCTGCTAAGTTCGCATTCCAGGATGCGTTCGTCACCTATTCCAACATCGAGGGGCTGGAACAGCTGGTCCAAGACGCTCCCCGATATCCGGTGGAGAAAAAGGCAGAGCACATGCAGAAGTTCTATGCACAATTCGAAACCTGGAAATGGTATTATTACGAAGGACTGAAACGCAACAATCGTTTATTAATCGACCACTGTTTGACCCAATATGCCTTTTTCGCAGGCAGGTTAATTTTGGCACACAACGAAACGCTGTTCCCTTCGTATAAGTGGTTCTTAAAGGTTCTGGAAGAGGTCCAAAAGAAGCCGGAGAATTTGTTGGCGGACATCCATCGGGTACTGGAAGAACGAACGCCGGAAGCCGTCGAGAATCTGTACGAGAGTATTGTTGAATTTAATAACTGGTATCAGGCGGAGCATCATTGGACGGTTCAGTTCATGATCGATAGCCAGCTGAACTGGATGGACGGGCCTGTTCCGGTTCTCGATTTATAAACTGTTGCGCTAATACATAACAAGCCGTCTCCCCTGGATGGCTAATCGGAAAATGATGACCATACGGAACAATATCAACCTCACCATGCTGTACTGGAGCAGAATAGCGCCGGTCTTGATCTCCCCAAATAACATGTAGATTAGACCTCGGTACCTTGGTGAAATCACCTTGATAGTCTCTCGATAGAAAACGGTTCAGCAGAAGAGTGGTGTTTAAAATTCTAGGCGAAGTGAAGCTGCTGCGTACTTTGGCAATGTAATGCTTTGGAATGCTCTCCGTATTTGCAAACAGACCGTTACCAATTAAATAACGTTCTAATGAATTAGCAGTAGCTAATTTCAATGCCCATTTGTTCATGAATTGAGGAGCCTGAAACGTCTTAGGATTTTTTTTCGTAACAGGCGGCTGAAGTAAAGTAATAGAATTATTCGTACCTAGGTACTCTCGCGCTAACGCTTCCAGCAGAATAACCGCTCCGAAGGAATGGCCAATCCAATGTGCGTCATGAGCAGCTTGTGCTGATAACTCCTTCACTACATTCAAATAGAGATCCAGCAGATTCTTCTCCCGCTTAAAAGGTGAACGTCCTAAACCCGGAAGGTCCGGAATCCATACCGGTTGACCTGTTTTTTCATGAAGCTCTAGTCCTAAAGGAAATAAATCGGCTCCATCACTGAGCAAACCGTGGAATAAAATAAAGGGCCTACCCTCGCCTGGTATTTGATGAATCACAGTGTTTCCGGTTATGGTTCGTTCAAATGCATGATTATGCGGGTCATTGGGGTACATCAGGCGATAATCCAAATCTGCTACGACAGCCGGGAAAAAATTCATAACACTCGTCTTCGTAAACCAATCGGCTCCCATGACTTTTTTCGGTAAATCATTTGAGAATGTTCTATTCGTAATAAAGTTCAGGCCATCCGATGGAATTCCCGTGATTGTACTGAGCCCGCTGTTCATAAGTGCCTTCATGAAGCGAAGCGGCACAGAGATTGTAGGTGCGGCCATATTCATACTTTCTGACATCGCGCCTAATAATTCAGATATATCCGGGTCCAGCGGTTGGTCTGGAACAAGGGTATAGGTTTGAATAGACGATGGCTCCCGCTTAACAACCTGAACCATAAACTTCGCCAGCGCATCATTTGCAATAAGCGGTAATTTATACCCCTTGCCTCCAGGGATAACCGGCATCAGACCTCTACGCATACTCTCCACAAGCAAGCCTATGCCTGCTACCTGCTCTGTACTCCCTGTTGTACTGCTGCCGACTATGGTTGGCGGATTAATAACAGACAGCGGATAGCCTACCCCGGATGCCTGCTGGCGAATATACAGATCTGCTAGAAATTTTGTTCTTTCGTACGGGTTTTTTATATTCAAATAGTCGTGCCCTTCCCGGAACACATCAATCGTAACCTTGCTATTCTCATCATCAAAGGGGCTCATATATCCAACGACATGAATAAAATGCTGCAACCCCTTCAATTGATGAATACGTTTAGCGAATTCACTGATATGCTTGGCACCGTTTAAAAATACATTGGTTGCCTCTTGCGTTGTCGCTTGAATATCCATTTGTCCGCCTGCGTGAATAATAATATCCGTGCTGAGTACCTTGTCCTTATCTTCATCACTTAGACCTAAATCTGTTTTCGTCAAATCACCTTCAATAAAGTGCATGGCTGCCTCGTTAAAAATACCTTTTTCCTGAAAAATACGTGTTGCTTTACTCTTCGACCGCACTAAAAGAAAAATCTTAACCTCCTCTTTAAGAAGCTCCTCCACGAGTTGCCTCCCGATAAAGCCTGTTCCACCTGTTAAAAATATAGTTCTCATATCATCTGGTCTCCTTTTTTAGTACTGAATGGTACTAATTTTGTGCAAAAAAAATGCTTCGCTTATCGAAGCAAGTTAAAAAAGTGGCTGGCTGTTGTCGTGATCACCGTTGCATCCTTCAATGTCTCTGCAAGAAACAGCGCACCTTCAAGATTCGTTATAAAAAGTGCCGCTACCTCGTCAATATGAATCGTATCTCTAAACTCGCCTTTTTCTGCTCCTTGCTTAAGCAATAGAGAGATCTTCGTTTGTAATCCTGTGAAAAAGAGACCTATTTTTTCTTTGATGTGCGCAGCTTGTGCCGGAGTTTGAATATACAGCGTAATAAACGGACAGCTCCCCTTATACTCTCTGGACTGAACTCCCTGTGATAAATGCTTTAGAAACATCTGGACACGCTCTTCCACAGATAATTGGTTCTGGGAAAGGATTTCATCCATTGCCCGCTCATACGTCTCAATCCAATAATCCACGACCCCTGCTAACAATTCCTCCTTATCCGCGAAGTGATAATACATATTCGATTTGGATACTTTGCTTACACGTACTAATTCATCCATGCTGGTATAAGCAAATCCCTTTTCTAAAAATAAGGCTGCCGCGACTTCAATCACACGTTTTTGGTTCATTATTTTTGCCTTTGTCATGATTAGTACTATACAGTACTAATTTGTGCGTTGCAAGTAGGAGGATAAATGTATCTTCATCTGCGGGCCGATCATAGCTTGCTGTATATGTATGCATTCTCTTCATCATAATCCATACGGTCCACATAAACTTTTTCTTTATTTGACCGTAACCTTCCGAAACATTTCTCTTCTATTGATCTTCTTTTGTCAAAATAGATCATAAGATCTTCCCGGTCAGATACCTTATGTATCCTTCCGTATTCTGAATTTTTTAAATACTCCACCATCCAGTCAATCCAGTCAGGATATAATTCATAATTATCGGACACTCGCTCTAATGCTACTTTGTTGATTTGTCCTATTAGATCATCAGGATATAAGTAGAAAATTAATGGATTAAGGGGACTCAATATCTGTTCAACCTCTAATATATAATCCGTCATTTGTTGTTCATCGCAATCCATTGTGCGCATAAGTTCATTTAAGATTTGCTGAAAAATAACGTTCTCAAACACATATACCAGATCAGAATTAAGGGCCTGTTCAACAAATGCGGTTATTCTGCCTTTTAATGCCTGCATAAAACGTTCCGTCTTTAAATTTCCATTATCGGCTATATACGGTCTCAATAAATCATTAATTATTGGATACTCTTTGAAATCAGGAACGAAAACACAATACCATCCATTATGGATTTTTACTTTATCTCTAAGTAATTCTCCGTTAACAGAATGATTCTGTATAACAGCTTCGAATTCTTTCTCTGTCATTACTGCGGTCATTCTTATATCGCACGGGTTCTCAATAGTGGAGTTCATATGATATTCGAAAAAAACCACTGCTTTTATATTATTTGTATTCAAGTTGTTATATAAATTCCATGCACATGCTGATTTTCCGCTACCATGAATTCCTTCAAAGTTGATAAATCTTGTATTCAAGTTAACACCCCATTCGGATTCTTTATTTTCAAAGAGAGATACATATAATTCTATAATTTGGAATATTATTGTTCAAGGGCAAGAAAAAATGATAGTTATTTATTCCTTGGGCGAAACCACCTTCTTAGGGTGGTCTTTTATTTTTGCATAACCCCTAATTATCCTCTATAATTGTAGGCTACTATACACCTGTCAGGAGGAAATGATGAATTTTATTAAAGAGAACCTTGCAGGATATGGCGTAAGCGAACAGATGAATGTGTATCTCTCGAACATCATTATGGTTTTATGTATTGCTGTACTCTCTGTAGTGGCTAATCTTGTAGCCAAAAAAATCGTCCTCAAGATTATTATTCGTATGATTAATAACAACCGGTATACGTGGGATAATATCTTTTTGGAGAAAAAGGTGTTTCACAAGCTGTCGCATCTCGCACCAGCCTTTATTATCTATTACGCCGCACCTGTGTTCCCGCTGTATCAGTCTCTCATAACAAAGCTTGCCTTAGCGTATATGATTATCGTAATGATCACGGTGCTCAATGCCCTGCTTGATGCCATCGATGCTATTTACCGTACGTATGAGGTGTCCAAGATTAGGCCGATCAAGGGCTACATTCAGGTTGCGAAAATCATTATGTATATTATTGGTGCGATTGTAGTGATTTCTAACCTTATGGGCCAGAATCCGCTGATTCTGCTTAGTGGCCTGGGCGCTTTATCGGCTGTTCTGATGCTGGTGTTCAAGGATTCGATTTTGGGCCTCGTGGCAGGGGTGCAATTATCCTCTAACGATATGGTCCGGGTAGGTGACTGGATTGAAATGCCTAAGTATAATGCCGACGGCAATGTAATTGATATTACGCTGAATACGGTAAAAGTGATGAATTTCGATAAAACCATCACGATGATTCCGAGCTATGCTTTGATATCAGACTCTTTTAAAAATTGGCGGGGCATGGAAGCTTCCGGAGGCAGAAGGATGAAACGAAGTGTCTGTATCGATACCAGCAGCATTTGTTTCTGTACCAAAGAAATGATTGAGGAATTCCGGAAGGTCCACTACCTTAGCGATTACATCACTACAAGACTAGATGAAATTAACGCCTATAATATCGAGCATCAGATCAATATGGAGAGTAAAGTGAATGGGAGACAGCTAACGAATATCGGGGTATTCAGAGAATATGTCCAAGCATATCTGCGCAATCATCCCAAAATTCATAAGGATATGACGCTCATCGTCAGACAGTTGGAAGCAGGAGACAGCGGACTGCCTTTAGAAATTTATGCATTCAGCAATGAGACGGCCTGGGGCGTGTATGAGTCGGTGCAGTCGGATATTTTTGATCACATTTTTGCGATTATCCCTCTGTTCGGACTTCGCGTCTTCCAGAACCCGACGGGTCAGGATATTGTTCATTTAAAAGAAAGGGTAATTACTTCGCATTATTTGGCATGATATAATATAGGGGAATGGAGTTGATGCTGATGCAGGATTTACTTGACCCTCGCGTGGATTTGATCTTCAAACGTATCTTTGGAAGTGAACATAACAAGGATGTATTGTTGGCTTTTTTAAATAGTACATTCCGGGAAGCCGGAGAGCCTGCACTGACTGAGATTGTTCTGTTGAATCCTTACACGGAGGCTGACAGTCCTGATGATAAACAGTCCATCATGGATATTAAAGCGAAGACAGCAGACGGTCAACTCATTAATATTGAAATGCAATTGTTTAACCCTTACCACATGGAGAAGCGTACGTTGTTCTATTGGAGTGAGATGTATTACCATCAGATTCCTAAGGGCAGCAACTATAATACACTGAAGAAATGTGTGACCATCAATATTCTGAACTACTCTTGTCTCAAAAATGACCGCTACCACAGCGTCTTTCACCTAAGGGAAGATCATACCGGAATTTCTTTGTTGGATGATATTGAGATACATGTTATTGAGTTGACGAAACTAGATGAACATTCCGTGTCGCTTGAGGAAGGCGGGCTGGTTAATTGGCTGCTGTTTCTAAAAGGTGTGGACAAATCAAACTGGGAGGTGTTGGCGATGAATGAACCCATGTTAAAGAAAGCAATGGATACTTTGGAATTCTTGAGTCAAGATACCGTAGCCAGAATGGAGTATCAAGCTCGTATGAAAGCCCTGAGCGATGAGAAGACGCGTATTGAGGGGGCTAGAGCGGAGGGGGAGCGTAAGAAAGCCGAGGAAATTGCCGGGAGATTACTGGCGATGGGGTTAGAGGTTGAAACTATTGCCAAAGCCTCGGGTCTCTCCGTACAGGAAGTAAAGGCATTAAGCCCACTGCAATAGTACAGATTTCAGCTAAGAGTAAAGCCAGCCTGATTGAGTGGGCTGGCTTTTTCTCTCCTCTCCTACAACTCCGCCCCCCTATACCCCATCTTCCGATAGCCCTTCACCCGTTTCTTGAACATCCCCATCAGCATAGGGACTTGGAGATCAATATAATCGTATATGCGTACTTCTTCTTTGTTGACATGACTCCGGTGCAGGCGGCCTGCATACTGCTGTAAGGTGCCTGACCAGGAGATGGGATGGACGAGGAAGAGGGTGTCCAGTCTGGCGTCGTCGAAGCCTTCACCGATCAGCTTGCCGGTAGCGATAACAACTCGTTCCTGATCGTCAGGAATAGCGGCGATTTGGGTGCGGAGCGCCTCGCGCTGTTTTTTGCCCATCCGGCCTTTCAGTACAATAACGTTCTTGGCAAAAGCCTGCAGCCTCTCTGCAAAATACTCCGCATGAGCGGTTCGTTCAACAAGCAGCAGAGGAGAGCGGCCTTCGTCCAGGCAGGTGAGCAAATCGTCGAAAATAAGGGTGTTTCGCTCCTCATCATCGACTAGTTGCTGATAGATCTCTTGAATCCCGGCAGTCTTGTCTCCTGACATGAGCTGAAATGTAGTATACCGGGGAACCACCCTAAGGGAGAATCCTCTGGCGCTGTTAAGGGTTTTGGCGTCGATCTTCATGATCACCGGGCCAAGCTGGAAGCGGACAATGGCCTCCTGGCCGTCCTGCCGTTTAAGGGTGGCCGTTAAGCCGAATACATACTTGGCCCGGACTTTTTGCAGAACCTGCTCGAAGCTGTAGGCAGATACGTGATGGCACTCATCCACGATGACTTGTCCGTATTCACTTACCAAAGGTTTAACGACTCCTTTGTGGTTGAGGCTTTGAATGACGGCGATGTCGATTATGCCGGTTGGTTTGTTTTTGCCTCCGCCTATGAGTCCGATGGCTTGCTTCGGTACATCCAGAAAAGTGCGCAAGCGCTCCTGCCATTGCTCCATCAGCTCCCGGCGGTGCACCAGAATAAGGGTGTTCGTTTTTCTGGAAGCGATCACGCTGGCTGCAACGACTGTTTTGCCGAATGCGGTGGCTGCGGAGAGAACGCCGATCTCCCGGTTCAGAATCGCTTTGGCCGCTGCATCCTGAAGCGTAGTCAGAGTACCGGTGAACTCTGCCTCAATGGCTGTACCTGATGATCGTTGATCCTCCAGGGACACCTTGACTGCATGTTGTTCGAATAAAGATAACACCTCCTGTAAGCATCCCCTTGGCAGCACTACTGCATGGCCCAGATCTTCTGCGCAGGAGATGACCCGGGGCTTGCCGTAGGTGGAGAGCCTCATGGCTTGTGCCTTGTGGAACTCAGGGTTTGCGAAGGAGGCTATTCGCATTAAAGCATGAATGGCACTTGAAGGCAGCCCAGACTTGGATATATACAGGCGATCCGACTGTAGAATCTGTATTTCCGCAGGCAGGGTTTCTGGCAGAATCGCTTGCTCATTACCTTGATTCTTTTTAAACAGGTTCAATTCATCGGCTTCATCATCAGACCCGGCTAAAATATTGTCATTGCCAAACAGCCCCCGCTCCCCGTGCTTGTGTATAAAGCTCCAGACCTCGTCCTCGCTCATTTTGCCGATTCCCGATAGGGCACTCCATTGGTCTGCATAGGGTTCAAAGTGTTCGTCCACAAAAACGCTGTTCCCCTGTTTCCGGGGGCCGCCCTGAAGCGGGAGCGCAATAAGGTTGCCGAAGCCGCCTTTGGGCAGCGTATCCTGATTGGGGAAAAGCCGGTCATACGATTCCATACCAATCTGGTATCTGTGGTTCATGGTCAGACTCAGCAGGGTCATTCCAAATCTTCTGGCTGTTGCCGCCTCAATCCTCTGATTGAAGAAAATCCAAATATGCCCGCCGTTACCGGAACGCGAACGCTCTAAGAGGGCAGGGATTCCATGTTGAGTGCATAGCTCCATCACGGCACTAACATCCTGCTTCCAGTCACGCTTGTCGAAATCCATGGCGAGCAGCCAGCAGGTCTCATCCGGCAGCATAGGATAGATCCCAATAGTCCGGTCTTGCCTTGCATCCAGATGGGCGGACAGAACTTCGGCGGTGAGAGGCATGAAGCTCTGATGTTGGCAGACGGAGCATTTCACGCGGGGCTTCTCACAGACAGCAGTCCACTCATTGGCGCATACTGGCGAATATCCGGATTTACCCTGCTTGTTGCTCCAGCGGATCGGATAGACATCTTCTCTGCCGCGGAAATAGCTTTGATATAGAGCGAGCTTGTCATCTACAGTGGAGTACTGATGAACATTCGATTCGGCAACCGTTATCTCAGCGCTGGATTTTTCGGGAAAAGGGGTTGTTTCGCGTTCCTCCTCCTCTGCATGTCCCAGAAGAACTCTTAGCCGGCTGATCTCCAGCTCGAGTTCCTTGATATATGCCAGCGCCGCCTTATATTTGTCCTCGATATTGTCCATTGATAGGTCCTCGTGTTTTCTTTATAGTATACCTTGAAAGCTATAGAGAGGAGTGTTATAGTGCCGAAACTAAGAAAAACTACACTCAAAAAGCATCTGAACCAATTTACGAAGGAAGAGCTTGTTGAACAAATTATGAATCTGGTGCAGCAGCAACCGATGCTTGAGGAATATTACACATCATTGTTAACTCCGAATGAGGAAGAGATTCTGAATAAATACAAGAAAATCATTGAGAAGCAATTTGGCGACAGAGGAGAGGTCCTGCGCTACCCAGTTATCAAGAAGGCGATTAAGGATTTCAGTAAGGTATCCGCCAACAAGGAGCAGATCGCTGATATTATGGTGTTCACGGTGGAGTGCGGGGTGGACTTCACGCTGGCTTACGGAGACATCGATGAGCGGTTCTATTTGACGGTATCCAGTATTTATAGACAAGCATTGGAATACATTGTGAAGAATGATTTGGAGGAAAAATTCGTAGACCGATGCAGAAGGTTGGTGGAACCTAGTCAGGGCATTGGCTGGGGCTTTGGAGATGCCATGGTCGAATTCTATTATGACTATTTAGGACACATGGAGGAAGAAGAGGATTAGCCCTCGGATCATAGAAAAAGAAGGGGCTGTCCCAAAAGTGACAACCCCTATCAATGTGGGAATTATGTATGTGGAAAACAGCATACATTTGCTGACGTGCGTTGGCATGTAGTCCGAATGTATGCGAAAAACAACATACATTGTGCTGATGTGCAGGCGTGTGGCCCGAATGTATGCGGAAAACAGCATACATTTGCTGACACGCAGGCATGTAGCCCGAATGTATGTGGAAAACAGCATACATTTGCTGACGCGCAGGACCCAAGCGGCCGTTTCTTGGCTTCCGGGATAGTTCCTTCACGCCCCTCACACCTTCCCCCCGCCATCCCCCGCCCGGAACTTCTTCCGGTACTGGGCCGGCGTCATGCCATACACCTTCTTGAAGCTGGAATAGAAGGTGTTCAGGGACGAGAAGCCAAAGTGCTGCACGATAGGCTCGATCGGCGAGTCAGAGGCGATGAGCTCCTGGCAGATGAAGGTCAGGCGTTTCTCGGATATTTTGTCGGTGATGGACTGGTTGGTCTCGGCTTTGTACAGGCTGCGGAAATAATTGACCGACAAGCCCAGGTGATCGGCCAGCATGGTGGCCGACAGATTCGGGTCGGTGAGATGACTCTCAATGAACTGGTCCACCTGTCCGATCAGGGCGATATTCTTGGATTGGCTGCGGGCCGTGGCGATGTCTTCGAGCGTCTTGGTAATCAAGGCTTCCATCCAGGGCATGACATTATCTATCGTCTCCTGCTGAATGATCTGCTTCTCGATGGACGTCAGTCCCCATGAGCTGGGCAGCGGCTGGGCGGCATGCTCCTGGATGAGCCGGCGGATGTCCATGAACAAGGTGATCAGCGACATTTTGCATTCAAAATAAGACAGCTCCCGCAGCTTCACTACCGCCGAGCGTAAGACCTCCAGAATGACGGCGGCATCCCCCTTGAGAATGGCCTGAGCGATCTGCCGCTCCTGGCTCACCGGCAAATGATACAATTCCCCGGGTGCGTCCGGCAGCCATTCCTTCACAATGAGCGAACGGTGTCCGAACCGGAACCGTTCCTGCGTCAGCTCATAGGTCTCCAGATACACCTCATGCATGTCGGTTAAGCCAGGCAGCGTCCGGCCCCAGGCAATGGTGGTTGCCACAGACAAATACTGCTGGATGAGCTGTCCTGCCACCTGCAGCTCCTTCGCAAATTCCTCTGATAAGGCAGCTGATACGATGACGGCCACATGGTCGTCCCCCATATCTACCGTCTGCAGCTTGTGCCGGGATGATTGCAGCGACTCCTGAATGATATTGGACATCGCGAACCGGAGCAGACGCCGGTCCTTCTCCGGGTACCTGCCCGAGAACTCCGCGAAGTGGTCGATCCGGAAGATGGCTACAGATAACTGATCCTCCGGCAGATCAATCCCCCACTCCAGGAACTGCGAACGAATTTCCTCCGCTGAGTGATAGCTCTCCCCCAGGAAATCCCTTAAGAACCGCTCTCTGCCCAGGAATTTATTATGCCGCCATTGCTCGGTCAGCTCGTGAATCTGATTATGCTGGGAAGTGAATACACTCGACAGGTATTCCAGCTCATTGGCATTCGCGCCAAGACCCGGCTTCTCGGCCTGATGCTGCCGCATGACCCGGCTGATCAGCTCCTGTATCGGCGAGTACACCCGTTTGGAGATTAGAATAATCACCGCCAGGGAGGCCGTGAACAAGACGAGGAACAGGATCAGACTGGTATCGCGCAGGACCGTGATTTTACTCAGGATGGCGGACTTCGGGATCATCTCAATGAAGGTCCAGTCCTGAATGCCCTTGACGGAGGAGTCGGCATAGACCACCAGCTTCTCTCCCTGGTCCTGAGGCTGGAACAGCTTCCAGCCGCTGGTACCCTTCACCCCGTTGCTTCTAAGCTCCGCGATCTGTTCCTTCGTCATTGCCATACTGCTAAACACCGTCTCGTCCCGGTCATTCAGCACGGTGATCGACCGGCTCGCGAAGTTCGAATTGTTCTGCAGCAGAGTCATCAGATTCTGAGTATCTACATTCATGACGAATGCGGAGATGGAGCTGCCTTTTTCATAAAACCTGACAATGGTCATCACTTCTCTGGGTGTGTTCCCGGTCAGCGGGAGGGACAAGGTTCTCGGAATGAGTACACTATGATCTACGGTATCCGGGTCACGTAAGCGCTTAATAATATCCTGATCGTAAAAGTCTGCGGTATCATTCAATCCCAGCCGGGAGTCAATGACCGTATTCGTATAATCGTTAATGAGGTAGACGGAATCAATGGAGGGGTTGCCGTTCTTGATGTCCATCAGCTGGCTCCAGACCTCGTAGGTCTCGAAATCGCTGTAATGATCGGAGAGCGCATACACCTTAAGCGCACTGTCATTGCTGGAGGAGAAGCTGAAGTCGAGCGCCCATTCCATCAGCCGCGAGGTATTCCGGGCCCCGTTCACCAGAAGGGATTCTGAATGATCGCCAATCTCCTCCAGAAGTGTCTTGGAAGACTGCCCGTAGAGCAGGACGAAGGATACCCCCAGCACCAGCACGTTCGCACTGACAAAATAAAAAATAAGCTTCATGTAGGTCGGGTGCCGCCTCAGCGATGCGAAGAATGGATGTCTGAATTTCATGGCGCTAAGAACCTCCGTAATCATAACTGTCCGGCTCGTAATAAGTAGATTTATTATAGCACAACGGGTGTTTTCGTCTGCCGAATCGTATGTTTTGGGAAGAGTGTTGTTTTTGGGAAGCCGGTAAATCTGCATTTGCGGGAAGGATTGGCGTTTCTCGGAATTGCCCAGGGCGCAAGGGCTTGATAAGGTGACGGCATAGATTACGGAACGCTCTTGGGGCGGTTACCGGTCTTGAGGAAAGGGGGGATGTACAAATGAACTACCCGCTTAACGCAGGTAAACGTTCAAAATGGAGGCATATCACGCAGAATCCTTTTCTGTATGTGATGGCTGTACCGGGGCTGCTGTTTTTTCTCGTGTTCAGTTATTTTCCCATCTACGGGATTATGATTGCCTTCAAAGATTATGATTTTGCCAAAGGCATTACGGGGAGTGACTGGGTAGGCTTTCGAAATTTCAATTATTTCTTCACCTCAGATGACTTCTGGGTTATTCTGCGGAACACACTGCTGCTCAACGTGCTGTTTATTGTGTTCACGACAGTGGCAGCCGTACTGATTGCGCTCATGTTCAATGAGATCCGCAATAAGTATTTCAAACGGATATCGCAGTCGCTGATTTTCCTGCCTTATTTCATGTCCTGGATTGTCATCGGGATGATTGTGCAGTCCTTGTTCGGCGGGGAAGAGCCTATGCTTAATGTCTGGCTGCAAAATATCGGGTTGGAACCGGTCAACTGGATGTTTGAGTCGAGTCTGTGGCCTTACATTCTGACGGTGATCCGGGTGTGGCAAGGGGCCGGTTATCTCTCGATTATCTTCCTGGCCGCGATTACGGGCATTTCGGAGGATCTGTACGAGGCTGCCCGGATCGACGGGGCTTCTAAACTGCAGATTGTGACGCGCATTACACTGCCGCTGCTGGTGCCGACGATTATGATCATGACGCTGCTGGCCGTGGGCAAAATTTTCAACGGGGACTTTGCGATGATCTATGCCATTATTGGCGACAACTCGATGCTGTATCCGACGACCGACGTCATTGATACCTTCGTCTTCCGCTCGATGCGGCAGCTGCACGATTTCGGCATGTCTTCGGCCGTAGGCCTGTTCCAGTCCGTTATGGGTCTGATCTTCGTCATTGCCGCCAACTGGGTAACCCGGAGGGTATCCAAAGAATCTGCTTTATTCTAGGAGAGGTACTATGATACAGAAACAAAGCGCTGCGGACCGCACCTTTACGGGATTCGCCCATACATTCATTTTGCTGTTCACTTTATTTTGTCTGTTTCCTTTTCTGCTGATGATTGCCGGCTCCTTCACGGATGAGGAGGAACTGATAGCACACGGGTATACCTTATTCCCGCAAAAATTATCGCTGGCCGCCTATAAGGCGGTGCTGCAATCAGATGTGCTCTTCAACGGCTATGGAGTCACGATACTGATCACGGTGGTCGGGGCCTTAAGCGCCCTATGTATCTCCGCGATGCTCGGCTATTCACTGGCGAATAAACGGAATGTTCTGCAAACGCCTTTTCTGTTCTTTTGCTATTTGCCGATGCTCTTCTCTGGAGGGATCATTCCGTTCTATATTGTAGTCAGCCAGTGGCTGCATTTGCAGAATACGATCTGGGTGCTCATCCTGACGATGTTATGCCAGCCGTTCCTCGTCTTCCTGCTGGTCAGCTTCTTCCGTACCATTCCTGAGGAATTGGAGGAAGCCGCCAGAATCGACGGAGCGAATGAGATGAGGGTGTTCTTCCAGATTATGATTCCGATCTCGAAGCCGATTCTGGCTTCCGTCGGCCTCTTCTATGCATTAAGCTACTGGAATGACTGGTTCATGGGACTGATGTTCATCGATAATGAGAAGCTGTTCCCGCTGCAGTTAATCCTGCGCCGGATGGTCTCCAATATGGAAGCGGCCAGGAATCTGATTCCTTCCGGTGCTGCGATTGCAGTGACTCCGCCGACGTACGGGGTGCGGATGGCGACGACGGTACTGACCATCGGCCCGATTGTGCTGCTGTATCCGATGCTTCAGAAGTATTTTGTCAAAGGTCTTACGGTTGGAGCTGTGAAAGGGTAAGCCATTCAGATTGTCTATAGATACAGGAGGGTTATGAGATGACGTTAAAAAGATGGTTCGGTACGGCAACAACAGCAGTATTGGTATCTTCACTGGTGCTGGCGGGCTGCGGGGGAAATACAAAGAATGAAGGCAATGCGGCGAAATCCACCAATGCTCCGTCCAGCTCAGAAGGTGCAGCGCCTGCATCCAAGGAAATCGTAACGCTGAAGGCTTATTTCCCGGGAGATAAACCTGCTGGGTTCGACGATGTGCTGAAGGCGGTCAATGACAAGCTGAAAGCGGATAATATCGGAGCGGCTCTGAATGTCAACTTCATGCCGTGGTCCGATTACGGAAATGCGGTGTCCGTGAAGATGTCTGCCGGGGAAGAGTTCGATATGTATCTGGACGCCCCGTGGTTATCGATGAATCAGATGATCGAGAGTAAATCTCTATTGGAGCTGGATGCGGCAGTGGATGCACGGCCCGAGCTGAAAGCTTCAATTCCTGAGGAGATGTGGCAATATAACAAGTTCGGCGGCAAAATCATGGGGATTCCGCTCGGCACCACCCAAGGCCAGCTCTATGGCCTGCTGATCCGCAAGGACCTGCGCGAGAAATACGGGCTGCCTGAGCTGAAAACGCTGGATGACCTGGAGAAATTCCTGTATGCCGTCAAGGAAAATGAGCAATCCGTCAAGCCGTTTGTCATTAACGGAATCAAGGCGGATAAGCTGCCGTTCATCCTGAGTGACTCTGCAAATCTGGCGAAGGATGAAGTGCTGGAGATCGGGGTCAACATGTTCTCGTATTCGATCAAGGATAAGAAGGTCATCGGCCAATGGGTCAGCCCGACGATCGCCGATGCCTATGAACGTGTCACCAAATACTATAAGGATGGAATCATCTCCAAAAACATTGCTCAAGAGCAAAATGCCGAGACGCTGTTCAAGCAAGGGAAATATGCGGCGACCTACTATGCAGCCGATGGCGTCGAGGGCCTGAAATATTCAGAAATGCTGAAGGATGGCAGCGATAAGCTGGAGATTTTCATACCAAACGGGGACCAGGCTAAGCCTTATACGGCTTATCAGCAATGGAACTTCCTCTGCATCCCGACGACCTCCAAGCATTCTGAAGTCACGATGGATGTTATGAACTGGTTGTCGGTTAAGGAGAACCATGATCTGATGGAATACGGTATTCAAGGCAAGGACTGGGAGCCTGTCGGCGATTCGAGCTATAAGGTGCTGTCCGGCTATACCTTCCCTGGTTATGTGCTGACCTGGCGGCCGACGCTGAACCGTACACCGGACACTATGATGCCAGATGACAAGAAGTGGTTCGACTTCTCGACCCAGACGTCCAATTTCACGCTGAGTCCAATCGCCGGCTTCAACTTCAACGCTGAGAAGGTCAAGACGGAATATGCCAAAATCACTCCGCTGCACGATTCAATCTTCCTGCCGCTTAGCCAGGGCCTGATCCCTGCGGAGGAAGGAAGAAAAACGATGGAGGACAAAATGGCCAGTCTCGGCGGGCAAAAGGTCGTTGATGAAATCCAGGCTCAGATTGATGCCGTTACCGCTGGCAAATAACCGTACTTCAAACACAGAAAGAGGTCACTCCAATGAAAATAACACGCAGCGCGCACAATCCGCTAATTGAGGCGAGGGATGTTGCCCCTTCCCGTCCAGATTTTCAGGTGCTGGGTGCGTTCAATGCAGGCGTTGCGCAGTTACAGGATGAGACGATCCTCTTACTGCGCGTGGCTGAAGCGCCAATATCAGACCGGGCGGACGAGGTGCTCGTTCCCCGGCTGAATGAAGCAGGGACGGAGGTGCAGGTGCAGCGGTACGACAAAAACGATCCGGGCTATGATTTCGCTGACTCGCGCTTCGTCGCCAAGGACGGACAGACGGTGATGCTCACCTCCTTGTCCCACCTCCGGGTAGCGCGGAGCCAAGATGGCATTCATTTCGAGGTGGAGCCGCAGCCGGCTCTGTTCCCGGAGCATCCGCTGGAAGCCTGGGGAATCGAAGATCCGCGGGTGACCCAGATTGGGGACATCTATTACATTACTTACAGTGCGGCCTCCGCGCGCGGTGTAGGAGTAGGGCTGGCGGAGACCAGCGACTTCCGGACCTTCAAGCGGCGCGGGCTGATGCTGCCGCCCGAGAATAAGGATGTCATGATTTTCCCGGAGACAATTGGCGGCAAATACTACGCGCTGCATCGTCCGGTGCCGAAGTCCTTCGGCGCACCCGAGATGTGGATCGCAGAATCACCCGACCTGGACCACTGGGGGAACCACCGCTTCCTGATGGGACTCGGCGAACAGGGCTGGGATTCCGCCCGCATGGGCGGCGGGGCCGTTCCGATCCGCACACCGCAGGGCTGGCTGGCGCTGTACCATGGCGCGGACAGCAGCCACCGCTACTGTATGGGGGCTGTGCTCCTGGATCTGGAGGACCCGTCCCGGGTGATTGCGAGATCGCGTGTCCCTGTGCTGGAGCCGGAAGCTTCCTATGAGGTGAACGGATTCTTCGGCAAGGTCGTGTTCTCCTGCGGCGCACTGCTGCTGGATGAGACGGTCCGCATGTATTACGGCGCGGCGGACGAAGTGATGGCTGTGGCGGACATCCCGCTCCAGGATATTTTAGATACTCTTGTGTAAGAGGAAGGAGGCAGTGTGAGCTGCTTTCTCTAATTCCTAGAATAGAAAGCGCTAACAAAAACCTGATGCAGATAAGCAAAGGAGCGTGTATATGACTGGTAACATGCACAGCAGGATCAAGAGATGGATCTGTCTCGTTATGGTTGGTTTAATGATCTCGACTCTGGGGTTCCAATATCCGGTATCGGCGGCGGATAGCTCGTCGCAGGAGCTGGCGGAAATGAAGCTGATGAAGCAGCGGGCAGTCGATTTCTATATCTCCAAGGACATCATCAATGACGGAACCAACGGCCGGGTCGAATGGACTTTTAAATCACAGGCCGGAACCTATTTATCGAGTCAAAAAGCGGATGGAAGCTGGGCAGATGTGGATTATGCGAATACTACCTCCAGCGCGAACGGCAGAGCCTGGTCGCCTTACCTTGCGCTGGACCGGATGCAATCGATGGCTCAGGCATTCGCAGACCCGAAGGGGCCCTACTATCATGATGAAACCCTGTTAGCCGGTATTCAGAAAGCGCTGGATCACTGGTTCACGGTCAAGCCGACCTCCGTCAACTGGTGGGAGACCGGTATCGGCAAGCAACTGCGGCTTAGCAAAATCGCGTTGCTGTGTGAAGGCTATCTGACTGCGGAGCAGGCTGCAAGTATTGTCGATACATTAGACAGCAAACCGCATGTAATAGATGGGGCTAACTCCTCCTGGTACAACCAGAATTATATGATCCGCGGCTTATTGCTGGAGGATGCCCAGAACGTACGGAGCGCCGTAGAAGCGTTCAACGTGCTCTCGGCTGTGACGGTGACAGTAACGGGGATTCAGTCCGACATGTCCTTTTTCATGCATGGAAAGACGAATTACACCACGGGCTATGGAAGAAGCTTCGCCAGAGATATGTCCTTCTGGGCTTATGTGGTCTCGGGCACAAGCTTCGCTTACAGCCAGGCAGCTATTGACTCGTTGTCCTCTTATGTGCTGGATGGGACCAGGTATCTGGTGAGAGGCGATGTTGCCGATCTGGGCATGGGAATGAATGGGCCGGAGTGGCCGGATTATGAGAGCTCTGCGCTGACCTTCTATGAAGATCCGCTGGAGTGGATGCAGGCAGCCAACCCGAAGCGGGCGGATGAGTTCGCTGTTTTCCTGAATAATATCCGGGGGATTGGCACCGTCTCGGGCAATGGACTGGATGCGAACAATATGACGCAGTGGCAGACCCTCGTCTCCTCTCATATGCGGAAGGATTACGGAATCACCGTCAAGATGTCCTCCAGCACGGTCAAAGGCGGCGAATGGAGAACCATTAACCCCAGCGGATATAACCTGCTCTACTGGACTCCGCAAGGCGCCACGGCGATCCAGAGAACCGGGGATGAGTACAGAACCGTGTACCCGCTGATGGACTGGGCTCATGTTCCTGGAACTACAGCACCCTATGTACTCACGAAGGACGGGAACTTCAACAACCCGAAGACCTTTGTAGGCGGCGTGACCAATGAGCGGTACGGAGCCACGGCGTTTGATTTCAACAAGCTGAGTACCAGCGGGAAAAAGGGCTACTTTTTCTTCGATGACGAAATGGTCGCGCTGGGCGCAGGCATCACTTCAACGAATGCTGCTCCAGTCCATACCACGCTGAACCAGAGTCTGGCTGTAGGCGATGTGCTGGTAGACGGCAAAGCAGTGGCAGACGAAACGTTGCAGGTGAACGGCGGACGCTGGGCCTATAACGATCATACCGGGTACGTGTTCCCGGATAAGACGAATTTCCAGGTGAAGCAGGAGACAAAGACCGGGAAATGGAGTGATGTGGTTACCGGCAGCTCAACAGAGCCGATCACGAAGCCGGTGTTCTCGATGTGGCTGGATCATGGCGTGAAGCCGGTTAATGCCTCCTATCAATACATCGTATTGCCGGGTAAAACCGCCGGGGAGGTTAGCAGCTACGCGGAAGCAAGTCCTATTAGTATTCTGGCGAATACACCGTCCGTCCAGGCGGTCCGGCACCGTTCGCTGGGCATTGCGGAATTGCTGTTCTATCAGCCGGGTACAGTGACGCTAAGAGAAGGCCTCAGCGTAACCGTAGATAAACCGTCGATGGTGATCGCCGATGAATCGGCAGACCCTGTCCGCATCTCGGTGGCGAATCCCGAAACGCCGGGGATTACCGTCAATGTAACGCTGAACCGGAACGGGGAGCAGACCACGACCACATACAGACTCGGTAAAGATACGTTTACCGGCCGGAGTATGACGCTAAGCGAGGGAGCTTCTACCGACGATAGAGGGTATGATCTGGCTTACAGCAAGGGCACGGTTGCTTCGTCCAGCGTGGGCAAGGAATTTGCGTCGGGTGCCACGGATCTGTACAGAACCTCCAAGTGGAGTTCAGAAGCTTCAAACGATGAGTGGATTTATGTGGATCTGCAGGATCAATATATGATCAATAAGGTTAGACTACACTGGGAGAAGGCTTACGGTAAAAGCTACAAAATTCAAGTATCCGATGATGCGGCCATCTGGAAGGACGTGTATGCGACCTCCATGGGAGATGGCGGCATCGACGACATCTCCTTCGGTAAGACCAGCGCCAGGTTCGTCCGGATGCTGGGCGTCCAGCAGGGTACCGGAGACGGATACTCGCTTGCTGAATTTAATGTGTATGAAGCTGTAGCCCCCAACCTTGCAGAAGGCCAGACTGCGATTGCAAGCTCGTCCAAAGCCGCCGATGTGCCGGCGGGGAATGCGGTAGACGGTTCATTGACTTCCCGCTGGGGGTCCAACTATGCCGATCCGCAGTGGATTTATGTCGATCTGGGCTCCATTCAGGCGATTTCCAAGGTGATGCTGCATTGGGAGGACGCCTACGGAAAAGAATACCGGATCGATGTCTCCGATACGCAGGACGATTGGAAGACGGTATATAGTACGTCCAATGGAGACGGGGGTATCGACGAAATCTCTATCGACCCGGTGAATGCCAGATATGTCCGGATGTATGGAACGCAGAGAGGGAGCAAATACGGATACTCACTCTGGGAATTCAAAGTATTCGGACCAGAGACGCAGCAAAGCGTTCCATCCCGGGTACAGCTTGCGGCAACGCCATCTTCAGTGCTGCCTGGAGGCAAAGTATCCGTTACGGGTGCTGTCTATGCCGATGGCGATCTTCCGGTTCCCGGTGTAGAGGTTGAACTCACAGCCGCTGATGGAAGCCTTGAGCTTGCCAAAGTCACTACAGATGTGTACGGCAAGTTCAGTTCGGTCTTTACTGCACCATCTGTTCCTGGAGATGTCTCCATTACGGCCGTCCTGCCGGCAAGTCCAGCTGTGACAGGGGCGCTTACCGTATCCGTAGAGGAAGAGGCTGTGCCTGTAGCAGCCCGGATTGAATTGGAAGCCAACCCGTCCTCCGTATCCGCTGGAGATAAAGTGTCCGTTACGGGAACCGTCTATGACGGTGAGGATCTTCCGTTAGCGGGTGCTGCGGTCCAGGTCATGGCAGCCTCCTGCAGCTTTGAGCCTGCGCTTGCTGTAACGGATGAGCATGGCCGATTCAGCACAGTCTTTACGGCACCGTCTGCGGCCGGAGATGTGGTCATTACGGCTGTGCTGACCGACAACCCTTCTGTGACGAATACTGTAATAGTTTCTGTAAGCAAGGCGATACCGGTACCTGCTCTTATTGAACTCCAGGCATCACCGTCTGCCGTGAACACCGGAGATAGCGTATCCATTACAGGAATTGTTTCGGGTAGCGACAATCTTCCGGTTTCCGGCCTGGAGGTCGGACTCGCAGCTTCTTCAGGCAGCCTGGAGCCTGCTGTTGTCGTAACAGACGCGAACGGCCGGTTCAGTGTGGTCCTTACGGCACCTTCTACACCTGGAGAGGTGACGATTACGGCAGTGTTGAGCGCGTATCCGTCCATTACGGGGACAATCAATGTTTCGGTAAATGAGCGTTCAGGCGGCGGGAACGGCAGCGATCCTGGAGGCGAAGCGCCAGTGACTCCGCCAGTAACAGTACCGGTAACGCCGGTTATTATTGGGACGATTAATAAGCCGGGCGAGAGCCCGCAAACACCGTCTACTCCGGCGCCTGGTCCATCCCTCGCCGATATTGCCGGACATTGGGCCGAAGCCAGTATCCGGGAAGCTGTTCAACTGGGCATCATTACAGGCTATCCAGATGGCTCGTTCCAGCCTAACCGTAACGTGACCCGTGCTGAATTCACAGTGATGCTGGCAAAGGCGCTGAAGCTTCAGAACGCAGAAGCAGCATTGTCCTTCAAGGACAGTGACCGGATCGGATCATGGGCGAAGGCAGCCGTTGCGCAGGCGGTAGCGCTGGGAATCATCCAAGGGGATAACAACAGCAATTTCCGCCCGGATGCGCCTGTAACCAGAGCAGAAATGGCCGTCATGTTGGCGAGAGCACTTCAGCTGGCTCCCGTTGCCCGCTCTGCCGGATTCACGGATGACCGCGACATCCCGGCCTGGGCAGTTGGAGCGGCAGCCGAGATGAAGAAGGCAGGACTGATGCAAGGCAAGGGCAACAACAGCTTCTTCCCGAAAGCTGCCGCAACGCGGGCAGAGACGGTTACGGTTCTGCTGCGGATGCTGGAGGCTAAGAATTAGGCAGAAAGAACCGTCCCGCAAGTAAAATATTGAATCCTAACCCTTGCCAACGTATAATTGGAAACAGTAAAATACGGCAAAGCAGCGATTCCGGTATTAAGGGATCGCTGCTTTGTATTTTTGGTTATGTGCAGGTTGCGGACAAGTCTAAGAATGCGTCAAAGATAGCGTGATGTTTTTCTTTTTTATACAAAAAACTTAAAAGTATTGTAACGTTTTTAGGTTTAGCTAGTCGTATGGATATAAGGTGGTGAACTCTTGGATGGTTTAGATAAATTAGAAGGAGTCTATAATCAGCATTTCCGCGATGTGTACCTGTTTGTGCTGTCTTTGAGCAGAGACGAGCAGATTGCCGAGGAAATCACACAGGAGACCTTTTTTAAAGCGCTAAAGCAAATTGATCATTTTAGAGGGGAGTGCAAAATGAGTGTCTGGCTGTGCCAGATTGCGAAAAACACGTATTTCTCCCATCTGAATGCGCAGCGCAGGCTCGTACGCATGGCTGTTCAGGAAGAAGAAAATGGCGTTAATCTGGAGCAAAGTCTTATTGATCAGACTGAATCTTTGCGCATTCATAAAGTCCTGCACAGTTTAAGTGAGCCGTATAAGGAGGTTTTTATGCTCAGGTTATTTGGAGAATTGTCCTTTGACCACATTAGTCAAATTTTTGGCCGAACGGAAAGCTGGGCAAGAGTGACCTATCACCGGGCCCGGGCAAGGATACAGAATCTGTTGAAGGAGGATAATGGATGACCCGAATCCCATGTGATGTTATTCAAGATCTCCTCCCCTTGTATTATGATGAAATTTGCAGTGAAAGTACCAAGCAGCTGGTGGAAGAACACCTTGCTGTCTGTACAGACTGCCGTTCCGCTCTGGAGCAAATGCAATCCAGCCTGAACCTGACCCTTCAAGAGAGGGAGCTACATACACTGGAGGGAAAGGGGCTACAAAACATTAAAAAATGGTGGAGCCATACCCGGTGGATCGCTTTTATCAGAGGTATGATTGTGGCTGCATCCTTATGCGGAATACTAATTATTGGCTACTGGGTTCTGTTCCGCTGGAATATCCAACCGGTGCCGTCTGACCAAATTATGATATCTGATATAAGAACCAGATCAAATGGAGAGATTGCTTTTCAGATTCAAATCAGGGGTGGTTATACTCAAGTGAAGAACACTCTTAAGGATGATGGCAGTTACTATATAACCCCCGTTCAGCCTCTTATCGTATCCAAAAGGGGTAAGGCAAACACTTCAGTCAGTGGCGGGATGTTCATTAATCCGCTGAGTGTAAGGGCCTATTATAAGAATCAGGGTAAAGATGTGGAAATTACGTCCATCTACTACGGCTCACCGGATCAGCCGATTCTAATTTGGAAAAAAGGAAGGACGCTGCCGGCAGAGGACTGAAGATGATAAAGGTACTATTTTCATTGCTCATTGTTTTAAAGCTAGCAGATGGGATACACTCTTATTATAAATTTGCCAGCAATGGAGGAATGATTAGTGACAAGTGAGAACCAGATCATCGTTCCGCATATTTGGTATGACAAAGAGGCAATAGCTGCTGCCCATTTTTACGCGTCGGTGTTCCCGGAATCCCGGGTTACCAGTGTTACCACCCTTCGTGATACGCCATCAGGTGACTGCGACCAGGTTTCTTTTGAAATTTGGGGGCAGAAGTTTATGGGAATTAGTGCAGGCCCGTATTTTAAGCTGAATCCGTCCATCTCCTTCTTCGCCAATTTTGATCCGTCACGGGATAAGGATGCGGCACAGCAGCTGGATGAGATATGGGACAAGCTATCCGAGGGGGGAACCGCATTAATGCCTCTTGGAGAGTATCCCTTCAGTAAGCGGTATGGCTGGCTTCAAGATCGGTATGGTGTGTCCTGGCAGCTGATTCTTACGAACCCGGAAGGGGAGGAGCGGCCGTCTATCATACCGTCGTTGTTATTTGTCGGTGATCAGTGCGGCAAGGCAGAAGAGGCGATGACCTTCTATCAATCCGTCTTCCATAACACCAGGCAAGGACTTGTGACCCGTTATCCTGCTGGAATGGAGCCTGACCAGGAAGGAACGGTGATGTTCGCCGACTTCATGCTGGAGAATCTGTGGTTTACCGTAATGGATAGTGCACATAATCATCAATTCAGCTTCAATGAAGCGATCTCCTTCATGGTGAAATGCGATACGCAGGAGGAGATTGATCACTACTGGGATAAGCTGTCTGCGGTTCCGGAAGCGGAGCAATGCGGCTGGCTCAAAGACAAGTTCGGGATCTCCTGGCAGATCGTTCCCGCCGGGATGGACGAGATGATGAAGCAGGGTACGCCGGAGCAGCGTGCGCGCGTGACGAAGGCTTTTCTAGCGATGAAGAAGTTCAACCTTGCGGCATTGCGCCAGGCATATGAGGGTGAGTAGGGGCTAACTATAATAGGGGAAAAGCGATGAGAGAACCTCACCGCTTTTTTTGATGTGCGCTGAAGCGGGTGTTAGAAGCTGTCAACCGATATGCTATAATAATAGAAATTATTCAAGCGGAGGTGTCCAAGATGCGATGGGATGAAGTTCAGGAGCGTTTTCCGAATGAATGGGTCGTTCTCGAGGCGACTAAGGCTTACTCTAAGGAGGGCCAACGCTTTATTGAAGAGATGTCCGTTATTGATTCCTATGAGGATTCTACCAAAGCATTGAAACGGTATAGTGAACTCCACCAGCAAGCTCCTCACAGAGAGTATTGTTTTTTTCACACCTCCCGTCCCGAGGTTGTAGCCAGGGAACGCTATGTGGGAATTAGAGGACCAAGATGAAACTAACAGAAATTTATGGGCTTCCTTTCGTAAGCATGACTGTCGTGTTTAGAGGAAGAGAGTTAAAGCTGGAGAAAGTGCTACTTGATACAGGCTCTGCAAGTACACTTCTAAACGCAGACATTGTGCAGGAGATCGGTATGGTCCCTGAAGAAGATGATAACGTTGACATTATAAGGGGGGTAGGCGGTGTGGAGTATGTGTACACCAAGTACCTAGATTCAATTATTGTTGATGAAGCTATACTTAATAATTTTCAAGTGGAAATCGGGAGTATGGATTATGGCATGGAAATCGACGGGATCCTTGGTTTTAACTTTTTGAAACAAACAGGGGCCGTAATTGACACTGGAGAACTGCAATTGAAAACCAACGTTTTCTAACGACATTCATTTGAGTATAATACCCAGTCAAATTCTCTTCGTACACCCCCACGCTCGGATTGTTCTGAAATAAATTAAAAACACCCATTAAGGGTGTCTTTTTTTAATGACTTCGAGTTTCTTGAAACGTGTATTATTTAGTATTAATTGAGGTCAGAAATATTAAGTTTGACATTTTCCTGTTCGGTTAAACCATTATCAGTAAGCCATGATAAATCAATAAAGGCTAATTTTGTTATATCCTTTGAATCTATCCTATTAAAGATGTAAAACTCCGAAGTTGCTTCTGACTGCTCCAAAGTCATTTTGTTCATATTTTGAAATTTGTATGATAATCTTGTAGTAATATTTAAATTGTTTTTTTTAATAATACCGCTATACCATAATTCATTATCCCTATAATAAACATTTACATTAATAGTCCAATTCTCTGATTTACCTGTATACATCGTAAGTTCATTAGGCTTTGCTATTTGTATAGATGCATCTTTACTTACCTCTAGAAGAGTTCTGGAGCTCGTTGAGATATAGAGGTAATTACCATCCTCAGCAATTAACTTACCATCAAGTAAGGTGCCTTTAATACGAATATCCTCACTTTTAGTCAACCCAACAATATTTAAAGCAGAACCGAGGTAGTTCCCTGTTGAGAACATCATATAACATAGTAAGGGAACAAATACAACTATAAAAAGCGATAATACAAATAATATATAAAAACAGAATTCGACGAAAGAATAGGTATATTTAGGAGGCTTTCCTTTTTGTTGTTTGCTTTTCTGCTTTCCTGCTGTAAGCCACCCTTTTTGCTTTATCTTTATCGAAATGATACTTAATCCTATAACTATGACTAAATATAATAGTAACGACAAAATCAGTCCTAGCTGCTTACTTAAGAATAGGGGGAAAGGAGAAGATACAATTATCACAATGCCTATAATCTTATAATATTTTAATATAATATTTGCTATATAACGAGCGGATAGAATTAATATAGAAACAGCAAATGGAAAAAACCAAATAAAGGAAAATCTTCCTAATTCCGAAACTTCAAAAGAAGAATTGGCATTAAATAAAATAAAAAGCAAACTTATAGTTGAGGAACATACAAAATAAATAGAACTGAAAAACAAAAATGATTTTCCTAATCCCTTTAATTTGTATATAGATATAAAGAAGGCAACTATCCCTGAAAAGATGAAGCCAGCGATATAACAAGATGAACGATTAATTGGGATGCTCTTTATTACGATATCTAAAAGCGAATGATCAGTCGCACCAAAAAAATATCCATAAAGAATGAGATACCCCATGAAATAAAATAATGGAAATGACCCTAATAAACCTAAAATTACTTTCAGAGCATATACGAACAAGTTGCCAACCAGGAATTGCTGCCATTGTCGAATAGTAAGGTTTTCTATTATTAAATAGAGCTTTAGATGAGAAAGTACTTCTTTTTCCTTTAGGCCTAACAATAATGCGAGTTCTTTCGTATTATTGTTCAAATCTGTTAGTTTTGATTCTAAAAATTCTTTATAGCCTATTCCAAATATATTAACGAAATTCGATTCAAATTCTTCGTTAATTTCACCATGATAAATATCAAGAAATAGTATCTTATTGAACGTCGTATTCTCCACTTAAAACAACCTTTCAAAAAATAGATGAGTATGGACAAAATTACTTTACCATTTAAACCAAGTAATTGATGTAACAATGATTATATGACAAAGAAGGAAGTCTACTTTTTAGAAATAGAAAAGAACGTTTTACGTTTTATTAGAGACTTTTTTATTTTATTTCTTAGATGGTCTTTTTGATATCCTTTTGATAAAATGTACATACGTTATAACTTTTATTACTGTTATAAGTTATAACTTAAAGCGTAAAGATCATACTATAAGAGGCAGGGTGAAATAAAATGGATGGTGTGATCAAAGTGACGAAGGATCAATCGAAGGTGACCCGTTATTCCCGAAAGATTGGGCGAATGGGGAATAGCTTGGGCGTGAGCTTGCCAAAAGCTCTTGCGGATAAAATGAGTATCTCTCAGGGAGATGAAATCGAGTTTATTGAAAATGAAAGTGGAGAAGTGGTGTTGAGAAAAAGCCGGGCAGCTCTGTTGCCTGAACAGGTTCGTCCTGAGGTGTTGGAGGCGTTCTTCGATGTGTTTGAAGAGGATCTGGGCATTCTTGAAGATCTAAGGGATCGTTAATATGACTATCTTTCTTAGCAGGGAAGAGGTTATTACAGCACACCATTTCATGATGAAAAGAATGAATGACGCAGATCAAGCAGGAGTGAAGGATCACGGCCTGCTGGAGTCTGCGGTACATAGACCGCAACAAAGTATTTTTGGCGAGGATGCTTACCCCTCTGTATTCGATAAGGCAGCCGCATTGCTGGAATCGCTCGTCAAAAACCATTGCTTTCATAATGGCAATAAACGAACAGCCTATCTGGTCACGAAATCAATTTTGATGCTGAACGGGTACCATCTAAAGATGCAACGGGAGTTTGCAGTAGAATTTGTAGTAGACATTGCCAAAGGCGTACATTCATTAGAAATTATGGCTTATACCTTAAAAAAATATTCTGAGGAACAATAAAGGTAAGGTGTACAAATGGCTGATGAATATATCTGGGTTATTTTTGTTGCTGAGCAGACGGGCCGATTTCCTGAATTTTATCCTATTGGAGCGTTTACAGAGCGTGACAAGGCTGTTAAAGAAATAGACAAGCTGCCTAAGGATAAGAATTATCAGCTTCTAAGGCTGCATGTTAACCGGATGTTTCCGTATTATCATAAGAAGAGCGGGGAGTTGGTTGGAATGGATGCGATTCATCATGAGCATTTCCATTTCAAGGAGATGGACGAATAAGTTCAACTAAGTCAAGGAGGCTTCTTATATGAGAGCAGCAGAGCTGCCGCTGAACAATGGCCCTATAATCCGCAAAGAAAAAATAATTGCTTCAAAGATGATTCGTATCTATTGCAAGAGAAAACATCATGAGCAGGAGCTTTGTGAGGAATGTCAGCAATTAAATCAGTATGTTATGAAAAGACTCTCCTCTTGCAAATTCGGTGAAGAGAAAACGGCTTGTGCGAAGTGTCCGATTCATTGTTATACACCAGTCTACCGCCAAAAAATCAAAGGGGTTATGCGTTTCTCAGGACCATGGATGCTGCTGTATCATCCGTTAGAATCCATAAGGCATATCCCCTTACCAGAAAAGTTGAAAAGACCGCTGTCCCGATAGCGGGCACAGCCATCTCTCACGGCTGCCGGGCAAATGGGACTACACCATCCCCTGCTCAACCCACTCCCGCTTCAATATCGCGAACTGCTGGGTGTTCTCGTACTTCGGCGTTCCGTCTTCGTGCGTGGTGAAGGAGATGAATTCGAGGAAGCAGCCCTCCCGGCGCATCCCCAGCTTCTCGCAGAGCTTCTGCGATCTGGAGTTGTCGTCCTCGACATAGGCGTAGATGCGTCTGGCCTCCTGCTCCAGGAAAAGATAACGCAGCAGCGCGCGGGCGCTCTCGCTGGCATAGCCTTTGCCTTCGTAGGCCGGATTGAAATGCCAGCCCACGTTGTAGGTATCCGGCTCCTCCTTCATGCAGAACAGATCGCCAATGATTGCCCCGGTCTCCTTCAGCGTGACGGCCAGATGCGAGTCATCCTGACTCCGTTCCCTGGCGGCTGCGATGGCTTCGTCTAACGTAGAGAGACGGTCGCTAAGGAAGCAATTCACCCGCGGATTCGCTAAGTACTCCAGCATCCCCGGTGCATCTGACTCCCGGAAGTTTCTGATGATTAATCGCTCGGTACTGATCTCTTGCATGATGGTTCCTCCTTAAGATTGGGGTTGCGTGGTATTGACCGGCAAACGGATGTGGACGGAATACCTGCCGCCAGTAGATGTGAACGTGATTTGGCCCCTATGCTGGCTGATGATTTTCTGGCAGGTCTTGAGGCCGATCCCGGTGCTATGAACCTCATGAGCCTCCGTGTTGATAACATTCGTGATCTCCATCAACAGCCAGTGGCCTTCAATCCTATAAGCAATAGTGACGGGAGCAGACGTATCGGCGTACTTCGTAATGTTGGAGAAAAGGTTGTCGAATACCCGCCTGAAGGAGATCAGGTGAAGCTCCACGAGGAACGGAACAGGAGCAAAGGCAGACTCCCACTCCACCCGGAAGCCGCGACTCTCCAGCAGCATCGACTGCTCATCGAATAACTGATCCATGAGCTGAATCCCGTCGTAGGACTCGAACTCCAGGTCACTCTCCTCTGTATTGTACACGGTGAAATACTCGAATAGCTTATCGGACAGATGCTTGATCTGATAGGCTTTTTCCCTGCTGTTATGGATGTATTTCGCTAACGCTTCCTGATCCTGATACTTCTTGTATTCGATGATGTCCAGGTAGCCGACCAAAGCGGTGAGCGGTGTCCGCAGATCGTGGGACATGGCGGTGACCAGCTCGCTGTTGGCCAATCTGGCCTGCTCCTCGCTCTCCAGACGTTCGATGAACGACTTCCGCATCTCATTAATGCTCTGGGCCAGGGACGACAGCTCATCCTTCCCCTTCAGGGTAATCTCATAGTCCAGATTTCCGCCCTCCAGAATCTTAATCTCCTTCTCCAGCACGCCAATATAAGAGGTCTTCTTGTTGATGAAGAACAGGACCAGCACGATGAAGAATAGGAACGACAGAATTACACCCAGAAACGTAATGAGGTTGTAGTACTTGTACTCAAAAAAATACTCCATATACACCTGAGCAGCCGTATCCGCAAAGGTAACTGTGGAATACTGGGATTTGCTGAAAATGTCAGGGTCCGGCAGAAACCTTGTATTCTCAGTCTTGATCGTGTACCCGTCCGTAGAGTAGAGAAATTGGTTATCCTTATAGAGATAGAGGTTCACGTATTTGGCTTTTCGGACCCATTCCGCGATTCTTTCGTCATCCTTAAGCGCAAGATGCTGCCCGGAGATATATTCCTGGAGTGCCGGAAGAGCTTGCTCTTCTTGCTTGTGAATGAACGAGCTTCTGGTCCGGTAATGCTCCAGCAGATCTTCGCCTGCGGACTGCAGCAGCAGGAACAGCAGGGCAGAAGCCGTGAACGAACCGATCAGGCACAGGATCAATTTCAGCTTCAGCCTGCTCCAGCGCAGCTTGTTATTCAATGCGGTACCCCTTTCCCCAGACGGTTCTGATAAACTTCGGATTCTGCGGGTCCTTCTCCAGCTTCATGCGCAGATTGCGGATATGAACCATCACCGTATTATTGCAGCTATAGAAATAAGGCTCGCCCCATACGCTCTCATACAAATTCTGCGCCGAGAAAATCTTATTGCGGTTACTGGCCATCAGCGCCAGCAGCTTGTACTCAATTTCGGTCAGGGTCAGCTCCTTCTCATTCATCCTAACCTCGTTGACGGCAGTATTCACGCTTAGCCCGTTGAAGGTGATTACTTCTGAGGGGGCGGAGGTATCCTCCTTGCCTTTGTAGACATAATACCGCCTAAGCAAGGCCTTCACCCGGGACACGAGTTCGGTGTAGGAGAAGGGTTTGGACAGGTAGTCGTCACTTCCGGCCGAGAAGGCGAGGGTTTTGTCCGAATCCTGGGTCTTAGCTGTCAAAAAAAGAATAGGCGCACTGGTCATCTCACGAATCTCCACGCAAGCCTTGAAGCCCGATTTCCGGGGCATCATAATATCCAGAATAATCAGGTCGATGGTATCGTCTACTTTATTCACGGCATCTTCACCGTCAACAGCTTCAATGACATGGTATTGCTCACTCTCCAGCAGCACCCGGACAATCTCCCGGATCTCGTGGTTATCGTCGGCAATAAGTATGGTCTTCGCCGAATTCATCATTTTCCATCTCCTCCCTTCCCGGGCATTCGTCGTGCTTACATTATAGATTGTCCATAGCGCTTAAACCACCGGATGACAGGCGACTTAAGAATTCTTAAGGAGTTCCATGCCCGGATCTTAAGAATATTCACCTAAGCTGGAGATATCATAAGCCAGTGAAGAGAGGGATTCGTCCATGGATTGGTTATTACAGAACAAGCGGGTCAGCAAGGTTCTCCTCGCTTGCGTAGGCCTTGTGATCACTATTGTATTCATCAGATACCTGCCGGAGCTTCTGCGCCTGACGATGTCGCTGGATGCCTTCCGGGATTATATCCTTTCCACGGGGAAGCTAGGGCCGGTGATGCTGGTTCTCTTCCAGATTCTCCAGACGGTGATCGCTCCCATACCGGGAGAGGTCGTTCAGATTGCCGGGGGCTACATCTATGGGACAACGCTGGGTGCGGTCTACGTGACCGGGGGGATGATGCTGGGGGCGATGATTGCCTTCTATTTCACCAGATTCCTGGGCGGATCTTTCATTGAGAGACTGCTGCAGAAGGATAAGTTCAAGTGGATGCGGGGGATGATGGATAATAACAAATTCTCGATTTTCCTGTTTATTATCTTCATTATTCCCGGATTTCCCAAGGATATGTTCATCTATGCAGCCGGGTTGACGACGATGAAGCCCTTAAGATTCTTTATGATCCTGCTCATCGCCCGATTCCCGTGGCTGCTGGCCTCCGTAAGCGTTGGAGCTAATATCTACGATAAGAATTATGGACCCACCATCGTCATCTCCGTTATCTCCGTCATAGCCTTTATCTTGGGATTAATCTATAAGGACAAGCTGATTCATAAATTATCTTCTTTTAAAAGGGGAGAAGAGTGAGCTGTAGCCGCAACATGTAGGCATGATGTCTGTAACTTGGACATAGAGTGGAACTACAGGAGGCGGTGCATATGTTAATTCAGCTTAGTATTGCTTTGGCTGCGGTTGCTTTTGTCGGACTGGTGGTATTCGTGATTCTTACGCTGCGCAAAGGAATGACCACACTTGGAGAGACCAACAAGACGCTGGGCGAGGTGAGGAATGCCATTCACGGGTTAACGGGAGAGGCGACGCAGCTGATTCACACCGCAAATCAGGTCACCCGGGATGTGAAGGGGAAGATCAAGACCATCGATCCGATTTTTGAATCCGCGCACAATGTTGGAGAAGTCATTCAGACTGTGACCGAGACCTTCAAGAAGAATGCTACCGACATCGGCCAGAACCTGAGCCAAGAGCCTGAGAAGCCAGCGGTCAAAAGCAAAAGCGGACAGATCCGCGTCAATACGAAGTTTCAATGACCTCAGCATCACCAATAGTGAGCGATAGTTCAAGGCACCCCGGACGGGTGTCTTTTTGCATGTAAGTATCATTTCGCTGCAAAATAATCATTTTCTCATAATAGCGCATAATCGTCGGAGAACTGAGCAAATGATTGTTTAGTACTATAGGGGCGTCTGCTATGCTCGGGGTGTTCACATACTCTAGTTAGGAGGCAATGGAATGAAAAGAACACCGGCAAAAGGTATCAGTATCCTATTATTGCTGACTCTGGCATTGACGCTGACATTCAGCGGATGGGGGACTCCACTTGTCCACGCAGCAGGACTTACGGTAACCGGCAGCGGTGGCGGGCATGAAGCAGCGTATGTACAGTGGTCGCCCGTCAGTAACGCATCCGGCTACAAGGTCTATGTCAAAGCTGCAGGCGCAGCAGATTCCCAGTACCAGCAGCTTCACAATGAACTGATCCGCAAGTACGCTTCATATTGGAGAGCGGATGCGGTAGGGCTTGCGGCAGGAAGTTATGTCATGAAGGTTGAAGCTGATCTGTCCGGCGGAGGAACGGCGAGTGCAGTGACGGGGACGCTGGCTGTAGCGGGGTATGACCGGTCGGGGTTTGCTTTTTCCACAGCATCACCTTATGGTACAGGCTCCGGTGCTTATAATGACAATGGCACGCTGAAGAGCGGGGCACAGGTGCTGTATGTCACCTCTCAGAACGCGCAGACTGTAACGCTTCCCGTTGTGGTCAGCAGCTCGGGAACGGTACAAACGGGAGTTGGTCTTGGCAGCATTCTCGCTCTCCGGCAAAAAGGCTATGACACCACCCCGCTCGCCATCCGGCTAGTCGGGAAGGTTACTGCGGCGGACCTGAGCGGGCAGCTCAACAGCAGCGGATATCTGGAGGTTAAAGGGAAAAGCAGCTATACCCAAATGAACCTGACCATCGAGGGGATCGGCAATGACGCGTACGCCTATGGCTGGGGGCTGCTGCTCAGATACGCGGGAAATGTCGAGGTGAGAAATCTTGGCCTCATGCTGTTCCCGGATGACGGGATTTCCATGGATACAGGCAATGCGAATGTGTGGGTGCATAATAATGATATTTTCTATGGCTCGGCGGGCAGCGATGCGGACCAGGCCAAGGGCGACGGCTCCACCGACCTCAAGAAAGGCTCCACGTACATTACGATCTCGTACAACCACTACTTCGATTCCGGCAAAGCGGCTCTGGTCGGACTTAGCGAAACCGCAGAGTTCTTCGTCACCTTCCACCATAACTGGTTCGATCATTCCGACTCGCGTCACCCGCGGATCAGAGTGGCTTCGGTCCATGTGTATAACAACTTCTATGACGGGGTGTCAAAATACGGTGTGGGCGTAACGACCGGCGCATCAACCTTCGTGGAAAGTAATGTTTTCCGCAATGCCAAATACCCGATGCTAAGCTCCCTTCAGGGAACGGATGCGCTGGGTGAAGGCACCTTCTCCGGGGAGAATGGCGGGATGATTAAGGCCTATAATAACAGTGTGGTTGGGGCAGCAAGCTTGATCTACGCCAACTCCAATACCGGAACGGCTCCGGCAAATGCGGCCTCTCATGATGCTTACTTAGCTACATCAAGAAGCGAAGCCGTTCCCAGCACTTATAAAGCGCTTGTTGGCGGAACAGCTTATAACAACTTCGATACTCTGATCGATACAGGTGTCAGCGCAGCAGATGTCGATAGCGTAAGCGCAGTAGAACAGAAAGTTAGAGCGGGAGCAGGACGCCAGGGCGGCGGGGACTTTAGCTGGAGCTTCAATAATGCCGTGGACGATACCTCCTATGCGATCAATGCTCCGTTAATGGCGGCGATCCGCAGCTACACCTCGGGGCTGATATCTGTGGGCGGCGAGGCTAACCCGGGAGGACCATCACCGACTCCATCGGCAACACCAGTGCCAACGGCGACTCCGGTGCCGACAACAACTCCCGCGCCTACAGCAACACCTACGGCAACGCCTGCCCCTGGGGCGGCGGTGCACAATTTTACCGTATCCGGGACATCGAGCAGCTTCTTCACCATTCAAGGTAATCTCTCCACCAGCAAGGGGACGATTGTCTACGGCGGCCTGACCTTAACGCAATGTCTGAAGATCGAGAGCACCACCCGCATCCAGTTCACCGCAGCCAAGGCCTCAACGCTAACGCTGGTGTTTAATTCAGAGGGCTCGAAGATCAAGGTCGATGGGATCAGCTACCCGATCACGAACGGCATAGCCACCGTCTCCCTTGCGGCGGGTGCGCATACGATTACGAAGGATACAACGGCTAATTTGTATTATATGGTGGTGGAATAGAGGGATGACTGTGCCTCTCACTAGTGAGTATTGCTGTGAACATTATTTGCTGTAATGAAAGGTATACGGTAATACTCCATGGGAGGGAGCGTCGGAGAGGCTGAAGATACTCTCTGAAATCTCCTCAGGAAGAGAGCTGTCCATCATTCTGGATGGCTCTAAGAACCAAACGATATCCAGACTAACCAAAGAGAATTACTACATATAATCCGATCTTGCTGAATGCTCTGTCCAAACAAGAATTGTTCGGGGTCGGCTTGTGTTACAGAGATCCTAATGACGAATCTATTAAATTTTATTCCTTTATGGATATTTTGGAAATGAAGATAATTTTGATAAATAGGTTGCCATTTTTACCTAATATATGTATAGTTAAATTGTTCCAAAAACATAATATTAGGAGGATTTGTTAATGTTTAAGTTTTTTTATCGTATTTTGCCTATTGCTCTAGTCATTTTTCTCTTAGGTGTTAGTGTTCCAGTTTCAGCCGCAGATGTTCAGTCAAATGTTCAATCCGAGACAAAAACATTCACTTCTGATTACAGGGATCTGGATGGAAATATCGTGGGTGAACAAATTAAAACTATCACAATAGACGCTCCTGTTTATAACTCCGAAGGTACTAAGAGTGTTACGATTACAGAAAAAGTTACTTATAATTTTGATAATGACTTTGAATTTAAGGATAAAATTAAGGGTGAAACCTTAGTAAATGTATTTTCAGTAGATACAGAAGGGAATAGCTATGTTAACAACGAATTAATAGCACCAGAGCCTTATAAGGAACCGGTAATGTCTACAATGGATGTTGGAGGGCATTGGAAGTATACATATTATAATGCTGATAGTCCAACTCAAGCTTACCTATATACTGGATCGGGCGTTTCTTTTGATATGAGAGATGTCAAAAACGCATATAAACAGGTATACTTAACGAAGAATACTACTAACAATCCTAAGATTTCAGATTTCAAAATGTATGCCACACAAGTTGCAAATTCTTATGATAGTTATAATAATTACGGGGGAGCGTATGCCTTGGAAATTCTTGGGATAGTTGGAGCTATACCTTTTGCAAATGCAATCGCCGCAGTAGCTGCTGGGGGTGTTGTGGTATGGACTGCCTACCAAGGATATAGTGCTTGGAGTTCTATGAATCAAGCCATGGCAAATGCCTATTCCCTTCTTTAAATTTAGAAAAACTGCATTTTAATGCAGTTAGAGTGCCGAAAAGCCCTACGGACTTTTCGGCACTTCGATTTTTATGTAGGTCCCGTAAAACCAGGTTTTCTCGACAATCTGACTATTTCAATGTATTTTTTTCATGAATTTCAAATAATTAATGTAATCACGCGAGCGAGAGGTAAATGTATGAAAAAAACTAATAAATTATTTGTATATTTATGTTGGGTCGCTGCTCTAGGAATCAATATAAAACTTTTAATAAGATCACTTTCGAATAATGAGCCTATATTTATTAATGTAGTAGGTGTAATTTTATTAATTGTTGTTATTTCAACCTTACATCTTAGTATTAAGACTAAGAAAAAATAAGTCCCAATAACAATTAAACAAACATAAAAAAACTTGAAAACAAAAATCACTTTTATTAATAGACTTTTGAAGTATTTAGTTGAACATATTTGAGTAAATAATAAAAACCCACCAGACATAAGGAGGCCACTGAAAAACTAGCCAACTTTAGAAAAAGTAAAAAACGTATCAAAAAGACGACGCTATTCGGTTCCTCCGAATGGATGTCGTCTTTTCTCAACTCTTTCTTTAACATTTCTTACTCCATGAGTTTCAATATTTGTTTTAAATTAACAGTTAATATCGCCAGGGCTTCTTTCCTATTATTCACTGTCAACCAAATCGATAATCTCCCGTATGTCCTGAATATTTAGAGCTTCAGCTATTCTAACGATATGACTAAAATTAATGCTTTCTCTCTTTCCATTGGCTAACTCGCTTAATGCGGCGTGCCGGACCCTGGAAATTCGGGACAACTCCCGCATCGAAATCTTATGCTTAGCGGTCAATTCAGATATTTTCACTACAATATTTTTACCCACTGCAACTCACTCCTGAGCAAACATATTTTTAAGGGTGGTACACATGCGCGTACCACCCTTCCTCTGTAATTATGCTACGCTGATTTATATCATAAATTTGTAATGTAGCTTATGAAGGAGGTCACCATGCCCAACATTCTCGAATCGCTATATCATGGAACTTTATTCCCGAATGAAGATATAATCTCCAAGGACACCGATTACCGCCCGCTAAACAGGCAGATTACCGAATCTCTCGCAGTTTGGAAGCAGAAGTTGTCCGTGAGCGAGTTCGAGGAGCTGGAGTCCTTATTGGATCTGTATTCACAAGTGCAGGGAATGGATATGACGGCTGCATTTATTTCCGGGTTCAAGACCGGGGCCACGATGATGATCGAAGTGCTAGTGGAGTAAGAGACCTGCCTATTCCTCCCCATACCTTCCCACCGCCATCTCCGCCGACATCAGCATACGCTGCTTCAGCTGCTCGCCCTCGGTGATCTTCACGCGGAGGCCCAGGAAGCGGATGCGGGAGAGCAGGAATTCGCTGTCATCCCTCATGTAGTGGACGGTGATGTGGTAGAGGCCGGCGGCCTCATCGAAGGACACGGACTTGTCGAAGCAGGAGAAGGCGGCCAAGATCCGCGACAGCTCAGCATTGTAGACAGGAATGACCTGGATGCAGGCTGAAGCCTTCCGCCCATCCAGTAGGCGGGCGATCCGGGCCTTGAGGCTGTCAATCCGCTTGGCCAGGACCGGTGCGGACCGGACCGAGATGATGTTCGCCAGCTTCGTGGACATGAGTGAGCGCTGCCGGGTGCTGTACCACAGCAGGTACCACTCCCGTTTATACATATTGTACTCCAGCTTATGGGGGAAGCCGGACGGATCGGTCCGTTCCCCGCCATGCTTGATCGCATAGGTAATCTCAATCCCCTGATCCTGCATGATGATGCGGCGCAGCGGGCGGAGCAGCGGATGATAGACCTGGCGCTCCTTGCTGCGGGCCTTCTCGATAATGATCTCTCCCACCTCTATAGAGGCTTCGGCTTCCAGCAGAGAGTTCAGTTTAAGCAAGGTTTCCGGTGAAAAAGCCTCAGCTGCAGCCGGATGCCGCAGCATCGTCTTCAGCCAGGAACGCTCCTGCGAGGTCAGCGCCAGGGAGCCTGCTTCCTCCAGGCGGGAGATGATCTGGAAGTTGAATATTTTCTCAAAGGGATTCATAGTAGCTCTTCATCTCCTTCCATTCCTCAATGAACTGCTTGCGCAGCCAGCGGGGCTCCAGAATCTCACAGCTGGAGCCGAAGCTCCGCAGCCACGGCTTGATCTCAAAAATCTCGTTCACCGTAATCTCATACAAGAAGGTCGTATCAGATTCCTCCGTAATCACGCCCCACTGCCCCTGTGCCTCGACCCGCTCGCGGATAAAGTTGGCCCCGGTCCGTCTGGGGTTGTAGAACCGGACGGCGACCTTCACCGCACGGTTGGTATCGGTTACCCAGCTATGCTCCATCTGGAGCATCAGCTGCTGAAGCCGCAGCGCGAACTCCTCTTCCTCAACAGTCTCACCCTCTTCAATCTGGGTTAGGCCGTCCATCCGCAGCTTTTTGATTCCCGTCCGGCTATGATAGCCGATCAGATACCAGCGCCCATACTGATGATCGTAGACGACACGCAGCGGAAGCAGGCTGTCGCTGACACCCGCCGATTCCCGCGCGAACAGGGGGTTGGTGTTCTGGGAGGTGTAGTTCATGCCTTTTTTGGGCGACAGATAGAGGAACTTGATTCTCCGGCGCTGCTGGATTGCCCCAAAAATCGTATAGAGATGGGCCTCATCCAGAATCCGTGAATGGTAATGGTATTTGTAGCGGTGGGTCTCTGTAGCCTCAGGATTCATCCCCCGTATCCGCAGCGCCTTCTTCAGGTTGTCACGCAGCAGGTAACCCTGAACAGACGGAATCTGCGTATTGGCGATCACATCCACATAATCGAACAGGTCGAGCAACTCGTCATCCGTCAGCTGGTCCAGCAGATCATTGGCGGCCTTGTACCGGTAGGGGCGTTTGTCATTCACTCTTACAATTACGCCGACCTCCTCCAGGTATTTCAGGTCTCCCCGGATCGTCTTCTCGTCCGGCAGCGGCGAATCGGCGGGCATCTGGTCACAGCAGCCGTCATGCAGCTCCTTGGCCGTCAGCTCCTCGCTCTGAAGTGCGGTTAACAGCAGCGTCAGCCGGATGCTCTCCGTCTCCTTCAGCGATTTCGCCCGGAACAGGAACAGGAGCAGCGGATCGGCGGATTCATAGTAATTGTAGCGGAGCCACTCGGACAGCTCGGTGCCCTGCTCTGCGGGCAGGTCCTGCTGTAGAACGGTCACCATCTCTTTGAGGTTGCGCAGCGTTTTGTCATAGGTATGTACGGAAATGCCGAGCCGCTCGGCGAACTGCTGCCTGCTGTAAGCGCCCCCGGCTAACGACAATAAGCGAAGAAACTGTATTTCTTTATCGAAGCTTTCTCTGGCCATATGTATTCCCCCAGCCTGTTATGCAGTCAAGAATTGTATTAGTTAATACCTCTATTAAGCACCAGAGTTGCATGAAATGGAAGATTTTTGTCCGCCGCCATACTTCCACCCTGTTCCTCCTTGGCAAAATGAGGGAAGATAAAGCCAGCGAAACCGACCTGGAACGGAGGGACATCATGAATCCTATAAATACGCTCATCCATGAGCAATTGAAGCAGATTGAACAAGAGGAGCAAGTGACGATCCTCTATGCCTGTGAGTCCGGCAGCCGGGCGTGGGGGTTCCCCTCGCAGGATAGCGATTACGATGTGCGGTTCATCTACCTGCATAAGCCGGAGTGGTACTTATCCATCTGGGATGCACGGGATGTCATAGAGCGCCCGATCAACAATATGCTGGATTTAAGCGGCTGGGATCTGCGCAAAGCGCTGAGGCTGTTCCACAAATCCAACCCGCCGCTGCTGGAATGGCTGCAATCGCCGATCCAGTATGCTGAGAAGTTCAGTGTGGCGGAGCAGCTTAGGGGGATCTCGCCGTATACTTTTTCCCCGAAATCCTGTATGTATCACTACCTGAATATGGCCAGAGGGAACTACCGGGATTACCTGCAAGGGGAGCAGGTCAAGATCAAGAAGTATTTCTACGTGCTGCGTCCGGTGCTGGCCTGCGAGTGGATTCACCGGTACGGGGAGATGCCGCCGATGGAGTTCGAGGTGCTGATAGACCGGCTGATTCCGCAGGACGGACCGCTATGGCCGGTGGTGCAGCAACTGCTGGCCCGGAAGCGCTCAGGCGAGGAGCTGGACCTGGAGCCGCGGCTGAGTGCGATTAACGAGTATTTGGAGGAGAAGCTGCAAGTGCTGGAGCAGGTAGCAGCAGAGTCTCTAAGTACCAAGACGGATAATCGGGACCGGCAGCTTGATGCCCTGTTCCGGGATGCGTTGCAGGAAGTGTGGGGACTGAATTTGTAGAGGAGGAAGACAATCATGGCTATTGTACAACTGAGATCAACGAACCCGCAGCTGAGCTTCATCATCCGCAAGAATCCGCAGAGCGGGATGCAGCTGCGCCCGGTCCGCCAGGGTATCGCCTACGGCTGGTATTCGGATGAGGCCACCTATAATGTGTATTTTAAGGACGCTGACAATGAAATCTCCTATAAAAAGAACGAAGGCGAGAGCTTTGAATACCTCAATGTCTCCCGCTATAACACCCCGCTGTTCCCGCTGAATGCGGTGAATGAGTTCTTCTCGGCCCCGTTCAAGGCGCTGGATACTCGCGATGCGGAGGGGTATGAGCATTCTCTATATATCCAGATGATTCATATCGAGCGGCTGCATTATATAAGATTCTTCGAGCAGCATCTGAAGGACTACACGTTCAAGCTGGAGCATCAGGCGCATAAGAGCTATTCCCTAACCATCACTACGCGCAAAAGCCTCTACCACCTCCTGCATGTGGTCAGCGTGCTGTCGTTGTTCCTGTCGATCTTCGGGGACGAATATATCGATATCTCCGACCGGATTCTGGAGAAATATATCCCCAGCCTGAACGTCATGGATGCCCCCTTCTATATCCGCAGCCTGTTCGCCCGGAATCTCCTGAAGACCCGGGAGCAGTTCAGACGGTATAAGGCCGCCATTGAACATACGGAGCTGTACCCGATTGAGCTGGAGTATGGGGGCACAGCGATGCAGCGGCGCACATATATCTCAGGTCTGCTTCCGTTCGATAAGCCTATTCTGGATATCGGCTGCGGGGAAGGCTTCTACGCTATTCCGTATGCCGGCAAGATTGAGGGCACCTATTACGCGGTGGACATCAACGAGGAGCTGCTGGAGGCTGTGAACCGCAAGGCAAAGGCCAAGGACATCGACAACATCGTGACCTTCCGCTCGCTGGAGCATTTCCTGGAGTCGTACAACGGGGAGCAGGTGGATATTATTTTGACCGAGGTAGTGGAGCATATGAGCGAGGAAGAAGCGGCAGCGCTAATCCGCCAGATCATCCGGGAGGTGGACTTCAGGCAGCTGATTGTGACGACACCGAATGCGGATTTCAACCCTTATTATGAGCTGGAAGGCTTCCGGCATGAGGATCACAAGTGGGAAAAGGGTCAGGCGGCGTTCCAGGAGTGGCTATCGGCCACGCTGCAAGGGCTTGGCGCAGAAGCCGAATTCTCGCTCGTGGGCGACCGGGTAGGCGACATCCGCACCACACAGAGCGCCGTTGTGCGCAGACAGGAGGGATAAACCATGGACATTCAGACGAAGGTACACACGATATTCATGCTGGTGGGCGCGACGGAGTGCGGGAAGTCTACTTTTGCCAAGGAAGTACTGATTCCACAGCTTAAGCTTGCGGACAGCGCTACAGGTCTGCGCACGAATGTGCAGTACCTCTCTTCAGACCTGATCCGTCAGGAGATCCTGGGCTATGATTACGATAAATACGACCAGGTGATGCTGGAGGCCAGCTCGCATACGTTCGCGCTGTTGTTCGAGCGGCTGAAGCGGGTGACCTCCTGGCCGATTAATGCGGAGTTTGTCATTCTGGATACGATTGGTCTCGCCGAAGACTACCGCAGCAAGGTGCGGGCGATTGCCCAGGAGAATAACTACAACGTTGAAGTGATCCTGTTCGATTACCGTAAGCGGGAGGATTATTATGCCTCGGAGCGCTCGAAGAAGCTGATCTCCAGCCACCTGAACCGGCTGCGCCGGGAAGTGCTGCCGGTACTTTCCCGCGAAGGCTATCATAGCATTCATAAGGTGCGGGCCAAGGATTTTCTCCTGGAAGGTGTTGAAGGTACTGAAGGTTCCGGGGAAAAGCGGCCGAACCCGGATTACCGGGTGCATATTCAGGATTGGGAGGCGTATGCCGCTGCCGTGCTTCCGCAGGATCAGGAATACATTGTGGTCGGCGACGTACACGAATGTGTTCAAGAGCTGCAAGGCTTGCTGCGCAGCTACGGTTACAAGATCGAAGAAGGGAAGCTAAGCGCTACGGATAAGCTGAAGCAGACACGGATCATCCTGGCGGGCGACTGGATCGATAAGGGCAAGCAGACCCGGGAGATCATAGAGTTCCTGTATAACAATCAGGAGCATTTCCTGTTCGTCATGGGCAACCATGAGAATTTCGTCTACAAGTACCTGCGGGGAGAGATCAAGGGGACCGAGCCGGAGCTGCTGAGAAGTTATTTTGACTCCACTCAGGTGTTACAGGAAGATGAGGAGCTGTTCCGTCAGTTCTCTGTGCTGGTGGAGCGGGCGAAGCCGTTTTACCGTTATATCGGGATGCATGGTCCTTCCTTCTATGTAACTCATGCGCCTTGCCGCAACAAGTATATCGGGAAGCTGGATACGAATTCGCTGCGCCATCAGCGCAACTTCCGGCTGGAACGCGAATCCGCCTACGAACCGCAGCTTGAATTCCTCAAGGAGGAAGCGGAGGGTAACCATCCGTTCCACCTGTTCGGCCATATTGCCGCGAAGCAGACGTTCCGGATCAAGAACAAGCTTCATCTCGACACAGGGGCAGTGCAGGGGAACGGCCTGACCTCGGTCCGCATCTCCTTCAAGCCGTTCTACAAAAGCCATAAATCCCAGCAGCCTCTATTACAGGAGGATTTGCCGGTTCTGTTCCGCGAGGAGCACAAGGTCTCCCTGCAGGAGCTGGATGCGGAGTCCATGCGCAGACTGCACTATTCCTCGCTTAATAAGGTCAACTTCATCTCCGGGACGATGTCGCCTGCGGATAAGGATGAAGCAACGGGCGAGCTGGAGTCGCTGCGCAAGGGCTTGGATTACTTTGCCGGACGCGGGATATTTGAGGTAGTCCTTCAGCCTAAATACATGGGCTCGCGCTGCACGGTGTACCTGTACCGGGACGTAGAGCAATGCTATGCGGTCAGCCGCAACGGGTATAAGGTCAAAGCTGTCGATCTCACGCCAGTCTACGAAGGGCTGCTGGCCCGATTCGGTAAGTATATGGCGGAGCAAGGCATCCGTGTGCTGCTGCTGGACGGGGAGCTGCTGCCCTGGAAGGCGCTGGGGGAAGGGCTTATTGAACGCCAATTCCAGCCGATAGGGCAGGCGCTGGAGAACGAGCTTGCGTTCCTGCGGGAGCACGGGTTCGAGGAATCGCTCGGAGAGCTGATCCAGGCATATGAAGCCAGCGGGTTCGAGCAGGACCAGCATCATCTGACCAAAGAAGCGCTTAACAAGAGCTACGGCGCTCACGTGTACCAGACGTATAAGCATGTCCGCAGCATCCGGGACTCTTACGTGGGGCTTGACCAGCGGGACGAAGCATACCGGGTGTATAAGCAGCAGCTGGAGCTGTATGCAGGGGATGCAGAGCTGGACTATAAGCCGTTTGCCATCCTGAAGGAAGTGCTGGAGAGCGGGGAGGAACGGATGCCAGAGGGGGTCACCTCGGAGCAATACCGCTTCCTGAATGATGATGAGATTCTGGTGCTGGACCTGCAGGAGCCGGAGGCTTACAGCTTGGCCGAGGAATATTTCGCCGCTATTACGGTTGAGCAGAAGATGGAGGGCATCGTCATCAAGCCAGAGCAGGAGCAGCCGGGTGTGGTGCCTTACCTGAAGGTCCGTAATCCGGGGTACCTGTCCATCATCTACGGCTACGATTACCGGTTCCCGCACAAATATGCCAAGCTGCTGAAGCAGAAGAATATCGTGCCCAAGCTGCGGACGTCCCTGGCCGAGCACCGGCTGGGTAAGCAGCTGCTGGAGGTCAAGCTGGAGGAGATTTCAGCGGACAATGACACCTACAAGCAGATTGCCGCGAACCTGCTGTTCGAGGTGAAGAAGGAGAAGGAGATCGATCCGAGGCTATAAAAGGTTAAGGCAGGCTGCCGGGAAGCTCCGGTGGCCTGCTTTGTTTTGGTCAGAGAACAGTGTCCGTCTGTAGCAGACTTGTTGCCAATAAAGACGGGACGGAAAGCGCGCAGTCGGAATGTGGTCGAAAAACAGTCATGACAAGACAGAGGCCTTGTCACCCCCAGGAATGAAAATAAGTGGTTGGCATCCGTCGCATCCATTCTAAATGAGGCTGTAGTCGTCAACACTTACATATACAAATCAAAGGGCGGAAACGGTTACTGGGACCCACCCCGTTCGAAAAACCGTTCTATTGCGCTTTTCGAGCATCGCCTATTGTAGCCCCCAAAAGTACGTGTATTAAATTACACTCACTCGAGCGCATGATTTGTAAACTGACGATGGAGGATGGTAGGAATGGATGCTGTACGTATGTGTTGCGCCGGTCTGGACGTGCATCAGGAAACCGTTGTAGCCTGCGTGTTAAAAGGACCGATCGAACAGAAACCCCAATATCACCTGAAAACGTTTGGGACGACAACCAAAGAATTGCTAGGCCTGCAAGATTGGCTGAGTGAACACGGCTGCCGGGAAGTGGTGATGGAGAGCACCGGCGTGTTATGGAAACCGGTATGGAACATCTTAGAGGGCAGTTGTGACCTCGTCCTGGCCAACGCCCGGCGGGTCAAGAATACGTCGGGTCGAAAAACGGACATGCAAGACGCGCGCTGGTTAGCGCAATTGCACCGTTGCGGGCTCATTGAAGGCAGTATGGTGCCCGAACAGGACATCCGGGATTTGCGGGATTTGACCCGTTACCGGAGTAAGATGGTGCAGGCGGTGACGGCGGAGAAAAACCGCATTCACAAAATCCTGCAGGATGCCAACATCAAGCTGACCACCTTTATGTCTGATCTCTATGGGGTTACGGGACGGGGCCTGCTCCAGAAGATCATGGACGGTGAGGTCATTGACGAAATGACCATGAAAAGCCTGGTCAAAACCCGTTTAAAAAAGAAAGTGCCGCAGCTACTCGACGCGCTCAATGGCAAGTTGCGCCGTCATCATCGGGAGATGATTCGAGACCACTTGGACCACTTGGTCTATTTGGAGAAAAGAATCACGGAACTGGAAGCTCGAATCGAGGCGAAGGCAGAACCGTACCTGGAGGTGATTGAACAAATTGACTCCATTCCAGGAATAGAGCGGACGTCTGCTGTGACCATTTTTGCCGAAGTGGGGCCGCATGTCGCGGACATGTTCCCGAGTGATGCGCAGTTTGCTTCATGGGCGGGGGTGTGTCCCGGGAACAACGAAAGCGCGGGGAAGCGAAGAAAGTCCAAAACGATGCAAGGAAACAAGCATCTGAAAGGGGCGTTGTGTCAGGCGGCTTGGGCGAACGCTCGCTCCTCGAACCGGATCGGCCAATTCTTTCGACGAATCCGGAAGAGACGAGGAGATAAAAAAGCAAACGTCGCCACGGCGCATTTGCTGATTCGAATTCTCCATGCCCTAATGCGGGAGAAGAGGTCATACCAAGAAATAGACGTCTCACTAGGCGATGAGACGTCCAAGAAAACTCGGTTGGATCGGTATGTGCAATATATCCAGCAATTAGGATATAGCGTGCAACTAAATCCTACCCCATAGTCTTCCCTTTTTTAAAAAAAACGAAACGTTTTTTGGGGGCGGTGGGTCTTTTTTTGTCAAAATCCAGTCTGCGGCGCATTTTCCGGTACTTTTATTTTCGTATTAAACCGACCACATCGGGCCGGGAGAAGGCGCGCAGTCGGAATGTGGTCGAAAAACCGACCACATCGGGCCGGGAGAAGGTGCGCAGTCGGAATGTGGTCGAAAAACCGACCACATCGGGCCGGGAGAAGTAGCGCAGTCGGAATGTGGTCGAAAAACCGACCACATCGGGCCGGGAGAAGTCGCGCAGTCGGAATGTGGTCGAAAAACCGACCACATCGGGCCGGAAGAAAGCGCGCAGTCGGAATGTGGTCGAAAAACCGACCACATCGGGCCGGGAGAAGTCGCGCAGTCGGAATGTGGTCGAAAAACCGACCACAATGGGCTAGGCGGAGACGAGCAGGCCGAATGTAATCGGAAAACCGATCACAATGGGCCAGGCGGAGGCAAGCGGGCTAAATGTAATCGGAAAACCGGCCACAATGCGCCAAGTGGGAGCGTGCGGGTCAGGGTATCCGTGTCATGCCAGGTTAACGCCGCATGTTTTGTTGCACGCCAGTGGGTGTTGCTTAACGTTTACGTCTGAAGATATACACCGCATGATCCTTCGACGGTGGCAGGATCAGCCGGGATAACCGCTCATTCAGCTCCATGCTGAAATGGTTCGCCCGGGTATAGGTATCGAAGTCACCCGTAATCGCAGGGTCTCTGCTGCCAATCACGATGTACATATCGACTGAATTCGAGCTGAACACATGCTTCTCATAATTGTTCTTCGGCACTGGCCAGGAGCAGATGACCACCTTGGGCATATATTTGTTCAGCGCCGCCTTGGCATCGGCCTTCTCTACGTCCTCCGGGTAAGTGATATAGTGTGCCCAACTGTAATCATCCGTTGCAATACAATTTGTTCCGTTGTCCTTCAGGAACCGGGTTAAGGTGCCATCGCCCGCAGCGATCTCCACACACTTCTGATCCCCGATCAGAGCGGACAGCTCTTTGACTAGGCGGCTTGAATAGAAGCAGTAGATGCCTTGCTTGTTTACAAGCGGCATTAACACCTTTTTGCGGATAATCACGGGCCAGAACACCTTGAACAGCGGAAGCGAGACGGGCTTGCGTTCAAGCTTCCGCTTGAAGAGCAGCTTTTGCAGAATGAAGCCATCCCATAGATTGAACTTCACGCTCCCGGAGGAGGTCTCGGTGGATAACGCAAGCTGAAGCTGTTCGATCAGATAAATGGCAAAGCGGGCTTTAATAATATCCGGCAGAAAAGCATCCACCGTTGTCTGATTGAAGCCGCTCTTTAGAATTTTTGATTTGGCTATCTTCGCACTGCTCGTATACTTGCTCAACAGATTATGGATCAGGCCGGATTGCTTATTACTGGTCAGACGCTGTATTTCCCGGAGCACCTCCTCTTTGTATTCGGGGTACTCCCGCAGCAAGGTGCTCGTATCAATTTCGTTCATCAGAATTTGCTGGGCATTGATTTTATTGAATGGTTGCATGGTTCTCTCCCGGTCTAAGTTATAAGTTAACTATAGCAGGATTCTCAGAAAAAACATGTGCCATTGATACGTAATGCCCTGCAATAAGAAACAAAGTGACGGATTCCTGCAAGAAAACGCAGAATGATGGTCAAGACGCTTCCAGGATAATAATATGGGTGTTGAGAGGAGGCAGTGCCAGTTGGAAATCAGATTTGAAGCAGACAGCGGGATGGACCGGGGATGGGCCAAGGTCATTACGCATCCGGCAGAGCAGGAGCAATGGAAGCGCCTTGAAGCTGCCCTTCAGGGCGCAGAGAAGCGGATTACCGTCATCAATGCCAGCAATAACCGCCAGGTCACTCTGGAAGCGGGCAAGGTTGCAGTCATAGAGGCGGAGGGCCGGATGTGCAGTGTGCGGCTCATTACCGGAGAGATGTACCTGCTGAACACGAGGCTGAAGTTCGCGCTGGATGCGCTGGATGCGCCCGGGTTCATCAAAATCAACAACCAGACCATTATCAATACCCGCTACATTGCAGAATTCTCGGCGACCGCTAATGCACAGGTGGAAGTTCTGCTGACGGATAATACCTCTTATACTGTCAGCCGTTACTATATCAATGATTTCAGGAGGAGTTATCATGGCTAATCAGATTAAGCAAGGATTCTTTCAGGTATTCACCCTCACGTCACTCTGGGTCACATTGCTATTAACCGTATTCTTCAGAGATCAGCCGGTAGAAATGCTGTATCTGTGGCGTCTGGCGGGTATCGCGGCTATCGCTGCCGCAGTATTCGGGGTGATGTATAATGTGCTGTGGAATCACTTCACGTTGAAGCCGCTGTGGAATATTCTGATCGGTTCGCTTCTCAGCATTGCCGGCGGGATGGGGATGGTCTGGCTGTTCTCTGTCGAAATGTTCAGGCTTATCTTCGCCTGGTGGCCAGGAATGCTGCTGTTATCCGTGATCCTGCATACGGTTGCGTTCTACTTCTATGCCAGAGCGAACAGCCGGAAGTCGGCGGAGGAATTGAATAAGATTTTGAAGTAGTATGATGTGAAAAAGAAGGAGAGCGCCCGGCGGGGCTGCTCTCCTTCTTCTTATCTCTCTGTGCCGTTCCATTAGAACGGCGAATGTTAACCCATCACCACCAGCACATCGTTCTCTGCCGTCATCCGGGACACCGGAATCAGGTTGCCCCCGATCTCCTCACCGTTGATGACGATGCGGGTAACGCCTTTCTGCACGCCGTTCTTGTTCTCGACCTGGATGTTCAGCTTCTTCCCGCGGAATTCGCGGACCATGGAGAAGTCGGTCCAGTCTGAAGGGATGCACGGGTCCAGACGGAGGCCGTCCTTCTGCGGCTGCACCCCCATGATCCCCTCAGCCAGCGAGACCATCACGGTGGAGGCTGTGCCGGTCAGCCAGTGAACATGAGCCCGCCCCTGATATGGGCTGTCCTTGGATTCCACGAACTGGCCGTGAACATAAGGCTCCAGCTTACGGACCTCCGCATGGTCGTTCATGGTGGCCGGGCTGCAGTTCAGGAAGTACTCAAACGCGCGTTCACCGTTGCCGATCATCGTCTCTGCCAGAATGAGCCACCCCTGCGGCTGGCTGAAGATGCCCGCATTCTCCTTCGTAGAGGCATTGAACAGGGCCATCAGTGCTACCGGCAAGCCATATTTGCGGAATGGCGGATAGAACAGCATCGTGCCGTAATCGGTCCGCAGGTTGTCATAGACCTTGTCCATAGCAAGCTTGGCCTGTTCCGGGCGGGCCGCGCCGCTTAGCACCGACCAGCTCTGCGGGTTCAGCCAGATCCGGCCCTCATCGTTCTCCCAGGAGCCGATGGTATAGTTGTCCTCGGTGAAGCCGCGGACGAACTGGTCGTTCTCCCAGGCATACTTCTGGATATTGCCGTCCAGCTCCTCCAGCAATCCTTGCGCCCATGCCGCATCCTCCGGCTTGTTCTTGTTCTCCGCAATGCCCATGAATACCTTGAAGCCCATGTACAGCTGGAAGGCCACAAACAGCGATTCGCCCTTGGCCCCAAGCCGCAGACAGTCATTCCAGTCGGCATGGAGTCCGACCGGCATCCCGTGTGCGCCCATCCGGTCGAGGCTGAATTGAAGCGCCTGCCGCAGATGCTCATACACTGTGGCTTCGCCGTGATCTGAATAAGGAATGATCTCATCGGTGAAGTCCCAGTTACCGCTTTCATTTAAGTATTTGATTACTGTCGGGAACAGCCACAAGGCATCGTCAGCCCGGTAGTGGGGATGTCCGGTCTCCCGCACATATTCAGGGTCGTCCGGTGTTCCTTCATGGCCCGGGTTATGGTCGAACTTCACCAGCGGCAGTCCGCCGCCGTTAGACACCTGGGCAGAGATCATCAGCCGCAGGCGTTCGAGGGCCATCTCATGGTCCAGATGGATAATGCCCTGGATATCCTGCACCGTATCCCGGTAGCCGAGCCCGTTGCGGAGGCCAGAGTACTGGAAGGAGGCGGCGCGCGACCAGATGAAGGTGATGAAGCACTGGTAAGCGTTCCAGGTGTTGATCATATGATTCAGGTTGCTGCTTGGCGTCTGGACCTGGAAGCGGTTAAGCTTGCTGTGCCAGAAGGTCTTCAGCTCTTCCAGCTCCTGCTCCACGACGGACAGATCCCGGTAGTGGCTGAGGATCTCAGCTGCTCCCTGTTCGTCATACTGGCCCAGCAGGAAGGCGACCTCCTTCTCTTCGCCCGGCTGCAGCTCTACATTCACCTGCAATGCGCCGCAGGCATTGGCATTATAGTTCAGCGAATTGGAGCATTGCCCGTTCTCTACGGAGAGCGGGTTCCCGTAGCTGCGGTAATCGCCAAGGAACGTATCGCGGTCCCCGTCATAACCGGCCACCTCTGCTCCGGCCGCGCCGAAGAATCTCCAGGTCTGCTCTCCTGCGATGTTTTCATTGATGACTTGCAGAATTTTGTCGTGCTTGAAGTAGGTTCGGGAAATAAACAGCGTGTATTGCAGGTTAACGGTATCCTGCTCGTAGTTGTTGTCGTTGGTGAACTCGGCGAAGCCGAAAAGGGCCAGCTTACGCGCCGCAGTGCCGTCATTGCGGATCTTCATACGCCAGACTTCATAGGTCTTGTTCAGCGGTACATAGTATAAGGACTCGGTATGAATGCTGTCATAATCTGAGACGATGTTCGTGTATCCGGTTCCATGATGGCACACGGACTTGTACTGACCCAGATCCTTGCCGACCGGCTGCCAGGAGCCGGACCAGTAATCCCCGTTCTCCAGGTCCTTCACATAGATATAACGCCCCGGCTCGTCCTTGGAGTTGAAGTGGTAGCGGATATGCCGCCCGTTGGCCCCAGATTTCACGAAGCTGTAGCCTCCGGCATTGCCTGAGATAATCGCGCCGTATTCCGGCGAACCGAGATAGTTGGCCCAGGGAGCAGGCGTATTCGGCTTCGTAATCAGATACTCTTTGTTCTTGTCGTCAAAATGACCGTATTGCATAACCATTCCTCCTCATGGTAGATGACAGGCAGGGCTATGAACGCGCGTTCATAGACGGCTGAAAGAGTCCCGCCTGCTTCCATTATAAGACAGCCCGGGGCTGACAATATAGCCTATATTTGAGAAAAAAATAAATAGCAGAATTTTTTCAGTAAGCAGGAGAGACAGCGGCTGATATTGCAGAGTGTCAAGGAAGTTAAAGGATTCGCTTTTGAGAATGTCTATGATTTTTGTCATTAAAAAAGTTGAGTTTTGAAAGAATTTATGTCGAAAAAAGGAGAATTGTAGAGTTACTGTAGAGGCGTGTCGGATACTATTAGAAACTAAGAGATTATTATGCACAATCTGTCTGTAGGTGTTTCGCACGATTTGGTGAACGCCTGCATAGGAGAGGGGGAAAATACAGGTTAAAGGCAAGTGGTCTATGAACCATAGGAAGTGTCGGTTGACCCCATAAAAGTCCCTTTAGATGAGGAGAACACAAAAAGATGACAATATCAAAGAAATGGAAAAAAAGATGGTCCCGCACTCTGGCTGCTTCTTTGTCAGCTGCGCTGGTCGCCGTCAATTTTGCGCTGCCCGGGCCAGTGGCTCATGCAGCTGTAGCGGAGAATGATGGTTCGGAAGAAATTTTCACTTCGAAAGAGTACCGGAACTTCACTAAGGATGGCAATGCAGCTGTAAGCTTAACCTTCCCGGAGCTCTTTATCACCGCAGAAGCGGGTGAAATGATGGCAGGGGCTACGGTTGTTATCAACGGATATAAAACCGGGGACCAGATGACCTTCGCCACATCCGGTACCGGAGTTACAGTTGCCTCCAGCGGGGGTAGCGGAGCTTACATCCTGACAGGCAATGCGTCAGTTGAAGTCTACCAGCAGATATTGGAGACTGCCAAATTTACGATGACCACTCCGGGTGAACGCAGCCTGACCTTCGGTCTCGGACCTGTACTCGCTTTTAATAAGAATGGCCATTTCTATGAATATGTGACGGATGCAAGTGTTAAGTGGCCGGATGCCCGGGCGAAGGCCGAGCTGCGGACCTACTATGGACGCCAAGGATATCTGGCGACGATTACCGACCCGGATGAGAACGCTTTTATTGCGGAGAAGGCTCAAGGAATTGGTTGGATTGGCGGTAAGGACGTAGCTCGTTCCGAGACGAACGGAAGGGCCAATACACGTGTTTTCACCTTGCAGAACAACAAATATAACGGTTACGGCGATTGGCGCTGGGTGACCGGACCGGAAGGCATGCTGCAGTACGAGGGCAAATCCGGCCTTCCTTTCTACAAAGGTTACAATGCTAGCGGAGGCAGAAATGATTCCGCCACGGTGACGGATACCACGTATGGCCTCGGTAGCGGCCATATTATGCACAATAACTGGGATGCAGGAGAACCGAATGACTCTACCTATGAGCACGTAGTGCATATTTTTGCGAGCGGGAAATGGAACGATTACCCGATTGATAACAAAGTAGATGCCTACCTCGTAGAATACGGCGGCATGCCTGACGATGCCGACACCAGCATCAGTACAACCATTACTCTAGTGGACAAAACCCCGCTGAAGCAGGACAACAATACAGCAGAGGGCTATCTTAATCTTGAGCCGCAGGAATATACGAAGGCTTCTCTGGCGGTTCTCAAGGATGCATCAGATGCAGCTAAGGCTGTCCTTGAAGATGACCATGCTTCCCCTGAAGAGATTGAAGCCGCCCGCAAGGGTCTGGCGGATGCCATTGCCGGACTGGTGAAGCAGCCGCCTGTGGCTGACAGCGCCAGCTACACCGAGGGAAGCAACCATCAGGTGTCCATCAAGTTCGACAAGCCTGTCCAGTTCAAAGAGGGCGAAACTGACCCTACGGATGATTTCCGGGTGACGCTGGACGGCAGACTGGTTGATGTTACGAACGCTGTAGTATCAGCCCAGGATCCAAGTGTCATTATTCTAACCTTGGACAGTCCATTGTCCAATGACCCTGTAGTTCGAATCGAATACGATGCCGCGCAATCGGTAATCGAAGCTCAGACGCCGGGAAAAGAGCCGGTTGCGGACTTTACGCTGATCGCGAACGGACCATTCGGGGATTCCTTGCAGATTGAAACACCTGCCAAGGATACTGAGGTATACGGGGCAGACTTCCCGCTCCCGGTAACCGGACAAGCTGCGCTGGACTCAGTAGTTACGGCTGCCGTCTATAAAGTGGACGTTCATCCCAATGCCTATCTGTTCGATCTTGAAGTAGGCATTACGGTAACTGATGATGTCTATAAGTGGGACACCAAGCTGCCGGGACCACTGGCACCGGGCTCCTACCATGTGGCGGTGACTTCTACCAAGACATTCGGCGATGAAGTAAGAAAAGAAACGAAGCTGGTGCCGTTCACTGTGCCGCAGCTGGAATTGACCCATGTGGCGGTAAACGAAGGCCAGCCGGATCACGCGGTGTTGACATTCAACCAGCCTGTTGGCTCTGCGTTGACCGATGCTGATTTCACCGGACTGACCGTCGATGGACGGAAAGTAATTGCTGTGAAGTCGGTGCAGGGCGATAAAGTAGAGGTCGTTCTGGAGGAAGCGCTTGGTCCAGATGATGCATTGGTTGTAGGGTATGACCCTGCTGCCGGTAATGTTACGGCTGAAGGCAATGTCCTGAACGAATTGAAGCCGATTCAGGCAGGCGACCAGTCAGGCATTACGAAGAATAACAATGTGATTCCGCTTCAGCTCGTTGCTGCTTATCCCGAAGAAGGGCAGCTCAAGCTGGTGTTCAATAAGCCAATTAACGACTTGACTGATCTGTCCGGGTTCACTTATGGCGGCGTGCCGCTTAAGGAGCCTTTTGAAATCAACGGTAATGAATTGATTGTTCCCATTCCTTCAGATCATAAGGGCGGTCTGCTAACCTATGATCCGAAGCTGGGAAGTGTGACCGAGAATGGCAATAAGCATAACCCGCTTACGGGATTGCAGCCGGGGATTGATCTCGGCGGAGACGGCAAATATATCGCAGACGGCGGCAAGCTGCCGGAGAACGGTCTGGGATTGAGTGCCGGGGATAAGCCGGTATCCTTAAGTCCAGGCTTCCAGCCGGATGTACCAAGCGGCTATCTGGCAACCGTACCTAATGAGACGGATTCCATCGCCCTGAATCTTGCTCCGGCAGGAGATAACGATACATTGCGCAAGGTAAGCCTGAATGGGGTAGAGGTACCTGACGGTGACTGGAGTAAGCTGCCGCTTCAGGAAGGGCTGAATACGATCCAGGTGGATATTGTAGATGCGAAGAACCCGGGCATTAAGCTGGGACAATACCAGATTCAGGTTATCCGCGCCAGCGGGAAGCTGGTTTCGCTTACGCCTTCCAGCGGCACCCTACAGCCGGAGTTCAAGCCTGAAACAGACAAGTATGAAGCAACTGTAAGCAACAGTGTGTATGAGATTTCCCTTAAGCCGTTTACGCTGGACCCGGGGGCTGAAGTAACGCTCAGCATTGCAGGTGAAGCTCCGGTACAGGTGAAGAGCGGCGACTGGAGCACAGCGCTCCCGCTGAAGGTAGGGAAGAATGAGGTTGTAGTGACCGTCAAGGATTCCGCAGGCGGAACGAACACCTACACCGTGACTATTACCAGACAAGAGCCTGCTCCATCAGGCGGCGGAGGCGGAGGTTCCGCACCGGCTCCAGCAGCTCCTGATACCTCCAAAACTGAAGTGATTCAGGTGGATGTCGCCATCGGCGGAGCGAATGCGGCCGGCATCACCAAAGTGCCGGTACAGCGCACAACGCAAAGCAATGGCACAATCACCGATCTGGTCCGCTTCACCAAGGATAAGGCCGAAGAAGCGGTGAAGAAGGCGAAGGAGACCGGACAGAGCGTCGCCCGTGTGGTGATCCCGGATGCGGCCGACAACGTCAGTGAGGTCAACGTCCAGGTTCCGGCAGAAACCGCCAAATTGCTGAAAGAAAACGGAATTGTGCTGGAGATTTATACGGAGAATGCGATTGTACGTATTCCGAATGAATCTCTGGAGGGAATCACGCAGGACTTCTATTTCCGGCTGGTGCCGGTGAGAAATGCAGTGGAGCGCAGCGAAATCGAGAAGAGAGCTACGCTTGAGGCCGTTGTCCGTGAAGTGGCGAAGGACAACAAGATTGAGGTGGTCGCCAGACCGATGACCATCGAGACGAATCTGTCCAGCCGGGCGGTAACACTGATCCTGCCGCTTAAGGATGTGAAGCTGCCTGCGGGTGAAGCAGAGCGCAACAGATTCCTGGCCCAGCTTGGTATTTTCATTGAGCATACCGATGGCCAGAAAGAAGTGGTCAAAGGCAAGGCAGTTACCTACAAAGAGGGACTGCTCGGACTGGAATTCTCGGTAAGCAAATTCAGTACTTTTACCATTATCAACTTCAATAATCAGGCTGCTGCGCATGAAGCTTATATCATCGGCTTCCCGGATGGTGAATTCAAGCCGGACGAACGGGTAACGCGCTCGCAGATGGCACTCATGATTGCCCGGAATCTGGGCTATGATGCAAGTGCGGCTGTAAGCAATCCTCCCTTCCCGGATGTGGCTGTCCGTCATTATGCAGCGGGAGCTATTGCCTTCGTGAGTGCACAAGGCGTAATGAAGGGGGATCCGGCCGGACAATTCCGCGGCTCTGCGCCGATTACTAGAGCAGAGATGGCGGCTGCTGCTGCCAATTATCTGAAGCTTGCAGTGCCGGCAGACGGTCAATCCAGCTTCAATGATACAACCGGACATTGGGCACAGGGTGTTATTGAAGCGAATGTGAAGGCGGGCCTGCTGAAGGGCTACCCGGATGGCAGCTTCAAGCCGAATGCTTATCTGACCCGTGCGGAAGCGGTAGTAATCGTCAATCAGATGTTTGACCGCGGTCCGCTCTATGGAGCCGATGCGGTGAAGTTCCCGGATGTCTCCAAGAATCATTGGGCTTACCTGGACATCCAGGAGGCTGTGATTGATCATCACTACCAGATAGATGCTGACCAGAGAGAACAGAAAGTTTCAGAATAAAAAAATGGGGGCTGCCGGAGAGAATTCTTCTCCTTCAGCCCCCGAAATCATTAAATTTGAAGTATAATTAACCTGACATTGCATTGATCTGCCCGTAATGAAGGAGATCCGAATGAGAGCAATCCTGATTGACGATGAAGCGCTGGCGCTGACCTATTTGGAGCATCAGCTGCGTAAGCTTGGTGTTTTTGAGATTATTGGCAAATATACAGACCCGCTGCAGGGACTGCAAAAGGTAGAGGAGGCCGATGCGGATATCGTGTTTCTTGATATCCACATTCCTGAGCTGAGCGGGATTGAGCTGGCTGGGATTCTGCTGGAGCGGAAGCCCTATTTGCAGGTGGTGTTTGTAACGGCTTATGATCAATATGCCATTAAGGCGTTCGAGCTGAACGCTCTGGATTATGTGCTCAAGCCGGTTCAATTAGACCGTCTTAGACTTACGGCCCGCCGGCTGGAGACCCGTCTTAGACCGGAACTGCCAGCCACCAGAGCGGCGCAGCCCGAAAGCTGGAGCATTCTGATGTTCGATGCCTTCCGGATCTATGCAGGCGCGCAGGAGCTTGCACCGCTTCAGTGGAGAACGTCCAAGGCGCAGGAGATTTTCTTGTATCTGCTGCATCACCGCGGCAAGGTAGTCAGCAAAGCAACCCTGATAGAACTGCTGTGGCCGGAATTCGATCTGAGCCGGGCCTACCCGCAGCTGTATACTGCTGTCTATCATATCCGCAAAATACTGGAGCCGTTCAGCCGGGAACGGATGCTGCTGCAGAATACCGCCGACGGTTATCTGCTGAGACTGGAAGGGATCTATCTGGATGCCGATGAGTTCGATTATTTCATCCAGGCGGGAATCGAGCTGACGGAAGAGACGCTGCCTGAGTATGAACGAATTCTGAAGCTGTTCAAGAGCGAATACCTGGAGGGGTACGATTACGTATGGGCTGAGCTGGAGCGGCAGAGATTTCAGCTGCACTGGATCCGGCTGAAACTGAATCTGGTCCATTGGTATATGGAGAACGGAGAGGTGGAGCAGGCCTTCAAGCATGTCGAGCAGGTCTGCACCCGTTATCCGCTGGAGGAGCAGGCGCAATTACTGTACATGCAAATATCGGATAGAATGGGCTTTCATTTTCTCGTGCAAAGACAATATCTTATGCTGGAAACGGCCATGGAAGCAGAGGTTGCGGAGAAGCCAAGCCGGGAAATAGTCAAATGGTATAAGGATTGGGATAACAAGCGTCAAAAAGGGTGAGTCCTTGGGATTCATCCTTTTTGCCCTATCTAAATTATGATATATTTAATCTTGAATATTTCGTTCTGCAAAGTTCCGGCGAAGGAGAACCCCATGACCCAATTTGTCTACAAGCAAATTATTGCTGACCTCAAAACGAAGATCTTTGCCGGGCAGTACGCCGATATGAAGCTGCCGGATGAGCGCAGTCTCAGCGAGGCGTATCAGGTCAGCCGCAGTACGATCAAGCGCGCGCTGATGAAGATGGAGAGCTCAGGCATCATTTTCAAGAAACGCGGCTCCGGCACCTTCATCAATCCGTTATACATAAAGAATGACTCGATCTTCAATTACGAGGGCTCCAATCTGGGGGTATCGGACAACTTCCAGATGCACGGCCAGAAGCCGGAGATCAAGGTGCTCAGCTTCGAGGTCATCCGGCCAACGGAGGAGATCAAGCGCGATTTGTTCCTGCAGCCTCATGATTTCGTGTATAAGATCGTGCGTCTCCGTCTGTTCGACAGCGCGCCTTTTATGATTGAGACCGGATACATTCCGATCAAAATCGTACAAAATCTCGACCAGACGATTATCGAGGGGTCAATTTTTCATTATCTGGAGGAGTCGCGCAATCAGGCGGTCACCAAGTCATTTCTGTCTATTTTTGCCGAGCCTTCACTGCCTGAAGATCAGGAGCTGCTCCATCTCAAGGAGAATGAACCCGTGGGAATTATGGAGGGGATCTTCTTCCTGGATAACGGGACCCCGTTCGAATTCTCGCATATGCGGTTCCACTACCAATATCTGAAGTTCAACACGTTCGTATCTGTGCATTAACGGGGACGGTGTAAACAGCATAACTGACGTATAGCAGGCCGGGAGGAGTTCCGGTCTTTTTTATTTTTTAGGAATAACAAATAAATCCATAATTATAAAAATAAACATCTTTTTGTGCGTGATTTGCAGAGAATTTCATACTATGTTCAAAATTTCACAATATTGGACCGTATTAATTTCTAAAAAGATTGAATTTCTGAAATGCCGATGTATGATGTAACTGTAGAAGTGATACATTCAATTTACAAAGAAAAAATTAGGGAGTGGAAACACATGGGATTAACAATCGAACGGGTGGATTATTCCTCCAAAACGTATCTGGCAAAGCTTGACGCTTACTGGCGTGCAACCAACTACATCTCCGTAGGCCAGCTTTATTTGAAGGATAATCCGTTGTTAAGAGAACCGCTGAAGGATGCAGACATCAAAGTGAAGCCGATCGGACACTGGGGCACCATCCCTGGGCAGAACTTTATCTATGCGCACCTGAACCGTGTAATCACTAAATATGATCTCAACATGTTCTATATCGAAGGTCCGGGACATGGCGGTCAGGTGATGGTGTCGAACTCTTATCTGGACGGAAGCTACACGGAAATCTATCCGCAGATCACCCAAGACATCCCTGGTCTGAAAAAGCTGTTCAAGCAGTTCTCTTTCCCTGGCGGTGTTGCCTCCCATGCTGCTCCTGAAACTCCCGGATCGATTCACGAAGGCGGCGAGCTGGGATACTCCCTGTCGCACAGCGTAGGATCGATTCTGGATAACCCGGACCTGATCTCTGCAGTCGTTGTAGGTGACGGCGAAGCGGAGACCGGCCCGCTGGCTGCTTCCTGGCTGTCCAACCGGTTCATCAACCCGATTACAGATGGTGCTGTATTGCCGATTCTGCACTTGAACGGCTTCAAGATCAGCAACCCGACCATCCTCTCCCGGATGAGCAGAGAAGAACTGACCGCCTATTTTGCCGGCAACGGCTGGGAAGCTTTCTTCGTTGAAGGCGAGAACCCCGAGCTGATGCACCCGGAAATGGCGAAGGTGCTGGATACAATCGTAGAGCGGATTGCCGCCATCCAGAAGAATGCCCGTGAGAATAACGATGCTACCCGTCCGGTATGGCCGATGCTGGTCTTCCGCTCCCCGAAGGGCTGGACGGGTCCGAAATCCTGGGATGGCGTACCGAACGAAGGCTCCTTCCGTGCCCACCAGGTGCCGATTCCGGTAGACCAGAAGAATATGAAGCATGCTCCGGCGCTGCTCGAATGGATGAACAGCTACAGACCGGAGGAGCTATTTGATGAGAACGGCCGCCTGAACGCGGATCTGGCTGAAATTCTGCCAACCGGCGACAGACGTATGGGGATGAACCCGGTCACCAATGCCGGCAAGCTGATCAAAGACCTGCACAAGCCGAATTTCCGTAACTATACACTCGATAATTCCGCTCCAGGCCAAGTAATTGCGCAGGATATGGCGGTGCTGGGCAAATATCTGAAGGAAGTGGTTACGCTCAACGAAGAGAACCGCAATTTCAGAATCTTCGGACCGGATGAGACCATGTCTAACCGTCTGGGACCAGTGTTTGAAGTAACGAAGCGCCAATGGATGGATGCCATTCAGGAACCGCAGGATGAATTCCTGGCTCCATACGGCCGTGTCATTGACTCGCAGTTGTCGGAGCATCAGGCGGAAGGCATTCTGGAAGGGTATGTATTGACTGGCCGCCACGGATTCTTCGCCAGCTATGAAGCATTCCTGCGCGTGGTCGATTCTATGATCACTCAGCACTTCAAATGGCTGCGCAAGGCGACAGACCAGAACTGGAGAGAGGACATTCCTTCCCTGAACGTGATCGCTACCTCGACCGTATTCCAGCAGGACCATAACGGCTATACCCACCAGGATCCGGGTCTGCTCGGCCATCTGGCTGACAAGAAGCCTGAATTCATTCGTGAGTATCTGCCGTCCGATGCGAACAGCCTGCTGGCTGTGTTCGACAAGATCCTGAATGACCGCCAGAAGATCAACCTGATCGTATCCTCCAAGCATCCGCGTCCGCAGTGGTTCTCGGCAGACGAAGCGCAGGAGCTGGTGGACAAAGGCCTCAAGATCATTGACTGGGCCAGCACCGATAAGGGCGGAGAGCCGGATCTCGTCATCGCTTCCTCCGGTACTGAACCTACCATGGAAGCCCTGGCTGCCATCTCGATTCTGCATGAGAAGCTGCCTGAGCTGAAGATCCGTTATATTAACGTGGTAGATCTGCTGAAGCTGAGAAGCCAGAAGCTCGATCCGCGCGGCTTGTCTGACGAAGAGTTTGATCAATTTTTCACAAAAGACAAACCGGTCATCTTCGCCTTCCACGGCTATGAAGGCCTGATCAAAGACCTGTTCTTCGACCGCCACAACCACAACCTGCATGTGCACGGCTACCGCGAGAATGGCGATATCACTACACCGTTCGATATGCGTGTACTGAACCAGATGGACCGCTTCGATCTCACGAAGGAAGCAGTGCTGAGCCTGCCGGAAGCAAGCAAATATCAGGCTATCGCTGACGAGATGGATGCTATGGTGCAGAAGCACCACGCGTACATCCGCGAAGAAGGCATCGACCTTCCAGAGGTTGAGAGCTGGGTATGGAAGGCTCTGAACTAAGCTTCATATATAGTGTTATCTCAATAATATAGCAGGCTTCAATCAGGGAGCGCTCCGGGGTCAGGCAATGGCTGCGGGGCGCTCTCTTTGTGTAGTTGTTGCTTGGATGGTGCGGTACTTAGCGGCGGCTTCCGCTGCACGGCAGTGAGGGAGGGGACACCACCCCTGCCGTTCATCTCCACCATGTGCTTCCAGTAGCGCTTCGGCATCTTCGAGGAACGCAGCCGGTCGTTATTGCGCTCCTTGATGCCGATAGCATGGTAGAAGCCGGTCCATAAGCGGCGGTATGCTTCCTCTGCCTCATCCGGCTCTGGCGGCGTCCACCCGCTCAACGGCACGATGGCCTCCCGTCCGGGCTCATGAATCAGCGCTGCCCCGTGGGTCTGGTCGTAGATCATGAAGCTCTCCCCCTGGAACCGGTCGCAGAAATGCTCTTGAATCACAGGAAGCACATAACCCTGCGGCTCAATTACGGCGGCCATGACCGGACCATATACGGAGAAGCGGACGAAGCCCGTATACAGATGCGCTTCATGCCGGAGTTGCTGGACAGCCTTCATCAGTGTGTTAACGGTGTCATCCGCCAGCATATTCATCACCTTGCGGCCATGCTTGAAGCCGAGATACAGGAAGTTCAGCATCAGCATTTCCTTCTCGGGGGCGCAGCTCCAGAAGCCCATCCGCACCAGCTCCTCAGCTTCGCGGCTGATCCGCAGCGGCAGGGATTTCAGTACCCGTGCTGCCTTGTCCTTGTCGGTCTCAATCCATTTGGCCTCCAGCAGCAGCCCCTGCTCTGCATCTGCAGAATGAATCGTTAACGGCGTCTCCTTCCAGGCGTAGCTCTCGAACACACAGCACAGCAGACCCTCGAAGGTTCCGTCATAGGTATATGCAAGGGCGGACGGCTTGAACATCAGGCCTTCGCCCCCTTCTTGACGCCATCCCAGTCTCCGGCTGCGGGCAAGGCCGAGAGGTTGAAGTCATCGAACAGTGTGAGCTGCTCCACCTTCGGCTGCTGGAGCGCGAGCTGCTCGCCGGACATGAGTGAGCGGAGCAGGGTATGCTCGCTGACCTTCAGCCCCTCCAGCGGCTTATCCTTGCAGGTGATGAAGAACTGGGCACGCTTCAGCACAACGCCGAGCTTCTTCAGCGCGTGGAAGTCGAGCGCTCCGGCCCGTCTGGCCTTAACGATCCGCTGTGCGCTTCTGACACCGATCCCGGGCACGCGCAGCAGCATCTCATAAGGGGCGCGGTTGATCTCTACAGGGAACTGTTCGCGGTGGTTGACGGCCCAGCTGCATTTCGGATCCAGCAGCGGGTTGAAGTTCGGTACGGCCTCATCCAGCAGCTCATTCGCTTTGAAGCCGTAGAAGCGCAGCAGCCAATCGGCCTGGTAGAGCCGGTGCTCCCGCAGCAGCGGAGGCTTCGTATCAAGAGAGGGCAGCAGGGAATCCTCCACCACCGGGGTATAGGCCGAGAAGAAGACGCGCTTAAGTGAGTATTTGCGGTACAGGCCTTCGGTCAGATTGAGAATCTGGTAGTCCGTATCGGGTGAGGCGCCTACGATCATCTGGGTGCTCTGGCCGGCAGGCGCGAAGCGGGGGGCGTGATTATACTTGACGATATCGGAGCGGTTCTCCTTGATCCGGTTGGTGATCAGTCCCATCGGCTTCAGGATGGACACCTTGCTCTTGTCCGGGGCGAGCCGTCCGAGACTCTCCTGCGAGGGCAGCTCGATGTTGACGCTCATCCGGTCAGCGAGCAGGCCCAGACGTGACAGGAGGGCGTCGTCTGCGCCGGGGATGGCTTTGACATGAATATAACCGTTGAACCGGTACACATTCCGCAGCAGCTCCAGCGCGGTGATCAGCTGCTCGGTGGTATAATCCGGGTTCCGCATAATACCAGAGCTAAGGAATAATCCTTCTATATAATTGCGGCGGTAGAACTGCATGGTGATATCCGCGATCTCCTCAGGGGTGAAGGCAGCCCGCCGGACGGGGTTGGATTTGCGGTTAATACAATAGGCACAATCGTAGATGCAGCCATTGGTCATCAGCACCTTAAGCAGTGAAATGCAGCGTCCGTCCGCGGCGAAGCTGTGGCAGATTCCCATGGCGGTGGTGTTGCCGAGCGCCCCGCTCTGGCCTGGGCGGCTGGAACCGCTTGAGGTGCAGGCTACATCGTATTTGGCCGAGGCGGTTAGAATCTCTAATTTCTCCATGACATCCACGGGCTCCATCTCCCTTCTATATGAGCATTATAACCAGAACAAGTGTTCCTGTCAAAAGCAATATCGGGTGCCCCGTCCCGCGAAAATGTATGCGCATTCCTTCTTGTGCTATAATAGGACGTGATGGTTCTTAGCATTCAAGGAATCATACCGTTACTGAAAATCGGGTTAGGAGTGTTGCTGAAGTGAGAGGATATAATATCTGGCGGCCCATTATGCTGATTGCGGTTGCGCTGCTGACAAGAACGCTGGTTAACAGTGTCTGCCTGATGTTCGGCATGTCGCCGGATACCGCAGGCAGTGTAGCTGTGCTGGGCATGGTCGTTGCCGCTCTGATTATGTATAACCGCATGATGAAGGGCCGCCGCAGATAGCGCATAGAGAGGATCCGGCCGGATCAACCGGCGAAGCGGATTGCATAGGAACAGGCTTGAAAGACGCCCGCACAGGTGTCTTTTTATTATATACAAGCGGTTCCTGATCATACAGGCGGACTTCCGCCGGCATTCCGGCACGCGGTGCTTGAATATTAAGGCCGGAGCTTTTATTCTTAGAAGGATGTGCTGTATAGATACAGGCTCTAAGTTCAAGATAATGTGTATCCCGCAGGGGAACCGCAATCGATAGAATAAGCAGCACTCAGCCCGGAATTTACAAATAGGAGGAAACCACTTGAGTACACAGAAGATTGGAGTGCCCTTAGAGGGTTTTGCAGAATTCAGCCGGAAGGTAGCCGCAGAAGGTGCGGTGCTGCTGAAGAATGAGGGACAGGTGCTTCCGCTGGGGAATGGCGACAGCATAGCTGTTTTTGGCAGAATACAGGTGAATTACTACCGCAGCGGCACCGGATCAGGCGGGAGCGTCCATGTGGCTTATACGACGAACCTGCTGGATGGCCTGCGCAGCAAAAAGAACATCAGCGTTAACGAAACGCTGGCCGCCGCCTATGAGGAGTGGATTGTCCATAACCCGTTCGACGATGGCGGGAAGGTATGGGCCGGTGAGCCGTGGAACCAGAAGGAAATGCCGCTTACGGATGAACTGGTGAAGCAGGCCAGAAGCCAGTCGGACAAGGCTGTCGTGGTCATTGGACGGACGGCCGGCGAAGACCAGGATAATGCCGATACACCGGGAAGCTACCGGCTTACTGAAGATGAGAAAGCGATGCTGAAGCAGGTTACGGCTCATTTTGAACAGACGGTTGTTGTGCTGAATGTGTCTAATATTATTGATATGAGCTGGGTGGATGACGCTGCTTATGTGCACCCGATCTCTGCGGTCATCTATTCGTGGCATGGCGGGATGGAGGGCGGTAACGCGATTGCCGATGTCCTGGCCGGAGAAGTGACGCCAAGCGGCAAACTGACCGATACGATTGCTTATTCCATTGAGGATTACCCTTCTACGAAGAACTACGGCAATGAGTTCAAGAACCTGTACGAGGAAGACATCTATGTCGGCTACCGTTATTTCGAGACGTTCTGTCCGGAGAAGGTTCAATATGAATTCGGCTATGGCATCTCCTACACTACCTTCAAGCTGGAGACCGAAGAAGCGAAGCTGGTGGAGCAGGAAGGCGTGAAGCAGATTGAGATCGGCGTAACGGTAACTAATACAGGGACAACCTATGCCGGTAAAGAAGTTGTGCAGGTGTATGTTGAAGCTCCGCAAGGACAGCTGGGCCAACCGGCCAAGGCACTGGCCGGCTTCGCGAAGACCGGGCTGCTTCAGCCCGGCGAGTCCCAGCGGCTGACGGTCAGCTTCCCGCTGCACGCCATAGCTTCCTATGATGATGCCGGCGTGACCGGTCATCCATCGGCCTATGTGCTGGAAGCTGGAACCTACCATTTCTATGCCGGTACCAGTGTGAAGTCTGTATCGCCAGTCCGGGTGGATGGACAAGAGGGTTATGTGCTCGAGGAGCTTCAGGTAGTAGAACAGCTGCAGGAGGCCATGGCGCCTACCGAGAGCTTCATGCGGATGAAGCCGGGTGCCCGTAAGGAAGACGGCTCCTACGAGCTGACCTCTTCTGAGGTGCCAACCCGCAAGGTCGATCTGGCCGCACGGATTGAGAACAACCTGCCGCCGGTGATCGAGCAGACCGGCAACCAGGGATATATCCTGAGGGATGTACATGAGGGTAAGGTCAGCATGGAGGCCTTCATTGCCCAGCTCAGCGACGAGGATCTGGCGGCGATTGTACGCGGCGAAGGAATGAGCAGCCCGCTGGTCACTCCAGGCACAGCTTCAGCGTTCGGCGGAGTGAGCGACAGCCTGTTCAACTACGGCATTCCGGTGGCGGCAACCGCAGACGGCCCGTCCGGTATCCGTATGGACAGCGGAGAGAAGGCGACTCAGGTATCCATCGGTACGCTGCTGGCTGCGACCTGGAACGAAGAGCTGGTAGAAGAGCTGTATGTGCTGGAAGGCCAGGAATTGCTGCGTAATCAGGTAGATGCGCTGCTCGGGCCGGGTCTCAACATCCGCCGCAGCCCGCTGAACGGACGGAACTTTGAATACTTCTCGGAGGACCCGCTGATCTCGGGGATCTTCGCGGCTGCTTGTACACGCGGAATTATGAAGGGCGGCTCGAATGCCACCCTGAAGCATTACGCCTGCAACAACCAGGAGAAGCACCGCAGCAAGGTTGATGCTGTCGTATCTGAGCGTGCGCTGCGTGAGATCTACCTGAAGGGCTTCGAGATCGCCGTGAAGCAGGGCGGTGCGAACTGTGTCATGACCTCTTACAATCCGGTGAACGGCCACTGGGCTGCTTCCAATTATGATCTGAACACCACGCTGCTTCGCGGCGAATGGGGCTTCCAAGGGATTGTAATGACCGACTGGTGGGCGCTGATGAATGATGTGGTGAACGGCGGTCCGGCCGACCGGAAGTTCACGAACTGGATGGTCCGGGCGCAGAATGACCTGTACATGGTGGTCAGCAACTATGGTGCAGAGATCAACGCCTACGAAGACAATACCATCGCTTCTCTGGAGAACGGAACCCTCACCCGGGGCGAGCTTCAGCGTTCGGCTATTAATATCTGCGAATTCATTATGAAGGCGCCGGTATTCTCCAGAAAGCACGAGAGTCTGGAGAAGGTAGAAATCTTCAAGGCAGATCCGGGCCTTGCGGCTGAGCAGGTCCAGGTGCTGAGCGAGAACGCGCAGGTGATCCCTGTGGTGTCCGGTCCGACCTATATCGAGGTGAGCGAAGCCGGCCCGTACCGCATGATTGTCAGCATGATGTCCACCGAGCCGGAGCTGGCCCAGAGCGCCTGCAACATGACGCTGAACGGACAAGCCGTGACGACTATTCAGACGCATGGGACGAACGGCAAATGGATCAGACAACGGCTCGTGAAGATTGAGCTGGAAGCCGGACGGTATGAGATGAAGCTGGACTTCGTCAAGCCGGGACTGCAGATTGAATGGATTGAATTCAAGCGGGTGTAAAAGCCTCAGCGGAAGAATGATTCATAGCAACAGCAAACAGGCAGATTGAATCGATTGAGCAGATTAGGCACCCTCAGGGTGCCTTTTTGCCTTGGCTAAGCGCACCACGTGCTGCATGAGCATACTACACGGTTTCCGCCCTAATCCGCATACCCCGAATACCGCCGAATAAAATAAGGTATAACGGCTACGATGAAGGAGTGTGTACAAGGATGCAGATACATGTAGTGCAGCCGGGGCAGACGCTGTATGGAATTGCGCAGGCCTATGGCGTGAGCACGGATGCGATAGAGGAGGCGAATAAGCTGTCTGCGCCGGAGCGGCTGGTCTCCGGGCAGGCGCTGGTCATCCCGATTGCCGGGCATTATTACTGGGTCCAGCCGGGCGACAGCTTGTATAGTATTGCCAAAAGGTTCAGTCTGAAGGCCAGCACCCTAGCGGATGTGAACGGTCTGGTCCTGACCCAGCCGCTGCAGACGGGACTCCGCCTGTATATCCCCCCTGCCCCAAGGCGGGAGGCTGAGGTGAACGCTTATGTGGAGCCCAGAGGTGAGACGTTCTCCCAGCCGCTGCAGAAGGCTGCGGCAGACGCTGCTCCGGATCTTACGTACCTCGCCCCGTTCAGCTTCCGCATCCAGCGGGACGGCTCGCTGCAGGCCCCGCCGCTGGATGATCTCGCCTCCATTGCCGCGCAGCATCAGGTGACGCTGATGATGGTCGTAACGAACCTGGAGAATGCCCAGTTCAGCTCGGAGCTGGGGCGTATTATTCTGAATGACCAGGAGGTCCAGGACCGGCTGCTGAAGAATATCATCTCGGAGGCGAAGCGGCTGAACTTCCGGGACATTCACTTCGACATGGAGTTCCTGCGGCCGGAGGACCGGGAAGCTTACAACGCTTTTCTGCGCAAAGCGGCAGAGATTATTCACAAGGAAGGCTTCCTGCTGTCTACCGCCCTCGCCCCGAAGACCAGCGCATCGCAGACAGGGGCCTGGTATACGGCACATGACTATAAGGTCCATGGTCAGGTAGCGGACTTCGTGATTATTATGACCTATGAATGGGGCTACAGCGGCGGGCCGCCGATGCCCGTCTCACCCATTGGACCGGTACGCCAGGTGCTGACGTATGCAGCAAGCGAGATGCCTTCACGCAAGATTATGATGGGGCAGAATTTGTACGGGTACGACTGGACGCTGCCTTTTGTCGCGGGCGGCCAGTATGCCAAAGCGCTTAGTCCGCAGGCGGCCATCGACCTGGCGAGGAACCGTAACGCAGCGATTCTGTATGACTATAGAGCCCAGGCACCGCATTTCAATTACACCGATGACGCGGGCAAGCAGCACAAGGTGTGGTTTGAGGACGCCCGCTCCATCCAGGCCAAGTTCGACCTCATCAAGGAGCTGGACCTGCGCGGAATCAGCTACTGGAAGCTGGGCCTGCCTTTTCCGCAGAATTGGCTGCTGCTTCAGGATAACTTCAAGGTGGTCAAAAAATGATAAAAAAAGGCTGCGCCTCCTAAACGGGAAGCACAGCCTTTTCTATATTACGCGGAGGGCTCGGTTAGCCCATTAAGCCCTTAAGGCCGCCCAGGAAGGGCCGGATCGACTTAATCATATTGTAGCCCATCTTCATGACCGGCATCGCCTTCTGTACCATGCCGAACATCCCCATCAGCCGTCCCAGTCCGCCAGCTCCCCCTGCTCCGCCCATGAGCGAACCTAATAAGGGCATGAAGCTGGAGACATTGGCCTTGTGTGCAGCCTTGGAGGGTCTTCTTCCTTTAGACTTAGGGCCCGGACGCGTGCTTGGTCTGGACAGGATCACGGCCTCCTGATTCAGGTCTGTGATCCACCCTACATAAGAACGCCCGTTATGCAGCGTGATGCAGACCGGCTGACCTTTCAGCCGCTGTGCCTGCTTGCGGAGCTTTGCTTGCTGTGCCATTTTACCTTCACCTCACCATTTTTACTATATATCTTACTCAGAACCCGGCAGACGGCTTGTGCAGGTATGGAGTTTTAGGGGAATTTGTTGGATGGAGCGGGCTGTTTTTTATATATGATTGACGTAATATTAAGGGGAGAGTGAGATAATATTCCATTATTATAGAAGAGGAGGGGGATTATAGTGCAAAAAATTGAGAAGCTGGCGCGATTTATCGCGGCCTGCAATGCAGGAAGCCAGCACTGCGGGTATGCGGGCAGTACGCTGGAGGATATTATGCATGACCTCAGTGACGGACTGGCGGAGACCAGCCATGTGTTATATGAAGGAGAAGAAATCACCGGCGCGATGATCCTGGATATCTATGATGTTGGTGGAGGCCAGCAGGATATTGAAGTCTGGGGACCCTATTATTCCGCCCATCCTGAGGAGAAGCTCCGGCGGCTGTTCCATGACCTGGAAGAGGCCGTCCAAGCCTCAAGCATCCGGTATGTTCACTTCTTCATCAGCAGCGCTAACCAGCCGCTATATGAATATGTCAGCCGGTATCTTATTGAGAAGGTGAGGGCGCATCACCATTATTCATTGGATATAGCAGTAATAGCGGAGACCAGCTGTCCCGGGGGACCGCCCATTCTTCAGGCAACAGAGCCTGAATCAAGGTGGACCAGGCAGATCATGGAGCTGCATGACCGCCAGTTTCCGGGTGCCATCCTTACCAGTGAGGAGATCAGGGAGGAAATAGAGAACAGCGGGGACAGTGACTATGATGTCTGTGCCGTGCTTGATGATGACTCATTCATAGGTTACCTGATTGTCCGCAGAAATGAACGGACCCATGTCCTTCATCTGGAATACATATGCATCCGCCCAGAAGCGAGAGACCGGGGGACGGGGAAGCACCTGATCCGGCAACTCGCGGCCATATACGGAGCGCAGGGTTATACACGGATTGAACTGGACGTCAGTGAGGAGAACGAAGCGGCCATCCGCTTTTACGGCAAGAACGGGTTCAGCAGGGGGCGTATCATGAAGCATATTGTGATTGGCGGGGGAATGGATCGGGTGTCTCAGGCACAGTAATGGAATGTCGTGAAAATTTTTACAGAGAAAAAAAGGTAAATTGGCAACTGTGTAGAATAATCCTAAAGTGCTGGATTAATGTGTGTAAAAGCATGACTTAAGTCCTGGTGCTAAATCTATTGGGGAGTGACCTAATCTCTTGGCTATCCATCGTTTTTTAAGAAATGCCTGCTTCATAGTAATTTTAATTGTTCTAGTACCATTTGCCCGCAGTTACGCAAGTGCAGAGCCGGTGTCAGACATCAAAGGGCATTGGGCGGAATCCGACATTCAGGAATGGCTGGATCAGGGAATCGTTACCGGTTATCCCGATCATACCTTCCGGCCGGGGGCTGAAGTAACCAGAGGTGAGTTCGTCGCACTCGTGAACCGGGCCTTTAAGTACTCGGATATCAAGGCTGTCAGCTTCAAGGATCTGAAACCTGAGAATTACGCGTACATAGAAGTACAGAAAGCGATCGCTCAAGGATACATCAGCGGATTCAGCGATCATACCTTCCGTCCCGACAAGCAAATTACGAGACAGGAGACGGCTGTAATCATCTCCAGAATATTAGGCTTTGACAGTACAGAGGCAACTGCTGCAGTCTCTGCGCAGGACTCGAATCTTATCCCGGCCTGGAGCAAGCCTGCCGTAGGGTATATCTTGGACCAGGGGATTATGAGCAAGAATTCCGGTGGAGCCTTCCAGCCCCAGCGTAATATGACCCGTGCTGAAGCTGTGGTGGTTATCAAGAAGGCGCTGGGTCTGAGTACAGTGGTTTATGATCAGGCGGGTGCTTTTGGCAAGGATGCAGTTAGTACTGTACACCATAATGTCAGAATTACAGCTTCCGATGTCACGCTCCGCAATATGCATATCCGGGGTGATCTGGTCATTGCTAAAGAGGTGGGCGATGGGGATGCCTTCCTTGAACAGGTTCAAGTGGACGGTGTAACCCGCATCCAGGGCGGGGGCAGTAACAGTGTCCATATCCGGAACAGCAAACTAAACACGGTATCTGTGAATCGGCTGAATCGCACGGTGCGGGTTGTTGCCGAGGGTACAAGCGTTGTGAAGGACATTCAAATTCTATCCAGTGCGATTGTGGAGGAGAAGGATCTTTCCGGCGATGGTTTTGTGAATGTGAACGTGCTTCCTGGAGCATCGTCAGAGCGGACGGTGGTGCTTGCCGGAGACTTCAAGGATGTAACTGTTGGAAGCAGCCTTAAAGAGCTTAGTGTCCGCTCAGGCAGCATAGCTAACCTGCTGATCCAAGAGAATCTGGTCATTCCTACCCTGAATTTCAACAAGAATGTCGTGATTGAACAACTGGATATGAAGAGTAAGCTGACAATCTCCGGCGAGGGCCAAGTCAAAGGTATTATACTGTCGGAAGGCGTACCGGACCCTAAGCTGCCAAAAGAACAAACACCTGCTACACCTTCATCCGGAGGCGGGGGAGGTTCGTCTAACCCTAGCCCTGGCGGCGGTAGTGGCGGCGGCTCTCCTGATCCGGGTACAGGCGGCGGGAACGGGTCGACTCCTGTACCGGCGCTATCTGTAACCGGAATTACTGCGGCCAATGGCGTGGTTGAAGTTCAATTCAACCGAAATCTGGACACCATACCGGATGCTGCTGATTTCACAATTCTTGAACAGGTCAATCATGGTGAGTTTCATAAGGTTGAGGCGACTTTGGTTACGCTGCTTGACAATAAAGCAACAGTTCAACTTACAATTCCTTCGATAGCGAATAGTGAGGCTGAGCAGCTGGCAGTATACTCCGTGTCTTATAAGGGTGGAAGCCCTGTGTTATCTGAAGCGATTGCTGTGCCTAAGGCTAATGTAAGTGTAACGGGGCGTTTGTTTATTCAGCCTTATACGGAGAATAAGCTGGCTCCTGCTTATAATTTACCTGTCTTCTTAACGGGAACGAAGACGATATGGGGGAATTATACGGCTATCGTTGGAAAAAGCGGAGAATTTTCTTTTGAGAATGTGGTGCCTGGTACTTATGTTTTAAACACGAGCTTCAACGGATATAGATATTATACAGAATATACAGTTGAAGCAGGCAAGGATCTGGTTCTGCCCGATATCAAGATTATAGAGAAGCCTCCTGAAATTCAAATTGAACAAGTTACTTATACGGATAACCCTTATATCAGCGGAAGGATTATGAATGTTTATGATTCCTTCAGTGTTAAAATTGAGCTTGAGAACGGGGAGCAGTTGAACAGTCCTGCCGAAAAATACAGAACGTATTTTGATATTAATCTATTTGAATTGAACCCAGGCCTACACCTGAAGGCTAATGATAAATTATTTGTGACCGTGTACACGGATCGCGGCTGGTCCAGCCAGCGGTTTGAGGTGAAGGTAGTCGAACGACCGCAGACTAAGGCGCCGGTAGTGACTAGCGTGGTGTATGACGATACCAATAGGATCAGTGGCACCACAGAAGAATCTTCTGCTGATATAACATTAACCAGGGAAGATGGGACAATAATTGGGATAGCTACTAGCTATAATAGCAGGTTTGATATCTACCTTGGTAATTCTAATTCCCCGCTTTTCCATGCTGGTGAGAAGCTGAAGGTCTATGCTCAGGCGAGAGATAAAAGAAAGAGCGAGCCTGCTTACATTACTGTTCTGGCACCTACGGCTGTAACAGCGCAACCGGTCGTTACGAAAGTTGTTTATGAATATGATAGGGAAATCTATGGCACATCTGATGGAGACTCGGACATCATTGTCAGACGTGCAGACGGAACTATTTTGGGGCTGTCAAAGAATTTTGGTCCATCCTCTAAAAATTTTTGGATGTATCTTAATTCGCAACTTATTGCCGGAGAAACTCTATATGTAACCGCTAAGGGATACGAGAAACTCCCTAGCAAGCCTTTTGAGGTCGTAGTAGCCAGCAAACCAGTTACTCCGACACCTACAGTCGTTGGTGTGGTTTATGGTGATAATACGAAGATAGAAGTATATGTCCCTGGTCTATCAGGGGAATCGCTTGTTTATCTTAAGACTAAAGATGGTGAGGTAATCAGAGTGTTTTATATGGCCGGTGAGCGGGCTTCCTATGAAGTTATCGAAGTTAAACTTACTCCTAATATGCAATATCAAGTGACGGTTGTTGGCACACTAAAGAAAGAGAGTGAACCTTTCTTCTTCACAGTGATAGACCGAACCAAAGAGACCGAATAGTGAAGCGAGCATAGTAAAAGCTTAAAAAGGACACCTGCGGGTGTCCTTTTTAATAGACCGTTAACACACTGCAACTCAAATCATATCTGCACTCTAGGCCTCTGCTACAATCAGCAATGAGAGGAGGAGAACAACAATGTACGAATGGAATGAGATGGTTCAGCGCATGATTGACTGGGTGGAGGAGGATCTGGCGGCTTCGCCTACGCTGCTGGAGATGTCGGAGCAGCTGGGGTATTCGCCGTATTACTGTACCCGGCAATTTCATGCGCTGACCGGGATGACGCTGCGGGATTATGTCTGGCAGCGCAGGATCGGACGGGCGGCTCTGGAGCTTAGGGACACGGATACGCGTATTCTGGATATTGCTGTGAAGTTCGGCTTTTCCTCACAGGAGGCGTTCATGCGGGCCTTTCTTAGAGCCTTTAAGCTCACTCCCCATGCTTACCGCAAGGCTCCACAGCCCATTCCGCTGGTCATTCGTGCCGAGGTGTTCTCTCCTTATCATTATCTGATTAGGGAGCGGGATAGAATGAGACAGGTACATTTGCAGGAAGCAGAAATCAAGCTTGAATTCATACCGGCGCATAAGTTTATCGGTATCCGTGACATCGATTCCAGTAACTACGGCGGGTTCTGGGAGAATGGGCATGACTGTGATGAGGTCTCCGGAACCCTGGAGAGCATGTCGCATCATACGTTGCCCGGCCAGCTGGGCCAGACGGCAGGCTGGTTTTATCAGGACGGGCGCAAAGGCTACTTGTATGGTATCCTTGTCGCGGCTGATTACGACGGGGCGGTTCCGGAGGGCATGGAATGCTGGGATATCCCGGAGTCGGAATATCTGGTCTTTTTTCACCCGCCCTTTGATTACTTGCATGACAACGGACAGGTGATGCGGATCGTGGAGGAAGTTGCCTGGAGTTATGATCCTGCGGTTATGGGCTATGTGTGGGACGAGGAGGAGAAGCAGGATTATCAGCGGCATTTCCCGGAGGGTTACGGCTATGCGGTGCTGCGGCCGGTCCGTAAAATAAGCTGACCTGAGCTGAGCAGCAGGCCGGTTCAAGGAGAAGCGCCGGGCGCTTCTCCTTAAGCCGTTATGCCATTGTACCTCAATACTCCGTTAGGCGGGGCCCAGCACCACTTCTGCCAGAGTATCCGCCCTGTGCTCCATCGAAGCAATCATCGCCAGCAGCTCAGCCTGTTGTTCCCGTTGCCGGTTTGTCCAGTTGTCTCTGAAGGAGGCACCGCTTGAGCTTAGGATCGCAGGGTCAGGCAGATGCTGATAGGTATTGTCCAGCAGAACCGCCATTTCCTCATAGATCCCAGTCATCTCTTCCAAGGCTGCCTGTTCACGCTGGGTAGTTACCAGCGTCAGGGATTCACTCAGGTAGGCAGCGGCACTCCGGCGGGCATCGGCCAGGGCCATCATGCAGAAGTGATTGACGGATAACCTGCGGCTGAAGCTTTCCCCGTCTGCTGCAGCATACCAAGCATGGTCCAGTAATCCCTCACTCCACAGCTCTAGTGCCTTGTAGCCTGATGCATAAGAACTGTTGGCAGGAGCTTCAGTCTGCATCGATTCCAGCTTCAAGCGGAGTGAAGCATACAGATTCTCCAAGGCGGAAGGGGCCGTCGTCTGTTCGCCCAGCCGAATGATCCGGTAAGGCCAATGATCGACATGAAGATACCCGTGAGACGCCTCCATATGTGCCTGGAAAGCAGGATCGTCTTCCAGCTCTGCGAAGGTCTCATCATCGAAGTAACTGCGGCATAGCAGAACTGCGCCATCCTCCAGGTAGCCGGTAATTACTCCCCACTCCGGTGCTACTCTGAGGTTAATCGCAATGGGCAGTCTGCCCTGCCGGATATCCTCCAGAATCGCGGGCTTCTCAGAGGCACGCTGCTGCGGATCCAGCCGGCTTAGCCGGGTGGCCTGTATTCCATAAGCCTTGCAAGCGGGGACAGAATAATCGTAGACCACAAGCGCGTCTGCAGAGCTGTAATCCCACACCGGTTCAAAAGCCACTCTCCAGCAAGCCCCCGAATACCCCATAACCTGATCATAGGTGGTCTCTATGTCTCTGGCGGCAAGGGAGACCGTCATTGCCCCTGCCCAGGAGCAATCCATGCTCCGGCCGAAGCCCAGCCGCTGGATGCCTTCCACGATATGCTGCTTCCGAGGTGAATCGGCCTGATATAGGAGGCTGCGGTCCGCGCTGTAGCAGATCCGTTCACCTTCCGCGCAGCTTACCGCATGAATTCCTCCGGCATTCATGTAGACCAGGAGCAGATAATCGTTGCCGTCATTATCAATCTGGCTTGGGAACAGCTCATGAGTCGCGGTGAACTGATTCCAGCGGAAATGCTCGTAATGCTTGATTTTGGCCAGAACATTGCGGTTCATCCGATCGTTACCATAATACGCAGCAATGATTTGCAGTTCCCCGTTACTGACGGAATAGCCGGAAGATCCAGCATCGATGGTGAGCAACTGGTCCTTCAGCACATAAGTTGAATAAACACCGGCAGGTGTCTCATAGGTAACCAGCAGCAGCTTCAGCCGGTCATTAGTCCAAGCGGCGGGGAAGAGATGGTTCCCTGCCATCAGGCTCAGGCGGTCCGAGTTGACATACGAATTCACCAGGCGGGTAATCTCCAGCTCTTGCTGGCCGTCCGTGCAGATGGCGGAGAGGACCGCAAGCTCCTGGGGTAGTAGAATACTGTCAATCGGGTGGCCCAATGCTGCGGACAACAGGGGAAGAGTAGCCGTCTCCGGCAGAGACTTCCCGGTTTCCCATTTCGATATTGCTTGGGCGCTGACCTGAAGCTGTTCGGCTAATTGTTCCTGAGACAAACCCTTCATTTTGCGTAGAGTGGCAATGCGTTTGCCTACTTTATCTTGATTGATCATGCTTGGTACAACTCCCGTAATTGGATTCCGACGTCGTAAGTCTATTATAATCTCAGCCGCTGGAATAACCCATATCTTGGAGTATAGTGCGGACATTCCGGGAACCAACTGCAGGTTGAACTATGCTGCGCTGCATGGTTTAATTGCTGGCTATTAATTAATTTAGGGAAATAGCTTGCGCTTCTTCTGCATTCATGATATATTATTTCTTGCGTTGCATTACATCTTTTGCGGTCGTGGCGGAATTGGCAGACGCGCACGGTTCAGGTCCGTGTGGTAGCAATACCGTGGAGGTTCGAGTCCTCTCGACCGCATACTAGCTTTAGAGCAATGTACGAAAGGCCCTTCTTGATGAAGGGTCTTTTTTGTTGTGACGCGCTGAATGTATGCGAAAAACCGACCACATTCGGCGCTGAGTGGGCGCGCGGGCTGAATGTAATCGAAAAACCGACCACATTCGGCGCTGAGTGGGCACGCGGTCCAAATGTAATCGAAAAACCGGCCACAACACAAGCAGCCCCCTCTCCCCACATCCAGGTGGAGACAGGGGGCTGCTGCATATCGCGCACAACTCAGTACCACCGCGACAACGTGTGTATATCTGCTCTGCCTATGTTTCCTACGCTGCTACTTATCCCTGCCAGATGTCCGCAATCCGTACCGGCTGGCCGGTGCGCATGGAACGGTTGGCGGCGATGCCGGTCATGATCGACATGGCACCGTCCTGGTGGGAGGCGGCGCGATTGAAGCGGTCCGCCTGCTTTTCGCCAAAAATATCGCGCAGCAGCACCGGGTCGCCGCCGCCGTGTCCGCCGCTGCCGCTCTCGAACTCTACGCGATACGGCGCCTTGAAGTGCGGGTAGATCATGAGGCTGATGCCGTTCAGTGCGCCTTCATCCGCTTTGTCGCCGCCGGAATTGACATAGGATTGCTCGGTGATCCGTACCTCCATCCGCCCCTCTGTGCCGTTGAACACGATAATGAAGCCCTCCCACGGCATATAAGCGTTAAGTGAATAGTTCATGACTGTCTTATTCTTGTATTTCACCATGACACTCATCGTGTCCTCGATGCTGATATTGTCGCCGAACACACTCTGGTCACGCTGATACCCGTCTTCATGCTCGGCGTCCAGATACAGGCGCTTCAGGTGTTCATTCTGGTCCAGATGCAGCGCGAAGGGATCGTTCTCGGCCGCCTTGCTGCCGTACGCCCGCTGGTAGAACTCGGTGATGCCCCGTTTCTCGGCATTCTCCCGGCCATAGAAGCGCAGGTCGCCCATGGCGAAAACCGTATCGGGCTGCGACCCCAGCCAGAAGTTCATCAGGTCGAAGTGATGCGTCGATTTGTGCACCAGCAGGCCGCCGCTGTTCCGTTTGTCGCGGTGCCATCTGCGGAAATAATCCGCCCCGTGCTGGGTGTTCAGCAACCACTCGAAATTCACCGACAGAATCTCGCCCAGTACACCATCCATAATTACCTCACGGATCTTCGTGTTATGCGGCGCATAGCGGTAGTTGAAGGTAACCCGCAGATTTCGTCCGGTCCGTTCGATTGCATCGAAGATGTCCCGGCATTTCTCCTCATCGATGGTCATCGGCTTCTCGGAGATGACATCACAGCCCAGTTCCATCGCGCGGATAATGTACTTATGATGCGTCCGGTCAATCGAAGTCACCAGCACGAAGTCCGGCCGGGTCTCGGCGATCATGCGGTCGAAGTCCTGGGCTTTGTAGGTGGGAACCGCCGGGTATTGGTATTTATCATGAAGCAGATGATTCGCATAATCCATCCGCGTCTGATTGACATCACAGAAGGCAACCAGCTCGGAGGTGTCATTGTAAGCGGTAACAAGTGCGCCGTAGAAAAATTCAGCCCGCCCGCCGGTGCCGACGAGTGCGTATTTCTTTTTGGACAAGGGGATCACTCCATTTACTTAGGTTTGCTTCTATTCTATAGTATAGAAAATGCAGAAAGTGATCGGTATTTAGTCTCTTTCTCTCCAAAGTGTGCATATTTTATCCTGTCAGGAGGCTTGGACTAGAATGGAGCCTATCTTTCACATCGAGCAGTTGAAGCGCATCGGGCAGTTCAATATGGACACCGACCATTTCCATGATTTCTATGAAATCTACTATCTGCTGTCCGGCCAGCGGCATTACTATATCCGTAACCGCATGTACGCGCTGGAGGCCGGAGACCTTGTGTTTATTAACAAAAACCATCTGCACCGCACCACGGGCGGAAGTCATCTGCCGCATGAGCGTGTGCTGGTCAACTTCAGTGATGCCGACCTGGCGCCGGTGGCTCCCGGTCCGGACTGGATGAACGTATTCGGCGGGGAGAGCTTCCTGCTGCGGCCCACCGCGCATGAGCAGGGAAGGATTGCCGATCTGCTTCATGCCATGCTGGAGGAACAGAGGGAAGAGCAGCTCTGGAGCGCTGAATATACAAGGACGCTGCTGCTGCAACTGCTGATTCTGCTGGAACGCATACGCAAGGCGAAGCCGGCCCTGGTCTCGCCTGAGCAGAGCGAGGGGCAGCGCCGGGTCTACAGTATTATCGAATATCTGGACAACCATTACAGCGAGCGGCTGAGCCTCGGGGGGATTGCCGAGCAATTTTTCATCAGCTCTACGTATCTGTGCCGGATTTTTAAGCAGACGACTGGCTTCACGATCGTGGAATACCTGAACTACATCCGCATCCGCGAGGCGAAGACGCTGCTCACACAGACGAAGTGGCCAATAACCCGGGTGGCAGCGGAGACGGGATTTGAGAGCATTGCCCATTTCGGGCGGGTGTTCAAGGCGATTACAGGGCGCTCCCCGCTCCAGTACCGCAAGCAGCACCGGGAATGAGGGTAAAGAAGCACCTTCCTGATTTCGTTTCGGCAATTGCTGCGGGAATGTTACATATTTTTCAATCTTTGGCGCAGGGTTTGCCTTATAATGGGGAAGGTTGGAATACAAATATTGGGGTGTATTATGCAAATAAAATCAGGGGGTCTCTGGCTGGCTGCCGCCATGCTCGCAGTAACGGTTACCGGCTGTTCTTCGGACAAAGCAGGCGCGGGCAGAGAGAGCATGGAGAAGCTGAAGACAGAGATTGGTGAGCTGCAGAAGGAGAACAAGTTCCTGAAGGAAGAGAATGACAGGCTGAAAGAGAGCCTGGTGAAGCCTGTGACAGCGGAGGAGGAGCAGGGGGCGGTGAAGCTTCTTAATAACGGGAGCAGCGCCTCAGCAGCTGATTCCGGGGAGGTTTACAAGCTGATCGTAAAAGGCACGCCACTGGTGATCGATGAGACGGGTGAATACACAATTACTAAGACCTCTTTCAGCAAGACGGTAACTCCGTCTAATCCGGGGTCATTCTACACTTACTATGAAGCCAAGGAACCGGGTACAACCTATCTGGCAATCACCTTGAAGGTGAAAAATCTGGCAGGCCAGGCCATTCCTGCGGACAAAGTAGCGGGTGTGGAGGTTACATATGACAACAAATATGTGTATAGCACCTTCGCGACGATGGAGAAGAACGGCGGTGAAGATTTCACCTATACCAATATCTCGGCGATTGGACCGCTGAAGAACGGTACGCTGGTCTTCCTGGCCGAGGTTCCTGATGAAGTGAAATCCAGCGGCAAGCCGCTATATGCCGACTTCGGGATTGAGGGCGAAACCTACCGCTATACCATTGTTAAGTAAAATAAGAGCCTGTGCGCCGCAGAATGATCTGCGGTCTGCATGGGCTCTTGTTAATGATAAGGGATTAGTCCTCCTGAGCGAAAAAAGCCGGCAAATACTCTCTGTTCGCCTCCAGCATCTCATCCAGCATGGCGATCGCTACTTCCACAGAAGGCACGAGCGGGTGATGGGCCAGCGCCTGGATCGCCAGGCTGCGGTCGCCGGTGACGGCGGCGTCGATGGCGAGCTGCTCATAGGTCTTCACGGCATGGATCAACCCTTTGGCCATCGGCGGAATCTTGGTCAGCGGCAGCGGGAGGGGACCGGTCTTCGTGACGACACAGTTCACCTCGATGCTGGCATCGTCCGGCAGGAAGTCCAGAATGCCCCGGTTCGCCACATTGAGCGTCTGAATATCATTGGTGCCGCTATAGAGCGAGCGCATCAGATTCACGGCCGCTTCCGAATAAAAGGCGCCGCCGCGCTGCTCCAGCTGCTTCGGCTTCTCCTTCAGCTCCGGGTCGCTGTAGATGGCGAACAGCTCCTCCTCCACACGCTTGACGACTTCGGCGCGGTTCCCGCCTTGTGCGGCGGCTTCCTGCTGCTCCGCGAGCATCGCGTCGGTCATATAGAAATACTTCAAATAATAAGAAGGCAGGGCGTGCAGTGATTGCAGGAACTCCGGGTTCCACTCGCGTGCAGGAACATTCTTTGCACTGTAGCCTGCGGTATCCTCCAGCATCTCCTGCAGCTTGTCTTCTCCCTTGACATCAATCCGGGTAATCCAGTGCAGGTGGTTCAGGCCGACGAACTCGGCATAGATCCGGTCCGGGGCGGCGTCATACTTGGCCGATACCTGCTTAATCAGGCCGATGGGGGCATTACACAGACCGATGCTCTTCACCTTGGAGTAGCGCAGCACGGCTTCGGTAACCATACCCGCCGGATTGGTGAAGTTCAGCAGCCAGGCGTCCGGTGCCAGCTCCTCCATATCCCGGCAGATGCCGAGGATGACCGGGATGGTGCGCAGCGCCTTCAGCATGCCGCCGGGGCCGGTCGTCTCCTGGCCGATCACGCCATACTTCAGCGGAATTGCCTCATCGCGGGCCCGGGCATCCAGCATCCCGACACGGATCTGGGTGCTGACGAAGTCCGCACCGGCAATGGCTTTACGGCGGTCAGTGGTGAGATGGACCTCAATCGGCAGGCCGGACTTCTCCACCATGCGCTTCGCCAGAGCGCCTACGATGTTCAGCTTATGCAGGCCTGCTTCGATATCTACAAGCCATAGCTCCCGGACGGGGAGCTCCTTATAATGCAGGATGAAGCCTTCTACCAGCTCCGGGGTATAGGAAGAACCCCCGCCGATGACGGCGATTTTCAGACCTTGGTTTGCTGTCACAATGAATCACTCCTGTCTGGTGATGATGGTTGGAATCCGCTCAAATTCCTGGTAAGCACGCATCGTCTCATACATATCCCGGCTGATGGTAATCCCGTCCCGCTCCAGCGCCGACCAGACGGCGCCGACCACAGGCTCGGTGGACAGGGTGACCACCGCCGCCCCCGGTGCCGCTTCGCGCACAGCCTGCTCAATGGGACCGCGAATCCAGCCGCGGTCGCCCCGGGTCAGCAGGCTTCCGGCCAGGACCACATCGAATGTATCCTTCTCCATGCCCAGCCGGTGAATAACAGCAGCCGCGGCCTTTCCCAGCTCTACGCCCTGGCGGTTCAGGATCGCCAGCGCGGCGGCATCGCCCGCCGCCGCCGCCGGGAACAGCAGGCGGGCCGCATCCAGCGGCACCTGCTTCCCGTGATCGAGGAAGTCATTGTACATGTCTTCCACCTGCCCATAGCCGAGGAGCCTAAGAAGCGGCTCCGTCAGCAGCGTAGGGGCCTCGCGGCCGTCCCAGGCCCGGATGACCGTGCGGAACACCTCGATGTTCAGCGCGCCGCCGCCGCCGAAATCGCCGTACATATAATCGAAGCCGCCGCACTGGAAGTGGCGGCCCTCAGGATTCAGGCCCGCCGCATTGGTGCCGGTGCCGCAGATCAGGGCCACCCCGTAGGGGCGGTCTGTCCCCGCCCGCAGGCCGATCATCGGGTCGCCGCTGATCGTGTAGTCCGTGAATCCGATCCGGCGGATCAGCGGATGCAGGATGTTATAATCGGTCTGGCGGTCCGCCCCGGCCAGCCCGAGGAAGGCATGGCGGAGCTGGTCCAGCCGCAGTCCGGCTTCCGCCAGCGCTATGGCAGCCGCTTCGCGGATGTTATTCTCCGCCTGCGTTACGCTGGTCTGGTGATTGCCGTTGCCGCTCCTGCCCTTGCCGAGAATGCGGCCTTGTTCATCGCATATGAGGGCGTAGGTCTTGCTGCCGCCCCCGTCGATTCCCATATAATAAGCCAATGGTTTGTCACTCCTAAAATTTTGTCTTCGTCGATTCCCGCACAATCAGCTCCGGATCGATCCGGATGCTGGAGCCGCGCTTCATCTCCCCGCTGATCCGGCGCAGCAGCATGTCGGCGGCGGCCACGCCGATTTTGTCCGCCGGCTGGCGCACCGTAGTTAGATGCGGGCGAAGCTGGGAGGCGATATCATGGTCGTCGTAGCCGACGACGGCAACCTCCCCGGGCACACTTACGCCAGCCTCCATCAGCGCATTGATCACCCCAAGGGCGATATTGTCATCTCCGGCGAATACCGCCCCCGGCAGCCTGCCCTCTGAGAGCCAGCGCTGCGCGGTGTCATAGCCCATGGCAATCTCGAATTCCCCGTGAACCATCCCGAACGGCGCAAGGCCCTGCTCCTGCAGTGCCTGCAGGAAGCCCGCGCGCCGCTCGCGCGTGCTGCGGAACATCTCCTGCCCGCAGAGATGGGCGATGGAGGTATGCCCCAGCTCCAGCAGGTGGCGTGCTGCGGCGTACCCGCCTTTGAAGTTGTCGATGGTGATCGAGTAGCTGTCATTCTCCGGCAGCTGGTTGTCGATCAGCACATAGGGAATGCCCCGGCGCTTCAGCTCGACAATATAATGGTCCTCATTAATCGGGGAGAGCAGGATGAGTCCGTCCACCCGGTCCTCCTGAATCAGGTAGTGGCTCTCCCCGGAGCCGATGCCATCCGACACGGAGATGGCCAGATAATACCCGTGCAGGGCCAGCGTCTCATTCAGCTCCTTGACCACGGCATCGAAGAAGGAATCCTGCAGTGTCGTTACAATCAGGCCGATGATGCCGGTCTTGCCGCTGGCCAGACTGCGGGCCGCTGCATTGGGGCGGTAATCCAGCTCCTTGATCGCGTCGAGCACCTTCTGGCGGTTCTTCTCCCGCACAGTCCCGGCCCCGTTCAATACCCGCGATACGGTGACCACGGACAGCCCTGATTTTTTGGCTACATCAAAAATACTCACTTTCATCCCAAGCGCTCCTTGCGGCGGATTATCCGTTACTCTTGTTCTATCTCCAGTATACAGTTCACACCGGGGTTCCGCTAAACATATAACAATGGCCGGTCCGCTATCTCTTGATGATCTCCGTGACCTTCTTCTGAATCACCGGCATGACCTCTTCCAGCGTCTTGTGTCCGGTCTCGACCGGCTGCAGCTCATTGATGAACATATCGTTAATCTGCGAGTAGTTAGTGATTAGATGGTTGTAGGATTCATAGCCGTATTTGACCGCACCCTCGTACACCTTCTTCACGTCCTGCGGATCAATGCCGTCGAAATGCTTGTAATACACCTCAGCCGCTTCCGTATTCACAGGCGGATTGCCGCCGCTCAGCTCGATCGACTTCTCTTGGACTTCGGTGGTCATCAGGTACTTGATCCATTCAAAAGCCTCCTTCGGATGCTTCGAATCCTTCAGAATCAGCAGCGGATCGACGAACAGCGTGCTGCGCACCTTGTCGTTGCCTCCCCAGGGCACAGCGGCTACGCCCACCTTGAAGGGGAAATCGTTGGACCCGGCGAGGTTCCAGGAGCCGCCGACCGACATGCCGATCTTGCCGGCGACGAACGGGTCACCGTTCTGTCCGGCTACGCTTTTACTCCACTCGGAAGTCGGGGACACCTTCTCCTTGAATACCAGGTCGAACAGCTTCTGATACGCGGCAATGACCTTGGGGGAGTCGAAATGGGTCTCGGAAGGAACGCCGCCGTTGGTCCAGGTATCCTCAGAGTAAGGCTCTGCCCCGAAGTACAGCGGCCGCATATCCCGCTCCGCCCAGGTGAAGTCTACACCGTATTGTGTTTTGGCAATATCGTCTGAGACGAGTGTCATCTTCTTGGCATCCTCCACCATACGGTCAAACGTCCAGCTCTTATCTTCATAATCACTTGGCGGGTAGGAGACGCCCGCAGCATCGAACATATCCTTGTTGTAGAGCATCAGGGTGACGTACATATTGACCGGTATGCCGTAAGTATGACCGTTTACAGTGTAGATTTTCATCAGATTCTCTGGAATATGGTAATCCTCAGCCTTGAAGCCGTCTTCCTTAATGAGGTCCGTCAGATCCAGCAGCATATCCTTGTTGTAATATTCGGCAAAACCGCCGTATCCGTAGTGGCTCGTCACATCCGGGGAATTACCGCCGGCAATCAGCGTCTGCAGCTTGCTGTCGAACTGCTCATACGGGGCCTTCTCCACCTTGACCTTGATGTTCGGATGCTCCTTCTCAAATTCGGGGATCAGCTTCTCGATAAACGTCCGGTCCTCGGAATCAATGGTGTAGTGGGATATCGTCACTTGCTCCCCCGAACCGCCGGTATTCCCGGCTCCGCTGTTGCCGGTTGCCACATTACCTGCCGATTTGCCTCCGCCGCAGCCCGCCAGGACTACTGATGCTGTAAGGGCTGTTGCCAACAGCAATGCATACCTCTTGCTTTTCGTGATATTGTTCATTGTCCAATCCCTCCTGATTTCAAGTGTTGTAGCCCGGAATTGCTTAGATGCCTTACTTGATACCGGTCAGCACGATGCCTTCGACGAACTGCTTCTGGGCAATGGCGAACAGGGTGACGATCGGAACCATCGCCAGGACGGAGGCGACCATCAGCAGATGCCACGGCGGAATGCGGAAGCGCGATGAGGTGAGGGAGGCCATCCCCACAGGAAGCGTGAATTTGTCCGACGAGCTTAGATAGAGCACAGGGGTCAAGAGGTCATTCCAGCTGTAGATAAAAGCAAAGATCGCCACCGTCGCCAGCGCCGGCGCAGACAGCGGCAGTGCGATCGTCCGCCACATCCTCAGCTCGCCGCAGCCGTCAATGCGTCCGGCATCGAACAGCTCCTCAGGCAGCGTGGAGAAAAACTGCCGCAGCAGGAAGATGTTATACGCCGAGCCGAAGAAGGCAGGGACAATCAGCGGGAGGAAGGTATCGATCCACTGCATTTTGGAGAACAGCACGAACTGCGGGATCATAATGGCCGGATAAGGCAGCATCATGGTGCTCAGCAGCAGGAGGAACCAGAAGCTGTTGCCGCGTCCCCGGTATCTGGCGAACCCGTAAGCGACCAGCGCCGAAGAGAGCAGGGTACCCAGTACGGAGAGACCGGCGATGATCAGGCTGTTCTTGTACATTGTGCCGAACTGCAGCGTCTCGAAAATATCGGCATAATTGCTCCAGGACCAGCTCTCCGGCAGAAAGGTCGGCGGGAACTTCAGCATCTCCCGTTTCGATTTCAGCGAGGTGGAGACCATGAAGAACAGCGGCAGCAGCATAAGGAACGTTGTAACAAGCAGCGCGGTGAAGCTGGCAATCTTAACGGGCTTGATTCTCCGGCGCGGCCGGGAAGGCGGACCAAGCGGGCGGGTGGCCTTAACGGTACTCATCGGCGGCTGCCTCCTTCATAATGGACATAACGGCGCGACAGCCTCATAATGACCGCCGTGAACAGCATGACGACAATCAGCAGCACCCAGGCAAGCGCGGAGGAGTATCCGGCGCGGTATTCCTTGAAGGCACTGGTATACAGATTGTAGACGTAGAACCAGGTAGAGTAATTGGGTCCGCCCTGCGTCATGACGAAGGCTTGCGTGAAGACCTGGAAGGAATCGATCAGCCCCATAATCAGCTGGAACAGCAGGACAGGCGAGATCATCGGGAGCGTAATATTCAGGAAAATGCGGAAGCGTCCTGCCCCATCCAGATTGGCGGCTTCGATCAGGCTGGCCGGGACCCCCTGCAGACCGGCGAGGAAGAGAATCATGCCTGAGCCTGCGGTCCAGAAGGACATGATGATCAGGGCATACAGCGCTGTATCGGGATTCATCAGCCAGGCCGGACCGTCAATGCCGAACCAGGAGAGCATATAATTGAAGAGGCCGATCTGCGGATTGAAGATCCAGTACCAGAGGAGCGACATGGCCACACCCGACACCATGCTTGGAAAATACATAGCTGTCCGGAAAAAGCCGCGCCAGGGAAGGGTCTGATGCAACAGCAGGGCGAATCCCAGACCCAGCAGCAGCTGCACCGGCACGCTGATGAAGGTGTACCTCAGGGTGACTTTTACGGAGCGCCAGAACAGCTCATTGTGGAACATCTCTGTGTAGTTGGCGAGGCCGATGAATTTGGGCGGATGAATGATGTCATAGTCGGTGAAGCTGTAGAACAGCGAAGACAGGATCGGGTACAGGGCGAAGATCAGGAAGCCGATCAGCCACGGGGAGATGAACAGATACATGTAGAACGTCTGCCGCCGGCTCTCACTCTTAATCACGAACACACCAGCCTTTCTTCTTAAAAGTATAAGCGCTTTAACTTTTCGGATAAATAAAAGTTTCAATTTGCTAAAATGATTATAACGGGCAACTATAATAATTATAGCCAACCATAAGATGAACAAATTAAAGTTAAATCGCTTTAACTTTATAGCCGGCCGTTGAACTAATCATAGAGGATGATCCGGAAATAATCAACCCTTTATTTCGCAAATAAAGCGCTATCAGTCAGAAAATATAACATATAAATTGACTATTTTGCTGAAAATGATGAAAATCCTAATGTGTACAGATGTTATGTGTGAGGTAATGTGACTTTGAGCGCGATTATAGGAACATCTCACCTGCGGGCGACTGGTTGCTTATTGGATTTTTGCCTACACTGGAATTGCGGACATCGCAGTGCCCAATGTAATCGGTTTTCCGATTACAATATACTCCCCGAAACAGCAAAAAAACCGCCCGGCCTAGCCGGACGGCTCCTGCACCAACATTAGCGGGTGCGATGATTAATTCCACTGGTGATCGCCGGACAGATACTTCTCAGTCAGCACGGACAGCAGCTCGATCCCGACCTGATTCTGCCCGCCTTCCGGGATGATCAGGTCCGCGTACTTTTTGGAGGGCTCAATGAAGGCTTCGTGCATCGGCTTCACCGTGGTCAGATACTGTGTATGGATCGAACGGATCGTCCGTCCGCGTTCCTCGATGTCCCGCAGCACCCGGCGCAGGATGCGCACATCGGGATCGGTGTCTACGAACACCTTGATGTTGAGCTGCTCGCGCAGCTTCTCGTCGGACAACACATGCAGCCCTTCCAGAATCACGATGTTGTTCGGAGCAAGTCTCACTGTCTTCTCGGTGGAACGGGCATGGATGGTGAAATCGTACACGGGAGCGAAGGCCGCTTGTCCGGTCTTAAGGCAATTCAAATGCTCAATCAGCAGGTCGTTGTCGAAGGCCAGCGGGTGGTCATAGTTAATCGCACCGCGTTCGGCCATGCTGAGGTAAGAATGGTCTTTATAGTAGTTATCCTGGGATATGAATGTGACTTTGTCAGAACCAAGACGGTCAATGACGGAGCGCGCGACCGTGGTCTTGCCGGAGCCGGTCCCGCCGGCGATACCAATAATGAGCATGGTGTATTTGTAAACCTCCCTAAGCAATTGCCTTTGCAATTCCAATATTGTAGCACAGCAGTCAACTTATTTCATCCTGATGGAGAGGAATATCATGTGAACATTCGGATAAATCGGTTATTTTGAAGAGAAATGATATGATTTGAAGGAAGTATGCAGATGAAGGCCTAATGAGAAGGAGGCAGAGTGAAGATAATGGATATGCAAAAGGCTCTAATGGAGGCATTCGGCAAGACGCAGGTACAACTGGCAGGCCACGGGGCGCGGGACATCGCCGTGTTGAAGCGGGCACTGGCGGAAATGGAGGATACGCTCGCTGCAGACATGTACGGGAGCGGCGCTGTAATTGAGGAGTTCCAGGCGGAGATGGCGGAGGTGCTCGGCAAAGAGAGCAGCGTCTTCTTCCCCAGCGGCACGATGGCCCAGCAGATCGCCTTGCGGATCTGGAGCGACCGCGCAGGCAGCCGCAGCGTGGCGTATCACCCGCTATGCCATCTGGAAATTCATGAGCAGGACGGCCTGAAGGAGCTGCACCATCTGGAGCCGATACTACTGGGAAGTGCAGACCGCCTGATCACCCTGGAGGATGTGCAGAGCATGGGGCCGGGGGTGGCCTGTCTGCTGCTGGAGCTGCCGCAGCGCGAGATCGGCGGGCAGCTTCCGGCATATGTCGAGCTGGAGGCCATATCAGCTTATTGCCGGGAGCAGGGAATTAAGCTCCATCTGGACGGGGCGCGGCTGTTCGAGGTGCTGCCTTACTATGGCAAGACGGCGGCTGAGGTCTGCGCGCTGTTTGACAGCGTATATGTCTCCTTCTATAAGGGCATTGGAGGGATTGCCGGAGCGATCTTAGCGGGGAGCCGGGACTTCACGGAGACCTCGAAGATCTGGAAACGCCGCCACGGGGGCGACCTGATCAGCCTCTATCCCTATATTGTCCCTGCCCGGTATTACTACCGGCAGAGAATCGGCAACATGGCCAGGTATTATGAGCAGACCAAGGAGCTGGCCGCCCTGTTCAATAGCTGTCATAAGGTATCCACGCTGCCAGAGGTTCCGGTCTCGAATATGTTCCATGTGCATTTCGCGATAGCCAAGGAACGTCTTACGCCGGTGCTAATTGAACTGTACAAGGAGACCGGCATCGGCCTGACGCCGCGGCTGAAGGAGACCGGTGAGGCTTCCTGCTATTATGAGATGAATATCGGCGATCTGTACGGTGAAGCGGACCAGACCGCCCTTAGAGAGATGTTCCGGCTGCTGGATGAGCGGCTGAAGACGCTCTAGCCTACACAGGGGCAGCCCCAAGCCATAAGCTGGCCTGGGGCTGCCCCTAATAACATTACCGGGAACCCTGCGCCTGACCGCGCAGTGCTATTTTGCGTACCGGTCCGGCCACCATCTGCTTCTCTGCCGCATTGAGGCCGAACAGCCACATGGTCAGCGCATAGATGAGAGAGTACAGGACCACATACAGGCCGAGATACAGGTAGGACGTAATACTGACGAAGCTCAGCAGCAAGATGCCCAGCACAGTCAGCACGACCACCGGAGTGAATACCCGGAGGATCTGCAGCCAGAAGTGAAGGATATCGAACTTCAATTTGTACTTATAGTAGATATTATTCAGACACACATTGATAATCATCCCGATGGCCGTGGCAACCGCACAGCCCGTAATGCCCCAGATTCGGATGAACCAGAAGGTCAAGGCGACCTTAAGCACGGCCACCGAGAAATAGATGAACGCCTTCACCCGGTGCATATTCATCGCTTCCAGCATCGTGGCGAACAGCGACTGCACAATTGAGGTGATCTGGGGGATGATGATGATCAGGGCGATCGTATAGGCGTGTCTATAGCCCTCGCCGAGCCAGATCAGGATGAAGCTCTGTCCGAAGATCACGAACCCGGAGACGATATAGCCTACGATCAGTGCCTGGATCCGCCCGATTTTGACCAGCTCCAGCATCAGGGCCGCCTGATCCGCTCCCTTGACGATCATCTTGGTGAGCTTCGGCAGGTAAAAGCTGGCCAGGACATTCGAGAAATTAAGAATATACGTATTGAGCTGGGCAGCGATAGCGAAGACCGCGATGGGCATCGCTCCCAGGAACATCCCGATGATCAGCGGGTCGGCATTCGTATAGATCTGGAAGGCGATGGACGACAGCAGAATATACGATGAATAGCTGAAGATCTCCTTGAACAGCTTGGTATCGAAGCCGTGGAAGCGGACCTTCAGGTTCAGCTTGGTCCGGCAGAATACCACGTTCAGCACACCGATCGCCAGATTCAGCACCAGCGCGACCGTCACCATTCCTGTGGATCTGAAGCCGAACACCAGCACCAGCACCATCATGGCCGGAGACAGGACGACCCGGATCAGGTTGATGATTTTGAGATAGACGAACCGCTCATAAGCCGTAATAATCGAGCTGAAAATGTTCAGCGGGAACGACACCGCCACATTCACCGCCGCAATGATGAAGATCTGCTTCAGAATGCTTAATTCCTTCTCATGGAGACTGCCGAAGATCGAGCCGAAATTAAGCACCAGAATCAGACTGGCCAGAAAAGAGACCAGACCGATCGCGGAGAACAGCAGCAGGAACATCCCGTTGATATTGCGCTGGCCGGTGGCGTCATTCTCAGAGATATATTTGGCATTGAAACGGATGACCGCACTCCCGAAGCCCAGGTCCAGCAGGACAATATAGGCGATGATCGAGTTCACCAGGGAGAACAATCCGTATTCGGATTTTCCCAGGGTAGATACGATGAAGGGAGTCGAGCCCAGGGAGATAATCACGCCCAGGAATACGGAAGCATAGGTGATGATGGCGGCAAGTTTAATATTGGTTTTCACACAGATCGCTTCCTCGCTACGGAGAATGTCAGCTGCTACAGCTTAAGCGGTCACGATGGATGAAGCCGCCGCTGCCTCAGCAGGGCTGCCCGACATGGCCTGAATGATCTGGCTGTAATGCGCAGTGGAGAATTCATTATTGTATCGCGGGTATTCAAGCTGTTTTAGCTCTTCCAGAAGCCCAGGGATGTCATCCAGCTTGTTCGTGAACTTCACGAACCCCAGATGCTTGATCCACTCATAGCTGCCTACAACCTTATAGTTGTAATTGCCAAGGGCAATGCAAGGTGTAGACGTAATCGCGGCAAAAATCATCCCGTGCAGCCGGTCCGTAATCACAACCTCCGCCCCCTTGAACTGATCCCACAACGTGTTCAGCTCCATATCGCGGTCTTGTACAGAGACAGGGCGCTCAATACAGGTGTCCGTGAACGTGATGCTGCTGTAATGCTTCGCGGTATACGACTCAATGGTACGCTTGTCCTGATCACCGAAGATGCTCTCCTTGTCGGCCCGGATGCACAGAAGCGCACCGTGGCGCTGTTTCTGCGGTTCCGTGATGTCCAGCGACATGACAATATCCGGTGTTAACAGCACTGCGTTGTTTCTGAAACCGGCTTTCATAATTTCGTACGACGTTGCCTCTCTGGCGACCAGAGTAAGGTCCTTATGGGAACCGTAGAGGTCCTGTGTCTTCTTGAATTCCGCGCGGCCCAGCTCGGTATCGCCGAAGTAGATGGTTTGCGGGAAGACGATGATTTTGTTATTGGGGAATTCGGAGATGATCTTGCGGCGTACCTCTTCCTCCCGGAAATATTCAATTCCGAAGTTGCCCCCGCCCTGAAGCACGAAGATATCCTCGGGGGTGCAGAACTCCTCCAGGCACTTCATGTTATGCATCAGCCGGTTGGCGACAATCTCAATCAGGGTATAGTCAGGAAAAGCTTTGCGCAAAAAGTTCATCTGTGCATACGTAATCGCATGATCGCCGAGATTGTCATGCTCCGGTGAGCCGACAACGTAGATAGCTTTCGTCTTGCCTTTATATGCATTCCGGTAGCTCAGATAGCCCTTATAGTATTGATAGACGGGTATGTTGCTTACATAATTGCGGAAGGACAACGGCAGGATCTTCTCAAGGGCTTGGCTCATATCATATTACTTCCCTTCAGGCGGAGTTTGGAATAATACAGCATTTTGTAGATGGTAGAGCTGGTGATGATCAGCACGGAGGCGGTCTTCATCTCCCGGCGGAGCTTCCGGTTGCGGAGAATCTTCGAGATATGCTTGTTCAGGAACCCGCCCAGCTCAACCAGATATTCCTTGTTCATGGCTTTCTCGCCGGTAATTATCTGATAATTGCACAGCTCGATCCCTTCAGTAACGGTGCGGCACAGTGCGATCTCTTCGGCAACCGGATAATTCTGCTCCCGGATGGTCTCGTAGATCTCCAGTGCGGCGCAGAAGCGGTCATAATATTTCCGGGTGTTCATCGCGCCGGTGATGCTGTCGCTTCTTTTCAGATACATGTATTTGGGGGAGTCGAGCGAGACCGTGGTACGGGCCTGGAGGAATAGCTTGTAGGTGGTAAAAATGTCCTCGAAGTACTTGCCGACCGGATATCTCACGTGGGTGAACAGCTCTGCCTTGTACAGCTTATCCCAGGCCAGATTCTGAATCTCGGTATCCTCCAGTAGCTTATCAAGGGCTTGCTCGTTATTATAGACGTGGACTTCATGGGTGAAGCTCTTCGGAAGCGGCACATCGTCCATAACCTCAACATGGCCGCACACGGCAATATCCGCATCATGGGCGGTAATCAGGGAATATAGGGATTCATACATATCGTGCCCGATCCAGTCATCGCTGTCCACGAACCCGATATACCTGCCTTTTGCCACCTCAATTCCATAGTTCCGGGCATCGGACAGCCCCCCGTTCTGCTTATGGATCACGACTACCCGGGGGTCCAGCGCCTTATAGGCCTCGCAGATGTCACCGCACCCGTCAGGCGATCCGTCATTGACCAGAATCAGCTCGAAATCCTTGAAGGTCTGGGCTAATATCGAATCCACACATTTCTTAAGGTACAATTCCACCTTGTAGATCGGCACAATAATACTGATCTCTGGCTTCACTTGAGCAGTCACTTCCTTTCCAGGGAGAATGCAATCGCAGCTTATTGCTGTATTGTGCAAGGGTCTTCGCGTCACTTGAGTTGTGAATATCTTACTATCCGGGTCAAAAGGTTGTATATACTACTTTAGTGTACTTATCATCCGCAGAAGGGCGTAAGCTGCCTGGGAAAAGGCCGCGATTCAGCACCCGCTCCGCAGCAAAAAGACCGCAGCACCCTGGAGGTGACTGCGGCCTTCGCCTGTTGAAGTTTAGTTAAATGTAATCGCCAGCGCGCTGGTAAACTCGCCGCCCGGCGGCAGGGTGATGACGTTCTGCTTCTCCCGGATATCACCGGTGAAGCCTTCCATATCCGCCACGCCATGCCAAGGCTCGATGCACACGAACGGTGCATTCTTCGGCTGCCAGATGCCGAGATCAGGGAAGTTCGTGAAGGCGACCGTTACGCTCTTAGCAGACTGCTTGCTTCTCAGGGTAACCGATTTGGACTGGACATTGCGGAAGACTAAGGCGTCATGCGCGAACATCTCATGATTCAGCGGCATTTGGTTGTCCCCGTCTAGCATGGCCTCGCTCTTGCCTGGAGTGATCAGGCCATTCTCGTTCAGGAACAGCCGCTCCAGGCGTTCCGGCTGCTCAAATTCCAAATAATAGTCGGTGAAGCTGCCCTCTCCTCCGATCGGGCAGTTGAAGGCCGGATGGGTGCCGAGCTGGAAGAACATCTCCCCATCACCGGGATTCTCCACCCGGTAGCCGATGTGGAGCGTGCTGCCGCTTAGGGTATAGGTGAGATACAGACGGAACGGATACGGATAGCTGGCCAGTGTCTCCCCGCTGTGGGAGAGGCGGAAGACCGCCTGTGTCTCACTGGACTCTACCAGCGTGAATTCGCTGCGTCTGGCGAAGCCGTGGCGGGCCAGCGGATACGCCTGTCCGTTCACCCGGATGGCTTCGCCTGCGGCTGCTCCGATCATCGGGAACAGCACCGGGGAGCGGCCTGTCCAATAGGCGGCGTCTCCGCTCCACATATATTCAGTATCTGTATCGGTTCTTCTGAAGCTGACCAGCTCAGCGCCGAGTGAACGGATCTCGGCCACGGCCGCTCCGCTGCGTAAAATAGTGTTCATACTTCTACCCCTTTCATTTCGCGATATGTAATCCTGACGTCTCATATTCTATCAGACTTCCCCGCAGGTGCCAGCACATAACGGAAATTAACCGGTCTATAATTTTGACAATCTGTCAAATGACAAACATGGGGAATTCGTTAACATATAAGGATAGCAATCATTCCATATCAGCGGAAACGGGGGAATAAGCCGATGCAGGTGAAGCAACTATTGGTGAACGGTGAGCGGCTGAAGAATACGATTGAGGCTTTTGCGGAATTCGGGCGAACGGACAAGGGCGGAGTCACCCGGCTGTCCTTGTCGGAGCAGGATGTGCAGGTGCGCCGCTATTTCACTTCCTGCTGTGAGGAATTGGGCATGAGCGTGAAGGTGGATGATCTGGGTAACATGTATGCCACCCTTGCCGGAAGTACCGAAGGCCCCCCAATCGTGATCGGCTCGCATCTGGATACGGTGAAGAAGGGCGGCAGATTCGATGGCGTGCTTGGCGTAATTGCCGGTCTTGAGGTAGCAAGAACCCTGGTGGATCATGGCATTCAGCCCCGGCTGCCCGTCACGGTGATGAACTTCACCAATGAGGAGGGGGCGCGGTTTGAGCCGTCGATGATGGCCTCGGGCGTCTTATCCGGCAAGTTCGATAAGGCGGACATGCTGGGGAAAAAGGACGCGGAGGGCGTCAGCTTCGGCGAGGCGCTGGTTGCCAGCGGCTATGCGGGGGAGGCAGAGAACCGGGTCAGGGAAGCGGCGGCTTATCTGGAGCTGCATATCGAGCAAGGCCCTGTGCTGGAGAAGGAGAAGCTCAAGATTGGTCTGGTTGATTGTGTGGTCGGGATGGTGTGTTATGAGATTGAAGTAACCGGGGAATCGGATCATGCTGGGACGACGCCAATGGATATGCGGAAGGATGCGCTGTTTGCTGCCACGGATATTATTGCGGAACTGCGCCGCAAGCTGTCCGTGCTTGATCCTGAGTTAGTCTACACGATGGGGCGGATGAACGTGCTGCCGAACATCCATACCGTGATTCCGAACAAGGTGATCTTCACCGTGGAAGCGAGACATAAGGATATGGACGTGGTCCGGGAGGTCGAGGCGGTCATTCACGGCCTGCCGGGGGAGCTGCTGGATTGCAGCGTGTCGAAGACGAAGCTGTGGGGCCGCGATACGGTATGGTTCGATCCGGACATTTGCGGACTGGTGGCTGACGCCACGCAGAAGCTGGGCTACAGCAGCCGGAAGCTGGCCAGCGGCGCGGGGCATGACGCCCAGTTCGTGGCCTCATTTCTGCCGGCGGCGATGATTTTCGTCCCCAGCGTGAACGGCAAAAGCCACTGCGAGGAAGAGCTCACCTCCTACGAGGATTGTGAAATGGGCGTGAATGTGGTGCTGGAGACGGTGCTGTCGCTGCTGTCCCGCGCCTGAGCGGCGGGGAATTAAGTTATGCAAGGCTAAGCGAAATCCATAGATTGGTGATGAAGACACCTGACCGGTGTCTTTTTTCGTGTTGGTGAAGGCGCGCGGGCCGAATGTATGCGAAAAACAGTCATGACAAGACAACATTTGGCTTCACGAGGGCAAGCGAGCCGATAGTATGCGAAAAACCGAACACATTTGGTATCGCGAGGGTAGCCGGGCCGAATGTAATCGAAAAACCGATTACAATGGGACCGGGAGCGGCGTGCAGGCCAAATGTAATCGAAAAACCGATTACAATGTACTGGCGCGATGGTGCGCGGGCCTGATACAGCCCAAAGGGAGCGAATGTGGAGCACAACTATACAAGAATCTGCCGGATGCGAGCGGTACATGGTTCTCCCCTGGGCAGGGCTGGCCGGCTGGGTTAAGTTAATTAGCTATAAAGTTAAGGGAAAAGTGGCGGAGGGGAATTTTGGAACTGTAGGAGCGGTAGCGTCCGCCTTTGTATTTGGATTTCTACCGCGAGAATCGGTTTCAATCAAGAAATTCAAATACAACAGCGGCCGGAAGTCCAAAACTTCTCTGGAGCCACGGCTCATCCCAAAACGCAAAAATTCCTTAGCTCAATCTCTTTACACAGAATCAATCCCAATTTCTCAACATCCGTATACAATTCCTGTGCTGGACAGGCTGTAAGCAATATATCGATATCGCGGCAAGAATGGGAGATAGTCAAGGCGGGGGCGGACACGTTAAGTTAGATGAGCGGGAGGGCCGAACGCGGCAGAATCGCAAACGCAGCAGAATCGCAAACGCTGCGTTCATGCACCTCCGGCAGCTGCACATCGATTACGAACAGATGGGGGAGATGACAAGGATGAAAAAAGCTTGGAGAAGGCGGATGCTGTTGGGTGCCAGCCTGTTGCTGGCGATAGGCGGATTGGCAGGCTGCTCGGGCGGCGCGGATGGCAACAAGAATACAGAGGGAGCAGCGGCAGATGAGCCGACACCCATCTCGATCTGGGCGTCGCTGAACACGAATGTCTCAATTACGCTGAAGAATATGAGTGAGATTACGGCGATCAAGGAGTGGGAAAAGAAGACCAACATTAAAACAGAATTCCAGCATCCGGCCGTCGGGGCAGAGACGGAGCAATTCAACGTCATGCTGGCGTCCAATAAGCTGCCGGATGTGATGTTCGTCTATGGCGATTATTCCAAGCTGTACACGGACGGCAGCATCATTAAGCTGAACGACCTGATCGACCAGTACGCACCTAACCTGAAAAAGATTCTGGACGAGAATCCCGAGGTGGCGAAGCAGTTGAAAGCGGATAACGGCGACATCTACGCCATCCCGCATCTGCGGCTGGGCAAATACAAGACCTTCGGCGGCATGTTCATCCGCCAGGATTGGCTGGATGAGCTGAAGCTGGAGCAGCCGGAGACGATTGCAGAATGGGAGACGGTGCTGAAGGCCTTCAAGGAAAAGAAGGGCGTCACCGCCCCTCTCCTGTACGGCGCTCCGCCCAAGCTGACGACGATGGGCCCGGCCGCCGCCAATTTCCTGGAGGCCTACGGCATCACGAATACGATCTTCCTCAAGGACGGCAAGGTGGCGTTCGGACCGGTTGAGCCGGAATTCAAGGAGTTCCTGACCACCTTTCACCGCTGGTATCAGGAGGGGCTGATCGATCCGGACTTCGCCACTAATGATCAGAAGACCTTCGATGCCAAGATTCTAAGCGGCCAGGCCGGGGCCTTCTTCACCTACATCGGCGGCGGCATCGGGCGTTATCTGCCTGCCTTGCAGGAGAAGGAGCCTGAGGCTAACCTTACGGCTGTCCAGTTCCCCGTAGTGCACAAGGGCGATGAGCCGATGTTCACCGGCCGGTCCTGGGAGTGGAGCGGTGCCGGAGCGACGATCACCAAGAGTAACAAGCACCCGGAGGAGACCGTGAAGGCGCTGGATTATTTCTTCAGTGAAGAAGGCCACATGCTGAAGAACTTCGGCGTAGAAGGCGTGACGTACACGATGAAGGACGGGTATCCGACCTACACGGATGAGATTCTGAAGAACCCGGACGGACTGTCGGTGGTTCAGGCGATGGCGAAGCATTTCATTGCCAACTATCCGTTTGTCGGGGAGGATGACGACCGGTACAACCAGCAGTATTACCAGTATCAGCAACAGAAGGATGCGGTAACGCTCTTTTCCAAATATAGTGAGAATACGCTTAAGGTCGGTCTTCCGCCCGTCAGCCTGACTACAGAGGAATCCAGTGAGTACAGCAAAATCATGAGCGACATCACCACCTACCGCGATGAAATGTTCATCAAGTTCGTTATCGGCGCTGAGCCGCTGGAGAACTTCGACAAGTTCACAGCCCAGATCGGCAAGTTCAATGTGAAGCGGGCGATTGAAATTCAGCAGGCGGCGGTTGACCGCTACAACGCAAGATAAATCAGGAGGAAGGCCACCTGCGGAGCGGCAGATTGAGCTTTTTGCCCCGCAGGCTGGTCCTGCAGAAGAAAGGAGGGAGACTTGTGACCTCGAAGTTGTCCCTGGTATGGCTGAATTACAAGCAGAATAAAGTGATCTACTGGATGGCACTCCCCGTGGTTCTGTATTTTCTGGTCTTCAAGTATCTGCCGATGTATGGCGCGGTCATTGTTTTCAAGGAGTATACCGTCGGCAAAGGCATCTGGGGCAGTGAGTGGGTGGGGCTGCAGCATTTCCGTGATTTTTTTCAGAGCTATTATTTCTGGCGGGTGCTCAAAAACACACTGATCCTCAGCTTCTACCAGCTGCTGTTCGGCTTCCCGGCCCCGATCCTGCTGGCGCTGCTGCTCAATGAGCTGAGGCATGAGATATTCAAGCGTACGGTGCAGACGGTCTCTTATATCCCCCACTTTATCTCCCTGGTGGTCATTTGCGGAATGGTGGTCGATTTCTCCGCCCGTGACGGGCTGTTCAATTCGATCATTACGTTCTTCGGCGGGGAGAGCAGCGCGCTGCTGAGTGATCCGGGGAATTTCCGCACGATCTATACGGCCTCCTCCATCTGGCAGGAGCTTGGATTCTCGACCATTATCTATCTGGCGGCGCTCAGCGGAATTAATCCCGAGCTCTACGATGCGTCGATGGTGGACGGGGCCAGCCGGCTGCGCCGGGTGTGGCATATTACCCTGCCGGGGATTATCCCGATGATTGTGATTCTGCTGATTCTCCGCATAGGAGGGCTGATGGAGATCGGCTTCGAGAAGGTGATCCTGCTCTATAACCCGAACGTCTACGATACAGCGGATGTTATCTCCACCTTCGTCTACCGCAAAGGGATCAGCGAGAGTGCAGAGTTCAGCTATACGACGGCCGTCGGCCTGTTCCAGTCGCTGGTCAATTTCATTCTGCTCATCGGCGCCAACCGTCTCTCCAAGGCGGTATCCGACAATAAGCTGTTCTAAGTGGAGGATTCTCATGACGATTAAACGAACAATAGGGGAAAAGCTGTTTGACAGCCTCAACGTGCTGCTCATGGTCCTGCTGATTATCATCACCTTGTATCCGCTGTGGCATGTGCTGAATGCCTCGTTAAGCGACTCTAACCGGCTGATGGCCCACAGCGGGCTGCTGCTGCTCCCGGACGGGTTCAATCTGGACAGCTACAAGCTGGTGCTCAGTAATCCGAGCATTCTCTCCGGCTACCGGAATACGCTGGTGATCGTGGTGCTGGGCACGGCGCTCAATCTGCTTTTTACCATCCTGGGGGCCTATACTCTCTCCCGCAAAAGCTTCATGCTGCGCAATCCGATCATGCTGGCCATTGTGTTCACCATGTTCTTCAACGGCGGCATTATTCCGACTTACCTGCTGATTAACAATACCCTGCATCTCGGGGATAACCTGCTCGCGCTGATTGTGCCGGGGCTGGTCAGCAGTTATAATCTGATCATTATGCGTACAGCCTTTCAGGGAATCTCCGAGAGTCTGCTGGAATCGGCCAGAATTGACGGGGCGGGGGAGCTGCGCATCCTGTGGCGGATTGTGGTGCCTTTATCCATGCCGGTCATTGCGGTTATGATTCTGTTCTACGGGGTGGGCCACTGGAATTCCTGGTTCAGCGCCATCCTGTATATCCGCGACCGTGATTTGTATCCGCTTCAGCTGGTGCTGCGGGAGATTCTGATCCAGAACAGCACGGATTCGATGACCACCTCGGCCGCCATGGGCGATAAGGAAGCGATCGGTGAAAGTGTGAAGTACGCAACGGTGATGGTGGCGACGCTGCCGATTCTGTTTATTTATCCGTTTTTGCAGAAATATTTCGTGAAGGGCGTCATGATCGGCGCAATTAAGGAATAGACCGGAGCCGCACCAGCACTGGACCCACATCATGAACAAGGAGGAGGAGCGCCATGAAAAAGAAAAGCATCCTGCTGTCCTGGAGCCTCTCTTATCTGGTCATCCTGCTCATCCCTATTGCGATCGGGGCTGCTGTATTTGCGGAATCCCGCAATCTGCTGAAGGAAGAGGTGAACCGCTCTAACATGGTGCTGCTGTCCCAGGTGCAGGAGACGATCGACAGCCAGATTCAGGATATCAGCAGCATCAGCAGCCAGCTTATGGCCGACTCCCAGCTCAGCAGCTTCATTAACCATGCGTCCGAGCAGGATGCCAGATGGCGGCTGATGGGGCTGGACCTGATCAAGAACCTCAAATCGATCCGCATCGGGAACGGGCTCATCCGCGAGCTGTATATCTATGTGAAGTCTGCGGATGTGGCGCTGTCCTCCTCCTCGCTGGTGTCCAAGAAGCTGCTGTATGAGATTTATTATGAGGGGACCGGGGTAAGCGGGCCGGAGTGGACCAGGCTGATGGAGGAGTCAGACCAGAGCGCCTTCCGCAAAATGAAAGTCCTCAGCGAGGACCTCCGCATCGAGGAGACATTGGTCTACCTTCAGCCTTATCCGGTTCAGGTGTCGCCGGACAGCCCGGCTACCTTTGTGGTCATGCTCGACCCGGAACGGTTCCAGCAGGCGATTAACAATGTGCGGCTGGAGCCGGAGAGTATTGTATTCATTCTGGACCGTGACGGGCGTACGCTTTTTTCCACAGGCACTGTTGAAACCCCTTACACCATTCAGCAATATTTGCAGCAGAACAAGGACAGCGGAAGACGGACCGGCACAGCCGACTGGAACGGAGAATCCGTGACGGTCTCGCAGATCTCCTCCAAGGTGGAGGACTGGCAGTATGTCTCCGTCGTGCCGACCCGGATCTATGCCAAGAAGCTGATGGTCATCCGCAGCATCACCTTCGCCGGTGTGGCCGCGGTCCTGCTGCTGGGCGGTGTCGCCGCCTGGTGGTTCACCCGGCGGAATTACCGGCCGCTGGGCCGGATTATGAATATTATCTCCGACAAGGTCAAGGGGAAGCTGGAGCAGCCGGATGATGAGTTCGGCATCCTGCAGACGGTGCTGACCCGGGCCTGGGAGGAGCAGGACCAGTTCGCCACGCGGCTCAAGGAGCAGCAGACGATGGTGCGCAGCAGCTTCCTGGCGAGGCTGCTGAAGGGACGGGTACAGCCGGGAGAGGGGCTTGCCGGGGAGATGGAGCGTCTGGGCCTTTCTTTGGAGAGCGATGCCTTTGCGGTCCTGCTGGTACACATAGAGAATTATGAGGGTCTGTTCCGCACACGGGCCCCGGAGGACAAGGAGGAGAAACGCCAGTTCGTCCATCTGATCCTGACCAATGTGCTGGAGGAGCTGCTGGGGCCGGCCGGTCCGGTCTATTCCGCCGAAATGGATGGACGGATCGCGCTGCTGGTCAATCTCCGGGGGGATACGGCGGTGGCCATTCCGCACCTGATCCGGGCGACCGGAGAGGCGCAGCATTTCATCCAGTCCCGCTTCCTGATCTATTTCTCGGTGGGCATCAGCAGTGTCCATACGTCCCTGGCGGATATCGCCGCCTGCTTCCGGGAGTCGGAGGAGGCGCTGGAATACCGGCTGATTCTCGGCATCGGCCAGATCATTGACCAGGACCGCATCCGCCAGCCCAAGGAGGAGCTGTACTATCCGCTCGATCTGGAGCGTCAGCTGGTCAATTATATTGCCACAGGCAACTATGCCCGCGCTACCGAGGTCATGAATGAGATTCTGATGACTAATTTTGCCGGGGAGCCGTTGTCCGTAGAGCTGGCCCGCTGCCTGATGTTCGAGCTGATCGGGACCATGCTGAAGGCTACGGAGCAGATCAAGACCGATGACCAGAAGGAGCTGACCCGGCGCAATGAGCTGATCCGGCGGCTGTTCGCCTGTGAGACCTTCGAGGAGATGGAGACCGAGCTGCTGCAGATTCTGGAGACGGTCTGCCAGATGGTGCATGAACGCAAGCGTTCCCACAACACCGAGCTGAAGGAGCAGCTGCTGGAATTCATTCATGAGAACTACAATGATGTGAATCTGGGGCTAACCCACATCTCGGAACGCTTCCGGTTCCATCCTACGTATGTCTCGAAGTATTTCAAGGAACAGACCGGCACCAATGTCATTGATTATATCAACCAGTACCGGATTGAAGAGGCGAAGCGGATATTACAGGCGGATGATTTGACGGTTCAGGAGGTCTCGGAGCGGGTAGGCTTCCTGAACAGCAATTCCTTCATCCGGGTGTTCAAGAAATATGAGGGGATCACTCCGGGCCAGTATAAACAGGCCAGCCGGCTGATCCAGCAAGATCAAGTATAACAAGGAGGCTATGCTGACATGTGGCAACAAGCGATTGAGGATGCACTTCGCGTAACGAAACGCAATATTACAAGATTCGGGGACCGTTTCCCCCATGTGAGTGCGGGGGATGAGCACTATACGCTGAATGATAATACGGAGTGGACGGCGGGCTTCTGGTCCGGCATCCTCTGGCTGTGCTCCGAGTACAGTGAAGATCCGCTCTACCGCGAGCAGGCGTTAAGCACCGTCCGGAGCTTCCGCCGCCGGATGGACCACAAGATTATTTTCGATCATCATGATATCGGCTTCATGTACTCTTTGTCTTCCAAGGCCCGGTGGATCATCGAACGGGATGAAGGGGCCAGACAGCTTACGCTGGAGGCAGCGGACATGCTGATGAAGCGCTGGCGCGAAGGGCCCGGCCTGATCCAGGCCTGGGGACGGGAGGGCGATGCGGTCAACGGCGGGCGGATCATTATCGACTGTCTGCTCAATCTGCCGCTGCTGCTCTGGGCGCATGAGCAGACCGGCAATGACGCCTACCGGCGGGTGGCCGAGCTTCATGCCCTGAAGTCCCGCCGCTTCCTGGTACGCGGGGATGATTCCAGCTACCACACGTTCTTCTTCGATCCGGTGACCGGAGACGCTATCCGGGGCGGCACCCATCAGGGCTACAGGGACGGGTCGACCTGGACGCGCGGTCAGGCCTGGGGCATCTATGGCTTCGCCCTGATCAGCCGGTATCTGAAGAGCGCGGAGATGCTGGAGACGGCGAAGCGGCTGGGCCGTTACTTCGTGGCCCATCTGCCGGAGGATGGGGTCGCCTATTGGGATTTTGACGTTCCTGTTGAACCGGGAACGAAGCGTGACAGCTCGGCCTCGGCCATTGCCGCCTGCGGGCTGCTGGAGATTGCGGCGCAGCTGGATGCCGGTGACCCGGAGCGCCGCTTCTTCGAGGAGGCGGGGGAGGCGGCGGTGAGAGCGCTGGCGGAGCGTTATTCGACTCATGGCAGCGCTCAGGCTGAGGGTCTGCTGGAGCACGGCGCGTATTCGGCCAGAGCCGGGGATTCGCCGGATGATTACACCATCTGGGGGGATTATTATTATCTGGAGGCGCTGATGCGGCTGGAACGGGGGATACCGGGGTATTGGTATGAGCGGCCAGTGCTATAGATCCCAGCTATGTGGGATGGCGGTTTCCGCGTCCGGACTTGATAATCGGTACATGACCTGTTGGGGTTATGTACCGATTATTGCTTTCGGAGGGGATGGAATGAGAGACAACATAAGCGGGGCAGACAGCCCATGGGAGCAGGCCGACGGAGATCAGTATATACAGAATATCAGCCGCAAAATTCCTGGATACACGCTGCAATATGACTTGATGGATACGCTGCTGACTGCGCGGCTGGACGAGCGGGAGAAGCCGGAGCTGCTGGTCGTGGGAGCAGGCGGGGGACAGGAGATCCTGAAGCTGGGCCTGAGCCACCCGGCCTGGAGCTTCACCGGCCTGGACACCTCAGATAGTATGCTTCAAGCTGCTAAGCAGCGGCTGGAGGCTTCAGGTCTGCTGGGTCTGCCGGGTCTGCCCGACAGAGTGCGGTTGCACCTTACGGAGCTTTCCGCGTGGAGCAGTAATGCGCTGTATGATGCAGCAACCTGTATGCTGGTGCTGCATTTCGTGCAGGGGCGGGAGAACAAGCTGGCGCTGCTCCGCAGCATTGCCGCACGGCTTCAGCCGGGCGCGCCGCTGTGTATGTCCGCCATCTGCGGAGTGCCCGGCTCTCCGGCATGGGAGCTGCAGATGGCAGGCTGGCGGCTGCATATGCTTGGTAATGGGATCGCGGAGGAGGAGTGGCAGACCTTCGAGCAATCGTTCGGGGTCACCTCCCATCCGCTCCCTGCTGCAGAGATAGAGAAGCTGCTGGAGGAGGCCGGGTTCACGGCCATATCCCGGTTCTTCAGCGCTTATCTGATCGACGGCTGGGTGGCGGTGAAGGCGTAGGAACGATAGCAAATGCACATTGTACAACAGAATGCTGTCTAAAAGGCTTCGAAATAGGATCTATTGTATTCCGTACAATTGAATGTTGAAAAAAGACCGCGTTTCAGTCAAATCACAACATTCCAATGTATGAAATACAATAGAATCTCATTTTACGGTCGGCAATGCGTGTTCTATTGCAGGAAATACAATCAGTTACTTGAATTGAAGAGTTCGCCCCGTCACCCCTTCACCGCCGAGCTGGCCACTCCCTCGATAATGTACTTCTGGCCGAGCAGGAAGACGAGGATCATCGGGATGATCCCGGCGGTTGCGGCGGCCATCATGCCGTTGTAATCGACATTGTTCTCCAGGATGAAATTCTGTAGCCCTAGCGGAACGGTGAACAGGTCCTGGTCGATCAGGAAGACGAGCGCGTTCTCATAATCGTTCCAGTGCCAGGAGAAGTCGATAATCGCCAGTGTCGCCAGCGAGGGCTTGGCCATCGGCAGGATAATCCGCGAGAAGATGCGGAAATGGCCGGCACCGTCGATGAAGGCGGCCTCCGAGATTTCATGGGGAACGGAGAGGAAGAACTGCCGCATCATGAACACGCCGAAGATAGTGAACATGCCGGGCAGAATCAGCGCCCAGTGGGTGTTATAGATGCCGGCCCAGTCGAACATGATGAATTTGGGCACGAACAGCACCTGCGGAGGAACCATCATCATCGACAGATAGACCAGGAACATTGTGTTCCGTCCCTTGAACTCAATTCGGGCAAACCCGTAGGCCGCCAAGGCGGACAGGGCGACCGCCCCGATGGTGCTAAGCACAGCGACCTTAAGGGAATTCAGATAGTAAGGCACGAAGCTGCCTTGGCCGGACCACACCTTAATATGATGACTCCAGTTGAAGTGGTCGGGAATCCACTGGATCGGATAGCGGAATACCTCGGATGGGGTTTTGAAGGAGGTGCTGATCATCCAGAGGAAGGGCACAATCATGACGATGCTGAAGAACAGCATGATTAGGGTAGCGATGATTTTGGTAACGGCGGCTTTATTCATATTCTCAGCTCCTTAGTAGTGAACCCAGCGTTTCTGGCCCAGCCATTGAATCACGGTGAAGATCAGAATGATCAGGAACAGGGCCCAGGAGACCGCGGATGCATAGCCCATCTCGTAATAGCGGAAGGCATTCTGATAGATGAACAGAGATAATACGGTGGTGCTGTTGCCGGGACCGCCCTGCGTGATCGCCTGGATGATGCCAAACTGCTTGATCGACATGATCAGCCCGGTAATCAGCAGCAGAAAAGTAGTAGGACTCACCAGCGGCCACAGAATGCTGCGGACCGTCTGCCAGGTGCGGGCACCGTCGATGGTGGCTGCCTCCAGCAGCTCGCCGGATACTTCCTGTAAGGCGGCGAGGTAGATAATCATGTTATAGCCGAGCATGAACCAGATCCAGATGATATCAATCGCATACATGGACGTATCCATCGTGGACAGCCAGCCGGGAGGATTGTCGATGCCCATAGAGCGGAGAATGCCGTTAACCGGCCCGTTATTCGGGTGAAACAGCAGCATCCAGACGAAGGCTACGGCTACGCCGCTGGTAATGTAGGGCATGAAGTACAGGGCGCGGAGCAGCTTTTTGAGATAGACGGAACGATTCAGGATGACTGCCACCAGGAACGCCAGCCCAATCGATATGGGCACAGAGACCAGGAACAGCAGCGTGTTCTTGATGGCAATATAGAAGACCTCATCCCCCAGCATCCGCCGGATATTCGCCAGCCCGATGAACTTGGTATTGGGATTCATAAACTTGTAATCTGTAAACATGAGATAGAACGAATACATAGCCGGTATGATAAAAAACAGCATCACGCCAATCATATTGGGCCCGATAAACAGATAGCCCAGCAGCTGCTGGCGCCGCATCCAGGTTGCCTTCACAGTAGCCCACTCCTTCAGGTCTTAATAAGTACATTACAAGCATAGCAAGCGTCCTTCAGGGCGATAAGGAACAAAACCCCCCACTTCATGGCACAGAAATATACAATTACACAAGCGGCGGCAGGCGCTCCGGTCTTAGTTATGTTCTATCCGTGTGCAGACCAAAAAGCGGCATTCCCGTAAGGAATGCCGCTAGAATAGCTGTATGGACAGCAGACTATAGGCTCAGGCGATCCGGCTTCTCCCGCTGCTGATGTCGGTATTGGCTGGGCGTCTGCGCGGTCAGGCGCTTGAAGATCTTGATGAAGTAGTTATCGCTCACGAAGCCGACCCGGTTGCCGATCTCATAGACCGGCAGATCGGAGCCGGTCAGGAGCCGGATCGCTTGATCTACCCTTACACGGTGCAGATAGTGGATCAGGGTGTGGCCGGTTTTCTTTTTGAACAGGGTACTGACATAATTCTCGGCCATCATGACATACTGGGACATCGACTTCACGGTAATATCCTCAGCGTAGTGTTCATGCAGATAGTGGAGGATCTTCTGGATCTCCGGGTGGCTCGTAATCTCTTCATGGGCCGGCGGTGGCGGGGTGGATTCCTGAGGGCTGTCCGGTTCAACCTTGCGGTTCTTCTCCAGCTCGCCGCTGATCTTGCGCAGCGTGTCCCGGAGTGAATTCACGCTCATCGACAGCTTTAGAATATAATTGGACGCCCCGTATTCCATGGCCTGCCGCACATTCTCGAAGTCATTCATACAGGTCAGCATGACGAAGCGGGAATCAATCCCCTCCTCACGGGTTCTGCGCAGCAGCTCGACGCCATCCATCTCCGGCATGACGATATCCGAAATCACCAGATCGGGCGCATCCTCGCGGATCATCTCCAGCGCCTCTGCCCCGTTGCCCGCTTCTCCGCTGACCGTGAAGCCAAGCTCTTCCCAGGCGATAATCTCGCGGACACTTTCCCGTACGAATACCTCATCTTCCACGAGCAGTACCTTCCACATGTGTAATCCCTCCCGTAGTTATGCGTCTCAAGCCGGATGTTCGTTGCCGTAAGGTGTGGACAGGAGCAGCGGCAGCATCAAGCGGACCGTAACGCCTTCGCTGGTAGAGAGCACCTCAAGCTGCCCCTCTTCCCGGAACAACAGCCGCAGCCGCTCCTGAATATTACTCAGCCCGATGCCCGGACGCTTACGCGGAGCCTTGGTGCCTCCGGTCTGCTCCATGCCTACGCCGTTGTCCCTGATCTCCACAATCAGCCGGTGCTCTTCGCGGCGGACGTTCAGCTCAATCAGGCCGTGGCCGGGCAGCCTGCTGATTCCGTGAATAATGGCGTTCTCCACGAGCGGCTGTAGACTGAGCTTCGGCACCAGCGCATACAGAATGTCCTCGTCATATGTGAAGGTACAGTCGAATTTGTGGGCGTAACGGACCTGCTGAATATGGACATAGGCTTCGACAAGCCCGATTTCATCTTTGAGATGGATCAGATCCTTATCGGTATTTAGACTGGCCTCCAGCAGCTTGCCGAGCGACAGGGTCATGTTCGTAATATCCTCATTCTGCTCGCGGATGGCGATCCATTTGATCGTATTCAGCGTGTTCAGCAGGAAGTGGGGATTCGTCTGGGCCAGCAGCATCTGAAAATGCACCGCCTCCTTCTGCCGCTCCTCCGCCTTCAGCTTCTGAATCAGCAGATTGGTGTCGTCCAGCATCGTATTGAAGGTCCGGGTCAGCTCTAGAATCTCCCCGCTGAACTTGTGCTCCGGCAGGCGGATCTTCAGGTTCTTTTGCACCGCCGCCTTCATCTTGTTCTGCAGATGGGACAAGGGCCGCGTAATGGTCGTAGCAATCACGAAGGTCATCATCAGGAAGATGCTCGTCAGCACCAGGAACGTAAGGAAGTACTGCTGCTTCAGCCCCTCAATCTCCACGAACAGCACCGACAGCGGAATCCGGTTGACGATATACCAGTCCAGCGACTCCACATAGATATAATTAATCAGGGCGTTCGAGTCCTTGTCGATAAAATACTGCTGTCCCGGCTGCCCGGCGAAGCCTGCCTTCACCTTGTCAGATAGCTGGCTGCCCGGAACCGACTGGGAGATATCCTCTCCAGAGCGGGTAATCAGGAAATACTGCTGCTCCAGGTCGGACTGCTTGTGGATGGAGCGCAGCCAGTACGTATAATCAATGCTGATCCGGGCCATGCCGTACGGCTGGTTCCGGGCATCCTCCAGATAGGCGTATAAGGACAGCAGGTAGGCACTGGTAGAGACATCGCGCAGTACGTAGTTCGTATCATTAGGCACCCAGTGATAGGAGTTGTTATCCATCTGCTTCCGGTCGAATCCTGGATTGGCCCGCAGTTTGGAGTAGACCAGTGAATCTTTAGGCGGGTATGAGGTGTATGCGCTTTCAGTCAAGTCCAGAATCATGAAGTAGACCGAAGGATTATACAGGAAGAAGCTGTTGTTCAGGTTCTTGAAAATATTCTCCATCAGCCGCTTATTCTCCAGCTCATTCCGCTGCTCAGGATGGAGAAGTACGGACTTCACCGTGTCATCCTGCTTCAGGAACAGCAGTGTCTTGAAGGCGATGCTGATCTGGTCCTCCAGCGTGCGGTACATCTGCTCCAGCTGATAGTGGCTCTGCTGGCTGATTTTCTTCTGGACCAGCGTCTCAATACGCTGATAGTTATAGACATTCAGTGCGCCGAACGGCAGCAGAATCAGGCACACAAACGCAGCGAACAGCCGGTATTTCAACTTCTGGGGGATCAGCATACGCAGCAGCTGTGACACAGGGAAGCACCTCCAAGCCTGACTGAACCTGCCCGGTCCGGGCCAGTTGATATGCTAGATTATAGCATAATCCCTCCGCCGGATTGGCGATATTTCAAATTGCATGGTTTTGTTCCAGCGGGCACGGGAGGATGGCGAAAATGCATAGTTTTGTTCTATTCGGGGGGCTTGACAGCGCAAGAAGGCGAAGCGGATGGTTATCCGCTCCGCCTGGTAAGGGACCTCATGGAGTATGCAGGGGCATAAGACGTCAGTTCAAACGAATGATGTTGTACTTCAGCGCAAGCAGAAGAAACACGCCAGCCAGGAGCATGACTCCCGCCGATACTAATCCGCCTATAATGATGGTCCTGTCAAAGGATCTGAAGCTTCTGAGCATTTTCATTCCTCCTCTGTAAAGAAGTCCCTCCTCCCTGATTATAAGCGATCTGCCAGTATGAGCGGTAATGAGGGTCCCTGGATGCTTGTGCCGGCTATGTTTGTGGATTGACGGACTGATGGTTCGGCGGACTGATGGACTGGCGAATCGACAGACCGACAGACTGGCGGACTCACAGGCTCTTATTTGCCGAAAAAGTCAGCTTTATGCCGGTGTGCGGACTCAGAGGCCGTTATATCCCTCCAGGTAACCGGAAATGAGGGGGAAAATGGTAGTTAAGCGCATCTGAGTCCGCGTAGCCTCCAAAATAGCGCGTTTTGCCCAAATAAGCGCATCCCAGTCCGCAAGCACACTCAAGAAACTCAAGCAAACTGCATTTCTCTATTTCTTCGCCTTCTCCGTTATCTTCGCTATCTCCCTCCGAGCCGCTACTTCTTCTGCTTCAGATACTCGTTATGCCGCGCTGCCATGGCCTGCAGAGTCTGGTCGAGCGACTGCGAGCCGAGGAAGTATTTCTCGTACTCCTGTGAGCGCAGGTCCATTACTTCTTGCGGCAGGCTGCGGACATAGGTCGGCGTCTTGTTGTCGAACATGACGTACATCAGGGAATCCAGATCATAGGTGTCGCCTTTATCGCCGATGAGGCTCTTGAGCGCATCCTCCTGATTGGCATCCTTGGACGCCGGGAGTCTTCCGCCCTCTGCCATCGGGGCCATGCCGCCATCGGAATACCACTTGAGGAATTCCCAGGCCGCTTCCTGCTTCTTGGACTTGGCGTTGATGGAGATGTAATCGCCGAGGCCCCCGCGGGTTACGTAGTCACCGGCAGCTTCTGCGAGCCGGGGTACCGGTGCGAAGGCGATTTTGAAATCACGCGGGAAGTCGGTGAAGTTATTCGAGCTGCGCAGCAGCCACGCCCCGATATTGAGCATCGGCACCTCTCCGCTGAGGAATACCTGCTCTACCGGCATTTTGGAGGTCAACTGTTCGCCGAGCGGCGGTGTAGTCTTATCCTCCTGCATCATCCCGTTCAGCGTCTCCAGCCATTGTCTGACCAGCGGATGATCCAGATTGGAGGTGCCATCCGGCTTCGTGTAGCCGTCCTGTGACAGTACGGAGTCTAGAGGGTCCACGAAGGGCTCCATATTCTGAATAAAACCATACGAATCGCCGTTCTTCAGCTTCTTCGCATACTCGCGCAGCTCATCCCAGGTCCATTCCTTCGGAACCGGCAGGCCGGCCTTGTCCAGGGCGTCTTTGTTCAGGGCGACGAAATAGGAGCTTTTGGTCGTCGGAACGCCGTAGAACTTGCCGTCAATCTTCCAGCTCGCAGTGTCCGCACCCATCTTCTCTTCAATGTTGTAATCGGTGAAGGTGCTGAGGTCCAACGCCAGTCCCGACTCCACCCGCTTGGCGGTATGGGAGAGCGTATAGTTCACGAACAAATCCACATCCTGGCCGGTAATCATCGCCGTGTCCAGCTTCAGATTGCCGTCATCATCATTAACATAGCGTACATATTCCACCTGAATATCGGGGTGTTCTTTATTCCAGTTGTCCACGACCTGCTGCGGACCGGATTCCGGCGGGACGCCGCCCCACATTTTGAGCGTTACCGGCGCATTCTTGCCTGTGGCAGAGTTTCCGTTGCCCGCTGAAGATGTATTGCTGCTGTTCCCGCAGCCTGCGGCCAATCCCATGATCAGCACGAGTGAAGTGATTCCGGCGATAACACGGCTCTTATTCAAAAGCGACAACCTCCCTGTGTGTATACTGTATAAGCTTGCAACTCAAGAATAACAGATGGCCGGAAGCGTCAGAAGGAACAAAAAACAGGAGAATATGGAACATAACTTTACAATTCACTCCCCGGATTAGGGTAAGAACGGCGATAGTGCAGGGAATCGTTCTATTGTGTAAAAACACAATCATGTCAGTTCATGTTTTTCTTTTTACCCAAAATACAGCGGAAGCCTGTATGTTATGATTCTTCACATAAGAGAACCATACCAGACAGGAGCGATGAGAGATGATTATTGGCATACCGAAGGAGATCAAAAACAATGAAAACCGGGTAGCAATTACTCCGGCAGGTGTAGTGAGTCTGACAGCCGAAGGCCACAAGGTACTTGTTGAAGCGGGAGCCGGTGTAGGCAGCGGATTTCCGGATCAAGAGTATGCCGCAGCCGGGGCGGAATTGGTTGCAGAAGCTGCCGCCGTGTGGACAGCCGCTGAAATGGTAATGAAGGTGAAGGAGCCGCTGTCCAGCGAATATGGCTACTTCCGTCCGGGTCTGATTCTCTTCACGTATCTGCATCTGGCTCCAGAGCCGGCCCTTGCTGCCGCCCTCAAAGACAAAGGCGTGTTCGCCATTGGCTACGAGACAGTAGTGGATGGACGCACCCTGCCGCTGCTCACCCCGATGAGCGAGGTAGCCGGACGTATGGCTGTACAGCTTGGTGCCCAATTCCTGCAAAAAAACTACGGCGGACAGGGCATCCTGCTCTCCGGTGTTCCCGGAGTAAGCCGCGGCAAGGTCAGCATTATCGGCGGCGGCGTGGTCGGCACCAACGCGGCGAAGATGGCCATCGGCCTCGGCGCTGAGGTGACCATTATCGACCTGAGCGCCGACCGGCTCCGCCAGCTCGACGATATTTTCGGTGCGCAGATCAGCACCCTGATCTCCAATCCGTACAACATCGCCAAAGCGGTTGCCGAAGCGGACCTGCTGGTTGGAGCTGTTCTGATCCCAGGTGCCAAGGCGCCCAAGCTGGTGACCGAAGCCATGGTGCAGACGATGAAGCCGGGCTCCGTCATTGTCGATGTGGCGATTGACCAGGGCGGGATTGTGGAGACGATTGACCGGGTGACCACGCACGATAACCCTGTTTTCGAGAAGCATGGGGTACTGCACTACTCGGTAGCTAATATGCCGGGCGCAGTGGCCAAGACCTCGACCATCGCCCTAACCAACGTCACCGTTCCATATGCCCTGCAAATTGCCAACAAAGGCGTGTTCCAGGCGATCGAAGACGATGCCGGCCTGAAGAGCGGCGTCAACGTAGCCAACGGCAAAATCACCTGCCAGGCCGTAGCCGAAGCGCTTGGGGAAGAATACTTCACGGTTGAAGCTGCTGTAGAGCAGGAGTTTACGCTGATCTAACTATAGACAGAAAAGTCGGCTAGAGCAGACGGGCAACAAAAAAGACAGAGATGGAGTCCGGTGAGCGATCACCGGGCTTTTTTATGGTGAGCGGGCCGAATGTAATCGGAAAACCGATCACAATGGACACTTCGAGGGTGAGTGGGCCGAATGTAATCGGAAAACCGATCACAATGAGCACTTCAAGGGTGAGCGGGCCGAATGTAATCGGAAAACCGATCACAATGGACACTTCGAGGGTGAGCGGGCCGAATGTAATCGGAAAACCGATCACAATGGGCACTTCAAGGGTGCGCGGGCCGAATATAATCGGAAAACCGATCACAATGGGCACGTCGAGGGTGAGCGGGCCGGCCACACGATCCATGTAAGCTATCGCTCCACACCCGTTTGCTTTTGACGCAAATTCTTCATGGGATGTCAGGTTTCCTCCACAAATCTGGTGTGTTCCTATAGGCAACCGGCAGGCGGCGTACTATAATGTAATCACTTATTCTGCTATTTATAGGCTGAGGTGGGAGCATTGGCACAAACAGAGCCATCATTTGACCGTTTTTTTGACAGTATGGAATCCCTGGCGGATACGATAAGTGAATCGCTCCAGTCCCAGGTGACGATTGAGGACAGCAACCATCATGTGATCGGGTACAGCTCCCATCAGACGGAGAGCGATCCGGCGCGGATCTCGACCATCATTGGCAAAAAGGTGCCGAACACCGTTATCATCGGACTGCGCAAAAAGGGAGTTATGCATGAGCTGGAGAGCAGCAGCCATCCGATCCGCATCCCTGCGGTGATGGAGGTTGGGCTGGGCCCGCGGCTGGCCATGTGCATCAAGCACCAGCAGGAGATTCTGGGCTATATCTGGGTGGTGGACCGGGGCAATCTTACCGCAGGGCAGGCGGAGGAGATTGTGGAGAAGGCTGCCGGTATTGCCGGGCGGTATCTGCTGAAGCAGCGCGGCTGGAAGACGAAGCAGGAGAAGGCTCTGGAGGACTTCTTCTGGAAGCTGCTGACCTCGCATTATGACAGCGAAGTCCGAATCCGCCAGGAGGCGGAGGCCGGATCGGTCCTGCTGCCGCAGAGCTATTACATCGGGGTGCTGGAGAGCAGCGGGCCGGTGGATGAGCATTTCCTGCAGAGCTTCCGCCGGGTGATGGACACCTATAGCGGGCAGCGGCTGCTGTTCCAGACGGCCGAGCAGAACCGGCTGATTATCCTGTTCTCCTCCGTATTTCCGGTGGAAGGAACGGAGCGTCTGGCCTCATTCCTGCACGGGCTGCTCCGGGATCTGGGCCAGAGAGAAACGGGCACACTTACCGCAGGCTGTAGTTCTGAATACCAGGAATATACCTCAGCGGCGGCTGCGTACCGGGAAGGGCTACAGATTCTCGATATGAAGCGACTCCTCCCTTATCATACACGTGAGCTGCTGCTCTATGAGGAGATCGGGTTCTGGGCTTATCTTCCGGCTATTCTGGAGCAGAAGCGGAGCCGGACCCGCAGCAGCAGTCTGCTCTATCCGCTGAAGGAGCACGACCGTGAGCATAAAAGCGATTTGCTGAGGACCCTCGCCGTATACCTGTCGCTGGACGGTAATCTGAAGGAATCGGCCGCTTTTCTCCATATTCATACCAACACCCTGATGTACCGCCTGAACCGGATTGCCGAGATTACAGGCAGGAGCCTCAAGGAGACCGGTTACCGCACCTCCGTCTATCTGGATCTTCTGACCGAGGAGACCGCACAGGTGAACCTATGGTTTCAGGAGGTTGTCGGGTTCAAAGTGTAGCTAATGTTTCCGGGCGATCCGAAACGCATTGTTTGCCTGTTCAAAGCCGATTTGAGGATAAAAGGACAAGGCCTCTTCGGAAGACAAGAGTACGATAGATACTTGGTCTCCTAAGGTCTTCTGAAGGAGCTGCACCAGATCCTTACCGATATTTCTCTTCTGGTACTCTTTGACAACGGCCAAGTCTGAGAGATAACAGCAGTAGCAATAATCGGTGATGGCCCGTGCTACTCCTACGACCCGGTCCCCATCCCAGCAGCTAATTAGGACATCGGCTTGATCGATCATCTTCCCCATGCGCTCTAAATCGTTATAAGGACGCTTCAGCCCCGATAATCTAAATACCTCAGCCAGTTGTTCAGGCAGCAGCGGTTCGTTGACTTTGAATTCCAATGCCATAATAACACTCCTTTAACAATCATTTTACCTATTCTAAACTATAAATGAGTACAATTGGATAAAGAAATTTCTGCATAAAACAATGCCGATCACCCGGACTTTTCCGGATGATCGGCATTGTTTTTCTTGCTGTGCAGTACGTTCTACCCCTCCCGGGGGAACAATTATTTGGATGCTGCAGTCATTACTCTTGCTTGTTCATTGTTTTTCAGAACGTCTACGATTCTGCCGAAGCCGCTTCCTTTTTTAACCTCTTTGAAATTGCCTACTGGGATCATACGGGATCACCTCCTTTCAAATGTCATTCGTGCTTACCATTGCAGCTTTAAATACTTAGATAAACGGGCCATGTCTGCGGTATACAGATTCTCCTTCCGCCCATTCCGTTCCCTGACCTCTGCGAACTCGGCAAACTTTTGATACAGCCTGTTGGTGTACCGGTTAGTGGCTAAAGCGTAGAAATACAAGGATTGCCCTTCAGGGTAGTCCTCCCGGACAGATGTGACCATATCCCGCAGACCTGTGTAAAAGAACCGGCTGCTGCGGAGCTCCTTGGCCAGAATAGCCGAGTCAATGAATGCGGACTCGAATTCCGGGTCCCAGTGATATTGGAGTAATCCAATCAGCCGTCCCTCCGAATCCAGGTAGAGAAGAAACTGTGAATCGGATATTGTGCTGATCAGGTACAGCAGCCCGTCCTGCAGTATATAATCGTCGTCGAAGTCGCGGCAGTTCTTCAGATAGAACCGCGACAGTTCTGCATAGTCCCGGTCCCCGGAGCAGCGCCTCACCTCATAGCTGATCATACTCGCGTCTCCTTTTACTCAAACTGACATACCACATGGGCCCTCTTATTGAGATAGTCCTGCAGCTGTTTCATATAGACCCGGTAACCGTCCAGCGGACCTTCTGGCTGTTGAGCGGCAGCTACCGGTTCTGCGAACTTACAGAACAGCCTCCGGGTGCGTGCATTTCCTGATGCCCAGAAGCGGATTTCCTGAATATTCTCTTCCTGGCCGGCCAGGCGGTTTGTCAGGAAGCGAAGCCCCTCGTAGAACCGGCGGGTTGACCGGGAGGAATCGGCAAGATAGGCCACCTGGATTTGAATAATGTCCCGGTCCTCATAATTGTGTTCACCCGTACCGTGAATATAGCTGAGTGCCCCGCAGACCTCATCGTTCCCGTCATAACACAGAATGGCGGTACCGCCCATGAGGAGCGGACTAGCCAGGTAACTCAGGGAGACAGCGAAGGAATAGGGTAAGTTCAGTTCATCATAGCGGGCAAGCAGAAAGTCTATGTACCGGTGCTCCTGGAGCATGGTGCGGCAGACTGAGAAATGACCGCTCTTCGGCATGACGATCTTCCTTTCAGATTACAGTACTATTTTCCTGTTTTTTCGCTGTTGTGCTCCATTTTACATAGACATGTTTAAGCTTCGTTTAAGTTTTAGCGAAATTTTGAATGTTTTTGTCGGCAGCTGTCAGGGACAGTTGCTATAATAGTGGTAAATTACCTACATAGTAACCGGGGGTTGGCATAGAACATGCCTGTTCAGGCTGACAGCAGGAAAAAGCGGCGATTCATATGGTTGGCGGGGGCTGCACTTTTGGCTGCTGCTATTCTTCTTATGGCGCTGGCCAAGATGTTGACCGGGGAGGATCAGTTGAAGCATTCCGTTCCCGCAGCAGCTGTTCTTAAGAACGGCACCGCAGATCTATCCCATTGGGATACCGCACAGAACTCTATCATTCTACTGGACGGGGAGTGGGAATTGTACTGGAAGGAGCTGCTTGCGCCGGAGGACTTGGTGGCACAGGGCGTAGCGGCCCCTGCCTGGGTGCAGGTTCCCAAGCCGTGGACGGAGTATACGCTGCATGGAGAATCCTTACCTAATGAGGGATATGCAACCTACCGTCTGCGCCTGTTATTACCGGAAGCCTGGTCCCGTACCCATGAGACTCTCGGAATCTATCCTAAAAGTATCGCGTCGGCTTATCGGATCTGGATTAACGGCTCCCCTAAAGGGGGGAACGGGACGGTTGGGACCGGAATAGACAGCACGACTCCCAAAAGCTATCCCCAAACGATCTATTTCGAATCGGTCGCAGGATGGAATGAGATTATCATTCAGGTTGCCAACTTTCATCAGCGGAACAACGGGATCTGGCAGGGGGTGGAGCTTGGGACTGCCGAGGCAGTTTCAAGGCTGCGTACCTCGCGCGTAGCGGCACAAATTTTTGTGATTGGTATTTTTTTTATGATGTCATTGTATTATTTCCTTGTTTATTTCAATCGCAAAAAGGAAGTTTCTGCGCTTCTGTTTGGCGGGCTTTGTATGTTTGTGGGCATTCGGACGGTCGTGCTGGGGGAATCCACTGCGCTGTATTTCTTGCCGGGCCTGCCTTGGGAGTGGGCTGTTAAGGCCGAGTACCTTTCGATCTCAATGGTAGCACTGACTCTTATTTTCTTTGTGAACCGTGAATATCCCGCAGAGTCTATATCCTGGATGCCCGCAGCGGCGGGTGTAGTGCTCTCTTCGTTTATGCTGTTATTTGTGACGACATCCGCAAGGATTTATACATATTATTTATCCCTCTTTATCTGGGGAGTACTGTTTCCGGTTCTCATGTATACCCTGTATGTCTATATCTGTTCTGTGGTCAGGCGGAGAAAGGGTTCTGTAATCACAGCGGTCGGTTTTTTGTTCTTCACTATGTTTGCACTGAATGACATGCTGTTCTACAGCGGCATTCTGCCAACCGAGGATTTGTTGTCCATTGGACTGCTGGCTTTCCTCATGACTCAGGCCTTGAATTTGTCAGCACGCTTTTCCAGGGCGATCGAAGAGCGGGAACAGCTGTCAGAACAGCTGATGATGACAAACCGCTCCCTGGAACACACGGTGGCAGAACGGACACGTTCACTGCAAAAGAGCAATGCCAGTCTACAGGAGGCCAATCAGCGGATGGCAGATCTTGAAGCCTTCCGCGTCCGTCTGCTCTCCAATATTTCTCATGAGCTGAGCACGCCTATCACATCCATCAAGGGCTTTGCCAAGGGGCTGCGTGACGGAATCATTACGGACGAAGCTCCCAAGTATGCGAACCGGATCTACGAGCGCTCCATCCTGCTGGAGCGGATGATCCATGATCTGGTCGAGTTGACCAAGCTGGAGACCAATCAGGTAAGGTTTCAAATGCAGGACCTTCCGGCGATTTCATTTTTCCGTGAGCTGTTTCTCAAGTATGAGTGGGAGATTCAGAGCAAGGGGGTCGAGTGTCATATTGTTCTTCCGGAAGAGTCCGGCTGTCACCTCTGCGTTGTTTCCGGCGATCCGGTTCGCCTGGAGCAGGTGCTCTCCAATCTGATATCGAATGCTCTAAGATTTACAGAGGCAGGCGGGAGCATTACCCTGCGTCTGAGCCTGAAGAGTATGCTGCAGGATGACCGGCAGCCCCGGGCTGTGATTGGTGTTGAGGACACGGGTACCGGGATTGAGTATGAGCTCCATGAACAGATTTTTGAGCGGTTCACCCAGGTGAAGCAGCCAGCGTCGAAGCATCAAGGCTCCGGCCTGGGGCTTGCAATCTGCAGAGAAATTATTCATTACCATCACGGAGCAATTCATGTCAGAAGCGAGCCGGGAGCAGGCGCTGAATTCTATTTTGAGCTTCCGGTTAATGTTAAGGAGAGGGGCCCGGAGCATTGATACCAGAGGCATATAAAGATATTTTAATTGTTGAGGATGATGGAGATATCTCAGATCTGGTCTCGATTTATCTGCGTAATCAGCATTTCCGCACCAGGACGGCGGGCACCGTACAGGAGGCATCCAGGCTTCTTGCGGCGAAACGTCCAGACCTCGTTATTTGTGACATTATGCTGCCTGACGGAGATGGAAGAGATTGGGTGGGGAACTGGAAAGGCAGCTCGGACATTCCGGTCATCTTTCTGAGCAGCCGAAAGGAAGCCGAGGATATCATTTCGGGGCTGGAGCTAAGTGAGGATTACATCACCAAGCCCTTTGATCCGGATGTGATGGTAGCCAGAGTGAAGGCAAGCTTAAGGAGGCCGGTTGTTCCAGCCGCTGGGGCTGAAGACCGGGAGAGGGTATGGAGTGACGGACGGCTGCAGCTATTTTTCGACAGGTGGCAGGTCCGGTTGAATGGGGAGCCCCTGAATCTGCCTGCGAAGGAGCTTCAGCTTCTGCTTCATCTGGCTGCTCATCCGGGCCGGGTGTTCGGTGTGGAGCAGCTGTTTGAGAAGATCTGGGGACTGGACAGCCGCAGCGACGCCCGGACCGTTATGGTGCACATCCATCAACTGCGGCGCAAGATTGAGGATGATTCCGGAAAAGCACGGTATATTGAGACCGTACGGGGAATCGGGTACCGGTTTTTGTCACAGTGAGCCCGGGAGCATGACCAGAGTACGGGGTATGGCTGCTCAATCTATAATATTTTTTTACTTTCAGGTTGTAATATGTCCTCTGTAATTCACTTTATATAGTGAAGGAGTGTGATAACCATGAAGAATGTGCTATATGTACCGCTCGATGACCGGCCTGTCAATCTGGATGATGTGATCGTACAGGGGAGAGCGGCAGGGATTCATGTGATTACCCCGGAGGCAGCCTGCATCAAGAACCGTCTCGACTCGCAAAAGACTTCGTCCGGCACGGTCCTGCTGACCACCTCCTCACCGGTCTATGGGGATACTGCAGCAATCCGGCAATTTGTTCTGGACCATGCAGCATCGGCTGACGGCTTTATTCTCTCGGCGGACATGCTGGCCTACGGAGGATTGATCGGGAGCCGCCGTCTCCGTGAGGATGCGGGAGGCACTTACCCGGCCTATGACGCTGAAACTACAGATCTGCTGGACGTGATCCGCGAGGTGAAAGAGGCCTACCCGGACAAGCCGGTGTATGTAATGGACACGGTGATGAGGCTGGCAACTACATCGTTTGCCGAAGGGCTGGACTTGGCAGCGTACACGGAATCGCGGAATTTCATGCTGCAGCCGCGGAGAAGCTTCACGGAGTTTGCGGATATTCTCGCAGGATATAATCTTTCGCCCACGGGTGACTACGGCAATCCGGCCACTTTTGACAAAGAACAGTATTACAATGCCAGACGGCATAAATTTAAAACGAACCGTTATCTTCTGGAGCAGCTGGCGCAGGCGGGATGTATTGATTTCCTCGCTATAGGTGTCGATGATGCCAGTACCCAGGGCGTGCAAATTAACGAGATTTACTATGTGGAAGCGCGTATTAATGAATGGCTTGGCGGCATTGACGGGCAGAGTCCTGACAAAGCTATCATTCTCCCGGATGCAGACGGACTGGGACAGTCCTTGCTGGCGCGGATGGCGAACCAGCTCTACCGGAATGGGGCATCGACCAGGTATACTGTTGAATATTTCGGACCGCATGGCTCGACCCTGACGAGTCCGTATGAATATATGAATGTGCATCAGAACATCCTGCGCCATCTGGATATTGTGGGGGGAGAGGCGGTGGGTGACGCACGACAGGTGGAGATTATCGCCATTACCGCTGCGGACCAGGCGCTGGCTGCGGTTAACCGCATAGAGGATAACAATTCCCGCTGTGTACCGACGCTAGTGATCGACTGTGTCGGCGCAGGCGCAGCGGATGCGAACGTCACTGAGGCCTTGCTGGACAGCCGGCTGACCGGAAGTCTGCTGGGATACAGCGGCTGGAACACGCCGGGCAACAAAATCGGACTCGCTCTGGGCATGGCCCAGGCCCGGTATGCCTTTGTGGTTACGGAGACCGCTCCGGCGGCGCTGGATGCTGCGGTTAATGCCCACGGGTCGCTGCTCTTCAAACGCTTCCTTAAGGACTACTTCTACAAAAGGCTGGCCATCGGTGAAATCCGGACCTACTCCAGAGCCCATTCGTTATATGAGAATACCGCCGCCTTTGCAGATCAGAATATGCTGCTGTTTAACAGTCCCGAGGATTATTCGTATCTCCAAGACCTGCTGAGAGAGCGGATGCAGGCACACACAGACACCCTTTTCTGCAAAAATGCCTTCTTGAGCAGCGGCGCTGCATCAGCTTCAGCTATCCGCCAGATTGGCGGGGGCGGCTGGTCACTCTCGCAATATACCAGTGCAGCACTGCCGTACGATGATCCGGATTATCTGTGGGGGCGTGCGTTTGAAATTACTTTGAAGCCTAATGTAACCTTACAATAATAGACGGCTCCCCGCGGATGACTTGGCGGGGGGCCTTATTTGCATGCTGTACCCATCTCCTGCGCACCAATATGGGGCCCGACACGTACAATAACCTATATTTCATGACAAGAGGATGAAAGGGGACGGTAGAATGGGATATGGATATATGGCTCCTGCAGATCCGGCATTTGAGAGCAGAATGCGCGGGGAGATCATCGCGGCAGCCCGGGCAATGAATGTGGGAGGGACGGATTTCTCAACGTTCGAGAACTCCCGCTGCAATCCAATGTATTGGAACCGTACGGCTAATGGAGGGTTTGAGCTTAAAGCTAATGTCACGCCTTCGGCAGCGATCAACGATATTTTTGTAAATGGGCAGCTGTATGCCTTTGAATGTGCGATGGCGATGGTCATGATTCTATACCGTGCTACGATCAGCATGATCGGGGAGGCTGCGTTCAACCGCTATTTCACGGATCTGTTCTTATGGGACTGGAACTATGACAGCAATCTGAAGCTGATTACCACCTTCAACCAGTCCGAGCTGCGGCCGGGCGATGTGGTCTATTTCAAGAACCCCGACCATGATCCCTCTAAGCCGGAGTGGCAGGGGGAGAACGCGATTATGCTGTCGAATGACAGCTTTTACGGGCACGGGCTGGGGATTAAGAGCGCTGCGCAGATGATTACTTCACTCAACAGGGAGCGGGTGCCGGGCAGCCGGACTTCGGCTTATCTCACGGATGAGGGGCTTCACCCCGACTTCGCCTATATCGCTTCCCTCGGGAACTCGCGCTTAGGTCCTCCGGCAGCCGCCAAAAACAATCCCAAATCCGCCATCTACACCCGGATTGGAGTCAGATCCTATATTACCCGCTAGAGGAGGGACTGCCTTTCTGTTCATCTCTAGCCAGGCCCCTTGCGGCAAGCCGGACACCTGCACCCGGCTGCTGCGGAGGGGTCTTTATGTGTTGTCTCCTATTTTTACAGGATATGTGCCGGATTGGAGCTGTAATGCACACACCGGGAGCAAATGGAAGAATATTACTATATAAACCAATCTATCTGCTGCCAGCTTCCATTCAGTCACCAGATAGATTCAGTAGAGAAGGGGTGGATTGGTAGATAGTCAAAATCTGCGATAAGGGAGACAGAGCAATGAGCTTATTAACAACAGGACCACTGGAGAACAATCCGGTTGGAGGGGTAAGACCCACCACGCAGGTGACGGTAAGAGTTGATAACCGCAGTGCGACCACGGCTTCTACATTACTGATACAAGGCTTCTATATGGCAGGCGGCGTAAGAAATCTGTATGTTGACCAGTCGCTGAATGTAGCTGCTAACCAATCGGTCACCAACACGTATTTTGCAGATTTGGATGCATTTGAGTTTATGTTTATGACCCCGGCTGTGACAAATGATCCGATTCAGATCTCGGTATGGGGCAAGAGCAGCACCGGACAGCTCGTAACCGCTCACCGGCTGGTATCCGCTGAGCTGATGGGTGATACCGGTGGTACAGGGGCAACGGGCGCAACGGGTGCGACCGGGGCGACCGGGGCTGGAGTGACGGGAGCGACCGGGGCGACCGGGGCAACGGGAGCTGGAGTGACGGGTGCGACCGGTGTGACCGGGGCAACGGGAGCTGGAGTGACGGGTGCGACCGGGCCGACTGGGGCAACGGGAGCAGGAGTGACGGGTGCGACCGGGGCGACCGGGGCAACGGGAGCCGGAGTGACGGGTGCGACCGGGCCGACAGGAGCGACCGGGGCTGGAGTGACGGGAGCGACCGGTGTGA
>NZ_JAIEUI010000003.1:168499-528393 GCF_022234545.1 Paenibacillus piscarius
TGACGGGTGCGACCGGGCCGACAGGAGCAACGGGAGCAGGCGTGACCGGCGCGACGGGGCCGACTGGGGCAACGGGAGCAGGAGTGACGGGAGCAACCGGGCCGACAGGAGCGACGGGAGTTGGAGTGACGGGTGCGACCGGGCCGACAGGAGCGACCGGGGCTGGAGTGACGGGAGCGACCGGTGTGACCGGGGCAACGGGGGCTGGAGTGACGGGTGCGACCGGGCCGACAGGAGCAACGGGAGCAGGCGTGACCGGCGCGACGGGGCCGACTGGTGCAACTGGTGCGACAGGAGCCACTGGAACAGGCGTAGCGGGGGTAACGGGAGCGACCGGCGCAACAGGCCCGAATATTGCAGCGGAAGGGTTCTCGGCGTTCTTGCCCTCGCTCTCGGTCTCGACCAGTACCCAGCTTGCCGGCTGGACAGTGACCTCACCCTACTATGACAGTGCCACATTTAATGAGACTACAGGGAACTATACAATTCCGGCATCAGGCCGGTATTCGTTTGAGGCGACCATTAACTACAGTACTACGGCTGCAATCACGATTTCATTAGGAGGAGGGGTTGATCCGGCCTTTGTCGTGCGGAGAACCTCGCCAACGGTAACCGATCTGGTCACCGGATTGTTCCCGCTGCTCAATGTTAACGTTGCGCTTGTACTGACGCTGCGGACGATTCTTGGGAACGGCACCGTAACGCTGGCCGGGGAGTTTGATCTGACGGCGGGCGATGTGATTGGGCTCTTCTATGTAGCAGACGGTTTAACGATTCCGCTGGATCTTGGAGGCACCTCTTCCGGCGTTGTCTGGTCCGCCTGCCGGCTGACCTAAGGCTTCAGCGATAAGGGATGAAGACCGCTTATATGGCACAGCAAGGCGTTCCACAGCTAATGTGGAGCGCCTTGTTCGATTTCCAGCCTGATAATCGTATCCTCTGAGAGCTGTGCCTGTATCGTCCCCCTCATCGACTGGATAATCGTCCTGGCTATGGATAAGCCCAGACCGAGATGCCCATGGGCCTCTAAGTGCTCCTCCGTATAGAAACGCTCAAAGATCTTCTCCGCCTTGCCGGCAGCAAGCCGTCCCACTCGTTCTTCACCCGCAGAACCAGGTGCTGACTCAGGGACTATCTTGTTATCGAATGAGGGGAGAGTCCGCGCAGCAGACACGCGCTGCGGAGGCTTCCGAACAGGCTGGAGGTCCAGTCGTAACAATTCACCTTCTGCAGGTCAAGCGGCAGAGCCCATAATGTTGACCCGGGAGCAGAGGTCCTGCATTTCATGGAGCATGTGGCTGGGGATCAGAAACGTAATATTGTCCTCCCGGGCCAGCCGCTTGATCAATTCTTTCATCTCACGCAGCCCGAGGTAAAGTTTCGATAAAGTACCGCCCGGCGCGGTGATAGGAACAGCAAAGAAGCTGGAACCGGAACAATCCGGGGTCCAGCTTCTCTTAGATCACAGGGTTATTGCGGCAGTTCGATAAAATCATCCTTGAACCGCTCATAATCGGCGGCCCGGCATTCCAGCTTGAGGCGTGTGCCCTGCTCCTCATAGCTGACCGCCTGCACATCGGCGTGTTCATTGAAGTAGGAGACCAGGCTGCCCTGGTCAAACGGGACCAGAATCTCACACTGGATATAGTCTGTGAAGATCCGGCTGCGGATCAGGGTGACCAGTTCCTTAATTCCGCGGTTCTGCAAGGCAGAGAGGGTCACCGAGTTCTCTTCCACCTGCGGATACGGCTGGCCGGTAAGATCGGCCTTGTTGCAGGCATACACCGTAGGGATATTATCAGCGCCCAGCGCCTTCAGTGTCTCCCGGGTGACGGCCATATGCTGCTCATGCTGCGGATCGGCAATATCCACCACATGAATCAGCAGATCTGCTTCCGTGACCTCTTCCAGCGTCGAGCGGAAGGCCTTCACCAGATGATGGGGCAGCTGGCTGACGAAGCCGACGGTATCGGTTAAGAGAAAGGTTTTGCGGCCGGGCAGCTCGATGCTGCGCACGGAGGTCTCCAGCGTAGCGAACAGCATATCCTTCGCCAGCACTCCTTTGCCTGAGCCGGGATGATAGGTCTCCACGAGGGTGTTCATCAGGCTCGACTTGCCGGTATTGGTGTAACCGACCAGACAGACCACCGGCACCTCGTTCTTATGCCGCTGCTTGCGCTGTATCTGCCGCCGCGATACCTGCACCTGCAGTTCAAGCTGCAGCGCGGAGATCCGTTCCTCGATCCGTCTGCGGTCCAGCTCCAGCTTCGTCTCGCCGGCGCCTCTGTTCTTCAGGCCGGACCCGCCGCCTTGTCTGCCGAGCGAATCACGAAGCCCGCTCAGGCGGGGAAGCATATACTGCAGCTGAGCGACCTCCACCTGCAGCTGGGCTTCCTTGGTCTTGGCCCGCTGGGCGAAGATATTAAGAATCAGAATGGTCCGGTCGATCACCTCGCGGTCCAGGGCAGCCTCCAGATTGCGGATCTGGGACGGGGACAGCTCATCGTTGAAGATGGCGACCGTGGCTTCATGCTGCTCCATCAGGAGCGCGAGCTCCTGGATTTTGCCGGTTCCGAGGTAATGCGAGGGATTGACCCGGCTTGACTTCTGGCTAAGCTCTGCTGCGACCTCAATGTCGCAGGCGTCGGCCAGATTGCGCAGCTCCTCCATTGAATAGGCGAAGTTCGTATCATGCTGCAGCTGTATGCCGACGATGACTGCTCTTGGTTGTACGGTTTCCATATATTAATCATCCTCCATAGTATAATTTGAGCGCAAAAAAACACAGGCGATCTGCCTGTGCGCACAGTAAGTGGAGGAACTGCAGAATAGGGTGATACAGCAATGCCCCGTCATAGACCACTAATCGGATGGAGATCTCAGCCGCCGGGAGTACACCGATTGCCGGGGCCTATCCTTCGGCAGGTACGTTGACCTGAACCTGCTCTGACAGCTCCTGCTCCGGGAGCATAAGTCTCCTGAGCGCCGGAAGCTGAGGACACCTGTCCCTGTCTTGGCAGCGGATTGAATCCTGATCCCGGTTGTCCGGCCGATTGTCTATTGTCTATGGGAAGCAATGTTATGGGTCGCCAGTAATGGACAGACCTATCCTGAGTCCTCTGCACAGGGCAGAGCTTTCGCGCTATGAACATTGGTTAGCCGCGTAAAGTACGAATCCGGATAAAGTCTATTATCACTTGCAACCCTCCGTTCTTCAAAAGTTAAATTGATTCTAACACAGCTGCCTTCATCTGGCAACAACCCCCAGTTCCGGCAGTTTTCCTGAGATGTGCGGCTGCTCTGTCTGCCAATGGACCAGAAACTTCCAAATTCACGCTGCATATGCTATAGAAAGCAGCTTTCATGGGAGGGTGATCACTATGCCAGTACTGACGACCAATATGTTAACAAAGAACCCTACCCCGGGAGCAGGGTCCATCAGTCAAGCTGTGGTGAAAATCGTGAATAATGGAACCAATCAAGGCTCTTTGTATCTGACAGGGCTTAACGGCGACGTCAGTCCGGAAACCTTATTTGCCCAGGAGTTATTCCAGCTGGGATACCGGGAGGTTGTCACCCGGACCTATAATGTGACGCATCCCTTTTTCCAGTTCAATGTCTTGTACTCTCTGGAGCAGATGCGGGTCCGTATCTATCTGGTGGACAGTAACGGGCTATGGATTTCCGTTCCGGTCCAGCCGGTTGCGCTGAACCGGATTACCTCGGAATTCCGGGGTAACATTGCTGTGACCGCCAGTGACACCGCAGTTATCAGCTTCCGGCGGAGCGCCACCATTACTATTCCTGAAGCGGTTGCCGCTGAGATCCGGCCGGACGGACTGGAGATTCTGGCCTCGACTCCGATCCGCTATAAAATCATCGCCGGCGGGACCGTGAACGGTGCCTTCGTGAATTACCCGACGCCGACAACCGCCATTCCTGTCACCGAGACGGCGCTGCTGGTGAATTATACCTGTACGGCGGTCACCGGCGGAAGAGTCATTACACAGGGCATCGGCTCAGGGATATCCGGGGCGTACCAGAATGTCGCTGTGAATCTGCTGAGCCAGCAGCTGCTCTATAATCTGCAGGACAGCCCGGTCACACTGGTGGTCAGCTCGCTTGCCGGCGAGGATAATATGGCCGCTGCCTTCCGGATGGCGGAGCAGTGGTGAACGCTTGGGCTTATCCCACCCATTCCCGTCGCAGGGTGAACAGGTCCTTCAGCGCGTCTGTGGACAGCTCGGTGATCCAGCCCTCCGAGCCGGAAATGACGTCATCACTGAGCTGCTGCTTCGTCTCCAGCATCTCGTCAATCCGTTCCTCCAGTGTACCGAGCGAGATGAACTTGTGCACCTGCACATCCCGGGTCTGGCCCATGCGGTAGGCCCGGTCAGTGGCCTGATTCTCCACCGCCGGATTCCACCAGCGGTCGAAGTGGAATACATGATTGGCGGCGGTCAGATTGAGGCCAACCCCGCCCGCCTTCAGCGAGAGGATGAAGACATTGGGCTGGCCGGATGGAGCTCCGGCGCTGTCCGCTGCGGCTTCGCCCGCAGGCACCGCCGGAGCCTGGAACTGCTCGATCATGCGGTCGCGTGTCTTCTTCGGGGTGCTGCCGTTCAGGTACAGCACCGGCTCCTGCAGCTCCTGCCGGAGGACGGCCTGGAGCATCAATCCCATTCCCACGTACTGGGTGAAAATCAGGCAGCGCTCGTTCTCTTCCCGCAGCTCGCGGACCATGGCGAGCAACCGCTCCAGCTTCGCGGAGCGTTCGATCAGCGGGCCGGTGTCCAGCGCACCTCCGTCCTCCGGCTGAGGCAGCGCCTCCTTGGTCAGCAGCGCCGGATGGTCGCATAGCTGCTTCAGACTGGTCAGAGCAGCCAGGATGGCTCCCTTGCGCTCGATGCCCTCCAGCTTCTGCATCCGCTCCAGCAGGGTGTTCACGTGCTGGTCGTAGAGGGCGGCCTGCTCTGCGGTCAGATGAATATACGTCTTCATCTCGTTCTTCTCCGGCAGATCCAGCTGAATGGCCGGGTCCTTCTTCTTGCGGCGCAGCATGAACGGCTTGACCAGCCGCTGCAGATCGGCGGTCCGCTCGGCATTCCGCTCCTTCTCTACCGCACCGGCGAACCGGTCCTGGAATCCCTTGGCGGTGCCCAGATAGCCCGGCGTAATGAAGTCATAGATCGACCACAGCTCGGACAGCCGGTTCTCGATCGGCGTTCCGGTCAGGGCGATCCGGTGCAGCGCCGGGAAGCTGCGCACAGCGGCGGACTGCTTCGTTCCGGCGTTCTTGATATTCTGCGCTTCATCGAGGCAGACGGCGGCCCAGGTGAACTGCTTCAGCAGCTCCTGGTCCAGCGCTGCGGTTGCATAGGAGGTCAGGACGACATCGGCCTGCGAGGCCGCGCCGTAGAAATACCCGGCGTCCAGCCGTCTGCTTCCGTAATGCAGCATCACGTTCAGGGAGGGGGCGAAGCGCTGCAGCTCCTTCTGCCAATTCCCGAGCACCGAGGTCGGACAGATAATCAGCGCCGGCCAGCCTGGGGGATCGGTCTGCCGCCGGGCGGCCTGCTCACCGGAGGCGGTTGCCTCTGCCTCCAGTTCCTTCACATGAAGGAGGTAGGCAATGAGCTGTACGGTTTTGCCGAGGCCCATGTCATCAGCGAGGCAAGCGCCCAGGCCGAAGCGGCGCAGGAATGCCAGCCAGGCGAAGCCTTCATGCTGGTAACTGCGCAGCTCGGCGCGCAGGCCGGCCGGAACCGGCGGCTTCGGCCACTGGCTGTGCTGGGCAAGCTGGCCGATCAGCTTCACGAGATGCTCGTTCAGCTCGACCTCCAGCTTCACCCGGGCGGCCTCTGCTTCAGCCTGCTCTGCTGCTTCCTCCGGCGAGCCGCCGTCCTCCCCGCTGTTCAGCAGGTGAAGCTGGAGCACATCCTGGAAGGACATGCCGCCCGACTTGTCCATCCCGGCCATGGCCCGCTGGATCTGCGCCAGCAGCGCAGGATCGAGCGCAATCCACCGGCCGCGGAACTGCACCAGCCGTTCTCCGCGCGCCACCAGATCGGCGAACTCCGCCTCGGACAGATCGGCGTCGCCGATGGAGATGCGCCAGTCGAAGTCGACGAGCGCATCCAGCCCGAACAGCGACTGCCCGCGTCCGCCCTCGGCGCTGCCGGAGCTGATCCGCGCCCGCAGGCGCGGCTTCCTGCGGCTGGCGGCTTCCCACCACGCCGGCAGCAGCACCTGCCAGCCGGCCTCCAGCAGGAGGCGGCTGTCTACGCTCAGGAACCGCCACGCGGCCTCGCCGCTCAGCGGTTCCGCCAGCACATCGGCACCATGCCCGATGTGCTCCGGCAGGCTGCCGCGCAGCCGCGGCAGCCATCCTTCCGCCCGCTCGCGGACATGCGCCTCCCACGCGGCGGGCCACTGGCCATGCGGCTCGCCGTCCCCGGAGAGCCGCAGCGGCACAAGCGCGGACTCGTCGCGCTTGTCCTGCAGGAGCAGCCGGAGCCGCCATTGCGGCAGCTCGGCGTCCGGCTCCAGCAGCTGCAGCACCGGCCGGAACGGCGCGGTGTCTGCCTTCCAGCCGATGGACATCAGCCAGCTGTCCTCGTCCATCCCGGCCGCTGCGCTAGAGTTCCCGCTGAACAGCAGCGGGAACTCACTGCGCAGGTCACCGGCCTGCGCCTCGGTGCCGTAGTACCGCTGGAAGACCGCCGCTGAGAAGGCGGCCTGCAGCCCTTCGGCGAAGCCGCTGCGCTCCTGCAGGCTGTGCAGCGCAGCCGCATCGTCCCAGTCGGCTTCGGCGGCAGCCGCGAGCGCCTTGCTGTCCCAGGCCCAACGGAGCTGGCCTTCCCGGTAGGCCGCCAGGCTGGGCGCGTAGCGCTTAGCTTCCAGCAGGCCCGCCAGCAGCGGGGCCAGCCGGACCAGCAGCTTCGCATCGCCCTGCCAGCTCCAGCCGACATGGCGGAGCAGCCGCAGGTCGGCGAAGAACGGGAGCACCTGCTCGGCCGGAAGCACCACCAGCTCAACCTCATCGGCCTTCGAGGTGCCCAGCTCCGTGCCGTAGAAGGATTCCTCATGCCAGGCAAACAGCTGATGCTTGAGCAGGACGCCGGGCATGTAATCATCCCGGTCATCCACCCCGTAGATCAGCGCGTCCCCGTACTGGCTTAAGGCAAGCTGGACTGTAATATTGCGCATCATGGTCGTCATGGAATCAGTTTTCCCTTCCGCAGCTCCTCCTGGAGCGCGCGCAGCCGGCTGTGCTTATCGGTAAAGCTCTCCAGGAACTCGTTCCAGCGCGCTTCGCGTTTTGTTTTTTTGTACAGCTTCGCCAGGCGCTTCAGCAGCTTCACTGCCGCCTTATAGCTGTGCCGGTTCTTCTCCAGCACGAAGCGCTCCACCGCCTGATGATAGAACGGCAGGAGCAGCTCCGGCGCATTCTTCTCCACCGGCTGCAGGTCGCTCACCCGGAAGTGGGCAGGCGTGTGGCCGGAGGATAACTGCATGTCCATCCATTCCTGCCATCTGTCGTAGGCCAGCAGCTGCTCCTCATAGATCTCGCGCGACAGCGGGAGCATGGCCGACAGAGCTTCCCACATCTGCGGCTCCGCCTCAGGCAGATGCCGTACCGCCTTATCCCAATAGCTCGCATAATCCCGCAGATTATACAGGCGGCTGCTGAGCAGCGGCCCGACGGCGGCCAGCCACTGCGCCAGACGCTCCCACTGGCGGGCTTCCGCCAGCGGGGTCACGAAGCTCATCAGCTCCTCCGGGTGCAGCCCGGGCCGCTCGGCGGCGGTGCGCAGCTCCTCCAGCGCGGCGGTATCGTCATGCAGGAACGCCAGCATCCGGCTTCTGGCCAGCAGCAGGGCATGGCGGGGCGCCGCAGCGCCCAGTTGCTCTCCGGCCTTGTCCAGCTCCTCCAGCTCGCGGGTGTACAGCTCAGTTCCCTTTACATTCGGTGCAATCCAGTGAATCCACAGCAGCGCATAACAAGCAGCAAAGTAAGGCTGATCCCGCGAACGGTCACGGGATTCTGCCAGCATCTCGCTGCGCAGACAAGCGATGGTATCATCGATTCTGGTCCATTCTTCAGGGGCTTCCGCCAGCGGCAGGCCCTGGTTCATAAGGATTATGATCTGCTTTTGCAGCTCGGAAATGGCAATGGAGGTGTAGTAGCCGACAGAGTAACCAAGGGAATAGATATTGGATGCCAGCGGCTGGCCTCCGGGCTTAATCAGACTGTCCAGCACGCAGAGGCAGGAGTGGAGCTTGAAGAGCTTGGCGGCAGCAGGTGCCAGCTTGGGCTGCGCCCCGGAGATGGCGGCCAGTGCCCGCTCGGCATACTGCGGATTCCGCACCGTATGGGCCAGAGGCTCAATGGCGAGAAATATGAATTCACGCCACTGCTGCACCGTTCCTCCGGGAAGCTGTGCTGCGAGCTGCTTCAGATGTTCTTTGCGCTGTCCGGGAGGGACGGCATCCGCATACGAGGGAAGCTTGGGCCGGTCCACCAGGGCCTTGGCATTGGCGATGGAATGCACCGGCTTCTCCACCCGCTCGGCATAGCTCATCAGCACCGCCGCCATATGCTTGCACAGCCCGGATACGGGACAATCGCAATGGCTCTCCTCCAGATCGTCCAGATCGATAGAGACCGCATAGTCCTCCCTGCCTTCGACCAGCGACATGATCCGATGCGGCGTGATCATCCGGAAGGCCTGCACACGCTGCTGCTTATAATATTGAAATCCCCGTTTCAGGGTCAGATCATCGAAATTACCGGCGACCTCTGCGATGAGCTTGTCCCATCCGGCATCGTCCAGTTCATATAGTTGCTGCATGGCTATCGTTCTCCTGTAGCAGATTAGGTGAATCCGTCGTTCCATTATATCATTATTGTATCGCGTATCCCGGAAAAGTCTGAAATCCTGGCAGGTATGATATGGTTGACGGCCAGAGGGGCCATGCTTGTGCATTGTAGAGAAATCCTGCAGAAAATACAACAATCCTGCCTTATAGGAAACGGTCTATGCTGAAATCCTGCACGAAATGCAACAAAGCCAGCGCAAACTTGCTCTAAACACCGAAGTTCCTGCAATTTATGCAACATAGTGCCGTTGCCCATAAGTTTTTTTGGAAGAATCCTGCAAAATATGCAACAATGACGAACGGGTTCATCAGGGAGTACTTGGTGGAGTGACTGCGGAGGATGATTACAAGGTGAAGGTGGAGAGGTGAAATTTTGTTTTTGGACAGGAGAAAATCAAGTCCGTGAAGAGGGTACCGGACACGGCAAAATATCTGGACCGGTATACCCTTTTCCCGGGAGCTAACTTCGGCATATAGATTCCTTACTCCGGTATGGCCCGGATCAGCTCCGTATAAGAGAGGCCGGGGAATTTAAAAGTTGTTACAGTGCCATCGTTAAGCCTGTGATAACCGCTATACACCCCATTGTTGTAGCTAAAAGAATCCTGAAACAGATCGGAAATATACGCAGGCTGTACACCGCCGAATGTAGTAGCAGGATAACCGGGGATATCTGCCTCTGAAGCCTGCCATATGGCTGTTGCTGCTGTTTCAGTAATCTCAACCACGGTGGTTATTTCTCCATTGCTGTAGGCATAGCGGGTGGCGTCCTTTGAGGCAAAGGAATAGCTGAAGCATTGGGAGTGGTCACTTTGCACACTTGTACCCGGTTTGAAAGAGTAGCGGACCGGCATCGAAATGGCCGCCAGGCGGGCCTGCTTAAGGTCTGCTGAATGGATAGTCTGGGCATTAGGAGTGAAATTCCTGGACTGAATGAAGATGATCTCCCTTATCTTTTCATAGTACACGCTGTATCCGAATGCCTCACTGACGAACTTTGCGGGAACCATGATTCGTCCGTTGTAATTGTTGGCTTCACTATCCATCTGTACAGGCGCGCCATTCTTGTAAGCCACCGATTGCCCCTGAGTCATTTCAAAGTGGTCATTAGAGGAATTCGTGACTGTGACCGTATGGCGGGTAGCGTCCCAGGAATAATGGAGCCCCAGGGAAGCAAGCGTGCGGATGGGAATCATCGTTCGGCCAGACTGTATGAAAGGACTGCTGTCAGCAGAGATAAAAGCACCATCGATGTTAACCTGTATAGGTCTTGCGGTTGACCGGGCCGGGCCGGAAGCAGGGGCTGCCAGAATAACGTTGGGAGGCATAAGCATGAACAGCATAATGCAACAGGCAGGAAGCCAATTTTTTAATGAAGACATAGACCAATCGCTCCCTTCCAGTAATTTGTATATATTGATTATAGCGTGAGAGTGAGGGGGTAACAAACGTCACCCTGGCCCGTAAAAAAGCCCTCCAAATGCCTTTATGGCTGGTAGAGGGCTTATAGGGAATGTTGTATTTTACTTCTTCGCTACAGGAATCCATACCTCGCATATACATTCATCGTGCTCATCGTTCGTCCAGAAGTATTTCTCGATGCACGGACCTTCTACTTGCTCGAAGCCTGACGACGGGAACCATTCCGAATAGATCCGCCGCCACACACTCTTGATCTCCGATCCAAGCTCCGGGTCATTTGGCACCTTATCCAGGCAATCGAATACAGCATACGTCTGGTCAGGCACAGTCAGGTGGTCAAGCTCTTCCGGTACCTCCATTCCTTCCGGCAGTTCCATTCCCATCAGATACCGTTTGGTCCCATCCTCACGGAAGTCATAGTAATAACCGAACAGCAGCGAGCCCGCAGGTCTGCCTGCCATTTCGTTAATACGGTCATGCGTCCCATCGTTCCAGATTTTCTCTACAAACGCAGGGATTTCACTATAGGCATCCTGATGGATAATAAATTGGATAACGTACTTAATTCAAGCAGTCAATAATAGCATTATTAGCTGATGTTTTCCACTTTCTTCCTCACATAGTTTTTCCAATGGTTTGTTCATCTGTCTCACTGTCGTAATCTTGCTCTCCTATCTCCATAGGCTGCATAAGCCGAAACGAATCGTTTATACTGGCGGTAAGAGGTGATGGAGATGGACCCGCAATTGTTTGAGCGCATCTATGAAACGGTGGTGCGGCGTGAGCCGACCTATGACGGCATCTATTATACGGCGGTGCAGACGACGCATATTGTCTGTCGCCCGTCCTGCCGGGCCCGGACGCCGAAGGCCTCGAATGTGGTGTTCTACGGCTCCTTACAGGAGGCTGTAGAGGCAGGCTTCCGGCCCTGCAAAAGATGCCGCCCTGAAGAAGGAGGCACCCTCCGGCCGGATGCGGTGCTGGCGGCGCAGGCGGATGCCATCATGGACAAGCGGTTCGGCAGCAAGCTGACTCTGCAGGCGATGGCTGCAGAGCTGAAGGTCAGCCCGTTCCACCTGCAGCGGACCTATAAGCGCGTCACTGGCCTGTCGCCGGCAGCGCGGCTGGATGCGTTGCGTGTGGAAGAAGCCCGCAGGCTGCTGGCGGAGACGGAGGCGGGAGTGGCAGAGGTTGGTGCGGCAGTGGGGTTCCGCACGCCGTCCCATTTTGCCGCCTGGTTCGCGAAGAAGACGGGGCTGTCCCCTACCTATTACCGCACCAAGCATCAAGAAGGAGGAGATTCGCATGAAGCCAAACCGGAATAACAGCCGGAGCGCAGATACAGTAACGATCTATCATCATACCGTGAAGCTGGGGGATAGGGAGTGGACGTTGTGGGCCAGCGATAAGGGGTTGATCCGCTTGTCCTACCCGCAGGACGGAGGCCAATTGCCGGCTGTCTGGCTGAAAAGATATGCTCCCGTCTGTGCATTCATAGAGGGAGCGGAGAGGTTTGAGCAGCTTGGCGTGATAGGGCTGCTGGAGCGGTATTTTGCCGGTGAGCCGGTGGATTTCAGCGGCCTTGCGCTGGATTTGTGGGGCACACCGTTTCAGCAGGAGGTCTGGCGGGGGCTGCTGACGATTCCGTATGGCGGGATTGCCAGCTACAAGGAGCTGGCGGAGCGGATTGGCAGACCGCTGGCCGTCCGTGCGGTAGGGATGGCTATCGGGCAGAATCCGGTGCCGGTCATAGTGCCTTGTCACCGGGTCATCGGCGCGAACGGCACACTGACCGGTTACCGGGGCGGTCTGCAGCTGAAGCAGGAGCTGCTGGAGCTGGAAGGCATTCTGAATGTGAAGGCGGCGGGGCATGAACGATTTGCTTTTTGAGCTGCCGCTGCCGGAGGATTTCGACCTGGATGCCTGTCTGGAATATATGAACCGTTCGCCGCTGGAGTGTCTGTTCCGCACAGATGAAGCGGGAGTGACCCGGTTGTTCAGGATAGAGGGCGGCCTGCTGCTGGTGCGGCTCAGTGTGTCCGAGGATCATAGGCTGAGTGTAACCCGGCTGCATGGAGCGATCCCTAGTGTGCTGGAGCAGGAGGCGTTGGCCCGCTACATTGTGGAATGGTTTGATCTGGACCGGGATCTTGCCCCGTTCTACAAGCTGGCGGCGGCGGACCCGCTGCTTGGGCCGCTCGCTAGCGAGCACCGGGGACTGCGGATCATCGGCATCCCGGATCTGTTCGAGGCGCTGTGCTGGGCGATTCTGGGCCAGCAGGTGAATCTGGCTTTTGCCTACAGGCTGAAGCAGCGCCTGACCGCAGAATACGGTGAAGCGCTGGAATGGGAGGGGCAGACCTACTACCGGTTCCCCGAACCCGGGGTGTTCGCGCAGGTACAGCTAGAGGAATTATGCGCTTTGCAGTTAACCCGCAGCAAGGCGCAGACCATTCTTACCGTCGCCGGGCTGATCGCAGCCGGAGAACTAAGCCGGGAAGAGCTGCTGGCGCTCCCGTCTCCGGAGGCTGCCGAGCAGCGGCTGCTGCAGATCCGCGGGATCGGTCCGTGGACCTCGCAGTATGTGCGGATGCGCTGCCTGCGCGATGCATCCTCCTATCCGGTCGGCGATGTCGGCCTGCAGAACGTGATCAAGCATCTGACCGGCATGGACCGCAAGCCTACGCCGGCGGAGCTGCTCGACCTGGCCCGGCCGTGGCAGGGCTGGGAAGCCTACGCCACCTTCTACCTGTGGCGGGCGTTATATTAGAACGAAGCCCTGTCCCGCCGGATTTCGGGGGCCAGGGCTTCGTTTGTGTTGGTCTAGCTGATCCGCCCGATCCTGAATGTATGTGGAAAACCGATTACATTTGGCGGCGCGATGGCGGACGGGCCGAATGTAATCGAAAAACCGATTACATTGGGCGGCGCGTTGGCGGACGGGCCGAATGTAATCGAAAAACCGATTACAATGGACGCCGCGATGGCGGACGGGCCGAATGTAATCGAAAAACCAATTACATTCGGCCGGCACGCAGGCACACGGGCTTTGAGCATAGTGTTTCCCCCAATGTGTGTTGCCCGCATTGCCCATCGGCCCGATGTTATCTCAGCCTCACCGCCCGTTCACCGTGAAGATCTGGAAGCATACCCCGAACTTGTCGGTCACCATGCCGTAAGCGGGACTGTAGTAGGTGGGGGCCAGCTCTATATCTACGGTTCCGCCTGCCTTCAGCGCCGTATAGAGCTGCGCCGCTTCATCGGCCGTAGCCACTGAGAGACACACATTGATGCTGTTGCCCCGGCTGCGCGGCATCCCGGCCTCATAATCCCCCACGAAGAATTTGCTCTCTCCCGCCAGCAGCACCGCATGGGCAATCTTCGCCTTCTCCTGCTCCGTCATCGGACTCTCCGGGTTCTGCGGGCCTTCGCCCATCGTTTGCTTGAACAGCACCTTAGCGCCCAGCACCTCCTGATAAAAGGCAATCGCCTCCTCAGCAGATCCGTCCACCAGAATATAAGGGTTCACTTGCAGATTCATGTCACATTCGCTCCTTAGAGTTTAATTTGCCTTGGCTTACCGGCTATGGTTATAGTGTAATCTGTGATAGTGACAGGTTCTGTCATAGTTATATTGAAGCCATAAATAATATCAAAAGGCGAAAAGAAGCGGAGGGGAAATTTGGAACTGTAGGAGCGGGAGCGTCCGCCTTTGTCACCGGATTTCTACCGCGAGTAGCGGTATAATCAGAGAAATCTGGGGACAACAGCGGCCGGAAGTCCAAATGTTCACCGTAGTGACGTTTACGCTTGGAGTAAATAAGAAGTGCTGAAAGGAGCGAAACACCATGCCGAAATCCAAAAGACTGCTGGACCTGATGATGACGGTCAACCGCAAACGCAAATTTACCGTCAGGGAGCTGGCCGAGGAATTCCAGGTCTCATCCCGGACCATTCTCCGCGATTTGCAGGAGCTGGGGGAGCTGGGCGTGCCGCTCTACTCTGAAGTAGGGCCGCATGGAGGTTATCAGGTGCTGAAGGAGCGGATTTTGCCGCCGATTGCGTTTACGGAGGAGGAGGCGGTGGCGATTTTTTTTGCGAGCCATGCGCTGCGCCACTATAAGTATCTGCCGTTCAAGGAGGAGTCCTTGTCAGCCCTGCATAAATTCTATAACTATATGCCTGGCGATGTCCGGGACCGGATTGATGAGATGAAGCACCGGATTGACTTCCTGACCCCGGAGCGGCAGGCGGAATTCCCGTATCTCTCATTGCTGCTGGAGGCGTCCACCGGGCAACAGGTGCTGCTAATTGATTATGAATCGAAGGGGCGGCGCGGGGAACGTTGGATTCAGCCTGTGGGTATCTATGCCAACAGCGGTTTATGGTATTGTCCAGCGTACTGCTTCCTGAGTGAAGGGTTCCGTGTGTTCCGCTGTGACCGGATGTACTCCGCAGGGTATGGAGAATCCGGGCCGGAGGCGCTTGATCTCAGGGAGGTCCACCTGGACAACATGGCTGAGTTCAGCCGTCCGGCCCGGAAGGAAACGGCAAGCCCCATCCGGCTGTTGGTGGAGCTTGGGAGCGGGGGCGTTCAGGCTTGTGAGGCGGAGGTGTGGTCCCGGCAAATGTTGCACATCCGTCCAGACGGCACGGGCTGGCTGGAGGGGGAGGTACCGGAGAGTGATTTGAGCTTCTTCGCGCGGTTAGTGATTGGCCTGTGCAGTGAGGCTACTGTACAAGAGCCGCCGGAGCTTAAGGCAGAGGTGAAGCGGATGCTGGCAGATATGCTGGCCAAATACGATGAGCAGGGCTCCGGCTCGGGGGCCTGATGTTAAGCAGGCCCTAAGAGCCTACCTCAGCCACACTCCGGCCAGCCGGCGGATGCCTTCATTGATCAGCTCCTCGGCGATCCCGGCGAAGCCCAGAATGAATACGGGCTCATCCCGGTCCGGCTGATCCCACCATGTATAAGACATCGGGGTGACGCGGATGCCCTCCGCTTCTGCGGCAGCGGCAAGCTCCTTCGCGCTGCCTGCGCCCGGCGCGGTCAAGGTGAGCAGCAGATGGAAGCCGGCATCCGTTCCGCTGAGCAGAGCGGAATCGCCGAAATGCTGCCTGATTGAGCGCAGCAGCGCATCATGCTTGCGCTGGTAGAGCAGGCGCATCCGGCGCAGGTGCTGCTCGAAATAACCCCGCTCCATGAAGTAATGCAGCGCAATCTGATGCAGCCTTGAAGCCGAGTGCTCCAGGTACAGCTCGCTTCTCAGACTGTGATAGAGCGGCAGCAGCTCCTCCGGCAGCACCATATAATGAATGCACAGCGCTGGAGCTACGGACTGTGCGAAGCTGCACATATAGATCACCGGACTGCCCTCGGCTAGCCCCTGAAGCGCCGGGATCGGCCGCCCGTGATAACGGAATTCCCCGTCATAGTCATCTTCAATGATATAGCCGCCCGTGGACCGGGCCCATTCGAGCAAGGCGAGGCGTTTGGCGATCGGCATCGCCATACCCCGGGGGAACTGATGGGAAGGAGAGAGATACACCGCGTCTGCACCACTGTCATGTAACTTGTCCAGATTCAGTCCGTCTTCCTCCAGCGGAACCGGCATGATCCTGTAACCGCTGCGCTTGAAGGCTGCGGGCAGCAGATGATAGCCGGGATCTTCAATGCCCAGCGCGCTCACGCGGTCCTTCAGCAGAAGGCACAGCAGGGAGCACAAGGTATACTGGTCGCCTGCAATTATGATCTGCTCCTCTGTACAGCTCAGCCCGCGGAACCGCCGCAGATGGGCAGCGATGCTCTGACGGAGCGCAGGCTCGCCCTGCGGATCGCCATATTGCAGCAGGTCGGCATTCGCAAGCTGCTCCTGATAGAGACTGCGCCAGACCTTGTGCGGGAACAGGGAGAAGTCATTGCGCGAGATGTGAAAATCAAAAGCGAACCGCCGCGAATCGCGGGGTGTGATTGGACGGCCCGCCTGGCGCGGCCGCTCCCCGCTGTCTGCCGCACTGCCGCTGCTGTGAACCGGCAGAATATAGTAGCCGCTGCGCGGCCTGCTGGCAATGAAGCCTTCCGCCGCCAGCTGCTGGTAAGCCAGCTCCACCGGAGTGGCGCTGATCCCGCATAACGCCGCCAGCCGTCGGATGGAGGGCAGGCGGGTCCCGCTCTCCAGAGCCCCGCCGAGGATCGCTTTGGTGAAATAATCATAGAGCTGTATGTAATAAGGAATCCCGCTCTGTTCATTCAATTTCGGCACAAGCAGCATAGCAGCTCCTCCATCTGTCCTTTGAAATCTTACGATTCTGTATATTTTATAGTATGCAGTTCTATATTACTATAAGGGCAATTATAACAATGGGAGTGGACAGGAATGAACAGGCAAACCGCGCTTTTAACAGGAAACAAGATCGTTCTGCGCCCCCTCAACGGGGAAGACGCGGAAGTATACTATCATTTGTTCTACGGGGATGAAGTCCGCAGGCTGACCGGAACCAAGAAGCATATCACCAAAGAGCAGATTGAGCAGTATATCGCCCATAAATCCGGGGATGACAGCTCCGTGCTGCTGCTGATAGCGCTGAAGGAGACCGGTGAGGTGATCGGCGACATCGCGATTCAGGATATCGATCCGGACAACCGGAACGCTAATCTGCGGATCGCCATCGGGGACGGGCGCCATCAGGGCAAGGGGTACGGGCGTGAGGCGCTGCTGCTTCTGCTGGACTATGGCTTCGGCATCCTGAATCTGCACCGGATAGAGCTGGAGGTCTACAGTTACAATGTCCGGGCTGCGCATGTCTATGAGTCCATCGGGTTCGTCCATGAGGGTATCCGCCGCCAGACGCTCTACTATAACCATGAGTACCATGACGTCATCATGATGGCGATGCTGGAGAGTGAATACCGGGCGCGTTATCTGAAAAAAGAGCAGTAAGGTCAAAAAAGGTCAATTTTTTAAAAATGTTAAAATTTATACGAAAAACCTCGCCGAAACGCCGGATTTTCCCGGTTTTTCGGCTTATACGGGTTTTGTCATCCTCAGGGACCCGGACTATAATAAAGCCATAAGGTCAAATAAAGTCAAAGTCAAACCACGACCGAAAAAAGTCAAATGAGAGGAGAATGGATTATGTTTGATTTGGTTCCTTTTGGCAAACGCAGAGATGATGCATTCGGGATGCTGGCGAAGTCGCTGAATGAGATGTTTAACGATGATTTCTTCTCACCGCTGACCAGCCAGGCGCTGAGCTTCCGGACCGACATCCGCGAGAGTGAAGGGGCGTATCTGATTGAGGCTGAGCTTCCGGGCTTCAAGAAGGAAGAGATCGACATCGATTACTCCAGCCCTTACTTGACGATCAAGGCCGTACGCAAGGAAGAGAACAGCGAGGAGAGCAAGGAGCATCAGACGGTACGCCGGGAACGGCGGTATGGCGAATATGTTCGCCGCTTCTATGTTCAGGATATTGACGATGCGGGCATCCGCGCTTCCCTGAGAGACGGAGTGCTGAGCCTGGAGGTGCCGAAGCGGCAGAAGCCGCAAGGCAAACGGATTGAGATCCAGGACGGCGGCAACGATTCTAACCCGCAGCTGCAATAAAAGAGGAAGCAGAGCTTCCAAGCCCGGCTGAAGCAGCCGGCTATCAGGGGAATCCGGGCTAAGCGGCTGCGGCCGCGGCCCATCCGGTTCCCCGGGCGGCAGAAGGAGTTCACCGGGCTTTTCATATAGCAGTTCATATCAAAGGCGCATTGTAGTGGGGATCCCGGCTATGATGCGTCTTTTCCCGAAAGAAGAAGTTGAATGATCGTCCATTCTGGGAATAGGCTGAATAGAGAGCGGTATCCTAAGAGAAGTAGGGTTCCCATTATACGAGAGGAGGAGGTACCGGTGGCAGCCAACTATTATGATACGCTGGGTGTCGGCAGGCAGGCCTCGAAGCAGGAGATTAAGAAGGCCTATCAGAAGCTGGCCAAAAAATGGCACCCCGACGTCAACAAAGCCCCCGAGGCGGAGGCGAGGTTCAAGGAAGCAGCCGAAGCCTACGAGGTGCTGGGCGATGAGGAAAAGCGCAAAATCTATGACGAGGAGCTCCGCTACGGAGCCGGCTTCGGCGGCTCCCGGGGGCAGCGCGGTTCGGCCTCCTCCGCGTCATGGGAATCCCCATTCGGCGCAGGCTGGGGCAGCGGAGCTGCCTCCGGAGGAATCGGGGAGGATGATCTGTTCGGCATGTTCTTCGGCAGCCGGGGAGCGGCGGACCGCGCGGGCTTCGACTTCTTCTCCGGCAGCGGCAGCGGCCGCCCTGGGGGAGGCCCATGGGCCGATGAGTTCAGCACGATGCAGGCCCAGCTTGAGATTACGCTGGAGCAGGCCTACAAGGGCGGAACGGTCAGCGTTCAGGCGGCGGGCCGGGACCTCAGCGTGCAGATTCCGGCCCGCTCAGCCGAAGGCACGGTAATCCGGGTTCCTGGCGGCGGCAGCGGGGCCGGGCAGACTGGCGATCTGCTGATCTCGCTGCATCTGCTGCCGCATGAGATCTATGAGCCGGACGGCGGCGACCTGTTCGCCACCGTTGAGATTGCCCCCTGGCAGGCCGTGCTCGGCGGGGAGGCCAAGGTGCCATTGCCGGACGGCAGCAGCGTGAAGCTGAAGATCCCCGCCGGATCTGCCGGCGGCAGAATACTGCGCCTCTCCGGCAAGGGGCTGAAGCGCCCGGACGGGACAAATGGCGATATTCTGTACGGGCTGGACATAGTCGTTCCGTCAGCTGTCTCGGAAGAGGAGAAAAAGCTGTACCGCCAGCTTGCCGAGGCCGGCAGCTTCCAGGCCGGAGCCAAGCGCAATAGTCCCGGCGGCCCGCAGCGGCGCAGGGCGACAACAGGGTAATGATGAATATAAGGCCGGTTGACCGGCATCACATATAACACTCCCATTGAGAGGCGATGATACTATGGATTTCAACAAGCTGACCCAGAAGCTGCAGGAAGCTGTGGCCGAGGCGCAGTCGCTGGCAGCCTCTGCCGGGCATCAGGAGATCGACAATCTCCATCTGCTGAAGGCGCTGCTCCAGCAGCATGAAGGCTTGCTGCCCCGGCTGCTGCAGAAGATGAATATTCCTGCAGAGGGGCTGCTGCAGGGGGCGGATGCGCTGCTGCAGCGCAAGCCGAGTGTAAGCGGAAGCGGAGCGGGCACGATGCGCCGCTACGCCTCGCCTGCGCTGGTTGCCATGCTGGAGCAGGCCGAGCAGGAAGCGGCCAAGATGCAGGACGAATTCGTGGCCGTGGAGCACGCTGTCCTGGCAATGGTCTCCGATTCCGGCAGCGGGAACCGCGAGCTGCGCGGGCTGTTCACCAGCCGGGGCATCACCCGGGAGAAGCTGCTGGAGGTGCTGGCTGACATCCGCGGCCATCAGCGGGTGACCAGCCGGGAGCCGGAGGCTACCTACGAGGTGCTCGAGAAGTACGGCCGCGATCTGGTGGCGGAGGTGCGCGCCGGCAAGGTCGATCCGGTGATCGGCCGCGATGCCGAGATACGTCGGGTCATCCGTATCCTCTCCCGCAAAACCAAGAATAACCCAGTCCTGATCGGGGAGCCGGGCGTCGGCAAGACAGCGATTGTCGAAGGGCTGGCCCACCGGATTGTCCGCCGGGATGTGCCGGAGGGGCTGAAGGATAAGACGATTTTCTCGCTGGATATGAGTGCGCTGATTGCCGGAGCGAAGTACCGCGGGGAGTTCGAGGAGCGGCTGCAGGCGGTGCTGAAGGAGATCCGCGAGAGCGACGGGCGGATTATTCTGTTCATCGATGAGCTGCACACGATTGTCGGTGCGGGCAAGACTGAGGGAGCGATGGATGCGGGCAACATGCTGAAGCCGATGCTGGCCCGGGGCGAGCTGCACTGCATCGGGGCGACCACGCTGGACGAATACCGCAAATATATCGAGAAGGACCCGGCGCTCGAACGCCGCTTCCAGCAGGTGCTGGTCAGCGAGCCGGATGTCGAGGATACGGTCTCGATCCTGCGCGGGCTGAAGGAACGCTTCGAGGTGCATCACGGGGTCAAAATCCACGACAGCGCCCTGGTCGCCGCCGGGGTATTGTCGAACCGCTACATCACCGACCGCTTCCTGCCGGATAAGGCGATTGACCTGGTGGATGAAGCCTGCGCGATGATCCGCACGGAGATTGATTCCATGCCCGGTGAGATGGACGAGGTGACCCGCCGTCTGATGCAGATGGAGATTGAGGAAGCCGCGCTCAAAAAAGAAACCGACGACGCAAGCGCCCGCCGCCTGGAGAGCCTCCAGCGGGAGCTGGCTGATCTGAAGGAGAAGCATCTGGGTATGACCGTCCGCTGGGAGAAGGAGAAGTCGGCCATTCAGGGCATCCGCGACCTCAAGAAGCGGCTGGAGCAGGCCCGCAAGGATCTGGTCGATGCCCAGGAGGTCTACGATCTCAACAAGTCCGCCGAGCTGAGCTACGGGATCATCCCCGATCTGGAGCGCCAGCTGAAGGCGGCGGAGGAGGCGGCGCAGCAGGACCAGGAGACCCGGCTGCTGCGTGAGGCCGTGACCGAGGAGGAGATCGCCGATATTGTCTCGCGCTGGACCGGTGTTCCGGTCAGCAGGCTTGTTGAGGGAGAGCGGGATAAGCTGCTGCGGCTGGAGGATACGCTGCATGAACGGGTGGTTGGCCAGGATGAGGCCGTCCGGCTGGTGGCGGATGCCGTGCTTCGGGCCAGAGCCGGGATTAAGGACCCGAACCGCCCCATCGGCTCGTTCCTGTTCCTGGGGCCGACCGGGGTAGGGAAGACCGAGCTGGCCAAGGCGCTGGCGGTCTCGCTGTTCGACCGCGAGGACGGCATGATCCGTATTGATATGTCGGAGTACATGGAGAAGCACAGTGTCTCGCGGCTCGTGGGCGCTCCTCCGGGATATGTCGGCTATGAAGAGGGCGGCCAGCTGACGGAAGCAGTGCGCCGCCAGCCGTATACAGTGGTCCTGCTTGATGAGGTGGAGAAGGCTCACCCGGATGTATTCAATATTCTGCTGCAGCTGCTGGATGACGGGCGGCTCACCGATTCGCAGGGCAGGATGGTGGACTTCAAGAACACTATTGTGATCATGACCTCCAACATCGGCTCGCCGCATCTCATTCAGGGCACCGACGACAACGGCGATCTGACAGAAGCCGTTAAGGACCGGGTGATGAAGGAGCTAAGCGCTCATTTCCGGCCGGAGTTCCTCAACCGGGTGGATGATATCGTGATGTTCAAGCCGCTGACTATGAAGGAGACGGAGAGAATAGTCGTGAAGCTGGTAGACGGCCTGCGTCTGCGTCTGGCTGAGCGGAACATCGGGCTGGTCCTCAGCGGCCGGGCCGTCCGCTTCATTGCCGAGGAAGGCTTCGATTCCGTGTACGGCGCCCGGCCGCTGAAGCGGTTCATTCAGCGCAGCCTGGAGACGCGGGTCGCCCGCGCGCTGATTGCCGGAGAAGCTGCGGAAGGCTCTGTGATGACCGTCGACGAAGCGGGTAGAGAGCTGACGGTCAGCATCGCCAAGCAGGAAGCTGCGGAGACCGTTACAGCCGAATAAAAGGTGACCCTGCCGCTCAGGGCCACCCGCCAATCAGAGCGGGCAACGCCACAGGTAGTCAGGCGTTGCCCGCTTGTTCATGTGTTTTCCTCCACCTGGATGAAGGCCAGAATCTCGGTAACGATATGGGATATGGCATCCTCCCGGGAAATGAGGATATGCTTGCTGACCATTTCGATGTCCTCCTGAAACAGCTCGATAATCCGCAGCATCGCCTCCGGCTGCTTCTGTCTTGCTGCTGTCAGAAGCTCTGCGAACTGGCTGTCTGTGACAGCTGCCGGAGCATCTTTTGCTTCCATTTGTTTACCCCCTGTTGACTCATATGCAGCTGAGCGGCAACCTCAGCCTCCGTCATCTCCTGCAGATAGATCTTCTGCAGAATGACCTTCCCTTTGGCAGGCAGTGTATCCAGTAATTGCTCAACTGACAACCGGTTGATCATATCCTCCGCTTCATCCCGCTGGGCGGGGCGGATATCCATGAAGGTGCACTCGTGCCTGCGGGTCCGCTTGCTCCGGTATTGTAAGCGCCAGCCGATCCGGTAGATTTCCTTGCGGTAGCGCTGAATCATTTGCTGTTCCATGCGGATATGCCTCCTATTCGATATACAACTTTCTAATTATAGGGAAATATTGGGTAACCATTTACAACCTAAATACGAACTTATGTTCTGTTATTTTAGCATATTTGACAGCAGACCTACAGTAATAGGCAAAAAAAGAAGCCCGTTATCCGGGCTTCTTACAAGTCTGCGGTTTGAGATTCATAGGCATTCCCGCTGCTGGCTGCCTATTCGCTCCAAGGTACCAGACGGGGATGCTGGTCCATAATGGACTGGTATTGCTCCTTCCAGCCGTAACGGCCGTCCGGGTCCAGCACCATATAGCGCAGGTATTTCTCCAGCCGGAATTCCGGCTTCGACCAGCCGAGATGCTTCAGCCGCAGATTGCTTAACTGATGGGGCAGCTCGAAGATATTCTCCGGCAGGCGTCCACAGTGCTGCGGCAGGTCATTCCAGAGGTAGGTGAAGTCTTCGCGGTAGCGGATCAGGAACGGGCGGTAGCTGTGGTGGGCTTGCCAGTACATATCCTCCCGGTACTTATCTTCATCCCAGAAGTCGTAGAGCCGGAAGCAGAACAAATCGCAGGTGTCCGTTCTCAGCAGGGAGTCCACCTCTTCGGCGAAGCGGGCTTCAAAGACTTCATCCCCGTCCAGATTCAGAATCCACTCCGGACGGGTTGCAACCACCGCCTCCCACTGCTGTCTGCGAAGCTCCGATTCATTGCTGAAGCGGGAGACCGGATTCTGAATCAGATGAAGCGGAATGCCCTTAAGCACCTCACGGCATAATTCAGCCGTGTCATCTGTGCTGCCGTCATCGATAATGACGGCCTCATCAATGTATTTGCAGTGTTCCTCCAGAATCTGCCTCAGGAATCTTGAGGCTTCGTTCTTGACGATCATCGTGAGCGTCAGCTTGGGCCTGCGTTCAGCCTCTCCTGCGGGAGCTGCGGCTGGCTCAGCTTCGCCGCCTGTATCTGCAGGCAGCGGCTCCTTGGTTAGACGTTGCCGCGCTTCGGCCTCCGTCCACAGCGTATCCCACTGGTCAGCGGCTTCCTGGACTCTTTTATCAGCGGGCTCTGCTGTCTCCATCCGGGTTTCCGCAACTGCTGCCTCCGGGCCCTCTCCGTCCGCCGTACCCGAGGTCCGCTGAACGAACTCCTCCACCAGCTTCAGGTCGCTGTCCCTGTAGAGATGCAGCGCCGGGAAGTGGGTGTCGACGAAGAGCGGAATACCGAGCGCTGCGGCCCGGATACAGAAATGGCGGTCTTCTCCCCAGTAGGAAATATTGCGCACCCTGTCGTAGCTGATGCCTGACGCTATGGCCCGGCTGCTGATCAGAGTGCAGGCACCCAGCCCCCCAACCTCATAGATTCCCGGCTGCTGCAGCTTCATCAGGAAGGCGAGGAAGCGGCGCCGGATCTCTTCCGGCGAGGGCTGCTCTCCGGGCAGGATCTCCCACTGATTGTATTCGTCATGCATCCACACCTGCGGCTGCAGCAGAGTATCGGGCTGCCACTGGGTCCAGAAGATCTCCGAGATGATATCCTTGCCTGTGCCGATCAGATGCCGCAGGGTATCCGGCTGGAGAATCAGGTCCGAGTCGATCAGGAACAGATAGTCATAGCCGAAGGCCTCCGCCCGCCGGATCATCAGATTCTTGAACCCGGCTACCTTCCAGACCAGATTGGAGTGCCAGATATGAGTATTCTCATCACGAATATAGTCGTCATTATAACCGGAGGCCTGCAGGAAGACAGATCTGCCGCTCTCTGCGAACTGCCGGAGCAGCAGGCTTGCGGCTTCGTCCTTGTTATCATCAATCAGATAGAAATCGAGTTCAATAGATTCCAGATTCAGGCACGTCAGAGCATTCAGGAATTGCTCCAGAATGGCCGGTTTCTGATGGACCGGGCTGCCCAGCAGCACCCGGGTACGCTTCTCAGTCATAGCAGGCACTCCAGAATAAGCTCAGCATAGTCAAACATCCCCTTGGATTTTCAAATAATTGGTATTTATTATATATATTCAATATATTCAGAGAAGTACCGTACTTCCCCTATTTTCACGAAATAATAAGCCGCCCTCATCGAGAGAATCTATTGATGTCTGTCCGGGGGCTGTTGTACAATACCGCTAATATAGATGAAGACCCGAAGGGCAGACAGGAGTGAGAGAGTGGACAAGCAACCGTTAAAAGTACAGCAGCTAATCAATTTGCTTCTTGCGATGAATCCGCGTGCCGAGGTGTTCCTGCATACGAAGGCCGGAGAGCTCCGGCCGCTGTTAGATGAGGATGTGGAGGAAATGTATGCGCCTGCACATCCAGCCAAGACGGCAGTCCATATTAGGGTGCAGGAACATTCTGACATCATGGCTGAGGAGGAGACCCCATGAAGCAGGCTTTGATCAGATTGGAACGGGGACAAGAGGTCCGGCTGGAATTGTTCGAGCAAGAGGCTCCGGGAACGGTAGCTAATTTTGAGAAGCTGGCGAACAGCGGCTTTTATAACGGCCTGGCCTTTCAGCGTGTGGTCCGCGGCTTCGTCGCCCAGGGCGGCTGTCCGGACGGAACCGGCAGAGGCGGTACGGCCCCTATTCCCTGCGAGACACAGGGGAATCCCCATAAGCATGTGCGCGGCGCATTGTCGATGGCGCATTTCGGGCCGGGCACGGGCTCCTGCCAGTTCTTCATCTGCTATGATACCTTCGATTACCTGGACGGCTGGCATACGGTATTCGGCCGGGTTACGGAAGGAATGGAGCATGTCGATGCCTTACGTCGCGGGGACAGGATGAAGGAGGTCCATGTCTGGTAAGGACCATGGGAAATTCATACATTGTAATTCCTAGTATTCCGATATATAATAACTCAACAACAAGCGAGAGCGCTTATAGACATGGAGGAGAGAAACAATGCGTAAAGGGATATCAGGGGTCGTCATACTTATTTTGTTAACATTAATGATCAGTGCTTGCGGTAACGGAAACAATGCGGCATCCCCGGGTGCCACCGCCGGTACCTCAGCGGAGGGAACACAGCAGCCTGCGGCCGGCGAGCCGAAGGATGGCGGAAATCTGATCATAGGGGTCGCCTCCGATCCTGTAGTACTGAATCCGAACTATGCGGGTGACCGTGTCAGCCTGACGATTGACCAGGCGCTATATGCTCCGCTGTTCCAGGTGAACAACGGCAAGAAGACCTTCTACCTGGCAGACAGTCTGACACCGTCAAGCGATAATCTGACATATACCTTGAAGCTTAAGGATGGACTGACCTGGCATGATGGAGAGAAGCTGACGGCGGATGATGTGGTATTCACCATCGACAGCATTCTGGACGAGAAGCAGAACAGCTTCCTGCGGGCCAACTTCCTGATCGGCGACAAGGCCATCAAGGCCGTCAAGGTTGATGATCTGACGGTGGAGTTCAAGCTCCCGCAGGTGAGCCCGGCTTTTGAAGCCACACTGGTTCAGGTATTCCCGATTCCGAAGCATATTTACGAGAATGAGACCAATATTGAGAAGAGCACGAAGAATGCTTCTCCTGTCGGCTCAGGTCCTTTCAAATTCAAGGAATACAAGGCAGGCGAATATCTGACGCTGGAACGCTTCGACAATTACTTCGGCGGCAAGCCGCATCTGGATTCGGTCACCTACCGGATTGCCAAAGATACCAATGCTGCGAATCTGGCTCTGCAGAACGGCGAGATCAATGTGCAGTATCTGGACCCTAAGGATGTCCCTACGATTCAAGCGACGAATAATTTCGAGATTCTGCCATACAGCGAAGGCCGCCTCGCCTATCTGATGTTCAATGCGAACAGCGATACCGGCGCCCTCGCTAAGAAAGAAGTCCGTCAAGCCCTGTCCCTGGCGCTCAGCCGCGATGAACTGATTCAGACGGCCTATACCTCCAATGAATATGCTGATCCGGCCAAGTCTTTCCTGACCCCGGATGCGCTGTATTTCACGAATGATGTAACCAGCTTTGACAATGATGCCGCCAAGGCGAAGGAACTGCTGGCCGCTGCCGGTGAGAGCAACCTGAAGCTCCGGTACATCGTACAGAGCGGTAACAAGGCGCAGGAAGCCATCTCGCTGTATGTACAGCAGAAGCTGAAGGCAATCGGCGTGGAGGTTGAACTGCAGAACATGGATTCCTCGGCCTGGGTGCAGAAATTCATTGATCTGAAGGCCACTGACTACGAGCTGGCACTGACCGGCTATATCATGGGCTATGACCCGGATGCGTACCGTATCCTGTTCACCACGGACAGCTCTTCCAATTACTCGCATTATTCCAACAGTGAAGTTGACAAGCTGATGAACGACGGTGCAGGCGAAGCCGATCCGGCCAAGCGTGCAGAGATCTACAAGAAAGCGCAGGAGCTGGTAGCCGAGGATGCACCGATCTATCCTATCGCCTATACTAAGACTGTGGTAGCGGTATCGAAGAACTACGGCGGTATTGATGAAGCGGTGCTGAAGCCTGTTGTCATCTTCGAAGACCTGTCCAAGATTTACAAGAAATAATCTGCCTCACAAAATAAGCAAGGCAAACAAATAAGCTGGTCCCCCAGCTTATTTTTGCCTGTTAAGAGCTGGGAGAAGCTGCGTATGAGACAACTCATCGTCCGAAGGTTGCTGCAAACATTGCCGATGCTGTTTTTCGTATCGGTGGTCTGTTTTACTATGATTAAGCTGGCTCCGGGAGATCCGGTGCTGTCATTCGTGACGCCCAATATGCATGCTGATGATATTGAGCGCATCCGTCATAATCTGGGGCTGGATAAGCCGGCTTATATCCAATATTTCATCTGGATCAAGGAGATGGTCCAGGGCAATTTCGGGTACTCGCTGGTTAATCACCAGCCGGTGCTGGATCAGATTCTGGACCGCCTGCCCGCAACTGCGGGTCTGATGGGCAGCGCCATTGCCCTGGCTGTCCTGCTGGCCATTCCGCTAGGCCTCGTGGCCGGTGCGAACCGCAACCGCTGGGTAGACAAGCTGATCAATTTTATCGCTTATATCGGCATCTCTATCCCCTTATTCTGGCTGGCGATCCTGCTGATGTATATGTTCGCGATCAAGCTGCACCTGCTTCCAAGCATGGGGATGCGCACCATTGGTGTGGAATCGCCGCTGGATGTGCTGAAGCACGGGATCTTGCCTTGTACAGTGCTGGCCTTCAGCTTCCTGTCCGGGTATGTGCGCTATATCCGCTCCAGCACGATCGGACAGCTCAAGGAGGAGTACGTGCAGATCCAGTATGCTTTTGGCTCGAAGAAATCTACTATTCTGTTCCGGCATGTGCTGAAGCATGTGCTGCTGCCGGTGATCACGCTGATCGGTATGTCGATGGGGGATCTGGTGGCAGGTGCGATTGTTACGGAGACGGTATTCTCCTGGCCGGGGATTGGCTCCCTGGGGATGACGGCGGTGAAGGGGATGGACTATCCTGTCATTATGGGAATTACCCTGTTCTCTTCCTTGATGCTGATCTTCGGTAATCTGGTGGCAGATATTCTCTACAGCGTTGTTGATCCAAGAATCAAACTGAAGGGGTGACCTCATGAATCGCAGTAAATGGAAAAACCTGCAGTCCGAGCTGTTTACGAACGGTCTGGGTGTCGCTGCTCTTGTCATATTGACGGTGTTCACGCTGGGGGCGGTCTTTGCCTTCCTGTCCGGTCACGATCCGAATGCCATGGATGCGATGGCACGCCTGACAAAGCCCGGCGCCGCGCATCTGTTCGGCACTGACGATTACGGCCGCGATTATCTGTCCAGAGCGTTATACGGAGGCCGGGTCTCGCTGCTGGTCGGGTTCGCCTCCATGGTCGTAGCGACCTTGGTGGGCGTGCTGGTTGGGGTAATCAGCGGATATTTCGGCGGCTGGATTGATAATCTGCTGATGCGGATGCTGGATATTATCATGTCGATTCCGTCCTTCCTGATCCTGCTGCTGCTCAGCGTCTACCTGAAGCCGAGCATCGGCAATCTGATCATTATTATTGCTCTCTTGATGTGGATGAATGTGGCCCGTGTCGTCCGTGCGGAGACGCTGACGATTAAGGAACGGGAATATGTGCTGTACGCGAGAGCCTCCGGGCAGAGTGCCTTCGGCATGATCTGGCGGCATATCCTCCCGGGACTGGTCCCGGTAATTATCGTAGGGGCAACGAATAATATTGCGTCCGCCATTATGATGGAATCATCGCTCAGCTTCCTCGGCTTCGGGGTGCAGCCGCCGAATGCGACGTGGGGCAGTATGCTGAACAGTGCGCAGGGGTATATTGCCCAGGCCCCTTATCTGGCGCTGTTCCCCGGGCTGATGATCCTGTTGACCGTTCTGAGCTTCAATGTGCTGGGAGATATTGTGCGGGTCGGCTTTGAACCAAAGCTGATCCGGAGATAGGAGAGTGGAACATCATGACAGAACGGCTGCTGAGCGTTGAAGATCTGCAGGTATCCTTCGCTACCCGGGACGGGGAGAATCAGGCTGTCCGCGGGGTTAGCTTCCATATCGATGCCGGTGAGACGGTGGGCATTGTCGGAGAATCCGGGAGCGGCAAAAGCGTTACCGCCAAGGCCATCATGTCCCTGATTACGCCGCCGGGCCGTATGACGGCCGGGAAGCTGGAATTTCGCGGCGCAAGCCTGAAGGGGCTGACAGAGAAGCAGTGGCGCTCTTTGCGCGGCAACCGGATCGCGATGGTCTTCCAGGACCCGATGACCTCACTGAATCCGGTCAAGCGCATCGGCCAGCAATTAACGGAGGTCATCCGCAGACACCGGGGACTGGATAAAGCGGCGGCATATACCGAAGCAGCAGAGCTGCTCCGCCAGGTGGGCATCCGCGACCCGGAGCAGCGCCTGAAGCAATATCCGCATGAGTTCAGCGGAGGGATGCGCCAGCGGGTGATGATCGCGATGGCGCTCTCCTGCCAGCCGGAGCTGCTGATTGCCGATGAGCCGACCACAGCGCTGGATGCGACCATCCAGGCGCAGATCCTCGATCTGTTCAAGGAGCTGAAGGAGAGGGAAGATACGGCGGTCGCGCTGATCACGCATGATCTCGGCGTCGTAGCCCAGGTCTGCACGCGGGTCATCGTGATGTACGGCGGATTGGTAATGGAGGAGGGCACGGTGCAGGATATCTTTTACCGGCCTAGTCATCCCTATACCCAAGGTCTGCTTCGTTCGATTCCGAAGCGAGGCGGCGGCACCCGGGAGCGGCTGATACCGATTGAGGGCTCGCCGCCGGACCTGCTTGATCCGCCGCCCGGCTGCCCGTTCATCGACCGTTGTCCGCACGCCTTCGCCCGCTGCAATGAACGTCCGCCGGTGACCGAGCTTGCTCCGGGCCACCGGTCGATGTGCTGGCTGGCCGGAGGCCTGGAAGAGCAGGCGGCCGCCGCCGCAGGGAGGGATTTCACTTGAGCGAGAACAAGGTGCTGGTAGAGGTTAACAATCTGAAGAAGCATTTTCCCAAGGGGAAGGATCTACGCGGACGGGATAAGAGTGTACTTAAGGCCGTGGACGGGGTCAGCTTCCAGATCCGCCAGGGCGAGACCTTCGGTCTGGTCGGCGAATCGGGGAGCGGCAAGTCCACGGTCGGCCGCTGCCTGCTCCGGCTGTATGATTATACGGACGGTGAGGTGTTCTATGACGGGAAGCCGCTTGGCAAGCTGGGCGAGAAAGGGCTGAAGCCCTTCCGCAGGCAGATTCAGTCGATCTTTCAGGACCCGTATTCCTCACTGAATCCCAGCCTGAATGTGCTGGAGCTGATCAGCGAGCCGATGAGAATTCACGGTCTCTACCGGGGCGAAGAGCGCAAGGAGGCGGTGGCAGAGCTGCTGGAGAAGGTGGGGCTGAAGCGGGAGCATCTGTACCGCTTCCCCCATGAGTTCAGCGGCGGCCAGCGCCAGCGGATCTCCATTGCCAGAGCCTTGTCGGTACGCCCTGAATTCGTGGTGTGCGACGAGCCGATCTCGGCGCTGGATGTCTCTGTGCAGGCTCAGGTTGTTAATATGCTGGAGGATCTGCAAGCCGAGTTCGGGCTGACCTATCTGTTCATCGCCCATGATCTCTCCATGGTCCGGCACATTTCGGACCGGATCGGCGTGATGTACGGGGGCCGCCTGGTGGAGGTGGCAGAGAGTGACGAGCTGTATGACAATCCGCTGCATCCGTACACTAAGGCGCTGCTGTCGTCCATTCTGGAGACTGACCCGCTAAAGGCCAGCCAGAGGATACAATTGGAGACTTACGCGGCAGGGCGCGGGAGCGAGGAGGCCGCAGTGCTGCGGGAAGTGAGTCCTGGACATTATGTGGCCGGGGACTATGGCAATTGACTTATACGACAAGGGAGGATACACCAATGACAGAAACGAAGAGCAAGGTCAAGCTGTCGCAGTGGGATGCCCTGCTGCTGGAATCGCTGCGTTCGCAGGGCTGGTCAGACCAGGATCTGCTGCATAGAGTAACCGGAGGGGACCTTCCGGTGGATGAGAGTAAATACGAGTTCGATTACGGGCAGCTGGCTGCCCTTGCAGATGAACAGCCGGAGCTGTTCCGCCGGGCTGTGCTGGACGGCTACCAGATCAAATACAATACCATCCGCGGCATCCGCAGCTGGATTGATGTTGCACTGGGAATTGAAGCGAAGCTGGAGCTGGAAGAGGGCCGGGAGGCTGTGGAGGCAGAGTTGACGGAGGATGAGTATAGCCTTCTGCTGGGCGTGCTGTCCTTCGGCTGGCAGATCACCGGCGGATCAGCGGCTGACGGCAATGCCAAGGTCTATACAATTGAACCGGTTCAGCGGTAACATCCGGGGAACGGGAAGCGGCGGCTGCGGTCATCGCAGCCTGCCGCTCCCGCCGGATAAGCCCGCATCTACATATTCAACTGAATTCGGCGGGTGCTAAGCACACCCTCCAGCCCGGTTGGGTCCGTGCTGACCTTGCGGGCCACGAAGGCTTCGGCCCGCTCCGAGGTGCGCAGGCGCAGCGGCTTGGTCTCCTGCCGTACCAGCTCCCACATCACCTCCGCGACCGATTCTGCCGTCTGCGGCTCCACATTGCGCTCCAGGAAGGCTGCTCTATAGGCATCCAGAATCGGCTTGTACTCGTCTTCCAGCACACCGCCGGTACTGGCGACATGCCCCATTACGGTTGAATTGAACTCCGTGGCGATCGCCCCCGGTTCCAGCAGGGTGATATCGATATTGAATTGCGGCTTGTAATAGGTGGCGAGACTCTCCAGCAGCCCCTCCACCGCGAATTTGCTGGCGCAGTAGATCTCGTTCATCGGCTGTCCGACCAGCCCGCCGACACTGGAGGTGGCCACAATATGGCCATATCCGGTCTTCCGCAGCAGCGGAAGTGCCGTACGGATGGTATGCATCACTCCGTAGACATTGGTATCGAAGACCTCCTGAATCTCTGGAAACGGTGCTTGCCCGAGCGCTCTAAGGTAGCCGTACCCGGCGTTGGCGAATAATACATCCAGCCGGCCCTGCTCGTGTTCAATCCGGCTGATGACCCGCTGAATACTGTCCGGATCGGTAACCTCCATTTCGGCAAAATGCAGATGCTCCACCCCGCGGTACAGCTCCTGATCACGCGTCAGATGACGGGTTCCGGCGTAGACGGTCCACCCCTCGTGCGCGAACTTCAACGCGGTGGCGAGGCCGATGCCTGAGGAGGCTCCGGTGATACAGATTACTTGTGAAATAGACATATTCATTCAGCCTCCATTTCTTATTCATTTCCATTCATTGTCTAATTTCGCCCACATTATAGCATATCTAAGTAGATATTGAGGCAAGATAAATGAAAGTTTATATTTTCGCGGTCACAGCGGGGCATTGAAGTTGCTATAATTGTTTTCGGTACGGTACACTGTAAATAAAAAATCCGAATTGCCCGCGAATGGAGAGGAACAAGGAAACAATGGATGTAATCAAGCGGTATTTTGCAAATGTAACGGTCCGGCGCTTCCTGATATTGGGACTGATTGGACTGCTGCTCTACAGTATCAGGGATATGCTGAATCTGGTGTTGCTGACGTTCCTGATCGCTTACGTGATGAACAGCTTTCAGGTGCTGCTGAGCAGACGGATCAGCAAGTTCGTGAAGGTGAACAGCAAGGTCATCATCATCATACTGTACGTGGCGCTGATCAGCATGATCGTCATGGCACTCGTCAAATACATGCCCAAGGTATTCTCGCAGATCAAGCAGTTAACCACTTTTCTCGGCACGCTGACCGCCGATGATATTCCGCAGAATGAGATTATGCAGTACCTGTTCCAGAAGGTCCGGGAACTCAACTACCAGAGCTATTTGAATCAGGGAATTGAATATGTGTTCAAAATCAGCAACTGGGGAACTACCTTCGTCCTGTCTACCATCCTGAGCCTTGTCTTCATTCTGGAGAAGAATAGAATTGTCAGCTTCACCTCCCGCCTGAGAGACAGCAAGATTTCCTGGTTCTACGTAGAGCTTGAATATTTCGGCAGAAAGTTCATCTCCTCCTTCGGTAAGGTAATTGAAGCACAGATCCTGATTGCGCTCTTCAATACTTTATTTACCGTAGTCGGACTGTGGGTGCTTGGCTTCTTTTTCGAGCCGTTCCCGTATCTCTTTGCCCTCTCCATTATGATCTTCATGCTCAGTCTGATTCCGGTCGTCGGCTTCGTCATTTCGCTGATTCCGCTCTGCATCATCGGCTATAACACGGGCGGACTGATGATGACGATCAACATTCTGGTGATGATTGCCCTGCTTCATGTCATAGAAGGCTACTTCCTTAATCCGAAGCTGATGTCCTCCAAAATGAACCTGCCGATGTTCTACACGCTCGTAGTGCTGTTGTTCTCCGAGCATTATATCGGGGTCTGGGGACTGATTCTCGGCATTCCGATCTTCGTCTTCTTCCTGGACATTCTGGAGATTAGCCGGGACAATAAGTCTTCGCTGGAGTGATACAGAGGGCCATATGATCTGCAAGCAATAGGTACGTATAGAGGTGATATTCAACCTGCTGAAGGTTCGGGTATCGCCTTTTTTAACATTCAAGTAGGGGGTAACAGCATGATCAAATATCCGGTATTAGAAAAGGGAGCCGTCATTGGCGTAACTGCACCCTCATCAGGTGTTCCGCAGGAGCTGCATGAACTGCTGAAGCTGGCTGTAGAACGGCTGCAAAAAAGAGGGTATGGCGTCGAATGCGGATCCACAGCGTGGACACAGGAAAAGGCCAAATCCGCTCCGGCCGCCGTCCGTGCGGCTGAGTTCAACGCGATGATGGCCGATGAGCGCATCGGACTGGTGGTCCCTCCCTGGGGCGGAGAGCTGCTGATCGAGATCATGGAGCAGGTGGATTTTGCGGAAATGAAGTGCAAATGGATTCTCGGTTATTCCGACATCAGTGTGCTGCTGCTGGCCGTTACGCTGAAGACAGGCATCGCTACGGCTCACGGCACGAACTTCATTGATCTGCGGGGTGAAGAGACCGATCCGACTACGGCCATGTGGGACAAGGTATTATCTACGCCAAGCGGCGGGACTGTTCTTCAGCAATCCTCGCAGCAGTATCAGCAGGAATGGGGAACAGGTGAGTCTTCGCCCCATGTGTTCAACCTTACAGAGCAGACGGTCTGGAAGACGGTGGGAGATCAGAAAGTGACGATGCAGGGCCGCCTGCTGGGCGGATGCATTGACGTCATCCGGCATCTGATCGGTACGCCCTACGGAGATGTCCGGCACTTCCAGCAGCACTATATCAACAACGAGCCCATTCTGTGGTATCTGGAGAACTGCGAGCTGTCGGTCGCCGATCTGCGCCGCTCCCTGGTGCATATGAAGCTGGCCGGCTGGTTTGAGCATTGCAGCGGCCTGATGTTCGGCCGCAGTGCGGCGAACCGCCCTATGGAAGGCTACACCGTAGAGGATGTCTATCAGGAGCTGGCGGATGAGCTGGGCCTCCCGGTGGCCTACGACATCGATTGCGGCCACCAGCCGCCGCAGGTTACTTTGATCAATGGAGCCTATGCAGAGGTGGAGGTCAGCGAAGGGAAAGGGACGGTGAAGCAGGTTTTCCGGGCGTGAGGGTGCCGTAGCAGCATCATTGCCTGAGTGATTCATGAACTGTACCGGCAGTAAATCTAATGTACCATGCACGTTCTCACCAAGTTTTTATCTTTTTTTGTAACGAAACGTTCGCGAACGGGTCTTATAGAGGTAAGGTGGTGAACAAGTGGGCGATGTGGAGCACATCTACAAGCAATATTTTCAGGACGTATATTTGTTTGCTTTGTCTCTAAGCCGGGACCAGCAGATGGCCGAGGAGATCACGCAGGAAACCTTCGCCAGGGCAGTGAAGAATATCGACCAGTTCAAAGGCAACTGCAAGATCAGCGTTTAGTTGTGCCAGATCGCCGTGGAGGCTCAGTTTGAGCGGCGGGACTAGATGAGGGCGGTTCTCCTTTTTTATCCAATTAAGGATTGAATCCTTCGTTTCTCATACCATAAGCAGTCCGCTCTGAAACAGGTATATTCGTCATATATAATGTGAATTTATGTCGAATTTAGTTGAAAAAAAGTGTTGGGATTATTCAAGAATTGCCCTATGCATGGCTGGCATCCTGTATAATTTATGAATATACAGACAGCCATAGCTGCCGATTCCTGAGCAGTGATTCCCTCACGAAAGAGAGTAGTGACTATGAAATCCATCGCCTGGGTAACTGACAGTACCAGCACCATTGACTATGAATTCGCCAAGAATAACCACGTGTATATCGTTCCCCTTCGTCTAATCGTCAATAATGAATGCTATAGAGAGAATATAGATATTAACGCCGATCAGTTCTATGACAAAATGCGGCAGCATGACAAGGTAGGCAGCTCCCAGCCGCCGATTGGCGAGTTCGTGGAATTATACGAGCGTCTGAAGGAACAGTATGACGAGATTATCGCCATCCACTGCTCCTCCGAGCTTAGCGGAACCTTCAACACCTCAATGCAGGCAGCAGATATTGCTGGAGTGAACGTAATAGGTATCGATTCCAAAGTAGGCGCTTACCCCATCCGTGAGATGCTGCTGCGCGGTATTCACTGGCAGCAGGCAGGCTGCTCTGCACAAGAGATCAAGAACAGAATTGATAATATAATCGGGGAAATGTCCTTCTATATCATCCCTGCCAGCCTGAGCCAGCTGCACCGCAGCGGACGGCTCTCCGGCTCTCAGTTCCTGCTGGGCCAGCTGATGCGGATTCATCTGCTTCTGAGGTTCGATGAGGGCAAAATTGTCGTCGTTGATAAAATCCGCACCTTTAAAAAGACGAAGCAAAAGCTGCTGGAGACCATCCAGGAGGAGATCGGCCGTTTCCAGGATGTATGTATTATGCACGCCAACAATAAAGAAGAGGCGCTGAGCCTGGAGTGGGCCATTAAGGCCATGTCCCCTTCGGTGCGTACAGAGATTATGACCTTTGTTCCGGTGGTAGGCGCTCATATGGGCGAGGGAACTCTGGCGCTGTCTTGGATTAACCGTACGGCCCTGAACAGTATTGACACTGAGGATGAAGTGCTGGAATTTGTGCTCTAGAAAAGGAGCGGAACGATGTTCTTATATCATTATTATGATGCAGCTGTGGGGCCGTTTGTCAGTATATCCGATTTGCCGGGCGATCAGGCGAGGGCTGTGCTGGAGATGATTAAGCAGACCAAGCCCAGGGCTCAGAGCGCGCAAAGACATGATAAGTATGTGGAATACCGACGGAACTGCGAGAGCATCATCCGGGCGGAATTTATACGTAAGGGTGGTCTGGTCCACCGTTCCTCCCCGCATTATATGGTAGTTGAACATAGTCCGTGGCTAAGCACGTGGTACGAGAACAGCGCTTGTCTCAAGATTCCGATTGAAGAGTTCGATGTGAATACAGTCTCCTTCACTTATGGGGACTCCATGCCGACCTTCAGCCTGCTAGTTAACGATGGCAAAGAGTACAGGCGCACCCTGTATACCTATCCCGAGATTGTGAGCATCATTGACAAGTACGGGTTACCGCAGAATTGGAACAATGACGGAAAATACGGTCCCGAGCGGTACGTCGAAGCGCATATCTGGAGTGATGAGACGGTTGAGAGGTACCGGAGATCAAGGTGACAGCGCCTTAGCGTCTGTGCTAAGTCAACGAACCGAATATGGACCCGATACATCTGCAAGCCCTCGCATCAAAAAAGAGCAGGGATCCCAAGTGATTGGAGAACCGCTGCTCTTTGAGGTTTGTTTTATTTCAATTCAATCTGGCCTTGCTCGGTTCCCCAGATCCCAGTCTGGACATTCAAAATAAAGCCAGTCATATCCTCTGGAATTTCAAATACTATATTACCTGTCTTAGCCAATCCAGGATTGATTCCCTCATATAAAAAGTAGTCCCCGGAAGTAGTAAGTAGAGTTGATGGATTATATGAAACTTCATCCTTTAGAAGCTGAAAGAAAGACGAATCTGTGGTAATCATCTTCTTACCAGCATTTTTAACCGTTACATTTACAACGAGGAAGATGCTTCCATCAGAGTCAGGTTCATAGGACAAGAAATCTCCATCTTTAATTTTCTTTGTAGTATTCACTTTGTTTACCTTAAAGACAACATCGCCTACTTGCAGCTCTTCTCCCTTTTTTGCAAGTTTCTTTTCTTCTTTCTTCGAGGATTCCTTTTTTTCTGTAGAGTTTGCTGTGGTATTGCTTGAACTATCCTTGTCTGAACCCATATAACCTATGACAATGACTAATACAATTAAAGCGATAAAGCCCAGACACCCCAGTTTAAAAAACTTCTTCAAGTAAAGCCCTCCCAGTAGGTAATTTGTACCATCTTGTTGTACTCTCAATATATCGGAATTTACAGAAGATTCTTTATATGTATTTGGACTTTTATGAAAAAAATTGTTTTTTTAGGTCGGGTGCACCAGTATGATTTTGTTAATCTGGTCTCATGCACTTATAGGACATCATGCTGACCTTTAGTCCTAAGATGAATGAATGTAAAGTAGCCTTCCTTACACGAATGGCTAATGCTCCCTGAGCAGAAATTGCTCGAATGGACAAGAGGGAGGATCTTCACAGATCCTATCGGGGAAGTAACAGAAGTGCGTAAGGTCCTAGCTTATCTGCCAGATGATATCTGGCGCTATAAATTGAGATATGCCTGGAGTTCATTCCGTCATCTCTATGTGGCAAAGCTCGCTGAACTTCGGGGAGAAACCTTGTCAGCCCGGCTACTCATAAACCGGATGGTGGAGCAGGCTGTGCAATTGGTATTTCTATATAATAAAAGGTACCGGCCGGGGACCTACAAATGGATGTCCAGGGATCTGGGGCAGATCAGCCCTGTGGTCAATGAGCATGTCAAGCAATTTGAGGGTATCCTGATGGAATCCTCCATTACAAGCAGTTGAACAAATGGAAAGATTATTAACTAATCTAGTGGACCAACATAACAAAATGGAGCTGACCGAATATATTGAACTTCAGCCAGCACCCTTCTATGCAAGAGGCCTGCAATCGTATTCTTATGTAAATATAGAGGATGCGCTACTGGCTACGTTGCCCGGTGAGCTCCAGCAGCTTGAAATCCCGGGTGCGCTGGATCAGTTGATTACAAGTGATCAGGTGTTGATCTGGGCGGATCATTATTCCAAATTCGGGCCAGTATACAGTGCCAAGTCCGATATAACAAGAACCGGAATAGGAGACATGATTGTCTAGCCGGAACAGGGAGCTGCTATGCAGCAGCCTTCCCGTATCCCGTCATAACCGTTCGCAGGAAAAACAAAGGATAAATCATTAAGTACAGATTAAATCCCCACCAGTAAACATCAAAATCATGAGCAAATGCCCAGAAGGCAATGGCCTGAAGGCCGGAGCAGAACGTGAGGACAAGTGAAATTAGCGCCCAGGGTCTCCAGGAAGGCAGCTGTCTCCGGTATAAATACAAGCTGCTTAGGCCGGTAATGGAGATCAAGATATCCAGAGGAAAAAAGGACCAGTTCCAATGAACCATGATCGGATTGTTGTAATCTTTGAACGCCATCGACTCTGGAATGATGTGAAAGTAAGTGATGATCCAGTACAAGATGAATCCAATATCTGTGACAACGAAAAAAGGTTTAAGTAGTTTCATAGGCCCCCGTAAGTTTAGAATATGTATTTATGTAAAATTATACAATGATAGCCGCCTTTTGCAACCTGGAGTTGCAGGAGGCGGCCCTTTTCGTTCAACCTACGCTCGATTTTGGTTTCAGCCTCTCTGTGCTACTATTGGCTTGCTGAGTAATGGTAGGGGAGGGAGATTCCTAATGATAGACAATAACAGAGCCGCCAGAAATATATTGAACCTAAGAAAAAGGCTATCCCTGACACAAACAGAGCTGGCCGGCATACTGGGCGTAAGCCATCAAGCCGTCTCCAAGTGGGAGCAGGGAGACTGTCTGCCGGATATCGGAGTATTACTGAAGCTTGGGCAGGTCTCCGGGACATCGGTGGAGGAACTTCTGTTAGGGGAGAGCATTAGTGACGGTTCAGCTTCTGAGAAAATTGTAAGCCTTCCCACCGAACTGCCGGATGAGGTTTGGACGCAAGCCTTGGAGCGTATCCAAGGCCGCATCTCGCCGCCCAGCTTCAACACCTGGTTCAAGGACACGCAGGGGAAGCATCTGCGGGAGACTTACTGCGTCTACAGTCCGAGCCGTTTTGCTGCAGAATGGTTATATCACCGCTATTCCAATTTGATTGTACCGATTCTCGAAGACATAACGGGCACATCCGGCCTTAAGGTCGAGTTCTGCTCTATGGGAGCGTGGGACATCTACTGTAAGGACTAGGTTTCTGCCCGGTAGGTTTTGCCAAGCTGGTGACCCAGACCAAAATAATGGCGGAAATTGTAGATGAGCGGACTCCATTTCAGAGGATCGATATGATTGTCATCAATGATAATATCCTGGTGGGCATGTACATGAACAGCCTGTGCCTCAACGATGGCAAAGCCTGGCGAATGATCGGGTACCCGGATATGTTGGATGCTTGCTTCAATTTGTAACGGGCATTCCATAATTCGTGAAGGCTTCACCGTTTGGGAGGCATCGGGAGTAAGTCCGCTGGCAGCATATTTATCTTTTTGATAGGAGTACCCATGTTGTTGCTTATCATCAGGGACAGGATGTTTACCCGTATAGGGAGCAAGCCGCTCCACCTTCTCCCACAGCGAGGGACCGGGGATGTTTATGACGCATTCGGGAAGCCGTTCCAGGTTCTCGATGGCTTTTCCGCCAAGGCCAATTCCTAGTACTATACAGTCTCCCAAAGCCCAAGAGGATGTAATAGGACTGATATTTACGCTATCATCCTCATTCAAGGTGCTCAGTAAGACGACAGGAGTTCCATAGTATAAAATCTTGGGTTGAATCGTTTCAGTGTGTATCATTTGCTTCGTATGGTCCATTGTAATGCTCCTTCCATGTTGTATATCCCCCTTAAGTGTATAATATAAATAATTCAATACTCATCGAAGTATGGAATACAACAAGGAGGGGTTAGGATGCAGGCCAATCCGAATGCTGCCATCATCGCAGCTCTAGTGAGTGAAGCTTCAAGGGCGGCAATATTAACCGTTCTGCTGGATGGAAGGTTCCATGCGGCAAGCGAGTTAGCACAAATGGCCAGAATCAAGCCGCAAACGGCAAGCTTTCATTTAGCGAAGTTGGTCGAGGCTAACGTGGTAGCTGTACAGAAACAAGGGAGACACCGTTACTTTGCGATCCGTGACCAGGAGGTTGCGCGGGTGATGGAATCCTTATTGTCGATTGCCCCGCCTGTGGAGGTTAAATCTTTACGGCAATCCTCGCAGGACGAGGCAATGCGTTATGCCAGAACGTGTTATGACCATCTCGCCGGGAATGTAGGGGTGCGATTAACGAATGCATTGCTAAGAAACGGTATTTTGCTTGAAGAAGAGGACAGATATATAGTGACGGAGCGTGGGGAGCGATTTTTTGCCGATTTCGGCGTTGATTTGAAACAAGCTGCAACGAAACGCCGTCTATTCTCACATCAATGCCTGGATTGGAGCGAACGCCGCCACCATTTGGCAGGAGCCCTGGGGAATGCCCTCCTGGAGAGAGTCCTGGAGCTGGACTGGGTGCGGCGTCTGCCGGATACACGTGCGGTACAAGTTACCGATGAGGGTAAAGCTGGTTTTGAAGAGGTATTCTCGTTGGATCTGAATTAGGGCCGAATGTATGCGAAAAACCGAACACAATCACATTGGGCTGGCGCAGAGTCCAACGTGCCGGACGAGTAACTTGAGAGCACATAAAAAAGCTGTCCCAGCGCAGTTTATCTGCAAATGGGACAGCTTTTTAAATACATTCAGTTAATCTCAGCCTCCCCGCTCCACTCACCCGAATGAAGTCTGCACACTCTGTGCCACAATCTCTCTCAGCTCCGCCTTCTGTGCGTTGAACTGCTGCGGAGTGATGCTGCCGCTGGCGAGTCTGGCTTCGAGCTGCTGCGTCAGCTGCTTAACCTGCAGGTTAATAACCTGCGTGATATTGCCGCCATTCTCTTCTGCGATCGCTTGCAGGGATTTGCCTTCATACAATTCGTCGTACAGCTCTTCATCCGAGGCGGCGTTCAGGTTCAGGGCATCCAGCAGCTCATCGGTATCGGCCACATCCGAGGTGGACCATTTCGCTACAGGCAGGGTATGTAATGCCGGCTTGCCCCAGGCCGTTCCTCCGAAGGACATCGCGACAACCATCGTTCCGACGATCATGACACGCTGAATATTGATATGTTTTATATGCATTGTTGTTATCCTCTTTTCGCGTTAAGGTTATATTGTTAAGACTCACGATTTACGGCTGGTAGTGAACTTCAACTATCTACAGTTTACCCAACTATACTGAAATGAAGCTTAAGCCTTCTTAAAGATAACCTAAAGCTTGGGCGGATCGCTGGTTTCACCGAACAAGCACACACGGAAGGATGAGTCACCTATGAAAAAAATACTGGTCGTCGACGACGAGCCGGCCATTGTGAGTGCGATTGCCTACGCGCTGCGGCGGGAAGGCTATGAGGTCGATACCGCCGGCGACGGGGAGGAAGCGCTGGGCAAGGTGAATACCTTCCGCCCCCATGTGCTGGTGCTGGATGTCATGATGCCGAAGCTGAGCGGATATGATGTATGCCGTAAGCTGGAGGACCGGGATGATATCGGCATTATTCTGCTGACCGTTAAGAACGATATCGTTGATAAAATCGTCGGTCTGGAGCTTGGCGCAGACGATTATATGACCAAGCCGTTCGAGATCCGCGAGCTGCTCGCCCGGGTCAAGGCGCTGCTGCGCCGGCTGGAGAAGAATACGCCGGAAGTCCGCAGCGAGCGGCTGGAATACGGCCTCCTGCAGGTATACCCGGACCGCCGCAGCGCCGAGCTGAGCGGGGAGCCGCTGGAGCTGACCCCGAAGGAATTCGATCTCTTGCATCTGCTGCTCTCACACCCGCAGCGCGTGTATATGCGCGAGGAGCTGCTGGAGCAGGTATGGGATATGGACTACGCCGGGGGGACGCGTACCGTGGACATCCATATCCAGCGGCTGCGCAAAAAACTGGGCGAGCCCTACCAGAATATCCTGCAAACCGTCTACGGTGTCGGCTATAAGGCGGTGCCCGCCGGGAGCTACCCATGAGGATCAGCATCAAGCTGAAGTTCAGCCTGTTCCTGGCGGTGCTGCTTATTCTGGCTGTCGGTGTGCTGAGCTATTTCGTGCTGCGCGGTGTGGAGCGCAATGAGCTGAGCCAGACCGAACGCATTCTGGCCCAGCATGTCACAACCGTCAACCTGCGTGTGAAGCAGACGTATTATACCGGTGCGCGACTCACGCCGCAGGCTTTCATGGAGCAGCGGGGCAAGGCGCTCGCTGCCGAATTGGCCGGATTCACCGGCCTGGAGGTGACCTTGTATGACAGCCAGGGCCGGCAGGCAGGCACCTCGGCGCAAGGCGGGCCCGGGCCGGGTGAGGGCAAGCCGGATCTCAGCACGGCGCTGGACTACGCGCTGAATAACAAGGTGGCCTACCAGAGTGAAGGCGGCCGGCTGTTCTACCTGGCCCCGCTCCAGGGGCCGGAAGGGCAGATGGGCGTAGTGCAGCTGCAATATTCGCTGGAGGGCGCGCGCAGCTTCCAGCAGACGCTGCTGAATCTGTTCCTGACCACAGGCGGCGCGGTGCTCGTCTTCAGCTTCATCCTCGGCTACCTGTACTTTAACCGGGCGGCTGCGGCTATCGGGCGGCTGAAGAAGTCGGCGGAGGATATCCGCCGGGCCGACTATATCACCGCTCCGCCGGTGAAGCGCAAGGATGAGCTGGGCGAGCTGGCCGAGGGCATCTACTTCATGAGCCGGGAGATTGAGCGCAGCATAGCCGCCAAGGATGAAGAGCGGCGCAAGCTGCAACTCGCTGTAGAGAAGCTGCAGGCGCTGGAGCAGCAGCAGAAGCAGTACATCGGGAACATCAGCCATGAATTCAAGACGCCGCTGACCTCGATCAAGGCGTATGTCGATCTGCTGAATATGTATGACGATGACCCCAAGCTGCTGCATGACGCCAAGCTCAATATTGCCAAGGAGACAGAGCGGCTGTATGAGATGGTGGAGAAGGTGCTGCAGCTTACGGCGCTGGAGAAATATGATTTTGAATCCCAGGCGGAGCTGCTGGAGGTGGAGAGCGCGCTGCGGGATATCTGTGACCGGATGCGCGGCAAGGCGGCGCGGTATGGGCTGACGGTCACGCTGGATGCTAAGCCTGCCCATATCTGGATCGACCGGGAGAGCTTCATGCATATCTTCATTAATCTGCTGGACAATGCGATCAAATATAATGTCCCTGAGGGCAGCATCCGCCTGCACAGCGAGGTAAGGGACCAGCGGGTATGGATTACCGTGGAGGATTCGGGAATCGGCATTCCGGAGGACTCGCGGGAGAAGATTTTTGAGCCGTTCTACACAGTCAACCGTGACCGTTCGAGAGCTTCGGGCGGGACGGGGCTGGGACTGTCTCTGGTCCGCAATCTGGTGGAGAAGCAGAACGGGACCATTGCTTTGCTGGATAGGCCGGGCGGGGGAGCGGCGTTTGCGCTGTCTTTTCCGCTGGTGGACTGATGGGGCGCATGTTTACAACTTGGATACATTTGGTGTGCAGTTTGGAAATAAGCATCGGGTATGCTTGGAGCACCAAGAGCTGGAGGGAAGCCTGAACATGAATGCGGAGAAGAACAGATTACGCGGCAAGACGTGGCGCATGCTGCTCTGCGGGGCTGTGCTGCTGTCTGCGGCCGGCTGTGCGGCGGAGAATACGGATACACGGCAGGTGGTGGAGAAGTCCGGCCAGAAGATTACCGTTCTCGATAATACCAGTGAACCGGTCTATACAGAACTGAAGCTTGAGGATATCCGCAAGGTAGAGGGAGTGCGGGGCACGGACTTCGCCAGCGAGGATGTGATGGTCGTCACCCGGGAGAACCGCAGCCTGAAGGCACAGGTCATTGAAGGACAGGAGCGCTATCCGCTCAATCTCTATTTGCACACCCTCTCCACCGGAGAGGAGACGCCCCTGCGGGAGGGAGAGCTGAACTATGGTGCGCCGCAGATGTCCCCGGACAAGACGCATGTATTCTTCAAAGAGCTGTATGATGTGACCGGGTTCGGATATATCATGGACCTGGCTGGCGGCGCTCCGGTGAAGGTAAGCGATGCGGAGTTTCGGATTGAGGAGGGGAAGTGGGCGGATGACGGGCATGTGATTTTTCCGGATATGGAGGGCAATATTATAAGCGCAGACGTGTCCGGCAAGCAGGAGATCCTCTTGAAGACAGGCATCCCTTACGTGCATGAGGTGGTTCAGACGGGCAGCCGGATTCTCTACATCACAGGGGAAGACAGCCAGCTTAGCGCCTACGATACCGTTACGAAAGAGACCAGGGTGCTGGGACAAAACGTCGTCTGGGCCGTCCCGTCCCCGGACGGAAGCAGGCTCGCCATCGTGGAACGTATCGGCCGGGGAGAGATGACACTGAAGCTCTGCGACAGCGAGGGCAATGAGCAGTCTCCGGTAGCCTCAGGACAGCAGGTATTCGGCACGAGCTGGTCGCCGGACGGCCAGTTACTGGCGTATGCGGTTACGGCTTCAGGCTCTACGGATGACCAGCAGGACCTGTTCATCACCAGAGTGGAGACGGGAGAACAGACCCCTGTGCTGAATGACATTCATGTGGCTGACCCACTTCATTGGAGTCCCTCCGGCAAGAAGCTGCTGGCCACAACCACGGTGCTGAAGGATAATGTCTACCAGTTCCTGACCTATGTGGTCAGCCTGTCGTAACCTTTCTTATGCTCAAAAAACAAAAGGCTGTCCAGGTAGCCCTCAACGGCTTAACCTGGACAGCCTTGCTTGTATCCGGAGAACAGCTATACAGCCAGAATTAAGGCTGGAGGGTGATCGTAGTCTCCAGATTCTTCAGATACGTCCGTGTGCCCTTGCTCTCGCGTCCCGGAAGGAAGTTGCCTATACTGTCATGCTTCTGCCCGACAATGCTGAAGTCATCGTTCTTCACCGTAAGTGTGTACGGCTTGATGGTGATGGTCTTCGGTGTGGCGGCAAAAGGAGGATACAGCTCATTCAGATGATATTCCGTCTTCGGTCTGCTGTTATAGAACCCGTATTGATTCGGGTCCATCGAATTCCCCTGGTCATCTACAAGCTCATAGTACATCATGCTGGCATGATAGTCGCCGGACTGCTCTGCAGATTGCGGCACCTCACCCTGGCTGCTCAGAACCAGACGGGTGGATACCGGGGTGACCTTCAATTGCTCGACCGTGTAGCTGAAGGAGCCTTCAGTTTTGGTGATATTCGGAGTAACGACCAGGGCGTTATCCATGATTTTGACCGGGGCCGTGAATTCAAAGGTTTCATTCACTTGCTTGACCTTAACCTGAATCGTCAGCGTGAAGGCATCCGGCAGATTCAGATCCCCGGTCAGCTCTCCGCGGTAGGCATTATCCTGATAGGGAATATCGCCGAATCCTCCCGAAGTGAATTTAATCTTCTGCCCGTCCGCCAGTACAACCGGTGACTCAATCAACTGCCCCATAGTAGCTTCGCCGGACAGATCCAGTCCGCCCTCATGCTCCAGCTGGAAGCTTAGCCGTGTTCCGTCATAGAGCAGATCAGTCAGCTTCAGGGTAACACCGTCATGGGTGACGCTCAGTCCGGGCTGGGATAAGATCCCCTGGCTCATGGCCAGCTCCACCGACTGCGGGCTGGTTCCCTGATACAGGATGCCGATCCCCGGAATTCTCTTCAGTGTATCCGCCATCACGGGCGATACGAAGCCTGCGCCCAGAATGCCTGCACCCAGCACTCCAGCGACCGCTGCGGCAACGGCTGTTTTTTTGAGCATCCCCGGCGTGTTCTTGGCAGCTCTTATTCTATGGACTCTACTCATTTCATTCTCTCCAATCTTGTTCATAATGATCTTGCTTAACTCCAGGTCAGGCTTAACGGACTCCCGGATATTTTGTTCAATAGCATCCATTTCAGGATGTCTTGTTCGCCCCTGATATTGTTCCATGCATCCTCGCCCCTTCTTTATGGCTTGCGCGCTCCAGCAGCTTTCTGCGCAGCCGTTCGTATTTTTTGCGGACTGTAGTGGCCTTAAGCCCCATAATCGCGCTGATCTCGTCAAAAGTATATTGCTCCACCGCTTTCAGCAGCAGAATATGGCGTTCTTCTGCAGTCAAATAGGTCAGCAGCTCGGAGGTTACGGATTCGGCTGGCAGGACCTGTTGCTGCTGCTGCTGGCTCTCTTTGAAATGCTCAACTAACCGGAGCCAGCGGCTCTGTTTCTTTTTCAGATTGATCAGGTGGTGATATGCGATCTTGTACAGCCAGGCTGAGAAGGAAGTGCTGTTGCCATAACGGTGAAGGTTCGCATAGGCACGGATGAAAATATCCTGGACAGCATCTTCGGTTTCGGTATGGTTCTTAAGAATATAGAAGCAGTAGGTATAAATCTGACGTTGAAACTGCTTGATAATCAGCTCATAGGACTGCTTGTCTCCTGCCTTCACAGCCGCTACAGCATCCTCAATCCTGGAGTTTCTGTCGTCCGTTTCCCCGGGGACGGTTGCGTGCACTGCCTCACCTCCTTTGGCTTGATACCTATATAACAATACGGGAGCCGTGTTTTGTGACATGATTTTATTTAAGTTTAATTCATACTTGACAGGTGGGTTTAAGGGGTATATGATAACAGCAATACTTCACCGCTAATTAAATGAACAGTGAAAGAATAACACAATCGATAATACTTGAGCTGATTGGACCGCCAAAGGCTCCCGCAGATATTCCCGTACAGGGGATATTTCGGGGGCCTTTTTGTGTCCCTGGATCGGCAGCAGAGGAGAGGGCGTATGGAGAATACACAGTGGGAGCGGCTTGCGGCAGCGGATCATCTGTTCCGTAAAATGGTGCGCAGGTTCGTCAAGGAACGTGACCGCGTAAGCGTGGAGGGGGTGGCCCTGCCGGGAATGCTGATGCTGCACAAAATCATCCGCGACGGGGAGCAGCGGCTCAGCGATCTGGCGGAGGAGCTGGATTTCACCTCAGGTGCCATCACGGCGCTGAGTGACAAGCTGGAGGCCGGCGGATATACGATGCGCAGGCGCAAGGAGGATGACCGGCGGACGGTGCTGCTGGATATTACCGCCCGCGGCCGGGAGATGGTGGCGCGTAACGGCAACATCGGTGCGAAGTGTATTACGCTTCTGTTCGAGGGCTTCACGGACGAGGAGCTGGAGCAGCAGAGCCGGTTCTATCAGCGGATCATCGGCAATCTCGAAGGATTCGCGGATACGCTGCTGAAGCTGGCGCAGGAGAATACTGCCGCTGCCGTTCCCGCAGAGCCTGAACAGAAGCGCACCGGTGGGAAGGGCAATTATCTCAGCTACTGAGAATGAAAGGTTATACTACCATAACGATAGGGAGAGATGGACATGGGACATTCCACTATATATCCGACAGGGGCAACCGTATATAACCCAAGTAAGGCATGGAGCGGCTATACGGTGTTCCAGGCAGGCGATGAAGGCGTAGTGCTGATTGATATGAACGGGAAGGAAGTACATCTATGGCAGGGCCTGATCGGCTTCCCGGCCAAAATCCTCCCCGGCGGCTACGTCCTCGGGAGCACCGGCAGAAGAGATCCCAAATTCGGCATTCAGGATAATGTTGATCTGGTGCAGGTCGATTGGGAGGGCAATGTGGTCTGGAGATACAACGGCTATGAGCATATCGAGGACCCGGGAGTGGAGCCGCTGTGGTATGCCCGCCAGCATCATGATTACCAGCGGGAGGGCAATCCAACCGGTTACTATGCTCCGGGACTTGAGCCTTCGGTTAACAGCGGGACAACACTGATTCTGGCCCACAAAAATCTGTACAATCCTGCAATTTCCGACAAGCAGCTCCTGGATGACACGATTATTGAGGTGGACTGGGAGGGCAATGTGCTCTGGGAGTGGGCCGCCAGCGATCATTTCGCCGAGCTGGGCTTCGACCAGGCGGCACGCAATGTTCTGTTCCGCGATCCCAATACCCGCTCCTTCGGCGACCTGGGCGGCGGTGTAGGCGACTGGCTGCATATCAACTCTGCGTCATATGTGGGGCCGAACCGTTTCTATGATCAGGGAGACGAGCGCTTCCACCCGGACAACATCATCTGGGACGCCCGTGAGGCGAATATTATCGCGATCACCGACAAGCGCAGCGGGGCTATCGTCTGGCGTCTCGGACCGGATTATTCCCTGCCTGAGGTGAAGCATATCGGCTGGATCATCGGCCAGCATCATGCCCACATTATTCCGAAGGGGCTGCCGGGCGAGGGCAATCTGCTGGTGTTCGATAACGGCGGCTGGGGCGGCTACGGCCTGCCGAATCCGGCTTCGCCCTTCGGCCAGAAGAACGCGCTGCGGGATCACTCGCGCGTGCTGGAGATTAACCCGGTAACGCTAGCGATTGAGTGGCAGTATACTGCGGCGGAGGCTGGCTTCTCCATTCCGACCGATTCTTATAAGTTCTACAGCCCGTATATCAGCTCGGCGCAGCGGCTGCCGAACGGCAACACCCTGATTACCGAAGGCTCCAACGGGCGGCTGTTCGAGGTGACGGCAGCGCATGAGCTGGTCTGGGAGTATATCTCCCCGTACACGGACCGCCGCAATACGAATATGGTCTACCGTTCGTACCGTGTACCCTATGCCTGGGTGCCGCAGCTGTCGGAGCCGCAGGAGATTCCCATCGAGCCGCTCGATATCTCCAGCTTCAGAGTGCCGGGCGCTGCGCCGAAGGGGGCGGATTCGGTTGTGCGTGTGGAGGCGACACTTCCTTTCATAGAGGGGGCGGCATGTGTAGCTACTACGGATGAAGGCGGTGCATTACGTTGACCCGATCATGGTACAGCTCAGTCATCCTGCTCTTATCCTTATCTCTTACACTGGTACTTGCCGGTTGCAGCTCCAAGGGAGATGCGGCGGCTTCTGCAGGAGGCGGCAACGCTGCACAGAAGGCGTTGAAGATCAGGATTGCCGATATCAATACGAATCCAATCTTCCGGGTAGCTCTTAAACAAGGGATTTTTCAAAAACACGGCATCGATGCCGAGATCATCAACTTCGGGACACCGGCGGAGGGGGTCAATGCGCTGTTCATCAAGCAGGTGGATGTAGCCTTCGGTGCGGACTTCCCGGTGTTGAACGCTGTTGCCAAGGGCGACTATTCGATCATTGCCTCCGCCGGGCAGGCGACTGATCAGGCAGCGGCCGTATGGAAGCTGTATGCCAGGGACGAAATCCAGTCAGCCGCTGACTTGAAGGGCAAGAATCTGAGCTTCCTGCGCGGAACCTTCCTGCCTTATCTGTGGGATGAGTACCTGAAGGAGCAGGGCATCGCACTGAGCGATGTGAAGCTTACCGGGCAGGGAGCGTTCGACGAAGCCTTCATCGCCTTGAAGCAGGGCGATGTCGATGCCGCCTGGTTCAGCGGATCGGCGCTGACGGATAAGCTGGCTGCGCTTGAGGGCGTGCACGAGCTGACCGATATGTCCAAGACTCCGGTGCGCCTGGGGATGGGACTCGTTGCTGCGGATACTTATGTGCAGGACCATGCTGAAGGCGTAGGGGCCTTCCTGGCTGCGGTGGATGAAGCCTCGGCCTACGCACAGGCGCACCCGGAGGAAGTGGCGGAGCTGATGTTCCAGGAAGTGAAGCAGCCGAAGGAAGCGACATTGAAGGATCTGCCGGCGAATCCGTGGAAGGTGGGCTTCACCCAGGCCGCTTATGACAGCCTCGCCGGACAGAAGAAATATATGGTGGATACAGGGATTATTACACAGGATTTCGATCTCGGCAGCAAGCTTAAGCTGGAGCCGCTGAAGCAGGTCCTGCCGGATAAAGTGACGTACAGCAAATAAATGATTTTACAGGAGGTGCCCCATGTCTTTAGTTGCTACACCAACGGTAAGGCAGCATGCCATTCATATGGAGCAGTTGAATAAGAGCTACGGCGAGCCGGCGGCCGGGGACGTTCACTATATTATCAAGGATGTGAATCTGGTGATCAAGGGCGGGGAGTTCTTCGTGCTGCTCGGCCCAAGCGGCTGCGGCAAGTCCACGCTGCTGAATATGATTGCCGGGTTCGTCTCCAAATCGGGCGGCCGCCTCCGGGTGGATGACCTTGAGGTGAATAAGCCGGGCCGGGAGCGGGCGGTGGTGTTCCAGCAGGCGGATTCTTCCTTGTTCCCCTGGCTGACGGTGCGGGAGAATGTGGAATTCGGATTGCGGATGAAGAAGGTGGCCAAGGCAGAGCGCCGGAGTATATCCGGCCGGTATATTCAGCTTGTCGGGCTGAACGGGCATGAGGACAAATTCCCGAAGGCACTGTCGGGCGGGATGAAGCAGCGGGTGCAGCTGGCCCGGGTGCTGGCGAATGATCCGGCGATATTGCTGATGGATGAGCCGTTTGGCGCGCTGGATGCCATGACCCGGCGGACGATGCAGAAGGAGCTGGTGCAGATCTGGCGGGAGACGCATAAGACGGTGATTTTCGTGACCCATGATATTCAGGAGGCACTGCTGCTGGGGGGACGCATCGGCATTATGTCGGCAGGACCTGCCTCCAATATCACCGATGTCTACGATAACGGCCTGCCTTATCCGCGCGATGTGGCTTCACCTGAGTTCTACTCGCTGTATAACCGGATTCAGAGCCATTTTGAAGAATAGGACGGGGAGGTGACCCTTGATGAGATGGATTGAGAAAAAATGGGTATCCGTATCGCTGCTATGGCTCACGCTACTTGGCATTTGGCAGCTTGGCGCCTGGCTATATGGTCCTGACGTTATTCCTGGCCCGTGGGCTACGCTTCAGGGCGGACGGGAGCTGGTGGAGGACGGGACGCTGGTGCACTATATCGGGGTCAGCCTGTACCGCGTACTGATCGGCTGGGTGCTGGGCAGTCTGCTGGCGGTTCCGGCCGGGCTGATCATCGGCAAAGTGAATGTGATCCGCCTGTTCGCCGAGCCGTTCCTGAATTTCATCCGCTTCATTCCGCCGATCGCCTTCATTACGCTTTTCCTGGTCTGGTTCGGCATCGGGGAGCAGTCGAAGATCGCGCTGATCATGTACGCCACCTTCTTCATCGTGGTGCTGAATACCCTGACCGGGGTCATGTCGGTGGAGGAGGATAAAATCCGCTCTGCCCGCAGCATGGGGGCGGGGGAATGGCAGATTCTGCTGCATGTGATTGTCCCGGCTACGGTTCCGTATATTTTCACCGGTGTGCGGCTGGCGATGGGGACCTCCTACATGGCGATTATCGGCGCAGAGATGATTGCCTCGAACGAAGGGGTGGGGTATCTGATCTGGAATTCGCGGCTGTTCTTCCGTACCGACTGGATCTTCGTGGGGCTGATCAGCCTCGGCTTCATGGGCTTCTTCACCGACCGCGCCTTCGGCTGGCTCGGCCGGAAGGTGCTCTACCGGTATGGTGTGGTGAGTGCCGGGGCGGGGCGGAGGACTGGTCTGGAGGACAAATAGCGGAAATGGCACCAAGAGATTCATGTTATAATGGGGAAGCTGCTGTAAGCAGGATGATCAGGAAGGAGCATTCCCCTTATATGGAGGCAACTGCACAGGAAGTAGCGGAGTGGATGGTCAAGGAAATCCGGTTCACCGGAACCCTGCACCAGAGCGCTGCGATTGAATATGTGAAGGCCAACTTCGGCGAACAGTTTGTATTCGTGAACGAGAACGGCAACGCCTCGTTGTCCAAGGAAGTGAAGAAGGCATTCCGCAAGCTGCACGGCGGCCGGATTGCCTGGGACCGCGACGGGTTCCTGTGGGCCTGGACGTAAGAGACAGCCGGGGCCGCAATAGTCCGCATCAATAAAGGGAGTGCCGCAGAAATTGCGGCACTCCCTTTATGATTGTTCATGGCTTATCGACACGAGCGGAATGAAATCGAAAAACCGATTACAATTGGCCAGTGGCCGGCTCGTGGGCGAAATGAAATCGAAAAACCGATTACAATCGGCTAGCGGACGCCTCGTGGGCGAAATGTAATCGAAAAACCGATTACAATCGGTCAGCGGGCGACCTGTGGCCCAAATGAAATCGAAAAACCGATTACAATTGTCCAGCCGCCGGCTCGTGGGCGAAATGTAATCGAAAAACCGATTACAATCGTCCAGCGGCCGGCTCGTGGGCGGAATGTAATCGAAAAACCGATTACAATTGTCCAGCGGCCGGCTCGTGGGCGAAATGAAATCGAAAAACCGATTACAATCGGTCAGCGGCCGGCTCGTGGGCGAAATGAAATCGAAAAACCGATTACAATTGTCCAGCCGCCGGCCCGTGGTCCAAATGAAATCGAAAAACCGATTACAATCGGCCAGCCGCCGGCCTGAGGGTCAAATGAAATCGAAAAACCGATTACAATTGGCCAGCACGCCGGCCCAGGGTCCAAGACGGTCCCACTACAACGGGACCTCCCGGGTGCCCGTCTCCATCGGGGAGCTGCACAGCGGGCAGCGCTTGGCGGCCGGGCTGGCAGCATCACTACCCGCGCCCGGCTTCCTCCGCGTCCATCCCGGACAGGCCTTGCCGGTACAGGTCCAGACCGGGACGATATGGGTTCTCGCGGCGGTGGAATCCGAACCTGAGAACCGTGAGCCCGCAGCACCCTGGCCGGAGCCAGAGCCATGGCTACTGCGGGCCGCAGATGTCCGGCCCGCAGCGGCCCCCGCCGATCCCGCTGCCTGCGGGCGGGCCGCCGCACGGAAGGCGGAGAGCATGAAGCGGGACACCTCCGCCTTCTTGCCCCTGTGCCTGGCTGGCGAGCTGATGAACAGCTCCTCGCGTGCACGGGTAACCGCAACATAGGCCAGCCTGCGTTCCTCCTCCAGCAGTGCGATGCCCGCTTCAGCTGCGGCTCTCGCCGCTGACGGGTTGATTACCGTTACTGAGGCTCTGGCCGGCTTGCGCTCCTTCAGCCGGTCATGGTCCAGTGCGGAGCTGTGCGGCAGAATTCCCTCTGAAGCCCCGATCAGGAAGACGACGGGGAACTCCAGCCCCTTGGACTTATGGATGGTCATAAGCGCAATCCGGTTGCCCTGCTCCTTGAGGCCCGGCTGCCGGTTCTGCTCATTGCGCTCTGTAACATTGTCGATGAATTCAAGGAATAGCGGAATCGTCGCGAACCGCTCTGCTGAAGCCTCCAGCTCATCAAGCATCTCCTTCAGCGTCTCCCGGTGCAGCGTCGCCTGGTGGCGCTCGCTTCCTTCAATGAAATAATCATAGAAATTCGTGCGGATCTGGCGGATCGCCTGCACCGGTGCAAGCTCACGCAGGCCGCGGATCAGGTCCAGCCGCTCGCGGAGCTTGGCCGCCTGGAACGCCTCGATGCCCGGCAGGGACAGCAGATGAATCAGCGGGCCCTGCTTCGCCTGCACCGCCTCCATGCGCCGGATATGCTCCATTCCCTTATCACGGTTCAGGTAGAGGGTGGGGAGAATATTCTCCATTGCGGCGAAGTTCCGGCGGTTAATGGAGAGGCGTAAGTGATCCAGCACCGGGGAGATTAGCCAGTGCTCGTAGAGCAGCTGGCCTTCCCCGTAATCGACATATGGAATATCGCGCAGCAGCAGCAGCTCGAGGATGGCCCGGTTGCTGCTTGTTGCGCGGTACAGCAGGGCGAAGTCACGGTATTCCCTGGCTCCGCGCTCAATCTCGCCTTCGATATGCGTGACAATCTGTTCCGCTTCCTCATCTGCTGTCTGCGGACGCAGATAACGGGGCGGGATACCGCTGCTCCGGGCTGCTTGAAGCGTCTTGGCCCGCCGCCGCGAGTTATGGCGGATAATGCCGTTCCCGAGCCCGATAATCGCCGGCCCGGAGCGGTAGTTGATATCCAGGGTAATCACCTTGGCCTGAGGATACAGCTTATCGAACTCCAGAATGAACTCGCTGCGTGCACCGTTGAAGGAGTAGATCGTCTGGTCATCGTCGCCGACCACCATCAGGTTGTCCTGCGGGCGGGCGATCATCTTGACCAGCTCATACTGCAGCAGGTTCGTATCCTGGAACTCATCGACCATGACATAGTGATACTGCTGCTGCAGCTCATGCAGCAGATTCGGCCGCTCCCGAAGCATCTGGTAGGCGAGCAGGAGTACATCGTCGAAGTCGATTTTGCTGTGATCGCTCTTCCATTGCTCGTAGCGGAGCAGGATCGCCTTCATCTCCTTCTCCGCCTCCGTAGTCTCGGGCAACTGCCTGGGCATGCCGAGGTTCATCTTCCAGCCGGAGAGCAGGGTCAGCAGATTCTCGGGAGGGTAGGCATCCTTCGGCAGCCCCAGCTCCCGCATAATCTGCTTCAGCAGAATGTGCTGGCGGCGGGTCTCGTGGAAGATCTCCTGCCGCAGCCCCTGCCGCCGCAGGAAGTACAGAAAGAACGAGTGGAAGGTGCGCGCTGCAAGGCGCGAGGCATCTCCCTCGTTCACGCCGGGCAGCAGGGCGATCCGCTCCCGCATCTCGGCCGCTGCCCTGCTGGAGAAGGTCAACAGCAGCAGGCGGCCGGGGGCGATGCCGCGTACAGACAGCAAATACCCGGTTCTGCAGATCAGCACCGAGGTTTTGCCGGAGCCTGCTCCGGCCAGCGTCAGCAGCGGCCCGAGATGATGCCGCACTGCGGCAATCTGCGGCGGATTCAGCAGAATGCCGCCCTCCTCCAGCCTGCGGAAGTAAGCCGCATCGCGGTCCTCCGGCTTGACCGTCTCCCGGCTCGTCCGGGCCGGGGCAACCTTTGCCTGCGGGATGGTCTCGCCGCTCGCCCCAAGCGGAATATTATGAAATGCAAGCTTGTTCATGAATTCACCTTCGTTTACTTCAACTTCTCGGCCCGTTTTGGCCAGTATCCACTATACCATTGCCCGGGCGTTTCTGCACAAAGAATGAGAGGATTCGCCCGAAATAACGCCATTTATCATAAAGTCCATTTTTTGATAGTTGAAGTTAATATATTGGACAAGACAGCTGTCCGGGAGTCCGGGGAATCAGGCTATTGGATCAGCCGGTTCCAGGTACGGCGTTCAAGCATCACACTATAGCTGAGGTCAGGAGGAGAACGTGTGTTTATTCCAATTCTAATGGAGTTGACTACAGCCGAGCGGTTAGCAGTGATCCTGTTTCTTATACTTAACCTGGGCGCGATATCCTTGTGTTTCGTTCAGCGCTCAGGAACCAACCGCCGCTGAGACGAAGGAGCTGTCCCAGAAGCTATGAGACGGCTGCTTGGGATAGCTCTTTATGCTAGAGAGATTCAGCGTGAGCACTTGGGGGAGGGGGAACGCTGGAGGGACGCTCCGCAACAGAACGATGTTCCCATACTACCTAGGCGTCAGCAAATATATGCTATTTTTCGCATATATAATTCCCACAATAAAAGGGGCTGTTACTTTTGGGACAGCCTCTTCAAGCTTTTTATAAAAGATACCCTGCAGACTTACCCGTCTACCCTTTGTTCTTGTCCAAAAGATGCCGTATGCCTGCCGCTACACCATGCTCTATGTTACTTAATGTAATGAAGTCGGCCGTCTCCTTCAGCACCTGGGCCGCATTCTCCATAGCAATCTTGTATCCCGCCATTTCAAACATCGGCAGATCGTTGTAGCTGTCCCCCATTACCGCCACCTGCCGGACAGGAATGCCGTAATGGTCAGCGAGCTTCTTAACCCCTGCGCCTTTGTTCGCCTCTTCATGATTAATCTCAATATTGCTGATATGCGATGCGGTAATAATTAGGCCGGGAATGGCCGCGAACCGCGCAGAGGCTTCCTTCAATTGCTCCCGGTTCAGGGAGAATACGAGCGTCTTGTAGATCCGCTGATCCGCATCACTCCAGATCTCCTCCATACTCTCCACATAGGTTACTGCCGCTTGCCGGAACTGCTGTTTAATCATAGCCTTGACCAGCCAGCGCGATTCTTCGGGCACTTCATCCTCTTTGAGCGAGGTCAGCTTCTTCTCCAGTTGCACCCGCTTATCCAGCTCCACATATACGTTATCCTGAGTGTACACCTCATAATATAAGTCCTGAATGCCGTTCATCCAGCGGAGGGCGGGGATCACATCCTCTTTGTTCAGCGGGGTGCTTGCGGCCACCGTCCGGTCATGCAGCGTGACCACGGCTCCGTTCAGACTCACGACAGGACACTCCAGATCGGCCAGCCGCAGTTGGCGTTCTGCATCCATATAAGCACGTCCGGTAGCGATGATGACGATATGTCCCAGGCTCTGCGCATGAAGGATAGCCTCCTTGTTCTCTGGGCTTATCTCCCCTTGCCCGTTCAGCAGCGTTCCGTCCATATCCAGTGCAATCAGCATATTCTTAGTCTCCTTTTCTGTAAGTCATTGTTGTGTTTCCGGGGGCATTGCAGCTCTGCCTGTATCTTATCATTATTTATCTGAAAATTGTAAATCCGGTTTTCACAGCTATCCTGCTTACAGCCGGGTACAGATTTTCAGAAAGGCGTTCCCCCGTGGTACAATGAAAAGCAGACCTGAAACGGGTGGGGAAGCCACCTATGGCCGTTATGTAAGGGGGATAAGTTACTTATGAAATCCAGAAATCTAGCTACGATCTCGCTGGCCGTGATGGCCTGCGGGTTCCTGTTCACCTTATTTCTGCCGGAGAATCTGGCGGTGATTCTGCTGAGAGGCGGGTTTGAGGCAGGGCTTGTCGGGGGGATCGCTGACTGGTTTGCCGTGACGGCCCTGTTCCGTCATCCGCTGGGCCTGCGGATTCCGCACACCTCGCTGCTGCTGAAGAACCGGGATAAGCTCGTCCAGTCGTTAATCTCAGCCATGGAGAATGAGCTGCTGAACAAGGAGAGCATTGAGAACAAGCTGCGCAAAATCAATATTATAGCACTGGGAGCCGCCGCGCTGACCCGGTTCTTCTCCAGAAGGAGCGCCAGAGCGGAGCTGCTGGACCAGTTGAAGGGCTTCGTGCTGCGGCTGCCCGCAGAGAAGGCGGTTCCGCTTCTGCAATCGGCCGCTGTGGCCTATCTGCGTGAAGCGAAGCTTGGCGAAGCCGCCGACAAAGTGGCCACCCGCCTGATGAATGACGGCAAGGATATCGCCGCTCTGGATTATGCGCTTGAGGGGATCTCGGCCTGGAGCGCACGGCCGGAGACGCGGGCCATGCTGGGCAGGATCGCCAGCGAGAAGCTGGCCGAGGTGAAGCTGGGCGGGCTGAAGGGGATGGCCTTCCAGGCTTTTGTCGGATTCGTCGATGCCGACATGCTGGGTGAAATGCTCCAGGGCATGGTGCAGTCCACCATCCGTGACTTCAAGCAGGAGGATAACCCTAACCGGGAGCAGGTCATCCGGGAGATCAGGGTTGCACTGTTCCAGCTGGTGAGCAATGAAGAGGTGATCGGCTCGCTGAAGACTTGGGCGGTGAGTGAGCTGCAGGGGGAAGCGGCTACGGTATTTCTGCAACAGCAGCTTGAAGGGCTGCGCAGCAAAGCCGTTGCGCTAATCGAAGAGGATCAGGCCGGGGGCGGCCGCAAGCTGCTGCAGCTGTATGCTCTCCTGGTCCGGCGGATCAGCCTGGAGAAGGAATGGCTTCAGACGATTGAGGGCCGGATTCGCGGTACGCTGATTTCCTTCGTGGAGGGCAATCATTACCGGATCGGACAGCTGGTCAAGGAGAATCTGGACCAGATGGACGATGCCTCCCTGGTGGAGATGCTGGAGCAGAAGATCGGCAAGGATCTGCAGTGGATCCGTGTCAACGGAGCGGTATGCGGATTTGTGGTCGGGCTTGGGCTGACCGTGATTCAGCTGTTCTGAGAGAATACGGCATATACCATATAGAGGCAGCAGAGCATTCCCGGAGGCCGTTCCGTGAGGACGGAGACGGGCGGACGGCTCTGCTGCCTCTTAGTTATGTCTGCAAGCAAGAATGCAGGCTACAACAGGTTCTTGCCGTTGCTGATCGTATAGGCCTCCTGAACCGGCAGGACGAAGATTTTGCCGTCGCCGAATGAGCCATGCTCCCCGGTTCTGGCCGTGCGCATAATAATACTGATTACGTCATCCTTATCATCATCCTGGACTACGATCATCAGCAGCTTTTTGGAAATTTGATTGTAATGGTTGGTCCCGACCTGAATCCCCTTCTGTTTGCCCCGGCCGAGCAGATCCATCTTGCTGATGGAGGGGAAGCCGGCCAGCAGCAGTTCAGCCATGACTTCATCAGCTTTCTCAGGTCTTACAATCGCTTTGATCATTAACATAACGATGCACCCTTTCTACAGCGGATAGTGTGTGTTGTAGGGGTTGCCAATCCTGGTGACTGGTCTGCAACGCATTGTTTAATGGTACCGCTTACATGTTTAGTATAAGAATATGTGCGGCCGCATCCTGCGAGAAGGATCACACAATCTGTATTACATAATGTCGCATCCCGGCCTCATCCGGCCCCTGCCCCGCCGGAGCAGCCTAGCCGGAGCTTCCTCCGGCTACTTCGGGGCTGCAAGCTCCAGGTAGAGATGCTCCAGCTGCTCAGCGGTATGCTGCCATTCGAACCGCTCCAGAGCGTCTGCTCTTCCCTGCATTCCGGTCCTGGCAGCCAGTGCCGGGCTGCTTGCGATCTGCTTCATACGGCTGGCAAAAGCAGCCGGGTCTCTGTACCGCTTCACCAGATATCCGTTGTGGCCGGAGATGATAATCTCCCGGATTCCCCCGTTGCTGGAGGCAATCACCGGCAGTCCCGAGGCCATTGCCTCCACATTAACCAGCCCGAAGGATTCATGCCGCTGCGAAGGGCAGACGAAGCAGTCGGCGGCCTGGTACAGGGTGTGAATCTCCCCGTGCGGGATGTTGCCGAGGAACGTCACGGAGATTCCCAGCCGCCGGGCGAGCGATTTCAGCTGCCGCAGATAAGGAGGCTTGCCTCTGCCTGCGATAAGCAGGTGGCAGGGCACCTGCTGCTTCAGCCGGTGCATGGCCCGCAGCAGTACAGGCACGCCCTTGCGCGGGATGACACGGCCTGCGAACAGGACCGTGAAGCCTGCGGGCAGGCCGTGCAGCGCCCGCAGGCGGGCCTTCTCTTGCGGATTGGGCGGACTGAAGCGCGACAGGTCCGCTCCCAGAGGCACGAGGTGCAGTCTGCGCCGGATGCCGGGGAACCGCCGGGCAAGCCGCTGCTCCAGGGAGCGGCTGTTCGCCGCGACCGCATCGGCCATAGCGAGGCTGCGGGCAGTCCGGGCTCCCGGCGGCACGAAGGTCAGGGAATGGATGAAGGCCAACACCGGCGTCCCGGGATGCTGCCGCTTCACGGCTGCGGCCAGCAGCGGCCGGTTATCGATCTGAAGGAGATCGAACGGCTCTGCCGTCTTCAGGTAGCCGAGAACGGAGCTGCGGTACCTTGAAGGGGTGCCGGAGGGCAGCCGGATGATCCGGACCTGCTCGGTCTCGGCAGTGTCAGGGAGTCCCGGAGCCCTCCGGCTCACGATCGTCACCTGATGCCTCCGCGCCAGTCTCCTGGCGATATTCCAGATGCAAATCTCTACCGAGCCGTCCCCGGGGACCGGGAACTGCTCCGGTGCAATCATACAGATACGCATTGTGGCTGCTCCTCCTGCTCCGAACCTTAGGTAGTTGTTCTCTACCTAACATATGCGCGCATGCTCCGGGAAGCTACTGGCGCGGCAAGAAGCCTGCCGGACCTTGCCGAAACGACGCCGCTTCAGCTGCGGGCCTGCTTCAAGGCGGCGGCGATCACGCCGGCAACAGCCTGCTCATGCTCTATAATCTTCAGCTTGCAGGCTGCAATCTGCCGGTAACCGGACACGGCCGAGGATAAGGCCTGGCCGGCTAAGGATGAGTTCTGCTTGCGAATCGCTGCCCGGAAGTCGCTCCAGTCTGCGGTTAGCCGCTTGTTCAGCGCAGCGGCTGCACTTTTCTGTGACTTGATCCTGCTCTGCAGGCTGTCGATGCCGGCCAGCGTCTTGCGGACAGCCGCGACCTTGCGGGTCCGGGTAGCCTTGGCCGCCTTCAGCTGCGCTTCCTTGTCACGGATCTCCTGGCGTGCAGCCTGCACAAGCAGCTTCATTGCTTCAGACTGGGCCCGCAGCACGGCATTCAGCGTCTTGTCCTTCAAGCCCTTGAGCAGGGAGATCCGCTTGTTCAGCGCACTGTATTGGTCGAACAGCGGCTGATAGCGTGCCTTGGCGCTGGTGACAGCTGCGCTCAGCCGCGAGATGGCAGCGAGGTCAATGTTCTTGACTGCCTCCTTGGCTGCCTTCAGCGCCTCAGTATTCTGATCATGCAGTGCCCGGATTTCTGTCTCCCGGCTGTCATATTGCGCGGACAGGAGTGACAGCTCACTGAACAGGCCCTTCAGCCGTGCTCTTCCGGCACTGTCTGCTGCCGCTGCCGTCAGACCGAAGGAGGCCTCGACGGATGAGGTAATCACCGTCGTTGAGGCGGCAGCCGTTCCGGCGGGGGGAACCAGAGCCAGGAGCAGGGACAGCATCAGCAGGGGGACGGTATTGCGCAGAGTGTTCATTGTATTCCTCCTCTTGAAGTGTTTATGACCCGGATAACGCCAAAAAGCACCCGCAGCAAAGGCCAACAGGCCTCTATTACGGGTGCTTCCAGCGTAATGAGTCATGAATGTAGATTTACTTTTAAATATATCGGGGAATGCTAGAATAGTCAATATTTTCAATTCAGATCATGCTTGTGGTTAAGAGTTCTCCTGATTTTGTTCCGCAGACTTCTTGGCGTATACTGTGAGAACGGATTGGGAGCAGAAGGATACCAGAGGGCCAGCCGAAGCGCCGGACCCATGAAGAAGGAGGCTGTATGTTATGGATCACTTGGCTGGAAATACAAGCATTCTGGATCAAGCATTCCAGTTATCTCCGGTGGGGATGGCAGTACTGTCTCCCGAAGGGGAATGGATCAAGGTTAACCCTGCGCTGTGCAATATGCTGGGCTGCAGCGAAGCAGATTTGCTCACAGGGAATCTGACTGGCTGTAATTGGGTCTTGCAGGATGACGGGCAGGAATTCTCTGTTCAGAGCATTATGGAAGAGCTTGCCCGGCTGCAGGGGCAGTCCCTGCAGAAGGAGTACCGCTTCTGCGGTCCTGGCGGCCAGCCCTTCCGGCTCTCGTTGACGTTTATTCCGGCCGGATTGCAGCTCCCGGCGCAGAATATCATGGTATACGCGCAGAATGTGACAGAACGCAACATTGCCGACCAGCTGACGGTGGACAGCCGCGATCTGTACAATCTGTTCATCAAAGATGACCAGAGCATGATTTCCTTCTCCCTGCCGGACGGAACGTTAACCTTCATATCACCATCCTCCTACTCCCAGCTCGGATATCATCCGGATGAGATTATCGGGAGGAACCGCGCAGAATTCTATCACCCTGATGATGTGGAGGAGATCAACAGCTCGAACAGCCTGCTGGAGAACGATATCTCCATCCGCCGCCTGCGCCACAAGGAAGGGCATGATCTGTGGTTCGAGACGTCCTTCCATGTACTGCGTGATGAGAAAGGTGAGGTTACCCGCATTTTGGGGATCGGCCGCAATGTCACCCGGCGCAAGCACAGTGAGGAGGCCCTTGCGTCCGCCCAGCGGGTGGCCAGAATAGGCTCATGGGGCTGGGATCTGGTAAAGGGGAAAATCACGTTCTCTGAGGAGCTGCGGCGTATTTTGCAGTATGGCGTGTACTCCGGCGATGTGAGTCAGGCAGCGTTCCTGGAATTGGTTCATCCCGAAGATATTGCGCTTCTGCAGGAAGCTGTAGAGCGGGCCGTACGCCAGGGGGAAGCTGGAAATACCGCTTTCCGGATGATTTTGCCGGAGGGCGGGGTTCTGATGGCGCATGTTCAGTGGGATGTGACCACAGGACCGGAAGGCCGGCCGGTCCGGCTGTTCGGCATGATGCAGGATATTACCGAGCGTATGCTGATGGAGGAGCAATTGCGCGAGAGTGAGCGGAACTTCCGGCTGATGTCAGAGAACTCACTGGATCTGATCTCCCGCCATTCGATTAAGGACAGTATCTTCCTGTATTGCTCTCCCGCCAGCCTGTCCCTGCTCGGCTATACGCCGGAAGAGATGACCGGCACCAGCGCTTATGATTATCTGCATCCCGATGACCGGGCGATAATTATGGACCAGATGGCCGAGAGCGAGAAATCGGGCATTATTCCGCCGTTCTCCTTCCGCTACCGCCACAAGAACGGCACGTACATCTGGTTTGAAACGAACAGCCGGTATATTTTTGACGGGCAGGGCCGGAAGACAGAGATTATTGCGGTTGGCCGCGATATTACAGAACGCAAGCAGTTTGAATCGAAGCTGCAGGAGAACGAGCAACGCTACAAATCCCTGTTCGAGTACAACCCTGCGGCGGTATATTCCATGAATCTGCAGGGCGAATATCTCACGGCGAATGCCAATCTGGAGGAGCTGAGCGGATACTCGCTGGAGGAGCTGCTGGGGAATTATTACGGGCCCCTAGTCGCTGAGAAGGATATTGAGAAGACGCTGCATCACTTCACCCTTGCCAGCCAGGGGGAGCCGCAGAGCTACGACCTGACGGTGATCCACAAAGACGGGCATCCGGTGGAGATCAATACGATCAATATCCCGATTGTTGTCGATAATGAGGTTGTAGGGGTATATGGAATCTCCCGCGATATCACGGATCACATCCGGTATACCGAGCAGATCGAGAAGCTGAGCAATGATTATACCCTGATTCTCAATGCGGTGTCTGAAGGGATATTCGGTCTGGATAACGAGGGCAGAGTGACCTTCATTAATCCTGCGGGCGCACATATGCTGGGCTTCGGACAAGACGAGATTACCGGCCGCCATTACCTGGACCACATTCAGCAGACTGCGCTTGACGGCAATCATTACCAGCCGGAGGAATCGCCTCTGATCCGGGCAGTACAGGCAGGGCAGTCCTATCAGAGCAAGGATGCGGTGCTGTGGCGCAAGGACGGCTCCAGCTTCCTGGCCGAGTACCAGGTGACCCCTCTGTTCGATAAGGGCGAGCGCAAGGGAGCGGTTGTCGTCTTCCGTGACATCACAGATGAGCAGGAGATTATCCGGGCGAAGGAGCTGGCGGAGAAGGCAGACCAGGCCAAATCCGAGTTCCTGGCAATCATGAGTCATGAGCTGCGTACCCCGATGAACGGCATTATAGGCATGACGGATCTGCTGGCCGAGACGGAGCTGGATGAGGAGCAGCGGGGGTACGCAGGGATTATCAGCGAGAGCAGTACATCCCTGCTATATATTCTTAATGAGATTCTGGATTTCAGCAAGATTGAAGCCGGTAAAATGACACTCACCCACGAACCGGTCAGCCTGCGGGAGTTACTCGACAACATTACCGAACTCTTCATGCCCAAGGCGCGGGAAAAGGGTATTGAACTCTCCTCCCGGATCGCCGGCGATGTGCCGGAGCTGATTATGGGCGATGCTGCCCGCCTGCGCCAGGTGCTGGTGAACCTCGTCAGCAATGCCGTTAAGTTCACGGAGAAGGGACAGGTTGCCATCCGGCTGGATGCGGAGGTCTGCGGGGAGAACCGGGAGCTTACCCTGAGATTCAGCGTAAGGGATACAGGGATCGGCATCCCGCCAGAGAAGCAGCCGCTGCTGTTCCAGTCCTTCTCCCAGCTCCATCCGTCCATCAACCGCAAGTATGGGGGGACCGGACTGGGCCTCGCCATCTGCAAGCGGCTGGTTGAGCTGATGGGCGGGGCCATCACCGTGGAGAGCGAGGTGGGTGCAGGCTCTGACTTCTACTTCACCCTGCCGGTGGGCACAGACCCGGAAGGTAGCCGGGCGGACACAGCTGACGGATCCGGCGAGCCTGATCCTGCAAGAGGAGAGCTTGCGGAACGGGCCCATGCGGAGGCTGAACTGGGCCGGGCGCAATCGGCAGCGGGCAGTGAGCTGCCGGTCCCGGCAGGGGAGGACTGCCCTGAGGCAGGTGTTAGCTCCATGCGGATACTGATCGCGGAGGATCACCCGGTCAACCAGAAGCTGCTGCTGACGATGCTGGGCAAGAAAGGCTACACTGCAGATCTGGTGGATAACGGTGAAGCGGCACTGCAGGCGGTTCTTCATGAGCCGTACGATCTTGTATTCATGGATGTGCAGATGCCGGGAATGAGCGGTCTTACGGCAACGGACAGCATCCGCCGTGAGGCTTCGCTTGAACATCAGCCTTTCATCACGGCAGTAACTGCCTTCGCGCGGGAAGAGGACCGGGAACGCTGCCGTGCAGCGGGAATGGATGACTTTGTGAGCAAGCCGTTTCTGAGCGCGGATATTGACCGGATATTGAGGAAATGCCGCAGCAGGCAGGTGATTTCATGAGCCGCGGGCCTTCCGGGCAGCGGCTCAGAGCAGAGGCTTATACGCAGTGGGAGACCGGTGTGGCCTCCCCTGCCTCGGCCTGCGGCCCGGCAACGATGGCTGCGCTGGCGGAATATTGGCATTCGCATCAGAACAGGGGGTTCGTCCCCGGTGTCCGTCATTTTGGTTCCAAAGCCGCGCAGATTAATTATATTTATACTCATCATGGGGGGACGCCCTGGGGCATGAGCGCCCGCAGCTTCGCAAGAGGGCTCAGGGCATACATCACCCAGGCGGCTCCCCCTGAATATGACCGTAACACGACTGTGAGAATATCGCTGTTCAATGACATTGCCCGCTACAGAGCCGAGATCGATGCCGGGCGTCCCTTGGCCCTGAAGTTCGATAAGTGGTTCAGCCTGCGCTGGCGGGGCAGGTATGTCTATGATTATCATTGGGTCCTCGGAATCGGCTATGAGAATCAGCAGGACGGCTCCTGCACACTGCTTGTTCATGACAACGGAGTGCGGCATCAGGGCGGCGGCTATACTCCGGGCAGAGAACGTCAGATCTCTTATGAGGCAAACAGACGGATCATTACCATGGTATCGCTGGACATCCCCGCGGGGCCTCAATGAAGATGAAATCTCAAATTCAAACGTTTGCACAAAACGCGCCGTTAAGATAAAATTTCATATGAATACACCTGATATACATAGGCTTTCAAGTGAATTTCCCGGGATTAAAGCCATATATTGCAGGTAAGGATAAAGGAGGCGGTCAGCCTTGTCAGTACAAAAAGAAATGAAGGAACCCATTCACTACGGAGATCCGGCGGCTACCGGCGGGATATCCGTGTTTGACCGTGAGTTCGACGAGCTATTCGGTTATGACGGAGATGATCTGGGTCTGAGCTATTCCTCAGCGGGCTCTGACATCTGTCTGTGGGCACCGACCGCCGGGGAGGCGGTACTAATCCTCTATGACTCCTGGCAGGAGGCAGAGGGACAGCGGCTTCCGATGGCCCGCGACGTCCGGGGGACCTGGAGAATCAGCGTTCCGGGCGATCTGGACGGAAAATTCTACACCTATGCGGTGCTGATCGGGGGACAGTGGCATGAGGCGGTTGACCCTTATGCCCGCGCGGTCGGTGTGAACGGCGACAGAGGCGCTATTCTGGATCTGCGCAAGACGGACCCTGTGCGCTGGACAGAGGACAAACCGCCGCTGGAGGACCCGGTGGATGCGGTAATCTATGAGCTTCATCTTCGTGACCTGTCGGTTCATCCGGCCAGCGGGATTAAGCACAAAGGGCAATACCTGGGCCTGGCGGAAGCGGGAACCCGCGGCCCTGAAGGGATTGCGACCGGGCTTGATCATATCGCCGGGCTGGGCGTAACCCATGTGCAGCTACTGCCTATCTATGATTATGCTACCGAGAGTGTGGATGAGACCCGGCTTGCGGAGCCCCATTATAATTGGGGCTATGATCCCAAGAACTACAATGCGCCTGAAGGCTCCTATGCCACAGACCCGTATCTTCCGGGCCTGCGTATCCGGGAGCTGAAGACGATGATCCAGGCGCTGCATGACCGCGGCCTGCGGGTCATCATGGATGTGGTATACAATCATGTGTATGACGGCTTCCGCGTCAATTTCACCAAGCTGGTCCCCGGCTATTATCTGCGTTATAAGAAGGACGGGCAGTTGTCGAACGGCTCCGGCTGCGGGAATGATACCGCCTCCGAGCGGAAGATGATGTCCCGCTTCATTGTTGAATCCGTGCTGTACTGGGCTAGGGAGTACCATATCGACGGCTTCCGCTTCGATCTGATGGGCCTGCATGATATAGGGACGATGAACGAGATCCGCCGCCGTCTGGATGAGCTGGACCCGTCGATCCTGACGATAGGTGAAGGCTGGGTAATGGAGACGGAGCTGGCCGAGGAGCTGCGGGCGAACCAGTCCCAGGCCAATCAGATGCCGGGCATTGGGCACTTCAACGACGGCTTCCGCGATGCAGTGAAGGGCAATATCTTTTTGCATGACCAGAAGGGCTTCATCAGCGGCGGCATCGGCTTTGAGCGCAATGTGAAGGTCGGCATCGCCGGAGGGATTTACTACGCCCCGGGCCTCGGCCAATACGCCCAGGAGCCGCAGCAGAGCGTCAACTTCGTGGAATGTCATGACAATCATACATTGTGGGATAAGCTGCTCTTGTCTACGGCAGGGGGAGAAGACGGTCAGCGCCGTGCCATGCACCATCTGGCCTCGGCCATCGTGCTGACCAGCCAGGGCATTCCGTTCATCCATGCCGGGCAGGAGTTCCTGCGGACCAAGGGGCTGGTGGAGAACAGCTACAAATCACCGGTCGAGGTGAATTGGCTGGATTGGGAACGCTGCGCAGAGCATGGCGAGTCGGTCGATTACATGAAGCGGCTGATTGCGCTGCGCGCAGCTCACCCCGCCTTCCGGCTGCGGACCGCCGATGAGATCCGTGACCATCTGGTCTTCGAGGAGGCTCCGGCCCATTCGGTAGCCTTCACGCTCCGCGATCATGCCGGCGGTGATCCCGCACAGCATCTGTACGTACTGTACAATGCGAACCCGGATGGCGCAGCATTGAAGCTGCCTGAGCTGGGCGAATGGAGCGTCGTATTCAGCGGAGCGCATATAGCCCGTCTGGACAATGGCACTTTAACGGCTGATGGCATCGGCATGATCGTACTTGCTGTTAACTAACTCATACGTATCAAGCAGAAGCAGGCTGTCTGGGCAGCCTGCTTTGTGCTTAAGTAGGAAATTATGATTTTCGTTCGGTGTGGATAAGTTGTGCGTGTAGGCGCGTGAGCCTGATATGGTCGAAAAACCGACCATAATAGTGATGCCGCACGAGTTTTGTTCTGTGCGTGGACTATGAACGGTTGCATGAACCAGCTGAATGAAGCGCCTGGCTAGAATGTATGCGGAAAACCGAATACAATGTGAGGAGCAGTAGTACCCGCCACTAATCCTTACATCGGATTTTAAAAGCACACATCAGAGCCGAAATGGCAGTGAGCAGCCACACCAGCAAACAGAGGCTGGCAAGCATCGGAAACAAGTCTACCTCAAACATAGAACGCCCAAGACCAGTCTGAACAGCTATTAACAAAATGGCCATCAGCCAAGCGATGCAGCCTGTGTGCAAGAGCAGGCGTTGTCTGTCCTGCCGATAATTCGAATGCTCCAGCAGCCAGGCCGGTAACAGTAGGGTTTGGAGGGAGTGGAAGCCAATGCCATGCAGCACAATATAATTGCCTCCAGCTGTGGTAAAACGGCCTTGTAAGCTCATCATCATCAGTCCGGCCAGATTAGCGATGAATACCGACAGCAAGGCATAACGGATACCGGTGATAAGTATAGGGCGCGATAAGGGAGCCTTCATTTTCAGAAATTGGACCGCCAGCAGAATACCCCCGATGACAAAAGAAAGAGATAGGACGCCAAATAAAGCTCCCGCAAGGGTGTCCACCAGGCTGCCGGCTTTAGAGAACCGGGGATTGAAGCCCCGGAAATTCTGTAGGGTTTCAATTGCATAGCTGTAGGAAGCAGCAACAATATTAAGCCGGCGAACCACTTTTCTCATACGGGTGGTAAAGCCTGCAAGGGGAAAGATCGCAGCAATGGATAACAGAAAAATGCCTAAGGCTGCTGCAAATGAGAATACATTTTGAATATTCCCCTCCGGCAGTACAACTGCTCCTTGAAAGAACATAATGACAGCAGCATATCCCGCAATAGCAAACCCAAGCAGGCCAAGCATAACGAGCGTTTTTTCACGCTTAAAAATAGATACGGCAGATATTAATAACCCGTTGAATATTGGGTGCACGATTAGCTCACCTCTTAAATTTATTTATCAATCAATAAGTAATCCTCAAAATAATGGCAAGCAGTAACAGATCCGAATCCATCCGTTTGCTGCTTGCACATCCTTCAGTTTTTAGTTGAAAGAATGGATTGTTTTATTTCTGTTAAATCAAGCACCTCGGATAACGTGACCAGCAGCCCCATGCTCATGAAACGGATTGCCTTTTCTTCCGCATCGGGTAACCCGGCTCTCTGAAATTTTGCAGTCACTTCATCAAAAATAGTCTTATAAAGCTCAGCAGAATGCTGTTTGATCCCTGCTTCCGATATGGTGTAAGCCTGCATGACCATCAATACCTCGGAACGGTGTGTCTCCATTAAGCTAAAAAAACTGGCGCCCATAGCGCCAACCAACTGGTCAGCAGGTGCCTCGACCGCCATAAAAGTGTCATGAATCCGCTCGTAGGCACGTTTTAACACAGCTATATATAAGTCTTCTTTGTTGTCAAAAAAATGAAAGATGTAGGGCTGTGTAACTCCTGCGGCTCTAGCTACCATAGCAGTAGTTGTCCTGTAGTAGTCATATTCTGCAAACAAGGTTAATGCGCTTTCCATTATTTTCTGTTTCTTATCTTCCTTTGCTGCCATTGCGATCAGTTCCAATCATTTATTTATCGTGCGATAAATAAATCATATAAAAGTATGATTTATCTGTCAATGCTATACTAAGCTAAATACAGTAGAACTTAGAAGGACGTGAAAAAGATGAGCAATTATATTAAACAAATCCGGGCCTTAGTCGGAACCCATCCCCTCATTATGGCAGGAGCTTGTGTGATTTTGCTGGATTCTCATGGGCGATTATTATTGCAACAGAGAACAGATAACGGCATGTGGGGATTACCTGGAGGCTCCATGGAGCCGGGGGAAGAGATGATCGAGGTGGCGAAGCGGGAGCTTTGGGAAGAGGTAGGACTAGAGGCGCTGGATTTAGAGCTTCTGGATTTATTTTCCGGGCCGGAGCTGTATTACCAATATCCCAATGGAGACGAAGTACATAATGTTGTTGCAGCATATCTGTGCAAGGATTACCAGGGAACGATTAGAGGAGACGGGGATGAGGTGCAGGATATTCAGTTTTTTGAGCTGGATCGATTGCCAAGTCACATAAGCCCTCCAGACCGGCCCATCATATCAAGGTTTCTAAGAGATCAGTTGTAGCACCATCAAAGTTCAGAAATAAGCTCCGATTTTAACGCTCTTTGGAGGAAAATCTCCAAGGAGCGCTTTTTAGTATCTGGTTATCTGAGTCGGCACTAGTACCCGCAACCCCGCTGTAGCCCGCTTTTTCAAAAATAATTCACCATCTATCATGAATACTACTTCATCTGTCGTAGTAATTGTGCTACACTGAACTTAATTACTACGACAGATGAAGTAATAGGAGGCAGACCATTGATCAGCAGTGATGTGATCAGGGGATATAACGATACGATGATCCTCTACATGCTTCTGGACGGGGAGTCTTACGGCTATGAGATATCCAAGAACATCCGTAAGCTCTCGGAGGAGAAGTACATTATGAAGGAGACGACGCTCTACTCAGCGTTCGCCCGGCTGGAGAAGAACGGGTATATCGATTCTTTTTATCTGGATGAGACGTTCGGCAAGAGACGCACCTACTACCGTATCACTCCCCTGGGCCTGGCTTATTACCGGGCGAAATGTGAGGAATGGCAGGTCACGCAGGAAGTCATTAACCAATTCATAAAGGAGCTGTGAAGAACCTTGGATACCATTATCGGCTATCTGAACAATATGTTCGCTTCCCTGCCCGGAACAGAACAGATGATGAAGCTGAAGCAGGAGCTGCTTGGCAATATGGAGGAGAAGTACTATGAACTGAAGAGTGAGGGCAAGTCGGAGAATGAGGCGGTCGGCATCGTCATTTCCGAATTCGGCAATATCGATGAGCTGATCAGCGAGCTGGGGCTTGAAGAAGCCCATAAGGATCCGGGACAGCGGCTGCCCATGCTTGACGAATTTGTTGTAGAAGATTTTATCGCTGCCAAAAGAAGATCGGGACTGCTCACCGGGCTCGGTACCTTTCTGATTATGCTGGGTGCTTCCTTGCTGATCTTCAGTACCGGCCTGGCAGAGAACGGGTTCATGGATTCGGTATTCTCTGAGGACGCCATGACCATGCTTGGACTGGTGGCTCTGTTCCTGCTGCTTGTGCCTGCGATTGCAATCTTCATGTACAGCGGCAGGAAGATGGAGAAATTCAAATATCTGGAGTCCGCCGAATTCACCCTGCCTTACCCTTTGGAAGCGTATATTGAGCAGAGACAATCCGCTTTTGCCGCGACCTATACGCTGTCGCTCATCATGGGTGTCTGTTTATGCGTATTGTCACCGGTTATTATCTTCGTAGCCACTGCGTTTGGAGATGAATACAGCTCCTATGGGGCAGCGGTTCTGCTGGATGTGGTTGCGGTGGCGGTGTTCCTTTTCGTATATTACGGGAGTATCCGGGGGGCCTATCAGATCCTGTTGAAGTCCGGGGATGTCAGTGGAAAATAGCCGGGTAACAGGATAACTGCTGCCACAGCCTCGCCTCTTCAGTCGTCTGCCACAAAAAGTTAAAAAATAAGGTGACATAGCTCATGTCCGTCTCCTGCAGATGATGTTAATATGAAGGCATTTATTCCCCTTATTATAACTGTGCAAGAGCCTGTACCGGGGTGGTTTTCAGCTCCGTTACAGGCTGTTGCTTCACTGCTTTACAGTGACAGATTTGCAGGCGGTGACAGCAGAGAATGTTTCTTTGCTTAAGCCGGGTGCGGGCATAAATGCCGCTGTGTACCTCTTTTGGCGGCCAATCAGAGAGACTCGGAGGATGAGAGGGATGGGTAAATCAACCGGATTTTTGGAATATGAGCGGCGGACGCCTGCCGAATGTGAGCCTATGGAACGGATTAAGCACTGGAATGAATTCTCTGTTCCCTTAGATGAAGAACAGCTGCGGGAGCAGGGGGCCCGCTGTATGGATTGCGGAACCCCCTTCTGCCATGTAGGGCGTATGCTGTCCGGGATGGCGAGCGGCTGTCCGCTGCATAACCTGATACCAGAGTGGAATGACATGGTGTACCGCGGGAACTGGCAGGTGGCGCTGAAGCGTCTGCATAAGACCAATAACTTCCCGGAATTCACGGGACGTGTCTGTCCTGCACCGTGTGAAGGCTCTTGCACAGTAGGGAAGAACGGTGATCCGGTAACAATCAAGTCGATTGAAAAAGCGATTGTCGATAGAGGGTTCGCGGAAGGCTGGATCGTACCTGAGCCGCCGCTGACCCGGACGGGCAAGAAGGTTGCCGTCGTAGGCTCCGGTCCTGCCGGGCTGGCCTGTGCCGCCCAGCTCAACAAAGCGGGACACAGTGTAACGGTATATGAGCGGGCGGACCGGATCGGCGGTCTGCTGACCTACGGCATTCCGAACATGAAGCTCGATAAGAATAAGGTGCAGCGCCGGGTGGACCTGCTGGCGGCGGAGGGTATTACCTTCGTCACCCGTACCGAGATCGGCCGAGATATTACAGCCGCACAGCTCCAGGAGGAGAACGATGCGGTGGTTCTCTGCGGCGGTTCTACGAAGGCGCGCGACCTGCCGCTGGAAGGCCGGGAGCTGCGCGGCATCCATCAGGCGATGGAGTTCCTGACGCTGAACACGAAGAGCCTGCTGGATTCCGGGCTGGCGGATGGAGAGTATCTGTCGGCGGCTGGCAAGGATGTGGTCGTCATCGGCGGCGGAGACACAGGAACGGACTGTGTAGCGACCTCCATCCGCCACGGCTGCCGCAGCGTAATCCAACTGGAGATTATGCCGCAGTCGCCATTGACCCGCCAGCCGGGCAACCCTTGGCCGGAATGGCCAAAGGTGCTGAAGGTGGACTACGGGCAGCAGGAGGCGGCTTCCCTGTATGAGGAAGATCCGCGCCGCTATCTGGTGAATACGAAACGTTTTGTGGGCGATGCGGACGGCCGGGTGCAGGAGCTGCATACGGTGCGCATCGAATGGAAGCGCACGGAAGACGGGCGGATGGCGCCGGTCGAAATACCGGGCAGCGAGGAGGTCATTCCGGCGCAGCTTGTGCTGCTGGCGCTGGGCTTCACCGGACCGGAGGAGACGGTGCCGGAACAGCTCGGCGTGGAGCGTGATGAGCGCTCTAACGTCAAGGCCGAATTCGGCCTACAGGCCACGAATGTGGAGGGAGTCTTCACCGCCGGCGACATGCGGCGCGGACAGAGCCTTGTGGTCTGGGCGATTAACGAAGGCCGCCAGGCCGCCCGCGAGGTAGACCGCTACCTGATGGGCTCGTCTAATTTGCCTTAAGGCATGGCGAAATAAGGGAAGCTAGTTTGAGTGTGGTGTTCCATTGTGAGACGCTAGGTCAAGCGATGTCCGTCAAGGAACGCCTGATAAGGTGAGTTCTGCCAAGTATGTCTGCCAAGAGACGCCCCTCCCGGGCGTCTTGCTTAGATAGATAAGAATTTATATGTTTTGGGGTCCCCGCAAAGTACCTGAGTCACCACCTACGCTAAAGCCCCACTTTGTGGGGTTATTTTGCGTTCCCCGCCCCGGCTGCTCGTTTATAGTAGGATGCAGGTGTGAGGTGGTGCGTTTTGCGTTTAATGTTGCACATAATGCAATTTCGCCCCGGCAATAGGCGGGGTTCAGGCGGAATTGTTGCACAGAATGCAGGATTCAGCCTGCTATTTCGCCCGGAGGAGAAGGAATGCTGCTTTTTATGCAACATTTTTGGAATAGGCCTGTGGCTGTAAATAGAATGTTGCATTTTGGGCATGATTTTGGCCGAGAGCTTCAACAGGTTTGGCAAAAAGCGTTATAGTAGAAGCTAGTTGGCAGTCACACTTTAATCTATATTCACAGAAAGGAAGCACCCACATGAAATTAATGTTCATTTCCGATATTCACGGATCGCTGTTCTGGCTGGAGCAGGCGCTGGCGAAGGCGGAGGAGGAGCAGCCGCACACGCTGGTGATGCTGGGCGATTTCCTGTATCACGGGCCGAGAAATCCGCTGCCGGAGGGATATAACCCCCAGGGGGTCGCCGACAGGCTGAATGCTTACAGCCAAGCGGGCAAGTCGCTGGCAGCTGTAAGAGGTAACTGTGACGCCGAGGTGGACCAGATGCTGCTGCAGTTCCCGATGATGGGCGATTATGTGCTGATTCTGCACGAAGGCCGGAAGATCTACGCGACGCACGGACACGGGTTCAGCATCGACCACTTACCGGCGCTCGCCCCGCAGGATGTATTCATCCAGGGGCATACGCATCTGCCGGTGGCGGAGGTGAAGGAGGGGATTACCGTCCTTAACCCCGGGTCGATCGCCCTGCCCAAAGAGAACAACCCGAATTCCTACGGCGTTCTGGAGAACGGCGAATTCCTCATTAAGGACTTCAGCGGCAAAATCATCAAGCAAATTACGCTGTAACAGGCTTAACAGGCCGTCTCCACTCTAAGATCCCTCTGGATATTTCCAGAGGGATTATTGCTGCGCGGCAATTGAGCGCACCGGCATATTATTGTATGATGGGTGAGGAGCTTCGCGGGCGTACAATACAGCCCGGCTTCAAAATACGAACAGCAGAGGTAACGATAATGTATCCAAGAGATTTACACTATACAATGCCGGCGGAGTGGGTGAAGCATGAACGGACCTTCATCTCCTGGCCGGTGCAGGATTCCATGGTGCATCCTGACAATTACGAAGCGGTTAGTGCAGGCTATGCCGAGATTATCCGGGCCATTGCCGAATTTGAGCCGGTGACCGTGATTGTCAACCCGGACGAGCTGGAAGCCGTAGAGCAATTGGCGCTAGGCGCTAATGTGACGCTGCTCCCGATCAAGCATAATGATGCCTGGCTGCGTGACAACGGTCCGACCTTCGTCGCTGGTCCGGACGGCAAGCTGGCCGGGGTGAACTGGAAATTCAATGCCTGGGGCGGCAAATACTCGCCTTGGGATCTCGATGACGCCGTAGCGCCGCAGATTCTTGAACACCAGGGGATCACCGCATTTGATGCCCCGCTGGTGATGGAGGGCGGCTCGATTCATACCGATGGTGAAGGCACGATACTGACCACCGAGGAATGCCTGCTGAACCGCAACCGCAATCCGGAACTTAGCCGTGAGGAGATTGCTGATTATGTCAAGCAATATACCGGAAGCGAGTCGATCATCTGGCTGAAGCGCGGCCTCAGCGGAGACGAGACGGACGGGCATGTTGATAATATCGCCTGCTTCGCCGCGCCCGGCAAGGTGATCATCCAGGTGTGCGAGGATCCGCAGGATGAGAACTATGCGATTACGCAGGAGAACCTGCGTATTCTGGAGCAGGCCACCGATGCCAAGGGCCGCAAGCTGGAGATTGTCCGCATCCAGCAGCCGCCCCGTGTGGACTTCGAGGGCAGCCGCCTGACGCTGAGCTATCTGAATTTCTACTTTGTGAACGGCGGTATCATTCTGCCGGTCTTCGGCGGCACGGCTGCTGAGACGGACAAGCTGGCCGAAGAGACGCTGGCCGGGCTGTTCCAAGGCCGCCGCATCCGCACGGTGAACGGCATGGCCGTCATCGGCGAAGGCGGCAATGTACACTGCACCACCCAGCAGATGCCTGCGGTGGAGGGAGCTTAACAAATGTTCACCGTAGCGACGACCAAGCTGTGAGTCCTAAGTGTTATAAGTTCATATAAGGAGGAACACCCATGAGACAAGTGAAAGTAGCTGCAACCCAAATGAGCTGTTCCGGCAACATAGATGAGAACATCCGCAAGGCGGAGACGCTGGTCAGAGAAGCTGCCGCCCAGGGCGCGCAGATTATTCTGCTCCAGGAGCTGTTCGAGACCCCGTATTTCTGCCAGAAAGAGAAGTCGGATTATTATGCCTACGCCACTGAGCTTGAGCAGAACAAGGCGGTGAACCATTTCAAGGCGGTCGCCAAGGAGCTGGCGGTGGTGCTGCCGATCAGCTTTTATGAGAAGAAGAATTATGCGCGGTACAACTCGCTGGCTGTGATTGATGCCGACGGCACCGTGCTGGGCAAATACCGCAAGAGCCACATTCCTGACGGCCCCGGCTACGAAGAGAAGTTCTACTTCAATCCGGGCGATACCGGCTTCAAGGTATGGAATACCCGTTACGCCAAAATCGGAGTCGGCATCTGCTGGGACCAGTGGTATCCTGAGGCTGCGCGCGTAATGAGCCTGATGGGCGCGGAGATTCTGTTCTATCCGACGGCGATCGGCTCCGAGCCGCAGGACGGCTCTATCGATTCCAAGGATCACTGGCAGACCTGCATGCTGGGTCATGCGGCGGCTAACCTGATTCCTGTTGTGGCCTCCAACCGGATCGGTGAAGAAATTGACGAGGATTCCAGCATTAACTTCTACGGCTCGTCGTTCATCGCCGGTCCGCAGGGCAACAAGGTGGCCGAAGCCGGACGGGATGAGCAGGCCGTGCTGGTCAGCGAGTTCGACCTGGATGCCCTTGAGGTGGGCCGGATCGAGTGGGGAATCTTCCGCGACCGCCGTCCGGAGCTGTACCGGATGATCGCTTCCTATGACGGGGATTTGACCTTTTAACGTACCCAGTACCTATGGTCTGACTATTGAGCAGCCGGAAATGCTGCCGGGATAACTTCCTGGTGCATTCCGGCTGTTTTGTTGTACCCTTCACCATTGATGTGTCACAAAATATATTTATTAATGTCATTATATATAACATTAGTAGTAAATATAATTGTCACATACGCTTTAATCTGATAAAATCTCCCTAAGTTATTTCTATAAATCAGGGGGGATTGGAGTATGAGTAGCAGCAAAAAGTGGATTGTGTCAGGTATAGTGGCATTGCTGGCTCTGGCGATTGCCGGATGCGGTGCGGACAAGAATGCCGGAGGCGGCGCAGCTGGAGAGAGCATCAAAATCGCCACCGATGCCAGTTATGCGCCGATGGAGTACATGGATACGGATACGATCAAGGGCTTCGACATTGATTTTCTTAAGGCGGTCATGGCGGAGGCGGGAATGGATTACACCGTGACCAACACAGGCTGGGATACCATGCTGACCAGTGTGAAGCAGGGCACTGAATATCAGGCGGGGGTATCCTCAGTATCGATTACAGATGAACGTAAGGAAACCTATGACTATTCCATCCCTTATTTTGAATCTACGAACATGATTATGGTTAAGGAAGGCAGCGACATTAAATCCGCCCTGGACCTGAAGGGGAAGAAGGTTGCGGTTCAGGCGGCCACTACAGCGGATGAGCTGATGAGCGGGATCATGGGCGTGGACAACGGCAACCTGAAGCGGTTCGACAGCAACGCGGTAGCGCTGATGGAGCTGAACGGCGGCGGCGCGGATGCGGTGGTAGCCGACATTGCCATCGTGAACGAATACATTAAGAACAATCCGAAGGAGAAGCTGACCGGCATTATCGACAAGGAGAATTTCGGCTCGGAGTACTACGGCATTCTGTATCCGAAGGGCAGTGAGCTGAAGGCCAAGCTGGACCCGGCAATCAAGAAGGTAATCGACAGCGGCAAATATGCGGAGATCTACAAGGAATGGTTCGGGGAAGAGCCGGATACCTCAGCGCTGTTGAACGCGCAGTAAGGATTAGGACGGCAATAACCGGGTATGCGTAATGATTGCTATTGCGCGTGCCCCTTTTTGTGAGGAGGGGAGAGTTCTATGGATTTCAGATTGGATATTATTGCTCATTATTTACCGGTCCTGCTCAAAGGAACATTGTTCACCATAGGCGTGTCGCTGGTCTCTATCCTGTGCGGGTCTCTCTTGGGGCTGTTTATCGGCTTCGGCAAAATGGCACCCAGATGGTATCTCCGCTGGCCGTTCCACGCCTATATCAACATCTTCCGTGGTACTCCGCTTTATGTGCAGATTCTGATCGTCCACTTCGGTCTGATTCCGCTGTTCTATGGCAAGACCTTTGCGCTGATGAGCGCATTTGTGGCGCTGTCGCTTAACTCTGCCGCGTATTCCGCCGAGATTTTCCGCGCCGGGATCCAGTCGATCGACCCCGGGCAGCGGGAGGCGGCGCTCTCGCTTGGAATGAACCGGCGCCAGGCGATGCGCTTCGTTATTCTGCCCCAGGCGGTCAAGCGGATGGTCCCGGCCTTCGGGAACGAGTTCATCGTCCTGGTGAAGGATTCCTCACTGCTGGCGCTGATTGCCGCCCCGGAGATTATGTACTGGAGCAACACCATGAAGGGCCAGTATCTGCGCATCTGGGAGCCGTATCTCACCGCAGCGCTGATCTATTTCATTCTGACGTACACTCTCAGCAAGCTGTTGCTTTATGTTGAACAGAAGGTGTGAAGCTGCCGGGTGCTGCGGAGGGCGCACAAAGTAGAATATTGTCATTTAATCGGTTATATTATAGGAGTAAGAATTAGACAATACGTCCATTAATGTTTAGCTGCCAGCGGTGGCGGGGAGGAGGCTCTGGGATATCTTTTTTTAAAGTATATCATTCCAAATGATAGAAGGAGAATACGATGAGCACATTCAAAAATTGGCTGAATACCACCAAAAACGGACTGACGGATCAAGTGAAGAAATTTAAAAATAAAGACTTTATGAACGCGGTAGTCGCGGGCTGCGCACTGGTGGCGGCGGCTGACGGCAAGATCGAGGATTCCGAGAAGAATAAGATGGCAGGGTATATGAACCTCAGCAACGAGCTGAAGGTATTTGACATGAGAGATGTAATTGCCCAGTTCAATTACTATGTCAGCAACTTCGAGTTCTCGCCGGAGATCGGCAAGCAGGAAGCGCTTAAGGCCATCGGGAAGTTCAACGGCAAACCGGAGGTTGGACGCTTAATTGTGGGCGTATGCTCGGCAATCGGTGCGGCTGACGGGGACTTCGATGAGCACGAGAAAGCGGTTGTGCGGAATATCTGCAGCGTGCTCGGACTCAGCCCAAGTGAATTCAGCCTGTAAGGGCAAGCTGGAATACATGTGCCAAATGGATGAAACTTAGGCCATTTCCCATCGTATCAGTGATAGAACAAACCGCAAGGCAAATTCTACTTGGAGACGGAGGTACATCAAGTTGGCTGGAATCAATCTGGTAAAAGGTCAGAAGATCGACTTGACTAAAGGCAATGCCGGTCTGTCTAACGTAATCGTAGGACTGGGCTGGGACCCCGCTGAACCGTCAAGAGGCTTCTTCGGGATCAAGAAACAGGCGAATATTGACTGCGATGCGTCTGCACTGCTGTTAAACGAGAACGGCAAGCTGACCAATAAGCTGAACCTCGTCTGCTTCCACAACAAACAGAATGCGAACAATTCCGTCGTCCACTCGGGAGATAACCTGACGGGTGAAGGTGACGGAGACGATGAACAGATCATGGTGAATCTGAAGCAGATTCCTGCCGATGTGCACAAGGTGCTGGTAGTCGTCAACATCTATGATGCGGTGAACCGCAAACAGGATTTCGGCATGATCAAATCGGCGTATATCCGGATTGTAAATGCGGCAGGCAATGCAGAATTGGTTAAGTTTAATCTGACGGATAATTACACAGGCTACACGGCGCTGATCTGCGGTGAGCTGTACCGTCACGGCGCAGAGTGGAAGTTCGCAGCCATCGGGGAAGCGGCCCACGCAGCGCATATCAATCAGCTGGCAGAACGCTATATCTAAATCCTAATTTGAGAAAAGAGGGCTCTATTCATGGCGATTAACTTATCCAAGGGACAAAAAATCGATCTGACCAAAACCAACCCCGGCTTGTCCAAAATTACCGTCGGTCTCGGATGGGATACAAACAAGTACGACGGCGGCAAGGACTTCGACCTTGATGTGTCGGTATTCCTGACCAATGCTAACGGTAAAGTGGATAAAGAAACCAACTTCATCTTCTTCAATAACATGCAGAATGAGAACAGCTCGGTTGTTCATACCGGCGACAACCGTACCGGTGAAGGTGACGGGGATGATGAGCAGGTTAAGGTAGATTTGGCTAACGTTCCGGCTGATGTGGATAAAATTGCGTTCACGATTACAATCTATGAAGCGGAGTCCAGAAGCCAGAACTTCGGACAAGTCTCCCGTTCCTATGTGCGTATCGTCAATGATGCAAACAGTGAAGAGCTGGTCCGCTTTGACCTGGGCGAAGACTTCTCCGTGGAGACCGGCGTAGTGGTCGGCGAACTATACCGTAATGGTGCAGAATGGAAGTTCAATGCCATCGGCAGCGGCTACAAGGACGGCCTGGCCGGACTGACACGCGATTACGGCCTGCAATAAGCCGGTAAGCTTTGAATTGAATCTTTTAAGGAAAGAGGGTTTTTGACAGTGACGATCAGTCTTTCCAAAGGACAGCGGATTGATCTTACCAAGACCAATCCGGGTCTGACGAAAGTAGTTGTAGGACTGGGCTGGGATACCAACAAATACAGCGGCGGCAATGACTTCGACCTTGATGCGTCGGCATTTCTGCTGCATGAGGACGGCAAGGCCAAGGGTGAGGACGATTTCGTCTTCTATAACAACCCCAGCGGCGGCAAAGGCTCTATAACCCATACAGGGGATAACCGTACCGGTGAAGGCGAAGGGGACGATGAGCAGATTATCGTTGACTTCAGCCTGGTGCCGGCGAACATCCAGCGGATCGGGATTACGGTTACCATCTATGATTATGAAGCCCGTGCGCAGAACTTTGGACAAGTCTCCAATGCGTTTGTACGCGTGGTGGATGCTACAAGTGACCGCGAGGTGCTGCGGTTCGATCTCGGCGAGGATTTCTCCACCGAGACGGCTGTGGTCTTCTGCGAGTTCTACCGCCACGGAGCGGACTGGAAGTTCCAGGCGATCGGCAGCGGCTTTGCCGGCGGACTCGGCGCACTCTGCAAGAATTACGGACTGGATGCACAGTAGTCACAGCTTAGCTTGTAAGGCGGGATCTTTACGATCCTGCCCTTTTTATACACAAAACTGGTGAAGCTTGCGCTCTATCTATCGGCAAAGGTGGCAAACGAATGAGTACAGAAGTAGTCAAAGGACAGAAAGCAGACCTGACCAAAGGGAACCCCGGGCTCCGCAATATCACGGTGGAGATCGGGTGGAAGGCTCCGTCTTCTATGGATATTGATGCTTCCGCATTCCTGCTTGGAGATGGGGGGAAGGTGAGCGGGGACGACGATCTGATCTTTTACAATAACCCGTCCACCTCTTATATCACTTATAAGGATGTTCCGGGGACGGCTGCGGGCGGCCGGAAGCAGTTTGCCGTTGCGCTGGACCGGATTCCGGCTCATATCCAGAGGATCGCCTTCACGCTTACCCTGTATGATGGCGAGAACCGCAGGCAGAGCTTCGGGCAGATGAGCGAGGCGGACTGCCGGATCCTGGATCAGGCAAGCGGGATGTCTGTTCTGCGGTGTAACCTTGGAAACCAGTTCTCTGTAGAGACAGCAGTTGTGGTTGGAGAATTATATAGATACGGCCAAGAATGGAAATTCAATGCGATTGTTGCCGGCTTCTCAGGCGGGCTGAAGGCGCTCTGCGGCAACTATGGCATCGAGGTGGAGGATGAGCCGGCTCCGGCCCCTGTTCCGCCTCCGAAGCCGCCGGAGCGTACAGCAGCACCGCCGGAGCGCACCCCGCTCCAAGTGCCGCCGCGCACGGAGCCGTCCTCCAGGCCGAATATTGTCATCCCTCCTCCGCCTGGAGCTGCACAGAGGCAGGAGCCTGAACCTCCGCCGGGGGTGAATCTCAATCTGAAGAAGATTGAGCTGAAGAAGAAGGGCGATTCGATCAACCTGAAGAAGTCAGCCTCCGGTCTGGGAGAGCTGTTGATCAACCTGAACTGGAACCAGAAGCAGGGCGGCGGGCTGTTCAGCCGCGGCAAAGGCGGAGTCGATCTGGATCTTGCCTGCCTGTTCGAACTGAAGAACGGTGCCAAAGGGGTTGTGCAGGCGCTGGGCAATGCCTTCGGCAGCCTGCAGCAGCCGCCCTATATTATGCTGGATGGAGATGACCGGACGGGTTCCGTAACATCCGGCGAGAATCTGCGTATAAACGGAAGTAAGGTTTCGCAGATTGAGAGAATCCTGGTGTTTGCCTTCATCTACAAGGGCGTCACCAACTGGTCCGAGGCGGATGGGGTGGTTACCCTGAAGCAGGATGGCGGGCCGGATATCGTTGTACATCTGGACGAGCATAACAACCGTAAGGGCATGTGCGCCATTGCAATGATCCGGAATGTGGAGGGCGAGACCTTCAGCATCGAGCGTCTCGTGCAATATTTCAGCGGTCATAGGGAGATGGATGAGGCTTATGGCTGGGGGCTTCGCTGGGTAGCGGGAAGCAAATAATTTGATATCACCGGAGGCGCAAGTGGAATGGACTGGTTCAGTGATTTTTTTAGGAGTATCGGTGAGAATTACGGGCATTTCTTCTCATGGAGTGATATTGCAGGGACGCTATCCGACCCTGTCAGCTGGGGGATTATCGGGAGTCTGATCCTGCTGGAAGGTCTGCTCTCTGCAGATAACGCGCTCGTGCTGGCGGTTATGGTTAAGCACTTGCCGAAGGAGCAGCAGCGTAAGGCTTTGTTCTACGGGATACTCGGTGCTTATTTATTCAGATTCCTGGCGATTGGTCTGGGAACCTATCTCGTCAAATTTACGCTGGTTAAGGTGCTTGGGGCCTTGTATCTCTTCTATATTGCCTACAAAGGGTTGTTCAAGGGCAGCGGTGAAGATGGCGAGGTTAAGAATAAAGGCGCCTCTTTCTGGAAGACGGTACTCCTGGTTGAATTAATGGATATTGCGTTCAGTATTGACAGCGTGGTGGCTGCATTCGGTCTGAGCAGTGAGGTCTGGGTGCTCTTCCTGGGCGGTATTCTCGGCGTGCTGATGATGCGCGGCGTGGCGCAGGTCTTCCTCAAGCTGATTGCCAGATATCCTGAACTGGAACAGACTGCATTTATACTGATTGCCCTGATTGCCGGTAAAATGCTGGCCGGTGCATTCGGCTATGAAATGCCGCATGTGTTATTCTTCGGTATTCTGATCGTAGTGTTTGTAGGCACAATCCTGTACAGCGCCAGCAAACGCAAAAAAGAGGAAGGCCGCAAAGCCTGATTCATCTGAAATCAGCCTGATTTGCATCATTCATATTTTATTGCTGTACAGGAAGGCGGGGGTTCACGGGAAGGGTGGACCCCAGCGTGCTTCCGGGTAATCGTTATATTGTTATAGCTTGGCCTTTGTTGTTTGAGATAGCCGGATGCCGTCCCTTAAGAGGACGGCATATTCGGTTCTGCTGGTCTTTACAATCGGGGCTATTCGTTTTGTGCATTGCACAACATTAAGGAGGAAGGGCCTTGAGATATTTCGATTACCTTACGCCAGAACAGGAAGCCTCATTATTCCATGTTCCGCCGGTCTCATTTGATCATACTACCTGCAAGGATTTACTCGCTTACGCCGTCGGAGCAGCCCTCTACATGCCTGCTACCCGTTCCAGTGTTGCCGAAGATATTATTAAGCTTAGAGCTTCGGGGCTCGTAACGGTAATCATAGATCTGGAGGACGCTATAGGGGATGGCGAAGTGGATTATGCCGAAGAATCGGTCGTCAGGCATCTGGCGTTCCTGTCCGCTTATGCGGAGAATGAGCCGGGGGCGCAGGGCAGTCTTCCGCTGTTATTCATCCGCGTGCGTAACCCGGAGCAGCTCCGGGATCTGATCTTCCGGCTGGGGTCACTGATTACGATGCTGACCGGCTTTGTTTTCCCCAAGTTCTCCGTTGATAACGGCACGGATTATTTCGAGGCCATTGCCGATTACAATCATACACGGAGCTATTCCGATCCGGTGCTCTACGGAATGCCGATTCTGGAGAACGCACCGATTATCTACCGGGAGAGCCGGATGAATACCTTGCTTGCGATCCGCAGTCTGCTGGGAAATTACCGCGAGTATGTGTTGAATGTCAGAATTGGAGCCACCGACTTCTCCAGCCTGTTCGGGCTCCGGCGCAGCCCGGATACCAGTATCTATGATCTGACGCCGATCCGTGACTGCATGTCGGATATCATTAACGTATTTGGCCGTGTGGAGGAAGGATACGTGATCTCGGGACCGGTGTGGGAGTATTTTGCCAGCAAAGGACACCGGGTACTGCGCCCGCAGCTTCGCGAGACCCCCTTCGAGGATACCTACGGCAAGCATGGCCGCGAGATGCGCAACAACTTCATCTCAAGCTCGATGGACGGGCTGTTCCGGGAAGTGATTCTGGACAAGGAGAACGGGATTGTAGGGAAAACCATCATTCATCCCTCCCATCTCAGACCTGTGCAGGCGATGTACACCGTGATGCATGAGGAGTATGTGGATGCCTTAAGTATTGTGGAGAGCAACGATGGCAGCCGCGGGGTGTTCAAGAGTGAATATTTCAATAAAATGAATGAAATCAAGCCGCATTTGAACTGGGCCAGACGCATTCTATTACGATCTCAAATATACGGGGTGTTACATGAACAACAGCATTTTGTCGGACTTCTGCCCGAGAACGAATATACACACGTTTAATATCGTCGAGAATCTGCAGGTTACGGTAACGGAGACCTCCAACCCTTTTCATATGCCTGTGGAAGCCCTGTTCTCTATGGCCGCCCGGATCAACAAGAAACGTTCTTTCCTATTCGTCAGTAAGGTGCTTGGCAAGCATATTCCAGTCAATCCTTATACCCCGCTGCTTAGCGGCGCGGCCCTGGCTTTACTTCTATACCGGGAGAGAGGCGGGGAAGCCGCCAGCCCGGAAGTTATGGACCGGCTGATGGACCAGGCCGTCCACGGACTAATCCATCCTGATCGTGCGGAGGAAGCCTATCATGCGCTGCTGGCTGCACGCCTGGTGCTGCCTGAGCCGGTTCTGTTTATGGGATTTGCGGAGACGGCGACGGCCCTGGGGCACAGCATGTACCATGCGTTCGCCGGTGGAGCGGCTTACATCCATACAACCCGTGAGCAGATTCCCGAGCTGGAATCGGTGGTTACCTTCGAAGAGGAGCACTCCCATGCGGTAAACCATCTCTGTTATGCGCTGGCTGCGGGCCTGTTGTCCGGTACTGAGCCGGTTGTGCTGGTGGACGATGAGATTACGACCGGCAACACAGCGATCAATACAATCCGTGACATCCAGTCCAAGTTCCCGCGCCGGGAATATGTAGTGGCTTCACTGCTGGACTGGCGGAGCGGCAGGAATATTCAGGCTTACCGGGAGCTGGAACAGGAGCTGGGTATCCAGATTACGGCGCTGTCTCTTCTTCAGGGAACCATTGAGGTTCAAGGCACCCCGCTGCTGTCGCCTGCAGGTGATAACGGGGCTTCCCGGCCTTCCGGTGAGGCGGAATTAGTAACGACTTATGTCTTAGACGGCTTGGAGCGTCTTCCGGTCACCTCGGTGGACGGGCAAGGGATGGTGAATCCGGCTCCCTACTTGAAGCACAGCGGCCGCTTCGGACTGGAATCTGCCGATAATGCGCAGCTTGATGCCGGTGTAAGCCGGGTAGCCGGTCAGCTCCGTGGACTCCGGGAAGGCTCCCGCACCCTGGTGATGGGCGTTGGCGAGTTCATGTATCTGCCGATGCGGATTGCGGCAGAGATGGGCGAAGGCATCGCTTATCAATCCTCTACCCGCAGTCCGATCCATCCGGAGCGGCGTGCGGATTACGGGGTACACAGCGCTGCCGGGTATCCGTCCCCGGGGGATGCGGAGATTATGAACTTCATCTATAACATAGATCCCGGCCAATATGACGAGATCTTCGTCCTGCTGGAGCGTGAGGTGCCCCGTGAGCGGATTGCCCCAATGACAGATATTCTACAGAGGCTGGCCGGCAATAAGGTCCACCTTGTTGTGCTCGCCTCAGAACCAGAGACGGGAGGCTTATGCTGATGAAGGCAATAGAGCTTGATGCGATCAAGAACAAGAGTATTTCTCCTCCGGTTCCGCTGGGCAGCTACCCGGCTTCCGATGTAACCTTCCTGCTGAAGGACCTCAGCGATGTGTCGCTGGAGCGGGGAACGGCTGAGCGGGAGGAGGCGATCCAATCCGGAGTGCATTATTCGGAGATGCTTCCGGTAGAGTATCAGCCGACAGAGCAGTACATCGGACTGTTCCATGACACGCTGCGGCATACGGCCGGGAAGGTGGCTCTGGCTGTAGCGGTTGTCTCCGAGATGATTGTCGCCCGGCGGGGGATAGCGAATACCGTGCTCGTCTCCCTGGCGAGAGCGGGTACACCGATCGGGGTGCTCATCAAACGGTATATCCTTGCGCAATATGGGGCCGATCTTCCGCACTACAGCATCTCGATTATCCGCGGCAAAGGCATTGACGAGAACGCCATCCTGTATATGCTGCAGCAGCATGGGGCAGAGGCCGATTTGCAGTTCATTGACGGCTGGACCGGGAAGGGGGCCATCCGCCAGGTGCTGATTGAGGCTTGTGAGAGCATGTACACCAAATACGGCATCAAGCTGAATGATGATCTGGCTGTACTAGCCGACCCGGGGTATTGCTCCGGCACCTTCGGCACCCGGGAGGATTATCTGATCCCCAGCGCCTGCCTGAATTCCACGGTGTCCGGCCTGATGAGCCGCACTGTGCTGCGTGATGATCTGATCGGGCCGGAGGAATTCCATGGGGCCAAATTCTACAGGGAATGGCTGGACAGCGATCTGTCGAATGTATTCGTGGATACGATTACCCCGCATTTCCCGGCAGTGGCGGCAGAGGCGAACCGCCAGGCGTCTGAGATGCTTGCACACCCGCCGGAGATCACCTGGCAGGGGCTGGCGGATATCCGCAGCATCCAGGAGACCTTCGGCATTGACAATATTAATCTGGTGAAGCCGGGGGTGGGCGAGACGACCCGCGTTCTGCTGCGCAGAGTGCCTTGGAGAATTCTTGTCGACCGGCTGGATAATCCCAATCTGCGGCATATCCTCCTGCTGGCTGAAGACCGCGGTGTACCGGTGGAGGTCTACCCCGGGCTGGCCTATTCCTGCTGCGGCATCATCAAGCCGCTGAAAGGGGAGAGTGAATGATCTACGCCAGCGATCTGGACCGCACCCTGATCTACTCGCTTAATGCAATAGGCGTTCCGGAGGATACGCCCGGTCTCGTTCCGGCAGAGGTGGTCGAAGGCCGGACGGTATCGTATATCTCCCGGCAGGCTCTGGCAACACTGAAAGAGCTGGCTGACAGAATCGTGTTCATGCCCGTAACAACGCGCACGATTGCGCAGTACCGCCGGATTAACCTGTTCCAGGAGACGCTCATTCCCGATTATGCCATCACCAGCAACGGGGGCAATATTCTCGTGGGCGGAGTGGTGGATGAGGAGTGGCGTGCAGCAGTCGGCCGCCGGGTAGCCTGCGGCTCCGCTGCTGCTGAGGAGGCGGGGAGGCTCGTGCACTCTGTCGTGCGGGACGAATGGATCATCACCGAGCGCTATTGCGATGAGCTGTTCTATACCTTCGTGGTGCACCGGGAGGCTCTGCCGCCGGATGAGATTGCCCGTATGGCCGGGAGGCTGGACAGCCTGGGCTGGAAGGTATCGCTGCAGGGCCGCAAGCTGTATATCGTGCCGGAGGCTGTGAACAAAAGCGACGCCATCCATCATGTCCGGCGCACCGTGCATGCCGAGCCGATGGTCGCTTCAGGAGATTCCCTTCTGGACAAAAGCCTGCTTGCCGCGGCGGACTATGCTATCGTCCCCTGCCACGGAGAAATATTTGCCGAGCAGCAGGCGGGTCTAGTACACTTAGAGTATCCATTTACGAAGCAATCGGGTGTTTTTGCCGGGGATGAGATTCTGCAGTATGTCCAAGAGATTTATACTAATCTGACAGCATTGGGAGTTGGGCCGCAGCAATGAAGAAGGTCAATATATATTTTAACCGCTGGTTCTCCGTGGCGTATCATTACATGAATCTCATCCGCAGCAATGAAGACGGTATTCCGGTACAGATTTTCGCTACCCACCCGGACATCCGCCATATGTCGCTGCAGGGCGCGGATGTGGCCGGGACCGAACCCGCGCTTACCGGCATTGAATACGTGCAGTTCTGCGTTGATTTCTGCCGCCGCAACGAGATCGATATCTTCATCCCCCGGCTGCATATGCTCGATATTGCCCTGCACCTCTCCCTGTTCGACGCCGTCGGCACGAAGGTGCTGGTCTGCCGCGACCTGGACCTGCTGGAGATGCTGATGGACAAGGGCAAATTCTATGAGAGCGTCAAGGCGACCGGAATTATGACGATTCCTGATTACCATGTGGTCAGTAATGCGGAGCAATTCAGGGAAGCTTATGAGGATCTCGCCGCCAAGGGACATAAGGTGTGCTTCAAGCCTACTGAGACCGAGGGCGGCCTCGGGTTCCGGATCATCGACAATGACCGCAATCCGCTGGAGGAGCTGTTCGGCCATGTGACGCCGCTGATCTCCTTCGGGGAGGCCTACCGCATTCTTGCGGAAGCGGAGAGCTTCCCGGATCTGATGGTGATGGAGCTGCTGGAGGGCTATGAATACAGCATTGACTGTCTGGCGGATGAGCACGGCAGCCTGCTCGCGGCGGTGCCGCGGCGCAAGGCGGGCGGACGCCTGCGGCTGATGGAGCATGTTCCCGAGCTGCTGGAGGTCGCCCGCAGGACGGCGGAGACCTACCGGATTCCCTTCAATTTCAATATCCAGATGAAGTACAGCGGCGGTGTGCCGAAGCTGCTGGAGATTAACCCGCGGATGTCGGGCGGTTTGCACATCTCCTGTCTGTCCGGCATCAACTTCCCGTACCTGGCTGTCAAAAGCGCTCTGGGCGGCGAGGTCAAGCCTGCTGCGTTCGAGCACAATGTTCTGGCCAGTCATGTGGAGCAGCCGCTGATTATGAGAACAAACGGGGATTCCGTCATCACGGAATCCCTGAATGGAGCGTGACCGGATTCACGCTCATACGAGGTGAGAGGGAATGCAAGCTAAATTCAGAGTATTGGTATATGCCGGTGCCGGTTATGTCCTGGCTGTTCTGACCAGCGGATTTCTGCCTGAGCTGGTCTCGCTGCTGCTTCCGGTTGCCGGGGCCGCACTGGCGCTGCCGGAGTTCCGGCGGTCCAGAGTGAATCTTCCGGTTGAGGTGATCCCTGCCGGACAGGAGCCGAAGGCCGTTGCCGGGGGGGCAGGCGCTGCGCCGCAGACTCCGTCCGCTGCCGGGCTGCCCGCCGCGGCGGGACAGGCCTCCCCGGCCCAGCCCGGAGCCGGACACGGGGGAGAGACGCCAATCGGAGCGGAGTTCGCTCCGGTGGTGGAGTACCTTAGTATCCTGGAGGATATGATTATCTCCGAGGGGCAGAAGGATACACTGGATAATGAGATTGTCGAGAAGTCGCTGGCGCTGTTCGCCAGGCTGCAGCGCGTAATTCCGCTGCTGCAGGAGCTGGGCAACGGCGAGATCAACCATACGGTCCGCAGGCTGGTGCTTAAGGATCTCAACGGGGTGATTAATCCGTTCCTGCGCCTGGGCGGCGAAGCCAAGACCAAGAACCGCAGAATGCTGCTGAACGGTCTGCGCGATGTGGATTCCAAAATATCCGATATCGCGTCCACGATTGAGCACAAAGACCTGATGGAGCTTCAGACCAAGGCGGAGCTGATTCATCAGCGCTACAACAGCTCCGAACTATAGGAAGAGGAGGAGAACCATGTCCACACAATTAATTGAGCTTAAGAAGGAAGATGAGCAAAAGGTCGTTCAGGAAGCTTCCCAATTAATCGAGCAGGTTGCCAAGACGGATACCGTAGCCCTGGATTCCCTGATGGATGATATCGGGAGGCTTGGCGTGAAGACACAGGAGAAGGCGGGACAGACCTTGAAGCTGCTGGACCGCCCGGTCAATGACCTGATGAGCGGCAAGCGGGTGGAAGTGCCGAACATGATTATGAAGCTGCGGAATGAATGTGAGACACTGCAGCAGAGCAAGAATGTCAGCTTCTTCGGCAAAATGCTGCGCAAAAGCCCGCTGAAGAATTACGTCTACAAATATCAGTCGGTCCGCACCAACATTGATGCCATCATCACCGGTCTGCGTGACGGCCGTGATACGCTGGAGGAGAGCATTGTTAATATGCGCCAGCTTAAGCGCACCTCCATGGAGGAGATCTATAACCTCCAGACCAAGATCGCCTTCGGCAACAAGTTGAAGGAGCTGTTCGAAGCCGAGATCGCGAAGCCGGAGAATGAATCCCGCAAAGCGTATCTGGAGCGCGGGCTCCGCAAGGTGATGGTGCGGATTCAGTCCATGACCGAGATGATTCTGCTCTATAATCAGGCAATTGCTGCAACAGATATCATCAACGACAACAATGACAAGCTGATCGATTCTGTCAATAACGCGATTGACAAGACATCGAACCTGATTACCGTCTCGGCGATGATTGCCATGTCCCTGGCCGATCAGGAGAATGTCATCAACGCGGTGGAAGCGACCAACAAGACCATCGAAGATCAGTTCAAGGAGAATGCGCGGCTGCTGCGCACCACAACAGAGAAGACAACAGAGCTGCTCTCCAAGCCGTCCATGTCGCTCGAAGCCGTGAACCAGGCTATAGGCGATCTGCTCAGTGCTCTGGATACCTCGGAGCAATCCAACCGGCGGATCATCGAGAGCTGCCAGGATTACACCTCCAAGATGTCCACCATCAACACCCAGCTCAGCAACCGGCTGGGACTGAACGAAGGCTCACAGCCGCAGGCCCTGAAGCAGGCGGAGAACGGGCTGAGCAGCTTTTTGAACTGATGATTTGATTGGCAGCGATTAGATAGTCATTCATATTGCTCTGCTCTTCCTCATAAGTTGTCACTAAGGCGACCTATGGGGGAGAGGATAAGCGGATGATGATTCTGGGATGCTTGATCGTAGTGCTTATCATCGTAGCCAGCAGTGAGAAGGCAGAAACGATCGCCATGCTGAATGACCGGGATGATAATGGCTGCTGAAGCAGTGCAGTAGAGTGCGAGCAGACTCCATGAATATTGACGTTCTGTGATTCAAGCAATTTCCAGTGGTTTATTGGGTATAATAACCTGGAGGCTGTACATCAGCCTCTCATAATCACTGAAAATACGAAGCGGATACGGAGGTACAAGTGGAGAACGAGGCACTGCTGCAGGTTGAGAAGCTGGCACTGAAGAAACAAAGGATCTTCCGGCAAAGCGTATGGCGGTATATTGCCAGAGCCATGCTGGCCAGCATGTTTATCGGATTTGGCGTTATCGTAGCCTTCAAGACCGGCAACTTCTTCTACATGGAACACTCGCCGATGACCTATCCGATGGCTGCGATCACATTCGGCGCAGCCATCATCCTAATTTCCTATGGTGGAGGGGATTTGTTCACCGGAGACACATTCTATTACACGTACGCGGCGCTCAGACGCAAGCTGGCCTGGACCGAGGTTGTGCGGATGTGGGTGGTCAGCTATCTCGGGAATATCCTTGGAGCTACAGCGTTTGCTCTGCTTATTTTTCTGACGGGATTGTTCTATGATTCCTCGGTGAACGGGTTCCTGCTGAATGTAGTAGCCCACAAGATGGAAGCCCCGGCGCTGCAGCTGTTCTTCCGGGCCATTCTCTGTAACTGGCTCGTCTGCCTGGCCTTCTTCGTGCCAATGTCGATGAAGCATGACGGAGCCAAAATGTTCGCGATGGTGCTCTTCGTATTCTGCTTCTTCATCTCCGGGTATGAGCACAGCATCGCCAATATGTGTACCTTCGCCATTGCCCTTGTCCTGGACCATCCCGGAACGATCTCCTGGGGAGGCGTCGTGCACAATCTGGTTCCGGTCACCTTGGGCAATCTCATCGGCGGCGGTGTGCTGATGGGCGTTATGTATTATTATGTCAACAAGCCGTTCCTGGATGAGGAATCCCACTGACCGGCAATGGACCATATAAAGACACAACAGCGGTTCCCCGGTAATTGGGGAAGCGCTGTTGCTGCTTGTACGGGAGGCAGTATAAACTCAGAGAATTGGAGAGCTTACAAGGATTCGCCGGAGATGTTCCAGTATAAGGGGGCGTTCTCTTTAAGTGTGCCTTCCAGTGTGCCGCCTTCCTTACGCCAGTATTCGATGCCTCCGAGCATCTCCTTAACCGAATATCCCTGGGCGGCCAGCCGCGCAGCGGCTCCAGTGGCCCCGTTGCAGGCGGGCCCCCAGCAATAGACGACCAGCACCTCTTCTTTGGACAGCTCCGGCGATTTATTGTGTATCCGCCCGTAGGGCAGAGAGAGGGCTCCCGGCAGATGGGCTTCAGCGTAAGAGCGGGCATCGCGGACATCGATCAGCCGGAAGGCTGCTACACCTTCACGAAGATCGTAAGCGACATCGGCCACATCGGTCTCGAAAGCTGCTTTGGCTGCGAAGTGGGCTGCTGCCTCCGCCGGGTCTGCTGCCGGAACGGCCAGCACCAGGGATTTTGCCTGTGTTTTCATGGGAATTCCTCCTTGAGATGGGTTGGTTTCAGTATACTAAGGATTTATAATTAGAATTATTTATAGTTCGTAATAATAAATATAGATAATAATGATAATACAGGAGGACGGCATGGAGTTAACGTATCTACGGACCTTTTGTACGGTGGTGGATAAGGGGAGCTACACCCGGGCAGCAGATGAGCTTGGCTACGCCCAGCCGAGTGTGACCGCGCAGATTGCCAAGCTGGAGGCGTTGTATGGCGCCACACTGCTGGAACGTTCAGGCCGGGGGATGGTGCCCACCTTTGCCGGCCGCAATCTGCTCCCGTATGCGCGGCAGATGCTGGCGCTGAGTGAGGAAGCCAAGGCGGTGATTACGGGCGGGGACCAGGGAATGCTGAACATTGGCTCGATTGAGACACTGGCCGCCTACTATCTGCCTCCCCGGCTCCACCGCTACCGTGAGCAGTATCCAGGAATGCAGCTAAGGGTGCAGCCCGGTTCCGAGGCGGATATCATTACAGCGGTTATGGACAGGTCTGTTCAATTCGGCTTGATCTTCGATGCGGCTTATTCAGCGGAGGAGCTAATCACTCTGCCGCTGCGTGAAGAGGCGCTGTATGTGGTAACCCATCCGCAGCATCCCTTGGCTGCCGGGCAGGAAGTTACCCCGGAGCAGCTGGAGGGAGAGATGCTCGTGCTGACAGAGCATACCTGCACCTACCGGAAGCAATTGCTGCAGGTACTCAGAGAATCCGGCGTTACTGCCCGTGAGGGCATGGAGTTCGGGAACCTGGAGGGGATCAAGCAGGCGGTGAAGCACGGCTGGGGAACGGGATTCCTGCCGCGTTATGCGGTGGAAGAGGAGCTGCGCACGGGTGCATTGACCGGCATTCCTCTGAAAGGACAAAGAGAGCCGTTCTACATTCAACTGATCTACCGTAAAGAGCTGCATCTCTCTCCAGCGTTCATCCAGTTCATTGCAGAGCTTAAGCAACCCGGAAACTAACGAAGAAATAGGAACATAATCATCCTAGCAGGCGGGAGGTGCTGGTTCTGTATATCCGTTCATCATCAGGGCTACCGAAACTGGGCAAGTAGCGGGAATGAGGTGCATAAATGCACTTGATTTCGTAATTAGTTGGAATATTGAGTTAATAAAGAGTATTAGTACACCTAAATTCCACAAAAGCTACCCTACCCCGAATGAAGTGTGAATAGACAGCCACGCAAAAAAAGGATTCAGCCCCAACTTCGGCTGAATCCTTCTCACGTCCTGTACTCCTCAGGCTACCACTTGGAGCCGCCGGAGCTTCTGCCGGAGTTGCCTCCGCCACCGCCACCGCCGCCCCATGAAGATCCGCCGGAGGAACGTCCGCCGCTGCTGCTTCCGCCGCCCCAGGAGGAACCGCCGGAGGAACGCCCGCCACCGCCGCCAAACCCGCCGCCGCCGAAGCCGCCGCCGCCCGCAGAAGGCGGCCCGGAGGAATTCCGCTTACGCTCCTGTTCTCTGCGCTCCTGCTCCTGAAGCATGGCCATTCGGGCTGCGCGCTCGGCTGCCTCCTTCTGGCGGACCAGCCGGTTCGCTTCCTCTACGAAGTAAGAGATCTGTGAGGCATAGGCACGCTCTGTGTCCTCCAGATCCTCCAGATTATACGGGCTGGAGGATAGACCTTGCTGCAATACGGCGTACTCCGGCAGTGAGGAGAGCTGGAAGCGGCTCTGGGAAGAGATCCCCCTGCTCTGCAGCAGGCGGTATGCGGCATCAACGCGGCTTTGCCCGTCGGCGAACCGTCTTTTCAACTGCTCCAGCCGCTCATACAGCGAATCCAGGCTGCTGCTGATCTGGTTGAACCGGCTCTCCGTCTCATCCTGCAGGGCAATCAGCTGGTCCAGTCCGCTGCGCGCCTGGTCATATTCGGCACGCGTATCGCTGTTCCACGATTCGACCTGCGGCAATTCTCCCGCACCCTGGCGCAGGGCGGCCCCGGCCTCTTCCAGCATCTGTTCCGCTTCGTCCAGATGCCGCTGGACGAACTTGCGCTTCCCCTCCGCGATCAGGCCTTCCAGCCCTTTGCGCCGCTGGGTGAGCTGCTCCCATCTGCTGCGCACGTTCTCCAGATCCCTGCGGTTATTCGCGCGGAGCGTGGCCTGGCGCTCCGTCATGGCGACCGCTTCCACGAGCAGTGCATCCAGCTCCGCCCCGATGCGGCGGACTTCATCCATATCGCCGCTGTGCAGCGGCGCCTCCAGCGAACGGGCAACAGACTCAGCCTGCTCCAGGCGCTCGTACGGCTTCACCTTCATATTGTGCAGGGAGTGCTGGTCAATCATTCCGGCTATGCGGGTGCGGGTAGTCCCGAGTACGCCGGGAAAGCCCTTCAGCTTCTCTTCATACACCTCAACATCCTGCATATCCTGTTCAATTCTCTTCTGCGTCTCCTGCGCCTTGGCGGTAATCTCCTGGGCAGCAATGGGGTCAAATAACTCAAGCTCCTCTGCCTTGGCGGTATCTGCGGCGAGCTCCTGCAGATCTTCGGCAATCTCCTGCAGCGGATAACCGGTCTCCTGCGACGCTTCCTGCAATTGCTCCATCAGCTCAGGCGCGTCCTGCTTCAACTCTGTAATCTCCTGCTTGACATTCCGGTCGGCCTCGCTGACGATGGCGATCTTCTGCTCCTCTTCCTCAAGCGCAGCGCGGAACTCACCTTCTGTCCGCTCCAGCTCTTCGGCCGCGATCTTAAGCTCCGACAAGCGGAAGAACGCAGGCAGCGGGGCTTGCCCGGCGGTCTGCAGCGCAGACAGCTCTACCATCCGGGAGGTCAGGCGCTTCGAGATGCCTTCGACCAGCTCTCCGGTCTTGCCCTGCACGATCCCCTGAAAAGACTGAAGCGAATCAAGCGCACGGTTCGCCCGTACCAGCAGGTCCGCAACCGCCTCCCGCTGCTCAGCAAGTGCCTTCCGTCGGCGCATGCCGGTAATCACAACATAGAGCAGCAGAACCAGCACAGCAGCTCCGATCAATGCCGCTGCGAGCGGCAGGAGAGACTTCACGCGGCTTGGGCCGCTGCCGTTCCCGTTGACGCCAGTCCCGGTGCTGCCAGTGCCTGACGTAGTCCCGCCGGTCTCCGGCGCAGTGCTGCCAGACCCGCCAGTCCCTGGCGCAGTGCTGCCGGCCCCGCCGGTGTCCGGCGTAACTCCGCCAGTCTCCCCGTTCACGGCACCGCCGGACCCGCTGTCCATACCGGCGCTCTGCCCGCTGCTGCCGATCGTGTCCAGCGCCTTCATCACCGCGCTGATCGCTCCGGCGAAGTCCCCGTCTCTGGCAGACGGGTTGAAGTACGTCTCCAGTACGCTGCTGACCGCTGCACTGCCTGAGCCGCCGCCTTGCTCTGCGGACCAGGAATCCAGCGCACCTTGCAGCCCCTGATTAATGAAGCTGAGCTCCGTTTGCCGGTCTCCGTAGCTGATCAGCAGCAGGATGTCCCGGGGCTTCAGACCCCAGGTGTCATAGACATCGGCAGCATAGTCTGCCGGATCTGCGCCGTCCAGTGAGTCTATAATCAGAACATGGAACGTGTAGCGGTCGGTATCGGCCAGCCGGGTAAGGGTATCCATTTGCCGGGAGTTCAGCAGCCCGGCTTCATCGGTAACGACTCCCTGCGGCGCGGGGACCTCGGCAGCAGCGTAGACCCCGGGTATCCATAGCAGCGACAACAGTAAGACCAAGGCGAGGATTTTTCTCAATCTGACACACTCCGATCTGTAAGCTATTCTTCATAGTATGCTGTTTATTATACTACATCATTAAACATTCCGAAGGCGGCTTCCGCCACCTGCCCTTAATAAGACCTGAATCCGCCCATAAGCGCATAAAAAAAGCGCACCCCCTCGCAGGGATGCGTCTATATCACGGAATGGACTATCTGGCTTGCAGGCAGAGAATATATTGCAATCTGGACTTGATCTCTTTTTGCCATTTCAGATCTCCGACTTTCACAGCAAGATTGAGCAGATCCAGATAATCGTCAACCTGCAAGGCGGTCCGGGTAGTGGCTGCGTTCATGGGTCTTCAGTCTCCTTTTAACTCAAATATAGAAAATGGATGGGTGATAGAAATCCAATAATGATAATCATTATCAACTGTTATTGATATTATCCACATTTTAACCGTAAAAAGCAATATAAATCTAAAATTTTTTGCTTCTGAAGTGATAAAGAAAACGTTGCTGCGGTATTTGCGCATTTTATCAGATTTGAAGCAGGATATGCAGGAACCCTACCATATTTTGTCGAATAAGGTTGTATACATACGTTAGCCGATTTCACTTGGACAAAGGAGAATTGCGATGAAGCGGTGTCAATTGTTGCTTCTCATCAGCATGGTGCTCTTACTGGCGCCCCCCGCTGCCGCTAATGCCGAGAGACAGGAGATTAAGTATCAGGCAGAACTGGAGTATCCGCCCTATAAGTACATACAGAATGGCTATTTGACAGGATTCGACATTGATCTGACAAGTATGGTGTTTGAGAAGCAGGAATACCGGGTCCGGTTCAGCACCGGAGAATGGGAGGAGACATACCGCAAGCTGGCCGAGGGCACGATTGACACCACCGGGCTTATGGCTGTAAGCGAGGAGAGGAAGGAGAGCGTCCTGTTCTCCAGACCGGTGCTGAAGAGCCACATCTCCGTCTATTCGCGTCAGGGGCTCCGGGATGAGGTGAAGCTGGACACATTAAGCAAGTACAGGATCGGTGTAGGCAAGGGGCAGCACGCCGAGACCATCCTGCAGAGCAAGGTGGGCATTCCGCCCTCAGAATACATAGAGTATGCCACTGTACCGGAAGCGGTAAAGGCCCTGGAGCAAGGCGAGATAGACCTTCTGTTCGAGAATCAGGAGGTTGTGGATTATCTGATTACTACACAGGGGCTAACCGGAAATATCATACGTAAAATGAGTAATTTATACCCCCGGGATGTAGCATTTGGCATCAGCAAGTCCAGGCCGGAGCTGGTCTCTTATGTGAATGCGCGGTTAACGCGCCTGGAACGCTCGGGGGCTTTTGAGGAGCTATACCAGCAATATTTCTTCGTCCATTCCGATCACTATAATGCAATGAAGCGCAGCCGGGTGATCTCCGGCATTGCCTTTGGAACCGCTCTGCTCATCACAGCCGGCATTCTGCTCCGCATCTATATCCGGCGCCTGCGCCGGACGATTCACGCGGAGCAGGAGTTCTTCAAGGATGTGATCGAGAATACCGGAGTGGTGGTCTGGGCAGTGCATGAGGATAAACGCACCGTGCGCTTCAACAGGTATGCCGAGGCCATGACCGGACTGAAGGAGAAAGAGGTGCTCGGCGTAAGTATTGATGAGCTGCGCGGGCTTGAGGGCGGAGCAGCTGTGCTTCGGGACCTCCTTAGCCGGGCGGTACGGCAGGATTATGTGACTAATGTAGAGCTGAGGCTTCCCGACCGTTCCCCCGGCGCGCCTTATTTCTCTGTCCGCACCACCCTGATTAAGGGAATGGATGATGATGCGGAGAACCTGTATGTGCTGGTGGGTATCGATATTGATGAACGGAAGCAGAATGAGCTTAAGCTTCAGCTTAGCTATGAGGAGCTGGAGTCCACCTATGAGGAGCTGTCGGCGACGGAGGTGGAATTGCAGGACCAGTTCAGGAAGCTGGGGGCCAGTGAGCGCCGGTTCCGTCTGGCCTCGGAAGGATCGGGCGCTTATATGTGGGAGCTGGACTGGGAGAGCGGCGTCTACAAGCTCTCGGACCGCTGGTACGAGGTGATGGGGTATACAGAAGAAGAGATCAACGCCTTCGATGGAGGCGTTCTCAGCATTATTCACCCCGACGATCAGGAGTCGGCGCGCACTGCAAGACAGGAGCATCTGACCGGATTAACTCCGGTCTATGAGACAGAATACCGGATGAGAACGAAGCAGGGGGATTATATCTGGTTCGAGGTGCGGGGCAAGGCGATCGTGGACCCGAAGCAGCAGATTGTCCTGTTCCTTGGCTCTCTGATCGATATCAGCAAGCGCAAGCAGGCGGAGTTCAATCTGAGCACCAGCTATCAGGAGCTTGAAGCGACCTACGAGCAGCTTACCGCGACCCAGCAGGAGCTTGAGGGACAATATGATATGCTGCTGGAGAACCAGAAGAATATGCACCGGCTGGCTTACGTGGACTCGCTCAGCAATCTCCCGAACCGCCTCAGTCTGCTGGAGACGATGGAGAAGTATTTCCGGACCCCCGGGGGCAAGGCGGCACTGCTGTTCGTGGATACGGATAATTTCAAGTACATTAATGACACGTTGGGGCATAAATCCGGCGATATTCTGATCCGCAAAGCCAGCGAGCGCCTTCAATCGGTCATGCGCGAGGGGGATCTTCTGTCGCGTCTCGGCGGAGACGAGTTCGTCATCTTCCTCAAGGACATCAAGGGCCGTGAGGAGGTGCTGGAGCTGGCGGAGGAGATTATGCGTGCCTTCCGCAGGTCTTTTCTGATCGGGGAGAGCAATCTCTATGTCTCCTCCAGCATCGGTATTTCCTATTATCCGGAGGACGGGGAGACAACTGAAGAGATGCTGATGAATGCCGATGTGGCGATGTACAGGGCCAAAGAAGAGGGGAAAGGCACTTACGTCGAGTATGACAAATCGATGCATACCGTCTTCAATGACCGGATGAACATTGAGAAGCATCTGCGCAGCGCGATGAACAATAATGAATTCGAGCTGCACTATCAGCCGCAGATGGAGCTGGGGACAGGGCAGATCTCAGGCTTCGAGGCGCTGATACGCTGGAACAGCCCGGTTCTCGGATTCGTCTCGCCGCTCTCTTTCATCAAGGTAGCCGAGGATTCCCGGCTGATTATCTATATCGGGGAGTGGGTGCTGCGTGAGGCCTGCAGGTTCATGAACCGCATCCATGGGCTGACCGGAATCCCTTACCGGATATCGGTGAATATCTCCATTATCCAACTGCTGCAGGAAGACTTCGTGGAGATGGTGCTGGATAGCCTGAAGGAGAGCGGCCTGGCCGCGAGCAGCCTGGAGCTGGAGATTACCGAATCCATATTCATGGAGTCATTCGTGAGTACGGTCGGCAAGCTGGAGGCCCTCAAGGTCCGCGGCATCCGGATTGCTCTGGATGATTTCGGGACGGGCTATTCCTCGCTCAGTTATCTGCAGCAGCTGCCCATCTCCACGCTCAAAATGGATAAAATCTTTATCGACTCCCTGGCGGATAAGGCCTACAGCGAAGCTTTTGTCCAGATGATTATTGTCCTGGGGCACAAGATGGGCCTGGATGTGGTGGCCGAAGGCGTCGAGGATGAAGCGCAGCTGGACTTCCTGAAGGCCTCCGATTGTGATAAGGTGCAAGGCTATCTGATCAGCCGGCCGGTGCCGCAGCACGAGGTCATTGGTATGCTTGTTCCCCAGGAAAGAGATCAGGCAGAGGACCGGGAATAGAGGGCTTACAGAATTACCATCCTGTTCTTGCCGGTCTTCTTGGCCTGGTACAGGGCATCGTCCGCCTGCTGGAAGGTAGTGGTCTTGGAATCACTGCCTTGGTAGTCATGCATTCCGATGCTGACGGTAACCGGCTGATGATCCATTTCCCTGACCGGTAGACGGGCAATGCCGCTGCGTATGCGCTCCATGATCTGCCGGGATTCCTCCAGGGGCTTGGCGGTCAGGATAATGGCGAATTCCTCCCCGCCGTAGCGGGCGGCGAAGTCATCGGTTCCTATATGCTCCAGCATGACGGACGCCACCTGCTTCAGCACAATATCCCCGACCCAGTGTCCGTACTGGTCATTGACTTTTTTGAAATTATCGATGTCCACAATCGCCAGCTGCATGGGAAAAGGATTGCTCTGCTGATGGTCGATCAGCCAGCCCAGATATTCATGGAAGGTCTTATGGTTGTACAGGTCGGTCAACGGGTCGATTTTGGACAGACGGTCCATAATAATATTCTGAATACGCAGATCCTGCTCTGCCTTAACCGAATTCTCCAGCGACTGCATGAGATTACGGCCGCGGGCAATAACCCCGAACCCGGCCAGAGCCGTTCCGGCGAAAATCAGCGTAATGATGATGTTCTGGACACGCAGCGTGTAATCGTAGATCGAGGTATTAAGGAACAGAATGCTCACGTAGAGCAGGCAGATCACCGAAGAAACTTTGAGATAGTTCACCTTCAGACAGATCATGGAGACCAGCATCGGCAGTACCATTATGAGCGGCTTCACATGATAGTCCGGACTAAGATTCATTATAATCAATAACCCGAACAGATGGCTTGTAAGAATGATCGATATTTCGGATAACAACGGCTTACATCTATGGATAACTTCCAGAATCAGCAGAAGAGCCAATAGAATGGAGTCAGGAATTGCAATATGCCGGATGAGATAATCGGTGCTGGAGAACGAGGCCGGTCGGGTATCCATCGCTACAGCCACATAGAGCTGGGTTGTCAGATAGACCAGGAACACCACCCAAAACGCATTCAGGAGCATACGGTTCCAGTGCAGTTGACGGGGAGTTGGCGGCGGGATATGCATTTGATGTTCCTCTTTTCCGTTTTCCAGTGACAATATACTTAACTATATTCGACAAAAATCTGTATTTTCCTTCATAGTTCGGGGTGAGGAGTCGAATTGGGGTAATGTTCGTGTTTTGTGAAGATTGTTAGCTTTGGTCTTAATGTATTGCAGAATAAATAGTCTAAAAGCGAATTATTCGGTGTATTTATCATTGACACATTCGCATAAATTCTGTAGAATTCCAATTGCCCCGGAAGTTCGGGCGCAGCTGTTCGTATATCCTCAATGATAAGGTTTGAGGGTTTCTACAGGGGACCGTAAATTCCTGACTACGAATAGGGTGCATTTTGCATACCTATAAGTGGTCGGGATTTTTTGTTGTGATTGTAAGTGAAATGATATTTATCTATCACTGGAACGCTTCAGACTGCTGAGAATCAGGGACGAAGCCGTTTCACCCCGGGAGGAACATAAGAAGCTATGAATAAATACGATGTGATTGTTGTGGGAGCCGGTCCGGCCGGCATCTTCGCCTGTTATGAATTGACGCTTAAGGCGCCTGAGCTGAAGATCCTGCTGGTGGATAAGGGCCATGATATTTACCGCCGCCGCTGTCCGATTCTGGAGGAGAAAATCCAGCTCTGCCCGCCGGCCTCCGGCCGCAAGGAATTCGCGGGTTGTCTGCCGGCCTGCTCCATTACTGCGGGCTTCGGCGGCGCGGGCGCGTACAGTGACGGCAAATTCAACATCACCACGGAATTCGGCGGCTGGATGACGGATTATCTGCCTCCCTCCAAGGTGACGGAGCTGATCGAGTATGTGGACCGCATTAACCTGGAGCATGGGGCGACACCGGCAATTACCGATCCGACGACAGAGAGTATCCGCGGTATTGAGCAGCGGGGGTATGCTGCCGGTCTGAAGCTGCTGCGGGCACAGGTCCGCCACTTAGGCACCGAGCAGAACCTGGAGATCCTGAAATCCATCTATGAATATTTGAAGACACGCATTGATATGTTGTATAAATCAGAGGTAGAGGATATTGTGACCGTGAAGGAGGATGGCGGCCACCGCATTACAGGCATTACGCTGAAGAACGGGGAGAGCTATGAAGCAAGGCAGGTGATGATCGCCCCCGGACGGGACGGCTCGGCCTGGCTGACTGAAGTGCTGAAGAAGCGCAGGCTCAAAATGTACAATAACCAGGTTGATGTAGGGGTGCGCGTGGAGACCTCGGATGTGGTGATGCGGGAGATCAATGAGCATCTGTATGAGGGCAAATTCATCTTCAATACCTCAGTGGGCACGCGGGTCCGTACCTTCTGCAGCAATCCTTCCGGTCATGTGGTGGTGGAGAACCACAGCGGGGTGATGGCGGCGAACGGCCACTCCTATAAGGACCCTGCGCTGGGCTCAAAGAATACCAACTTTGCGCTGCTGGTCTCTCACACCTTCACCGAGCCGTTCGATAAGCCGAATGAATACGCGAGGGAAATCTGCAAGCGGGCCAACGATCTGTCGGGCGGCGGAGTCATTGTGCAGAAGTACGGGGATATCCTTCGCGGCCGCCGGTCTACGGAGACACGGATAAAGGAAGGGTTCCTGGAGCCTACACTGAAGGAAGCGGTGCCGGGTGATCTGGGATTGGTCCTGCCGTACATCACCATGAAGAGTCTGATTGAGATGGTTGAAGCTCTGGAGAAGGTGACACCGGGGATTGCTTCCGAGCACACGCTGTTCTACGGCGTGGAGGCGAAGTTCTACTCCGCCCGGCCGAAGCTGAACGAACAATTCGAGACCGAAATCTCCGGGCTCTACTGCGGCGGGGATGGTGCCGGCATTACCCGGGGCCTGGCGCAGGCCGGAGCAGCCGGCGTCTGGATCGCCCGGGCGATAATGGCGAACCGGGGAGCAGCAGCTCCGGCGGCGCAAACAGCCGAACGAGCATAGGCGAATCTGCTCTGCATGCTATACGGTATTCCTGAACCTATATCCCGAAGGAGAGTGAGAAGATGCTGTATATCTTTGGCGGATTGCCGGGAACCGGTAAGTCTACGTTATCATCAGCTCTGGCAAGAGAACTTCAGGCACCGTATCTGCGGGTTGATGTCGTAGAACAGGCTATGCGCGTTGCCGGGAGGGAGGTTAAGGGACCTGAGGGTTATATCATTTGTTACGAGATAGCGCGGCAGAATCTCCTTATAGGTCTGGATGTGATCGCTGACACGGTCAATCCTATCGGCTATACACGCCAGGCTTGGCGTAACGTAGCGGAGTCTCTTGGTCTGCCGTATGCCGAGATCGAGGTGGTCTGCTCAGACGAACAGGAGCACAAGGAACGTATCAACACGCGGACAACAGATATTCCAGGCTTCACACTGCCGGCTTGGGAGGATGTGAAGAACAGGTATTACGAGGCCTGGGACAATGATCACATCGTGATCGACACGGCTCATCACACGGTGGCGGAGAGCTTGGTGTCATTACGGGAGCAGTTACGTTTGAAGAATATTGTAGAATGATGGCTGCATAAAAATAGTTTCCTTAATTTAACTCTGCTGATATAATGTTAGAATACATAACATGATAGAGTGGAGTGAGCGTACAGGATGGGAATTCACCGGGGGAAGGCTGCTGTAACCATTGTTCTGCTGCTGTGTGTAGGTCTATACGGCTCGTGGCTTGAGATGTATTGGATGCATAAGCTGGTCTATCTGCTGCTGGCGGCGGCGCTTGCCGGATTCGTGCTGGACAACTGGCGCCGCGGGGCGCAGAGTATCCGGGAGCTTGCGGATTCCAAGGGCAGGGTGGAGCAGCTCGGCAATGAGATTGTGGTTACCGCAGACCGGCTGCATGGCGCGCTGGAGGAGATTACCCGCCACACTGAAGGGCTGCAGCAGACCGCAGATTATTCCCATGCCTATGAGGTGGACCTGCAGGTCCGCAGCAATGAGGCGAAGGCGAATATTGAGGGCGCTTTTGCCAGGATGGGCGGAGTTGCGGCAGTGACCGGACAGATTGAAGAGCTGGCCGGAAGACTGGATACAGTCATGCAGGCGGCGCGTGCGGGAATGGCTGAGATGGTGGATTCCCTGAAGAATACGGATGAGGTCATGGAGGAGCTCCAGGAGAGAAGCGGAGATATGCAGGACAAATTCACCGCATTAAGCGGGCATATTGCCATGGTCGAGGAGATGAACTCCCTGATTGTCGGCATCGGCAACGAGACCTCGCTGCTGGCCCTTAATGCCTCTATTGAGGCCGCGCGGGCGGGGGAGTCAGGCCGGGGCTTCGCGGTCGTGGCCGGACGGATCAGACAGCTTGCCGATCAGAGCCGTGACTCGGTAGAGCGCTCCTCAGCTGTGCTGCTTGATCTCAACCGCGGCATGCGAGAGGTGCTGGATTCGGTCACGAAGGAGCAGGCGGCGGTGGATCATGGTGTGAACGAAGTGACTACCGTCAAGCAGCGCCTTGGGGAGATCGCGGCCCGGGTTGAAGAGGTAGGCACCGTGGTGACGGAATCGGCAGCAGCGGCAGAGCGGCAGAGCCGGCTGATTGAGGAGATGACCGGCGAGCTGAGCGGCGCGGTGGGGATTGTCAATGAGACGATTGCCGGCGTCGATCTGACTCTGGAGCAGGTCACGCTCCAGCGGACACAGATCGGGCAGCTTAACGGGATCAGCGCCAGCCTGCTGCTCGAATCCCAGGCCTTGCAGCATTCAGTGAACGGCATTGCCGGAAGCGGAGCCATCGAGATGAGCCAATACACGGAACGGCTCCGGGAGATGCAGACCTTGCTTCAGGACATTACGGGCCGGCCGGAGATGTACAATCCAGAAGCAGATGCGGATGTCCATGGCAGAGTGCTGACAGCGTGTATGCGTCAGGTGCCGGATGTGCAGGCGATCTGGTCGAACCGGACAGACGGTACATTCATCTACTCCGAGCCTGCGGCCGGACTGCTGAATGCGAAGCGCCGTGACTGGTGGAACGGAGCGATGCAGGAAGGAGAGTTCGTATCCCAGCCGTATGTATCGGCGATTACGAAACGCTCCTGCATCACCCTCTCCAGAGCGATCAAGGACGAACACGGAGAGATCGTCGGTGTGGTGGGAATTGATCTGGCGGTGTGAAGATACAATATGGCTGCTGTACAAGGAGCAGGACAAAAAGCAGGCTATCCCCGGCGGGAACAGCCTGCTTTTTGTTTGCACAGGACAGCGGCAGTCACGGCTGTGACTGCACATAATATGTGACTGCACATAATATGTGACTGCACATAATATGTGACTGCACATCATAGCAGTGACCGGCCGCTAACGCTTCCCTGCCGGCAATATCTGCAGACCTGTCCAGATGCTATGCCAGTTCTTACGGGCAATCCTCTTCTCATAGACTGGCCAGAGCTGCGGATTGGCTGCGAAGTAAGGCGTGGGCCGCACCACCAGCTGAAGCGCATCCTCTACGCCATGGGGAGCTGCCAGAATCACTTCGCCGTCTTCACGGAGGGAGAGGCCCAGTGCTGTCGCCGTCTCCGGGAACTTGGACATGGCATCCGTAGACGACCGGTAAGGCTTCAGGTCATTGACCTTATGCATCCGGGCCTGGTTCTTGACCGACCAGGGGATTCCGGGATGCTGCTGCTTGAGGCGGGCCTCCAGGGCTTCATCCGCTTCCGGGCGCAGCTCGCTGCGGTCATAGTAGATAACATCAATATCCTGAAGCGGGGTCCGCTCCGTATATCCGTGCTGCACATCCCAGATCTTGGAGCGCACAAATCCGGCGCATACCCACCAGTCCGGCAGTTGCAGCGTTGCGGCTGAGGCCAGAATTTCCATCATCCAGGCATCCTCCTTCACCACCCGGAGAATGTCCGATTCATTATGGAGCTGCATATTTGGCACCTCTTTCTTAGCGCAGAATGATGGGATACAGGCAGGCGTTATTCCTTAGCGCTGTACCTAATCAGTCCATTATATACCATCCGTGCGGCATCATCATCGGGCTTAGAGAAAGAGACAAAGAGATTGGCTTGGAGAAGAGACGTTCATGCGCTTGCGTAAGCGGTTGGGGATGTCTCTTTTTCATTTTGGGGGGAGTGATGATGTAAGCGGAAAACCGAACACATTCGGCGTTACGTGGGGGCGCGGGCCAGATGTATGCGAAAAACAGTATACAATGGACTCGCGAAAGGCACGCGGGCTAAATGTATGCGAAAAACAGCATGCAATAGGCACGTTGAGGGTGCGTAGGCAGAATGTAATCGAAAAACCGATTACAATGGTCACGACGATGGCGCGAGGGCTGAATGTAATCGGAAAACCGACCACAATGGGCACGTTGAGGGTGTGTAGGCAGAATGTATTTGAAAAACCGACTACAATGGGCAACATCGAGGGTGGCTGCCGAAAACAGGAGGATGGTGGTATGAGCGGGGATGGCGGAGGAAGAGGAAGAGGAAGAGGAAGAGGAAGAGGCGGGGCAGCGGATAGGACTAAAAAGGCATCCGAGAAGCATAGGGTTACGCTCCAGCGGATGCCTTGGTGTTCATCAGATAAATAGTTGGAGTGCGGTGGGGCTGGTGAGTTAGCCTTCCAGCAGCAGCGACTCTGGGTCTTCCAGCAGCTCCTTGACCTTGACCAGGAAGCTGACTGCTTCGGAGCCGTCCACGATCCGGTGATCGTACGATAAGGCAATGTACATCATCGGGCGGTTGACGGTACGCTCCTCATCCAGCGCGATCGGGCGCAGCTGGATTTTGTGCATTCCGAGAATACCGACCTGCGGGGTGTTGAGAATTGGTGTGGACAGCAGGGACCCGAACACACCGCCGTTCGTGATCGTGAAGGTTCCGCCCTGCAGCTCCGGCAGGCTGAGCGTGTTGGCCCGCGCCTTGGAGGCCAGCTCGCCAATGCGGCGCTCAATCTCAGGGAAGCTCAGCCGGTCCGCATCGCGGACGACCGGCACGACCAGGCCTTCCTTGGCGGCGACGGCAATGCCGATGTCGTAATACTTCTTCAGCAGGAGATCTTCACCGTCGATCTCAGCATTGAGCATCGGATACGCCTTCAGCGCGCCGATGACGGCCTTGGTGAAGAAGGACATGAAGCCGAGTCCGACTTCGTGCTTCTCTTTGAAGGCATCCTTGCGGCGTTTGCGGATGTCGAGAATCGCGGTCATGTCCACCTCGTTGAAGGTGGTCAGCATCGCTGCCGTCTGCTGCGCTTCGACCAGGCGGCTGGCAATCGTCAGCCGCCGCCGCGACATGCGCTTGCGCTCGGTCGCTTTGCCGTCCTCGGCGTGCGGCGCCTTGCCTGCCGCTGCCGACGGCTTCGCCGGCTCCGGCCGGGCCGCCGCCGGAGCCGCTGGCGCAGCCTCCTGCGGCGCTGCTGCGCCATGGCCATTCACATCGGCCTGACCGATCCGGCCGATAGGGTCGCGGGCAGTGACCTCGCCGAGGTCGATGCCCCGCTCCCGGGCCAGCTTGCGCGCCCCCGGCGAAGCCAGGGCCGCAGCGCCGTCTGCCGCCGCACCTTCGGCGGCAACAGGGGCCGCAGCAGCGGGTGCAGCTGCTGCTGGCGCAGGCTCGGCAGCGGCAGGCGCGCTGCCGCCCTGCGATGCGCCGGCCGCGCCCGGCTGGCTGCCGCCAGCGGCCGCAGCCGCCCCGGCGGCGGTGTCGATGATGCCGATGGCTTCGCCAACGGCAACGTTATCGCCCGCCTGGCGGAGGATGGAGGAGATGACGCCGTCCTCCTCCGCACTGATCTCCAGATTGACCTTGTCGGTCTCAAGCTCGGCAAGCACATCCCCCTGGCCGACAGTGTCGCCCTCTTTCACCAGCCATTTGTAGATCGTTCCCTCGGAAATGGATTCGCCCAGATCGGGTACTTTAATTTCGGACACAGGCCGTTACCTCCCCAAATATAGTGGATTGTATGATCGTGAGACCGTCCTGCTGCAATCAGGAGGACGGCACTGGCGCTTGCACTTGAGTACCTAGCTTCAGGGCTTCCCTGACTATCCGCCGCTGCTCGTAGGTGTGAACCTCCGCATAGCCGCTGGCCGGGCTGGAACGCTCCGGACGGCCGATATACTGGACGGACACGTTCTGCGGCGCAATGGCGCGGAGCCGGGATTCGGCGTACGTCCAGCCGCCCATATTCTTCGGCTCCTCCTGCACCCACACAATCTCCTCCAGCGAGCGGAGTGAGCTAAGCTGTGCAGCAAGCTCCCGTTCCGGGAAGGGATAGAGCTGCTCCATACGGAGAATATGCAGTCCGGACCAGTCTGTACCGCGCCCGGCCTCAAGCTCGGTCTGCAGGTCAATGGCAACCTTGCCGCTGCACACGACCAGACGCTTCACCTCTTCCGGCTTGCTGCCCAGCAGCGGCTCAGGAAGCACCGGCTGGAAGCTGCCGGAGGCGAGGTCTGCACCCGGCGAGGTGCTGCGCGGGTTGCGGATCAGGCTCTTCGGCGCCATGATCACCAGCGGCCGGGCATCCGCCTGCCCGCAGAGTGCAGCCTGGCGGCGGAGCAGGTGGAAGTACTGGGCGGCGGTGGTCAGGTTGGCAACGGTCCAGTTCTCCTCGGCGGAGAGCTGGAGGAACCGTTCCAGCCGGCCGCTGGAGTGCTCCGGTCCCTGGCCTTCATAGCCGTGAGGCAGCAGGATCGTGAGATTGCTGCGCTGTGTCCACTTCGCCCGTCCGGCCGAGATGAACTGGTCAATAATGACCTGGGCGGCGTTAGCGAAGTCGCCGTATTGCGCTTCCCAGATGACGAAGGTCTCCGGTGCGAATACGTTGTACCCGTATTCGAATCCGAGCACCGAAGCTTCCGACAGCGGACTGTTATAGACGCCGAAGGAGGCGCGGGAATCACTGATCTGGTGCAGCGGCGAATAGAGCTCGCCGTTCTCGCTGTCATGCAGCACCAGATGGCGGTGCGCGAAGGTGCCGCGCTGGGAATCCTGGCCGCTGAGGCGGATCGGAGTGCCGTCCTTCAGGATGGTAGCGAAGGCAAGGGTCTCCGCCAGCGCCCAGTCCACACGTTCCCCGTCATTCAGCGCATCCTTGCGGCGCTGCAGAATCCGTTCCAGCTTCGGATAGACCTTGAAGCCGGACGGTACACGCAGCAGCTCGCGGTTGATTTCCTGCAGACCGGCGAGCGGGAAGGCGGTCGGGCGCTTAGGAGGAAGGTCGGATTCCAGCGCTACAGCGGTCTTGGACTCTGCGCCTTTCTGTTTGCCTTCTTTCATCTGCTCGAACGCCTTCTGCAGCACACTCTCGGTCTCGGCAATCATGGCTTTGACCTCATCCTCAGTCACTACCTTCTCGCGCTGGAGACGTTCGGCATACAGACGGTAGACGGTAGGATGGTTACGCACCTTGCCGTAGACTACGGGCTGGGTTGTATCGGGATCATCCATCTCATTATGGCCGTGACGGCGGTAGCCGATCAGGTCAATCAGGAAGTCCTTCTTGAACATATGGCGGTAAGCGCTGGCCAGACGGACAGCAGCAATGCAGGCCTCGGGATCATCAGCATTGACATGCACGACCGGAATCTCGTAGCCCTTGGCCAGGTCACTGGCATAGTGGGTGGAACGGGAATCCTCGCTCTCTGTAGTGAAGCCGATCCGGTTGTTGACGATGATATGCACAGTCCCGCCGTTCTGATATCCGGTAAGCTTGCCGATATTCAGCGTCTCCGCCACAATGCCCTCGCCCGGGAAGGCGGCATCGCCGTGCATCAGCACAGCCACCGCTTTGTTCGTGTCCAGCTTCGGCAGACCCGGAGTGTGACGCTCCTCCTGGGCAGCGCGCGTGAAGCCTTCGACTACCGGATTGACGAATTCAAGGTGACTCGGGTTGTTGGCCAGTGTAATCCGGGTGCGTACCGTTTCGCCCTGGCGGACGGCGCGGTCAGCGCCAAGATGGTATTTCACATCGCCGGTCCAGCCGTAGTTGATCCCCATGGAGCCTTCAGAAGGGAACAGCTCCTTATTCGGCGAATGATGGAATTCCGAGAAAATAATATCATAGGGCTTGCCCAGAATATGCGCCAGCACATTGAGCCGGCCGCGGTGAGCCATCCCCATCAGGATATGCTCTGCGCCGTCATGGGCGGCGGCCCGCACGATCTCATCCAGCATCGGCACAAGCGCATCGTTGCCCTCTATGCTGAACCGCTTCTGGCCGACGAAGGTCTTGTGCAGGAAGGTCTCGAAATGCTCCACCTGCACCAGCCGCTTCAGCAGCTCTTTGCGCTCTTCATTGTTCAGCGGGGCAGGGGAGGTCATCGACTCCGCCTGGCTGTTCAGCCAGCGCAGCTCGCGTTCATCATGCACATGCCCGAATTCATAAGCAATAGTCTGCGTATAGGCCTGGCGCATTCTGTGGACAGCATCCATCGCAGTCCGTACATCCTCAGGGGCGTTGTCCCAGATGAGGGAGGCAGGCATAGCGTTAAGGTCCTCGCGGGTAAGCTCGTAAGTCTCCAGCTCCAGCCACTTGGCCATCGGGTTGCTGCTGCGCTCCAGCGGGTCAATGTTGGCGGCCATATGGCCATATATACGAATATTGGCGATCAGCTTCGAGGCCTTAACGGCCTTCTTCAGCCAGTTGGCATCGGCTGTAACCGCCGGAGCCGGCGTTCTCTCTGCATCCGGGGCCAGAGGCGGCGGGCCGGATACCGTGAACAGATCGCGGTAATGTTGTTCGACAGAGGAAGGGTCCTTGACAAACTGGTCATATCTCTCCTGGATGTAGCCCAGGTTGGGGCCGTAATATTTACTCCAAACCGTGTCGCTATAGGGCTCTTTGATTGCCATGAATAGGTCCTCCTAACGGATAAACTCCACATCGGGCAGACAAGAGTGCCACTTGGCGGAGTTACAATGTTTGCGGTTTCATTCTCACCTTATTGTGCTACTTTCCGGCAGGGTAATCAATTCATACTTTGTTCCAATCCGTTCGCAAAAAGGTATGATTCATCATAGAATTCATACGCAACTATCATCAATAAATTGCGTATAGCCTTCTCCGCCCCGAGGGGGCTTCCCTATATGTTTAGACATATCGATGAAATATGAATAAATAACCTTTTAGATGTTTGATTTTTGGGGAAATGGGTAATTGTTTCTATATATATTGTCCCAAAGCGGAAAAAGATTCTCATAAGTATATGTACCCTGCTGCCGGACCTTTGAACGGGATTTGGAAATATTTATACAAGCCAATGGCAATTTCAGCTAAGGTTCTTCACAACTTCACATAAAAAAATTCCAGAAATCGACACACTATTTGCGTATGATCTTGTATAATGTAGTTGCGTAAGAGCGGTTTCATGTATTCATGCCAGATCCTTTCATGTAAAGGGTCCAGTTAAGGGTAAACCTGCCGAAAGACAGGGGCACAAAGTCTCGGATCTAAAGTAGAAATACTATGATGGCCGGACTGCCTGGGGACGCGCAAATTCTAGGAGGAGATTTCTTGGATAAGTCCAACCAGGGGAATGACGAGCTGCGGGCAGTTGATTTGGATTTAGAATGGGTGTACTTGCTGATGTCTGCCCGTGAGGCAGGGATTCAGGCGGAGGAGATCCGCCGTTTCTTAAGCGAGAAGGCACTCCAGGCGATGTAGGACGGTCATCATATGGGGATACATACAGCAAAGGCACAGCGTAACGTACGCTGTGCCTTTGCTGTATGCGCGGCAGGGAGGTGTTGTCGCTGAAAGCGGCCTTCCCGGCTGGCCTTCCTGCGGCAAACTGCCGCATCTAGTGATCCTTTTGCTCCATGCGCCATTTCTGATAATCGAGGAATTCCTTGAACTCGCGCTTGCTGATTCCGGAAGCCATTGCTTCCTGAACGAGCCTGAACCATTCCCCGTCCAGCGCCGGCTCCTCAGCCTCCACCGGCGTGCCATACAATACGGTGTGAATAGATACCTGAAGCGCATCGGCGATCTTCTCAATGAATTGAATAGAGGGGTTCGATTGAATATTCCGTTCCACATTACTGAGGTATGATTTCGCTACATCCGCCTTATCCGCGAGCTCGGACAGAGAGTACCCCTTCTCCAGACGGAGTTTGTGGATGCGGCTTCCCAACGTATCTGACACGATTACACGCCCTCCGTACTTTTTTGCTACCAGTATAACAAAAATCCGCACCACGGACAAAAACAGAAGCCGCAGGGCAAGGGCTGCAGAGGGCAGGTGGCGGTCAAACGGCAAACGGCATATCCCGCCGGAGAGCTGGACATGCCGTTTTTATGCGCAAGGCTGTGCTATTTAGCTTCCCCGATGCCCTGAAGGGCATCGAAGGTCCAGTTCAGCGCCAGGCTATCGCCCTGGAAGGCGTTCTGGTCCTGGCCGTTGTCCACGAATTCGAAGGCGACCTTGAAGGTCTTGGACTGGGCAGCGCTGATGCCTCCCGGTACGGCGCCCAGCGTCACGAGATCATAGCTTGGAATATTCTTCAGATCCTTCAGCGAGATCTCGGAGAGCACATAACCGTTCGTGGAGCCGCCGGTATACGTATCCTTGAGCAGCTTGACCTTGAAGTGGGCTCCGAGATCCTGGCCCGCGTTATCCCCCTTGGCATCGGTTACCGTGTAGCTGGTGGACAGCTTGAGGAGCTTGATATCCAGCGTGCCTTCGTTGGACAGCGTGAAGGTGCGGACCGTATAATCCCCCGGCTTCAGATTAGTCAGAGCAACAGGTGTATTGAAGGAAGAGCCGAGCTTCAGTGTGCCTGCTGCGAAGGTGGCTGTGCTGTTAGCGGTCGAGCTGAAGTAGGCGAAGGTGCCTCCCCCGATGAGAGATAATCCGAGTGCTGCCGATGCTGCGCCAAGACCCAGTGTTTTTTTGATACCCATGATTGAATTCCTCCTTAGATTATGTTAGTTAGGGATTTACTTCTGCGTGCCTGCCTCCTGGCTGGCTTCAAAGTTCAAGGTCAGTGCCAGTGAATCGCCCTGATAATAGTTCTGCGGCTGGAGTGTTTCCCTGAAAGCGAACTGGATCGTCAGATTGTCTGAGGTCCCTGCCTTGATGCCGGACTTCTCCCCGCCCAGAATGGCCCCGAGGATGCCACGTGCGACCAGATCCGGGCTCTCATTCTCCAGATCAGCGAGGGAGATGACCAGCAGCGGCGATTCCTTCTTATCCTTGTTGACAAGGAAGGTCACGATAATATCGTCCTTGAAATTATGCGTGCCGTTGTCGCCCAGGGCATCATTAATGGAGGATGAGGTGTGCAGCACGACTTTGGGGATGTTCAGTGTCCCGTCATTTTTCAGTTTGAAGTCTCTAAGCACAGTATCTCCCGGCTTGAGGTTGGTGAGATTAACGATGACAGAGGGGTCGGATTGCAGTGATAAAGTTCCATTGTTAAAAGAAGCTGAGCTGGTAGAAGTGCTGCTGAAGTAAGCGAAGGTGCCTCCCCCGATCAGGGTTAATCCTAAAGCTGCCGATACCACGCCGAGACCTAGTGTTTTTTTGACATTCATGTGTTCATCCCTCTCTCATAGTTCTTGAAAAGTTATTGTGGCTCCGCGTTACGTAAACGGGAGAATACAATCATCTTATGGCATCAGCTCCGGCAGCTCATCCGGCCCGCCTGGTGCGGGTGGAGTCTTGGGCTTGGCTTCAATGGCAGCAACGGCCTTCCAGGAGGTATATAGCGCATAAATCAGCAGCAGCAGTCCCGGGACAATCATCAGCACGACGCTTCCGGCTCTGGACACCGCGAAATTCATGGCATACCCCACATAGGGGACGGTGACGCCGGTATATTGGCCTACCACATTCTTCGAGCTGACTGCTGCGGTATCGGCAACATCGTTATTGTCGCCCTTGGTGGTATAGCTGGCTTCCCCCAGCGCGCTGTTAAGCTCGGCAGCGATGACCCGGTGGGTAATCAGCAGATTGTCGGGGTTCAGAAAAGTGATAACATCGCCCTTCTGGAAGCGGGTCATGTCCCCGCCCGGCTTGATCGCTACAATGGAACCGGTCTGGATGCCAGGCTCCATGGAGCCGGATAAGACGGTTTTGATCTGGTAGCCGAAGAAGGAGGGCTCGCCGCCCGAGGCTTTGGAGATGATCACTGCGGTGATAAGCACCAGGAAAATCAACATTATCAGTGCAGAAACCGCTGTACTGGCTATCTTGCGGATGCGCATGTTAATCGCCGCCTTTGCTGATATGGGTTAATGGGGCAGGTGAAGGTTGTGCAGGTGAGTCCAAAGGTACAGGTGTTGCGGCGGGCTGTCCGCTGCCAGGTTCAAGGACGGGTGAGCTTTCTTCGGCAGTCTCCGGGAGCGGTTGGCCGGGGTCGGCTGTGCCGACCGGTGCAGGAGATGGGACGGGTGCGGCCGCCTCTGGCTGAGGAGAAGCCGTCTGCCCCGGGCTAGGCTGTTCGCCTGTCGGTGGTTCTGCTCCAGACTGTGCTGCTGACGCTTCGGCTGAAGGGGGCGGGCTGGAAGGCGCGGGCGAGGGAGGGGGAGTAACACCTCCGGCTGGAGGTTCTTCCTCTTTCTGCTCTTCTTTCGCCTTCAGGGCCTGCTCCGCGGCAGCTTTCTCCTTGGCCTCTGCAAGTGCCTTCGCTTGTTCCCGGAGGGCTGCCTGTGCCCCGGCAATCTCACTCTGCTTCTTCTGCAGGGCGAAGATGGTGGAAGCCAGATTGTCCCTGGCGGCCGTCAGTTCTGAGTTCAATTGGCTGTAGGTGGCCTGAAGCTCAGGAGCCATTCCTGAATCGTCACTGTAGACAGCCGTTATGACACTTGTTACGCGGAAGCCGGGACCGTCCTGCAGCAGCACGCGGTCAGGATTGCCGGTCGGCAATGATCCGCCAATGTCATGAATCGAATTCAGATAATGTATAATTCCGCTCAGTGTCTCATTCATCGATTCCGACAGAATGCCGCTGGACTGCAGGCTCTCCTCAATCTGCCCGAAGAACCGGGTATCCCGGATTTCCAGGCAGCCCGGGTCGAGATTCTCCATATACCCTCCGAGTTGATGCAGAATGGCCGCTGCCCGGCCCATCTCCTGCAGAATCTGCTGCCAGACCCCGGCATTGAGGCTCAACTGCTTCTCCAGTGCGGTAATCTCGCTGCCGGCCTGTAGCAGTTGGGCTGAGACATCCTCTGCGGCCTGGGTCAGTTCCTCTTCTGATTCATTTTCGTTGTTAAAAGAAGAATTGTATGTTCCGCTAAGATTATAGCCTTGAAGGGAAGCCTTCAACTCATTGACTGTACGCAGGTGTCCGCTGAATTCAGTCAGCAGCCGTTCAATCTCTCCGGGGAATACGGAGCAGAGCCCGATCGAGCTATCCTGTTCCTGGGGGGTATTGAACCCTCCGTATGTACTGCCAATCTGGCCTGACGTGTACATCAGCAGTACAGATACAGCCACTCCGGATTGCAGCATCCGCAGGCCAAGCCTCCTGTTTTTGCGTTTGCGCCTTTTGGCGGATCTGGGGTACATCCCTCAGCCCCCTTCCATCACATACTGACAGGTAGTTCTTTATATTCGTTCTTTATTAAGAACGTTATCGTAAAGAAATCATACACCGCACCCCCTCTAAAAGAAAAATGTTAATTTCCGCGAAATACCCGTGATAAAGCGCGAATCATTTGAATTATCGCGTATTATCTCGATAGAACGCTGTTTTTCACAAATGTTCTTTATAGAGAACGGGAGAGGATGGGGATGTTCAGGGATAACCTGGGAACGGGCAGAATCCGAAGAGCGGGAAGCCGGGGAGCGGGAGTTGGGGTGGCTGGGGAGTGAACTAAAGTGTCCCCGCGAAAACGGCATGAGGAGCAATAGTGCACCTGAATTGGCGGAGGCCACCGCTGCTCTCTTTATAGAGTAATATTAGTTTCTCATTTGAGTTACATAGACTATGCTGCATAGGTCACGCACATCACATACGTATCAGTTGGATTAGAACCCGCCGGAAACAGGCGGTGCGAAGAGTGAAGGGGATAAATCCCTCTGAACCCGCCGGAAATTGGCGATGCGAGGAAATGAAAGGGAAAAATCCCTCTGAATCCGCTGAAAACAGGCGGCGTGGGCAAATCAAAGGGATAAATCCCTTTGGACCAGCAGAACTCAGGTGGCGTGAGGAAATCAGTGGGATAAATCCCTCTCATTCTGCCCAAAACAGGCAGCGTAGGACAGTGGGGGCGGCCTCTCACCGCCCCTGGTTCGTAGCGCACTCTGCGCCCGTACCCCAGGCCCATACCACGCATCCTAGGCTGCGTACCGCTCCTCCTTATGCACTTGACTCAAGGCAGCTTCTCCCCGCGCGAGCTGACGTACAGCTCGTACCACTCTTTGCGTGAGAGCTCGACCTGCTCCGCGCCGCTGCAGGCGGCAATCCGCTGCGGGTTCACGGTGCCGATCACCGGCTGGATGGCTGCCGGATGAGCCATCAGCCAGGCCAGCACGACGGCTTCGGCCGTGGCGCTCTTCTCGTCAGCAAGCGCCCGCACCCGGGCCGCTGTATTCACGACGTTCTCGGGCTGGCCGTCCAGAGGCCGTCCGCTGAACAGCCCCTGAGCCAGCGGCCCCCAGGCCTGGAGCTGGATGTTTCCGGCCCGGCAGTACTCGATCGTGCCCTCCGGGAACGTAACCTCCTTCCATTGGTCACGGTTCACGCTGAGGACCGCATCCACCCAGCTGATCCGGGCCAGGCTCATATGGAGCTGGTTGACGATGAATGGCTCATCGCAATAAGTCTCCAGCAGCCTGATCTGGGCGGCGCTCATATTGGAGACGCCGAAGTGGCGTACCTTGCCGGAGGCTTTGAGCTGATACAGTGCCTCGGCGACCTCCTCCGGGTCCATCAGGGGATCGGGGCGGTGCAGCAGCAGAATATCCAGATAGTCTGTGCCGAGCCGCGCGAGCGATCCGTCCACGCTGGATAGAATATGCTCCTTGGAGAGATCCATCCGGTTGGTGGTATCGCCCGGCTCGATCAGCCGGATGCCGCATTTGGATTGCAGGATGATATCCTCCCGCAGGCCCGGACGGGCTTTCAGCAGCTGGCCGAACACCTTCTCCGCCTTACCCCGGGTATAGATATCTGCATGATCAAAGAAATTAATGCCGATTGATAGCGCCGCTTCCAGCGCTTCCTCGGCCTGCTTGAGATTCGCTGCGGTAAGCGGCTCATAGTCCCAGCCGCCTCCAAGTCCCATGCAGCCCAGCGCAATGCGGCTGGCAGGAATACCCCGCCGGTTCAGCGGTAACGCTCTCGACAATAGAATCCCTCCATACAATATGGCTTGCGAAGCCTGCCTGACAGCATGAACTATGCCCCTTAGAATCCGGTATGGTACTTCCGGTCGCTGGAGGAGCGGTGCTTCGTGCCTTCCTTATCCTTCTCCTCCTGCTGCTCCAGGGTCAGATCCTCGACCGGAATCGGGTCTACATGCAACTGCTCCTCTTCCTCATCGAACAGGCTGGGCTTCTCGGTAGGGTATTGCTCCGGGTGGTCACGGTCGTCCCGGATCGGCTTGTTGTCTTCGTTCATCTGGAATCACTTCCCTTTCTTACGAGTTTGTTCCCTAATAAACACAAATTCAGCCTGCTAAACATTTACAACGGACATGGCCTCAGATCCTGGCGGGCACAAGTTGCCTCAATTCAATAGAGGACTGCCACCGCTGCCGGTAACGGCAGACTGAGGCAATCCTCCGAATGAAGCCATGTCTAGTCTGGAGCAATAGGCGTACCCGTATCGTTCAGCCTGTTCGCGAGTACATCCGCCTGCAGGCGCTTCAGCCACTTCAGCTCGGTCTGGCAATGCTCATATCTGCCGTACATCAGATGCAGCACCGAGCGGGGCACCACGGAAATATGCTCCTCGTATAGCTGGTAGGCGAAGTTCACCTGATGCTCCGCCTCGCGGATGCGCTCCTCCAGCAGCTTCCCGACCTTCTCCTGGTCAATCAGATGCGTGAGGGACAAGGCGATATGTACCGGATGGTACATGGGATCGCTTTTGCGGATCTGCTGCAGGATGAGCTGTTCCATGAGGGCCTTGCCTTTGTCTGTGATCCGGTAGATCGTTTTGTCCGGGCGGTCGGGGCTGTGAATGACCTTAACCGCCTCGATGTGCCCTCCTGCGCCCAGCTTATCGACCGCATAATACACGGAACCGGTCTGCATCTTGATTACCTGATCTATGGAGCGTTCCTTCATGACCAGGGTGATCTCGTAAGGATGCATATCCCGCTCCAGCAGAAGGCCCAGAATCGCAAGCTTCATCGGCATGGGCTTACCTCCGTTCGTAACCGGCGGCAGGCTGGCCTCCCTGAGGCAGCAGCCGGTCCTTCGGCATCAGCAGAACGAAGACGACGGTCAGAACGGCCGGAACGATAGCCCACAGGAAGGTATACGAGATCGACGAAGACAGTGAATTCGTAATTTTCTCCAGTACAGGCGGCGGAATCTGCGCTCTGGCCTCGGGCGTCAACGCGGAACGCGGATCGCCGAAGGAAGCAGCCTGAGCACTGTCTCCGAAGGCTGTGCTCAGCTTGGAGGCAAAATGATTACGCTGGATGATCCCGAAGATGGTAATGCCGAGTGTCATGCCCAGCGAGCGCAGGAAGGTGCTGGTTGAAGTAGCCGAGCCCCGCTGGCGCATATCAAAGTGCTGGATGGACGACAGGCTGAGCACGGAGAAGGAGAAGCCGACTCCGAAGCCAGTTAAGGCCATGAAGACATTCAGCAGCAGGCGGGAGGTGTCCGGTGTCAGTGTGCTGAGCAGGTAGATCCCGGCCACGAAGCATACCGCAGACAGCAGCATGATATTGCGGAAGCTGGTCCGGGTCGTAAGCAGGCCGCCGGACTGGCTGCCAATAACGGTGCCGATCATCATCGGCATGAGGATCAGGCCGGAGTTCGTGGCCGAGCCTCCGTATACCCCCTGTACGTATATCGGGATATACACTGTCGCCACAATGAACGCCGAGCCGTAGAACAACCCCAGAATACTGCTGGTGGCGAACAGGCGCTTGCGGAACATGGCGAAGGAGATGACCGGTTCGGCGGCCGCTTTTTCAATGAGAATGAACGCAATAAGGAAGACGGCGAAGCCGCCGAACAGTCCAAGAATGGCTGCTGAATCCCAAGGATATTCATTGCCGCCAAGCTCCAGCGCGAACATCAGGCAGATAATGCCTGCCACGAGGGTGAAGGCGCCGCCCCAGTCAATACGCTGCTTGCTGTGGGTAACGGATTCCTTGTAGAAGTAGATAATCAGGAAGAAGGAGACGACCCCAATCGGCAGATTAATATAGAAAATCCAGTTCCAGTTCACATACTCCGTGATATAAGCACCCAGCAGAGGTCCGATGACACTGGAGATTCCGAAGACTGCACCGAACAGTCCGGTGAGCTTACCCCGCTGCTGCGGCGGAAAAATATCAAACACAATCGTAAACGCAATCGGCATCAGCGCACCCCCGCCAATCCCCTGAATCGCGCGGTAAATGCTGAGCTGGGTGATGCTCGAAGCCGTTCCGCACAGGGCGGAGCCGATCAGGAAGACGATGAGTCCGAAGATGTAGAACCGCTTGCGTCCGTACATATCGGACAGTTTGCCGAAGATCGGGGTTCCGGCCATAACCATGACCATGTAGGCGGAGGTGACCCAGACGATTTTGTCCATTCCTCCCAGATCGGAGACAATCGTGCCCATCGCTGCGGCAACAATCGTGTTATCCATGGCCGACATCAGGATGCCGAGCAGCAGCCCGGCAACGACGAGCTTCAGATTGCTCTCTTTCGTATGCATGTTGTTCAGACTCCTTTGGTGGTGTAAGTATAAGTTCGTGATTATTATATTCAAATTTGAATAGGGGGTCAATCTTTTTCGGCAAACGCTTGTACAGTAGTCCGGCAAGGTCTTCATAAAAGGTGTTGATAAGGAAGTTTACCCATTCTACATGGTATTCCTTATCGGCCAGCACTTTATTCCCGGGAGCCGATTGACATACCCATGGGGGGTATATTATAGTGAGACATAAGGAGGCTGATTCCTGTGTCAACGAATGAGAAGGAGCCTGCCGGCCAGGCGTGCGGCGAAGCCTGTCATCCTGCTGCTTCCGGGGTGCGCAAGAGCCATCACTCGCCAGAATTCAAGAACGGGCTGACAGCCCGCCTGAACCGGATTGAAGGCCAGATCCGCGGAGTGAAAGGGATGATTGAGCGTGATACCTACTGCGATGATGTACTTAATCAGCTCGCGGCGGTACAGGCCGCGCTGAACAGTGTCGGGAAGCTGCTGCTGGAGGGCCATATGAAGAGCTGTATCGTTGAGCGAATCGAAGCCGGAGAGCATGAGGTTATCGATGAGCTGCTGGTTACAGTCGGGAAGCTGATGAAATAGAGCTTGAACAACATATATCAGGAGGGAATTCAAATGTCGAACGTAGTATTGAAGGTTGAAGGCATGTCCTGCGGTCATTGTGTCAGTGCGGTGGAGAAGGCGGTTAGCGGCGCAGGAGCTGCGGCCAAGGTAGACCTGCCGGCGAAGACAGTAGCTGTTGAATATGACGAGAACAAGGTTAGCCTGGATGCAATCAAGTCGGCGATCGAGGATCAGGGCTACGACGTAGTATAAGCGGTGGAGGTAATGGGAGGGCTTGGAGCCGGGAACCCTGAAGAGGGAGCCGGCGCCAATGCCTTTTCTTTTCAATAGAATTATACCCCTTAGGGGTATACGGAGGTGCATGAGGATGGAAAAGAGTGCAAAAGCCGCCCAGGAGCAGGCTACCCTGCAGATTACCGGCATGACCTGCTCTGCTTGCGCAACGCGGATCGAGAAGGGCTTGTCCCGCATGGAGGGGGTATCCCGTGCCAATGTGAACCTGGCGCTGGAGCAGGCCACGGTCGGATATGATCCGGCGGTGGCCGGGGTGCCGCAGATCGAGGAGAAGATCCGCTCGCTCGGGTATGACACGCTGAAGGAATCAGCAGATTTCGATATTACCGGCATGACCTGTGCCGCCTGCTCGGCCCGGATTGAGAAGGTGCTGGGGCGGATGCCGGGCATTGCGGCTGTGAATGTGAATCTGGCGCTGGAGACCGCCCATGTGGAGTATTCGCCGGGCAACATCAGCACAGCGGAGATTATAGATAAGGTTAGCAGCATCGGTTATAAGGCGGCGCTGAAGCAGGACCGGAAGGACATTGCGGAGCAGCGCAGCGAAGAGATTACACGCAAACGGAATAAGTGGATAATCTCCGCGTTGTTGTCGCTCCCGCTGCTCTGGGCCATGGCCGGCCACTTCTCGTTCACCTCCTGGATGTGGACGCCTGCGCTGTTCATGAATCCCTGGTTCCAATTGGTGCTGGCGACTCCTGTACAGTTCCTGATCGGCTGGCAGTTCTACGTCAGTGCTTATAAGGCGCTGAAGAACGGGAGCGCCAATATGGATGTGCTGGTGGTGCTCGGGACCTCGGCCGCTTACTTTTACAGTCTGTACCTGACCATCGATTCCCTGAGCACGAGCGGGATGCATCATACCGTGGAGCTGTACTTCGAGACGAGTTCGGTGCTGATTACGCTGATTCTGGTCGGCAAATGGTTAGAGGCGCTGGCCAAGGGCCGTTCATCAGATGCGCTCCGCAGCCTGATGGGGCTGCAGGCGAAGACGGCGCTGGTCGAGCGGGACGGTGCTGAGCTTAGTATTCCAGTTGAAGATGTAGTGATCGGAGACATTGTGCTGGTGAAGCCGGGCACGAAGGTGCCTGTTGACGGAGAAGTGGTCGAGGGGCTGTCTGCTATCGATGAATCGATGCTTACAGGCGAGAGCATTCCGGTGGAGAAAAAGCCGGGCGATTCCGTAATAGGCGCTACGCTGAACAAGAACGGAATGCTGCGGATCAGAGCCAAGAAGGTTGGCCGGGATACGGCGCTGGCCCAGATTATCCGGGTCGTAGAAGAAGCGCAGGGCTCGAAGGCCCCGATTCAGCGGGTTGCCGATGTGATCTCCGGCATCTTTGTGCCGGTCGTGATCGGCATTGCTGCTGTAACCTTCGCGGTCTGGTATATCTGGGGTGCGCCGGGACAGTTCGCCGAGGCGCTGGAGAACGCGATTGCCGTGCTTGTCATTGCCTGTCCTTGTGCACTTGGATTGGCCACGCCGACCTCCATCATGGCGGGCTCGGGGCGGGCCGCTGAATTCGGCATCCTCTTCAAAGGCGGAGAGCATCTGGAGGGCGCGCAGGGTGTGAAGGTAGTTGTAGTCGATAAAACAGGCACCGTCACCAACGGCAAGCCGGTGCTGACCGATATTGTGGCCACAACCGGCAATGCCGCCCACGGCAAGGTGCTGGCTGAGAACCGGCTGCTGTCGGTTACCGCAGCTGCGGAGAAGCTGTCGGAGCATCCGCTGGCTGATGCCATTGTTGCCGCTGCGCAGAGCCGGGGAATTGAGCTTCCAGCTGCCGAGCAGTTCGAGGCGGTGCCGGGCCGCGGCGTCACGGCTGTGGTTGCAGGCCAGAAGGTCGGCGTAGGGACCCGCCGGATGATGCGGGAGAACGGGCTTGAGATTGATGCCTGGCTGGACATCATGACCCGGCTGGAGCAGGAAGGCAAAACGGCGATGCTGGTCTCGCTGGATGATACCATCGCCGGCGTTGTCGCCGTAGCGGATACGATTAAGGCAACCTCACGCGAGGCTGTTGCCCGGCTGCATAACATGGGTATCGAGGTTGTCATGATCACTGGGGACAACAAGGTGACGGCGAAGGCCATTGCCGATCAGGCAGGCATCCGCACGGTACTGGCAGAGGTGCTGCCGGAAGGCAAGGCAGAGGAGATCCGCCGGCTGCAGAGCGGCGGGGTCAAGGTCGCCATGGTTGGGGACGGCATCAATGATGCGCCGGCGCTGGCAACCGCCGATACGGGCATGGCGATCGGCACCGGTACTGATGTAGCGATGGAAGCAGCGGATATCACGCTGATGCGCGGCGACCTGATGGGGATTGCCGATGCCATCCTGATGAGCCGCAAAACGATGCGCAACATCAAGCAGAACCTGTTCTGGGCGCTGGCTTACAATACCCTGGGCATTCCTGTTGCGGCGCTGGGCTTCCTCGCTCCGTGGCTGGCCGGGGCAGCGATGGCCTTCAGCTCGGTATCAGTGGTGCTGAACGCGCTGCGGCTGCAGCGGGTCAAGCTGTAAGATGCGTGCGGCAAAGCTTATGCAGCGTGAGTAATTGCAGACTAACTTGAAGAACCGCCGGTGCGTCTGCCGGCGGTTCTTCGGGCTGTGTTAATGCTGGAGGCTGCGGGCGGGTGCAGGGACCGCGGCTTTCTTTTGCCGGCCCAGTAAGTTGGTGCCAATGACCCCCGCGATGATCAGGATTGATCCAATCACGTGATAGACGGTAATCTCTTCGTTCAGGAAGAACGCCCCCGCTGCAATGGACACGATGGTGGAGAGGTTGCTGAATACGCTCATGAGCGAGGCCTCGATTTTGGACAAAATATAGGTGGAGGTCAAGGTGGTAACCAGCGAAGCGATGACCCCCAGATACAGTGCCGACAGAATGAAGGTGCCGCTCTTCAGCGGGCTCAGGAAATTCCCAAGGGTGCCGCTGGCTGTATGTGCGGTTAGCGAGATAATCAGGAAGGTGGCGAAGCCGGTCCCCATCAGCAGGTAGCTAAGCTCAGCCGGGCTGAAATGGCTGGAGAGCGAGCGGGCCAGCACGCTGTAACCGGCAAATGCCAGACAGGTCAGGAACAGCAGCACAATCCCGGTCATATTGGACAGGTCGATGCGGGTCCCCTTCATAACGAAGATAAATATTACGCCGAAGACTGACAGGAAAATACACAGCTTTTGCAGCAGTGTCGTCTTCTCCTTCAGGAAGAGCGAGGCGATGATCATCGTCACCACCGGGGTGAACGCATAGAGAATCCCGCCTTCGGCTGAGGTGGCGCGCTGAAGCCCAAACACCTGGAGAGTGAAGAAGCCCAGCGGATACATCGCTGCCAGCAGCAGTGCCCGGCCGATGGGCTTGCCCCGGTAGGAGACCTTGACCCAGCCCAGGGCGACGGGAACCGACATGACGGCAAAAGAGGCAGCGAAGCGGAACGTCAGCGTATCCAGCGGTCCGGCATGAACCAGCGCCACCTTGGTGAACAGAAATGAGAAGCCGATAATGATTGCGTTGAGTACGGCGAAGCTGTAGGCCAGCTTGAGTCCTTGTTTTGGCATAGTTGCATCTCCTTGGTGTGGTGTTGTTAGTTAAAATTTAAGGGAAAGCTGGTGCAGCAACAAGGCTGAGTTTCCGTAACTGTACCGGTACAGTTTGCAGATTTCTGTATAATGAAGGGAAGATTTACAGGATAAAATGGTCAGTATAATGCCGGAGAAAGCATACAGGGGGCGGGCGATGAACAAGTATCATCAAGTACTTACGGAGATGGAGAAGCAGATGAAGGAGGGGCAGTACCGTCCGGGGGACAAGCTGCCGTCTGTGCGCAGTGCTGCGGAAATCTACAGGTGCAGTGTCAGTACGATTCTGCGGGCTTACGGGGAGCTGGAGCGGACCCATACGATCTACTCTATCCCGCAGAGCGGCTATTATATGGTCGAGAAGGCGGAGGACCCTGAAGCTGCGCCCAGCGGGGAGACCGATTTTGCTTCCGCTTCGCCGGATCTGAATGTTTTCCCTTATCTCGATTTCCAGCATTGTCTCAACAAGGCGATTGATCAGTACAAGTACCACCTGTTCACCTATGGCGATGCGCTGGGGCTGGATTCGCTGCGCCGCACCCTGGTGTCCCATCTGGCCGAGTATCAGGTATTTGCCAAAGCGGAGCGGATTCTGATCACCTCGGGGATTCAGCAGGCGCTGGAGATTCTGGCGCGAATGCCTTTTCCCAGCGGGCGGACGGAGATTCTGGTCGAGCAGCCGGGATACGATATTTATCTGCGCTATCTGGAGGCGGAGGGCTTGCCGGTCAGCGGCATCCGTCGTTCGGCGGCGGGGATTGACCTGCAGGAGCTGGAGGAGCGGTTCGCGGGCGGGAGCTTCAAGTTCTTTTATACGATGCCCAGGTATCATAATCCGCTAGGAACTACCCTCAGTGAGGCGGAGCGCAGAGCGATTGCCCAGCTTGCCGCCAAATACGAGGTCTACATTGCAGAAGATGATTATATGGCTGATCTGGGCATCGGACGGCGGTATGAACCGATCTATGCGTACGACCAGACCTCCCATGTGATTTATCTCAAAAGCTTCTCCAAGATCATCTTCCCCGGCCTAAGACTCGGTGCCGTGGTGGTCCCCGAGCCGCTGCTGGATGCTTTCCGCGCCTACAAGGGGTACACCGATACCTCGCTGCTGTCGCAGGCTGCGCTGGAGGTCTATATCAAGAACGGCATGTACGGTCATCACCGGCACAAATTGAAGGCCATGTATGCGAAAAGAATCCGGGCAGTTTATAAGGCACTTGGGCGGCATAATACAGAAGGCTTGATTGAAGCCTCTGCGGACAGCTCCGGCATCTATATCCAGTTCAAGCTGCCGGTGACCGTCAATCTGGAGCGTCTGATCCGGCGGCTGGGCGAGCGGAAGATCCGGGTGGTATCCGGGAACGGGTTCTACTTATCCGGCGAGCGGAACCGTGACAAATTCCTGCGCATCAGCATCTCCCGGGCCGCGCTGGGGCAGATTGATGAAGGAATCCGGGCAATTGTGCAGGAGGTGAAGCGGGGGAGGGGAAGGTAGTCGGCAACGGACGGTATTGGCTGTGGTTCCCTCAGGAACCTTGCAGTTGTATGAGCCTCTGGATATCGTCATAATATGCCTATAACCGATTGAAAAGAGGCGAAAGATAGTGAACCCTACGAACGAAACCATTGAGCTGCTGAACCGCCATACCTCTGTCCGCCAGTATCTGGACAAGCCGGTCAGCGATGAAATGCTGGCAGCGGTAATTGGAGCAGGTCAGATGGCCTCGACCTCCAGCAATGTCCAGGCCTACACGGTGATCGCCGTGACCGAGCCTGCGCTTAAGACACAGTTATCCGCCTTGTCAGGCAATCAGGCGTATATCGAGCAGTGCCCGGTGTTCCTGGTTTGGTGCGCCGATCTGTACCGCTTACGGGAAGCGGCGGCCCCGCATCTTGAGGGAGTGCCATCCTATGAGGACACGACCGAGAATCTGATCGTTGCTACAGTAGATGTGGCGCTGGCCGCGCAGAATGCGGCCGTTGCCGCTGAATCGCTGGGCCTGGGCATCGTGTATATCGGCGGCATCCGCAATGAGATCGCCAAGGTGTCGGAGCTGCTCGGCCTGCCGGAGCTGGTCTACCCGGTGTTCGGCATGTGCCTTGGCTATCCGGCCGCCGTGAATGGCGTCCGCCCGCGGCTGCCGCAGGCGGCGGTGCTGCACCGCAACGGCTATAACGCGGAAGCAGCGTTACAGCAGGCCCGGGTATACGACGCAATCTCCAGCGACTATATGCGGCAGCGGACCGGCGGCCAGAGCGCGGCGTCCTGGTCGGAGATCATGGCGAAGCGCCAGGCGCAGCCCTCGCGGCTGCATATGAAGGAATTCCTGCTCAGCAAGGGATTCATGCAGAGGTAGAGATTTGGTTAGCCTTCCCCGTTGTCAGCGGGGGAGGCTTTTTTTGGCTTGGCGGCGCGCAGCCCCAATACTCCACAGCCAGTAACGTGTCTAGAGAAATTATGCCAAAACTGCAACAATGCTGCCTCAATAGAAGCGGCCTATGCAGAAATTCTGCACAAACTGCAACAATGTTGCTCCATACAAGCGGTTGGTGAGATTGCAAACCCTCAAAATCGGTCAGAGGTAGGCAGATCGCCGCCAAGATGTGCAACTGCAAGGGGGAGTGGGGCGAATGTGTGTTGAAAACAACATACAATGTGCACCTGCAAGGGTGAGCCGAAGCGGGCAGAAGGATATTCCCCCTGTTGATTATTTTGCATTAACAGCAAAAATGCATTAAGAGAAAAATTGCGTATTGCGCAAATTTATAGATGGTGCTAGAATTTGGCAAGAGGCAGAATTTCGCTGGACGCCAACAACCGGGCCCGGAACCGCGCCGTAGCCTAATTCCCTCTTCCGCTTCGCGGCTGATCTGCTGCGGATGATCTTGAAATCATAGATTCGAGAAGGAGGAGAATGGTATGGTACAGGTAGACGGGCAAGAGACAAAGGTGGCTGCACGATTAACGCATAAGGTATTCTTCGACCGTGATGATATTGAGTTCACATTCCAGTGGCTGCTGTCATTTGTACACTGCGGCGGTGTGACACAGGGTGAAGTATTTAAGCTTGCACGGAACATCGATCCGAACTCTTTGACTAGCTGGAAGACTGAATTCGAGAAGGAAGCCGCTAAGATCGAAGCAACGGCGGAGAGCTGCCTGAAGAAAGGCCATCTGATCAGCGCCAGCGAGGCCTTTATCCGCGCCCACTCGTATTACCGGGCGGCCTTCTATGGAGCTTTTCCCGGTGAACCGGATTTCGTGCGGTATCACGGCAAAAGCGTGGAATGCTTCCGCAAGGCGCTTGATGCGAAGTCTGAGCGGATTCCCCATGAATGGGTCGAGGTGGAATACAAGGGATATAAGTTCCCGGGGTGCTTCCTGAAGGCGGAACACGGCGATGCGCCCAAGCCGACGATTATCTTCCATAACGGCGGAGAGACACATAAGGAGGACACTTATTTTCTCGGCGGGCAAGCGGCTATTGACCGGGGATATAACGCACTGATCGTAGACCTTCCTTATGATGTATGTGTCCGGTTCTACGAGCCTGAGGCGACGGCCAAGAACTTCCCCCGCGAGGAGCTCCATAATGTCTACAGAGCTACCACGGATTTCGTCCTGGCCCGCCAGGATGTGGACCCTGAGCGGCTGGTCGTCAGCGGCATGAGCTATGGCGGGGCCAAGACGATGGTGCATGCCAGCTGTGATGACCGCTTCGCAGCAGCAGTGCCCAACTCACCGGTGTACTCCATGGCATCGTTCATTGAACGCGGGATGCCTTCGTTCCTGAGAGGAACCGTGGAAGAAGCTGCAGAGCAGAGCAAGAAGATGCCCTACACCGGCCAGGTTCTGTTCGCCGGATCGGCCTGGTCCCATGGCTTCGACAGCATTGCCGAGTGGTATAATGTAGCCAGGGAAGCGATCGAGGTTGACCCGCAGGACGTCAAGTGTCCCCTGCTCTCCATGTATTCGGAAGCAGAGCATCCCGAGATGCAGCGGCAAGCGATCGATACTTACGAGAAGGCTCCGAATGAGAAGAACGCGCTTTTCAAAGGAACGGAAGAGGATGGTGCTGACCTGCACTGCCAGCTCAACAACCTGCCGCTCAGCTATCAGGTAATGTTTGACTGGCTGGATGAGGTGCTTGATTACAATATTCAAATTCCGGTACCGAATTAAACATACTTTGCAAGAGGATAACGGGTCTGTAGTGCTGCAATGGCAGCACCGCAGACCTTTGACTACATACAGGAATGGAGCCATAGATGGACATGACAACTGAGAAACAAGGACTAAGAGAACGCAAGAAAGAAGAGACCAGGCGGACGCTGAGCGATGTAGCCTGTAGTCTGGCCATGGAGAGAGGGGCCAGTCAGGTCCGGGTGGAGGATATCGCCGCAGCTGCCAATGTCTCTATGCGGACGTTCAACAATTATTTTGCTTCCAAAGAGGCTGCAATGGTTGGCAATGCTTATCAGCGTTCCGAGCGGATAGCAGCTGCCCTTGCCGGCCGTCCGTCCGGTGAACCGCTTCAGGAATCGGTCCGGGCTGCTGTGCTTGAGGGATTCGCCGAGACTACAGACCGGCAGTGGTATGCACGCATCGTCCTTCTCCGCGATGATCCGGCATTGTTCGGCGCGACGCGGAAGGTGGAGATCGAGATTGAACGGGAGCTCGCCAAGGTGATCGCGGAACGTACTCACAAGGATGTGAAGCTCGATCTGTACCCTGATTTATTGGCCTCGCTGCTCATGGCTGCAATACGCACAGCGGTCTTCCATTGGGTAAGCGCACCTTCCGGAGGACAGACGCTGAACGACATGCTGGAGCAGGCGCTCCTGAGGCTGAGGTTTGAATAATATGTGCATGGAGGCGCTCCTGCTGCGATAACGGAATCGTGGACAGGAGCGCCTTATTTTTGAAATAGAATGTATATGTTCCACCCGATAATTATCCTTATATTTCTCGCTGAAACGGTACCGCCCTTAAAAAGGACGGCATAGCCGTTCCGCTTGCCGGGTGACAGTTGTCACTTTAAACCGGTGACAGTCCATACTGATGCTCCACTCCGGTCTCCGGTACTATAGCAATATAGCCGAAGGGCAACAGGTAACGGAGGGATAGAGATGGAACAGGTCATCGAATTACACAATGTCAGCAAAAGCTTCCACGATAAGCTGGCGGTCAATCAAGTCAGCTTCACCCTCGGGCGCGGCTCGGTCACAGCGTTGCTTGGGCCGAACGGAGCGGGGAAAACCACGACAATCGCAATGCTCCTGGGTCTGCTTGAGCCCACAAAGGGAAGCGTGAAGGTGTTCGGTCTTCCGCCCAAGGAGCTTAAGGTGAAGCAGCGGACCGGAGCTATGCTGCAGGAGGTCAGCGTTATGGACCGGCTGAAGGTCCGGGAGCTGCTAAGCCTGATCCGCAGCTATTATCCGCAGCCGATGGAGATGGAGGTGCTGCTGCAGGCCACCGGACTGGAGTCGGCGGATCTGAACCGCTATGCCGAGAAGCTCTCCGGCGGCCAGAAGCGCAGTCTCAGCTTCGCGCTGGCGCTGGCGGGCAACCCGGACCTGCTGTTTTTTGACGAACCGACGGTTGGACTGGATACGACGGCCCGGCGGCAGTTCTGGGAGAAGGTGCGGGGGCTGGCGGCACAGGGCAAGACGATTCTGTTCACGACCCATTACCTGCAGGAGGCGGAGGATATCGCGGACCGGATTCTGTTGTTTAACCGGGGAATGCTGGCGGCGGACGGCAGCCCGGACGAGATTAAGGCAAGGATTGTGAAGAAGTCGCTGTCCTTCCGGCCGCTCGGCGATCCGCTGCTTCTGCGCAGTCAGTTGCTGGAGCTTCCAGCTGTCGAGGCTTGCTTCGAGAAGGAGGGGCGGCTGCATGTAACCACGGAGAATACGGATGAGGCGCTGCGGGCTATTTTTGTGAACGGGCTGGCAGTGAAGGATGTTCAGATCGACCAGGGCAAGCTGGATGAAGCGTTCGAGCAGTTGACCATGAATCAAGAGGAGGCGGCACTATAATGAAAGCTATGATGAACCAGTGCAGAGCAGAGCTGCTGCGGATTATCCGCAATCCCTATTATGTGTTCTGGTCGCTGCTGATGCCGATTATGTTCTATTTTATTTTTACCCGGGTGGTGAATACGGGGACGGACGATGCGAAGGCATGGCAGGCGCATTATCTGATGTCGATGGCGGCCTTCAGCGTGATGGGCTCGGCGATTATGACGCTTGGCATCCGGCTGGTGCAGGAGCAGACCAAGGGCTGGAATACGTTCATGCGGATTACGCCGCTGCCGTCCTCGGTGTATTTTATCGGCAAAATGTTCGGCCAGAGCGTCATGCATCTGTTCTCGATCCTGTGCATTTTCCTGGCCGGGTATCTGATTAACGGAGTGTCGCTGACTGCGGCGCAATGGGTGCTTAGCGGGTTGTGGCTGCTTGCGGGGTCACTTCCGTTCCTGGCACTGGGTACGATTATCGGGTCGATGAAGCGGGTGGATACGGCGAGCGGGGTAAGCAATGTGCTGTATATGGGGCTGGCAGTGGCCGGGGGCATGTGGATGCCTCTGGAAATTATGCCGAAGCTGATGCAGAAGATCGGGCACTGGCTGCCGTCTTACAATTACGGCGATGGAGCCTGGGCGATTGTAGCGGGAGAGTCCCCGCAGTGGAAGGCTATGCTGCTGCTGCTCGGTTACCTGGCCGTATTTATGCTATTATCGGTCTATATCCGAAAAAAACAGGAAGCGGTGTAATCAACAATGGTGCGTAAGCAGTTCCGGGTTTTTCCCGAAAAGATCGGTTTCTTCCCCTATATCTGGCTGATCTATCTGGTGTTCCCGGTGCTGAACCTGGATGGCTACAGCGGCTATAAGCTGATGGGGGGGTATGCGCTGCTGCTGCTGTTTCTGGTGGCGTACCGCCAGCTCTACTGGGTGACCGAGAAGGCGTATACGGCCTGGCTGGGGTTACAGTTACTGATAATTGTCGTTTTAGCTGTTTTCTACAGTCCCTACAACTTTTATATGGGTTTCTTCACCAGTAACTTCATTGGCTGGTATACCGATGTGCGGCGCTTCAAGCGGGCATTGGCAGTGTTCGCTGCTGTGCTGATTGGGTTGGTGGGTCTGTTCTACCTGCCGCAGATGCACGACCTGGATATCCTGTTCATGCTGCCCTTCGTGCTGATGATGCTGATCACGCCCTTCGGTATCCGTTCCATTAACCGGCGGCGGGTGCTGGAGAAGGAGCTGGACCGGGCCAATGAGCGGATCAAGGAGATGGTCAAGCGCGAGGAGCGGGTACGGATCGCCCGTGATCTGCATGATACGATGGGCCACACGCTGTCGCTGATTACCTTGAAGAGCCAGCTTATTGAGAAAATGGTGGTGAAGAACCCCGAGCGGGCGCAGGCGGAAGCCCGCGAGATCCAGCGGACCTCGCGGGCCGCGCTGCGCCAGGTGCGTGAGCTGGTCTCCGAGATGCGGGCGGTCTCTGTAGCCGAGGAGCTGGCAGCGGCAGAAGAGATGCTGCGCAGCGCCGAGATTGCGCTGGAGGTAGAGGGGGATGCCGCGTTGCCGGGGATCTCTGATCTGACGCAGAATATTCTCAGCCTCTGCATCAAGGAAGGGGTGACCAATATCGTCAAGCACAGCCGTGCGGACCTGTGCCGGATCGGCATTGCGCTGCTGCCCGGCGAGGTGCGGATTACGGTGGCGGATAACGGAATCGGTATAGATTGCGCCGGGTCCGGTACGGACGGGCGCGGGGATGGTAATGGCATGAAGGGGATGGCCGAGCGGCTGGCCCTGATTGACGGCTCATTGAAGCTGGAACCGCGAAGCGGCGGGGGGACGCTGCTGACGGTGACTGTACCCAGAGCCATCAAGGACAGAAAGGATGGGGAGACGGCATGATCAGCATCGTAATTGCCGAAGACCAGCGCCTGCTGCGCGGAGCGATGGCGGCACTGCTGGAGCTGGAGGACGACATAGAGGTGGCAGGCGAGGCCGGGGACGGGGTGGAGGCGCTGGCTATGATCGAGCGGTTGCAGCCGGATGTGTGTCTGATGGACATCGAGATGCCGCTGATGAGCGGCCTGGAGGTGGCGGAGCTGCTGAAATCGCGGGCCAGCGCCACCAAGATTATTATCCTGACCACCTTCGCCCGTCCCGGGTACTTCGAGCGCGGGGTGAAGGCCGGGATTCAGGGTTATCTGCTGAAGGATGAGCCGGTGGACAAGCTGGCGGAGGCGATCCGCCGCGTGGTTGCCGGAGGCCGGGAGGTATCTCCGGAGCTGGTCTTTGGCAGCCTGCGGGAGGAGAACCCGCTGTCGGAGCGGGAGCGCGAAATTCTGCGGCTTGCCGCCGCCGGCCGGAGCGCCAGTGAGATCGCATCGGCGCTCCACCTCTCCTACGGCACCGTCCGCAACTACATCTCCGAGATCCTCGGTAAGCTTGCGGTGAAGACCCGGATTGAAGCGGTGCGGCTGGCGGAGGAGAAGGGCTGGATGTAGGGCGGGGGCGGGCGGTGATTGCACGAGGTGCCAATTACAGTTATAGAAGACAAACTATGCTTTTCAATGTTTTTAATGGTACGTATTACAGCTTATGGGCTGAATGGTTAGATCTATTGTATTTCGTACAACAGATGCCCCCTAAATCCGCAGCAAACTCAAATCTGTTGTATTCTGTACAGTAGAAATCTGCGGAAGTGGCTCTTTCGGGCAAATAAACAAAAATCTGCTGTACAAAATACAGCAGATTGGAATATTAGTTGGAATATTGCCGATTCTATTGCACGAAATACAATCAGGCAGAGTGATACCGCTACAGACTACAGGTGGTGCCAAGTCACGAATGCGGTGCAGATACGCCTAGCAAGGGTAAGGGGCGTAACCGTTCCTGCCAGATCACGAGCGCGGTGCAGATACGGCTAGCAAGGGCGGGGGGCGTAACCGTTCCTGCCATGTCACGAGCGCTGTGCAAATACACCTAGCAACGGCAAGGAGCGCAACGGCTCCTGTTACGTCACCAATCTCCTCTTAACTCTGGCTCTTCTCCTGCTCCTCGCGCATCCAGCGTGAGAGCTGGCGCTTAAGCTGGAGGAACTCCGGCGCATCGGCGATCTCTTCGCGGCGCGGGCGCGGGAACGGCACCTCCACGGTGTGGAGGACCGAGCCGGGACGCCCGGAGAAGACATAGATGCGGCTGGAGAGCAGCAGCGCCTCTTCGATGTTGTGGGTGATGAACAGCACGGAGCGGCGGTTCTCCTCCCACAGCTCCAGCAGCCAGCGCTGCATCTGCTCGCGGGTCAGCGCGTCCAGCGCGCTGAACGGCTCGTCGAGCAGCATCAGCTCCTGCGGCGCAAGCATCGCCCGCAGGAAGGCGGCACGCTGCTGCATCCCGCCGGACAGCATGTGCGGGTAAGCCCGCTCGAAGCCGCCGAGGCCGGCCTTCGCCAGCCAGTGGCGCGCCGCCTTGCGCAGCGCCGGCTGCTGCGAGCCGCCCTCCAGCTCCGCGCCGAGCAGGACGTTGTCCTCTATGCTCCGCCACGGGAACAGCGCAGGCTGCTGCGGCATATAGCTGATCCGGCCGCGCTGCCCGGTCACGGCCAGACCGTTCATGCTCACGGTTCCGGTATCCGGCAGCGTCAGGCCGCCGATGATATGGAACAGTGTGCTTTTGCCGCAGCCGGACGGGCCGACAATGGAGACGAATTCCTGCGGCTCCACGGTCAGGGACACCTGATCCAGCACCTGCGTCTCCCGGCGGCGGTGCTTGAACGACTTGCTGATGCCGCTGACTTCAAGCGCAGGCGGCAAACTCCCTCTATACAGGCGTGCGCCGCCGTCCGCCTTCTCCAGTTCAATTCTCGTAAGCTCAGACACTCCGGTCAGCTCCATTCTTGTGGGTTATGCTTCCTTGCGCGGCTTCCAGCGCACCAGCCACCGCTCCAGCAGTGCAATCAGCGCGAACAGCACAAGACTCAGCAGTACGATGATGACGATCCCTACGAACATCCGGTCTGCACGGTAGGAGGCCTTCTGCAGCAGCAGATAGTAGCCGATGCCCTTGTCAGCGCCTATCCACTCCGCGACTACTGCGCCCATGACCGCATAGGTGGCCGAGATTTTGAGGCCCGAGAACAGGGAGGGCAGCGAGCCGGGCAGCTCCAGCTTGCTGAAGATCTGCCACTTGCCGGCCCCGGCCATCTTCATATAATTCATCATTACCCGGTCGCTCTGGGCCAGCCCGCCCATGGCCGCAACGGCCACAGGGAAGAAGCAGACGAGGGTGATCAGGATGATCTTGGGCAGCAGGCCGAAGCCGAACCAGATAATCAGCAGCGGGGCCAGCGCCAGGGAAGGCACATTCTGGCTGAGAATCAGCAGCGGATAGATCGCCCGCTTCAGCCAGGGCAGCAGATGCAGCAGCAGGGCCGTAAGCAGGCCGATGCCGGTGCCGACCGGGAAGCCGATCAGAGTCAGCCGCAGCGTGGCGGCGGTATGCTCCCAGATTCCGGCGGCGTTGTTCCTGGACTCACGTGCGATATCCGTAGGGCTGGGCAACTGGTACGCCGGGATGTCGAACACCATGACGGAGAGCTGCCAGATCCCCACAAAAAAGAGGACCGCCACAACGGGCGGCCACACTAGCTTCCAGGTGCCTCTCACGGCCGGTATTTCTCCGTCAGCTTATCCATGCTGATACCGCCGGGATTGTGGGCGATCTTAATCTGCGAGATCACGCTCGGACTGCCGGAGGCGATCAGCGCTTCATGCATCTCACGGACGATCTCCAGCAGCTCGGACAGCTCGCCTTCCATTGTGGTCTCCAGCGGGTTCACCTGATGCTTCACGCCCGACTTCTGAATCACCTCAATGGCCTTATCCACGTAAGGGATGGAATCCTCGTTGTTCGGGGTCTTCGGAATTACCTGAATGCTCAGCAGTGTATTAGCCATGATGAATCCTTCCTCTCCAAATTAAGTATAAGATTCCCGCCATGCGGGTTCATTATTGCTCCGGCAAAAATTCATTCGTAAACGTGCTCTCCGCATCCAGCGGCTTATCCAGCAGCTTCAGGCCGTACATCCAGTCGGCATAATTCTTCCAGATTTCGAGCTTCTGCTCGCCCCAGCGCGGGGCATCGTCTTTATACTTCGGACTCAGCCATTTCTGGCTGGCCAGCACCAGCTTCGGATCAAGGTCAGGCACAGCATCCGACAGGACCGTAGCGGCTTCCTCGGGGTTGTCGATAGCGTACTGATAGCCCTTGGATGTAGCCTTAAGAAAGGCCTTGACCACCTCAGGGTGCTCAGCGATTTCTTTCTCGCTGGTCGTCAGCACCGGGGTGTAGTAATCCAGCTGCGGCGCGTAATCCTTCAGGTACAGCATATCCAGCGGCTCGCCGCGCAGCTCGGCCTCTACCCCGGTCCAGGCGTAGAAGATCCAGGCGAAATCAATGTCGCGCTTCACCGCTGTGAAAAAGTCAGCCTCGCCGATATTCACCAGCTTCACCTTGGAGACATCCCCGCCTTCAGGGTCCATGATCGCCTTCATGGCGGCCTCCTCCGCAGGAGAGCCCCAGCCGCCGTAGGTCTTGCCCTCGAAGTCCTTCGGCGTCTTGATGTTGCGGTCCTTCGGAGCCGCGAAGCCGGAGGTGTTATGCTGAATGATTGCAGCGATCGACACAAGCGGCACATCCTGCAGCCGGGCCAGGGTGAGCGCCTCCTGGGCGCTGATGCCGAACTGGGCTTCGCCTGAGGTCACCATCGTGTCCGCTCCGGCCGCGCCCGGCTGGACAATCTCCACGTCCAGGCCCTCCTCCGCGTAGTAGCCCAGCTCCTTCGCTGCATACAGGCCCGTATGGTTCGTGTTCGGTGTCCAGTCCAGGGCGATCTTGACCGGGGTCAGCGCCTTGGGCGCATCGGTGGCTGCGGCGCTGGCTTCAGGGGCAGCTGTGCTGTTCCCGGCAGCAGGCGCGCTGGCTCCGGCATTCCCGCTGTTGTTCCCGCCTCCACAGCCCGCTACCGTGAGCAGCAGGATGGAGCTGAGCAGTAGTGTGACTGTTTTTTTGACTCCCATTTCTCTTCTCTCTCCTTCCAGCAATCCCTGTTCTGCCAACATTCAGTATAACCAATACCACCAAGTGGAAACGGCGATGCCGTCCTTTGTAAGGACGGTATCGTTTCAGCGAGAAATATAAGGACAAGTTATCGTGTGCAACATATAAATTCTTATATTTCAAAAAAGCGCCCCGGAGACCGGGACGCCTATACTTGCGTAAGGGAATTCAACTCCAGGCCGTAATAGCGCTGTGCTGATTCATTCATTCCTACGCTGGCATTATCCAGATCAGGTATAAGGGTCAGTATCTTGTGGGATACACTCTCAGCCGGCCAATTCCAGCCCCCCTGGTTCTTATGAAGTTCACGGGTATTGCTATGTTCTTACGGTGTATTATAGACGGCAGTCCCGCCGTTGTCCATAGCAGCACGCCTAATCCTTGGCATAATGCCGCTTTTTGCGGCGGCTCTTGAGGGTGATCCAGGCCTCTCTCAGCGTCAGGAACAGGCTGACTGCGATGCCGGAGAAGGTCAGGAAGAGCGCGAGGTACTCGAAGGGGGAGTAGTCCAGCATTACGCTCCAGTCGATGTTGCCCTTCAGATCCTCGATGACCTGGTTCATGCCGTAGATGCCGCTCACCACCGTGAAGACCGTCAGCACCATCAGCAGCGTATCCCGGCGCTTGGCCTGGAATTTGTCCTGATACTGGAACAGGTCGTTCAGCGTCATCTTCACCTCATCGAACAGGGCGTCGTTGCCGTACACCTTGCGCAGCTGATAGAAGATCTCCCGCCCCTGCGACTGCGTGATCAGCTCCAGGAAATAGAATTTGGCAGAGAATTTGTTGATCAGGAAAATCAGGTTCTCGATCTCGTCGTAATCGTGGTTGATACGCAGCCGGGAGTGGAGATTGGCGAGCTTGAGCAGCACAATTTTGTGGAAAATATTCAGCAGCAGTCCGTAATAATACTCCCCGTACATCTGGTTCACTAGTTGGGTGGCGATCTCCGGCTTGGCGCGGCTTACACAGCAGAAGGTCTGCTCGTTGGTCATATAGTAGGTATCCGGTGCCCAGCGGCTGTAACCGTGGTCACGGGCATACTGCTTGATGTAATCGGGGTCACTGGCGCTGATGTAAGGCCGGCCTTCTAAGTCCAGACCATCCACCTGGGAGGCCCGGTAGAGCAGCTTCACATCGATCTCATCCTGTCCCTCCGGGAGATTGACACCATAGAAGGCCTGCACCAGCATCCGCTCATCCACGAAGAAGGGCAGGGTCTCGAAGTAGGCGCCATCGGTCTCCGCCGGGTCCAGGAACGGCTCCAGTACGGATACGAGATGCTTGAATACGAAGTCCTCCACCCGCGCAAACGTCTTCTTGCGGCAATGAATGAACGTCAGCTCATCCTTATACGACACATCCTCCAGCGTGCGGAAGCGGTCGGCGAATTCCAGCGCGGTGCTGAAGGGAAGATTCTCTTCCTCAATAGCTACTCTAAGCGTCAGGAAGCCCAGCTCAAACGGGCAGAGGAACACGTCGGTAGAGAGGATGCGGAAGTTGGCGGACTGGAAGGGCATTTCCAGACGGCACGGCAGATCGTTCACCCTCGAAAAACGGCGGAAGGAATCATGGTCCTTCTCCCGCGGAAACAGCACATGGGCAGCGAACGGCAGGTAGCTGCGCTCCATTTTCTCATGGGACACGCAGTAGCCTTCTCCGTAATAGATGGACTCCAGCTCCTTATTATCAAGGAAAAACCGGGTGAACCCATCCTCCTGCAGCCGGGCGGCCAGCTCCTGGTCCACACCAGCCTTGATGGAGAACGGAAAAATAAATTGCAGCAATGCGGTATGCAGGGTCGGGTCGGCTTGCCCGGTCGTCTTGGCTTGCTCGGCTTGCTGTTCAACCATGCGCTGATGCCACATCCTTGTGTACAGACTTGTTTACAGACTTGATTCTTGTAAGCCCCATTTACCCGATTTCCCGGCGCGCTACGCTTATTTTAAAATATAAGAATTTAATGTTTCACACGATAACTTATCCTTATATTTCTCGCTGAAACGGGTGCCGTCCTTAAAAGGACGGCAAAGCCGTTTCCACTTGTGAGCAGGCTCCGGGATTCAGAATGAACGGGACGGGTACACTATGGTAGACACGAATCTGAAAGGAGCTTGATCGTCAATGGATAACAAAGAGCTGGAGAACAAAATTATACAGGCGCTGGATGACAATACGTTCGGTTCCTTCGGCACGGTGGAGGCCGGCAACAAGCCCAAGGTGCGCTACATGGCGGTATTTCATGATGGTCTGAATATTTATCTGGCTACCAATCGTAAGACCCATAAGGTAGAGGAGCTTAAAGATAATCCGAACGCTTATCTGCTGCTGGGCTATGAGCAGGGCGGCAGCAAGGATGTGGTGGAGATCGAAGCCACTGTAGAGGTAACCAAGGACGGGAGCCTGCGCTCCAAGGTGTGGAATCCGTCGCTTGAGCGCTGGTTCGAGGGCCCGGATGACCCGGATTATGTCATTCTGGAGCTGTCGCCTTCGCGGATTGAATATATGGGCCAGAATGACGAGCATGGCGTATGGCAGGCCTGAGCCGCGTGAACACAACTGGGGTCTGACCGCCTAAGGTTAAGCTTCATCTTCGGAGCCATTCACGAACCTGCGGGTTACGGAATGGCTCTTTATGCGGCTGCCGGATGATTGCCCGGGGGGAATCATGCTATAATTGCCGCAGGCTACAAGACATCTAGGGCGGAGGAGATTGCCATGAACTGTGTTGACTGTGCTGACATCGGCCCGATCGAGGATGAAGGGGAGGTCAGGCTCCGCGCCTGTCCCGGCCCGCTCACGGCTGCCATAAGAAATGCAGGCTATGAGGTCTATGAGACAGGCGATACCCCTTTCATTCTATACCGCCGGAGGGAAGAGCTGCTGAAGCTTGTCGAGCTTTTGCTGCTGCTGCTGAATACGGCCGGGCCTCAGCCGCATGACTTGTCCCTGTGCATCAAGGGCAAAGGAGGAAGCGGCCGGGCGGACCGTTGGCTGACCCCGGAGCAGCTTACGGTCCAATTCTCCAACGAGCATCTGGTTTCCATTATCAGAGGCCATGATTTCTGCAGTCATCTGCAGCCGATTGTGGACTTCCATGAAGAGATTGTCGGCTTTGAATTTCTGCTGCGTCCTCTGCCCCACGGCAATCATTTTCATCCTTATGAGCTGTTCGAGATTGCCCGGCGTACCGGGTTCCATTCCTTTCTGGACCGTGCGGCCCGGATCTCGGCGATTGAGACCAGTGCCAGACTGCTGCCTAAGGGCATCAAGCGGTTTATCAATTTCCTGCCTTCTTCTATTTATAATCCCAAGTATTGTCTAACTCATACCTTCGAGGCGATCCGGAGGCTGGACCAGAGCCCGGAGGATTACGTGTTTGAGGTGGTGGAGACCGAGCAGATTACGGATATTGCCCATCTGCACACCATTTTTGCCGAATACCGCGAGCAGGGAATGCAGGTGGCGCTGGATGATGTCGGCGCAGGCTATTCGACCCTTGAACTGATGAGCAGCCTGCAGCCTGATTATGTCAAGATTGACCGGAATCTCATTAGTTACTGTGACCAGGACCCGGACAAGCAGCATATTCTTGCCGATATTATCTCCCGGGCTGGAGTGTTCGGAGCCAGGCTGCTGGCCGAGGGCATAGAACGCCGCGAGGAGTTCCTCTTCTGCCGCAGCCTCGGTATAGATCTGGGACAAGGCTATCTATTCGGGAAGCCGGCAGCCCAGCCGCCGGCCCGGTTCGGATTCACCGCCTGAACCGCAGGCCGCAGAAGCTCTCCTCCCCGGATGCCGGCATCCGGGGATTTGTGTTGTCATTTGAGGGAAGAAAGGGCGGAAGCAAAGTGAGTGTAACCTTATTGTACATAGAAGATGACCGTGAGATCGGCAGCGCCGTGTCGGCAGATCTGCGTGAACGGGAATATGCCGTCCGCTGGCTGGAGAGCGGGGAAGGTGCGATTGAAGCGGCAGAGGGCTGCCAGCTCGTAATCCTGGATGTGATGCTGCCGGGGCTGGACGGCTTCACGGTCGGCCAGCGGCTGAAGCGGGCCTACCCTGAACTCCCGGTCCTGATGCTGTCAGCGCGCACCTCGATTAACGACAAGCTCCAGGGACTGGAATTTGCCGATGATTATCTGACCAAGCCGTTCCATCCTGACGAGCTTGCGGCCAGAATCGAGGTTCTGTTAAGACGAAGCGCTGCCGTATCGGCTGAGCCCCTGAGGCTTAAGCATCTGATTGTCGAACCGGGCAGCAGTATCGTCAAGGAGGCGGCCAGCGGACGGGAGATTATGCTGACCGGCAAACAGTTTCAGATTTTCTCGTACCTGCTCCGGCATCTGGGCCAGATTCTGACCAAGGAGCAGATCTATGAAGCGGTGTGGGGAGAGAGCTATATCGAGGGCGACAAGACGCTGATGGTGCATATCCGGTATCTGCGCGAGAAGCTGGAGCTTGATCCGGCAGTGCCGGAGATTATCGAGACGGTCCGGGGCATCGGCTACCGGGTGAGAGGATGAAGCGGGCGGGGCGTTATCAGCTACTGAGCCGTTCCCTGCTCTTCCGCTATTTGCTGATTCTGCTGGCGGCGCTGCTGTTTGTTCCCGTGATTCTTCCGCTGACGATTACACTGTACAGCCTGTTCAGCGGGCTTAGCCATGAAGCACCACCCAAGGAATACGAGCTGTATTCCAGTGTCAAAAAGCTGGAGGTCCTGTGGCATGAGGAAGCTGAGCGGCTCCTGAACCAGCCGCCTGAAGCGGTCTCGCAGCGCCTGCGCACCTTAAGCGAAACTTATCATCTGGCCAGAATCTTCTGGGTGGATGGAGAAGGCCGGACGCAGTTGGTTACAGAGCCTTCGGGGCCTCCCCTGCTATCCGGCGGGGAGACTGCCGCCTCCGTTCCTTCCCGCTGGACGGCGGCGGAGGCGGTATCGTTCATGAAGAGCAGTGCGGAGCTTAAGCCGCTGGCGATTGTGGCGTTCATCGGTGACCGGGCGGAAGCGGGCCAGGGCTTCATGGTCATGCAGATTCCCGAAGAGATTAACGAGGTTAGGAACTCGGCGGGGATCGATAAGTGGTACACGATAGTGATGCTGGTGTTCTTGCTTGTGTTTATCGCCAGCTCCTGGTTCTTCTTCATTATGATCCGGCGGAGGCTGCTGCGGCTGCAGACCGCCATGGCGTTCACCGGGAACGAAGGCCTGCCGCAGGCGGTGCCGCCGGGCAAGCCTGACGAGATCGGGCGGCTGGAGGAAGCGTTCAATACGATGGTTACGGAGCTTAAGGCCAGCCGTGCCCGGGAGGCGGAAGAGGAGGAGCTGCGCAAGCGGCTGGTAGCGGATCTGTCGCATGACCTGCGGACACCGCTGACCGTGATCCGCAGCCATCTGCATGTGCTGGGCAAGGAGGAGCTGTCGGCACGCGGCCAGTCGTCGCTTACGCTGATGGATCAGCGGATCGAGAGCCTTGGTATCCTGATTGAGAATCTTCTGTCCTATAATCTGCTGAACAGCGGGAAGATTGCACTGAACCTGGAGCAGAAGGATGTGCTGAGACTGGTGCGGGAGAGCGCCGCCGCCTGGTATCCGGTCTGGGAGAAGGCAGGGTTCCGGATTGAGATTGATCTGGAGGCGCCGCCGCTCTACTGGGAGGTAGACGAGAGCTGGTTCCGCAGAGTGCTGGATAACCTGTTTCAGAATATTCTGCGCCATGCGCGCAGCGGCCTGTACGTAGGAATAGGTACAGAGATCCGAGAGGGCAGACCGGTGATCATGATCTCGGATCATGGAGGCGGCCTTGAACAGCCGTCCGATTCCGCAGGCGCGGGGCTGGGCTTGTCCATTGTCGACCTGCTGGTTCAGCGGATGGAGCTGGAATGGACCATGGAGACTACGGGGCAAGGGACAGAGGTAGTGATCTGGAAGCGGGCAGCGGGATAATGGCTACACAGGATACCTGAGTGTGCACCGAAGCTGAATCTGCATTTTGCCGATGCTTTTAAACAAAATTTAAACTTGGTGCGTCTCTGTATTTAACCTTGGAACGGTATGCTGTTACCGAGGTGAATGAAGAATGAAGAATACAGTGATAGCAACGCGCGATCTGTTGAAGGAATACCGCGGCCGCGCGGCTGTGAAGGGATTGAATCTGAATATACAGAAAGGGGAAATCTACGGATTCCTCGGGCCGAACGGCGCCGGCAAAACCACGACGATCCGGATGCTGCTCGGTCTGATCAAGCCGACCTCCGGACGCATTGAGATCTTCGGCAAGGAGCTGCGAGCGAACCGGATGCAGATTCTGCGCAAGGTCGGCTCGCTGGTGGAGTCGCCGTCCTATTACGGACATCTGAGTGCGTGGGACAACCTGGAGGCGATCCGCCGGATTCTGGGTGTGCCCAAGACGCGCATTGCCGATGTGCTGGAGATTGTATCGCTGACCGGGGAGGAGAAGCGGCCGGTCAAGGGCTTCTCGCTTGGCATGAAGCAGCGGCTCGGTATCGCTGCTGCCCTGCTTGGCAGCCCGGAGCTGCTGATACTGGATGAGCCGACCAACGGCCTGGACCCGGCGGGCATTCAGGAGATCCGCTCGCTGATCAAGCGGCTGCCCGGCGAGCAGGGCATTACGGTGCTGGTCTCCAGCCATCTGCTCAGCGAGATCGAGCAGATGGCCGGGACGGTCGGCATTATCCGCGAGGGGCAGATGGTCTATCAGGATACGATTGCCCATCTGCAGCAGCAGGCGGCAGGAAGTCTGAGCCTGGCGGTGTCGGAGCCGCAGACAGCGCTGAAGACCGCCGTGCGGCGCGGCTGCGGCGGCGAGCTGCAGGAAGGCAGGCTCATTCTGCCCCGGATGAGTGATGCCCGGGTATCGCTCCTGGTCAAGGAGCTGGTTGAAGAGGGCCATGCGATCTACAGGGTAGAGGAACACAGGCAGTCCCTGGAGGAATTCTTCCTGCAGGTGGTCGGGGGTGGCGGACAATGATGTGGCGTGCGCTGTCGGCGGATTGGCTCAAAATCCGCGGCAAAGGCATCTGGTTCCTGGCCTTCCTCGGGCCGGCCGGCCTGATTGCCATGCAGGGGCTGAATTTCGGCCTCCGCTATGATTATCTTCGCAATCAGTACCAGGCTGACCTATGGAACGGCCTGCTCAGCAACATCGCTTCGTTCGTGCCGATTGCCCTTTACCTGGGGGGGACCCTGATCTGCTCGCTGATCGCGAATGTGGAGCATCAGACCAGCTCCTGGAAGCAGCTGCTGGCGCTGCCTGTCCCGCGTACAGCCGTCTTCCTGGCTAAGCTGCTCCTCTGCCTGCTGCTGCTTGTCGTCTCCTGCCTGCTGCTGTCCGCCGGAACCATCCTGCTGGGGCTGCTGCTCGGCTTCGGAAGCCAGCCGATTCCTTATACCGATGTGCTGAGGATCGGATTCTCTGCCTATGCTGCGGCCATGCCGGTCATTGCCTTGCAGCTCTGGCTGTCTCTGTCGAGCCGGAATCAGACGCTTCCGGTAGCTGTGGGACTGACGCTGTCGCTGCTTAGCCCATTCGGCATGTTCTTCTCGGAGTGGGTGCCGCTCTCCTGGCCCGAACTGGCAATGGGTGCTTCGCGCCCTTGGCTGTTCAGCGGAGCCGGCCTGCTGCTGGGTCTCCTCGTGCTGCTTCCCGGAGCCCTGCACTTTGCGCGAAAGGATGTGGATTAACATGCGGACCTTCTTGCGGATTATGTCTGCCGAACACCTGAAGATGGCCGGCTTCCGGACCTGGCTGCTGATTCTGCTCAGTCCGCTGATCGCTCTGCCGGTCGGTGCGCTGTCGGATATGAGGGAGGATGGGGCCGCGGTTACCTGGCAAGTACTGCTTAGCACCATGTCGACCATTCATGCCCTGCTGTTTCTTCCGGTGCTGTCGGGACTGTTCGCGGCCCTCATCTGCCGCAGTGAGCATATTGACGGCGGCTGGAAGCAGCTCCTGGCGCTGCCGGTCACCCGGGCCTCGGTCTTCCTCGCCAAATATACGATGATTATGGTCCTGCTGGCAGTGGTTCAGCTCCTGCTGCTTGGTGCTATCCTGGGCATCGGATGGCTGCGCGGAGCGGAAGGGGCCGTTCCCTGGACGCTACTGCTGAGCAGCATGTTCGGCGGCTGGTTCGCCTGCCTGCCGCTGGCTGCACTCCAGCTCGCGGTCTCCCAGGGCTGGAGCAGCTTCGGCGCTCCGCTCGCGTTGAACGTCTGCTTTACCATACCGAATATGCTGGTTGTCAATTCCTCCACCTACGGGCCTTATTATCCCTGGGCACAGCCGCTGCTGGCCATGAATCCCTACGGGGATGACCAGTTCGGCGCCTTCAACCTGCCGCTGGAGAACCTGATGCTGGTCGTGGCCGGAAGTCTGGTGCTGTTCCTGGCTGCGGGCCTCATCTCCTTCCGGCGTAAAGCGGTGTAAAAGTTACGCCGTTCCTCCTTCAATGGACAATGGGCGAAGTTTTTTCTATAATTAATCGTAGAAGATACTATTAAGCGCCCGGCGGAAGCCGGATTAGCATATGGAGGAGGGCGGGTGCATGGAGCCAGCGGCACTGGACGAATGCGACAACACATGCAATGGTTCCGAGCTGGAGCCGGAATCGGTGGCACTGATTCTGCCGGACCGCACAACAACGGATAAGATGGCAGAGATGTTCAAGGCGCTCGGTGATCCGACCCGGGTACGGATGATTTACGCTCTATCCCAGCAGGAGCTGTGCGTGCACGATCTGTCGACCATACTGGACATGGGGCAATCGGCAGTCTCCCACCAGCTCCGCTACCTGCGCAATCTGCGGATTGTGAAGCGCCGCAAGGAAGGCAAGACGGTCTATTACTCGCTGAACGATGCCCATGTGGAGCAGATTTTCCTGCAGACGCATGAGCATATCCGGCACGAATAGCACATTATGACCTGAACGGAACAAGGGAATGTCCCACAGCAGCCTATGGCTGCCGGGACATTCCCTTGTTTGTTGATTATGGGGCGGCCACGGGGGCACGTGATCCAAATGTAATCGAAAAACCGATCACATTCGGCGTGGTGTGGGCGTGTGGTCCAAATGTAATCGAAAAACCGATTACATTCTACGCTGAGTGGGCGCGTGGCTCAAATGTAATCGAAAAACCGATTACATTCGGCGCGGAGTGGGCGCGTGGCTCAAATGTAATCGAAAAACCGACTACATTCGGCGTGGTGTGGGCGTGTGGTCCAAATGTAATCGAAAAACCGACTACATTCGGTGCAACGTGGGCACTTCGGCCCAATGTAATCTCACGGTCGCCCGTTACGCCCAGGCCGGCAAGGACGGCTACCGCCGCACCGTCCCCCCCCTCCGGTTACACCGGAAGCTCTCCATGCGTAAGAGTGGCGTCCTCGATCTGCAGCGTAGCGTGCCGGAGGCCGAACCGCTCCTCCACGACCTGGAGCGCCTGCTGAAGCACCTGCTGGTGGCTCAGCCTGTCCGCGATCCGCAGATGGCCGCTTACGGCATCCATCCCGGAGGTGATGGTCCAGATATGCAGGTCATGCACCTCTGTAACGCCTTCAATGGCCAGAAGCGCTTCGCGTACTTCCTGTAAATTCACCGCCTGCGGGGTTCCTTCCATAAGAATATGGAAGGCTTGCTTGATGACGCCCCAGGCGCTTCGCAGAATCAGCAGTGCCACGAGCACGCTGATAATCGGGTCGGCGACATACCAGGAGAACAGGCTCATGATCAGACCGGCGGCCAGAGCGCCAACGGAGCCTAAGGCATCGCTGATAATGTGCAAATATGCGCTGCGGATATTGATGTTGTCCTTCGCGCCGCTCCTGCGCATCAGCGACCAGGCGCTGACCAGATTGGCCAGCAAGCCGACAGAGGCGATCAGCATCATGGAGCCGCTCGCGACAGCCGGAGGCTCGAAGAAGCGCTGATAGGCCTCCCAGATAATGAACCCTGAGATGACGAACAGGGTCACTCCGTTGAAGAGTGCGGCCATAATCTCGAATCTGAAGAAGCCGTACGAATTCTTAGGCGAGGCCGGTCTTACGGCCATAATCATGGCGACCAGACTCAAGGCCAGTGAAGCGGTGTCACTGAGCATATGGCCCGAGTCCGACAGCAGCGCCAGACTGCCGGTCACCAGGCCGCCGAAGAATTCGAGGAACATAATGCCGCCGGTGATGATCAGGGCGATCAGCAGACCTTTCTTATTGTCCGGTGCATGGGAATGGGAGTGCGAGTGAGAATGAGAATGTCCATGTGAGTGCGAACCGGAATGTGAATGTTGATGTGAACGGGAAGCTGAGCTTGATTGGTGACGTGAATCAGAATGCGAATCTGTGTGTGATGGGTGTGAATGGGTATGACTCATCGGAATGACCTCTTTTCAGATAACATATGAATGATTGCTCATATGTTAATATTATAATGCCTTCCCGCAAATTTCAAGCCAATTCTATAGGTTTAGACTCATCAACAAGAATCTATAAGAATCATCACCCCGCAAGAAGCTCATCCTATCCATATATACAGATTGATACAGAACGATAATACAGACCTGGAGAGCACGGTTCATCTATATATGTTCCACCCGATAACCTATCCTTATCATTACCAATGAAACGATAACGTTTGTAAAAAGGCCAGCGAAGCCGTTTCCGCTTGTTGTCTCCGAAATTGCCATAATTTATGCGCAGCGTGCATTGACACTTCAGGTTTCAGGGGAATATAATGTGTGTAAGTTAACATATGAACAAATACTCATATATAGCAATAATCAAGGGAGATGAGTCATTTGAGTACGGCTGAAGGTAATGTGAAACGGAAATGGATACTGGATGGACTGGACTGCGCGAACTGTGCCATGAAGATTGAGAATAAAGTCAAGAAGATCGAGGGGGTCTCCTCCTGCTCGGTCAACTTCGCCACAAAGACTATGATGCTGGAGACAGCGGCTGCATCGTCGGATGAGATTGCCGATCAGGCACAGCAGACGGTGACGAAGCTTGAGCCGCATGTGAAGCTGCGCGAGGTTCCCGCTGCGCGGGCGGTCAAGAACCCCGCAGGCGGTGCGGCCCAGGTACGCCGCGTGGCCGCTCAAGGCCACGATCATGTTCATGCCCACGGGGAGCCGCACAGTCATGAACATGATCATGCCCATGCTCATGGAGACGGACATGAGCATTCCCACGCAGGCGGCCATTCCCATGCCAAGGCCGCCGCTTCCGCCCACAGCCATGACGATGGACATGGCCACGGGCACAGCCACGAGCACGGAGCCGGCGATACCCGCCGCATCCTGCTCCGGCTGGGCGGCGGCGCGGTGCTGGCCGCCGCCGGGATGTTCCTGCCGGTGAGCGGTATCACCGAGCTGCTGATCTTCCTGGCCGCCTACCTGATCGTCGGCGGCGAGGTGGTGCTGTCGGCCGCCCGGAATATCATCCGGGGCCAGGTGTTTGACGAGAACTTCCTGATGGCGCTGGCGACCATCGGGGCGTTCGCCATCGGCGAATATCCGGAGGGCGTCGCCGTAATGCTGTTCTATCAGGTGGGCGAGCTGTTCCAGGGTATGGCGGTCAACCGGTCACGCCGTTCGATTACAGCGCTGATGGATATCCGGCCGGAATATGCCTACCTGAAGGAGGGCAGCAATCTTCGTAAGGTGTCCCCGGAAGAGGTGCGTGTGGGAGACAGCATCGTAGTGAAGCCGGGTGAGAAGGTGCCGCTGGACGGCATTATTCTTGAAGGCAGCGCCATGATGGACACTTCAGCATTAACCGGAGAGTCCGTTCCCCGTTCCACCCAGCCGGGCAGCCAGGTGCTGAGCGGATTCATTAACCGTAACGGGGTTATAACGATTGAGGTGACTAAGGACTTCGGTGAGTCGGCGGTGTCGCAGATTCTGGAGCTGGTGCAGAACGCCACCAATAACAAAGCGAAGACGGAGAATTTCATTACCAAATTCGCGCGTGGTTACACGCCGGTAGTAGTCATTACTGCACTGCTGCTGGCCGTGGTTCCGCCGCTGGTGCTGAGCGGAGCAACCTTCTCGGACTGGATCTACCGTGCGCTTGTGTTCCTCGTAATCTCTTGTCCTTGTGCACTGGTCGTCTCCATTCCGCTCGGCTTCTTCGGCGGTATCGGCGCCGCCTCCCGCAGCGGTATTCTGGTGAAGGGCAGCAATTATCTGGAGGCCCTGAACGATGTGAAGGCGGTGGTATTCGACAAGACGGGGACGCTGACCAAAGGCCAGTTCACCGTGACCGGCAATGTGCCGGCTGAAGGCTTCACAGCGGAGGAGCTGCTGCGGGTCGCAGCCTATGCAGAGAGCCATTCCAGTCACCCGATTGCCGAATCCATCCGTACGGCCTACGGCGAAGCTATTCCCGGTGAAGCCATTGCCGACTATAACGAGATCTCCGGGCACGGCATCGCCGTCACGGTAGAGGGCAAGGCAGTGCTGGCCGGGAATGCGCGGCTGATGGAGCGTGAAGGGATCAAGAGCCGGACGCCGGAGCAGCATGGAACGATTGTCCATGTCGCTGTGGATAAGGTCTACGCAGGTTATCTTGTGATCGCCGATGAAGTGAAGGAAGATTCACTGAAGGCCATTCAGGCTCTGAACGCGCTGGGCATCCGCAAGACGGTGATGCTGACCGGCGACGCCGCTCCGGTAGCGGAATCTGTGGGCCGGCAGCTGGGGATTCAGGAGATTCATGCCGAGTTGCTGCCGGGGGACAAGGTAGCGGCGATTGAGCGGCTGGAGCGGGAGAAGGGGCCGCGCGAGAAAATGATTTTTGTCGGGGACGGCATCAACGATACTCCCGTGCTGGCCAGAGCGGATGTCGGAATCGCCATGGGCGGTCTGGGTTCGGATGCGGCGATTGAAGCGGCCGACATTGTTATTATGACCGACGAGCCTTCGAAGATAGCAGATGCGATCGGCATTGCTAAGCGCACACGGCGCATTGTGTGGCAGAATATTGCTTTTGCGCTGGGGGTCAAAGCCGTCTTCCTGATCCTGGGGGCGTTCGGCATTGCCACGATGTGGGAGGCAGTCTTCTCCGATGTCGGGGTTACCGTACTCGCGGTGCTGAACAGTATGCGCGCCTTACAGCTGCCGCCGGCATCGGGCAAGCTGGCCTGAGCAGCGGCTGACGATTTATAAATGATGAAAGAATTATGAAAAAGTAAGCCTCGCAGATCCTAGAAATTGGGACTGGAGGCTTATTTTTTATTGGATCACTTATGTTTTTTGTCTATTTATGCCGATATATTAATAAGGTTTTACAGCATATGGAAGATTACAATGCGTTTTTAGGGGGATTTGGCGGTGGATGAGGCAAAAGTACGGTCCAAACTGAAAATGAATGTAAGGAAAGGAAAAGCTCTATCGCTGCAAAGCAAATGGTCGATTGCCATTGTGGCGGTGGCGATTGTGCCGCTCATCGGGGCGACGCTCTTCTTCATGCAGTACTTCGGAGGGGTGACCCGGGATGACAGCGAGGAGCGGGCGCAGAATATCCTGGAGATGAACACGGTACGGATTGAGGAGTGGCTGACCACCAAAACATCCGCAGTGCAGGAGCTGATCAAGCAGCATCCGGAGTTCGACATGTCACGGCCGGATACGATTTTTCCGGTGATTAAGGTGCTGGAAGAGAGCGATACCCAGTCCGAAGGCTACAGTGTTATTAATAAGGAAGGGATTCTGGCGAATGCGCTCAAGCTTACCGCAGATATCAGCAAGTCCGCCTACCTCCAGCAGGCCAAGTCCACGCTTGCCCCGGCTGTCGCGGAGATGTCTTTTCTGGAACAGCTGAATAAATATATTATTCCGGTCTTCGTGCCGGCGGTGGATAAGAACAATCAGTTTGCGGGAGGCATCGCCTTCTCGGTGACCCCTGACATTCTGAAGGAGATGAGCAAGAATATTCATGTGGGCGATACCGGTTACGGGTACGTTATTTCGGGAAAAGGGGACTACTACGCCTACTCGGACCCGCAGCGGATCGGCAAGAATATTACGGACTATGCGAAGACCCCGGAATTGAAGCAGGCGGTAGAGCGTATCCTTGCCCGGGAATCCGGCTCTGAGGCATACAAGGGAGAGGACGGCAAGCAGGTAATCACCTACTTCCATACGGTTCCCGGCACAGACTGGAAGCTGCTGATTACAGTTCCCGCCAGCGAGATTATGGCCAACGTCACCTCCGCCCAGACCATATCCGTTCTGTTCCTGGCCGCGGTGATGCTGGTGGTCATTGGAGTAGCGCTGTACCTGACCCGTCTGCTGGTGAAGCCGATTAAGGGAATCTCCGCCGTGATGAAGCGGGTGGCTGAAGGACATCTCAGCGAACGGGTGGCTGTGCGGTCTGGTGATGAAATCGGCCTGATGAGCCAGAGCATTAATGATATGATCGGCTCGCTCTCCGGCATTGTCGGCAAAATTGATGCTACCGTAGCACAAGTTGCAGTCTCAGCCGAAGGTGTGCTGAACTACGCCAGCCAATCCTCCAATACATCGGCAGAGATCGAGACGGTAGCCCAGGATGTGGCCCATGGCATGGGCGAGCAGTTCAAAGGCTCAGAGCAGGCGGCACGGGCAACGGAAGAGATGGCGATCGGGCTGCAGCGGATTGCGGAATCCTCCGTCAATGTATCAGACCAGGCAGAAGCTGTCAGTACGGAGGTAGAGAACGGGTACATAGAGATTCAATCGACACTTGCGCAGATGACTGTAATCACCGGGGCAGCAGAGGAGACGTCGGCACTGATCAGTAACCTGACCGGACAATCCGAGCAGATCGGGCAGATCGTCGATGTGATCTCGGAGATCTCGAATCAGACGGGATTGTTATCGCTGAACGCTTCGATTGAAGCCGCCAGAGCCGGCGAGCACGGACGCGGGTTCGGGGTGGTGGCGAACGAAGTGAAGAAGCTGGCGGAGCGCACCAACAGCGCCATCGGGAACATTGTGGAGTTAATCCGCCAGATTCAGGACTCGACCAGAGCCGCCGCTGTCTCCATGGAGAACAGTATTGCAGAAATCGGTGACGGCATGGGCAAAATGCAAAATGTCGGCACCTCCTTCGACCATATCCGTTCCTCAATCCGTGAGGTCTCGCTGCAGATTCAGGACGTCTCTGCGGTGAATGAGCAAATGTCGGCGGGCACTGAAGAGATTACGGCCTCTATCGCCGACATGCTGATTATTGCCAGGGAGTCGGCCGAGAGTGCCGAGATGGTGGCAGACGCTTCTACAGAGCAGCGCAACCTGATGAACCAGGTCGTTACCTCGGCGGAGTCCCTGAACCAGCTCATGGGCGAGCTGCGGAGTGAGATTGAGAAGTTCCAGGTAGAGTAAGCCGCGGCTTAGAGCTGCTCCTCCAGCGTCAGGCTGTCGATCCCCTTGCGGATAATGCTGCAGGAGGCGTGGAACTTTGCCATCTCAGCCTCGCTGAGGTTCAGCTCAAGCAGCTCCTGGATGCCGCCGCTGCCGATGATCGCCGGGACCCCGGCACAGACGCCGCGTTGCCCGTATTCGCCGTCCAGAATCGCGGATACAGCGATGATCTTGTGCTCGTCATTCAGAATGGAACGTGTAATATAGGCCAGTGCGCTGCCGATGCCGAAGTGGGTTGAGCCCTTGCGGGTAAAAATCTCCCACCCGGCATCTTTTGTTTTGCGGGCGATATCCTCCAGGTCCAGGGTGCTGAAGCGCTCGCGGTGCTGCTCCATAATCTGCAGCAGCGGCTTGCCGCCGATGGTGACATGGGACCAGGCCACGAACTGGGACTCCCCGTGTTCGCCAAGCGCATAGCCGTTGACGCTGCGCGGGTCTATAGTGAAGACCTCTGACAGCAGCGTCTTCAGCCGCGAGGAGTCAATGGAGGTACCTGTGCCGATAATGCGGTGACGCGGCAGTCCCGATATCTGCCATACCAGATAGGTCACGATATCTACAGGGTTGGCCGCGACAACGAAGATGCCGTCGAAGCCCCCGTCCATGATCTCGGTAATAATCTCCCGGGTGATGACAGCGGCGGCATCCAGCACATCAAGCCGGGTCTGCCCCGGCTTGGGATTGGCGCCTGCCGTCAGAATGACAACATCCATTCCTGCGCAGTCGCTGGCGGTGCCTGCATAGACCTTGGTGCGCGTTCCGGTGAAATCCATGCAGTGGGAGAGATCCAGCGCCTGTGCCATCGCACGGTCATACGTGCGGTCAATCATCATAATCTCATCGCAGACGGCCTGATTCACCATGGAATAGGCGCAGCTGGAGCCAACCATGCCGGAGCCGACGATCGCTACTTTTCTCGATTTACTTTTCAATTGCCTGTCCCCGCTCTCTAATAGGTATACCCGGCTTCTATTCTAACGGATCTCATCGTAAGTTACCTGACATAGGAGAGAAAAAACCTGCTGGACCCTCCGCAAATTTAGACATAATTGACATGAAGGGTCAGCTTGATCCGGGCTTGTTGATATAGAATATGCAGATCGCGGGCACTTGGGAAGCTGAATGTCAGGCAGGTGAACACAGACGCTGTGCTGTTGACAGGCTGTTGCAGAAATATGTATCCCGTCCTCAGGACTGCGGGAGCTGGGCTTTGGCCGGCACCATCTGAGTGTAGTGTCTATACATGAACACCCTCCAGTGCAGAATCATCCCGAACGCCAGAATGAAGAACAGTCCGCCGGATTGCGGAACGGATACATACTGGTTGATGAACTCATGGAGCAGAGTGCGGATCAGCAGCAGTCCCAGCAGGATGAAGGCGAAGCTCTTGGAGCGCTGGGCATAGACCAGACCTTCCCGTTCTTCAAACTTCGTCGTGCGGATCAGCGGATAGGCAAAAATAAACCAGCCGACCAAAAAAGCTGTCACTGCCCACCACCACGGAAAGCGGACCTCCGGGACTACGAACATGGCGAAGCCGGTGGACATGCCGAGCGGCGGAATCCAGATTTTGCGGATAGTTACCGGGCGGGCGCTGGCCTTCAGGCGGATGAAAATAACCATGAGCGCCATAAATATAGCTCCTACAGTCGAACCGACATGCAAAAGGGAGGGATTGATATTGCCCATCGTTCACATTCCTCTCTGTGATATGGATCACTTATTTCTTCATTATAGCAGATCATGGAGCCATTTCAGAATGCACACGCAAGCAGACCCGCCAGGTTGTAACCCTGGCGGGTCTGATCAGCAAATATGGTATCGACAGCTTCAGGTGAGAAGGCTGCCATTGGTCTTAAGAACGGCTACGTCCGCCAACCGAACGCATAATCAGGCTTACGATAAAGATCAGGACAATAGCACCGATCAATGAAGGGAACACATAGTAGTCGCTGATCTTAGGTCCCCAGCTTCCCAGCAGCATTCCGCCAAGCCATGAACCGAGAATACCTGCGATAATGTTGCCGATAATGCCGCCCGGAATATCTCTGCCCATAATCAGACCGGCCAGCCAACCAATTACGCCACCAACAATCAACATCCATAGTAAACTCATTGTACTTCAGCTCCTTTTGTGTGTTTGTTGTCTTCGATGACTACTATTAACCGCATGCTCGGCGTTTAAACCAAGTGTCAAATATTGCCGCCGGCCTCTAATTAGTATTTCAGTGTGTCCATATTTATGCTGTTTAATCCGGATAAGGGAACGGGTACATAAACATGTTATAGTAAAATTCAGAACATACATGTGAAGGAGCCGCTGCCATGCACCAGCCTAATGAAGTGTTATTCTATATCGGGACGTATAATGGGAACAAGGAAAAAGCTATACTGCTCGGCGCGCTGGATAAAGAGACGGGAGAGATGAGGGTTCTGGGCGGAACTTCAGGCATTGATAACCCCTCCTATCTGGCGCTTAATGCTTCACGTACAGTGTTATATGCAGTGAGTGAACAGGAGGAGGGGGAGGTTCGCGCCTATGCCGTTGATCCCGCCAGCCGGGCGCTTCACTTCTTGGGCGGCCGGGCTACCGGGGGCGGCGCACCCTGTTATGTCTCCGTAGCTCCGCAGGATAATTACATATTCGTATCCAACTATATGGGAGGCAACGTTAATGTATTCCCGCTGAACCCGGACGGGTCACTGCAGGCGATGTCCTCCCAGGTGAAGCATGAAGGCTCCGGTATCCGCAGCGACCGCCAGGAGGCCCCCCACCCGCATTCCGTCATCCCGGATCAGTCAGGGAAGCATGTGCTGGTCTGTGATCTCGGCCTGGATCAGATCGTGATCTACCGTGTAGAGGACGGAAAGCTCGTGACGCACCGCGAAGTGGGGCTGCCTCCAGGCTCAGGGCCGCGCCACCTGGCGGTGCATCCTTCCCGGCAGTGGTTCTATCTGGTCAATGAGCTGAACAATACAGTGAGTGTATTTGCGGCTGATGAGTCCAGGGGAGACCTGAAGCTGCTGCAGCATATCAGCAGCCTTCCGGAGCATTATACCGCCGGAAGCGATGATACGGCTGCGGATATCCATGTATCGCCCTGCGGGCGTTACCTCTATGTGTCCAACCGCGGGCATGACAGCATCGCCCTGTTCCATATTGATAACGCGACAGGTCTCCTGGAAGCGGAAGACTGGGTGATCTCGGGGGGACGGACCCCGCGCAACTTCGCCCTGATTGGCGGCATGCTGCTTGCCGCCAACCAGAACAGCGGCAATATCGTCTCTTTCCGCATCGACAGCGAGACCGGCCGGCTGATCCCGACCGGCAACGAGCTGGACGTGACGGCACCGGTCTGCCTGGTTGCCTTGGATTAGCCTGCTACGATGACAAAGCCCCCTACCCGCCGTGTCCGGCAGGGAGGGGGCTGTTGGTGATGGTGTAGAGCTTATGAAGGCAAGTGCGGCGAATCTGTGTGAAAACCATACATTTAGAATTGTATAATTGCTGCTTAATACGCTCCCTCCAGGGAGTCTTCCCGTTCATAGAATCCGATATCATCCAGCATAATCTTGTCGCCTTCCCCTTGCAGATAGAAGGTGATCTCTGTCAGCATCCCGGTATCAAGCGCAGGCTCTTCTTCGAGGAACCGCTCGAACGACAGCTCGTAGGTCTGGAATACGGGCTCTGTGCGGTCCCCGAACTTGCCGTCCATGATCCGTTCCTCCAGCCACGGGCTGACCGTGAACTCGGTCTGCGGCAACGGCAGAATATCGGCGGCTTCATCCAGGGGAAGCCTGGCCGCAGCGTCATTGCTGTCCGTCAGCTCCACCTCCACCTCCGGGGTGAGGGCAGCTTCGCTATCCTCTTCATCCCCATTCCGGTTCGCCAGCGAGAAGGTCAGCCCCTCTGCTGCCGATTCTGCCAGACTGCTGATGAAGGTGTCACTAAGCGTAATGCTGTAGGCTGTTTCAGAGGTCTCGGACTGCCCGTCCGGGCTGCCACTGCGTTCCAGAACGACGCCGTATGAGGGCTTGTTGTTCGCTTCGCGGTCTTTGGCAGATTCCTCGGTCCAGCGCAGGCCCTCCGCTGCGGCTGTGCCGCCCCGCACGGTGTCCCGCTTACGGTCCTCCTCATAGTCGGCGACCGTCAGATGCGCACCGCTCTGGAAGCGGTTATAGTAGGCGGTGTCCGGCAGCCACTGCGCCCCGCTGCGGTAATCCCGGAACAGCGGCCGGTATTCCGTCTTCCCGTGCAGGGTGGTCTCCAGGAATGCAGAGACATAGACCATGGCAATCTGCCGCTGCTCCGCCCCGTCCATAATCTGCGCGCGGTTCAGGAACAGGCCGGCGGGCAGCGTCTGGTCATAGAGCCCCCAATCGCTGTTGAACTGGCTGTGGTTGGCACCGGCGATGTAGAGCGAGCTTTTGAAGGCAGCGGTATTGCCGGTATAGGAGGAGCGCATATACTGCCGGTCTCCGTAGAAGTCATGCACATCGCCGTCACGGGCGCCCTGCAGCGTCAGATAGCTCACATCCCGCAGGGTGGCCTGCTTGCTGTCAATTGCTTTATCCGTAGGCGCCAGAGCTACCACGGAAGTAATGTGGAACTGCCGGGCCGCTTCCAGCGCCGGATCACCGGTGAACCAGCGTGTAGCGTCCGCCGCCATTGCTACCGCCTGGCCGCCGCGGCTGTGGCCCAGCAGTGCAGTATGGTCATAGTCTACCTTCTGGTAGAAGGGAGTGCCGGGCTCCTCCGCGAAGCTGGCGATCTGCTGCAGATGCTTCAGAATCATCCACGTCCGCACCTTATAGTCATTGTCCGGGATGCCCGACCAGGCCGAGTAATTCAGGAAATTCTCGTCCAGGGTTACGGCAATGAAGCCCCGGCTGGCTAACAATTCACCAAGATAGGCGTAGCCGTCCTCGGAGAAATCCTCCATCATATGGTTGCCGTGAACCATAAGCACCAATGGATAAGGTCCGTCCCCGTCCGGCATCCATACCCTGGCGTTCAGCGGAAGCGTCCCGGGATCGAATCCCCAGAATAGCGTGCGCAGTGAGGGCCAGGATGAGATATAGTCAGAGGCGTCCGCCGGAGCGGAGATTAATGCTGCTCCGCTTCCGTATTCCTTGCGGTGCAGATCCTGGCCGCTGCCGTAGGTGAAGGTGTTGAAGGAGTGATCTCCCGGCTTAGAGGGATCAGGGGCAATGAGCGGCGTCACCTTGCCCGCTGCAGCTATGGTCTGGAGGGAAGGCAAGGCATCCGTAGGTTTCCCTGTCCCGTACCCGTAGGCCAGTGCGAAAGGTGACAGCACCAGTACCATAGCCAGCAATCCGCCGGTAAGGCTTCTGCGGGTCCGCAATAGACCGGCCGCCAGTCCGCCTATGGCACTGGCCAGGGCACCGATGCCCGCAATAACCGCTGCAGCCTCAAGCTCCAGCCCGCCGAAATACAGAACCAGCAGCACTACACCGAAGGCACTGAGCCACGACCCCGTGAACAGCCGCGGGATGCGCAGGCCGGTTAAGGCGAGCAGGACGGCCAGGAGATTGCCTGCAAGTGCCATTCCCAGCGTTGCTGCCCCGGCCGCCAGGATGATATCCGCTGCGCTTCCGAGCCCAGTAGGAATACCCATAACGGCGATTGAACAAGCCAGAATACATAATATCCATGGGCCGCTGAGCGCCATTCTCCACAGTGTGGTATCGTACCGGTAGGTCTGTGCAATGCGTCTGCCTGTTCCGCTGAGAATACGCCTGTGCAGCCGCGGTCCCTGCGGCGCGGGAGCGTATTCTATGTTCATTCCCATGCTGATCCCCCTCCCGACATCTGCGGTTGCTTAGGCTGCCGGGACCGGCAGTCCTCCGCCTATCAACTCACTCTATGCATGCTCTATAATGGCAATCCAATTTGCTTCCATAAGATGTAGCAATAATATTACTTTGGGCTGCCAATGACAAGTGGGTCTTACAGGAACTGCCGTCACCTTAGCTTTTAAATCATTCGGGGATGCGCCGAGTGTAATCGAAAAACCGATCACAATGGACTCGCGCGGGGGTACCTACATCCGCCTCATGCCGCGCGAGTGTGTACGGGCATTCCTTACCTGTAGGCGAAGTTTTTTTCATTCTGAAAAAAAGGTTTGACAGCACGGGGAGCTTTCAGTATTATATTCCCATAACCTACTAAGTCGGTAGGAATAATCAAATAAGTTCTTACCGTACAGACGGAGGAACGCCTGCTTCAGGCTCGCAGATACGTGTCTATAGGACCGGTTTGACTTGCCGCAAGCAGGCTTTCCTGCGTCTTTTTGTGCCAGAAGATTATAAACGGGGGAGTGGTTGTGATGAGGAAAGGAATCAAGAAGGGGCTTCTCGCCGGATTCGCACTTGTATTGACGGCAGGGCTTACGGCTTGCGGCAATAACAATGCGGGAAGCGCGGGGGCGGGGAATGGTCCGGGGACGGCAACAGAAGCGCCGGCAGCGAATGCATCGGCTACACCGGAGGCAGCCAAGACGGCAGCTAAAGAGCCGGTTGAATTACTTAATGTATCTTATGATCCAACACGCGAGCTGTATGAGAACTACAACAAAGCTTTTGCCGCCTATTGGGAGCAGGAGAACGGCCAGAAGGTGACGGTGAAGCAGTCGCATGGCGGTTCAGGCAAGCAGAGCCGTGCGGTACTTGATGGCCTGGAAGCCGATGTAGTTACGCTGGCGCTCGGGTATGACATTGATGCCCTTCAGGACGCTGGACTTATCGGCGCTGACTGGCAGAGTAAATATGAGCATAACAGCTCCCCGTATACCTCGACCATCGTCTTCCTTGTGCGCAAAGGCAACCCGAAGGGCATCAAGGACTGGCCGGATCTGCTGAAGGAGGGTGTTGAGGTGATCACTCCGAATCCCAAGACTTCAGGCGGTGCGCGCTGGAATTACCTGGCGGCCTGGGGATATGCGCTGGACCACAATAATAATGATGAAGCCAAAGCCAAGGAATTCGTGCAGAATCTGTTCAAGCATGTGCCTGTACTGGACACCGGGGCGCGCGGCTCGACCACAACCTTCGTGGAACGGGGCATCGGTGATGTGCTGATCGCCTGGGAGAATGAGGCTTATCTGTCCATCAAGGAGCTGGGACCGGACAAATTCGAGATTGTGAACCCTTCGGAGAGCATCCTGGCGGAGCCGCCGGTAGCGGTGGTAGACAAGGTTGTCGATAAAAGAGGAACCCGCGAGGTAGCGGAAGGTTATCTGAAATATCTCTACTCCGAGGAAGGACAGAAGATTGCCGCCGAGAACTACTACCGCCCGACGCTGGATAGTGTGAAGGAGCAGTTCAAGGACCAGTTCCCGGAGATCAAGCTGTTCACGCTTGCGGATAAATTCGGCACCTGGAAGGAGACCCAGGAGAAGCACTTCAATGACGGGGGAATCTTCGACCAGATCTACGTGCCTGGAAGCTGATCGGCGCATAAGCCGAAGGCGGGAGGAGGAACGGGCGTATGAATGCCACCAATGCTGCTATAAAAACAAGACCGCAGCGCAGACTGCTGCCGGGGTTCGGGATGACGATGGGGTTCAGCGTATTGTATCTGAGTCTGGTTGTACTGCTGCCGCTGTCCGCGCTGCTCTTCAATTCAACCGGGTTGAGCTGGGCCAAATTCTGGGATGTGGCGACAGATGCCCGCGTGCTGGCTTCCTATCGTGTCAGTCTTAGTACAGCCGCAGGAGCGGCGCTGATTGATGCCGTCCTCGGGCTGCTGCTGGCCTGGGTGCTGGTGCGTTACGAATTTCCCGGCAAAAGAATCTTCGACGCCCTGATCGACCTGCCGTTCGCCCTCCCGACCGCTGTAGCCGGTGTAGCGCTGACCGCGCTCTATGCCCAGAACGGCTGGATCGGCGCGCTGCTGGCACCGCTGGACATCAAGGTGGCGTTCACGCCGCTGGGCATCACGCTGGCGCTGATGTTTATCGGCATCCCCTTTGTGGTCCGCACGGTGCAGCCGGTGCTGGAGGAGCTGGACCGGGACATGGAGGAAGCGGCAGCGACGCTGGGGGCCGGACGCGGCAGAACCTTCCTGAGGATTGTTCTGCCGGAGCTGCTGCCTCCGCTCTTGACCGGCTTCGCCCTGGCCTTCGCCCGGGGCATCGGCGAATACGGCTCCGTCGTGTTCATCTCCGGCAATATGCCGATGCGCACAGAGATTGCCCCGCTGCTGATCATGTCGAAGCTGGAGCAGTTCGATTATGCCGGAGCAACCGCGGTGGCCCTGATTCTGCTGCTGCTCTCCTTCCTGCTGCTGCTGGTGATTAACACTCTTCAGCATTGGATGCGGAAGAGCGCGCGTTAAGCTTTTAAGGAAGAAGGAGGAATCACTATGGCTGGTACGGTTCCCTTGCGTGTGGCCGGGCGGAGTCCGGGAACAAGGACTTCGTCCTCACCGGCGACAGAGTCCCGGGCAGTGAAATGGCTGCTGCTCTCCCTGGCCGGGCTCGTCATGCTGTGGCTGATTGTCCTGCCGCTGGCGATTGTACTGGTGGAGTCGCTGAAGCGGGGGCTGGATGTCTACTGGGCCGCACTGACCGACCCGGATGCCGCCTCGGCGCTGAAGCTGACCCTGCTCGTCGCTGCCATTACCGTTCCGCTGAACACAGTGTTTGGCATCACGGCGGCGTGGGCGGTCACCAAGTTCCGGTTTCGCGGCAAAGGCCTGCTGATCACGCTGATCGACCTGCCCTTTGCCGTATCTCCGGTGATCGGCGGGCTGATCTTCATTCTGGTGTTCGGCTCGCACGGCTGGTTCGGCCCGTGGCTGAGCGACCATGACATCAAAATTGTGTTTGCCCTGCCGGGGATCATCCTGGCTACGCTGTTCATTACGTTCCCGTTCGTGGCCCGCGAGCTGATTCCGCTGATGGAGGATCAGGGCACCCGGGAGGAGGAAGCCGCCATTACGCTCGGGGCACATGGCTGGCAGATCTTCTGGCGCGTGACGTTGCCCAATATCAAGTGGGGGCTGCTGTACGGCATTATTCTCTGCAACGCGCGGGCGATGGGCGAGTTCGGTGCAGTGTCCGTCGTGTCCGGGCATATCCGCGGTGAGACCAACACGCTGCCGCTGCATGTTGAGATTCTGTATAACGAGTATCAGTTCTCAGCCTCCTTCGCCGTGGCCTCACTGCTGCTTCTGCTGGCGCTGGTAACGATGATCGTGAAGAGCCTGCTTGTACGCCAAAATCCTCATTGACAGCTTCAGGGGGGCGTGCTAAGTTAATCCTTAGTAAACATGTCGGTAAAAACGGTTATTATTGAAAATGCCCCTTGCCCGGGGAAAGGGAGGCCTGCGGATGGCAAAACCGCTGAAAGTGGATGAGGTATGGCTGGCCCGGATCAGAGAGCTTCTCGATGATATGGAATTCGGTTCACTGCACATTGTGGTGCATGAAGGCCAAATTGTACAGATGGAGCGGACGGAGCGTAAGCGCTTCGGGAACGGTGCCGCTACTCCCCGCAGTAGTGGAGATCCCGGCAGCCGGCGGACCGATATCCGCTCCGGGGGGCGGGGATAATGTAAAAGACCTTCGATTGGGTGACCAATCGGAGGTCTTTTTACGTAAATGGAAGCTGTGGCTGCTCACAACGAGCGCATGTGCTCCCATTCCTCAAACGACAGCTTGGTTGTGACCGTCTTCAGCTTCTCGGGAACCTCTACATGACACATCAGCTCCAGACTGTTGCCGTCGGGATCATTGAAGTACACGGAGGCATTGCCCTGATTGGGGCGGACAAAGGGTTCAACCGTGGTTCTTCTTCCGAAAGGAACAGCCTCAATCTGGATCGATTTCAGCCAGCTAAGCGAATGCTTGAGATCTTCATAAGTAACCTCAAAGGCAATATGCCTCAGAGAAGGATGGTAAGGGGTCTCTACCTCCTTGCCTTCCCAAAGTCCGACCCAGCTCCGGCCCTCTACAATCCAGAAAAAGGCGGTATCCTCATCGCGCCAGGCAAATTTCAGTCCGAGCCTTTGATAGAATTCAATGGATGCTTCCAGGTTGGAAACGGGGAGATGTGCCTCATATAATCCTTTGATCATAATGGGATTCCTTTCATTGTTCAGTTATTAGTGAGTGAGAGTGCCCTTAGTACCGTGTATTGCGACGTGATCCGCTGATTCCCTCTACAAGAAGGATGAGGGCGGTAATGGCGTGCATGAACCAGCCGATAAAAGGAATCCAGGCCACCAGCGAGGTAATAACCCCAAGCGCGTTGCCGATGATCGATCCGCCTTCCCTCAGCAGAATGATAATTGCTACCGCATGGAGCAGAAAAGCAATTCCCAGCGGGGCCCACGCATTGGCAAGCACAAACGTTCCGCCGATGACCGGCAGGGCCAGAAACGCCTCGTAAGCGAAGGTTCCCCATTTAAATAATTTTCCAACAGGCGACATCCTGTTCACCAACCTTTCCCGTATTCATGGTATTAAGCTATTCACAGTTTACCCAAGGACAGGGGTTAAGAATAACCCGCAGACGCATGAGTTGCTGGCTAAGCTGCATTTATGAGTAATTGTACGCCGGGAGGGGAAGGACGTTTCATTTTCTGCGAAGATCGGGCCGCGCCTTGCCTGGGTTCCCGGGGTCCATTATATTGGTATCAGATAGCGGAAGATGAGGAGGATACCTAACATGAACCAAACGGCACAGCCGGAGATCCGGCACGAGCAGCCTGCAGTTGAAGATTATCTGGCCCTGCGGCAGGAAGCCGGGCTTAGTCCTATGAGTGCTGAGGGAGCGGCTGTCGGGCTGCCGAATTCGATGTTTGCGGTGACGCTGTATGAAGAGGGGTTACTGGTCGGCATGGGCCGGGTAATCGGTGATGGGGGCTGTTTCTATCAGGTGACGGATATTGCTGTGAAGCCTTCCTGCCAGGGGCGGGGACTGGGTAAAATCATCATGCGCGAAATCCGCGCATACCTGGAGCAGGTGCCGGAGCGTGCATATATCAGTCTTATCGCTGACGGAGAGGCAGCCCGGTTATACGCCCAGTTCGGGTTCAAGCCGGTCATGCCTGATTCACAGGGGATGTATCTGCCACGCTAAGCGGCATGAAGCAAGATTAGGAATGAAATACTATGGGAAACAGGAAAGTGAGGCAGGAACAGCATGGATATTGTAGTGTTTGGGGCATCCGGCAGAGTAGGGAGCGCCATTGTAGAGGAAGCGCTGCGCCGAAAACATGACGTCACAGCAGCAGTGCGCAGGCCTGAGGCCTTCGGGATTCAGCATGAACGGCTGCAGGTGGTGACAGCGGATGTTCTCGACCCGGCCTCCGTTGCAGCGGCCGTAAGGGGGCATGGGGAGGTGGTCAGTGCATTCGGCCCGGCGGCCGGGCGGGAGAATGACCTGCTGAAGGCGGCGGAGTCGCTGTTGGCGGGGCTGCGTACCGCCGGCGTGGAGCGGCTGATCGTAGTCGGCGGCGCAGGCAGCCTGAAGACGGAATCGGGGGAATGGCTGATGGATACTGCCGGGTTCCCGGAATCCTTCCGGGCGCTTGCTTCCGCTCATGCCCATGCCTACGAGATTTACAGCGGCTCAGAGCTGGATTACACGTATCTCAGTCCGCCGTCGGCTCTGATTGCCGGACGCCGTACCGGCCAGTTCCGTATCGGCCTGGACCGGCTGATTGTGGATGAGGACGGCCGGAGCAGCATCAGTATTGAGGATTTCGCTGTAGCCGTTGTAGACGAGCTGGAGGAAGGGAATTTCAGCAGAGCCCGGTTCACTGTGGGCTACTAGAAACCTAAGGAGGCTGGAGCTGGTGGATGTGGTGACAGCGGAGCAGATGCGGGCCTTGGACCGCGATACCATCGAGCGGCTGGGCATACCGGCCATTGCGCTGATGGAGAATGCCGGGCGGGCCATTGCCGAGGAGGTCATCGCCTTCTGCAAGCGGCGCGGCGCGGGCGGGGTGGACGGCGGAGCGGGAAGCGGACTGGCGGGCGAAGGCGGCAGCGGCGGCGCACAGAGGCATGGAGCGGGAGGCTGGCTGGCGGGCGAGGGCAGCGGCGGCGGAGCGCGGGGGTTCTCGGTCAGCGCGGACGCAGCGCTGACCTTGCCTGGGGCCGGCGGCGAGCACTGGCTCGTCCTCGCCGGCAAAGGCAACAACGGCGGCGATGGCCTCGCCGCCGCCAGGCACCTGCGTGAGGCTGGCATCGCCGTCACGCTGGTATACGCGGCCGCGCCCGAGTCGCTGGCCGGCGAAGCCGCCCTGCAGCGGGATGCCGCTGCAGCCCTGGGCGTTCCTGCCGCCGTCTGGGGCAGGGACGCCGTGGACCTTACGGCCTGCAGCGGCATCGTCGATGCGCTGCTTGGCACCGGCAGCGCGGGCGCCCCGCGCGGTGCCTATGCGGAGCTGATTGCCGCAGCGAATGCCAGCGGCAGACCGATTGTGTCCGCGGATATCCCCAGCGGGCTGGACGCGGACACGGGGCAGACGCATGAGCCCTGCATTCATGCGGCGGTGACCGTCTGCCTCGCGTTCCTCAAGCGCGGGCTGGTGCAATATCCCGGCGCGGGAGCCGCCGGGCAGGTGGTGGTCCGCTCCATCGGCATCCCCGCGGCCCTGGCCCGCGAGAGCGGCGTCCAGGCCAGCCTGCTGACGCCGGAGACCCTGCGGACACAGCTCCAGGTGGATGTGTCGCGCCGCCGTTCGCCCGAGGGCCATAAAGGCACCTACGGGCATGTCCTGCTGGCCGCAGGCAGCCTGCGCATGAGCGGGGCAGGCCTGCTGTCTGCCCGCGCTGCGCTGCGCGCCGGCTGCGGGCTGGTCACCTGGGCGCTGCCGGAGGGACTGCTGCCCCATATAATCGGCGCCGCACCGGAGCTGATGCTGGCCCCGGTATCCGGGGGCAGCGGGGAGTGGATTAACGGTACGGATGCAGAGGTGCTGCGGCTGAGTGCCAGCCGCGATTGCCTGGCGCTCGGTCCGGGGCTGGGCCGGTTCAAAGGGGATACAGAGTGGCTCCGCAGACTGTGGGAGGGAACCGGGGTTCCCCTGATTGTGGATGCGGATGCGCTGAATATACTGGCGGACGCGGATTACGGGGCCTGGAGCCGCCGCCATCCGGTCATTCTGACCCCGCATCCCGGGGAAATGGCCCGCCTGGCGGGGACTTCTGCTGCGGAGGTGCAGCGGGACCGGATCGGACTGGCACTGTCATTTGCGCGGCAGCATAGGGTGATCCTGGTGCTAAAAGGGGCCCATACGGTGATCGCTACGCCGGAAGGGCGGGCCTATATCAACATCACGGGGCATCCGGGAATGGGCACCGGCGGCGCAGGCGATGTGCTGACCGGGATGATCGCCGGCCTGCTGGCACAGGGGCTGGACGCTGCGCAAGCCGCCGCGTTCGGTGTCTACCTGCACGGGCTTGCCGGAGAACGCGCCGCCCGGAAGCGGGAGCATCCCGCCGCGCTGATCGCCGGAGATATTATAGAGGCGCTGTAATTGGCAATGTCTAAGCATAAAGAGTAGCTAGGGTCAGCAAGACTGTCCGGATGAGGTGCAATAATGCACTTGAACTTGCCGAAAGTGAGCCAGGCGAGCAAAGGAGGAGCACAAGTGCACCCGAATCCCGGGAGCCGAACCGGCAGCGGATCAGACCACAACCAGGCAAAGCAGCGGGATGAACAAGGCGAACAGCGGCAGCAGCAGCGGGTAACGCTCGCCGGCGATCTGGGCGAGACGGAACACCAGGAGCACGGCGAGTCCGGTCAGGCCGGAGGCTATGGCGCTGCCGCCCTGCTCCGAGGCCAGCCACAGACCCGCGCCATAGCCGGCTATGGCATACAGGGCGAGCGCCGCGCTCAGCATGGTAGAGCGGAACAGGCGCAGCAGCGCATCGGCAACAATGGCGGCAGGCAGGCCGTAAGCGTAAATGGCATAGGGCACCGATACAGGCCAGCCGGAGGGAATGCCATCCTCGTAGCCATGGACCAGCAGGAACAGGGAGACCAGAATGAAGGTCAAACCGGCCGCCGCCAGCTTGGTCAGGGCGTACATGCCGGCGTTCAGACGGACAGAGGGCAGATCGTAATCCTTATCATGGATCATTACTAACCATCCTTTCGGGGGGAGATGGGGGTGGACGGGGATTAACCGGGCCAAGGCATCCCAACGAAATAAGGGGGATATCCGGCGCGAACAGACCAGGCCTAACTCGTGACCATATCCCCGCCGTTCACATGAATGCAGGTGCCTGTAACATACGAAGCATCGCTGCTGGCCAGGTAGACATAGGCTCCTGCCAGCTCATAGGGCTGCGCAGCCCTCTTGAACGGAGTCTCTGTCCCGAAGACACTGACCTCCTCGGCGGAGAAGCTGGAGGGAATCAGCGGTGTCCATACCGGCCCCGGAGCGACACTGTTCACCCGGATTCCGCTGTCTGCAAGCGAGAGGGCCAGGGAACGGGTGAAGGAGACGATCGCGCCTTTGGTGGAGGAGTAGTCGATCAGTTCTTTATGGCCCCGGTAAGCGGTGATGGATGCGGTGTTGATGATACAGCTCCCCCGGCGCATGTGCGGGAGGGCAGCCTGGGTCAGGAAAAAGAAAGGGAAGATATTCGTCCGGTACGTCTGATAGAGCTGCTCCTCTGAGATATCCAGAATGCTTTTCTGCGGATACTGCACGCCATGGTTGTTCACCAGGATGTCCAGCTTGCCGAAGGTCTGCACAGTGTGCCCGACCGCCTGGAAGCAGTTAGCCTTGTGGCGCAGGTCGGTCTCGATCCGCAGGCAGCGCTGTCCAAGCTCTTCAATCCGGCGCTGGGTGGCAGCGGCATCGGAGACCTCATCCAAATATGCGATGGCGATATCAGCCCCTTCCCTGGCAAAAGCGACCGCAGCCGCCCTTCCGATACCGCTGTCGCCGCCGGTGATGAGCGCGGTTTTTCCGTGAAGGCGTCCCTTGCGGTCTTCAGGCTGCTCGCTGATGGGCAGGGGCTGCATCAGGCTCTCAAGCCCGGGCTGGCGGTCCTGGTGCTGCGGGGGAAATGCGATCGGCTGCACACGGCAGACCGTTTTTTCACCGTAATAGGGGTATACGGGGTTCATTGGGGGCTCCTCCTTGCTTATGGGCTGTTTCGTATAATGGTATGCATGAGCCCAGAGAAGGGTGCGCCGCCCGATTACATACAACAGTTATAGAATGGGAGAGAATACATGCTATACAGATCTATGATTGCAGAGGACTATGAAGCCGCTTATCACTTATGGGAAAATACAGACGGGATGGGTCTCAGCGAGGTCGATTCCCGTGAAGAGATCCTCCGTTACCTGGAGCGCAATCCGGGGATCAGCCAGGTGTGTATAGAGGATGACGGCACCCTTGCGGGTACGGCAATGTGCGGACATGACGGGCGCAGAGGCTATATGTACCATGTCGCTGTCAGCAGCAGCAGCCGTGGGCAGGGCGCGGGGCGTGAGCTGGTCAAGCGCTGTCTGGAGCGCCTCCGGGAGGAGGGCATTATGAAATGCCACCTGATGGTCATAGAGGGGAATAGCCTGGGGCGCAGCTTCTGGGCCGGCTCCGGCTGGCAGGAACGGGACGGACTGGTGCTGTTCTCCCAAGACTGCCGATAGGTCACAACTGATGTGATAGTGTAGCTTTACTGCGGAAGCAGTATAATATATAAGAGCTGTGCAAGAATTGGCATCATTCTATGTGCATTGCCCAATTTCAATAGCGGGAGACGTTAACAATGCGTTTTAAAGATGTATTCTCAATTATTGGTCCGGCGATGGTCGGGCCGTCCAGCTCGCACACTGCGGGGGCGGCAAGGATCGGCAGAGCGGCGAGGCAGGTGCTGGGGGAGTTGCCCCGGGAGGCGGAGGTTACCTTTTTTGGCTCTTTTGCCGCTACCTATCAGGGGCATGGGACTGACCGCGCGATTGCCGGAGGGCTGCTTAATTTCGCGACTGACGATCCCCGGCTGCCCGATTCGATCGAGCTTGCCGCCGAGGCCGGAATGAAGGTCACTTTCGGCCAGGGGACGGGTCTGTTCCCGCATCCCAATACGGTCCGTCTGCGGCTGGTCGGCAGTGAGAGCGGGACCGAGCTGACGCTGACCGGCACTTCTATTGGCGGAGGCAATATTGAGATTGTAGATATTGACGGCTTCAGTGTGAAGCTGACCGGCATGTATCCGACTGTGCTGATTCAGCATATGGACTATCTGGGTGTGCTCGCCAGTGTGACGGATGTGATGCGGAACGGACAGCTCAACATCGGACATATGTCCCTGGACCGGAAGAACCGCAGCGGAGCCGCCTTGACGGTGCTGGAGCTGGACGAGGCAGCCACACAGGAGCTGCTGCAGAATCTGCGGGCGCTGCCAGCCGTGAAGACAGTCAAGCTGGTTGATTTGAATGAGAATAATGTACAAGATCAGAAGGGGAAGGACATCACATCATGAATTTTCAAACACTCAGCGAACTGGCTGTGTTATGCGGGGAGCGCGGACTGGGCATCGGCGCGCTGATGCTGGAGGAGCAGAGCGCGGAATCCGGGCGCTCCAAGGAGCAGGAATTCGCCACGATGCGGCAGTATTACGGCGTGATGAAAGAGGCGGTCCAGCGCGGCCTGACGGAGGATACCACCTCGCGCAGCGGCCTGACCGGACTGGATGCCCAGCGGGTGGCGGCTTATAATGCGGCAGATGAGCCTTGTCTCGGCGGCCCGGCCGGCCAGGCTATGGCGTATGCCCTGGCAGTCTCCGAGGTGAATGCCTCAATGGGACGGATTATTGCCACGCCGACTGCAGGGTCCTGCGGCATCATTCCCGGCGTATTCCTGAGCTGCCAGGAGCGCTTCGGCTGGGACGATGATTATATGGTCTCCGGGCTGTTTGCCGCCGGGGCAATCGGCTATGTGATCGCAAATAATTCCTTCGTCTCAGGAGCGGAGGGCGGCTGCCAGGCTGAGGTCGGTTCGGCGATCGGCATGGCGGCCGGAGCGTTAACCGAGATGCGCGGCGGGACACCGGCGCAGGCGGTACATGCAGTAGGACTCGCGCTGAAGAACACCCTGGGCCTGATCTGCGACCCGGTAGGCGGGCTTGTAGAGATTCCCTGCATCGTCCGCAACGGCTTCGGTGCGGTAACGGCGCTGGCAGCGGCGGATATGGCGCTGGCTGGTGTCCGCAGCGTGATACCTTCCGATGAGGTGATCAAGGTGATGCTGGAGGTCGGCTCCGCCATGCCGGAGAAGCACCGCGAGACCGCCGGGGGCGGACTGGCGCAGACGCCGACCGGCCGCCAGATTATGAAGGACCTGCGCAAGACCAAATAACCGGAGGGTTCAGGGAGCGGCACTCAGCGGAATCGGCGGCACTAAGCCGCATTCAGCCGAATTCAGCTCAGACGGAAGCGTTCCAGCTGGTCCCACAGCCCTTCCCGTCGGAGAATCTCCGCCTGCTTCGGCCCCATGAGGTCGAAGTGGGGAAACGGCTCACGGTTATGGATATACTGTGCCGGAAGGCCATGCTCCCTGCACCATTCCCGCAGGCGCTGCAGATCGCTGCAGCCTACCTTGGTGACAGTGGTGATTCCGGGGAAGCGTTCGTCGATCCAGTAATGGGTCAGGAAGGCAATCTCTCCTGCGGCAACCGCCTGCTTCCAGCGGGCTAATTCATCCCGGTTAATTCCAAAGGCCATAGCTGTCTCATCCTTATCATCATAGTGGAATTATTATATTCAATTTACCCGGAAGGGGGAGAAGCATATGAACGGGCAAGTCAGAGCCGATATCCGTTCCGGGCTTCAGGTCGAGATTGTACTGAAGCAGGACCAGGCCACCGGCAAGCTTACACAGGGCACGGTGAAGGATATTTTGACGAACTCGCCCCGCCATCCGCATGGTATCAAGGTGCGGCTTGCTGACGGGCAGGTCGGACGGGTTAAGAATATCATCGGCTGAAGCGGAGCCGGTTGTAACAAACGCCTCGGCGGGGCTGTCTAATTGGACAGCTCTGGCCTGGGCGTTTTTTTGAAAATATAAGAATGTATATGTTGCACGCTACACACTATCCTTCTATTTCTCGCCGAAACGTATGCGAAAAACCGAACACAATGTGCTGGTGCGTTGGCGCGTGGTAGGCTGGCGGGCGGACCGCACGGATTAAGCCTCGTATGAACTCTACTATCCGTTACCAGTCTGCCGTCACCGGCCCAGGAATTGCTCCAGTGACTGGTCGGCTTTGGTCTGATTGCACAGGTTGCAGGCGCAGACACAGTTGTCGGGCGTAGTATGCCCGCCCTTGGCGCGGGGGAGCAGATGGTCGATGGTGTCCCCGTACAGGCCGCAGAAGTAACAGGTATAGTTGTCCCTGTTCAGAATATAGGCGCGGAAGTCCTTGTTGCTGAACAGGCGGCGGATGGTCCGCCGGTTCACCACGACGGCCGCATGCTCCTTGACCAGCGTCACGGCAAGCTCGAGATCGATCTCCTGATGCCAGCGGCGTCCCTTGTCGCTGTGCCCGCGCATCAGAATCATGCCCTTGGCCGAAGGGACCAGGGCCGAGGCATCCTGCGGATCAGGCTTCGGCCCGCGCTGCTGCGGGAGGCTTCTGCCCGTCTCGGCAGCGCTCCGGGAACGGCCCTTCCCTTTGGGCGTCTTCGGCCCTGAAGCGGGACCGCTGCCCCTGGCGGGCGGACGGGGCTGCCCGGCCGCAGGTCTGGCCGGGGCAGCGCCTGCTGTGCCCGAGATAGCGGCCAGCGCCTTGTCCCGCTTGGCCGGACCCGGCCCGGCCGGGCGCTCCGGCAGCGGCGGTGCCGCGCTTGGATGCACAGCCGGCCCTGATACAGCCGCCGCCGAGGCGGCGGCCGCTTCGCGGAGCTTGCGGCAGGCCCGGCAGGCGCCGCGCCGTGATGCCCCGCTGGAGCGCTTGCCGGTGCGTCTGCGGAATTCGGAGAGCGGCTTCAGCTGATGGCAGTAGGCACATTTTTTGGATGGAGGTGGAATGATTTCAGTCATAAGTAACCTTGGCAGAGGCGGCGGTTGGCCGGAACTGTCCAATCCCTTCTGTATTTTGAGAGAAATAGATAACTGCTTCCTGCTCAGCGGATTCATGATTTGTTACTAGTATAGCGTAAAGCGCAGGTATTCACACAATAGACGGTCCAAACTTCCGGATTCCCGGGAAGGATATTTAATGCTGGACGGCCGTGCCGAAAGGCGTTAGAATGGCAGTGAACATTAAAGGGCTTTCATAAGCTGCGGGGGTGAACCGGGAATGACCACGATATATGATATTGCCAAAAGGACCGGTTACTCACCAACCACAGTGTCCAAGGCGTTCAATAACTATTCGGATGTGCGGGAGAAGACGCGCCAGGAGATTCTGCGTACCGCTCAGGAGATGGGATATCTGCCCAACGCCCATGCACGTACACTGACGACCAAGAAGTCTTGGACCATCGGTGTGCTGTTTGTGGAGAATACGGGGGCGGGGATCCGCCATCCTTTTTTCAGCGCGGTGATTGAGAGCTTCAAGCAGGTTGCCGTAGCCGAGGGCTACGCCCTGATGTTCATCTCGAAGGATGTCGGCGGCAAGAGAAGCGGCTATCTGGAGAACTGCCGGATTCGCGGTGTGGATGGCGTCGTGGTATTCCTGTCTGATTACGAAGACCCGTATTTCCGGGAGCTGCTGGAGAGCGATATTCCTACGGTGGTGCTTGATTTCGAGACGGGGCTGTCGCATACGGTCTGCTCGGATAACAGGAATGGTGCCCGTCAGGCGGTGGAATATCTGGCTCAGCTCGGACACCGCAGAATCGCCCATATCTCGGGCGGCGGCAACACCTATCCGGGAGAGCAGCGGGAGCTGGGGTACAGAACAGCCATGGAGCAGTTGGGCCTTGAGGTGCCGGAGGAATATGTTACCGTGGGCGCGTATTACTCTCTGGAGAGCGGTTATGGTGCCATGAAGCAGCTAATGGGGCTGCCGCAGCGTCCAACCGCTGTGTTCGCTTCAGGTGACCTGCTGGCACTGGGTGCAGTTATGGCTGCCAAGGATCTGGGGCTGAAGGTGCCGGAGGATGTATCGGTCATGGGGTATGATGACATTGAGCTTGCGGGCTATGTTACCCCTGCGCTGACCACCGTCCGCCAGGATACCGGGCTGCTCGGAACCCGTGCAGCGGAGCTGCTGCTGGGCTCTATGAACGGCACGCGGGCCAGCCGGGAGCAGGAGGCCGCAGTGCTGCCTGTGGAGATTGTTGTTAGGGATTCCTGTGCACCTCCGGGTCCATCCTAAGATGTGCGTCCGTCCGGGAATGCCTTTTTTTTCAGCCAAATCGAAACCGGTTTCGATTTCTTTCGATTTCGGCTTCGGTCTAAGCTGGCCAACCTATAAAGGAGTGATCGACATGACAACTGTTCAAACCGTAGTCACCGCCAAAGATACGGCGGATCGCCTGAGTTCCAAGGAAGGTATCCGGTTCCAGGCCGGCATCCCGGAGGCAGCGGCGCATATCAAGCTGCTCCCGGAGCAGGAGTATCAGAGAATTATCGGGTTTGGCGGCGCGTTCACGGAGGCAGCGGCGTATACCTTGTCACGGATGAGCCCGCAGAAGCGGGCGGAGGTGATCCGGCGGTATTTTCACCCGGTGGACGGGCTGAATTACACCATGGGCCGGGTGCATATCCATAGCTGCGACTTCGCGCTCGGCAACTACACCTATGTGGAGGAGGGCGATACGGAGCTTGCGACCTTCGACATCTCACGTGACCGCAAATGGGTGCTGCCGCTGATTAAGGATGCGATGGAGCAGCGCGGCGGAACATTCACGATGCTGGCTTCCCCGTGGAGCCCGCCTGCCTGGATGAAGACGAACGGGGAGATGAATAACGGCGGCTCGCTGAAGCCGGAATATGCGGGAGTCTGGGCGCGGTATTATACCAGATTCATTGACGCTTACCGCAAGGAGGGCGTTCCGGTCTGGGCGGTATCGGTGCAGAATGAGCCGGCGGCGGTGCAGGTATGGGACTCCTGTGTATACAGTGCCGAGGAAGAGCGGGATTTCGTCAAAAACCATCTCGGCCCCGCCCTGCGCGAAGCCGGAATGGACGATGTGAATATCGTCATCTGGGATCATAACCGCGACATTATGGTGGAGCGGGTGACTCCGGTTCTGTCTGACCCGGAAGCTGCGCAGTATGTCTGGGGCACCGGCATCCATTGGTACGGCGGCGAGGAGTTCGGCAAGGTGGAGCAGGTGCATGAGCTGTTCCCGGATAAGCATATTCTCTTCACCGAAGGCTGCCAGGAGGGCGGCGTGCGTCTGGGTGAATGGTTCACGGGCGAGCGCTACGGGCGGAATATGATCGGCGATCTGAATGCCTGGACGGAAGGGTATCTGGACTGGAATCTGGTGCTGGATGAGACTGGCGGGCCGAATCATGTGGGTAATCTCTGTGACGCTCCGGTGATTGCCGATACGGTTACGGATGAGGTGCACTACAACAGCTCGTACTACTACATCGGGCATTTCAGCAAATTCATCGCCCCGGGTGCGGTGCGGATCGGCTTGGAGTCGGCAGCGGCAGATGTGCTGGCTGCGGCGTTCCGCAACCCGGACGGCAGTCTGGCCGTGGTGCTGATGAACGAGGGCGATGAAGAGCGTTCGCTCACGCTGGAGCTGGGCGGCGAAACCGCCGAGTGTGTGCTGGCTGCGCATTCGATTGCGACACATGTGATTACGCGGGGTTAACTTCCCCGCCCCGCCTCTGTCCGCCGAGTGTATTTTGTACAGCAGATAGCTGATTTATTTGATTGCGAAATTGGTTCGATTGCACTTTGTACAGCAGAATCCGGCGGAAGAGGCCATTTGGGGCAGAATGCCGGAAATCTGCGGTATGAAATACAACAGAATGCTGTTTCCGTCCAGGAAAAGCTGATTCTATTGCACGAAGTGCAGTCACGCGGAGGGGGAGCAGACTTAACGGACCTGCGCACTTGAGAGCACTCCGTTTGGCAGAGCATCGCCTTGCCCCTAAGTCTAGACATCCGGGCTCGATGGGGCCTAACAACAGTAATATTTATTAGGAGGATTATGAATGAGCCATTATTATTTCGATTCAGGAAAATTCGTCATCGAGCAGTTCCACGAAGGCAAGCCGTTCGCCAGCTTCCTGCCCGGCTTGGCCGGACTGAAGGGAGTGCCGATGTGGACGTTCTATGTGAACCGCGGACAGGGGATCAGCAGCTTCGGGGTGCGCGACAAAAACTCGCCGATTATGGAGTTCTCCCCGGCGAATATCTCCTACAAGAACGTGACCTCCACCGGCTTCCGTACCTTCATTAAGCTGAAGGGTACAGAGGAAATCTATGAGCCGTTCCAGTCTGCACGGCCGGACTCTGCCGCCAAGCGTACGATGACAATTCTGCCGAACGGGCTGACCATCGAGGAGTCCCATGCCGGGCACGGGCTGCAAATCAAGGTCCACTACTTCAATCTGCCGGGCGATGATTACGCGGCGCTGATCCGCCAGGTGGAGATACAGAACATTGGCGATGCTGTGCTGGAGCTGGAGCTGCTGGACGGCCTGCCTGAGGTGCTTCCGTTCGGTGTAGCGAACGGCGGCTACAAAGAGATGGGCAACCTGCTGCGCAGCTGGATGGATGTGTTCAACCTGGAGAACGGCATTCCGTTCTACAAGCTGCGCTCCGGCACGAACGACGATGCAGAGATCGGCACGATTGAGAGCGGACATTTCTATCTCTCCTCCACTGCCGAAGGGGAACTGCTCCGTCCGCTCGTGGATCACGAAGTGATCTTCGGCAGTAACACATCGCTGTCCTACCCGGACCGCTTCGCACTGCTTCCCCTGGCCGAGCTGCTGGCACAGGCGCAGTATCCGGCCAATAAGGTGCCGTGCGGATTCAGCGGCGCTGCCCGGACGCTGGCACCCGGAGCTTCGCTTAAGCTGAACACGATCATCGGACATGTGAATGATATCGGGCGGATTAACCGGCGGGCGGAGGAGCTGTGCCGTGAGGCGTATTTTGCCGCCAAAGCACAGGAGGCTGCCGCGCTGACCGAGGAATTAACTGCGGATATTGCCACCCGCACCTCCTCGCCGATCTTCGACGCCTACTGCCGCCAGTCCTACCTCGATAACTTCCTGCGCGGGGGATATCCGTTTATTTTTGACAACGGGGAAGAGGGCTTCGTCGTGCATCTGTACTCGCGCAAGCATGGCGATATGGAACGGGATTACAACTTCTTCTCGCTGGCGCCCGAATATTATTCCCAGGGCAACGGGAACTTCCGCGATATGAACCAGAACCGGCGGAGCGATGTCTTTTTCCACCCGCAGGTGGGCAGCTTCAACATCAAGATGTTCTACAGCCTGATTCAGGCGGACGGCTATAATCCGCTTAGTGTGCAGGGGACGACCTTTGAGATTCTGCCGGATGCGGCGGAGCAGCTCAAGGACTTGCTGGCCGGGGCGCTTGCGGAGCAGGATGCCGGACTGGCGCGGCTGCTGGACGGGCGCTTCACCCCAGGCAGCCTGATTAACTACATTGCCGATCACCAGCTTACGCTTAAGGTCAGCGAGCAGGAGTTCCTCAGCGGAGTGCTTGCCCTGTCGCAGCAGAATATTGAAGCCGCATTCGGCGAGGGCTTCTGGTCGGACCACTGGACGTATAACCTTGATCTGGTGGAAGGTTATCTGGACATCTATCCTGAACGCCGCGCAGAGCTGCTGTTCGGTGATGAGACCTATGCGTTCTACGATAGCCCGGCGTATGTGCTGCCGCGCAGCGAGAAGTATGTGATTAGCGGCGGCAAGGTGCGGCAATTCGGGGCATTGCTGGAGGACGAGGAGAAGCTGCATAAGCTGAAGCGTAAAGCCTCGGATACCCACTGGCTGCGGACGCAGGGCGGACACGGGGAGATCTACCGGACCAGCCTGTTCGTCAAGATGCTGTCGCTCGCCCTGAACAAATTCGCCACCCTCGACCCTTACGGTATGGGCGTGGAGATGGAGGCGAACAAGCCGGGCTGGAATGATGCGATGAACGGGCTGCCGGGCCTGATGGGCTCGGGCATGAGCGAGACGCTGGAGCTGAAGCGGATGCTGGTGTTCATGCTGGAGGCGCTGGAGAACGGTGCGGAGCTGCCTTCCGCTGTAGCGCTTCCGGCGGAGATCGCGGAGCTGCTGACAGCGGTCGGTCATGCGGTGACGGAAGTACTGGACGGCTCGCTGGCTGAGTTCCCTTATTGGGACCGCGTAGCTTCGGCGCGTGAGGCGTACCGGGCATCCATTCGCTTCGGTATTACGGGCGATATTCGCGAAGTTTCCCTTGAGGTGATCCGCGGAATGCTGGAGCTGTGGCTGCGCAAGACGGATCAGGGGATTGCGCGCGCAGTGGAGATGGGCGGCGGACTGGTTCCGACCTATTTCCGGTTCGAGGCGGTGCGGTTCCAGCCGGTGACGGATGAAGCCGGTGCGCCGGTTATCAGCGGTTACGGGCTGCCGAAGGCTGTGGTAGAGGAATTCGAAGGCTCTGCTCTGCCGTATTTCCTGGAAGGCCCGACCCGCTGGCTCAAAACGCTGGATAATCATGAGACGGCCAAAGATATTTACAGCCGAGTGAAGCAGAGCGGGCTGTTCGATCCGGTCACGCAGATGTACCGGACCTCGGTATCACTCGAAGAAGAAGGCCATGAGATCGGGCGTATCCGGGCATTCACCGCCGGATGGCAGGAGCGGGAATCCAACTTCCTGCATATGTCATACAAATATCTGCTGGAGCTGCTGAAGGCGGGGCTGTACGCAGAATTCTACAGTGAGCTGAAGACCTCGCTGATTCCGTTCCTTGATCCTGAGGTATACGGACGCAGCACGCTGGAGAACTCCTCGTTCATCTCCACCGGCGGCAACCCTGATCCGAATACACATGGCAGAGGCTTCGTAGCCCGGCTGAGCGGTTCTACGGCAGAGTTCCTGAGCATGTGGAGAACGATGATGGCCGGCAGCCACTTGTTCGCGATGGAAGACGGGGAACTGACGGCGGCGCTTCACCCGGCGCTGCCCGGCTGGCTGTTCGATGAGCAGGGCGAGGTCTCGTTCACGCTGCTGGGCGGAACACAGGTGACGTATGTGAATCCGCGCCGTGCCGATACGTTCGGCGAAGACAAGGCGGCGATTCAGCAGTTGAAGCTGAGCTACCACAGCGGCGAAGAACGCAGCGTATCCGGCGAGCGGCTGCGCGGCGCGGATGCCGAGGCCTTGCGGCGCGGGGAAATCGCGGCGATTCGGGCGGTAATGAATTAACGGGTATAGATAGTGGTGGAGAGGAGGTCCTTGCGGGGGCCTCCTTGCTGTTTGTCTGTTGGGAAAAAGGCGAGTGGACCAAATGTAATCGAAAAACCGATTACAATGGGCGGGCGTAGGGTAGTGGGCCAAACGTATGCGAAAAACCGAACACAATCGGCAGGTGCGAGATGTACAGGCTTGGTCAGACTCCAACTTAGGCGCAAATCCACCAGGCCAAAAGTTAGCTTATAATAATGGGGTATATATCTGTAAACATGAGAGGAGCACCATCAATAATGAGCGAACTGAAAATGGGACTGATTGAGAAATACTCCATGATTGTTCCTGCTGCTGAAAAGGAGACATGGGAGGCCAAAGGCTGGAGAGAAGAGAGCACGTTCAGGGACTTCCACTATGAGGCGGAGGAAGGCGAGGCGATGATGACGGCCAGACCTCAGACGATGACAGAGATGGACAAGGACGCGTTACTGGGCAGCAGGGTTGCGGGCTATTCTACACATCTGGGCACCTATGGCATGGGCGGGCCCGGATTCTTCGGCTTACTGCTGGAGCAGGATGGCGTTAGACAGTATCTGGTGTATGCCGTCTGGGCATCGGGCCAATATATCCTGCTGGACGGCCGGGTGATTGAATGCCATCTGAATTACAACAAGAGCCACCGGCCGTGGATCTCCAGCTGGGCAGGCGAGCCTGAGGAAGAGCAGTGGGACGAGCTGACGCCAAAAGTAACGGGGAGCCGGGTGACCGCTGTCCATCTCACCGGCGAGGAGCTACAGCTTGAGCTGACTCAGGGAAATGTCCAGCATCAGTTTGTATTCCACCAATACCATCCGGATTTGCCGCCGATGGGAAACGGTCAGCCGCGCAAGCCTGCCTTTGAGGATGGCGTGATCGGCGACTATATCGTATTGTCGGAGGAGAATGCGGTTCTGCATGTGTAGCTGGCGCAAACGTTTCGGCTTGGAGAGCTCTGCGGAACGGTCCAAGCCGAAATTTGAGCCCCCTAATACGAAATTTGAAACCTTACCGTGCCTGCCCAAAAGGCATACAATACATACATAGAGATGAAAACGCTTCACACCATAAACGATAGGTATTTTGGAGGTCCACACGATGGAGAACAAACGAAACACCAAGCCGGCTCCGGTGATGGGGGAGCTGCTTCCCGCCGCAATCGAAACCGGTTCAGGCCGCAAGCATCCGCTCTGGCGGAAGTTCTTAGCCCAGCGTCATCTGCAGACGATGGCCTTGCTCGGCGTAGCCTGGATGATTATTTTCAACTACATTCCGATCTACGGCTTGATTATTTCCTTCAAGGAATATAACATCGTCAAGTCGATTGCTGAGGCTCCGTGGGTAGGGCTTACGCATTTCAGGGAATTGTTCGACGACGACGATCTGCCGAACGTTATCTACAATACGCTGGGAATCAGTCTGATCAAGCTGCTGGTCGGGTTCCCGCTGCCGATTATATTCGCGCTCTTTCTGAATGAGGTCCGGTCTCTCCGGTACAAGAAGGCGATTCAGACGATCTCTTATCTGCCGCATTTTCTCTCCTGGGTAGTGCTTGGCGGGATACTTGCCACCTGGCTTGCCGATGTGGGGATTATCAACAATATTCTGATGGCACTGCATATCATTGACCAGCCGATTACCTACCTGGCGGAGCCGGATTACTTCTGGACCATCATCATCTCCTCTGACATCTGGAAGGAGCTGGGCTGGTCAGCCATTATCTATCTGGCGGCGATCGCCGGTGTCTCCCCTGAGATGTATGAGGCGGCGACAATTGACGGAGCCGGGCGGTTCCAGAAAATGTGGTATGTCACGCTGCCGGCCATCCGGGCCACGATCAGCATTCTGTTCATTCTGGCGGTCAGCGGGGTGCTAAGCTCCAACTTCGATCAGATTCTGGTGCTGCGCAACTCACTGAATGACAGCGCTTCTAACGTCATTGACTATTACATTTATCAGACAGGTATCGTCTCTAACCGCTTCTCCTATTCTGCGGCGGTCACCCTGGTTAAGGCAGTTATCGCACTGATCCTGCTGCTGATTGCGAACCAGGTATCCAAAAAAATCAACGACACGTCGCTGTTCTAGGACAAGGAGGAACAATCTATGTTTTCGCTCAATCGCAGAACCAAAGGCGAAGTCTTATTCGATAGCATTAACAATCTGGTGATGCTCTGCATCTGCTTCCTGACGCTCTACCCGATCTGGTATGTGCTGATTAACGCCTTCAATGACGGCAATGATGCTATGCTGGGCGGAATCTACTGGTGGCCGCGGATGTTCACCCTGAAGAACTTCGAGGCGGTCTTCGCAAGCCCCGGCATTATGCTGGCGATGGCCATTACCGTAGCCAAGACAGTAGTCGGTGTCGCCGTCCATGTATTCTTCACAGCGATGGTCGCCTATGCTCTATCCCGCAAGGATCTGGTGGGCGGCAAAATCTACATTCTGATCGGTACGGTCACCCTGTTCTTCAACGGCGGGCTGATCCCGACCTTCCTGCTGAACCGCGATCTGCATCTGCTCGATAATTTCCTGGTCTATATCATTCCGGTGATGTTCAGCTTCTTCGACCTCATTATCTTCATGACCTTCTTCCGGGAGATCCCGGATGGCCTGGATGAGGCGGCGCGGATTGACGGGGCCAACGACTGGTCGATTCTGCTGCGGATTGTGCTTCCGGTCTCGATGCCGGTTATTGCCACCATCGCGCTGTTCCACGGGGTTTATCAGTGGAATGATTATTTTACCGGGATTATCTATATCAACAACGTGGATCTGCAGCCGATTCAGACCTATCTGTTCCGGGTCGTGGCCCAGTCCAGCTCCAATACGATGATGACCGCTGTCCAGGGCAGCGCGGCCACAAGAACGGTCACTTCACAGTCGATCAAGCTGGCTACGATGGTCGTGACCACATTGCCGATCGTGTTCGTCTATCCGTTCCTGCAGCGTTATTTCGTCAAAGGCATGATGATTGGCTCGATCAAGGGTTAAGCATCAGCAAACCACAGGTAACTCCTCCAACGCCCGGGTGTCTGAAGGGCTACGGGGTTGAGCTTATAAATATTACGATCTAGAAAAGGGGTAAACAAATGGGCATGAAACATAAGCCGAAGAAAACGGTCCTGCTGATGTTGGGACTCATGCTGGCCTTATCGGCAACGGGCTGTGGTAACAGCAATAATGCTTCATCCGGAAACAAGACGAATGACAAGCCGGCGAACACGGAGGCAACAACGGCACCTGCAACAGACGCTGCAACTCCGGCGCCTGCAGCTTCGGCCGATGAACCGGGCTGGAAAAGCGACACTTCACCGATTACCTTTGACTGGTATCTGAACTTCGCCTGGTTCCCGAATAAATGGGGTGTAGACCCTACTTCCCAATATGTGACCAAGAAGACTGGCGTTAACCTTAACTTCATCGTGCCTGCAGGCAATGAGAACGAGAAGCTGAACACTCTGATTGCTTCCGGCAAGCTGCCGGACTTCATTACTCTCGGATACTGGGAAGATGCCATCAAAAAAATGATTGAAGGCGATCTCGTACTGCCGCTGAACAAGCTGGCTGATGAATATGATCCGTACTTCTACAAGGTATCGGATAAGGATAAGCTGGGCTGGTACACTCAGCCGGACGGCAATGTCTATGGCTATCCGAACTCCTCGTCCTCCCCGGCTGACTATGAGAAATACGGCGATACCTATGTATCCAACCAGACCTTTGCGGTCCGCAAGGATATCTATGAAGCGATCGGCAGCCCGGATATGCGTACTCCTGAAGGCTTCCTCGCTGCACTGAAGGCTGCGAAGGAGAAGTTCCCTGAAGTGAACGGCCAGCCGCTGATTCCGCTCGGTCTGCATGAATTCACCGAGAACGGCAACGACTCGCTGGAAGGCTACATTCAGAACTTCCTGAACATCCCTTGGGAGAAGGACGGCAAGGTGTATGACCGTGAGACGGACCCTGAGTATGTCCGCTGGATGAAGACCCTCCGCCAGGCCAACCAGGACGGACTCCTGGCTAAGGATATCTTCATTGACAAGCGTGCACAAATGGAAGAGAAGATTGTACAGGGACGTTACTTCGCCATGCTGTATCAGCGTACAGACTTCGCTTCGCAGCTCGGTACGATTTTCCAGAAGAATCCTGAGCAGGTGTACATTGCTGTAGACGGCCCGGCCAACACCAAGATGGACCCGCCGGCACTGAACGGCCCCGGGATCTCCGGCTGGACTGTAACGCTGATCTCCAAGAATGTGAAGGATAAAGCGCGTGCAATTAAGTTCCTCAGCTACCTGAACAGTGAAGAAGGCCAAAAGGATCTTTATCTGGGCGAAAAAGGCGTCAGCTATGATACAATTGACGGCAAGGACCAATTCCTGCCTGAAGCGCTGAAGCTGATGAACTCCGACCGCGGAGCCTTCGATAAGCAATACGGTTCTTCGTTCACCTTCTGGATGATGCAGAACACGAACATTACCGACCAATGGAAGCCGGAATCGGTTGAGCCTTACAAGCAATTGGAAGACTGGACGAAGGGCAAGTCGATCAACACCTCCGAGTTCCAGCTGATTGACCCGACAGGCAACTCGCCGGAAGGCATCATCGCTACCAAGCTGAAACAGCTGCGCGGCAAAATGCTGCCGAAGCTCCTGATGGCAGATTCCGATGCTGAATTCGACAAGCTCTGGGCGGAATATCTGGAGAAGAAAGAGAAGGAAGGCCAGGCCACCTTCGATGCCTACCGCCAGACCAAATATGAAGAGAACAAGAAGAAGCTTGGAATGTAAGCTTACCGAATATGGCCCAATTGCCCGCGACCTGCGGGCTTTTGGGTTTTCAACTTGTGCGAGGTGAATATGCGCGAACGAACAGGGGCATTATGGAATTCTTTCCGCTACTGGTGGGGACGGAGATCACTGCAGAGCCGGCTGATTGCGGCTTATATCTTCATTATTCTGGGACCCAGCCTGCTGGTGTCCCTCTATTCGTACAAAGCGATCAATAATACGTATAAACGGGATTCGATTGAGAAGAACAGCTATCTCCTGCAGATGGAGAAGCTGTATGTGCTCAACCAGATTGAAGCGATGGAACGGGTCGCCCAGATGGCCTCCACGGATAAAGGGGTGGAGAGCTATCTGGTCAGCGAGGATGATCCTTCGCTAGGAGAACTGATTGATTTTAATACAACTACCTTTGTGAGCTTAAGCCAGATGCAATTCAATAATCCGAATATTGAGCATCTGCGGCTGTTCTCCAGCAACAAGAATGTGCATGAGCTGTGGCCGGTGATTTTCAGTGAGGACCGGGTATCGATGGAGCCATGGTTTCAAAAGGCGCTGCAGATGGAGGGACAGCATTACTGGTCCTTTCAGAAGCGGGATCCCGACCTAATGAAGCGCTACTCCGGGGAAGTGGAGGCCGGACCGGCCAAGGTGTCGCTGCTGAAGGAGAAAAGCATTCCTGCCGGGCATCATGTCGGGATGGTCCAGGTCGATATGCAGCTGAGCAAGTTCGCGCCGAAGGCGTTCACCTCTGTGCAGGACAATGAGTCGCAGATGATGATCGCAGATGAGGAGCTGAACCTGTTCACCCGGACGGACCACTCCTTCTTGGCGGAGAATCCGGGACTCTCTGCGGCAGTTAAAGAACGGCTGGATGTCTACCGTAAGACGGGGGAGTGGGTGATGGATTATGCGGAGAACGGGAATTCGTTCCTGCTGATTCAGGCGCCGCTGGAGCAGATTAATGCTTCCCTGGTCACGGTGGTCTCCATGAAGGGCCTGATGACGGATATCTCGCGTACCCGCAACCTGATTATCGGGGCGAATATCGTTTTTATTTTCCTGGTGACCGTCATAGCCTATATTATGAATGCCTTCATTCTGAAGAATCTCCGCCGCCTGACCGAGACGATGAAGAAGGTCCGCCGCGGTGAGCCCTACGGCAGCATCCGGGTCAACGGCGGAGGTGAGGTCGGGGAGCTGGCCCATCACTTCTCGAAGCTGCTGAATACGATCAATACGCTGGTGGCCCAGGCCGTCCATAAGCAGGCGCTCTCCAAGGAAGCGGAGCTGCGCACGCTGCATAATCAGATCGATGCCCATTTTCTCTACAATACGCTGGAGAATATCAAAATGCTGGCGGAAATCGAGAACCAGCGTACAATCTCCGATGCTCTTACCCGGCTGGGCGGGATGATGCGTTATAATTTCAAGTGGAGCGGTGAATATGTGAAGCTGCGGGACGAGCTCCGCCACATTGAGAATTATATCGAGGTGATGAACATCCGGTTCGAGCACACCATCCAGTTGGAGCTTCATATCGACAGCGCCTATCTGGAGGTGGAGGTGCTCAAGATGTCGCTGCAGCCGATTGTGGAGAACAGTGTCAAGCATGCCTGGAATGCGGACGGAGTGGAGCTTACCGATCGGGTTGTCCGGATTGACGTAACCGAGGCTGAGGGCGATCTCTTCATTGTCCTGCGCGACAACGGCCTTGGGCTGACCCCGGAGCGGCTGGCGGAGCTGCATGAGGCGATCTATGCGAAGGAAGAGCCAGGAGGTGCCGCAGAAGCGTCCGGTACCGGCGGGCGTTACAAGGCGGGAGGCGTCGGACTGCGCAATGTGCATCAGCGCCTGCAGCTGTTCTACGGCGAAGCCTACGGGCTGGAGGTGCAGAGTGAGGCAGGGAAGTGGACTGCGGTCTACATGTCACTGCCCAAAGTTCTATTGACGGGGGACAACCAACTATGACTAATCTGCTGATTGTAGATGATGAGAAGATGATCCGTCAGGGCCTGAAGGCGATGATCGAACGGGAATACCCGTCTGTCTACAACGTATCGCTCGCGGGAAACGGGGCAGAAGCGCTGGAGCTGTACAGGCAGCAGCGGCAAGAGGTAATCATTACAGACATCCGGATGCCGATTATGGACGGCATGACGCTGCTGGAGCGGCTGTCTGCGGAGGCGGGGCCGGGGGAGGCTCCGGCGGTGGTTATCCTCAGCGGACATGATGACTTTGAATATGCCAAAAGCGCGATCCGCTACCGCGTCAAGGATTATCTGCTGAAGCCGATCCGCCGGGAGGAGCTGTTCGGGATTCTCGAACGGATTGCCGAGGAGGGGGCGGAGCGCGAATCCAGCAGCCGCCGGCAGCAGCAGGAGGCGGAGAGCTACCGCCGCGAGCTGCGGGCGGCCCGGCTGCGCGGGTTCCTGCTGCAGCAGGAGGGCGAGGTATCCGCTGCCCAGCAGGAGGAGCTTGCGGCACTTGCAGTGCCTTTTACCGTAGGCGTGTTGAATTACTACCACTCTGACGGCACGAGAATGAAGCCTGGCGAAGTACAGGGTCTGCTGGAGCAGCTGGCCGGGCCGCTGGAGCAGCGCTTCGCGGAGATACTGACAGACGGGGAGGGGCGGCTGGTGCTGGTCGGCAGCGGGGAGCGCTTCCGGGAGCTGGCCGGGAAGGCCGGAGCCAAGGAGCTGAAGCGGCTGCTGCTGGGAATCAGCAGGGAGACGCTTCAGGCGGAACAGTTCCGCGCTGCCTACCTGGAAGCCTGCCGGGCGCTGGAGTATACGTTCCTGTCGCCGCAGGCCAGCTTCGTGGATTATACGGAGATACAGTCCGGACGGCTGAGCTTCCCCGCCCCGGAGGAGGAGCTGCGCAAGCTGCTGAATATGCTGGGAACGGACCGGGAGAAGGAGATTAAGGGGCTGCTTGGCGTTATTTTTCAGACCGAGCATTTGCCTCATCTCGATTTGAGTTACCTGGAGAACGTTGGACGGAGCATTAACGAACGGGTGCTGGATGAGGTGTTCCGTGCGCACGGCGAAGCTTCGGTGGAGGTGCTGAAGCTCTACCGTATGGTGGGGAATCTGCATAACTTCCGCCATTTCCATGACTATTACCGGACGCTGGAGCATCTGCTCCTGAGTGTGAACGATTATATCATTGGCATCAAATCCGCCCATACGGAGCACGCCGACATGGAGGAAGCGCTGGCCTACATCGAAGCGAATTACAGCCGTCCGCTCAACATGGCGATGGTCAGCAATTATGTGTCCCTGAACTATTCCTATTTCAGCGAGGCGTTCAAGGCCTACACCGGGGAGAGCTTCGTGCTCTATCTCAAAAAGGTCCGTATCCGCCACGCCAAAGAGCTGCTGTCCGATCACCGGATCAAGCTGGCCTCCGTCTCGGAGGCCGTCGGCTTCGAGAACAGCAAGCAGTTCACGCGGGTGTTTAAGGAGCTGGAGGGCATCTCCCCCGGAGAATACCGGGCGAAGCTGATGCTGGGGCGCCATACCGGGCCGGCTGGTGATGAGGAGCCGTAAGGTGGGAACGGATGTAGGATTGGTTGTGAGTAAGAGGTCGGGTGGCAAGGCTGCCGTTTCTGGTCTATGATTGGGATAGACTGAAGCTTGGGAGGTTGCGACACTTGGAAGAAATACAAGGAACATTGATAACTGCAGATAGGCTTGCTGCCGACTTCCGGGGACTGGGCGTACAGGAAGGAATGACGATCCTGCTGCATTCCTCCTTCAAGTCACTGGGGCAGTGGGTGGCTGGCGGTCCGGTTGCCGTAATTCTGGCGCTGGAGCAGGTGCTGGGCGAAGAGGGCACGCTGGTGATGCCGACGCAATCCTCGGATTTGACCGATCCGTCCGGCTGGAGCCGGCCGCCGGTGCCGGAGGGCTGGTGGCCGGGCATCCGGGAGCATATGCCTGCCTACGACCCAAGCCTCACGCCAACCCGGGGCATGGGGATTATCCCGGAATGCTTCCGTAAGCAGAAGGGCGTGCGGCGCAGCGACCATCCGGTTGACTCTTTTGCCGCTTGGGGGAAGCACCGGGATGCCATCATTGACGGGCATGGCCTGGAGTATGCCTTCGGGGAGCGGTCGCCGCTGGCCCGGATCTATGAGCTGGGAGGCAGCGTGTTGCTGCTGGGTGTGGACCATGGGAACAACACCTCGCTGCATCTGGCGGAGCAACGGGCTGACTATGCCGGGAAGCAGGAGGTCATGGCAGGCGCGCCGATGCTGGTAGACGGAGTCAGACAATGGGTGGAGTTCAAGGATTATAACTGGAACTCGGATGATTTCGCCCAGCTTGGCGCGGACTTCGGCCGGGAGACTGGACGGATTGTCAGCGGCCAGGTAGCCGCATCCGCAGCGCAGCTGGTCCCGCAGCGGGAGATTGTCGATTATGGCGTGAAGTGGCTGGAGCAGCACCGCAGGTAATTATTGATACATATTGGGTAAAGGGGAATCGGAATTTGACGACGACTACAGTGTATATTACCAGACACGGGCAGACGGAATGGAATGTGCAGAAGCGGATGCAGGGCCACCAGGATTCGCCGCTGACTCCGCTGGGGGTGCAGCAGGCAGAGTGGCTGGGCAAGGCGATGCAGGATGTGCATCTGGATGCCGTATATGCCAGTTCAAGCCCGAGGGCGCTGCGGACGGCAGAAATTATCCGGGGCGAGCGGGAGATTCCGCTGGCCGCCTTCGACGAATTCAAAGAGATCCGCCTGGGCATCTGGGAAGGCCGGGACGCCGGGGAGCTGGAGGTTCAGTACCCGGAGCAGCATCAGCTCTTCTGGGGCGACCCCGGGCTGTTCAGCATCCCGGGCGGCGAGACCTTCGCCGAGGTGCAGGAGCGCGCGCTCGGCAAGCTGCGCGAGCTGATCGCCCTTCATGAAGGCGGCACGATACTGATCGCGACTCATACGGTGGTCGTGAAGGTGCTGATGGCTTATTTTGAAGACCGGGCGATGGAGAAGCTGTGGGATCTGCCCTACATTCACCCTACCTGCCTGTGCAGAATCGATATCACGGACGGCGTGCCGGAGATCGTGCTGCACGGGGACACGAGTCATTATGTGACCAGTGAGGGTGAGGCTGATTAGAGAGTGATTCCGGCTACCGGGACACGCATGTGATAGAGGGACAATAAACAGGCGGTGTGCGTGATGCGCACCGCTTGTTTGGCGTGGGGCGGGCGGTGGGGAGGAGCTTTAATGAGTGAGGAATGTAGGTTGGATGTACGGAGTGCGAGAATGAAGCTGGATTGGTGTGGCCTGCGCTGAAATGCTGCATGAAGTGCAGCACTGTGACTTGGTTGGAATGACTTTCGCAGAAATGCTGCATAAAATGCAACACTGAGGCTCATTTAGGAGCGATCAGCGCTGAAATCCTGCACATAATGCAACAAAGTCAGGTCTAACTCACCCTAAGCGTTGAAATTCATGCAAATTGTGCAAGATTTCGCCGTAGCCAGTAACTCATTCGGAAAAATCCTGCAGAAAGTGCAACATTGCGGTTCAAACAAAAAATGCTTTAACCCAGTTCAATCTACATGGACAGATCGCCTGTTAGGTTAACGTCCCTGGGACGCCGTCCTGGCAACTCCGGCGCAGACAGGTCACCGTCCAGCGTCTTCAGGCCGGGCAGGCAGAATGCTACACCGGCGTATAGTGCCGGAAGAAGGCCTGCGGCCAGCAGCAGAACCGGGAAGCCGTACAGCTCGGCTACAGCTCCTGCAGCGAAGGCGCCAATGGGGGACAGGCTTCCGCCGATCAGGAAACGGACCGAGTTCACCCGTCCCTGAAGCTGGCCGGGCACGAGCCGTCCGTGCAGCGAGGAGCTTAGAGAGCTGAAGAACGGCCCCATCAGCCCGGCGGCGAATACGGCGAATAAGGCAAATCCATAGCTGGGCATGAAGCCCCAGATCATGGTAATGATGCCGGACAGGCCTAAGCTGCCCAACATGACCGCGCGCCGCTGCCTAATCTCCCCTATCAACGAGATTATACCCAGCCCGGCCAGGTATCCGAGCGCAGAAGCGGTAGACAGTGTCCCCACCGCCGCCGCATCGCGGTGCAGCACCTCGCGGACATAAGGGACCATCATCGTCCAGATGGCGATGGAGCTAAGGTTGCTGACGGCGGCCATCATCATGATGACCAGCATGGCGGGGAACTGACGGTAGAAGGAGAAGCCTTCGGTGACCTCCCGCAGATAGCCGGACACTGAGAAGCCTGTGGCCGGGGTGATGGCCGGCTTGCCCGTCCGTGGCAGCCACAGCAGGGTGGCAATCGCCGCCGAATAACAGACGGCGTTGACCCCAAGCGCCGGCAAGGCTCCGCTGGCCGCGGTCAGGATGCCAGCGAGTGCCGGACCGAGCAGGGCGGCGGCACCCTTGCAGCCGTCAATGATCGCGAAGGCGCGCATCAGCTTGCCGGTGGAGGCAACACCGGGGATGACGGCCATGGCGGTCGGCAGGAACAGCGCCGAGCAGGCCCCGCTCAGACTGGCAGCGGCGAACAGCTGCCAGAGCTGGAGATGGCCGGCGAGCCCCAGCGAGAGCGGCAGCAGGAGGGCCAGCAGCCGCAGGGAGGCGAGGCAGGCCATGAACCGGACGCGCGGCAGCCGGTCGGACAGCGGGGAGCCGAGCAGGCGCAGCACCTGCTCGGGGATCATAGAGCTGAGCGCAAGCGCCCCCATCGCCAGCTTGGAGCCGGTCAGCTCATAGACCAGCCACTCCATCGCCAGCAGCCCAAAGGCATCGCCGAAGGCACTGAGGGATACCGTAGATAACAAACCGTAATAGCTGCGCTTCTGCATGAATATCACCCCTTCAGATAATCCCCAATTTGCCCGGGCAGGCCGTTCAGCGCCTCCAGCCGCAGGCTGTAGGAGGTGTTTCTGCCGCTGGTGTGCACGATGATCAGCCCTGCTGCCCGCAGCGCAATTAGGTGGTAGTGGATGGTGCTTTTGGACAGGCCGGCGGCCTTCACAATCTCGGTGAAAGTCAGCTGGCTGCCGGTAAGCAGCCGGAGAATGAACAGCCGGGTCTCATCGGACAATGCCCGGGTAAGCCGCAGCAGTGCGGCAGCCGGCCGTCCCTCCTCTGGCGGAAGTGCGTCGCAGGAATAGCTGGTGAACACATACTCATCATAGAGAGAAGATATGACCAAGGGACGTGCGTGATACTGCGGAACAAGAATGATCTGCTTCAGCGTCTCTGACGGGTACAGACGCATCCCTTGAGTCGCCGCTTCGTACACCTCCATACCATTCTTGCCGTCCAGCAGCGCTGTCCGTGCCGTGGCCTCCTGCTGCAGCCCCTCTAGAATGGCCGGATTAATGGTGCTGAAATAGCCGTCGTTCCATACGCGGATCACTTCAGCGGCAGCGTCCCGCAGCTCGGCAAGGTTCGCAGGGACAGTCTGTCCGAAGCGGCCGGAGATTTCATACATTTCTCCCGGAGACAGCGATGTGAACCAGCTGAGAAAATCCTCTACCGCACGCTCCCCGGGACAGCTCCAGATATAGGGAGACAGACTGAAATTGTCTGTAAGCTTCATGACCTCTTTCATCCTCTGGAGCTTGACGGGGGCGAACTGCGCCTGCACCTGGCGCACCCAGGGAGGCCCGGCATCCAGTGCGTTGTGATTCTGCTTGCCGACCAGCGCACTCAGGCTGGTGACGCACTCATAGATGGGCGCGAAGTCTACGGTCAGTTTGTAATCCATATGAATGTCCCGCTTTCTTGGTTCTATATTTATAGAACTGATTGTTTGTTTTATAATAAATGAACTTAATGCAATAAGCAAGCAAAAAAAAGCGGTACCCGCAGCGCTTCATACGCTGCGGATACCGCCGCCCTGGCAGATTGCCGTGGAATGCTAGTTAATGAATTGAAGCGACTTCAGAGTCTTCTCCAGCATGACAGCCGCTTCTGCGCGGGTTGCCAGCTTGGCTGGAGCAAATGCACCGTCTGGCGTCCCCTGGATAATGCCTGCGGCGGCGATCTCAGCTACCGCTGCTCTGGACCAGGCCGGGATGCTTGCGGCATCGCGGAATTTCGCCAGTCCGGCCGGGTCAGCCGTCAGGGTCTTGCCGGTGAACTTCATGGCTTTGGACAGGACTGCCGCCATCTCCTGGCGGGTAATCGGGCTGCCCGGCTTGAAGCTGCCGTCGGTGTAGCCGGTAATCAGACCTGCGGCTGCTGCTGTCTGTACAGCATCCGTATACCATGTGCCAGCACGGACGTCACTGAAGGACGTGCCTGCAGCTGCCGGTGCAAGGCCCAGCGCACGAGTGATGAGGGCTGCGAACTCTGCCCGTGTAATAGACTGGGCAGGCGAGTAGGCAGTGCTGCTGGTACCGGTGATGACCAGCTTGGAGGCCAGCAGCTCAATAGAGCTCTGTGCCCAATGTCCGGCAGTGTCGCCGAAGGCCTTGGACGATTTTACGACAGTGTAATAGCTGTTGCTGTTGCGCTTGATCGTTACCTCTGTGTGCCCGTCTGCTGTACTTGCGAAGACGGAAGGCACGAAGGAAAGCTTGCCCGTGGCCGGGTCATAGTTGACCCCGGTTGCCCCCGAGGCATTCAGTGCTCCGGTGGCCGTAAGGGTCCGCTTTACATAGGTGCTGCCGAAGCTGTTCAGCGGAACGCTTGTAGTGCCTGCCTGGGCAACGACACTGAATTCAATCACTGGACCGGCTAACGTGAGCCCATTGCCCTGTGCGGCAATGGCCTTATTCAGACCATCCAGTGCAGACTGACTGCCTGTAAGCAGTGAGACAGTGACCGTGAACTCTCCGGTACCGAGCCGTGCGGCCAGTGCTGATCCGTTCACAACGCTCAGCAGCAGAGAGTATGAGGCTCCGCCGGTCGAGGTGAAGGTAAGCACGGTGTCCGGGCGGGCAGTCGCCTGCTGGATCAACACGCTGCCGGGCAGTACAACCTGTGCGCCGCCTGCCGAGGCAGTAAGCGGGATAACCAGCTCACTGGAGCCGACTGGCAGGGCAGCCAGCTTCGCGGTTAGCTCAGCTGCTGTAAGTGTGGTAATCTGTGGCACTGCTGTACTTGAAGCAGGAGTCGGACTTGGTGCAGGCGTTGCCGTAGGCGTCACTCCCCCGGAGCCTCCCGGATTAGATCCAGCCGGATCGGTAGTTGGAGCTGGCGTTGTAGTCGGGCTTGGACTTGGAACGGCTCCCTTCAGATCGGTGATCCGGCCTTCAAGCTTGGAGGTGACCGGTTTATGGTTCTTCAGATAAGCCAGCAGCACCTCAAAGTCAGGCAGGCCCAGCTCATAATAACGCCCGTCCGCCTTGGCGGAGGCCAGTGCGCGGTAGAAGTCTCCGCCGCCTGCCATGAAGGAATTCGTCGACAGAATGTAATAGCCTGCCGGATCAATCGGCTGATAAGAGCCGTCCGCCTGCTTGATCTCTACAGAGATAATCCGTTCCCCGGCCTGGGTCACCTGACCGGTCAAAGAACTCACAATCTCCGGCTTTTTGGTTGAATCATACGTGTATTTCATTCCCGAGACATGGGCGAACCGTCCCTGGTCGGTTTCCAGGCCGCTGACTGCGTTCTCCAGAGAGGAGATAATCTCCGCACCGGTAACCTTCAGGGCGACGAGGCTGTTATTGAACGGAAGGGTGGTTAACACTTCACCCATCGTAATCTCACCCTTGTCAATCGCTGCACGGATGCCCCCGCCATTCTGGATGGCGACGACGCCTTTGATTGTACCCAGCTCATCCTTGGACACGAAGTTAGGCATCAGCTCGGTTACCTTCTCTGCAATACTGTCCGCAATCATGTTGCCGATCGGTGTCTCTTCCTTACGCACCACGCGAACGGATTTCCCGTCGATGTCGCGGTTGGTGTAGAGGTCAACGTCCGACTGGCCTACAACCTGGCTGCGGACCAATTCGAGCTCAGAATCGTATGTGGAAGCCAGCTTGGCTTTGGCCGCCGGATCTTCAGCGTATTTGGCTACATCCAGCAGCTTGCCGTTGTACGATACAATTTCGCCGTTCTTGTCGAAGACAACGTCCAGTTGTCCCAGATTTTGACCGTATTCTCCCGTCTGGACCACCAGCACCGGCTTACCTGTACCAACATTGGTAACCGGCTCAGGAGGGTTGTCGATCTTGGTATGAGAATGCCCGCCGACAATGATGTCAATGCCCGGGACAGCGGCAGCAAGATTCTTGTCTACGGTGTACCCCAGATGGGTTACCGCGATAATCTTATTAACCCCTTTGGCTTCGAGCATCGCTACAGTGTTCTTCGCGCTCTCTACATGGTCCTTGAAGCTGATCTTATCCCCCGGAGAAGATAAGCCGACCGTATCCTCAGTGGTCAGACCGAAGATGCCAACCTTCTCCCCGTAGACGTCTTTGATTACAGCCGGATAGATGTTGCCGTTATGCGTGGTGTCACCTCCGGCGATGGTAACGATATCGTTGTGATACCGGTCCGCCAGCTCACTGTTCCTGGTAGTGAAATCAATATTGGCACTGGCGAACGGGAACCTGGCTGCTTCCACGAAATTTCTCAGATACTCAGGATGCTCCTTATTCTGGTCAAATTCATGGTTACCGAAGGTCATCGCGTCATAGCCGAGATCGTTCATGAAATCGACATCCGCCATGCCTTTAAAAGTGGTGGAATACAGTGTTCCCGAGAACACATCTCCCGCATCCAGCAGCAGCGTATAGGGGTTGCGTTCCTGCTTGATCGCTGTAGCACGCTTGGCAATGGTCTCCAGATGTCCGTGCGTGTCATTCGTGTGCAGTACACGCAGAGCGAAATCGGACAGATCGAACTGGGCGACCACCGGATCATGGTCGGATGCCCGTCCACGAGATGCCGGGAAATCTGCATTGAGATGGACAACGTCCACTTCTGCGGATTCCGCAATATTTTTACTCGCCAAAATATGGTCCAGCACCTGTGAGTTTCCGTCATACGTATAGGTGTACTGTTCATTAAGCGGCAGCTTGTCAATCAGATTGTCCAGCTCATTGCCTTTGAGAATCTCTGCGGTCTTGGTGAATTGGAAATCATTCAAGTCGCCCATGGCAATAATATTCGCCGACGGGTTGGCTGCCAGTACATCCTTGACGAAGCCGTTCACGACGGCGGCAATCTGATGGCGTTGTGTTTCACTGGATAATACCGGAGGCTGAACGTTCTCAAACGGGCCGTTGTCCCCCGATTTGGAATTGAAGTGATTGGCAATTACAATGACCTTTTTGCCTTTGAACTCGAATTGTGCAGCCAGCGGCTTGCGGGAAGCATCAAAAGCCTTGTTCGCCGGATCAATTCTTCCCGGATTGGAGCTTAACTGGTCCGCAGCCGCATTATAGCTGACTGCTTGCAGAGCGGAGCCCTTCTGTCCGCTGATGCTGTCCGACAACTTGACTCTTGCTGGATTATAGAGGAAGCCTACCCGGATATTGCCGCCGGGAGCACCACCGTCCGCTTTGTCCACCGGGGCAATATCAATATACTTGTAAGCCGGTCCTCCGGCGGTCTGAATAGCTTGAATCAGCTCAGCGGCGCTGGCTTCCACGATACCGTTGTCAGTTTCGCCATTGCTGTCCTGCATTTCAACGACGCTGATAATATCCGGCTTCTTGAGATTCACAGCGATGGACTGAGCCAGCTTCTGAATCTTCGCAGTCCCTACGCCAGGGTAGTAGTTCTCAATATTGTACGAAGCCACCAGCAGCTTGTCCTCATCGACAGCAATGGTAGAGGTCTCCTGTGTGAAGCTGCTTCGGGTAATGCTTGGCAGGCTTCCCTCTGCCGGAATCACCTTGTAGTTGCCGTTGTTATAGCCGATTACGCCGGTAACATCACTGTTGAACCGGTCGCCTGTACCGACCTCCTGGCCGGGATTGCCGTAGGCGATCAACAGGCGCTGCGGATTAAGATTTTTGACGTCTTTAAGTACAAGTCCGCCTGCCGGTGTAATAACATCGTCCATAGTATTGTCCACTCTGGTAGGAATGTTATATACGGTGGAGGTACCGCCGCCGCTTGTCCAATACGGACTGAGAATCACAGGAGTCGGAAGTGTAACGAGCATTCCTTCAAGCGATTCATAGAAGTCGATAGCATCCTCAGCGGGCTGGAATTCAGTTAGGTTATCATCGTCGATAACTGAGGACGGGATGATCCGCCCGCCTTTACCCAGAACTACAGGCTCAGGAAGTTTAACGTTTTTGGCAACCGTCTTGATTGTACTGAGTGTAATTTGGGTGGAGGTCAGATTCTTGCTGCTGCCCTCATTGTACTCAGACACCATACCCGATACATTCACATGATCTCCGATATCGGGCTTCAGGCTGGTATTCGTGCTGTATACGAATATGCCTTCAGAGGTATTGTCATTGGTATCCGGCTTAGGGTCCTGTATGAAAAAGCCTTTATAATTGCCGTTCGCAAATGTATATCCATACTGGGTAACAATCCCCTCGACATCCGTAACGGTCTGGCCGGCATATTCAGAGGTATGGGATTCTCCTTGAATATCATGGATACGCGGCGGCGCGGAAGCCGTATAGGTGAAGGTGTATACTTTGCTGGTCTGCCCCGGGATGGAGGCGATTGCCTTAATTACAGTATCCTTGCTGATTGTAATTGGAGCTGTATACGTTGTGCTGGATAGGGTTGGCTCTGATCCGTCGAGCGTATAATAAATCGCTGCTCCATCAGTAGGACTCGACAGCGTGACTGTGCCTCCAGTGATAATCCGGCCGGAGCCGGGGCTGGCGGTCACAGAGAAGAGCTCTTCTACCAGGCTCTCTGCGTTCAGCGGAACGAATTGATAGACATCATTAAACTGTTCAATCACACCGGTGATTCTATCAAAATGCTTGCCTGCAATCAGTTGAGGCAGGTCGGAGTAGATTCTGAAGGTCTGCCCTCCTTGAGTGGCGGTGACATTCTTACCGTCTTTACTTGTGACCGTTACATTCTCAAGGGTAACCAGCTGAGCCTCGTAAGCTTCGCCTTTGGCAGCCGTCAGATCTGCGGCGTTAATAAGCTTAGGGGCGGGGACACCGGCATTCGGGGTAACTACACTGTAGTTAAGCCCGGCGGACGGTTTGAGTTCCTGCAGGTTACTGTAAATATCCATAACTCCTTGCACATTAACGGTATCGCCAACCTGGGCGAAATCCGGGAATCCGTACAGCACGATCGCTGCCACGGCATCCTGAATGTACATTTTTGCACCGTCGATGTGTGTAACGGTTCCTCCTGTCCACACATTCTGGCCCTTAGGCTCCGGGCGGACAGAGGCGATATCCTGTTGCTCTAGCACGGTGTAATCATAGCTTGATACCGTACTGTACACTGAATCCGATACGGCAGCATAGGTCTTGATAGTGGTGGGGGCATTCAGCAAAATGGGTCCGCTGTATGGCTTGAATTCCGCTTCTGTACCATTTGTGTAGACTGAGGCGTAGACGGATGCGCCTACGGTTGATGTACTTAGGGAGATGGCGGTGCCTGCAGGCCAGGCATTTGCCGCCGGAGAGGCCGTGACCGGTTCTACAGCCTGAGGCTGGCTATAGCGGCTGTTGCGGGGATCAGGGGGCTGGACGGTGAAATCATTGGTGTTGTTATCGGTATCCAGGCCGCGGTTGCCGGTAGGATCATCCGGAAGTGCGAGACGAATCGCCGCAGTGGTGTTTGAGAGAGCGGGTACGGCTGAAGTTTCGTAAGCATTCGCTGTTCCGTAGCCTACCAGGTCAACGACTTGATCGGAGCTGTCTAACAGATGAACCTTACCGTTCGTAGCGCTCAAATCAATGCTGCCGGTAAGGTCAGGGTCAGGGAGGCTAGCGCCACTGCCATTGGTTCCGGCTTTTTGTTGAATGAGCACATAACTGCCCGGCCGGACCGTCCCGGTTAGCGCAGTTGTATTTGAAGTGTTAAATGAGCCGTCGGCTTTGGCATAACCTACCTTCCATCCGGTCAGATCAACCGGCTGCTCCGTGGGATTGTATAATTCAATGAAGTCGTTTTTGTATTGAGCGCCGTTGTTGCCGCCGCCCCCGTAGACTTGTGAGATTACAATATTACTATTATCCGGTGTTGCCTGAGCACTTTGTCCGGCAGGGGTTACCAGTCCGAGCAGCATCAGCACGGATAGTCCTGCAGACAGCCATCTTCGCATCCTGTGAGAAATAACCATTATTCTAAACCCACTCCTCTCAAAACTATAATTGGCATCCCGATAATTCTACCATCTATATGTAAAATAAAGGGTTGCTTCATATAAATATATATTAAATTGAGACCAATTCAAAATTATAATAGAGAAGTTTATTCGAAGCGCATAAAAATAGTAGTTATGTTTAGTACAAAATCTATATAAACAGCCATTCTCCAACAGATGAGGAATGACTGTCTTTGTTAATGTTTAGGGAAATATGATTTTCTTCTATTGTGGAAACATCCAAAAGAGGCGTCAGATATGTATGTGAAAAACCGATTATAATGCGCAGGCGGATAGTGTCGCGGGCCGGATGTATGTGGAAAACAGTATACAATGGGCCTGTGCGGGGAGGAGCGGGCGAATGCATGTGGAAAACAGTATACAAATGGGGCTGTGCGGGGGTGAGCGGGCGAATGTATGCGGAAAACCGATTACAATGTGCAGGTGGGAGGGGGCGTAAGCCTGGTGAAGCTCAAAGAGGGCAAAAATCAGGGGCAATACTGCCCCTGATTTCGCCTCATGCTTTGAATGTCCCCCCGAATGCCCCAGAAGTGGACGATGCGTAGGGGGAGATCACTTAAGTTCAATCTGCTCCACGCCGCCCATATACGGGCGCAGCGCCTGCGGGATGTAGATCGACCCGTCCTCCTGCTGATGGTTCTCCAGCAGCGGAATCAGAATACGGGGCGTAGCTACCGCTGTATTGTTCAGCGTATGGCAGTACTGGAGCCGGCCGTTCTCATCACGGTAGCGGATGCCCGAGCGGCGGGCCTGGAAGTCGAGCAGGTTGGAAGCCGAATGGGTCTCGCCATAGGCTTCTCTGCCGGGCATCCAGGTCTCGATGTCATACTGCTTGTGGGTCTTCATCGCCATGTCGCCGCTGCATACGGCCATGACCCGGTAAGGCAGCTCCAGCAGCTGCAGGATATGCTCGGCATTGGCGAGAATCTCCTGCAGCAACGCTTCCGATTCTGCGGCATCGCTGCGGCACATGACCACCTGCTCGATCTTCGAGAACTGGTGGACGCGGTACAGTCCGCGCACATCGCGGCCGGCCGAGCCGACCTCGCGGCGGAAGCAGGCCGACATCCCGGCCAGCCGCAGCGGCTGGTCCAGCTCCAGAATCTCATCGCTGTACAGCGAGACCAGCGACACCTCCGAGGTCCCGGCCAGCCAGCGGTTCTCGCCCGTCAGCTCGTAGGTCTGATCCCGCCCGCCGGGGAAGAATCCGGTCCGCTCCAGCGCCTCCGGGCGGACGATCACGGGCACGTCCATCGCGGTGAAGCCGCGCTCTGTCAGCACATCCAGCGCCAGCCGCTGCACGGCGAGGTGCAGGAGCAACCGGGCCCCCTTCAGCACATAGCTGCGGGGTCCGCCAGCCTTAACGCCGCGCGGAAGGTCAATCATGTCGTGCAGCTCTCCGAGCTCGACATGGTCGCGCGCGCGGAACCCGAACATCGGCGGCGCGCCATGCCGCCGCAGCTCCACATTCGCGCCCTCATCCGGTCCGATCGGCGTATCCGCCGACACGGGATTCGGCGCGAGCAGCATCAGCTCGCCGCAGCGCAGCTCCGCTTCCGCCAGCTCCGCCTCCAGCTTCGCCAGCTCGCTGCCGATACCCCGCACCTGCGCCTTCGCCTGCTCGGCGCCCTCATTGTCGCCCCCGCGCAGCAGGCGCTCCACTTCCTTCGTCAGCGCGTTGCGCTCCGCGCGCCGCTGCTCGGTGGCCCGGCGTACCTCACGCCGCCGGTCATCCCATGCAAGGAGCTCCGCCAGCGGGAACTCCAGTCTTTTCCACTCGGCTGTCTTCCGTACAATGTCCTCATTCTCCCTGATCCAATTCATATCCAGCATCTGCATCCGCTCCTTAAGTGTGGGTGAAAAAACGCAAAAAACGCCCTCATCCATGGGACGAGGAGCGTCAGCTCGCGGTGCCACCCAGGTTGACCTCATTCGCTTCATGCAACTTAGCGGAATAAGGCCCTCTTTGGTCTTCGCGGTAACGGGCGAAACCCGGTAAACTTAGGGAGCAGAAGAGCGCTCCGGTCGCAGACGCCTCACGGTTGGATGCCGGTCATTGGCCTGGTCCCGATATAGGTTTGCCGTTTATTATAACCAGAGCACAGCGGGTTTGCAAGCAAATTGGAGTTTGACAATATTCCTTGTACTCTGCTAGGATTATTACTAATTTAAAGTATTCATGCCCGGCGCAGAGCCCGGCCTATCCTATATTATGCAGACGGAAGAGGTGCAGATATGGCCAGAATAGTCGTAATTAACGGGACGCCCTCCCTGGTCTCACGGATCAATACAGTGATTGAATATGCGGAGCATGATCTGCGGGAGCGCGGATTTGAAGTGGAGCGGATTAATGTGGCAGAGCTTCCCCCGGAGGACCTGATCCACACCAAGTTTGAGAGTGAAGCCATCGTCAAGGCGAACGGGCTCGTGGCCGAAGCCGATGCGGTGATCGTAGTCAGTCCGGTGTACAAGGCGTCTTATACGGGAGTACTGAAGACCTTCCTGGATCTGGTGCCGCAAAAAGGGCTGGCCGGCAAAATCATCCTGCCGCTCTTTATGGGCGGAAGCCTGGCGCACCTGCTCGCGATCGACTATGCGCTGAAGCCCGTATTGTCGGTGCTGGGCGCACGCCACATTCTGGGCGGTGTCTACGCGGTAGACTCCCAGGCGGTGCGTAACGACCAGGGCGTGGTCGAGCTGGCGGAGGAGCTGAAGCTGCGCCTGGACAGCGTGCTGGAGGAGCTGGCCGAGGAGACGAACCATAAGGCAGGACGTAAGGCAGAGTAATCCTCAGCGACAGAATAGGCCGTTGCTGCAAAAAAAGGCACTAAACCACCCGGATAGGGCGTTTAGTGCCTTTTTAGTTACTATCTGCTGAAGCTAAGCTCCGGCTCCCACAGGACAACCGAACCTCCCGCCAGACTCGCCGGAATATCGATGATCCGCTGGTTGCTGCTGCCCCGGTAGGTGAGGGTCAGGTCCTTCAGTGCCTCCACGAACCGCCCGTCAATCACGACCTGGCATAAGGCCAGCAGGTTCCATTCCGGCGAGCCGGAAGAGGCTATAAGCTCCTCATAGGTGTAACCGGTGTAGATCCAGACCGGGAAGTCCGGCAGCTCGGCCCGCAGCTCGTGAATGAAGTCCGCAGCCTCCTCCGCCGAGAAAAAAGGATCGCCCCCCGCCAGCGTAAGCCCGTCCAGCAGCGGATTGCCGGCGATGTCCTCAATGATCTCCCGCCGCCGCTCCGGGGTGAATACCTCGCCGAAATTAAAATTCCAGGTCTTCGGGTTGAAGCAGCCCGGGCAGCGGTGGCGGCAGCCGCTGATGAAGAGGACGGCCCGCAGGCCCTCCCCTTCATTGATGGACTCCGGGTAATAGCCGCAGATGTTCATAGATGCTTCACGCGGTCCCTTACCTCTGCCTGCTTGGCGGCATTGAAGCGGGTCTGGTAATCGCCGGTCAGATAGCCGGTGACCCGGCGCAGCCGGCGGATATGGGTGGTGTCCTCATGCGCGCCGCAGGTTGGGCAGTTCGTCCCGATCACGCCTTCATAGCCGCAGCCGGAGCAGCGGTCAATCGGGTGGTTGATGCTGAAGTAGCTGATATCCTGCTCCAGTGCGTACTGGATGATTTTGACGAACGCGGACGGGTTGCTCCGCGCATTGCCGTTCAGCTCCACATAGGAGATGGCTCCGGCGTTGCAGTATTCATGGAACGGTGCCTCCAGGCTGATCTTCTTGGCTGCGCTCAGTTCGTGGTAGACCGGAATATGGAACGAGTTCGTATAGTACTCGCGGTCGGTTACGCCCGGAATCGAGCCAAGCACCTTGCGGTCGATCTTGGTGAACTTGCCGGAGAGACCTTCTGCCGGAGTGGCGAACAGCGTAATGTTCAGGTTCAGCTCCTCGCTCTTGCGGTCACAGTATTCACGCATGTGGCGGACGATACCCAGCGCCTTGGCGTGAATCTCCATATCCTCCCCGTGGTGCTTGCCGTACATCGCCTTCATGCACTCCGCCATCCCGATGAAGCCGATCGACAGACTGCCGTGCTTCAGCAGCTCGCCTACGCTGTCATCCGGCGCAAGCTGCTCGCCGCCTTCCCAGACGCCTTCGCGCATCATGAAGTCAGAGGCCTTGGCCTTCTGCGCAGCCTGGATGTGGAAGCGGTGCAACAGGCCGTCCAGCGCGATATCCATATAGTGATTCAGGTCCTTGATGAACCCCTGTTCGTTAGCGGCGAGACGGCGGCCGGTTACCGTACCGTGTGTCAGTCCAAGGCGCACCAGGTTGATCGTATTGAAGGACAGATTACCTTTGCCGGAGCAGTGGTTGCGTCCGAAGCGGTCGCCCAGAACACGGGTGCGGCAGCCCATCGTCGCAAACTCGGTGTCCGGGTTGGCCGGGTCGTAATATTGCATGTTCAGCGGTGCATCCAGGTTGGCGAAGTTCGGGTACAATCGGCGCGCTGAGCACTCTGCTGCCTTCAGGAACAGCTCATAGTTAGGATCACCCGGCTGCTGATTAATCCCCTGCTTGCATTTGAAAATCTGAATCGGGAACACCGGCGTTTCCCCGCTGCCCAGTCCGTTCATGGTGGCCGTCAGCAGCGAGCTTATCACCAGCTGGCCTTCCGGCGAGGTGCAGGTTCCGTAGTTAATGCTAGTAAAAGGAATCTGTCCGCCGGAGCGGCTGGACATCGTATTCAGGTTATGTACCATGCTCTCAGCAGCCTGGAGGGTTTCGATTTCGGTCTCCTTCAGGGCGAAGTTGAACGCGCGCGGATACTGCTCCGCCAGATCACTGCGGCTCATTGTAATCTCGCCAAGCTGCGATGCGTCTGCATTTTCTTCAAAATATTCAAGTCCTTTGCGGAACAGCTTGGAGAAGGATTTGGTGACATAAGGAGCCAGATCATAATCCAGCTTGTTGGCGGATACGCCGCCGTACTGGGCATTCTGCTGGGACTGGAAAATAATCGCCACCAGCGACATTGCTGTCATAATCGAGTTGGGCGGACGCACGCTGCCGTTACCGGTGTTGAAGCCCTCGCGGAGCAGCCGTTCAAACGGAATAAAGATGCAGTTCGTGGTTCCGATGGTGTACTGATCCAGGTCGTGTACATAGACGACATTATCCAGGGTAGCCTGTACAAGCTGCTGCGGCATGGTGAAATTACGGGCGTACCATTTGGAATATTCACTCCCGAATTTGCTCATTTTGCCGGAGAAGCTCTCCCCGTTCAGGTTGGCGTTCTCGCGCAGCAGATCCAGATCACGGCTGTCGATAATATCCCGTCCCAGATGAATGACTTCCTCCAAAAGAGCCTCTTGTGCAGCTTGTCCCTCGTTATAACGTTTCTCCAGCAGCGTCATTATATAACTCTCTCCTCTCGGTATTGTAAGCGTGAATTGTAATCGAAGAATGATCAGGACAGCAGTAAAAAAGCATATCCCGCCGGAACGGCGGAACATGCCCGAATGCGTAACGCAGAAGCCGATACCTGAAGACAATACGTGATCGTCTTATCGTCCTTAGGTATCGGCAGCCTCAGGCCCGGATCTCGGAAGGCTGACTCTGCTTGTGCAGGCCGCATACGGACACCTTGCCTGTTCCTCGCAGGATTCTAGCGGTGCCATCCAAACAGGCAGGTCTCCTGGCTTCCGGCATCTCCTCCGGCGTCTTCCCAAGAGGGAGAATCGCCTCTCAGTGACCTTTGACGGAGGATGGTTCTCCAGCGGAACTGACCTGCCGGAGCATCCGGTTACAGTGGCGGGACCGCAGCGGTTTTGCACCGCGTTTCCCTATTAAGTCTCCTCCCGGTGAAGAGAGTGAAACACCTGTTTATACTAGATTTTGTTGTTATTTATTAAAGCTACCGCAATATATTGTGTTTGTAAATGATTTTTTGTAATCCCGCACGGGGAGCGGGTTCAGCGCTTTTACTCACAGATTAGTCCACAGGTAATCCACAACTTTCCTGCTCTATCCTCTGAAATGATTCATAAATTCTCCGAAAATATGCCACAAAGACTCCATAAATAGTGTGCGTCAAATCCTGGTGATCGGGCGGGAGGGATATTCATAGAATAGGAATACTGACTAAGGTGATTTGTAGGAGGTCCGCCAAAGAGGTACAATTAGGAAAGAAAACAGGCAAGGATGGGTACAAGATATTCAGGGGGGATGGGACAATGGCAATTGGCGAAGTGACCGTGATTCCGGTGGGCACCGGCAGTACCAGCCTCAGCAGCTATGTGGCTGAGATGCAGCGTGTGCTGCAGACAGTGGAGGGGATCACCTATGAGCTGACATCCATGGGGACGATTATTGAAGGACCGGTAGAGCGGATTCTGGCTGCGGTAGCCGCGCTGCATGAGTCGCCTTTCACTGCGGGCGCGCAGCGGGTCTCTACCTCGCTGAAGCTCGATGACCGCCGCGACAAGCCGTCCACCAGCCGCAGCAAGCTGGAATCCGTGGAGCGCAGGCTGCAGGGAGAGTAACCCGCAGGCGCGTATCACAAAAGGGTTGCGTTTTTGGCGGAAAGAGTTATAATATTTTTTGTTTGGCAGACCTCAGCGTCTGTAAGCTGGTGTAGCTCAGGGGTAGAGCAACGCACTCGTAATGCGTAGGCCGGGGGTTCAATTCCCTTCACCAGCATAGGTAAGAATGGCGATAGTGGCGCGGTAATCGGAACTTCCGAGACCGCGCTATTTGTTTGTCCCAGGAGTATTCATTTAAGAGCAGGGCAATGTCTATGTCCCTAAGTTTCACCGCCCCGACATCCAATACAGCCAGTCCAGCTTATAGGCAGCGACGAAGAGCAGGACGATCCAGCCCCACAGCATCAGCAGGCGGAAGGGCCGGGGGATGACAAGGTATTCAGAATAGAGCTTGTTCAGCAGCTTCACAGCGGACACTCCTTCCAAGGCTTTTGCCTTGATTGTACCATAATCCCCTCTGCCGTTAATCCGTCATGGAATCTATAGCAAATAAAGGAGGAAATTCATCCATGAAATGTCTCACCATCCGCCAGCCGTGGGCCACCCTGATTGCGCTGGGCGAGAAGCAATTCGAGACCCGCTCCTGGCGGACCTCACACCGGGGAGAGCTGGCAATACATGCCGGGATGCAGGTCAATAGAGCGATATGCCTGACAGAGCCTTACCGGTCAGTGTTGGCCCGCCATGGCCTTACTGCGGAGGATCTGCCGACGGGCAGGATTATTGCGACCAGTTGTCTTACCGGTTGCATAGAGATTACCTCTCATGAGGTGCAGCAGGGCTGGCCGGGCGGGAATGAATATGTATTCGGGAATTATACGGAAGGCCGGTTTGCCTGGAAGCTGGAAGAGGTGGTTCCGCTGCTTCACCCCATCTCTGCCAAGGGACGTCTTGGTTTCTGGGAATACCCTGTTCTTGAGGAGGAAATGTAGTTTCTGGCGGAAGTTCAGGTATTTTTTTGGCTGAATCAGCGGTTTGCAGGTATAATAAGGATATTCGGCTGTAAATCCTCTTATATATAGAGTAACGGAATCTGCGGCATGTGCCCCAGAACCTGAGAGACGGCCGGGAAGGAGCGTATGCATCGTAGATGGGTAGCCTTCTTATTGCATGGCTTTGTATGCTTTGTTTGTACCTTGTGTTCAAGGATCAGGTAAGCCGTAAGATCCTGTATCCGGTGGTCGCGGCAGTGATCTGCGGCACGCTGGGGTTTTGGACAGTGTTGATGTAGCTATACGCCCCAAATGTTCCTGTTGTGAAGTCCTGCCTTGCGGCAGGCTTCTTTTTTATTCCAAGTATCCGTGTATTTACCCCAGACGTTCCAGCCCCAGATATCTGCGCATCTGCAAGGCAGCTTGGGCGTTAATGACATCATCCAGCAGCAGCATCCGTTCGTGGTACCCCCTGCAGATATATTTGGCTTCGACGCCGGCCTCCAGCCGTTGCTGCTCATAGACCTTCAGTCCGCGGGCCCGCATCCCGGCACGTACCTCCTGCAGATCAGCCGCCGCCGCATGAACAGCAGACTGAATGACCTCCAGGTAGGGAGCGGGTGTGCGCAGCTCCGAGGACAACACGGAAGCGTCGTGCTCGAAGGCGGATAGAATCAGCGGCAGCAAAATATAGGATTTGACCAGCGTATTGTCCTGACTGTCTGTTCTATGCATCGGGCTCAACCTCTCTATAAGAACATGTATTCCCATTCTAACGCATAGCTTAAAAAATAATCAATGGGTTTTATTAAACGGTCCTAATAATGTGACATAATTCACAATATAAATCAGAGGATTGTTTTATATTAAATTTGAGATATTAAAGATTTAAAAATAAATGCTTCTAAAGGGGAATGACAATGAGTGTAGATGGAAGCCTCCGCCGTGGTCTGGTCTTTGGGTTATTGCTTAGCATACCGCTCTGGTTATCCTTGCTCGGCTGGTTCCAGCTCCTCTAGAATCCGTTCCATGATATAGGACATATGGACCAAAATTTAATATTTAAAATTTACGGATGGATAGAGAGCCTCCCGAAATTTCCCGTGAAGGGGCGAAAAAAGGGAGACGGTGGCAATTCCTTGCGGGATAAGGGATTGTCCCAAAAAGTTTTTCGGATAAATAGGTAAAAATCACCTTGGAACGGATTGACAAATCCGTTCCAAACCAGCTAAACTAAATTTAGTCCGAAAGTAACAAATGTCATAGACTCACTCAGCATGATTACATAAGTAATGCCAATTAAATATTCCTATCATGTACAAACGCAAACCGTATCGAAAGAGCGGGACGCAAAGCCAGGAATCTACAGCCGCACAAGTTGAGGCTAAGGTCGTCCGGCCGCCGTGAAGTTAACCCTTCGTGGCGGTCTTTTTGTTGTTATAGTTCTGCGAGAGATTCATAGATTAGTTAATAGGAGGTGCAGACTATTGAAAAAGAGTGTAAGAAAAGGAGCAGCTGTCTTTCTGGCGGGCGTAATGGCCCTGTCCAGCGCTGTTATCTGGGGGACAAATGTAAGAGCAACTTCCGGAGTGCCGTACACTCCCGCGGGTGTTTTGGGGGTTGCGGGGAATTTTAATGCTTTTATCTTCGGAGATTTCGCACAGGCCAATGACCAGATTGAGGGACGTCTTGCAGCGGGGGGGAACATTACTCTCTCAGGAGGATACGGAGTAGCAAGAGCTTACAGGGACGCTTCACCCACGGATGTGCTCGTTGCCGGCAAGACCTTCACCCACTCGGGCAGCGGTGAAATCTATGGCAATGCCGTGTACGGAACCAGCATTGCTGTGAATGAACCCAGTGTGAACATCAAGGGGGCGAAGAAGCAGGGGAGCCCGATAGATTTTGCAGCAGAAAAGCAGGCACTGGTCTCCCGTTCCGCAGAGTATGGGGCATTGTCCGACACGATTGCGATTGACAACAATGGTTACGGAACGCTTAAGATCAAAGCACCGGATGCCTTCAACGTCGTTCATGTGGATGCTGCCACAATGGCGAAAACCAACAACATTCAATTCGACATCGCTCCGGGAGCCACGTTAATCATTAACATAAGCGGATCTGCAGTCAATGTGCCGAGCTTCGCGATGAATAACGGCAAGCCCAGCCAGGTATTATTCAACTTTTATCAGGCTAGTCAAGTCAGTATTGCCTACACCTCATTCATGGGGACGATTCTCGCGCCGAAGGCGGATGTTCATTATGCAGGAGCGGAGCTCTACGGAACGTTGATCGCCCAAAGCTTCAGCGGCGGTGTGGAAATGCACCTTGGGCCGTATGAAGGAGAGGGGCCGCCGCCGAGTCCTACGCCTACTGCGACCCCGACACCGACGGCAACGCCGACCGCGACGCCAACGCCGACGCCGACCGCGACACCAACGCCGACCGCGACACCGACGCCGACCGCGACGCCAACGCCGACGCCGACCGCGACACCAACGCCGACCGCGACGCCAACGCCGACGCCGACCGCGACACCAACGCCGACGCCGACCGCGACACCAACACCGACGCCGACCGCGACACCAACGCCGACGCCGACCGCGACACCAACACCGACGCCGACCGTGACACCAACGCCGACGCCGACCGCGACACCAACACCGACGCCGACCGCGACACCAACACCGACACCAACCGCGACACCGACGCCGACACCAGAGCCGACGCCAACACCGACCGTGACACCAGGACCGACACCAACACCAGAGCCGACGCCAACACCTACAGTCACACCAGGACCAACGCCGACACCAGAGCCGACGCCAACACCTACAGTCACACCAGGACCAACGCCGACACCAGAGCCGACGCCAACACCTACAGTCACACCAGGACCAACGCCGACACCAGAGCCGACGCCAACGCCTACAGTGACACCAGGACCAACGCCGACACCAGAGCCGACGCCAACGCCTACAGTGACACCAGGACCAACGCCAGAGCCAACACCAACGGCAACACCGACCGCGACACCAACGGCAACGCCGACAGCGACACCAACGGCAACACCAACAGCAACGCCAACAGCAACGCCAACAGCGACACCAACGGCAACGCCGACAGCGACGCCAACGGCAACGCCAACAGCGACGCCAACGGCAACACCGACCGCGACACCAACGGCAACGCCGACAGCGACACCAACAGCGACGCCAACGGCAACGCCGACCGCGACACCAACGGCAACGCCAACAGCAACGCCAACAGCAACGCCAACAGCGACGCCAACGGCAACGCCGACCGCGACACCAACGGCAACGCCGACCGCGACACCAACGGCAACGCCGACAGCGACACCAACGGCAACACCGACACCAGTTACACCGGTCTCAACACCAAATCCGGGAACGCCGTCGTTTAGCTTCCCTGCAGTGCCTACGCCGACTCCGATTATCGGATTCATCGTGAGCAACAATGAGTTGGTGCTTGATGATGATCCGCTGCCGCTCGGTCCTGTAGCGACACCCGCTGCAACACCGGGACCAACGCCTTCTGCAAAGGTATCATCAGCCGCAGTAACGCCTGCACCAACAAAGACGCCAGTACCGGAGGCGGATGTCATTCTTGCAGATGACGAGGTTCCGCTGGGCAGTGTGTCTGCGGGTACGGCCGCAGGCGGAACATTGCCTAAGACGGGCGAAGCCAGTCCGGCTCCTTATTATTTCACAGGTCTGGCACTGGCCGTTGCGGGGTTGATTCTTAGACGGGCGACCAGAACCAACAGACGTAAGTAAAGAAGAGACAACATAGTTTCAACTGGCAAGGGCTGTTTCCCGGAGAAGACGTTCTCCCGGAAGCAGCCTTTTATTTAGAAATAAGGAGGTGATAGTCCGTGAGCAAATGTAATCGAAAAACCGGCTACAATGCGGCGGAGTGACGGTTTGTGAGCAAATGTAATCGGAAAACCGACTACAATGCGGCGGAGTGACGGTTTGTGAGCAAATGTAATCGGAAAACCGACTACAATGCGGCGGAGTGGCGGCTCGTGAACAAATGTAATCGGAAAACCGACTACAATGCGGCGGAGTGACGGTTTGTGAGCAAATGTAATCGAAAAACCGACCACAATGCGGCGGAGTGGCGGCTCGTGAGCAAATGTAATCGAAAAACCGACCACAATGCGGTGGAGTGGAAGTTTGTGAGCAAATGTAATCGGAAAACCGACTACATTCGGCGCTGGCATTAAGACGGCGGTCTGACCGATTTCTTACTTGACTCAATCCCGTGATATACTAGCCTCAATATTAGGGTCAGGCAGTAACTCACATTCCCTCTTAGGGAATGCTGCTTGCGGGAGGAGGAACTTTAATGTGGAGTATATACGTGCTTGTGGCACTAATTGTGATAGCCGGGGGCTTGGCGTATGCCGGAATCTATTTTTATGGAATCGCCATTAAGCGGGCGCCCAAAGAGTTCCTGGGCAAGACTCCGGACCTGAAGACCGATCCTCCGGTAGCCGGGGCTTCCTGGGGCGAAGGGGCGCAGTGGGTGGCACAGCAGAAGTTCCGCGAGGTGGAGCTGATGTCAGAGGACGGCTTGAAGCTGCAGGGCTATTATCTTGCCTCGGAGCGTGCGGCAGGGCGTACCGTTATTATTGCCCACGGATATTCCGGCAAGGCTAAGGATATGGGGGCTACGGCCAAGAATTACTATGACAATCTGGGCTACAATGTGCTGCTGCCCGATGCCCGGGGCCACGGCCGGAGTGAAGGCAATTATATCGGCTTCGGCTGGCCGGAGCGCCGGGATTATCTGCGGTGGATTCAGTTTGTGCTGCAGGAGAACGGCCCGGACGCGCAGATTGTGCTTCATGGGGTATCGATGGGCGGGGCAACGGTGCTGATGACTGCCGGAGAGGAGCTGCCTCCCCAGGTCAAAGCGGTGATTGCCGATTGCAGCTACACCTCGGTGAAGGCGCAGTTGTCCTACCAGCTGAAGCGGATGTACCGTCTGCCGGGCTTTCCGTTTGTGCCGGTGGCCAGCCTGGTGACCCGCTTGAAGGCCGGTTATACCTTTGGGGCCGCTTCAGCCCTGAAGCAGGTACGCAAGGCGAAGGTGCCGATTCTGTTCATTCATGGAGATGCGGATAAGTTCGTGCCGTTTGCGATGATGGATGAGCTGTATGAGGCCTGCAGGAGTCCGAAGGAGCGGCTGGTGGTGCACGGGGCGGGGCATGGTCTGTCTTATGATACGGATAAGAATACGTATATCCGTACCGTCGGCGAGTTCGTGGAGCGGTATATCCAAATATAAGAATTTATATGTTTCACATGATAACTTATCCTTCTATTTCTCGCTGAAACGGGTGCCGTCCTTTAAAAGGACAGCAAAGCCGTTTCCGCTTGACATGCCGGCGGCGGCTGAACGATCACTATAAATGTCCCGGAAACGTAGACGCGCCCGGTATCCGCAGACTGCGGGTACCGGGCGCTTATTATGTTCCACACATGGGGCCACTCCCTGACAACAGGGGAGCAGCAAGCCATGTTATATTCGGTATATTCATCCCCCGCCGTCCGTGAGCGTGACGGGTGTCGTTGTTCCTTGTTATTTCCAGCAGCCGTATGGGCGAGAGCAATCCTTCCAAAACGACAAAAGCCCTACCTCTCTTTTGTCCTTGCGACTCCTAGGCCGCGCCAGTGTGAATCGGAATACTATGTTCGAATTTAGTCTCATAAAAAGGAAGAGTCCTGCAAGAAAACGTAAGATTTATTGTCCAAACCGCCGATAATAAAAACAGGTGATTCATCGGCCTGACATCTTCTTGATGGGGATAAACATACACGATAACAAAATATTACTATATTATAGCATGGATTCTATTCAAACACAACTGGATATTGGGTCAAGACAGGGACGGAAATGAGGGCACCGATGAGACTATACAGAATATTTTTGAAGAACCAGATCCGTAACTACATCTTTGGCTCTGCCATAGCTGTGCTGGCGGTCGGGAGTCTGATTATGTTGTCTTCGCTGGAGATCAGCCGGGTGGAGTACTTCCGCCTTCTGCTGGTGTTAGCCTTCTCGTTCATGATTATGGCCGTCACGGAGATCGGCGTCTTCATGAACCAGATCAGACCCATACGGGCTGCATTGCTTGAAGAGAATAGTGCACTCCCTGTGCTGGAAAAAGCTTATCTCCATACCCACCAGCTGCCGAGGCGCGCCGTTCTGCGGATCATGGGCCCGCATCTTCTGGGCTTGTCCCTGCCGGCGGTCCTGATCACGTCCTGGATGATCCACAGCGGCTGGGTCTCATTCCCTTATGTCTATCTGATTCTGGGCATGTGCGGAGCGGTGCTTGTTGCAGCTATGCATGCACTCATTGAATTTTTCCTGACGTGTACCGCCATTGTACCGCTGATTAAGGAATTCAGGAACCGTGCCCTGGAGCGGCATGGGGTGGACTTCTCGCTGGAGGGCCATGTGTTCGTGCCCATCCGTCCCAAATTCCTGATCAGCTGCATGCTGATGGGTACCTTCCCGCTGTTCCTGTTCATCATGGCGACGCATATCCGCATGAACGGCAACGGTGATACGATTGCGGTGGTTGGACTTCAGAGCTACTGGGCCTGGGCGGGGATGGTGCTGCTGATCGGGACTCTGTTCTCTTCCATCGCCGCCTGGCTGCTGACGGGCAGTGTGCAGCATCCTATTAATGAGCTGTATCAGGCTATGAATCAGGTCAAGGATGGTCACCTGGTTCAGGTGCAGGATGAGTATTCCGATGAATTCTCGAACCTGGTAGCAGGCTTCAACATGATGGTCCGCGGGCTGCAGACGAGGGAGCAGCAGAACAGGCAGCTGCTGGACAGCTATTTCTCTACCCTCGCTGTGGCACTGGATGCGCGTGACCCCTATACGGCAGGCCATTCGCTCCGTGTGGCTGAGTATTCGGTCATCATCGGACAATTGGCGGGAATGACCGGCCAGCAGCTCGATGATCTGCGCAAGTCTGCATTGCTGCATGATATTGGCAAGATCGGCGTGAGAGACAGCATTCTTTTCAAGGAAGAAGCCCTTACAGATGAGGAATTCACCCAGATCAAAAGCCATACGGTCCTTGGAGAGAATATTCTGCGGCAGATTGAACCGGTTGAGAAAATGGCGCCCTATCTGGGCGGCGTCCGCTCCCACCATGAGCGCTATGACGGCCGGGGCTACCCTGACGGCTTGTCAGGGACGGATATTCCTCTGCATGGGCGGATTATCGCGGTGGCAGATGCTTACGATGCGATGACCTCGAACCGCCCGTACCGCAAAGGGATGGATCATGAGCAGGCGCTGACGATTCTGGAGCAGGGCAGAGGCAGCCAGTGGGACCCGGAGTTTGCCGGGCTGTTCCTGTCCTATTATGGCCGGAAGCCGGAGCTGTCCAAGAGCAATTGTGTTGTCAAAACAGGATAATGATGCACCTGGCCCGGCCAGTAAATTGCATAATTGAGGAGCTGAAGCGGACACTATCCAGTATATGGAGGCTCCGCTTCTGTTTTGCGTGCCTATTTTGTGAACTGCGGCTTAAATCCGACAATTCCCGACTACATTCATTGAAGGTTTGGGGGCAGACCGTTATAATTATGAAGTCTGGATTTTAATTAAAAAATAAGGGAGATTTCTATGAAACGCGCAGATGTGCTGCTGATTTCAATCGTTCTGATCGCTGCGCTCGCTTTTCTCGTGCCGAGGTGGCTGTCAAACGATGCTGATAAAGGTGGGCCCGGCAAGGAACTGAAGGCTAACATAACGGTGGACGGGAAGCTGTTCAAGACCGTAACCCTCACCAAAGAAGAGCAGACCATTGAAGTCCGCACCGAGCGGGGTTATAACATTCTGAAGGTGCATGATTATGGAATTGAGATGTTCGATGCGGATTGTCCTGATCAGGTATGTCTTGGCTTCGGGTTCATTACCCTGCCGAAGCAGACGATAGTATGCCTTCCGCACCGGGTTCTGGTTGAAATTGCAAGCGCGTCGGGGGAGGATGAAGTAGATGGCTATGTCCAGTAGTGAATCGGCTACAGCGCTGAAGCGGACGGTCATTATTGCGATTTTTGCTGCTGTTGCCGTTGTGCTGAGTATTGTAGAGGCGCAGATTCCGCTTGCCGGAATCGGCCTGATGCCGGGGGCGAAGCTGGGGTTCGCCAATATTATGATTCTGACCTGCATCTACTTCTTGCGCGGGCGTGATGTATTTGTGCTGGTGATTCTGAAGACGCTGCTGACCGCCTTCCTGCTCGGGACGCTGTCCAGCCTGCTGTTCAGCCTGTTCGGCTCGCTGTTCAGCTTCATCGCCATGTTCGCACTGGTGAAGCTTGGCCGCAAGAAATTCAGCGTCATCGGCATCAGCATTGTGGGCGGTCTTGCCCATAACACAGGCCAGCTGCTGGCGGCATCGTTTGTGTTCAATTCAACCAGTATTTTTTATTACCTGCCTGTTCTGCTGATCACCGGTATTGTCACTGGCATAGCTGTTGGCTTCGCCGTCCGGTACGTGGTTGACTCGCTATCCAGAATCTCCTTGTTTGAAGAGTTCCTGAACGGACCGGGCCATTAGCAGCGGAAGGATGAGCAACATGAATCAAGCGTACCAAGATACAGCCTCCGGCGGGAAGCCGGCGGTGATTACCCTTGAAGGAGTATCCTTCGGCTATGATCCGGAGCATCCGATTCTTCATGATATCAGCGTGTCCATCCCGCAAGGACAGTGGGTGAGCATCGTAGGGCCCAACGGCTGCGGGAAATCTACACTCGTGAAGCTGCTGAATGCGCTGCTGCCGAAGAGCGCCGGCAACATCACAGTCTGCGGGCATGTCCTGCAGGAAGAGACCGTTCAGCCCATCCGGCAATGCATCGGTATGGTGTTCCAGAACCCGGATAACCAGTTCGTCGGGCAGACGGTCGAGGAGGATATTCTCTTCGGCCTGGAAGGGTTATGCCTGCCCTATGAAGAGATGGAGGAGCGGCTCGGATTCTATACCGCGAAGCTAGGCATTGGCCATCTGCTGTCCAAGCATCCCGGAGAGCTGTCGGGCGGGCAGAAGCAGCGTGTCGCCATTGCCTCGATCCTCGCGATGAAGCCAGGCATCGTCATCTTTGACGAGGCCTCTTCCATGTTGGACGAAGGCAGCCGGGATGAGCTGATGGGTGTTCTGCGGGATATGCAGGCGGAGGGAAGCTATACGATTCTGCTGATTACCCATGATGCTGATGAGATTCTGGCTTCGGACCGGGTGCTTGCCCTGCACGGCGGAGGCATCGCGGCCGATGTGACGCCTGCGGAGCTGTTCCGTGATGCGGAGCTGCTGAAGAGCTGCCATCTGCGGGAGCCCTACACCTGGCAGCTTGCCCGGGAGCTGCAGAGCCGGGGAATTACGGTGGATGTACCTGCCGGGGAAAAGGAGCTTATAGACGCGCTATGGCCATACAACTACAGCAAGTAAGCTACACCTATGCGGATCGCAGCATGTGGAGGCAGACGGCGCTGCACGATATTAATCTACATATTGCTGAAGGCTCGCTGACCGGGATTGCCGGAGCAACGGGCTCGGGCAAATCCACGCTTCTCCAGCTCTTCAACGGGATTCTGAAGCCGACAGAAGGCACGGTTCAGGTGCTGGATGTGACAATCACGGCCGGGGAGAAGTCGCCAAGGCTGCTGCCGCTGCGCCGGCGGGTCGGCCTTGTCTTCCAGTTCCCGGAGCAGCAGATGTTCGAAGATACAGTCGAGAAGGACCTCATCTTCGGGCCGCTGAACTTCGGCCTCAGCCTGGAGGAGGCCAAGGACCGGGCACGCCAGGCGATGACCGCCATGGGCCTGGATCTGGCCCTCCTGGAGCGGAACCCGTTCCGCCTCAGCGGCGGGCAGATGCGCAAGGCAGCCATCGCCTCGGTGCTGGCGATGGACCCGGATATTGTGGTGCTGGATGAGCCGACAGCCACCCTGGACCCCGTGAGCCGCGCGGAGCTGATCGCGCTGCTGGAGCGGCTGTGCCGCGAGCAGGGCCGGACGATCGTCATCGTGACGCACCGGATGGATGAGCTGTTGCCGTACGCCGACCAGTGGGCCCTGCTGAAGGGCGGGGAGCTCGCCTTTCAGGGCAGCGGCCGGGAGCTGGCCGCTGATCCGGCGATCCTGGAGCGCTGTGGCCTGAGGGTTCCGCAGTCGCTCCGGTACTGGCAGGCCGCCGCCAAGCGCTTCGGCCTGGAGAATGAGCCGCCGCTCCTGACGGCGGAGGGGCTGGCGGAGCGGATCGCCGCCCTGCTGCGAGAGCGCGGGAACAACGGCGGAGCGGAAGAAACGGGGGATGGCCATGAATGAGCGTCTGCTGCTGGGGCGCAGCATCGACACAGGCTCCTGGGTCCACAAGCTGGATGCCCGCTCCAAGATTACCGGGATGCTGCTCTACGTAGTCATCATCCTGCTGTCCACTTCCTGGATGGCGGTGGGGCTGGTCGCGGTGTTCTCCGTCATCGTGATGGCGACCACCCGCATTCCTCTGAAATATTACATTAAGGCTGCGAAGCCGCTAAGGTATCTGATGTTATTCATCTTCATCGTACAGACGCTGTCCGTGAAGGAGGGGGAGGTGCTGTGGTCGCTGGGCTCCTTCTCGCTGCATGAGGGCGGGCTGCGGCTCGGGGCGTTCTCGGTCATCCGTATGCTGTTCCTTCTGACCTTTACGGCCCTGCTAACCTTCACAACAACCCCGGCCAAGCTCAATCAGGGGCTTGAAGGCGTGCTGGCCCCGTTCAAGAAGGTCGGGCTGTCGCCGGACCGGATTACGCTGATGATCAGCATCGCGCTGCGCTTCATCCCGACGATTCTGGATGAGGCGCAGATTATCCTGAAGGCGCAGGCCTCGCGCGGTGCGGACCTGAAGGAGCTGCCGCTGAAGGAGAAGGCGCGGATGCTGGTCTCGCTGCTGGTGCCGGTCATCTCCAGCGCCTTCCGGCGGGCGCAGGATCTGGTCTATTCGATGGAAGCGCGGGGCTTCCGTATGGGCGCGCCGCGCAGCCGGTATCACCGGCTCAGGTGGGGCGCGGCCGATACGTTGTTTGTTGCGATGTTCATAGTTCTGGGAATTGCAGTTGCATCATTGTAAGACATTTGGGAGGCTACGAGAATGGCACGTTTTTTTAATGGTAAAGAGGTTGAATTGCTGGCGCCAGCCGGAACGTTCGAGATTTTCAAGGCTGTGATTGAAGCGAAGTGCGATGCGGTGTATTTCGGCGGACCTGTGCTGAACATGAGAATGATGCGCAAGGGCTATAACTTAAGTCATGAAGAGATCCTTGAAGCGCTGGATATTGCCCGCCGTCTGGACAAAAAGGTATATATCACCGTCAACAATCTGTTCAGTGAAGAGGATGTGGAGGAGGCCAGAGAATACCTGCGATTCCTCGATACGGCCCGGCCTGACGCTCTGATCGTGCAGGATATGGCGGTGCTGGAGCTGATCCGCGAGATGGGGCTGAACCTTCCGGTCCATGCCTCCGTAATGATGAATGTGCATAATCTGGAGATGATCCATGCGCTGAAGGATCTGGGTGTCAGCCGGGTCGTGACCTCACGCGAGATGGATCTGCAGACGGCGAAGCTGCTTGGACGCCAGAGCGGAATGGAGCTGGAATACTTCATCCATGGCGATATGTGCTCTGTGCACGGGGCGAACTGTTATTTCAGCTCCCAGGTGTTCGGAATGAGCAGTAACCGGGGCAAATGCATGAAGCCCTGCCGCTGGGATTACCGGATCAAGCGTGACGGCTATGTATTCCCTGCTGAATATCCGCTGGCGGTGAAGGATATGTTCATGTATGAGCATCTTCCCGAGCTGATCGAATCGGGCATTACCTCCTTCAAAATCGAAGGCCGGATGCGCGACCAGGAATTCATGGTGATGCTGGTGAACGCCTATGGCGATGCGCTGGACCGCTACATTGCTGATCCGCTGGGCTTCGACCGGACCGTGGACTCCAAGGAGCTGTACAAGAACCGCAAGCGTGATTTCTCGACTGCGTATGCCTTCGGAAGACCTGGGCTGGCGAATATTAACCGCCGTTATGAAGGGACAGGCAAGTTCTACAGCACCGGCAAAGTATTCAGTACGCCGACGGCCGAGCGTGAGCTGTCGGAAGAGCGCGTGATGCAGCTGCGGGAACGCATGGCTGAAGACAAACGCAGCAATCCGGCCAAGCCAGAGCTTGCCGTGCGGGTGAATAATATGGAGCAGGCGCGTCTCGTTCTGGAGATGGGCGTAGATAGCCTGTATCTGCCGGGAGATGTGTTTGAGCCGGACCGGCCTTTTACGAAGCAGGATATTATGGAGCTCGGAGCGGTCAAGGGGCAGACCAAGCTGTATCTGGGGATGCCGCGGATGATGAACGAGCTGCATTTTGACCAATATGACCATCTGCTGCACGGAGAGAAACTGCCGATTGACGGGCTGATGGTGACGAATCTGGGTGCAGTCCGCCGCTACCGTACCACCGGTTATCCGATGATCGGGGATGCCAATCTAAATATTTACAACCACCTGTCTGCCGGACTATATGAGGGACTTGGTCTTACGAAGCTTACGGTTTCACCGGAGATGACGCTGGAGCATTTCGCTTCCTTTACCTCGCACTGCGAGCTGCCGCTGGAGGTTGTGGTGCACGGAACGCCGGCGCTGATGTATATGGAGCATGACCTGTTCGAGAATACCGAAGTGATGGAGCCGATCGGCGAGGAAGACAACCAGTACGTGCGTAATGATGTGCTGGTCCTCAAAACCGATAAAGGCGAGAACCCCGTCTACCGCGACCAATACGGCCGCTGCCATCTGCTGTTCGCCAAAGAGCTGTGTTACCTGCCGGTGCTGGACGAAATGAAGGACCTGGGCATTGCCACCTTCCGCATTGAAGGAGCCACTTACAGCGCACAGGAGCTGCATACCATTATTGCCGCATATCAGGCTGCACTTCACGGGCCGAAGCGGGGGGGCGATCTGCTGGGCGGACTGAAGCCGGTATATGCCGGATATACGCTCGGGTCGCTGCAATTCAACTAAACATTATTCAATTTTAAAATATCGCTGGAGCGAGTATAATTAGGGCAATGGTGTAATTATAAGTACTTTTTTTCACAAGTTCTTGGACTGTGGTCTGCCTTACATCCGCAGTTGAAAGTGAGGGTATTAACATGGAACAGAGCAATTTTATTGGAAGAGAAGCCGTAGCCGCCAAAAGAAAGCAGCACTTCTACCCGTGCACCGCACATTTCTACCGGGATGCTCCGCAGCTGGTCCGCGGACAGATGCAATATCTCTATGATGAGAATGGCAAGGAATACACGGATTTCTTCGCCGGGGTATCGGTGGTCGCCTGCGGCCATTGCAATCCGGCCATTACTTCCCGCACGATCGCGCAGCTCCAGCAGCTGCAGCACACCTCGCCCATCTATCTGACCCAGCCGAATGTGGATCTGGCGGAACGTCTGGAGGGGCTGCTGCCGGGTACACTACGCCGGACCTTCTTCGTCAACAGCGGTTCGGAGGCGAATGAAGGGGCGCTGCTGCTCGCACGGATGCATACGGGGCGCAAAGGCTTCATTGCCCTGGAGGCAGGCCTGCATGGCCGGACCAACCTGACGATGAGCGTCACCGGACTGCAGATGTGGAGAACGGATGCCTATCTGGATGAGGATGTGACGTTCATCAAGCGTCCGTATCACCCGAACCTGACGCTGGAGGAGGCTGCGGCGCAGTCGCTCCAGCAGCTGAAGGAGGTGCTCGCCGAGAAGGGCGACACCATCGCCGCCATGATTGCCGAACCGATTCAGGGGAACGGCGGGATGATTATGCCTGCGCTGTCGTATTTCCGTGAGGTAAAAGCGCTGCTGGAGCAGTACGGCGTGCTGCTGATCGACGATGAAATCCAGACCGGTTACGGCCGCACGGGAGCCATGTTCGCGATGGAGCATTTCGGCGTAGTGCCGGACATCATCAGCATGGCTAAGGCGTTGGGTAACGGAGTGCCTGTTGCGGCATTTTCGACGACGGATGAGATTGCAGCTTCGCTGAATAAGCCTTCCGCGTCCACCTTCGGCGGGAATCCGGTCTCTGCGGCTACGGCGCTGGCGGTGCTGGATTATATCCAGGGCGAGCGGTTGCCGGAGCGTGCGGCAGAGCTGGGCGGACGGCTGAAGCAGGGCCTGCTTGCTCTTCAAGAGCGCTACCCTGCGTTGATCACCGATGTGAGGGGCACGGGACTGATGCTGGGAGCTGAGCTGGCCGGGGCCGGTACGATGGATGCTGCTGCGCTGACGGACCAGGTGCTGGAGGAGCTGAAGGACCGGGGCTATCTGATCGGCAAAAACGGCATAGGCCGCAACGTCCTCGCCTTCCAGCCGCCGCTGGTGGTCACGGCAGAGAATATCGACGCCCTGCTTGCAGCAATGGATGAAGTGCTGCGAGCGATCGGTTGAAGAAAGAGGCACATGATTATGGTTATTTTTAATGCTTTTAAGAATACGGCTCTGAAATTAAAAATGTTCAGCGAACTGGTGATGTTCTCGCATACGCTATTCTCGCTGCCTTTTGCCATCATCTCGATGGTGTGGGCGGCGGGAGGCTGGCCTTCGGGCCATATGATGCTGTGGGGGCTGATCGCGCTGATCGGGGCGCGCAACGGGGCCAATGCGTTCAACCGGCTGGTGGACCGCACCTTTGACGGCAATAACCCGCGTACGGCCCACCGCCATCTGCCGCAGCGGCTGCTCGCCGAGAAGGAAGTTATCCTGTTCATTATCGTCAACTATATTCTGTTTATTGTAGCTTCCGGGATGCTGAATCTGCTCTGTTTGCTGCTGTCGCCGGTGGCGATTGTACTGATCTCATCGTATTCGTATACCAAGCGGTTCACCTTCCTCAGCCATCTGTATCTGGGGTTCGTGATTGCCTCAGCGCCAATTGGGGCCTGGTTTGCGGTGACAGGTAACATCGCATTTACGCCGTTTGTGATTGGAACGGTAGTGATGCTCTGGATCGCCGGCTTCGACATCATCTATGGGACTCAGGACATCGAGTTTGACCGCAACAACGGCCTATGGTCCATCCCGAGCTTCTTCGGTCTGGAGAATGCGCTGCGGATCTCCAAGGGGCTGCACTTCATCATGATCCTGCTGCTGCTGTTCCTGTACGTGTGGCGGGATCTCGGCTGGATGTATCTGGTCGGCATCGGGATCGCTACGGTGCTGCTGATGACGGAGCACAAGATTATTAAGCCATCGAACCGGAAGCTGATGAAGGTGGCTTCTTATAATTTGAATCAGGTGATCAGTATGGTGATATTGCTGTGCACATTGATTGATTATTTTTACGTTAGTTAGGTGCGTGGTGGGACTGGATGGGAGAGGCCGGGATGCTGCGCTGCGCTGCATGGCTGGATGGGAGAGGCCGGGGCTGCACTGCGCTGCATGGCTGGATGGGAGAGGCCGGGATGCTGCACTGCGCTGCATGGCGGGATGGGAGAGGCCGGGATGCTGCACTGCGCGGAATGTTTGGACTTTCGGTCGCTGTTAACTTCGGATTCCCTGATTGAAACCGCTGGCTGCTGTAGGAATCCGAAGTTAAAGGCGAACGCTGCCGCTCCTACAGTTCCAAAATTCCTCTCCGTTCCGTCCTGGCCTCGCCCTGGGCAACACTAACTTCAAAAAGACAACAAGCCTGCCCAGCGGGGCGGGCGGCAGAAAAAGCGCGATAAGCTTAGAGCTTCGCGCTTTTCTTGTTGGGCTTGAAATCCAAGAGCGAAACCCAAAAGCGAAGCCCAAAAGCGAAGCCCAAAAGCGAAGCCCAAAAGCGAAGCCCAAAAGCGAAGCCCCAAAGCGAAGCCCAAAAGCGAAGCCCAAAAGCGGAACCCCAAAGCGAAACCCAAAAGCGAAGCCCAAAAGCGAAACCCCAAAGCGAAGCCCCAAAGCGAAGCCCAAAAGCGAAACCCCAAAGCGAAACCCAAAACCCCCACTGCTAAATACACTCACGTACGCTTCGCTGCGTTCGCTGTTTAGCGGGGGGCAAATTTACTATTAGCGTGGCAATTGTACTATGTGCAATAGATTTCGGTGAAATTAGTCTGAAAATCGCATTGGTTGCATTCTGTACAGCAGAATTTGGTTCATGGGCGGGTAATGGGCTCTTTTTCTGAAATCTAATGTACGAAATGCAACAGAACGAGTTTGAGCTTAAGCTTTGCTGGAATCTACTGTACAAAGTACAATCACCAGCATTAGACTTCACGCGATGGGCGATGGGCGATGGGCGATGGGCGATGGGCGATGGGCGATGGGCGATGGGCGATGGGCACCTATCATAAGCTATCTTCGCCACTCGTCAGGCTAACTCATACACACCAGTCGCGACCTTGAGTGCATAACTGTACTTCGTACAATTAAAAGTTGGCTAGTAGACCGATGCCACACGTTAAATGTATTCCGTATAACTAAATATGCTGAAAAAGGGCAGTTGTGTGAATGAAGGCCCAAATAGATGTGCAGAGTGCAGTTATAATCCGAGTCGTTCAGATAGAAGGTGCTTTAGATGTACAGAATACAATTAGTGGCTGTGGAGTATGGTTGGAGTGCTAATGTTCTGCGTGTTGTGGGGAGCTGCAGCGAGCGATGGGAGCGAAGACGGGGACGAGGGTTGGAGGGGCCAAACTCCCCAGAGGCAACAAAAACGAGCCTGATTAAAGGCTCGCGCTTGGGAAATAATGATAGATGAAGCGGCGGTGCGTAAGGCTGTGGATCAACGGTCGCGTCCGGCGAAATAGCGGAGCAGGGTCTCCAGATCGGCATGAGCCGGGAAGCTGGAGAGCTGCTGCACGATGGCTGCGGCCTGGGACAGGTAGTCCTGGCTGACGGCCTCTGCGCGGGTTAGCGCATCGCTGCCCTTGACCAGCTCCAGGACATGAGCGATGTCGCCGGAAGAGGAGGCAGGTCCGATCCTGCGGATCACCGGGGCAAGCTGCGGGTCCTGCAGGGCGAACAGCACCGGCAGGGTCACCTGGCCGTGGCGCAGATCGCTGCCGGCCGGCTTGCCGAGCACATCGGCGGATTGGGTGAAGTCCAGAATGTCGTCCTGAATCTGGAATGACATACCCAGTGCTTCCCCGAAGGCATAGAGCAGCTGGGCCGTCTCCTCAGTGCTCTCTGCGGACAGTGCGCCTACCTTAAGGCAGGTGGCCATCAGCAGCGCCGTTTTGTTGCGGGACTTCTCCAGGTACTGCTCCAGCGTAAGATCATAGTCGAAGACATGCTCCATCTGCTGATATTCGCCTAAGCATAGCTGGGCAGTTGCCACAGAGGACAGATCGTGAACATAACGCTCTCTGTCGCCTGAATACTTGCTGAGCAGTTCAATGACGCGGGCGGACATATAATTGCCGATGTGCACAGCAGATAATATCCCGGTCTTCATATGCAAGGCTGGCTCGCCCCGCCGCCGCTCGGCTTTGTCAATAATATCGTCATGAATCAATGAGGCCGCATGGATGAATTCCGCCGCTGCCGCCAACTGCAGGGTACGGCGTCCGGCGGGCTTGCGTCCGAACCGGCTGCCGACCACCACCATCAGCGGGCGGAGACGTTTGCCGCCGGAACCTGTCAGCTCAAGAATACTCTGCGCCAGCTGAGACTTCTTGGGCACATCCTTATCGCGGGCTACCAGATTCTTAATTTCATTGTTTATTTCGTGCAGGTTAATATTCAGTGCTTCGTGCAGCTTCATCGTTTGGTTCCCACCTGTCAAATGGCTTTGCTGGTACGGCTTCGTTGTTTGCGCTCCTGGATGAGGAATTCATCAAACTCCCGGGCCGTATGCCGTTCTGTGAACTCTCCATTTGAACGTTCAATCTGCATTTTCTTAATCATAGGAGCCATGTAGGCCACCAGGTCAAGCTCCCGGCATTTTACGGCGAACTGCAGGTAGAAGCTGTAGAGATAATCTCCATCCAAAATGTTGCGGATCAGGTCAGGATGATGCGGGATGCATTCCATATGGCGCTGAGCGGCCACAGTAAGAATGATATAAATGCCTAGCAAATGGACTTTGCGGTCATATTCCAGATCATGGCGTTCCAGTACCGGGAGCAATGGCTCACATTCTGCCGGAGAGAGAGACAACTGAATACCGGCAACCTCTGACATTTCAGCCTGAAGCAACCGGAGCGTATCTTCAAAGAGTTTATTGTTCACAAGCTTCTCTCCTTCGTGTCGGTTTTGCCGGTAGCAACCATAGCCCTGCTTAGCCCTTCAAAACCATTGTGCTGCAATTTGCACGATTGTGCATTCACCTTGTTAAACAAGGAGAGTAATGTGTCCAAGGACACATTACTCTTAAGCATAACATATTCAGTTGACAACAGCCCGCAGGGTTAGTCGGTAAACAGATACCAGCGCCGGACGAGCGGAATCTTCTTCCACTGCTTCTTGAGCCAAGGCAGAACGTAGTAATCCAGACCGAACACGCTGCCGGAGCCGCCGATGCAGGCAATCGCTGCACCTACATACCAGAGCATTTCGGTGGCTGCCATCTTGGTGGTCCAGATCATGACCGCCATGGCGATCGTCGCCAGAGAGGAGATGGCGGTGAACAAACCAACGATGAGCATTACGCCGAAGACGATTTCGGCACAGACCATACCGATCTGGAACCATTTCGCCAGGAAGGTGTAAGAACCATCATTGTTGTAGAACAAAAGATCCATGAACCAGTTCGACGTATTATAGATGAAGCTTGGAACCGGCAGCGCCGATACCGCCTCTTTGGCAGTCGAAACTGCAGAAGCAGCGGACTGTGCATCTACGGTTGTCTTAACGGCATCTACAGCCTGGCTTGCTGCCGAAGTGGCATCAGCATAAGGGGCAGCAGGAATCAGGAAAATCTTGTTCGGATCAACCCAAATCTTACGGATCTTCTCAATCCCTTCATACAGCCACATGCCGCCTAGCAGCATACGGAGCGGAACGAGCCAGAAGTTCGGCGAGCGCTTGGAGAAGTATCCGCCGACGAAGCTCTTGCGGTTCTCCACATGGAAGAACTCGTGCATCATATATGTCCAGACCTTGTTGAAGCCAAGGACCTGCGACAGGTAGAACATATTAATGAAGTGTTTGGACAACATAGCCATGAAGCCGGTCAGCATGAAGAACTTGCCCGGCAGACCAACGTTGGCTACACCGTAGCGGCTGCCGATCGAAACCATCGTACCGTGGAAGCCTGGTTTGTAGGCTTTCTTAGGCGTTCCCTTGATATCGGCAGTAATATTGCCTGCGATAACCGGGGCTGCCTGCTCGGCATTCTCAACCATCTGAGGAACTGGACGTTCTTCGCCTTCAGGGATGTAGAAGATGTTATCCCCGACGACGTAGACATTCTTATGGTCAACACTCTCAAGGTGTTCATTGGTAACAATACGCTTACGGCCCTGCTGCTGAACATCAAGGTTGCCGACAAGCTCGGAGCCTTCAACACCGGCAGTCCAGACGATAGTGTGGGAATCCACGACGTTCTTCTCGCCGAGAGCCACGGAACCTTCGCCAACTTCAGTGATCTTGGCGCCGGTTACGATCTCAACCTTCAGCTTGCGGAGACGGGCTTCGGCCTTCTGGATCAGCTTATCCGGCAGGATCGGCAGAATCTTAGGAGCCATATCCGCTACGATCAGTCTGACTTCGGAAGGATCAATGAAGAATTCTCTGCACAGCTCGTCGCGCTGTTCAGCCATTTCACCAACGAGCTCGACGCCGGTGAAGCCTGCACCGATGATGACGAAGGTCAGCATGGAGCGGCGTACTGCCGGATTCTTCTCTCGGGCAGCCTGGGTGTACATATCGCGGATCTGGCGCTTCAGAGCTACTGCATCGTCGTAAGACCAGAAGGAGAAGGTATTCTCTTCTGCTCCGGGAATTCCGAAGAAGGTTGGCTTGCTTCCTGTACCGATAACCAGATAATCATAAGCATAAGTGGCTTTGTCGGACTTCAGCTTCTTGCCTTTGAAGTCGATGTTGCTGATTTCATCCAGAACAACATCAACCTTCAAGCCGGCGAACACTTTCTTCAGGTCAACTTTGATCGAATCCTCAGGTGCGCGATTCGCAGAAACCTCATGCAGCTCAGTCAAAAGAGTGTGATATGGATTTCGGTCGATCAGTTTGATTTCTACATCTTTGTCGTTCTTAAATTTCTTTGCCAGTTTTTTAGCCGTGAGTACGCCGCCGTAGCCGCCCCCCAAAATGACTATTTTCTTCAAGAGAAACTCACCTCATTCGTCTGATTAGCTGCAAAAGGGTAGCGAATACTTATTTCGCGCCTTCGAGTGCTTTTTGTGCCAGTGTGAAATATTCGCCAACGTGAATTGATACGCCGGAGATTGCGTCTGTTTTGCCTTCAGCATCCAGTGCAGGAGCCTGGCCTTTGTTTTCAAGGAAATATTTCTCGGCTAGGGCGATTTCTTCGTGCCATTCAGCAGCAGCGCCGCCGGCTTTCATGCCGTACTTGCCGTCTACGGAATATTGTTTCTTATCATCGCCTGCAGCATTCACACCGCTGAAATTAACAGCTACAACGTTGCCGTTAGCAACGGTAAGAGCAACTGTGGATTTCCAGCCGGATTTGGCATCCATTTCGCCTTCGGCAGTATATCCGCCGTCTTTGTATGGACCAGCTTCTGCTGGACCGGCTGCAAGAGCGGCCTGAGCAGCGCCTACGAAGTCGCTGACATGTACGGATACGCCGGAGATAGCATCGGTTTTGCCTTCTGCATTTACAGTCAGGGCTGCAGGATCTTGTTTCTCAACGAGGAAAGCTTCTGCCTTCGCTGCCTGCTCATGCCATTCGGCTTGAGCGCCGCCTTTTTCAACCAGACCGTATTTGCCGTCTTCGGATACTTTTTTCTTCAGGTCGCCGGCTTTTTTAACATTGAACGCGTCCCAGTCAGCCTTGGTGATTTTGCCGCCTTCTACAGTAAGGATAGCAAAAGTCTGCCAGCCGGTTTCCGGATCAGCGTCAACAGTTCCGTAGTAAGTTCCGTCCTGATACTTGCCTGTTTCAGCAGCAGGAGCAGCAGTTGCTTCAGCAGCAGGGGCTTCGGTTGCTGCAGCAGGAGCTGTGGTCGCTGCCGCGTTGCTGTTCTTGTCATTGCCGCATCCGGCGAGCAAAGTGCCAAGAACAAGAGCGCTTGACAGGATTACAGAAGCTTTTTTCATTTTGATATGACCTCCAAGAAAATAGTTTAAAATATATATATTAAAATGTAAAACATTTTAATAGCGTTTGGAAGTGATAAAAATCACTTTATAAATGATATAAATCACGTTTGAATCGGTCTTAAGTCCCTTTTTGTAGCAGACATACGACATATATCGGCAAGCAATAGAAAAAATTTAATGATCTCGTTTCTTGTTCGATGGCATTTTAGCACAAGCAGGGGGATTATCATGTGAAAATAATCACTTAAATATTAAATAATTTTACTTCTGAAGTATATCAAATTTTAGAATTTTTGAATAGCTTTTTAAAAAGTCTTTTATGTGACAATATATGATTTTTTTCGCACCGGAAGCCCCTGCGGGCTCCCTAGGTCTGACCCCGGCTCCGATTCAGCGAAAAGTCAGAAGGGTAATACTTCACTAGGAATTATAAGCTTATGCCAGACTATAAAAAGACAGCGAAGGAGATGAGCTTGTAGTGGATAACAATGTAATCAAAGGCAAGTGGATGCAGATTAAAGGTGAAGCGAAGAAGCAGTGGGGCAAGCTGACGGACGACGATCTGGATGTCATTGCCGGTGAAAAAGACAAGCTGGTCGGCAAGCTGCAGGAGCGTTACGGCCATACCAAAGAGGATGCCGAAGCGGAATACCATAAATGGGAGCAGTCTTACCGCAACTAATATAGGCGTGAGGTAGCAGGAAGAGGAGCGCAAATCAGATGTGATTTGCGCTCCTCTTCTGTGTGCTGCCAACCAGGAGGCACGGGATACAAAATCAAGATGCGTAAACCAGTCCGCTCTCTCATACACGTACATATGTAATAGCCCTGTTGCTTCATGTTTTCATTCCTCTATATATGATACTATAAACAATAATACAGATATCTCATCTTTTCGCCCCAGGAGTGAAGCCATGGAATATGTCAAAATATTTTTTGTAAATACAGCACTACTCATTACACTGTCCTATTTGGCAAATTTAATATACAAGCATACGGTGACCTATGCTTCTGAGCCTGTCAAAAGAATTAGCTGGGTGCTGCTGGCCATCTTCGCCGGATGGATCAGCAGCTTCTTTGGATACCGGCTGCAGGAGCATGTCATTTTTGATCTGCGGTTTGTGCCGCTCATTATCTCCACGATGGCGTATCCCCAGCCGCTGGTTCTGCTCATCATCGGGATCGGGACCGGGCTGACCCGGCTGACCTTCGGAGTGACAGATGCGGCATATGTCGGCGTACTGAACCTGTCGCTGCTGGGTCTGGTCTGTGCAGGGCTAAGCCTCTGGATGAAGCGTTCAGCGGCCTCAATGGTCCGCAAGGGCGCGATTGTCATTCTGGCTGTCAATTTGGTGAATGCGCTGAATATCGCTGTGTTCGGGGTTATTCCTACCCGGGAATACATAACGGATATTATGCCCGTTACATTGCCTGCAGGTCTGGTGCTCAGTGTGCTGTTCGCACTGATTATCCGGGACTTCCATCTGGACCTGATGCGTACCGGGCAGATCGTAAGAGCCAATGAGCTGTTGTCGGAGCAGACGGAAGAGCTGCACAAGAACAAGATTGTGCTGGAGGAACGGGCCAGGCAGCTGATGCTGGCCTCGCAGTTCAAATCGGAGTTCCTGGCGAATATGTCCCATGAATTGCGGACGCCGCTGAACAGCATTATTAACCTGTCCCAGATGATTGAAGAAAGCGGCAGTGAGCTGAGTGTGGAGGAGCTGTCCGAATACGGCGCGATCATTCACCGCTCGGGTGAAGAACTGCTCTCGCTGATTAATGATATTCTCGACCTGTCCAAGGTGGAGGCCGGGAAGCTGGATGTGGTGATCGAGGAACTGAATATCAGCGAGGTTCCGGAACTGCTGCTTCAGCATTTCGGCGTTATCGCCAGACAGAAGCAGCTTACCTTCAATGTATCGCTGGACGAAGCAGTGCCTCCTGTGATCTACACCGATCCCCAGCGGGTACAGCAGATTCTCCGCAATCTGCTCTCGAATGCCTTCAAGTTCACTGCGGCTGGGGGCGTCTCCATGAATATCCGCACAGCGGAACGGCAGGAGGGTCCTGCTCTGCGCAGCTGGGTTGTCTTCGAGGTACAGGATACGGGAATCGGCATTCCTGCGGAGAAGCATGACCTGATCTTCGAGGCTTTTGAACAGGCGGATACGAATGTGAGCCGCAAGTATGGCGGTACTGGGCTGGGCTTATCCATCAGCAGCAATCTGGCCCGGCTCCTCGGCGGCTTCATTACCTTGCACAGCCGGGAAGGGGAAGGCAGCCTATTTTCGTTATATCTTCCGCTTCCCTCCGGGACATCCTGACCCGGCCAACAACATTTGTGAATTCGGTGTATTGACAGAAACCGGGCGCGGAGTAGAATGAAGCAAAAGCCGCGTCAAAGGAGAGTCATTACCCCATGAACATCATGAGAAGCAGGCCGCAGCGCAGCCGCTCGAAGGAAGTGCGCAAAGCCTCAATACACCGCAAGAATCTGCAGATTGCAACCTTCGAGGGGATTCCTTCCACCATCTTTCAGGTGCTGCTGCAAGGCCAGTTCCTGACAGGCTTTCTGTTATACCTTGGCGCAAGCTCAAGTCAGATCGGATTCGTCCTGGCGCTGACTACCCTGGTCAATGTCGCACAGATTGGTGTGGCCTTCCTGATCCAGAAGCTGCCCAGCCGCAAATGGGCGATGGTCACTTTTATCGGGCTGCACAGGCTCCTATGGGCCTCTACGGGTCTGGTTCCGTTCATTTTTCCGCAAGAATATTGGGTTACGGCCTTCATTGGCCTCTATACCATTGCGTTCATTGCCAACACCGCCGGCGGGGTGCTGTGGAACTCTGTGATCAGCGACCTGGTGCCTGCCCGGGTCAGAGGCCGTTACTTCGGCATCCGCAATACCTTCCTGAATGCACTGGGAAGCCTGGTGATGTACGGGGGCGGTATTGTACTGGACCGTTATCCGGGCGGACAGGGATTCCTGATCGTATACATCGTCGTCTGGATCTTCTCGATCTCTAATATTATTGTGTTCTTCTTCTACCCGGATGTGCCGTTCGAGAAATCTGCGGAGAAGGACTTTCTCCCGATGCTCAGGAAGCCGCTTCAGGACAAGCTGTTCATGAAGTCTACACTGTTCCTGGCGGCATGGCTGCTGCTGCAGAACCTGACCGTTCCGCTGTACTCTTATGTCATGCTCCAGCTGCTGAATATCAATTACGAGAAGCTGTCGCTGCTGAATGTGGCCCAGACCGTCTTCATGATGGCCAGCTTCTATGTATGGGGGAATCTGAATGCCAGGCACAGCAACAAGAAGCTGCTGCTCTGGACGCTGCCGATTATCGCTGTCTCGTCCCTGATCTGGGGATTGTTATCCGTATTGCCGGTGCTGCCGGTATTGTTTGCTGCCCACATTGTGTTCGGCGTGGGTGTCGGCGGGTTCAACCAGCTTGCCTTCAACTTCATTATTGGAGATACACCGAAGGGTGAGCGTCCGATGTACATGGCGATGTATGCGGCATTGACCGGTCTGGCGGCGTTCTTCGGGCCGCTGCTGGGCGGCCGCATCTATGAATGGATTAAGGATTGGCCTCACGATATGCAGGTCTACGGGATGCAGCTTGTCGTAGGCGTGCTGATGATTGCTCTGGCACTGCTGCTGGGACGCCGCATTCTGCGGGATGAATAATACTCGGGCTGAACAATAAGGAGGGAATCCGGTGACAAGGATTGCGCTGGTATTGGGAGCTACAGGTCTGGTCGGCCGTGCGCTGACCCGGGATCTGCTTGCCGGGAATTGGGATGAGGTCCGGGTGCTGGTCCGCCGGCCGCTTGAGCTTAGGCATCCTAAGCTCAAGCGGATTCAGGTGGATTGGGACCGGCTGGAGCAGTACGGAGAGTCATTCGCCGGTGTCTCTGCGGTGTTCTGCTGCCTGGGCACGACGATTAAGAAAGCTGGCTCGCAGAAGCAATTTGAACGGGTCGATCTGGAGTATCCGCTCGCGGCGGCAGCTCTGGCCAAGGCGAAGGGCGTGAAGCAGTTCCTGGCTGTCTCCTCCATGGGAGCGAACGCGAAATCGCGGACCTTCTATAGCCGGACCAAGGGACGGACCGAGGAAGGGCTGATTGCCGCCGGCTTCCACGGGCTGCATCTGTTCCAGCCCTCCCTGCTGCTTGGCGAGCGGGAGGAGTTCAGGCTGGGTGAACGGGCGGCCGCCGTGCTGATGAAGGCGCTCGATTTCGCCATGGTGGGCAAAACCGCGAAATACCGGGCGATTCCTGCGGCTACAGTGGCGCGGGCCATGATGAATATTGCCCAGGCAGAGACCGGCGGTGTTCATATCTACACGAATGATGTTATTCATGTCATCGGCAAGCATTAGCGGATCGGCTGAAGAGGGTTTGCCAACAGCAGATCTCTGGACGTACAATGAGACCATTCATGAATCTGGCTCGGCGGTCCCAAGGCCGCAGGGTGAGCCATCAGGAGGAGAGAAACATGACTAAGAAGCAAGTAGCTACAAGCAAAGCACCAGGAGCCATCGGCCCCTACAGCCAGGCAATTGTTGCCGGGAACTGGGTGTACACCTCAGGCCAGCTCGGCATGGACCCTGAGACGGCAGTGCTGCCGGAGAGCGTACAGGATCAGGCGCGCCAGTCGCTCAGCAATGTGAAGGCCATTCTGGAAGAAGCCGGGGCCTCTATGGAGCATGTGGTGAAGACTACCGTGTATCTGAAGGACATGAACGACTTCGCCGCCGTGAACGAAGTATACAGCAGCTTCTTCACCGAGCCGTATCCGGCCCGCAGTGCTGTGGAGGTTGCGCGCCTGCCTAAGGATGCGCTGGTGGAGATTGAAGCCGTAGCCCGCAAGAAATAAGCATAGCTTATAAACATTACGAATCCCCCGCGCCTGAACAGGCTGCGGGGGATTTGTGCTGAAGAGCCGGATCATGAGGGTGACTGCATCCCTGTCTAGTAACTGCTTCTGCGCGGGGTGAGCAGCAGCCAGATGCTGTAGAGCAGGAGAAGCCCGGCGGCAATCAGCCCGGTGAAATACACTTCGTTGGTATCCTTGTGTTCCACTGCAATGGCAATGTAGGCCCAGACGAAGACCAGCGGATAGATGCTGTCCCGGTAGGGGAAGCTGACCAGCACAGCCAGCAGTGTGCCCACACAGAGCATAATGACCGCCCAGAACGGGCCGCTGAGCCCGAAGCCGCCCCAGTCGTTCTTCACCAGCACTACGCTGACATTAACAATGGTGGCGACAGAGATCCAGCCGAGGTACAGACTGAACGGCAGCTTCACCAGCCATTTCTCGCCGGTTGTGGGATTCGGAATGAAGCGGGTCCGGCGGTAGATGACGATCAGGGAGATTAGCAGCAGCACCATGGCCGCCAGCGACAGCTCGATATGCAGATAGTGCCAGAGGATCAGCCAGCCCATATTGAACAGACAGCTTAGCATGAACCAGATGCCGATCCGCTGCACGGAATCCCTTCCTCCGGCGGCGCTGCGGAACTGGTAGATCACGAACCCGGCCAGCAGCAAGTAAATGACGGACCAGATGGAAAAAGCATAACCGGCCGGAGTGAGATACGTATGATACCTGTCCGAAATTTCAGCGGTGCTGTTCCCGCCCAGCGGCAGTGCAACCGACAGGGTGTTGACGGCAATGACGCCCAGGAACAGCAGCAGATTGCCCCATTTATAAGGATTGTTAGCACTCATAGAATCACTCCCTAATGTGGAATAATAACGCGTTCTTAACCTTGGCCTATATAAAATATACCCGCATTGCCAGCGGTTCAGACCCATTTTGTCAAAAAAATGACTGACTAGTCATAAGTTTGGCGGATAGCAATCCGCAGGGTCGGGGTAATATGTAGCAGGAAGAGGCAATGAAACAGAGGTCACGGGTTCCTGGAGCGTCCGGGATCTACCTTTAATCATGGAAGGGGACTAGAGGATATGGAGAGCAGCGAGGCGATCCGCCCCGAGAAGATGGGGCCGTTGGTGATGAAGGAGACATGGAATACGCCGGGAAGCGTAGTCTCCTGGGAGCGGTCTGAGAATGTCTATATCGTGCGGGGGGAATGCGCAGGTATGGTATTTATGTTCCTTAGCGATGATATGTTCAGGATGAAGGTCTTCCACGGCAGTGTGCCGGATCTGACCACCTCGGAGGCGGTGCTGAAGGATTGCTGCATTCCGCATCTGTTCCCGGTGGAGGAGACCGGGGAGGAACTGGTCTTCAGCACGGGTGCCATCCGGCTGATTATTGAGAAAACTTCTTTTCAGCTCCGTGTGGAAAATACCTCCGGCAAGGTGATTATGCAGCAGAATCTGACCAGCTGGAACCCGCGCGGTGCGAGCCATGCGGAATATGATATGCAGCCGGACTCACATTTCTACGGGCTGGGGGAGAAGTCCAGCTTCCTGGATAAACGGGGCGAGCGGTATACGAACTGGAATACCGATGTATTCGCCCCGCATCTGCCGGAGATCGAAGCACTCTATGAATCGATTCCGCTGATCATTCACATGCACGGCGAACTCTCCTACGGGCTGTTCCTCGACAACACGGGCCGGAGTGATTTTGATATGCGCTCGCATGGGGTTGCTTTTACCATTGGCTGCTCTACCGGAGCTTACGATGTTTATTTCATTAACGGCCCTGAGATGAAGGATGTGGTCAAAAGATACACTACGCTCACCGGCCGGATCGCGCTTCCGCCGAAATGGGCGCTTGGCTACCACCAGTCGCGTTACAGCTACATGAATCAGCAGGAGGTGCTGCAGCTGGCCCGCACCTTCCGGGAGAAGAGCATCCCGTGCGATGTCATCTACCTGGATATTCACTATATGGATGAATACCGTGTATTCACCTTTGATCCCGTTAACTTCCCTGATCCGCAGAAAATGATCCATGAGCTGGGGGAGCTAGGCGTGCGCATTGTCCCGATTGTTGATCCCGGCGTCAAAAAGGACCCGAAATATGAGGTCTATAAGCAGGGGGTGCTGGAAAAGCATTTTTGCCGCTACCTGGAGGGTGAGCTCTTCTTCGGGGAGGTGTGGCCGGGCATCAGCGCTTTCCCTGATTTCAGTGACAGCCGGACCGCCGAGTGGTGGGGTGACCTGCACAAGTACTATACCGATCTCGGAATTCAGGGCATCTGGAATGATATGAACGAGCCGGCCGTGTTCAATGAGAGCAAGACGATGGATCTGGATGTGATGCATTTCAATAACGGGCGTCCGGTGACCCACGAGGAATACCACAACCTGTACGGGATGATGATGTCTAAAGCGACCTATGAGGGGCTGGCAGAGCATATGGGCGGGGAGCGCCCGTTTGTGCTGACCCGGGCCGGATATGCGGGCATTCAGCGGTATGCGGCTGTATGGACCGGGGACAACCGCAGCTTCTGGGAGCATATGGCGATGGCGATGCCGATGGTGCTGAATATGGGACTGTCCGGACTGGCCTTCTCGGGGCCGGATATCGGCGGATTCGCCCACCATACGTCGGCACAGCTGCTGGTGCGGTGGACGCAGATGGGGGTCTTTTTCCCGTATTGCCGCAATCACTCCTCCATCGGAACACTGCGCCAGGAGCCGTGGTCCTTCGGGGAAGAGGTGGAAGGGATTCTGCGTGAATTCATCGGCCTGCGCTACCGCTGGATGCCGCATCTGTACAATCTGTTCCATGAGGCTGAGAAGTCCGGCCTGCCTGTAATCCGCCCGCTGGTGCTCGAATATCCGCGCGATCCGCATGTGACGAACCTGTGCGATCAGTTCCTGCTGGGCGAGAATGTGCTGATCGCTCCGGTCTACCGGCCGGATACGGATCACCGCTCGGTCTATCTGCCGGAAGGCTGCTGGCTGGATTACTGGGACGGGGAGGTCCATGAAGGCGGACGCCATATTCTGGCCGCTGCGCCGCTGCACATCATGCCGATGTATGTGAAGGCGGGCAGCTTCGTCGCAGAGGGCCCGCTAAGGCAGTATGCGCTTGAGGAGACGGAGGAGACGGTTATCTTCCATCTCTACGGGGCAGAGGCTAGAGCGGGCTTCTCGGCAGCCTTCAGGCTGTACGAGGATGACGGCCACAGCTTCAGCTACCGCAAGGGAGAATATACGGAGCTTGCTGTGCAGGCTGAGGGAGGAGACGGGGAGCTGGTGCTGAGCTGGATGTATGAGGTGCATGATTACAAGCCGCGGCGGGATAAGCTGCGCTTCGCCCTTTGTTATCCATTCCTCACTGCCGCTGCGGTGGAGGGGCTGACAGAGATCAGTCTGGAGGAGCTGAACGATGGTTCGCTGGGCTGGGCGCGTAACGGCAAGAACGGGGCGATGATTATCCAGGTGGCGGATACCCCGGAAGGCGGAGAGCTGCGGATTCGGGCGGAAGCCGGGTAGGAAGAGGCGGAAATCACCGGATGGATTGTTCGTCAGAAAGGCCGGATTCCTTCTGTGCAGAGGCGAGTCCGGTTCTTTGGGCTGTATTGGGCACCGTCAAGAGGAGTGCTCTTGCCTCACTTTCTCTGATTTGCAGAAAAATCTGCAGAAAATCAGGAAAATAATGCGGAAGTGTTTTTAAAACGGGGTTTTTTCGTATAAGATGAAGGGATGAAGAAAGCACAGAGGAACACAGTCTTCCATTCAGGGCAGGCTGGTTCTTGCTGTTGGCTCAAAGGAATGGAGATCATCAATGAATAAGCATCTGTATGCGATATGGTTAGGGGACGTGTTATTCTGCTTCTCGGGCGAGACCTCCGAGCCGAGAGTGGATGCATGGACGCGTGTGGTCAAGCGGCTGGAGCTTCGCGGCGGCTGGCGCCCTTTGGCTGGAGCGGCACTGCGGCTGGCGGAGGTGAAATATCCTGCGGCTCCCCCTGCGGACGGCAAGCCTGCGCGGCGCAGCATGCCCGGACGTACCCTTGAGGGCCTGGCGCTGTCCCCGAAGGACGCTTTCGGGCTGCTGCTGGCCTGGGATGAAGAGGCGGTCCGTGCCCAGGGGATTGAGCCGGGCGGCGAGCTGCGCTACTGGGCGGCAGCTGCACGGTTCGCGCTGGAGCTGATGGGCAAGGGGGCCATTGTGCCCGGCGCCCGCATTCCGCGCATGGTAGGCTCGCGGCGGCGCGGCGGTGAGCAGGCGGCAGCGGTATGCTGGTCGCCGTCCTTCCGGGATACGGCGGACCGTGAATTCTTCCTGCAGCTGGCGGCCTCCATGCCGGTGCTTGCCCTCGGTACACCTGCCGCCGGGGAAGGCGAGATGTCCTCTCGTGAGGAAGCCGGCGCTTACGTGCTCTATTCCTTCCTCCAGGCAGTCATGACCGCCGAGATCAGGCAGGTGACAGCCGCGCATGAGAGCGAGCTGGCGGCATACAAGGCCAACTACCGACGCGGCTACTCCCCGCTCACAGAGCTGTGGTGGAACAGCCTGCTTACCGGCAGCCGGGATATTCCCGTACAAGGCACACCGGCGGAGGTGACGGAGCTGCTGGAGGTGGTGAACGGCACAGCGGACCATGAGATGCCGCATTTCGAGACGGAGGAAGCCGGCAGCGGACAGCTGAGCCTGGGCCTGCGGCTGGAGCCGCCTGAAGAGGACAGCGAGCTGTGGCGGCTCAGCTTCTGGGCGGAGAGCCGGGAGGAGGCTGAATTCTGGATTCCGGCGGAGACGGTCTGGAGCAGCCGGGAGCGGGAATTCACCCTGTGGGGCAAGCGCTACCGCAATATCCAGCAGCAGCTATTAGCCGCGCTGGGACGGGCGGCGAAGCTGTCTCCGGATATTCAGCGGGCGCTGGGCGAACCGGCGCCGGGCGGAGTCGACCTGCCGCCCGAGCGGCTCTATGCCTTCCTGAAGGAGACGGTCCAGCAGCTGCGCGAGCGGGGAATTACGGTGCAGATGCCTTCGCGCTGGAGCCGTGAAGGCCGGCGGAAGATTGGCCTGAGGATGCGGATGCAGCCGCCCGGCGGGGGAACCGACGGCCCGGCTCACTCCGCCCTGGGGATGGAGGAGCTGATCTCCTTCCGCATGGAGGCTTCCCTCGGCGATTCGGAGATCACGGAGGAGGAGCTGAATGCTCTGGTGGAAGCGGGCGTGCCGTTTGTGCGCTTCCGGGGAGAATGGATTGAAGTGGACCCGAAGGAAGTGCGCCAGGTCCTGAGATATATGAAGCGCAGCGAGAGCGGAGAGATGACGGCAGCGGAGTGGATGCGTCTTACTGCGGAGGATGGCGCTGAACGGCTGTGGAAGGGCATGTCCGTGACGGGGATGGAGACCACGGGTCTGCTCGCCTCGCTCATGCACGGCGATGTGCTGCGCGGGCTGCCGCTGCGTCCGGTGCCGGATGGCCTCAACGGAACGCTGCGGCCTTATCAGGAACGGGGCTTCCAGTGGCTTGCGGCGCTCAGCAACCTCGGCTTCGGAGTCTGCCTGGCCGATGATATGGGTCTGGGTAAGACGGTCCAGGTCATTACCTGCCTGCTGGACCGGGCGCTGAGTGCACCGCCCGGAGAGAGGCAGGAGCCTGTGCTGATCCTCTGCCCGACCTCGCTGCTGGGGAACTGGCAGCGGGAGCTGCAGCGGTTCGCTCCCTCGCTTAGTGTGCATATACATCACGGCGGCCGCCGGGTACGCGGAGAAGGCTTCAGGGAACTTGCCCTCAGCCATGAGATTGTGCTGACGACCTATCACCTGGCCGGGCGGGACAGCGAGGACCTGGCCGGAGTGCACTGGTCCACTGTTGTGCTGGATGAAGCGCAATATATTAAGAACCACCGCACCAAGCAGGCACAGAGCGTCATGAAGCTGACGGCACCGCACCGGATTGCGATGACCGGGACACCGGTGGAGAACCGGCTGGGGGAGCTGTGGTCGATTTTTCATTTTCTTAATCCCGGGTATCTGGGGACGTATCATTCCTTCCGCCAGCGCTATGTATCGGGAGAGGGCGGCGAGCGTCTGCAGGAGCTTCACCGCCTGGTCTCGCCGTTCCTGCTGCGCCGCCTCAAAAGCGACCCGGATATCTCAAAGGATCTGCCCGAGAAGCTGGAGCTGAAGTCCTATTGTCTGCTGACAGAGACGCAGGCTGCGCTGTATCAGGGAGTCGTGAATGAGATGCTCGGCGTTATCGGTGAACGCACGGGCATGGCCCGGCGCGGGCTGGTGCTGTCTTCCCTGACCAAGCTGAAGCAGATCTGCGATCATCCGCAGCTGTTCCGCAGCGAGGAAGGGCGGAGCCTGCGCAGTGAATCCTCCGGCAAAATGGATGTCATGTTCGAGGTTCTGGACAGCATCTCCGAGCTGGGTGAATCCGCGCTGATCTTCACACAGTATGTGGCGATGGGCGAGCTGCTGGTCAGCCGTCTGGCCAGACGTTACGGCCGGGCCCCCCTGTTCCTGCATGGCGGCATTCCGAAGCGGGAGCGTGACGAGATGGTGCATGCTTTTCAGGAGGGTGAGGGTCCGGCATTCTTCGTCCTCTCGCTCAAGGCGGGAGGTGTAGGCCTTAATCTGACCAGGGCCAACCATGTGCTGCATTATGACCGCTGGTGGAACCCTGCCGTAGAGAACCAGGCAACGGACCGGGCCTTCCGCATCGGCCAGCACAAGAATGTACAGGTGCACAAGCTGATCTGCCAGGGAACGCTGGAGGAACGGATCGATGAGCTGATTGAACGCAAAAAAAGCCTGTCCGAGCAGGTCGTCGGCTCCGGCGAGAACTGGTTGACCGAAATGTCGAACCATGAGCTCAAGGAACTGATCGAACTGCAGGGCCAGGATTGGATGTAGACGGGCTATGAAGGTGTAAACAGGGCGAAGAGTTGTGAGGCTGAAGGAGGGTGACATCGATGAGTGAGCTGCTGGAGCTGCGGCTGGAGGTGCTGCCTGGAGTGATAAAAGCCACGGGCAGTGTGATAAGCGCTGCGGCGGATGAGGCAGGGAGACCCGGTGTTGAGCAGGGAGAGCATAGTGAACAGAAGCGGCGGGTGCGGCAAAGTGTGCCGGAAGGACAGCGTGAGCTGCGGCAGAACGTGCCGGAAGGACAGCATGAGCTGCGGGGCACAGAGGGCAAGGAGCAGCAGCAGGTGCGGCGTGAAGTTGTCACGCTGCGGCTGGTGGAGTGGCCTCCCGCCCGCAAGCGTGATGTGCTGAGGTTGTTCTCCGGGCAGCCGGGCGGGCTCTACGATCTGCTGCAGGGCAGCGTAGGCGGTGTGCTGGGCGGGCTAGAGCTTGTGCCTGCGGATGCGGAGCTGGAGCAGGCCATTCTTGAACAGGGCAGGGGCCTGCTGCCCGCCGCAGAGCTGCTGCATGGCATCAGGCAGCAGCTGGTGAAGGAGCCGCTGCTTGCGCTTGCGCTGCGCGGCTTGTCCAAGGAGGAGCTGCTCTCCGGCGTATTCGCCCTCTGGGCGGATCAGGAGCTGGAGCAGCCCGGGGAGGAAGGGCCGCCTGCGCCTGTGTCGCTGGCGGCCGAGCTGGCCCGGCTGGAGCGCAAGGGCCCGGCCGTCTCCTCCGGCGAATGGCTGGCCGAAGCCGCAGCCGAAGGCTCGCTTCACCAGCCGGGGCCGCTATTCCACGAGCTGGCTCCCCGGCCGTTCCCGGCGCTGCCGGAGGTAATGGAGCCGGAAGAGGACTGGAGCGCGCTCCTGCCGCAGACTCCCAAGGCGCGCGAAGGGCTCGCTCTGCTGATGCGCCGGGCGGCCGAGTCCGCCGCCCGGCGTGCGGCAGACCTGAACAAGCCCTAACCGTCTGCCCATGCGGGCAGACCCCGCGCATAAGTAAGTTGGTGGAACGGGGAAGAAAGGGATAAATCCCACTAATCCGGTCTGAAGTTGGCGGGACGGTGAAATGAGAGGGATAAATCCCACTGATCCGGCCTGAAGTCGGCGGAACGGTGAAATGAGAGGGATAAATCCCACTAATCCGGTCTGAAGTTGGCGGAACGATGAAATGAGAGGGATAAATCCCTCCGGGGAAGCAACTGCTGCAGGTAGCAGATTGGCAGGAAAGTTGGCGATAGGAGAAATAGAAGAAATGATATGTTACTTGTATGTCCGGAGCGTGTAGATGTCTATTCAGAGGAACGCTTCTTGGGAGCACGCCAACCGGCCGACAAACTTGATGAAACACTGGGGATTAGACCAGACTAGCAACTAGCTCAGAAACGGATCACAGAGGAACAGAGGAATTAAAGCGCACAAGTACCCCTGATTCCAGCAGATGCCCGCCAAACGAGAGAATGAGGTGCACTAATGCCCCGGATTTCGCCGAAAGTCAGCTAATCGCGAAATTCAGGTGCACTAATGCCCCTCATTCCGCCGAAAGCCGGTCAAACGCAAAAATGAGGTGCACAAGTGCCCTCATTCTTGGTGACCCGGAAGCGGGTCAGCGTCAGCTATAGAGTGTAATACGCGCGCCCAAAGCTCCCTGAGACCCGTGACACTCGCTTATAAGGCTCTGAAACCCCGCTTAAGACTCGTTAAGGCTGCCGTTCTCGGACAGCTCCAGAATCTCGCGGCGCAGGCGGAGCATCCGCTGGTCCAGCTCATCGGCGGCGCGTGCGGCTTCCTTCAGCTCCTCGGCCACATGGGCGGGCAGCTGCTTGTCGAATTTGTAGTAGAGGATATGCTCCATGCTGGCCCAGAAATCCATAGCGAGCGTCCGGATCTGCATCTCAGCCTTCACCCAGCGGGTGCCGTCAAGCAGTACCAGCGGGACGGCGACGATCAGATGCAGGCTCTGGTAGCCGTTCGGCTTCGGATGGGCGATGTAATCCTTAATCTCCAGTACGCGGATATCCTCGCGGGCGCACAGGTGATCCACCAGCCGGTAGATATCCTTCACGAAGGCGCAGACAATCCGCATCCCTGCGATGTCGTGAATATGCTGCTCCATGTTCTCCAGGTTGAGCTCGATGCCCTTGCGCTGCATTTTGTGGACGATGCTCTTCGGCTCCTTGATCCGGCACTTCACATGCTCAATCGGACTGAAGCCGTCACGCACCTGCCACTCTGTGCGGATAATCTCAATTTTATTCTCAAGCTCATTCAGAGCATGTCGGTACAGCGCAGGCAGTGCCTTGAAATTCTCCACCTGCTTGGCGAAATCCTCGTTAATCTGCCACTTCTGCATATCCTTCACATGGACCTGCAATTTGTTCAATGTAACCTGTGTACTATCATTTTCTTCCACTTATACTCTCCCGGTTTCGTTATTTGTGATTCTATTTTAACCGATGTACAGCCCCGGAAGCAAAATAAAACCGGAACGTTGCCGAAGAGAAACATTCTGCCCTGAGCCGCGTATAGCTCATTATATGCACAGCAGCCCGGGTACGGGACAGCGCGGCAGGGCAGCGCGTTTATTTGTTGGTGGGTGATCCGCTGCCGTAGCCCTCGTCTTCGTAACCCGCATTTTCCAGCTTCTGCAGGACGTTCAGCCCCTCAATCTGCCGGCGTGTCTCCTCTGTGCCGTGATCGTGCAGGTACTGGAATACGCGGATGGTGGCGTCGTCGAACTGCTCGGCAGCATCATCATGATCGGCGGACTTATAGGGGACAAAAGCGCGCCGGAAGGCATAATCGTCCTCCCGGGACAGCTCATTCAGCAGGTCTTGAAGCACGGTCAGCTCCTCCCCGGACAGCAAAATTTCATATTCATTGGAGTCGTTGCGCGTCTCCTGGATCAGGCCGTGATTCACAGCTACGAAATACCGTTTGCGGTTACCGTCAGGCAAAGTGATCCCTCCATTATGTTCAGGTGATGTACCTGGGCTGAGGCGGATTGCCCGTTCACTCGGGACAGGGGGCAGGAACCGCCTATGCTTGGTATTTACCACCTGAGGGCAAATAATGAATCTGGCCTTAACTTTTGGTATGATAGAGTCACGTTTCCGCTGCCGATTGGGGCGGTAAGCATGGATGAAGGGTATATGCGGCTGGGATCAGCCTATTTCTCACTCTGGAGAAGGAGGAACTTACAATGAATTTACTGCAACGCATTAAAGACGGTGCCAGCCGGGTGAGTGAAAAAGCGCAAAGCTCGGTGGAAGTGAGCAAGCTGAATGGGCAGATCTCTGACCTTGAACATGAGATGCAGGTAGAATTCCTGAAGATGGGGAAGCTGTTCTACGAGGGGTATCGTTCGAGGGACTTGTCGGCGGCCGAGGGCCCGATGGTCGAGCTGGCACGGGCCTGCAACAAGCTCCAGGAGCAGATTGACGGCGTACGTGCCAGAATTGCCGAGCTGAAGAATGAGCGGCTATGTACCTGCGGCCGGGTTGTGGCGCTGGATGCCAATTTCTGTCCGCACTGCGGGCGCAAGCTGGAGCCGATTCCGCTGCGCAAGGAGCCGGCGGCTGACGCAGCCGCAGCACCCTCCGCCTCTGTGCCGGAAGCCAAAGTACACACGATCCTTCAGCATGAGGATGAGGAGGATCAATACTACGGCGAGGAAGAGCTGACCGAGGAGGAGCGGGAACTGGCCCGGAGAATGGAGCCGCGTACACCATATGCCAGCGTACTGCCGGAAATTGAGAAGGAAGAAGAGCCTGAAGCGTTCGAGCCGGTAGCTGCAGGCGGAGACCGCGGACGGCGCGATGCCGATGAGCTGGAGCGTGAACGGGAGCGGCAGCTGGAGCTGGACCGCCGCATCCGCGACTGGGAGGCCAGCCGGCCGGCTGATGAACCTCCGGTGCTTGAAGGGGAGACCCGGGAGATTGTGAAGTGCCAGATCTGCCGCGCAGATCTGCCGAAGGGCTCCATGTGGTGCCCGCGCTGCGGCTCGGAACAAATCTAGAAAGGGTTGTATAGACAGCTTAGGGGGACAACATAGATGGAACAGTTGCTGCTGCATCTTCGCAATTTGGGTTTCACCGAGATGGAATCCAAAATCATGGTTGAGCTGGCCACCAAAGGCCAGGCTTCGGGCTACGAGGTGGCAAAGCAGCTAGGAGTATCGAGATCGAACGTATATGCGGCGCTTCAGCGCCTGACCCAGCAGGGCTACGTGCGCTGCGGGGAAGGCGAGCCGGCGCGCTACAGTGTGCTCGAGCCGGAAGAGCTGGCAGCAGTCATCTCCGGCCGGGTCCAGGCCTCGCTGGCGTATATGGAGAGTGAGATGCCGCGCGGCGGACCGGTCAGCCCCTCCTTCTACAATGTGGAGGGCGACCGCAATGTGATGGGCGAGCTGGTGCGCCAGCTGGGTCTGGCCGCCCAGGAGATCGTAGTTGATGTATGGCGGGAGGAAGCTTCGCTGCTGCGCAGCGAGCTCGAACAGGCGGAGCTGCGCGGAGTGAAGCTCCTGTGGGCCTTTGACGGCGGAAATGCCGTTCCGGCGCCTTATCCCGTCTGGCCGCCCCTTCCGGGCAAGCCGCAGCGCAGCGGCGGCCGGAAATTCTCCTTCGTCATTGACCGGAGCTGGTGCATGCTGGGCATGCGTTATGAGGATGGAACTGCTCAGGCGGTTGTTACAGAGCATCCGGTGCTGGTGGAGCTGCTGCTGAACCATTTTACCCAGGAGATGGTGCTGTTCGAGCTGGAGGAGGACATGGGGCCTGAGCTGCAGAGGCGCTACGGGGAACGCTACAGCAAGATCTACAGCAAGTATGTGCTGCATGACCAGGAGGGCGCGGGCGAAGACCCGGCGGAGTGAACTCTGTGTGATGTGTGGTCTAAGGCAGGCAAGTAAGGGAGGTGACAAGCATGGAGTGTATTGTTCATTTTGAGGTGCATCACCCGGAAGGAATCAAGCCGCTGCGCGGACTGTTGTTTCTGGAGGAGGGCAAGACTCCCGGAGAACAAGAGCTGGTGGAGATGTTCAAGGACATGAAGTTCAATGTGCGGCTGGAGGACCGGGAGAGGTGGGTCTTCAAGCCCGCAGCGCCGGGCGAGAATTATTCGGAGATCCGCATTACCAGCTTCGATAACGGCAAGAAGGGCAGCCAGCCGGAGGGCGAGCTGAAATCAATTGTCGGCAATCTGCTGCCCCAGAAGCGGGCGGGACTGTAGCAGGAGAGTTGCAAAGACAGTGCAAATAGCAGGCCTCGGGGTTCGTGACTCCGGGGCCTGTTGTTTTGGTGGGTGCGGGTACTGAGATATGCGGAAAAGCGGTCACTTGTGGTGAGCGCGAAGGTGTATAGAAATCCGCGCCAAAAACTCCCCATGCAGAGCGGACGGATAACTCTGTCTGCATGGGGGCTTAAGTGCGGCCTGGCTTAGCCGCCCGCCAGGCTGGGCCCGGGCGCTTCTTGCGCCCCGGCTGCCGCCAGCGGCGACAGCACGCGCAGCGCCCCCGGCTCGCAGGCCACGGCCAGCGGCGCCGTGCCCAGCGCTTCGCCGTCGCCGATGGCGTGGCGCGGCTCCGCGAAGCGGACGGCTGCGCTATGGCCGCGCAGCATAGTGACATAGGGCAGACGCGTGTGCCTGCCCTTCACCACGGTCGGGAACAGCCGCAGCAATTGCCAGCGGCTGATCCCGTGCACGACGCAGACGTCGAGCACGCCGTCGGCCGGCTCCGCCTGCGGGCAGATCAGCAGCCCGCCGCCGTAGCTGGGCAGGCTGCAGACCGAGACCAGCCAGGCCCGCTCGAAGGTCTGCTCCTTCCCGTCGCAGGTGACGCTGACCCGGCAGGGCTTATACGTCATCAGCGTATGCAGAATGCCGATGATATAGGCCAGACGCCCGGCTCCTATGGCGTTGCACAGGCGCTTGTAGCGGCTGCCGTTCACATTGACGGCGACCTGGGCGTCGAAGCCGCTGGCGACCGCCGTCAGGGTCAGCCGGCCGGAAGCGGAGAGCAGGTCCGCTTCGAGGCAGCGGCCCTGCAGCGCGGCGTCCAGCGCAGCCTCCGGCGCAAGCGGGATGCCGAAACCGCGCGCGGTGTCATTGCCCGAGCCCGCCGGTATGACGCCGAGCGGGAGTCCGCTGCGCCGCAGGGCGCCCAGCACGCTGTGGATCGTACCGTCGCCGCCGATCACAAGGACGGCGCGCCAGTCCTCGCGGCGGTTGAGTGCGCGGCGCACCTGGCTCTCTGCGCCTTCTGCACTCTGCGTGAACAGCGCTTCGTAGGGCAGGGCCCGCGCCTGAAGCAGAGTCTCCACGGCGTGCCAGGTCCGCTTACCCGCTCCGCCGCCGGAGCGGGAATTTATGATGAACAGATACATGGATGTTCCTCCAGCCTGCAGATTCCTGAATGTCTACTCCATTGTAAGGAGCGGATAGGCAAAAGGGAATCTTTTTGTGCTGAGCAGGGGAACAGACTAGAGCTGCCGCAGCTGGCTCTCGGCGAGGGGGCCGGCCCAGGGAAGCTTGAACCATCTTCCGCCCAGGGCATGGTAGATCATCAGCAGCCAGACGGCGAAGCCGGTCAGAGAGAGCAGGGCGGCCACCAGGGGGCCGAGCAGCGGGATGAAGCCGCTGACTACATGGAATACCATCAGTGCCCCGAAGGCAATCAGTGATTGCAGGGAATGGAACAGGACGAAGCGGCTGCGCTTCTCCAGCGCGAGGAAGATAATGGGGCCGATGAACGGAATGAAGTAGCATAAGGCAGCGGCTAGATTGTCAGGCAGTCCGGTGGATGATCTGAAAGGTGACACAAGGCTCACTCTCCTTGAGTTAGGGACAAAGGGAGATAAACAGGCTGTATTCCTTAAGAGCCTATGAGGAATGCAGGCGAAGTATGAGCGGGGGAGGGAATCTGTCCAATAATTTCTGCCGGATTGGGTACACTAGAACCTGTAGCACAAACAGCTTGACAAGCATATCCTATTAAAAATTTCCATTTGCATATTTTACATGGAAAGGTGGAAGTTGCGCCGGAATATGCTACAATATAACGATAAGGCCTGGAAGGAGTGATTCAGCAAGTGGCTCTTCGGGTAATTAAAGTGTCAAGGCGTCCGGCTTAGGACAGCCTAACTCTCAGCCCAAATCACGGCCTGCATGTCTAGGTTACGGCGGACTTTTCATCATGCATTCTCTACAACGGAGCATTCATTTTCAATGTTTTGGGAGGGAACTGATCATGGCAAGTAAAGGTCATAACGAAGTCAAGGAAAGCCTGCGGGAAATGACACGAATTTTCCGGCCCAAAGATCCCAAGAAATTTGTGAAGGAGTACGTCCGGAAGTACCGGATCACGGGAGGCTATGAAGAAGAGCTGACCCTGGTTGTGGAGCATGAACTGGTTAGAATGAATTCCTCCGTTTCCTGAAGGGACAGAAGCGGACAGACCGGCTTGTCCGGTTTCGTGCCTGGTGATTCCGGCAATGAAGCGATGAATTGAACATATCCATGAGGATTCTCATAGACCGTTCCCGGGCGGCGTGCTGCCGCTGGAAGCGGTTTTTTTTGTATGCTTTTTGTATGCTGGAAGTCACAAGAATGTCAAATGAATTCATAGACACAATTACCGGTGAATACGCTTTAAGAGTATTGTAACAGTTTTTGAATAATTTTGAAAGCGCTTTTAAATTCAGTGCTGACAAGCATTCTGTGATTCGAAAATGATAATGTGAAATTGTTGTGAACGATTGACAAAATATGAGGCTGAACTTATATTATTAGTGATTGTTATAATTGACAGGAAAATACTCTAATCTACGAATTCGGGAAAAGCGGGGTAGATCTATGATGAAAATGTGGCAGGCCGGAAAACGCCTTCTTCCCATGACCGCAGCGCTTGGACTCATTTTAGCCGGATGCGGACGTGAGGACTTGTCGGTGCTCAGACCGCAAGGACCCGTAGCGGAAAGCTCGTATGGACTGATGAAGCTGTCGATCACGATTATGATCGTGGTGCTTCTTGTCGTCTTCTCCATTGCAGCTTATGTGTGGATTCGTTTCCGCCGGAGAAAGGATCAGGACGAAATTCCTAAGCAGGTGGAGGGCAGCTTCAAGCTGGAGGTCATATGGACCGTCATCCCGCTCATTCTCGTCGTTATCCTGGCGGTTCCGACAGTGAAGGTAGTTTTTGCTGCGGGCAATGATCATTGGGATGATAAGGATGCCATCAAGGTCAAGGTGACCGGCCACCAGTACTGGTGGGAGTTCGAATATAAGGATTACGGGGTGACGACCGCTCAGGATCTGATCATTCCTACAGGCAAGAATATCTCCTTTGAGCTGGGCACCAGTGATGTGCTGCACTCCTTCTGGGTGCCTTCGCTGGCGGGCAAGATGGATACCAATCCTGACGGAACGGTCAACCGCTTCAGCTTCAGTGCGCCGAATGAAGGCGTTTACCGGGGCAAGTGCGCGGAGCTGTGCGGGCCTTCCCACGGCTTCATGGAGTTCAAGGTGAAGGCGGTCAGCGGTGATGCCTTTGAGAAGTGGATCGCTTCGATGAAGGCTCCTGAGTCCGTCATGCCTGCCGATACGGCTTTGGCTGAGAAGTTCAAGTCCCAGTGCCTTAGCTGCCATGCGATCGGAAGTATGCCTGCTTCCCCGGCGGCTCCAAGTCTGACCGGGATCGGTTCCCGTGAATCTGTCGCGGGGATTCTGCTGAATGATGACACCCGTGAGGACGGGGCTCCGGTGCTGGAGAACCTGAAGACCTGGCTGCATGATCCGCAGAGCGTGAAGCCGGGCAACACCATGCCGAATCCGAAGGATCTGGGCTTAACTGATGCAGAGATCGACGGAATTGCCGAATATCTGGCCGGGTATACGCTGGATTGAAGCCTATAACCTAAAGTGATAGCAGCATATTTGAAAAGGGGGTACGTACCTTGGCTCACGCAGCGCAATCCCTGCAGCCCTCCCAGCCTTTGAAGCCTGGCCACAACGTCAAACGGCATACTGGGCTAATGGACTGGATCACCACCGTTGACCACAAAAAAATCGCCATCCTCTATCTCTGGGCCGGCGGACTCTTCTTCGGCATCGGCGGTCTGGAGGCCATTCTGATCCGTATTCAGCTGATCAAGCCGATGAATACCTTTCTGGATGCCCAGACTTTTAACGAACTGATTACGATGCATGGCACGACCATGATCTTCCTGGGGGTCATGCCTATCATCTTCGCGCTGATGAATGCGGTGATTCCGCTGCAGATCGGCGCGCGCGATGTGGCTTTTCCTTTTCTGAACGCGCTGGGCTTCTGGACCTTCCTGTTCGGCGGCCTGCTGCTGAACCTCAGCTGGGTGATGGGCGGCGCGCCGGATGCGGGCTGGACAGCATATACCCCGCTCTCGGGTACAGGCTACAGCAAAACGCACGGGGTGGACTTCTATACGATCGGGCTGCAGATTGCCGGTCTCGGTACACTCATCGGCGGCATTAACTTCCTGGCAACCATCATTACGATGCGCGCGCCGGGGATGTCCTTCATGCGGATGCCGATGTTCGCCTGGGCGACCTTTATTACTTCAGCTATTATTCTATTTGCCTTCCCTGCTGTCACTGTCGGTCTGGTCCTGCTGACCTTCGACCGGATTCTGGATGCCAACTTCTTCAATGTGGACGGCGGCGGGAACCCGGTGCTGTGGCAGCATATCTTCTGGATCTTCGGTCATCCCGAGGTCTACATTCTGATTCTGCCGGCCTTCGGGATCATCTCCGAGGTCATTCCGACCTTCTCGCGCAAGCGGCTGTTCGGATACAGCTCCATGGTCTTCGCGACTATCCTGATCGCCTTCCTGGGCTTCATGGTCTGGGCGCATCATATGTTCACCACCGGCCTCGGTCCGGTAGCGAATGCCCTGTTCTCGGTATCGACGATGCTGATCGCCGTGCCGACCGGTATCAAAATCTTCAACTGGCTGTTCACCATGTGGGGCGGACAGGTGCGCTTCACCACTCCGAACCTGTTCGCGGCCGGCTTCATTCCGACCTTCACGATGGGCGGGGTGACGGGCGTCATGCTGGCTTCAGCGCCTGCGGACTTCCAGTTCCATGATACTTATTTCGTCGTGGCGCATTTCCACTATGTTATTGTCGGCGGTCTGGTGCTCGGGCTGTTCGCCGGGCTGCACTACTGGTGGCCGAAGATGTTCGGGCGGATGCTAAGCGAGACGCTTGGGAAGTGGACCTTCTGGACCTTCATCATCGGGTTCCACCTGACGTTCTTCGTGCAGCATTTCCTGGGACTGATGGGGATGCAGCGGCGGGTATTCACCTATCTCCCGAACCAGCAGTTCGATACGCTGAACCTGGTCAGTACCGTCGGTGCTTTTCTGATGGGGGTAGGTACGATCATCTTCTTAACGAATGTGATTCTGACCTCCAGACGTCCTGCAGGTGTGCCGGATGATCCTTGGGAAGACGGGCGGACGCTGGAGTGGACGATTCCTTCGCCGCCGCCGGAATATAACTTCAAGCAGACACCGCTGGTGCGGGGCCTGGATGCCTTCTGGAAAGAGAAGATGGCCGGACACAAGGCCATGACCCCGGCCGAGCCGGTCGGCTCCATCCATATGCCTTCCCCGACGATTCTTCCGTTCATGATGTCGGTGGGCATCTTCATCGCCGGTCTGGGCTTCATGTTCAGCCGCGATGAGTTCAAAGATAGTATTATGAGCTTCCTGTTCAATAACTATATTGTTACGGCGCTCGGGTTGCTTATTACCTTCGGATCGATGCTGGTGCGGTCGCTGTACGACGATCACGGCTGGCATATTGAGCCCGAAGAGCTGGAAGGAAGGTGAGCGGATATGACAACAGCACATGCTGAAGCGGCGGACGGAGCACTGCCGCATGAACCGGAGAAGGCGACGCTGGAAGGACGCAATAAGGTGCTGGCCTTCTGGCTGTTCCTTGGCGGGGAAGCCGTGCTCTTCGGCACCCTGTTCGCCACCTTCCTGGCGCTGCGCAACCAGACGAATGACGGACCTACCGCGAACGAACTGTTCCATCTGCCGCTGGTCGCGGCTGCAACCTTCCTGCTGCTGGTCAGCAGCTTGACCAGTGTGTTCGCCATCCAGGCGATGCACCAGGGGAATGTTGTACGGCTGCGGAACTGGCTGGTGGTAACGGTGCTGCTCGGACTCGCCTTCCTGATCCTGGAGATCTACGAGTTCAGCGTCTATGTGAGACATGAGGAATTCGGCATGACCACCAGCGCATTCAGCTCGGCCTTCTATACCCTGGTCGGGTTCCACGGGGCGCACGTGGCGTTCGGAATTGTCTGGATTGCTGTGCTGATCGGCCAGCTGATGCACAAGGGGCTGACGGTGGTCACTGCACCGAAGATCTATGTCTCGGCAATGTATTGGCACTTTATAGATGTCGTGTGGGTCTTTATCTTCACTGTAGTATACCTGCTCGGAAAGGTGGGCTGAAGCCATGACAACGAATCAGCATTCGTCCTCCGGTTCTCCGGTGAAGCACCGGCACCGTACGGAGGGGCCGCAGCGGCATATCGTCGTGTTCGTGTTCTCGGTAATTCTGACCCTGATCGCCTTCGCTGCAGTAGCTGCCGGAGGGGTGAACGCCACCTTTGCTATTATTCTGCTGCTGGTGATGGCCGTGCTGCAGGTGTTCCTGCAGATGGGCTTCTGGATGCATCTGAAGGATAAAGGGCATATGATTCCGATTATCTTCATGCTGGGCGGCTTTTTCATCGCAGGGACTTGCATTGTAATGGCGCTCTACTGGGTATGGTGGGATTAATAACGGTCCGGGGAGGTCTCGCGTATGCTGCCGGGATTACAATATTTCAGCTTTAGTGAATTATGGAGCCCGCTGTTTCTGGCCGTGATGCTCCTCCTGACAGCCGGATATTTCGTGCTGATCGGACCGCTGGCCTCCCGTCTCGGAGGCAGCACTGCAGTCCCCTTCTGGCGGAGGGGGCTGTTCTTATGCGGAATGCTGGCGCTCTATCTGGCCCAAGGCGGACCGGTCAGCCTGCTCGGGCATATCCTGTTCTCTTACCATATGGTCAGCATGGCGCTGTCCTATCTGGTGGCGGTCCCGCTGATTATGCTGGGGATCCCCGACTGGTGCTGGCGCGCCATGCTGCGGGTGAATCCGCTGGAGGGTTTGGCTTTTCTCGCGAAGCCGGTTGTGGCCGCCCTGCTGTTCAATGGCCTGTTCTCGCTCTACCATATCCCTGTGATCCATGATTATGTCATGCTGAACTTCACGGTCCACCGCCTGTATTATGGCGTTCTGTTCCTCACCTCCGCGCTGATGTGGTGGAATCTGATCAATCCGCTGCCGGAATACCGGGCGCTGAGCGGACTGGGGCAGGTGGGCTTCATCTTCCTGAACATGGTTCTGCTGACACCGGCCTGCGGGCTGATTATCTTTGCCAGTACTCCCTTGTATGCTACCTATAGCGATCCCGCGATCTGGGCGAAGGCGATGGGGTATTGTGTGCCTCAGCGTCCGGAGGCGTTATTGCAGGCTTTTGGCGGCCCCGGCTTCTTCGGCACCCTGTCCCCCAAGGTAGATCAGCAGGTGGGCGGCATCGTGATGAAGTTCATTCAGGAATTTATTTTCGCCTCGATGCTTGCTTATGTGTTCTATCATTGGTATAAAAAAGAGAACGGACAGGAGGACACGGAGGTGTCCGCACCATCCTCTGCACTGGCGGAGGAGGTCTGACCTACAATGAGCTGGTAAGTACCGAGGGGGATATTCATGGATATTTTCACATTGTTTCCTACGATCAGCACCTCATTCATCGTCATCAGTGCGGTGCTGGTAGCCATCGGGTGGAGACAGATTATTCAAGGCAAGCGTGAGGCACACAAGAAGACCATGATTGCGGCTGCGGTGGCAGCGATTCTCTTCTTCCTGGTGTACTCTTCCCGGACGATATTCGTGGGGAATACGTCCTGGGGCGGCCCGGAGAGCCTGACGACGATCTACCATGTCTTCCTGATCTTCCACATTGTGCTGGCTACCGTCGCTGCCGTCTTCGGCATTACCACGCTGACGCTCGGCTTCAAGGCCAAGTATGCCAAGCACCGCAAGTGGGGGCGGGTAACGTCTGTCATCTGGTTCATCACCGCCATCACGGGCGTCGCCGTCTATGTATTGCTGTACATCTTCTACCCGGGCGGCCACACGAAGCCGGTCTGGGAGATCATCCTTGGCGCTTAGGCCGTGGGAGTCCTTGGTTAGCAAAAAAGCCTGTTCATCTAATCCGCGTTTGCGGGGGATGGACGGGCTTTTTGAAATGAGGGGCCGGGAGCGTACGGGCTCAATGTAATCGAAAAACCGATCACATTGCGCTCACAGGAAGGTCCGTAACCAAATATAGTCGAAAAACCGATCACAATTCGCTCATGGGAAAGCTCGTGACCAAATGTAATCGAAAAACCGATCACATTGAGCGTGCGGCAAGCGTGTAGGCCGAATAGTTATATAACTATGTGCAAATTTATGGAGAGGCAGGGCTTGCTATTGAAGCAGATCACTTTTCAGGAAATGAAACAAATCGACAAAGAAGTGATTACAGCTGAGAACTTTCATAGCATAACTTCAAAAAGATTCTATCCGCCATCTGAACAAGACGAGAGCAGCATTAAATTGATGATCTTGAACAGTATCGGTATCCAAGCCGCGCTCGCACATAAATATTTCTGCCAACGTAACTTTAAGTCTACTCATTCTACGAATGGGCAGATTGTACTGTTCTCTGCGGATATTGACGAAGCGGGGAACGGGCTTGCCATGATTTTCGACAAGGTCTTTATTTCTCTCCGGGAAGATGGGCGACCGATGAATGTACAGGTTAGTGAGCCTAATGCTCTGGCGCTTCAGGCCTTCTCAAAGCTAAGTGCGGACAATCGGATCAACCCGGTTATCCGTCACTTTTACCATGATAGGACATTCGTTCAAGACTTCACGCATAAAGCATATTTTGAGATAGAACCGGATCATAGGGAAAGCGAGCCAAATGATTTTTATAATTATTTATTGCAAGGCTCTCTGATACCGTCGTATGTTAATCCATTATCGATTGATGTGAGCGGTTTAACTATGGAGGAAATTGAGCAGGATGACCTTATCCGGCAGCTTGCTGCACAGGTGAAGAACCTCTATTTTGTCATTTACGAATCAGGAGATCCGGAATATCCTATCTTCGGTAAAAATTTAACGAGGTATATTTAATAACTAATGGGTAATAGAAAGCTTGCCCATGGACCCACACATCAAACGAATGTTCCTGGACGAACATGCTGCTGAAGGTGCTAGGCGCTTTGGGACTAGTCTCGAAGATCTGACCTTCATTGGTGGCTTTCAAAACTTTATATACTCTTACATTCTGGATGAATCCCAATACATTCTTCGTTTTACTCCTGGAACGCTTCGTACCTCTGAAGGACTTGCAGCCGAAATCGAATGGATTCGTTACCTCGCGGAGTATGGGGTGTCCGTTTCAGCTCCGGTTTTATCAGTGAACGGAAAGGATTTTGAGCGTATTCATGGGAATCCGATGGATTATTATGCAGCCTCCTTCAATTATGTACACGGCACAAAAATTGGATATCCGGAATGCTTGAGAAATCCGATGTTATACGAACAATGTGGGCGTGTTACAGGCCGTCTTCATGAATTGAGCAAGCGTTACAAACCGGTATCCAGAAGACATACCTGGGAGACTAATGAATACCTTGTGCAAGCGAAGGATTATTTACCGGCGGAGCTTGGACCCATTTTGCATGCCCTTGATGAACTAAAAGCAGAGTTGGCCAGTCTGCCTGTAACCTCAGATAATTTCGGTTTAATTCACGGTGATATCAACGTAGGTAATTTCATGGTAGACGATTCAGGGCAAATAACGCTCTTTGATTTCGATGAGTGTCAGTACAGCTGGTATGCTGAAGATGTTGCTATCCAGCTCTATTACTTGTTATATGTATTTGGGGAAGATTCGAGGTCTGAGCGTAAGGAGCAATACGAGCTTTTTATCCGGCATTTCGAGTTAGGCTATACTGAGGATGGCCGGCAGCTCCCTGATGGCTGGAAGCGTCAACTGGATTTGTTTCTTAAACTGCGTGAAATTATCGTAGTCGTCGGCATGCACCGGAGTTGGGATTTAACACAGGCCGACGGTTGGACCCGTGGGTTCTTGCAAGATAGTACGGTGCGCATTACCAAGGGGATTTCGTTAATCGAAGGTTTCAGCGAAGAGGGGTAACGATGATAGTTGGAAAAAGCACACTTAATTCCAGCGAAACGGGAACTTTCCGGCAAGTAGTTGGAAAAAGTCCACCTAATTCCACGCTTCTTACGAAACCGGCTGGAATCTTAGAAATTAAGTGTTGTTTTTCCAACTGCTGCTTATGAATGGTCAAGTCCTGCCAAATTAGATGTGCAAAATCCACTTATCTTAGCCCGCCATGTTCAAAACTGCACACTGAAGCCGTTGAACTGGTGTATCCCCGTTCCGAAACGATCAAGCCCCTGTTCCTGCAGATACCGTGCTGCCCGTTTCGCTTCCAGAAGTATCTCAGGATCAAGTCCGAGGGTGTGGTGTGAGCCGAAGACTTTGCGGACGCCGTCAATATCTGCGATGCGCAGCAGGGAACGCGTCAGATCAGCGGGATTCGTGGAAGGGTAGAAGGCATAGACGGGCAAGGTGTCATAGAGAAGATCGCCACTGAACAAGAACCCACGGCGCTCGTCCCAGAAGCACAGATGCCCCGGTGAATGCCCGGGTGTGTGATACACCGTGATGATCCGCCCCCCGCCCAGGTCAATCCGATCTCCGTCGCGAAGCAAGCCTGCGGGTTGTCCCTGGTAAGGTGTGTAGGTAGAAGGATCAAACGTCTCCGGTGCCGGGCGTGTGATGTCTCTGCTGATATCCCGGCGAATCTGCTCCAGGGACAAGCCCTGAATACCGTGAATTAACCAATTCTGATCGGCTTCGTGCACATAAATCTGCTCGAATTCCCCATGGCTGCCGATATGATCCGTATGGACATGAGTGGTAAGAACATCTATGGGCAGAGGAGTCAGCTGGTCGGTGATGCTGCGGATATTTCCTATGCCAAGCCCAGTATCAATCAGCGCCGCCTTGTCCGCTCCGAGCAACAGGAAGGAATGCACCTGCTCCCAATGTCCGTATTCGCTGATAGCAAAGGTTGAATTATCAATCGCTGTTACTGTAAACCAAGAATCATTCATTAGGCATCCCTCCATTGTTTCATGATAAAGCATACCCGTCTGCTTGTGCAAAAATATCCCAAAAAACCTGCAAGCTCCCTTCGGGAGCCGCAGGTTCCCATAAGTGGCAGCAATTACAGCCGGAACGAAGACACGCTGCCCTGCAGCTCCTCGGCCAGGCTGGCCAGGGACTGGGCGGAGGAGGCGGTCTCCTCGCTGCTGGCCGCTGACTGTTGGGTGGTGGCGGAGATGCTCTCTACCGCTGCCAGCACATCGGTGGACTGGGCGGCCTGCTCTTCGCTGGCTGCGGCAATTTCGGAGATCTTCTGGCCGGCATTGTTGACCATCGTCACAATCTGGTGGAACGATGCCCCGGTCTGCTGCGACAGCTCAGCGCTCTCCTGAACCGCGCTCACGCTGGAGCGTGTATTCACCTGCATCCCCTTGATGATGCTGGTGATCTGCTTCGTGGCCTCGCCGCTGCGCTCGGCAAGCTTGCGCACCTCATCGGCCACGACAGCGAAGCCGCGGCCCTGTTCGCCTGCTCTGGCTGCTTCAATCGCGGCATTCAAGGCGAGCAGGTTGGTCTGATCGGCGATATCCTCGATGACATCGATGATCTCGCCTACCTTCTGGGAATCCTCCTCCAGCCGGGACATTTGCCCGCTGACGGTTCTCATGCTCTCCATGGAATCCTGGATGATACGGTTTCCGTTCTCGGCAATCGACACAGTCTCATCGGAGATGACCGAGGCCTGCTCCGTATTCTGGGCTACCGAGTGGATGGCGCTGGACAGCTCTTTGAACAATTCGCTGATCGTTCCGGCATCGTTCGCAGTAGTAGTGCTGCCGCTGGCCACCTCCTGTGTGCTGGCGGAGATCTCCTCTGCGGCGGCGGACAGGCTCTGGGAATGCAGCAGGATCGCACCCACCGTCTGGCGGAGACTGGTGACCATCTCATTCACCTTGGCTGCCAGCATCCCGATCTCATCCTTGGTGTCGATGTCGGCCTGGCTGCGCAAGTCACCGCCAGATACCTTGGAGAGAATCTGGACTACCTTGGCCAGCGGCTTGGAGATAATCCGCGAGATGATATACCCAAGCAGAATGCATAGAATGACCGCGGCAATAATGATTCCTATGGTAATATTGCGGGCCGAGCTGAACAGGGCAGCGCCATCTTGTCTGGCCTGATCCGCCTCCTGGGTATTGATGCTAATCAGCTTGTTCAGAATCTCCTTCAGCGTATCCCCCTGGCTGTTCAGCGTGCTGCCGCGCAGCATCTCCAGCAGCTTATCGTCCTGTCCGGACAAGGAGAGGCTGACCAGGGAATCATAGGTGTTCAGGTATTCATTCCAGGCTGCTTCAAACGGCGCAATGGCCTGCACCGAATCCTCGCTCAGTTTAGTTTTGCGGAAGGAGGCGATGCTGTCCAGCACGTTTTGCTTTTCTCTTTTATAATCCTCGATCCGCTGCTGCCGTTCTTCCGGCGTCTTCTTGACGTATAAGTCCCTGACGATCACGCGCATGACAGAGAAGCTGTTCTGCGAGCTCTGAAGGGAAGAGACAGGCACCAGGTTGTTCACATACATATCATCCAGGCTCTTATTGATCGAACCCAGGTTGCCCAGCCCGTAGAACCCGACGAAGGACAGAATGGACGCGACAACCAGGAAGGACGAGATCAGCTTCACGCTTGTTTTTAAGTTATAGAACCATTTCATATCGGTTTCCCCCAGTACTGCTGAATTAGTTAAGCGAAAACTCCCGTAGTGCTGAAAAGACTGGCTGTATCGATAATCAGGGCAATCGTACCGTTGCCCAGAATGGTGGCCCCTGAGATGCTGCCGGTCTGGCCCATATAGGCCCCCAGTGATTTGATCACGATGTCCTGGTTGCCGACAAGCGTATCCACAGCCAGCGCCAGCCGTTTATCCCCGCGTCCCAGGATGATCAGCGGGAGGGAAGCGGCTTGTTTGCCTGCCCCGGCAGGCAATCCCAGGATGTCCTGCAGCCAGACGACCGGTATGATCCGGCCGCGGGCGGTAATGACGGGCCGGCCCCGGACAGAATGAAGCTCACTGCGGGACGCGCGGATAATCTCGGCCACACTGCTCATAGGAATCACGAAGGTGGCTGTGCCGGCATTGACCAGAAGCCCGCGGATAATCGCGAGTGTGAGAGGCAGGCGGACGCGGAAGCGGGTGCCCTCACCCTTAGTGGTCTCAATATCAATCATTCCGTTCAGCCGTTCGATGTCATTGCGGACGATATCCATCCCGACCCCGCGCCCGGATATATCGCTGATCTGTGAAGCTGTAGAGAAGCCGGGCCGGAAAATAAGCCGCAGCGCCTCGTCCTCTGTCATGCTGCCCGCTTCCTCTGCCGTAATCATGCCCTTGCGGACCGCAGAGCGGGTGATCGCTTCGGCATCCATTCCGGCCCCGTCATCCTCGATGACCAGAATGACCTGGTTATCCTCATGGGCGGCAGCGACTCTGATGGTACCCGCTGCGTTCTTGCCGGCGGCAAGCCGGACCTCAGGGGGCTCGATGCCATGATCTGCCGCATTGCGCAGCAGATGAATCAGCGGGTCGCCCAGCTCCTCGATCAGGGTCCGGTCCAGCTCAGTCTCCTTGCCTTCCAGCACCAGTTCAATCTGCTTGTCCAGGGAGCCGGACAAGTCTCTGACCATGCGCGGGAGGCGGCTGAACAGCTGCTCGATCGGCAGCATCCGCACCTTGATCATGCTCTCCTGCAGTTCCCCGGTGATCATAGCCAGGTGGTCAGCAAGCTGTCCCAGCTCGTCAGTCAGCTCACCGGTGCCGTATTGCTGATGGAACCGGCGGTTCAGGAGGTGAAAGCGGGTCTGGTCAATCACCAGCTCCCCGGCCAGGTTCATCAGCTTCTCCAGACGGTCCACCTGCACGCGGATGGTCTGCGGCTTGGTCCGGTCGGCAGCCGAAGAACCGGTCTCCGGTGCTTCCTGGATATTCCGGTCCGCCTGCTCTGCCTGCCCGGGCGGGGGCGGCTTGACGGAATCGCCGGATTCCCCCGCAGGGTCCGGCAGTTCTTCTATGTAGATACGTTCAACGTCCATGATGGACGAAATCTCATCCTTAAGCTGCTGGAGCGGGACTCTGGGCGTAAGCGTCCAGGAGGCTTCATCAATTCCGCTGTCGTGGGCCTCTATCCCGTCCAGCTCCGGCGTCATCTTCAGGACGGCGGCTAAGGTCCGCAGCTTGGCGTCGATCAGATGCAGCCGCGGCAGCTTCATTTCACAGTCCGGCGAGAGCCAGATATGAAGACGCAGGAACTGGAGTGTAAGGGAGGGCCTGGTCTGCGCGTCAGCCGGCGGCGTCTGCTCCAGCAGCTCTTCCGCCGCGAAGGCACTCAGCCTCTGCACCAGCCCGGATACATCCGTCGTCTCCCGGTCTTCTGCCGCAATCTCCCGCTGCAGCGCCCGCATTCCGTCCAGCGCCTGGAAGAACAGGCGGATCAGGGTGCCCGACACGCTCCGTTCCCCGCTGCGCATCTGATGCAGCAGATGCTCCAGATGATGGGTGACTTCCTTCAGCCGGTCATAGCCCATGGAGGCTGAAGAGCCTTTGAGGGTATGGGCTGCCCGGAAGATCTGCTGGATTCCAGCTTCTGTCTCTCCGGCCTGCTCCAGCCGCAGCACCTCATCCTCGATCAGCTGCAGCTGATCCTCCAGCTCTTCAAGGAAGATCCCGCGGTATTCCGATAAGTCAATCATCCTTCACCTTCTCCCGTATAGTCATTGTGTTCAGTCCCGCAGCAGAATCTCATCCAGCTTCAGGATGCCGACCAGCTCCTCAGCGGAGAAGCCGACCCCGTTGAAGAAGGAACCGCTGATTCCGGCAATACTGTCCGGGGCAGGCTGAATATCACTGAAGGTGGTGACCTTATTGACCTTGTCCACAATAACCCCGAGGGCTTCCTCCTGGTGATGCACCACCAGAATGCGGGTATGCTTCGTATCGGCTGTCTCCGGAAGGTCCAGCAGCACTCTCAGGCTAAGCACCGGCACAATTTTGCCCCGCAGATTGATGATGCCCTTCACATAGTACCGGCCGTTCGGCACCTCCGTAATTTCCTGCATTCGGATAATTTCATGAACCCCGGAGATGGGAACGGCATAATGCTCCTGCCCGATCCCGAACTCCACATATTGCTTCTGTAAGGCGGACTCCATAGTGTACCTCCGGCTTTTTTGAATAGTAGCGTGCTCGCACGAGTGTCCTGGCCGCAGCCTCCTTTCCCTTCAGATCATGTACGGGTTCGTCCTGCTGCCATTCTTATCTGGCCCCGCTATTAATCACCTTGTGTAATAATGGGTCAAAATACCACCAAAAATGTCGTACAATAACACTTATGCGACATGTTTTACTTCAGAGGAGTGATCGAAAAACAATGAGACAGACGGAATCCGGCAGTACCTTGTTAAGTTTGGCGGACCCGGCGGAAGGCCACATCAGCGATGACCAGATTGTGCAGATGTTTGTGGCTACCTGCTGTACTAATGTGAATACAAGCCGGAATTATAAGCGGGCCATTGCTGATTTCCGCAGATTCCTTGAAGGGACACCCCTTAGGGCAGTGACCTGGAAGGAGATGGAGGCCTACAAAATCTTTCTGATGCAGGGAGGCTACAGCTATCCCAAGCAGCTCGCGCCGGCAAGTATTGCCGCATTCCTGGCGCCGCTCAAGTCATTGTATAAATGGGGGAACAATCAGCATATCGGCATCTTCGAGGTGAATCCAACCTTAAGTGTGCGTATTCCTAAGATCACAATTACGAGCCGGAAGAACTTTTTGACCAAAAGAGAGGTGGGGGAGCTGTTAAATGAGCTGGAGCAGCAGGGCCTGCGCAATTATCTGATCGGGCTGACGCTGGTCGTATTGGGGCTGCGCGTCTCCGAGCTGACAGCGATGAAGTGGGGGGATTTCCATAAAGACCTGCTGGAGAGCTCCGTCTGGCTGACAATAGAGAACGGCAAGGGCGGCAAGCCCAGAGAGATCAAGGTGCCGCCGACCTTATGGCAGTTATATGACCGCTTGTCGGCCAGCTTGTCGGAGAAGGGCGAGCTTACTCCGGGGCAACGGATGTTCCCGGTAACGCCCAGGCAGGTGGAGCGGATTATCAAACGTGCCGGAGCAGCGTGTCAAATGGAGAAAAAGCTGACTCCGCACTGGCTGCGCCATACCAATGCAACGCTTGCCCTGCTGCATGGAGCTTCGCTTCAGCAGGTACAGGAATCGCTGGGGCATTCGCATATTAATACGACTCAGCGGTACCTTCATACTGTGCAGCAAATACAAAAGGCTGCCCCCGATTTTGTCGAGGACAGCCTGCGGATGTTTATTCAATAGACAAGGTTTGACAAAATGCCCTATAATAAACGCATTGCCGCTTGATTATGTGCGAGTGTGCGAACTTCCTGCTGTTATCTGCCCTGTCAAAGTCGCATAAGTGTTATTGTACGACAAATTTCGTCATGACATACATACATGGTTCGAGAAACCCCACGCTGTGGGGTTTTTTGCTGTGCTTTGCCCGCCGGGTCATAGAAGTTATGGAAATTATTCTGCAGGCGGGTTGACACTGGAAGTCACTGGTCATATACTGTGTATATAGATATATACAGTAAGCACAGACAACACACTGATAATAAGCGGAACTGCTGCCTGCCGCTCAAGACGAATAAAGCGAGGTTAGAGATTATGACAACATTTCAACAAGCCTGGGTTATTGTACGCAGCGAATTCCGCGGTGACCGGTGGAAGCTGCTGTGGTCGCTGCTCTTCGCCATTCTGTTCATGGGTTATTTCTCGGCCATCACAGGAATGGTCATCGATGATACGCTCACGGGACATGACAAACAGCTGCTCAGCGATGTCTTGATGGTTACGATGATGCTGATGCTAGTGATCTCCTTCTCCCGGCGGAATGTGAAGTATATCTCGGAGGACTCCTACACCCGGATGCTGGCGTATATGCGGGCGTTGCCGGTACCGGCAGCTGCTATTCTCTGTAAAAGAAAGCTGGACACCCTGTTCGCCGTTGCCATGAACGGTATCATCTACTTCAGCCTGCTCTATATACTCAGCCCCGGAATACGCGCTGAATTGCCGCCTGCTCCGTATCTGGCTTTTGCCTTTACCTGGATCGGTTACAGTCTGGTTATCGCCGGCATGTATATTATGATTGAGTTCTCGGTCAGCGGCGTTATCTACTTCTGGTCTATCTCAGTGATCTTGCTGCTGGCACTGAGCGTGTCAGGAATGGTCTATCTGGCTGGAGGCAATATTCTCCTGTTCACTGTCGCTGTCTCCAGGTCCTGGGGGCTTGGCTCTCCACTGATGTGGGGTGCGCTGGTGGCGGGTGCTCTGTCCATGCAGCTGTTCTCCAAGTGGACGATTCACCATCTGAAGCGCCGTGATCTCGTATGAGACGGGGCATAGCATTCATCCGTGGGCCAGGCTGGAAAGGCGGGTGTGAATAATGTGGATTCCGATACAGATCAATGAGAACAGCGCGGAGCCGCTGTACCATCAGATTGAGACGCAGCTGAGATCGCTGATTATCTCCGGAGCAATAACGGAAGGAACACTGCTTCCTTCCATCCGCGAATTCGCGGGTGACCTGAAGTGCAGCGTTATTACCGTCCGCCGCGTCTATCAGGATCTGGAGAACGAAGGTCTGCTGCGGACCCGGCAGGGGACGGGCACCTTCGTCTCCCATATCGGATCGGGGGCAATGGAGGACTATAAGCAGGAGACGATCCGCAAGGCGCTGGAGAGCGCCGTGGATGCGGGACTGTCCGTCCATTGCAGCGAAGAGGAGCTGATCAGGCTGTTCACTGAGATCGTGAAGGACAAATACAGCAAGCAGGCAGAAAGAGGGGAAGCTGATGGGACAGCAAGCCATTGAGCTGCGGGATGTATGCAAGAAGCGGAGGAGCAAGACCATCGGGCCGATGAATCTCCGGCTGCCGCAAGGATATATTACGGCGCTGGTGGGCCAGAACGGTGCAGGCAAAAGCACGCTGCTGAATATGCTGATGCAGCTGATTGTGCCGGATGAAGGGGAGATCCGCTGGTATGAAGAGGCTTACCGCGGCGTGCTGCCGCTGGAGGTCCGCCAGACCATCGCATACGTGCCGGAGATGCCGCAGCCGGAGGAGAACTTCTGGACACCCGGTGAGGCTGCCGCCTTCCGCAGCCATTGGTATCCTGCCTGGGACCAGAGCTACTTCGAGGAGCTGATCCGGAAGTTTGAAGTGCCGCCGAATGCCAGACTGGGCAAGATGTCCAAGGGGGAGCGCCGCAAGTTCGAGCTTGCCGCGGCTCTTGCGGCGAAGCCCCGGCTGCTGCTGCTGGATGAGCCGTCATCGGGTCTGGACCCTTTTGCCTGGAAGACGATGATTGACTCCCTGCATAAATATATGGAGGAGCATGAGGCTACGGTAGTCATCTCGACCCATATAGTAGATGAAGTTAGGCGGCTGGCTGATTACATCGTGCTGATGCATCAGGGGCAGCTGCTCGGAATGGCCGAGAAGGACAGTCTGTTCGGCTCGTGGACGGAGCTGTGGGTGCAAATTGAAGATGAGCAGGACCTGCAGGCGCTGGCAGCCGAGCTGCCGCAGGCGCTGGAGCTGAAGCAGGAGGCACCGGGTGTGGCTTCACTTCTAACCCAGCAAATTTATCTGTATGAGAAACGCATCCAGGAATTGGGCGTAAAGGTACTGAAGAGCCGCAGCCTGGAGCTGGATGAAATCCTAAGCTTATGGACCCGGGGACATCGTCCGGTTCTGATCGACCAGAAGAGAGGGGAATAAGAATGGAAGCATTGCAGTTGGAGCAAGTGGTGAAGCAGTACGGCGAGAAGACAGCAGTCAACGGAATCAGTCTGAAGGTGGAGCGGGGAGAGATTTACGGCCTGCTGGGTGCCAACGGTGCCGGCAAAACCACGACCATGCGCATGGTCCTCGGTCTGATCTACCCGGATGGCGGCCGCATCCTCTATAACGGCAAGCCCTACAGCAAGGAGCTTCAGCATCTGACCGGCTATCTTCCGGAGGAGCGCGGGCTGTACCCGAAGGTCAAGGTCAGCGACCAGATTATCTATCTGGCCCGGCTGCGCGGGATGGCGGCCAGTGAGGCCGATAAGAGTCTGAAGTACTGGCTGGACCGCTTCGATGTTCCGGAATACTACAATAAGAAGATTGAAGAGCTGTCCAAGGGTAATCAGCAAAAGATGGGCTTCGTCGCTGCCGTGGTCCACAAGCCGGAGATTCTCATCCTGGATGAAGCCTTCAGCGGACTTGATCCGGTGAATGTGGAGCTGCTGAAGGATACGGTCAAGGAGCTGCGGGATCAGGGAACCAGCATTCTGTTCTCCACCCACCGGATGGAGCATGTCGAGGAATTATGCCGCAATATCACGATTCTTGACCGCTCCAACACCGTGGTTCAAGGGGATATCCGGGAGATCAAGAAGGGATACCCGCGGGAGCATGTCGTCCTGCGCACCGCCGGTGAAGTGAACGGCCTGGCGGAGATTGCCGGAGTGACCGGAGTGGAGCGGCAGGAGCGCGGCTACCTGATCTCCATCAGCGAGATTGGCGCTGCACAGCGCATCCTGCAGGCGGCGATGGCACAAGGCGAGGTCGAGCATTTCGAGATCAAGGAACCGACGCTTAACCAAATCTTCATCAGGGCGGTGGGTGAATCCAATGAATAAAATGACAACGATTATCGGCTTCACATTCAAGAATAAGGTCAGAACGAAATCCTTCATGATTACAACCCTGATCCTCGTTCTGCTGCTCAGCATCGGGATGAATATCCCTTATCTGATCAAGGTATTCAACGGAGAAGACGGAGCCAAGGAGGCGACACAGATCGGAGTCGTTGCCGAGCAGGGCTTCAAGCCTGCAGAGCTGCTGACGGCCTATACCCCTCCGGCTGAAGCGGAGGATCAGGTGGTCTTCACTGCCTATCCTTCCGCAGACGATGCAACCCTTAAGCAGGGGCTTGAGGACGGGAAGATTGAAGGGTATCTGACCTTTGCCGCAGAGGGCAGTGAAGGCTTGCCTCCGGTGACGTATCATAGCAAGGACGGAGACATCAGCAGTAAGCTGAGAACGAATCTGCAAGCGGCTCTGCAGCAGGTGAATACCGGCCTGATTGTCGGCGACAAGCTGACCGAGAGCCAGGTGGCGGCAATCTTCGCTCCAGTAGCGATTGATACCGCGCAGCTCAGCACAGACGGGGCTGCTGGAGATGCAGAGCACGTTCAGGATAAACCGCCGATCAATTATGTAGTGGTCTATGTCCTGCTGATGTTATTCTTCATGTCCGTTATGATGACCGGGAATATGATTTCGGCTGAGATTACCTCGGAGAAAAGCTCACGCATCATGGAGATTCTCATCACCAGCGCCTCACCGCTCACCCAGATGTTCGGCAAGGTCATCGGGATCTTCCTGGTCGGACTAATGCAGATCGCCATTATCTCGGCTGCTATTGCCGTCAACCTGATGCTGCCGCACAATTCCGGTATCCTGAGTGATTTCGATATGGATCTGGGTCAACTGGATGTAGGAATTCTCGTATATGGCTTCATCCTGTACATTCTCGGATACTTCCTGTATGCCCTGATGTATGCGGCCGTCGGCTCGATTGTCAGCCGGACCGAGGACCTCGGCCAGGCCGTAATGCCGGTGATGATGGTAGGCTTCGTCAGCTTCTACCTGCCACTGTTCAGCATCTCGAACCCGGATACGCTGCTCGTGAAGGTAGCTAGCTTCGTCCCGTTCACCTCTTCGCTCAGCCTGCTGCTGCGCATCGGGGTCGGGGAGGTCGCCGTCTGGGAGATCATGGTCTCGCTGGCGATCCTGCTGGTGACAACCTTCATCTTCGGCTGGCTTGCCGCCAAGATCTACCGCACTGGCGTCCTGATGTACGGCAAGCGCCCTAGCATCAAGGAGATCAGAAAAGCGATGAAGGCTTATAAAATTTAAGAGTACATCAGCCTAACGGATTGGGAGTTACGGGGATGCTGGTTGGACTCGTGAAATTTAGAAGTAATTAAATGTATGCTAAAAGCTCATCCCGATTGGGCTGAGCTTTTAGCTATTGCGGTGACCGGATTAATCATCAACATTGACAATGCACAGTGATAGGGTTCATTAGGCCGATGGGCGATATGGGAATAACGCACTTTTTAGCTTCTTTTGGCCAATAAATAGGATAAGTTATCAATGAGAGGGAGCGTACCAATGGGAAAGGAATTGGGTGGCGGGCCTGGTTATGATGAATTAAGCGTTGAGGTCACAGTGGATGTATCCAAAAAGTATATTAACGTATCCAAGCATAAAAGGGTTTTGACACCTGTCATAAACGAAACGGTCATCTTGTATGTCAACGAGGTTAGGCTAAATGAAGATGCTGATGAAGTATTTGTGGTCACTGAGTTCTTTGAATCCCTTATGCAGCAAGGACAGCTACCCATGTATACATGCTCCTGCGGCATTTTTGGCTGTGGCGGGTTCTACGTTCATGTTAGTTATAAAGATCAGGGTGTAATGTGGGAGACCGAACAGTCTGCATATAGGAAGTTCATGTTTACAAGAGAAAATGTTCGTTGCGTTGCCCAGAAGCTCATTAAAGAACTGTCAGCTCTTAATGATCTGAGAACGGCTAGCGGACTTCAAACGTATCACAATCTGGATAGCTATAGAGCAAAGCTTGACGGATTTATTAATTACTAAGCCGGTACAATACAAACATGGGGGGACATATGACATGAGTAAAGAAGGAGGGTTGAGATGAATATAAAAAGGATGATAACCGCTGCTGCCGCCGGGTTTCAGTGTGGATCTGATTACGGAGCCTGGTACGCCGGAGGGCAATTTAGCTGAGAAATTAGAAGCATCCGGAGAGCAGCCGTATCGGCCGGAGTTCACCTCTTTTCAAGTAAAGGTAGATGAAGTAGTCACGGGTGAAGAGGTTGCCGACACGATTAACCTTATCTATAATTCGGAGTTCAAAGGAGTTGAACCAGAACTTGAACCAGGCATGAGAATTGTCGCAGCGGTCAAAAAGGGCGTCGGTAAAGAACAGGAAGGAAGCTATTCATTTACCCGGTATGGCACGTATTATGTGGTTGAAGACGACTATGTGCTGTCTGCATTTGAGGGACAGACCGAAGAGATGAAGGCCTTCTCCCGGGAGACCAATGGTTATAAGCTCGATCATCTCATTGCGGAAATTAAAGCGCTGAAGGGGAACTGAGAATTGCCGCCAGCCGGGCCGCGCTGGTTAAACCTCTCCCGATGGTGTACCTTAATACTAGTATCCGTTGGGAGTGATGAGTGGTTATGAAGAAAAGTAGAGGAATCCCCGTGCTGGTCACGGTCTCGATTGTGCTGATTATTATCAGCAGCCTGATTCCGGCAGACCGGTCTACGTGGCTGGGAGCGTTGCAGACCCTGCTGCTGGGCTTGGGGCTACTGGGCTGCTGTATGGCGTTCATGCGGTTCGCCAAGGGCGGGAAGGGCAAGCGCTGAACTGCGCCATGAGTTAGAGCCGTAGCGGAAGCTGAGGCTTTTTGCAGGTTCAGGCCCCTTGTGATGAGACTACGCTCTCCGCCTCAACCCGCCGAAGGGCGGTGGACCGCAGGCAAGGCTGAATGTGCAGCCGCCATCTGCTCGCGTATGCTTCTAAGCCGGACCTTCAGCTCGGGGATGCTGCGCTGGAGAATTCCGCTGATGTCGGACAGGGGAAGCTGCAGGCCATACCATAGAGCGCTGCGTAAGGTAGCAGCAGCGGCTTGTTCGGCGCGGGCTCCCTTTTCCAGCAGCAAGCAGCTAAGGGCATCGACAGGTCCGCTGTACTGCTGGACATAGTCGGTGAATCCGGCAGCGGCTGCTGCCTGGGGTAAGGGCTCTGGCATATGGACACGTTCCTTCCTGATTGGGTAGTGTAATTTGTGCAGGGTGAAATGCGGCAGCATCGAGAAAGGGAGTGTCCGCTGAGCGCAAAAAACCGCAGACAGAGGAAGACCTCTGCTGCGGCTAGTGGTGCAGGCGGAAGACGCCTGACGCCATAACGTGGCGGATCATGATCTCTCTCTTGGCGCTTACGAGGTTAGCTGCCGGATTCGGACGGTGAGAGTCGCCCTACCTGCCGGAAACGGCGCAAATGGCCTTCTCCTTCGGATTCACCCCAAGTCGGCCTGACGGCCGGATGGTTCCCCCGTTTTCCGCATGGCGGAAATTCAGCGTGTATGAATATGCTTATTTTCATGAATGCCTTCAGTTGCTTTCAACACGAATCATACTCTTTTCAGGAACTTACAGTCCTATCACCACCACAGAGGCTTATTCTGACTCTTCCACGCGATGATCCGTTTAATCTCACGAACCGTTCCAGTTGTAATTTCATAGCCGCTGCGCTCTGTGGCCTGGAGGTCCAGGATGTGCAGCATCCCTCCGTAAGTTCCCACGGCCAGCAAGGTCTCATCCCGGTTAACAGCTAATCCCGAAATCGTGCTTCCGGCGTAATAACGCCACAGCTCCTGCCCTTCTGCATCTATGAGCCGCAAGTAGCCATAGGCGTCGCCAATGACAACACCGTCCTCCAGAGCGGCCGCCGCATACACCCGGGCTTCCTCATTGACCACCGGATAGTCCTGTTCCGCCGGGAACTCTCCTGTCTCCGCATGTTCAAGGGACACGGCCAGGGTAGTGCCATTATAGAAGTGGCAGGCATTGTACCATACACTGCGCTGATCCTTCGTGAAGGTAGCATAGTGCGGGTAGCTGGATTCCGTATTGAAGCTGTGCACCTGGCCTGTAGTGATGTCATACAAAAGGTGATCGCTGCCCTGGCTGCCAAGAGCGATCCATCTTCCATCAGCAGATACGGCGCCATGCGCCATGTCAATCTCGATAGACTCCATCTCATCTTCCTTGTATTCTTCGAGATCCGGATGCAGCAATTTCACGCCCCATGGCTCCTCGCCCGCTTGCTGGGCCAGGAAAATTCCCTGGCTGCTGACCAGAAGCAGCGCTTGTCCCCCGTTAAAAGGAATCACTTCTTCCAAAGGTAACTCCTGTTCCAGGCTGTCCAGGTTCAAAACGGAAAAGTCCGGGCCGAGTGCTTGAATCTTCCCGTTCAGCTCACGCCAGGTGAGCTCGGCAATGACCTCTCCCTGTAACGCGCTGTTCATGGATTGCATAATGGTGATCCCTTGCTTGCCCGCAAGTGCATGAAACTGATTGTCGGGAGATGCACCAACCAGGCTGTAAGCGTCAAATACAGACAATGCTTCCTGCTTTACGGTCACCACTGTATTGCTCTCCCAAGGTGAGCCGGTGCTGAACACCACTTCATCATCACTTATGAAATGAATACCGCGAACCGCCTGCATCTCCTTCTGGAATTGCCTTTCCAGCGGCCACGTTGCCGCCGGCAATTGCGCCCGCAGCTCAGTAAGCTCACCCTGCTCATTAGCCCCTCGAATCATCTTATAAACTTTCGCGGCAAGGGACGAACGTGTATCCTCCGAGGGCTCATTCCCCGCCTGGTCCCAGCCGTCAGTCAGCCCTTTATGGACAAACTGATTAATATCGTGGGCATAACGTTCTCCCTCTTCACGCCACTTAGCTGCAATCTCATCTTCTAGCCACTTCAAATGATCAATCCTCCTGTTCATATATATATAAATATACAAAATTTTCATCCGCGAATCGCAGCAAAAAAGGTGCTGCTTCTGTTAAGAAGACAGCACCTGTCTGAAACATCCTGTTATTTGGCAGCTTCGATTAGTTGTTCAAGCTCAGGCAGATTGAAGCCTTTGACCGCCCGGTCCCCGGAGACGGTGACAGGAATGCCCATGAAGCCGAGCTTCTCGACTTCCTCCTGGTAGACGGTGCTGGCCATGACATCCCTGACCTCGAAGGGGAGGCCCTTGCTCTCCAGCAGCTGCTTCACCTGGCTGCATTCGCTGCAGCCGGAGGTGGAATAGACAATAATATTCGCGCTCATTGTCCGGTTGCTTCCTTTATCGCATTTTGGGTAATCTTCCAGTGGGAGGTATTCCAGCGGACTTCGCCGTCCTCGAGCAGGAAGATCTGCGGCGATTCATGCTTGATGCCGAAATCCTCGGCAATCCGGTTGGACACAGGACGGTCCTCAATGACATGAACGATTGCTGCAGGCGTATCGGACTGCTGCGCATAAGCCTGGAATTCCTCGTGCGCCTTGGCACTGATCGGGCAGGTGGTGCTGTGCTTGAAAAGCAGTTTTTTGCCGGGCTGGCTAATATATTGCTCCAGTTCATCCGTGGTACGGATCTGTTGAATCGACATGGGGAATCACCTTCCTGGGATAAGATTTGATGAAACCTGTTGTCAACAATTGTGTTGTTAACAACTATATTATTCCTGATTGTAGCATAGTTCAAAATTAAAGCAAAACAAAGTTCAGCCTGGCTTGCCCTCTCCAGCCCCTCCCTTGCGGGATGTTGTTAAAGGGTGGGGGCTATGCTAATGTGAGAAAGATAAGCAAGGCCCGGTGTATAAATAGCAAGGCTGAGGGGAGAGGGCGGATGAATAGGGTCGCTTGTGTGACCGGCGCGGACCGTGGACTCGGATTGCACCTTGTAGGCTCATTACTGGAGAAGAAGTACACGGTGTTCGCCGGACAGTATATGAAGGACTCGAAGGCACTGGAAGAACTGAAGGCACAATATCCCGGCAGCCTGCGGCTGATTCCTCTGGATATCGGCAGGACCGGGAGCGTGAAGGAAGCCGCACGGAGTATTGCCGGAAGCACAGGACATCTCGATCTGATTATCAATAATGCCGGGATTATTCACCGGGCGGACGATGCTACCGTGTTGGTGGATATGGATGATGAAGCCATGGCGCAGCTCTATAATGTGAATACGCTGGGGGCGCTGCGGGTCAGCAATGCCCTGATGGGGCTGCTCCTTCAGGGCCGGCAGCGGCTGATAGTCAATATCTCCTCCGAGGCCGGCAGCATCGGACGGAACAAACGGATTAACATGTATGGCTACTGCATGTCGAAGGCCGCGCTGAATATGCAGTCCTCGCTGATGCATAATCACCTGCGGGTCATGGGCGGCCAGGTGATGGTCTTCCATCCGGGCTGGCTGCAGTCCTACATGCATGGAGAGAAGAATATGGAAGCTCCGGTCCCGCCGGAGGATGCCGCTGAGAAGATCATGGCAATTATCCAGAATCACAAGCGGTATCTGGCCGATGAACCGGCTTATATTGATCTGGACGGCAATCTGTGGCCCTGGTAAATAAGGCAGGACACGCAAGGATTATCTGCGGTGTCCTGCCTTCGTATAGGTTCGGGGTATAATCTAAGAATGATGCCTGCCGGGGATTTCCGTTACAGGTACAACCTCATTCTGGTACAGCGCCTCAAGCACCTCATCCCGGAGCGTCTCCGTGAATGCGGTCCATACCTTTTTGCCGGCACCTAGCTCCTGGCGTCCAATAGACTGAAGGGTCTCCAGCCAGAGCCGTTTGTCATTAATCACTCCGAGCTGATCCTGGATGGCCTTATAGACGGCCTCGTGGGCATGGAATTTCTGATCCAGCGCAAAAGCGGCCGCATTTGCCGTATACCGCAGCTTCTTGGCGGCGATCCGCAGCTCATGAAGCGCCTCAAAGGCTTCCTTCGATCCGGCCTCAGAGCCCTTGAATAAGGCTTTGCAGGCTTTTTTCTTCTGTTCGAACGCGACCTCAAGCTCCCGCATGACCACATTCGCATCTGTACGTGCGGCAAGCTCTGCCAGTCCGCTCCCGGTCAAATGATTCCACGACGCCTCAAGCGCAGGGCCGGTCAGCTTCGGCAGCTCCTGCTTCAGCTTCTTCCGCGCCGTCTTGCGCTTCGCCTTCTGGTGCTTAATGACCGCCTTGAGCAGCTTGGCCGTCTTGGTCTGATCTGCTGCCTTCGCCGCCTTGCGCCGTTCCTTGAACGATCCGATCAGCACATCGGCATCCCTCACTCTTCCGAGCCGCTTCTGCGCCTGCTTGAGCGCGCTGTATAATTCGGTTGTAACAGAGTGGCTTGGATCAAGAATGGACAGCAGGGTCAGCAGCTTGCGGCTGTTCACTCTGGCCTGGTGGATATCTTCATCGCCGAAGCCGTTCAGCGCATCCTTGCTGTAATCCTGGAAATTAATATATAGCTTCGTCAATGCCTGTTCCCATAGTCTGGATTTGCTCATTTGCCTGTCTTTACCTTGGTGTTCAGTTGTCATGCAGCATCACTCCTAAGGGTTGTGTATAGCATGAGCTTCAGCGCAAAACTTATTAATGGTATTATTTGTTTACCTAGTTTAAGAATAACGGGTCCGGGCCGTCTTTTCAAATTCCGGGCGGCTACGCGCAAGGCTTGTGCGGCTGGAGGATGAATCGGTTACAATAAAACTCATCATGAGGATAAAGCCAGGGGGAGACAGAGATGCAGCGGTTCTTCACATGGGATAGGGGGATCGGGTATGAGAAGTGAGCCTTACCAAGTATTGGAGCAGGGAAAAGCCGGGAGGCTGCCGGAGGAGCTGGTGGTATTCACCCATCTTGGCGGGGAGGATGGGGAGTCCGCCCGGGCCGGGGATATGCTGATTCCGTTTGCTTTTGAGGAGGTGCTGTGCCGGGATGTTGGAGCCGGAAGGGTTCCGCCGGCGCTGCATCTCTGGCGTCACCCGGGCGGTGTGGCCCTGGGGCTGAGGGACAGCAGGCTGCCGTATGCTGCAGCGGCGATGCAGGAGCTGGAGCAGGAAGGCCTCCGCACTGCGGTCCGCCATTCGGGCGGTGCGGCGGTACCACTGGATGAAGGAGTCGTGAACGTGTCGCTGCTGCTGCCGAAGCCGGCCGGCAAGCTGGACTTCCACGATGACTTCCGCCTGCTGGCTTCGCTGATCGCCGAAGCGGCGGCATCGGCGGGTTATCCGCAGGCGGCGGCGCTGATCCGTGCGGAGGAGATCGCCGGATCGTATTGCCCCGGCGATTTCGACCTGTCGATCGGCGGCCGCAAGTTCTGCGGCATCGCGCAGCGGAGGCAGAGCAGCGCGTATTTCGTCCACGGGTTCGTGAACGTGGACGGCTCGGGACTCGCGCGCGGGGAACGCATCCGCCGCTTCTATGAGCAGGCTTCCGGCGGCGATGCGTCGCTGGATTATCCGCGTGTGCGGCCGGAGACGATCGCCGCGCTGGGGGAGCTGGGCGGCCCGGCATCGGCGGCCGCCTTCGTCTCCGGCCTCCGGCAGGCCATCGCCGGCCGGGGGTGCCGCCTGCTGCCGGCGGAGCTGCTGCAGCAGACGGCGGGGTATAGCCTGCGGTACAGTGATCCGCAGGTGCTGGAGGCCGCGCGCGTCCTGCGGGAGCGGTACGCCCGCTGAAGCAGCGGTACCGCCGGGTGCGGAACATCCCGGCGCTCGAACAAGCGGGTGCAGACGGTGAAGGTGTCTGCACCCGCTTGTTAGTTCTGGTGCGCTCCCGCACCCATAGCGGATTACCGCCGCACCCCGAGCTACAGCCTAACTCCAAGTTACTATCGAACCCGAACCACAGGCTGAACTCCAAGCTACTGTCACCCCCGGGCCACAGGCTGAACTCCAAGCTACTATCGCCCCCGAGCCACGGCTGAATTCCAAGCTACTGTCGCATCCAGACTCCATACTGCGCTGCAACAACCCACTCCACGCGGACTGGAATTCCGTTATTTCTCTCCATTCAGCACTTTCGCCAGACTCGCGGACTCACAATCCGTTAACTAACCTTTTCTGCCTGTTTTGCTGCTCCCAACCTCCGGATAGCGGAATCTCAGTCCGCAACGAGCAGAAAAAGGGCATTATTCACTGAATAAGGGCCTCTCAGTCCGCGTAAGCTTCCTAGCACACGCTAAGACCGAGCCCGAGCTGAGTCACCGTCCAACCGGACACTTCTTTGCCCTTATCTGCAAACAACCGCAATCACCCCTTACCGGTACAGCTCCGGCCGCCGGTCGGCGAAGACCGGGATATGCCCCCGCACCTCCCGGACCTTGGCGAGATCGAGCTCGCCGCTGAGGATCTGCTCGTTACTTGAGGCTTCGCAGACAATCTCGCCCCACGGATCAATGATCATCGAATGTCCGGCAAAAGCATTCGCCGGATCGCTACCTGCCCGGTTGCAGGCCACCACATAGCACTGGTTCTCAATAGCCCGGCTGATAAGAAGCGCCCGCCAGTGGGCCAGGCGGGGGAGCGGCCATTCCGCGCAGAGGAACAGCACCTCCGCTCCTTCCGCCATATGGGTCCGCACCCATTCCGGGAAGCGGAGATCATAGCAGATCAGTCCGGCGCACGGGACGCCGTCCAGCTCGAACAGCCCTTTGGCAGCGCCGGGCTGGAGGTAGAGATGCTCGTCCATCAGCTTGAACAGATGCAGCTTGCTGTACGCCGAGACACGCTCCCCGCTGCGGCTGAAGACATACATGGTGTTGGTAATCCCGCTCGCCTGCTTGGCGGCCACAGAGCCGGCCACCATATTCACGCCATATTCCCGGGCCAGTGCAGAGATGAAGGCGCCGGCGGTCTGTCCGTCCGGATCAGCGGTCTCGTCCAGCCGGGTCAGATCATATCCTGTGGTCCATAGCTCGGGAAGGATCAGACAGTCCGGCCGCCCGGCGGCAGCCTCACGAATTAAGCGCTCAGCGGCGGCATAATTCACCTCCGGTTTGCCGAATGCTATATCGAGCTGAATCAGGGCTATTTTCATAACAGAACCTCCCATAAATTAATTAGTTGACGGGTCAATGAATTCGGTGTAAAGTATATTTTGCAAGAAAGATTTTGCGCAATATATTTGTGTTAGGGGGTATATCTTGCGACAAGCGCTGCCGGTTGACCATCAGATCTTTGAGCTGCTGCAGGCCCTCCACAAAGGCATCGGTCCTAAGTTCGAGCGCTGTGCGGGCGTGACACCGACCCGGTTCCGGCTGCTGCAGGAGCTGTACCAAGCCGCAGAGATCAGCCAGATATCGCTGCAAAAGCTGCTGGCCATTGACCCCGCAGCCGTCACCCGCCACTTAAAGGGGCTTGAGGAGAGCGGAATGATTACCCGCCGCAAGCATCCTGACGATAACAGAGTCACCCTGGTCTCGCTCACGCCTCAAGGGCGGGAGCACATCAATGACTACAGGGAGAACAAAATCCAGTTCATCAGCGATATCCTGAACGGATTCGATGAACAGGAGCGGTTAGTGCTCGCGGACATGCTGAACCGGCTGCAGCATAACATCAATGGCATGTAATGCAGCCTTCACTCTATAATTCAACCACAAAGGAGCCAAATTTTCATGAACACTACTAAAAACAATGATTTCACCAGTATTATTACAGGACGCCGCTCGATCCGCAAATATGATCCAGCCGTCAAAATCAGCAAAGAGGAAATGACCGAGATCCTGACAGAAGCCACACTGGCACCTTCCTCGGTCAATATGCAGCCTTGGCGTTTCCTGATTATCGAGAGCCCGGAAGGCAAAGCGAAGCTGGCCCCGATTGCCAAGTTCAACCAGACCCAGGTTGAGACCTCAGCCGCAGTGATCGCTGTCTTCGGCGACCTGAACAACTTCGATTATGCTGAAGAAATCTACGGAACGGCCGTTGAGCGCGGTCTGATGCCTGCTGAGGTTAAGGAAAGACAGCTGAAGGCCCTCAGCGCCCACTTCGCACAGCTGCCTGCAGATGTGAACAGAGAGACGGTAATGATTGACGCCGGTCTGGTCTCCATGCAGCTGATGCTGGCCGCACGCGCACACGGCTATGACACCAACCCTATCGGCGGGTACGAGAAGGATCAGATTGCCGAGCTGTTCGGCCTGGACAAAGAACGTTATGTTCCGGTTATGCTGATCTCGATCGGCAAAGCGGTTGACGAAGGCTACGCTTCGGTACGCCTGCCAATTGATAAGATTGCCCAGTGGAAATAAGAGAGACCAAGAGGAGATAAGCTGATGATTATTATCCATGCATTGCTTCATGTTAACCCTGAGCGGGAGAACGATTTCCTTGCTGCGGCGAAGCCGCTGATCGCTGCAACACATGAGGAAGAAGGGAACATCTCCTACGAGCTGTATAAGCACGCAGCCGACGGCAATGTCTACATTATGGTTGAAGCCTGGCGTGACCAGGCAGCGGTGGGTGCTCATAATACAAGCCCGCATTTCACCGGATTCGCTGCCAAAGCGGGAGAATTCCTGACTGCGCCGCTTGATGTGAAGGTGTATACCGCGGAGGAACTGAGCAGATAAGCTTTTCTCGGTCAGTACTCCACGTTCAAAGATATCTGCCCCTGGATGCCTGGCAGTCTATGACTGCTGCGGCATCCTTTTTGCGTCAGCCCGTTGTCATACTTACGCCTGTTATTCTCTATGCACCGGATCATGTATAATAGCGGTAGAATGACAGATGAAGATGGGGCGAAATGAAGATGCGTATACATATTCTTGGTCAAGGTCTCCGGAAGGATGAAGTGAGCTTCAGCACCGCCGGGTTCGGGCACGCAAGGGCTATCTGGTGCGGTTCTCCCGTTCAGCCGGGGGAAGAGCTGGATGTGGAGCTGGAGGTGCCCGGCCTGCTCATGAGCTGGATCGATATTGCTCCTGCCGCAGGCGGGGATCGCGGGCTGCGGACGGAAGGGGATACCGTAATTCTCACAGGAGTGCTTGAGAATATCGAAGAGGACGGGGCCGGGTACCTGCGGATGGGCGGTGATCTGATCATGTTCGAATGCCTCGGCGAGCCTATGGTGCTTGGGGGGCTTGTGGAGATCAGGACCCGGGAAATCAGACTGTATCCGGTGAATCTGTGAGGTCGTCTGGTCCCGGGCAGGAGGAAGGAATTGCGCACCCGGCATAGCCACCTTCCGGCAAATGCGCTACACTAATATAGATTGGCAAGTACAGATAAGGAGCAGAGGTCTGATGAACAGCGATATTCAACAATTCAAGACGGAATTCTTCAAGGCGCTGGCTCATCCGATGCGGATTCGGATTCTGGAGCTGCTCAGCGAAGGCGAGAAGAATGTGAACGAGCTGCAGGCGATTCTCGGCTCGGAGGGCTCTGCGGTATCCCAGCAGCTGGCCGTACTCCGGGCGAAGAATGTGGTCACCAGCGTCAAGGAAGGAACCACCGTGATCTATGCCCTGCGTGATCCCTTGATCAAGGATCTTCTGGCCGTTGCCCGGCAGATTTTCGACAACCATCTGGTCAGCACTATCTCTCTGCTTGAAGGCATCCGCAGCGAATAACCCCGGCCTCCGGGGGCGGATTACCCCGTTGACAAGAGCGGCGGGCAGGAGTAATGTGAGTGTTATATTCAAATAATCAGATATTCAGAGAAAAGAAGGTTAGAGCATGACAGGCTGGGGCCGGTTCAAGGGCTACAACATCGCTTCGCTGCGTAAGGACATCATTTCAGGGACAATCGTCGGCGTTATTGCCATCCCTTTGGGGATGGCATTTGCTATTGCTTCAGGGGTTAAGCCGGAATACGGGATTTATACCACGATTGTGGCCGGCATTCTGATCTCTCTGTTCGGCGGCTCAAGATTCCAGATTGGCGGGCCGACAGGGGCCTTCATTCCGATTCTGTTCGCGATTGCTATGCAGTACGGATACGAGAATCTGCTGATTGCCGGCATGATGGCCGGGGTCATTCTTGTAGTGATGGGCGCGCTGCGGCTGGGGGTCCTCATCCGGTTCATTCCGAAGCCGGTGACCATCGGCTTCACCACAGGGATCGCTGTTATTATTTTCACCGGGCAGATTGCCAATTTTCTTGGCCTCCGCGATATGAAGCGGCATGAGAGCTTCGTGGACAATATGAAGGAGATTGGTGCCCATCTGCCGACTGTTAACCTGTACAGTATCCTGACGGCAGCGGTGTGCCTGGGGGTTGTGGTGCTGGGGATGCGCTTCGCGCCTAAGGTGCCGGGCTCGCTGATCGGGCTCTTATGTGCGACCGTGATCGCCGCCCTGTTCTTCAGCGGCAAGGTGACGACCATCGGCTCGGCCTACGGAGATATTCCGAATACACTTCCCAGCTTTCACTTCCCGGTCATTACCTGGGAGAAGATCAAGCTGCTAATCCGCCCGGCATTCATTATAGCAATGCTGGGAGCGATTGAGTCACTGCTGTCCGCTGTGGTGGCTGACGGCATGGCAGGTACCCGTCATGACAGCAACCGGGAGCTGATCGGCCAGGGGGTCGCCAATATCGCCGCCCCGCTGTTCGGCGGCATTCCGGCTACCGGCGCGATTGCCAGAACTGCAACCAATATCCGCAGCGGCGCTGCGTCTCCGCTCTCCGGGGTGATTCACGGCGTGGTCGTGTTCCTGATCCTGCTGCTGTTCGCCCCGTATGCTTCCAGCATTCCGCTGGCGGCCATGGCTCCGATCCTGATGGTCGTGGCCTGGAATATGAGTGAGCGTAAGGAGTTCCTGCACCTGCTGAAGCTGAAGACCGGGGATTCGCTGGTGCTGGTGATTACCTTCCTGCTTACGGTATTTGCAGATCTGACCGTAGCGGTGGAAGTGGGCCTGGTCCTGGCCGTCATTCTCTTTGTGAAGCGGATGGGTGAGGTGCACAGAGTCTCCAAGGTGCTGCCGGACCCGTCCTCGGTCAAGGTGGAGGCACATATGGTGACGGAGAGCCACGATTGCCCGCAGATCGGGATCTATAATGTCGAGGGGCCGCTGTTCTTCGGGGCTGCCTACCGCTTCGATCATACGATGCCGGAGCTTGGCCCGGACCGGCCGAAGCTGATCCTGCTGCGCATGGGCAAGGTGCCGCTGATGGATACCACAGGCGAAGCCAATCTGGCTGCGCTGGTGAAGCAGCTTGACGGCATTGGCGGGAAGCTGCTCATCTCCGGCATCCAGAGCCAGCCGCTGGAGCTGCTGAAGAGAACCGGGCTGTACGACCGGATTGGCGCGGCACAGTTCTATGACCATACCGGTGAAGCGATCAACGATGCGCTCAGCAGTGTGAACCCTGGCCGGTGCCGGGGCTGCGCACATATGGCCTTCAGGGAATGCAGTGCGCTCTGCCGCCCGGACGAAGCCGGATCCCGCAGCGGAGCCTTCAAAGGGCATGCTCCCGTTGCTGCCAGGAAGCTGAGCGAAGGGATATAAGCCAACCGCCGGAAGCCAGTTCCCAAGCAGTTGCAGCTGGGGTAATCATACACAAGCAGCGTTTCCCTTTAAGGGCAGCGCTGCTTTTTTTATTTTTGGGTGGAGGCACACTGTCAGTTAATCATCCAATATTGGACTGTGCCATCCAGTATTTGTACAATGACAGAGACGACTATACCAAGGTAAGGGGCGTAACACTTTATGAAGGAACTGAATTATTCTAGGGTCTTTGTCCTTTTGGCGGCGATGACGGCGGCGACACTCGGAGTATACGGGGTGGTGTCGCTGCGGACGGATACGTTCTATGCGTTCCTGCTCTGGAACCTGTTTCTGGCCTGGGTGCCGTTCTTCTTCTCGATGGCGGCGCATGAGCTGGATAAGCGGAGGATTGGCGGTCTGCTGATTCTGCCGCTGGGGATTGCCTGGCTGCTGTTCTTTCCGAACGCGCCTTACATCATGACCGATCTGGTGCACCTCACGGTCAGCAAGAGCAAATACATCCTGGACGGTACGATCCAGAGCCGGTACTGGTATGACCTGGTGACTCTGCTCCTGTTCACCTGGAGCGGCTGGCTCACCGGCTTCTTCTCCCTGTACCAGTTCCAGCATGTCATTTACCGTAAAAGCAATATGCTGCTCTCCTGGCTCTTCGTGCTGTTCGCCTGTGTCATGGGCGGTTACGGGGTACTGCTCGGCAGAGTCTACCGGCTGAACAGCTGGGATGTGCTGACCGACCGCCACGAGCTGTACCGGCTGGTGATGGAGAGCCTGAACTTGCAGTCGGTGTTCTTCAGCCTGTTCGTTGCCTCTGTACTGCTGGTGATCTATGCCACGATGTATTGTCTGCTGAATGTGCTTGGAGGCGATAGCCGCAGAACTTATTCCAGCGGCAGATAATCCTCATCCGCCGGGCCGGCGGCAAGTGATGCTTCAAGCCCGGGGCCGGGAACGTACTGGTACTTCTCCAGATCTACGGCCCCCCGGCCGTCAAATTCAATGCCCTCGCCTTCCAGGTAGAGCCGCTGCAGTGAGGCGGATTCATCCTCGGTGAGCGAGATCATCCCTTTGGCATTGATGACTCTGTGCCAGGGCAGCTTATATTTGCGGCTCATGCTGTGCAGGATGCGAACAACCTGTCTTGCCGCCCGCGGGCTACCTGCCGCCCGGGCGATGCCTCCGTAGGTCATGACCGAGCCTTCGGGGATGGATTGAATAATGCGGACTACCCGTTCTGTGAATGGTGTCATGATGGCGGCTCCTTTATCGATAGCGTAGCGGACTCTCCTGTGAATCTAGCTGTAATAACCATAACATATTGCTGCCCCGCAAGCAGTCCCTGCGGGGTTATTTGCCGTTCACAGGTGCTAAAGTCTGCGTTCCTGGCGAATAGGAGTCAGAGAGGCGGGGGATAATCAGAGCAATAGATCATAGACCTGCGTTAGGAGGAATGGCGATGACTGTGAAGGGAAAAGGGACTGCACTCAATAGTGAAGCTGCCGGTGAAAGAGCTGCAGAGCATCGCCCGCTAAGCGCTTCACTGGAGGAGACGGTGGCGCTTGTGCGGAAGATTTTCAATAATGACGGCACACTGAGAGTAAGAATTATTGAGAACAGCCAAGGCTCTGCTGTCCGCTGCGGGTTAGTCTATGTAGACGGAATGGTGGACCGGACTCTGATTCAGAACGGGATCATCAAGCCGGTGCTGGCTTACCAGCCTGCCGAAGAGGAGAGCAGAGACCCGGCAGGTCTGATAGAGAGCATACGGATGACCGTTATCGATGTCGCTGATGTCATGGTCTCCGAGGAGATGAGCGGGCTGATCGGGGCAATCGTCAGCGGGAAGGCGGTGCTGCTGCTGGACGGCTATGCCGGAGGTCTGATCATCAATGTTCAGGGATGGGATTCCAGAGGGATAGAAGAGCCGACTACCGAGAAGGCAGTGCGCGGCCCCCGTGAAGGGTTCACCGAATCGCTGCTGGTGAATCTGACCCTGATCCGCCGCAGAGTGCAGGACCCTGATCTGAAGTTTGAATTCACGGAAATCGGAACACGCAGCAAGACGCAGACCTGTATCTGTTATATGGAGAGCCTGGCCTCCCCCGCCATTCTTAAGGAGTTGTATGAGCGGCTGGAAAAGGTGGAGCTTGACCTCATTCTGGATACGGGTTACCTGGCTGAGCTGATCCGCGATGAGCCCTATTCTCCGTTTGAAACCGTCGGCAATACCGAACGCCCGGACACACTCGTCAGCAAAATTATGGAGGGCCGGGTTGCCGTCCTCATCGAAGGCACCCCTTTTGCACTGACCGTTCCTTATATATTCGTTGAGAATTTCCAGGCCAGTGAGGACTACAATATCAACTACTACTTCGCTTCATTTAACCGCCTGCTCCGAGTCATGGGAGCCTTCTTGTCGATCAGTATCCCGGCCGGGTATGTTGCCCTCGTGACCTATGCCCAGGAGATGGTTCCCACCCTGCTGCTGTTAAGTATTGCAACTGCCCGGCAGTCCGTCCCCTTTCCCACCATTGTGGAATGTCTGATCATGCTTACGATCTTCGAGGTGCTAAGGGAAGCGGGCGCGCGGATCCCGACCTCGATCGGCCAGGCGGTCAGCATTGTCGGGGCGCTGGTGCTGGGCCAGGCGGCCGTGGATGCGCGGATTGTCAGTGCGCCCATGGTCATTGTGGTGGGATTGACCGGGATAACGACATTGCTGAATCCGAGGCTGACCGGGCCACTGATCATAGCCAGACTTGCACTGCTGTGCACCACCTCTCTTCTGGGCATCTACGGATATTTCTTCGGTCTGCTCGGTCTGGTCATTCATCTGATGAGCCTGCGCTCCTTCGGTGTCTCTTATATGCTCGGGGTAGGCTCCATCCGGCCGCAGGATATTAAAGATACTGCTATCCGTGCGCCCTGGTGGGATATGAATCTGCGGCCGGCGGTGATAGGCATGCGCAACAGAAGACGTAAGCCGCCGAAGCGGCCGGCCAAGCGGTCATGAGGCCTGTATGGAGGATGGGGGCGGTCCTTCTCTCTCTGCTGCTGGTGAGCCTAAGTCTCTCCGGCTGCTGGAATTATACCGAAGTGGACGACATGGCGATTGTAGCCGGGGTAGCCATCGACAAGAATGAGGACGGAAAGCTGCTGCTTACCGCAGAGATTGTGGATACAGGCGGTGCAACGGGCAAGTCCCAGGCAGGCTACAAGATGGTCAGCCTCAGCGGGGATACAATGTTTGAAATCGTCCGCGATATGATCTCTATGACCGGCAAGAAGCTGTTCTGGAGCCATGCCAAAGCTATTATTTTCAGTGAGCAGGCAGCCCGAGAGGGCCTGGTCAAGTTCATTGACTGGTACAGCAGAGACACGGAGACCCGGTCGGATGTATTCATTTTCGTGTCAGGTGAGAAGACGGCCCGCGAGGTTCTCAATCTGAACAGCACCACCGAATCCATCCTGTCCTTTGAGCTGGCACAGATGATGCGGGATGAACGGTATGCGAGCATCGCTCCGACCGTGGAGATATGGGACTTCATCGATAAGCTGGAGTCTTCAGGCATCCATGCGACTGCACCGGTGATTCATATTCACCGCAAAAATGGCGAGAAAAGCGAGCGGGTGGCAGGGACCGCGGTATTCTTGAAGGACCGGATGGTGGGCAAGCTGAACGGCGGTGAGACGAAGACCATGCTGTTCATCAAAAATGAACTGCGCGGAGGGGTGCTGGCAGTGAATGATAAGCGGGGGAAACCGGCATATTCGCTGGAGGTTGTCTCGAACCAGACCAGGCTGAAGCCGGAAATGGTGGACGGCAGGCTCCGGATACAGATTCATACCTTAACCAAGACCGGGCTGGATGAGGTGATGACGCCGGAGGGATTCCTGCAGGGAGAGAGTATTCCTGATATTGAACAGAGAGCAGCTGAAGGGCTGCAGGCGGATATTCTTGCGCTGGTTCATAAGATGCAGCAGCAGTATGGTGTGGATATTTTTGGTTTTGGCGAGAGATTATACGATACTCATCCTAGGCTCTGGGCCCAAGTGAAGGACCGCTGGCCTGAGATGTTTGCCGATCTCGAAGTGAGCGTCAAGTCCAAAGTGATCATACAGAGCACCGCCAAAACTTCACGGGCCATCCGGGTGGGGGATTGAGTATGGTCATTTATGTGGTATTCATCTACGCATTGATTGCTGTAATCGATCCGTACGGGCTGCGGAAGAAGCGGATGAAACGGGATTTTCTGGTCTGCTCCGTCCTGTACCTGATCTCCTTCGCGCTGGCCTTTGCGCTGTCCATGCGCTGGGAGATCCCCAGTCCTTCACCGCTGATTGTAGATTTAGTGAAAAGGCTATATTAGAGCGCATGGCCGAAGGAGGAGGAGAGTGTGAGCAAAGAGATTATACCTGCCGGGCAGTCGATCAGCATCGCTGTATTATTTATTACGGGCGCTTCCCTGTTCCTGGGCACATCCTCTCAGTCGGGGAACAGCAGCTGGATCGCCCAGCTCCTGGCGATTCTGCTGGCTCTTCCGCTTATGCTGATCTATGCGAGACTCCATGTGCTTTTTCCGGGCAAGGATCTCTATGACATGCTGATTGAGGTGTTCGGCTCCGTCTTGGGACGGATGCTCTCCTGTCTGTATATCTGGTATGCTTTACATCTGGGGGCGCTGGTGCTGCGTAATTTCGGGGAATTCAGCAAGACTGTGGCCTTAACCGCCACTCCGATGATCGCACCGATGCTGATGATCGGCCTGCTCTGTATCTGGGTCGTGCATGCCGGCATAGAGGTGCTTGGACGAAGCGCGAAGTTCCTGCTGCTGTTCTCGCTCGTTGTTATTCTAATCATTCAGCTGCTCTCTGTGCCCAAGTTTGAATACCATCATCTGAAGCCGCTGCTGAATGCCCCGCCCGGTCTCATCTTTGCGGATACCGCAGGCTCCTTCACGTTTCCCTTCGCTGAAATTGTAGTCTTCCTGGGCGCTTTCGGCGCGCTACCGGCTAAGGGCTCTGCCAAGCGGGTACTGGTGGGCGGCACGCTGATTGCCGGCAGCATTATTATCCTCATTACGCTGCGTAATCTGCTGATGCTCGGTCCTGACATTCTGTCCGGTCTGTACTTCCCCTCCTACGTGGCGGTCAGCCGGATCAATATTGGTGATTTCGTCACCCGGATCGAAGGCTCGGCAGCGATTGTGTTCGTTACGGCGCTTTTCGTCAAGGTCAGTCTGTGCCTGTTCGTAAGCTGCAACGGGATGGCCAAAGTATTCAAGCTGGAGAGCTACCGCTCGGTAGTCCTCCAGATGGGGCTGATTATGGTCTATCTGTCGGATTTCATCTATTCCAATATTATGGAAATGGAGTCCTTCGCGTATCACATCTATAAGGTGTATGCCCTTCCGTTCCAGGTTGTGATTCCTGTGTTCCTGTGGATTACAGCTGAGTTTCTCACCCGAAGAAGGGGAAGCAGGCCGCAGGCTCCTCCAGAGCAGCAGCCCGAATGATTGCAAGCGGATAAGCCGCAGCTCTTCATCACCGCCATGCGGGGCTGGTCCTGTTTTCAACCTGTGCTGAAGTTAGCTATAATGAGAGGCAGAGCGAACCGGTTAGACAGGTTATGACAGGAAAGGCGTGAACTTAAGATGAGCGTATCCAGTATTGTAATGTCCTCCCATTGGGGCCGGGAAGTGAGGCATAAGCTGATTACCCAAGACTCCAAGGTGCTGGCTGTGGTATTCCCCGGGCAGAATTATTCAGCCGAGCGGCCGCTGCTGGAATATGCGGGCAAGCTGGCCCGTGAATACGGCTGTGACCTGCTTCAATTGGAGTACGGCTACCAGAGTGCGAGAGTCGCCTTCAAGCGCGAGGAGATCGATATTGTCGCTGAGGAATGTAAGATTGCGCTGGCATCGCTGCCCGAATATGATCAGCTGCTGTTCATCAGCAAGAGCATGGGCACCATTATTGCCGGCAAGGTGGCTGCTGATCCGGAGATAGGGGAGAAGGTGTCTCATCTGTTCCTCACCCCGGTTCCCGAGAGCCTTCCGTTCATCCGGCAGAGCCGCGGCAGTGTCATCTACGGCGGAAGTGATCCGATGTTCACCGGACAGTATCCCGCAGAGCTTGGCACGATGAAGCAGATCAGAGTGTACAGGATTGACGATGCCAACCACGCCCTGGAGGTGGACAGTGTCAATGAGTCGCTGGCCGTGCTGCTGGTTATCATTAATTTCTATCATGAATTTTTCCGGGATTCACTATAAAAGGAGATGAGAGCATGATTACAGAAGCGGCAATGCTGCAGGTGAAGCCGGGGCAGACCCATTACTTCGAACAGAGCTTCAGGGAGGCCTCTCCGCTGATTGCTTCGATTGACGGTTATTTGGGCCATGAGCTTCAGCACTGTATGGAGGATAATCATAAGTATCTGCTGATCGTCAGATGGCGCAGCCTGGAGGATCATACGGTGGGCTTCCGGGAATCCGCGCAGTATCAGGAATGGAAGGCACTGCTGCATCATTATTACAGCCCTTTTCCTACAGTAGAGCATTATACGAAGGTTAGTCTGGATTAGGGGAGAGGGCGTGTGGCTTCGATGCAGGGGAATATGCTTGGTGAGGGCAAAACAGCGGAAGTTAGAGAGTATGGGGAAGGTAAAATCCTTAAGCTCTACCGGGACTGGGTGCCTGCTCAGCAGGTGGATTATGAATACCGGCTCAGTAAGCTGATCTATGAACAAGGCGTGGCGACTCCGCAGCCGTATGAGCGGATTCAGGTGGAGGACAGACAAGGGATTGTGTACCGGCAGATTATGGGGCCGACACTGCTTAAGCTGATGGGCCGCAAGCCCTGGCGGATCTTCAGCTGCTTCAGGCAGATGGCTGAGCTTCACTATAGCCTCCACCAGTTGGAGGGCGTAGGGGAGGCTGGAGGGCAGAAGAGGCTGCTGGAGAGGCATATTTCCGCTGCCCCTATCCTGAATGAGGATGAGAAGTCGCAGATTCTGGATCAGCTGGCCCTCCTCCCCGAAGGGAATAAGCTGTGCCATGGTGACTTTCACCCGGACAACATCCTGATGGACGATAAGCTGTGGGTCATTGACTGGATGACCGGTGTCAGCGGCAATCCGGCGGCGGATGTGGCGCGGTCTTATATTATGTTCAGTATCGGAGCTTTACCAGAAGGTCCCTCTTCGTTCACGAAGCACTTCATCACCTTTGCCAGACAACGTATGACTGCACAATATCTTCGGAGATATCTTAGATTGTCCGGCCTGTCCCGGGCAGAGATTGAGCCATGGATCCTTCCGGTGGCGGCTGCGCGGCTGGTGGAAGGACTGTCCTTCCCCGAGAAGGAGCTGCTGGTCAGTGAAATCCGCAGACGGCTGGCGGCATTGTCTGCTGCACAGTAATTTTGCAGAGAAAGCAGGGCACTTATGAATACATACATTGCATGGCTGCGCGGCATTAATGTCGGCGGCAACAAAGTGATCAGAATGCAGGAGCTGAAGTCAACCCTCGGGACGCTTCCATTCAGGAATGTACGCACCTACATCCAGAGCGGCAATGTTGTGTTTGAGAGTGAGGCATTAACCGGCGACGGGCTGGCGGAAAGGATCAGCGGGAAGATCCAGGAGACCTTCGGCTTTGAGGTGCCGGTGATGATCCGTTCCCTGAAGGAGCTGGAGGCGGTGATTGCGGGCAATCCGTTTCCGCTGAGTGAGCCTGAAGACTTCAAGCGGCTCTATGTCTCGTTCCTGGCAGCGGAGCCTGCGGGTGAGGCGCTGGAGAAGCTTCGTCCCTATGAGAATGGTGCGGATCAGGTGCGGGTCACCGGCCGCGAGATGTATACCCTATATGAAACCAGTATAAGCAACTCTCCGCTGTTCAAGGTGCCGTTCGACAAGCTGCTGGGAACGGCGCTCACCGTCCGCAACTGGAATACACTGGGCAAGGTCGCGGCGCTGGCCCGCAAGTCTTAGCTGAACCTTAATACATGAACTGTGAATGGGGAATCACCCCCGTCTTTCGTCCGGATGAAACGCCGCTGCTGCGGTCCGGGCCATGAGGCGGGGGTCTTTCGTATGCTCTTGGATGCTCCTGTGCAGGGTGCAGCATTCAGCAAACATTCAGCGGGCTTTCATTATGAGTTAAGCTGCCGATGCCATAATAGGCCTAAGAAATGAACGAATCGGAGTGAAACCTATGATGAAATGGCTGAGAAAAACAAGCGCCGACCCGGTGCTGCTGCTGACTCTGCTGCTGGCAGCCGTGCTGTACGGGTACGGAATCTGGAATGATACCTATGCCAATACGTACTATACAACCGCAGTAGGAAGTATGCTGCAGAGCTTCCACAATTTCTTCTTCGCCTCACTGGATTCTGCCGGGTCGGTAACCGTCGATAAGCCGCCGGTCGTTCTGTGGCTGCAGACGCTTAGCGCGCTGGTCTTCGGGCTGCACGGCTGGAGCGTCATTCTGCCGCAGGTGCTGGCCGGTATCGGCTCCGTTGTGCTGGTCTATTCGCTGGTCAAGCCCTCATTCGGCCGGTCCGCCGCCCGGCTGGCTGCGCTGGCGATGGCGTCTGCGCCGGCAGCCGCGGCGGTCAGCCGCACGAATAATATCGATACCGTGCTGGTATTCACCCTGCTGCTGGCCGCCTGGTTTCTCTTCAGGGGTACCCGCAACGGACGGACAGGCAGCCTGCTTGCTGCTTTCGGTCTGATCGGGATTGCCTTCAATGAGAAAATGCTGCAGGCCTACATGGTCCTTCCCGCCTTCTATCTCTTCTACCTCCTGGCTGCCAAAGGGAAATGGAAGAAGAAGAGCGGGGTGCTTGCCGCCTGCACGGCCGTACTGCTGGTCGTGTCTCTATCCTGGGCAGTAATTGTGGATTCCATTCCTGCTGATAAGCGCCCTTACATTGGCAGCAGCGGCACCAACTCGGTGCTTAACCTGGCCTTTGGCTATAACGGCGTGTCCAGGTTGACCGGTGACCGCAGTACTGGCGGAAGCGGTGGGGGCGGCTTTGGCGGCTTCGGCGGCGGGGAGATGCCCGGGATGAACGGGGAAATGCCGGACTTTAACGGTGAATTCCCGCCCATGGATGGAACTGACGGGCAAGGTGGCGCAGACAGGCAAGGGATGATGAACGGACGTGATTCCGCCGCCGGGGATAATCAGAGCCGTGACAGCGGCGGGACTGCTTCAGGCCAGGACGGACGCAGTGGCGGAATGGTGCCGGGCGGTCAGGACGGCGGACGGCGCGCAGAAGCAGAGAACGGCGGATTCGGCGGGTTCGGCAGCCCGGGCGGGCGCGGTGGGATGGCCGGCGGTGGCGGCATGTTCAACACAGGCACCCCCGGCCCGCTGCGGCTGTTCCAGCAGGAGCTGTCCGGACAGGCGAGCTGGCTGCTGCCGTTCGTACTGCTTGGGAGCATCGGGATCTTAGCCAGCCTGCGCCGCAGGAACTTTACCGCGCAGCATAAGGAGACTCTGTTCTGGCTGGCCTGGCTGGTGCCTGTCATGGGATTCTTCAGTATCGCCGGATTCTTCCACCAATACTATCTGATTATGATGGCTCCGCCGGTGGCTGCGCTGGCCGGTGCAGGCTGGTCGCAGCTCTGGAGCAGCTACAAGGAACGCCGGGGCTGGCAATCCTGGCTGCTGCCGGCGGCAGTACTTGGCACAACGCTGCTCGAAGTGTACATTATCCGTCCGTATGACAATACCATCGGCAGCGGCTGGTCCTTAGGGGTACTCGCAGCAGGTATTGTAATGACGGCGGTGCTGGTCATTCTGCGGCTGCTGAAGGCTGTACGGGGTAAGCATTCCTGGTTGCATGCCGCAGCGGTAACCGGATTCCTGGTGCTGCTGATTGGCCCGCTCTACTGGGCCTTTACACCGATTACCTACGGTAATAACAGCATGACTCCCGCAGCAGGCCCGGACAGCGGCAGATCCTTCGGCATGGGGAATATGCCGGGATTGGGCAATATAGGAGATATAGCAAATATAGGCGGCATGAACACCAGGAGTGGCATGGGCGGCATGGGCGGAAGGAATGGCGCAGCCGGCATCAACACGTCACTGCTGGCCTATCTTAAGTCGCATAACACGGGAGAGCAATATCTGTTCGCGGCGATGGATTACGGAACAGCCGCGCCCTATATTGTCGACGAAGGCGAACAGGTTGTCATCCTTAACGGCTTCAATGCCTCGGATACGCCGTATACTACAGACTCGCTGAAGGCGCTGGTGCAGAGCGGGAAAGTGAAGTACTTCCTGGTTACAAGCGGAGGTATGGGCGGCGGGCGCGGCGGCAATTCGGACATCGCGGTGTGGATCACTGCGAATGGCACGGAGGTTCCGGCGGCAGACTGGCAGGGGACGCAGAACAGCGGCAATGCCGGAACCTTGTACGAGATCACCCTGAACTAACCTGCGGGAGCAGGAGATCAGGAAGCGCGAATACCCGGACGTGTGCCGGCGCGCTTCCTTACTACTTTTGAGGAGGAGCTGCCCATGAGTATTCAAGTGCGCTATTCCATCATTATACCGATGTTCAATGAAGAGGCTGTTATTCAGGAGACGTACCGGCGCATCAAAAAGGTGATGGGGTTAACTGGCGAGCCCTACGAGCTGATCTTCGTCAATGACGGCAGCACGGACAGCTGCGCACAGATGATCGAGGAGTACAGCTATTGGGATGAAAGTGTGAAGCTGATCGATCTGTCCCGCAATTTCGGGCATCAGATCGCCATTACCGCAGGTATGGATTATGCGCTGGGCGATGCGGTTGTTATTATTGATGCGGATCTCCAGGACCCGCCCGAGCTGATTCCGCAGATGATTGCGGAGTGGAAGCGTGGATATCACGTTGTCTATGCCAAGCGGATCAAACGAAACGGCGAGTCTCTGTTCAAAAAATGGACGGCCAGCTTATTCTACCGGGTGCTGCGTTATTCGACTGATATCTCGATTCCGGTGGATACCGGCGATTTCCGCCTGATGGACCGCAGGGTCTGCGAGGAGCTCAAGCGTCTGCCGGAGAAGAACCGCTTCGTGCGCGGTCTGGTCAGCTGGGTCGGATTCCGCCAGAAGGCACTCGAATACGAGCGGGAGGAGCGGCTGGCCGGCGAGACCAAATATCCGTTAGGGCGGATGCTGAAGCTGTCGGTGGACGGGATTACCTCCTTCTCTTACAAGCCGCTGAAGCTGGCTGGCGTTCTTGGAGCGCTTCTGTCCGCATCCGGGTTCCTGTACCTGCTGTACGTGCTGTACCTGGCGCTTTTTACGGATGCAGCTGTGAAGGGGTGGGCATCCATGATCGGGATCACCCTGACCTTCAACGGTTTCGTGCTGCTCATGCTGGGTATTCTGGGTGAATATGTCGGACGGATCTACGATGAATCCAAGGGCCGCCCCCTCTATATCGTTCAGGAATTTCACAGCGGCAGGCCGCAGCAGAGCGCACCGGAGCAGAGAGTCTCCAGGCTCAACCCATAACTTGGCAGGATTTATTCCACGTATTGGTTCTGTTGTATTTAATGCAGCAGAATGCTTCTCAAATTCACCAGAATGAGAATCGGCTGCATTTTATACATGTATCAAATACAATAGATCGCCCTTTACGGCGAATTAAAGTGAAATCTGTTGCAGAAAATGCAATTGGAGTTAGAACACGCACTACGGTCACAGCATTAACTCCAATAGAAAAGCATGTCTTACTCATGTAAAAAGGCTGTCCCAAATAGTCATGTAATGACCATTGGGACAGCCTCTTGATGAGCGGCCGCTGCAGCTTAAGCCTTCAGCAAATCATGATCGACATAACGCGCACCGTTCAGCTCGCTGATAATGTTCACAGCCACCTTCGCGCCGTCTCCGGCGGTGATGATGGCGTGGACGCTCATGCCGGCCACGGTTCCGGCGGCCCAGATGCCGTCGATGTTCGTTCTGCCCTCCGGTGTCACAGCGATCACCGTCTTGATTCTCGGCTCGGTGCCGTCCTTGGTCGTCACGCCGGCAGAGGCGGCCAGATCAGTCAGAACTCCTGTCGCCAGCACGACATGCTTCGCTTCATAGGAAGCGCCGCTCTCCGTCCCGATCACGAAGCCTTCGCCGCGGGCCTCCAGGGAGACGGCTTGTCCGGCTACCAGCTCTGCCCCGAATTTCACGGCCTGCTTATGTCCGGTCTCCACCAGCTCCGGCCCGCCGATTTCAGGAATCCCGTAATAGTTCTCGTACCAGCCTCTGCGGGTCATGCCTTTGTCGTTGTCGATCAGCAGTGTGGATTTGCCTGCTTTGGCAGCGAACAGGGCGGCGCTTGCACCGGCAGGACCGGCACCAATAATGGCGATTTCGTACATGAGATGATAACCTCCTAAAAGTTTTGATAGCATAGCCCTCATTGAATCACTTCGCAAAACTCGCTTCGGAAGCATACGCTTAGTTTTGATAGCATAGCCCTCATTGAATCACTTCGCAAAACTCGTTTCGCTCTGCTCTCTATTATATCGCTAACTGCCGCCTCTTAGCGAATCCGGCAGACGTGGAAGAGTCAGTGTGAAGACGGAGCCTTCACCAAGGGTGCTGGATACAGTGACCGCTCCACCGTGCGCCTGGGCAATAGACTTGGCGATGGACAACCCGAGTCCCGAGCCGCCGTATTTGCGGGTGCGGGAAGCATCGCTGCGGTAGAACCGCTCGAAGATATGAGGCAGATGCCCGGCAGCGATGCCGGGGCCGTTATCCTTCACGGCCAGCTCTGCCGTCTCACCCCGGGCATGAAGCGATATCTGAATGATACCGGTGCCGGCATCGGTATGCTGCACGGCATTGTGGAACAGGTTCAGCAGCACCTGTCTGATCCGGTCCGGGTCAGCATGGCACCGTATGCCGGAGGAGATGTCGGTAAGCACTGTGCGGCTTCCGGCCAGCACCTGCAGCTGAGGCTGCATGTCACGGATGAGCCCGTCCAGCAGCAGCTCCCGGGTCTGCATCTGCGGGGCGCTGTCCATGCGGGCGAGCAGCAGCAGATCCTCTACCAGCTGGTTGATCCGTTTGGCTTCGCCGTGCATCGATTGCAATGCGCTGTAGAGCTGCTCCCGGTTATCCGCCGCCCCGCGCAGCAGCACCTCCAGGAAGCCGTAGATCGAAGTCAGCGGCGTCCGAAGCTCGTGGGAGGCATCTGCCGCGAACCGGCGCATCTGTTCCTTGGCCTCGCGCTCCGCCTCGAAGGAATGCTCCAGCCGCTCCAGCATCCCGTTGAAGGAGCGGGCGAGCCGGTCGATCTCCAACTGGCCCTGCCCGTCCGGGAAGCGGACATTCAGGTTGCCGGCGTCAATGACCTGGGCGGTCTTGCCCATATTGGACAGGGGAATCAGTGTCCTGCGCAGCGCCGGCAGATAGAGGAACAATCCGGCCAGCAGGGCGGCGGCCGACAAGCCGCCGAAGACCAGCAGCTGCCGCAGGATGATCTCCCGCAGCGGTCCGGTCTCCGTGCTCATCTGCAGCAGCATCCGGGTGTCACCGGGCCGCCCGTAATTCATGAAGACGACAATATGCTCGCTGCCGTCCCCTGCGGGCATCAGCTGGTAGGTACCGGACAGCTTGCGCGGAGGCAGCATCAGCAGGCGTTTATATTCGCTGTCGCTCATTCTGGGTGCAGCAGCCGTGGACAGCGTCTCCTCCTGCAGATCCCTGAAGCTGCCGGCCGGGCTGTAGATAGCAATGGTGGTGCGGGCATCCAGCAGCAGCGGCCAGCGGTCACCGCCCTGGTGTCTGCCTCCGCCGGGCCATCCGGGATTGTTCAGCAGGAATTCAATCGGCAGGGAGCGCAGCTGTGCCTCCATTACCTCTGCCCGGTTGCTGTAGATTACATTCCGCATCAGTACATACTGGAGGATGCCGATCAGAATAAGTAATCCGGAGAGAATAAGCAGCGATGCGGCGAGCAGCTGCCTGCGCAGCGAGCGCAGGAACCGGAAGCGGTCGGTCATATCAGATCCAGCCGGTATCCTGCGCCGCGCAGCGTGCGGATGATCCGGTGCTCCTTGTCGCCAAGCTTCTCCCGCAGGGAGCGGATGTAGACCTCCACGATGTTCTCCTCACCGCCGAAGTCATAGCCCCACACCTTGTCCAGAATCATCGGCTTGCTAAGCACCAGACCATGGTTAATCACCAGATACTGCAGCAGCTCATACTCCGTCGGGGACAGCTCCAGCACCGCGTCCTTATAACGGATCTCCTTGCGGCGGTTGTCCACCCGGAAGGGGCCGCAGCGTACCTCGCCCAGCAGCCCCGGGAACTGGTTGCGCAGCCGCGCCTGAATCCGGGCCAGCAGCTCTCCGAAGCTGAACGGCTTGATCATATAATCATCCGCACCCAGGTTCAGGCCAGCGATACGGGTCTGAACCTCGTCCTTCGCCGTCAGCATGATGATCGCGGCATCCGCTTCCTCCAGGCGGAGCTGGCGGCACACCTCGAAGCCGTCCATGCCGGGCATCATGAGGTCGAGAATGACAACATGCGGCTTGAAGCAGGCCATCGCTGCAAGCGCGGACTCGCCATCCGGGGCTGTCTGTACTTCGTAGCCTTCATTGACCAGTCCCAGCTCCAGGAACTGTAGAATATGAGGCTCATCATCGACCAGAAGCAGGCGGATGCCTGTGTCTTGTGCTGCTTTCATCGGCCGTTCCTCCATTTTCAGTAATTATAGTATGTCCGTAGTATGACGCCGGAGGCTGAAAGCCGGCTGAAAAATAGGTCTATGGAGCCAGCGCACCGATTCACCCGGACTGTTTAAGGTTAATCATAATGGTTAATCGAATTATACGGAATTATGAAGTCATACAAGAAGTCATACAATAGGTAGTATGCATAATAATTTTATGCTTCAGGGCAGGCAATAAAGGGTTTTGACGGCAGATATAGAACACTTTAGAATATAGGATAACACCGGAGAGGGTAAGCATTTTGCCCGGCAGTCCCGGACCGCTGTCCCGATGCTCTGTTTTCTTCCCCGTTTGAAACCGAATTGTTCCCGTTGCACGCATTTTCTTATGGTCTACTTCTTTTATTACCTGTTTCATCACCCATAAGTCAAGGAGGCTCTTCCATGAAGAAAAAAGAGATGGTAGCTATGCTATTAGCGGGAGGCCAAGGGAAAAGATTAAAAGGGCTGACCAAGTCGATCGCCAAACCGGCTGTGTATTTCGGAGGAACCTACCGCATTATCGACTTTCCCTTAAGCAACTGCTCGAATTCGGGCATTGACACCGTGGGCGTGCTGACACAATATGAGCCGCTGGTGCTCCATTCGTATATCGGAGTGGGCAGCGACTGGGATTTGAACCGCAAGGACGGCGGCGTATTCGTATTGCCTCCGCATGAACGGGAGAACGGAAGCAGCTGGTACCGGGGGACGGCGGATGCGATCTACCGCAATCTGAAGTTTGTCGACCAGTTCGACCCGGAGCATGTGTTAATTCTGTCGGGCGATCATATTTACAAAATGGACTATCATGCCATGCTTCAGTATCACAAGTCCAAGAACGCTGACTGCACCATCTCGGTCATTGACGTTTCGCTGGAGGAAGCCAGCCGCTTCGGTATTCTAAATACCGAGGAGGATCTCAAGATTTACGAGTTCGAGGAGAAGCCGGCCAAGCCCAAGAGCACGCTGGCTTCGATGGGTGTATATATTTTCAAATGGAGTGTGCTGCGCAAGCATCTGCTGGAGGACGGGGAGAATACCGGCTCATCGCATGACTTCGGCAAGGATATCATTCCGATGATGCTGGACGAAGGCCAGTCCCTGTATGCGTATCCTTTTGAAGGCTACTGGAGGGATGTGGGTACGGTAGACAGCCTCTGGGAGGCGAACATGGATCTGCTGAGCGATACGCCTCCGCTGAACCTGAATGATACAAGCTGGAGAATCTTCACCCGCAATCCGAATCAGCCCGCGCAGTATGTGGCACCGGGAGCCAAGGTGTCGAGCTGCATCATTAATGAGGGCTGCATTGTGTACGGCGAGGTGAAGCATTCGGTCTTATTCTACGGGGTCGAGGTCGGTGAAGGCAGCGTCATTACGGATTCTGTCATCATGCCCAAGGTCAAGATCGGCAAGAATGTGAAGATTCACAAAGCCATCATCAGTGAGAATACGGTCATTGAGGATAATATGGAGATTGGCATCGAGCGGGAGAATGAGGATGAAATTCTGCTGATCGACAAACGTAGCAAGCGACTGAAATCGGCAGCAGCCAGAACCATATAACCACAAGAGGACGGGGGATTGACGATGAAAGAGCTGATGGGCGTAATTAATCTTGATCATGAACTGGATAGTCTGAATGAACTGACCTACTTCCGCTGCGGTGCAGCGGTCCCCTTCGCCAGCCGCTACCGGCTGATTGACTTCGTCCTGTCCAACATGATGCGCGCGGAGCTGGAGAGCGTAGGCTTGTTCGTCCGCCGCAAATACCGTTCGCTGATGGACCATCTGGGTGACGGGAAATCGTGGGATATGAACCGCAAGCATGGCGGGCTGTTCATCCTTCCGCCGGACTGGAATGACCCGACGGATACCTCCCTGGGCGACCTCCAGCATTATCACAACAATCTGGATTTCTTCAAGCGGGCATCCGCCAAATATATTGTGTTCTCCGGCAGCCAGCATATCAATACGGTGGATCTGCAGGATCTGTATCAATACCATCTGGAGCAGGGTGCAGACGTCACCATGGTCTACAAGCAGATTGATGAGCTTCAGCCGGAGCATGATCCGTGTCTGCGGGTAGAGCTTGATGACGAGAACAGGGTCACGAATATCCACCATGAGAAGCATCACCCGAATGTGTATCTGGATATTTTTATTATGGAGAAAAAGATGTTCCTGGAGCAGGTGGAGCACTGCATCGCCCATGGCGAGAGCTACTTCTTCCGGGATGCGATCCAGAAGAACCGTCACAAGTTCAAGATCGCCGCGTATGAATACAAGGGGTATCACTCCGTGATCAATTCGCTGGAGAGCTACTACAAGAATAGCCTGGAGCTGCTGAAGCAGGATAATTACTTCGGTCTGTTCAAGGAGAATCCGGTGCAGACCAAGATCAAATATGAGGCGCCGACCCGTTACCTCGACAGCTCGTCAGTCAGCAATTCGCTGGTGGCGAACGGCTGTGTCATTGCGGGCAGTGTGGAGAATAGCGTCATCTTCCGCGGTGTGCAGATCCGTAAGGGCGCCAGGATTATCAACTCTGTTATTATGCAGAAATGCGTCATTGAAGAGAACGCTGTTATTGAGAATGTGATTATGGACAAAGATGTGCACTTGAGCAAAGACCGGATTCTCGTCGGCGACAGCAGGCGTCCGTTTGTCATTGCCAAGAGCAGCAAGATATAATATCTGGATCAGGGGAATGGTGCCGCTAAAGGGATCATTCTTCTGATCCAGTGTTGTAATATAGGCGCATTTCAGACCACTTCAGGCCATTTCAGAGCCACTATAACCATCTGTTAGGGGGAACCTGCTGTTGTTCAACGATAAGGAAGCATTCAAACAAGTGTTCCGTGAGAAGCTCATCGGGAAGTTAGGCAAGCCGCTGGAAGAAGCCTCGAATGCCGACGTCTATAATATTCTCGGCAATATGATCCGCGAGAGTGCCGGTAAAGACTGGGCGGCCACCAATCAGAAGTTCAAAATCGACAAGGATAAGCAGGTCTATTATTTCTCCATGGAGTTCCTGATCGGCAGGCTGCTGGGCAATAACCTGCTGAACATGGGTGTGCTCGAGGTTGTCCGCGAAGGTCTGGCGGAGCTTGGCTTCTGCCTGCAGGATATTGAAGAGGTCGAAGCCGATGCCGGACTCGGCAACGGGGGGCTGGGCCGCCTGGCCGCCTGCTTCCTGGATTCGCTTGCCTCCCTGCAATACGCGGGGCACGGCTGCGGCATCCGCTACAAATACGGCCTGTTCGAGCAGAAGATTGTGGACGGCTATCAGGTGGAGCTGCCGGATTACTGGCTGCAGAATGATAATGTGTGGGAAGTGCGCCGCGAGGACAAACAGGTGGAGGTGCGGTTCTGGGGCCAGGTTGATACCCGCTGGGAGAATGAGGAGCTGGTGTTCGAGCACCGGGATTATGAAGCAGTGCGGGCGGTTCCGTATGACATTCCGATCATCGGCGCAGACCGCCGGCATGTGAACACCCTGCGGAACTGGAGTGCGGAGTCGATCACCCAGCCTTCAAGAGTATTCAGCTCTCTGGGCGGAAGTGATTATCACAAGTTCCTGGAATACAAGCGTTCCGTGGAGTCGATCTCGGAATTCCTGTATCCTGATGATTCCCAGTACGAGGGCAAGCTGCTGCGCCTGAAGCAGCAATACTTCCTGTGCAGCGCGGGGCTGCAGAGTATTCTGCGTACCTTCGCCAAGACAGGTCTTCCCATTGAGAGTCTTCCTGATAAGGTAGCTCTGCATATTAATGATACTCACCCTACCCTGGTGATCCCCGAGCTGCTGCGGATTCTGATGGATGTGCATGGTCTGGGCTGGGATCAGGCCTGGGACATGACGACCCGGATGGTGTCCTATACCAACCATACGATTCTGAGCGAGGCGCTGGAGAAGTGGCCGCTCGGCATGGTCAAAGAGCTGCTGCCGCGCATCTTCCTCATCATAGAGGAGATCAATGCCCGGTTCTGCGGCGAGCTGATGAGCAAATATCCCGGCGACCAGGACCGGATCAACCAGATGGCGATTATCCATGACGACCAGGTGCGGATGGCCCATCTGGCGATTGTCGCCAGCCATAGTGTGAACGGGGTGGCGGCACTGCATACCGAGATTCTGCAAAAGCGTGAAATGCGGCTGTTCAATGAAATGTATCCGCACCGCTTCAACAACAAGACCAACGGCATTACGCACCGCCGCTGGCTGCAGCACGCGAATCCGGGACTTGCCGGCCTGATCAGCGAGTCGATCGGCACCCGCTGGATGCATCAGCCCCAGGAGATGATCGGGCTGATCAAATACAGTGAGGATGCCTCCTTCCAGGAGCAGGTGGCGGCGATCAAGCGGAGCAATAAGCTGAAGCTGGCCGAATACATCACAAGCAGGCACGGCATCCCGGTGGACCCGGACTCGATCTTCGATGTCCAGGTGAAGCGGCTCCATGCCTATAAGCGCCAATTGCTGAACGTACTGCATATCATGCACTTGTATAATCAGATCAAGGATAATCCTTCGATTAATATCGTCCCGCGTACCTTCATCTTCGGTGCAAAGGCCGCTCCGAGCTACCATCTCGCCAAGCGGGTCATTAAGCTGATTAATACGGTAGCCGATGTCGTGAACCGGGATCCGGACATTAACGGGAAGATCCGCATCTTCTTCCTGGAGAATTATTCGGTATCCCTGGCCGAGAAGATCATTCCGGCCGCCGATGTCAGCGAGCAGATCTCCACGGCAAGCAAGGAGGCCTCGGGCACCGGGAACATGAAATTCATGATGAACGGTGCGCTGACCATCGGGACCATGGACGGGGCCAATGTGGAGATGCATGAGATGGTAGGGGACAATAATATGTTCCTGTTCGGACTGCGGGCAGAGCAGGTGCTCGATTACTACCAGTACGGCGGATACCATGCCCGCGATATTTACAATGGCGACGGCCGGGTGAAGGAGGTGCTGGATCAGCTGGTAATACCGGGACCGTTCTGCTCCCACGCCCAGGAATTCGATACGCTCTTCCAGTCGCTGATTGACAATAACGATGAATTCTTCGTGCTGAAGGATTTCGCCAGCTATGTGGAGACCCATGTCAAGATTGACCTGGCCTACCGCAATCCGAAGGAATGGCTCAAGAAGTCTATCATTAACATCGGTCATTCCGGCAAATTCTCCAGCGATAACACGATTAGCCGTTATGCCTCCGAGATCTGGCACATCGATCCGGTCAGACTGTAGCTGCAAGTGAAAAAGCCGCCCCACCCGGGAATGATTCCTGCGGTGGGGCGGCTTTGTTCAAAATGACTAATACTAGAGCACTTCGGAGACCATGGCGGCGAACCGTTCCAGGAAGCGCCGTTCCTCGTCGTCGAAGCGGTGCTTCAGCGGACTGTCAATATCCATCACACCGTATAGGGTATCTCCCTTGATCAGCGGCACTACAATTTCGCTATTGGAGGCAGCATCGCAAGCAATATGTCCCGGGAAGGCATGAACATCACCCACGACCAGCGTGCGGCGCTCGGCGGCTGCGGTTCCGCAGACACCGCGGCCCAGCGGAATACGGATGCAGGCCGGGAGTCCCTGGAAGGGACCGAGCACCAGCTCTGTGCCGTCATACAGGTAGAAGCCGGTCCAGTTGGTGTCCGGCAGAGAGAGCTTTAAGAGCGCCGAAGCGTTGGCCAGGTTGGCAATTGCGTTCGGCTCACCTTCCATCAGTGCTCCGAGCTGGCTGAGAACGGCCTCGAACCGTTCACTGCGGGTGCCATCATAAGGCATGGCTTGAAACATGAAGCATCACCTTCCTGTACCTTGAGTCAGTATGAATCCCATAACTGTTAACTATCAAGATAGTACAGGGAAGCGCAATACGTCAAGCATTAACAGAGACGAACCAGGTTTTTACTCTTAGTGGAAGGAATGGTGGGGGAATGGGTTCTGCCTGCACCCCTGTTTCCGGGAACTCCGGGCAGGGTAATGCTTTTATAAATACAGCAGGCTAGTAGCCAGAAGGAGTGGAACATGCGCGCCGATGTACAGAACTTGTTTATGGGAATCCACATGCTTTATTTTGCACACGAGAGGGATCTGACATTGACGGAGATGCTGCCGGAGCTGGAGAACCTGGGCTACCGGGTAGCGGAACGCGAAGTGAAGCAGGAGCTGGAACGGCTGACCCAGGAGAATTTCCTTACGGCCCATGGCGACGCTTACAGCCTTACGGGAACGGGCATTGAAGAGTTCAAAGCGATTCAGGCCAAGCTTGGAGTGTTGTGCACGGAGGTGCTGAAGCCGGCTAAGGCTGCGGGGGCATCGGGTTAAGTCTGTCGGGGCTGCACCGGATGGAACATAACATTTAGCATAAGGAACAGCGTCTGACCGTGTGGCGGCAAGCCATGGGACAGGCGCTGTTTTTGAATGCGGAGGTGTACACCTGCCGGAATCTCCTTCTGGGAATGCCTGCAATTGATGTATACTGGTAGCAGGCTGAAAGGGGACGGGATTATGTATGTATGCGGCGGGGATATACCGGAATTGAACGGTCCGAGAGTGCAGCTTCGCGCCATGGCCCGCTCAGATGCGCAGGCGCTGCTTGAGATCTGGAGCGACCCGCAGGTGGCTTCCTGGCTGAATGCCCCGCCTATGTCGTCTAAGGAAGAGGCAGAAGAGTTAATAGATCTGCTGGCCCGGTGGGCGGCGGAGGAGGATAGCCTGCGCTGGAGTATCCTTGGACCGGAGGGCGAAGTGATCGGCAGCTGCGGGTATAACTACTGGCAGCTGCAGGGTGCTTACCGGGGGGAGATCGGGTTCGAGCTGGCCCCGGCGGCTGCCGGAAGGGGCTATATGCGGGAGGCGCTGGGGCTTGTACTGGAATTCGGCTTCGGCACGATGGGGCTGAACCGGATTGAGGCCTTATGCCATCCGGACAACCTCCGGGCCGGGCGGCTGCTGAAGCGGCTGGGCTTCCGGCAGGAGGGACTGCTGCGGCAGTACCGGCACACGGCCTCCGGCTATCAGGATGTACAGATCTATTCCCTGCTCTGCGGAGAGGCAGCGCAGATTTAAGAACATAGAGAGGATTGGGGTTCATTTGAAGTCACCGGGGGAAACAGAACGGAAGTTAATTTTGACAGGCGTGCTGCTGGCTACTTTTCTGGCGGCGATTGAAGGGACAGTGACCGGGCCGGCGGGTCCGGCAATTGTCGGAGATTTCCAGGGGATGAAGTGGCTGAGCTGGATCTTTACCGCCTATCTGCTGGCGATGGCGGTCACTACACCTATTTTTGGCAAGCTTAGCGATCTGATCGGCCGCAAGCCCGTCTTCATTGGCGGGGCAATAGTGTTTTTGGCGGGCTCCCTGTTATGCGGAGTATCGCAGAGTATGGGGCAGCTTATCCTTTTCCGGGGGATACAGGGGATTGGCGCAGGGGCGCTGATTCCGATGACCTTTACGATTATCGGGGATATCTACAGCCTGAAGGAGCGGGCGAAGACCCAGGGGCTGCTTAGCTCGGTGTGGGGGATTTCTTCCCTGGTGGGGCCGCTGCTCGGCGGGTATGTGGTCGATTATTTAAGCTGGCGCTGGGTATTTGTATTCAATCTGCCCTTTGGCGTCTTATCGATTATCTTCATTTCGCGCTATCTCAAGGAGGAACGGGTGCGCCGTAAGACGAGAATTGATGTGGCCGGAGTGCTGCTGTTCGCTGCAGGCATGGGGGCGCTGCTCTTCGGGCTGACGACAGGGGGGCAGAGTCTGGCCTGGAATTCACCGCTGCTGGTATCGATTCTCGTTGCTGCTGCCTTGCTGCTTGTGCTCTTCCTCTTCGTGGAGCGCCGTGCACCGGAACCGATGCTGCCGCTGGAGCTGTTCTCGATCCGTAACATTGCGGTCTCCACCGGAGCGAATCTGCTGGTCAGCACACTGATTATCGGCTTGTCGACCTATGTTCCGCTGTGGGTGCAGGGCGTATTCGGCCAAAGCGCGGCACTCTCCGGCCTGCTGCTGGCCCCGATGTCGGTGGGCTGGATGCTCGGCTCAATCGCCGGGGGGAGAATGATTCTGCGCGCAGGGACACGCCGGACCGGGATGCTCGGGCTGTTCCTGGTGGCCATAGCTGCGGTGGGCCTGACGCTGCTGGATGCGGGCTCCTCCCAGGGGCTGCTTCTGTTCCTGATGCTGTGCTGCGGGGTCGGCTTCGGCTATGCTTCAACGGTCTTCACCATCATCGCCCAGTCGTCGGTGCAGCACGAGCAGCGCGGGGCCTCGACGGCACTGAATACCTTCATCCGCTCCCTCGGACAGACCGTGGGGGTGGCGATCTTCGGGTCATGGCTGAATTTCAGCATCGACCGGAGGCTGGCGGAGCAGCCGGGAGCGGCTGCGGCCGGAGCGGATATTAATCAGCTGCTTAATCCGCATGGCGGAAGCACCCTGACCGGAGAAGCCTGGAGCAGTCTGCAAGGGGCGCTGGAGGGCGGCCTGCATTCTCTTTTCATCCTGATGGCGGTGTTTGCAGTAATCTCGCTGGTGATCTCGGCGGGACTGCACAAGGGGGTTCCTTCAATTCAAGAGGCCGGCAGAGCGCCGAAGTCCTGAGCAAGGCAGCCTTCTGAGTGTAACTGTACAGTATATTGCACAGTAAAAAACGGCTGCGCCGTCCCGAGGGATTGCGCAGCCGTTCTCTGTGGATATGCTGTTCGACCTACTATTCGTGAATTGATTCACAACTTCGACTGCCCCAATACCGCCTACTTGCGGGGGAGCGGGGAGAGCTTCTCGGCCTGCAGGCCCATCTTCTTCAGGAGGACAATCATCTGTTCCTTCTCTTCATCGCTAAGTCCGCTGAAGGCCAGGTGCAGACGCTCCGAATATTTCGGATACATCTCATTCATCAATCGTTCGCCTTCGGCCGTAAGCTCGGCAAAAATGACCCGGCGGTCGCTGGGGCAAGGCTTGCGCTGCAGATAACCGCGTTCTTCCAGCTTGTCGATGACATACGTGACGTTGCCGCTCTGCAGCAGCAGCTTGGCGCCGATCTGCTGGATCGGCTGCGGACCCTTGTAGTAGAGCACCTCCATGACAGCGAAGGCTGTGGGATTGAAGCCCTCGATCTTGCTGCCGGTCACGGCATGTTCGTTAATGCTCTTGAATGACTTGGCAAACACCCGGTACAAATGCAGGGTCAACTGAGTATCGCGTTCATAGGATTGGATCATGCTTCTTCACCTCTATTGTTAATCGTACGGGCAAATGCCGCACGGTTTGGAATACAAATTCCCGGATATAGCTTTACAATACGTCAAACCGGGCATGAAGAACATGTCATTTGTCACAATAAGCACACTTTTAATTATTAAAAATCAAACAATTCACAAAATGTGCATCCCGGCTGCCGCTGAAGGAGGTTTGAAGCCGGCCGGCGCTTGTCCTTATAATGAGGGATATAGGAGGATGGTGGCGGCAGAGTGAATATTTTAGCAGCACAGGCCCGTCCTTGATGTTATGATCGCATTATGATGAATGCTGGCCTTATAGGAGATGGAGGACAATATGGAAGAGACAGACGAGGACCGGATCAGCCAATACGCTGATGAACGGGAGGATGACGGCGAGGATGTTGTACTGGATGTGGACATTGAAGAAGCGGGATATGAAGCAGGGGATGTACGGATTGCGGACATATCGTTCCAGGTGCGCAGAGGCGAGCTGCTGGGATTAATCGGACCGAACGGAGCCGGCAAAAGCACGACTATCAAGACGCTGCTTGGCCTGCTGAAGCACGCCAAGGCCCGGGTGAAGCTGGGCGGCGGGAACCAGTCCTATGCCTACGTACCGGAGCAGCCGGTCTTCTATGAAGACCTTACCCTGTGGGAGCATCTGGATCTGGCCGCAGCCGCCTATGGCCTCAGCTATGAGACCTTCGAATCCACAGCGGAGACGCTGCTGCTTCAGTTCGGCATGGCCGGTGTGCGCAATGATCTGCCCGCAGGCTTCTCCAAGGGAATGAAGCAGAAGATGATGCTGATGCTGGGCTTCCTGGTCCAGCCGGATGTCTATATCGTGGACGAGCCGTTCATCGGGCTGGACCCCCGGGCCACCAAGGATTTCCTGCGCCTGCTGGAGGCGGAACGGGAGCGCGGGGCCGGTGTCTTGATGTCCACACATGTGCTGGATACAGCAGAGAAAATCTGTGACAGCTTCGTGCTGATCTCCGGAGGCCGGATTGCGGCCGAAGGCACACTGGAGGCGATCCGCGCGGATGCGGGTCTGCCGGAGGGGTCGTTGTTTGATTGCTTCGACGAACTGGCATGACCCGGCAGTCCTATGCCTTCCCTACGGCAGGCAGCCTCTTCCGGCGGAGGCTGTCTTCCCATTTCCGTGAGCAATCCACAATTATCCGTACTGCGGTAGACTGGACCGTCCTGCTCTACATTCTGATTCCGGGCGGCCTGCTCGGCGGGCGCTTCTACTATGGCTTCTGGAACGGCGAGCTTCCGGGCTGGTTCAGCCAGGTGCCGTTTGTAATGATGCTCTCGCTGCTCGCGGTACTGCTCGCCACCGGAGGGATCGTCCTGCTGCTGCAGGAGGGCGATTCCCTGTTCCTGCGGCAGCGGCAGAGCTGGATCAATACGATTATTGCCGGAGGAATGGCCTATAGCCTGGCGGTTACTACACTTAAGGTAGCGGCGGTCTTCGCGCTGCTGCTCCCGTTCCTGCTCCGCGGCTACGGTCTCGCTCCGGGGGCGGTCTGGGGTCAGCTGGCATTGACGCTGACCTGCAGCTGGGCCGTCAAGCTGCTGGGCCATCTCGTCAAGGTGCAGTGGCACGGCTTCCGCCGCCGCTTATGGCTGGTGCCGGCAGTTGCGGTCCCGTGCGGCGTCTATCTGCGTCTGGCGCTCTTGTGGAAGGATAATCCGGGCCTGCTGTTCGCTGCAGCTGCCGGGTACGCCGTCCTGACCGTCCTGGCCTTCAGATTCCGCCTGCGTCTGCGCGGCACCTTCATGAACGATGTGCGCGAGGACTATAAGCAGCGGATGAGGATTGCGGCGCTGCTGCTGCGCGGGGTGCTCGACAAGCCGCGGCCGACGCGGTACAAGCCGTGGATCTTCCGCAAATCCCAGCCGCTGCTGGCCTCCCGGGAGCCCGAGAGCCGGTTCGCAGCCGCAGCGGTGAAGGCGCTGCTGCGCAATCCGGCGCACTTCAAGCTGTATCTGTCATTCACCAGTGTGGCGCTGATTGCCGTTCTGATCTCGCCGGTGGTGCTGAAGTGGCTGTTATTCGCCGTGTTGACCAGCCTTATGGCCTATTGGCTGTCCTCCTTCTGGCTGTTGTTCGCCGGAGATGACTATATCGGCATTCTGCCGTTCAGCAAGGTACAGAAGGCGGATGCCGGGACCAAGGCCATGCCGATTCTGTTAATGCCTTTTGCGGTTCTGTGTGCGGCTGCCGTCTGCATTCCGGCCTATGGCTGGTGGGGCATTCTGCTCTTTCCTGTTGTCGGAGCAGCGGCCGGGCTGTGGATCGGCCGCCTGTTCAGTACAATCCGCTTCGCCAGATACGAATGATAAACAAGCCTTCCTCCTAGGTTCGGGGGAAGGCTGTTTCGTTATCTATGTGGTTGTCCGCTGAGCGGACTTATTCGTGCTTCCCGCCCGCAGCATGTTTACCGGCGGTATATCCTGTAGAGAAGGCGGCGGTAATATTATAGCCCCCGGTATATCCGTGAATATCCAGAATCTCACCGCAGAAGTACAGCCCGGCTGTCAGCTTCGATTCCATCGTCCCCGGGTTCACTTCCTTCAGGCTGACGCCTCCGCCGGTAACGAAGGCTTCGGCAAGGGAACGCGTCCCGTAGACCTGGACCGGCATCCGCTTCAGCAGGGCGGCCAGCGCCTGCAGGCCTGTACGCGGCAGGTGATGGCCGGTAATGTCGCCGTCCAGGCCGCTCTTGGCCAGCAGCAGCGGAATCATCCGCTCCGGCAGCAGGCCCTTCAGCGAGTTGCGGATAGCCTTCTTCGGCTCCAGCTCCAGCTTGCTTACGAGCATAGCTTCGGCTTCCTGCGGATTCAGGTCAGGGAACAGGTCGATGGACAGGTCCACGGTCTCCGTTCCCGACTTCTTCTGTACCTGGCGCAGGAACTGGCTGCAGCGCAGCGCGATCGGGCCGGATAAGCCGAAATGGGTGAAGATCATATCGCCCCGGTGGGAGATCACCTTCTTGCCCTTGGGATTCCAGACGGTAAGGCTCACATCGCGCAGGGACAGGCCCTGCAGCTCCCCCGACTTGATCCATTCCTCCCGGGAGAGAATCGGCACCTCGGTCGGGAACAGCTCAGTAATCGTATGACCGGCTGCGGCCGCCCATGGGTAGCCGTCTCCGGTGGAGCCGGTCTGCGGGACCGATTTGCCGCCGGTGGCGATAATCACAGCTCCGGCCCCGAAGGCTTGGCCCGATTCCAGACGCACCCCGGCCACAGCTCCCTCTTCATACATCACCTCGCGCACCGGGCTGTCCGTCAGAATCTGCACACCCAGGCTCCGTACCCTGCCGATCAGGGCGGAGACCACACTGGAGGCCTTGTCCGAGACGGGGAACATCCTCCCGTTATCCTCCTCCTTCAGCGCGATGCCCAGCCCCTCGAAGAACTCCATAATATCCCGATTGTTGAAATGGTCAAACGAGCTGTATAGAAAACGGCCGTTGCCCGGAATATGGGCGATCAGCTCTGAAGTCTCCTTCATGTTGGTCACATTGCAGCGCCCCCCGCCCGAGATGCCCAGCTTGCGGCCGAGCTTGGCCCCCTTGTCCACCAGCAGGACAGACGCGCCGTGCTCGGCGGCGGCTACACTGGCCATCAGTCCGGATGGACCGCCTCCAATAACAATTACATCGTAACTACTCATTCATCTGCTCCTTTGCTGCATGCGGCACTCTATTAACCGCATCATACCATTCCAGGCAGAGCGAGGCCAGGCCTTAGAGGACAGAAAGGGAATAACGTTGTCAGGAATGCGCGAGTATGCTTTAATCAATAGGAACAGGAGATTTTGTCCAATTTGGGGAGTGATTGCAATTATTTATGCGGTTAAGGATATTTTATTGCAAATATCGGCTGCTTGCACCTTCCTGTTTCTGTTTCAGTGGAGGCTGGACCGGGGCCATCCTGGGAACAGGAACAATACATTCCCCGATGACCAGACGTTTCTGATGATCTGCTGTTCCCTCAGCATCACGCTATGTATGGCCTTATCGTCCACCCTGTTCGGCTTGGTCTATTTGAACTTGGCCATCCTTCCTGCCTACATTGGCATCCTGTACGGCAACTTACGCTCCAGCGCTTATCTGGCGCTGTATTTCTTCCTGTGCACCGGCCTGTTCTCGATGCCCTCGGGCCTGGATCAGCTGCTGCTGAACACAGGGGTGCTGATGTACCCGCTGCTGTTCGGCATGGCCGGCCGCTTCAAGCAGGGTGCGCTGATCGCCAAGATCGGGATCCTGTGGGGCGCGCTGTTCCCGAGTATGCTGTTCATTGTAATCGGGCCGAACCTGCATGGGCGGAGCATTCTGTCCACGCCTCCCGGCGAGGGGATTCTGGCTGCAGGCTATGTCCTGGCGACCCTGGCCCTCGGCGGCTTGTTCATCACCTACATAGATCGAGCCTGGGACAGGCTGCAGATTCAGATCCGGCTGCAGGGAATCTCCGAGAAGTTCCAGTGGGAATCGGAGAAGCTGCAGCAGATTACGAATGTGGTTCCGCTCAATATAATGGAATTCGATGACAACGGCTATGTCACCGGGCTGAATGAATATATGCTTAGCCTGATGCAGCGCCATTGTCCGCAGCTCACCCGGGAGATTATTCTGTCCCGGCCGGCGAGCCAGATCTTCGGCCACAGCATGGATCAGGCCACCCTCAGCAGGATGCAGGAGGTCCTGCGGAACCGGCAGCGCTCCAATACGAGGATCAGGGTGGATTCGCGGAGCTATCATATTTTTACCGCACCGCTTGAGCATGATTCGGGCGTGCCGAGGGGCATCGTCATGATCATACAGGATCTCACAGAAGAGGAGAAGCTGCGCAGTGAGCTGGATAATGTGGAGCGCCTATCGCTGGTCGGTCAGATGGCGGCCGGGATCACGCACGAGATCCGCAACCCGATGGCGGTTGTACGCGGCTTCCTGCAGCTGATGCGCGAGAAGAGCCCGGAGGACCTGCATTCCTATTATCATATTGTTATGGAGGAGCTGGACCGGGCCAACAGTATCATCAATGACTTTCTGTCGCTGGCCCAGACCCGGGAGTCGGACAAGGAGCCGGTCGAGCTGCATCTGGTTATTGAAGAGCTGGTGCCGCTGATCTGGGCCGATGCCAATCTCCGCGGCCAGAGTATAGAGCTGAAGCTCGGCACATCCATGCCGCTGCTCCAGCTCAATGTCAGAGAGATTAAGCAGCTCATACTGAATCTGGCCCGCAACGCCATGGAGGCAATGGATGCCAAGGGTGTGCTGACGCTGGAGACGCGGGAGCTGGAGGATACCGTGCAGCTGATCATCAGGGATACAGGAAGCGGGATTCCCCAGAGCCAGCTTCAGCAGCTGTTCTCCCCGTTCTTCACCACCAAAAACCACGGAACAGGGCTGGGCCTGCCCTTGTGCCTGAGCATTGCCGAGCGGCATAGCGGCACAATCCGGGTCGAGTCGGAGGTTGGAGCGGGGACGGCGATGATCGTCGTGTTCCCGGTAGAGGAGAAGGACAGTGCGTCCAGGAAACCGGTGTATGTATAGCAGATTCCCTTACGGCGGAGGAGGGTGAAGGGCTGCCGGACACCTTGTCCGGACGGGCTGCTTCTCTTGCTTTCACAGAGTATGTATGTATAATAAAGTTAGTAATTAGTGCAGTAACGCGGCAATGTTATCCGGGTTCTGACAACTATCTAACTAATTCCAGCAGTGAAGGAGAGTGCAGAGAAATGTCCATGTCTTTTAACCAATATATGAGGGATTCTATTCAACCCATGCGTGATGATCTGACAAGCATTGGCTTCAAGGAGCTGCTGACTCCGGAGGATGTAGAAGCAGCGCTTCCGGCAGCGAAGGGAACCTCGCTGGTCGTTGTTAACTCCGTATGCGGCTGTGCGGCCGGACAGTGCCGTCCAGGTGTAGCGCAGGCTCTGCAGAACGAGATTCTGCCGGATCATCTGTTCACCGTATTCGCTGGACAGGAGAAGGAAGCTACAGCCAAGGCGCGCGAGTATTTCGCTCCGTATCCGCCATCGTCGCCATCCATTGCCCTGATGAAGGACGGCGAGCTGGTTCACTTCATCGAACGTCACGGGGTGGAAGACCGTTCGGCTGCTGAGATCGCTGCTGAGCTGAAGGATGTCTTCAACCGTCTGTGCCAGTAAGCGCCTCATAAGGCCCATTGGTACGAATCCCGCATCAGCCATTAGCCGGAGGCTTGGCTCATGCGGGATTTTTTGTAGGATAATGTGCTGGTGCTGCAGAGAGCGACAAAGAGCGACAAAGCCGGATGAGGTGCAGAAATGCACCTGAAGTGGGCGAACTGAGCCGGTGAGCGGAAATAAGGTGCCTGACAGACGCAGGCCAAGGAGCCTGCTCTACAAGCTGAGATTACACTCGTAGCAGACTAAGATTATAAGAAACGGGGTGCAGCCTGTGAGTATGCAGGAGGAGATTATTGCAGCACTTGGCGTCAAGCCGGTCATTGATACCGGGGCGGAGATCCGCAAACGCGTGGACTTCCTGAAGTCCTATACGCGGAAGGCCGGGGCAACCGGTCTGCTGATTGCCATCAGCGGAGGCATAGACAGCGCGGTGGCGGCGGGCCTGTGCAAGCAGGCGACGGATGAGCTGAGCGCAGAGGAAGGCAAACCGTACATCACCCTCGGCGTCTTCCAGCCATACGGTGAGCAGGAGGATATCGGGCACAGCTATGCGGTAGCCGAGGCGTTCGGGCTGACGCATAATGTGGAGACCAATATCGAGGAAGCGGTCAACGAGATTGCCCTTGAGGTTGAGCATAGCCTGAAGGCGCTGGGGCAGCACCGCCATATCACCCATCAGGGTAAAGGAAATGTCAAAGCGAGAACACGGATGGTTATGCAGTATGCACTGGCTTTTGAGAACAATCTGCTCGTGGTCGGAACCGATCATGCCTCTGAAGCGATCACCGGATTCTATACGAAATGGGGCGATGGTGCGGTCGATCTTACCCCGCTGTCTTCCCTGAACAAACGCCAGGTAAGGCAATTGGCGGCAGCGCTGGGCGTACCGGCGGAGGTGGTCACCAAGGCGCCGACAGCCGGTCTCTGGCCGGGCCAGACGGATGAGACAGAACTGGGGATTACGTATGAGGAGAACAGCGATTATCTGGAGGGGAAGACGGTCAGCCCTGAAGCGGCGGAGAAGCTGGAACGCTTCTATCTTAGAACCGCGCATAAGCGCGACAAGATTCCGGGGATTTGAGCAAGATTAGCAGGATTAGAGAGTAAGGTTAGGCCCAGCCGCCGGAGCGCTGCGCTTCATGCAGCCCTTCCGGCGGTTTGTTTGCCTTGCTGGACAGGCTCCGTACAGTTAGGCCTGCCCTGCCAGTACGCTGTCAATGAACTCCCTTGATTCGGCAATAGCCATGTCGAGCGGCGGGGTGGGTCCGGCAAAAGGATGCACCGTGCCGAAGGTATGATTGCCGCCCGGAATGCGGACCCACTCCATGTCCGGCCGCAACCGGTTCAGGGTCTCTGAGCCGCGCCGCAGATGCTCGCCGTCCTCGCTCCCCTGAATCAGCACCGCCGGGAAGCGGGCCTGCTTCATCCGCTCTAAGAGATTGTACCGCTCTGCCTGCTGCTCCAGGTCTTCAATAATGACGGCATCCAGCGGCATTTGCTGTCCGGTCCGTCCATTGAGCACATGCGTCCGGCCCTGCTCTCTCATCTCGCGCTTCTGCTCCTCGGTGAACAGGTCAAGATTGGTAATTCCGTTCCAGGACAGGACGCCGGCGATTTCCCCGGGATGGTCCAGGGCATAGAGCAGGCAGACGCCACCGCCGCGGCTGTGTCCGAGCAGGAAGACCGGCAGGCTGCCGAACCGGTGATGCTGGCTCAGATAGGAGAGCAGAATCTCCATATCCCTGATCTCCCGCTGGTAGGTGTTGCGGGCGAACTTCTCCAGCTCCGTGAAGTGCTGAAGGTCTTCACCGATGCCCGCATGGGAGAAGTTGAAGCTAATCACTTCATGCTCATTGCTGAGTGCCCCGGCAACATACGGGAACATCCCCCAATCCTTGAAGCCCTTGTAACCGTGTGCGATTACAATCAGGCTCCGGGCCTTGCCCTGGGCCGAAAAGTGTGAGCAGCGCAGGACCGCATCCTCTCCTGCGGGTAATTCGAAATTACGGGGCATAAGACATACTTCCCTTCTTTGGTATTCCGGTATCCGCAGCGGTGCACTGCGGATAGACTTTTGATGGATTATCTTATAGGATAGCAGAATGCTGCTGCTCCGACTAGGAAGATCATATCATTAGACGCACGGTAAGGATAGAAGGTAATATAAGATAGATTGATGAATGTATTCTGGTGTGAGGTGAGGGCATGTGATCTACGGAATCGGCCATGATGTGCTGGAAATCGGGAGAGTTGAAGAGATTGCTGAAGGCAGCCTGGGCCGCCGGTTCGCGCAGCGGATACTCACCGGGCGGGAGCTTGTGCTGGCCGAAGGCAAGGGACTGAGGCGCGCGGAATTCACCGCCGGGCGCTTCTCGGCCAAGGAAGCGGTGGTCAAGGCGCTCGGCTGCGGCATCGGGCAGACCGTCGGCTTCCGCGACATCGAGATTCTGCCGGATGCGCTGGGCAAGCCGGTTGCCGCATTGTCGGCAGAAGCCTGGTCCCGGCTGGGACTGGCGGAACAGAAGCATGTCATTCATCTCACCATTACCCACAGCCGCGGCCTGGCCTCGGCGTTCGCAGTGGTGGAGAGAACGCAGGAATAGCGTCATAAGAAATCGAGACGGCAAGGAGAATAACGATGACAATGGACAAGTATAGCGACACACAGCAGGAAGCCAAGTTATTCTTCAGCCGCTTCCTGCTGGCATGGTATCACCTTCAGAAGCGGGACTTGCCCTGGCGCCGCCACCGCAATCCCTATTACATCTGGATCTCGGAGATTATGCTCCAACAGACCCGCGTGGATACGGTCATTCCGTATTTCAACCGGTTCATTGAACGGTTTCCGACGGTCGAAGCGCTCGCAGACGCGCCGGAGGAAGAGGTGCTGAAATGCTGGGAGGGGCTGGGCTACTACTCGCGCGCCCGGAACCTGCAGGCTGCGGCGAAGCAGGTGAAGGAGCAGTACGGCGGCCAGGTCCCGGATGACCGCGACGCGGTATTTGGCCTGAAGGGGGTCGGACCGTATACAGCAGGCGCGATCCTGAGCATCGCGTTCAACCAGCCGGAGCCGGCGGTGGACGGCAATGTCATGCGGGTGTTGTCCCGCTACTTCCTGATTGAGGATGACATTGCCAAGGGGCCGACCCGGGTGAAGATGGAGAAGCTCGCGGCGGAGCTGATTCCCGAGGGGGAAGCCGGGAGCTTCAACCAGGCGCTGATGGAGCTGGGCGCGCTGATCTGCACGCCGAAATCACCGCGCTGCCTGCCATGCCCGGTGATGGAGCATTGCGCTGCGCGCCTGGCGGGCTGCGAGGCTTCGCTGCCCGTCAAGACCAAGGCGAAGCCGCCGCGCCCGGAGGAGCGGCTGGCCGCCCTGGTGGAGGGCCGCGGCGAGCACGCGGGCCGGGTGCTCATCCGGCAGCGGCCGGCCAGCGGGCTGCTGGCCCGCATGTGGGAGCTGCCGCATTGGCCGGCGCCGCCTGAAGCAGGCGGCGGCGCGGGCAGCGCGCTGCTGCCGGAAGCGGCAGCGCTGGACCGGCTGCGCCGGTCCATGAGCCAGGCCGGGATTCACGCCCGGCCTGAAGAGCACTGGATGGCTGCGGAGCATACATTCAGCCATATTGTGTGGACCCTGCAGGTGTACCGCTGCAGGGAGGAGGCGGCGCTGCCGCTGGCAGCGGAGGGGCGCGCCGGCTACCAGGCGGCGTCCGGCCCGCAAGCGCCAGAGCCGCAGGAGCCCGCGCTGTTCGACAGCGGGGATGCCGCCCGGGATGCGGCAGACCGCGGCGCCCTGCGCTGGATCAGCCGGGAGGACATGGGGAGCTACGCCTTCCCCAACGTGTTCCTGAAGCTGCTGAACAGCTACTTCGATGAACGGGAGCAGGCCGGGGGTTAACTCCGGCTGCCGCTCCCGGGATTTTTGCAAGCACCCAAGCGTTGCGTCAGACCAAGGAGGTACAGGATGAAGACGATTACCATATATGATATCGCCAAAGAGGCCCAGGTGTCCGTAGCCACAGTCTCCCGTGTCCTCAATAACACCGCTCCGGTCAAGGAGAGCACCAGAGAGATTATTATGGCTGTGATTGAGAAGCACCAGTTCCAGCCCAATGCCCTGGCCCGCAGCCTGCTGAAGAAGGAGACCGGCACCATTGCCATGATTCTGCCCGACATCACGAACCCCTTCTTCCCGGAGGTATTCTGGGGGGCCGAGAATGTAGCCAGAGAGAAGCGTTACACGTTCTTTCTGTGCGATACGGCAGGGGAGCACAGCCGTGAGTCGGAGTACCTCAGTATTCTCCGCGAGAAAAGAGTGGACGGAATTATTTTTCTGGGCGGCCGGATCAACCTGACCCAGTGTCCGCCGGAGCTGAGCCAGGAGGTCGTAGAGCTGGCGAAGCATGTGCCGATCGTGCTGGTGAACGGGAATCTGCCCCGGAGCGGACTGCACCGTATCTACACAGATGAAGAAGAGGGGGCCGCTCTGGCGACCCAGCATCTGCTTGACTTGGGACACCGCCGGATTGCCTTCCTTGGAGGGATGGAGGAGACCTCCACCACCCAGATGAAGCTGAAGGCGGTGCGGATGAAGCTGAAGGAGCATGGGCTTACGCTGCGCAAGGACTGGACCCTGTTCCATGACTTCTCGATCGAAGGCGGCCGGACGCTGATGGACCGGATGCTGGAGCAAGGGGAGCGGCCGACGGCTGTGCTGTGCGTGAATGATTTTACGGCAATCGGTGCCTTAAAGTCTGCTGTTGAGCATGGGCTGCGCATCCCGGAGGATCTGTCCATTGTCGGCTTCGACAATTCCCCCCTGTCCAGAGCGGTCATTCCCGAGCTGACCACCGTATCGCAGAACACCAACCGGCTGGGAGAGCTGTCGGTAGAGATGCTGCATGAGCTGATCAGCGGCGGGAATCCCCGGAAGCGGACGGTGCTTCAGCCGCAACTGGTCGTGCGGGCCAGCACAGGACGCCCGAAGGCATGATTTGCGGAAGAGCCATCCGCCCTCAGGCAGCTTTCAGACGCAAGGAGAGGGCTGCGGGCACCGCAGATGTGCCGGAAGGTTTCCGGGGAATTCGCCGGAAGGGAATGAGTTGTGCGTACATTTGTGAATAAGAGCTCTTGGAAAGAAGATTCGTAGAGTAGCTTTAAAGCTGAATGTATGTGAAAAACAGCATACATTGTGTTCGCGCCAAGGTAATCTTATTCAACCTTTAGGGTGATTTTGTTCAAATATAAGAATTTATATGTTGCACACGATAACTTGTCCTTCTATTTCTCGCTGAAACGATACCGTCCTTAAAAAGGACGGCATAGCGGTTTCCACGTGTAGATAATGTTTTGGGATGTTTTAGGAAATTCACCCAAAGAATCATTGACCGGGGGATAACCAGAAGCTATAATGAAATGGATTTCATGAAACCCATTTCATTATTTTTGGCGATTTAGGTAAGCGGTTACTCCATTGCTGTGTATGGGGTGGATGGACAAACGTTATTTGTCTTAAGTTTGAATCTTTATGGTTATTTGAGAGTTTATATGCTGGCATCCGCCACTATATAAATACGCGATGAGGGGGGCTGTCCACAATTCTCAGGCAAGTAGGGCAATATCACAGAACATAGGGGAGCGTGTTGAATAGTGAAACAGTTGAAGAAGAGAAGCTCGGCCTGGCTTATGATGTTGACGGCTGTTATTACATTGGTATCCGGCTGCAGCGGCGGGGGCAATGCAGCACCACCGTCCGCAGCGCCTGCGGCGGAGGCCACCGAGGCACCGGCTGAAGCGACGCCTGCACCAACCGAAGCGCCTCCGGCAACGCCGGCGGCCAATCTGAACGGACGGGAGATCCGCATCTCCCACTGGTGGGATGCTACCCCGGTAGGGGATTCAGAGGCGGATGAGCTGGCCCGCGAGCGGATTAAGGCGGTCGAGGAGAAGTACAACGTCAAGATCAAATACCTGAATACTGAATACTGGTCAACGGCTGAGAAGCTGTCGTCATCGGTGATGGCGAGCGATCCTTTTGCCGAGATTGTGCGGCTGCCGGACGGCTTCATCTGGGGGCTGATGCACGGCGGCTTCCTCACCCCGCTGGATGATTACCTGAAGGATTCGCAGATCGACCAGAGCGTGATTGACTCCATGCGCTTCGGCGGCGATAAGGTGTACGGTCTGGAGAGCTGGTACAACCCGAACGACAGCGGTGTGTTCTATAACAAGCGGATTTTCAAGGAGGCAGGCCTGAAGGACCCGCAGCAGCTGATGGACGAGGATAACTGGAACTGGAATACGATGCTTGATGCCGCAAAGAAGCTGACCGTTGACAAGAACGGTGACGGCAAAATGGACCAGTACGGCCTGGCTGGCGCCCATTACGTCTTATCCGAGCTGCTGATCGCCAGCAACGGCGCCAAAATCTACGATGAAGCGGCCCAGAAAGCCATCTTTGATTCACCGGCATCTATGGAAGCGCTTAACTATCTGTATAAGCTGTATACCGAGGATAAAGTTCTAAAGCCCAACGAAGGGAATGACTGGGAGGACCCGGCCAAGTACTTCGCGGAAGGAACGGGTGCCATGTATCCGGGCGGCCTCTGGGAGATTGAAGGGCGTATTCAAGGCAAGATGAAGGATGAGTGGGGCTATGTCTATATTCCCAAAGGCCCGCAGGCTGACAAGTACTATGATCCGCTGAGCCAGACGGCAGCCTATGCCATCCCCAAAGGGGTCAAGGATGCCGATACCATCGTGAAGATCTGGGAGGAGCTGCAGCCGTTCGACAGCTGGCAGGAGAACCGCCGGCTGTGGCTGGAGAATATTCTGCCGGATGAAACGAGCATCGCGAATGCCATGAATGATGACGGAAAGAGTGAGCGCGTATACGGCGGCCGTTACGGCGGGCTTGGCGTCAAGGATCAGCTCGACAAGGTAACGGAGAAATTCCTCAAAGGCGAGGTCACTCCATCTACAGGCGTTGCCCAGGTGATTGGAACAGCGCAGGCGGCAGCCAAAAAGGTGCTGAGCGGCGAGCAGGACAAGGAGAAGAAAGAATAGCCTGGCCGCTTGCCATTACAGGCACACTGCCCGCCCTATACATAGCGGAGCGGCGGGCAGCCTGTTCCTATGGATCACTCTTATCAATGTAAGTCTGCTAGAGGGGGGAACACGAGTGAGAATGTCATTATCCCGTCGGAGGCTTCACCGGACACTTGTACTGATCATGCTGGTCTCCATGCTGGCGCTGCCTGCAGCAAGTGCAGAGCCGCCTGCTGCCGGGACGGAGGCGCCGGGTGCGCCAGGCAGCGGACGGGCGGCGCAGCAGCTCACTGAGGGCAGCTATGACAGTTACCTGCAGCAATATCAGGGCGAGGCGCAGCCCCGCGAAGAAATCATCATTAAGGGGGCCGATTACTCAGGCTCCGAAGGCATGACCCCGGAGCTGCTGACCGGGCTTGGCGGCGAGACAGGCAGATATGTGAAGACAGAGGAGAGCGGCTCGGTGGAGTGGCAGCTCGATGTGCCGCAGTCCGGGCTGTACCATATCACCGTGCGTTATTTTCCGGTCCAGGGCAAGAGCTCGAATATCGAACGCGAGCTGCGGATTGACGGCGAACTGCCCTTCAATAGTGCCCGCAATCTCAGCTTCGGACGGATCTGGGTGAATGAGAGCAATGAAATCCGCAGGGATAACCGGGGCAATGATCTCAGGCCGCGCCAGGTGGAGTCGCCGGCCTGGCAGGAGACGCTGCTGAGAGATACAGAAGGGTACTATGAGGAGCCGTATCAATTCTACTTCTCAGCCGGGCGGCACACCTTGACGATGGTCTCCGGCAGGGAGCCGATGGTCATTGACTATATCAAGCTGCACAGCTATGATCCGCCCGCTGCCTACGCGGAGGTCAAGCAGAGCTATGAAGCGCAAGGGTACAAAGCCACCAGCGGCCATTCAGTCAAGATTCAGGGAGAAGACGCCGCCTATAAATCCTCTCCGACCCTGTATCCGGTTACGGACCGTTCCAGTCCTTCGACGGAGCCCTATGATGTCTCCAAAATCCGCATGAACACCATCGGCGGGAACAACTGGCGGGTGCCGGGCCAATGGATCGCCTGGGAGGTAGAGGTGCCGGAGGATGGTCTCTATCATCTTACGGTCAAGGGCAGGCAGGAGCTGCTTAGAGGCATCTATTCCACACGCTCCCTGCGCATCGACGGGGAGATTCCTTTCCGGGAAATGCTGCAGATCCCGTTCTATTATGACTCAGACTGGCAGATGAACAGGCTGGGGACCGGGGAAGAGCCTTATTTATTCTATCTGAGCCAAGGCAAACATGAATTGCAGCTGGAGGTCAGCCTCGGAGCGATTGCTCCGCTGCTGCGCCAGGTGGAGGCCAGTGTGCTTGACATCAATGCCATGTACCGGAAGATTCTGATGATTACAGGCAATGTGCCTGATCCGTACCGCGATTACAAGCTGGATGAGCAGATCCCGGATATGGTCTCCGTATTCCGTGAGCAGAGCAAGCTTCTGTACAGCGTATCGGAGGAGCTGGTCCGGCTGACCGGAGAGAAGAGTGATAAGACCGCGACGTTGAATAAAACTGCCTATCAGCTGGCGGACATGGCCGACAAGCCGGAGACGGTGCAGAAACGGCTGTCCCAGTTCAAAATCAATGTGGGCAGCGTCGGCTCCTGGATTCTGGAGGTGCGGGAGCAGCCGCTGGAGATTGATTATCTGCTGCTGACCTCGCCGGATGTGAAGCTGCCGAAGGCGGGCTCCTCCGTATTCCGGAAGATCGGGCATGAGGTGTCGTCCTTCACCCACTCATTCTTCGAAGACTACAACACGATCGGCAACACCTCGGAGAACGGAGAGACCATTGATGTATGGATCGGAACCGGCCGTGACCAGGCGCAGGTGCTGAAGGCAATGATCGATGATACATTTACCCCGCAGACCGGGATCGGCGTCAATCTGAAGCTGGTGAATCCGAATGTGCTGCTGCGTGCCTCGCTGGCCGGGGAAGGCCCGGATGTGGCGATGCAGGTCGGCAATGACATGCCGGTGAACTTCGGGATGCGCCAGGCGGCGGAGGACCTGTCGGGATACCCCGGCTATGAGGAAGTAGTGAAGCAGTTCAGGGACAGCGCGCTCGTGCCATACCGGTACGGGAACCAGGTCTTCGCCCTGCCGGAGCAGCAGATCTTCAACATGCTGTTTTACCGCAAGGATATTCTGCAGGAGCTGAATCTGCAGCCGCCGCAGACCTGGGACGATGTGTACGCGATGATCCCGGTGCTGCAGAAGCACCGGATGGATATGGCGCTGCCGCTGGCCCAGACGACCGGCGTGCCGGTGCTGGAGGTTAACCGCGCCTATGCTATGCTGCTCTATCAGATGGGCGGGTCCTTTTATCTGCAGGACGGGGCGAAGAGCGGGCTCGATACGGAGACGGGACTGGCCGCCTTCAAGAACTGGACCAACTTCTATACCAGCTACAAGCTGCCGCTGATCTTCGACTTCCCGATGCGCTTCCGCACCGGCGAGATGCCGGTCGGAATTCAGGATTATACCTTCTATAACTATCTGACGGTGTCCGCGCCGGAGATTAAGGGATTGTGGGAGTTCATCCCCGTTCCGGGCACGAAGCAGCCGGACGGCAGTATCCGCAGAGATGTTGCCAGCGGCGGCACGGCCGCGCTGATGCTGAAGCAGGCCAAGAATAAGAAGGCAGCCTGGGAATTCATGAAGTGGTGGGTCGACAAGGATTCGCAGGTCCGCTTCGGGCGGGAGATGGAGGGCCTGATGGGCGCGGCTGCGCGGTATCCGACCGCCAACGTTGAAGCGCTACGGGAGCTGCCGTGGCCGACCCGCGACTACAAGAGTCTGGAGGAGCAATGGCAGTGGGTGCAGGGTGTGCCAGAGGTGCCGGGCGGCTACTTCACCGGGCGTCATCTCGACAATGCCTTGCGCGAGGTGATCAACAACGGCACGAATACCGCCGATGCCCTGTACGACTATGTGCAGGAGATCGATTATGAGATCGCTCAGAAGCGAGCCGAGTTCCATTTGGAATGACGGCAGGGAGGGACTTGTATGCAGAAAGTGAACAATACGGCCGACCCCTTGATCCAGCCCCGGCTGAGCCCTTCCAGGCTGCGTAATTACTGGGAACTGTTCGGCAAGGACGTGCGGCGGGATAAACATCTGTACGTGCTGCTGGCTCCTTATATGGTGCTGTTTATGTTATTTACTGTGCTTCCGGTCATTATCTCGATTTTCTTCAGCTTCACACACTTCAACATGCTGGAGATGCCGCGCTGGATTGGCTGGGAGAACTATTCCAAGCTGCTCTGGAACGATGATGTATTCCTGATCGGGGTGAAGAATACGCTCATCTTCTCCGTCGTGACCGGGCCGGTCAGCTATATCGCCTGCTTCCTGTTTGCGTGGCTGATCAATGAGCTGAATCCGAAGCTGCGGGCGTTTATGACCCTGATCTTTTTCGCGCCGTCGATCTCGGGGAATGTATTCTTCATCTGGCAGATTATTTTCTCCAGTGACTCCTACGGGATTATTAACGGTCTGCTGATGCAGCTGGGCGTGATCTATGAACCGGTTCAATGGCTGCAGGACCCCAAATATATGCTGGGGATTATCATGCTGGTGCAGCTCTGGCTGAGCCTGGGAACCAGCTTCCTGGCCTTCATTGCCGGGCTGCAGACCGTTGACAAGACGCTGTATGAAGCAGGGGCGGTGGACGGTGTCAAAAACCGCTGGCAGGAGCTGTGGTACATTACCCTGCCTTCGATGCGGCCGCAGCTGATGTTCGGCGCAGTGATCCAGATTACCGCTTCGCTGGCGGTTGCTGATGTGGCGATGGCGCTGGCGGGCTTCCCGAGCGTGCAATACGGGGCGCATACGATCGTCACCCACCTGGTGGATTACGGGACGATCCGGTTCGAGATGGGCTATGCCTCGGCGATTGCCACCGTGCTGTTCGTGCTGATGCTGGGCAGCAATCTGATTGTCCAAAAGCTGCTGAAGAGGGTGGGTGAATAAACGGGATGAAGCTTGCTATACCTCTGAACAAAAAAATAAACCGCTCCTGGCAGGTGGATGCGCTGCTGTTCCTGGCCCTGGCCGGATTCGGGTCGTTCATGGCGATTCCGTTAATTTATGTGATTAACAATGCGTTTAAGCCGCTGGATGAGCTGTTTATTTTCCCGCCTACGCTGTTTGTCAGGAATGCCACGCTGGAGAACTTCGCCAATCTGTTTCAGGTCATGAAGAATTCCTGGGTGCCGTTCTCCAGATATATTTTCAACACCGTATTCATCACAGCGGCGGGGACGGCCGGGCATATCCTGCTGGCCTCAGCGGCGGCTTATCCACTGGCGAAGCATAAGTTCCGCGGTTCCAAGGTGCTGTTCACCGTCGTGGTGCTGTCGCTGATGTTCTCGCCGCATGTTACGGCGATACCCAATTATATGATTATGTCCGCGCTGGGCTGGATGGACACCTACCAGGCGGTTATTGTTCCGGCCTTCGCCTATCCGCTGGGCCTGTACCTGATGAAGCAGTTCATGGAGCAGATCCCGGATGCGCTGCTGGAGGCGGCCAAGATTGACGGGGCCAGTGAATACCGCATCTTCTGGCAGGTGGTGATGCCGCTGGTGAAGCCGGCCTGGCTGACCCTGTTAATTCTGATGATGCAGATGCTGTGGGGGACAGACGGCGGCAGCTTCATCTACAGCGAGCAGCTCAAGACGCTGCATTATGCCATGGGACAGATTATCCAGGGCGGAATTGCGCGCGCAGGTGTCGGGGCGGCGGTAGCGGTGATTATGATGTCCGTGCCGATTGTGACGTTTATCCTGTCACAGAGCAATGTGATTCAGACGATGGCTTCGTCCGGCATGAAGGACTAGAGCGATGGAGGCGTTAGGGTTGAGAATAAAGTCATCGATGCTGGTACTGGTATCGGTGCTGCTGCTGGCCTGCCTGTGTCCAAGGCCGGCGGAAGCCGCACCGTATGACGGGTATACCTATTCCTACTGGGGCGAAGCGGTGAAGTCGCCGATTGCTTATCTTCCCTCGCGGGCAATCACCGGGCTTGAGGCCGGAACAGGGGCCTGGACCGCCCCGGGCGACCTGTTCGTCTCCCCGGAGGGACTGCTCTATGTCCTGGATTCAGGGAACGGACGGATTGTCGTGCTGAATCAGCAGTGGAACACTGTGCGCACTATTGAAGGCTTCCGCAACGGAGGCAAGGAAGAACGCTTCAATAACCCCGAGGGTCTCTTCGTGACGGGGGAAGGCCGGATCTATGTGGCAGATACGGAGAACCGGCGGCTGGTGGAGCTGGATAGCGCCGGACGCTTTATCCGGGAGATCGGAGCGCCGAAGGCGGATGTGATCGGCGAGACGTTCGAATATTTTCCCCGCAAGGTGATTGTAGACAAGGCGGGACGCATCTATGTCGTCGGCAGGGGTGTCTATGAAGGGCTGATCGAATTCGACAGCGACGGGCAATTCACGGGGTTCATGGGCACCAACCGGGTACAGTTCGATCCGGTGGATCTGTTCTGGAAGTCGGTCTCCACCAAGGAGCAGCGGGAGAAGATGGTGCAGTTCATTCCGCTGGAATTCAATAACGCCGATGTTGATCAGGACGGCTTCATCTATACCACGACAGTAGACAAAAAAACCTTCTCGCCGGTCAAACGGCTCAATCCCTCCGGCATCGACGTCCTGAGGGTGAACGGGGAGATCGCGCCGATCGGCGACCTGAGCATGGAGCGATCGGCGTTCATTGATATTGATGTGGCGCGAAATGGGGTCTACCGCACACTGGATGCTACACGCGGGCGGGTCTTCACCTACAATGAGGACGGCAATCTGCTGTATGTCATCGGCCAATTGGGCAGCCAGCTCGGCACGTTCAAGAATCCGGCGGCGGTGGAGAGCTACGGCAACGCCATTTACGTGCTGGACCGCGATCTGGGGAGAATTACCGAATTCAAGGTAACCCGGTTCGGCAGCATGGTGAATGAAGCCAATCAGCTGTATAGCTCCGGCAAGCATAACGAAGCCGCCAAGCTGTGGCGGGAGGTGCTGAAGCTGGATGCCAACTATGAGATGGCCTATGTCGGCATCGGCAAGTCGCTGCTGCGCCAGGGCGAATACAAAGAGGCCATGACTTACCTGAAGCTGGGCAATGACCGGGAATACTATTCCAAGGCGCTGGGCAAATACCGGCGGGAGTATATGCGCGAGCATTTCAGTGTCTATATGACCGGACTCATAGTGCTGCTGCTGGGGGGCGCTGCAGCGGTCCGCCTGGTGAAGCGGCCAAGACAGAAGGGGGTGGCTCAGGATGCCGTTTCTTAAGGATATTAAATATTCACTGCATGTAGCAGTGCACCCCTTCGACGGATTCTGGGATCTGAAATACGAGAACAAAGGGAAGCTGCGCATGGCCGTAGGCATTCTATTCGCACTTACCCTGACCATGATCGTGAAGCGCCAGTACGTGGGCTATGTGGTCAATTACAACCATCCGCTGGAGCTGAACAGCATCAATGAGCTGAAGTATATCGTCTTCCCGTTCCTGCTGTGGTGTCTGGCCAACTGGTCGCTGACGACCCTGATGGACGGCGAGGGCAAATTCATGGAGATCGTAATCACGACGGGATACGCGCTGCTGCCGCTGATTCTGGTCAACATCCCCAATATTCTGCTCAGCAATATGATTACGCTGCGTGAAGCGTCCTTTTATCATCTGCTGGATTCGCTCGCGACACTGTGGTTCCTGTGGCTGCTGTTCATCGGGACGATGACGGTGCATCAGTATACGGTGCTCAAGACCATTACAACCATGCTGCTGACACTGGCGGTGGTGGGCATTATCATCTTCCTGGGCCTGTTGTTCTTCAATCTGATCCAGCAAATTGTCAGTTTTGTCTACACCATCTATCAGGAGCTGTCCCTGCGCGGATAAGAAAGGAGGAGCCTGGCCTTGAAGAAAAAGCTAACCATCCTTGCACTCGTGCTTATGCTTGCCGGGGCAGCCGTACCGCAGTCCGCCCGTCTGGCGGCTGAACCCGCCTCTAAAGCGGCGGCGCAGCCTGATTTACAGCAGACGCAGGACACCGCTGCGCCGCCGGAGCTGTCCGCAGAGCTGGAGGCCGTTCTGGACAACGAGTATCTGACCCTGTATCTGAACCGGGCCACCACGGAGATTGCCGTCCGGGACAAGGCAAGCGGAGCGCTCTGGTATTCCAATCCGCAGGACCGCGGGGAGGATGCCGTTGCCACCGGATACAATAAGTCCCTGCTGAACGTACAGGCGGAGCTGACCTATTATGACAGCAAGGGCAATCTGATGAGCTACGACAATTACACCCACAGCGTGCAGAGCGGCCAGTTCACGGTTGAACAGACCGGGGACAGCCTGAGCATCGTGTATACGCTGGGGGAGGTGAAGAGCAGCATCGACGCCATTCCCAAGTATATCAGCGAAGAGAGGTTCCGCACCCTGATTATGGACCGGATCGACAATGAGCGCGACAAGAAAGAGATCGACAAGCGGTTCAGATACGATGAGAAGAATAAGCGCTACGAACGGAGAGATACCTCCCTCAAGGGCGTCGGCCTCAAAAAAGTAACCGGCATCTTCGGGCAGATCGGATACGGCGAGGACCAGATTGCCATTGATAAAGCAGCCTACGGCGAAGAGGAAGGCGGGGCAGCCGTAGTGACGCTCCCGCTCGAATACCGGCTGGACGGGAAACGCCTGCGGGTAAGCATTCCCGGCGATAAGGTCCAGTACCCGGAGGCGATGCATATCCAGACGCTCTCTCTGCTCCCCTTCTTCGGGGCAAGCGGAACGGAGGATGAAGGCTACAGCCTGGTGCCGGACGGCTCCGGCTCGCTGATCCATTTCAATAATAACAAGCTGTACGCCACGCCTTACCGGACTGCCCTGTATGGACCGGATGCGGCGCTTCGTCAGCTGGGGCAAATGCAGCAGGAGGAGACGGCCCGTCTGCCCGTCTTCGGCATGAAATACAAGGACCGCGGCTTCCTGGCGGTGATTGAAGAGGGGGATGCGGTCGCTGCCGTGGAAGCGGATGTCAGCGGACGGCTGAATCAATTTAACACCGTCTTCTCCAGTTATACGCTGGGCAGTCTGGAGGAAGTGACGCTGACCAACGGCTGGCGCTCCAGCACAGTGAAGCAGTTCCAGTCCAGCGTCTTCTCCGGGGATATTGCGGTGGCCTACAGCTTCCTGGACCGGCAGGAGGCCAGCTATTCGGGCATGGCCGGGCGTTACCGGGATTACTTAAGCGAGCATAAGCAATTGACGCGGTTAGAGGGAGATACGGAGCTTCCATTCTACCTGGAGCTGATCGGCGGCATTCCGAAGAAGAAGTTCTTCCTGGGCATCCCTTACACGGCGTACGAGCCGCTGACCTCCTTCAAGGAGGCCCGGACCATTCTGGAGCAGATGCAGGAGAAGGGGATCGGGGGGATTAAGCTGCGGTACACCGGATGGTTCAACGGCGGCATCAGCCATGATTATCCGAAGTCCGTCTCTGTCGATAAAAAGCTTGGCGGAGCCAAGGGGCTGAAGGCGCTGCAGGCTTATGCACAGGAGCATGGCATCGGGCTGTATCCTGACGCCACCTTCCTGCAGAGCTTCCCGGAGGCCAAGGGCCTCAAGAAGTCCCAGGCCTCCCGGCTGATTACCGGCAAGCTGGCCCAGGTCTACCCTTACAATCTGTCTCTGCTCAAGCAGGATATGAAGCAGCCCTCCGGTTATGTGGTCAGTCCCGGGGCTCTGCCTGCCGCAGTGAACGGCTTCCTGGAGGATTATGAAGAGCTTGGGCTGACCGGCTTGTCGCTGCGCGATTTCGGCGCTGAGCTGAATTCCGACTTCACGGACGGGAAGGTTATGGACCGCCAGCAGGCTGAGGGGGTTGTCACAGAGCAACTGGAGCGGATGAGCGGTCCGGTGCCTGAGCTGATGGTGGAGGGAGGCAATGCGTATGCATTGCCCTTCGCCCGCCATATCGTTGCTGCGCCGATGCAGAGCAGCGGCTTCAATCTCACGGATGAGAGTGTTCCGTTCTTTCAGATGGTGTATCACGGCTATCTGCAATACGCCGGGACCCCCTGGAATATGGCGGATGATCAGGACGCCGCGCTCGGTCTCCTGAAGGCATTAGAGACGGGAAGCGCACCGTATTATACCTGGTTCTACGCCGACCCCTCCGCCATCAAAATGACCGGCTTCGACCAGTTGTACTCTGCGGATTACCGGAGCTGGATCGATCAGGCAGCGAAGCAATATCAGGAGCTGAGCAGCGTGCTGCGGAAGGTCCATGCCCAGCCGATTACGGAGCATATGGAGCTTGCTCCCGGCGTGTTCCAGACGGTTTTTGAAGCGGGAACGGCCATTGTTGTGAATTATAACGATACACCGGTCAGCATTGGCGGAGTGACCATAGACGGGCGGAATTATTGGGTTGGAGGTGAGAAGCTGCAATGAAATTCAAGAAGCTGTCCCTGGAGCAGAAAAACAGGTATTACGGGCTGTACTTCATTCTCCCCTGGTTTGTAGGCTTCTGCTTCCTGTTCCTGACGCCGCTGCTCTCTTCTCTGCGGTTCAGCCTGAGCAACCTTCAGGTTAATGACGAGGGGTTCACACTGAAGTATATCGGATTATCCAATTACCGCGAGGCGTTGTTCTCGCATGAGTCTTATGTCCGCACCCTGACGGGATCGGTGCTGGATATTGTGCTGAACACCCCGCTGATTCTGATTTTCAGCCTGTTTTTTGCCGTGTTGCTCAATCAGAAATTCCATGGCCGAGTGCTGGCCAGAGCGATCTTCTTCCTGCCTGTTATTCTGGCCTCGGGGATTATTGCCAGCATCGAGAACGGCGACCTGATGCAGTCAGTTGTGCGGAGCGCGAATGACACTACAGGCGGAGGGCTGTCGGTTATCAAGAATCTGGAGCTGACCACAATGCTGGTTGAATCGGGGATGAGCGTTACGGTGGTCGAGTATCTGACCGGGGCGGTCAGCCGGATCTATGAGATCGTCAGCCAGTCCGGGGTGCAGATTCTGATTTTCCTGGCCGGGCTGCAATCGATTTCCCCTTCACTATATGAAGCGGCCAAGATCGAAGGCTCCACAGGCTACGAGGCGTTCTGGAAAATCACCTTCCCGATGATCAGCCCGCTGATCCTGACGAATCTGGTCTACACCATCATCGACAGCTTCATCAGTGACCAGACCAGCCGCATGGTGGTGGATACCGCGTTCAAGAGCTTCAACTTCGGGCTGAGCGCAGCCATGTCCTGGATGTATTTTGCCATCATTGCGCTGTTATTGTGGATCACGACGGCACTCATCTCGCGTAAAGTCTTCTATCAAGACTAGCGGTTGGAAGGAGGAACTATCATGAAGACGGAGACGGCAGCAATGCCGCACCGTTCCGCCAAAGAGCGGCTGCACCGGCTGGCATCAAGCGCCTACTGGACCGAATTTACGAAGAAATGGCTATGGGTGATTGCCCGGTTCGTGCTGGTGTTCGGCATCTCGTTTGTCATTCTATACCCGATTCTGCTGAAGCTGTCGATTGCCTTCAAGAGCATGGACGATCTATATGATTCCACTGTGATCTGGATTCCGCAGGCCTTCACGCTGGAGAACTTCAAGCTGGTGTTCACCGCGATGAATTATCCTGTGGTCCTGAAGAATACCCTGTTGTTGTCCTCTGCGGTTATGATTCTGCAGACTATTATTTGTGTCCTGGCCGGCTACGGCTTCGCCCGGATCAGATTCAGGGGGAGCGGACTGCTGTTCGCTTGCGTGATCTTTACGATCCTGGTCCCCTCGCAGACGATTATGATTCCGCTGTACCTGCATTTCAAGAACTTTGACCTGCTGGGCCTGCTGAAGCTGTTCACCGGCAATCCGGTGAATCTGATCAATACGTATTGGCCTTTTATCATCTCGGCGGTGCTCGGCATGGGCGTGAAGACCGGCCTGTATGTGTACATCTTCCGCCAGTTCTTCCGGGGCATCCCCCGGGAGATTGAGGAGGCGGCGTATGTGGACGGGGCGGGCTACTTTGCCACCTTCGCACGGGTAATTCTGCCCAATGCCATCCCGTCCATGGTGACGGTAATGCTGTTCTCTTTCGTATGGCAATGGAACGATTCGTTCTTCACCAATATGTATCTGAACGAGCCGAAGGTGATGTCTTCGATGATGTCCTCGGCCGGCTACGGGATTGCCACGTACATGACCGGCGGCGGCCAGGCGGCGAATTCGCTCGTCCAGGACCCGTTCTTCATGTCCATGATGATGAACACCAGCGTGCTGATGGCCATTCTGCCGCTGATTATTCTCTATGTCTTCGTTCAGCGGCATTTCGTGGAGAGTGTGGAACGTTCCGGCCTAGTCGGTTAGGAGGATGATAATGAGAAGCAGGCGGCTAATGGTTGCCGTTGGCGTTCTAGTATCGGCTGCGGTTGTCCTTGGCGTATTTGGTTTATTCCACAGCCCCGCAAGCCCCGGCAGCAACACCGGCACCAACAGTAACAAGATAGAGGAGGAAACCCCTGTGCAGCACCAGATCCCGCCGGATGCGGTAATCACGATAGACGGCAGCATCCGCTATCAGACCATCGATAACTTTGGCGCATCCGATGCCTGGTCCATGGACCCCCTGGGGAAGGATTGGACTGAAGAGAACAAGAACAAGGTGGCCGATCTGCTCTTCTCACGGGACACGGGCATCGGGCTGTCGGCCTGGCGCTTCAATATTGGAGCCGGTTCGGCAGAGACCGATCAGGCCATTATTCCTGACCCGTGGAGAAGAAGCGAAGCATTCAAAATGACGGAGGACGGCCCGTACAACTGGAGCAGGCAGGCCGGGCAGCAGTGGTTCCTGCGGGCCGCCAAGGAGCGCGGAGTGGAGTCGCTGATTGCCTTCGTCAACAGCCCGCCGGTCTGGATGACCCGAAATGGCCATGCCCAGCCGGGCCCTGATGTTGGTTCCAGCAATCTGAAGGAAGGCGCTGAAGCGGACTTCGCCGCCTTCCTGATTGATGTCCTCCGGCACTTCGAGGAGGAGGGGCTGGAATTCGATTATATCAGCCCCATTAATGAGCCGACCTGGGATTGGAATCTGGCCCAGCAGGAAGCCAGCCGGTACAATAACGAGGATCTGAAGCGTGTGATCCTGGAGCTGAACCGCCAGCTGCGCAGCAGCGGGCTTATGACGCAGATCAGCGCACCGGACGGAGTGGAGATTACCTCCCTGCTGGATGACGAGCACTACCGGGAGTTTACGGGCAGCGGCGTCTACTCCAGCGGAGCGAACAGCCTGGGTCTCGGCAAGTACCGGGAGTATATCAAGGAGCTGCTCGGTGACCCTGAGCTTAAGGCGGCGGTAGGCAACAAGATTGCCTCGCATTCCTACTGGTCTGACTACAGTCATTCGGGCGATGACCGGCTGGTGAAGCTGAGAAGGCTGCTGGACAGCAACCTGAAGCAATACGATCCCCAGGCCAAGTACTGGGTCACCGAATACTGCATCATGGGTGACTATGGCCCGGGACGGGATCTGGGGATGGAGCCTGCCCTGCAGGTGGCGCGGACGATCCATTTCGATCTAACAGAGGCGAATGCTGCCGCCTGGCAGTGGTGGACCGCAGTATCCAAGGTGGATTATAAGGACGGCCTGATCTACACTGACTTCAAGCAGGCCGGGGATGAGCAGAACATTCTGACCTCGAAGATCTTGTGGTCATTGGGCAATTACAGCCGGTTCATCCGTCCCGGCGCGGAGCGGATTGCGCTCACCGGGCTGAGCCAGGAGGCCGGCAGCGGCCTACTTGGCTCGGCATACTGGCATGAGGGGGAGCAGAGTATAGCCGCGGTGCTGGTGAATGACAGCGATGAGGACCGGCGCGTGCAGCTCACGCTAAGCGGGCTGGGACTGAAGGCTTCGTCGCTGAAGTCTTATGTGACCAGCGCACAGCTGGATTTGGCGCGTGGAGAGGATGCGGCTGCGCGCGGTGATCAGGTGTTCGAGGCGGTCATTCCCGCCAAGTCGGTGGTCACGCTGGTAGCAGGCGGACCGGATAGCGGCGGGGAAGCCGCTGTCTCTGGGCAGCAGCAGAGAGCTCAGGCGAACCGGCCGGCCCAGGCAGCCCAAGCCGAAGAGCTTCCGCCTGCGGAGGCCTATGCCGGTTACCTGTTCAGCTATTTCACCGGTGAAGGCACGGAGGACGGCGAACAGGTCTACTTCGCCCTCAGCGAAGGCAACGACCCGCTGCACTGGAAGGAGCTGAACGGGGGCCGTCCCGTGCTGACCTCCACGCTGGGCGCCATGGGAGTGCGGGACCCGTTCATCCTCCGTTCGCCGGAGGGGGACCGCTTCTATCTGATCGCCACCGATCTGAAGATCAACGGTAACTGGGACTGGGGCGCAGCCCAGACACAGGGCAGCCGGGCAATTATCGTGTGGGAGTCGGATAATCTCGTAGACTGGTCCGCGCCGCGGGAGGCGCTGGTCTCGCCGGCGGAAGCAGGCAACACCTGGGCCCCTGAGGCCTTCTATGACCCGGAGAGCGGGGAATACATCGTGTTCTGGGCCTCGCGGATGTACGCCGATGCCAGCCATAGCGGAGATGCGTATCAGAAGATGATGTACAGCAAGACACGGGATTTCCGTACTTTTACGGAGCCGCAGATCTATATGGACTACGGGTATTCGGTTATAGATACCACGATGGTCGCCCACAACGGCAAGATCTACAGATTCACCAAGGATGAACGCGAGCAGGGAGCGGAGGCTCCTTTTGGCAAAATGGTGTTCCAGGAGTCGCTGGATTCCATATTTACGTCCGCTGTGAAGCGGCTGAGTGACGGTGTAGGGGGAGTGAAGGGTATTGAAGGCCCGACCCTGTTCAAATCGAATACGGAGGAGAAATGGTATCTGTTCGTGGATGAATTCGGGGGGAGAGGGTACATCCCGCTGGAGACGGAGGATCTTGATTCCGGCGAGTGGCGTGTCGCCGCGGACTACAGCCTGCCGGCCAGTCCCCGGCACGGAACCGTGATTCCGGTAACTCAGCGTGAGTATGAGGCGCTTTCTGCCCAGTACTTGCAATAAATGATTGTAAAAAGCAAACAAAAAGACAGGTTCACTTCTGCCTTGCGGGCAAGAGGTGAACCTGTCTGCTGTATAACAGCCTATCCGGCTGAATGTGCTTACTTAGCGCTGTCGTAGCGTTTGCCGACTTCTTCCCAGTTCACTACGTTCCAGAACGCCTTGATGTAGTCAGGACGTTTGTTCTGGTAGTTTAGGTAGTACGCGTGCTCCCATACATCGAGGCCGAGAATCGGAGTTGCGCCTTCGCTGATCGGGTTGTCCTGGTTAGGAGTGCTGGTGATTGCCAGCTTGCCATCCTTCACCACGAGCCAGGCCCAGCCGCTGCCGAAACGGGTAGTTGCAGCAGTAGCGAAATCTTCCTTGAACTTGTCGAAGCCGCCCAGCTCGCTGTCAATAGCTGCTGCCAGTGCGCCGGTTGGTGCGCCGCCGCCATTCGGTCCAATCACTTCCCAGAACAGGGTGTGGTTGGCATGTCCGCCGCCGTTGTTGCGGACCGCAGTGCGGATCGCTTCCGGTACAGCGTTCAGATCCTTCAGCAGATCCTCGATGCTTTTGCCTTGCAGCTCGGGTGCCTTTTCCAGTGCGGCGTTCAGGTTCGTCACATAAGTGTTATGGTGCCTGTCATGGTGAATCTCCATCGTCAGTGCATCGATGTGTGGTTCAAGCGCGTTGTTCGGGTACGGAAGTGCCGGTAATTGAAATGCCATGGAAAAATCCCTCCTGAGTATATGTTGGATTTGAACATGATGGTGCCTACCGGTCAGATAACCGGTGAGATATTCTTATTAAAACGTATCTGGAACAATAATGCAACACTAAACAAACATAAGTGTTTGAAAAGTATTTGCGGCCCTGTAGATCGCATGAATTGTTAGGGCTGTGTAAACGCGGAGAGCCCCGGAGGCAGGACTTTTAGACTGCAATTATAACCTAAAATATGTTAAATATGAAAGTTTATTTAATGAAAACGCTTCATATAAAGCGCTTTCCAAAGAAAAATGGTGATATCGCGAGAAATATGTGCTTTAATAGATTTAAAAGCAGGTATTCCTCGGTTTTTGATGCTTTTTTCCACTTTATACTGTTATGGAAACCCCTTCTTTTTGTTAAATTCTAAGCCAAAGGGAGACTTTTACGCATGCACGTTCGTTCCTTTCAATTAAGCGACGTTACTCCAGTGACTGAATTGCTGCAGACCGCATTATCGGAAGAATGTTTCGAGAGCACGATCGAGCCCTTCTCCAGGCAGCTTTCATGGGATTCTGATCTCATTGTAGTTGCAGAGGATGACGGGGAAATCATCGGTGCGCTGATTGGTACGATTGAGAAGAATCACGGATGCTATTTCCGCATTGCTGTCCATCCGGATTACCGCCGCAGAGGAGTCGGCAGGAGTCTTGTAACGGCGATGGAGAACAGATTTCAGGCGCGCAAGGTCAGCGGAATCTATGTTGCCTTTGATGAGCACAATTCCTTTGCCATGCCGCTGTATGAAGCAATGGGTTATGACGAGAACCAGATCTTCAAATCCGTGCGCAAGCTAAGCATTGTCGGGTAACTATAGCGAACCGGCACTGTAAGCGGAAACAAGTGTAGAGTAGAGAACAATGACAGGAGATGCTTCCCGCTAGAGGACATTCCTGCATGAACTGTTTCATTATACTAAAGCATATCTTCCCTGTGTCCATTGCAAATGGGCGGGAGATATGCTTTTCTATTGTTATGGATCGGATAACCTAATGGAAGCAAGTAGGTGACCTATGAACCCTGAGCTTGAAGAAGTATTCATGCGTAGCCGCAAGCAGAGATACAGATCTGTAACCCACCGCAAGCAGGGAAGCAGGGCCGGAAGACCCTGGCTGAAGGAGCTGCGGGAGTGGATCATTATTGCGGGGATCGTATTCGCGGTCATGTCTCTGCTTAATATCTATGTGTTCAATGTGTCTACCGTCATCGGCAAGTCTATGCAGCCTACCCTGTATGAGGGCGAGAAGCTGATTATCAATAAAATCTCTTTGAGCTTCGGCAGCCCGGGCCGCGGGGAGATTGTCGTTCTGCACGACCCCAGCACCGGACCGGACCGCAAGGAGTATCTGGTGAAGCGCATCATCGGTATCCCCGGCGATATTGTCGAGGTGAAGGACCGGCAGCTCTACGTCAACGGCAAGCAGGTGGAGGAGCCGTATACGGATACCACCATTCAAGATCCCGATTTCGGCGCGCTGACGGTGCAGGAGGGGACTTACTTCGTGATGGGGGATAACCGCCATGCCGGGGCCAGCAAGGACAGCCGCTACTTCGGTGCGGTAGCGGGGAGCAGCATCGTGGGCAAAGTCTCGCTGATCTGGTGGCCCTTCTCCAGGCTGCAAACCTTCTAGCAGGGTGCCTCATCTATTCTATCCACAAAAGGAGCGCGGAAATGAACTTCAACACTCAGGCCTCTTATGCTCCGCCCCCTTCACGGTGGGAGGAGCTGAAGGCTGACATCAAGGCGGCCGCATCCGAACTCGGTATTGATGATATCGGGTTCGCCACTGCGGAGCCGTTTTTATATTTGAAGAATATTCTTCAGCAGCACCGGGACAACGGTTATGAATCCGGCTTCGAGGAGCCGGATCTGGATAAGCGGACCGTGCCGGCGCTGCCGTCAGGGGAGCAGCCGCTCTCGATTATTGCGATTGCCGTTGCCTATCCCTCCAAGCTGGAGGACCCGCCCAAGTCGGAGCCGGGCGCACGCCGCGGCATTCTGGCCCGGGCCTCCTGGGGCCAGGATTATCACCATGTCCTCCGCGAGGCACTGGCGAAGCTGGAGAGCTTCATCCGGGAGCGTGTCCCCGATGCAGTGATGGAGAGCATGGTGGACACAGGAGCACTGGTGGATAGGGCCGTGGCGGAGCGGGCCGGGATCGGCTTCAGCGCCAAGAACTGCGCGATCATCTCCCCCAAGTGGGGATCATGGATCTATCTGGGGGAGATGGTGACGAATCTTCCTCTGCCGCCCGACCAGCCTGTTGAGGAGGGCTGCGGCGACTGCACGAAATGCATCGATGCCTGCCCTACCGGGGCTCTGGTCGGTCCCGGCCAGCTTAATGCCCAGGCCTGCATCTCCTATCTGACGCAGACCAAGGGGTTCCTGAGCGAGGAATATATGACCAAGATCGGCAACCGGCTGTACGGCTGCGATACCTGCCAGATTGTCTGCCCGCATAACCGGGGCAAGAACTGGAACCACCGCCCGCAGCTTCAGCCGGATCCCGAGATCGTCAAGCCGCTGCTGCTGCCGATTCTGGACCTCAGCAACCGCGGGTTCAAGGAGAAGTTCGGCAGCAGCAGCGCGGCTTGGCGCGGCAAGAAGCCGATTCAGCGCAACGCGGTCATTGCACTCGGCAACTTCAAGGAGGCTGCGGCAGTTCCGAAGCTGACGGAGATTGTGCTTAAGGAGCCGCGCCCTGAGATGCGCGGGACGGCAGCCTGGGCGCTTGGCCGCATCGGCGGCAGCGAGGCCCTTGCCGCCGTTGAACAGGCGCTTGACCGGGAAGAGGACCTGGCGGTCCGGGAGATGCTGGAACGGGCGCTAAGCAAGCTTCGGGAGCAGAAGGAAGCGGAGCGGGAATGAGCTGGATTAAGCCTGACGGCAGCCGTAATTACCAATTGCTGTCCAGTTGTTGAAATGCTATGATAGATTCGCGTGCCTTCATCAGGCATGTCCAGACACTAGAGTACAAAGGTGGATTACAGATGAATATTGCTTTGCCTATTATTACACTTGTTGTGGGTCTGATCGGCGGTTTCTTCATCGGCGTATACTATCTGCGCAGACAGATGACCAGTATGCAGAATGATCCTGAAATGCTGCAGAAGGTTGCCAAGCAAATGGGGTATAACCTGAACGGCAAGCAGATGCAGCGTGCCCAGCAGATGATGCGTAATGGCAATCAGCCTGGGCGTGCACCGGCAGCGTCCAAGGGAGCAGCCCGCAAGAAGAAATAAGCGGAACAGTGAAATAGAATTAGAGCCAGTTGCAGTGCGGAAGGGGGAGATGTCATGGGGGGACTCAAGGAATACTTGAACGGGAAGGTAGCTGCGAACCGCGAGCAGATTGAATACCATGTTCAGAAGATATTGGAACTGGTCGGTGAGGATACCAGCCGTGAAGGCCTGCTGGAGACACCGGCCAGAGTGACGCGGATGTATGAGGAGATCTTCGGCGGATATTCGGTGGACCCGCGCGAAGCGCTGGGCGTAACCTTCGACGAGTCGCATGAAGAGCTTGTGATCGTGAAGGATATTGTCTATTACAGCCAGTGTGAGCATCACATGGCTCCTTTCTTCGGCAAAGTGCATATCGGCTATGTGCCCAGCGGCCGTATCGCCGGGCTCAGCAAGCTGGCCCGGCTCGTTGAAGCCGTCAGCCGCCGGCTGCAGGTCCAGGAGCGGATTACCGCCCAGATCGCCGACATTATGACAGAGGTGCTGAATCCGCATGGCGTCATGGTCGTAGTTGAAGGCGAGCATCTGTGCATGTGCGCCCGGGGTGTGAAGAAGCCGGGCAGCAAGACCGTTACGATGGCGACCCGCGGCACCTTCCGCGAGGATGCTGCCGCCCGGGCCGAGTTCCTGGCCCTGATCAAGGAGTAGGAATGGATAAGCCCGCCTGCCACTTCATTGTGGCGGCGGGCTTTTTTTGTAGATTAGGAATTATGATTTTCGTTCGGTGTGGATAAGTTGTGAGCGTAGGCGCGTGAGCCGGATGTGGTCGGAAAACCGACCACATCCGGCTCTAGAACGGCTGCCACACCAGCTTGCGGGCGGCGCTGTAGCGCTCGGCGACGTAAGGCCAGTTCACGACCTTCCACCAGTCCTGGATATAATCCGCACGGTTGTTCTGATGCTTGAGGTAGTAGGCGTGCTCCCATACATCGAGCGCCAGCAGCGGCACTACATCCCACTGGGACAGGTTCTGGTGCTTCTCGGCTGTCAGGATCTCCAGTCTGCGGCTGCGCGGGCTCCAGACCAGCAGGGCCCAGCCGCCGCCCTCCACTTTGTTGGCGGCCTCAGTGAACTGGGCCTTGAAGGCGTCGTAGCTGCCGAAGCTGCGTTCGATGGCGTCGAGCAGCGCTCCGTTCGGGCGGCCGCCGCCCTGCGGGGACATCACATTCCAGAAGATGGTGTGCAGATAATGGCCTGCCCCGTTGAAGGCCAGCTCCCGCTCCCAGTGCTTGACCAGATCATAATCGTTACTCATGCGTGCTTCTTCCAGCTTCTTCTCTGCTTTGTTGAGTCCGTCTACATAGCTCTGGTGGTGCTTGTCATGATGAATCCTCATGGTCTTCTCGTCAATGTACGGCTCCAGGGCATTGTAGGCATACGGCAGCGGGGGAAGGGTATGGCCGCCGATAGGGACCATCCCCGCCTCGCGTGATTCCCATAACGGAATGGTGAAGGTGCCTGTTCCCTGCAGGCTATCTGCGGCCGGCCCGGGGGCGGCAGGCTCATTCTGCTTCTGCGGATTCATGCGCATCATCCCGGAGCCGTAATCCGCAGGGGTCATGGCGGCAAGCACAGCCAGGAAATATTCGGACTCCCGGATAAAGTGGGAGATGGTGGTTCCGGCCAGGGGATAGGCATTGACCGCCGCGCTGGCCTCCTTCATGGCCTTCAGATGGCGGATGAATTCAGCCGACTGGTCACAGGCGGTGTGGACCAGCAGCTCCGTCTCAGCTGCCTGGCTTCCCGGAGCACCGGGGGCTGCAGTCTGCGGAAGGGCAAGCAGGCTCTGCGCCGCCTGCTCTGTGGCCAGGAAGACTACGGCCCAATCCTGCAGCAGCTTCACATAAGGCTCTTCCAGCCGCGGGATTATCTGGATCAGCACCTCGGCGTGTTCCTTCTCCTGGTTCTTCCAGAAGGCGATCTCTCCCAGAAGCTGCACCGGCAGCGGTGTGACATATACATATGGCATGACATATCCTCCCGTCCTTAAATTCCAACGCTTCATTATATGCGGGGGCGGGGCGGCTTATGAGACTGGCTCTGCGGAGCACAGCCAAAATAAGCATGCACAGAATGTATCCGGGATACATCTGCACATGCTTGTATACTTAGCTTATCTGCTCGCTGTGGAGCTGCCGCCTTCCCCGCTGATGGAGGCAAGCTGCACATTGCCGAGGAAGGCCGAGACCCGGCGGAGATATTCGCGCGGATGCTCGCGGAACAGCAGTTCATGATGGCTGCCCTCCACAATCCAGGAACTTGAATACGGGTTGCTCTGATTAGCGGCCAGCTCTTCGGCAATCGGATATGGCGCCTTATCATCCTTCGTCCCATGCATGAAGAGCACCGGGAACGGATAATCCTTCGACTTGACCTTGGAATAAGGAATCTGATTCAGTCCTGTGCCGTTCAGCACCGGGAAGAGCATCTCCATAATCTCCAGCGAAGGCTGGCGGGGGAGATTGATATTCTGCTTGATGTTATGGTACAGGGTGTCCGGCTCCAGCAGGAAGGTGCTGTCCAGAATCATCGCATCCACGTCCTTGGTCACAAGGCCGGCCTGCAGGGCGGTGCCTGCTCCCATCGAGAAGCCCCAGACCACAATCTGGTCAGCCCCTTCGTTCTTGGCGAACTCGATCGCCCCAAGCAGCTGCTGGGATTCTTTTTTGCCGCCGGTGGCGATATCCCTGTCGGTCTTGGAGGCGAAGCCGTAATCGAACATCACCACATTGAATCTCAGGCTATGCGCATAATGGGCCAGATCATACATGGGCACCCAGCTCTCTTCGCGGTTGGCGCCGTAGCCGTGGCTGAAGATGATCGTCTTAGTAGAGCCCTTGGACGGGATATACCATCCCTCCATTATGCGGCTGCCGTCCTTCGCCGGAAAGGTAATGTCCTCGTAAGCCAGACCTTTGGCCTCATAAGGGTTGGAATACAGAGGCGCTACCGTCGGATTCGAGAGCACCCAGGCAATATAGCCGTGCAAGGCAATGAAGCAGAAGACGAAGAAGAAGAACACGGACAACAGCAAGGCTACAACGATGTGCTTGAAGCGTATCATCCGCAGCGAAATTATAGGGGCTGAGGCGGGTTTGTCCTCGTTAGGGGTACGGGAGACCGGCGCATTATGATGACTTGTTGCCAGATTCATAAGGTCCCCTCCTATAGATTAGTTACATGAATAGTTCATATATTTAATCGTAAAATTATGCCCTTATAAAGTCAATGAAATCGCCTTTTTTGTAATGTAACTGTAAACTGTGGGCCGGCTGAAAGGCCTGATGAATATACTGGACTTTTTTTAGGCACATGCACTAAGATAGAACTATCATAATAATAATGTAACCGGGTTTCAATAGGTGAAACATGTGAAGGGGAGATCGGGGTGGAAGACCGAAAACTGACCGTACGCGCCGTAGAGCGCGCGCTGGATATCTTGCTGTGCTTCACTCAGGATCAAGATTATGACCTGAGTCTGACGGAAATCGCCGCCAAGATTGGCCTGCATAAAAGCACGGTTCACCGTCTGCTGACCACGCTGGAGGAGAAGGGCTTCCTGCAGCGGGATGAGGGGACGGACAAATACCGCCTCGGCATCCGTATCTGGGAGCTGTCGACACATCTGCCGACGCTGAATGAACCGGCGGCGCTGCTGCTGCCGGCCATGGAGCGGCTGCGTGACCGCCTGGGGGAGACCGTCAGCCTCTATTTGCGTGACAACCTGGAGCGCGTGCGCATTCAGGCGGTCCAGAGCCGCCAGGCCATCCGCCGGGTCGCGCAGATCGGCGCGCGGCTGCCGCTCTCGGTAGGCGCCTCCAGCAAGGTGCTGGCCGCCTATGCGCCGCCGGAGGTGCAGGTGCGGCTGCTGGCAGATCCGTCCTGGCCGGAGACGGTCGAGCGGAGCCAGTACCTTGAGCAGCTCAAGGAGGTCACCCGCTGCGGATATGCGACCAGCTTCGAGGAGCGCGAGCCGGGTGCAGCTGCTGTGGCTGTGCCGATTGCCGGCCGTTCCGGCGGTGTGGTGGCAGCACTCTCGCTGTCGGGACCGGTCAGCCGCCTGTCGCGGGATACGCTGGAGGAGTATGCGGTCATTCTGAAGGAGGCCGCTGCCGAAATGGGACTGATGATGGGCTAACCGGCTTGCACAATTCATTGTATATCTAGTCAAAATGAACTATCATTAATCATATTACTTCAAATTATTAATGAAGAACCAAAAGGAATCCAGAGCATGAGGTGAGGGGATGAAGGCTGTTATACCCAATTCACTGATGGGAGAAATTCAAGAGCTCCAGGATACGTTTGGCTCGGTTACAGGCCAAGCTATTGTGCTTACGGATCAGGCAGGGAATGTAGTTACCCGCCCAACGCTTTCCGGAATATTCTATCAGAAGCTGTTCATGTCTTTACAGGGTACAGAGCGGCCGTTCGAGCCTACGCTGCTGCGAATGGGGCCCTTGACGTATCCCGCTGTACTTGAGGAATGGGTCCCCGGCCTGAAATATGTTGTCAATCCGCTGGTCCCCGATTATGGGCAGACCTACTATCTGTGGTCCGGCCTGTATATGGAGGAAGGCGCCCGGGAGCTGGTGCTGCGGGCATTCGAGGCCAAGATGCGGAACCACCCGCAATATGAGTGGCTGCGGGCTGAGGTGTCAGCCATGCCCGAGCTGGACCGGGACGGAATCAGCAGGATCAGGGCGAAGCTGGCGGTGCTCGGCAATATACTCTCGAAGCTGCTGGCCGGCGCTGTGCTTAAGCCGCTGGCCCAGCGGAGCGGACAGATTATCTCCCAGCTGCTAACCAATCTGGAGGACGAGTTCCTGCAGATTGAGGTTGTGCTGCAGCATATGGCCGGCTCGCTCTCCGGTGCGGAGCTGTATGCCTTCGCCCAGGAGGGAGAGGCCGGCAAGTTCAAGGTGGGCTATTCCGCGGGCAGAGAGGCCCGCCTGCTTATGAATGCCGAGTTCCAGCAGGGAGACGGCTTCCTGGGACAGGCGGTGCTCGGCAGCGAGCCCCGGCATTGGCAGAACGCGGCCAAGGATCCTAGAGCAGTCTTCTTCACCCAGCGCGGAATCTCGCAGCCGGAGTATTTGTCATGTTATCCGGTGAAGATTAACGGCGGCCGCAGAGCGCTGCTCCTGGCCGTAGGCTTCAGCGGCACACGCCAGGTGCAGGATTATGCGCAGCATGAGCAGAGCGTTGCAGCGCTGTTGTCTCTATCACTGCGCGGGGAGCGGCTGGTGCAGCGTGAAGCACTCCGCAGCGAAGCCACCCTGCGGCTGAAGGAAGCGGCCAGGCAGCTGCCGCAGACGGCCTCGCTTCAGGAGCTGGGCGTAAGGCTGCTGGATATGATTATGGGGATGCCGTTCTCGCCTTCCTCCGTGCTGGTGTTCTTCGAGGAGGTACAGGAGGACTCACAGTCCGCCAAGGGGTGGAGACCGGAGGAGGCCGCGCTGTACGTCCAGGATCTCCGCAGCCGCTATTCGGCACAATCCTTTCTCTCCTCCACGATCATTAACGGGGAGGCGGAAGGCCAGGTTCTTCTGGAGTGCCCGCTCATTGCCGATAAAATGTTCAAAGGCATCCTGTCAGTCGGCTTCAGACAGCGCAGTGAGGCGGAAGAGTGGCTGGTCTTTGCCGGCTGTCTGGCCAGCCTGGCCAGCACAGCGATCCGCCTGATTGAGAAGGATAACAGGCATACGAAGCAGGCGGCGGTCTTCCTGGAGCATACCCATCATTATCTGCACAGCAGCCATCCGGAGCTGCACCGCCTGTCGGCGGAGGCTTCATCCATGGCGTATGAGCTGGCCCGCTATACCGGTCTGCCGGAGAGAGAGAGCGAGCAGATGAGAACGGCTGGTCTGCTGGCCCCGTTCAAGCTGGACTTCCTGCTCAGATATGGATTCTACCAGGAAGAGATTGCCCTCTTGAAGCAGGTAGACCAATTTACATCGTTCTACTTCGATATTAATAAGCCGGCTGTGTCCGTACCGGCCCAGCTGCTGGCGCTGGCGCTTCATCATACAGGCCAGGGCGCCGATAAGGAGCAGCTGCAGGACTCCGACCCGGTGTGGCTGGATTTCTCCCGCTTCCTGCTGGATAACTACATGCCGGAAGAGCTGTACAGTGAGCCGCGCGAGGCCTTCCAGTCCTTCCTGCGCAGCCGCGCAGAGGCTCAGCCGGTTAGAAGAAGCCTGTCAGCGGTGAAGCTATTGAACAGTGCAGCGCTGAAGACGCCCAAGGAGGAGTGGGGCATCTCGCCGCGTGAGGAAGAGGTACTGGAATTAATTATTCTGGGCAAGACGAATAAGGAGATTGCCAGTACTCTGTTCATCAGCGAGCACACGGTCAAGAATCATCTTAGCCGCATCTTCAATAAGATGGATGTCACCGACCGCTCCCAGATCATTGCACTGGTCTACAAACGAATTTTCGACTCCGAGCGTATTGAGATCTCCTGATATTCAGGGGCCAATCCTTTGACGCGTTATGCCGGAGCAAGAACTGAACGGGAGCTGTCCCAGAAGCCATGAAACGGCTGCCTGGGCCGGCTCTTTATGCTGGAGCAGTTACCTGCGCATCAGGCAAAATGTATGTTGTTTTCCGCATACCTAATTCCCATAACTAAGGGGCTGTCACTTTGGGGACAGCCCCTTAGTTTATGTTGCCAGCCGGCAAACTCTATGTTATCATCATAAATGATAATGATTATCAATATCATACATACTACATAGGGGGATTATCTTGCGCAACAATAAACGAAGTCTTGTCTTGTTGGTCTTCAGCTTAGTTATGGCTCTGCTGCTTGCCGCTTGCGGCCAGTCGAATAACTCCGGAGGGGGCTCCGGTGCGGCAGCCAATGCCCCGGCGCCGGAGGCTTCTTCAGCCCCTGCTGCAACATCGGCTGCAGCCGGAAGCTCTGATGACGCGGAGATGGTCACCTTCCAGGATGGAGCCGGGGAGGTTCAGGTGCCTAAGAACCCGCAGAGAATCGTGGACACCACAGCCTTTTACACAGGCTATCTCCTGGCGCTGGGTGTGGAGCCCGTAGGGGTCATGGAGGGGGCTAAGGCCAGCCCGTATCTTGCAGACATGCTTGTAGGCGCAGAAGCGCTTGGTAATGATGTCACCCCGGAGAATATTCTGTCGCTGGACCCTGATCTGATTATTGTGTACACCGGCACGGAAGGCGTTGACAAGCTGAAGGAGATTGCGCCTGTGGTGCAGATTCAATATGGGGCCAAGAATTATAAGGATCAGATGCTTGACTACGGCAAGCTTCTGAACAAGAATGAGGAGGCCAAGGCCTGGGTTGAGCAGTGGGAAGCCCGGATCGCCGGGCTGAAGCCGCAGGTACAGGCTGCTGTCGGCAATAAGACGGTATCCATCCTGAATCCATATGCCAAGGGATTGTATGTCTTCGGGCATAACTATGGCCGGGGCGGCGAGATTCTGTACGGGGAGTTCGGCCTGAAGGCTCCGGCGGAAGCGCAGAAGGAAGCGATAGACAGCGGAACCGGCTGGGCTTCCATCTCCCTTGAGAAGCTGCCGGACTTTGCCGGCGATATTATCTTCACCTGTCCATGGTCCGGGGATACTTCTGACCCGAAGGCTGTCTATGACAATGCGCTGTGGAAGGGGCTTCCGGCTGTGAAATCAGGACATGTATTCCAGCTCAACCCTGCTGCTGACACGTTTAATGATCCGATCTCCCTGGAGAAGCAGCTCGATTTCATTACAACAAGCCTGCTGTCGGTCAAATAAGCTCTTGCTGCACCCAAAAAAGCTGCGCGGAATCAGGATGAACTCTGATTTCGCGCAGCTTTTGTATTCAGGCAGGCTTATTCCACCGGCAGAGCCGATTCTGAAGCGGTCGCATCAGCCAGCATCTGGCGGAGTACGGTCTGCAGAATGCCGCCGTTACGGTAGTAGTCGATGTCCACGCTGCTGTCCAGACGGGCAGTGACCGGGAACTCGAACTGGGTGCCGTCTTCGCGGGTAGCTGTAACCGTCAGTTCCTGTCCAGGCTGTACGTTATTGTCGAGGCCGGTAATGTCGAAGGTCTCGCGTCCGGTCAGGCCCATGCTGCTCCAGCCATAGCCTTCCTGGAATTGCAGCGGCAGTACACCCATGCCGACAAGATTGCTGCGGTGAATCCGCTCGAAGCTCTCGGCGATAACGGCTTTGACGCCCAGCAGCAGCGTTCCCTTGGCTGCCCAGTCACGGGAGCTGCCGGTGCCGTATTCTTTACCGGCGATAACGATCAGATTCTGCCCGGCAGACTGGTACAGCATAGAGGCGTCATAGATCGACATGACCTCATCGCTCGGCAGGAAGGTGGTTACGCCGCCTTCTGTGCCTGGAGCCACTGCATTGCGGATACGGATGTTGGCGAAGGTTCCGCGCATCATCACTTCATGGTTCCCGCGGCGCGAGCCGTAGGAGTTGAAGTCAGCACGTTCCACGCCATGACCCCGCAGATATTCTCCGGCTGGGCCTGAGGTAGAGATGTTACCGGCCGGTGAGATATGGTCTGTAGTGACCGAATCGCCCAGCAGTGCAAGCACACGGGAGCTCCTGATGTCCTTAATGTCGCTTACACCGTCTGCCAGATGCTCGAAGAATGGCGGATTCTGAATGTATGTGGAGTTGCTGTCCCATTCATACAGCTCGCCTTCCGGTACAGGAATGTTATTCCAGCGTTCATTGGCGGTGAAGACATTCTCGTATTTACGGCGGAACATTTCCGGACTCAGGGAGAGTCCGATTGCTTCACGGATCTCGGCGGATGTCGGCCAGATGTCAGCCAGGAAGACAGGCTCGCCCTGCGGGTCATAGCCCAGCGGCTCGGTCTTCAGGTCAATATTCACCGTGCCGGCAAGGGCATAGGCGACCACCAGCGGCGGTGAAGCCAAGTAGTTGGCTTTGACCTGGGCATGGACACGGCCCTCGAAGTTGCGGTTCCCGGATATTACAGCAGCAACTGTCATATCATGTTCTGTAATGGCTTCGCTGACTTCATCCGGCAGCGGGCCGGAGTTGCCGATACAGGTAGCGCAGCCGTAACCGGCCAGATAGAAGCCCAGTGCCTCCAGCGGCTTCAGCAGATCGGCCTTCTGCAGATATTCTGTCACCACCAGGGAGCCGGGGGTCAGACTGCTTTTGACATAGCCTGGTTTGGTCAGGCCGCGCTCTACAGCCTTCTTGGCCAGCAGCCCAGCGCCCAGCATAACGCTCGGGTTGGAGGTATTCGTACAGCTGGTGATCGCTGCAATGACGACCGCTCCGGCGGACATCTTGCTGGTTGTGCCGTTCTTATGCTGCACTTCCACGGTTTCGGCGATCTTCTCATCGCTGAGGCCGTAGCCTCCTTTATCGATAGGGGTGCGGATAATTCCGTTGAAGTCCTCTTTCATATGGGTCAGCTCTACCCGGTCCTGCGGACGCTTCGGTCCGGCAAGGCTCGGAACCACAGAAGCCAGATCCAGCTCAATGGTATCCGTGAATACAGGGTCCGGAGTATCTGCGGTGCGGAACATGCCCTGAGCCTTGTAATAGTCGCCGACCAGCTCCACCAGCTCATCCGGGCGTCCGGTGCTGCGCAGATAGGCCAGCGTCTCGTCATCCACCGGGAAGAAGCCGATCGTTGCACCGTACTCCGGCGCCATGTTGGCAACCGTTGCGCGGTCCGCCAGACTGATGTTAGCCAGTCCGGGACCGTAGAATTCGACGAATTTGCCGACAACGCCCTTCTTGCGCAGCATCTGGGTTACAGTAAGAGCCAGGTCAGTTGCCGTAGCACCTTCGATCAGGCTGCCGGTAAGCTTGAAGCCGATGACATCCGGGGTAACGAAATAGAGCGGCTGTCCGAGCATGCCTGCTTCCGCTTCAATCCCGCCGACCCCCCAGCCCACTACGCCAAGGCCGTTAATCATCGTAGTGTGAGAGTCTGTTCCGACAAGTGAATCCGGGTAGACCACAGTCTCGCCGTCAACGGTCTTAGTGGCCGCTACAGAGGCCAGATACTCCAGGTTCACCTGATGCACGATTCCTGTAGCCGGAGGCACCGCACGGAAGTTATTGAAGGCGGTCTGCGCCCAGCGCAGGAAGCGGTAGCGCTCCTCGTTGCGCTCGAATTCCACGTTCATGTTATAATCCAGCGCATCGGCTGTTCCGAATGCATCGACCATAACGGAGTGGTCAATAACCAGGTCAACCGGCACGAGCGGGTTAATCTTCTTCGGATCGCCGCCCGCCTTCTTAACGGTGTCGCGCATCGCTGCCAGATCGACAACCACGGGGACGCCGGTGAAGTCCTGCAGGACAATCCGGGCAGGGATGAACGGAATTTCCTTATTGCGGTCAATACCGCCCGACCAGTTGGCCAGCTGCTTCACGTGCTCTTCAGTAATCGCCCGTCCATCGTACTGGCGGACAGCCGCCTCAAGCAGTACTTTAATGGAGAAAGGCAGGGAGGAAATATCGCCTGCGCCTTGCTCTTCCAGCGAATTCAAATGATAGTAGCGATAGTTCTTGCCGCCTGATGTCAGATTCTTGGCCAGTGAGAAATGATCCTTGCTTGGCATATATGCGCCTCCTCGTTTCATCTGATGAAACTACATTTCATAATTCCTATACTTTTAAGTATAACGTTTACAAGGGGGGGAGTAAAGTTTTTTTTACTTCAGGATGTGAGGTTTGCCGCAGCAGAAATCGCTGTAAGGCTGCTCCTCCGCAGAGTTAAATCGACGCTGTGCTGTATAGGTGCATGAAATCCTTCATATATATAGGACAGCAGCCAAAACGGCAACGAAAGGGCGGAGTATGAAATGGAGCAGCAATGGAAAAAAAGTCTCTATGTCTATGTGGATCAGCTGAACAAGGGGCGGGTTGCCCCCGGGTCCGGGCCGCGCCATACCACGATCAGGGACCTGCGGTTCGTGGAGGAGCAGCAGGAACGCTCCCGGCGGATTGCAGAGTGGTACAGACGGCGGGGCATTACTCCGCTGCGCGGCGAGACCGGCGTCAGGACCGTACGTACCGTACGGCAGAACCCGGCCGAGGTCGTTGCCGATGTGGCGCTTCACAGCGCCTTCTACTATGAGAAGGGCGGAATGACTCACCGCGAGGATGTGGTGGAATCGGAGCGCCTGACCTTCGTGCGCGAGAAGGGCGGATGGGAGATTGTGACCGTGGAGCACCGTGTGCCTGAGCGCAGCGGAGTGCGCAAGGTGGTGGAGAGCGAGCCGGCGCTGCGGCTCTCGCAGTGGGGCGAGGTGCTGCCGTCCCCGCGTCCGTCCCAGCCGCTGCTGAACCGGCGTGTCCTGGGCGGGGCCGGGCGGGAGAGCGCGGTGCGCTACCGCCGGGAGGAGGCTGCGGCGTATGCCGACCGCTGGTGGAAGGACGGGAACCCGGAGTTCGAGATTTTTGAGGTGGACTGCACCAATTATGTCTCCCAATGTCTCTTTGCAGGGGGAGCGCCTATCCACTATACTGGTAAAAGAGAAACGGGCTGGTGGTACAAGGGCTACAACGGTGCCCAGGAATGGTGGAGCTTCAGCTGGGCGGTCTCGGACAGTCTGCAGCGCTATTTGAGCGGAAGCCGCCAGAGCGGTCTGCGCGCCGAGCTCGTCGAGCGTCCCGATCAGCTGCAGCTGGGCGATGTTATCCAGTATGACTGGGACGGCAACGGACATTACCAGCACAGCACAGTTGTCACTGCCTTCGATGCAGGCGGCATGCCGCTGGTGAATGCCCGGACCGTCAGCAGCCGCCACCGCTACTGGGACTATAAGGATTCCTATGCCTGGACGGACCGGACGGCTTATCGTTTTTTTCATATTAATGACTACTTATAATTCGGAAAGAGGTTAGGGCATGGGAAACGCTAAGACTACCGTAGGATTGGTGTACGGCGGCAAATCCGGGGAGCATGAGGTATCGCTGCAGACGGCTTTTGCGGTTATGAACGCTTTTGACTACGATAAATATGAGATTGTTCCGTTCTATATTTCCAAGCGGGGCGTATGGAAGGTGGGGGCAGCGCTTGAGGCTCCCTTCACTGCGATTGAGCAGCTTAAGCTCACTGAGGCCTCCGGAGATATGGGGACCGCACTGAACGCTGTGTTCAGCGGACTCAGCGGCGGCGAGGCGATCATTGATGTGATGTTCCCTCTGCTGCATGGCACGAACGGAGAGGACGGCACCATTCAGGGGCTGTTCGAGATGGCGAATATCCCGTACATCGGCGCAGGCGTGCTGGCCTCCTCGGCGGGCATGGATAAGGTGGTCATGAAGAAGCTGTTCGGCGAGGCCGGGCTGGATCAGTGTGAATACTGTTACTTCAATGCGGCGAACTGGAAGCAGCGCAGTCATGAGCTGATTGTCGGCGTGGAGGATAAGCTGGGGTATCCGGTATTCGTCAAGCCGGCCAACCTGGGCTCCAGCGTGGGCATCTCCAAGGCCTCAGACAAAGAAAGCCTGATCAAGGCGGTGGACCATGCCTTCCGCTATGATACGAAGGTAATCATTGAGGAATTCATCGATGCCCGTGAGGTAGAGGTCGCGGTGCTGGGCAATGAGGAGCCGGAAGCTTCAGTTCCGGGTGAAATTGTCTCTTCCGGTGAATATTATGATTATGCGGCCAAGTACACCGACGGCAAATCGCAGATGCTGATTCCGGCACCAGTGGATCCTGAGGTGGCTGACCACCTGCGGGAATCGGCAATTGTGGCCTTCAAGGCCATTGAGGGCAGCGGGATTACCCGGGCCGACTTCTTCCTGCGGAAGTCTGACGGCAAGATTCTGATTAATGAAGTGAACACGATGCCGGGCTTCACCCCGTTCAGCATGTATCCGCTGCTGTGGCGTGAGACCGGTGTATCCTACCGGGCGCTGCTGGACCGCATGATCAGGCTTGCGCTGGAGCGTTACCGGTTCAGACAGGGACTCAAATACGATAATGAATAATACACGGTGATCGGCGGGAGCATTCCGGCCGGGAAGGAGCGAGGTCAAATGGGATTTCAGACAGAATTCAATTCGGTATGCAAGTTCAAGAATGAGCAGGAGCTGTATGAGCTGCTGGAGTACGGACGTACCAAAATGGTGAAGCAGGGCTTCCGTGTCTATCCGACCGGCCAGAAGGTCATCGCCTATAACCTGGATAATGTGGCGGTGGCGATTGTCAAGATCTCCGCATCGATTGCTGAAATCAACTTCCAGGGCCATGAGGTAACGGCGGTGGAGATGGATCTGGTCCGCAAGCTGAATGAGGAAGAATCACGCATCCAGACGGCCCTGGCCTATGAGATGTTCTTCGGGGATGAGGGATGATTGTCCGCTTCGGTTATGTGGCTATGTCTACAGTAATCAAGGACTGTTCTCCCTCCAAAACGATGACGATGGCAAGCTTCAGCAAGCTGGGTGACCGGGAGGCGGCACTGCGCAAGCTGGAATCGATTGCCCGGATGAATCTGCACAATACGCTCCGCCTGCTGAAGCATAATACCGGCTCGGATATTGAGGTCTACCGGATGACCTCCAAGCTGGTTCCGCTGGCGACCCATCCGGACTTGGCGGACTGGCATCCGCTAGCTGATCTTGCCGCGGAATTCGCTGAAGTGGGCAGCTATGTGAAGCGCCACGGGATGCGCGTCAGCTTCCACCCGGATCACTTCACTGTACTGAGTACGCCGCGTCCTGAGGTACTTGCCAGCTCGGTCCGTGATCTGCAGCATCATGTGGACATGCTGGAGGCCATGGGGCTGCCCGCCACCGCCAAGAACAATATCCATATTGGCGGAGCCTACGGGGACAAGCCTGCGTCAGCCGCGCGCTTCTGCGAGCAGTGCGCAGCGCTGCCGCTTGCCCTCCGGGAGCGGATGACGCTGGAGAATGACGACAAGACGTTCAATGCTGTGGAGACACTTGAGGTCTGCCGCAGGCTGGAGCTTCCGATGGTGCTGGATATCCACCATCAATGGGTGAACAATGAAGGTGAGCTTCCCTGGGAGCTGTGGCCGGAGATTCAGAAGACGTGGACAAGCGCTCTGGCCCAGAAGGATGCCCAGCCCGGTGAGCCGCTGCCGCCGAAGATTCATGTGTCCAGTCCGCGCAGCCCGTCTGACCCGCGCAGCCATGCCGACGGGGTGGAGCTGGCCCCGCTGCTTGCCTTCCTGAAGCGGATCGCCGCTGACACGCCGGCCGTGGATGTCATGATTGAAGCGAAGCTTAAGGATGGGGCTCTGTTCGGCCTGATGGAGGAGCTGCAGGGACTAGCTGCGGGCGGGAACGGAATTATGGTACGAAACGGAGCGAGCGTGAATATAGAACCATAACCGGCAAAAAACTTGACAGTTAGGCCGTTTAACTGCGCCGGTTGTGACTTGATAAGTCGGCCTAAATAAGGTACGTTGAATGCAAGTTGAGCAGCCGGAGAATTAGGCGTACTGCTAGAAACAGCGTTCCATGGGAGAACGACATGTTCAAAGAAAGCGGAGTGAAGAGATGAGTCCTGTAAGTCCTGATAACCGAAATGAACGGGAGCCCTATGTGGTTACAAGCAAGGGACATACGGCGGTAGCCATCAATGCGGCCGCCAAAGCGGGGGAATGGATCAAGACCAGACAAGGCCAGGTGAAGGAGCTGGGCAGCAAGACCTCGGCCCAGGACCTGGTTACCGAGGTGGACAAAGGGGTGGAGCAAATGATCCGCCGGCTGATCCTGACCCACTATCCGGACCATGCCATCCTTGGGGAAGAAGGGGTTCAGCCCGGAGCTGAGGCCGTCACCGCCGCCCTGGAGGAGGCGCGTGAGCATGACTATCTGTGGATTGTCGATCCGATCGACGGCACCACCAATTTCGTGCACGGCTTCCCTTTCTACTGTGTGTCGATTGCACTGGTGGTCAAGGGAGAGCTTACGGTAGGGGTTATCTATGACCCGATTCGGGACGAGATGTTCGTGGCCGAGAAGGGCAAGGGCGCATATATGCACGGCATCCGGGCAGCTGTGTCGGCGGAAGAAGAGCCGGGCAGCAGCCTGATTGCCATGGGCTTCCCGCCTGACCGGCTGATTGCCCAGCCGGCCAATCTGGCCGGGCTGCAGCAGATTCTGCCGCAGGTGCGCGGCATCCGTGCCGGAGGCTCGGCAGCCCTGCATCTGGCTTATGTAGCCGTCGGCCGTGTGGACGGATACTGGGAGGTCGGGCTTAGCCCGTGGGACTGCGCGGCAGGCGTGCTGCTGGTGCTGGAATCCGGCGGCAAGGTTACGGATACGCTGGGGAACCCTTACGATATCGGCACACGCCATGTCGTGGCAAGCAACGGCAAGATTCATGATTATCTGGTAGCCTCGCTGCAGGCAGCGGAGGCAACAGGCTTCAAGAAGCAATAGGAGGGCATGAAGGGTTATGAACGAGAATGACGATTTGGAACGGAAATTAAGCGAGCTGCTGGTAGAAGGCGAGATGGAGCAGGCTGACCGGAAGGCCAAGGAGCTCCGCCAGATTTCGCCCAAGTACGAGATCCGCATTCAGACCACCCTAGATCCCATTGTGGAAGAAACACTTCGTTACCGTAAGATAGCCTATGAGCTGGATGACCGGTACGATAAGTATATGAAGCGGGCCGGACAACCAGGCGGCAAGCCGGCCGGCAGCGGCCGGGAGAAGTCGGATTTATCCGATCACGAGGAGCAATAGGCTGGACTGCCTGCGGGCGGGCTCAGAACAGAGCGGTTTTCCGGGTTTACCGGGAAGCCGCTCTTTTGCGCAGCGGGGCGGGGTGTTAGAATGGAATTATACTAATTTAGGAGGAATACGATGCTGAAGACATGGAGAAGATTTACATCAGCCGCTGCAGGCGGGCTGCTGCTATTGGCCGCATTAATTCAAGTACCGGCGGCTGCGGCATCAGCGGAAGCCGCACAAGGGGCGGCACAGGATGTCTTTCGCATCGTGGCACTTGGAGATTCGATCACTGCCGGGTATGAGCCGGGGATGACCGATCCGGGCGTGAAGCCTTACGGCTATGCTGAGCGGTTGTTGGAGCAGGGCTGGTACCATGGCAGAACGGAGCTTAGCAATTACGGGATTCTGGGCTTGAAAACATCAGGCCTGCTTCAGTACACTAAGGCGATCCAGGAAGGAACGGCTGTGGACGCAGAGGCGATCCAGCCCGGGCTGCCCGATCCGCGAATTGCCCAGTTCGCTGCAGCTGTTCCGCAGATCAAGGCGGAGCTTGCCGCTGCCGACCTGATCACCCTGACGATTGGCGGCAATGATGTCAGCAGCCTGTTCCTGAATTACAAGACGCTGACGGATACCGACTTCGCCGCTCAGCTCGCTGAGCGTCTTACGGAGTACAGCAGCAATGTAACCGCAGCGCTGCAGAATATCCGGGCGGTCAATCCGCAGGCAACCATCCTGCTGGCCGATCAGTATCAGCCGGCTCCGCGGATTGCCTTGGGCGCTTCGTATGACAAGCTGATGAATGCCGCGGCGCAATTCACTACAGCCGCTGATCAGATTGCGGCATCGCTTAACCAGGCGGGGGCTCCTGTGAAGATTGCCCATGTTGCGGCTGCATTTGCCGGTCAGGAGGGGTCACTTACCCATATCATCGGGGCAGGTGCTGCCGATTTTCACCCGAAACAGCTTGGCTATGAACAGATTGCTAAGGTGTTCGCCGGACTGCAATGGGGGGAATACCGGACACCCGCAGTCCCTGCAACGGCTTCAGGCGCGGCTGCGCCAATGTCCATCGTGGTGAAGGGGACGGAGCTGAATACGCCTAATAAGCCGGTGCTGAAGAACGGGCAGAATTTCCTGGCCTTGAGGGATATTCTGAACGCAGTCGGTGCACAGGGGAAATGGGATAACAAGACCTCCAGCGCAACCGTCACCTACGGCGGAAGAACGGTAGTGATTACGATCGGGGCGAACACGATGAAGGTGAACGGTGCTGAGGTGGCGCTGGATACCCCGGCATTCCTGCACAAGGTCGGCAAAGAGGATAAAACCTATCTTCCGCTGGCTGCGCTGGCTACGGGGCTTGGCTTCGATGTGAACTACAGCGCTAAGCTGCGGACAGCTTTCATTAATCCATAATCCCGCATACGCTATCTATAATGAAACACTAACTCAGGCCTATATAGAAAAGGTGGATGAACGCAGTTGCCGAACGCCAAATTTACAAAAGATTATATCCTCGTGATGGATGATATTGTACGTGAAGGGGACCCGGTGCTCCGTACTGTGGCCGAACCTGTGCAGCTCCCGCTGCAGCAGTCGGACCGCGAGGCGCTGCAATGTATGATGCAGTTCCTGAAGAACAGCCAGGATGAGGAGACGGCTGCCAAGTATAAGCTGCGGTCTGGGGTGGGCTTATCCGCCAATCAGATTGGGCTGCCCCAGCGGATGTTCGTGATGTATCTGACGGACGAGAACGGCAGGAAGGTCGAGTACACCTGGGTCAATCCCAAGATCATCAGCCATTCCATGGCCATGGTGTATCTGCCGGAGAGCGAGGGCTGCCTGTCCGTGGACCGGCCCGTACACGGGTTCGTGCCCCGCTACGAGTCGGTGAAGGTACGGGGCTTCGACCTGGACGGCCAGGTCATCACCCAGCGGTTCAAGGGGTACCAGGCCATTGTGATCCAGCATGAGATGGACCATCTGGACGGCATCATGTTCTATGACCGGATTAACCAGCAGAACCCGTTCAAGCTGCCGCAGGACGTGGAGATCCGCAGCCTGTATGAGCAGAAGGGGAAGTAGCAGAGGGCCAAGCGATTTTAAATGATGAATAAGGGGGTGCCTCAGGCCATGTGTATGGCTGTTGAGACACCCCCTTATTGTTATGCAATTCTGCGTGCTGGACTGGGAGGCTCTTATTCAGAGGAATATTGCTAATTCCCAGGCTAGGCGGACACAGAGGCCGTTATTTCATTATTTTCAAGTCTCTCTTAGCTGAAAAGACAGGGTTAAGAGCCTCTGAGTCCGCAGTAGGAGTGAAAACCGGATTTTTGCATACAATAGCGTCCTCTCTGTCCGCATAAGTCTATCATTAGCGTATTGAACATTGCTAGTGACGGACTACTTCTCCGCTGCCATCGCTGCGAAGGAGGCTTCGGCTGCTTCCAGCGTCAGATCGATATCGGCGTCTGTGTGGGCGGTGGTCAGGAACCAGGCCTCATATTTGGACGGAGCCAGATTGATCCCCCGGCTGAGCATATGGCGGAAGAAGCTGGCGAACAGTTCGCCGTCGGTATCCTGCGCTTCTTCATAATTCGTGACCGGGTGGCTGCAGAAGTGCGTCGAGAAGGCGCCGCGAATCCGGTTGATGGTCAGCGGAATGCCGTGGCGGTCAGCGGAAGCCTGCAGCCCTTCGGTCAGGCGGACCGCCAGCCGTTCCATCTCGTCGTAGACGCCTTCGGCGCTAAGCACCTCCAGGCAGGCAATACCGGCGGAGATGGAGGCAGGGTTGCCGGCCATCGTGCCGGCCTGGTAAGCCGGACCGAGCGGAGCCACCTGCTCCATGACATGCTTCCGTCCGCCGTAGGCACCGATGGGCAGCCCGCCGCCGATGATTTTGCCCAGAGCGGTCAGGTCGGGGATGATCTCCTCATGATTCGCAAGACCTGCATAGGTCTGGGTGGAGCCATAATGGAAACGGAAGGCGGTAATAACCTCATCATAGATGACCAGGGAGCCGTTCTCATGCGTCAGCTTGCACAGACCTTCCAGGAAGCCGGGCAGCGGCATGACCATTCCGAAGTTGCCGACAATCGGCTCAACCATTACGGCAGCGACATCCTGGCCCCACTTCTCCAATGCTTCTCGCAGGGCATCCAGATCATTGAACGGAACGGTGATGACCTCCTGGGCAATGCTGGCCGGAACACCTGCACTGTCCGGGATGCCTAGTGTAGATGGACCAGAGCCTGCTGCTACCAGCACCAGGTCGGAGTGGCCATGATAACAGCCGGCGAACTTGATGATCTTACTGCGCTTGGTGTAAGCGCGGGCGACGCGGATGGTCGTCATAACAGCCTCGGTGCCGGAGTTAACGAAGCGTACCTTGTCCATGGACGGAATGGCTTCCTTCAGCATCTTGGCCAGCTTGATCTCAAGCTGGGTTGGCGTACCGTAGAGCAGCCCGTTCTGTGCAGCCTCTGTAATGGCAGCGGTGATATGCGGGTGGGCATGTCCGGTAATAATCGGGCCATAGGCGGCCAGATAATCAATATATTCATTGCCGTCCTCGTCCCAGAAGCGCGAGCCCCCGGCGTGTCTCATGAAGACGGGGGCGCCGCCGCCCACGGCCTTGAAGGAGCGGGAAGGGCTGTTCACCCCTCCGACGATATGCTGGAGCGCTTCCTGGTATAGCTGTTCTGATGTACTACGGTTCATAGGATATGTTCCTTTCTTATTGGCTTGTGCCCAAGGGAAAGGGCGAACCGCGGTTCATTCCCGCTGTCCGCCCGCCCCGTGTGCCAAGCATGGTTATATTGGATGTTACTTTGTTTCCGGTGATGCTGAAGGACTGCTGCCCGGTGAAGCCTCTGCTCCAGGAGTTGGCGAAGGTTCTGGTGCAGTGAGTGTATCCTCTACGAACTTCTTCAGTGCCTTCTCGCTGCTGAAGCCGATCACCTGGGAGCCGTCCTTGAGGGTCTTCTCCCGGATCAGCTTCATCGGCGGGATCTGCGCACTGCCGCCCATAGAGCTGTCATAACCTACCGTTGCCAGCTTCCACATGTCGTTAACGTCAAGGTTCGTGTCAATATAAGGCGTGACCTGACCGAGAATATTCGGGAGCTTGATGATCGAGGTGGTGCTGATCACCTTGTCCGCCACCGCTTTAAGGAATCCGCGCTGGCGCTCCGTCCGGGTGAAATCGGAGGTGGCATCGTGGCGGAAGCGCACATATTGCAGCGCCATTTTGCCGTCCAGGTGCTGGAAGCCTTTTTTGAGATCAATGTCGTATTCCGGCCCGTCTGCCTTGGTGGTGTACTTCATGTCCTTCTCGACCTCATAGTCCACACCGCCTACCGCATCCACCAGCTTAATGAAGCCCTGGAAATCGGTATAGACATAATATTGAATCGGGATGCCGAGCAGGTCGCTCACCGTCTGCATCGCCGTGTTGGGTCCGTAGGTAATGGCGGCATTGATCCGCTGGGTCCCGTGGTCAGGGATATCCACATACGTATCGCGCAGAATAGAGAAGACATAGAACTTCTTCTTCACCGGGTCCAGAGAGGCCACCAGCATCGTATCCGAACGCGGAACCTCGCCCTTCTTCACCCCGCGGGCATCCACGCCCATCAGCAGGATGTTGACCGGCTCTGTGCCTTCCCATTCAGGGGGCTTAACCGCCTCCGCCGAGGGTGTGGGCACACTCGCAAACGGAGAATCGTCGCCTGTCTTGTGCAGATTATCGAGCTGGTTGTAGATTGCAGTGAAATAATAAACCAGACCTCCTATAATTAGAAGGAGGAAGATTGCCAGAGTCCAGAGCAGCGTTTTCTTCTTTGACTTGCCGGCCTTTGCGTGCCGGTTCTTTCTAGGTGGCATTTCGTTCGTCCTTTCCGGTTCACAGTCTCTACATTATAATTTCTTTTGGGAAGACGCGTCAATTTCAGGTTCACCAACTATATCGGCAAGGAGTGGATTGTACATGAATATTACCATCGGCCAGGAGGTCCCCGACTTCACGCTCCCCGCGTCCACCGGACGGGAGATTCGCTTAAGCGAATACCGCGGCAGGAAGGTGCTGCTCTATTTCTATCCTAAGGATAATACACCGGCCTGTACACAGGAGGCTTGTGATTTCCGCGATGCCCATGATACCCTGTCCGCATACGGAGCTGTGGTCCTTGGCATCAGCACCGATCCTATAGCGTCACACAACAAATTCAGCACGAAGCACAGTCTGCCGTTTCCGCTGCTGTCAGATGAAGAGCACAAGGTCAGCGAGCTGTTCGGCGTATGGCAGCAGAAGAAGCTCTACGGCAAAGAATTCATGGGCATCGTCCGCTCCACCTTCCTGATTGATGAGGACGGAATTCTGCAGGCCGAGTGGCGCAAGGTCCGCGTGAAGGGCCATGTGGACGCAGCATTGGAACAAATCGTGAAATAATCAGTATGCTGGGAATTAATTGCATTTGTCTGTTACATTTCTAACAGCCTGGGTCAGGCGCTCTCATGATATAGTTGCCTCATATTACTTCAAATTTGGAGCAAGGTATGGGGGATAGCATGAAAATACTGCGTATCGGGCTAGACGTCGGTTCCACTACAGCCAAATTGGTCGTTATGGAGCAGGGTACCATTATATATCAGGATTATGTGCGTCATTTCAGCGATATCAAAAAAGCGGCTGTCACCCTCCTGTCAGAGGTGCAGCAGAGATTCCCGGACAGCGAAGCTGCGCTGACGGTAAGCGGCTCCTCCGGCTTGTCCTTATCCAAGCTGGGGGAGATTCCGTTTGTCCAGGAGGTCATTGCCTGCACGAGAGCGATCAGTGAGCGAATTCCGCAGTGTGATACGGCGATTGAGCTGGGCGGAGAGGATGCCAAGATCATCTATCTCAGCGGCGGGGTAGAGCAGCGGATGAACACGGCCTGTGCCGGCGGCACCGGAGCGTTCATCGATCAGATGGCCTCGCTGCTGCAGACCGACCCGGCGGGTCTGAACGAATTGGCCGTGAAGCATGAACGGATCTATCCGATTGCTTCACGCTGCGGCGTGTTCGCGAAGAGCGATGTGCAGCCGCTGCTGAATGAAGGGGCGCGCCGCGAGGATGTGGCCGCCTCGATCTTCCAGAGCATCGTGAACCAGACGATCAGCGGGCTCGCCTGCGGCCGGCCGATCCGCGGCCGTGTCGCGTTCCTGGGCGGACCGCTGACCTTCCTGTCCGCGCTCCGCGACCGGTTCACGGAGACGCTCGGGCTTACGGAGGGCGAGGTGCTGTTCCCGGAGCACTCGCAATACTTCGTGGCCATCGGCTCAGCCCTGGCAGAGGCTGAGCCCCTGTTCCTGCCGCTCTCCGGCTGGATCTCCCGCATCGCGGCGGTGGACTTCTCGCTGGACCGGGCGGAGGATGCCGAGCTGCCCCCGCTGTTCGCGCAGCCTGATGAGCTGGCAGCGTTCAGACTCCGCCACCGCGCGGCCACCGCGCCGCGCGCAGAGCTGTCATGCTATCAGGGACCGGTCTATCTCGGCATAGATGCCGGCTCAACAACCACCAAGCTGGTCGTAACCGGCGCATCAGACGAGATTCTGCATACCTTCTACGGAAGCAACAAGGGCAATCCGCTGCAGTCGGTCACGGATGCGCTGAAGGAAATCTACCGGATTCTGTCCGCTGGCTGTTACATCGCAGGAGCTTACGCAACCGGTTACGGCGAGGGGCTGGTCAAGGCTGCCCTGCGGCTGGACGGCGGCGAGGTTGAGACGGTGGCCCATTATAAGGCGGCCTCACGGTTCATGCCGGAGGTGGATTTCATCCTTGATATCGGCGGCCAGGATATGAAGTGCATCAAGATCCGGGGCGGGGCCATCGACAGCCTGATGCTGAATGAAGCCTGCTCGGCCGGCTGCGGCTCCTTCCTGGAGAGCTTCGCGTCCGCACTGGAGCTTGGTATTGGGGAATTCGCCGCTGCGGCGCTCGAAGCGGGGAAGCCGGTCAATCTCGGCTCCCGCTGCACCGTGTTCATGAACTCCAAGGTGAAGCAGGTCCAGAAGGAAGGGGCGACGCTGGCCGATCTCTCGGCCGGACTGGCTTATTCCGTGGTGAAGAATGCGCTGCAGAAGGTCATCAAGATCCGCAATCCCGAGGATCTGGGCCGGAACATCATTGTCCAGGGCGGTACCTTCTATAATGAAGCTGTGCTGCGTGCCTTTGAGCTCTTGACGGGGCGGACGGTGGTCAGACCGGATATTGCCGGTGTGATGGGAGCCTACGGCTGTGCGCTGATCGCCAGAGAGCAGGCTGCTTCAGAAGGAGCGGTCAGCACGATTCTCGGACCGGAGGAGCTGGAGAGCTTCCGCTACACGGTTGCCCCCGGCCGCTGCAGCCGCTGTGCCAACAACTGTGCGCTGACGATCAGCCGCTTCCCGGACAAAAGCTTCCATGTAACGGGGAACCGCTGTGAGCGCGGAGCAGGCGGCAAGAAGGAGAAGAACAACCTGCCGAACCTGATGCAGTATAAATATGAACGGTTCTTCGCTTATGAAGGCTTGCCTGAGGTGGCGGCGGCACGGGGGACGGTCGGCATTCCGCGCACGATGAATATGTTCGAGAATTATCCGTTCTGGCACACCTTTTTCACTGTGCTCCGGTACCGGACGGTGCTGTCCCCGAAATCAAGCAAGAAGCTGTATGAGAGCGGCATGGATACCATTCCTTCCGAGTCCATCTGCTATCCGGCGAAGATGGCGCACGGGCATGTACAGCAGCTGATCGGGCAGGGCGTGGACTTTATCTTTTACCCGGCGGTAGTCTACGAGAAGAAGGAGGATGACGCGGCCCAGAATCATTTCAATTGTCCGGTCGTCGCTTCGTATCCCGAGGTAATCCGCAATAATATGGACGGGCTGAAGGAGCAGGGGGTGCCGCTGATCAGCCCGTTCCTGACCTTCGATGATATTCCGGCCCTGACCCGGGTGCTGGCGAGGACGTTCCCGGAGGTGCCGAAGGAAGAGATTACGGCTGCGGTGCAGGCCGGGCTGGCGGAGGCGGACCAGGCGAAGAATGATGTGCGTACCAAGGGCGAGGAGACCTTGGTCTTCCTCTCGGAGACCGGCACGAAGGGGATTCTGCTGTGCGGGCATCCGTATCATGCCGACCCGGAGATCAACCACGGAATTGCCGATATGATTACCGGGATGGGGCTGGCGGTGCTGACCGAGGATTCCATCTGCCATCTGGACCGCAGTGAAGGAGATGTGGGGGTAGTGAACCAATGGACCTACCATGCGCGGATGTATCGTGCGGCCCGGCTGGCGGCTTCAAGGGATGATCTGGAGCTGGTCCAGCTGACCTCCTTCGGCTGCGGAATCGATGCGATTACCTGCGATGCGGTCCAGGAGATTATGGAGCGGCACAACAAGGTCTACACACTCATCAAAATCGACGAGATCAGCAATCTTGGGGCCGCGCGTATCCGTCTGCGCTCCCTGCAGGCGGCGATGCGCGAGCGCGAGAAGGGCGAAGTGAGGCCGCAATTGCTCTACAAGCCGCAGCCCGGTGTTCCGTTCACGAAGGAAATGAAGGACACCTACACCATACTCGCCCCGCAGATGTCGCCGATTCACTTCGAGCTGTTCGAGCGGGTGTTCCAGGATGCCGGCTACCGGCTGAAGATTCTGGAGTCGACCGGCCCGCAAGAGACGGAGGAGGGTCTCCGGTATGTCAATAATGATGCTTGTTATCCGGCGATTGTAACGATCGGTCAGATGCTGTCTGCCCTGAAAAGCGGAGATTATGACCCAGACCGCACCGCGGTCATTATGTCGCAGACCGGAGGGGGCTGCCGGGCGACCAACTATATCTCCCTGCTGCGCAAGGCGTTGAAGGATGCCGGTCTGGGGCAGATTCCGGTCATCTCGCTGAATGCCTCCGGGCTGGAGAACCAGCCGGGCTTCCGCATCAGCCTGAAGCTGGCGAACCGCCTGATTGCCGCGGCGTGCTACGGGGATCTGATGATGCGGCTGCTGCACCGTTTCCGGCCATATGAAGCTGTTCCGGGAGGTGCCGAAGCATTGTTCCGTCAAGGCATGGAGCGCTGCAAGAGCAGCCTGTCGACCTTCTCCTTCCGCGAATATAAGCGGCTGATGCGCGAGATTGTGGCGGAATTCTCACGGCTGCCGGTAATCCAGGCGGAGAAGCCCAAGGTCGGCATTGTCGGGGAGATTCTGATCAAGTTCCATCCCGACGCCAATAACCGGATTATCGACATGATTGAGGCGGAAGGCGGGGAGGCGGTGATGCCGGACTTCCTGGATTTCATCTTCTATTGTGTCTACAATCCGATCTACAAGGCCGAGCAATTCGGCAAAAGCAAACGCCTGGGCTACATCAACCCCATGCTGATCTCCTATCTCGAAATCTACCGCAAGCCGGTTAAAGTGGCGCTGGAGCAGGCAGGCCTGTCCAAGGGCCGGGAGAATATCTACGGCTTGGCCGAGAAGGCGGGCCGGCTCGTATCTGTCGGCAACCAGATGGGTGAAGGCTGGTTCCTCACCGCAGAGATGATGGATCTGCTGGATAACGGAGTAAATAATATCGCCTGCATCCAGCCGTTCGCCTGCCTGCCGAACCATATTACCGGGCGCGGGATGATTAAGGGGCTGAAGGATCTGTATCCGGGCGCGAACATCGTGGCCATCGACTATGATGCCGGAGTCAGCGTGGTGAACCAGGCCAACCGCATCAAACTGATGATGTCGATTGCCAGCGGCCTGACCAGCGGGAGGCAGGCCGCAGAGGAGCTGATACCGCCGCCCCCGGCGCTGGCAGGCAGTGTCGGCTGCCAGGGATAGGTATAAATATAGCGGACCGGTCAATACGCCGGCCCGCTTTTTTGATGTAGCGGTCTAGCAAGCCTAAGCCCGAATTACTTCTGCTTCTGCAGCTTCTCCTTTACGCGCATCGCTTTGTTCAGATGGACAAACGGATGCCGGGTGGCCGGCATCAGTACCAGACCGGCGGTCGTCTTGCCGGCCCAATAATCAAGCAGCCACTGCTCCGTATCCAGAACAGCCTGCTCCTCCCTGATTCTGCTGAATTGTGACGCACTGGCCTTGGCTGCGAATTGTCCCGGCTCCAGCTCGGAAATGACGGAACGGGTTCTCTCTGCGACAGCCCGCCGGTACGCGGCGAGTGCCTGCAGATTCACCATCCCGCTAAGGGCGGCGATATCCTGCTCACTCATCCCGTTGCCTGAATGAATGAAAGGGACCTCCAGCTTCCGGGCATACTGAGCGGAATGCAGCACCTGCTCACGGTCCGCAACCAGCAGGTTCATGGTAATATCCTCAATCCGTGCGCTGTGCCATAGATGCCAGGCGATGGAGTTACGGCTGCCGGGAGTCTTCACAGGATAGCTGCGCACGGTCGGCTCCAGCAGCTGATCCCACAAGTAATCCTCATACGTTGCCGGCTCTCTGCAGCTGTCTTCTGAAGCGTACAGGGCAGCATGCAGCGCAAGGAAAATCGTGACCGCTTCCGCATGCGCTTCAGGTCTCACAATGATCTCTGATAATTTTTTATGCTGCCCGTTCCAGTGATTCCGCTGTTCCTGGTTCATTTTCATGCCTTCTTTCCGTATTTTTTCAGAAAATTTCTGCAATTCATTGTTGACGGTTAAATAGGTAAATAGTAAAATAGTTCGCATGCGAAGTAAATAGTTCGTATACGAAGTAATATCCTGCTTGTGGAGGGAGATAGGCTTGGAGGAAAAGGAAAAACAGCTGGACGATATTCTGTCCTCTTTCCGCTGCATCACCCATAACTTCCAGCAGCTTCTGTGGAAGTATGCGGAAGAGCTTAATATTACCTCAACCCAGCTCATGGTGCTGCGTAAGCTGGCGATGCATCCTGATGTCGGCATCACGGAGCTTGCTGATCTGCTGCATCTGGGCAACAGCGCGGCCAGCGGGGTGGTGGACCGGATGGTGAAGGCCGGACTGATTACCCGGGAACGCTCGCAGAGCGACAGACGCAGCTTCAAGCTGGCCATGACCGAGAAGGGCAAGGAAATCCGTGAGCTCAGCAGACAGTCATTCCGGCGGCATGTGCAGCCTCTGGCTGAGCTTCCCGCAGAGGATGCACAGGAGCTGCTGCGGCTGCATGGTGAAATTATCCGAATTCTAGAACAAGGGAGAGACAACAAGAAGCTATGAGTACAATAACTGCTGGCCCTGCAACGTCCAAGACGGTCCGCAGAGGACCGATTATCGCCGCACTGCTGATCGGCGCCTTCGTGGCGCTGCTCAATCAGACACTGATGAACGTGGCGCTGCCCAAAATGATGGAGGACCTTAATATCCTCGCCAATACAGCCCAATGGCTGACCACCGGCTTCATGCTGGTGAACGGGGTGCTGGTGCCGGTCAGCGCCTATCTGGTGGAGAAGTTTACAACCCGCCAGCTCTTTACAACGGCAATGATGCTATTCTCCATAGGTACGCTGGTCTGTGCGATCGGAACAGGCTTCGAGATGATAATGGTCGGAAGAGTCATTCAGGCCGTGGGCGCCGGGATTCTGATGCCGCTGATGAACATTGTGTTCCTGCGTATCTTCCCGATTGAAGAGCGCGGCAAGGCCATGGGGCTGATGGCGGTTGCGATGATTTTTGCCCCTGCTGTCGGGCCTACCCTGTCCGGCTGGGTGGTTCAGAACTACTCCTGGCGCGTGCTGTTCTATATCGTGCTCCCGCTGGCGATCTTCTCGATGCTGCTTGGCATGAAGACGATGCAGAATGTTGGCAAGCTGACTTCCCCGCGGCTGGATAAGCCCGGCGTTATCCTGTCGACCCTGGGCTTCGGCGGGCTGCTCTACGGCTTCAGCGATGCCGGAACGGACGGCTGGGGCAGCACGACTGTGGTTCTCTGTCTCATCCTGGGTGTGGTCTCCCTCGCGCTGTTCGTCTGGCGGGAGCTGACCACCGATAAGCCGCTGCTGGAATTCCGCATTTTCCGTTACAACATGTTCTCCCTCACGACTGTAATCAACATCATCGTGACGATGGCTATGTATGCCGGTATGATTCTGCTGCCGATCTATCTGCAGACGATCCGCGGCTTTACGCCGATGGAATCCGGACTGATGCTGCTGCCGGGTGCGGTGCTGATGGGCATTATGTCGCCGATTACGGGGATTATCTTCGATAAAATCGGAGCCAGATGGCTGGCCGTCATCGGTCTGGCTATCACCACCGTAACCACCTGGGAATTCAGCCGGATCAGCACAGATACCACTTATACCCATCTGATTCTGACCTACACGGCGCGGATGTTCGGCATGTCCATGCTGATGATGCCGATCGTAACGGCCGGCCTGAACCAGCTGCCGCAGCGTCTCGCTTCCCACGGTACGGCCATGTCCAACACTCTGCGTACAGTTGGCGGTGCACTGGGGATGGCGCTGTTCGTCAGCCTGATGACCAACCGCACGAAGAGCACCATCACAGATGCCCTGGTGAGCGGTGCGGTCTCGAAGAGCGACAAGGCAGCGATGCTGAAGCTGACGCAAGACGCGACCATTAACGGGATTACGCATGCCTTCGCGGTGGCGACCTGGGTGACGGTGGCTGCCCTGGTGCTGGCCTTGTTCATCCGCAAGACCTCACCGCAGCCGGACTTCCTGAAGACGGAAGAAGCGGAAGGCGGACAGCCGAAGCCGAACCTGGCGAAATCACAGCGGGCATAAGCGCGTATACAGTATTAATAAGACGATCCGCATGAACCGTTAACGGTTGCCGGATCGTCTTTTTTGCTATATAAGTTGAACTAGAATTATTCAGTAAGTCGGTCGTTCTCTAAACGAAGACAAAGACGATCAA
>NZ_JAIEUI010000040.1 GCF_022234545.1 Paenibacillus piscarius
TCGCTTTTAGGTTATACTCTTTTATTCGACGGTGTGGAAATGAATTCCTTTAGTTCAACTTATATAGATGGGGTTATTATGAGCCGGCTGCTCTTTTACAGTATAGACCGGCAAACCTGACAGCATAGATTCAAGTTCATTTACCTGCCAAGAAAAAGACGAAATGGAGGGGTATAGTTACAGCGGCAGAAGGTCCTGAGCACCGGGATTACTGCGGCTCTGTTAGGTCTGAGGCATAGGCCGCCGCGACGCCGCGGGCTACCTCGCCCAATCTGCGGCGGACATGCGCCGGCGCCAGCACCTCAAGCACCGTTCCGAAGCTCAGAAGGAATCCGTACAGCCATTCGTTCTGGGGATAATGTACGGTAAGGGTATATCCGCCGTGCTCGTCCGGCTGAAGCGTCTCACAGTCGAAGTACTCCTCGGCCAGATGTCTGCCCTCCGGGGCGAAACGCAGTGTGAGCGCTGCGGTCTGCTGCGGGTCTTTCCAGCCGTCACCCCAAGGCAGCTCCTGCAGCGGAATATCCCGGCGGGTATACGGCCGCCGCTCCTTCATCAGCGCCTTCATCCGCAGCAGCTTAAAGAGCCGGAAATCCTGGCGTTCGGTGCAGAAGCCGTACAAGTACCAGGACTGTCCCTTAAGGACCAGCGTATAAGGCTCAATCGTGCGCCGGGTGACCCGGCCCTCAGCGGATATGTATTCAAAAGTGACGGTAACGGCTTCCTCCAGCGCTTCTTTCAGCAGGCGGATCCGCTCCTCCAAGGGGGTCATCAGCTCCCAGGGGGAGAGATCGACGATCATCTGGGTCGTTTTGCTGCGGAAGGCTTCCATCTGGGACGGCGGGATTACACTGCTGATCTTATCCATTAGCAGCTGATGGCCCCCCCCCCCGTAGGACGAGACGCTCTGCAGCGCGGTAAAAATATCAGCCAGCTCACGCTCAGACAGGACGTTGCGGTCGAGCCGGTAACCCGGCATCAATCCGATGCCGCCCCCGGAGCCCTGGTACGTGACGACAGGAATTCCGGCGCCGTTGATGCTCTCGATATCACGGTAAATCGTGCGCACTGACACCTCGAACATATCGGCCAGCTCCTTGGCCTGAATCAGCGGCCGGTTCAGCAGCAGGATGACGATGGAGAGAAGACGGTCGATTTTCATAGAGATACCTTCTTTCGGAATCAGACTCAGCGGTTCTTGGAGGTCTCCTTGACCTTGGTCTTGAGCGGGGCTGCAGGCTTGCGGCGCAGCAGCCGCTGGCGGAGGGCAACCCGGTAACGGTACAGAATAATGATTGCCGCTATAACAATAACACCCAGGGCGATCCATAGGGCATAGGTTTCAATTAAATGGAAAATCCCCATCCATTGGGGGCCGAAGATTTTGCCGATACCCAGGAACAGGACAACCCAAAATAAGGCACCGCCATAAGCGTACACAGCGAATTTGCGGAAGGGCAGGGCGATGATGCCGGCGAAGTAGCCGGTGAAGTGGCGGACGCCGGGTATGAAATAACCGATGGAGATCAGGATGCTCCCGTACCGCTCGAACCAGCGCTGCGTCTTCTCCAGCTTGGCCGGGGAGAACAGGAACCATTTGCCGTAGCGCTGGATGAAGGGCAGCCCGGCCTTATGACCGATGAAATATGTGATGGTCATGCCGATCGTCGTCCCTGCAAAAGCTACAATTACCAGCGTGAAGAAATCCAGCCTTCCGGTGAAGGACAGAAAGCCAGCGAAGGCCATGGTGGTCTCTCCCGGGAAGGGGAGGGCAATAAATTCAAGCAGAAGCCCGAAGAACAATACGCTATATCCATAGCTGGCGAACAATTCCTGTATCCATTTCAGCATTTCCATCGATTCTTCACTCTCCAAAGGCTGTGAGCCAATTCTAAACCGGGGCTTGTCTTCATACAATCTACCAAATGGCGAATTACGCCAATAGAATGCTGGAGGTAGAGATGATGAAGGGAAGCCTGGGAAAATCTATCCGCCGCATGGTAATCTGCGGATTGCTGGTGATTGCAGTAGTGCTCAGTGTGGGGGTGTCAGCCTATGAAGGAAGGGGGAATCTCTCTGCTCTGCAGAATACGGTCTCCCGGCAGGCTGAGGCCGGCAAGGCCTTACCTCTACTCTCTAAGAATAATCCTCCGACTGCCCCGGTGCAAGAATTGCGACCTGAAGCGTCCGGGAAGGCAGCCCTTCAGCCGCAGAAGGCGCATATCCAGGCCTTATCCGCCAAGGCCGCGGCTCCGGCTCCCGCTGCGCAGGGTAAGAAGAATAAGGTGGTCTATCTGACCTTCGACGACGGGCCGAGCGCAGTCACTCCTGAGGTTCTCAGCATCCTGCAGCAGCAGGGGGTGAAGGGCACCTTCTTCATGCTGGGGGAGCAGGCGGCAGGCCGTCCTGAGCTGGTTAATGCCGTCTATAACCAGGGACATGCCATCGGCAATCATACCTATAATCATAATTATCATGATCTATATAGCGGATTCACGGAATTCTGGCGCCAGATCAAACAGACGGAGAAGACGGTGCTGGAGATCACCGGGTTCCGTCCGCAGCTGGTCCGGGCTCCGGGCGGAACCTTTGATCATTTCGACAATACGTATTTCGGGCTGTTGAAGCAGGCCGGCTATACCGTAATGGACTGGACGGTGGACAGCGGTGATTCGCGCCGCCGCGGAGTTCCTGCGGCCGAGATTCTGCGGAATTCGGCCGCTGATCTCTCCTCGCCCCGCGTGGTGGTGCTGCTGCATGACGGCTCGGGCCATGAACAGAGCGCCAAGGCACTCCCGGCGATTATTGAACGCTACAAGGCAGCCGGTTACGAGTTCGGGCTGCTGGATGCGCAGAGTGAGCCGGTGCAGTTCAGGGTGTCTGCGAAGGCGGCTGCTCTGCACCGGGCGAAGCCGTCCGAGGCCTGGATCACTGCCAATATTGTGCCGAATGCCGCGCTGGTTACCCCGGGCAAAGCGCTTGCGCTGGAGGTGGGAGGGGCGAAGGCGAGACTTGAGCCGGGAGAATACCGGGTAGAGGACGGACAATATGTGGTCCCGCTCCGTACCGCCGTGGAACGCCTGGGCGGAGCGGTAGGCTGGAATGCGGAGGAACGCAGCGGAACGGTCCTCTGGAACGGGCGCAGCCTGACGCTGGATTCGGTGAGGCAGGAGATTAGTATCCGCAGTCAAGACGGTAAGGCGGAGCTTATACCTGCGTCTGTACAGCTCATTGATTCATCGCTCTGGGTTCCCCTGCGGGCTTTGCTGGAAGCGGCGGGGCATCCTCCTGTAGAAGCCACAGTACATGCAGACGTACGCATAGTGAAGGCTGCTTAAACCGGGTGGCCAAGTTCAATAGTTAGAAGACAGTAACAAAAGGCAGGTCCCGCTCAGGCAAAATGAGATCTCATGAGGTCTGGGCATCCTTGTTCGTGGGAAGAATAGAACGTAACAGGCTCCTGTCCTGTCAGCCTTGCAGCCAGTGGATTGCCGGCCTGTGACGGGGAGCTAGTCTATGACCACAGGAAGGGTGTCCTCATTGTCATCATCCGTGACTGATCCGAAGCTGTACAAAGATATACACAGTAATGCATATGGGCGGGCGGAAGAAGCCGCTATGTTCTCCCGGCGGCGCGTCCGCCGCGCTGTAACGGAATGGGGCCGGATGCTGTTCCTGATGGCTTCCGGCAGCGGGCTGTATCTGTGGCGCGGGGGGGAATCGCTGCTGCTGCTGTTAACGGCGGGCGGAGTGCTTATGGCGGGCGGCCTGCTGCTGCTTCTCTTCGGCCCCCGCAGAGTCACTGTGCACCGCACGATATCGCCGGCAAGGCTGTCCGCCGGAGAGAATGCCGTTGTCGAGGTGCAGCTTTCTTTGACCACGCGCCTTCCGCTGCCCTGGATGATTGTTACCGACTACTGGAGCGGGGGCAGCCATCAGGAGCTGCTGTTCCCCGGCTTCCGGCGCTCCTTCACCTATTCTTATACTCTACAGTCCGTCCCGAGGGGAATCCATCATCTGACCGGCTGCAGTGTGACCTGGGGCGATCTTCCGGGGCTGTTCACCGGAGGCTGCCAGCCGGCCGGCAGGGAGAGCTTCAAGGTGCTGCCAAGGGCGCTGTATGTGAATGATGTGCTGCCCGGCCAGGGCATGCTGCCTCGTGAGCATTTGCGGCCCCGGCAGGGCAGGCACAGCAATCCGCAGGCGGCGGATATCCGCGACTACGCTCCCGGCGATCCCTTTAACCGGATTCACTGGAAGAGCAGCGCCCGCAAGGGCGCTCTGCAGAGCCGGGTGGCCGAACGGGAGACAGGGTGCATGACCTGCATCGTGCTTGCAAACAGCCCGGAGGATTATACGGTTCCGCCCGGCTCATATGTGCCGCGCGGACAGCGCGGGAAGACGGTTCCCGCCTTCGAGCAGGCGGTCTCGGCCACGATGGGGCTGATGCTATCCGCCGAGCGTTCAGGCAGCTATGTACAGCTCTTCAGCGGCGGCTGGCCGGAGGGGATGGCGAGGCATGAAGGGCTCGGCCGGATTCCCGGCAGGGTGCAGGATCTGCTTACCGAGATCGAGCCGGCCGGTGCACAGAGTCTGGCCAGCCTGCTGGAGGCTGCGGCGCAGAGCTGGCTGCCCGGCATGACGGTATCAGTGATTACCGGCAGGCTGGAGGAGGAGTCTGCGCGGACGCTTGCCCGCTTCCTCGTTCAGGGCATCCGGGTGGAGCTGTATTATGTCTGGGATCAGCCTTCTCCGGGCAACAGAGCAGCGGGAAGTCCTGTACGCAGTCCCGCAGGACCGGCAGATCCCGGTCCGGAGTTCTCCCGCAGCAACAGGCAGGCCGCAGGCCCCGTGCAGGGGGAGCCCGCCGCTTCCTGGAGCCCGCCGCCTCCCGCAGCAGATTCGATCGCCGGGAGCCTGATGCGGCTCGGCGCGAATCTGCATTGCCTGAGTCATACCTGTCCGCCGTCACCAGTCCAAGGGTACAAGGGGGCGGATTGATGGGCTTCCTGATGAAACGGCCTCATGTTGCGGCTATGCCGGATGAAGACTGCCCCTTTGAGGACCCGGCAGAGAACAGCTTCGCGGATACAAGGGAGGACCAGACGGGTCCCCTGTACTATCGCGGCCTGTTCTCTTTGGCGATTCTGGGCATTCTCGCTCTGTGGCTGCGGCCGCTCTACCACCTGGGGGCAGGGAACCATGTGCAGCTTCTGCAGGTCCTCATGCTCTTGGCCGTTCTGATTCTGGCTTGGGGCTGTCTTCAGCTGCACCGGCTGGTGCAGGCAGGCGGGCAGGTGCTGCTGATCTTCCTGGCCTGGTACCGGCTCTGCAACATAAGCGGAGGAGGCGGCTGGCTGCGCGGCTATGCCCGGGAGATTGGAGCCGACGCCCTGCTGCTTCTGTCCGGGCGGATCTCTTCATTAAGCGAGGACAGCAGGCTGCTGATTCTGGTGCTGGGCTGGGGGCTGCTGGTCTCCTCTGTCCAGCAGTTAGCCCTGTACAGAGGGAGTATGACCCTGTTCGCCGCGGTCACTCTGGCGTATCTGCTGGTGCTGGATATGGGTTACAGGGTCCATACATCCGGCGGGATTCTGCTCTCTGCCGGCCTGATCCTCTGGCTGCGCTCTTTAAGCGGCCTGCTCCGGCTGCAGGAGCGGACCGGCAGTCCGGCCCTTCCTTATGGGCGCTGGGGCGCCTGGAGCTTCGCTGCGGCGGCCCTGCTGACGCTGGCCGCGTGGATTGCCGGGCTGGGGCTTGGCGCGCGTCCGGCGGTTCCCGTCACACTGCAGCCGGTGCTAAGCCGGCTGGAGCACTGGGCGGAAGCGCAGCAAGAGGAGTCTGCAGCCGGACCTCTGGCGGGCAGTACCGGCTACAGCCTTGAGGACCATGAGCTGGGTATGGCGTTATCTCCCGGAAGGGAAGCTGTCTATAGCGTGACTTCCCCGCGGCCATACATCCTCCGGGGGGAGAGTATGGCCTATTATGACGGCCGCCGCTGGATCAGGAGCGGAGCCGCATATAGCCCGCTGAACCTGCTGCGCCTGCCGGAAGCCGTTCCTGCTGCTTCCGGCGCGGCGTCTGCCGGGGCAGAGACGCTGACCCGGCGGATTCAGTTCACCCGGCCTACCGCCGGCGGGCTTCCGCTGTTCAGCGCAGGTGCTATAGCGGATGTGCTGAATATTCTGCTCACGGACGGGAGCCGGCTGGGGTATGTGCTTGCGAACCCGGAACGGCTCACCTTCCGGCTGCCGGAGGTGTATGGCTCTGCCCGGGTGAGCGAGTACACGGTTAAATCGGTACTTCCGGTGACCGACCCTGCGGTGCTGCGCAAGGTGAAGGAAGATGATCCTGACCCGGTCACAAGCCAGTATCTGCAGCTCCCCGCCACGCTGCCGGCCAGGGTGCGTGCTCTGGGCAAGCAGCTCACGGCTGCGCAGGCTACCCGTTATGATGCGGCCGCTGCGGTAGCGGATTATCTGCAGAGCCGCTATACCTATACTCTGCAGACCCGGGTGCCTCCGTCCGGCGCTGAATTCACGGACGACTTTCTCTTTGCAACGCGGCAGGGCTATTGTGTGCATTTCGCCACGGCCATGACGGTCCTGCTGCGCAGCAGCGGCATTCCGGCCCGCTATGTGCAGGGCTACGGCCCGGGAACCCCCGTGCCCGGCTCCGTGCCGCAGCGCTATACCATCACCGAAGGCGATGCCCATGCCTGGGCCGAGGTGTATTTCCCCGGCGCGGGCTGGGTCCCCTTCGACCCCACGCCCGCCGCAGCCGCCGCTTCCGCAGGCGCGGCGGCTGCTGTGGCGGCGGCTCCTGCCCCGCCGCCGTCCCGTGCGTCCGCTGCGCTGCATGCGGACGCCTTGCCCGCCGCCCTGCCGCAGGCGGGCGGCCCGGACCGTGCGCCGCTTGCCGCCGCGGCGCTGGTGCTGGCCGCCGCGGTCCGCTGGCGGCGCAGCCTGGCTCTGCTGCCGGCGGTGCGGCGCGCCGGCAGGCTGGGCCGTGAGCGGCAGCTTCGCGCCGCCGCGCTGGCCTGGCACGGGCTGGCGGCGCGGTATGGAGCGCCGCCGCCCGGGGTCACCGCCAGGGAGTATGCAGACTCCCTGGCGATTGCGGACCGGCGGCTGCGCGCCGCGGTCCGGGGGTTTGTACGCCAGTGGGAGACCCTGGCGTATGGCGCCGGAGGCGCCGTGCCTTTGCCGGCGGCGGCCCCCGGGCGCGCCGGGCCATCAGCGGCGGTTCCCGAAGGCGCTGTGCCTTCAGCAGCCGCGGGCCCCGGCAGCGCCCCCTCCAGCGCTGCCGATCCTATCGACGCGGAGGCTTTCCTGGCCCGGTGCCTGATGATTACCTTCCATCTGACGTGATCCGTAAGAGGCGTCCCTGCGTGTGCAGCGGACGTCTTTTTGACGGCTAAGCTTGCCGCTCCCAATGTAGTCGAAAAACCGACCACATTCAGCACTGCGCGGGCACCTGCTCCCAATGTAGTCGAAAAACCGACCACATTCAGCGCTGCTATGGCACCTGGGTCAAATGTAGTCGAAAAACCGACCACATTCAGCGCTGCGCGGGCCCCCGCTCCCAATGTAATCGAAAAACCGACCACATTCAGCGCTGCGCGGGCCCCCGCCCCCAATGTAGTCGAAAAACCGACCACATTCGGTGCTGCTTAGGCACCTGGGCCAAATGTAGTCGAAAAACCGACCACATTCAGCACTGCGCGGGCCCCCGCTCCCAATGTAATCGAAAAACCGACCACATTCGGCGGTACGATGGCACCTGTCCAAATGCTCCCATACCTAACGCTACACCCCCAGCCGGAGCTGTAATTCTTCTCTGTATCCCCATAACCTGGTATAGGCTCCCGGCAGCGGTGAACCGGCATACATTTGCTCATCTGCAGGTATTCCGTACTATGATAGCCGCAAGCCTGTTTCCGCACTCTTTCCCCCGTGCCCGTATTCCCTCCACCCCCGCCCCGGCCAGCCCAAATCCTTGAAGCGGAGGGGTTCCATTTCCTTGACGCTGAGAATTAACCATGAGTATAATGAATCCAATAATCAAGGGAGGCAAGTAATGAACAAGCCAAATGAAATTATCGTTGTTCTGGATTTCGGGGGACAGTATAACCAGCTTATCGCGCGCAGAATCCGTGACCTGGGGGTATACAGCGAGCTTCTGCCGTACAATACACCGATGGAGAAGATTAAGGCATTATCACCTAAGGGCATCGTGTTCTCAGGCGGGCCAAGCAGTGTCTATGCCGAGGACGCACCGCATGTGGACCCGGCGATTTATGAACTGGGACTGCCAATTTTCGGCATTTGCTATGGGATGCAATTGATGGCGCAGCAGCAGGGCGGTAAGGTGGAACGGGCATCCAAGCGTGAATACGGCAAAGCGGATGTTGAATTTGCACCTAGCTCCGTGCTCGCTGCCGGTCTGGAGAGCAAGCAGACCGTATGGATGAGCCACGGCGACCATGTGGTCGAGCTTCCGGCGGGCTTCAAGCTGGATGCCGGCACAGAGAGCGCTCCGATTGCAGCCATGAGCAACGATGTACGCAAGCTGTACGCCGTCCAGTTCCACCCTGAGGTGCGCCACTCCATCAAGGGTAACGAGATGATCTCGAACTTCCTGTATGAGGTGTGCGGCTGCGAAGGCAAATGGACGATGGAATCGTTCATTGAGGATGCTGTTAAGGATATCCGGGACAAGGTTGGCGACAAAAAGGTGTTGTGTGCGCTCAGCGGCGGCGTGGATTCTTCTGTAGTGGCTATGCTGATCCACCGGGCCATCGGCGACCAGTTAACTTGTATGTTCATTGACCACGGCCTGCTGCGCAAGGGTGAGGCAGAGAGCGTCATGGAGACTTTTGTCGGCAAGTTCGATATCCATGTGATCAAAATCGACGCCCGCGACCGCTTCCTAGGCAAGCTGGCCGGTGTGTCCGATCCCGAACAGAAACGTAAAATCATCGGCAACGAGTTCATTTACTGCTTCGACGAAGAATCGGCCAAGCTGGGGGATTTCGCCTTCCTGGCCCAAGGCACGCTATATACAGATATTGTAGAGAGCGGTACAGCAACTGCGCAGACCATCAAGTCACACCACAATGTAGGCGGACTGCCGGAGGACATGAAGTTCCAGTTGATCGAGCCGCTGAACACCCTGTTCAAGGATGAGGTCCGTAAGCTCGGTGAGGAGCTGGGAATGCCGCATGCCATCGTGTGGCGTCAGCCGTTCCCGGGTCCGGGTCTGGCGATTCGTGTGCTGGGTGAAGTGACTGAAGAGAAGCTGCAGATCGTCCGTGATTCCGACTATATCCTGCGTGAAGAGATTGCCAAGGCTGGCCTTGACCGCGAGATCTGGCAGTATTTCACTGCCCTTCCTAACATGAAGAGTGTCGGCGTAATGGGGGACGAGCGTACGTATTCCTACACCGTGGGTATCCGTGCGGTAACCTCAATCGACGGCATGACCGCCGACTGGGCGCGTATCCCATGGGATGTACTGGAGAAAATCTCGGTGCGTATCGTCAACGAAGTGGACAACGTGAACCGCATCGTGTACGACATTACCTCCAAGCCGCCTGCGACGATTGAGTGGGAATAACGGAAGCAGGCTCGTTCCATAGAAAATGTAGCTATTTCAACCTTTGAAATAGATGCGTTGCAGTCGTTTAGTATGAAGAAGCACACCGGTCTGAAGTTGTTCTTCTGCCGGTGTGCTTTGTTTTTTTATGGAATAAGAAGGAGGGGAATATGGGCTTCAATTTATTAGATATCGACCAGTGGAATCGGAAAGAATACTATTTGCACTATATTCAGAATTTACGCTGTACGTATAGCTTAACTACGAATATTGATATTACGTTTCTCAAGCATGAAATGAGCAGGCGGAGTCACAAAATATATCCAGCCTTGATCTATATGATCACAACCGCTGTGAATCGCCAGAAGGAATTCCGGATGGATCACGACAGTGACGGCCGTCTGGGATACTGGAATGAGTTAAGCCCCAGCTACACGGTTTTCAATCAAGATAATGAGACCTTCTCAAGCATTTGGACCGGATATGATTCCAGTTTCGCGAAGTTTTATCATGAGTGTATGCAAGACATTTCCACATATTCCGGTTCAACAAGTATGATGCCGAAGCCTCATATGCCACGGAATACATTTAATATCTCAAGTATTCCCTGGACGGACTTCACAGCATTTAACCTGAATGTCTATAACGAAGGATTATACCTGTTACCTATATTTACGATCGGGAAATTCATCCGTCAGGAAGATAAAATCCTCATGCCGCTTGCGGTGCAAGTACATCATGCTGTCTGTGACGGCTTCCATCTGGGAAGGTTCATCAACAATCTGCAAGAATTAGCAGACCACTATATGGATTGGATGTAAAAAACTCCAGCCCCTCATCAGGGAGCTGGAGTTCTTCTTATATATAGGCCGCTATATTCCGGTTTATATCGCGTTATGCCTCATTATGCCGCGTGCTACAAGCTCTTCAGCTCATAAATCTTCTCAAGCGTACGAAGATTCTCCGCCTTATCGTCATCTTCCTCAGAAAGAAGATAACCTTCCACCAGTCTATATCCGAACACAAGCAGGATAAACTCGTAGATGCAATGCCCGTCAAGCGGGGCGATCCCGCCCGCATACTCCGCGAAGCCCTGGTAATAAGCAGGGACGCAGCGCTGGTAGTATTCAGCCATGCGGTCCAGATCCGCCTCATCCGCAATCAGGCTGGCAATATCCTCGCCGAGGTAGCCCCAGCCCGCAGTATCCCAGTCGATCAGCGCGATGGTCCCGCGATCATAGATGATGTTGGTTACCCAGAAGTCGCGGTGGCATAACACCAGCGGCAAGCTCTCCATCCGGGCGAAAATGTCATCCGACTGTTCATCAATATCGATGAGCATCTGCCGCACATGCTGCGGGAACTCACAGTCCTCTGAGCGGATATAGTCGTACACGACCGGCCATGACCGGTAATGCAGATACGTGTTCTTCATTAGATCCGCATGACTTAGATTAGTCAGGCTCTTCAGCACCTCCGGCTGCTCTGCGTATAATTTGCCCTGATAGCGCCCCAGCTCCAGCGCCGCCTGCTCGTACATATCACCCGTCAGCTTCAGGCCGGAGATGCCATCGATATATTCCAGCCACAGCTGGTACTCATTCTCTTCATCATTCATCTCCGCGTGATAACACACCGGCCAGCGGAAGGTTTCATTGAAGGTTGCTCCCAGCTCAGAAGCATAGAGATCATATTCCCGCCGCCATGAATCCGGGTCATTGTAACGTTCCCATTTCTTTTGAATTTTCAGTACTATGCGGAACGGCAGGCTCTCCCCGGCAGCACTTGCAGCGTTTCCGGTGACCAATTGCACATCCCCCACAGTTCCGCCGTGTAATTGTAGCGTTTCGTAATCCGCTGAGGTAATCGTTGTATTCAAAAGCTCAGATAGAGCAATATATAAAGCATCTTGGTTTATGTTCATTGGTATCGTCCTCCGTTTTTCTTCATTTGCTTGCGCTGCATTGCAGCAGACTGATTCCGGGCATCCTTGTGCCTGAGATAGTGTGTTCTGTTCTGAACGAATTGGTTCTCCTGCTGCTGGGCCTGGTAGCGCTCCCAGCGTTCATGCGTCAGGGAACCATCCGCAAGGGCAGCAAGTACCGCACAGCCCGGCTCGGCTTCATGGCGGCAATCGCTGAACCGGCATCCGCCGAACAAGTCCTCTATATCAGTGAAGCCTGCGCGGATACCTTCCCCGGCGTCGAACAGCCCCAGCTCACGCATTCCGGGCGTATCAATCACCATGGCGCCGGAAGGGAGCATGAACAGCTGGCGGTGGGTGGTGGTATGCCGTCCCCGGCTGTCGTCCTCCCGGATCGTCTGGACCTTCATGACATCCTGCTGCATTAGAGCATTGAGCAGAGAGGATTTGCCGATCCCGGACATGCCGAGGAAGACCATGGTCTTGCCTGGCAGCAGGTAGGGGGCCAGCTCATCTAATCCCAGCCCGGCATGACTGCTGATTGCGTGTACCGGAACATTCGGGATGCTGCGAATGACCTCTGCAACCTGCTGATGATAATCAGGAGAACGATCGGCCTTGGTTAAAATGATGACCGGCTGGCCGCCGCTCTGCCTGGCCTGGGTCAAATAACGCAACATGCGGGTGACATTGAAATCCTTGTTCAGGGAGGACAGGATAAATACATAGTCGAAATTGGCGGCTACGACCTGTTCCAGAACGGTTCGGGTATATTCTGCGGCATGGCCCGAATAATTCGCACGCGAGAACTTGGATCGGCGGGGGAGAAGCGCTGTAATGAGCGATTCCCCGCTTTCGTTCGGACGCAGCAGGACGAAGTCGCCGACGCACGGGAAGTCTGCGCGGGCTTCCGCGCTGTGATAGAACGTGCCTTTGAGTACAGCGGTCAACTCGCCTTGTTCGGTGATCACGGTGAAGCGCTCCCGCCGCAGCTCTGTAATTCTGCCGGGCAATAGCCCGGCGGGGATTTCCTCTATTCCGGTGTAGCCATAGGTTGTAAGTTTAATCATGTTTTTGGGCTTTAGCTCCTTATCCTGTTGTTTGGTGGACGCAAAAATGCCGCGGAACAGCAGCCTCAAATAGAAGCTGCTGTTCAACGGCATTAAGACGCAAAAAAGATACGACCTTCATCGTATCCCATAAACAGCAATATTCACGAAAGGTTACTTGGGATGGCATACCAAATAATACAGGCATAATGCCCGTAAATGAGAGGTATACCCGCTATTCAGTTGTTAGACTGAAACCACCATATAAGTAGTAGCCAATTAGAACATCCCCTTTCGTATAAGGAACTCATAAGAAATTTGTCTGCTAACCGCAGAACAAGTACAGGTTAACATATCTATGAAGCCGAGTCTATACCTGATTTTCCAGAGTTATCCTGAGCTTCCTGCTCGATACCGAAACCCCCGTATTTTATTTGAGGAAAATGTTAAATTTACGAACATTAATCTTGAATTGCTGAATAACGTTCGTATTTATCATTGACAAGTGATGTCATCTCCCCCTAAAATGATAAAGCGCTACAGCAAATATATATTCGTATAATTCCGGGAATGGGCCCGGAAGTCTCTACGAGGTCACCGTAATGACCTGGCTACGATTAAGAAGAGCAGCTTCATCTGGAAGGACCGGGAAATATCCGGGATTCCGGGCAGCCATCTCTTTGTCGGGCCGGTATCTTCCCAGATGCCGGCTTCCTGTGTTGCTGTATCGGCACAACATATAACCTTAGGGGGAGAACCATTTGAACCGCTTTTTCAAGCTGAAAGAGAACGGCACCACAGTACGCACAGAGATCATGGCCGGGATCACCACGTTTATGGCAATGGCTTATATTCTGTCGGTGAATCCAAGCACCCTGACTGCCTTCGGCCGCATCGATATGGGCTGGTATTCCGTCTTCCTGGCTACAGCGCTGGCCGCTGGTATTTTCACGATTGCCATGGGGGTATTCATTAACTTCCCGGTCGCTCTGGCGCCTGGTATGGGTCTTAATGCATATTTCGCCTCTGTAGTTCTGTCCTCTGCAACCACAGAGCATGAGTTCACCTGGCAGATGGGTCTGACCGCTGTCTTCATCTCCGGGATTGTTTTTATCCTGCTCACGATCACTAGGGTCCGGCAGATTCTCCTCACTGCTATTCCTGATAGCCTGAAGCATGCCATCACCGTCGGTATCGGGATGTTCATTACCATTATCGGCCTCAAGAACAGCGGGCTGATGACGATCGGCGTCGAAGCCGGAAGCGACATTCCTGCTAATAAATTCACAGATGTACTTTCTTTTGAAACTGTAATTCACATGGGCAGCCTGGAGAACACTAATGTTCAGCTCGTCATTATCGGCTTGCTGCTGATCTCCATTCTCATGGTTCTGCGCGTTCGCGGCGCAATCCTGTTCGGGATTCTCGGTACTACTGTAGCTGCTATCCTGATGGGCGCTGTTGATTTCAGCTCACTGAGCAATCCGCAGACCCCTTGGATTCCTGACTTCACCCAGCTCAACTTCTGGGAATTCGACTGGGAAGGCATTATGCACACCGGTATCGTGTCGGCTATTGCCACCTTCACCTTCGTAGAATTGTTTGACACCTTCGGTACACTGGTAGGAACGGCTGAACGTGCCGGTATTATGAAGAACCCGGAAGAAGGCAAGAAGCGGGTTGGTAATGCGATGTTCGTAGATGCGGTAGCCGTTGCGGGCGGTGCCATGCTGGGTACTTCCACAACTACCGCTTATGTTGAGAGTGCAGCAGGCGTGGCTGAAGGCGGACGTACAGGTCTGACGGCAGTAACTACAGGGATCTGCTTCCTGCTGGCCCTGTTCCTGGCTCCTGTTGTCGCTCTGATTCCTGGTCCGGCCACAGCGGCAGCGCTGATTATTGTCGGCGTTCTGATGGCCCAATCGATCCGCGAGATCGACTTCCAGGACATGGTGCTGGCGATTCCGGCCTTCCTGACCTTCGTGATTATGCCGTTCACCTACAACATTGCTAACGGCATCTCGTTCGGGATTGTTACTTATGTCATTCTGGCCTGCGTAGCCAATGTTGCCGGCAAGAAGAAATACGACATCCACTGGATGATGTGGGTGCTGGCGGTTCTGATCATTCTGCGTTATGTACTGATCGGCAGCCAGGGCTAAGCGTATCAGAGGTATCCTTGCTGCAATATCTGCGGTCCCTTCATGCGAATGAGGGGGCCGTTTTCTTTTGGATTACCGGGCCTTTTCTTCAACCAATATTTAGATTATATTGTTGAAGAGGTGATAAATGGTGTCCGGCGTATACCATAGAGCTTACAAGTCCTTCCGTAATCATCCCTGGCCGCTGCTGCTGTTCCTGCTGGGGGCACTGGTCCGCATTCTATACATAACCTCTATTCCGCCTGGGCTGAATCAGGACGAAGCCTCCATCGGCTATGATGCCTATGCTATCCTTCACTATGGAATAGACCGCAACGGTATTCATCTGCCTGTTCACCTCATCGCCTGGGGAAGCGGGCAGAATGCGCTGTATGCATACTTATCCATGCCGTTCATCCTGTTGTTCGGCCTGACACCGCTGTCTGTGCGGCTAGTCAGTGTGGTGATGGGGCTTGCGGGCATGATCTTTTTCTACCTTATTATGAGAAGGCTGACGGCTTCGCCCGGTGCGGGGACGGCTGCCCTGTTCTTCATCGCGGTGAATCCGTGGCATATTATGATGTCCAGATGGGCGCTGGAATCGAATCTTTTTCCTACGATGATCCTGATCGCTCTATATTTTCTGCTGCGCTCCTTCGGGAATCCGCGCTGGTTTTACGCATTTACCGCCATGCTTGCCCTCTCTCTGTACGCCTATGGGACGGCCTACTTTTTTGTCCCGTTATTTGCACTCGGCACGGCGGTTCTTCTATTATATAGCAAGGTCCTTAGAGTACGGACGCTTGTATGGAACGCACTATTGTTTGCGGCAATGGCCTTGCCTATATTACTATTTATTGTAATCAACCGTTACGCTATGAAGGACATAACCACCCCATTGTTCACCATACCTAAGCTGACGATGCCGCGTGTAGAGGAGATATCCTCCGTGTTCGGCGGCCGGTTATGGCAGGCGGCTGCGGATAATTTCAGCGCTTTTGCGAAATTGATGGCCAGCGGAAGTGATGGCCTGCCGTGGAACTCTATTTCACCGTACGGGTATGCTTACCCGCTTGCGCTGCCTTTTGCCCTGTTAGGCCTGATTGTTGTGCTGTATTCGTGGTGGACAGAGCGGCGGGAGAGGGAGAGCGCAGGCCAAGGGGCCCTGCTGCTCTGGTTCCTGCTCGCTGTGCTGCTGGCGGGGATTACCACGGTGAATATTAACCGGATTAATATTATTTTCTATCCGCTGATTATGCTGGTGAGTGCCGGCTTCATCTGGATTGCCCGCAGAATGAAGTGGGCTGGTATCCTGGCGGCGGCTGTGTTTGGAGTTATGTTCGTCCTGTTCGCTAATAGCTATTTCCGCGAATTCCCGGATCGGATCGCTCCGGCCTTCTATGATTCCTTCGGAGAAGCCGTGCAGTATGCTTCAGATCACAGCAGCGGAGAGGTATATCTTACGAATCAGGTGAATATGCCATATATTTATGTGCTGTTCTATGACCAGATCAATCCGCATGATTTCCGGAAATCCGTTGTATATGCCAATCCGGGAGAAGCCTTCCAGCGGGTTGCTTCCTTCGGGAGGTACAGGTTCAAGGATCTGGGGACCGTGCCTGCCGGGGCCGCATACGTCTATCCGAATGATGCGGGGCTTCCGGCGGCCGAAACCGGATATACGGTGAAGCGCTTCTCAGGCTACAGTGTAATGCTCACGGATGCCGGAACCGGCGGGACGCCTTCAGTATCTAAGACAGCTATAGCTGAATTGCTGAACGGGGGCTTTGAAGATGGAGGTGCGGGCTGGACGTTCACAGCGCGAACGGGCGTGGCTGAGAATAAGCCCTATGCCGGCCGCAGGCTGGCATATCTTGATCCGGGGCCTGACACCAGCGTGTCGCAGACATTCACCGTACCCGCCGGCGAGTACAGGCTATCTGTGATGGCAAGCAGCGGCGGAAGCGGCGGGCGGGTCGGCATCCGTGCAGCCGGAGTTATCCTAGCCGAAGCCGGGCTGCCTGCGGCAGAAGACTATCAGCGAGTCACGCTTCCTGCAGTCACTCTGGAGCAGGGGGCGCAGGCAGAAGTATACATAACCGGCGGTAATGGCTGGATTAACATTGATGAGGTGAGGGTAGAACGATGACCAGAAATGTACGTGCAGCGGCAACCGTTATACTGATGCTCTTATTATTCATTCTTCCTGCAGCAAGCATCCATGCGGAAGGGAACCTTCTGCAGAATCCGGGCTTTGAGGAAGGGGAGGACGGGGCGCCCGCAGGCTGGACCCAGGACCGGTGGGTTCCCGGGGATGCCGCAGGCCTGATGTCGATTCAGTCCGAGGAGGTCCATTCCGGCAGCAAGGCGGCGGTCATTGAGAATCTGGAGCCTAACCATCTGAAATGGGTCCAGACTATTGCCGTCGAGCCGGAGAGCTATTACCGGATTTCAGGCTATGTCAAAGTTGCCAGCACAGCCGGAGAAGGCCTGGGCGCGAATATTTTCCCCCTGGGAATTGGCGGCGGCTACCCCGCTACCAGTGATACCGGCGGGGACTGGCAGTACCTGGAGTTCATCGGCCAGACCGGCAAGCAGCAGACCGAGGTCGGAATCGGTGCGGCACTGGGCGGTTACGCCAATCTGATCCAGGGTAAGGCCTACTTCGACGATTTGTCTGTAGTGAAGCTTGATACGGTCCCGGAGGGCAGCAATTTTATCTCGCTGGACAGCGGAGCGCAGGCTGCCGGAGAGAATGCGGGAGGCGGGGACAAGCCGGCGGAGGTGCCGCATAAGGTATCACCGGCTAAGCTCCTGCTGATTTCCGGCGTGTTCTGCTTCTTTTTTGCTTTTTTGTACCGCAGAGCCTTCCGCAGTGAACGTCTGCTGGGGCAGGAGGCGGTCATCTATACCCGCTGGCTGTATGTTCTATTCGGTGTGGCGTTGATCCTGCGGATCTGGATCGGACTGACCGCGCAGGGCTATAAGAATGATATGAACACCTTCATGGCCTGGGGACAACGCATGACTGATCTCGGTCCGGGCAAATTCTATGAAGAAGGGTATTTCGCCGATTACCCGCCGGGCTACCTGTATATCTTATATCTGCTCAGTATGCTTCGCGGATTATTCGGCTTCGCCAGCGGATCTGGCGCAGAGACCGTGCTGTTCAAGCTGCCTGCGATTCTCTCGGATCTGGTGCTGGGCTGGATCATTTACCGCAGCGCGCGCGCCAAGATCGGTTCCGGCCTGGCCATCGGACTGATGATGCTGTTCCTGTTCAACCCGGCGGTGCTGATGGATTCGGCAGCCTGGGGCCAGGCAGATTCCTTTTTCCTGATCTTCCTGCTGCTGAGTATTATGGGCATTGCTGATGGCGCTTTTGTCCGGGCGGCTGTGCTGTTTGCCATTGCCACACTGATTAAGCCGCAGGCGCTGATCTTCACGCCGGTACTGCTGTTTGCCTACTACCATCACCGGGCCTGGAAGCAGCTCGCGCTGGGGGCGCTGTACGGACTGGGGAGCTTTCTTCTCCTCGCCGCTCCTTTTTTCTGGAATAACGGCGGTTTTGCAGGACTCATTAATCTGTACAAAGGCACCCTGGCGTCCTATCCGTACTCTACCGTTAACGCCTTCAACCTGTATGCCTTGACCGATCCGATGTGGTCGGCTCTGGATGTAACCTGGCTGGGGATACCGTACCGGATCTGGGGCTTTATCGCCATTCTGGCGGCAGTTGCGCTGGCGGCGTATTATTCCTTCAATTCGAAGGACCGCAAGAATCTGTCCAAGTCCTATTTTATCGGGATGGTGCTGATCACCATTGTCTTCGTCTTCGGGACCAAAATGCATGAGCGTTACCTGTATCCGGTACTGATCCTGTCCCTGTTCGCCTTCATCGAGAGCCGGGACCGGCGGTTCCTGACCTTGTTCCTCGGATTCTCCCTGACGCAATATATCAATGTAGGTTATACGCTGGCCTTCCTGAATACCGGCGGCAACCCGCCTTCAGACGGAATCGTGCTGGTGACTGCTCTTATTACGATTATTCTTGCATTATATATGCTCTATGTGGGGTACGATGTATATATCCGCCAGTCTGCCAAGCTTCTGCCTGAGCCTGTTACACCCAAGGAGGCTTATGAGGAGGATGTGGTGCTTGCGGAGGGAATCAAGCCGTTAACGGAGGCGGAGCGGCGTTCCCCGTTGAAGCTGCAGCGCAGAGACTGGATCTGGATGCTGGCGATTACCGTGCTCTACGGAGCGCTGGCGTTCTATCATCTGGGAGACCGCAAGGCGCCGGAGACGTTATGGGAGCCTGCCGCCAGCGGCGAGAGCTTCTATGTGGATCTGGGCCAGACCCGTCAGCTGGAGAAGGTCAATGTGTTCGGCGGGGTGGGGACCGGCAAATTTCAGCTGGAATTCAGCCAGACCCCTGATAATTGGAGTAATCCGCTGGATGTGAACGAGGATGTCGGCAATGTCTTCATCTGGAAAAATCAGCCGCTTAACGTATCGGCAAGATACGTCAAGCTTACGGTCACCTCTCCAGGCTTCACGCTCAATGAGATGGCGTTCTATGAGCAGGGCACACCGGAGGCTCCGCTTGCTGTAGCCAGTGTTACCCCGGATGCCGGAGCCGCTGCCAAAAGAGGAGCGCCGGCTAACCTGTTCGACGAGCAGGCTTTAATTCCGGCCCACTCGAATTTCATGAACAGCACATATTTTGATGAAATCTATCATGCTCGGACAGCCTATGAACATTACCACGGTATTGTTCCTTATGAGAATACGCACCCGCCGCTCGGCAAGCTGCTGATCGGGGTGGGGATGGAGCTGTTCGGCGTCAATCCGTTCGGATGGCGGATCATCGGTACCCTGTTCGGCATCGCGATGCTGCCGCTCATCTATATCATGGCGATGCGTCTGTTCCGCAGAACAACCTATGCGGCGCTGGCCTCCGGATTGTTCGCCCTGGACTTCATGCATTTCACCCAGACGCGGATCTCGACCATCGATGTATACGGCGTATTCTTCATCATGCTGATGTTCTATTTCATGCAGCGGTATTTCACGATGAATTTCTACCGGGTGCCGCTGCGGACCACGCTGGTTCCGCTGTTCTGGTCCGGCCTGTTCTTCGGCATCGGGGTAGCCTCCAAGTGGATCGTAGCCTATGGAGGTGCAGGGCTTGCCATTATGCTGTCGCTGTCGCTGCTGGACCGCTACCGGGAATATAAGGCTGCCGGACGACTGCTCGCTGAAGGCAAGCTGGCTTCGCCGGAGCTTAAGGCCGCCTGCCGGACGGCGGACCGGTCCTTCTGGAAGAACACGATCATCACGCTGGCGAGCTGTATCGGATTCTTCGTCATCATTCCGGCTATCATATACAGCCTGTCCTTCATTCCGTCGCTTACTGCCTCAGCAGACGGCTTCACGGTGAAAGGGCTGATCGATGCCCAGAAGAATATGTACAATTATCACAGCCAGCTTGTCGCCACACATCCGTTCGCCTCCTCCTGGTGGGAGTGGCCGTTCATGAAGCGTCCGGTATGGTTCTTCAGCGGCGGTGACGGCTTGCCTGCAGGCAAGGCCAGCAGCATTGTGACCATGGGGAACCCGCTAATCTGGTGGACCGGAATCTTCGCGATGCTGGCTGCCTTATGGTTCAGCGTACGGCGCCGGGAGAAGAGCCAGTATATGATCTGGATCGGCTTCTTCTCGCAGTATGTTCCATGGATGCTTGTCCCGCGCGAGACCTTCCTGTACCATTATTTTGCAATGGTGCCGTTCATGATTCTTTCGATCGTATACATCATGAAGCTGCTTGAGGACAGATTCCGTGATGTGAAATATCTGCGTTACGGCTACGTTGCCGCAGCTGCTATCCTGTTTATCATGTTCTATCCGGTGTTATCCGGCATGCTGGTCAACAGCAGTTATATCACCGGCGTACTGCGCTGGTTCCCTTCCTGGGTGTTCTAGGGGGGAGCCTGCGGCTTACAACAATTAATAGGAGGAACCCAAGGTGAAGGCCAGATACAGTGTGATTGTCCCCATGTATAATGAGGAAGAAGTAATTCAGCATACCTATGAGCGGCTCAAAAAAGTAATGGATGAGTGCGGGGACACCTATGAGCTGGTATTCGTCAATGACGGGAGCCGGGACCGTACGGCCGAGATTATGCGCGGAATCAGTAATGGGGATGAGCATGTCAAGCTGATTGACTTTTCCCGCAACTTTGGCCATCAGGTGGCGATTACGGCGGGGATGGATTATGCTGAAGGCCAGGCCGTTGTCGTCATTGACGCCGATCTCCAGGACCCGCCTGAGGTCATCCTGCAGATGATCGCCAAGTGGAAGGAAGGCTACGAGGTCGTCTATGCCAAGCGGCTGAAGCGCCACGGCGAGACCTTTTTCAAGAAAGCCACTGCCAAGATCTTCTACCGTCTGCTCAGCAGCATGACCAGTGTGGAGATTCCGACCGATACCGGAGACTTCCGCCTGATTGACCGCAAGGTGTGCGACGTGCTGCGCGGCCTGAAGGAGAAGAATCGTTATGTCCGGGGACTCGTGAGCTGGGTCGGCTTCCGGCAGACGATGGTGGAATATGTGCGGGAGGAACGCTTCGCCGGCGAGACCAAATATCCGCTCAAAAAAATGATCCGCTTCGCGCTGGACGGCATCACCTCCTTTTCGCATAAACCGCTCAAGATTGCATCCTATGTCGGCTTCTTCCTGTCCTTCTCCAGCTTCATCTATCTGTTCCTGGTGCTGTTCCAGAAGGTGTTCACCTCCTGGACCGTTCCCGGATGGGCTTCCATCGTCGGCATCAACCTGCTCTTCAACGGTATTGTGCTGATGCTGCTGGGGGTCATCGGCGAGTATATCGGACGGATCTATGATGAATCCAAGGACAGACCGCTATATATCGTGCGTGAGACCAGAGGTTATGAGGCTGCGGAGACAGATGACACGCGGAAGGACAGCGGCTATGCCAGATAAGGCTTGGAGTGCAGGCTTCATCCAGTTCCTGAAATTCAACGCGGTGGGCCTGCTCAATACACTGGTTGATTTCGCCGTATTTACGCTGCTGCATTCCATCGGGGTCTATACGACTCCGGCGCAGATCATTTCGTACAGTGCCGGCACAGCCAACAGCTTTTTCTGGAATAAGAAGGTGACGTTCCGCGACCGGGGCAGTGTTAGCGCAGACAGCTTTGACCGGTTGCAACTGGTGCGGTTCATTGTGCTTAACCTCATAGTAATGGGTATTTCGGTGCTGCTGATTCATCTGTTGACAGACTCGCTCGGCATTCAGGTGCTGATTGCCAAGGTTCTGGTCACCTTCATTACCGTGATTATTAATTTCTTCGGAAGCCGTAAATGGGTGTTCCGGTAACCGTCAGATTCATCTGCTCCGGGGGCGGAACAACAAATCTAGATTATGGAGGCGATTGTCATGCGGAAGTTATCCTATTTGATTATTCTTGCCGGGGTGCTGATTATGCTCTATCCCAAAGGAAGCGAATGGTACGAGGACCGACAGCAGCAGAAGCTGCTGGAAGAGGCGGAGCAGGCCTACAGTGAAATCGCCCCTTCAGCTGCGCCTGCGGCAACTGCGGATTTAAGCAAGCCTTATGCGGAAGTCACTCAGCTGCTGGCGGAAGAGTCGGATGCGGAAGAGCCGGTACCTACCAAAGCGCCGGATATTGAATTGGGCGGCAAGATAACAGCCATTATTGAAATCGGCAAAATCGATCTGAAGCTGCCAGTGCTGGAAGGCGCAACCAAGGCGAATATGAAGCATGCTGCAGCGCACATGAAAGAGACCGCACCGATCGGCGAGGTTGGCAATGCAGCCATTGCGGCACACCGCTCAAGAACAGCGGGACGGCTGTTCAACAGACTGGATGAAGTCGGCAAGGGGGATGAGATCACACTCCTTACCAGCGGTCACGAGTATAAGTATGTCGTATACGATGTATCCATTGTAGAGCCTACTGATGTATCCGTGCTTAAGGGAAATGGGGATGACAAAATCCTGACCCTCATTACCTGTGATCCGCTTGTGGACCCGACCCACCGGCTGATCATTCATGCGAAATTAAGCTGATGTCTGCACATTAAGGCAAGGCTAGGCAAAAAACATTAAATTTTAGTCTATTTTTGTAGGATTCTAGCATTTTGGGTCTTGATAATAGAACAAGATATGGTAAGATAAAACTATCAAAAGCTAATGCACGATAACGGCAAACCTATCGAAAGGTAGGGACGCAAAGCTACAGGGCCTTCCCGTCATGGATGGCAGCCAGCTACCGAATGAAGAGGCTTTTTTTGTTTGTTCTAAACTCTTATCTAGCATTTTTTGGTAGATGTCAGGACAGATAAAGCTTATACGATAACGGCAAACCTATCGAAAGGTAGGGACGCAAAGCTACAGGGCCTTCCCGCAAGAATGGCAGCCAGCTACCGAAAGGGGTTTTATCCAATGAAAAAGGTTTATTTGATGTTGGTTACACTTTTTGTGCTCGTAACTTCAGTACAGACGGGTACAGCTCAAGCGGCTAACGCCGATACAAGCTGGTTAAATGTAGGACAACTTGATCAAGGTGTCATCGGAGTATCCTACGATGTTCCTAAGGACAAGAAGATGAAGGTCATGATTACCAAGGATAACAACAGCTACACCTATAACCTGTACGCTTCCAGACCAACTGAGACGTTCCCGCTGCAACAAGGTAATGGCTCTTATAAGGTATCAGTACTTGAGAATACTACAGGCAACAAATACAAGGTACTGTCCTCTGAGACTGTATCCCTAAGCATGAGTAATGCTAACGCCGTATATCTGAGCTCTGTACAGAATGTGAAGTGGAGTTCTTCCGATAAAGCCGTTCAAAAGGCAGCACAGTTAACAAAAGGTCTGACATCCGATGCAGACAAAGTGAAGGCTATCTATAATTACATCGTTAACAATGTGAAATATGATTATGCGCTGGCGAACAGTGTTACAACAGATTATATCCCTAACAACGATAAGACGCTGGCTACCAATAAAGGCATCTGCTACGATTATGCTTCCCTGTTTGCTACCATGCTCCGTAGTGAAGGCATTCCAACCAAACTGGTAATGGGGAATACAAGCTATGTTACCTCATACCATGCCTGGAACGAAGTGTTCATGGACGGCAAATGGGTGACTATTGATACCACCGTTGATGCCGGGCTGGGCAAGAGCAGTGCAGCTACAGGCCTGATCAAATCTGCCAGCAAATATACTGCAGCGAAATTTTATTAAGATTCGTTCTTATTATATAAGTGTTTTCAAGGGTAACCCGCTTAATGATTAAGCGGGTTATTTTTATTTGAATTCAAAGGTTGCTTTTTGGTAGAGACTTGGGGTATCATAAGAAAGCGTTGTTGAGGCGGTAGGCTGAATAAGAGTTGACTGGAAATAGTCGCTTGAAAATAAAGCTTGCATTGATCGGCGCAACGTGATATATTATAAGAGTTGCTGGTGACGAGATAATCGCCGCCGACAACGAGCTTGATCTTTGAAAACTGAACAACGAGTGAGTATCAGAAATCACCTCGG
>NZ_JAIEUI010000041.1 GCF_022234545.1 Paenibacillus piscarius
CTCCTCCTATATCTAGTCTACATTTTTGTGGGGGAGGACTCCAACTTCTTTAGGGGGCTGTGGAGCAATGAGCTCGCTGAAGGTGCACGGGCTAAATGTATGTTGAAAACAGCATACATTTGCACACACGTAGGCCTGAGGCCCGAATCGGAGCGTTCCCCCTCCCCCAAGTGCTCACGCCCAATCTACTCCAGCGTAAAGAGCTATCCCAAGCAGCCGCTTCATGGCTTCTGGGATAGCTCCTTTTTTCAAAATATAAGAATTTATATGTTGCACACGATAACTTATCCTTATATTTCTCGCTGAAACGGGTGCCGTCCTTAAAATGGACGGCAAAGCCGTTTCCGCTTGTGCAGATTACAAATTCCCATCCCGTCAGGCATGGCATTTATCCAAGATTTTTCGTTATGATGATTTTCCCCCGTTTGGTTAGCTCTTCACTTTTGCGATACGCCTGAAGCAGGCCTTGGGCAGTGAAGGGATAAGCCTCATGGATATGAATATTCAATTTATTCTCTTGCATACGGCGGAGAATGGATTCAAAATCAGCACGGTTAGCTCTTGCCTGGAAGAAATAGGCGTGAATGCCGCGGATCTTCGGGTATTCATTGAGCGCGAATGCCACCACTGAAATATAGGTCCCGCCATCCTTGATGACCGAGTAGTTCTTCCTTCCGATGTCTCCCGGTAACCCGGTACCGAAAGTGGATGAGTCCATAGCGGCATCCAATACAAAATCAACAGGCTCTGTGATTTGAGTGGCGAAGTCGGCTTTCGTATAATCGATCACCTCGTCAGCGCCGAGTCCTTTGACGAAATCGTGATTATAATCCCTGGCAGTCGCTATTACATATGCTCCATGCTGCTTGGCTAACTGGACTGCTGCATGTCCGACTCCTCCAGCGCCAGCTTGAATAAGGATGCGTTGTCCCGGTTGAAGCTGGCCATGCTCAAACAGCGCTTGCCAGGCTGGCAGGGCAACGGCAGGCGCGGCGCCTGCCTCTTCGAAGGAGAGACTCTCAGGAATAACGGCCAGAAGATCCTCCTCCACGGCAACATAGTCCATGTAGGAACCTCGCGGAATCATACCCATAACACGATCCCCCGGCTTGAAATGCCGGACTTTCCCGCCAACCTCCGTAACAATACCGGCTACTTCATTACCAAGAACAAGCGGCAATTGAAATTGATCTGAAAATTTATCGGCCAATGGACCCTCAAGAATTGCACCGCTGCGAAATAGTTGATCTGCGGGATTGATGGATGAGGCGCGCATTTCGACGAGAACCTGTGTGTCGGTGATTGCGGGAACGGATATTTCCAGTTCTTCTAGCGCTTCGGGAATTCCAAAGCTTGTCAAAGCAATAGCTTTCATAATGATCCTCCTCATAAATTGAACATAAGTATGACTCACTGATTGTTTAAGCAACACCTGTTTGATAAGATAATAATATTCCGGACTTGAGAGTTCAACCGGCAGAGTTAGAGGAAAGTTGCATAGGCAACACATTGTGAATATTGATGCTTAATAAGGAGATATAGGGATGGTAAATCAGGAAGATCCGAGGGTATTGCGCACCCGGCAGTTAATCAGAACAGCGTTCAGAGATTTGCTGCAAAAGAAAGGCTTTGATGCAATCACCATCAAAGATATCGCTCAGGAAGCTACCATTAACCGCGCCACCTTTTATGCCCATTTTGAAGATAAATATGCTTTGCTGGACGAAGTCACAGAACAGGCTTTTCATGAGAGGATTCCTGAGCAAGTGGTGAATGCAGAGGAGTTCACGGATGATATTTGTGGCCAGTTGATCATTATGACGCACCAATACATCATAGATTTTTATCGGATCTGCCGAATTGATTCCAATCCAATGGCTAAGCTGGTCGATGATAAAATCAAGAAACTGCTGCAGCAAACCATAGAAAGCATATTTATTAAGGAGGATAACTGTCATGGGGAGGACATTCATCAGATAAAGATCATGTCGGCTATGACAGGTTCAGCCATCTATGGCGCTGCGCATTATTGGTTAAATGCTGGGGAGAATAATCGGCCCGATCTGCTCGTAGACCTTGCTCGTCCCTATGTAATGAACGGTCTGGGGCTGGAAAAACCATGAACGGCATAAGACACACACAAGCACTGATAACCTGGCATCGGGATCCCAGTAAATTCTCTAAGAATGAATGGATACGCGATATCGTTGTTCACTATGGGGAGATCATAGGCAAGGATGCCGCCACCGTCCGCATTCTATAACGCAATTTTCATATATTTTACTCATACTTGTTCCACAGAATTCCCGCAATCGCCTGCTAAGATGAAGATACTTTCAAAGAAGAGGTGATTGAAATGATCAAATGGACAAGAAGAGTAATCGCAGTGTTGGCAGTAGTAAGTGTGGTGGGCGGCTCCACGAGCGCATTCGCAGCAACGGCGCCTGTTGTGAAATCTGTGAAAGAAGTGAAGGTAACTACACCAGCTGTAAAATCTGCTGCCCCTGCTAAGGTAACTCCTGTGAAAGTCTCCACTCCTGCCAAGGCAGCAGTATCAACAGCAGCGCCAGCTAAGCACAAAGCAGCAGTAAAGAAGTCCGTAACCGCTAAACACAAAGTTTCCGCCAAAAAAGCTGCACCTGCTAAATCCGGCAACAAGACTACAGTGACAACTAAAAAGAAATAAAGCACTCAATAGATTCTTAAGTAGGCATCATACGTACAACAGTCAAAGGCGGGGCTCAGGAAGAGTCCCGTCTTTGATCTATCATCTAACTACCTCTGACCTCCGTCAGCGGCGTGTCCAAAAATGGCTTTTGACAAATGGTTATTTTCGATGAATTGTAAAATAAGCTTCGAGCTGGTAGCAAAGGAACGGGGTTCACCGAGTATAGTAGAGGAGATGACGCCGACTATCTTATCATTCGAATCTATGACGGGGCTGCCGCTGTTCCCGGGCCAGGTCTGTACTTTGATCTCCATGGAATTCGTGTAAATGTCGGGGATGGAGGTATTTTTCGATTTGCGGAAAACAGCCACATTGTCGGCGGTGAACGTTCCGTAGAGTGGTGTCCAGGTGTACTTCTTCGTTTTTGCCGTGTTAGATGTTTCTATTGGCTTAGTAGGGTGCCCGATGACCGTCACCTTCTCACCTGCCGCCGGCTGGAGGTTGAAATATTTGAAATAGCTGTCTTGATAAGCCTTGGGGATTTTATTAGCGTCAACTTTCAGCAGGGAGAGGTCTTCCTTCACATCGGTAGCCACTAGTGAGCCGAGCAGATACCCGTCCGACTTTTGCGCATAAAAGGTGATCTGGAATCGTAATGCCTTTCCATTATAACTCTCGGGGGCCACGTGATTGTTGGTGACAATGTATCCGCCGGGTAACATAAAGCCTGCAGCTGTACCTATCTTTTGCTTGGTTCCCTTATCGGACAAGACATACTTTTCTATCATGACGACTCGTGTCAGATTCTTGTAATTACGATACGCTGTGACCCGCTGTTCCTTGGATAATGCCGGGTTACTGGTGTAAGGACGAACCTCAATACCGGATTTCTTGACCGTTACGGATGTAATGGACACTGTGCTGCTGGCAGAAGCTGCGGCGATATGGATACCCAATACTAGAACCGTAACCGCCAGTATACTTGAGAGGATTCTGCGAACTCGCTCAGTCATATTCACTCCTCCTTTAATTTATATTATTGAGGAGTGAGACAGGTTGTGACGGTCGGTCTGCGGATATGTAAGCTGGCATACGAAAAAGACGAAACACGATCTTGATTCCAATCGCATTTCGTCTCTTGATCAAGGGCGTGAATTATACTCTTCCAGCTTCCATAGCTATAAACAATGATGGGATATAGATCATTAAATAAAGTCCAACTGAAGCCAGAATGACATTTCGGATCGAAACCCCATTCCCATCACGGAGCTTCTTAAACATGAGCGCAAAGTTAAAAAGAAATGAAAAGCAAGATATGGGAAGAACAATATGCAACCAGATAAACACCTAATCACCTACTCAATTTTAATTTGGGTATGTTTGTCTATTGTGGGGATTAACGTAACTGTACACCATTATCTCTGGATTAGCTAGTTGGGTATAATAGAGCTAGATTAGAACGGTAAAGGGGTATACATAATGGCGAAAATTGTGGTCGTAGATGACGATCTTTTTATTTTACAGCTGCTCTCGGAATATTTGCGCAAGGAAGAGTACGAGGTGACTTCGTTCCCGAATGGCCGCACGCTGGTTGAACATGTCCGTACAGAGCACCCGGATTGCCTGATCCTCGACATTATGATGCCCGGCATTGACGGTCTCGCACTGCTTACCGAGCTGCGCACCTTCACCGAACTTCCCATTATTATGATCTCTGCACGCGGCGAAGAGAGTGACAGGATTCAGGGACTGGAGCTGGGCTGTAGTGACTTCCTGAGCAAGCCGTTCAATCCGCGTGAGCTGGTGGGCCGGGTGAAGTCTATGCTGCGTCTGGCTAGAGCGGGCAATGCTGCTGCGGAGGAGACATCGCCAGTGACGGCGGCGAAGCAAGTGTGCAAGTCCGGGAACGTGGAGATTGATGCGGATTACCGGAAAGTGACAGTGAATGCAGAGGAAGTAAGCCTGACCTCGCGGGAATTCGATCTGCTGCTCTTCTTGGCCTCCCATCTGGAACGGCCCTTCGGGCGTGAGCATCTGATTCAGCAGGTGTGGGAATATGACTTTTTCGGGGATGTCCGGGTCGTAGACGATGTGGTCAAAAGAATCCGCAAAAAGCTTGCCGAGCACCACTCCACGCTGCTAATTGATACGGTGTGGGGCTTCGGATACCGGGCATCCGTGCGGAAGGTGTAGCCATGCGGACCATTCGCGGTAAAATGCTGTTCTCGCTCTGCATTGCCATGCTCGTCACTGTAGCGATTACGGTGATGTTGTTCGTGCGCCTGATCGACGACATTCTGATGAATCAGGTGAAGGCAGAGCTGCACGGACAGGTGGGGAAGGCGCAGAAGCTGATCAGCGATGGTGACCTCAACAATCTCAGCAGTACACAGTTTAAGTATGTGGTCAAGGGACTGATGATGAACGCTGACTATATGATTCTGGATGCAGATCAGAAGATAATTGACGCCAGCAATGAGAAGGAGGAAGGCAAGCAACTGCACTACACGCCTACGGGGAAAAAGGGAATAGCCCTCTTACACGGCAGAAAGGTATTATATGCACAGGAAAAGCTGAGGGGGCTGTCTGATGAAATCTTCATCTATTCGCCGCTGTCCTCGCTTCGAGCCTTATACGGCTCCCTCATGCGGACCACATTGTTGTCCATAGGAGCCAGCTTTGTGGTAATTCTTGCCATCGGGCTGTTCGCCGTCTCACGGGTAGTGCGGCCGCTGAACCGGCTGAAGGAGGCCGTTGGGCGATATGAGCCTTCCTATGCACAGCATAATCCTTTTCCGCAGGGGGACCGGACCGAGATCGGGGAGCTGATGACCACCTTCCAGTCCATGTCTGGGCGTATCCAGCAGCATCAGCAGAGCCAGATAGAATTCCTGCAGAATATCTCGCATGAACTCAAAACCCCTCTCATGTCCATCCACGGCTTCGTGTTCGCCATTCAGGATCAGGTGGTCTCGCAGGAGGAGGGGCTTGAGGTCATCACCAACCAATCGCAGCGCTTAATTGATATGGTGGACAAGCTGCTCCAGCTCTCCCGGCTGGAAGCCGTAGACGAGCATTGGCCCGCCGCCGCCGTTGACCTGCGGACGATGGCCGAAGAAGCCGCTATGCTGCTCATGCCGGAGGCCGGCAGGCGGGATCTGAAGCTCACTGTGGAAGGGGAGAGCCTATGCGCTACGATTCCCGGTGAGCAGCTGTTCCGTATCCTAGTCAATCTATTGCAGAATGCAGTTAGGCATACCACAGATCAGGTGGTCATCCGGGTGGACCCGGAGGTTCCGGGAGCCGCATGGGCGATCCATATTGAAGATAACGGCCCAGGTCTGGCGGAGGAGGAACGGGAAGCGGTCTTCGAGCGTTTCTATACTGGAGCGAACGGCGTCACCGGCCTCGGCCTGGCCATCTGCCGTCAGATTGCAGCACGGCTGAACGGCGAGCTGACCTATTCCCGCTCGGAGCTGGGCGGGGCGCGGTTTAGTTTTAGGAAAAATATTGGGTAACAGCATTATTTTCATCGGCACTCTTCATACCAATCATCTTCAAGATTTTGAATAGTATCAAAAGATTGTTCCACCTAAGAATACTAATCGCCGGGCATGTGCCAGCCCGTTTCCTCATCCCAAATTGCATCCGTATCATCTAGATGCACATGCCAATCTCCATTAGTAATACTTCTTCTAATATCCGTCAAACAGGTCAACCAATAAAACAGCGCCTGCAATGTATCTTCAAAATTGTCTGAAAGGGGCAGCTTTGTTGAACCTGCAAAGATCACCGTTGGTTCCTCCTGATCATAGTCATAAACATAAAATGTTTCTCCAATATCCTTCATTTCAAAACCCGCATTGTATTTATCAATGATGGCTGTTATCTCTTGCTGCTCACTGCTGGTAAGGTTATGATTTCTCATACAAGTGTAATAAATAGAAATCCCCATGCTACATTCCTCCGTTATTAAAATAATCACTCAAGAATTTACATCCTCAATATTATTACATATTACCCTATCAACCCAAAATCTAACGGACCGGAGAGACCTTATCCCCGCGAAAACGCCACTTTTTGCAGCTTAACAGACTCAGGCGACCTTATAGTCTCTCTATGAGACGTTTCGGAGCTGAAGTGCAAAGTATAAGGCCTGTGGAGTCCGTTATTCGCCCAATTGGCGACTTTCTTCCCAAATAAGAGCACTCAGTCCGTTACGCTAAGCCAACCCCCCTGAAGAACAACACACTTCTTTTATTCACATTTCATTCGCAATAACGTCAAGAGATCCTCGCAGATGCCAGGTGTCGTGAATACAACCTCTTCACCATAAAGTTCTACAGGGATGTTATTTGGCACTGAATGTACATGGCAGCTCAATGCTCCCGCCTCCCGTGCAATTAAACCTGCTGCTGCTACGTCCCAGGGTGAAAGACTCTCTGTATGAGCATCTAACTTTCCGGAGGCCACATAACAAATATCTAATTTTGGTGCGGCAAAGCGTCTAATGTCACGACAGTTTCTTCTGAGCCGGTTCACTCTTTCAATTGCTGGCTGAACTTGAGCTGGATCATGAGGAAAACCCGTACCTATGACAGCATCTAGTAGTGAAGTACATTCACGAATTCCTAAGCGCTCACCATTGCAATAGGAGCCTTCGCCTTTAATTCCTACATAGGTACAGCTCAACTCTGGCGCATACACGGCTCCTGCCAGCACTACGCCATCAAGGGCAAAAGCCAATGAAACGCCGTAATGCGGCAGGTTCCGGGCAAAATTAACTGTTCCATCTAATGGATCTACCACCCAAACCGGACCTTTAAAATTGAAATTATCCCAGTTATGTACGCCATCTTCCTCCGAAAGAATTCGATTACCTTGAAATCTCCCATTAATGGCTTCTTGAATGATTTATTCCGACAGCAAATCAGCCGATGTTACGAGCTCACCTGCATCCTTGTAATTCACTTCAATGTTCTTACGGCTGCGCAGATCGGAAATTCTGTCACCTGCTTTGGTTACGGTCTGTTCTGCAAACAAGGCCAATTCTCGAAGGTCGAACTTCATTTCGTACCCATTCCTCCTTACAGTGCGTGATTTTTTCAGACATAGATCATATTCGTGACCCGGTAATGCACCCCCTCTTAAGGATTAAATTTCGTTTTTTACTGTTTGGAACTAGCATTTCAGGATCAGATGGTTATCCGGGTGGACCAAGATTGCGGCACGATTGAACGGGGAATTGACTTATTCCCGCTCAGAGCTGGGCGGGGTGCGGTTTAGTTTTAGGAGGAGGGTTGGGTAATAAGGTGCCATGTGTGTAGACGCGGGGCGATATAAGCCAAAACAAGTTCATGTGTTATTGGTTATTTTAGACGGGATCATTAAAAGGAACAGCAGCAGAACAAGATTAAATAAGTCTTAGACTGCTACTGTTGTCGTTCAGCTAACCTTATCCCTAATTTGATCGTTCTCGTTTATTCTACAACAGCTTTAACATACTTGTTTTTCTCATATTCAATAGCAATAGCTTGTTTGGAATCGACTCCTTGGATTGACCAAATTTGAGTACCCTTCGGGTAATAGTTTGAAAAGTTATCAGTATCTTCTTTAATTTGGGTTTCATCTGTAGAATAGTTTAGAATTTCTCCAACAACTTTGTTGATATTGATTTTTTCATCAGTTGTAACCTTATACTTTTGATTGTCCCATATTACTAAAGGGTAGGGGAAGGAAGACTCAACTTTTTCATCTACATTGGCTACATTAGCAGGATTGTTTTTTAAATCGCCAGCATTATTAGCATTGGAGCATGCCGTCAGGATTATTAAAAACATGATTATTACTTTCTTCAATGATCATCACCTCTCTTTCATGACGTAACTTCAGGGGGAAATGTTTCCTTAATTAAAAATACTTTCTGAAATCAATCAGAAAGTATTTTTTACAGGATTATTTATAACTCCTTATTAGACCTTATATTTTTAAATTGTCCTAATTCATAAATGAATATACCATCATCTTCATTAAGGGGTATGAATGTTTTTTCATTTATTTTACGTAAAAATAAAATGACCTCCTGATTATCCTTTAAGTGGGTTGAAGACTCAGAAAAAACAGTTACTTGCCCATCTGTGCCTCCCATCTGAGAGATTGTGATGATTTGTCCAGGACTGTAATCTCCTTTTAAAGTATCAATAATTTCTATATTGACTTTGGTAGTGTAATTGAGGTAATCGCCCTTATTAAAGTCACTTTTTGCTTCTCCAACCATTTTTCCTTTAACAACTAGATCAGCAGCTTTTGTTAAAGCTTCTTTATCTTCATAATACACTGCCCACGAAGGATGAATATAAATTCCATCCTCTAAAGAATCATCTCTAGTATCTTCAAGTTTTGATTCAGTCTCTTCAGAAGAAATAGTAAAAGCAGGATAAAGTCCATTAACAAAATTTATATCCGATGACGAAGGTGAAAGTGCTCTGGCTAAACTACCATCACTATTAAAAGTATACGGATGCATAATGGAACTGCTTTCTACAACTGATGTATGTGTCAAGCCCAGAGAATGCCCTACTTCATGGCCTGTCACTCCAGCTAATACACTATTTGTGTACATGCTATTTGATGTATAGTAAGTATTTAAATTTAATATAGCGCTTTGAAGTATACCATTATTTACAGCCTTAGAAGTCATTCCATCCCAAGTTACAGAAGAATTAGATACGTTGACGGCATAATAAGTTGAACTGACACCTACAGCAGTTGATACTTTAAAATTTGTGTTGTTGTACCATTTTGCAGCACCTGTAGCCCAAGGAGAGTTTATGCTATTACTATTAATATATAATGTGTTAAATCTACTGGGCCATTTCCCATTAGTTCCCGGAACTGCGTTCACATTACTTACTAAGAATGAAGTGCTTATGAACAAAGTAATAAAACCAATCAGAAATTTTCTTTTCATTTTATCCTCCTCAGATTATTAAATATGAATATATTAAAAGAATGATCACCTCTTTCGATATGTTTTTTGGTTTTTTACATAATAATCATAACTCACCAAAAAAATAAAAGATGATTTACGACAAAAGTTGTCAATAAAAAACAATTAATAACATTACTACCTTGACCAAAGAAACGCAGGAATTATTCTTTGACAGTCTGTCCTTGCCAGCCACAAGACATTCGGTGGACAGTGAAGTGGTCGAGCCAATGAAGCCTGGACAAGTACTGTGCTAAAACTTTTAAGTAAGTGCGGGGAAGCTATAGTGTATTTTGTTTACAGAACCGTTAGTGGGATGGCTTCACTTGCAGGCTTGTGAAAGATGAACCAAAGTCGATTGGACACTACTAATCCAGGAATTACTGTTGTTCATTATCCAGACACGAAGATCAGGTGGTCACATAGGAAGAGGGATTTGAGGCGATTGATATCTAGTCACAGCACTTCATCGGTATGGTTGACAAGCTGTCCAGCTCTCCCGGCTGGAGAGCCGTACCGGACTCGCCTTGGCCATCTGCCGCCAGATTGCAGCACGATTGAACAGGGAAATGACTTATTCCCGCTCGGAGATGGGCGGGGCGCGGTTTAGTTTTTGGAAGAAGGTTGAGTAATGAGGTGCCGCGCATGTAGAAGCGGGGCGGATATAAGCCAAAACAAATTCATGTGTTATTGGTGGTTTTAGAGGCACCCAATAAAGTAATAACGGCAGAAAGACTAAATAAGTCGACTGCTGCTGTTGTCGTTCAACTTACGCTTCTAGTAAGAGTAATGTTTCGTTGGTAAACTATGATACGGTTCACTAACGGCTAGTATTTAAACGAGGGAGTGATGTTTTGCTCCTCATAATCCTAAACTTACTCAAATTATAAAAGGACTCATCATTTAATTGCTTATTTCCATAATCGAACGTGCTAGTGCATACTGATGTGAATAATAGAATAAAGAGTGTTGTATAATAGCCATGTTACTGATATTCACCTATTGCTAATGGTAAAGAGTTTAAGAAACAAATAATAAAATCAGAGGAGTGAGAGCTATAGAATTCTTAGTACAGGTAGTTAGATATGCAAACGAAGGTTTTAATATAAAACCCTATCGTTCGAAGGTTTACCATCATACAGGAGATTTTTTCAACTACTTAGTTGAAAGAGTTAATTTGCATCAAACCGTAAACCTTTATAAACGTGATACTGATCGGATGATGATTTCTAATCCTGAAGGCTGTTTTGCTTTCCTGTACAACTATGATGTCTCCCAGATAAGCAAGACAGGGAACTTGTTCATTCGATTAAACGCGCGTAAAAATGTTGCTTATCTTCGGTTGGATGAAGTTGTTTATGTAAGAAATATACATGCAAATATGAAGAACCGTTTTATCGGCGACATCATTCACGAGATTCCTGAGCCATCGACAGGAATTATGCATGAATTTCCTAACTCGAGTATGTACGACGAACTTAATTGGGTTCAGATGCCTGTTTCTGTATTTCTAGATCGTAGCAAAGAACACTTTGAAATGTTTGGAAGAATGCATGAGAGAATCAGTGAAGTATATTTAACATGTGAACAGATCAATAGATTAATTCCTCATACATCCTTGTTCTTTGTTAAAAAATTCACCAAACACTATAAATTAATTGGTTAGAGACAGTAAAATAGGATGTATCGTAGGTTTAATTAATCAGTTTTATATTTTCGTTATATTCTTTGAAGAAATGAACATCAAAGGGAATGGACTATTATTGTATAACATTTATTTTAAAAAGAAAACTAAGGGGGAGCCTTTTCAGGCCTCCCCTGCTCCTGCCAGCACTACGCCATCAAGGGCAAAAGCCAATGAAATGCCGTAATGCGGCAGGTTTCGTGCAAAGTTAACTGTTCCATCTAAAGGGTCTACCACCCAAACCGGACCGTCAAAATTGAACTTATCCCAGTTATGTACTCCATCTTCCTCCGAAAGAATTCGATGACCTTGAAAGCTCCCATTAATGGCTTCTTGAATGATTTTTTCCGATAGCAAATCAGCCGATGTTACAAGCTCACCTGCATCCTTGTAATTCACTTCAATTTTTTCACGGCTGCGCAAATCGGAAATTCTGTCCACTGCCTTGGTTACGGTCTGTTCTGCAAACAACGCTAATTCCCGAAGGTCGAACTTCATATCGTTCCCATTTCTCCTTACAGTGCGTAATTTTTCAGACATAGATCATATTCGTGACCCGGTATTGCATCCCCTCTTAAGGAATAAATTTCGTTTTTTACTGTTTGGAACTAGCATTTCAGGATCGGGAGGTCACGCAGGAGGAGGAGGAGAGATAATCACTCATCCGTTTCCGGCTAGTTAAACGCTGGCTTCGTTGGCTACACATACAATACGGTGAACCTTGACGCAGGGGTAAGCTTTTTGGCTTACCGGATAGGTACTGCTAAAACAACATGCAACAGTTTATTTACTTTAACGTGCTTCGTGATGCATCCGCTATCCTCTAATAAATCAATGAGCTTGGGGAGTAGAACAGAATCCTCATCACCTTCATGCGCTGTGCTTACTTCCCCGTCAATCATCAAATCGGCGATGCAGATCCGTCCGTGAGGTTTTAGTACTCTGCGCATCTCCTGAATTGCCAACAGCATTTGGTCACTTGTCAGATGATGCAGGGCAAAGCTCGAAACAATAAAATCAAATTTCCCGTCAAGGTACGGCAATGCCAGGAAATTGCCAAGCTTGGTCTCCATCTCGGGAAATTTACGCTGACACTCCTTCAACATTTCGTTGGACTGATCCACTCCAGCCATCACCGCACCTTCATGGATCAGCCGGCCAGCTAAATTCCCTGTCCCCGTTCCAATATCCAATCCACGTTCTCCACACATTGCTGAGACCCATTTCACTACGAGCCGCAGCGCCTCATCATAGTCCCCATATTTCCGTGTGTCCTCTTGAACCAACTGATCATGAACGCCGGCTAAGCGGTCATACTCCCACTTATCCTTCCATGTCCGATGTTCTCTCAGTCTTCTCGAACCCTCCGCCAGAATGTAAATGTCGTCAAGCGGAAGGGTATGGTCATTTTTGAGGGTCTCAATCATTTGGTCTGTTGTCTCGATAATCTGCTGCATTTCGACCCACTTGGTGAACATGACGGATCGCTGGAGCTCTAACAAATATCGTAATTTACTGCTGCCTTTGGCTTCAATATCCAATAGTGCAGTCCTAATGTCACTAACCGGCATTCCTGATTCGCGAAGTGCAATGATCGTCTGTAAGCGCCAAATATCCTCTTCGTCAAATATCCGGTACTGATTGTCAGCTTGTTTGGAAGGAGCAATGAGACCTTTGGCTTCGTAGAATCGAATCGCGCGCTGCGATATTTTCAGCATATCAGCGACTTCTTTAATTTTCATGAGCTAGACCCCTTTATGTTCTTGACCCTCACTTAACGTCAAGGTTTAGTATAAACCGTAGCAAAGGAGGCTGTCACGATGAAGACATTAATCAAAGGCGCGACCATCTTAACCATGGGGAAAGAGGAACCATATACCGGGGATATACTCATTGATGGGGACCGCATAGCGGACATTCAGTCCATCATATCCACCGGGGCAGATGATGTCATCGATGGCGGGGGGATGGCTGCAATGCCCGGGCTGATCAACGCGCACCAACACTCGTCTATGAGCTTATTGCGGGGATTTTCCGACGATCTGAAGCTTATGGATTGGTTGAACCGGAAAATGCTCCCTGCTGAAGCACGCATGACTCCAGAGGACATCTATTGGGGAGCAAAGCTTGCGATGGCGGAAATGATTAAATCAGGTACGACAACCTTCGCCGACATGTACATCCACATGAATGAAATCGCGGCAGCGGTGGAAGAGGCCGGTATGCGGGCTTCTTTAACGCGGGGGCTCACCTTCCTCGAAAATGACGGAGGGCGGCGAATGTCCGAGGCGCTTGATCTCGTCCGTCACTGGAGCGGTGCAGCGGAAGGCAGAATCACGACCATGCTGGGGCCTCATTCCCCTTACACTGTTCCTCCGCAGCCCTTTAGAGAGGTTATCGACTGGGCGGAGCAGGAGGACATACCGTTACATACTCATTTGGCCGAAACGAAAGAGGAAGTCATTCAGATGCGGGAAAAGTATAATCAGACCCCAACCGAATATTTGTATCACCTCGGTCTGTTTGACAAGGCGCATGTGCTCCTCGCACACAGCGTGCATCTAAATCGCCGTGATATTGGGTATCTGAAAAGTATGCGGGGTGGCGTGTCCCATAATCCTGTGAGCAATCTCAAGCTTGGCTGCGGCATAGCGCCGATCAAGGATATGGCTGACCAAGGGATTATAATTGGCTTAGGCACGGATGGGGCGGGCAGCGCCACCACGTTAGACATGTTCGAAGAGATCCGGGCGGCAACATGGCTGCAAAAATTGGATTACGGAGACCCCACGAAGCTTCCCGCTTTGGATGCTCTTCGTATGGCGACGGCTGGAAGTGCGGAACTGCTCCGCATCGGCCATGAGGTCGGCACGCTCGAAATCGGAAAGAAGGCAGATATCATCTTGATTGATATGAGAAAACCCCATTTGCAGCCGGTGCACAACCTCCATTCACTGCTCGCCTACTGCGCTAACGGTGCGGATGTGGACACCACCATCGTTAACGGAAAAGTGTTAATGCAAGGCCGTCAGCTGCTCACGATTGATGAAGACGAGTTATTGGAGCAAGTATCGCTGCGGTCTAAGCGTATCGTTGAAGGCATCTAATTCCTATATTTATTGAATAATGATTGATGATGATGTCAAAAGAATTAGCGTAGTGATTTCAGAGTTATAATCTGTTCGATATGTCGTTGTTCGTGTAGATATAGCAATTCTATCCATTGGTCTAAGGGCAAGTCCTCGAAAACAGGATGCTTTGCGGTGATGGTTTTTAAAATAGTCTTATCATCCACCTTGCTTATAGCCTCAGTCAGATTTTTTCTGGATTCATTTAACAGAAGAAGTATTTGTAACACTTGAAATGGTTCCGACCTGGGTTCAGATATCTCAGGTGCCTGAAACTTCTTGGATTTATCCAATACAAGATGAATTGGTTTGCGTGTTGATTCTGTTACATTCATTTTATCAAGTCCTGATATTATTGCTTTGGTAAACAAAATTTCTGTAATGACTAAATGATGACAAATTTGTGCAATGCTCCATTTATTAGTATCCACTCTTTGATTGAATTCATTGTCATTCAGAGAAGACAACTCTTTTATCAATATTTTTCTGCTTCTAAACAAATTCTCCTCTAATTCATTCATATGTAGCTCTCTCCTTAGTATCCGTAGTTTATAGAATCATTATAACAAGGTTTTAGTACTTGGTACTAAAAATTACCCCCTTTGAAACTAAGAAAGCAACAATTTTATAGAAAACCGCCTTTTTTTAAAAAGTTCAATTTATATAGGTAATAGCTTCTTTTCATGAAAGCCTATTCCCTAAAAATAAAAACAAGTTCATGTGCTTCTTAGCATGAACTTGTTTTAGGTTGCGGGTTATTCTTTTTTTGTAGAATATCGCTTAGGGGAATCAGTCTGCCCCAAGATATAATCAATACTAACATTGTGGAAGTTAGCCAGCGTAATCAGAACGGCACTCGGAACATCCAAATTCCCATTCTCATATCGGGAATAAGTGGCTTGTGTGATTTTTAAAAGTTCAGCCATTTGTTGTTGTGTCAGATCTTTGTCTTCGCGTAAGCCGCGGATTCTTTCGTACATTGCTCATCACCCAAGCCAAGTTTACGTTATGCGTAAGTTGCATATTGTTATTTATGCGGTTTTCGCATAAAAATTATGCATGACTGAGTTTTAGAGTACGAACGTGTTGTTGGGGAGTGGTTATTCATATGAGTTCGCTTCTGTTCCAGAATAATCATGTGCAGGAGGATAACGCATAGGGGTGGTGGTCTGCCCTAAAATATAATCAACACTAACGTTATGGAAATTAGCTAGCTTAATCAGAACGACGCTAGGGAGGTCCAGATTCCCATTCTCATAGCGAGAATAGGTGGTTTGTGTAATATGTAATAAGTCAGCCATTTGTTGCTGTGTTATATCTTTATCTTCGCGTAAGTCACGGATTTTTGTGTACAATGCTCATCACCTAAGCCAAGTGTACTTTATGCGAAAATTGCATATTGCGTTTTATGCGGTTTTCGCATAAAATTAATTCATTAGTAGGGAGAAAGTCCACAGAAGGAGGTCTGATGATCATTATTTTGGAGGATTTTTATTACGGCAAATTGCGCCCAAATGAATTGAACAATACATGTAATCCTGAGGTACAGAAGATTGATCAAAACATCATTGAGTTATTGCAGGTGCTCAAAGAAAGACTACCCGAAGAAGAATTTAAACAAGTGGAGCAACTGTATGATTTACAAAGTGACTCAAATTCCTTACAGTCGGCTTTATCTTTTATCCAAGGTTATAAAATAGGTGCGATAATGATGATTGAGGTGTTTAGCGGGGAGAGAGAGTCAAATCATAAAGGTACTTAATAAGCCAGTAAAGAACCGGAGCTGAAGTATGCTTCGGTTTTTTGTATGTTAAGTGAGAAGTTAGCGATATCAACCATAATATACCTTGAAACGAACGCATGTTCTATTATATACTTGAATTAATATAGTGGCTAATGCTCAAAAGCTAACGGTTGAAGGAATGGAGAGGGGGATTATACGTTTATGTAAGAAAATTATAATTTAGGTAATTTGAATTTCAGAAAGTTTCATTTGCGTTTATAAAACTCATCAAAGAAAAAAGTATGAATAAATATAGATAAAGGAGGGGATTTAATAAATTTGTCGAAATATTCCTAATACTATAACCCCTTTTGTGATGGAGGAAATGTATTAATGCAAATTTACTCGAATAATTTGTGTAGAGGAATAGACAATGAATAATTTGAGCAGTACTTCTGCTGTAAACGCTGGTGTCCATGGTTCAACAGGCACTGAATTTCAAAAATATTGTGCATTGTACTTTTTGTTCGAACAGTATAATGCCTTAAAAGATACAGAGTACTTTATTTGCTTAGAACATCATGATGATTTTTTGTTTTGTCATCTTAATAGGGAAGGTTTTATTTCTTCTGTTGAATCTTATCAAGCAAAAAAGTCTTCTGTTAAGTGGGATATGAGTAGTTTGTACGAATTGCTTAGTAAAATGACTGGGGTTGGCTTATCACTTAATGCAGATGATATGCCAAAAGGAAACAATTATACACATAACTTAGAGTTTATAACTAATAACTCTATACAATTAAATAATGGTCTTAGCGGGAAAAGCAAGAAAAAAATTATAACCATTAATGAGAGTAATAGTAGGTTAAGATATGCAGATTTGGATAGTGAAATAAAAATTAAAATCGAAGATGAATTAAAAAAACTACTATATAAGTTGAACTAGAATTATTCAGTAAGTCGGTCGTTCTCTAAACGAAGACAAAGACGATC
>NZ_JAIEUI010000042.1 GCF_022234545.1 Paenibacillus piscarius
GCGGTAGAGCATCGCCTTGCCAAGGCGAGGGTCGCGGGTTCGATTCCCGTCGTCCGCTCCATAATTTATGCGCCCTTAGCTCAGCTGGATAGAGCGTTTGACTACGAATCAAAAGGTCGGGAGTTCGAATCTCTCAGGGCGCGCCATATTTTTTATTAACGGGATGTAGCTCAGCTTGGTAGAGCACCTGGTTTGGGACCAGGGGGTCGCATGTTCAAATCGTGTCATCCCGATATTTCACCTGTGCGGGTGTAGTTCAATGGTAGAACTTCAGCCTTCCAAGCTGATAGCGTGGGTTCGATTCCCATCACCCGCTCCATATACAATTTATAGTTTCGGGATGTAGCTCAGCTTGGTAGAGCACCTGGTTTGGGACCAGGGGGTCGCATGTTCAAATCGTGTCATCCCGATTGCACAGCGTATAGCTGAGAATGAACTCTTACTTCGGTAAGGGTTTTTTTGTTATTCAGAGATTGATAAGGGCTTTCTATTGTCGAGCGGGATGTGGAGAATCCAACGGATAAATCCATCAGAAACTGCACGAAGCCGCCTATAACAGCGCAATCAAATGGATTAATCCCCCTAATGTTGCCTAAAGTAGGCCAAAAGAGAAAATGAAAGGGATAAATCCTTTAGATACTGGAAGAAGTAGGGATTTCGGTGAGATCAAGGGGATAAATCCATTAAAATGGGCTGAGTGGTGGCTGAAGGAGAGTAATAAGTTAGTTAATTAATTGAGCCAATGAGGAGCACGAGTGCACCTGATTCCTGCGGAAGTTGGCTAAGTAAGCTAATGAGGAGCATTAGTATACCTGAATTCAGAGAACGCAGGACGATGGTGCAATTGAGAGGAGAAGTGCACCTCATCACGCCGTTAGCCGCCTGAAGCTACCTTGAGGGGAAGGCGGCGAGGGCCTATTTCGCCTCATTAATGGAACGTATGTTCTATCAATCCTCCAAAAAAAAGACAACCTCAGCCGGGATGCCGATTCTTGCATAATAGCTCTGTAGGGATTCGTCCTGTTCAATTGATGTGCCGGCGGACAGCAGCTTCACAGCGAACAGATTCGCCTGCCGTTCCAGCTTGCCTGGGGGGAAATAGGAATGCTCCTCCAGAAAAAAACGGTTCACCCCTTTATGCAGGCGGTCATGGGCCAATTCATGGGCACAGACAAACCGCTGCCACTCCAGAGGCAGCTGATGATGAATAACGATGAACCTTCTTCGTAATTTGCGGTAATATAAGCCCTTGGTGCCTTCGCCCAGATTCATGAACCTGATGTGAATGCCTAGTGCTTCGGCCAGCTCGAACGGGTTGTTGGTTTTGTATTTTGTGACCAGACGCTTAATTAGCTCATCCATATTCTTCACCCGCAGCATTTTCATAGTTATTGGCTTGCCTGGTTAGTGCCCGGAACGCGGGTCGCGCTTGGGCTTGGGGGTTCTCTTGTTCATCTGCTTGGCTTCCCAGAACAGGCCGGTTAACACATCCTTGATCCGCTGCTTATCTTCCTTATTCAAAGGAATCCCATCAAACATCAGCTCACCATCGTCCTCAAGCATCTGCCGGAAATCCCGCTTATCCTTACTTGTTGCCCACTCAGGGACAGTATCTTCATTATGACTGTCTGCTCCCGTCAAATAACCGGCCTTGCTCATAAGCTCCTCATAGGAGACTCCTGTCGCTTCAGCAATCTTACGCAGGGTTGCCGGCTTAGGAACACCTCTGAGCCCATTCTCCATCCGTGAAATCTGTGCTCCGCTGATTCCAGCCAGGGCAGCCAGCTGATTAATGGTCAGTCCCTTTTCCTCCCGAAGCTGCCGCAGATAGTTCCCAAATTCCTCTGCCATCGTTAACCACTCCTTATCGCCTAATTGCCTAAATAGTCTGTTGTAATTAATATACGCCATTTATGCCAATAGGTAAACAATAAGATGAAATTCATTGCCAAATGGTAATAATGCAAGGTATAAGTACGTTTATGCTGCAAAACGGCCGAAAATGGGGTTTTACGAATATAGCTGCCAAGTGGTATATTATTGAAAAAGGCGAACACTATGCGAACAAGTAGAATTTTACCACATTTGGCTGGAAAGGTCCGCAATAAAATTCAACATTCTGCTCAACATCAAAGGAGTGCTGCAAATGATGATTCTATCCTCGTTGCCCGAGCTTGACCGCCGTCTGACTCAGGTCGCTATAGAGAATATGCTGGAGAAGTACCGGATTTTTAAGACGGTAACGTTTGAGGCTAAGGAGGCGGCAACAACCTATTCTTATACAGAACGGTTCCATGGAGCAACGAATTCGGTTACCGATCAGACGGGGGCAATTGCCACCTACAATGTAGACGTGCCTGCCGCCCGTAGAGCCTATTGTGAGATGATCGACTCGGTCGTTGAACGGCTTACACAGCGGGAGCAGCAGCTGGTCCGGGAACGGTACATGCGCAGGGAGGAGAGCTACGATTACACGATCTATAATCATGTATTTGACCCTCCGGTAAGCAAGGATACTTATGTGAAAATAAGGTCCAAGGCGTTCTATAAGATGGCGCTGGCGCTCGCCGATCTCCAGCTTCTGTCCCTGGCTTCCCTGGTGAAGCCTAAGTCCGGGGCGGTGAAGAGCAAGAAGCCTGTATAAAAGAGCGGCAATGGCGGCTCACGTACAGATTAGCTTGAAATAGACAGAGTATCAGCAACGGATATCTTCCTGTACAGGAGGGTATCCGTTTTTGTATGCAGGAAGCTCCTGGGTCCCTCTCTTCACCATCCCGAAAGTCGCCTTAAGTCATCTCTATCTTATCCGTAATAGCGCCTGCGCAAGGTCTCAGGGGGGCTATGATTATAACATGGCAAATGAAGCAAAAGGACACCGCAGGAGCATGAATGCTCTACATCATCGAAGCCTAAGGCAGGCTGGCAGACAAGTACGGTGAAAGCTCCTTCGCTCATTGCCAGATACAATTCGGGTCTTATTCTTCCTGAATCAATCCGTTGACGACTCAAGAAAGGCAGGAGGGATTATCACATCTATCCATGAGAGGAAGGAAGGCATGACGGTACAACAATTGCGGGAGCAGCTCACGGCTGCACTGATCCGGTTCTACCCGGAGGTTCCTGTCTATGTCGAAGGGGACAAGCCGCAGTCGGCTTACTTCAAGCTGGAGCTGATCTCGGCAACCTATGACCGGCAGCGTGAGGGCAGGTATATGGCGGTGTACCGCTTCGGTATCCGCTATGAGCAGGGAAGCCCGCTTGCCGCAGAGGCTATGGCTGACGGTTTGTGTGAGGCGCTGGCGGCGAGTGAGAGCAGTGATCCGGCCTTTCGGATCATGCGCCAGTCCTGGGAGGCGGGGGCAGAGGGTCAGGGTCCGCTGTTCACAGCGGACTACATGCTCTATCTGCAGAGGCAGAAGCCGCCGGAGGGTGAAGCAGAGCTAATGGGGCATTTCACAGAAGGGACGCGGCTGAAATGAGCGGTATGGACATGCAGGCAAGCGGGCAGAGCAGCAGCGGAGGAGGCCGGGAAGCTTTTGGCAAAAGGCAGCTTCGGGAGTCGGCCCTGTTCAAACCTCGGGAGAAGGATGTGCTGGAGGTCGTTCTGCAAGAAGGCACGAGCTACACATTGGCGGAGGCAAAACAATTAATCGAGCTGTATCTAAATAAGGAGGTTATCTAATGGCTGGAGGAACATGGACAACACAAAACAAGGTGCGTCCGGGGGTTTACGTGAACGTGGCCTCAAACGGCATTGTAGCAGGTAAAATGGGGGAACGCGGTACGGCGGCCCTGGCGCTGGCGCTGCCTTGGGGTCCCGCAGGAGTCATCGTGAAGCTAACGGCACAGGAGGATTTCCGGCAAAAGCTGGGCTACGACCTGACGGCTCCTGAGCTGCTGGCGGTAAGAGAGGTACTGAAGCGGGCAGGCACACTGCTGCTCTATCGCTTGAATGAGGGCGTGAAGGCTGCTGTGACCAATAACGGCATTCAGGCAACAGCACGTTATGGCGGGGAGCGCGGTAATGCGCTGAAGATTGTGATTGAGAAAAATATCAGCGACGCCACCCAGTTCGACGTGCGGACGCTGCTGGACGGGGCTGAGGTGGACAAGCAGACGGTAAGCGCTGCTGCCGGTCTGGCTGCGAATGCTTATGTCGAATATAAGCCGAATGAATCCGGTGCGCTGACGGTCACGGCCGGGCTACCGCTGTCGGGCGGTGCGAATGGTGTGGTGACGAATGCGGAGCATAGTGATTTCCTGTCGGCGCTGGAGGTTCAGGACTTCCAGACGGTGGGCCTCATCTCCGAAGACAACTCGCTGAAATCGCTGTATAGCGCTTATGTGAAGCGTCTGCGGAATACCGAAGGCAAGAAGGTCCAGGCGGTGCTGTCCGATTACGCTACGGCTGACCATGAGGGCATCATTAGTGTTGCTAACGGTGTGGTGCTGAGCGACGGAACCGTGGTGGATAAAGCTCACGCTGTAGCTTGGGTAGCCGGTGCTACCGCCGCTGCTGCGGTGAATGAGTCGCTGACTTATCAGGCTTATGATGATGCGGTGGACGCTGATGTGCGCTTCAGCCATACCGAAACCGTAGCCGCCCTGTCGGGTGGGGAGCTGCTTTTCACGTATAATGGGGGCCGGGCTGTAGTGGAGCAGGACATCAACACTTTCACCTCCTTCTCGACGGATAAAGGCAAAGCCTTCTCCAAGAACCGTGTGCTGCGTGTGCTTGATGGGATCGCGGGTGATCTGAAGCGGATTTTTGAGAGCTACTTCATTGGTAAATTGCCGAATAATGAGGACGGGCGTGCGCTCTTCTGGTCGCAGTGCGTCACTTATATGAATGATCTGCAGAACCTCGGGGCGATTGAGAACTTCAACGCGCAGAGCGACATTGTGGTGACTCCGGGAGCGGATAGCGACAGTGTGGTGCTGGAGGTAGCGGTGAAGCCGGTTGATTCCGTAGAAAAAGTATATATGAAAGTGAAGGTGGTCTAAGATGACATTCTTGAGAGCGAGCGATACGCTGTCCGGCCAGGAGGGCCGGGCCTATGCCACAATTAACGGACAGACGGAAGAAATGTTCTATGTCAAAACCTTGGAAGCCACGGTAGAAAAGCAGAAGGCGGAAGTGAAAACGCTTGGACGCCGCGGAGTGCAGCATAAGGCGACCGGATGGTCGGGCAGCGGTACGATGACGATTTTCTATATGACCAGCCGTTTCCGCCAGATGATGCTGGAGTACATGAAGACCGGGATCGACCAATACTTCAGTATTATCGTAACCAATGACGATCCGTCCTCTACCGTAGGGGCACAGCGCATTATGCTGAAGGATGTCAATCTCGACAGTGTGATCATGGCTTCGCTGGATACGGAGTCCGATGCGCTGGAGGAAGAGGTTGCTTTTACCTTCGAGGATGTGGAACTCGTCCAGCCCTTCGCGGCTCCGGCGAATTCCGGCCAATAACGAATAATAAAATAACCCCATTATGAAGGGAAGGTCCGGGCCGCAAAGTACATGGAGCAGTATCCGTATTGAAGTGAAGTGCGCTCTGCGGCGGGCCGCTTCTCTGTCTAACCAACTATAATATCCGGGAGGAATAGATGATGAGTGAATTGAGTTTGTTTTTCGCGCAAAATGCGGCTAGTGATACTACCGAGGAATTCGCGGTCTCACTGCGGTTCAAGGACAAGGAGGGGAATCCTGCCCTCTGGAAGCTGCGCAGCATGAACGAGGAGGAGAACCAGGAATGCCGCAAAGCGGCCACACGCAAGGTGAAGGGCAAGAACGGCACATATACTACCGACATTGATCCCAATGAATATATGGCCAAGCTGATGACAGCCAGCATTGTGCATCCGGATCTGAAGAATACGGAGCTGCAGCGTTCTTACGGGGTGATGGGGGCCGAATCGCTGCTGCGCAAAATGCTGCTACCCGGCGAATTCGCTGCGCTCGGAGAGCGGGTGCAGGCGCTGAACGGCTTCGCCACGGATATGAACGAGCTGGTGGATGAAGTAAAAAACTGATCAACGAGGGCGATGGCGAAGCCAATCTGGCTTACTACGCCCTCCACGAGCTGCACATTCTGCCGCATGAGCTGATGAAGCTCTCCGTCCGCGAACGTGCGGCGATCTATGCCATGATTGCCGTCCGTGTGGACAAGGAGAAGCGCGAGCGCGCGCGGAGCAAGGGGAAGAGAAGATGAAGGGGGTGAATGAATGGGAACCGATAGTTCCAAAGCGGTTTTGTTCTCCCGCCGGTCGGTGACGATCTGGAAAGCCGTCCATAAGCAGAACCTGCGGATGAATAATAATCTGGATCTGGTCAACCGGTCCATTAAGGGTTTTCAGGCGGCGGTGAAACGTTCCAGTGAACAGATTATCCGTTCGGAGGACCGGATGATTCAGTCCTTGCAGCAGATTAATGATACGCTGCTGGAGGGCTTCAAGAAGCTGCCTGTCAAAGTGGAGATATCCAGACCGCTTATGGTCCAGCAGAGCCAGCGGGCGGCACAATCCCAGCAGCTGGGCGTCCGTATGCTTGAGAGCGTGCCTACTATAGAGGAGCCGGATAAAAAACTTGAACCCAAAAAGGTAAACTGGTGGAAAGGGCTTAAAGAAAAAAAGAAAAAGGAAGAAAAAAAGCCTGAGGTAAAAAAAGAGGATGTTAAACCGCCGGAACCCGAAGTTCTACCGAAGCCGAAGATCAATTTGAAGAAAGACCCGGTGCCGCCGCCGGTGCCACCACCACCTCCACCGCCGCCGGGCGGCGATTCAAAGATTATGAAGTTCCTCAAAACGGCTGATGTGGTTACGCCTTTTAACGCGATTAAGTCCTTCGGGGAGAAGGCCGTGAAGGAAGCGGCACAGCCGGGGGATATTGAGAAATGGAATAAGATGAACAAGAATATTGACGATGCGCTCGGACAGATTGGTGCTAAGGCGCTGGGTGCTCTGCGGCCGGTAATGGATATGATTAACAACGCATTAACTTCAGGACAGCTTGCACCACTGATTGATGCGATGGCTAACGGCTTTCTTGTCATAGCGAATGTACTCTCGATGGTCGTTAACGGCCTGTTATGGCTGGCTCAAGTGGTTCAGGATAACTGGTCGTTCATCAAGCCTATTCTTGAGGCGATCGCGATTGTTTTCCTGGCCGCCATGATTGTTCAGGTCTATATGCTTGCCGCAGCCTGGCTGGCAGCGAACTGGCCGATCTTAATCGTCATTGCCGTGATTGCCGTCTTATTGATGATTCTGCAGCATCTAGGCGTCTCAGCGGGTGAGGTTGTCGGATTTATCGTGGGGTCATTCTATTATCTGTCGGCAGTTGTGCAGAATATAGCCATTGGTCTCCAGAATTATTTCATTATGGCTGGCGATGTGTTAGTTTATATATTTAATTTGGCTGTCAATAAAGTGCAGGGATTCTTTTATGGTCTGGCTGCTGGTGCGCTGGATGTTATGTATAGTATTGCTGTAGGCGCAGAAGGTTTTGCCGGAGGATTCATGAAGGTAATGGCTAAAGCTATTAATTGGGTGCTTGATAAATTCAATAATCTCGTAGATATGCTCAGTAATATTCCCTTCTTCGACAAATTGGGGATGAGCAAGGTGAATCTAAAGATAGAGGAACCGGAGACCCCACATGGTGCCAGTGATATCATTGGGAAATATCGTCAAGGCCTTGAAGCATATAAACCGGCAGACAAGGTAGAATTGGAATTGTCCAAGCTAACAGAGTTTAAGGATATAAAAGCGGCATATGGCAAGGGTAATGAAATAGGAAAGAATGCCATGAACAATTTCATGGATAAGGGACAACAAATGGCGAATAAAGCCAAGGAGTTAGCTAACCCTAAGTCTCCTAAGAATATCCCGGGAGGTTCTACTAACGCTTTCGCCAACCAAACCGGCAGCCTGAACAACGTCAACAAGGTAGGCGAGGTAGGCAAAATCAATGAAAAGGTCGATATCTCCAGTGACGATCTGGATATGTTGCGGGAGCTGGCGGAGATTCAGTCGATCCAGAATTTTGTCGAGCTGACACCAACAGTACAGGTAACAACCGGGAATATTAATAATTCCGGCGATATTGACTCCATCATCACGAAGATCGGCCAGAAGCTGAAGGAGGAGTTCGTCTCTACGGCGCAGGGGGTGTACACGTAACATGGAGGAGTATGGCTTCTATCTCAGCTTCAACAACTATGAAGAGGTAATCCGGCTTCCGGTGAACCCTGAGACGCTGGAGATCAAGGAGAATAGCGAGGGCAAAAGCTACACCATTGTTGATTTTGGCGAAATCAATGCGATTGCTTATCCCAAGCTGACGGAGATTACGATTGAGAGTATGTTTCCGGCACAATATTATCCGTTCGTGGTGTATTCCGGGGAGAATGCCCGCAAGCTGCTGAAGCCCTATGAATATGTGGAGCTGATCCGTAAATGGATGCTGAGCCGCAGGCCGGTGCGGTTTGTGTTCTCAGGACTTAAGTCGGCTGAGGTGCAGGACACGCAGACTCCCGATTGGCTGAGGCAGGCCAGGGCGCAGGCGCAGCAGACTTTTACCGGGGATATTGGCATTAATATGGCGGTCAGCATCGAGAATTTCTCGTGGAAGCTCAGTGCAGGGTCTTCGGGAGATATTGAATATACGCTTGGGCTCAAAAAGTACGTGTTCTATCAGGCGTTAGCCGTGAAGGTTGGCAAAACCGGCGGGGTGAAGACGCAGCCGAAGCGGGCCAGCGAGAAGACTGCACCTGCTACCTATACGCTCAAAGCCGGGGATACGCTCTGGTCGGTGGCTCAGAAGCAGCTCGGTGACGGCAGTAAGTACAAAATACTCCAAAAGCTGAACAATATCTCAGACAGTGAAACCAAAAAGCTGAAGCCCGGCAGAGTGATCAAGCTGTCGTAGGAGGCATGGCGATGGAATTAATCATAATCAATAAGGAAGGCGCCATCTGGAATGTTGCCGGGATCGTGACGGATATTACCTGGAAAACCACCCGGACCGGCAAGCCGGCCACCCTCGAACTCACACTGGCCGACAGCGGCATCTATCAACATAAGAAGTTCGCGATCAGCAACGGGGATATTGTGCAGTTCCGCAGGGACGGGGTCGATGTATTCTACGGCTTCGTCTTCAGCATTGACACGGGCGCAAATCAGGAGATCAAGCTGACGGCCTATGACCAAATCCGCTATCTGCTGGGGAATGGCAGTTATGTGCTGCAGAATGTGACCGCCAGTGAGGTGATCAGCACCATTGCCAAGGACCGTGGACTGCGTGTTGGGATGCTGGAGCCGGCTGGCTACAAGATTCCCTCATTGATTGAGGATGACAAGAAGCTGCTGGATATCATCATGGGCGCTGTGGGCAGTGAGCTTCAGTATAAGGGGCAGCTGATGGCGTTCTACGATGATTTCGGGAAGCTGACGCTGCGCAGTCCGCAGTCAATGCTGCTGAAGGTGATTCTGGGGGCCGGACACTATCTGTACGACTATTCGCTCAAAAGAAGCATTGACGATAATACGTACAATACGATTCTGCTGTATCAGGACAACGAGGAGACCGGCAAACGCGAGTTCTATCCGGTCACAGACAAGGCGAATGTGGAGCGCTGGGGCATCCTGCATCTCTATCAGAAAGCGGATGACCAGGCGAATGCTGCACAGATTCAGGAGAAGGCCGGTAATCTGCTGAAGCAGCATAACCGTGAGAAGATCAGCCTCTCGGTTCAGGCGATCGGGGATATGCGGGTGCGTGCCGGAAGCTTCATCTATGTCCTGCTGGAGGAATTCCAGACGCAGCTGTTTCTGGTGGACCAGTGCAGCCATAAAATATCTGGAGGGGAGCATACGATGTCCCTGGACATTAAGGTGGTGTAGATAACAATATGCTGGATATTATCAAACAAGCAAGCCTCGGGGCGGTGTCGAATACGAACCCGGTGGCTTTTTCGTATGGGACGGTTGTGCTGGCACAGCCGCTGCAGATTCAGGTTGGACAAAGGTTCACGCTGAGCGGACCGGCACTGGTTGTGACTGAAGCCGTGATGGAGCACCGGGTGGCAGTGGAAGGCAAGGAGATGCTGCTGCGCCGCGGGCTTGAAGCGGGAGACCGGGTGCTGCTCGCCCGGATGCAAGGCGGACAGACCTATATTGTCCTGGATCGGCTGGTGGAGCCATGATTCCGGCAATTGGCAGATCCGGCCCGGTGACGGCATCACTTGAAGCCAATGTGACAAATCCAGAGACCAGCCCGGGCTTGACGTACCGGATGGACTGGGAGCAGAAGCGGATCAGCGGACGGGTAGACGGGCTGGAGGCGGTGAAACAAGCGGCGGTTAAGGTGCTGCAGACCAGCCGTTATGAGCATCTGATCTACAGCGCTGACTACGGAACGGAGTGGAATCTGGTGCTGGGTCAGGACCGGCTGCTGGCCCGGCCGGAGCTGCGCCGTCTGGTCAGTGATGCGCTGCTGCAGGACGAGCGGATTCAGGAGCTCCGGGATGTAGAGGTTCTGTGGAACGGAGATACCGCCAGCTTCAGTTGTTCAGCAGTCACCATATATGGTGATGTGGAGCTGAGAAAGGAGGGGATAGCCAGTGTATGAGGATCAGACGTATGAGGCCTTGCTCGAACGGATGCTGGACCGGGTCCCGGAAGGGCTGGACAAGCGTGAGGGCAGCATCATTTATGATGCACTCGCTCCGGCGGCGGCCGAACTGGCCCAGATGTATGTGGAGCTGGAGGTCAATAACAATTTGTTTTTCCCGGATACGGCGGATGGTGAGTTTCTGGAGCGCAGCATCGCCTGGACCGGAATTACCCGTCAGCCCGCGGGGAAGGCGCAGCTTGGGGCCAGGTTCTATGCCAGCGGGGACATGCCTCTGGATATACCGCTGGGCAGCCGCTTATCTCTGGGATTGCTTCATTATAATGCGGCGGAGAAGCTGGCACCCGGCACGTACCGTCTGGAGAGCGAAACAGCCGGGACAGAGGGAAATCAATACTCCGGGAAGCTGCTGCCTGTTGACTATATCCCGGGCTTGGCCCGGGGCGAGGTGACGGGGCTGCTGGTGCCCGGAACGGATGCGGAGCCGGATGAGGCGCTGCGGCAGCGGTTTTTCGATTCGGCCAGACGGCCGGCGACAAGCGGCAATAAATATCATTATATGGAATGGGCGCAGCAGATTCAGGGTGTGGGAGGCGCGCGCGTGTTTCCGCTGTGGGCCGGCCCGAAGACGGTTAAGGTGGTTATTGTGAATACAGAGCATCGGCCTGCTTCCGCGCTGCTGGTCTCGGAGGTCCAGAAATATATTGACCCTACTCCGGGAATGGGCGAAGGCCAGGCCCCGGTGGGAGCCGTAGTCACGGTGGAATCGGCCACCGGCAAGGTGGTTGACGTCTCTGCTAAGGTTACGCTGGCGGCGGGTTATGCGCTGCAGCCGGTGGTAGACGCCTTTACGGCGGGCTTGGAGAAGTACCGCAAGGAGAAGGCTTTTAACGCAACCTATATTAGTCAGTCGGTGATTGGCGCACTGCTGCTGGACACGGAGGGCGTTGTGGATTACAGCGGTCTTAAGCTGAACGGCGGGACGGCCAATATCACGCTGAACGAGACGGAAGTGCCGCTCTTCGGCAATGTCGTATTGGAGGTGTAGCTATGGCCTATCCGCAGCAGATCGATGTATTTCAGGATAAGCTTAACAAGAAGGCGAGCGGCGGCAGCTATGTCGTTGAGGAGAAGCTCCTGCTTAATGGCGGAGTGTTTAGCGGCCTGTTGGCCCACGACAATATTAACAATCAGACACTGGCGGTGTATACGGGGTCCCGCTTCAGCGGGATTGAGGTGCGGAATTATTCGGTGTCTTTTCCGGATGAGGCCCCTTGGCGGCGGTTGATCAGCATCTACGCCGATGTCCCTGAAGTCTATGTGACTTACGAAACGCCGGGGGACACTGTGGAAGCGGATGATGTGAACCGGCTGCAAACCGGGCTGACCGCTACGCAGCGGGAACTGGAGCGTTATAAACAGGCCGGGGTGATTGACGGCGGATCTTTCAGAAAAGAGGTGTAACATGGCACAAACGATTCAAGTGAAACGCGGCACCCGGGCGGAGCTATCCACCTACGGGGCGCTGAAAGCCGGAGAGATGGGCTTCTGCACGGACACGAAGGAGATCTATATCGGAGACGGTACTACTAACTCCATGGTCGGCCGGGCGCTGTCGGGTCCCGAGGCTTCGCGTCCAGCGGCTGCTTCCGTGGGGCGGCTGTATTACGTGAGCAGCGGGAGCAACAGCGGGTATCTGTATTTCGATGACGGGGCCGCCTGGCGCCGGGTGAATGCCCAGAAGTTGACTGATCTGGCCGGAAGTCTGGATGACGTTGCCGACGGCAGTACCTATGCTAAGGTGCTGAAGGCGGACATTACCGCAGGACATCCCAATAAGGTGTCAGACGGTACGAATACGAAGACAGCGGCAGAGATCGCAACGCATATCAACGATGCGGCCAAGCACCGGACTATCAACGATAGCGGTTCGGCGATTACAGATCTGTGGTCCGCGCAAAAAATCAAAAACGAGATCGAGCTGGCCAAACACAACATTGAGCCGCAAGCCTCGGTCAAGGATCAGCATCTGGCAACGCCGCCGTCCAGCCCGGCTGAAGCGGACCGCTATATTATCCCTTCCGGCGCAACCGGCGTCTGGGCGGGGAAAACCAACCAGATTGCCGAATATGCCTCCGGCGCTTGGGCCTATTATGTTCCGGCTGTCGGCTGGACTGCCTATGTGGACGACGAGCAGAAAATCTACAGCTGGAACGGAAGCACCTGGGTGCGGACGGGCGGGGCACTACAGACGATTACAGCCGGAAACGGGCTCACCGGCGGCGGGCAGGCAGACAGTGTGACGCTGACCGTCGGGGCTGGCAATGGTATTGTGGTTGGCTCAACCAGTGTTGCCGCCAAGCCGGGGAAGGGCATCCTGGTGAATACGACAGGGATCGAGGCGAGTATCGACAATGACAGCATTGTCTACGATGCCGCCAACGGCAACCGGCTGGCGGTGGGCACCATCGACGGCGGAACATTCTAGGAGGCGGTGACATGGCACGGAAGACATTGATTCAAATCCGCCGCGGCCTGGAGAATTCGCTGGGTACGCTTGCTGCCGGAGAAATGGGCTACTGCACGGATAGCGGCAAGCTGTTCATCGGCAGTGCCAGCGGTAATGTGCTGCTCGCGGCAGGCCAAGGCACGGGCGATATGCTCAAGAGCATCTATGACACCAATAACAACGGCAAGGTCGATTATGCCCAAGCGGCGGACACGGTTCCCTGGTCCGGCGTGGACGGCAAGCCTTCGGTCTACCCGGCGGCCGCGCATACCCATGATTATCTGCCCAAAGGCCCGCTGACCTGGAATCAGCTCAAGGGGGTGTAGCCATGGCTTATGGAGAGAGTATGTATGGTCTGCTGACGTATTCTGAAGAGGGTGTGCCGCAGGAAGGGCCAGAGGTGGGGGCTCCTGATCTGATGAAGTACCTGCCTGAGTATTATCAGGGTGTTCTTGAGATGGAGGCCTTGCAGGCGAGCGCCGGGGCAGCGTGCGGCGAAATCGCTTATGCGATGGCCGACAGTGACGATCAGAAGATACTGGAGTCGGCGACGTGGGGGCTGGCCCGCTGGGAGCGGATGCTGGGGCTGACCACAGATACGAACAAGTCCTATGCGACCCGCCGGGAGATGATCAAGGCCAAGCTGCGGGGCAGCGGCACGACGACACCGGAGATGATCCGGCGGACGGCGTCTGCTTTTTCGGGGGGAGATGTGGAAGTGGTCGAGGTCCCCGGAGCGTACAGCTTCGAGGTACGCTTCGTCGGCACGCTGGGCATCCCGGCCAATATGGCGGGGCTGATTCAGATTATGGAAGAGATTAAGCCGGCTCATCTGGACTACAGCTTCGTGTACAGCTACACCTGGTGGGATTCGCTGAAGTCGCTCACCTGGAGCAGCGCGCACGGCAAGACCTGGAACGAGCTAAGAGTATATGAATAGGAGTGTGAGCGATGAAGACAACGGGTAATCTGGGGCTGAAAAAGCCCGATGGCACAGACATTGTAGATATCACCGATCTGAACGGCAATATGGATATTCTGGACACTGCCGTCAAGGCCGTGCAGGACCACACTGCTGATACGGTTAAGCATATTACAGCGGCGGAGCGTAGCACTTGGAATGCTAAGGCGTCTACTGCCGTTGCCACCACGACTGCGGCGGGATTGATGGCCGCAGCGGATAAGTCTAAGCTGGATAGCGTGGCGCAGGGGGCTAATAATTATGTGCATCCGAATCATACAGGGGATGTAACCAGTTCTTCGGATGGCGTAACGGCAATTGCTCCGGGAGTGATCGTGAATGCGGATATTAATGCATCGGCGGGGATCGATGCAAGTAAGATTGGGACGGGGGTTGTGTCGAATACGGAGTTCGGGTATTTGGATGGGGTGACCTCAGGGATACAGGGGCAGTTAAATGCTGCACTTCCCAAGGCTGGAGGAAGCATGGCTGGGGATATTACCATGACTACCCCTGCTGCAGCAAGCTCATGGTCAAAGGTTATAAGATACCAATACCGTGACGCTGCTAACATTCAAGGAGAACGAACCTTAGGAGTAAATACTGCTGGAAAACTGATGTTCAGCATTCCTAGTGTTCGAGACAATCCTGTAGTACTTGAAACAAACGGTGATGTTACTTACTATGTTCGTACAGATGGTAATGACAATAACACCGGGCTGGCTAATACAACGGCAGGAGCATTTAAGACGATTGGCAAAGCAATTAATATGATCCCTAAAAATGTGAATCATACCATTACAGTATATGTTTCTCCTGGAACATATATAGAAGAAATAAGATTATCCGGGTTCATCGGTGGTGGCTCGATTAATTTTATTGGAGATAACGTTATTTCTACTTCTAGAACTGTAGATAGAATTATAGTAAATGGTTGCAATATTATTATTAACTTTACTGGATTTAATTGTAGTACTGCAACAGGTAATGCAATGGAGTCAATCTCAAGCACAGGTGCTGTATTCACACTAATTAATGCAATTGCTACAGGAACCGCTTCAGCTGGAATTGGAGTGAATTTAGGCTCAGCGCGATTCTCAGGATGTAATATTAGCAACAAATTAAGAGTAGCCAGTGTAGTAAATGCAGGTATGGCTTATATCGAAAATACCACAGGAAGTGGTAATACAAATGGATATGTTGCAGAATTGGCAGGGGTAATTGGGTGGGCAGGAACAAGGGCATCATCGACAAATGGAGAAATCGCTCAGGCCGGCGGGTTTGTTCATACAGACTTGCTTAACCCATGGGGAGATAATACAACAGCTAGTAGATCGTTTAGTCGGGCGACATCGGGGGTCGGCGTCCAAAATTTGGCGGCTAATACTTGGACTAAAGCGCAATATCCTCTCGAGAATAATGATCACCTTAATGAGTATGATACAGGATTGAGTCGCTTCGTTGCGAAACAATCTGGCGTTTATCAAATAAATGCAACTGCTTTACTTAATAACGGCGGCACAGCGGCGGAAATGGTTTTGTACGCGAATGGGTCGTTTTACCAAAGATTGGATTATTGTTATGTTACTTCGGGGTTTTCCTACGAATTAAAGGGATCGGCATGTGTAGAAATGTCTGCGGGAGATTATCTGGAGATATATGTTAGATCATCAACGGCGAACACTTTATCCACTGGGTGGGAAGGTGCTTTTGCAGTTTCTAGAATTTCATAAGGAGGAATCAGAATGAATATACCAGCAGCAATCATGTATCTATACCCGGACGCTGACCCGATGCAGGACTTCATCGTCCAGGACAACGGGCCGGAGCCGGTCCTGCATCCAGGAGCAGCAGAGAAGGGGCGTGTCCGTTACGAGATCAAGCCGCCCGAAGACGGCGAGGAACCGCAGGAGGGCGTACACTACCGCTACGGCATTGACTATAACTTGCTGACCGAAGGTGAGGATTATGATCTGGTAGAGAAAGGGCCGTATATTGCGGTCTGGAAGCTGGATGCGCCGCAGCCGACGGAGGCTGAATTGCAGGCAGCGTGGGAAGCGTATCAGGAGGCTGAGGCGAACAAGCCGCCGGTGCTGACGGAGCTGGAGCAGTTGCAGCAGGAGAATCTGCTGCTCAAGGCGCAGAATAATGCGCTCAGCGAACGGGCGGATTTCATTGAGGACCTTATCGCCGAGATGGCAACTCAAGTCTATTCTTAAACGTTCGGAGGGGTGGCCGACGTTTTACGCAAATTGATTAGAAGGGTGGTGAGAGCAATGGCGCTGTTTTTTGCACAACGTGTCACGCTGGGGAAGACGAAGTATAGCGAGGTTCCCTCTACACTGAAGCCTGCCGTTAAGGAGATTCTGGTGGAGAATGGACTTACATTTCTTGTAACTGAAGAGTAGATTGCCAGAGGCGCCGGGAAGGGCGTTTTTATTTAAATATAAGAAAGTATATGTTTCACACGATAACTTATCCTTATATTTCTCGCTGAAACGGGTGCCGTCCTTAAAAGGACGGCA
>NZ_JAIEUI010000043.1 GCF_022234545.1 Paenibacillus piscarius
GCGCGCTTTGCTGGGCACGCTGCTTCCGAAGTGAGCTTTCCTGCGGAAAGCTTTCAGGCGGACGCTACCGCTCCTATAGTTCCAAATTTCCCCTCCGCTTCTTTTCGCTCTTCCATTTACTTGCAAGTCACTTACTTCTGCCCGTAATACGCGTCCTTGCCGTGCTTGCGCAGATAGTGTTTGTCCAGAATCCGCTGCGGCAGCTCCTCGGCGAAGGTGTTGAGCTGGCGGGCGAAGAGGTTCATCTTCGACACTTCCTCCAGCACGACACTGTTCATGACGGCAGCATGGGCATCCTTGCCCCAGGTGAACGGCGCGTGGCCCTTCAGCAGCACGCCGGGAATCGCCATCACATCCAGCCCACGCTGTTCAAAAGTCTCAATGATCACATGCCCGGTCTCTGCTTCATAACCGCGGTCAATCTCTTCCTGGGTCAGGAACCGGGTGCACGGTACAGAACCATAGAAGGTGTCTGCATGGGTCGTGCCCATGACCGGAACGTCCAATCCGGCCTGCGCCCAGATGGTCGCCCAGGTGGAATGCGTATGCACGATGCCGCCGATCTCGGCATAATGCTTGTAGAGTACAGCATGGGTGGCTGTATCCGACGAAGGCCGCATTTCCCCTTCAACCACATTGCCGTCAAAATCTACAACGACCATATCGCTCGGCTTCATCTTGTCGTAGCTGACCCCGCTCGGCTTGATGACGAACAGGCTGCTGGCCCGGTCCACCGCACTCACATTGCCCCAGGTGTATTTGACCAGCCCGTGCTTAGGCAGCTCCAGATTCGCTTCGAATACCTCTTCCTTCAGTTGCTCCAGCATTGCTTAATTCCTCCCGTTCTCTACCAGATGATCTACAGCAGCCTGCTCAATCGCCAGCCCAGCCGTGTAGCGTTCCATGAACAGCTCGAAGCCCTTCACATCCGCCTCAACCGGATGAATCGTCTCGCCCTCAATATCCTTGAACACCTTCTGGTCGAGGAAGTCGTCCAGACGCTCCTGCGCCTCCCGGTTCTTCATATATGAGGCCAGAATCGCCATACCCCACGCGCCGCCTTCTCCGGCTGTGGCCATGACGGACACTGGAACATTCATTGCCGCAGCCACGATCCGCTGCCCCACTACAGGCGTCTTGAACAGGCCGCCGTGCGCCAGAATGCTGTCGATCGATACCTGCTCCTTGCGGGTCAGAATATCCATCCCGATCTTCAGCGCGCCAAAAGCGGAGAACAGATGCGTCCGCATGAAGTTGCCCAGCGTAAAGCGGCTCTCCGGCGAACGGACGAACAGCGGCCGCCCCTTCTCCAGCCCGGTGATGTTCTCACCCGAGAAATAGCCGTAGCTGAGCAGCCCGCCGCCATCGGCGTCCGCCTCCAGCACCTTACCGAACAGCACGCTGAATACCTGCGCCGGATCAGCCTTGAAGTCCATTGCCTCGGAGAATTCACGGAACAGTCCGACCCAGGCGTTGATATCGCTGGAGCAGTTATTGGCATGAACCATCCCCACCGGACTGCCGTCCGGGGTAGTGACCATATCAATCTCCGGATAGACTGCGCTAAGCTCCTTCTCCAGCACGATCATCGCAAATACGGAGGTGCCTACCGAGATATTACCGGTGCGCTTGCGCACACTGTTCGTGGCAACCATTCCGGTTCCGGCATCGCCTTCCGGCGGACAGAGCGGAATACCAGCCTGGAGGTCCCCGGCTTCATCCAGCAGCTTCGCACCGGCCTCGGTCAATACACCAGCCTGCTCGCCTGCAGGATAGACCTTCGGAAGGAGATCGCTCAGCTTCCAAGGATAGTTCTTGGCGGCAATCAGCTCGTCGAACTGGCGGACCATCGCCGGATGGTAATCCTGCGAAGCTTCATCTATAGGGAAGACCCCGGAGGCATCGCCGATTCCGATCGCCTTGCTGCCGGTCAGCAGCCAGTGAATATATCCGCCCAGCGTCGTTACGAACGTTGCCTGCGGAACATGCTCCTCCCCGTTCAGAATCGCCTGATACAGGTGGGCAATGGTCCAGCGCTCGGGAATATTGAACTGAAACAGCTCTGTTAATTCCTTGGCCGCAGCACCGGTTGTAGCATTACGCCAGGTCCGGAACGGAACCAGCAGCTCGCCCGCGCTGTCGAACGCCATATATCCGTGCATCATGGCCGAGAATCCGATCGAACCGATCGAAGCAACGGTCACCCCGTATTTCTCCAGGACCTCCTGCTTCATCTCACGGTAAGCCGCCTGCAGCCCCTTCATAATATCCGTCAAAGGATACGTCCAGTATCCGCCCTCCAGCAGGTTCTCCCACTCATAGCTTCCCGCTGCAATGGTCCCGAATTGCCGGTCAATCAGGACCGCCTTGATGCGTGTGGACCCAAATTCGATACCCAGTGAAGTCTCTCCCTGAAGTATCGCTTGCTTGATATTCTGATCCATGCGTGACTCCTCTCTGAACCAAACTGTGTTACTTATGATGAATCGAAAGAATGCGCTTCCTTTACGAACAGCCTTAGTATATTTTTTGTTCGTACATTTGTCAATAATAGATATAAGATATACCTACAAATTTACCGGAAAATCACCTTCATTTTACGCAATTCAGTATATATGGTAGACATACAGGGATATAAAGCTTATATTCAAGCTATAATATGTACGTACAACTACAATAATTTATCCACTCCAAATAAGAACAACTATGAAAGAAGTGACCCGTGTGCGAACCAAGTACCAGATCATATTCGATGAGCTCAAAAGCAACATCCTGTCCGGCACCTACAGTGTGGGCGAACAAATTCCGACCGAATCGGCGCTGCAGGAGATGTACGGCGTCAGCCGCCAGACTGTGCGGAAGGCGATTCTGGAGCTGTCCAACGAGGGCTTCCTGCGCAGCGAAAAAGGCTCGGGCACCTATGTCACCCACCAGTTCCGGTCCAAATCGGGGAACAGCGCAGGCAAACGGACCATCGGTGTAATAACTACCTACCTCTCCGATTATATTTTCCCGTCCATTATCCGGGGGATTGAAGGCAGGCTCAACGAGGACAACTATTCGCTGCTGCTCGCCAGCACCAATAACGATGTCGCCCAGGAGAAAAAAGCGCTGGAGATGATGCTGTCCTACGGGGTAGACGGGCTGATCATCGAGCCGACCAAGAGCAACCTGTACAATCCAAACATCGCCTACTACCTGTCGTTCAAGGAGCAGGACGTCCCGTTCATCATGATCAATGCTTATTATGAGGAGCTGGAGGTGCCGTTCTTCTGTCTGGATGACGTACAGTCGAGTTATCTGGCGACCCGGGAGCTGATCGCGAAGGGCCACACCCAGATCGGGATTATTGCCAAAATGGACGATCTCCAGGGCAAATACCGCATGAAGGGCTACATCAAGGCGCTCGGCGAGGCCAAGCTGCGCTTCCACCCGGAGCAGGTCCTCTCCTTTGATACCGAATCCAAGCAGGATCTGTCGGCCAATCTGGAGCAATTCCTGACAGAGAACAGAGAGGTGCTGACCGCTATCGTCTGCTATAACGATGAGGTGGGGCTGGAGGTGGTCAAGGTGTGCCGCGAGCTGGGGATCTCGATTCCGGGGGAGCTGTCGATTATCGGGCAGGACAATTCCTATATTGCCAAGAATGCGGGGATCAAGCTGACGACGCTGACCCACCCGCAGGAGAGAATGGGCCGCGACGCCGCTGAATGGGTCATTAAGAAGCTTCAGGGTAAAAAAGACCTGAAAAACAGCACCTACTATCTGCCTGAGCTGGTAGAAGGGGAGACGGTGCGGGTGCTGGAGCCGGCTCCTGTGGAATAAAATAGCCCTGACCGCTCCATGACCGTTACAGGCCGTGAAGCGGCAGGGCTGTTCAGTTATCCTGCTGAATCAGGGGACTGATTTAGTCCAGCAGAGTAGAGATGCTTATGCTTTCAATCTTTTCGCCCTTCACATGGAACAGCATGTAATCCACATAGTTGCTTGGGGCGAACCGGTAGTCATCCTCTTTCTCAGAGCCCCCGTCTCCGGTCAGCTTGCCTTCGGGATAGGCTTTTTTGAGTGTATCCAGGCTGTCTCCGACCTTGATATTACGGACCGTAGTGTACTTCGGATCGGTAATCTTCATGTTGAAAATGTAGAACTGCTTGCCGTCACCCGTATCAATCGTCTTAATCTCAAGGCCCGGGAAGGTATACGTGTTCTCTGTTCTGCCGATCAGGGTATCCATATTCTTACCGTCATCCAAGGAATACGTGTGCGATTTCTTCGCCGTTGCCTTGCCCAGCATACTCTCCAACTTAGCATCATCTACAATGTCCGAGAGGGCAATGGTATGGTCCTTATAGACAAAAGCCAGCTCCTTCAGAACCACATTTCCTTCCTTCTCGATGGTTCCCTCCTTGATCGCCTCCGAGCTGCCCGCTGAAGCCGCAGGGGTGGCCGAAGCCTGTGCCGCTGTAGCAGCTGCTTCAGTCGCTGCAGGCTCCTCAGTAGGAGTAGCCGAAGCCTCCGGTGCCGCCGTGGCTGCCGCCTCAGCTGTAGATTCTGCCGAAGGGGTGGCCGCCGGAGCGGCTGAATCAGACTGGCACCCGGCCAGAAGTGTCATTAATAATACTGCGGGCAGCAGCAGCGCTGCCGGTTTTTTAAATGTTCCCATAAGTTATCCCTCCATGGATGTACGCGATGAACGCGTTGTTTGTTTGGTATGAGGTTAGTATACGAAAAGCATTTATTAGTGTAATAACAGAGTTGTATCATTCTTGTAACGTCATGTCACAGGAGCGGCAGACGGATGGTAACGGTCGTTCCCGTGCCGAGCTGGCTCTCTATATCCAGCTGTCCGCCGAATTTCTCAGCGATTTCCTTGCAGATGGACAGCCCCAGCCCCGTTCCCCCTGCCCCGCCGGCATTGCTTGCCCGGTAGAACCGCTCCTGCACACGGGTAAGCTCCTCCGCGCTGATTCCGATGCCCTGATCGCTGATCTGCACGACGGCTTCCTGCTGCCGGACCGCAGTGGTAATGCTTATAGTGGTATGGGGGCCGGAGTATTTAATCGCGTTGTCCAGCACATTAGCGATGGCATGGGACATCAGCACCTGATTGACATTAACGAAGGCCGGCGGCCCTTGCCGGACCGTAAGCGTAATTCCCTTGCTGTCCGCCTTACCCCTCATTCCGGCGGCTACCTCCGCAGCCAGCTGCGTCAAGTCCATTTTCTCGGCATCGATGCCGTCCTGCCCTGCCTTGTCGAAGCGCGACAGCATGAGCAGCTCATTGACCAGCCGGGTTAGGCGGTCCGATTCATTCACCAGATGAAAATAAATCCGCTGCAGCTCCTCATCCTCGTCTTCACCTTCGTACAGGTATTGGGAGAAGCCTTTGATGGCGGCGAGCGGCGTCTTCAGCTCATGGGATACGTTCGAAACGAACTGCTTCTGGTGCTCGATATATCCGCTGAGCTGAACCCCCATCCGGTTCAGGCCGGAAGCCAGCATCCCCAGCTCATCCTTCCGGTTCAGCTGAACCTCGCGGAACTGCTGCTTGGAGAAGCTCTCCGTAGCGCCCAGCAGATATTTGATCGGCTTCGTTGTATTGCGGGCGATGAAGATACTGGAGAGCGCAATCAGGATAATGAACCCTCCCGCACCCGCGAACAGGATATAGCGGATCTGATCCATTATCGTATAGAAATAGGAGATATCCTCCACGAACTCGTACACATAGCTGTTCTGATAATACTTGTCTTGGATCGGAACCGCGAAGTACAGCAGGTAATCCTCAGAGACCGTGTACGCATAATTGCCCTTAAGGGCGTTCTGGATATTCCCGGGAAAAATAACGGGAGTCTTGTTATTAATCACAATCCCGTCCACGGCGAGTCCCAGCAGCTTCTGGCTGCTGTCGTAGATGCGCACCTCCTTGACGGAGGCTTTTAACGTCTCCAGCGCACTTCTCGCTACCTCCTCCATCTCTCCCGCCTCCACCTCCCGTTCGTGCCTGGAGAGCACCTCCCGGAAGGACATCTCGCCCAGATCGGCCTTCTCCATCATCTGCTTCTCGATCGTGACGAAGCTGAAATAGTCAATCGCCTTATTAATAGAGATAATGATCACGGCAAAGGACAGCACCGAGAACAGCAGATACATTAACACCAGCCGGGTAGCGTATTTCAGGACGGGCCACCTCCAAGCTGATACCCGAAGCCGTACACGGTCCGGATGTATTTCGGATTCTCCGCGTCATCCTCCAGCTTCTTTCGCAGGCGCATAATCGTCATATCCACGCTGCGGCTGTCCCCCATAAAGTCATAACCCCAGACGATCTCCAGCAGCTCTTCTCTGGTGTAAATTTTGTCCGGGCGCTTCAGCAGCGTCTCCAGAATCCTGAATTCCTTGGCTGTCAGAGCTACCGGAACGCCGCCTTTCTGCACCACCCGGGTCTCCAGATCGAATGTCAGCTCCTCATGTGTAATCCGGGTCTCTTCCTCATCCGGCTTCGGGTCATTACTCTGCGCTCTTCGAAGCACCACCTTGATCCGCGCCAGCAGCTCCCGGTTATCGAACGGCTTGGTCATATAATCCTCGGCGCCCAGCTCCAGCCCCAGCACCTTATCGATAATCTCATTTTTGGCCGACAGCATGATGATAGGGACTGCTTGGCGCTTAGTGATCTCCCGGCACAGGTCGTAGCCCGAGCAATCCGGCAGCATCAGATCCAGCAGCACCAGATCCGGCTGAAAGGACTCCAGCGCCAGCAGTCCCGCACTCCCGTTCTCCGCTGTCTTCACCTCATAATTCTCTCTGCGCAGCACCAGCTCAATCAGGTCCCGCAGGGCCGCCTCATCATCAATCACAAGAATTCTGCTCATCCGCTCCCTCCTCCTATACCTAATATTAACACTCCGGAAGGCAGCTAATCTCCCTGCCGGAAGGTCCTGTTAGAGCTTGGCAAAAATAAACCTTCACCAGATGGTTCACCTTATCCGTTTTTCAACATACCTTGAATAAACCAACTAGAAAGGGGACAAATCAATGTATCTGCTCTGGGTGCTCATTGTCGGCGGACTCATCGGCTGGCTGAGCGGCAATCTGATTGGCCGTGACGTTCCGGGAGGTGTGCTGGGCAATGTAATCGCAGGCTTCATCGGCTCCTGGCTGGGCACGGAACTGCTGGGTCCAAGGGGTCCCGTAGTGGGTGGCTTCCATATCATCCCGGCAGTTATCGGGGCGATTATCGCTTTGCTGATTTTCTTTGCCCTGGCCCGCAGCGGCGCCTTCCGGCGGCGTTAAGCTCTTCTTTGCGGCTGTTGCAAAGTCTACACAGAGCCCCTCCTGTTCACCCAGGCAGGGGCTCTGCCATGTCATCCTTACAGAATCCTTAGAATCTCCTTGTAGAGTGAAGGGGAAGAAAGGATGAGATGACCATGCAAGAATCTATTCTGGAAATACAGAACCTGTGTAAAAGCTTCAAGCGCCACACCGCCGTAAACGACGTATCAGTAACGGTTGCACGCAATTCCGTCTACGGGCTGCTCGGCCCGAACGGGGCAGGCAAATCGACTTTGCTCAAAATGATTACGGGAATGCTTCGCCCCGATTCCGGAACGATCCGCTTCCAGGGGCACGAATGGACCCGGCAGGACTTAACCCGCATCGGGGTGTTAATTGAAGCACCGCCGCTGTATGAGAATCTGACCGCCCGGGAGAATCTGAAGGTGCGCACACTGGCGCTCGGACTGCCGCAGTCGCGCATCGATGAGGTGCTGAGAATTGTAGATCTGACCGCAACCGGGAAGAAGCGGGCCGGGCAATTCTCCATGGGGATGAAGCAGCGGCTCGGCATCGCAATTGCCCTGTTGAACCAGCCGGAGCTGCTGATTCTGGACGAGCCCACGAACGGGCTGGACCCGATCGGGATTCAGGAGCTGCGGGAGCTGATCCGCTCCTTCCCGGCGCAGGGAATCACCGTCATCCTGTCGAGCCACCTGCTCTCCGAGGTGGAGCAGACAGCAGACCATATCGGCATCATCGCGGGCGGCGTGCTCGGCTACCAGGGTCCTATCACCCCGGATCAGGATCTGGAGGCACTGTTCATGCAGGTCGCCGCAGCCCACCGGAGGGACGGTGCGGTTCATGCTTAATATAATCCGGGCCGAACGCCTGAAATGGCGGCGGACCTTCATTCCCAAGCTGACTTGGCTTGCCCCTGCGGTTGCAATTCTGCTGTGTGCGGTGCTCATGGGCGGCAGCCTGTTCCAGAACGGCTCCTACAACTGGTGGTACACGATTTTCCTGCCCGGTGCGCTGAGCCTGGCCTGTTCGCTGGCGCTGCTCAAGGATGCCAAGCTGAAATACCGCAGCCTGCTGGCCCTGCCCTTTACCCCAGGAACGCTCTGGGCCAGTAAAATCATCGCCTGTATGGGCTGGCTGCTCACTACTCTAGCCGTGTTCCTGATTGGCGTGACCGCCGGGGGCCTACTGTTCGGCCAGACCATTCCACTGGGGAGCAGCCTGGCGGGCAGCATACTGATTTTTCTCACCTGCCTGTGGCAGATTCCGCTGTGCCTGTTCCTGGCTGCCCGCCTCGGGTTATTCGCAGCGATCCTGCTGAACCTGTTCGGCACCGTACTGGGGGTAGTCGAATTCGACAGGGGCGGCTTGTGGGATTACATTCCTTATACCATAACCTTCAGGCTCATGTGCCCGGTGCTGTCTATCCTGCCGAACGGCCTGCCCGTCCCGGCGGACAGCCCGCTGCGCAGCACGGATATGATTCTTCCGGGTACCCTGGTCTCCCTTGGATGGTTCGCCCTTTTGTTCCTGCTGACCACCTTATGGTTCCGTAAACAGGAGGCGAAGTAGCATGAGTACATTGCCGGGTCTGCTCAGAGCCGATCTGCTCAAAATGCGGCGTACCCCGTTTCTCCTGACCCATCTGCTGACTCCGCTAATTGGGGCTGCTCTGTTCATAGCCTATTACTCCATCTCCTCTGCCAGCGAAGGGGTTAAAGTGATGGCATTCATGCAGGCGGTCGCCTGTGCGTTTCCTACCCTCATCGGGCTGGTCTGTGCGATGGCGGCGGAGCAGGAGGCCGCGGCCGGAGGGTTCCAGGGAATGCTGGCCCTGCCTGCGGCAAGAAGCACCACCTATGCAAGCAAGCTGCTGCTCCTGCTGGGCTTCAGTCTGGGGGCTGTTCTGCTAATCTTTGTCCTGTTCAGCCTGGGCTTTGCCGGAATGCTGGCGCAGGACCGGCACGGCATACTCTTTTATCTGACCGGGGCCGTAATCCTGTTCGCCAGCAATATTCTGCTCTATCTGATTCACTTCGCGCTCAGCCTGCGGTTTGGCCGGGGCGTCTCCATCGGCATAGGGATTACGGGAAGCCTGCTAGCTGCCCTGATGCTTACCGGTCTTGGCGATATCCTGTGGCCGTATATCCCCTTCGCCTGGGGCGGCCGTTTCCTGTCCCTGCTGGAGCTTCATCATTCAGAAGGCCGGCTGCCTTTTGCCGAAACGGGACTGGGTACTGGCATATCTATTTGTATAGGAGGAACAATAGCCGCAAGCCTGCTCAGTATGTTATGGTTCTACAAGTGGGAGGGCCGCTCGGCGGATAACTAGCCTCCAAATCTATAAGTGAGGGAATCCATGATATGGCCAAAATACTTGTGGTAGACGACGAACCCGCCATCCTCTCCCTGATTCATAACGCACTGAGCACAGACCAGCATCTGGTCACCACCATCTCCAATCCGGCGGAGGTGCACAGCACCGACCTGGGGGCGTATGATCTGATTCTGCTGGATGTGATGATGCCGGGAGTGGATGGCTTCACGCTCTGCCGGGAGATCCGCAGCGCGGTAGATTGCCCGATCCTGTTCCTGACAGCCAAGACACAGGAGACGGACCTGATGTACGGACTCGGGCTGGGGGCGGATGACTATATTACGAAGCCCTTCGGTATCGGGGCGCTGCGGGCGCGGATTCAGGCCCATCTCCGGCGGGAAGGGCGGGAGCGGCGCAATATGCTGTACCTGGACCCCGTGCGGATGAACCTCTCCGGCAAGGAGCTGTATGTACGCGAGAACAAGGTCCTGCTGACCAAAAGCGAATATGAAATCTGCGAATTCCTGGCCCGCCACCGCGGCCAGGTCTTCTCCAAGGACCATATCTATGAAGGGGTCTTCGGGATGGACGGGGACAGTGACAGCAGTGCGATAACAGAGCATATCAAGAATATCCGCGCCAAGCTGGCCCGGCACGGGCTGGAGGCCATAGAAACCATCTGGGGGATCGGATACAAGTGGAAGCTGTGAGACAACGTAAAGCCGTGCGCCTGCGCACTTTTTTCTTAAAATACCTGCTGCTGCTTAGTCTGGGTACCATTCTGCTGCTGGGAGGGCTGCTTGGCGTATTCACAATGGCGTTCGCCCGGGGGGCGCTGCTGCCTGCCAACTATCAGGAGAAGGCCATCGCCCAGTTCAAGCAGCAGTTGGCTGCTGGCGGAACAGATACGGCTCCCCGGGTCCCGGACCGGCTGGAGTACACCGTATTCACCTTGGACGGGAAGCCGCTGGCCGGTAATCTGACGGCTAAAGAGGCGGAAGAGGCCTGGAGAATTATCCGGGAGGGGAACAACAGAAGCGCCTACTACTATACCACCGCTGAGCATGGGCAGGAGCTATGGATTTTCCGCTATGTCCTGACGCCACAGTATGCTTCGCCCTTGCTGCGCAGCGCGCTGCCGAATCCCCAGCTCCTGGGCCCCCTGCTCTTCGTGCTCGGGTTCCTGGTGATGGCCGCCCTGCTCGCGGCCCGGTTCGGCCGGAAGCTATCGGAGCGGATGGCCGGGCTGCAGGAAGCAACCGAGAACATCCGGCGTGAGAATCTGGAGTTCGCCGTCCAGCCCAGCGGCATCGTGGAGATCGATGAGGTGCTGGGCTCGCTGGACCGGATGAAGGAGGCACTGCAGACTTCACTGGAGAAGCAGTGGGAGCTGGAGCGCTCCCGCAGAGAGCAGATCTCGGCGCTGGCCCACGACATCAAGACGCCGCTGACCATTATCCGCGGCAATGCCGAGCTGCTGCAGGAGATTGTAGAGACGGATCCGCAACGTGAATACAGCGGCTATATCCGCCGCAGCGCCGAAGACATTGAAGCCTTCGTGCAGGAGGTCATTGACCTGTCCAGCCAGCAGGCCGGCTCCTCCCGCCAGAAGGCGCTGGTCCCGGCGGCGGAGATCATAGCCGAGCTGGAGCTGCAGATGAAGGCCCTCACGGCAGGCAGGGACTTGAAGGCCTCTATCCGGCAGGAGAAGCTGCCGGAATTCCTGTTCATTCACAAGGAGCTGCTGCTGCGTGGCATGATGAACGTGATCACCAACGCCGCCGAGCATACCCCGCCCGGGGGCAGCATCGCCCTGCTTATCCAGGGCGGGCCGGAGGCGGTTCAGTTCACGGTGACCGATACCGGCAGCGGCTTCTCGGCGGCCGACCTCCGGGAGGCCACCAGCCAGTTCTACCGGGGCGATCCCAGCCGCAGCTCCGGGGAACATCACGGAATGGGACTCTATATTGCGCGCTCTGTGGCTGAGCAGCATGGGGGAAGGCTGAGCCTCAGCAATGACCCTGGCTCCGGCGGCGCGAGGGTCACGATGCGCATTGCCGCACCCGAGATGCAGCGCAGTCCGGGGATGGACTAAATCATCCTAACGGATAAATAAGATTACCTTCGAGTGAACACAATGTATGCTGTTTTCGCCATACATTTGGTCCATATGCCTGCTTGCGAGCGCAATGTATGCTGTTTTTCACATCCATTCAGTTCATATGCCTGCTTGCGAGCATTATGTATGCTGTTTTTCATATACATTCAGATCGTGTGCCTGCTTGCGAACACAATGTATGCTGTTTTTCACATCCATTCGCATTAGTCCTTATGCCGCTGTAAACATCCACTTCTATAGGTTCTAAGTCTATCTTCCGCCACATTCAGCTTCAAAGTCACTCTACACACACCTTTTCCACAGCGCCAGGAAACTATAGTTTCCTATACAAGGACTAAACGCCGCCTGGCGTCAGGCGGCGTTTAGTCCCAGCTTTCTTTTCAGCTCCGGGTAGATCCGGCCGTACAGCTTCCGCCGCAGTGCCGAATGGTACACGGCCAGCACCAGCGTCACCACGATCAGCGCGGCAGGTACGATATACAGCACCGGATGATCCATGAAGTAGCCGAACACATCATATCCCCGGTTAATGTACCTGCCGTAGATCACGGCAACTGCAATGACCAGGAACACCGGCAGGGCGAACAGGCCGGACAGGAGATTGACCTTCTTCATCCTTTTGTAGGTGGATTGGAACGCTTTTTCACCCTGGGCTTCTTCGAGCAGCATAACCTGCTTATCGAAGGAGTCGCTTTTGCGTACCGGCATCTTGGATTGTGTAATGTAGTTGTGCAGCACATCCAGCTCGTGGCTGAATTCCATGGTTCTAAGTATCTCTCTTCCTGCGTTCATTGATAAGTTCCTCCTGTAGTTTATCAGTATGGGATCGCCGTGACTCCAGAGAAGTTTTGGGCTTCCGGCCGCTGTTGTCCCCAGATTTCTTGATTTAAACCGCTGTTCGCGGATGAAATCCGGTGACTAGCTGACTAGAGTAAAGGACTGGTGTATAGCCAGCCCCTCCTCATCAAACCG
>NZ_JAIEUI010000044.1 GCF_022234545.1 Paenibacillus piscarius
TCGCTTTTAGGTTATACTCTTTTATTCGACGGTGTGGAAATGAATTCCTTTAGTTCAACTTATATAGGTAAGGATCTAGAGGGCTTAAAAGAATTAAAGAATGTTTCATTAGCATATATTGATTTGCCAAAGCGAAGTGCAAGTCAAAAGGATTCATTAGTTGGACTGTTTGGTAGATTATTTGGAGAACAGGTCAGTGATCATAGGGCTGCAGTGGATTCACTATTGCTTTTATTTAGAGATGTGGAAACTACTTTGAATCAAGGTAATATTGTGAAGTTAATGGATGAATCAAAACGTGTAAGTTCTACAAAAGTTAATGAGGCTATGGACATAATCACAACACAGAAGATGGCATTTAATTTGTGGAGAAATGAAGAAAAAGAAATTTGTAGAAACTTGAAAATATCTATTCCAGAAAAGGCTGAGTTTAAACGAAATTTTAATAATAGTTTTGATAGATTTAAAGATTATCAGCAAATTGAACATAAAAAAATACTTTCCTTTGTTAAGGACAATAGTAGCATAATGTATGAATTCACTGTGGAGGCTGATTGTTTTTTAGAGTTGTATCAATTATTTCGTAAAAATATAAGTTCTCAATTGTCAGAAATAAGTATAAAAGCAGCAATTTATGCAGCTTATATAGAAGTAAGGGGACCATTATGAAAACAAAATTGCTAATAAATAAGCTATTTGCGTATTCGGAACGTGAAAGCAAATTTTTTTATACAGAGTTTGATAATGATGTGAATATTATTTATGGGAAAAATACATCAGGAAAAAGTACAGTTTTTCAAATGGTTTTATACACTTTGGGTATAAATGACAATAATGATCATTTGACAGAAATAATTGAAGAAGGCGCATTTTTAAGATTAGATTTTCAAGTGATTAAAAATCAAGAAATAGAAAATATTACATTTGTTAGAGATGACGAGACCATATACATTAAAAGAATTAATAGCCCTATTATGAGGTTTAATGGTATTAGAGCAAATCATTCGGTAGAACATATTAAACTTAAAATACTAATTCATGAATTATTTGATTTTTCACTTAAATTAGAAAATAAGGATGGATATAAATCTGCTCCAATTGAAGCAATGTTTTTGCCATATTATATACCCCAGTCTGTAGGGTGGGTATACCTTAGAAAATCATTTAGTAGCTTTGAATTTTATAAAAATCTTAAAGAAGATTATTTAGATTATTATCTAGGAATTGAATCTCTTGTTAATAGGGATAAGAAGAAAGAACTGGAAAGAATATTAAAAAGTAAAGAAGATGAAATTAGGTTTTATATAAATTTAGAAAATGATAGTGAGGATTTACAGATTGCAAAACTAGTAGATTAAGAATTTATTGAAGAATCTTTGAAATATATTAAGTTACACAGTGATAATCAAATTCTTTTAAATGAAAATGAAGAAGATTATATTTCTAAATGTAATGAACAGAGCTACTACAAAGAAAGATTGTCATTGCTTCGAAAAGTGTCACGGCACCATAAGAAGCAAAACCCTTTAGAAGGAACATGTCCGGCTTGTGATCGTAAACTTTCAGCTAGTATTTCTTCATCATATAAGTATTTTCAAGAAGAAAATGACACTGAGGTTGAAATTTTAAAATGTAAAGAAATTATTAAGAAACTGCAGGGAGAAATAAATTCTTTAAGTAAACAAATAAATAATCTTAAAGAACAAATACAAAAAACATATGACGTATTAAAAAAATATTTTAAACATAATATTTCTTTCGATAGTTGGTTGAAGAATAAAGTAAATGTAAAATTAATTCATGATATTAAGTATAAGCTTGGACTGTTGAGTGCAGAAAAAAATTCTATAGAGAATAGTCTTAAAGGCTTTAAAACAGAAGAAGAAGTCCAAATATCTAGAATATCAAAAAGTAAAGAATTTGAGCGTATATTTTTAGGGTATATTGACGAATTGGGTGTAAAGGCTTTAAAGGAAGATAGATACATATCGTTATATAACATTTCAGCCTTTCCCTCTCAAGGGGTTGAACTGCACAAAACAGTATTGGCATATAACTTTGCTCTGAATAAATTAATAGAAAAGACTGAAGGAATACATCGTTTTCCCTTTATGCTGGATGCAATTTTCAAAGAAGATATAGATCAATCTAATAAAAAAGCTATCATTAAATTTATTGGGAAAAATAGACCTCATGATACTCAGTTAATAATGTCAATTGCAGAAACTAAAGAAAATGAAAAAGTTATTTACGATTATAATAATGATTATTTTTATGGAAAGGCTAAGTTGATTTGTATAGGCGAAGGAGTTAAAGAGCGGGCTTTTTTAACTAGGTACGATGGTAGCATGGAAATTTATTTAGAAGAAACTCAAAATATTATTAATGGATGAGAATAATTAATTTTGAACGACAAGTACCAGTGAGACTCGGTGCGTTCATTATTTATATCCAATTCTAAAAATAAGCACCCTAATAATTACAGGTTTAGTGGGGAGAAGGAGTCCGATTACGATGGCACTCTAGCTCTTAAGACCCTTCTCCTCTATAAAGCTCACCGTATTGCCGTCCGGATCAAGGAACCAGAACGAATAGGCCCCCCACGGTCTGCGCTCAGGTGGAGAGGTAATCCCGATACCGGGGATGGCTTGCTTCAGACGATCATATTCAGCCAAGACATCATGAACATAGAACATTAGAGACATATTCTTGTCATTGACCACGTTCACTTGGCCCGGATTGTGGACTGCAAGCTGAGCGCTGTCAAATCCGTAATGCTGTCCTTCAACAACCGGAGACTCCTTAAGAACGATTTCATAAAAAGCGGCCAGGCGCGGCGCATTGTCAGTGAGGATGCAGACTCCACAAAGCTTCATGTGTATCCCTTCTTCCTTTTTTTTTGCATTTATCTTAATTTTCTGAATAGCGTGCCTGAAGCTTTTGCTTATGCGATATCAAGATATCTTCAAGCGATATATCATATTTATTGGCGATGACAATGAGATTTCCTAGAACATCTCCAAGCTCTTCTGTTAATTCAGCTTTATTCTCTTGAAATGTGCCTGCAACCTCATCAGGACGATCTCTGCCAATCTCTAACGCACGAATTGCGCGGGCGACTTCCCCGGTTTCTTCAGCAAGAAATCCAATACGAACAAAAATATCTAAGTCCGACCAGTTCCGATTCTTGTAATATTCCCTAACCCATTGTTGAAATTCAGTGATATCCATGTTTCCCTCCGGTATAAGAAGATTGATCGACTCAAAAACTCGAATATAATGATACCATAACTACGCTCATTATACTTTGACATCGATTAGCTGTGATCATTCAACTACTTCGTCCGCCCTAAGAAAAACGAATACCGGTCCGCCGTCCCCAGCTCCGTAGTCTCTGTACGATCCATAAGCTGTAATGCCTTCAATAGAGAGCCGACTTGTTCGTGCATCAGGTTCACATCGAATTTATCCATTTCTCGGTCTGCGCTATCGACCAGGAGATAATCTGGGATGGGGATCAGTCCAATCATTGGAATCCCGGCATTGAACAGGGGCTGACTCTCACCGAATTGGAAGTTATTATGTCCGCGCAGGATAACGGTCCGGGTGTTCTTTCTAGCTTCAACAGCTTTCATCCAAATGGCTTCCATTCTTGCATTTCCTGCGTAGGTGAATTCTGTGCTTATTTTGCCAGTCGGTCCATATTGTCCGGAAGCATTGTCCTTCCATTCTAAGCCGCCAAGATGCTCTACAGTGAGTCCTGCCACGGCGTTCAGGTGCCCCTCTTTACCGTCCCACAGCTCAGGATGAGCCTGCATCCAGGTTGAGGTTGCCTGTGAGGTACCTTTGAATTCGGGCAATCTGAAATGTCCTGTTACGAAGGCGAAGATCATCGTCCGTTCCGGCTGCTCCTGCTGCTGCAGATAACGAATCATGGAGAGCATTCCAATCGCCCCGTCTTCTTCGACTACATTTACACCATCGGTATGCGTATTTACAAGGACCGATTCCTTTTTGTTCTTTCCTTCAATTTTCACATAAAAAGATTCGGTCGGAGCATGCTCCTGTTTCTCTGCCTCTAAAATCACTGTGCCCGCCTTATGGGCCTTAGCTGCGTTGATTACCTTTTGCCCCTCTGTTTTATTGACCCAAACTGCCGGGATTCCGAAATAATGCTCGGTGAAGGGGAGGTATTGCTTCTCAGCCTTGTCATCTGAAACACCATCCCAGACGATAATGACTGCTTTCACACCCTGTTCCTTGGCTTCATCCAATTTAGCGTGCTTCAAACCTGTGGTAAGGACCAGATCGCCTTCATCTGAAGAAATACCGCCCGGCGCCCGGAATTTTTCACGGATATTCATCACCAGTGCCATGGGAAAATTCTTAAAGTTCTTGATTTCAACGACGGCTATTTTACCCTTGGCTTCCTCATACTCACCCGGCTTAGTGTAGACAAACTCTCCAGTAACTCCATTTGCATCGGTCTCGCCAGAGTAAGGTAACGCAGAGGATACATGAATTTCCTCGTTATCTATGGTTAGAGAGCTGTTCTTCTCTTCCCAGCGGTCAAAAGTATACTTATCCCGGTACACCGTAAGGCCCATATCCGTCACCTGCTGCTGTAACCATGCATTGAACTGATTATGACCTTCAGATCCGGTTGTACGGCTGCCAAATGAATTCATTTTTTGGATATTTTCCAACATGAGGGCTGGAGCATCAAGCTGGTCATTGTTGATTTCAGCAGTTAAACCGGCTGGGAGAGTAACGGACCCCTTAATGGGCTGAACATATAGGTTAACGATCCAGACCACACTGGCAACTAAAGAGACAATACCGTACAACACTCTCCGAACTACTAGAAAGACCTTACCGCTTTTACGCACTTCACCTGCAAAAAACACATTCCATACGCCTGCTACGATTAGCAGTAGAATAGCAAATGCGAATATCCAAAACTCATTAGTGACCAAGAATAAAATCCCGGTTACCAGGGAAACTGCATAGACCCAAAACAGTTTACCTCTTTTTTTGAGGTGAAAAGTATAAATCCCTAATTGTGCCAATATCACGATTATTGCTAGTACAGCGAACAATGTTTCTTTCCCGATGAATACAGAAGCACCAAGCGCTAGAATCAGGAATAGAATCCCCGAGAACTCCCCATTAAATTTACGTTGTCTCATAATATACCTCTTTCTTTAAAAGCATAATTGCCCGTTTATTAAAAATATAAGAATGTATATGTTCCACACAATAACTTATCCTTATATTTCCCGCTGAAACGATGCCGTCCTTATAAGGACGGCGAAGACGTTTCCACTTGGTGTACCATTAACTATATTTCACTATAAGGGTTGAAGTATACTGCAAGGTCAAACTGAAAAAGTGTTGCCTGGACCAAAGTCGGTGGATAATAACGGTCTTGGTGAAATTACCTATTGTGCAGGGAACAGCTGCTTCAAGGCGTCTTACTGTATAGATTGAACAAAAAATTAAGTTAAGGGAAAAGTGGCGGAGGGGAATTTTGGAACTGGAGGAGCGGTAGCGTCCGCCTCCCTCCTTATGATTCAGTTTTCTTACTCTAGCTCGCTAATTCGCAGGATTTCATTC
>NZ_JAIEUI010000045.1 GCF_022234545.1 Paenibacillus piscarius
GTGTAGTTCAATGGTAGAACTTCAGCCTTCCAAGCTGATAGCGTGGGTTCGATTCCCATCACCCGCTTATAGATATACCACAGACAGTCCTTGGGCCAACCAAGGGCTATTTTTTTGTTATTGAGGTTAGTTCTCCAAATGGTGCGATGAGGGAAGGGCCCATGCTCCGCAGCCGGTAACAGTTATAAAGAAATCCTGCAAAATGTGCAACATTGTTCTCCATGGGACAGGCGGCGGAAGAGACGGGATGTTGGTGTAAAAGGCGAGCACAAAGTGGGCTGGAGCGACGGGATGTGTAGCGGGACGTTGCAGGAAGCGATGTTTACGGACAGCCTTGTTACCATAGAACTGGTATAGTAGAGCTATGGAATCATTGACAACATTTACTTGGAAGCTGAGGGCAACGGTTATGACAGACAAGGTTATTCGGATTTTTAAAATTATTAATGCAATTCAGGCCAATCCCGGGATTACAGCGGCGGACTTGGCGTTCAGGTGCGAGGTGCACATCAGAACGGTCTACAGGGATCTTGAGGTGATCAGCCACTTCGCCCCGGTGACGAACGAGGGCAGGGGGACCGGCTACAGGTTCATGGGCAAATTCTTTCTGTATCCGCTCGATTTCACCGATCAGGAGTCACTGGCCTTCTCCCTGCTGCCGTCGGTGCTGCATGAGGAGAAGATCCCGCCGGGGTTTCACTCCGCGTACGATAAGGTGATGGGGACCCATCTAAAAGAGAAGTCCAGACAGAACGGGCTGCTGGAGAACATTGCCGATATTATTCAGATGGGGACACCGGCCTACCGCAAGGAGAGCCGGAATTTCCTGCAGCCGCTGATCGCAGCCATTCTGGAGCAGCGCAGCATCCGGGCGGTGTACCATTCTCAATTACGCAATGAGATTACAGAACGGAAGATTGATCCGTATTATCTGGTTCCGCGGGATCAACGCTTTTATCTGATCGGCTACTGTCACCTGAAGGGCGCAATCCGTACCTTCCGCATCAGCCGCTTCCAGCAGGTCGAGATGACAGCGTCCACTTTCGATAAGGGGGATTTCAACATTAAGCAATATCTGAAGAATACCTGGTCGATTCACCGGGGGACCCGGAATATTACATTCAAGGTACGGTTTCACCCCGAAGTGGCGCGTTATATCAAGGAAGAGGAGTTGTTCGTGCGTCCGCGGATGACCGATGAAGGCGATGGTACCCTGCGGTTTGAGGTTACCGTTAACAATGAGCAGGAATTCACCAAATGGATTCTGCAATACGGTCCACATGCGGAGATTCTTGAGCCCCCATCGGCCAGAGAGGGACTGAAGCAACAGCTGGAGCAGTGGCTGGATGTGTATCAGCAGTGAGAAATGTGCAGATTTTTGTCCAAATCCGGCAGAGTGCTTGTCGAAAAAATCACGTTGCTCTGCAGCATTGGGAATTTTGTTTTTTTAGAGGATATTTATGTCGGGAAAGAATTGACCACAGCGGAGAAGCAAGGTATTATATGGAATATAATGGAATGATAGGAGGCAAGATAGAAATTGCTGGAACTGGATGGGATGAATGAGGACTCTTTGACAGATATGCTTAAAGTATCGTTTTCATGGGAGAATTGGACCGCCATTCTCGAAATTTCCGACAAGCTCTTTGAGCTCGCTATTATGACCTACGGCTCCCAGCAACAGGGGATGAAGAGACATTCCCTCAAGAAGAATATAGCGTATTATCTCGGATACAGCGCCTGTATGAAAGGGATCGCTTATCAGAAGCTTGGAAACCTGGCTGAATCCAGAAAGTGTATCCGCCTCTATGAGGATATGAGCTGGATTAAAGACCTGAATCAGGAGGTTCTCACAGAAGTAGAGTACTACAGGAATATTGCTACAGCCAACACCTTCGTCATTGATCTGCTGGAGGGGAAGACAGAGGTTCTGCCCGATTATGTGGAATTCATCCGAAAGGGCGATAAGGAGGAGCTTCTGGCCTGCCTGATTACGGTGCTGGAGTCTTCGATTAAGTACAATTTTAGCATTGACTGGGTCCTCGATGAGTTCAAGGAACAATTGAAGGAATTGAGCTGCAGGGAGAAGCAGGAAGATATACGATACTACATAGATTACATGCATCTTAGTGCAATATATTTGTATAAAAGACAAAAAATTCATGATGCAATTAATTTGACTCTCTATATTTTGGTAATAAGTAGTAAACTCTATGATGGGACAGGCTTTCGGAAGATCGTATCATTCTACGAGCATATCCGCAGCCATGCCTCAGCCGAGCAACAAGAGTCTTACCGCAATATTATGAAAAATATCTTAGAGAGGGAGTTTTTAAAAGATGAAAAAGGCGATCTCGTTATTAACAGCCGTATTGCTGATTAGCTCAAGCGTAGCAGTAACAGCGGCCAGCGCAGGTGGTGGCGGTCATCTCACGGGATACTCCGGCAATGTCTCTGTCAACAATCATGGTGCAGGGCATTAAGCTGAATCCTCTCGGTCATGCTTTGGGAGAATAATACTTATGAGAAACAGGGGTAAGCCTTCGCTTACCCCTGTTTAGATTGTACTTGATGCTATAATCCCAGCCCCTCAGCAATCCGTTGTCCAAACTCCGGGTCGGCCTTACGGAAATGGCCAATCTGGCGGAGCTTGATCTCATCCGACTTCACCGGAGTCATGGCCTCGACAATGTTCTGCACCAGCCGTGCGCGTTCCTCTTCACTCAGCAGACGGTAGAGATCCCCCGGCTGGGTGTAGTGGTCATCATGATCATAGGACATGCTGTCTGCCTGACCGGAGACCTCAAAAGCTGCCGCTTTATGCTGCGGCGACTCGGTCGCCCCGCCGAAGCTGTTAGGCTCGTAGTAGACGGACCCGCCCCCGTTGTTCGTGGCATTCATTGCGCCGTCACGCTGGTTATTGTTGACCTCGGCAATAGGCCGGTTAATCGGCAGGTGATTATGATTGGCACCTACGCGGTAGCGGTGGGCATCACCGTAGGCGAACAGGCGGCCCTGGAGCATTTTATCGGGAGAAGCTTCTATGCCGGGTACGAATGAGCCAGGGGAGAAGGTCGCCTGCTCCACTTCAGCGAAGTAGTTCTCCGGGTTGCGGTCCAGCACCATGCGCCCTACTTCAATCAGCGGATAATCCTTCTGGGACCATACCTTGGTCACATCAAACGGATCGAACCGGTAGCTGTTAGCATCCTCCTCAGGCATAATCTGCACATACAGTGTCCATGCCGGGAAATCCCCGTTGTCGATGGCATTGAACAAATCCTCCGTATGATAATCCGGGTGCTCGCCTGCCAGCTGTGCGGCCAGCTTCACATCCAGGTTCTGAACGCCCTGTTCGGTCTTGAAGTGGTATTTCACCCATACGGCCCGGCCTTCCGCATTGACCCATTTGAACGTATGGCTGCCGAAGCCGTGCATATGGCGGAGGGTAGCGGGAATGCCGCGGTCAGACATCAGAATGGTAACCTGGTGCAGCGATTCCGGGGAGTGTGACCAGAAATCCCAGACAGCGGTCGGGTTCTTCAGATGGGTCTGCGGGTGACGCTTCTGGGTATGGATAAAGTCCGGGAATTTAATGGCATCGCGGATGAAAAAGACAGGTGTGTTATTCCCGACCAGGTCGTAGTTGCCTTCTTCGGTGTAGAACTTCACGGCGAAGCCGCGCGGATCGCGCACGGTATCGGCAGAGCCCAGCTCCCCGGCTACCGTAGAGAAACGGATAAACATCGGGGTGCGTTTGCCGACATCTGAGAGGAATGCGGCCTTGGTGTATTGGGATAAATCCCGGGTGACCTCGAAATATCCATGGGCGCCAGCGCCTTTGGCATGAACGACACGTTCCGGGACACGTTCCCGGTTGAAGTGGGCCAGCTTCTCCAGCAGATGTACATCCTGCAGCAGAGTAGGGCCACGGGAGCCTGCTGTCATAGAATTCTGGTTGTCACCCACCGGGGCGCCCCAGCTAGTGGTTAGTTTGTCGTTGTTACGGTTTGCAGTCATGAACGAAATCACCTCGTGTAAGGATTTGATTTTAGATTAAGTATAAATTTATAGTATATTTAAAATAAAATCAATCCTTTTTTATAATAATTATAATTAAAAAGGGCTGAACATAAAAAATCCCGTCCGCAGAGGCGGACAGGAGAAGGGGCCGGTAGGTGATTGTACAAAATGGAGCGACCGAGCCTAGGTTGAGTAACTTAGCAGGTGGAACCCCTGCTTGGAAAG
>NZ_JAIEUI010000046.1 GCF_022234545.1 Paenibacillus piscarius
CGTCCCTTGTCATATCCCAGGAAACGCTTGAACCATTAGGGAGCAGCAGCGCAAAATCGACCGCCAGCCCGTAATTATGATAGCTCTCCCCGCCGCGCGCATTCGTCACGATAGACCCCGGCTTTGTGCGGCCCTGGGCATACAGCGCGTTCTGCTCGGCCATCGTCCGCAGCCCTTGGGTAATCAGGATAGGCACTCCGCAAGCGTGACTGCGTTCAATCAGTGCAGTCGCTGCGGCCAGTATAGCAGGATGAAGCCCGGAGAGACGGGCCGCCGACTTATTCAGAACCTGGGTGAGTGTCAGCATCCGGTGTACCTCCTTGTCTGATTTCGGAGAGGACCACGAACAGATCCTGCCGTTTGCTGTACATTAACACGGTCAGAATAACGAGTCCGAGGGTCGTGCCCGTCTGAGCCACTGCCCAAGCCTCCGATTGCAGGGTGCTCACCACCGCATCCGGGCCGGGACCGCAGCTTAGTCTGATCCAGAAGGCTACGGCCATTTTGACGGTATAGGCTCCCAGGAAAAAGAACGCCGCCAGCATAAACAAGCTCACTACGCGCACCCGGAATCTCCGGCGGAAATACCAAAAAAGCGCAGCCATCAGCAGCAGCGCACAAACAAAGGATATAGAATAGGCCAGTGACACCACAAGTTCAAGCTTGCTCATCTTCAGCCCCCCGATCATAGATTAGGAACTGGGCGAACCCGTTGTTCCTGATTTCCTCCTGAATGTCCTGCGAGACATTCTTGTACCTGCGGATCGAGAGCGATACCCGGACTCCCGCCTGCGCCAGCCTCTGCTCTCTGTCCCGGTGCAGGGGGGATAGCCGTTTGATCCACTTGCTTAGCACGTTATCCCCCCCTGTCTTCGTCATTTATACCGTTTGTGCTGCCGCCTGCGGAATGGTCTATCTTCAGCCGCTGCAACACTTCAAGCGTCGGTGCCATGAAGTCTGACCGCTCTTTGTCGAGGATATTCTGCAGCCTGTCCCGGTCCTCCTCGGCCCGCTCCAGCAGCTCGCGCGGCACCAGATTCCCTTTTACAATCGACCGCAGCAGCACCAGCAGAATCATCAGCAGGACCAGAGCAATGATATAAGCCAGTCCGTACTTATCCGCCAGCGGCAGTAGCTTCTCCAGATTCGCAACATCGTTGCTGTCCATGGCTTCACTCCCTTCTGAGTGGTGGCTAAAACAGTTATTTAAGACGCACTTAAGATTTAAACTTGAAGCTTCCTCGTCACTGCGGTGAACATTTGGACTTCCGGCCGCTGTTGTCCCCAGATTTCTTGGTTTTGAACCGCTGTTAGCGGGTGAAATCCGGTGACTAGCTGACTAGAGTAAAGGACTGGTGTATAGCCAGCCCCTCCTCATCAAACCGTACGTGAGGTTTTCCCTCATACGGCTTTCCGATGTTCGTCACTCTTGGGCATGCAGCCTCTTTGGCCTTGGCTCCTTGAGCTAGTTTCCTCCACGGAGTTGTTGAGCGTTTCTAGCGTGTCGTTAGCCCTTTGGGCAATCACGTACTCGTTCCTCTGGGATAAACTTGAACAAAGTAGGGCCCCTTTCCTCCCGCAGGTTATGTTGTCCTACGGTTACTTGGTACTATGGGCCCCTCGGATTCCCTTCCTGCAGACCTCTCATTTCACCTTTTGGGTTTATAGAGGGTCCCTTTACCTTTTCTTTTCGGTGCAGGGGAGGGTCTCCCCAGTTCACTGCCTTCTCTTTCTAACCATGCCGTTCCCCTTACGCCGGAGGATTCTTCGTTGCTGCTCCAAGTTCTCTGCAACTTCCTTGGCCTTCGTCCGAAAGCACGAGACTCGGCTTCCTCTTGCCCTCTTGCGAGGCCACATTGACGACGCGGCAGGATTCACTTGATGTTGCGGCCTGGTCAGTTGCTCGCACGGTCCTGCAACCGCACTTCTGTCGATGCGCTTCTACACACAGATTTCGCCATGTGCAGGCATCCTAGCTACGCGGGGGCTTGGCCCCTCCCGCGGCCGGACTTTCACCGGCTAGAGATTGCGCGCTTTGCTGGGCACGCTGCTT
>NZ_JAIEUI010000047.1 GCF_022234545.1 Paenibacillus piscarius
CCTCCCTCCTTATGATTCAGTTTTCTTACTCTAGCTCGCTAATTCGCAGGATTTCATTCGTTATGAATACAAATGCAGTAACGAAGCAGAGCAGGTGGGGGTTGAGGTGGCGGTCCGGGCATAACCAAATAAGGGGACACAAGATAATTCCCATTAAATCCCTTTATTTGCATGCTCCATCCTTAACCTTGTGGTTTACCCTCCCATGTCTCAACGGGTCGATGCCCTTACATTCCTTCGTTACACCTATCAAGGAGATGGAGTCCGTCAGTGCTTTGTCCACGGGTCTGAGCCCTTTAGGCGGTCGTAACGGTACTCATGCTTCATGATGAATCCTGCGAATGAGCCAGTTGGCAAGTGGATACTTTCGGTCTTAGGCTACAGAGTTTACCATGCAACTATCATAGTCGGAACCGTTCTTGGACATCGCTACAAGCATGCGGGCGAGCTTCCCGCACAGCTTCATGATCGACTTCATGCCAGTCATGTGTTTCACCCGTTTGTTATGCTGATGCAGCGCCCGAAATTCCGGATTAATGGAGACCATCTGAAACACGGCGATAAAGAGGATTTTTCGCAGTCCAGGCCGCCCTCGCTTCGTGATTTTCACTTGGCCTTTGTAGAGGCCTGAGCTGTTCTCCGACAGATGTAAGCCAGCTAATCGAAGTAATTGGTTACCGTGGGCAAAGCGGCTAAAATCACCGGCTTCACTGTATAACGCAGCCAAGGTAATGTCATGGATCCCTTTAATCGATCGCAAGTTCTTCGTGGTGGGAATGGTTTGAAGGATTTGATTTATCTTCTCCTTTAGTAGCTCCATTTGGTCGTGAAATAACTGTAGTTGCTGTAAAAGCATCGATAGACTCAGTTTAGCCTCTTCGACCGACTCTGGGCTGCCTACCGTTCGTTGTGCCGCGTAGAGGAGAGCAACAGCTACTTTGTGGCTGCCGGCACGTTTTAAACGCTTCTTCCACCCTAAAATGACCTCTTGAACCGATAAGGCGCAAAGATCCGAAGGGTGAGCAAACTCGGCTAACGTTGCCAGAGCGGTCTTTGAAGTGATGTCTTTAAAGACCTGCTGGAACTCAGGGAAGTAGATGTCCGTCCAGCGGTAGATTTGGTTGACGACACTGGAGGCTTGTTTGGAAAGGTAGTCTCTCGTGTTGACCAGTTGCCGAAGCGCCTGAAACGGTCCGGTGTGAAGGTAGAGGTCGCTGTAGTAACCATTCTTGACCATGTCGGCAATCACTAAGGCATCCTTGATGTCATTTTTCGTAGGGGAGTTGTCCCGGTTTTCTTTATTGCGTTTCACTTGAAAAGGGTTGACGAGAACGAGTTCGAGCTGCTTTTCTTGAAGCCAGAGCGCCAAATTGAACCAATAGTGACCGGTAGGCTCCACACCGAAAATAACATCGGTTTTGTGAAATTGAAACTGGAGCGCCTGCATCCACTGAAACAGCTTTTCAAACCCTTTCTGATCATTGGAAAAGGAAAGATAGGTTCCGCGTTCGATGCCGCGGTAGTCCGTGGCACGAGCGACATGAGTGAACTTGGCGATGTCGATACCAACGATAAGATGATGAGAGGTAATACGTTCAATGCGTTGATTTTGTTGGGCCGATTGTTTAAACTTCATAGTAAGAGCACCTTCCTTATAGATGATTGGTTGTCGTCGTGGACACCATTTATCATAAGGAGGTGCTCGTTAAATTTCAAAGCCCAAATTTAAGGGGATACAGGAATGCTTTGTCA
>NZ_JAIEUI010000048.1 GCF_022234545.1 Paenibacillus piscarius
GAGACAATTTCATAATTCAAAACCCTTGTTATATCTGGTTTTTTTGAGCATAGAAAAAGGAGTACCTCCCCAAATTCTCGAAGTTATAGGCGACGAAACCAACACCCGAGAAGAAAAGAGGTAATCCCTATCTATTCTATTCGACAAGAAGAACTGTTTTCCTTTGAGGAATTGCTCCAGATGGGTCCGGAAGATAAATACAACCAAATCTTTGAACACTTACATTTAGCTCCAGTTCTGTTCGCACTGGGGAAAAAGAGCCACCGTGGACGGCCTGAACAATTAAACGTACCTGCCATGATCTACTCGCTGCTGATTGCCAAAATGGAGAACATTGAGTTTGTCTCTGCCTTGGTCCGGCGACTGATTCATAGCCACGAATTCCGAATTCAGTGCCGGTTTACGGGCTCGGACAACATTCCAAGCCAGGCCTCCTATTCTCGTTTGATTCATGCCCTAGAGCAAACGGGAATGCTGGAACAACTTCAGGATTGCCTAGTCACCTCTGCCCTAGAAGAAGGCTTTGTAACCGGCACCCATCTGGCTGTGGATTCCTCCATGGTCGAGGCGTGGGATTGCCAATTTAGCGAATCGGCTTCCAAGCGTCGTGCGGCTCGCCAAGGGCAAAAGAAAGGCGAAGCCCCGGCGGCCGAGCAACTTCAGCTCGAACGTACTGAGTCTGAGCCTCAGACGGTGAACGAGCCGCCGAAGAAACCCAGGTACAACAAGCGTGGGCGTCCAACGAATGCGGAAAGGGAACGTCGACGCGAGGAACAGGAAGCCTATGAACAAAGTCTCGGACCGTTCCAGAAAACCATTGAAGCGATGCTGCCTTACACGTACGATGAACTGCTGACTGCGTTGCCCCGGCAAGCTGCGCGTTGTGACAAGCGAAATACAAAGGGCCGAATGACCAGCTATTATGGATTCAAGGCCAATCTGCTGGTCGATACGGACAGCCAATATATCCTCAGTGGCCTCTGGAGTTCAGCCAATCCGAGTGACCAGCGTATGGCGGTCGTCCTTCTCAAAGGCCTGCTCCTGAAGTTTCCCATGCTAAAGGTCAAGCATATCTTGGGCGACAAAGGATACGACTGCGCGGCCATCTACCAGTTGATTCATTCGCTCGGCGCCTATCCTGCGATTCCCCTGATTCACCACAAAGACCCGCCTGCGGGAATGAATCTGGATTACACGCCGTTGTGTGCTGAGGGGCATGCGTATCGTTACGACAGTTTTGATGCCAAGTATGAGACCCTGAAGTACACCCGGCCTAGCGAATGCAAAGGCTGTGCGCTTTCCGGTACCGATTGCCAAAAAGTGTTTAAAATACGCATACAAACGGATTTGCGTTTGCACATCTATCCTGCGAGAGGTAGCGAAAGTTTTACCACGTTGTACAACAAGCGTACGGCCGTGGAGCGTGTGTTTGCCTATCTCAAAGAGTATTTCGGGATGAAACGTACACGTCACCGCGGGGTCCGGGCAAGTGTCGATTTCCAGCTCAGTACGCTAGCGTACAATTTGAGTAAGTTTGCATTAGATAAGTTAAACCAGCAGTTGAGAGACTCCCAGAAAATCGCCTGATTTTTGAAAAAATGACTTTAAATCC
>NZ_JAIEUI010000049.1 GCF_022234545.1 Paenibacillus piscarius
CTATATAAGTTGAACTAAAGGAATTCATTTCCACACCGTCGAATAAAAGAGTATAACCTAAAAGCGACGGTGAAATCATGGAAATGACACAAGCATTTATAGAGATTGAAGCCTTAATGAAAAAAGAAAAAGAGCGACGCATGTTTGAGCGTTATCAAGCTATTGTTTTGCATATGAAAGGGAAGAATGCACAAGAAATTGCAGAGATCATAGGTAGAACGGAACGAACCGTCTATAAATATATGCGTGCCTATCGCGAGGCGGGCGTAGCTGGATTGCAAATCAACTATTCAACAGGAGCGCCAGAACGACTGACCAAAGACCAACAGGAACAACTGAAAGCGACGATCGTATCCTCGGTTCCACATGAAGTTGGTTTTGAAAGTAAGTACAGCTGGACGCTCTATCTCATTGGCGAATATATCAAGCGGGAGTTCGGTCAGTCCTATTCGCTTCGTGGTATTTCTAAAATGGCGCATCGTCTGGGACTCAGCTACACCAAACCCACGTATACCTTAGCTGCTGCAGATAAAACCAAGCAACAAGCTTTTACAGAAGAGACGTTTCCTGCTTTGAAAAAAGACTAATGAACGAAGACATTGCGCACTTACTCTTCGAAGATGAGTCCATGATCCGGGATTACCAAGCGCTTCAGCATACTTGGTTTCTCAAAGGCAAGCAACGCATCATCCAGACCACAGGCAAACATCGCGGCGTCAAGTTATTAGCCGTACTGAATTATATGACGGGTCAAATTCTCTGGAAAGAAGATGAGCAGTATAACGCAGAGACCTTTCTGTCCTTTCTACAAATGGTGGTCGAAGCGTACCCTGAGGGAAAGATTGTCATGGTACTGGATAATGCTCGTATTCATCATGCGAAATTACTTCATCCCTTTTTGGAAGAGTATAAAGCACGTCTTGAATTGGTTTTCTTACCACCCTATAGTCCGCAATTGAACCTGGTCGAGGGACTTTGGAAATGGCTAAAATCGGATGTCATTAATAATGTGTTTTTCCATACCGTTTCCGAGATCCGCAAGAAAGTTGCTGCGTTTATGCAAAACATTGCTCCTCATACTCAGACAATTATTGATCGTCTTTGTCTTCGTTTAGAGAACGACCGACTTACTGAATAATTCTAGTTCAACTTATATAG
>NZ_JAIEUI010000004.1 GCF_022234545.1 Paenibacillus piscarius
CTCGACTTGCATGTATTAGGCACGCCGCCAGCGTTCGTCCTGAGCCAGGATCAAACTCTCCAATTAGTATTGAAAAGAGCGATAGCTCATTTTGAAACTGACGATTCATTATATGAATCTTGTAAAACATAACGTGTTCCATTTGTTCAGTTTTCAAAGAACTTGCTCCCGGCAATCCGACCATTTATCGTTTGCGCAGGAATTAGATCATATCATTTTCTCACTTAACTTGTCAACTTATTTCTCATCCAGTGCTTCGTTCAGCGCCGGTGTCTCATAAGCACAAGAGATAATATATCACGCGCTGCGGACTCTGGCAAGACTTTTTTATAATGAACTAATTAACCGCATATCCTAAGTTCAACATATGGTTTCCATCCTGCAGCATTTGCCGCTACAATAGGATTCATCTTCTATATTACTGAAAGGAGTCATCATGTCCAACAAGTCTATTCCCCCTGCTGCCTCCGCTCCACTTAAGGAAGCAAGTCATCTGCAGCAGGCAACGATCTACCGTATTTTGCTCGCAGTGAGCTTTGTTCATTTATTTAATGATTCCATTCAGGCGCTTATTCCGGCCATGTTCCCTGTACTAAAAGATAATCTGCTGCTCTCCTATGCCCAGATCGGCTGGATTGCCTTCGCGCTGAACCTCACCTCCTCGCTGATTCAGCCCATTATCGGGTTCGCTGCCGACCGGAAGCCCCGCCCGATTCTGCTGCCGCTGGGGATGTGCTGTACCTTCGCCGGTGTCTTCCTGCTCGCTTTTGCCGGGAATTATGTCCTGGTGATTGTGTCAGTGATGCTGGTGGGCTTCGGCTCCGCCGCCTTCCATCCCGAAGGGATGCGCGTGGCTCATATGGCGGCCGGTCAGCGGAAGGGGCTGTCGCAGTCGATTTTTCAGGTAGGCGGGAATACAGGCCAAGCACTTGGGCCGCTGCTTATGAAGTGGGTATTCATTCCCTTCGGTCAGATGGGCGCGCTTGGCTTCACGGTGATCGCCGCTGCCGGGGTGGCTGTCCAGACCTATGTGGCCCGCTGGTACCGTGACATGCTGAATGCCGGATACACCTTCCGCAAAAAGTCAGCGTCCCGCTCCATCGACCCCGCCCGCAGCAAACGCATCGTTATCACCACCGTCATCCTGGTCTTCATCGTCTTCGTGCGTTCGTGGTACGGCGCTTCCATCGGCGGATATTACGCCTTCTATCTAATGGAGAAATACGGGATGACGCTGGACCGTGCGCAGATCTACATCTTTATGTATCTGGCTGCCGGTGCGGTCGGCACCTTCTTCGGCGGCCCGCTTGCCGACCGGTTCGGCCGGCGCAATCTGATTCTGGTCTCGATGATCGGTACGGTTCCGTTTGCGCTGGCCCTGCCTTTTGTGAACACGTTCTGGGCGGCCGTGCTGCTGATTATCTCCGGCTTCATCCTGCTGTCCAGCTTCTCGGTAACGGTGATATACGCGCAGATGCTCTATCCGGGCAACATCGGAACCGTCTCGGGCCTAATTACCGGTCTGGCCTTCGGGCTTGGCGGGATCGGCTCTGTCGTCATTGGCGACCTCATCGATAGAGCCGGTATTACACCTGTGTTCGTGGCTTGCGGCTTCCTGCCGCTGCTTGGCCTGCTGGCCCTGCTGCTGCCCGGTGACAAGAAGCTGGAGGAATGGGCGGCAGAATAAATACCTTTTGCGGACTATGCGTGCGGAGATTATTCAACAGGCTATTTTTGCGGTACAATTAGTTAAAACTTGAATTAATCACGCTCAGGCGTTAAGCCCGGAGGAGGGGAAGGCTTGAAGAATATACTCGCAAAAGTGCGCAAAGGGTACGGCAAAAAGCTCGTCTCGATTCACCTCTGGAATGCCTGGCTGGTGCTGTTCCTCGCGCTGAGCGGTCTGATCCTGGTAGGCGGCTTCTGGAGGGAGGTGCTTGGGGAAGGCCGGGTGTGGCTGAAATGGGGGCATACCGCGCTCGGGCTGGTGCTGCTCATTCCTGTCATCTATTACCTGCTGCTGGCTGCGAAGCACTGGAAACGGCTCAAGGGTAAGCCCGCCCAGAAGGCTAATGTGATCTTCGTGCTTGTCCTGCTGATCGGCTGGCTGCTCTCCGGGGTGGTTCTGTGGCAATTCAGGCTGGCCGGACCGAGAGCGGCGAATAGTGCGCTGTTCATTCATGACCTGCTGACCTGGGTAGGTCTCCCTGTGATCATCTACCACTCCATTACCCGGGTGAAGTGGCTGAAGGAGCCGAAGAAGCGCTCTATCGTAGCTGATACAGTATCTGTAAAAGAGTCCTCTTCTCCTGCCGGGCGTTCTCAGCCTGCGGCCGCATCCGATGCCCGGCCCTTGTATACCCGCCGCGGTTTCATCAAGGCTGCTGTAGGTGCCGGACTGGCGGTTACCCTTGGCCCTACCTTTATCCGTTGGTTCGGCAGAGCGATGCAGCTTCCGGGTACCGCCGACTATGCCGCCACCAATGCCAATGCGCTGATTCCCGATCCTGTCCCATTGCCGGATTCCGCACCTCCTATCGGCGGGGGAGCCGAGGGCAGCTTCCGTGTGTATACGGTCACGGCTATTCCCGCTTTCGACAATTCCAACTGGTCCTTTACGATCGACGGGCTGGTGAACAAGAAGCTGACCTGGAACTGGGAAGAGTTCGTGAAGCTGCAGCGCGAGGTGCAGGTTAGTGATTTCCACTGCGTGACAGGCTGGTCTGTGTACAAAAACACCTGGGAGGGCCTCCCCCTCTCCAAGCTGCTCGATCTCGCCGGTGTGCAGCCGCAGGCGGTTACGGTGAAATTCTATTCCGGTGACGGTGTCTACACCGATTCGCTGACGCTGGACCAGGCCCGGATGGATGATATCATGGTCGCAGTGATGCATGACGGCAAACCGATTCCGAATCAGCTCGGCGGACCGGTCCGCCTGATTACTCCCCAGATGTACGCCTACAAGTCTGTCAAATGGCTGAACCGGATTGAGCTGATTGATGAGGATTATGTCGGGTATTGGGAGCAGCGGGGCTATGACAAGGATGCCTGGCTCCCCGGCGCCAAGCGGGTATAAATGTAGTTAAGGTATGTGCAGAATGCAAAGAAGCAGCCTCCTGCCCCATGAGGGTTAGAAGGCTGCTTCTTTGCGTGTACAGATTACAGGCTCTTGAAGGAAGCATCGTAGAGGCGGAACATGGTTTTGTAGCCGGACTCATCAATCTTGATGCCGACATCCAGCCGTCCCGAAATCTCCAGCGGACCGGAGGTATAGCGCAGCTTGCTGCCTTCAGGCACGAAGACAATCATGATCTTATTCCAATAGGTCTCATCCCCGTTATCGAACGGACACTCCGCTCCCGGCTCCGGGATCAGCAGGAACCAGTTCTTCTCAAAAGACAGCACTTCGCCCATGAACCCTTTAATAGTCACCTGCTGGCCGCTGAGATCCCAGAAGTGTTCCGAGGGTCGGGTCTGGTCGTCGCCGTCGAAGAAGCCATTCCAGTTGATTTCTGTGCGGCCAGCGGAGACTGCCTCTGCTGCCTTCGCCACCTTGGCAGGCGCGGACGGGCCAGCGGGTGCAGACGGGCTGGCCGCCGTGGCAGGGGCTGGAGTCGCCTTAGGGGCTTTGGTCGCTATAGCTGTGGCAATCGCTTTAGCTGCCGGGGTTGCTGTTGCTTCGGAGGTCTTCCTCGCGCCATCCTTAGCTGACGCCGGTTGCCGGGTGGTAGTGGCGGCTGCGGAAGCGGCAGGGCTTGGCGCGGAGCCTTCCGCCGTCCCGGAAGGCTTCCGGATAGCTTGGGCAGTTTCTGCTACAGGCTCAGCAGAAGAGGCCGGGGAGGGCAAAGGTGACGGCTGAAGTGCGACCGGAGTCCCGCTAGCCTTATCAGGAACCGTAGAAGGCTGCGCAGTCACCTCCGGGGCCTCAGCCGATGCCTGAGGTGCAGGAGATGCAGAGGCTTGGGCCTGGGTCAGCCCGTTGGCCTCTGGTGAAGCTTCCGCCGCTGCGGCGAAGGCTTCACCGCTCCCCTCAGCCGCAGAATTCTGACCGCAGGCCTGAAGCAGCAGCAGACTGAGCACAGCACCGGAGAGCAGCAGCATTTTTCCCTGTAATCGTCTCAATTCGTATTCCTCCTAAGCTTTGAACAGAGCAAGCGGGTGCATCCGGTACATCCGGAAGGCCGGTCCCAGGGAGGACAGCAGCCCCAAGATAAGAGCGCCGCCCGCAATCAGCCAATGCTCTGCTGTCCATTGATAAGGCTCAATCTGAATGCCCGCCTGGGAGAACAGCATATCCTTCAGCAGATAAGCTCCCAGATGACCAACCAGTAGGCCGGCGATCAGCCCGGTTGCCGTCACCAGCAGGCCCTCCGTCGTTAACGTCAGCCAGACGTAAGCACGCGATTTGCCGAGAAGACGCAGAATCCCTACATCCTTGGTCCGCTCAGAGACGGCGGCAATCAAGGATAGCAAGATGGTAATACCCGCCAGGAGCACACAGATAGCCGTTATTAGGCCAATCAGCCTTGAACCTTGATCCACTGCATTCAGCACATCAGATACTGCCTTGCTGGTATAAGCTGCTTGAACCCCGTTGCTGCCGTCGAAGCCCTGTTTCAGATCATGAGCACCAAGCAGACTGGCGGGCTTCACCAATACAGCGGTAATCTCTCGATCTTCTGGAGCAAGCCCGTGAACCGCCCAGGCGTAGTCTACCGTTGTGAATACCGCCCGGTCATCGGGGGTATGAAGTTCCGGAAGGATACCTGCGACCGTATAACGGAAGCTTTCATGCGCATGCTCCGCGTTTTCTCCGTGATACCCGGCCTCTTCAGCCCCTTCTGCACCCTCAACTCCTTCAGCCTGATGACCGCTCGCTTCCCCAGTCTCAGACGTTGCGGATTCATGATGCTCTCCCTGTACAAGCCCATGTGCACCCGCAAAGGTGTCGCCTACCTTCAATCCCAGCGACCGGGCGACATAAGCGCCTACAATAGTCTCGCCGGTATGGGCATACATCGTGCCGGCCTGAAGCCTGCTGTCCCCGTAACGGGTGAAGAAATAACCGGCGTCCAGTCCGACGATGGGAAATCCCTTGTAGTTGTCTCCCGTGGTCATTGCATAGGCTGCAGCCACAGACGGGTCCCGCCGGGCTTCATCCAGAACAGCAAGCGGGATATTCCCGGTCGGCGCGCCGATATGATAGAACGTGTTCAGTACAAGCTGGGTCTCGCTGCCGGCCGCTCCTATAACAAGATCGAAGGGCCCATAGCCCTTCTTCGCCCCCTGCTCGACGCTCTGCCGGGACAGGACAAGCAGCACGACAAAGGCAACAGTAATAGCCACCGCACATACAGTCAGCAGGGAGAGGAACCGCCGGTGCAGCACATTGCGCAGCGTAAGCTGGAACAGGCTCACAGCGTCACCCCCTCCCGCTGACCCGAAGCCACGGGAATCCGCTGCTTCGGCAATGCCTCCCGGCGCACTTCATTCATGTCCTGAATGTTCAGACAGCGCGGGAACCGGCCGGCCATATTGAGGTCATGGGTAACGACGATCAGGGTATTCCCTTGTGCAGCGCTAAGGTCCAGGAGCAGGGAGGCAATCTCCTCCGCCGTCTCCCAGTCCAGGCTGCCTGTCGGCTCATCCGCCAGCAGCAAGGGCGGATTGTTCACCATCGCCCTGACAATCGCTACCCGCTGCTGCTGTCCGCGCGACAGCTCGGAGGGCAGATGCCGGCCGCGTCCCGCAAGGCCTACCCGCTCCAGCCAGCCGTCCACGATATGGCGTCTCTCCTTCTGCGTAAGCCCGGAGGCCATGGCAATCTCGATATTCTGCCGGGCCGTCAGCGACGGAATCAGATGGAAGTCCTGGAGCACATAACCGATGGCCGAAGCGCGGAAGGCATCACGCTTCGCTTCCGTCAGCTCATGCAGCGGCTGGCCGTTCACGGCAATGCTGCCGCTGTCTGCACTCATGATCCCGCTGATCAGATGGAGCAACGTGCTTTTACCGGACCCGCTGGGTCCGGTAATGGCTACGCGCTCTCCCTGTGCCACATGCCACCGGGAGATATCGAGGATCGGGATGGCTCTGCCGTCGGTTTTGAACTGTTTTTTCAAATCCCGGATCTCAAGCAAGCCGTCCACTCCTATCTGAGTACAATACGTTCAGACAGCGCATCCCAGGTCAGGGTCGAGCCCTTCAGCTGGTTGAAGGCACTGAGCGGAAGATAGAGCACATTGTTATCTACATCTACGGTGTATGCCGCAGCTTTGCTGTTCAGCTTGGCTGATTTGTCAGCCAGATTCACATCAACCGTATTCTTACCGAGCGTCAGCTTCGCAGTGGAGGCAGTGCCTGCATAGTTTCCTCCGAGCGCTTTGACCAGAGCCTGTGCCGGGAACAGCACTTCATTGTCGCGGCTGATTTTAAACTTCGGATAGACGTATTTGGCTTGCAGTTCCGCAGAACGTTTGTTCAGATCCAGTCCGAGGATTCCCGCTCCAGCTGTTGCGATCTGTGTATTGTCGATCTGCCCCTTCACCTTGTCGGCAATCGGGCCATACGCCCAGACTCCGACATCCACCGCAGAATGGCCGTGACCGGACCAGCCCACCAGCAGACGCTTGGAGATGACCGCATTATACGCGCCTTCTCTTTTGTAGGAGGAGCCGTCGCCGTTCATAATCTGGGTTACTTCCTCATCCGTCAGGTCAGTAATCCAGGTGTTGGCCGTTACGATCTTGCGGATCTCTTCCGGGGTCTGCGCGGCCTCAAGGTCTGCTGCCAGGCTCTCGGAGGAATGCTTCTGCTTATTCCACAGGTCAATGTTGATCTCATAGATATTGTCGCGGGAGAGCGACAGGCCGCCAGTCTCATGGTCCGCCGTAACCACTACAGAGGTGTTGCCATTCTTCTTCGCAAAATCCACCGCTGTCTTGAAGGCCGCATCGAAATCAAGCGCCTCCTGCACCAGGGTCGGCAGATCGTTGGCATGACCGGCATGGTCGATCCGTCCGCCTTCAATCATCATAACGAAGCCGTTCTTATCGGCGGACAGAATATTCAGCGCTTTGGAGGTCATGGCGGCCAGGCTCGGAATTTCCGCCGTCCGGTCCGGGGTATACGCTACATGCGAGTTACCGAACAGGCCAAGCACCTTACTGTTCTTAGAAGTCAGCGCATTAAGAGCCGAAGTATTCTCAACCACTGTGTAGCCCTTGGCTTTGAAGTCAGGCAGAAGATTCTTGTCAGTACGTTTGCCCTTCTCATCCTTGGTCAGGAAAAACTGCTTGCCCCCGCCCATCAGCACATCCACGCCGCTCTCCAGATACTGTGAGGCAATCGCTGATTCGTTATCCCGGTTGCGGACATGCGAGGCGTATACGGCTGGCGTTGCATGGGTAATGCGGGCAGTCGTCACCAGGCCGGTGGCCTTGCCTGCGCTCTCGGCGGCTTCAATAATGGAAGCAAACGGCTTGGAGACATCCTCGTTCGAGACGCTGATGCCCGCGTTGTAGGTTTTGTGGCCGGTAGCGAATGCAGTTCCCGCCGAAGCGGAGTCGGTGACGATCCCGGAGACGATTTTGCCGCTGTCTTCTCCCCGGTCTGCATATGTAGTCGCTTGTCCCACGTAGTACGGGTCGATGTTCAGGTGCTTGACTCCCTTGGTGTATTGCTGAAAATATCTCGCCGCAGACACCTGAGCCGGCCCCATGCCGTCGCCGATCAGAACGATCAGATTCTTAGACTGGGCCTTCGCAGCGTTCCCGGAATTGGCCGGCGCCGGGCTTTTGGCCGCTCCTGCAAGTGTTGCCCCTGATACTACGGCAGCCGCCAGTCCTCCAAAGATCATGCCCTTCATTAGCTTGTTCATCATATACCCCTTCCTCATTGTGACGGTTCTAAGCCTAAGCTTACCGTGGAAAGGTTAACTATCTGTCAAAATAAGTATGGCGTTGTATTAAATTATCAAGTGTTCATATAAAAGCGGAAGGAGGTCAGTCTGCACAACAAAATTACACTACCGGGTGAATAAGATTACCTTTGCGCTAACACAACGTATGCTGTTTTTCACATACATTCAGGCCTTATGCCTGCTTGTGAGCGCAATGTATGCTGTTTTTGATATACATTCAGGCCGTGTGCCTGCTTATGAACACAATGTATGCTGTTTTTGATATACATTTAGGCCGTATGCCTGCTTGCGAGCGCAATGTATGCTGTTTTTGATATACATTTAGGCCGTATGCCTGCTTGCGAGCGCAATGTATGCTGTTTTCACAAATATTCGCATTTAGACACTTTCGACACACCTTTTCAACAGCAGCAGAAAGTTATAGTTTCCTATAAATCAAAAAAAGCCCTGCGCTCCCCCGCCCATAGGCCAGGAAACACAGGACTCGTATATTCTCTTACATCTCCAGCAGCCGGATCAGCTCATCTTCATCCTCAATGACCTGAATGCCGAGCTGCTGGGCCTTGGCCAGCTTGCTGCCTGCCTTCTCCCCGGCGATGACCAGGTCGGTCTTCTTGGAGACACTGCCGGATACCTTGGCTCCCAACGCCTCCAAGCGTTCGGCAGCTTCATCGCGGGTCATCTTGTGGAGTGTGCCGGTCAGCACTACGGTTTTGCCGCTGAAGAATGAATCGGTTGCCACTTCACGCGGAGCCTCAGGGCCCTTGGCTTCTACGCCCAGCGCCAGCATCCGGTTAATGCTGACCACCACGAACGGGTCGGCAAAATAATTCACGATGCTCTCCGCCACAATCCCGCCGATATCCGGCAATTCGGCCAACTCTTCAGCGGTTGCCGACATTACAGCTTCCAGACTGCGGTAGTGGTCGGCCAGCATCCGGGTGGTCGCTTTGCCCGTATTCGGAATGCCAAGCGCGAACAAGAAGGAAGCCAGATCTCTGCCCTTGCTCTCTTCCAGCGCCTTGAGCAGATTAGCGGCCTTCCGCTCCCCGAAGCGCTCCAGCTTCACCAGCTGCTCAGAGGTCAGCTCATACAGATCCGCCGGTTCACGGACGCCAAGCTCTTCATGCAGTTGAGCCGCTGTCTTCTCGCTGAAGGTCTCGATGTCCATGGCATCACGCGAAGCGAAATGGGTAATCCGGCTGACAATCTGCGGCTTGCAGTCGAGCTTGTTGTTGCAGAACAGATGCGCGCCGCGCATCTCCAGCGGGAATCCGCAGGCCGGACACTGCTCAGGGAACACAATCTCCCCGCCGTCACTCTCCTCGGTCACCTTGCCCAGAATCTCCGGGATGACATCATTGGAGCGGCGGATGAACACCCGGGTCCCGAGTGCGAACTTCAGATTCTTGCGTTCAATGTCGCCCACATTATTAAGCGTGCAGTTCTGCACCGTAACTCCGGCCAGCTCTACAGGCTCCACCCGGGCCAGCGGCGTGACCTTACCGGTGCGTCCGACGTTCCAGCTCACCGACTCCAGGATCGTTGTCGTCTCCTCGGCCTCGAACTTGTAAGCAACCGCCCAGCGCGGGAACTTATCCGTATAGCCCAGCGCTTCACGGATGCGGAAGTCGGTGACCTTAATGACCGCTCCGTCAATCAGATAATCCAGACCGGAGCGGTTCTCTTCAATCTCGGCCAGCTGCTCGGTCACATCATCAAAGTTGCTGAAGTAATTCAGATAAGGATTCACCTTGAAGCGGTTATTACGCAGGAACTCCATCATCTCCTGATGATCAGCAAACTGCACGCCCTCCGCGTAGCCTACATTATAGAAGTAGGCATTCAGTCTGCGCTCGGCGGTCGTCTTGGGGTTCAGGTTGCGCAAGGCCCCGGCGGCCCCGTTACGCGCATTCTTCAGCGGCTCCGCAGCGCGGGTATTGTAGTCCGCCAGCACAGACAGGTTCATAATCCCTTCGCCCTGTACTTCAATCATGCCCTCCTTGAACGGGATGTTCAGCGGGACGGACTTAATCGTCTTCACCTGGGCCAGGATGCCTTCACCTGTTACCCCGTTGCCCCGGGTCGCTGCCTGGACAAGTACCCCGTCACGGTAAGTCAGGTTCAGGGTCAGCCCGTCGAACTTCAACTCCACCGCATAACACGGCTCCGGCAGCGGATTGTCCGGGTTCTTGGTATTGTAGTCATTCACCAGCTTCAATACTCGGGTATTCCAGGTGCGGAGCTGTTCAATGTTCTGCGCCTTGTCCAGACTCCACAGCGGAGCCAGATGGCGGTGCGGGGTGAAGCCCTTCAGCAGCTCTCCGCCGACCCGCTGGGTCGGAGAATGCGGCAGGACGATCCCACTCTCCGCCTCCAGCGCCACCAGCTTGTCATAGAGCGCATCGTATTCCTTGTCGCTGACCAGCGGAGCATCCAGCGTATAGTAGTGGTAATTGTATTGATTCAGCTCAGCAACCAGTTCTTCCATGGTGAACATCTTATCCATCCGGCATATCCCTCCGTCAAATAGGTTTCCTACGGTTAGCGTGATCCAAAAGCACTAGCGTTAATCGCAGCTTGATTTATTCAACTTTGGTAATCGGGGCGAAGCCCGCCAGCAGCCGCTTCACACCCACCGGCGCCGGAAAGGCAATCTGCAGCTCCGTATCGTTGCCGCTGCCCTTCACGGCCACAATGGTGCCGGTGCCCCACTTGCCGTGGGCCACCTTGTCGCCGGCCTTGAAGCCTCCGGCCTCGGCCGCCGCCCCGGCTCCGCCCGTCGTGCGCTGCGCGCCTCCGGTCGTGACCACCACCCGGCCCGCGCCGGGCACGGCCCGGGCCGAACTGCCACTGCCGAAGCTGGCGGCCCCGCCGCCCTCCGGCGCAGTACCGGCCGCTGCCGTGCGGCTGCTGCCGAAGTTCCCCCGGCTGCCTCCGCTTCCGCTGAAGCCCCGGCCGCCATAGGCACCGCCTACCTCCGCGCCTCCGCGCCGGAAGCGGTCCGAAGCGCGGACGGTATCTTCCTTCAGCTCCTCCGGAATCTCGTCCAGGAAGCGCGACGGCGCATTCGCAGCCGTCCGCCCGAACAGCGTGCGCATCCGCGCGCAGCTGAGGAACAGCTGCTTCTCCGCACGCGTAATGCCCACATACGCCAGCCGGCGCTCCTCTTCCAGCTCATCGTTGTCCTGGAAGGCACGGCTGTGCGGGAACACACCCTCCTCCATTCCGATGATGAACACGGTCGGGAACTCCAGCCCCTTCGCGCTGTGCATCGTCATCAGGACCACCGCATCGCTGCGATCCTCCTCGTCGTCGTTCATACTGTCAATGTCAGCGACCAGCGCGAGGTCGGTCAGGAAGGAGACCAGCGACTTATCCTCATTGTTCTTCTCGAATTCCATCGTAACGGACAGGAACTCGTCGATGTTCTCCAGCCGGGAACGGGACTCCAGCGTATTCTCATTCTGCAGCTCCAGCCGGTACTGGGACAGCTCCAGAATCTTCTCCGTCAGCTCCGTTACCGACAGGAATTCGACCATACGGTGCAGCGCCTCAATCATATCGTAGAACTCCACCAGCGCATTGCGTGTACGTCCGGCGAAGCCCAAGTCGTCCACGGTCTGCAGCGCCCGGAAGATCGAGACTCCCTGGGCTGCCGCCGCTGCCGCCAGCTTGCCGATGGTTGTATCGCCCAGCCCGCGCTTAGGAACATTAATAATCCGCACTAAGCTGATATCGTCATCAGGATTACTGAGCAGACGCAGATAGGCCAGCAGATCCTTAATTTCCTTGCGGTCGTAGAACTTGATCCCGCCGACAATCTGGTAAGGAATGTCCGACTTGATCAGAATTTCTTCTATGACACGGGACTGGGCGTTCGTCCGGTACAGAATCGCATGATTCTGATACTTCTGGCCCGCTTTCACATTCTTGCTGATCTCCCCGGTGACGAAGTACCCTTCATCATGCTCGGAATCGGCACGGTATACCTTGATCTTCGCGCCATCCTCCGAATCGGTCCACAGCTTCTTCGGCTTGCGGCCCGTATTCAGCGCGATGACGCCGTTAGCGGCATTTAGGATGTTCGAGGTCGAGCGGTAGTTCTGCTCCAGCAGAATCGTCTTGGCTTCAGGATAATCCTCTTCAAAATTAAGAATGTTCGAGATATCCGCCCCGCGCCAGCGGTAGATCGACTGGTCGCTGTCCCCGACCACGCAGATCCGGTGGTGGCTGTCGGCCAGCATCCGGCACAGCATGTACTGCGCCCGGTTCGTATCCTGATACTCATCGACATGAATATACTTGAACTTCTTCTGGTAAAAGTCCAGCACATCCGGCTTCTCCTTGAACAGCTCAATGGTCTTCATAATCAGGTCGTCGAAGTCGAGCGAGTTATTGCTTCGCAGACGGTGCTGGTACTTCGTATATACCTGGGCTACCAGGCCCTCGAAATAGTCGCCAACCTTCTGCTCATACTGCGCCGGTGTAATCAGTTCATTCTTGTTCGTGCTGATCACGGCCTGGATCGCCTTCGGCTCGAACTTCTTCGTATCAATATTCAGATCCTTCATGCAATTGCGGATGACAGACAGCTGGTCGGTGGAATCGAGAATGGAGAAGTTCGAGGTGAACCCGATCTGCTCAATATCTCTCCGCAGAATCCGTACACACATGGAGTGGAAGGTCGAGACCCAAATATCGCGGCCCTCCGGCCCGACCAGTCTGGAGACACGCTCCTGCATCTCACGGGCAGCCTTATTCGTAAAAGTAATCGCCAGAATCGCCCACGGCGGGGCCTTGCGGTTCGCAATCAGCCAGGCAATCCGGTGCGTCAGCACCCGGGTCTTGCCGCTGCCTGCGCCGGCCATAATCAGCAGCGGGCCTTCCGTAGTCTCTACGGCCTGACGCTGCGGCGGATTCAGCCGGCTTACGGCATCGTGTATATTAACAAGTTGCATGTGGGACATGCTCCTTTCAGCTTTTGTAATCATCCTATCTGTTCAACTTGGTTGTCTCGTCATTGATCTGCTGTATAAGCTATAACCAGTCCATCTGCGGCGTCTCCCGTACAGCCTGAACCGTCATTAGCGCCTGCTCTACATCGCTGTATATAATATTGCCAACCACCACGGTATCGCATAGTGCCGCCACTTGCCTCGCTTCCGCTGCACCTGTAATGCCGCCCCCATAGAACAGCTGGCTATGCTCCACGACTTCTCTGACTTCACGCACAATCTCCATATCTCCGAAGGCTCCGCTGTATTCCAGATAGACCACGGGGAGATTCATCAGCTTGTCTGCAATCTGGGCATAGGCACCCGCCCCGGCGGCATTAAGCGAGCTGTCTGCACCGGTTAGACGGGCAACCGAGGAATTGGGGTTCAGTACGATATAGCCCTCTGTCAGCAGCAATTCCCATGGAATCAGACTCCCGAACCGTTCAATCGCCCGGCGGTGATGGCCCAGAATCCATGAAGTATCGGCAGTATTGAGCACCATGGGAATCATATAGAGGTCGAAGCCGGGCACCGCAGCCTCCAGGTCAGAGATCTCCAGCGCACAAGGCAGGCCGTACGGCCGGATTCGTTCCAGCAGACTTACCGTATTGTCATAGGTTACTCCTGTAGAGCCGCCTACCAGGATCGCATCCGTTCCGGACAGGCAGACTGCCTCCAGCTCCTTGTCCCCCAGCGCACGGTCCGGGTCCAGCTTAAAAACATGCCGCCACGGCCGGATCAATTGCCGCATTTCATTCATCCCCGTCCATCCTCATTGTTCATTTCAGTGAATATATCTAGTCTATGTCAGCGGGAAGGGGGGTGTCAATTTAAAACAGAACAAAATGCGAACATTTTATACACATGTAATGTTTCGAAAATATCAATTAATTAGAGAAAAAGGTTTGATAAATATAATAATGGTTAAATAATACATGTTCAGTATTTGAAGTTTTTTAATATTTTTCCTTTTTATCTAAAATACTAGGAGGACAGATCTATGAAAATGGTAAAGACGTTATTAGTTGCTTCATTAATTTTTCTATCAACTGCACCTATTTCAGCAGAATCTTATGCTGCTGATGTCTCCTCTGATACAGGCACTTTTACAGGCACTTTTAATAATGCCAGTAGTATTTCAGAGACAAAAACCGTAACTCCAGAAATGCAAAGTTTAATCGATAATTCCGTTACCTGGAATAGCACAAATTTCTTTAAATCCCCAAAAGGTGAGATTTCCCCTCTTGCTGCAGGACTTTCCTATACTATTGAAACTCTCCCTGTAGGAAGATGGATACAAACCAAGGACACACTTTATGTGTCTCCAAGTACACCAACTGTTTATTTAACACACACTCAACATACTCCTGGAGGTACAGGTAGTGTGAGAGTCTACTATTATCTTATGAGTACAAGTACTGACTATAAAACTAACGTTATAAAAGTTGTCGGTAGCTATGTCGGTTCTAATAATACAATTTATTGGAATAACGTTCCAGCAGGTTATTATAAACTAATTATTTCAAATGAAATTGTAGAAAACGGAGGCCTAAATATGGCTGGTAATGGATTTTTAAATGCCCTTTAATCTGAATCAAAAAATTTCCACATTAAACTTCAATACTGAACAAAACCTAATAGTGTAAATATCTTTTTTAATAATTTCGTTAGCTGAGTAAGAAGGCTAAGAAAGATCAATTTAAACAACAAAGATACATTCTTCTCAAGTTATACGAGAAGAATGTATCTTTTAGTATTAAGAAGCTTCAAATCAATTATAGATGATCTCCATACTCCCCCAAAGGTTAAAACTGTAATTTCAGTTTGGACACCACAACATAAATTCTTATTCCCAATCAGAAAGTAATTCAATCTTCACAACCGAGAATCTCAGTAAGCGTTCTTGAAGCCGTTGCGGATGGTCTTGGCAATGATGCGGATGTCGAACAGCAGCGACCAGTTCTCAATGTAGAAAATATCATGCTTGATCCGGTCCTCAATCGAGGTGTCCCCGCGCAGACCGTTGCTCTGGGCCCAGCCGGTAATGCCCGGCCGCACATGATGCTTCACCATATACTTCGGAATCTCGCCGCGGAACTGCTCCACATAATAAGGACGCTCCGGCCGCGGGCCGACGACGCTCATCTGGCCGAACAGTACATTGAAGAATTGCGGCAGCTCATCCAGACTTGTGCGGCGGATGAAGGTCCCGAAGCGGGTCCGGCGCGGATCATCCTTCGTACTCCAGCCGGTATCCTCTCCGCCGTCCGTCTGCATTTTCATCGAGCGGAACTTGTACATCATGAAATTGCGGCGGTTCAGGCCGACCCGTTCCTGCTTGAAAATCACCGGACCGGGTGAAGTCAGCCGCACCCCCAGCGCGACCAGCAGCATCACCGGAGACAGCATAATAATGGCGAACAGCGAGAAGACGACATCGAAGATCCGTTTCGCCATTTTGTTCCCGGCCATATCCAGCGGAATATCACGCACATTAATCATCGGCATCCCGGCAAAGTTATCGAAGTACGGACGGGCCGGCAGGTAATCGAAAAAGTCAGGAATAATCAGCGTACGCACCCCGGCCTTCTCACAGGTGGCAATAATCGCCGGGTATTTGGAGTGGGCATCCAGCGGCAACGCCAGAATGACCTCATCGACCGGCAGCATCTCCAGCATCCCTTCGAGCTGGTCCACTGTACCGAGAATCGGCTTATACCGCTGTTCCTCTATGCTGTCCCACTGATGGAAGTCATCCAGGAACCCGATTGTCTCATAGCCCAGCTCCGGGTATTGCTCTAGGTTGTTGTAGAACCTTTTACCCAGGGTGCCTGCCCCGAGAATCAGCACGAACTGGCGGTTGAACCCTTTCTCACGCAGCGACTTCAGCATCTTCTTCAGCACATAGCGGTACAGCATGATCGACAGAATATTGAAGCCCATGTAGATCGCCAGGTATTGACGGGAGACGTCAATCTCTCTCAGGAAGTACATCAGGCCCAGCAGGATGAAGATGCCCATCGCATGAACCTGGAACACCTTCAGGAATTCATCAATGAACCGCTTCTTCCGCTTCGGCAAATAGAGCGACACCATAATGCCGATCAGTACCGAGATCGCCCCGTAGATTATGCTCCAATAGGCATAGGATTCAATCGGCAGCGTCCGGTAGGATTCCAGCAGGCCGCTCTTGAACTTCAGCCACCAGGCCGCGAGGAAGGACAGCTGGATAATGAGGAAGTCAGCAACCATATATAATTGGGTCAGGAATTTCTGATTCCGGCGGATCATAATCTCACCTCAGCCTTCGATTCATTGCGGACGCCATTCTCCCCGGGAACAGACAGACTCTGTGCGGGTGTAGGCACCTTGCGCGGAGCAATCAGCGCGTTGCGCAGCAGCGAGAGCGTGAACTTGACGCCGACCCCTGCATAGACCGCTCCATTAATCATACTATTGTACTGCCTGCTATAATGCTTCTTATGAAATAAAATCATCGCCCGGTGGAACTCATACACGATCTTGAACGGCCTGCGGCGTGCGCTGCCGCCCTTCAAATGCACGATGGAGGTCTGCGGATAATAGTAGATCCCCCAGCCGGCTTCCCTGATCCGGTAACACCAGTCCAGGTCCTCCCCATACATGAAAAAATTCTCATCCAGCCCGCCCACCTGCTCGATCGTCTCCCGCCGAAGCAGCATGAACGCTCCGACCAGACAATCGACCGGGTACGCTTCATCCGGGTCCAAATACCCGAGCTGGTAGCCGTTGAACCGCGGACGGTCCGGGAACAGCTTGCTGAAGCCGAAGGCATAATAGAAGGAGGCCGACGGGGTCGGGAACCCTCTCCGGCAGGCCTTATCCAGCGATCCATCCGGCAAAATCACCTTACAGCCGGACGCGCCAAGATCCGGACGGCTGTCCATGAACGCAATCATCGTCTCCAGCGTATCCTTGCGGACCACCGTATCCGAATTAAGCAGCAGCACATACCGCCCGGAGGCAGCTTCCATCCCCTGATTATTACCCTTAGCGAACCCTACATTCTCCGAATTAGCGATCAGCAGCACATCCGGGAACTCCTTGCTGATCATCTCCACCGAGTTATCATGCGAATTATTATCTACCAGAATGATTTCATAGGAATACCTTGTCTCGGAATCATATACCGACCTCAGACAGTCCATCGTCAGGCGGCAGGTGTTGTAATTAAGAATCAAAATACTAACATCCACATTCACTGCAATACTCTCCTGACAAATATAGTAATCTATCGACAATTATTATAACACAAAAAAGACCGGGAGTGCCGGTCGTGATAGTGCAAACAATATTATTAATCATTTAGTTTAAGGCTATAAAGGAAATCCTTCAGCCCTTCCCGCCATGGACGGATATCCTGGAACCCGTTGGTTCGGATGGCCAGATGCTCCATCACAGAGTTGCGCGGGCGCGGTGCCGGACGGGGAAATTGGTCCGTTGTACAAGGCTCAAGCTTGGCCGTGAACTTCAGTCCCAAGATGTCCTCGGCTCCCGCAAAGATGGCCTGAGTGAATTCATACCATGTGCATGATTCACTATTGGAGGCATGGTAAACGCCGTATTTTTCCGTCCGGATCAGCTCCAGCAGGAATCTGGCCAAATCCACGGTGTAGGTAGGTGAACCCTTCTGGTCATGTACAACCTGAAGCAGCGGTTTTTCCTGGCCAAGCTTCAGCATCGTTTTGACAAAGTTGTTGCCGTACTTGCCATATACCCAGGAAGTACGAACAATGAAATATTTGGAGGACAAGGACTGAACCAAAACCTCTCCAGCCCGCTTGGACTTCCCATAGATGCTCTTGGGATCAGTATTATCATATTCGTGGTAAGGCTGCTCCCCCATGCCATCGAACACATAATCCGTGCTGATATAAACCAGCTTTGCCCCCGCCTTCTCTGCAGCAAGGGCTACATTCCGGCTTCCGGTAGCATTAATCAGGTATGCTGCATCCACATCTGTCTCGGCCACGTCCACCGCCGTATGCGCTGCGCAATGGATGACCACATCAGGTGCAAAGCCGCTGATCGTCTCCTGGCATTGCTCCAGATCGGTAATATCCATCTCCTGACGGTCGCAGCCCATCGCCTCAACATTCTGGTTCTGCAATAGAAGCATCAAATCCTGCCCCAGTTGTCCTCCAGCACCTGTGACGAATACCTTCATCTTCGCCATTATAGCGAATCTCCCAGACGGGCACCATACTGGAGCGCAGCATACTTCTGGTATTCGCCAGACTGAATGCGGGTCCACCATTCTTTATTATGCAGATACCACTGAATAGTTTCCTTAATGCCAGTTTCGAACGTGTGCTTAGGCTTCCAGCCCAGCTCATTCGTAATCTTCGTTGGATCGATGCCATAACGGCGGTCATGTCCGGGACGGTCCTGCACATAAGTAATCAGCGAATCCGGTTTTCCGAGCTCTTGCAGCACCGTATTCACGATATGCACATTCGTCCGCTCATTGTTGCCGCCGATATTGTACACCTCGCCGTCCACGCCTTCATGAATAACCAGATCAATCGCACTGCAATGATCCTCCACATACAGCCAGTCGCGGATATTCATGCCATCGCCATAAACTGGAAGCGCCTGATCCGCCAGTGCGCGGGAGATCATCAGCGGAATCAGCTTCTCCGGGAACTGATACGGGCCATAGTTGTTGGAGCAGCGCGTAATATTTACAGGCAGGCCGAAGGTTTCATGGTACGCACGTACCAGCAAGTCACCGCCTGCTTTGCTCGCCGAATACGGGCTGTTTGGTGTAAGCGGGGTTTCTTCAGTGAACAGACCTGTTGCACCAAGCGATCCGTAGACCTCATCTGTGGAGACTTGCACAAACTTCGTCACGTCGTATTTTTTGGCTGCATCCAGCAGCACCTGTGTCCCCAGCACATTCGTCTTAACGAACACTTCCGGCTCCAGAATACTCCGGTCCACATGCGACTCCGCCGCAAAATTAACCACCACATCGATGCCATCACCAATCAGCTTATCCATCGCCGCCGCATCAGTAATATCCGCCTTCACGAACGTATAGTTTGGATGATTCTCAACCGATTTCAAGTTCTCCAGATTCCCCGCATACGTCAGCGCATCCACGTTGACGATCTGGTAATTCGGGTGCTGCTGCAGCATATAGATTACAAAGTTGCTGCCAATGAAGCCGGCTCCGCCGGTAATGAGAAGTTTCATGGGTTGACCACCTTTATTAGTAGTAATGATTAATGCATACTCCACTACAGGGCAATTATCTGTTGTAAATATTACATTCTCATCTTATTTTATACTCTCAGTCATTCCATAATATTCCCCGTTCACTCCCAAGGGACTAATATTGCGTCTATTTAAAGCTCAATTTGGGTAATTGTAACTTTGTTATTTACTTTTTATAATAAGCTTAGAAAGAACAAAGGTTACTGGAATAGTCACTATAACAACAATTAAAGGTACAATTCTGGTAGATAAATGTAGATGTTCTACTAGAATATATAACATTAATAAGTTAATAAGATATTGAATCAAATACACTAAAGGAAATTTAACGATTTTTTTGATCGACATTTTTTCTTTGAATACAAATACTGTATTCAAGTAGTATGACAGAAATATTCCAGAAATATAAGAAACCGTATAAGACAAGGAATAATTAAAAATCAATAACAGCAGTAAATACACTAAATATGTAGCTAATGTATTAACTCCTCCACTTATAACAAATTTCAAAAATTCTTTATTCAAAAGTTTGGTCAATAACGTAGGACGGCCGTTCTCTACTTTCATCTAATATCCTCCAAAGATATTCACCAATAATGCCTAACATGATCATAATAATTCCCAATAAGAAAGTAATTAAAGCAATAATTGTAGTCCACCCTTGAAGCTCAATAAACCCGGACAAAGTTCCAACTATTACAAAGACCCCATATAAAAAGCTCAAAATAGCTGTTATGACACCTATGAAGGACATAAAACGGATAGGAGAATATGAGAAGCTCACAAAAGAATCAATAAAAAGCTTGATCTTTTTAGAAAGCGTCCATCTGGATTTACCTAATTTTCTTTCCTGTCTTACATAAGGAATCTGCTCTTGATCGTGTCCAAGCCAATATATAAGACTCATAATATTAGTATTTTTCTCTTCAATCCTCACAACCTCATGAACAACCTGCTTGTCTATTAATAAAAAGTCAAATCCACCCTTTGGATATCCCTTTAATGCAAATTTCTCTAGCAAATAATAGTAAGTATTAGAGAATAATTTTTGAGAAAACGATTCTTCCCGATCTTCTCTTGTGGCTAGTACAACCTTTTTGCCGGATTTCCAGTGTTCTATCATATCCTTAAATAATTCTGGAGGGTCCTGCAGATCAGCCGCAATGATACCCACACAATCTCCAGTAGTATAATTTAACCCTGCTTGAATCGCAGACATAGAACCGAAATTTCGACTTAATTTTATTATTTTAATTCGCGGATCTTGCCTTTTTGCTTCCATTAATAACGAAAATGAATTGTCCTTTGAACCATCATCTACAAATACAAACTCAAAATCACAATCCGGTATAATATTCTCTAATTCCTGTAACCGTGGTATGGTATGCGGGATGTTCAATTCGTTAAAGTATACAGGTACAACAATTGATAATTTAATCCGGTCTATACTCATTTACAACCTCCACAATTCTCTGCACATCTTCCATATCCATCACAGGACTTATCGGGAGGCTGACAATTTCAGAATGAATTTTTTCGGAAATAGGGAACACCAATCCACTCCACTCTTTATAAGCCTCTTGTTTATGGGGGGGAATAGGGTAATGAATCATTGTCTGAATTCCGTTATTAGTCATATGATTAATAAAATCACTTCTTAAGGAAGTCATTACAACGAAAACATGCCAAACATGTGATAACGGCCCTTCTTCAACGCTTGGTAGTACAATATGCTTATTATTGATATTGTTCAAATAATACGTTGCTATCTTTCTTCTATAATCATTGTCTTGATCGAGATATTTTAGTTTTATGCTCAAAATAGGAGCTTGGAATTCATCTAATCTGCTATTGTATCCTTTGAATAGATTCTCGTATTTTTTATGCGATCCGTAATTTCTTAAAGCGTACAGATCTTTATACAAATCTTCATCATTTGTTGTAACGGCTCCAGCATCTCCTAAAGCACCTAAATTTTTGCCTGGATAAAAGCTAAATGCTGCGGCATCCCCTAAGTTTCCAACCTTTTTATTATCATAAATAGCACCATGAGCTTGGGCACAGTCTTCAATTATCTTCAAACTATATTTTTTTGCAATTTCTATTATAGGCCCCATATTACACGACTGGCCATACAAGTGAACTACCAAAATCGCTTTAGTATTAGGAGTTATACTCTCTTCTATTTTGTTAGGATCCAAATTGTATGTCAGCAAGTTTGGTTCTACTAATACAGGTGTTGCTCCATTTGCAGATATAGATAATATCGATGCAATATAGGTATTAGAGGGTACAATCACTTCATCCCCAGGACCAATATTGTATGCTCTCATAATTAATTCCAAAGCATCTAATCCGTTAGCTAAGCCCAAAGCATATTTAGTTCCACAGTACTCAGCAAATTCTACTTCAAATGATTTAACTTCCTCACCAAGGATATACCACCCGGAGTGTAGAACTTTATGAACGCTATCTAATATTTCCAATTCGTGACGCAAATTAATCTTTTTTAAATCAAGGAAAGGGATCATTTTAACCCACCTATTCTATTTCGAGTAATTTATTAGTTTTCAATAATAATCTCGTTTTTTAAAGAGTACTGCTTGCCGCAAGCGGGACATGATAATTGTTGAGTCAATTTTTCACCACAATTACAAATATATCCCTTGAATTTAGCTGGACTTCCAAACCAAAGTGTATTATTAGGGATATTTTTAGTTACCAGCGAGCCAGCCCCTACCATGGCATACTTGCCAATAGTGTTCCCTGCAATTATTGTTGCGTTTGCACCTATTGAAACCCATTCCTCAAGCACAGTCTTCAAAAATTCAGTTGGATATTGTTTAGAACGAGGTCTCAAATCATTAGTAAAAGTAACATTTGGACCAATAAAAACATTATCTTCTATCGTAACTCCATCCCAAATATATACTCCTGATTTAACGGTAACATTATCGCCTAAGATTACATCATTTTCAATGAAGGTATGATCGTTAATATTACAGTTGGAACCAATCACCGCATTCGGTAAGATATGTGCAAACGCCCAAATCCGCGTATCCTCACCAATTTTCTCTGATTCGACAATAGCCTGTGGATGAGTAAAGTAGTGTTTCATCCCCCATACACCTCTTTGAATTTTTCATAATCACGAATATAGTCTTCTGCATCGTACAAATGCGAGGCAAGCACGAGTAAAACGCAGTTTGGAGAGAAATCATACATTTCATGCCAATCGTTTGGTTCAAGAATTAGGATTTTTCTGGGAGAGTCCAGCAACACATCTTCTTTCCTTCTAATGTTATCTAAAAAAACTTTACAACTACCAGAAACACAAACTAAAGCTTGCCTTGTTTTATAATGAGCATGATATCCCCTACGTACTCCCGAAATTGTATTGTAAATATAGAAAACACGTTTGAATTCAAACGGAATAGATGTTTCCCCATCAATTACAGCTAATAAGCCTCTTTCATCCCCTAATTCCTTAACTTCAATTACTCGACTTTCAGGAATCTTCATTTGGACCTCCCATTAATTCGCAAATATAGTATTCTCTTATTCTTTCACTATAATGTTATTTAGAAAATTTATTTTTGTTTGATATATAACAGTAACAGAGTTAACATCAATTAATTTATCACTATTTATTATTGTATTTTTCAAATTACCATCCCACGAAAAATCTCCATAATTAATATTAAGTCCAAAAGCTCCCTGAACTTTTATTGCCTCCCGCTCTACACTATTTATATTCATACTCTCAACATGATTTAATGAATCTTCTACAGTTTTTCCAATTACCGAATATTCATCATACTTCGAAAAATTAAAAATAGTTACTATAGGTGATAAAAATCTACCCTTTTCCTTAAATTCTTCGATATCAATTTTGGCAAATATTAAATTCTGATTAAGTTCCTTTGGAGATTGATTATATTTAAGATAAAACACTTCATTAGAATTAATAGAAGAATTAATATCTTTAATAACACTGATATTTTTCTTTAATTTGTGACTAAAATATTCGCTCCAGTAAGATTCATGGAGTGCGGCTGTTCCAATATACTCCCATAAACTCGGGGCATATATAATTGCATTCTCAGATATACTTTTTAAAGTTTTAGATTCCAGTAATTCATCAACCGATTTCCACTTGTAAGTAGATAAAGTCTGATATTTAGAGATGTATTTATTTGTAGAATCTGTAGCGAGACTAAAAAACATAACGATTACACACAAAAACCCGATAAGTAATTTCCTAACAATTTTCGAATTAGGGATATTCTGTACCAAAGATATAATAGTTATGATTATTAACACAAATGCAAACATGGAAAAGTATGACGATGGCATACCTAATTGGCCATTCTGTATTACAGCTTGCTGATAAAGGGGGGTTAGCCCCAGTAGCAAATTCGGGAGAAAAAAGTATATAATCCCAATACTCAACATTAACAAGCATTGCTTTATTTTTAGTGGATTCTTAAGGTTACTTATAGAGTAAAATAAAATACACACTAAGAGAGCTTTCACTAACCATTGAACCTCAAATGTATCAATAAAGTAATTTAAGCTGGCAGGTTGATAAACAGAGTCATTATAAATATACATCAAATATTTATATTTGCCTTCAAAAACAAAATATGAAGGAACAGATGAAATGCTAAATTGCCAAATGACTTTAAAAATATTTAGTATATTTACGCTATCCCCTATTTGCGCACCTTCATAGGAACTCCCAAATTTACTTCTAAAAACAAAATAAATCAAAAGATAAATGCTACACAAGATTACAATAGGAAGAATACGTTTAAATATATTCTTGTAATTTTTAAAGCCTTCAAAATAAATAGCAATAAATAAAAAAATTGGACTATATATAAGAAAGTTTTCATAGGAAAAAATAGTTAACCCATAACATAACAAAGTCATATATAAATATTTTTTCGTTTTAATTTTCAAGAATGAAATAAACATAACAAATGAAATTATCAAAAAAGAAAAGGGAATTGAAAAAAAACCTGGGAAACTAGTAATAGGATTATGTTCCCAACTGTTTTGGAATGAAACTAATATAATCAAAAAAGAAAGGTAAAAAATTTTATAATCGTTGAATACTTTATAAAAAAAGAAGGAAACAAGTAGAATATTTGTAAAAAGGATAGACAATGTTATTAATTTAAAATAAACAAAATTTTCAAAGATAAAGGGAACATAATAAAAAACACTAGCTAGAAAATTTATACGGCCTTGAAACTTCCAGGCGGCAGCGGTTGTTTGCATATAACTACTGAACGAATTGCTGTGGGCCAACATGGAATTTCTAAAATCATCATTTATAATCAAACCAATTTTCATTAAGGGATAAATGCTCAAAACAAATATTATTAATAAGTAAATATTCTCATGTTTTGATTTTTTTACACTTTTTATTAAATTCAAATTATAGCCCTCCAGAACAAAAAATTATACAACTTAATCTATTACTATTTTACTTATCAATGCACTCATCTCCCTTTGATCGGCTTCATCCTGACTTGGTTTATGAGTTGCATTAAACTCTAAAGTCACTAAATGGGTTTGTCCCTTACCATTAAATGGGGCCCTGATTATAATGCTTTCGCCATTTTTTACATCAAGTTCATGGATCATATTATTATCAACATACAGTACTACATGATTCACTTCTTTAAATGATTCAGGAATGAATCCTTCAATTTGAATAGTTGCCTCTTTAGAAGGGAATGATAATTCAACACCAGCTCTTTGTGCAATCCATCTGTAATTCTCATTACTACTTTGAGGTAGCCATCCATCATGAAAGATGCTCTCACTCTTCAGATAAGGGAATTCAATAACACTAGGTTTAGAATTATAAAAAGAGAATAGAAAAATGAATGCTGTAAAGATAACCAAAAATCCACTCCAGTTCAGTTTGAGTATCCTAGCCACTATTCTTTCTGTATGATCAGAAATCCCATCTATTAATGTTGATACCTTACCAAAATCCCATTTAGCACAAGGGCTAAGCAACTTTGTCAAGTTCACCTTTTTCAGTTTCATGAAGTTCTTTTCGATAATATGCCACGATAAAAATGCCAACATTAAAACCACCGGAACAGAGATCAAGAAATTAATCCATGGACTAGTACTCCCCCCAAATAAATGAGCAACAATTTGTTGTATTGGAAAAGCATACAAATACACTCCATAAGATAAATCACCATATTTTGAAATACTTTGGAGCCTTGTCTTAGGAAGAAAAGCCAAATACATTATTGAATAGGGAGCAATAACGGCAAATAATGGTTTAAAACCTCCATAGGATAGTGATAGAAATAAAATAACTATCCCTATCATTACTATTTCTTTTTTTAAATATAATGAGTCTCTGAACAAAAACAGTAAACTTCCCATAAAGAAAAACAATGATAATTCTACCAAAGTATTTAATTCAAGTTCAAAAAGACGCCCCCCAACTGGAGAAATCGTTTTATTAAACATGAAGTAGTAAAAGGTGCATATAGTGATAAATAACATTAAATACCTATGCTTCAATAACTTAAAAAAACCTAAACACCCTATTATTAAATAACATAGGAATTCAAAAGGTATTGTCCAAAGCGATCCATTAACAGAATCAGCGTAAATATTCGTTTCAAATACTCCCGGCAAATTCCAATACATTGGGAATAAAAATACGGCCTTCAAGTAGTCAAGCGTTGTTGGATCTTGTAAATAATCCTTCAATGATAACGTTGTGAACAATGGCCCTATTATAAAAGCAGAAAATAACAAAACACCCAACAGGCCTGGAAAAATCCTTAATATACGAGATTTAAGAAATGTGATCAAACTACTAGAGTAAAAGTAGCTTTGTGTTATTAACAACCCGCTAATTATAAAAAATATATAGACAGCCAAGTTTCCAAAAGTAACTTGGCCGTTAGATAGTACAAGTAACGGCTCATTATCATTACCTGATAAGGGGTACGCATGAGAAAATAACACTAACAATGCTGCAAACAATCTTATTAAATCAAAGTAGTTTTCTCTACCTTTTAACAGAGTACCCAGTGACGATTTGTTCTTATTGTGTGCCATACTAACTCCATTCAAGTTATTCAGATCATAATTATTTGACGAATCGCCTTTACATTTAAACAGTTTTCATTAGCTGTAACCTTGATATTCATCCGCACGCCAGCCCTTTCGCCAGCCTCAATATCGGATTGTTTATCACCTATTAATACCGACTGTTTAAGATCCAGATCGTATTCCCTCATAGCTTGGAGTATCATTCCAGGGCTTGGTTTCCTGCATTCGGAATCCTTCTTATAATCCCCTAATCCAAACTCAGCATGATATGGAGAATAGTATACTTTTTCAACGCAAATATTCTTAGCGGACAACTCTTTCAACATCCATGTATTCAACTTATGGAAATCATCGTCTGTATAATATCCTCGACCAATACCCGCTTGGTTGGTTATTACAAATAACAGGTATCCTTTCGCCTGAAATCCCAACATAACTTCAAAGATTCCCTCAACAAACTCAAAATCTTCTATTTTATAAACATAGTTTTTTTCTATATTAATTACACCGTCTCTGTCTAAAAAAAGAGCCTTATTCGCCATATTTTATCAGCTCACTCTGCGCACGATAATAATCTTCTGGAATCCCTATATCAATAAAGTACTTTGAACTTATAAATCCTCTAATATCCACCACTTTATAATGTTTTTGCAGAAAATCGGCTTCCAATGAAAATTTAGGACCCAGATTAAACGTCTCTAAGAGGTCTTTATTTAGAATGTAAATTCCTCCATTAATATACCCTTTATCCGTAGGTTGCTTCTCCTGAAAAGCTACTACCCTATTTTGTTCAAGTTCTATAGTTCCATATCTATCAAAATCATACATCGGTTTCAAAGCAATAGTCATATCTGCAATTGTTTCATTATGCTGGTGCATCATCTTTTGCAAATCCACATCAAAAAAGGTATCTCCGTTAATAATAAAACAATTATCGGAAGTGGTGTGCTTTAGAGCTTGAAGCACACCCCCTCCAGTTCCTAAAGGCTCTTGTTCAACAGAATATATTAATTCCATATTCCCTTTAAAAGAGTCCCCGTAATAATTATATATTTTATCGCTTAGATACCCAGTGGATAAAATAACCCTGCGCACTTCATATTTATACAAGTAATTCAGCAAATAGCTTAAGAATGGCGTTTCCGCTATTGGAGCCATCGGTTTAGGCACATCAGCAACAACGGTTTGGAGTCTTGTACCGAACCCCCCTGCAAGAATAATAGCTTCCATCCTTATTGAAACCCTTTTCCAAAAATAACTTCTTCTACAATGGCACAAATGATATGGCCAATCAGAATATGTGATTCTTGAATTCGAGGCGTTTCGTTCGATGGAACTTTAATACAATAGTCACAGAGTTCAGCCATTTCTCCGCCTGACTGACCTGTTAAACCAACAGTAGTAATCTCTTTCTCTTTACATGCCCGGAGTGCACGTATAATATTTTCCGAGTTACCAGAAGTGGATATCCCGATAAACAGGTCGCCTGCAACGCCATTAGCTTGAATCTGTCTAGCAAACAATTCATTGTACCCATAATCATTACCAATCGCAGTAAGAATAGAGGTATCTGTTGTTAAAGCCATAGAAGGAAGTCCCGGTCTGTCAAAGTAGAAGCGGCTTACAAATTCACCAGCAATATGTTGAGCATCTGCAGCACTTCCCCCATTTCCAGCTAACAAAGTCTTATTACCTTTTTTATAAACTTCTACTGTCTTTTCAGCAACTACTTTAATTAGATTGGTTAGATCGCTACTTTCCAGTAATTTAATTTTTGTTTCATACGAATCTTTAATTTGATTATTAATGTAAGTTTGCATTTTTAGCCTCTCCAACTTTCTGTTCCTTTTTTAGTGAAATGGAAATTCATAACGCTTCCTTCTAAATTCTTAAGTGCTTTGATTAAATCTAATCTCTTTGTAGGATCAACCATAAACATCATAAACCCGCCGCCTCCTGCACCAGATACTTTACCGGCGTATGCTCCAGCGTTCATTGCTACTTCATATACTTCATCTATATAAGCATTTGAAATCGAGGCCGCCATTCTTTTTTTTGCCTCCCAAGACTTACCTAGGTTTTCAGCAAAGGAACGAAGATTGCCTTTCAATATATTTTCTTTCATCGTCAATGCATCCACTTTTAGTTCGTGCATCGCGGCAATTGACTTCTCATTTTTATCTTTTGTATTTTTGACTTGTTCATCTATAATCTTTGCCGACTCTCTTGAAGCACCTAAGAAATATAGAACTAAAGAATTTTCAAGTTCATTAACAATCCAGCTCTTCATCCGAAGAGGATTAACAATGACACGGTCATTAGCGTAAAATTCAATAAAATTAAACCCTCCAAATGTAGCTGCATACTGGTCTTGTTTGCCGCCAGTTAAACCTACGTCAACTCTCTCAATCTGATAGGCTACTTGAGCTATGTCATACTCACCTAAAGGCAGATTTAATAGTTCTACAAAAGCTTGCAAAATTGATACTACCAAGGTAGAAGAGGAGCCTAGACCGGAACCGGCCGGTGCATCAGAATATGTAGTCATTCGAAAAGAAATTGGTAAAGAATTATTGTAGTTTTTAACAACATGATTATAGATTCCCTTATGGAGATCCAGAATACCATCAAAATCCAGTCTATCTGTTAACTCATATTCGGTAAATTCATCCCGATCCGCAGCATAAAACACTATTTTATTATCTGCACATGTTTCGATAGTACAATAGGCATACATGTCAATAGTTGCATTAAGCACGTAGCCCCCAAACTCATCGCAGTAAGGTGATACATCTGTACCACCACCTGCTAGTCCTAATCTCAGAGGCGCTTTCGATCTAATAATCATGTTATCCACCTTTCGCATTCTTCAACTAAAATCTTCGTCGATAATTTGCTCCACTCTTGCAGAAGAAAAATACTGCTGAATATAAATTAGTGAATCTTTAGATAATTCATCCAGCCGTTCTTCGTTGTTATAAATCCCTACAATTTCACTTGCAAAGTCCTCTTCGCTGTCAGCAATTAACAAATGATTCTCTATATTAGGCAATCCTTCTGCACCTACTGAAGTAGTTACTATAGGTATTTGATGATATAGAGCTTCAACCACCTTCCCTTTCACCCCAGCTCCATAACGTAAAGGCACAATATCTATTCTAGAAACAGAATATAGTTCTGCCAATCTTTCATCTGACACAAAACCATGAACAATCACATTATCCGATTGTAACTGTTTAATTACATCAGGGGGATTAGAGCCGACGATATTTAATTTAATATCCGGTATTGATTTTAATACAATTGGGTATACTTGCGAAACAAACCATATCACTGCGTCAACATTTGGTTTATGTCCAAAACCTCCAACAAAAAGCAAATCAGTTGTTTGAGCAGGTACCCTTTGAATAAACAAACGTTCAGAAGCATCATAAATATACGCTGGAATCGCCTTAACATTTAGTGCAGTGAATTGTTCTTTTATCTTATCAACTTCAACCTGGGAGGGGTAATAGACCACATCCGACTTTTCAAACAATTCACCTTCAATTTCCCTCCAGTTCTCCGCCTGCTTTAATAGAACTGGATTACCAGTCAATTCATATTCGCGTTCTTCACGTAAATAATGAAGGTCATGTCCGTAATAAATAACTTTTGCTTGAGTAAACTCTTTGATCCAATCAATATACTTTATAGAAATATGTGGTCTGTTCATAAATACAAAATCAAAATACTGACCATTAACTTTGAACCATTTTTTTATATCCTTTTCATAGGAAGGGCCATACAACACCTCAACACCCATTTGCTGCAATGTTGTTGTATATGGCTCATGTCTGAAATAATTATCACCGATAAATTTCACATTCATATTATTAGAAATAAAATATTGAATATATTGAAATACCGTTCGGCTGCCAGCATCTTTATCGTAGTGAGGTACGTAATGATCTATAATTAAAACTGTTTTCTTATTTTTACTACGATCACGAGCTTTAAAAACATTCTCACCGTTGGAATATTGTTCATGAAGAACCTCTTCCCATTTCTCGATAAATTTCGCTTTATTTTCAATTTGATAACTCTTGATGCCAGATTGTACATCCGTACCATGCGAAATCCCTTCAAAATGCACAACGATTGAACGAGGCTGCAATACCACCTTGTATCCTTGCCGTCTTACCTCAAAAGCAAGATCAGAGTCTTCGAAATAAGCAGGTGCATAGCGCTCATCAAATCCTCCGATTTTCTCCCATAAAGATTTACGCAGTATAATAGCAGCACCAGATATATAATCAACTTCTTTAACATAATTAAACTCAGAATTGTCCGGATTGTTTAATCGTCCATAGTTCCATCCGGAAGCATCATTCCATATAATCCCACCAGCTTCTTGAAGTCTTCCGTCTGGATAGACAAGTTTCGATCCTGCCATTCCAATATCAGGATATTTCTCTAATAAATCCGATAATGAGGACAGCCAGCCGGGTTGAACATTTGTATCATTATTAAGAAAAAGTATATATTTACCTTTCGCAAATTTCGCAGCATTATTACAATTCAATAAAAACCCTCTATTCACTCCATCTCTGAGAACATGAATATTTTCCACAAATTTTAAAATATCAATTGTCTCATCGGAAGATAAGTCATCAGCGATAATAACTTCGAAGCTATCCACCGATTCTTTATGTTGCAATATCGATTGCAAACAGTTGTAGGTATACTCCCACTGATTATACACAGGTATGATTATCGAAACCAGTGGCTTCTGGAATACTGGGAATACCAATTTTTCTTTTTCGATATATTTTTGAACAGGTGTTAGAAGTACTCCTTGAGTCGGCTCTATTGTATGACGTTCCATATAATTATCGATACGATCCTTGAGCATAGACGTTGATTCTGTACTATTATAATATTTTAGTTTTCTTATATTCGCAAAATTGATGAGTTTAATTGTTTGTCGCGGTTTCCTAAGTAAAGTAACTAATAATTTTGCCGCCAACTTCCTTTTACTACTATCAGGAATAATTTTATCACGTAAACGATAGTAAGCTGTTAACCCTTCCCAGCCTCCTGAGTTTAAAATACGACTAAGTTGATCCTCTTTAATCTTAAGCTCCTGGATATATGCCTTTTGTGAAATTAATGCACCTTCCACTGTCTCGATGTTCAATTTCTTCTCCTCAAGCTCTTCTATCAGTTGCTTGTTGAGATTTTCTAGTTTCTTGAATTCTTCATTTACTCTTTCGTTTTCTTTTACTTGCTTTGCCAGAGCCTCTTTATTCTCCAATAGTAATAGCTCACTATCAGCAGCTTCATTTTCGATCTTTTTTAGATCCACTTTTGATTTTAGAATAGTTTCATCTAAATATTTGATATGTTTATTTCTATCTTCTACTTCCTCTTGAAGAGAAACAATACGATTAATATAATCTTGAAACTTAAACTCCTTTGAGTATGCTACGGAATCGATCCTTATATTAGAGGTATTATATTTTCCACAAACTGCTATAATATATTTCCCATCATTTATCTGACTAAATTCATCTTCATTAGAAAGATGCTGAATGATTGAGCTATTCTGATTCATAATCAGTGATGCTATTTCAAATTTCTGATAATAAAAATTCACATTAGGAAAATAGTTTTCAAGGAAAGCTCTATACTCATGTTCGTAAAATTCTTTAACATGAAACGGATTATTGTGGTTAGGAATGTCACTATACCAGTATTTATCCGGCGTAGACATAATTAAGAATCCATCGTCCTTTAACACGCGTTGAATCTCTTTCATAAATTTATTTTGAGCTTCTTCATCTACGTGTTCTATTGTTTCCAAAGAAACCAATATATCTATTGAATGGTCAGGAATCTTCAAATCAACTATGGAACCTTCTATAAAGTGAATTCCAGATTGACTATATTTGATCTTCGCCAATTGAATCGCTTCTTTAGAAAGATCAATCCCGTATACCCGGTCAGCGTATTTTGAAAGAATATTTGAACCATACCCTTCGCCACACGCCGCATCGAGAACTACCTTTCCTTCTACTAAAGGTGCAATTGCAAAGTAACGCTGAAGATGTTCTAGTTCAGTTTGCTTATCCGAAAGTTGTGGTATAAATCTTTCTCCTGTAAATTCCATAATGCCTCCTATATAATTTGACGAAATTCAACATCATTTAATACAAGCACACCTTCCAGAGAGAAAGTCTGAGCTTGCACAACATTAAACACTAGTGCATCATGCACCCAGCAATGCTGAACATGGTTACCTTGTGTCCCTGATGCTAAAGCTGGAGATAGTGTATATACACCATGGTTAATATAAGGAACTTCGAATGAAAACTGATAAACATAAATTCCACCTTCTACAAGATCAGAAATATCTTGTTCCAAGACAAAGCTATTGGTCTGTCCAATAATCGTCCCTAATCTATCCTTAATAGTAAAACCGACTATAGGATCACTAATACTGTCGTTCGCCTTAACCTTTATTCCTACCTTAATCATTTGGCCCGGTTGAACTATATTGACTTTAGAATCTATCTCATCAAAAAGCGACATACCAATGATTTCGACTTTTTTATCACCTAGTACATCTAATTTTTCGTTTAGCGCATCTATGTTATCGTAATTTTTCGATGAAACGCTTGTTCCTGACGAGTAGGATTTAATCTGTTTACCATCTTTATTTAAATAGGAACCAATCATATGAGCCTGATATTGCTTGGCGACATCTATGGGATGCCCGTCTGCCATTAGGTCTCCTTCATTAATCCAGATAGCTCTATCGCAGTATTTGGTTATGGCACTGATATCATGAGTTACCATCAAAACTGTTTTAGTCTGTTTAAATTCTTCTATCTTCCGATAACATTTTTGCTGAAATCTGATATCTCCTACACTGAGAGCCTCATCAACAATTAGAATATCAGGATCAACATTAATTGCTACAGCAAATGCTAGCCGAGCGAACATACCACTGGAATACATTTTAACTGGTTGATGGATAAACTCACCGATATCAGCAAAAGAAGCTATATCTTCAATTTTCGCATCCATTTCATCTTTAGTGTATCCCATAATAGTACCATTTAAGTGTATGTTTTCGATCCCAGTATACTCGCCATTAAATCCAGCACCTAATTCCAAAAGAGCCGAAATACGTCCATTGACTTCTATTTCCCCTACACTTGGGGTTAAAACTCCTGTAATCATTTTAAGCAAAGTCGATTTCCCAGATCCATTCTTACCTACAATCCCAATAGTTTCTCCCTTTTTAACTTCAAAAGATACATCTCTGAGTGCATTGAAATCGGTATGGTATTTTTTCCTAAATGGATGAATAGCTTCCTTTAATCGATCAGATAATTTATCATACAGTCTATAAACCTTACTTACCTCTTTAACAGAGATTGCAGTTTCTTGTTCCATAATCAATCTTCCTCTTTTCTACAAAACATCCGAAAAATGCGGACGGAGCTTTTTAAATATGAAGATACCCAATATTAATGTTACAATCGTTATCAACCAATAGCTTAAAGTCATCTTAGGATGCTCCCAAAACCATTTGTGATATATAAAGGTTTCTCTGTACCCTTGAGTGATATAGAAGAATGGATTTAACTTTAACAGGAATTGATATCTGACCGGTACAGTATCCAACGAATAAAAAATAGGAGTTAACCAAAAACCGAATTGCAGTAAAACACCGACAATTTGTCCAACATCCTTCAAGAAAATTATTAACGCTGAGGTTATCATAGATATTCCAAAAACTAAGAGACTAGCCGAAAAAAAGTAGTAAATAATTTGAAAATAATATATGTTCGGGTAATAACCGTAAATTGCAAACATAAGCACCATAAAAACTATAAAGAAAAGATGTACATAAAAAGCTGAATAGATTTTCACTATTGGCAATACACCTATTCTAAAAACAATTTTTTTCACCAAATAACCGTTTTCTACAATAGATGTTGTTCCACTTTGTATGCTATCTGATATAAAGAACCAAGGAATCATAGCAGAAACAAGCCATAAAATGAAAGGGAAATTATCAATTGGCGCATTTTTAAACCCAACCTGAAAAACAAACCAAAATATAAGCACTTGAATAGTAGGCTGTATGAATGCCCACAGTATTCCTAAAAACGAACCTAAATATCTTGTTTGAAAATCTTTTTTTGAAAGTGACAATACAAACCTATGTAGCTCTAAAGCTTTTCCACCAAAACCTCTTGTCATTTTAAGTCAGCATCCTTTGTGTTATAGATAATAAATATAGAATTATGCTAAAATATCCTCGTACCTACAGATAAAGGAGATCATAACGTGTCGAAACCAGTATACGGTAAAAATGCGGTTCAGTCGAGAAATGTTGAAAAGATATCCTGTTACATATGGGCGTTAGCGATAGCGTTCATTGTTTTTTTGGTCTGGGCCCCGTTTCAAGTGGGATTGTTTAATGGGCAGCAGATTGACTTCGAGAAGCCGATCTATCTGTCGTCATTGTTCAGCAGCCTGTTGCTGTTGGGCTGGGTAGGCTTGTACTTCACCAAGTTCAAGCTGGAGGGACAGCGTGATCTGCTGGCTGTGGCCTCGCTGCTGCTGCCCGCTACCTACGCATTGTCGCTTATTGGCGCTGCTTCGCGATATATGGCGATGAATCTGCTGTTTGTTCAGAGCATGTACGCCGCAGTATTCATTATAGCGTTATATTTGCTTCAGCAAAAGCAACTAAATGTTGTCATTCAAAATGCCATCCTGGCGATCGCTTATGTCATTGTCGGTTTCGGCCTGCTGAACTGGCTTGGCAGCTGGAAATTTGCCGGAGGTATGGTAGGCTGGTTCTCCAACACGGTGCGTAATGGTAAATACTTGGATGCGGTCATGACGGACTCGAACGGCCTGCGTCTCACCTCTATCTTCCAGTATGCCAATACGTATGCGGCCTTCCTGATGGCCTTCCTGTTCGTGGCGGTGTTTGCCCTGGTCCGCTCCAAAAAGTGGTACGGTACACTGACGCACAGCTTCATGCTGGTGCCGATCATCGTCTCCCTGCTGCTGACCTTGTCCCGTGGCGGACTTGTCATGCTGCCTGTTGTGTTCATTCTGCTCCTGCTGTTCCTGAAGCCTGCGCAGCAGATTCTTTGGATTATTCATCTTGCCATATCCGGCATTGCGGCTCTGTTGGTTACCAACCCGCTGACAACACTTGGCACAGAGCTGAATACGGCTTATAGCTCATCGGCTGCGCTTAAGGCTTGGGCTTACCTGCTTGGAGCCTCTGCGGTGGTTGCTGCTCTGAGTTGGGCAATTCAACGGTTTGTTGCGCCATGGCTACAGGGCAAGCTGGGTAGCTCAGAAACCCGCAAATTCACCGGAATGTGGATTCCACTCGGCTCCGTTGTCGCTGTAGCTATCGTTGCTTTCCTGCTGATTGGGACAGGCTTGAAAAGTATTTTACCGGATAATATCGAGACACGGCTGGAGAACATCAACTTCAAGCAACACAGTGTACTCGAACGCTTTACTTTCTACAAAGATGCCATGAAGGTAGTAAAAGATTATCCGTTTCTCGGCTCGGGAGGAGGCGGCTGGGCTTCCTTGTATGAAGAGTACCAGAACAACCCTTATGTAAGCCGTCAGGTCCATAACTTCTTTCTGCAGTATCTGATTGAGGTTGGCATTGTCGGGTTCATCGTGTTTATGGGTTTTATCGGGTATATTTTCTACAAATACATCCGTGCTTATCTGAAGCGTGACAAGGATGAATTCCATAATGGATTCTTCTTCTATATTATTGCGCTGTCGATCCTGATTCACAGTCTGCTGGACTTTAATATGAGTTATGCCTTCATGGGCATTCTGGTGTTTATCGGATTGGCTGGTATGGGCGCTGTAATGGACAGTAAACAGCTTCGTCAGAGCTGGAATAAGTCTGGACTCCGGATTGGATATTTTGCGGTCCTGACCATCGGTACGGTGTTCCTGCTCTTCCTGTCGATCAATTACATCGGGTCAAGCAATGCTGCACTCAAAGGTAAAAATCTGATCTCGGTAAGCACTTCGTATGAAGAGATCAAGACTCCGCTGGTCAAAGCGCTGGATGCACGTCCATACCACCCTGAAGCCGCTACTTACCTGTCTTCTCTGGATATGACGGTCTTTAAGCAGACTCAGGATGAGCAGTATCTGACAGAAGCGTCAGAGGTACTGACGCGCGCGCTTAAATTCGAGCCGTATAACAAAAATCTGCTGTTTCAATTAGCCACCTATTATGATCTCAAGGGACAGCCGGACCTGGCCCTTGATGTGTATCGTGATAATGCCGGCAAGTATAACTGGGACATCACCTGGTATGAGTCATTGACCAACCGTGCTCAGATACTTGCTGCTGCCGCTAATGAGCAGAAGGATGAGACGAAGAAGCAGGAATACCTCACCGCAGGACTAGATGCATACAAGCATGTAGTGGATGGCATTGAGCATTTAAAAACCTTGCCGCCTGAGCAGATGCAGGGCCGTCCATTCTCGGTTACACCTGTCATTGCGCTTAATGCAGGCAAGCTGCAGGTGATGTCGGGACAAAATGATGCGGCTGCAGCGACGCTCAAATTAGGCTTAACTGATGATTACAATGATACGACAAATCGCGAAATCGCCCGCTGGTACTCGGCTGCTCTGAAGAAAGCTGGGGCTGCTATAGATCAGCCGGTGTATGACAAGCTGATTGCCGCTGATCCGGCAGAGGCAACAGCAATTGAGACTGTAGTGAATACGCAGTATTGATCGTTAGGCATAAAAAAAGCGGGCCGCTCGTTTGATAACAGCGGCCCGCTTTTTTTATTTAGTGGACAATACTCTTTTAACGAATATATAAACGTTCTTCATTTTCAATTATTTCCTTCAAATACTCCAGCAGTCCTTCTTTAAGCTCCTCATGCTGAAGCGCGTAATGAATGGTGGTCTGGATGAAGCCCATCTTCTCGCCGACGTCATGCCGTCTGCCTTCGAAATCATAAGCGATAATCCGCTCCACTTCACTGAGCCGGGAGATTGCGTCTGTAAGCTGAATCTCTCCGCCTACACCGACCTGCTGCTCACCCAGCATATCAAAGATACGCGGAGTCAGGATATAACGTCCCAGGATTGCCAGGTTGGATGGCGCGTCTTCTCGCTTAGGCTTCTCTACCAGCCGGTTGGCTCTGTAGACACGTTCAGCCATTTCAGTGCTGTCTACGACCCCGTAACGGGAGACCTCTTCCCATGGCACAGGCTGAACACCAACAATGGATGATTTGTACTGCTCGTACACCTCAATCATTTGCTTCAGGCAGGGCTTGTTCGACTCTACAATGTCATCCCCCAGCAGGACAGCGAAGGGCTCGTTACCAATGAACTTGCGGGCGCACCAGATGGCATGTCCGAGGCCGCGTGGTTCTTTTTGACGGATGTAGTGAATGTCGGCCATCTCCGAGGATTTGCGCACCGACTCCAGCAGCTCCCACTTCTGCTTCTCGGCCAGATTGAATTCCAGCTCAAACGAATTGTCAAAATGATCTTCGATCGCGCGTTTGCCCTTACCGGTTACAATGATGATGTCCTCAATTCCGGAGGCAACGGCTTCTTCCACAATATATTGGATCGTTGGTTTGTCTACAATAGGCAGCATTTCCTTGGGCATGGCCTTAGTCGCTGGCAGGAATCGGGTACCAAGACCGGCAGCGGGAATAATTGCTTTACGGATCTTCATCTCATAGCTCCTTTAACAGATATACTCATAATCTCAATTATAACAGTTCTTGCTGCAATTGGGCAGTATACTAAGGGAGGGGCAGACAGGTACGGAAATTCGGGGTGGCTGTTCACGTTGACGGCCCCATTGCATGTTGATATAACAGGACTATAACAGTATTCGATTCGAAAAGGAGGGTATCCATGTTAGACTTATCCAGTCCGGTGTGGCAACAGCTTCACGGCCCTTTCGGCTTGTCGGAAGCGGTTCCCAGCTTATTACAGCAGTTGCAGGACGAGTATACCACAGAGGTTAAGGATAAGCTGTATTGGGAGCATCTGTTTCATCAGGACACAATCTACAGCTGTACTTACGCTGCATTGCCTTATCTGGTGGAACTCGCCAGGAAGTCGGATGATCCCGAAGTAAAATTGGATATTTACGTGACCTGTGGAATTTTCGTTGCGAACCAGATGACAGTGCACAGCGGGAAGCAGCCTCCTGAATTCGCCCACCAGAACCCGCCGCTTGCTGATGAGCTTGTTCAAGACATATATACAGCCTACCTCACTGCTGTTGAGCATTTGGGTAACCTGACGGAAGAGATATTTCACTACGCCGAATCGGCGCAAAAAGATGACCTTGAGAAGCGTTACGTCCTCTCCGCGGATGCTGCTTACCGGGGAGATCGGGCGGTTGCGGGTATATTGTTGACCTATTCTGAAGGTGACGAGTACAACGCCGCATGTCCAAGCTGCTATGAGGAAATGTATATTTGGCCGAATGAGGACAGCCCTGGTATGACTGCTTACCCTGATGATCCGGTATTCAGCGGCAAGGAAGATGGCCAAGCTGTTAAACCTTTAGCACTCAGCAGCATTGGATCTGAAGACGGCCCTCTAGCCCGCTTATGGCAAGCAGCTCATGCCATCAAGAACGGGCAGCTTATGGAGCAACTGCCCTATCTCTGTGGCCATGTGAACTGTCCGGCCTGTGGTGAAGAGCTGGAAATCTGGCCGGAGCTGTTTCCGTTGTAAGCGTGGTCAGGATTTAACCAGGGTATAAAAATAGGCCCGGGAGAATAGCGGAGCCATCCATTTCGGACGGCTCCGGCTTCTTCCGGGCCTTTATTTATGGGGTGTCACTTACTTCGCATTCACCAGCTGTCCGCGTGTAACGCCTAACTGGTTGGTGGCCTTCAGGCTTTTCCAGACCTGGGTGCCGGAGATCTCGCCACGTAGTGCACGGCTGTAAAGGCTAATAACCTCTGCCACCTGCTCCGGCGTCTCCTCCAGGAACTCTACACGGAAGGAGGATACTCCCAGCTCGCGGAAATGATTCAAATACTCGGCACCGGACTGCTCAACAGCGTTATAAACCGTATTGCGGCAGCCTTCATCCACCCGGACGGGATGGGACATGCCGATGCGGTCCTGCAGGGAGGCACGCTGCTCCTCGCACGGACGGCCGCAGTTCGTGTAATCTGTGCCTTCGCTCATGAAGGTACAGTAGACACAGTGCTCCGTATGGAACATCGGGAGATGCTGGTGGATAACAACCTCCATACGGGAGGTGTCGCTGTGCCCCAGCAGATCGACCATCTGCTGGATGTTCAGGTCATATGACGGCGTCACCTTGTCAAGGCCGGCGTCCAGGAACAGGTTCACGGCCCGGTGGTTGGCGATGTTCAGCGAGAAATCGCCGATCAGCCGGGGATGCGCAGCCTCCGGGTGCTCCTGCCGGTGACGCAGGTAATAATACAGCGCACCGGTGTTGCGCACCAGCACAGCATCCGGCTGCAGGCGCAGGATGTTGGCATGGTAGCCGTTCTCGCTGGGCATATGGATGCGCGGGGTGGCCAGCGCGATGCTGGCTCCTGCAGCCCGTACAGCGTCTACAGCCGCCGGGAACTGCTTGATGAACTCGAAGTCAGCGTAGATGCTCGTTACGCCCGCTTCGAGCGCAGCCTGCACCTGCGGCAGGCTGCGGCACAGCGCGGTGAGCTCCGCTTCACCGCTGCCCACAACCGCTGCGGCGCCCCTGCGGGAAGCGCCGTAGACCTCAACCTCCCGTTTCACGTACACGGGAGGCTTCGGGCGCTCGCCCGCAAGCAGCTCCACCGCCTGGCGGCGGATGCTGTTCAGCTCGCGCATGGGCACGATCACGTCGCCTTGCAGATGCGACTCCAGCGCTTCCAGCTGGAACAGGGTTCCGCCCAGGCGGCCGAATTGCTCTTCCAGCAGCGCGGTATCCATCGGACGCTTGAGCGCTGGCGCAAGCTCAAGCTCCGAGTCCACACGGACTGTCACGTTCTTCTGAACGTCCGTCCACCAGGTCGTCAGCTTCTCGCCAGCGCAGCCTTGTACTCTCACATGTACCGGGAAGACCCGGTACGGCTTCTCGGTCTCATACGACTGGCGCAGCGCCTTGTCGAGCGCCGGATCGTTCGTCTTCCAGATGCGGTCGCCAACATGCAGACGGCGCAGGTCCACGTCACTGCGGCCCGGCACGATGTCGATGATCCAGCCTTCGCCAGCCTCACCCTCCAGCTTGACACCCTTGCGGCGCAGGTCGTAGACGCGGCCGCCTTCTTCCTTCTTCGTTGGGTCTCCCGCATCGAACACAATGCCATCCCCGCGCTTTAGCGGCGCATGGATGCGGCAGACTACGCCGTCACGCAGAATCTGCTCAACGGTGCCCAGGTACACTCCGCGGCTTTTCGGGAAGGTTCCGTCGACCAGCTTCTTATTGTTCGTGCCCTCCAGGAACCCGTGGGTGAAGCCCCGCGAGAAGCTCTGCTGCAGCTCACGCCGATCTTCCTTGGAAGTCGGCGTCCAGTTGCCGTCAAAATACTTATCAATCGACTTCCGGTACTTACTCACCACGTTGGCTACGTACTCAGGGCTTTTGAGCCGGCCCTCGATTTTGAAGGAGGTTACCCCCGCTTCGATCAGCTCAGGCATCAGGTCAATCGCCGCCAGATCCTTCGGCGACAGCAGATAGGTCACATCCCCCATCGGCTTCACTTCACCGTCGATCATCAGGTCATAAGGCAGCCGGCAGGCCTGGGCGCATTCCCCACGGTTGGCGGAACGTCCGCCCCACATTTCGGAAGTAAGACACTGGCCCGAATAGGATACACACAGCGCACCATGCACGAACACCTCCATCGGCAGGCGGGCTTGCTCGCCAATCGTACGGATTTGCTTCAGATTATTTTCCCGGCCCAGAACGACACGCTCCAGCCCCCACGGCTTCGTGAATTCCACCGCTTCCGGCGAAGTAATCGTCATCTGTGTCGAACCGTGAATCGGGAAGTCCGGCGAGATCTCGCGGATCAACTGCACCAGCCCCAGGTCCTGCACGATTACGGCATCCACGCCCGCATCCACGCAGGCATCAATCAGTTCCTTCGCCTCAGCTAATTCATTTTCAAACACCAGTATATTAAAGGTCAGGAACCCCTTCACTCCATAGCTGTGCAGAAAAGCCATAATCTCCGGCAGCTCGTCCATCCGGAAGTTGTTCGCTCTGGCCCGTGCATTGAACTTCTCTACGCCAAAAAAGACCGCATCCGCCCCGTTCGCCACCGCTGCACGCATGCAGTCCCAGTCTCCCGCCGGAGCCAGCAGCTCCACGTCTTCTCTGCGTATGTGTTGCTCTTTCATTTATATCCTCCTAAAACCGCCTGACCGGCGGTGCTTGTCTTCTCTTTAACTTATCAATTGTATCAAATATCATAGCCATCTGCCAGCAAAATAGAAACACTTGGATTTTGTTTTCCGCTCCGGGTCATCGTAAGATAAGCATATACCTTTGGTTTAATAGACAAACGTAGAATAACCAGCGTAGAATATGAATAGACAAGAATAAATACGCAAAAGATCTCACGGTTCCCAAAATTTATATTTTGCAAAAGGAGAGTTGAAGCAGTTATGAAAGGCATAATTCTTGCGGGAGGAAGCGGCACCCGGTTATATCCTCTCACAATGGTGACCAGCAAACAGCTGCTGCCGGTCTACGACAAACCCATGATTTATTATCCGCTGTCCACACTGATGCTGGCAGGTATCAAAGAGATTCTCATCATCTCTACCGCCGAAGATACACCACGCTTTGAAAATTTACTCGGCGATGGCTCGCAGTTTGGAATCTCGCTCCAGTATATGGTCCAGCCAAGTCCGGACGGGCTGGCGCAGGCTTTTATCCTTGGAGAAGAATTCATCGGGGAAGACTCTGTAGCCATGGTGCTCGGAGATAATATATATTACGGCAACGGCATGACCAAAATCCTGAAGCAGGCAGCAGCCAAAACAAGCGGAGCAACCGTGTTCGGCTATCATGTGCCTGACCCTGAACGCTTTGGTGTGGTTGAATTCGATGGAAACGGCAAGGTGCTAAGCGTGGAAGAGAAGCCGGAGCAGCCGAAATCCAATTATGCAATTACCGGCCTGTATTTCTATGATAACCGGGTGGTCTCAATGGCTAAGGAAGTCAAACCTTCACACCGGGGCGAGCTGGAGATCACTTCGATTAACGAAGCCTACCTGAAGCTGGGCGAGCTTGATGTTGCCTTGCTTGGACGCGGCTTCACCTGGCTTGATACCGGAACCCACCAGAGTCTGGTCGATGCCACCAACTTCGTCAGAACGATTGAAGACCATCAGGGCATTAAGATTTCTGCACCGGAGGAAATCGCTTATGTGAACGGTTGGATCACCAAGGAACATCTGCTGGAATGCGGACATAAGCTGAGCAAGACCGGATACGGCCAATACTTAATCAAGGTTGCTACAGGTAAAATTCAATTCTAAACCATAGAAAGAGTGGATACGATGAAGTTTGTCAAAACCCATCTGGAAGATGTTCTCGTCGTTGAACCCGCCGTCTTCGGGGATCACCGCGGCTGGTTCATGGAAACCTACAGCGAAGCTAAATTCCATGAGCACAATCTGCGTTATCAGTTCGTTCAGGACAATCAATCCTATTCGGCAGTAAAAGGCACTTTGCGCGGGCTTCACTTCCAGCTAAACCCTAAGGCGCAGACCAAGCTTGTGCGTTGCACACGCGGATCAATCTTTGATGTGGCAGTTGATATCCGTCAAGGCAGTCCTTCTTACGGCAAGTGGTTCGGCATTGAGCTGACTGCTGAGAACAAAAAGCAGCTGCTCATCCCCAAAGGGTTCGCCCACGGCTTCATGACACTGACGGAGGATGTCGAGGTGCAATACAAATGCGATGAGTTGTATGCGCCTGAATGTGACGGCGGAATTCTGTGGAATGACCCTGACATCGCCATTGAATGGCCGATCGACGTTACCCCTGTTCTGTCTGCTAAGGATGAACAAGCTCCGCTGTTAAAGGATGTCCAGCATAATTTCGTCTATTAAATTGCATACTGAAAGAAGCAAACACCGTCCCGGATGATCTGCAGCCTGGGACGGTGTTTTTACATGTGGAGAATTCTACTCCCCCACCCACCCAAACGACCCCAGCACCCGCTCCAGCACAGCCTGCTGTGCAGGGGTAGCATTAGCCGTATTCAGAGTGGCGGTGAGCGTGTAGGTCACTTCATTTTTGCTGAATACGATGATCCCGGTGGTCATGGGAATGCCGCTCCGGACCTGCTGCACCGTAAGCTCAGTAGCTGGCACACCGGCAAAGATAGTTTCTCTAGTGCTTGTGATCAGCGGACGGGCAGGGTCTTGCTTGGCGTTCAAGTAATAGCTCTGCAGCTGGCTGACCGCATATTCGGACGTAATGTCCGGGCTGGCAGAGATCTGGAAGCGGCCGCCGGCGAAGCGGTAGTCTGCACTTTGTCCGTCGGCAAGCTCCTGCTGGACTGTCCATAGCTGCGGGATAGCAATTCTGTAGCCGTAAGTCCTGGAGGTTCTGGTAACCGATTTCTGGTTCAGCAGGGAGTATTCCTCTGTGGCCAGACGCCCAAAGTTATTCTTCGTCTGGGCAAAATCAATATCGATTGACTTCAACACCTCGGCGAACTGTGCCTGGACACCGGTCTCTCCGGGAGCTGCAACATATTCAAAATAATAGCGGTAACCGTTCTTCAGCAGCAAAACCTGATATTCCGTACTCCAACCATTCCCGGGGTTCAATCCGAGCTCATTGATCATCGCCGGTTCCCCGGAGACCTTCTCCGTTCTACTCTCCTTCAGATTGTAGGCCTCAGCCACATAGGTGTCCCGCAGCAGCGACTGCAGCTCCTGATTCCAGCTTGCCAGCGTAGAGCCGCTAGGGGCTGAGCTGACCTTGACACGCAGATAGCTTCCCCGATTGTCCGCATAATAGAGCTGCTGGTCATCCGCACTCCAACTGGCGGGAACCTTCAGGGCAATACCGTAATCATCGTTGTAGCCTTCGCGCAGCCCGCCACGGACGGCAGTGAGGTCGCGTAGACTGCGGTCGGCCGTGTCAAAAGCAGGCTGAAAGGAGTTCAGCAGCGCCGCATATTTTGCCAGATCCTTATAATTCGCTGCATTGTCATCCGTTAGATAGATCTCGTACAGCCGGCCGCCGGCATAATATTGCCTGCCCTCCCACAGCGCACCGCTCGAATCCTTGCTGACAATCCGGGCATACGGGGTCTTAGCCCCCGGCACAGCCTCACGGTCCAGTACCGTCTCCCCGCCTCCCTCCGAGGAGCGGACCAGATTCTCCAGCAACCCCTCAGCATCTAGCGGAGTTGCAGACGGTGAAGCGTGGACCTCCAGATAATACCCTTTCTCCGCACTCGTAAAAGTCGCCACGCTCTCATCCCCGCCGCTGTCTCCGCTCACCAGTCCGGCAGGATAGTTCATGCTCCACTGCAGATAACTGTTGCCTATCCGGGTTTTGCCTGCATCACTGTCGATCCCGCTCTGTACGGCAGCACTTGTCTCTGTCGCCGCAGGAGCCAGCGTTACCCTCAGCCCACCGCCTGACTCCGGCATAATCCGCGCACCCAGTACGCCGGACACAAACCGCAGTGGTACCATCAAGACACCGGATACCATGCGCGGGGGCGCAGCAAGCTTGATTTTGACGCCGTCCTTCCAAGCGGTCGTGCTGCCGATCGTCAAGGCTCCCGTATGCGGGCCGTACATGATTTTCACCACGTCATTCGCTTCCAGGGAGACGGTGCTGCCGAAGGCTTTTTTGAAAATCCCCAGCGGTACCATCACCGTCCCATTGTCTGTAAAAGGCCTCTGAATAACCACCGGCTTCCCGTTGATTACCGCTGACGTGCTGCCAACCTGTACCTTCAGCTCCAGCAGCGACTGCTCTGCCGCATAGACACTTCCCGCCGGAAGCAGGGTCAACAGCAGCAATATAGCCAAAAGAATAGACATTCCGCGCCGCCGCGCGGGTCTCATTCCCGCAAAAACTTTGCCTGCCGTGCCCTTATTCTTTCGTCTGGTCATCCGTATCCTCCTCCATTCCCGCAGAACTAATCAGCGGATCACCCTGGCCGAGGACGAGGCTTCTGATCACAATATCGCCGTCACTCTGCATCAGCAGCTTGACCTTGGCACCCGGCTTGTACCGCTTGAACAGCTCATTCACATCCACTAAAGCAGTGACTCTGTGACCGTCAATAGAATACAGCGCATCTCCCGCAACAATTCCCGCTTTGCGCGCATCTGCCGTAAGTACCTTGGTGACCGTCAGCGGTTCCTGCCCAGGCAGTCCGACAATCGCGGGCCAGCTCTCCTCCAGCTCCACCCCGAGACTCGGGCGCCGGACCTCGCCGTACGCAAGCAGCTGATTCATAATATACTTCACCGTCTCTGCGGGTATCGAAAAGCCCATATTCTCCACGCCCACCGCCGCGAATTTCAGGCTGTTGATCCCCAGCACCTCGCCCTTCATGCTGACCAGCGGCCCGCCGCTGTTGCCGGGATTGATCGCTGTATCACTCTGAATCAGCCGGTACGCCGCCTCCACCGAACGGTTGAGACCGCTGATTACCCCCACCGTCGCTGAATTCCTTAGAGAAAAAGAAATCGGCGTTCCAATCGCAATGACCTTCTCGCCTACCTGAAGCTCTGCCGCACTGCGGGCGAAGGTTACGGGCTTCAGCGATTTGGCTTTGATGCGGACCAGCGCGAGATCGCTGAACTCGTCCATGTATGTATCTGTGATGTTATAGCTTGTCCCGTCCGAGGTGACCACGACCGCATTCGTAAGCCCGGCCATCACATGGGCATTGGTCATAATCCACCCGTCCGCTCTGACAATAATACCGGAGCCGTGGGTCAGGTTGTACCGGTCATCCGGTCCGCCTGTTTCACCGCCATTTTTGCCGATAATACCAACCACAGACGGCGAGACCGTGCGGATAATCTGGGGAACCGGGTCTGCTGCGGGCTTGACCGGCTTATCCTTCACGGGCCGGGCTTGTGCAGCTTGTCCAGCGTTCATTACATTCACAACCATAGATGAGTCTTGACCTGCGAAGACTGCCTTCGCCTCTTGGGCGGCGGCTCCCTGCACCACACTTGGCGTGTCCGCGAACCCTAACAACAGCACCAATATACCCGGCAACACAAGCCTGCTCCGGGCCGATCCTCTTCTCCTCATCTCCATCGCCCTTCCCCTTTTTCTTCTGCTATAATCTTCAAAAAAAGACGCCTTTAGGATCGCCGGCGGCGGATAAAGGTGTCTTTAGGATGAGCTTGCATCTGAGGTTGTGTGTCTTGCTTAGCTGAACCAGTTCATAATCATTGCATAATCGGAGACTACAAACACCAGCAGGCTTACCACGCCGAAACCAATCGCAAATTTGTTCTTCTGCGGCGACTTCAGCAGCCGGACCACGCCGACCAGGATCAGGATCGTAAATAGAATCATAAACACATCGAAGGTATGAAATTTAGACGGTACTGACGCGGCAGCTTCTGCAAGCAGCATGGCCATCCCTCCCAGAAAGTGTTATCAAGCAAGTTCCTCTGCTCCATATCACCTTCTATGTTATCGTTACCATTTCCGTCACGCAATAGAAATGTTCGAAAAACAGGCCATTTGTCACAAAAATTTTTCCTGAACGCTAAAATCAGATGTATTTGAGAGAGATTTATCATTGACTCATCCTGCTATGTGCAGTTATCAAGGAGCCTGATCAACCCAAAACCTTCTTCATTGAATCATACGGCGGACATGCTGCAGTTATGCCTGAGTGGACAGGGTGGGCTTTGTGGACTTATTGGACTGGATAAGCGCCAAATCACTATCCACCATCATCTTGACCAGTTGCTCAAAATTAACCTCACGTTTCCAGCCGAGCTTCTCCCGGGCTTTGGTGCTATCCCCTAGCAACAGATCCACTTCGGCAGGTCTAACAAACTGCTGATCCACTACAACATAATCCTTCCAATTCAATCCTACATGACTAAATGCGATATTTACAAGCTCTTCAATTGAATGTGTCTCAGCCGTAGAGATGACGAAATCATCCGCTGTATCCTGCTGAAGCATCAGCCACATTGCTTTTACATAATCGCCTGCAAAGCCCCAGTCTCTTTTGGCATCCAGATTCCCCATCCGGAGCTCTGATTGCAGACCCAGCTTAATTCTGGCAACGGCATCCGACACTTTACGGGTTACAAATTCAATGCCACGGCGCGGAGATTCATGGTTGAACAAAATCCCGGAGCAAGCAAACATGTTATAGCTCTCTCTATAGTTAACAGTAATCCAGTGTCCATAAACTTTAGCAACACCATATGGACTTCGTGGATAAAAAGGGGTCGTTTCTTTCTGCGGGGTCTCTACTACCTTACCGAACATTTCACTGCTTGAGGCCTGATAAAATCTCGCCTCCGGTTTAGTCAGACGAACCGCCTCAAGCAAATTGGTAACGCCCATTCCCGTAGCCTGAGCCGTGGCAACAGGTTGAACCCATGAGGTGGCTACGAAAGATTGGGCCGCCAAGTTATAGACCTCATCCGGATCGGAGATACTCACTGCTCTCATCAAAGAACCTATATCCAGCAAATCGCCTTCAATAAATTCTATCTCATCCTTGAGATGCTTGATGTTATCCATAATTGGTATACTTGTTCTACGGCGCAGACCAAATACTTTATATCCTTTAGACAATAAAAGCTCTGCCAAATATGATCCATCTTGTCCTGTAATTCCCGTAATTAATGCACGCTTTGTCATTATACGATCTCCTTTTGCAAAGGTATTTGAGCTTACTCATACCTATTAGCAAAGCCTGCATTATATGTCTAAGCGCTTACCTGTCCATAAAAATGATTATGTAGAAAGAACGGTGACTCCCGCTTGAAATACATCGAATTCGGAATCGGAAACAGGTGGCTGGTACGAACGGAATTTGAACAGCCGGATGGTACAGAAGTTGAATTAAAAGGAGTGGTTCGCCCCGTTAAATTCCGCTCCTTGTACGTACGAGTCTGGCTCAGAAAGACAGTGTGGATTATGGATTCACAGGACGGCTTCAAAAAAACGCTAAAACCGGCTAGCCGATTCAAAATTATTCTAGGTATCCGCAGCGAGCTGTAGAACGGGTGAACGATTTTGGAGCCCTATGCCTCATACACTTGACTTACGTGCCTTTGCGCTGCCCAATGTAATCGGTTTTCCGCATACATTTGGCCCACAGCAGACGAAAGTCATCATTCCTTTAACAAAAATACCCCCAAGCTCCGTCCGGACGGGCATGGGGGTTTACTTCTTTTACTTTGTCTACACGGTCTCCGAAGGCTGAAGCTCCAGCGCCTGCGTTCGTTCCGTATCGCGGAGCAGGATGGGCTTCAGGTAACGTCCGGTGTAGGATTCCTCGACGGTAATCAGCTTCTCCGGCGTTCCGGTAGCCAGGACGGTGCCACCGCCGCTGCCGCCTTCCGGACCCATATCAATGAGGTAGTCCGCCGTCTTGATGACATCGAGGTTATGCTCGATGACGAGGACGGATTCGCCGGAATCGACCAGACGGTGCAGTACCTCCAGCAGACGGCCGATGTCATCTACATGCAGACCGGTGGTCGGCTCGTCCAGGATGTACAGGGTCTTGCCGGTGCTGCGGCGGTACAGCTCGGAGGCCAGCTTCACGCGCTGCGCTTCGCCGCCGGACAAGGTCGTTCCCGGCTGGCCGATGTTGATGTAGCCGAGGCCTACATCGAGCAGGGTCTGCATTTTGCGGTGGATGCGCGGGATATTCTTGAAGAATTCGGTCGCGTCCTCTACAGTCATCTCCAGCACATCTGAGATGTTCTTACCTTTGTATTTCACTTCCAGCGTCTCGCGGTTATAACGCTTGCCCTTGCAGACTTCACAAGGCACGTACACATCCGGCAGGAAGTGCATCTCGATTTTGATGATACCGTCCCCGCGGCAGGCCTCACAGCGCCCGCCCTTCACATTGAAGCTGAAGCGCCCCTTCTGGAAGCCGCGCACCTTGGCCTCGTTGGTCTTGGAGAACAGGTCGCGGATATCGTCGAATACGCCGGTATACGTAGCCGGATTCGAGCGCGGAGTACGCCCGATTGGCGACTGGTCAATCTCAATGACCTTGTCCAGATTCTCCAGGCCGCGAATTTCCTTGTGCAGGCCCGGACGGACCTTAACCGCCTTGTTGAGCTGGCGGGCCAGGCTCTTGTACAGAATCTCGTTGATCAGGGACGATTTGCCGGAGCCGGATACACCGGTTACTGCGGTAAAGACGCCGAGCGGAATCTTGACGTTCACGTTCTTCAGGTTGTTCTCTTTGGCTCCGCGGATCTCGATCCAGCGTTCACTGTCGGTAGGCCGCCGCTTAGAGGTAACCGGGATGAACTTGCGACCGCTCAAGTACTCCCCTGTAAGCGAGGCCGGGTCCTTCATGATCTCCTGCGGCGTCCCTTGGGCAATCACCTGACCGCCGTGCTTCCCGGCGCCCGGTCCGATGTCAATGATATAGTCGGCCGCCATCATCGTGTCCTCATCATGCTCTACGACGATGAGTGTATTGCCCAGATCGCGCATATGAGCCAGTGTCGAGATCAGCCGGTCATTGTCGCGCTGGTGCAGCCCGATGCTCGGCTCGTCCAGAATGTACAGGACGCCCATCAGGCTGGAGCCGATCTGGGTCGCCAGCCTGATCCGCTGGGCTTCCCCGCCGGACAGTGACCCGGCTGCGCGGCTGAGCGTCAGATAATTCAGTCCCACATTCACGAGGAACCCGAGCCGGCTGCTAATCTCCTTCAGGATCAGATGGGCAATCGCCGTCTCCTTCTCGCTCAAGGCAAGACTGCTGAAGAATTCAAGACAATCGCCAATGGAGAAGTCTGTCACATCGGAGATATTCCGCTCGTTAATGGTTACTGCCAGAATCTCCTTCTTGAGGCGCTTGCCTTTGCATGAATGGCAGGGCTTGGCGCTCATGAAGCCTTCAATGAACTCGCGGATGCCTTCGGAGGCCGTATCGCGGTAACGGCGCTCCAGGTTCGGAATGATCCCCTCGAACGCCACGAGTGCATCCTTGCGCTGGCCGAAGTCATTCTCGTACCGGAACCGGATCTTCTCGCTGCCTGTTCCGTACAGCAGCTTGTTCATCTGCTCCTGGGTCAGGCTGCTGACCGGCACATTCTGCGGGATCTTAAAATGCTCGCACACGGATTTCAGGAATTGCGGATAGTAATTCGAGGTACTGCCTGTCCAGGCCAGGAAGGCCCCATCCTCGATGGACTTCTCCATGTCCGGGATCAGCAGATCCGGGTCAACCACCATGTTCATCCCGAGCCCGTCACATTCCGGGCAGGCACCGAACGGGCTGTTGAAGGAGAACATGCGCGGTGCAAGCTCTTCGATGCTGAACCCGCAGACCGGACAGGCGAAGCTTGCACTGAACAACAGCTCCTCCTGGCCCATCACATCGACTAGAATCTGTCCGCCTGACAGCTTCAGCGCGGTCTCCAGGGAATCGGTCAGACGGGTCTCAATATCATCCTTAATCACGATCCGGTCAACGACAACTTCAATCGTATGCTTCTTGTTCTTCTCCAGTACAATATCTTCTGTAACCTCGCGCAGTTCCCCATCTACCCGTACGCGGACGAAGCCTTGCTTCGAGATATCCGTGAACAAGCCTTTATGCTCGCCCTTGCGGCCGGAAATAACCGGAGCCAGAATCTGCAGCCGGGTCTTCTCGGGGTACTGCATAATCCGGTCGACCATCTGCTCCACGGTCTGCGAGGTAATCTCAATCCCGTGATCCGGGCAATGAGGATGGCCCACCCGGGCAAACAGAAGTCGCAGATAATCGTAGATTTCGGTAACCGTACCTACGGTCGAACGCGGGTTGCGGCTGGTTGTCTTCTGGTCAATGGAGATGGCCGGAGAGAGGCCGTCAATCGAATCGACATCCGGCTTCTCCATCTGGCCCAGGAACTGGCGGGCGTATGCCGACAGCGATTCAACATAGCGGCGTTGACCTTCGGCATAGATGGTGTCGAAGGCCAGGGAGGATTTGCCCGATCCGCTCAGCCCGGTCAGCACGACGAAGCGGTCACGCGGAATCGTAACATCGATGTTCTTGAGGTTATGGGCCCTCGCGCCCTTGATGATTATACTTTCGTTAGCCAAGCGGTACCTCTCCTTTATGTGAACCAATTAGAATGCCTGACACTGCTATCTATCTTCAAAAAGAACGGCCTGCGAAGCACCGTTCCATGAATCGTTACCTTTCGGGTCAAGCTCACTCTGCCCGCAGTTCAAGCAGCGCATCGCGCAGCTCGGCGGCGCGCTCGAATTGCAGGTTCTTCGCCGCGTCCTTCATCTCCGCCTCCAGACGCTGCATGAGGCTCATCTTGTCCTTCTTGCTCAGCTTGCCGCCTGCGCCGGTAAGGTAATCGGCCTTGGACTCGGCGACCTTGGTCGCCTCGATGATGTCGCGTACCTTCTTGTTGATCGTCGTTGGCGTGATCCCGTGCTGCTCATTATAGGCCATCTGAATCTCCCGGCGGCGCCGGGTCTCGCTCATCGCCTTGTCCATGGATTCTGTAATGTTATCACCGTACATAATGACCCGGCCCTCCGAGTTACGGGCGGCCCGGCCGATCGTCTGGATCAGCGAACGCTCCGAGCGCAGGAACCCTTCCTTGTCAGCGTCAAGGATGGCAACCAGCGATACCTCCGGCAGGTCAAGGCCTTCTCTCAGCAGGTTAATGCCCACCAGAACATGGAACACACCGAGCCGCAGATCGCGCAGAATCGCCATGCGCTCCAGCGTCTTGATGTCCGAGTGCATATAACGCACCTTGATGCCGATCTCCTTGAAGTAATCGGTCAGGTCCTCAGACATCTTCTTGGTCAGCGTGGTCACCAGCACACGCTCATCACGCTCTACCCGCTCGCGGATCTCGCTGATCAGATCATCGATCTGGCCCTCGGTCGGACGCACCTCGATAATCGGATCAAGCAGGCCGGTAGGACGGATAATCTGCTGCACCATCGTGTCGCAGTGCTCGGCCTCGTAAGGCCCCGGCGTAGCGGACACATAGATGATCTGGTTGACCTTCTCTTCGAATTCCTCGAATTGCAGCGGCCGGTTATCCAGCGCCGACGGCAGGCGGAAGCCATGCTCAACAAGCACTGTCTTGCGGGCGCGGTCACCGTTGTACATCGCCCGGATCTGCGGCAGCGTGACATGGGATTCATCAATGACGATCAGCATATCGTCCGGGAAATAGTCCATTAATGTATATGGAGTCGCTCCCGGCTCACGGAAGGTCAGCGGACCGGAATAGTTCTCGATCCCGGAGCAGAAGCCGACCTCCTTCATCATCTCGATATCATAACGGGTCCGCTGCTCCAGCCGCTGGGCCTCCAGCAGCTTGCCCGACTCGCGCAGCACAGCCAGCCGTTCCTCCAGCTCCCGTTCAATATTGACCAGCGCAACCCGCATTGTCTCCTCCTGGGTAACAAAGTGGGACGCCGGGAAAATCGCAATATGCTCACGCTCGCCGATCAGTTCACCTGTGAGAACATCAATCTCCGTAATGCGCTCGATCTCATCTCCGAACAGCTCCACACGAATCGCGTGCTCCCCCTGTGAAGCCGGGAAGATCTCGACCACATCTCCGCGTACCCGGAACGTACCGCGCACAAAGTTCATATCATTCCGCTGGTACTGGATATCCACCAGACGGCTTAGAATCTGGTTACGCGGCTTCTCCATGCCGACACGCAGCGACAGCAGCAGGCTTCCGTATTCCTGCGGCGAACCGAGGCCGTAGATACAGGATACACTCGCTACAATAATAACGTCGCGCCGTTCAAACAACGAGCTGGTTGCCGAGTGGCGGAGCTTGTCAATTTCTTCATTTATGCTGGAGTCTTTCTCAATGTAGGTGTCGGAGGAAGGAATGTACGCCTCTGGCTGGTAATAATCGTAGTAACTGACGAAGTAATCCACGGAATTGCTCGGAAAAAATTCTTTGAACTCGCTCGCCAGCTGCGCCGCAAGGGTCTTGTTGTGCGCAATCACCAGCGTAGGGCGGTTCAGCTTGGAAATCACCTGTGCGATGGTAAAGGTCTTCCCTGTACCTGTCGCTCCCAGCAGCGTCTGGTGCTTCTTGCCCTGCCGGATGCCGTCCACTAGCTCTTCTATGGCATGAGGCTGATCGCCCTGGGGGGTATACTCGGACTCCAGTTCAAAAGTCTTCGTACTGACGACAAGATCATTCATTTGCCCGTCTCCCCTCTATCGTCTAAAATATATGAATATATTATAATTGTAACCCAATGGCTTCCCTCTCAATACAAGGCTGAAAAATATGGAAGATAGGAATGCACGTTCCCGTTTATTATACAGTGTAGCCCTGACTGTTGCAAACCATAATATATAGAAATTTAAGGAGCCTGAATATATGGATATCACTACAATTATCGGCCTCTTGGCCGGGATTGCCGCTATGGTCGGCGGCTTCCTGTGGGAGGGCGGCAGCCTGTCCGGCCTGCTGCAGCCGAATGCTGCCCTGATCGTATTCGGCGGCACCCTCGCCGCCGTGCTGGTCAGCTTCCCGGCCTCCCGCCTCCGCAGCGCAGCGGCGGGGCTCCGGCTCGCTTTGAGCAGGCAAAATGACACCAGCCGTGAGCAGGCCGAAGAGCTGATCTCCATGGCCACGGCCGCCCGGCGCGGCGGTGTGCTGGCGCTGGAGAAGCGGGCGGAGGAGCATCCCGATCCCTTCACCCGCGAAGGGCTGTTCCTGGTTGTGGACGGGAACGATCCCGCTGAGGTCCGGCAAATTCTGGAGCTGCACATGGACGCCCGGGAACTGAAATATGAAGGCTACGCCAAGGTTTTTGAAGCAGCCGGCGGCTATGCCCCTACCATGGGGATCATCGGCACCGTAATGGGACTGATCCGTGTGTTAGTTAACCTGACGGACCCTTCTCACCTGGGCGCTTCAATCGCTGTAGCTTTTACAGCAACACTCTATGGCGTGGCCAGCGCCAACCTGATCTTTCTGCCCATTGCCTCCAAAATCAAATCCCGCAGCCAAAGCGAGCTGAACCGCATGGAAATGCTGCTGGTCGGCATCCTGTCCCTGCAGAACGGGGATCATCCGCATCTGGTCCGCCAAAAGCTGTCGTCCTTCCTTCCCGATAACATCCGCAGCTCAGATGCCGGAGTGAAGCCTGACAGTCCTCCCCGGGGAGAAAAGCTATGAGGCAAAGAAACCGCAGGCAGCGCAACGTTCCGGCCAGCACCGAGAGCCATGACCGCTGGATGATTACCTATGCCGATCTGATCACTCTGCTGCTCATTTTCTTCGTCATTTTATATGCCATGAGCAGCCTGGACACGCAGAAATATGCGATTGTTACCGGGTCGCTGTCGGATACCTTCAAGAGCGGCAGTGCGGTTCTGGAGGGCGGAAACGGATTGCTGGACGGATCCAAAGACAGCGATGGGGCGGCGTCCTCAAAAGGACAGGAGGAAGGCGGCAGCTCTTCGGCAGGACAGCCTGCGGGCGGGAGCGGGCAGAATGGAGCCGCAGCCGGCAGCCCCGCACCGGGACAGCAGGAGGATACGGGGGAGCATCAGCCTACGGCGCGTGAGCTTGCTTTTCGTGAGCAGGAGGAGAAGCTGGCCGCCCTTATGGGTGTGATCACACAATATGTGAAGGAGAATAATCTGGGGGAACAGATCTTTGTGGCGGACAAGCCGCAGGGGATAGCGATTACCCTGAGCGACCGCTTCCTGTTCGATGCGGGCCGGGCTGAGCTGAAGCCGCCTGCCTTCCCTGCGCTGCGCCAGCTGTCCGGTCTGTTCCGCGGCATCGGGGCGACGATCAGCATCGAAGGCCACACCGACAACGTCCCCGTAACTCCCGGGTCGGTATACAGGGACAACTGGGAGCTGTCCGGCGCCCGCGCCATGTCCGTGCTGCGCTTCTTCCTGGACACGGAGGGGCTGAGTCCTGAGCATTTCCAGTATGCCGGTTATGCCGATACCCGGCCTGCCTATGACAATTCAACAGCCGAAGGACGGCAGCGGAACCGCCGGGTGGAACTGATTGTACTGCGACAGCTTCAGGAAGAAGACTAGTTGATCTATCCCGCTTAATGCAGACAAGCCAAACAGGCAGACCTCTCACATTAGTAACATCTAATGTCAAGAGTGTCTGCCTATTCTGCCTGTTTAAGTATATTCTCATCCAGCCTTTGCCCGTTGAGTCCGCGCCGTATTATTCGCCGATCAGTTGCTTGTAAGCAGCCGCATCCAGCAGGCCGGATACTGCGTCTGCGAATTCACCGTCCAGCTCCAGCTCAAAAATCCACCCGTCCCCGTACGGCTGATCGTTGATCAGCTCCGGGCTGGCCTCCAGGGCATCGTTGATTCTGGTGACTTTACCCGATACAGGGGAATACAGCTCCGACACCGTCTTCACGGATTCGATGCTGCCCACACTGTCGCCTGCGGAGATGGCTGCGCCGACTTCCGGAAACTCTACGAACACGATGTCGCCAAGCAGATGCTGCGCATGATCCGTAATCCCTACACGTACAACGCGTCCCTCACCCTGCTGTGCCCATTCATGCTCTTCGCTGTATAGCAGGTTGTCCAGCACTTCACTCATTTCTTTCGCCGCCTCTTTTCCATGTTTGGAGTTCTAAATTTAGTTATAGCCTAAGTTATCACCTTGCCTAATGTCAATATAACTGACAGTAAAATTAAATTTGTCAAACTTTTGACGATTTTGGATTGACAGCACACTTGTAAACCCGGTTTAATGGAGACAGCAGAATAACATATGGTTTGCGGATGATGGCAGAGGGAGAGACTGTCTCACGGAAGACAGCGCCGAAGGAGTAAGCCCGGGACGGGTGAATCTCTCAGGCAAAAGGACCTTGGCCGGACGCATCTCTGGAGAGCATCCAGACGCCTGCAATGCAGGCCTTACGGATCACCAACGGGGAAACCTGCACCTTGCTGCAGGGTAACTCTCAGGTACAAAGGACAGAGCGAAAGTCTATTTTATGCGCGTTGTGCATGGATGGATTTTTGCCTGTCCTTTTTCGCATGTCCACCGGCTAAGAAGTGATGTAAACAGACCAAGGGAGTGACGAGATGGAGTCTTTGAGAAGAACGCCTTTGTATGACCTCTATTCCGCGTATGCGGAGGCCAGATGCATCGATTTCGGCGGCTGGGAGCTGCCGGTGCAGTTCACCGGCATTGTGAAGGAGCATGAAGCGGTCCGGCAGCAGGCCGGGCTGTTCGATGTATCCCACATGGGGGAATTCATGGTGACCGGAGCAGGTGCGGAAGCCTTCCTCCAGCGCGTAACCACGAATGATGTCAGCCGCCTTGCGGACGGCGCCGCGCAATATACCCTCATGCTCTATCCGAACGGCGGGGTCGTTGACGATCTGCTCGTCTACCGGCTCGGCACTGAGCGCTATATGCTTGTCGTCAATGCCTCCAACATCGATAAGGACTTCGAGTGGCTGCAGCAGCATCTGACCGCTGAATTCAGCGGAGTCACCCTGAAGGATATTTCCGGTGAGACCATCCTGATCGCCTTGCAGGGACCGCTGGCTGAGACCATTCTTGCCCAGGTCACGCAGGCTCCCGTTCAGGAGCTTAAGCCCTTCCACTTCCTTGAGCACGCCGAGGTCTGCGGCGCTGATGTCCTGCTCTCCCGCACCGGCTACACCGGTGAGGACGGCTTCGAGCTGTACGCCCCGGCGGAGGCAGCGGCTGCAATCTGGAACGGCCTGCTGGCCGCAGGCGCTCCGCATGGCCTGACCCCGGCCGGACTCGGCGCACGCGACACACTCCGCTTCGAGGCCAAGCTGCCGCTGTACGGCCAGGAGCTGTCGGCGGAGATCACGCCGCTGGAGGCAGGGCTCCAGTTCTTCGTGAAGCTGGACAAGACGGACTTTATCGGCCGCGAAGCCCTGCTGAAGCAGAAGGAAGCAGGCCTGCCGCGCCGCCTGGTCGGGCTGGAGATGATCGACCGCGGCATCCCGCGCTCCCACTATCCCGTGTATGCGGACGGGGTGAAGATCGGTGAAGTCACGACCGGCACCCAGTCCCCGACCCTGAAGCGCAATCTCGGACTCGCTCTGCTGGACGCCGCCTATACGGAGCTGGGCACAGAGGTGTTCGTGGAGATTCGCGGCAAGCAGCTCAAGGCTGCCGTAGTCAAAGCCCCATTCTACAAAAAGAGCCAAGGAGTGAAGCCGCAATGAAGCACCGCTATCTGCCCATGACGGAGCAGGACCGCGCAGAAATGCTGGAAACCGTCGGAATTCAATCCGTCGAAGAGCTGTTCGCCGATATTCCGCAGTCGGTCCGCTACCAGGGAACGCTGCCGGTATCTGAGGCACTGGATGAGTACGCACTCCTTCGCCATATGAAAGCCCTGGCCGACAAAAACGCCGATTTCGACACCCATGCCAGCTTCCTGGGGGCCGGATTATATGACCATCACGTTCCGGTCGTCATTAACCATGTCATTTCCCGTTCTGAATTCTATACTGCCTATACGCCTTACCAGCCGGAGATCAGCCAGGGCGAGCTTCAGGCGATCTTTGAATTCCAGTCCTATATCTGCGAGCTGACCGGCATGAAGGTGGCCAATGCCAGCATGTACGACGGCGCAACAGCCCTGTCCGAAGCCGCTGTACTGGCCGCAGGCGCAACCAAACGCAAAAAGCTGATTGTCTCCCGCACCGTTCATCCGGAAGCGCGCCAGGTGCTGCGCACCTCCGCCAATGCCTGGGGCCTGCAGATTGTGGAGATTGGCTACAAGGATGGTGTTACTGATCTCGCCAAGCTGGCTGAAGCCATTGACGGCGAGACCGCCGCTGTCCTGGTGCAGTCGCCGAACTTCTTCGGCGGCATTGAGGACCTGCGTCAGATCGAACCGCTGGTTCATGCAGCCAAAGGGCTGCTTGTGGTCAGCGCGAATCCGATCGCGCTCGGTGTGCTGGAAGCGCCCGGCAAGCTGGGCGCAGACATTGTGGTCGGCGACGCGCAGCCGCTGGGCATCGCTGCCTCGCTGGGCGGTCCGACCTGCGGATTCTTCGCCGTGGCTGAGCCGCTGATGCGGCGGATGCCGGGCCGGATCGTCGGCCAGACGGTGGACCGCAGCGGCAAGCGCGGCTTCGTGCTGACGCTGCAGGCGCGGGAGCAGCATATCCGCCGCGAGAAGGCGACGTCGAATATCTGCTCCAACCAGGCGCTGCTGGCGCTGTGCGCTTCTGTCTACTTGTCTGTGATGGGCAAGGAAGGCATGCGCGAGGTCGGCGGGCTGAACATCCGCAAGAGCCATTACGCTGCCGGACGGCTGGCTGAGGTTAAGGGTGCAGAGCGTGTCTTCACCGCCCCGTTCTTCAATGAATTCGTCCTGAAGCTCCCGGAGGGCAGCAGTGTAAGTGCGGTGAACTCCAAGCTGCTGAAGGCAGGCTATCTGGGCGGCTACGACCTGGGCCGGGATTATCCCGAGCTGGCCGGACATATGCTGATTGCCGTAACCGAGAAGAGAAGCAAAGCCGAAATTGATGAATTTGCCGAAGCACTGGAGGGCTGTCTATGAAACCGGAACAGAGTCTGATTTTTGAATTAAGCCGCCCCGGCCGCTCGGCCTACTCCCTGCCTGTATGCGATGTGCCGGAGGAAGAAAGCCTGGAGGCGCTGATTCCCGGAGGCCTGCTGCGCGAAGAGCCGGTGGTGCTGCCGGAGGTCTCCGAGGTCGATGTCATCCGCCACTATACCGCGCTGTCCCGGCGTAACTTCGGGGTCGATAACGGCTTCTATCCGCTCGGCTCCTGCACGATGAAATACAATCCGAAGATCAACGAGGATGTCGCCCGCTTCCCGGGCCTTGCGAAGATTCACCCGTATCAGCCGGAGGAGAGCATCCAGGGTGCGCTTGAGCTGATGTACACGCTGCAAAAGGATCTCGCCGGACTGACCGGCATGGACGCCGTCTCCCTGCAGCCTGCTGCCGGAGCACACGGCGAATGGACCGGTCTGATGATGATCCGCGCCTACCACGAGAGCCGCGGCGAGGTCCGCTCCAAGGTGATCGTGCCGGATTCCTCGCACGGCACCAACCCGGCCAGCGCCGCAGCGGCCGGCCTGCAGACCGTCACCATCCCCTCCAATGAGAAGGGTATGGTGGATCTGGAAGCATTGAAGGCAGCGGTGGGCAGCGACACGGCGGCGCTGATGCTCACGAACCCGAGCACGCTCGGACTGTTCGAGACGCAGATCGTCGAGATCGCAGCGATTGTGCACGAAGCAGGCGGCCTGCTCTATTATGACGGCGCGAACTCCAACGCTATTATGGGCATCACCCGCCCGGGCGATATGGGCTTCGATGTCGTGCATCTCAACCTGCACAAGACGATGAGCACGCCGCACGGCGGCGGCGGACCGGGAGCCGGACCGGTCGGCGTGAAGGCGAAGCTGATCCCGTTCCTGCCGCAGCCTACGGTGGCACGCAGCGAGGACGGCAGCTTCACGCTGGACTGCGGCGGGCCGGAATCGATCGGCCGCGTCAAAGCCTTTTACGGTAACTTCGGCATTCTGGTCCGCGCTTATGCCTATATCCGCACCTACGGGCCGGAGGGTCTGCGCGAGGTATCGGAGAACGCGGTGCTGAACGCCAACTATATGATGCACCGGCTGGCACCATACTTCGAGATCCCCTTCCCGGGGGTCTGCAAGCATGAATTCGTGATGTCCGGCAAGAACCTTAAGCAATACGGGGTGCGCACTCTCGATGTAGCTAAGCGGCTGCTGGACTTCGGCTATCATCCGCCAACCGTCTACTTCCCGCTGACCGTAGAGGAATGCATGATGATTGAGCCGACCGAGACCGAGAGCAAGGAGACGCTTGACGGCTTCATTGAGACGATGATCCAGATCGTCAAGGAAGCGGAAGAGACACCTGAGATCGTGATCAATGCGCCGCATACGACAGAGATCAGCCGTCTCGATGAGACACAGGCCGCGCGGAAGCCGGTACTGAACTGCTCCTGCGGATAGACCGCGTGCATATGACAAATAGCCGGGCCAGAGATACCTCAGTATCGCTGCCCGGCTATTCTGTATGTATATGCGCTTACTACGGCGTCAACCGTTTGACGAACTGGAAGCGGTCATTCACTCTCATTTTACTGTAGATGCTCTTCAGCATATTACGTACTGTTCCTTCGCTGATCCCCAGATCACTCCCAATGTGCAGCGCGCTCTTCTCCAGCAGCCACAGCCGTGCGACCTCCTGCTCCCGCGCCGTCAGCTTATACTCCATCAGGGTACTGTCTAGCCGGTACTGCTGCATCTCCGGGTTCCTCTCCATCCATTTCTCCAGCATATTCTCGGCAATCTGCTGCACAAACGGTACAGCGAATTCAATAGGCTCCGAGATATCAAAAGAAACATCTACATAACCGTACACGTTATCATGATCCTGCAGCGGGGCGCAGACACAGTTCCAGTTGCGGAAGGCCTCATCCGAATGCTCCTTTCCCCGCACGACCGCGATGCCCTTCGTCTCCATCGCCAGCGAAACCGCATTCATGCCGGCCTGCTCTCTGCCGAGACTAACCCCCGGCCGCAGCTCCGCCTGCTCCATCTCTTCCCGGGTCACCTTCGAGGAGTAGACCAGCTCCAGGATGGTGCCCGCCTTGTCTGTCAGAAACACTACATACGGAATCGACAGCAAATGGCTTAATTTGCCCATCTCACTGCGTATTGAAGCAATCATGGCTCTATGATAGATATGCTCTCTGGAATCTGCCGCAGGATCCGCCGTGCAGCTCCCGCCATTCCAATCCGTCAGAGCCGCATCCAGCGGCCGGAAGGCTTCAAGCTGGCTTGATTCCAAATCTCCAGGCACACTCCATGCTCTCGGCTGATCAAAAGTATTCACTCGATGATCCCCTCCATATTTACCATTTCCTATATAACCGATTTTAAGAGAAAGCATTATAACATACAATTACGGAATAATGAACATTCGGCAAAGGACCTGTAAATTCGCACTTCAGCGCTGTAAAATGTAGAAATCTGCTATCACCGATTACATATTACCAGGAGGTTCGACATTGCTCCGCATCAGTTATCTATCGGCTGTCTTGAATCTGGTCACCGCCTTTGTGTCTTTCCTGCGCTTCGGCAGCAATCAAGCCCTGCTAATCATGACCGGCTGTTCGCTTCTGCTGCTGGCCGGCTGCCGGATACTGCATGGCAGAGCGGCATTGACTCTGGTTCCCCTAATTACCATTAGCTGTTCTTTCCTTTTATATAATGTGGTATATGTGCTATTGAAGCAAATCCACCTTGTGGACCTGTACGCGGTGGGCTGGAGACTTGCGGTCCAACTCCTCCTCCCCCTGCTCTTAGGCTTCACCCTGAAGTCCATTCTCAAACGAAGCGGCAATTCCCGGTTAGTCTAACCGTCCGGGGAGAGCCGTTTTTTTTCGATTCGTCATAGTTCTATGTATTTATTGCGGAGACGACCAGAATCGATAGTTTTCGACATCCGGACAATGCTATATTTAAATCTATGTGTGATATAGCGCTTTCAATGTTGAAATACAGGAGGATTCACCTTGAGCATGATTGAAGTCAGAGGACTGACCAAGTCCTTCCAGCAGGCAGTGAAGGAACCGGGCCTGAAGGGGGCGGTGAAGCATCTGTTCCTGCCCCGGCATATTGAGAAGGTGGCGGTGAAGCCGCTGGATCTGTCGATCGAGGCCGGTGAGACGGTGGCTTATGTCGGCCCGAACGGGGCCGGGAAGTCCACTACGCTGAAGATGCTGACCGGCATCCTGCGGCCCTCCGCGGGCAGCGTATCGGTAAACGGCCTCAACCCTTATACACAGAGAATGGCGAATGCCGCCCAGATCGGCGCTGTCTTCGGGCAGCGTACCCAGCTCTGGTGGGATATTCCGATCTCCGAGTCCTTCTCGCTGCTGAAGGATATCTATCAGATCCCGGATGCCCTCTACCGGAAGAACCTGGACCTGTTCATAGACCTGCTAGGCATGAACGAGTTCATTCATCTGTCGGCCCGCAAGCTCTCCCTGGGCCAGCGGATGCGTGCCGATCTGGCCGCTGCCCTGCTGCATAATCCGCCGATTCTGTATCTCGATGAGCCGACCATCGGCCTGGATATCTCCGTGAAGCAGAAGATCCGGGAATTCATCAAGCAGATTAACCAGGAGCAGCAGACAACCGTAATGCTGACCACCCATGATCTGGGCGATATCGAGGACTTATGCAAGCGGCTGATTATCATCGACCACGGGGCGATTATTTATGATGGTACGCTGAGTGAGGTCAAGGCCCGTTTTGCCGCCACCCGTGTCATCTTCTTCCAGGTCCGCGAGTCTATGCCGGAATTATACCAGCTGCTGGAGCAGACACCGGGACTGAAGCTGGAGCAGCAGAGCGGGAAGGAGTTCTCGGTGGCTTTTGACAGACATGAGTACAGTGCCAGTGAAGTGGTCAGCAAGGTGATGAATTACGGCGAGGTGCTCGATTTCCGCATGGAGGATACCCAGATTGAGCATGTCATTAAGGCGGTGTATGACGGCCATCTGAACCTGAATGAGCGCCGGGGAACCGGGAGGAACGGATAGATGCCAACTGCAGCTAAGCTCAGGAAATACAGAAGCATCGCCAGCCGCTCCCTGCAGAATGTCATGGCCTACCGCAATTCATATATCATTAATATCCTGGCGAATACGATCAATCTGGCCGCGATCTTCTTCCTCTGGCAGGGGATCTACGGCGGGCGTGAGGCGCTGGGCGGCTACACCTGGGATCAGATGAAGACTTATCTGCTGGTCACCTTCCTGGCCAATTCCGTGTTGTCCTGGTACTCCGAGACGGCGATTTCCGGCAAAATCCTGGACGGCAGCGTCGCCATGGATTTGCTGAAGCCAGTGGACTTCCAGACAGCGCGATTCGCCGAGACCCTGGGCGCAAGTCTGCTCGAAGGGGCTATGAGTACGGTGCTGCTGGTCCTGTTCACCACCTTCGTCACCGGCATTGCTTTTCCCCATTCGCTGACCGTCTATCTGTTGTTTGCCATCAGCCTGCTCAGTGCGGTTGTTGTCAAGTTCGGAGTGGTCTATCTGGCGGCGCTGTTATGCTTCTGGTCCACCGGCTCACTCGGCATTGTCTGGACCCGGATCGCGCTGACCAATCTTCTGTCTGGTGCTTTGGTTCCGCTCGCCTTCTTCCCGGATTGGCTGGAAAAGCTGGCTCTGTTGCTGCCCTTCCAGGCCATCATTCATACACCGACGATGATCTTCCTGCAGCAGGTAGATACGGTAGAGAGCTTGCGGCTGATCGGCATTCAGCTGTTCTGGGGAGCGGCGCTCTGGCTGGCAGGCAAGGCCCTGTGGAGCTGGGCGGTCCGCCAGGTGACGATCCATGGAGGCTAAGGCAGGAGGAGGACGCAGAATGAAAATCACACAAATGCTCTATCTCTACAAAAGGCTGTATGTGCAGCAGCTCAAAGCGATTCTGGAATATAACAAAGACTTCTATATCCTGATGTGCTCCGCCGCCCTGACGCAGGTGCTGGGGTTCGTCTTCCTCTGGGTCATCTACGACCGGATTCCGGACATCCACGGCTGGCGCTTCTGGGAGGTCACCTTCATGTATGCGATGATCTTCCTGACGGAGGGCGTCGGTTCGTTATTCTTCGAAGGCTCCTGGCGGATGAGCAGGCTGGTGAACATGGGCGAGCTGGACCGTTATCTGCTGCGGCCGGTTCCCGTTATCCTGCAGGTGTTCTGCACCGGGATCGGCATCAACGGGCTTGGCAATCTGCTGATCGGCGGCGTCATCGTCTGGCAGTCGCTGGTGCACAGCCCCATCCAGTGGAGCGCGGGCAAGGCGGCGGTGCTGCTGCTGCTGTTCATCACGGCAGTCATCATCCGGGTGTCGATCAATCTCGCGGGCAATTCCGCCGCCTTCTGGATACGTAATGCCGGGAATGCTTTTCCGCTGATGGTGCATAACCTGTCCGATCTGGCGAAATACCCGATTACACTGTTCCCGCAGGCGATCCGTATCTTCATCTCTACCGTGCTGCCCTACGCCTTCATCAGCTTCTACCCGGCTACCTACATCTTCGGCAAAAGCGGCTGGTCCGGCTGGTGGCTGCTCGCCCCCGCCGCAGCCGTAGGAAGTGCGGCAGCAGCGTACGGAATCTTCCGGTACGGCCTGTCCAAGTATGAGAGTACGGGGAACTGAGTGGTGTTACAGGTGTGTGGCTATGCGTCGGGCGTGGTAGCACGGCGGTGTACAGCAAGGCGGCGGGCGTGGCTGTGTGGCAGTCCGCCGCTCACTTGCAGCGTCTTCCGGCGGTGGCCTGAGGTTACGCGAAGTTGGAGTGGGCGCAGATAGGTTGAGATAGCGGCAGGTGTAGGCAGGAATGGGTAACTGAAGTAGCTGAGGGTAGAGGGGGCTAGCTGGTGCAGGCAGGAGGGAAGGCCGGTATCCAGAGTTAGCCGCATTGGCAACATTTCACTCAACCGGCCCCCTCCAGCAACATCTGGGGGATTTATCCCTTTCATTCCTCCAATCCGCCCATTAACGGCCGCACCTGAGGGATTTATCCCTTTCAACTCGCTCACCAGCCCCTTCCTGTGCTTGTGAATGCCTTCCTCGTACTAAGCAATCTCCCCAAATTAGTAAAACCTCCCTCTGAACTATCGGAAGCAGACTTCCGGCTCAAAGGGAGGTTTATTCTATACAACCCATATTATGGACTCTACTGTGCAATAAATTGCCGCTTCTCAAGATCAAGCTCATACAGCTGCGGTCCTGGTTCCGGGTCGCCCCCGGCGCCCTCTGGCAAGTGTACCGCTAACTGTTCGTTCTGGTTGGCTGGGGGCGGCTGAATTTCGGAGTAGACCAGGGTATCGTGTTCAATCCCCCCCTGTATGAAGGTTAAGGGGAACACTTCCCCATTCTCCTTATCCATAGCAAAAGCATACGCCACCAGTCCGTGCCCCGACTTGTATTGAGGCGCAAGCAGATACACCTCTGCCTTCTCAAAGGGGACTGCCGCGAATTCCAGCACGCGGTCTGTCGGCTGCACGAATAAGAAGGCCGGCAGCTTCAACAATACCTGATCCTGATCCCCCGACCGGTATACGATGGAGTAGTCCGCCTGATACGTCTGCTCCCCTTCCAAGCCATCGTTGCTGGAAACCGCCAGATGGCCCCGTTCCTCTGTGCTGCTTGAGATCATCAGCAGCTCACCTGATCCTGCGGCGCTTCTCGCCCGGATCGTCTCTTCCGGATTCACCGAATCGATAATGACCGATCCGGCCAGCCCCTCCAGCGGGAACTGCCTCGTGATGTTTGCAGCAGCGGAGGAGGCCTCAGGTGCGGGCTGTACCATCGCCGTTGGCACAGCCGCAGGAGTAGCCTCCCCCGAAGATACCGCCTCCGCTGTTGGCGCAGCCGTGCCGGAGCCTTCCCGGCTGCTGCAGCCCAGCAGCAGCCCAAGTGACAGAAGCATACCTGCCGCCAGTGGTGTAGCAATCGATTTGATCGGTCTCATTCCCCTCTGGATAACTTTACAACCCGGACTACTTCAGATAGAAAACCTCGCGCAGCGGCACCATCGGAACCGCATCGTTGAAATCGAAGGAGCCCTCCACCATCTTCGAGGTAATCGCATTCCAGCGGTTGCAGGCCTCACTCCGGGCAATGTAGGCGAACGCCGCCTCTGTATCCTCACATTCAAAGCAATAGAAGAACTGGTTGCCGTTCTGAAAAATCGAATAGTTATGAATGCCCGCCTTGCTATGCTCCTCCAGGATCTCCGGCCACGGCTCCAGATGCATCTGCACATATTCCTCCAAACATTCCTCTTTCACCTTCCAGGTCCAAGCCAGCTTGTTGCTGCCCATTCTGACGCCCTCCCCTTCACTCTTTGATCCGATCATATCACATAATTATTCGATTTGAATATGTCCGATTAAGACGCCAGGGACAGCAAGCTACGGTTCGGTCTCAGGCGCTGATCCCGGCTTCATTCGGACGGAGAATGGCGGAGCCAATCACCAGCAGCACTGCAGCCATCAGTCCCAGCACTGCAAACGGGAGCCACAGCTCGTTCCAGCCGCCGCCGGTCGCGGCAATATCCACCGCCTGGATGGCCCATTTCTGCGGCGTAAAGTTAGCCAGCTTCTGCATATAATCCGGCATGATGGAGATCGGCCAGAAGCAGCCGCCGAGCATACAGGTCGGGGTAAGGATCAAGGAGTTCAGCATCCCGGCATTGCGCGGATTGCGGATCAGTCCGGCAACGGTACTGGCAATGCCCATAGAGACGAGCATGAATGCCGCCAGCACCAGGAAGTAGAGGACGAGCGGCAGTCCATAATCGTAGCGGAGCACCCATTTGCCCAGCACCAGCACGACCAGGATCTGAATCATTCCGACCAGGAAGCTGCCCAGGAAATTCCCGAGTGCGATTTCATACGACCGGACCGGGGCGCTGAACATGCGCATCATAGTCCGTCCCACGCGGTCATCCATAATCAGAGTGACCGAGCTCGTAATCAGCATCATCAGGAACATCAGCGTCAGCCCTGTAATGGTGCCCAGCGTCTCCCGGGGATACAGGTTATAATCAGTACGTACGCTTCCGACGTTATGCTGCTCTGCCTGCTTCAACACAGCGGCGAACTGCGTCTGCGGATCTCCGGTACCGCCGGCAGCTGCCGCTTGTGCAGGCCCGGCCATATTCACAGCGATTGCCGCCGCATTCATCTTGACCAAGATCGATGCTTCGCTGGTCCGCAGTTCATACATGCGGAGCTGCGGCTGTTCACCCGCCAGCAGTGCCGCTGAGTACCCGGGTGGAATCCACAGCCCCGCCGTACCCTCCTGCCGGATCGTAGCCTCCTTCAATGCGGCCTCGCTCCCGCGCGCCTCCAGCTTGTAATCCCCCGTCTTCTCAAGCTCAGACAGGAGATGGCTGCCGGCTGGGCCGGTATCCGAGTTCACGTACAGGACGACCTTCGGACTGTCCCCGGACCCTCCGGCAAATGAGATGATCGCCGCCACCACAACACCGGGAAGGAGAATGAAGATCATCAACCCTCTGACCGTGCCGATACTGCGTCTGACCATGTTCCAGGCAATGGTTATGATTTTATTCATTGGTACCCCACCTTCCGGTATGACACAATCATAGCTCCTAACAGAACCGTACATATCACACACATGACCCATAGATTCGGGAGCAGCTGCTCCAGACCGGAGTGCAGCATCATCCGGATCATCGCCTGCTGTACCCAGTGGTTCACCGTGAACATCCCGGCGCTGTTCACCCAGGTATCAGGGAGCGGCAGCATCCCGCCGCTGACGAAGGTCATTACAACCGTTATAATATTGATAGTATTCACTGCCGTAGCAGACCTGCGGCTAAAGAGACAGATGATCGCAGAGAATGTAACCGACGCAATAATCATCAGCAGGCAGAAGACCAGCAGCAATCCCGGACGGTTCCCCCAGTGAATCCCGAACAGCCGGTTGGACAGCACAATAATGGTCAGGCATTGCAGAATACTCACCAGGGATACGCTCAGAATTTTGCCCGTGAACACGTGCCAGCCCTTGACCGGCATGGAGTTCAACCGGAAAAGCGTATGATTCTCGCGGTCACCGAACAGCGAGGTAGTTACGATTAGCCCGCTGTAGAGCAGGAACATCAGCAGCATGGAGGCCCCATAGAACTGGCTTGCTGTATAGGTTCTCCCGCCATTGTTGAGATCTCCGGTCACCACGGCTGCCTGCTCAGTGACTGCCGGTGAAGCCGTGAGGGCCTCCGGCCCGAGCGTTACCGCTGCCGCCTGCTTATAATTAAGCGTGCGTAAGAAGTTATCGAAGGCCGTGCCGGCGATCCGGTTGTCGGAACGGCTTTTGCCGAGAATGAACTCCAGCTCTGCCTTCTGTCCGCTCTGCACCTCCCGGTCGAAGCCGGGGGGAACAATCACAGCATAAGCATATTTACCGGTACGCAGCCCGCTCTCCGCCGCCTCCCGGCTCTGCGCGTCTACAGGGATAATGATATCCTTAACCTCCGGGTTCTCCAGAAAAGCCGTAACCATTGCAGACGCCCCTGCGCCCCCGCCTCCGGTATTCACAACCGCCACGTGCACCGGCTTAATCCCGGCTCCTTCCTTCACCCCTACCACTCCCGAGAGCGAAACACCCAGCAGGAAGATCAGCACCAGCGGCAGCAGAAACATATTGATCAGCATCGACCGGGAACGCAGCAGTCTGCGCAGCTCATACACCATAATAATCCAGATGTTCACGTTTCTCCTCCTCTAATCCCGCAAGGTACGGCCAGTCAGACTGAGGAACAGCGTCTCCAGATCCGGCTCCTCAATATTAAGGGAAGCGATAACCCCTTCATGCCTGGCGAAAATAAACAAAATATCCTGCAGCGCACTTTGCGAGGACGGAAGATACAGCTCAATCGTCTCCTCTGCCGCCTCGATCCGGGTGATCCGGGGATGCTGCTTCAGCTCATTGATCAGCGCAGGGGTGATATTCGCCGCCTTCACGACGATTCTCTCCTCATGGGCGACCCGCTCCCGCAGCTCATTCTCTGTGCCGCAGGCAATAATATGCCCTTGGTCCATAATAGCCACCCGGTCACAGATCGCCGCCACCTCCTCCATATAGTGGCTGGTATAGATCACTGACGAGCCCATCCGGTTGAGCGCCTTAACCGATTCCAGGATATGATTGCGCGACTGCGGATCAATACCGACGGTTGGCTCATCCATAATGATCAGACGCGGACGGTGCATGATGGCGCAGGCGATATTGAGGCGTCTTTTCATCCCGCCCGAGAAGGTGGACGGCTTCTCCCCCGCCCGGTCGCTCAGGCCGGTGAAGGCCAGCGCCTCCTGCGTCCGCTCCTTTAGCAGCTTGCCTCGCAGGCCATACAGCTTGCCGAAGAAGCTTACATTCTCGGCTGCCGACATATTCTCGTATAACGCCAGCTCCTGGGGAACGAGCCCGATCCGCTTTTTAACCTCAATCGGCTTCTCTTGGACAGACAGCCCATCAATCCGGATCTCGCCGCTGTCGGCCGCAAGCAATCCGCAGATCATGCTGATGGTCGTGCTCTTCCCGGCACCGTTCGGACCGAGCAGGCCGAAGATTTCGCCCTCCTCAATATTGAAATTCACATGATCCACAATCAGCTTGCTGTCATACCTCTTCACGACATCCCTTAATACGGCTAATGCCATAGTTATCGTCATCCCCCTGTTCTCCTCATCCTTGTGTTCTAATTGTACTCCGGCTCCGGGTACAGCCGCAGGTCCTAAAGGTCATTCTCTTCAGGTGACCAAAGTCACCTCCTGAACAGCGGCACTCTTATGCTAAGATGGAGATAGCTTGCGCCGGGGATACCCGGAGTACCGATGTTATATTCAAAAAGGATGAGCTGATTTGACCAGACCCCTGAATCTGCTGCGCTTTAGTCTCATGATCCTCCCGGCAGTCTTGTCCATCTATGTGTATGATTACGCCGACTTCGACCGGTTCACCCTGCATTTCCTGGTGCTTTTGCTGCTCGCGACGCTTGGAACCAAGCTGTCCGGCCCCCTTGCGGCTCTTACCGGAGGGATAGAGATGGCCTTCACGGCCTGGCTCTGCTGGGAGTATGGTCCGCTGATGATTTTTGCGGCTGTGTCTACGGTGCTGTGGTATACGCGGCTCTTGCCCCGGAACAGAGCGGTGTTTCTCTTCTGTATTCACCTGGGCCTGCTGAACGCTGCCCTGACCGGCGCCACGCCGGAAGAACGGGCCTTCGCCAACCTCAGCTTTCTGCTGCCGGCGGGCCTGAATGTGCTGCTGCTCCGGGCCGGGCGCGGCCAGGCTGACAGCCTGTTCCTCTATGATGAGCTGCGCAAAAAGCACTTCGAGCTGGAAGAAGCCCGCGCGCGTCTGCTCCAGTTCACCTCGCAGGTCGAGGCCGCCGCCCAGGCGGAGGAGCGGGTGCGGATCGCCCGCCAGCTTCACGATGATATCGGCCACCGGCTGATCCGGGTCAAGATGATGACCGAAGCGGCGATTCATACCCTGCCTGCGGCTCCCGGCGAAGGGCTGCAGATGATGAACCAGATCCGCGACCAGCTCGCGGCCAGTATGGACGATATGCGCTCGGCGCTGAAGCGGATCAACTACACCCCGCAGCTTGAGGGCGCTTATGCGCTCGACCGTCTGCTGGAGGAAGTGGGCAGGGATACCGGAATTGCTACTTCCTATTCTGTGCAAGGGATACCTTACCCGCTCTATCCGAGCCTGCAAGTGGTGCTGTATGCCAATGCCCGCGAAGCGGTCACGAATGCATTGAAGCACGGGCAGGCCAGCTCCGTATGGGTGGAGGTCACCTATACGGAGCATGAGGTGCGGATGGAGGCCGGCAATAACGGGAGGCTGCCGGAAACAGACACGCCTGGCCGTCTGCCGGGCAGCGGCGGGATGGGCCTGAAGGGCATGAGCGAGCGCTGCGCCCTGCTGGGCGGTTCACTGGAGCTGCGGCTGGATCCGCAGTTCACGGTGGTTACCCGGCTGCCGGTGTATGGGCAGGCGGAGGGAATTTAGGTGGCGGGGTGCGGGGATGTGGAGGCAGGTGGAGGGCAGTCCGGGGCCACATGCGGACCAACTTCCGGACAGGTGGATGAAGCCTGCAAGGCTGTACGCGGAATCGATGGGGCGAGTGCTCCCTCCTGCTCCGAACAAGTGGATAAACGTATGCTAATTTGCTGATTTCTGACGATTCCACGGAGATAGTTGGAAAAATAGCATCTGCTATTACTGGTTAGGGTGCTGACGGGCGAATTGGGAGTAATTAAGTGTTGTTAATCCAACTGTTGTCCGTAGAGAGGGCATTTGCTAATCAGCAAGTGTTGTAAATCCAACTATTTTCCGTGTTGCAGAACAATCGCCAATGAGAGAATGTATACTTTGATCGGGAGCGAAAGACGGATGAGAGCAAATATCCAAGGAGAAGGGGACTGAACTTTGATTAGAGTGCTGATTGTTGACGATGATTCGTTCATCCGTGAAAGTCTAAAGGTGCTGCTCGGCCTGGATTCTGACATTGAGGTGGCCGGGACGACCGGTGATGGCAGAGAGGCGCTGTCCTTGCTGGAGGCACTTCCCGGCGGGGCTGATGTGGTGCTGATGGACATACGGATGCCGGGATGTGACGGGGTAGAAGGGACACGGCTGATCAAAGAAGCTTATCCGCAGATAGCCGTCCTGATGCTGACCACCTTCGACGATGATGAATACATTATCGAGGCGTTGCGGGCCGGGGCCAGCGGTTATCTGCTGAAGAATATCCCGCCGGACCGGATTATTCAGGGGATCAAGACGGTGCATGAGGGCAATATGCTCATTCACCCCGAAATCGCCCGCAAGCTGGCGGGCTTCCTGAAGCCGCCTGTGCGTGAGGAGGCTCCGCCGGCAGAGCCACTTGCCTCCTATGGCTTAACGCCGTCCGAGCAGGCGGTCGTCAGCTCCATCGCGGAGGGGCTGACTAACCGGGAGATCGCCGCCCGTCTGTTCCTGAGCGAAGGCACCGTCAAGAACTACATCACAGACATCCTCAGCAAGCTCGGCGTACGCGACAGGACGCAGATTGCGATTCTGTACCTGAAGAGCAAGCAGGGGAATTAGGGGGCGTGGAGCAATAGGTAAGGTGAGGAAGCATTGTAGCACATCTTGCAGGATTTCTCTACACATGTTACTGGCTGTGAAGCATGGGGCCCACGCGCCACCGCAGCGCCGATTGTATTCGGTTTTTCGATTACATTCCGCCTACGTGCCTCCGCAGCGCTCAATGTGATCGGTTTTTCGCATACATTTGGTCCACACGCTCACGCAGCGCCGAATGTGTTCGGTTTTTCACATACATACTAAAACAAAAGGCCCGCTCCCCCGAATGTTCAAGGGGAACGGGCCTTTCAGTGTGCCTTGGCAGACGCCGGGCTGGAGCAGGTTATCCTGCCATAACTAAGCGTCAGCCCCGGCTGACTCCTGCTTAGGCTCGGCAGGCTGGGACTTCTTCGCGCGGCCGAGCCGGTCCGGCCGCGCTCCCCGCTGCTGCACGCCCGCCTGCATCCCGATGATGCTGAAGATGCTGGACGGCTTGGCCGCGGCGGTGATGCTCTCATCGGGGTCCGGCACCAGGATGATGCCGAGCTGGTGATGGTCCCCGTCATAGATTGGGCGCTGCAGATATTTGCTCTCGCCCTCGCGGTTCTGCACCTCCAGCTTGCAGAACGCGGGATTCATGCGCAGCGCCTCATGCAGCTGCGCCCTGCCGGTCAACAGGACTCCGTTGACCTTCAAGAGAATCTCGCCCGGCAGGATGCCCAGCTCCTGCGCGGGGCTGCCCTGCAGCACGGCCAGCACCTTGCGGCCGGCCGGGGGATGCACGAAGACGGGGCTGAGGCTGCGCTCTTCCAGAGCGCTGTACCAGCTTAACCCTTCGTGCAGCAGAACCGCCGCGAGCGCCGCGACTACCGTCAGCGGGCTCCACAGGTCCGCAAGCAGGCTGAGCCCGAGCAGGACGGCGCTGTAGACCAGCAGCCGTCCGGACGTGCGGGCCGACTTGCGTCCGGGCAGCATGCCCTGGGTCATCTCGCTGAAGCCGATGATGACCGGCAGCGAGACCAGGCCGAGGCCACCGCCCAGCAGCGGATGCCACGGCAGCTCACCGATTCCCGTTCCGGCGGGAATCAGCACGAACAGCGGCAGCGGCCAGAAGGCCTCCAGCTGGTAGCCGCCGACCACCTTGCCGCGCTTGCCGGCAAGGAACAGCGGCGTCGCCAGCCGCGGCCCCTGCCAGCGCGCCAAGAGCGCTTCGGCCGCGTGCAGCAGCGCGGCCAATATGAGCAGTGCCGGGATGTCCATCCCGCGCACCGCACCGGCAACCGTCCCGGCCGCTCCGTCCTGGAGCGATCCCGGGAAGAATGACAGCACAAACTGGACCAGGCCCAGTATGCCAATGGAATACGCAAAGCATAGATAACGCACGCGAAACAGCATCAGGACCAGGCTGACGGCCCAGATGCAGGCCACAGCCGGATACGTCACCGTAATCCCCAGGGCCACAGCAGCAGCGGAGACTGCCAGTCCCGCGAGTGCGCCAGTCCACACCGCCCGCCAGGTTTCTTGTCCCCAGCGATGCAGCTTCACATGGATCAGCTTCCGCTCCAGGACCACCTGCCGGCGGTAATACAGAGCAAGAAAGATAACAGCGATATAGTAGTAGGGCTGAATCAGCAGATGAAGGGCTGCCGTGCCCCAACTGGCCAGCAGTTCCGGGAGTACACTCAAACCGTTCGTCACACTCCTTATGAGTCCAGATGATTCCGCTTCAGATCTATAACGGGTTCCATGTTCAAAAAAAGAAGAAGGCTGAAATCAGCCTTCCTACTTGTTCGACGACGATGCCTTGATTTCCTTCTGAATCTCTGCGATCCCGCGGTTGCGCTGATTATCGTTGGCCGGGTCCTGAATAGCCTTGATCAGCGCCTGCTCCAGCGCCTCCGCTGTCTTGGCGTCGATCGAGCCGGTCACCTTCAGCTTCGCTTTGCTCTGGAATTTCTGGACCGCCTCTTTGGTGGCGGCATCGAAATATCCGTCCTTACGGCCCGGCTTATAACCGAGACCAGACAGCATGGTCTGTGCGCTTTTGACATCCGCATTGTTCATATTATATTGCAGCGTAACGCTCTTGTTGATCGGTGCCACCGAGAAGTAATCCGGCTGGGCGACCGCAATATCCGGCTTGATGCCCTTGCCGTGAATCCAGGTGCCGTCAGGCGTCAGCCACTTGGCTATCGTAATCTTCAGCAGGCTTCCGTCTCCGAGCTGCTCCTCGAAGCTGGTCTGGACCGTGCCCTTGCCGAACGAATTCTCGCCGATCAGCTTGGCTCCTGCAGACTGCTGCAAGGCGCCGGCCATAATCTCCGATGCGCTCGCGCTGCCCTTGTTCATCAGCACCACGACCGGATACTTCTTGCTCGATCCCTTGGAGGTGCTGACCTCACGCCGCTTGTTCTTGTCTTCCACCTGCACAATGGTCTTGCCGGACGGTACGAACTGCTCCACCATCTCAATAACTACCGGCAGCACGCCGCCCGGGTCATTCCGGACATCGATAACGAGTCCCTTCATGCCCTGAGATTCCAGCTTGCCCAGCTCTTCTTTGAAACGTTCGGCGGTGTTCTGCGAGAACTGTGTAACCTCGATGACACCGACTTTGTCCTTCTCCATCGTACCGTAGACGGTCTCCAGCCGGACATCATCACGGGTAATGACGAATTGCAGCGGCTCGGCTGTTCCGGCACGCTGGATCTTCAGGGTCGCTTTGCTGCCCTTAGGGCCACGGATTTTGGCCACGGCTTCGTTCAGCTCCAGCCCTTCCAGCGACTCGCCGTTCACCGACAGTATAACGTCCTTGGCCTGAATCCCGGCTTTGTCGGCCGGTGAGCCCTTGATCGGGGAGACTACCACTACCTTGCCGTTGTCCGAGGATACCTCGGCGCCGATGCCCGAGAAGGAGCCTTCAATGCTCTCCTCGAATCTCGCAGCGGTCTCCTTGCCCATATAGTTCGAATAAGGATCGCCCAGGGCTTCCATCATTCCGTTAACGGCACCGTCAACCAGCTTCTCGCGGTCCACCTTCTCGTAATAATTGCTCTCGATCAGACTGAGGGCGGTACCGAGCTTCTTCGATTCCTTCTCCTGCAAGCCGGTATTCTGCAGCGCTGTAGCCAGCCCTTCACCAGCAGCCTGTCCGAAGACCTGCACATAACCGGTCACGCCCAGGGTCAGCAGACTGCCGCACAGCAGGGCCGCGACGATCATAAAGGCCGCAGTGCTTTTCTTCAACATGATGTTCCCACCGTCCCTTCTTGTCCATCTTCACACCAGCATGGGCCCGTTCCTTGAGAAACGGCATCTCTTCCAGTATATGCCGCAGACTGAAATTATATTTATCATATCATTATGAACTTATAATTATCTTCTACCCAATTCTACAAATAAGGCATCGGATTGACCGGCTTGCCGTTGATGCGCACCTCGAAATGCAGATGCGGCCCGGTTACCCGCCCGGTTGCGCCGGATTCGGCAATCACCTGTCCGCGCTCCACCCGCTGGCCCGGACTCACCCGGATGCCGCCTGAACGGATATGGCCGTACAGCGTCCACATCCCGCCGCCATGGTCAATAATGACACAATAGCCGTAGCCGCTGTACCATTCTGCCACCAGGACCGTTCCTGACTCGGCCGCATGGATATTCGTCCCTGTCGGAACGGCAAAGTCCACGCCGGTGTGCAGCTTGCCGACTTCATGGGTCACCGGATGCGTCCGGTTGCCGTAAGGCGAAGAGACACGCGCGTAGCCGACCGGCCGCAGGTATGGGCCGTTGCCGCCGCCATAATCCTCGGACTCATCGGCGCTGGCCACAGCGGAGCGGCTGCTGTCTGCCGACCGGGCTGCCTTCGCGGCCTTGGCCTTCTCTGCTGCCTTGGCGGCGGCAATCTTCGCCCGGCGCTCCGCTTCAGCCTTGGCTGCGGCCGCTCTGCGTGCCGCCTCTTCCGCCTTCAGCTTGTCCTTCTGCGTCTCCAGCGCGGAGCGGCTGCTGGCCAGCTCCACCAGCTTGGCGTCCTGCTCGGCGGTGATGACCTCCGCCTCCTGGATCTCCTGATCGTAATAAGCGATCAGCTCCTGCTTCTCCGCTTCCTTCTCCTTCAAGAGGCTGCGCTGGGATTCCAGATCGGCATACAGCTGCTTGGCCTGGGCATATTGCCCCTCCAGCTCCTGCTTCTTGGCGATCACCGTCTGCTTGTCCAGCTTGTGCTGCACCAGCAGATCCTGATCCTGGTCCACGATCATCTTCAGGGAATCGGCCCGGTCCAGGAAATCGGAGAAGCTCTTCGAAGACAGCAATACATCCAGATACGAGACTGCACCATCGGTGTACATCAGGCGCACACGCGATTCCAGCAGCTTCTCACGGGAAGCGACCCGCGCCTCCGCCTCATCCAGCGCCGTAGCCGTCACGGTCAGCGACTGCTCGGTGCTGGCGATTTTGCCGGAGGTCTCGCTCATTTCGCCCTTTACCTGTTCAATCTGTCCCAGCACATATTCCAGATTCAGCGTTGTCTTATTCTTGTAGTGCTGCGCCTCCTGGTTGCGGGAAGCCGCCTTCTCCTGCGCCGCCTTGGCCGCCTGGACCTCCTGCTGCAGCTGCTTCAGCTGCTTGTCAATCTCGGCAACCGTCGTCTTCTTCGCGTATCCGTCAGAGGGCCCGATCATGGTGACAGCCAGCAAGACAGCGGCCGCTCCGGCAACAATCTTTTTCAACTCGCACTCCCCGTCCTTTGCTTAAATGTGGATGATCTCAAGCTATACCTTCAAGAACTTACGGATCGACACCGTACTTCCCCATATGCCAATTAACACGCCAAGCCCTACCAGCAAGCCGCACAGCAGCATCCAAATCTCCCCGAAAGGAATCAGCTGCAGTCCGAGTATCGGATCTGACTGTACCGAAGATACCAGACTGCTGTATCCGGCATAGAGCACACCCGAGGTAATCAGTGAGCCGATCAGCCCGATAAGTGCGCCTTCAATGAAGAAGGGCCAGCGGATGAAATAATTCGTTGCTCCGACCAGCTTCATGATGCCGATCTCCTTGCGGCGGGCCAGAATCGTCACCCGGATCGTATTGGAGATCAGGAACATCGACACCAGCGCCAGACCGGCCACAAAAATAAACCCGATATTGCGCACAGCCTTCGTCACCTTGAACAGGGTCTCCACCGAGCCTTTGCCGTAATTCACCTTATAGATCGGTTTCTCTTCATGGGTCTTGTTCAGAGCCTCAATCTTCTCCGCTACAAAAGGAACGGTCGTCGGCTCAATCACCTCAACAAGCAGCTTGTCCGGCAGCGGATTATTGTCTTCGTCGAACCCTTCCAGCAGCTCAGCGGCATCCGGCCCCATATCCTCACGGAACTCCTTCAGCCCCTGTTCTTTGGAGATGAACTCCACCTTGCTGACCTCCGGCATACTGCCGATTTCACTTTGCAGCTTCTCACGCATCTTCTGGTCCGTATTGAGCGTCAGATGCACATTGATCTGCACCTGGCTGTCTGCCTTGTCCGCGATCTTATTGACGTTAAGCACCAGCAGAATAAATACCCCGAGTACGAAAAGAGAGACAACGATGGATGTAATAGAAGCTACAGACATCCAGCCGTTGCGGAATACGTTTTTGAAGCCTTCCCGCACATGCCGCAAGAAGGTTTTAAAACTCATAACCGTATTCCCCTCTCAATTGGTCTCTGACGATATTCCCTTGCTCAATCGCAAGCACCCGCTTGCGCATCTTGTTGACAATATCCTTATTGTGGGTCGCCATCACGATCGTGGTCCCCCGGAAATTGATCTCATCCAGCAGCTGCATGATGCCCCAGGAGGTCTCGGGGTCCAGATTACCAGTAGGCTCGTCCGCAATAATGACGGAAGGATTGTTGACAATGGCTCTGGCAATCGCGATACGCTGCTGCTCTCCCCCTGAGAGCTGTGAGGGCTCACGCCCCGCCTTGCTGCGCAGTCCGACCAGATCCAGCACCTCATTGACGCGCTTCTTGATTACCTTCTTCGGAGCCTCAATGACCTCCATGGCAAAAGCGACATTCTCATACGCCGTCATCTTCGGCAGCAGGCGGAAGTCCTGGAACACCACGCCGATGTTACGCCGCACATAAGGAATCTTGCGGGGCTTCAGCTTGCCGATATTGAATCCGCCTACAGAAATCTGCCCTTTGGTCGGCGTCTCTTCTCTATAAATTAATTTCATGAACGTTGATTTACCGGCGCCGGACGGTCCGACCACATAGACGAATTCATTCCGGTCAATCTTGACCGATATTCCCTGTAACGCATGGGTTCCGTTGGGATAGGTCTTCCATACATCCTGCATCTCGATCATCTTATCACTTCCCGATTCTGACATATTCCGCCGGGTCCCGGAGTGCGGACCTTCCAATAACTGCATGATTCCCGCAGACGTAACTATTGTAACAAATCCATAACCCCTTGAGTACCCGAAAGTTTTACCGAATCCTTACATATACATATGAACAGCAGGCTTATCCCCGCTATCTACATCTATATATCGGCATTCCTTAGCGTTCTATAAGCTTCATTACCTGTGGCCCGCGCCTGCTCCCGGAGCGCAAATCCGCCCCTTAAGAAGGAGAGATTGCTCATGAGAAAAATACACGCTGCCCTCATCGCCGGCTTCGGACTGCTTCTGGCCGGATCACTGGCAGCCGGAGGGCTTAACCTGTACGGGACCCAGCGTACCCTGCCTGCGGATACCGCCATCTCCGGCTGGGAGGTGGGCGGACTGGACATTGCAGAGGTACAAGCCGGCCTTCAGGCCAGGCTTCAGACACTGGAGGCTACCTCCCTTACCCTGAAGGCCGGGGAGCAGAGCGGTCTGACACTGACGCTCAAAGAGGCAGGCGTGACGTATGAAGCCGAGGCCGCCCGGCAGGCACTGAAGTCTCTGACGGAAGGCTCCCTGATCGAACGGGTTCAGGCCCGGTGGAGCTGGCCGCGCAATCTAAATGCAGGTATACATCTGGATCCCGCACCGCTCCAAAAAAAGCTGAGCCCGGCCTGGGAGCAGGCTGCCTTCGGCGCCCCCGTCGATGCGGTCCGGCGGATTACGGGAGATGACCGCATCGTGTATACGCCGGGAACCTCCTCCTTCGAGGTGGACTGGACGGGGCTGGAGCTCGCCTTACAGGCGGTCATTCCCACCCGGCTGGACGGCACTCATGCCCTTCAAACCTCCCGTATTCAGCTGGAGATTCCTTTGGCCGTCAAGCCGCCGAACATTACGCTGCAGGCGCTGAAGGATCAGGGCGTCGAACGCAAAATCGTCCAGTTCAGCACCTCCCTCGGGGCCAGCGGACCCGGGCGCAGCTTCAATGTGGAGGCGGCCGCCAAAGCGGTGGACGGCACGGTACTGCCGCCGGGCGCAGTGTTCGATTACGGCAAGGCAATTCAGAAGGCGCAGACGGAAACCGGCTTCCGTGAAGCCCCCGTCATTGTGAACGGCAAGCTTCAGCCCGGCACAGGCGGGGGCATCTGCCAGGTATCCAGCACGCTGTACAATGCCGCGCTCCGCTCAGGGCTGGAGATTGTCGAGCGGCGCAACCACTCGCTGCCGGTCAGCTATCTGCCCAAGGGGCTGGATGCGACTTTTGCCGAAGGATATATTAATTTCCGCTTCCGCAACAATACAGGCAAATATCTGATTATCAAGGCCGGCGTGAGCGGGCGGGCGCTGACCATCAAGCTGTTCGGCACCTTCCCGGAGAACGTCACGTATTCCGTCGAGTCGAGGACCGTCAAGGTCCTTCCCCCCACCGACAAGTATGTGAGCGACCCTTCGCTGCCCAAGGGCGGAAGCCGTGTGCTTCAGCAGGGTAAAACTGGTTATGTAGTAGAGTCATACATTACACGCTATGTGGACGGCAAAGCCGGCGAGCGCAAGCTGCTCTCCCGCGATACGTACTACGCCCAGAAACGGGTCATCGCGATCAACCGTGGAGGAATGAGCAAGTCCGCCCCGCCGGAATCGCCGCGCAGACAACTGGTCGAGGACGGCGTCAAGAGCCGGTAAGCTCCGCAGAACACGTGGAAACGGCTGTGCCCCTTTTCATTAAGGCGGCACAGCCGTTCTATGTGGTCTGCCGGACAGCGTCTGAAGCGCTCCCTAGAACAGGGTATCCGGCGACATATCGATTCTCCAGTATCCGTTAACCTTCTTCAGCTTCACCGTCACCACTTCGCTGGCTCCATTATGAGCCCCTTCGCTCGGAACGGTTAGCTCGAACACTGCCGCTTGTGCTGTCTTGGAGACCATCCGGGCGGTAGCTCTGGTGAAGTCCAGCGAATTGCCGAGGTCAGAATTCACCTGCGCCAGTCTGCCGTTCTGCTCCAGGAATTGGGTCTGTGCATAGAAGGCGGCCGCATTGTGCGTGAACCCCTTCTTGATGTAGTTCATCAGCTGCTGCTTCGTGCCCAGGTCACTGGAGAGGTAGCGGTATTCCAAGCCTTTATAATTGAAAAGCTCCGGTTTGAACTCATTGCCTCCCCGGCTCGCATACGTATACAGCTTCTTGGCATGAACCACCAGCGGAATTACGCTGCGGTCTGTAAGGTTATTGATGGTCGCTGGTCCTTCCTTGCCCGGTGCAGACGCCGCCACCGTTCTAAATCCCTCAATGCCTGCCGCCGGTGAAGCCGCAAGCGCTCCGCCCCCTGCAGAGACAAGCCCCATTGCCAGTGCCAGTGAACCAATCATCCATTTCTTCTTCATCCTGAACGCCTCCTCTTGTTCCTGTGTGGTTATGTGCTGCGATAAGTACTCTAATGCTTACGTTAGCCCGTAACCTGTAATACCCAAATGACCCCATGAGGGAAACGGCTAACCGCAAAAAGCACAAAAAAACTCTGCCGGCCTGGGAAACAGGGGCAGAGTGTGGGAAGATCATGATTCGAAAAAAGCAGTAAAAGACACATTTGCAGTTAAAATACTGCCCGGTTTTCCCGGAGACGGAAATTCGTAAGGCCTTTGAAAGGAAAAGGAGTCTATGGCAATAATCCGCGGCAGGTCATGAAGCTGTTTTAGCCATTCATTAATCTCCGCATAACTTCCTTCGACAACCACGGCCATTTTCAATTCTTTCAGCCTGCCTGTTGCTTCTGGTTTAATCTGTGTCCAGGCACTGATCTCGCTAGATTCTGCCAGCAGGAATCCAATATCCTTTAATTTGGCGTGAGAGCTGTTTCCGATCCTCTGCAATTGCAGAATCAGGCCTTCGCTGTCATCTCCCTGAGGAATTGCCGCCAGCATAGTATCCTTATCTGCGCCTGCTTCCTTTTCTGCACTCTTAAGCTGATTAATTTTATTCACAAGAATCTCTTGTTCCTGTCCCAGTAATGAAATCTCATCATCTTGCATAGCAATGTCGTTATTTACCGGGCGTATAGCGAACATATAAAAAACAAACAGAATTAGAAACAGGCCCAACAGGCCCAACACGATGGAAGAACGGTATTTATTGATTTGTTCCACTGCTGTCCGCCTCCCCTTCTCCAGGTGTCTGAGCTTGAGCACTCTGCTCTGCTACAGGTGCAAGATTCACTCTGTAGATTGCAGTATATTTGGCAGCAGACCTTACAGAGCTCTCAGTCCCATCAGTCAGCTTCTGGATAGAAGCTCCCTTGGAGAAGGACATATGCCGTAAGGCTGTTAAGTATTTGGTGCTATGATCCATCGCCGTAAAGTTTAATGAAAGGATGATCTCGCTACGGTACGAATATTTAATGTCTCTAATCACTGCTCCGTATGGCAGACCTGCCTGAAGCTCATCCAATATGGCAGCGGCATCCGCACGGCTTGTCATCATTGCTTCAACAATACTTGTCCGGTCCAAACCTCCCGCTGATGTATTACTGCTGTGAAGTCCGGCTAACTCCGTCTGAAGAGCTTCGTTCTGGTCCTGATAAGCTTGAATCTGTTCGGTTCGTTCTGCATGTTGCCCTTGAACAGAGGCAAATAATACGCCGGACCCGGCTGCACTCACAATCCAGATTGCAGCCAAGGTAATCGCCAAGTAAGGAAATACGATCGTTTCCCGGTCTTCACGGGGCAGCAGATTTATACTTCTGACTTTCGGGTCACGTAAGGCAGTTCCTGCAGCGGTTCTGTATTCATTAAGACTGTTATCCGGCTTGGTGCCTTGGGAGAACTGATCAACCGCAATAGCGGCCACAGCCATCTCCGGGAGTGCGGCCTGAAGTTCACGCTGTAACTGGGCGCGCATCTCAGGAGACCCGGTAATGAGCATCTCTGAGATTTGTGTGGAGCCGTCATGCAGACTGTATTGATAGAAGCTTAGCATCCGGGAGATCTCTGCTGTAATCTCTACGACCTGCTCTGTTGAGAGGTGCTCCTGTGACGCGGCTGCAACTTCGGCTTCGGCAAGAAATGGCACATCCCCCTGCAGATTCAACGGCTTCTCATGCGACAGATCAACCAGGTTGATCGTTCTCATGAATACAGGATGACCACTGCGGAACATATAGATATCCAGCAGAGACTGCTCCAGATGAATCAACATCGTCTCACTGAACTCATGCCCGTAACCTGCCACAATACTGCGGGCAAGCGCAGTTGCTGTCACCTCTACACTTCTTACTCTCAGACCGGCATCTTCAAGTACATCCACATAATCCTGAACCACCTTACGGGGCGCAGCAAAAATGATTAGCTGGCTCTGATTCTCCTCCTGTCCGGTAACCACATAATCGTACACAGGATTCTCAAAGGGCAGATGGAGTCCGGTTTCAACCTCCAGCTTCACTAGCTGTTCAATCTGTTTCTCTCCTGTACTTGGAATCGCCATCTTTCGAACGATGATTTGGGAGGGAGGGATGGAGATATCCACTCTATTACCACGCATTCCCTTATTTTTGACCCATTGCTTCAAGCGGTCGTGCAGAGCTTCCCGATCCGCAATCTGGTTCTCTACAATCATCCCGGGGAGCAAGGGGATGAATCTTTTTTTATGAACCTGTTTGTTGCTCTTGAAGCTGATATAACGGATTCCAGTCTGCTCAATGGAGATCCCGGCTGATCTGTGCCTTAATCCAAACATGCTATAGCTTTCCTCCTAACCAATGAGCGCTAGATAACTGCCAATAAGATCTGAACCGTAAGCGAACGCAAGAAGTGCACCTATCGCCAGCCATGGTCCGAAAGGAATGTGCTGCTTCCGCCGGATTCTGCCGGTAATTAGCAGCGCACCGCCAACAATAGTTCCCAACAAACAGGCTATCAGAAAAGCTAAGATAACATTAGGAAAACCCAGCACAAAGCCCAGAATAGTCATTAGCTTTACATCTCCTAAGCCCATTCCGCCGAATAGAGCCAGCAACAGCAGAATCCCCCCGCCAGAGACTGCTCCAAGCAGATGAGAAACTAACGAACCCTCTGGAAAAATCAGTACTAATATAAAAAACAGCGGCAGGAAAAACAGCAATACCTTATCAGGGATCAGCATATACTTCAGATCTGTCATCGTTACGATAACAGCTAAGCTAACCAATATGTATCCTATAATCCCCTTGCCTGTCAGCCCGAATTGCAGGTATATCCACAGAAACAACAAGCCTGTTGCTGCTTCACCAAGCACATATATCGGTGAGATCCTGTTCCCGCAATAACGGCATTTACCTCTATTCAGCATATAACTCAGCACAGGGACCAGGTCCCTCGACTTGAGCCGTGAATTGCAGCTTGGGCAGTGTGAGGGCGGCCTTAGAAGCGATTCGCCAGCCGGCATACGCAAAGCTACCACATTATAAAAAGAGCCCAGAATCAAGCCAATCAGCGTGATATAACTGGCTACAATAATCGTCATGGTTTAACGGTTCCTGTCTGGTGAATTTTAAAAAAGGAATCGGGAATTCCGATTCCTTGATATAAGTCCAATTACTTCAATTTAGTTTTTAATACTTCTTCTGCAGTAAACTTTTTTGTTACGGTTCCATCTGTTATAAGAACTGCATATCCTGAGGAATTATCCGCTAGCTTTCCACCTGAATAGTTAATCGTTGAACCTGTTACTATATTAGCCTTAGTACTAGGCAATACCAGTGGAGTTTCCAAAAATTTCAGTCCTTGGAGACCCGTCCCTGCAGCAGAGTCGGTTGGAGCAGTACCTATAACATCAATGACTTGACTATCAATCTTCCCATCCAGCTCAGTAGTAATGTACATGCGTGAAGCCTCATAGATTTGTCTTGCAGTAGCTAGGTCAGCCTTGTCACCTGTATTCTTGATAAGACCACTGATCATTGGTATAGCTATAACTGCTATAATCCCCATAATCACAATAACAGCCAGCAACTCAATCAGCGTAAACCCTTGTTCATCTTTAGCCGCTTTGCCTAATCTCTTTCTCAGTGCTTGTGCCAACATTATAATTCCCCCTCGATAGTGGTGTAATTCTTGAATAGAACCGATCCTTTCCTAACTTGACCGGCGTCCCCCCTCTCAAGTCATTCAGGAATCTTTCACCTTAAATGTTGCCGTAAATACTGAACATCGGGAGCATAATTGAAGCGACTATAATTCCTACAACTCCTGCCAGGAAAGCAATAAGCAGCGGCTCAAGCAGCGACTTCAGGCGGTCCACTGTGTTCTCTACATCCATTTCGTAGAAATCAGCGACCTTGGCAAGCATCTGATCCAGCGCCCCTGTCTCTTCACCAATGGCGATCATTTGGGTTACGAGCGGCGGGAAGACCCATGCCTTCTTCAAGGGCTCGGATAACGGCTTACCTTGGCGGAGGGAATCACCGGCCATACGGATGTATCCGCCAATCACCTTGTTTCCTGCGACCTCTTCCACAATCGACAAGGATTGAAGTATAGGCACTGAGCTCGCATACAGGGAAGAGAAGGTGCGTGTAAATTGGGCAATAGAGCCTTTTTGGTTAAGCTTGCCGAACACGGGAAGCTTAAGCTTGGCATAATCAAGCGCATAAGCTCCGCGCTCTGTCCGCTTGGTCACCTGATAAGCAGCGATAATCAGAATGATGGCCAGCAACCACATATACCATTGCCCTTGAATGCTTGTACTGAGTGCAAGCACCATCTTGGTTATAGCAGGCAACTCAGCGTTCATAGATTCAAACATGCTGACGAACTGAGGCACAATCGCCCAGAGAAGATATACAACAGCCGCGATTGCCATAATTCCAACGGTAATCGGATAGGTAAGCGCTGATTTGATTTTCTCAGTGGTTGTATGCTGCTTCTCGAAGTAGACAGCCAACCGCTCAAGCGTTCCTTCCAGATCCCCCGTTTCCTCACCAGCACGAATCATACTGACAAATAGAGGGGGAAAGATCTTCTTATGATCCTGAATCGCCTGCGAGAACGCAGTTCCTCTTAACAGGCTGGAGTTCACATCCAGCAGTGCCCTGCGTAAAGGCTTGCTCTCCGTCTGTTCAGCCAAGATGCGGGTAGCATCTACTATAGACACACCTGCCCGCATCAGTGTGGCGAATTGGCGGCAATAAATAATGAAATGAATGGTCTTAACCGGATTTCCTATGTATATCTCCATCGACAGGATGGTAGTTTTGCGTTCTACAAGCGAGAATACGGTTAGCCCGCGCTTCCGGAGCTCCTCCATTGCAATGGCCTTGTCCGTCGCAGTGAGCTTCCCCTTCAGTTGTTTGCCTGCATGGGTTTTCACCTGGTATTCAAATTGCGGCATCAGCTTCCCACCTCCGAGAGGTAAGCCCTGGCGGATTCTGGATTAATCAGGCCTTGCTGCAAATATTCCCGAATGTTCATCTCAAGCGTATGCATACCAAGGGAACGGCTGGTCTGCATCACATTTTTGAGCTGATGGGTCTTCTCGGTACGAATCAGATTCGCAACAGCCGGCGTATTGATTAGCAGTTCTGTTGCACTTAGCCGTCCCCGGCCGGACGCCCGCGGGAACAAGCGCTGCGAGAGCACCGCCAGCAGCACCGAAGCGAGCTGGGAACGAATCTGGCCCTGCTGATGCCCCGGGAAAGTATCAATAATCCGGTCAATGGTCTGTGGAGCATCTGTTGTATGCAGAGTAGCCATCACAAGATGTCCCGTCTCCGCAGCTGTAACTGCGGCCGATATCGTCTCCAGGTCACGCATCTCACCGACCAGAATAACATCCGGGTCCTGCCGCAGTACCGCCCGTAATCCGCTGGCGAAGCTGCCGGTATCACTTCCAACCTCACGCTGATCGATCAGGCAGGTGCCGTGAGTATGCAGAAATTCTATCGGGTCTTCAAGCGTCACAATATGCTTACGTTGTGTCCTGTTGATATCATTCAGCATGGCAGCAAGTGTGGAAGACTTCCCGCTGCCGGTTGGGCCGGTGACTAAGATCAGCCCCTGAGGCTTCATAGCAAGACTGGACAGAATGGAAGGCAATGATAGCTGTTCCAGAGTTGGAATCTGTACAGGAATTGCCCGTGCCGCGATGCTGACTTCCCCTCTTTGCTTGTATACATTAACCCGGTATCTAACTCCATTATCCAGAGGGTAAGAGAAGTCCATTTCACCGAGGTTATGGAAAATTTCAACCCTGCCGCTGCCAAGTAGGCTTTCTGCCATTCTTGCAGCTTCTTCAGGTGTTACATTCTCTCCCTCCATGGAATGGAGCATTCCGTCTATCCGGATAACAGGCGGAGAACCTACGGATATATGCAAATCTGAAGCTTGGGAAGTATAAGCCATGTGGAGAAGTTGGACAATTTCACGTTTGAATGATGGCATTCTTACTCCCCCTGTCTAATGCGATACGGTCTCACGCATGACTTCCTGCAAGGTTGTAATTCCTTTGGATACTTTACTGAACCCGTCCTCCATCAGTTGGACCATTCCCTGTTCTTTACCGGCTGCCCGCAGTTCTTCGATGGATGCTGAATTGGTGATAAGCTGCCGCATATGATCATTGATGGTTAACACCTCATGAATGGCAATTCGTCCACGGTATCCTGTATTATTGCAGTTACCACAACCTCTCCCGCGATAAATAACTTCAGCAGGCAGACCATAGCGCCTGAGAATGATCGACTCCTGCTCTGTCGGTTTGTGCTCTTCTTTGCAATCCGGGCAAATTTTGCGCACCAGCCGCTGAGCGACAACCCCAAGCAACGAGGATGCTATTAAATAGGGCTCCACACCCATATCACGCAACCTGTAAATTGTGCTGATTGCATCATTGGTATGTAATGTTGACAAGACGAGATGTCCTGTAAGTGAAGCACGTACAGCAATTTCTGCAGTTTCAGTGTCACGGATCTCCCCTACCATTACAATATTGGGGTCCTGGCGCAGAATCGAACGCAAGCCTGCTGCGAAGGTTAGCCCAATTGCCGGATTCACATGCACCTGATTAACACCCTCAAGCTGATATTCCACCGGATCTTCTATCGTAATAATATTTGTATCCTCAGTGTTCAATTGACTCAAGGCAGAGTATAAGGTTGTCGACTTCCCGCTTCCGGTCGGACCGGTTATCAGCAGTATGCCGTAAGGCTTGCTAATCATGTCTCTGAAGGCATCTGCATTCCTCTCACTGAACCCCAGTGTGTCAACAGACTTCACTCCAGTACTTAGATCCAGCAGCCGCAATACAATCTTTTCTCCATGCATAGTTGGCAGAGAAGATACACGTATATCTACCATTTTGTAGTCGAATTGCATTTTGATCCGGCCATCCTGAGGTAAGCGCCGTTCAGCGATATTCAATCGGGCCATTATCTTAAGTCTGGCGGTAATGAAGCCCTGCATTTGCTTGGGTATCATCCGTTCAGTACGCAAAGTCCCATCAATCCGGTAACGAATGGAGAGATTATTCTCTCCCGGGTCAACATGAATATCAGATGCCCGCAAGGAAACTGCCTGCTGAATCATCTGGTTGACCAGCCGTACTATCGGCGAGTCTTCATCCGTGATCTCTGTTTCCTCTATTTCCTCCTGGGTAGGGAGCTCAACCATCATCTGGCTCATGGAGTCCCGCATACCATAGTGGCGCGCTATCGCTCTGGTCAATTCGTCCCGGCTGGAGATTGCCGGCTCGATCCGGAATCCGGTACTCATGCGCAGATCTTCAATAGCGAAATAGTCCAAGGGATCTGCCATGGCCACCATCAGCTTGCTGCCATCCTTCATGAATGGGAGCACTTGATACCGCTTGGCCATACTCTCAGGAATAATCTGCGTAATCGCAGGGTCGATCTGATATTTAAACAAGCTGACATGAGGAATACCCAGTTGAAATTCCAGCACTTCAATGAGCTGCTGCTCTGTAATATACCCTTGAGTAATTAGAAGGTCCCCGAGCTTGCGTTTAGTTTTGCGTTGCTCTACCAGCGCTTCATCAAGCTGTTCTTGAGAGATAATCCCATTTTCAACCAGCAAATCTCCCAGTCTCTTTTTCATGATAGCCATATCCGTCTCACTCCAGAGCGCTTTATTTTCTGCCTGTACACACGCTATCCATCAAAGGGTCCAGTTGGAAAATCAAATCTTATAATCCTACAAATATTTTAAATTTTTATAGTTATTAAGACTCAGTTTTATAGGTGTTTATGCATATCTTTTGATTGCCTATCTACTAAATATGTCCTAGAATGTATATAGCATAGATTGGATAAATTTACAATGGAAACCCGCCTAAACAACAACCTTTACAAGACAAAATAGAAGTTTATATGACAAATTTTGTGTTATTAATATTTTTCGGGGAGAGATCGCGGTGAAGGTCGTGAACAGAAGAAGACTGTTACTTATGCTTTGCCTTCCATTGTCCTTAGTTTTGGTTGTTATCCTTTGGAGTATGGTTTCCAAAATTGAAGCTGACCAGACCAACTACCCGGTTCGGTTGCTTGAAGTCACTGAAGATGGTACAAGCCAGTTGGCCTCACTCAAGAGTGGAATTCCAGACTTTACAGTTGTTACCATGAGCATGAAGAAGTTTGTTGCTCTACGCGATGATCTGGATGGACAATATGACGGCATCTACATAGGTAAGGGTACCTATAGTCCTGTTACCTTGGGCAACCTTAAGGATAAAGAAACCTCTGTACGCTCCGCAGCCATGAATACCTCAGCGCTCCAGAATGATATTACGCAGCTCCGTGCGGAGGATATCAATAAGCTCTTTATTAATAAGGGCCTGTATGTCATTTTTCATGAACAGACCTTTTTGAACCAGGAGAAGCTTGACGCCCGTAAAGGAATTCTCTATCAGTCTTTTAATCCTTTGCGCATCTCTGCAACGAAGAAGAGCAATGTTCTATTTGTGACTGATGCAGGATTAACTGAATTTTTCAATAGTCTGAAAAAAGACAGCTCCAAGCTGAAGCAGCGCCCGCAACTGCAGATTACGAACAGCAGTGAGATCAGCAATTACGTCCCGGCTTCCACAGCAGGAAAGATTTATGCGCCCGGCGACAAATTGAAATTCAACTTCAGCGTCAGCAATACGGGGGATCTTACGGAACACCCTCTTACAGCCAAGTTATATATTAATCTGGATAAATCAATTGCTTTGAGCGAACAGCAGGTCGTAGCGTCTGTGAAAGTGAATAAAACGAACGGCAGTCTGGAGTATATTCTTCCCCGGACCTTCTCGGGTCTGTTGTACTGGAAGCTTGAGCTTAGTGATCCTACCAGCGCTCTGCAATTAAAAGATTTCAAGCGCGGGAGCATCCGTTACCGCAATGAGAAGACCATTGTAAGAGTCTTGCAGATTACACCGCCGGGTTCCAGTGGTTCTCCAATACATGAGAGTAGTCTAAAAAAATCAATTAACATGAATCAGGATTATTTGAGTAATGAGGATTACAAACTGGATATTACCGTTATGAATATCGATGAATTCAATAGTTATATTGAGGGCAGCTTTGCAAACAATCACGAATATGGACTCAATGGCGTCTATGATATGCTGTTATTTGGTTTCCGGGATGAATATTACTCAAAGACAATAATGAAGCCATTATCAATCACAGCAGTAAAGGAATTCATTAACGTATCCAAGCAAAGTGCTATGTTCACACATGATACGGTCATCAACCTCTACGGAAGCAACACTTGGGTGGACAATTTCAAAGAGATTACCGGTCAGAAAGAGCCCGTTGTTAACCTTGGTCATAATGCGCTTAATCCATCCAAAAAGGTGACGCCAGTGAATGATGGTCTGCTCATGCAGTACCCTTTTTACCTGAGTCAGCAGAATAGCAATGGTATTCAGACCAGCATTGGCGACCCCAAAGTTGCCAAAACCCATAACCAATACTTCACTTTGGACCTGGAAGACCGTTCAGTTGTGCCATGGTACAACATTACTAGTGAATCCGGCGATGCAGTTCAGCGGACTCCTGATGACAGCTGGAATCATTACTACACCTACTCCAAAGGAAATGTGACCTATTCAGGAACCGGCCATCTTTTTGGGTCTAACCTTTCCAGCAGCGAGGCAATCTTCCCGGTTTGGGAACAGAAGCTTTTTGTTAACACGATGTACAGAGCATTTATGGGTGCTAACCACGCTCCCAATATCACTGTATATTCACCTGATAATGGAGCTGTAATTCCCTCCTATCAGGATAAGCTGACCGTTAGCTATTCAGTAGCCGACCTGGATTTGAAGGACCGCAGTCTGACCACTAGTCTGAAATTTATAGTGAACGGCAAAGAATTAACCGGCCCGGATTATACTATCAACAATCGGCGTGTTGGATCCGAAGAGACCATTACGCAGACCTTCAAGAACCCGCTTAACGAGAGCGGCAATATTGAAATCGTGATCACAGCACAAGATGACCAGGGAGCATCAGCCTCACCCGTTATCATCCCTTTAACTGTCTCAAAGGTTGAGTCTTCCTTGTCCATAAACAGAATCCAGTCCGCTACCAAAATAGGCAGAGACAAGCTGGTAACGGTAGACTACACCATTACTCCAAAAACATTGCGTTTGGAGGACGTCCAACCTCAATATCAAGGAAAAAATAACTTATTGATTTCCAGCATGCGCTATGATGAAAAGTTCGCTCCAAACCTAGAATTTGAAGGACAAGCATTGCCTGTAGGATTCACCAAGACCGGAAGTCTACGCGAAGGGTACACTATAAAGGGGACTTTTGAGAATATCACCTTCCAGTTAGTCACGGTAAATGGGAAGCAATATTATAAGCCGGTTAATCCTCACAGTTCCGTAGATCCGCTTATATACAAATTCTCTCTAAGCTTCGTACCTAAGGCAGCAGATAAGTATCTATTGGATAACTCCAGTATCAGCTATGACGATATTCATGCTCCTGAAGAACCTGCTGCAACTACCGAAGCCCCTACAGTGGCTCCAACTATTGCAGCAACACCAACACCTACACCAACGCCAGTGCCGACTCCGGTTCCGACTGTGGCTCCTCCAGTGTTCCCGGGCTCAACAGCCCCTATTTCGGCGCTTGGGATTGCTAAGGATTACACCGTCTTTATGCTGAAAGACATACGCTATGATAACAATAGCTTTCAGAACAAGGGGCGAACTGCTGCCGGAAGAAACGTAAAAGCACAGTCCTTTACTTTGGGTGATACACTAACTGATACTGTTTTGGTTGTAGGCAATGACTTGTACTGGGGCTCATGGGGTGGGAGAATCTCCGGCAAAGGTTACTACGGGAATAATATTGAAATGTATGCCAACCTATCGCCACAAGAAAGAGCAAATATTACGAAGGGCTATCCGTTGGATTTTACTACTATTGGCTCTCAGCTTCTAAACCGCTCTGCATATCTGGGAGATTTAAAAGGTACGGAGGTTAAGGTTACCGATGGAAGCGACCTTACAGTTACTGGAAAGGATCCGAATCTAAATATCTTCAATGTAATGCCAAGTAATCTGAAAAATATTAATCTGCGCAGTCTCAAAATTGATGCACCCGCCGGCTCAACGGTACTAGTTAATATTGCTGGAGAGTCAATCAAGTTTTCAAATGGCAGTGTATCTATAAGTGGAGTAAGCAGCAATCATACGATTCTCAATTTCTATCAAGCCAAATCCTTAACAGTCGAAAGCTATGGTGAAATTAATCAGTCTATCCTGGCCCCATTAGCTAATATCAATCTTACTGGGAGCTTCAATGGAAATATTATCGGTGAATCTCTGCAGACCATTGGATCTAGTGGAATATCAATAGGTTATCTACCTTTTGAAGGCTCGTTGCCTGAATTACCCACCGCTACCACTGCACCAACCGCAGTCCCTACAGCGGCGGCTACTCCGGCCGCAACAGCGACGGCTACACCTGTGGCTACTGCTAATGTCACACCGACAGTAATGCCAACTGCTACTCCGGCCCCGCTAAGTGTGACTATGAAGTTCCTTGCTATTAATCTGGAAGTAATTATTGAAATTACATCCATTGAGATACGCGATGAGAAGCTACTGGTTGACCAAGAGTTGTCGCTCCCGTCCATAACTACAATTCTGCCTGAAGATGTAGATGTAAAGAACCGGATGCTTGAATGGATCGTCGTCAGCGGCAAAAACTTCATTACATCGCCAAGTGAAGGTGTCATCAAAGGAATTGCGCCGGGTGTAGTAGAGATTATGGCCCAAGCTAAAGATGGGAGCAAAACTGTCAGCAATACAGCCAAGATCACCGTGACTGCCCCTACCCCTCCTGAGCCGATACGCACCATTGAGCTTACCGGAGAGGCTTCAGGAACTGCCCACTCTTCAATTGACCTGACAGCTGTATATACCAGCAATCCGGTTGAGACGGATATAACCTATGAGTGGTCAGTAATACACGAGAATGGCAAAAAAGTTGATCAATATGTGACAACGGCAGGTTCAACTTCACCTATGGGAACCTTCAATGCTCCGCAAAGTGGAACCTATATCATCACAGTTACTGCCTACAGTAATACTAATAAAGAAGGCTCCCCAGCCACCAAGAGAGTTATTATTACCAACCCATTAAGGGACTTTACAATCGATAGTGCAAGCAGTGTTTTTGTTGGCCGATTCATTGAGATGAATGCACAGGACTTCACCCCTGATAATGCAGATGCTTTCGATATCCAATGGAGCATAGTTGGAGACGGCGGTCAGTATGCAAGCCTAACTAAAACTCCAGACGATACGAACAACACCAAGTATAATTTAACTGGCATCAAGGCAAAAGATTCTGTCACTGTTTCAGTTACTGCAGGAGGTATCACTAAGATTAGGGAGATTAGGATCGAACCTCTGGATCTTACGGATATCCTGTTTACAGGTACTATAGTCGAAATGAATGTTGGCGAATCCAGATACCTGGATCAGCTTCTCTGGTTCTCACCTAGAGAGATCACTCTGAATGATGTACGGAATGAATTGGACTGGACAAGTACCTTCCCGGGCATCGCCTCCTTCCAAAGTCCTGTTACTTCCGACAATCGGGGATATATCACTGCACACAAAAGCGGAAGCACATTGGTAACCGTCCAGTATGCAAATAATCCTCAGATCAAAACAACAATCCTCGTCAAAGTCTATCCGCTTGATACGGATGATCGTTACTAAGGTAAACTAATTTTGCCATAATAAAAGGAGCCTTTGCGCAGTGAATGCTGACGCGAAAGGCTCCTTTTATCCGTGTATACCATTAATTTATCAGTTGCATTGGCCCTACATTTACATTGACGGATTGCACTCTGGGTAAGCTAGATTGCTGATTCTCATAAATATCCGGTTTATAATCAATCACGAAACGCTCTGGCACAGCGGCTTGAGAGATGTTCAGACCGCCACCCTCGTCAGAAATGGGCTTAGTAACGTTACCTTTTACCGCGTTAACAGTCAGGTTTCCTTTGGCAAAAAAACCGCCGATCAGGTGAAACATAGAACCTACGCCGTACAATTCACCACTGGAATCAGTATAGAAAAAAGCTTCCATCGTTTCTTCGGGGCTTGGTTCGTTGACAGCAAAGGCGTGAAGGCGGTTGATAAGCACTTTACCTTTGGAGATCAGTACCAGTTCTTTGGCCTCCAGGGTCGTCCCTCTGTATCCCCTTATATTGGCATCCTCTACCGTTGTGTCACCTAACACCAGCATCGTTGAATCAAACTCAACATTGCCTTTGATCTTAACATTTCCGGTAACTAATATATTGGCCCGGACAGGTAAGAAATCCGGCTTAAAATTATTAATCTCTAAATTTCCAGCGACGATGAACCAGCGGGGCATGCCCCCGCTCTTAGGGTCATTCTCATTAGATATCTCCGGCGGGTAAAACAATCTCTTATACGCTAAACCATCAACAACTAAATTCCCATTAAAGATAACCGTTGAATTTAAGTTTTCCAGTTCCTGAAGCTTCAATTCATAGTCTTCCAGGTCCTTTTCATACTGTGCAAGTTCAGCCTCATCAGCATCTGGGAGTACTTTTTCGGGAGCTTCCGGCATCCCTTGAATATGTGAGACCTCGGAACGGCCAATAATCCAGGAGTTAAAAGCTGCTATACCCTTATTATATTCTGTTCGCATACTGCTTCTTAACGCCTTTTGGGAAAGGTCATCTTTCGAAACTGACAGGCCCTGAGCCAGCTTATCGAAGAACGATTCCTCGACGTTAATCTGGACGAATTTATTCTTCTCTTTAATTTTGACATTAGCGGAATTCACATACAGAATCTTGTTCAATACATCATTTCTTGAATTCTCTTCTTCTGGCAGTGAGGTCATTTCATCTTCCTGATCTTCGGATAATATACTCTCCTTCGGCTGAAAATTCTCTTTATATTTGATACTATCCATGCCTTGGACATGGACTTCACCCGGGGCTGATCCATCAGCATTACCAGTTATCTCAGGGAAATCATGAGTTACTTCCGGATACCTATGTCTCAAATATGTATACCAAGGGGTATTAGTTACAAGCAGCTTCTCTCCGGCATACACATTGCCCTTCAGGACAGGTGCTCCATTCAGTCTAAGTGTCTGTTCTGAACCGAATACATACTTTAGGAAATCAGGGTAGCTGTCGATAATGACCTGTTGTCTCAGTGTCCGTTCCACTCCGTTAACTACCGCTTTGGAGGTGATATTAATCGTATACTGGATTGATTGTTTTGTGATTTTTTTATCTTTAGACTCATCGTATTTGATGCCATCAACTTCCCCACGGCTAGTAGATTGTAATTCTGTAGCTACTTTCAGACTCGATTTGTTCTGGTCCAGTTTCGCAAGAATCACTCCTAAGCTATACGGGTCAATATCCTCCAGCTGCAATCCTCTCAGCTCAGACTGAATATATGCAGCAGCTTCATTAAGCCCCTTCTGGGCAAGGTGCAGGGACTGCACATCATTCTCTCTTATCTCACTTCTCTGGGCACCTCCAATAGTAGCACTAAGAACTGCCGTTCCAAGAATAGTAAGGAGAAGAACGATGAACATTACCAGCACGAGTGCAGATCCGCGTTCAGAATGTACAAAGGAGAATACCCCAGGCTGCCTAGTCTTTTTATTTTGCCCCATTCCCATTTCTGCCCACCGCTCCTAGAATCCGAATTTGCTCTCAAGGTCAAGCTGCCGTCTTGTATCCCCACGTTCTAACACTAGCGAAAGATTGATATTTAACAGACCACTCTTACATGACTGTACAGTATCCGTACTGCACACCAGAGCAATGGATGAAGCCGGCCCCAGCTTAGATTCAGTCGAAGTGTGTGTTTGATAGGGATCGGTCGTTGTAGGAATCTCTGCAGAACCAGAAGAACCTTGGGTAGCCGAACTCGAAGTCGGAGATTCATTAATAAACAGTTGTCCATCTGCTATTCCTATTTCAACCTCGTCGGTTCCTCCATTGATATTATCTCTGCGCAATACTATTGTTTTATCTGTACCATCGGAATAAATTGTATTAGGAGCAAAAGTATAAATTTCAGTAATTATAGCGGACATTAACAGGTCACTTTCATCTCTCAAAGTATTCTCCATTGTAACCCTTTGATAACTATGTACACCAAACATCAAAACCCCATAAATCAGTGCCGATACCAGGGAGAACAAAGATAATGCCGCGATAAGTTCAATCAGAGTAAACCCCTGTTCTCTGCGGAGAAGATTAACGAATTTGCTCATCAGTAATATACCCCTCCACTATAGTCTCCTTAGCATTGGTTGTACCCTGATTTGAGTCTCTCACTCTAATCCGGACAGGTAAAAGATACTCGGCAGTAGCCTTCTCAATGGAATCAGATGAATTGATCATTCCAGTATGCAGAGAAGACTGATACTCTATGTCTATATGATAATTGATGTTATTAATGGTGGGATTGAGTACCTTCGCTAATGTAGTTACATCACTCACCGCAGTGCTGTAAGCACTACAATCGGCTGTCGTCTGTGTCAACGGGACACAGCTGGCTGCTTGAATAGCCGGATGACCTATAATCTCAGGCTGTGATCCTGTTGCAGGTCTGCCTCTAAGGAAGATCTCCAGCTCCTCAAAATCCTGCTTCTCCATATAAAACAAAGCATTGCGCGCCAGATTGACCATGACTGTCTTGCTCTGGTTGGATTTGGAGTAGGACAGCGCGTGGGTGAAGTAGGAGGTCAGCACCAGCGAGACGATTGACAGGATGACGATGGCGGCCAGCACCTCAATCAGGGTGAAGCCGGCTTCCTTGCTCCGCTCCCGGCTGCGGTTCCGTAGGTCTGTCCAGGACATGATGTTCGCTCCCCCGTAGGCTAATAGTTTCTATGTATCATTTCTAGTTCCTAGGCAGTAAAATCGGGCTTGTCCCGCCTGCTGCCGGAAGCGCCCCTGTCCCTGGTCCTGTATGCAGATTCGTCTCTTCTGAATCTTTCTACCTACTTCCATTATATTCCCTCTGCTCCGGGAGCAGCAATGCCCGGGAATAATAAATCTGGAGAAATCTACAGTTTATCTCCTGCTGGGGCTGTGCTATCATGTGGGCAGAAAGGGGATACGCCAATGGCTTTGATTGAATGCAAGTTCTATTCAGAGGTGCTGGGTCTCAGTACTTCGATGACAGTGATTCTGCCGCAGCAGACCACCACGCAGATTGGAATGAGCAATGTATCGAGAGGAAAGCTTCACCCGACGCTGTACTTGCTGCACGGCTTGTCCGACGATGATTCGATCTGGCTCCGCCGGACCTCGATTGAGCGTTATGTGGCGGAGATGGGCATCGCCGTGGTTATGCCTCAGGTACACCGCAGCTTCTATACCGATATGGCCACAGGGGGACGGTACTGGACCTTCATCAGCGAGGAATTGCCTGCGCTGGCCCGCTCTTTCTTCCCGTTGTCGGACAAGCGCGAGGATAACTTCGTCGCCGGACTGTCGATGGGCGGATACGGAGCGATCAAGCTGGGACTGCGCAAACCGGAGAACTGGGCCGCTGCCGCAAGTCTCTCGGGGGCGCTGGATATGGTGCATCAATCTCTGAACTGGGAAGATGCGTCGCAAAAGTCTAAAGAGTATTTGCAGATTTTCGGAGACCAGGACATTGCCGGTACGCCGGAAGATCTGCTCTGGCTGCTGCAGGAAGTGGATCGCTCTGAGGGGCCGAAGCCGCTGCTCTATCAGTGCTGTGGAACCGAGGATTTCCTCTATGAGGACAACCAGACCTTCCGTAAGGCCTGCGATGAGACCGGGCTGTCTCTGACCTATGAAGAAGGACCCGGGGAGCATGAGTGGGGTTATTGGGATGCTAAGATCCGCGATGTGCTGAAGTGGCTGCCGCTGGAGAAGTAGGATTACAGCAATATTTGTAAGCGTATACTCATAAAAAAGACTGTCCCGCCGCATCCAGCCGATGCCGTTGAGACAGTCTTTGTCTTGTCATCTAATTCCGCCGTTAAGGAAGGCGGGTCTTACTGGGCAGCAGATCCGCGCTGCTTCACCCATTCGCCAGCGGCCAGCAGGTCTGCTTCGGCCCGCTCAATCGCGGCCTTCACCTGAACAGTTGCGGTGCCGCCGTAGACATTACGGGCGTTCACGACCGCCTCCGGCTGAAGCACCGCATAGATTTGATCGTCGAACAGCGGTGAGAACTGCTTGAATTCTTCCAAGGTCAGATCAAGCAGGAACTTACCTTCGTTGATGCAATACAGGACGGTTTTGCCGATTACCTCATGCGCCTGGCGGAACGGCAGACCCTTGCCCACCAGGAAGTCGGCGATATCGGTCGCGTTGGAGAAGTCCGTATTCACGGCTTCGCGCATCCGCGTCTTGTTCACCTTCATCGTGGAGATCATCGGCGCGAACAGCTGCAAGGCACCCGTTAACGTAGCCACCGTATCGAACATGCCTTCCTTGTCTTCCTGCATATCCTTATTGTAGGCCAGCGGGAGCGACTTCAGCACGGTCAGCAGACCGATCAGGTTGCCGTAGACACGGCCCGTCTTGCCGCGCACCAGCTCCGGCACATCCGGGTTCTTCTTCTGCGGCATGATGCTGCTGCCGGTGCAGAAGGCATCGTCCAGCTCCACGAAGCTGAATTCGGTGCTGCTCCACAGCACCAGCTCCTCGCTGAGCCGCGACAGATGGGTCATAACCAGCGAAGCATTCGCCAGGAACTCGACGATGAAGTCACGGTCGCTGACGGCATCCAGGCTGTTCTCGTACACGCTGTCGAAGCCAAGCTGCTCGGCCACGAAGTGGCGGTTGATCGGGAACGTCGTTCCCGCCAGCGCGCCAGCGCCCAGCGGCAGCACATTGATCCGCTTGTAGCTGTCGGTCAGACGCTCCGCATCGCGGCGGAACATCGACACGTAGGCAAGCAGATGATGGGCGAACAGAATTGGCTGTGCCCGCTGCAGATGGGTATAGCCGGGGACAATGGTCTCCACATTGTCTTTGGCCTGCCCGATCAGCGCTTCCTGCAGGTCATGCAGCAGCGCTACCAGCTCCACCACCCGGTTCCGCAGGTAGAGGTGCATATCTGTCGCCACCTGGTCGTTGCGGCTGCGGCCAGTGTGCAGCTTGCCGCCGACCGGGCCGATCTCTGCGATCAGGTTCTTTTCAATATTCATGTGGATGTCTTCATCGGCGACCGAGAACTCAATCTCCCCCGCCCGCACCTTCTCCAGCACCTTGGCGAGTCCGCCCTTGATCGTCTCTACATCCTCCTGCGGCAGAATGCCGCATTTCCCCAGCATCGTCACATGGGCGAGACTGCCCTGCACATCCTCTTCAGCCAGCGCCTGATCGAAGCCGATCGAAGCCGTATATTCCTCCACCAGCTTGTTCGTTCCTTTGGTAAAACGTCCGCCCCACAGCTTGCTCACCTGATGTTCCCTCCTTATGGACGGTAGAAGGGCCGCCCCTGTCCGGATGGGAGGAACGGCCTTCTGTGTCCGCTTCTATAGTATATGGTCTATAAAATACCGCTCCAGCGGCTATACGCTTCTACTTCTTGGATTCCTCTACGCCCGCTGACACCTTGAGGCGCAGGGCATTCAGCCGGATGAAGCCGGTCGCATCGCCCTGGTCATACGCCTGGGTAGGATCTGCCTCCATCGTAGCGATATCCGGATTGTACAGGCTGACCGGGCTCTTAACTCCGGCACCGATGATATTGCCCTTGTAGAGCTTCACACGTACCGTACCGGTTACGTTCTTCTGGCTCTCTTGCACCAGCGCCTGCATCGCCAGCCGCTCTGGTGCGAACCAGAAGCCGTTATACACCAGCGTGCTGTAACGGGTGATCAGGCTGTCGCGCAGGTTCATGACCTCGCGGTCCATGGTGATGGACTCCATTTTGCGGTGAGCGGTGAACAGAATGGTTCCGCCCGGGGTCTCATACACGCCGCGGCTCTTCATGCCGACAAAACGGTTCTCCACCATATCCACACGGCCGATCCCGTGCTTGCCGCCCAGCTCATTGAGCTTCTCCATCACCTGCAGCGGGGATAACGGCTCGCCGTTCAGAGCTACGCAGTCGCCCTTCACGAAGTCCAGCTCCAGATATTCCGCTTCATCCGGAGCATCTTCAGGCGCATTGGAGAGCAGGAACATTTCCTTGTTCTCCGGTGCGCTTGGATCGAACCAAGGATCTTCGAGCACGCCGCTCTCATAACTGATGTGCAGCAGATTTCGGTCCATTGAATACGGCTTGGCGGCTGAGGCCTGCACCGGAATGCCGTTAGCTTCCGCATAGGCGATCATCTCCGCACGGCCCGGGAACTGGTTGCGGAACTCTTCCAGACGCCAAGGTGCGATCACCTTGATGCTTGGCGACAACGCGGCAGCGTTCAGCTCGAAGCGCACCTGGTCGTTCCCTTTGCCGGTTGCACCATGGGCAATGGCAGTAGCGCCTTCAGCGATGGCGATATCCACCATACGCTTAGCGATCAGCGGACGGGCAATGCTCGTTCCGAGCAGATATTGACCCTCATAGAGCGCACCCGCCTGGAACATCGGGTAGATGAAGTCACTGGCGAATTCATCGCGCAGGTCATCGATATAGACCTTGGATGCGCCGGTAGCGAGCGCCTTCTCTTCCAGGCCGTCCAGCTCTTCCTTCTGGCCGATATCGGCGGTGAAGGCGATAATCTCCGCATCATAGGTTTCTTTCAGCCATTTCAGAATGACTGAGGTATCCAGCCCGCCGGAATAGGCGAGTACGATTTTTTCTTTTGGCATGGGGTTGGCTTCCTTTCGGTGTGGAGGGTGATAAGATGAGCCAGGAGCTGACAAGCGTTAGACATCCGGTGCCCCGACGCAAGCTGCGTGAATATTTGGACTTTCGGCCGCTGTTGTCTACAGATTTCCTGATTGAGACCGCTCTTCGCGGTTGAAATCCGTAGACAAAGGCGGACGCTGACGCTCCTACAGTTCCAAAATTCACTCCGTTGCTACGCACCGGAAATCTAACAGGATACACTCCTGTTCATCCTATTTAAGGATGTATTGTATAAGATAAGACCGAAACAAGGCTTCCCTGTTTCAATCTAAAAGTCACTCTAGATCATTAGCGGCTGATTTCCAATTAGCCCATCAGAGCCGCCATCAGCGCCTTCTGCGCATGCAGGCGGTTCTCCGCCTGGTCGAAGATGACCGAGTTCGGGCCGTCGATGACGCCCGTGCTGACCTCTTCCTCCCGGTGGGCCGGCAGGCAGTGCAGGAACAGGTAGTCGCTCTTTGCGCCTTTGACCAGCTCCTCATTGACCTGATAGTCCTTGAACGCTGCTTCACGCGCCAATTGCTCGGCCTCGAAGCCCATGCTCGCCCAGACATCTGTATAGATCACATCGGCATCCTGCACCGCTTCCTGCGGGCTGCGGGTGATTGTGATGATTGAGCCGGTCTCCTTGGCAATCGCGCGCGCCTCCGCCACAACCGCCTCGTCCGGCTCGTAGCCCTCCGGTCCGGCCACTGCGACATGTACGCCCAGCTTGGCGCCGCCGATCAGCAGGGAATGCGCCATATTATTGCCGTCTCCGATATAAGCCAGCTTCAGGCCTTTCAGCTTGCCCTTGTGCTCATACACGGTCTGGTAGTCTGCCAGCACCTGGCACGGATGCGCCAGATCGCTCAGGCCGTTGATCACAGGCACTGAGGCATACCGGGCTAGTTCTTCCACTTTATCATGGCCGAAGGTACGGATCATAATCCCGTCCAGATAACGCGACATCACCTGGGCGGTATCCCCAACCGTCTCGCCGCGGCCAAGCTGAATGTCGTTCTTGCTCAGGAACAGCGCATGGCCGCCGAGCTGATACATCCCTACTTCAAAAGATACCCGTGTCCGGGTAGAGGACTTCTCAAAGATCAGTCCAATCGTCTTGCCCAGCAGCGGCTGGTAGACCTCGCCGTTCTTCTGCTTGCGCTTCAGCTCAATCGCCAGATCAATCAAATACGTGATTTCCTCCGGAGTATAGTCATTCAGCTCCAGCAGATCACGCCCTTTGAGCTGTGCGGCAATCGTCTCTGTAACGCCTGGTGTTCCCTGACTCATGAATGGGCCTCCCCGTTTGCTTGATTAGCATAAGTATGAATGAGTTCTGACAGGATGTCCACCGCCTGATCGATCTCGTCAGCAGTGACATAGAAATTCGGCAGCAGCCGGATCACATTCGGTCCGGCCTGGACGAACAGCAGTCCGCGCTTCTGTCCGGCGAGCACAATCTCCGCCACCGGCTCCTGGCACTCAATGCCGATCAGCAGGCCTTTGCCGCGAATCTCCTTCACGAAGGAGGTATCTGCCAGCTTCTCCTTCAGCTGTCCGGTTAAGTACTCGCCCATCTCCGCAGCCCGCTGCGGCAGATTATCCTCCAGCATCGTCTCAATGGTCGCTTCCATTACTGCCGCCGCCAGCGGGGTGCCGCCGAAGGTGCTGGCATGGCTGCCCGGGCTGAAGGCCTCGCGCAGATAGCCTTTGCCGAGCATGACACCGGCCGGGAAGCCGCTGGCTACCCCTTTGGCCAGGGTGAAGATATCCGGCTCAATGCCGTAATGCTGATGAGCGAACAGCTTGCCGGTCCGGCCCATACCCGTCTGGACTTCGTCCACGATCAGCAGCAGGCCATGCTCCTTGCACAGCGCCACGACGGCATCCAGGAACTCCTGCTGTACCTCAAGAACGCCGCCCTCGGCCAGCACCATCTCCAGCATAATTGCTGCTGTATGCTCGGTAATGGCTGCCTTCAGCGCCTCCAGGTCATGCAGCGGTACGGTCTTGAAGCCTGCCGGCAGCGGCAGGAAGCCTTCCTTAACCTTCGACTGTCCTGTAGCTGTCAGTGTAGCCAAGGTACGGCCGTGGAATGATTGCTCGAAGGTGATCACTTCATAGCGGTCTGTCCCTTTCACCTTCTGGTGATACCGGCGTGCCAGCTTGATGGCCGCTTCATTCGCTTCTGCTCCGCTGTTGCAGAAGAAGACCTGATCCGCACAGCTATTCGCGGTCAGCAGCGCCGCTACCCGGTCCTGGCCCGGAATGTGGAACAGGTTCGAGACATGCCACAGCGTATCAATCTGGGCCTTCAGCTTCGCACCGACCTTCTCCGGGGCATGGCCCAGACTGGTGACAGCCAGTCCGCACATGAAGTCCAGGTACTTGTTGCCCTGATCATCCCAGACCCAGCTTCCCTGGCCCTTGACCAGGCTGATATCGTATCTGGCGTAAGACGGGAATACCGCACTCAGCTTGGCAGGAGCGGCAGCCGCTTCCTGTCTGTCCGCTTTCCCGGAACGTCCCTGCGTCGCCCCTGTCAAAGAATTTTGTTCTGTTTGCGTCAGCTCACTCATTCTCATTCACTCTCCCACCATGCTGCTGCGGCTCCCCGTCAGCGCGTCTAATAGTATTCATCAGATGAATCTCTGTTACCTTACAATCCGCGTCCCCAGCGCCTCGCCCTGCAGCACCCGGCTAAGTACACAAGGCTCGCTGCCGTCGACAATAATAACCTCAGACACCTGACCCTGGATGCAATCCATCGCTGCGCGCACCTTGGGAATCATCCCGCCGTAGATTTCCCCGCTCGCAATGAGCTCTTCAATCTGGGCCACAGTTACGGAGGGAAGCACCACTTTCTCGCCTTCCACCGTCCGCATAATCCCCGGCACATCTGTAACGACAATCATCCTTGGCGACTCTATATAAGAAGCAACGGCTCCTGCCGCAGTGTCCGCATTAATATTATACCGCTGGCCTTCGGCATCCACGCCAACCGGCGCAATAACGGGGATATAGCCCATCCCGAGGATACCCGTCACAATCTCCGCCTGGACCTGCACGACTTCTCCTACCAGACCAACCTCCAGATGATTCGCCACCGGACGCGCCACAATCAGGTTACCGTCTACGCCCGACAGTCCGAGCGCCCGGCCCCCGCTGGACTGAATCCGGCGGACAATCGCCTTGTTAATGCTTCCCGCCAGCGTCATCTCAACGACATCCAGCACCTCTTCCGTCGTCACCCGCAGCCCGTTCACGAAGCTGCTCTCGATGCCGAGCTTCTCCAGATTGCCGGAGATCGCCGGGCCGCCGCCGTGGACAATAACCGGCTGAACCCCGCTTCGCTGCAGCTCCCGCAAATCCTCGAAGAACGAATCGGGCAGTGCCGCCAGCGTACTCCCGCCGCATTTCATCACGAACAGCCTCTCTAACGCCATCTTCCTGCCCCCTCTATATAAGCTTCCGGCCGCCAATCCCCGCGCATTCGCGCAGGTTACGTCCGGTAAGCCGCATTGATCCGCACATAATCATACGTAAGGTCACAGCCCCAGGCGGTAGCACTGCCGCTTCCATCCGACAGGGTGACCGAGATCAGCACGGTATCCGTTTTTTGCAGATAATGCAGTGCCTGTTCCTCATCAAAAGCCACCGGACGCGATCCGCGCAGCACCTCGATCTCACCCAGCTTAATATCCACCCGTTCCGGCGAGACCGGAACACCTGCGCGGCCTACTGCCGCGATGATCCGTCCCCAGTTGGCATCCGCACCGAAGATCGCCGATTTCACCAGGCTGGAGCCGACCACCGTCTTGGCAATCGCTGCGGCCGCCTCATCCTGCACCGCCCCGCTCACCTGCACCTCGATCAGCTTCGTTGCGCCTTCTCCGTCCCGGGCAATCGCCATCGCCAGACTACGGCACACATGCGTGAACGCCGCCGCAAAAGCCTCCCAATCCGCATGCTCCCGCGTCAGCTTCTCATTGCCCGCCAGCCCGCTGGCCATGGCGACCAGCATGTCATTCGTACTAGTATCGCCATCGACAGTAATCATATTAAAAGTAGAATTCGTCGCCGTGCGCAGCAGGCCCAGCAGATCCTCTCCATCAATGAGCACATCCGTGGTCATGAAGCCCAGCATCGTCGCCATATTCGGGTGAATCATCCCGGAGCCCTTCGCGGCTCCGGCAATGATGACCTCTGTCCCGCCTACCGTTACTTTTACGCAGCTTTCTTTTTTGACCAGATCGGTTGTCAGTATCGCCTGGCTGAACTCCTCGGCACCGGCAGCACCCGCATCCAGCTTCTCCGGCAGCCCTTCAATCCCGCTGCGCACACAATCCATCTTCAGCAGCTCGCCGATCACGCCGGTTGACGCCACCGCCACATCCAGCTCGTTCACACCCAGATGGCGGGCAGCGGCCGCACGCATCTCATACGCATCCGCCTCTCCTTGCTCACCTGTGCAGGCATTCGCGTTACCACTGTTCACAATAACCGCCTGCAGCGTTCCGTCCGCCAGACTCTCGCGCGTCACCTTCAGCGGAGCTGCCTGAAACACATTAGTCGTATATACCGCCGCCGCCGTCGCAGGCACCTCACAGCGGATCGCGGCGAGGTCGTTGCGCTCGGTTTTTTTGAGACCGCAGTGCAGGCCTCCGGCAATGAATCCTTTGGGTGCAGTAATGCTTCCGCCGTCAACGACGGTATATAATGAATGCTCGCTCATGTATGTTTGACCGCAAATAGCTTATGGATACACTGGTGTGTAGCCCAGCCCGCGGGTTTCCTCCCATCCCATCATCAAATTCAGGTTCTGAATCGCCTGCCCTGCTGCGCCCTTAACAACATTGTCGATGACCGACACGATAGTGACCCGCCCGGTACGTGCATCTGTGGCGAAGCCGATATCGCAATAATTCGATCCGCTGACTTCCTTCGTCGCCGGAACGATGCCGGGCTCGCGCACCCGCACAAACGGCCGGTCTGCATAATAGTTACGGTATAAGTCCACCAGTTCCCGCTCGCTGTGTTCACCCGTCAGACTGGCATACATCGTGCTCATAATCCCCCGGGTCATCGGCACCAGATGCGTAGTGAATGTAACGGTTACCTTCTCCTGGGCGATATCGCTCAGCACCTGCTCGATTTCCGGGATGTGCTGATGCTTGTTCATTTTGTAGGCTTTGAAGTTCTCATTAATCTCGGCAAAATGCACCATCAGGCTCGTACCCCGCCCCGCCCCGGACACCCCGGATTTCGCATCGATAATGATGCTGTCCGGCTTAATCCAGCCTGCGGCCAGTGCCGGCACCAGCCCCAGCAGCGACGCTGTCGGGTAACACCCGGGATTCGAGATAAAGTCCACGCCTGCCGCCTGTTCACCATACACCTCGCATAACCCGTAGATTGCCTGCTCCAGATACGCCACCGGCGGAGCCGGATGCTTATACCACTCTTCATACTCCGCACCATTCTTCAGCCGGAAGTCGCCCGACAGATCCACGACCTTAAGCCCTGCCTCCAGCAGCTGCGGCACCAGCTTCGCGCTCACCCCGGAAGGAGTTGCTGTAAAAACAACATCGGCCCGGCCCGCAATCTCGGCGGCATCGACGCCATCCAGGTTACGCTGTACAATTCCCGTCAGATGCGGGAAGCCCTCCTCGATCGGCGCTCCTGCGCTCGATGAGGAGATCACTGAAGTAATCTCAATATCCGGGTGGCCCTGCAGCAGCCTGATCAGCTCTACGCCCCCATATCCTGTTGATCCGACAATTGCCGCTCTCAGCTTGCCTGTCACTGTCATCCCCGCTTCCTCTATCTCATTTCTATCATTATCGCCCGGTCCTGACCGTTCTGCAAATATGTATTATTATACGACCGTATTAATATAAATACAACATGTAACGTCAACTTTATTCAGGCCTTTTTCCAGCTAAAAAAGAAGCGCAGAGCCCCTTAATCAAGGAAATCTACGCTTCTCTTTTGAATCCTTCGCCCAGCACCTCATGCGCCTCCGTAATAATGACAAAAGCCCCCGGATCCACCGAGCGGACAATCGCCTTCAATCTGGCAATTTCGTTCTGGCCTACCACGACCATCAGCACAGTCCGGTTATCTCCGGTGTAGCCGCCTTGCGCATTCAGCTTCGTCAGCCCGCGGTCCAGATCATTCAGAATCGCCTGGGAGATCGCCTCCGTGTGATCCGAGATGATATACGCGACCTTCGTTACGCTGAAGCCTACCTCCAGCGCATTAATGACCCGGCCGGTGACGAACAGCCCGATCAGGGCATACATCGCCTGCTCCATCCCCAGCACAAAAGCAGCCAGTGTGATCACCGTCCCATCCAGCAGCACCACGGACAGCGAGAAGCTGAAGCCGGTGAGCTTCTGGATAATCTGCGCCGCGATGGTCAGTCCGCCTGTCGAGCCGCGCCCCCGGAAGACTAACCCGAGCCCGAGTCCCACGCCAATCCCCCCATAAATAGAAGCAAGCAGCGGATTCGTGGTCGGTACTGGACCGTCTTTGGTCAAGTAGATGAATAGCGGCAGCACGAAGCTCCCCAGCAACGAGCGGATGCCATATTGCTTCCCGAGGAAGATGACACCGAGAATGAACAGCGGAATGTTCAGCGCCCACTGCGTGAACGCCGGCTCCGCGCCGAACCAGGCCTCGGCCAGCACGGATAGTCCCGATACGCCGCCAGAAGCAATCTGATTAGGCAGGAAGAACAGGTTGAACGCCAGCCCCGTAATCAGCGAGCCGATCAGAATCAGTGCGATATCCACGGTATGGCGCAGCGGCCCGTTCAAGGGAATCAGCGGAGGTTTGTTGCGTGAATTGATTTTTTGCATCGTTGTGCCCTGCTCCTTTATGTTCAGAAAAAAATCCCTACACCTCCGAAGACGCGTAGGAATAGGGTTACGTTTATTCAGCTTCCGTCTTGATCTGACTGCGCAGATAGCCGTCGATGAACCCGTCCAGATCGCCGTCCATGACTGCGCCGACGTTGCCGGTCTCCACCGAAGTGCGGTGATCCTTCACCATGCTGTACGGATGGAACACATACGAGCGGATCTGGCTGCCCCAAGCGATGTCTGATTGCTCGCCGCGAATCTCATCCAGCTCGGCCTGCTGCTCCTGAATTTTGCGCTCATAGAGCTTGGACCGCAGCATCTTCATCGCCTGCTCCCGGTTCTTGATCTGGGAACGCTCATTCTGACACGTCACCACCACCCCGGTAGGAATATGCGTGATACGCACAGCCGAGTCTGTCGTATTAATATGCTGACCGCCCGCGCCGCTGGCCCGGTACGTATCAATCTTCAGATCCTCGGTACGGATCTCCACTTCAACATCATCCGAAATCTCCGGCATGACATCACAGGATACGAAGGAGGTATGGCGTCTGCCCGAGGAGTCAAAAGGCGAAATACGCACCAGCCGGTGCACACCCTTCTCGGCCTTGAGGTATCCATACACATTGTGCCCTTTAATGAGCAGCGTTACACTCTTGATTCCCGCTTCATCCCCCGGCAGGTAATCCAGCACCTCGACCTTGAAGCCGCGCTTCTCGGCCCAGCGTGTGTACATACGCAGCAGCATCTGGCCCCAGTCCTGGGACTCGGTGCCGCCTGCACCCGGATGCAGCTCCAGAATCGCATTGAGCTTATCGTATGGCTGATTGAGCAGCAGTTGCAGCTCGAACTCATCCACTCTGCCGCTGATCCCGCGGATCGTCTCCGCCATCTCGGCAGCCAGGGCATCGTCGCCTTCCTCATCGGCCAGCTCGACCATCATCTCGGCATCGTCATATTCCTGCTGCAGCTTATGATATTGGTCCACCACCGATTTCACGGCGTTCATCTCACTGATCACGCTCTGCGCCTGCTCGGGATCATCCCAGAATCCAGGCGCCGCCATCTTCTCTTCAAAGTTCGCGATAATCTCCAGCTTCAGGTCTAAGTCAAAGTGACCCCCTAAGGTTGGTTAATTTCTTGCCGATTTCACGCAGGTCCTGCTTCACATTAGGATCGATCACTTGGATCACATCACCTTTCATAATAAAATATTGCGCCGGTGCTGATTGGGCTGCGGGGGCATGTTGTTCAGCTTCGCCTGAACAGTCTGTGGTTCGGATGAATTCCATATTAGGTGTACATCGTAACTGCGGTGAATGTTTGGACTTCCGGCCGCTGTTGTGCCCAGATTCATTTGATTATACCGCTCAGCGGATTCAATCCGGGCACAAAGGCGGACGCTACCGCTCCTACAGTTCCAAACTTCCCCTTCGTTACTTCCACCCTAATTAGGTGAACAACCGATCCACTTCAAGTCCCGCTTCGCTTTCAACATGACATCCGAAGCCCAAAAAAGCAGCCGGGCCGCAAACGGGGAGTCCCCCGGGCCCAGCCGCCTTTTATTGTCAATATAAACCCAAGTGCCAGTGAACAACACCGGAAGTGCAGTAGGGTGAAAGGTATTCGCAGCTTAATGCCTGCTCATTATTTCACCGGACACATCTTACGCCTGGCCGTGGCAGTTCTTGTACTTCTTGCCGCTGCCGCATGGGCATGGATCGTTCCGACCGACGGTGGATTCCACATGCACTGGACGCTTCTCAGCCGGCTCGGCGTTCGTGGAGATTTTGTTCTCTTCCACGACCGACTGCCGTTCCTGGTTGGTCTCGATATGCGCCTTCATAATATAGGTCGCGACTTCTTCCTGGATGTTCGCTGTCATAGCGTTGAACATCTCGAAGCCCTCGAACTGATATTCGCGCAGCGGATCGGTACCGCCGTAAGCACGGAGGTGAATCCCTTGACGAAGCTGATCCATCGCATCGATGTGATCCATCCATTTGCTGTCTACGGAACGCAGGACAATGACTTTCTCGAATTCGCGAACCAGTTCGGAGCCCAGACGCTCTTCACGTGCAGCATATTTCTCAAGGACGCGGCCGAAGATGAATTCGATCATTTCATCGACTTCCTTGCCCCACAGATCATCACGGGTCAGTTCATTCTCATCCAGCAGCTTGCTGTTCACATAGTCTGCAACCTCCTGCAGCTCCCAGTTCTCAGGGATATCATCGCTACAGTGAGCATTGACTACGCGGTCGATAACCGGCTTGATCATCTCAACTACGATGTCCTTAATATTGTCAGACTCCAGAATCTCACGGCGCTGCTTGTAGATAATCTCGCGCTGCTGGTTCATCACGTCATCATATTGCAGGACGACTTTGCGGATGTCGAAGTTGTTGCCTTCTACCCGCTTCTGCGCGGATTCCACCGCCCGGGTAATCATCCGGCTCTCAATCGGCTGGTCCTCCTCGAAGCCGAGGCGGTCCATCATGTTGAGCACGTTGTCTGCTCCGAAGCGCTTCATCAGCTCATCACCCAGTGACAGGTAGAACTGCGTGGAGCCCGGGTCACCCTGGCGTCCGGCACGTCCGCGAAGCTGGTTGTCAATCCGGCGCGATTCATGACGTTCTGTACCAATGATGTGCAAGCCGCCAAGATCAGTAACGCCTTCACCCAGCACAATATCCGTACCGCGTCCGGCCATGTTGGTGGCAATTGTAACGGTGCCCGGCTGACCGGCGTAAGAGATGATTTCAGCTTCGGCCGCATGATGCTTGGCATTCAGCACCTGGTGCCGCACACCCTTGCGCTTCAGCATTTCCGATACGCGTTCGGAGTTCTCAATGGATACTGTACCTACAAGTACAGGCTGATTCTTTTTGTGGCGTTCCACAATTTCATTCACGACCGCGTTGAACTTGCCGTTCTCGCTTTTGTAGACGACATCCGGCATATCAACCCGCTGGTTCGGCTTATTCGTAGGCACCTGGAGAACCTCCAGGCCATAGATCTTCTTGAATTCTTCTTCCTCCGTCTTCGCTGTACCGGTCATGCCGCCCAGCTTGCGGTACATACGGAAGTAGTTCTGGAAGGTGATTGTAGCGAGCGTCATGCTCTCATTCTGCACTTCAATCTCTTCCTTGGCTTCAATCGCCTGGTGCAGCCCGTCGCTGTAACGGCGGCCCTGCATAAGACGTCCCGTGAACTCGTCGACGATCATAACCTCATCATCATTGACTACATAGTCTACGTCCCGGCGCATAATAGCGTTCGCCTTCAGCGCCTGCACGATATGATGGTTCAGCGTAACATGGCTGTGATCATACAGGTTCTCGATGCCAAAAGCCTTCTCCGCCGTAGCCACGCCCTTCTCGGTCAGCGCAACGGACTTCACCTTAATATCGATGGTGTAGTCTTCTTCAGGCGTCAGCTTCTTGACGAACCGGTCGGCTGCATAATACAGCTCTGTCGACTTCTCGGCCTGCCCGGAGATGATCAGCGGCGTCCGCGCCTCATCGATCAAGATGGAGTCCACCTCGTCAATGATACAGAAGTACAGCGGGCGCTGTACCATCTGTTCCTTATAGAGCACCATGTTATCGCGCAGATAATCGAACCCGAATTCATTGTTTGTTCCATACGTAATATCGCAGGCGTACGCCTGTTGTTTATCATTATGATCCATGCCGTTGAGGTTCACCCCGACGGTCATGCCCAGGAAATTATAGATTTGTCCCATTTGTGCGCTGTCGCGCTGAGCCAGGTAGTCATTGACGGTTACGACATGCACGCCTTTGCCCAGGAGCGCATTCAGATATACCGGCAGCGTTCCAACCAGCGTCTTGCCTTCACCGGTCTTCATCTCGGAGATGCGGCCCTCATGCAGCGCCATGCCCCCAACCAGCTGAACGTCAAAATGCCGCATGCCCAGCGTCCGTTTGGAAGCTTCGCGTACGGTAGCAAATGCCTCGGGAAGAAGCTCCTCCAGCGTCTCGCCCTTCTCAATCCGGGCGCGGAATTCTTCTGTCTTCGCCCGCAGCTCTTCATCCGTCAGCTTGACGAAATCCGGCTCCAGACCATTAATGACTTCGACCGTCTTCATGAGACGTTTAACATCACGTTCGTTGGTATCTCCAAATATTTTTTTAACAAGTCCTAGCATGGTTAACCCCTTTCATGCAACACAGATGGTGGAACCGAGCCCATCCTCAAGACTTAAGTGAAAGGGCCAGATCAAATTTCGATTCCGCTGCTTCATAAATTGTAACAGTTTGTAAGAGAAGCCGCAATACAAGCCGCCCTAACCTTATTCTGTATAATCCGCTTAATAAAGGACAAAGAATGGCATTTCAGTGAATCTGGTGTATATACGCACAAGAGCCCTATTCGCTAGAGGCGAATAGGGGCTCATCTCATTGTCTGCTTCAGGCTGAACTGAGCGCCCTCGGGTAACCCGGGTTATCCCTGTTCAATCAGTCCGTATTTGCCGTCATCGCGCTTGTAAACAACGCTGACTTCAGAGGTGTCAATGTTGGAGAACACGAAGAACGTATGTCCGATCATGTTCATCTGCAGAATCGCTTCTTCCACATCCATAGGCTTCAAGGTGAACCGTTTGTTCCGCACAACCTCAAGATCATCGTAATCCTGCTCCTGCTCTTCAACCGCAACAGAGCTGCCTGCCCCTTCAACAAACAGGGTCTTCAGACTGCCTTCCTGACGGAACTTGCGGTTCAGCTTGGTCTTGTGCTTGCGGATCTGACGTTCCAGCTTGTCCACTACGGCATCAATGGAGGCATACATATCGTCACTGCGGTCTTCAGCACGAAGCGTCACACCGGACAGAGGGATAGTCACTTCCACCGTATGAAGGCCGCGAACGACGCCAAGCGTCACATATCCTTCTGAGGTAGGGGGTGCTTCGAAGTACTTCTCAAGTCTGCTGAGCTTCTTATCAACATAGTCTCTCAAAGCGTCGGTCACTTCAATTTGTTGACCTCGAATGCTGAATTGCATAAGGCACTCCTCCTTTGTTTACCTTTTCATTATAGCAAATTGTCAGGGCTAAGTAAAAAACAAAAGCTGTCAGCCTTTACATCTAACTAACAAAAGGTGTCATGCACAAGCCCCTTCACAAGCCCATTTATGAAAAAAGCCCGGCCGGAGCGTAAAGTCGCCCCAGCCGGACCGGGTGATGCAGCTTTAAAAACTGCTTATTTCGTATGGACCCGCAGAATCTCTACTGGAGAGAGGTTGCCACTCGAATCAGTGATAAAGAAGACTTTATACGCTGTATTGGCAGTGAGTCCCGTCAGGTTAATGCTTTGTTTCATAGCCGGGTTACCTGTAAGTGTACCTGCCATAGGTGTTGTCAAGTGAACGCCAGCGCTGTTCTTTCCTTCAGAAATTTGTTGGGCTGTAGGGTCAGCTTCGTCCGCCTTCACCACCACGTATTTCAGCGGAACTGGTAGTACGCCTGCCTTGCCATAGCTCGCATATACTTCAGCTGACACACTAGCTACACTGGTGATTCCAACCTGGGTAACGGAAGTGTCCGTGCCGGCTGCTGTCTTCAACTGAAGCGGCGTTACGCCGGACCAGTTGCCGGAAGTATCAGTCAGGGCAACGTATACAGTGTACTCTGTACCTGCATTCAGACCATATACCGAGAATGTAACGGTAGTGTTGGCAGTTGTTGCGATTTTGCCGGAATGAACTCCAGCAGAGTTTGCACTAATCAATCCGTCCTTCACTTGCACCGCAGTTGGTGTTGTTGCGTTCGTGCTGTAAGGAGCTACAACATAGTACACCGCTCCTGTTACAGAAGGCGTAACATACACATCTGCAGTCACTGAACCGACATGACCATAAGTCACATTGCTCACCGATGGCTGGCTCACGTTGCCGCCGCCACCGCCACCGCCTCCTCCGCCGCCGCCAGTACCGCCACCGCTACCGCCTGGAACCGGAGTAGCTGTTGGGCTGGTGCTCGGTACAGGTGTTGCTGTTGGAGTTGGGGTTGCAACCGGTGTTGGAGTCGGGATTACTCCGCCGCCAGTTCCTGGCTTGTGGGCTACCGAATTGCTGATGATGCCCACTGCTTCGGCACGGGTCAGCGATTTCTTCGGACCGAAGGTGCCGTCAGGATAACCGTTGATGATCTTCTTATCGGACGCCGCTGCTACAGCAGCCTTGGCCCATGCCGCGATCTGGGCATTGTCCTTGAATTTAATCGCATTGGAGCTTGTCCCTAGCTTAAGCACCTTGGCAGCAATGACTGCAGCCTCTTGGCGGGTAAGCGGGTTATTGGCCCGGAAGGTATTGTTCTCATACCCGCCGATGTAGCCGGCTTTGACCGCCTTGGCTACTTCACTGTAGACCCAGTTGGATGTCTTCACATCCGTGAAGCTAATGGAAGCCGTCTCGGTGAACCCGAACAGGCGGTTGATCAGTGCCACATATTCACCACGGGTAATAGCCTTGTTCGGCTTCACCGTTCCGTCAGGATAACCGCCGAGGTATCCTTTGTCCAGCCAGCTCTGTAGTTGCTTCTGTGCCCAGTGTCCCTGAATGTCCTTAGGCGTCGGCGCTGCGGATACACTTGCCAGTGAACCGAACAGCATCGACACCCCAAGGACTCCAGTCATCAGGCTTCGCCACATTTTTTTCATGCGTTTGTTCATCCTCCTGTGATTGTGATGGGCATAGGCTTCACTGCATGACTTCTTCCCTTAAAGCACGTTCGGAAGCATACGCCTAAGCGAATAAAAGAGTGCAAACTAGGCAACAAAAAAAGCCCAACGGTTCCCATTACCCAAAATTTAGGTAAACATAACAGGTTTCTTGAAATTGATTTTACAAAGTGTCTAATCGGGGGTGGATTTAGGCCCATTCTAAGGGGGATTTATCAGCTAAATGTAAAAAAGACGGTTTCAGTCTAGAGTAAAGGGCTGGCTTCAAACCAGCCCCTCCTCATCAAACCGTACGTGAGGTTTTCCCTCATACGGCTTTCCGATGTTTGTCATTCATGGGCATGCAGATTACAATAGCGTTTTTAGTCCACATTTATTGGCCATATACTTGACCTCCGGGAATGAACTCATCCATCTCCTCCGATTTCTCTTCTTTGCATACCACCGGGTAAATCGCTGCAAAATATACCAATCCAGCTTCGCTAACCTCTTTTGGCTGTATTTCGTGTAATAGTAGTTTCTCCATCCTTGAATCTTTGGATTGAGCCATTCCACGTGTTCCTCAAACGATTTCCAGCGCATTCCAGGCGGTGCTAACCGGTCTTTGACCACGCCTCGGATCCGTTCCTCTGCCTTCTTCGTTAGCCACTGCTGGGTGGTATAGTACACCTTCCCTTGAGAAGTTTCTGCTTTCGTTTTTCGGTGGTGCATTCCTAAGAAGTCGAAGCCTTCGTCTCCTGTCCACAGACCTACAATGCGGGTTTTGGTCGGATGTAGCGTGAGTTCTAGACGTTCCATAATGGTGCGGATGAGTTCATACGCATGTTCTGCATCCTTTTTGGTTTTACAGACCACGACGAAGTCGTCTGCATACCTCGTCAGTTCTCCCCATCCACTTCCGTGTTTTTCCCATAACCGGTCAAAGTAGTTCAAATAGTTATTCGCCAGCAGGGGCGAAATGACACCACCTTGGGGTGTCCCTAGATCGGAGCGCCGTACCTTTCCTTCTTCCATCACTCCCGCCCCCAGCCACTTCCGTATGAGTTTCAAGATCCGCCTGTCATTGATACGCATTTGTATTAACTTCATGAGCTTCTCCTGATTGATATGGTCGAAGTAGCCTTGGATATCGACGTCGACTATCCAATTTCCTTTGCGGTTGCAGGCTTTCCGGATTCGTTCCAGTGCTCCTTTTGCACTTCGCTTCGGGCGAAATCCGAAGGAGACTTCTCTAAAATCGGCTTCAAAGATGGGTTCAATCACCAGTTTCGTTGCCATCTGTAGGACTCGGTCTCGTACCGTAGGGATGCCTAGTGGTCTTGGCTTCCCGTCTTTCTTCGGGATATAGTGCCGCCGTACCGGCTGCGGATGGTAGCTGCCTGCTTTCAGTTCTCGCTCACAGCTTTTGAGAAATCTCGTGACTCCTTGTTTCTCGATTTCAGCGAGCGTTACGGCATCCACTCCCGCAGCTCCCTTATTCGCTTTCACCCGTTTCCAGGCTTCGCCTAGCACATCCCACCGGTAGACTTTGTCGTACAAGGCATGGAATTTACGCTTGTTGTTCTCCTTGGCCGCATGACCTAGCTTTTCTTGGAGTTCTTGAACTTTTTCCTTGGGTGTCGTTAGCCGTTTGGCATTCACTCACTCGTACCTCCTCCAAAAGCGTAAACAAAGCAGGGCTCCTTCCCTCCCTAAGGTTATGTTGTCCTTAGGTTCTTCGGTACTATAAGCCCCTCGGACTCCCTTCCCACAGACGGTTCACTTCGTCTTCTGGACTTATAGAGCGTCTCTTTACGGGTTCCTAAAAAAAAAAATAAAATTCTCCCGTGTGGGGGAGGGTCTCCCCAGTTCACTGCATTATCTTTCAGTCCATGCCGTTCCCTATACGCCGGAGGGTTCTTCACTGCTGTTCCAAGTTCTGCACAGTTTCCTTGGCCTTCGTCCATTATATCGGGACTCGGCTCCCTCTGTTCCCCTTCGCAGGGCCTTTTTGACGACGCGGCAGGATTCACTTGATGTTGCGGCCTGGATTGTTGCTCGCCCGATCTCTGACCGGTACTTTTGTCGATGTGCTTTTACACACAGATTTCGCCATGTGCAAGCATCCTAGCTACAAAGGTGGCTTGGTCCCTCCTTTGGTTGGACTTGCACCAACTAGATGATGCGTGCCTCTGGGCACGCCAACGTAAAAAAGACCCCGGGGAATATCCCCAGGGTCTACCGCTAGCGTTGTCTCAATTGCTAACCATCTACCATATATGTAGGTCGGCTTCGCCGGATGATTATAATTTGATGACGTTAGCTGCTTGTGGTCCGCGTGCACCTTCAACGATATCGAACTCTACGGATTGACCTTCATCCAATGTCTTGAAACCGTCAGTTTGAATCGCGGAGAAGTGTACGAATACGTCGCCACCGTCGGCAGTTTCGATGAAACCATAACCTTTTTCTGCGTTAAACCATTTAACTTTACCTTCCATTGACTAAACATTCCCTTCGTCATCAGATGAACGTGAGTCATGCTCACAACTCGACTATACCACCGCTGCTTCTCTATTGTCAATTGGAAAAGTAAATGATTACTTTCAATAATTTACCATGACATATTTGAAGAGAAAAACCCAGCTTTTCGTGATATCGTACAAAAAAGGAGCCGACGCTTGTAAATACCCGCCTGCTCCTCTGCTGAAACACTGTCCAGCTATTATTTTTTGCGGTCCATCAGGAAGCTCTCCGGCGTGTAAGCCGACTCATAAGCACTCCGCTGCATCTTGGCCTGGCTGCGCTTCTGCAGGAAGTCCTGGGCCTCCAGGCGGAGGGCGTTCATGCGGGCCAGAAGTGCAGCATCGTGACCCAGGATTCGCTCAATTTCGCGCATTTGCGCAACCGATGCCGGACAAATTGCGACCTTTTCTGCAATGGAATCGACAAGAATTTGGCGTTCTTCGACGAAGTCCTCCAGCTCCTCATAGACCGCATCCGGCAGCCGGTCCAGCATCTCCTGCGTCAGCTGATCCAGCCCGCGGATAAGCTCATCCATTCGCAATCTCCGTCTGGCTTGCCGCCAGCTTGGACGCCTGCAGCCAGGTCTCGCGCAGCTCGGTAAGGTAACCAACTGCTTCCTCCGCCTTCTCCGCGCTCTTCTGGATGTTGGCCTGAATCAACAGGTAGTTCGTATATTCATAAAGAGAGTAGAGACCCTTGGACACTTCGATCGAGTGGTCCAATGTACTCATTAACTCGCTGATGATCGTCTGAGCCTTGCCAAAATTCAAATTCGACTTCTCCAAATCCTGCTTGTTCAACCCGTCCACCGCAGTCTTCACGAAGCGGATCGCTCCGTCATACAGCATAATCACGAGTTGCGCAGGAGTCGAGGTCTGGACAGAAGACTGGCGGTATTTATCGTAAGGAGATTTAATCAAATTTGTCACCCTCTATTGTGAAATATTCTTAATTGTCGGTGGAGAACAGGCTGTTGGACTGGGATTGCAGTTTATTCATGGCGGTCTCCATGGCGGAGAATTGTTTATAGTAACGGGTCTCCGTATTGTTCAGCATCGTGGTCATGACACTGATTCGTGAGTTGTATAACTTCAATTTCTTACCCATCACGCTTTCTTCCTTGAACGTGCTGGTAAGATCCATTGAGTATCTGTTCGTTCCCGCCCGCTCTGAGATTTTCTCGATGGCTCCTGTAATTTTTTCAGCCATTTTGTCGAAAATACCCTCTTTGGGGGCACTGGCCGGGCCTTGGAATAGATCAAGCGCAAGCTGTGGATTCTCATTGATGGCCTTACTCAGCTTCTCCTCATTAATAACGAGCTTGCCGTTCGACATATAATTTCCGGTTGTAATGCCCAGGGTGCTTAATGGCCCCAACTTGTTACTGATAATGCTGCGCATTTCAGACAAGACGGACTTGATAATATCATCATTCTTGAGCAGCCCGCTCTGCGCCTTCTCAGTCCAGGTTTTGACGTCCGCCTCTTTCATTTCAGCCTTTTGCGCATCAGTCAGCGGTCTGAAATCACGATATTTGGCCTCGTCGATCTTGGAATTCAGAGCCAAGATCAGGTTGTTATAATCTTCTACAAAACTCTTAATGGATTCTACGGCTTTGGCAGAATCGGTCTGTGTCTTGATAATGACTGGTTCGTTAGCTTTGGTAACCTCCAGCAGCGTGAGCTGGATGCCGTTAATGGTGAATGTATTGCTGGTTACATCCTTAATGGGTTCACCATTTATTTCAACTTCGGCATTTACACCATCGAACTTCTTAGTAATCGAGTTATCGTCTGCCGGGTTGGACTTCATTTCGTTGAAGAGCTTCATGAAACCGTAGGAGTTTCCGCTGAGTTTGACAGCCCCTTCAGGATTACCTGGGTTTTCTACTATCCCGGTCAGCTTCAGGACCCCATTCTCAAAGGTGGCAGCTACTTTGGCAGTATTATCCTCATTTATCTTAGTCAAGACATTTGAAATATTATCGGAACCTTTAAAGGTAAACGATTTGCCGTTGATACTGAATGTAATGTCCTGCACTTCATCATCGGTCAGAGCAGAATTATTAAGCTGGTTGGTAAGCTGCGTCAATGTAGTGGAAAGAGTAGCGTCTGTAAGCGGATTGGTCTCTACAACCTTTTTTGTAGTGAATAGCCCCAGCACAGTGTTACTGCTGGCAGGAGAGCCCATCACTACTGCACCATCTTTGCCGCCCGTCTTGGAGGCAATGGTCAGCTTCCCGGTGATCTCATCATAGCTGGCAATCGCATTAGCTTTTGCAGAAGAATTAATCGTTGCGACCAGTGTAGAGATTGAAGTCATACCGTTGAACAGGGATTTCCCATCCTTATCTTTGAACGTCTCGCCGTTGATGCTGATGTCGAAGCCCTTCTTCAGATACTCCTCCATATCCAGACCTCGCATACTTCCAAGGTCAACGCCATCCAGTGCAGCCAGGGAGGTTGTAGCCGGTATGCCTTGTCCTAAGCCGGCTGTCTCATAAGTAGTTCTTGTGGCCAGCTTTGTAACCTTAACGGCCATCTCCTGTCCGGTCGCATTGGCCGTCGCCTCGGCCTTAAGCGCGGTCGTATTGCCGCTAAGCACTGCCTTTTGGGCATTCAAAGCGGAGCTAAGGCCATATTTTAGAGTCAACTTATTAGTACCGAAGTCGTACAGCTTGCTGTTCATCTCCCGGTAGCTCTCACGCGTCCATTGCAGGATCTGCTTGTCCTGGTTCAGCTTATCCAACGGTACCCGCTTGGCCGCCATCATACTCTTCACCATACTATCGATATCCATACCTGAGAATCCATTAATTCGGGTAACCAAAACAGCACCTCCTTAGATTAGATCTTCTCGTCTATAAGCAGACCGGCAAGCTCCATCATATTCGCCACCAGATCCAGCGTCTTCTCCCGCGGAACCTCACGGATCAGCTCTCCGGTGTCTTTGTTAAGCACCTTCACCATAATGTCATGTGTCTTCTCGTGGATGCTGATCTCCAGCGTGGTCTGGGGGCCCTGCAAAGATTTCACTGCCCGTTCGATGGTGCGAATCAGTTGTTCCTGACCTACTGATACACTCGTTCCCTGTCTCTCCTTCAAGGCCATATCCTTCATATCCCGGATTCCTGACGCTTGATCTACAGACGCTACAGACCCTGTACCAGACGGCGTGGCCTCTGGCTTGCCCTGTCCGCCGGTTGTCGTACTAGCCGTAAGCGAAAACTGTACATTCATTAACCCCGACCTCCACCAACGCTCAATTTATACTTTATATATCGGTTAGTTTCAAGGATAATTTAGGATTTTGGCACAGTCTGCAAAAGAAAAAAGGCTCCGGGTCGCCCCGAAGCCTAAGGTAAAGCAGGAATAAATTAACGAAGCAATTGCAGAACACCTTGTGGCTGTTGGTTAGCCTGAGCCAACATAGCCTGTGCAGCCTGTGCAAGGATGTTGTTCTTAGTCTGCTGCATCATTTCTTTCGCCATATCAACGTCACGGATACGGGATTCAGCTGCAGTCAGGTTCTCAGAAGCTGTTCCCAGGTTGTTGATAGTGTGTTCCAGACGGTTCTGAGTCGCACCCAGCTTAGAACGTTCGCTGGATACCGCTGCAGTAGCCTTGTCCAGAATTGCGATTGCTGCTGCTGCGCCTTCTTTAGTAGCAATGTTCAGTGCAGCCTCGCCCTTCACATCGTTAGTTCCGTCGGTTACTGTGTTAGTTGCTGTGAAACCAGCATCGCCAGCTTTACCAGTGATACCCAGAGCTTTGGAACGCATGTCTTTGATTTCAAGGCTCATCGATTGGCCAGTGTTAGCACCGATCTGGAAGGAAGTTTTGAAGGCTTCCTGGACTCCGCCGTCTTTGATTTCGATAGAATCGCCAGCTTTACCAGCAACAGCAGCACTAATAACTAATGTCTGCGCATCTGCACCAGTTGTGCCTTTTTGAGTAACTTCAACACCTTCAACATTCTTAGCCAATTGTGTTGCAATATTCTTAACCAGTTCGTTTACTTTATTAGCAGCAGTATCAGAGGCCAAAGCAGTACTGATATTTACGCCGATACCATCGCCTTTGTAGGCACCATCGTTAGCGTTGTAGAATTCAACTTGCTTACCATTGATGGTAAGTCCAGTTCCAACCAGCTTTTTGATGTTAGCATCAGTATCAGCAACTGCAGTAGCCCCTGTTGCTACCAAAGATGTAAAGTCCATTTCTTTAAAAGATGCTGTTGCTGCAACGTTTTTCCCTACGCTTGTTGCACCAGGAGTATTGGCAGCCGTACCACCAACTGCTGTTCCTGCAGAAATGTTACCAGCAGCGCCCTCAAATTTACCGCCCTTTACAGCTTCGATCACTATGCTGTTACCAGCAGCTACCGTAACTTTATAGTTTCCTTTTAATACATCATTGGCATCAATCATAGCTTGTAATGCATCTTTTACTGCTACGTGTTGGTCAGCAGCAGCAGATGTACCATTAACCCCAATTGTCGCAGAGTTAGCTGTAACAGTGGAAGCTTGCACAGCAGATGTGTTTGTGATTGACGCATCCGTAGCGAAAGTCATAGCTAACGCTTCACCATTAATGGTATAAGTAAGAGTATTTGTATTGCCAAATGGAGTAGCACCAATAACATCTGTTCTCTTAGCTTCAATAGTCGAGGCATCTTGACCACTAGCCAAATTACCCGCGATTCCAGCAAGAGAAGTCCCCTTAAGGTTAGCTTTCCCATCACCCTGCAACAATTTCTGAGTGTTGAACTCAGTAGTGTTACCGATACGGTTGATTTCAGAAGTCAGGGCGTTCATTTCATCTTGCAGCGCTTGACGGTCGGAATCGGTGTTGGTTCCGTTCGCGGATTGGTTCGCGATTTCGCGTTGACGTTGCAGGATGGAGTGAGTTTCGTTCAGTGCGCCTTCAGCTGTCTGAATCAAGGAGATACCGTCTTGAGCGTTGCGGGAAGCCTGATCCAAACCGCGGATTTGACCGCGCATTTTTTCGGAGATTGCCAGACCAGCAGCATCGTCACCAGCACGGTTGATGCGAAGACCGGAAGACAGCTTCTCGATATTTTTGTTAGTGTTTGCAGTGTTGATGGACAGTTGGCGATGAGTGTTCAACGCCGGTACGTTATGATTGATAATCATTGGATATTTCCTCCCTGAAATTGAGTTAGTTCCACATCCTTGTGGTAAGCACTGAACCATTAAGGTCGGCCGCCCTGCCGGCTCAATGCCTAATACATATATCGACGGCCCGGCCCAAACTGTTTAGAGTATTTTTCCGTTTTTCTATATTTTTTTTATGTTCTTGCCCTGAACGCCAAAAACCCGAGCTATATCAAGCAGCTCAGGTTCCAATAATATATCATCTATGTGCTTAAATCTTCTTACTAATTCCCTCCACGCAAACGGTGGATCAGTGCATTCAAGTCGGTCGGCTGAGGCGCTACCGATTCGCGGTTGGATTCCTGGATCGACAGGTAGACCTCTTTGCGGAAAATATCCACATGCTTCGGTGCAGATATCCCCACCTTCACTGTATCTCCCTCCACACTTAGAATCGTGAGTTCGATCTGGTCCTGGATGACGATGGTCTCCCCTTTTTTGCGGGACAATACGAGCATGTTAACCTCCATCCTTTCCGTCAGCCACTAGCTGCTCCTGCAGCAGACTGTGCTTCGTATGATATGAGGTGCGGTGAATAACAATTTGCTTTCCGGTCTGGCCCCCGGGGTTGAAGATCAGGGGCGCCAGCAGATTAATCGTGGACGCCTCCACCTGCTCCTTCAGCGTCACAATGCAGCGGACCAGCACCTCCGATTCGATTCCGAGCTCCTCGGCTTCGTCGTCAGGAAGCTCAAACTCATAAGAAGGATAGAAGGCAAACGGATCAGCCAGCAGGAAGGAATGCCCACGCTCCTTAACCGACTGCAGCACCCAGAATGGAGACTCCTCTAACGCCACCAGGGCAAAATCCGCTTCCTCATCAAACCCGGGAATCCCCTTGGTGAAATGATAAATCTGCTCCTCACTCACTTCCAGTGTCCCCATCGATAACGATTCTATAATCAAGCTGTTCACTCCTAACATTCTGAATAGATAACAGAAAAGCTATCGAGGCGCTCAGAGCACATCCATAGCTTATATCATTACATTTGAACATTCAATTCCGGCGGTATAAATTGAATCGAAGCATATTGCTGCATATAGATATCCAGCTTGCCGCGTGTATATTCTGTCTCCGGGCGGTGCCTCTCGATCTCAACATCCACCGTGGCCGGCCTGAAGTTAATCTCTGGCGGCGTGGCTGTATATTGCAGGTCAACGTTATCATACGACGCAGGACCACAGGGCTCAGGGAAGGAATTCGACTCAGTATCCGTGCCGACAATCTCAGCAATGCTGTTGCCGGGCTTGAAAAACTCCGCCATCCGCGTTCCCTGCTCGACTCTGCGGGCAATGGCCTGAAGGTATAACTGCTGAATGCCGGAGTAGATTCTGCGGTTCATATCTAGCACACTGCCTCCATTATATGCGGCGCGTGCCCTTGTCTGGTCGATCGTAAGCTCGGGAGGCGTGGACTGAACCGTGAGTTCGCCTGGTGTGGTCGTGATCCGTACCTCGGCCTTCGGCTGAGTAATGGAGAATGATCCCATGTCTGCATCTATACCGATCCGTGCAGGGGTCTGCCGGATTTGTAAAATAGGCTGCATCAGCAAGCACTCCCTACGTTACCGGATAAAATCTACTAGTGTTGTAGAGATAATCTTTGCTCCTACCGACAGTGAAGCATTATAGATATTCTCTTGAATCTTCGACTTCATGATCAGCTCTTCATAATCTGCATCCTCTGTCTTGGCCTGAAGATCTGTCAGGTTAATGTTCAGATCGCTTAAGCGGTCCTGCATCAGCTCGACACGGTTCGTCTTGGCCCCGATCTCGGAGCGTGCGGACAGGATGGTCTCGGTGCGGGTATCGATTTTGTCCAGTTGGTTAGAGATGCCAGTGATATCTCCAGCCTTCAGAGCAGTGGAGAGACTATTAATAATAGAGAAAATATTATCCGCCTCGCCAGTAGCACCAAATACTGCATTACCGGTCAGATTGATCGGCATCTGTACCCCTTCACCGACAATATACTGAATTTGTCCCGTGTCTGTCGTAACTGGAGGAGTGGTGTCATAGGTTCCATCGGAACCTTTGGCGAATTCATAAGGCTTGGTCGTATACTGCTCCCCATTGAAAATATACTTCCCGTTCAGCTTGCTGTTCGCTATATCCACAAGCTGTTCCTTGAGCTGCATGACTTCTTCATTGATACTGTCCAATGCAGACTGCGGATTGCTGCCGGTAGAAGCCTGTACCGTCAGGTCACGCAGACGCTGAATTACGTCTCCCGCCTGTCCCAATACTGTATCGTTATAATCCAGCCAGGACAACGCACTATCCACGTTCTTCGTATACTGCTCGTTAGAGGACAGCTCGGCGCGGTAGCGCAGGGAATAGGTGATGCCGACCGGGTCATCGGAGGGCTTGTTGATTTTGCGGCCGCTGGCCAGCTGGAGCTGTGTATCGTTCATGGTGCGCGCATTGCGGTTCAGGTTAAGCAGCAGCTGCGAGCTCATCATATTGGAGGTGACTCTGATCATTGTAATGGTCCTCCTTATCTTCCGACCGTGCCGGTTGAATTAATCAATTTGTCGAGCATTTCATCATAGGTGGTCATGAAGCGGGCTGCTGCGCTGTAGGCGTGCTGGAACACCAGCATATTGGACATCTCCTCGTCCAGCGACACTCCGCTGACCGACTGGCGCCGTGAACTCACCTGGTCCACCAGATAATCGGCATTGCTCGCCTGGCGCGTAGCTTCTTGAGATTGTATCCCCAATTGCCCGACCATGGAGCTAAGATAGGACCCTACGGTTCCTGTCTTGGAGCCGTCCGCTGTGGAGAAGGTATTATTGTCCTTCATATTGCTGAATAAGAGCGCCAATGTGTTATTGCCTTTGATCACCGATACATTGCCTGAACTGTCTGTACCCGTGCGCAAGGATGTTGCGAACAGCGAAGGATCAGCAGCAATCTCAGGGTTCAGCTTGAGCGTGGCGGCAGTGATCGGTTCACCGGCTACGGAGGAGGTGAAGAACGGCCGGCCTGAGCTTCCATTCATGGCATATCCCATCTGATGAAGACCATTCAGACCCATAACACTGGTCTTGAGGTCCCCCGGCAACGGGCTGGGGACTGCACTTCCTGCGGTCAATGTGGTCCGGGTGCCATCTGCATTAATAATCTCTGAATCTCTTAACACGGTGTATCCTTGAGGCAATGTAGAGCCTGCCGGAATGGTCACCTGCACCTCACCGTTAGCTATGGTGTTAGCCATAGTGTCGAGCTGTTTTCTATAATCTGCAACATAAGTATTCTTGGAAAAAAGCATTCCATACGCCTCGCCGGCCTTCAGATCGCCGGAAGCGAAGGCTGTGCTCAGGAACGTGCTATCCACAGCAGCGCTCACGGTTGCCCCCTGAACCAGCGGCTGTGTGCCCAGCGAGATATTGTATCCGGCATCGGTGTCCAGCACCGTGATGTTGGCAATCTTGGACAGCTTGTCCGTCAACAGGTCACGCTGGTCACGCAGATCGTTGGCCTTGTCGCCCATGCCTTCTATTTTGGAGATGGATTGGTTGAGATCGGCGATGGAATTCAGATAGCTCTGAATTTCTCTGCCTTTGACGTCAATGTTGGTGCCGAGGTCGCGGTCCAGATTACTGAGCTGGGTGCTCATGTAGTTCATAGCGTCCGTGAGGGCCTGGGCGGTCTGCACCACAATCTTGCGGGCAGTCGGATCTTCCGGATTCTTGCTGAGGTCCGACCAGGACTTCCAGAAGTTATCCAGAACAGTGCGGATACCGGTATCCGAAGGCTCGTTCACAATTGCCTCCAGCTTATCCAGCGTATCGGACTGGATGCTCCAGTTGCCGCTGGCCGAGTTCTCTCCGCGGTACTGGTCGTCCAGGAACATCTCACGAATCCGTTCGATGGAGGTGAATTCAACCCCGGTTCCCAGCTGTCCCGGCATCGTCGAGTTATTCATACCATAGGCTTCAATCGGAATGGCCGCCTTCATGTTCACACGCTGGCGGGTGTATCCTTCTGTATTGGCATTGGCAATGTTGTGGCCGGTCGTATTGAGCGCAGCGGTCTGGGTGAACAGGCTTCGTCTTGCGGTCTCAATGGAATGGAATGTCGATGTCATGCTACTGGTTCCTCCCTTGTGCTTGCTGCGGTATAGCGTTATCCGCGGGCATCAAAAAGCCCCGGCCGCATCACACTGCTGCCCTTGTCGGACGGATGATGGTATGTCATTTCCTGATTTGGTCTTCCGACAAGCAAATCCAGGGAATAATCTATAAAGGTAAGCGACTGCTCGATCAGCTTCTGGTTCAGCTCATTCGCCTGCTTCAGGCGATGCAATGTGCCGGATAGCTTCTGCTGAATCTGCTGCAGGCGCGATTTGTCATCTGGATCAAATACAAGGCGGGACAGCTCGGTCAGATTCAGGTTCAGGTTGGAACGGATTCCAACCCCCTGCATGAACGCGAAGGCCGCTTCTGCACGCTGCTCTTCGAGCTGTCCGATCACCTTCATCAGCTTGGACTCGCGGTTCAGGATCTCGATCAGACCCTCAACCTTGTTGTCCATAATCGTCTGCTTCTTCACGGCGGCCAGCTCCAGCATCTGCACATGCGCTTCGTCCAGCCGCTCAAGTACTTCCAATAATGTTGTAAGGGTCATGGGTGTGTTCACCTAATTCTCGGAGGATGGCTTAAGGTAGGGGGCGAGTGTCGCTGCGAGCTTGGCTGCGTCAACCTGGTAGGTACCTGCGGATACTTGCTGTTTCAGGCTCTCGATCTTGTTCGCGCGTTCAGCGTCAACATTCCCGCTCTTCTGTGCCTGGAGCAGCTTGATCGCCTCATCCGATATCGATACCTCATCCTTGCGTGTACTTTTCTTCATCTGATCCTGCCTTTGCGATTCCGCACTTCGTTGGTAGGGATTGATCGCATTAATTCGTCCGGTCTCGTTAATTTTCATAACTTCACCTTCCTTCTTGTATAAAAAAGCCGATAATCTTTACTAAGTTTATCGGCCCGTGTTGAAACATAGTTTATAGCTGCAAGCGTTTTTTTGCAGAATTAATCAGTTCCGGAACTTGTCCACGGCGCGGTAGGCGGCCTCCGAGCTCTTGGCGGGAGCGCTCTGCTCGGTACTCTCCTTGGCGGCATTGGCGAGGTCCTTGGTCAGACGGCTGCGGCAGCTGTCGCACATATGTCCGTCCCGGATAAGCGTTCCGCACACCTCGCAAGGGTACATCATATTGGGAGCGTTGGCGATGGAAATCCGGCCCTCCCGGATGAAGCGGGTGATCTCTTTAATCGAAATCTCGGTTGCATCGGACAGTTCCTGTATGTTGGTGCCTCTATTCTTGCGCAGGTATTCTACACATATCTCATAATGATGCTCCAGCTCCTTAATGCAGGGCTGGCACAGGTTCATTAAGTTCTTCACATATAAACGGCCGCATCTTGGACAATTATCTACGTTCATTGTTCTACCGCTGCTCCCTTCCTGTCATTCTGCACAATTCATGATTACTTATGCTTCTAAGATTACATGATCGCCGCTGATCCGTCTATGTTTAGTATCGGTCAGGAAAGCGGTTTTAGTGAGATTTGGGAGGTAGTGTTACCGCTAGGAGCGCGCCCAGGTCAGCGCGTAGATCTCCGCAGTGTAGCCCTGGGAACCGCAGAGCTGCTGCAATGCTTCGGCACAGGCGCGGATGGTACTTCCGGTCGTGTAGATATCATCGATCAGAACGATCTGCAGCGGACGCTGGCCGGGCTGTAAGCTGCTAGCATCTACATGGCTGCGAAGAGTCTGAAGAACCGCTGAGTCCGTATTTCCGGTAAAAGCATGCTTCATGTCGGCCAGCCGCTCGCTTCTGCTCTTGAAGCTCTGCTTCGCAGTGTGGTGGGTACGCACCAGCAGCGGAAGCTGCGGCACTCCTCTGCGCCGGGTCAATGCCCCGGCCAGCTGCTCCGCCTGATTGAAGCCCCGCTCCGCGAGGCGGGCCGCGCTCACCGGCACAGGGACCAGAAGATCGGCTTGCCACTGTGCAGAGAGGCGCTGCTTTCTTTTGAACAGGGAAAATGGTGTGCTTCGCCCTTGATGAGATCGAGTAAGGCTGCGGTGCCGCTCTCTCTGCTCTTGTTGCAGCATGGCGTAAGCTCTGTCCAGCATCAGGCCCAATATAGGCGTAAGCCGTTCATTCCCTCTATATTTATACTGGCCCAGAATTTCGCGCATGGTACTGGTATAGCTGACTGCACTGCGGTTGCACCGGATTGGCACGGGGCTATGGCTGCGGCTGCAATCGGGACAGCCCACAGGGCGACCGCAGGTCTGGCAGCGGGGGGTACGGATCCACGGGATGCTCTGGTAACAGCTGCGGCAGACTCCGGGGAGTTCCGGGGACGGGGCGGCTTTTTTCAGGCAAAACTGACACTCCGGCAGCGATACCGCAACCAGCAGACGGGCTTGCTTCACCCAGGACATCAGGGACTTCATTGGAGTCCTCCTCCTTGACAATAAAGTATGTATTTACAGGATAAACGAAAAGAAGCGGCAGAAAGCTTGAGACTGCGGGAGCTCCTTAGTGACAAGTACGTCTTAACGGGACCTTAGATAGCCTTGTCTGCGGGCAATGGCATTCATCCTGCGGATCTGGGCGATCGCTGCGCGCTGTGACCTGCTCCATTCCGGTGAAGCAAAGATCACCTGTCCAGCCGGATCATCCGATGAGCGCCCCGCCCGGCCTGCCATCTGCACCAGGGCCGCTTCGTCAAACAGCCCGCTGTCCGCATCCAGAATATACACATCGCTGCGCGGCACCGTCACTCCCCGCTCCAGAATCGTAGTCGTAACCAGCAGAGAGATCGTCCGGTTACGGAAATCCAGCACTTTCTCTGCCCTAGCCGGATCTTGTGAAGAGGTTCCTTCTATAGCAATCCCGGGAAAAACATGCCGCAGCAGCTGTAATAACTCATCGATATGGGCAATCCGCGAGACGAACACAAAAATCTGCGCCTCACGCTTAAGTGACCGCTGCAACGCCGTTACCAGCTTTCCCGGAAGCCTCCCTTGCCTCAGGCAGCGGTGAAGCGGCGGCATCCGGATATGTCGGGGAACCGGCAGAGGATGGCCGTGATAACGAACCGGAACCCTCGCATGCGGCAGCCGTCCGGCACGGGCCAGGCGCTGCAATTCCGCAGGCGGCGTAGCGGAGAGCAGGATGAACGCTCCCCCTGGCTTACAAACCTGCTTCGCGGCATAATCGAGCATGGCATCGTTGTGAAAAGGAAACGCATCGATCTCATCGATGATGACCAGATCGAAGGCCTGGCTGAACCGCAGCAGCTGGTGGGTTGTCGCCAGCGTCAGACCGCTTCTGCGCCAGCGGTCCTCGCTGCCGCCGTACAGCACGGCCGGGCTGTGCGCCGGAAAAGCCTTCGCCAGGCGCGGCGCCAGCTCCAGCACGACGTCGCGCCGCGGCGTCGCAATCAGCGCCCGCCCTCCGGCGGCGAGCGCACTATCCAGGAGCGGGAAGATCATCTCTGTCTTCCCCGCTCCCGTCACCGCCCAGAGCAGGAACCGCTCTGGGCCTCCCCGGGCGGAGCGCTGCCGCGGCTCCGCCAGGAACCCCAGCGCAGCGGCGGCGGCCGCCGCCTGCGCTGCGCTAAGCCCCCACCGGCGTGCCGCTACGGTGGGGGAGGCGCCGGCCGTGCAGCGCACGGCCGGCAGCGGCGCGCTGCGCAGCAGCAGCGCGCAAGCCCGGCTGCGCCCGAGGCCGAGACAGGCCTCGCAGTAGGCGCAGCCGGCCAGGCCGCACGCGGCGCAGGCCGTGCGGCCCGTGGGTACGCTGCCGCAGCGCAGGCAGCGGGGGGCTGCGGCGCGGCGGGCGGCTGCGCCGCGCAGGGCAAGCGCAGTGCGCAGCCGCGCCAGCACACCATCTCCCCGCTCCCAGTTCCCTCTCCGCTCTGACCTCCCCACACTCCGCCCCCGCTTGTACCACCGTCCCCTTTCACCCTGCCCCCGGCCCCCGCTCAGTTCCGGCTCACTCTCACCCCGCTCCCAGCTCATCCTCCCCTCTGACGTCCTCACACTCCGTCCCCTCTTGTCCCACCGTCCGCTCTCAACCTGCTCCTGTCCACTCTGACCAACTCCAACCGCTGCCTCTATCTGCAGCCGCCCCTGCAAATAAGCAAGCTGTGCCGCAGCGATCCAGTTATCCGTCAGCTCAGGCAGCATCTCTGTGACCAGCGCCTCCGCCTCTCCCGCCAATAAAGAACGTCCAGCCAGCGCCTCTGTCAGCCGATCAGCGCCCGCCGCAAGACTATGTAAGGTATACTTCAGCTCCTCCCTCTGCGTACTTGTCCACTTATACGTTCCCCCATCCACTCTCGCAGGCTCCTTTTCACCCATCCCGTCCAACCGGGGGCTACCCACATGCTCTCTCCCCGCCGCCAGTCTCCATACCTCAATCTCTTCAAAAGGCCACCCCTCTCCTCTCTGCCCGCCAGCTTTCCGCTCCGCCTGAACCTCCGCCTTCAAAATCGCTGTGGCGTACTTCCGCCAATCCTCCTCATTCCAGCTCCGCGTCTTGGCGGTAAACCGCCCGGCGCCTGCCAGCTTCACCGCCCAGCCCAGCGGCATAGACCTGGAGAGCACTACCATCCGGTCTGCCCGCCGGCTATTCCAGCCTTCCACATCTCCGCCTTCCCCGGCCCACCACCACCCATCTACCTCCAGATTCATAGAAACTCTAGTTACCCACTCCCCGCTAAGCTCCACTGCATAGACAGCCACTTTCACCCCTTCGCCCCCTCCCAAAACAAATAAATTCAGTTTTCCGCACATATCCGGCCCACACACCCTTAACGCCGCCCAATCTATTCGGTTTTCCACATACATTTAACTCACTCCCCTCCCGCCAGCCTAATTCATCCTAACGGATGGTTGATTACCTTCGAGCGAGCATTATGTATGCTGTTTTTGCCATAGATTCTGTCCGTATGCCTGCTGCGAGCACAATGTATGCTGTTTTTCACATACATTCAGCCTTCATCCACATTTCAGCATTAGAGTCTCTCTACGAATCATTCAAAGAACTCTTATCCACCAATTTACATGCACCTTGTCCACAGCAGGAGGAAACTATAGTTTCCTATATAACAAAAAACACACTGCCCCATTCCTGGAGAGTGTGCTTCACTCATAACCGTCCGATGTAGTTGTCACTGGCCAAGCTTTGATCGTTCTCCCCTGCTTCCCGGCAGCTGCATGATCCGCAGTGGCAGCAGCGGCTCCGGGGCCCGCAGATCCACCGTTACTCCCTGCAAAAGCTGACTGCCGCCTAAGAGACTGGGCAGGGGCATTGCAGGAGCGCATTCAATCGAAGAGCTGTGATAAGCCATCCTTGAGGCTACCGCCATGGTTCCGTCCTCTGAGCCGTCATCCACCACTGTAACCTGCAGGGTTCTGCCCGTACACAGAGCATAAATCGCAAGGACCCGCAGATACCACTCCACCACGGCTTCATGGTTGCGGGTAATCAGAATATAATGAAGCCGCTTTCCGCCGCTTCCTGCTGCTGCCCGGCTCTGTGCCTGATGATGCAGGATATGAACAAGGGCTGCTGCCGATGCATAAATACACATAATCCAGATTAACTGGGCGATCATGAAGATGCACCTCCCTCTTATACCCACACTATATGCCGGCATAATAAGGACGGTGACAGCCCAGCGTGCAGAACCCGGCCCCGATGGGAGCAGGCTGCACGGTAACGCAGAATTAGGTACGGATTCAAATCAGCATTTTGCAAAATTCAAATCTGGCGCGACTGAAACAATACTATGCCTACAGCATCCTTCTGCAAGCAAGTTATGTACCATTAGATTAGGATCACTTGGGATTCTCCAAAACGCTCAGTTAAACGATTATGCAAGGAGCTATAAGGTTACCCATCCATATTTGATCGAATTGATAACAGCCTGCGTGCGGTCGTCTACTTCCATCTTTTGCAGAATGCTGCTGACATGGTTCTTAACGGTCTTCTCACTGATAAACAGATATTCTCCGATCATCTTGTTGCTCTTGCCCTCTGCCATCAGCCGCAGCACTTCAGCTTCACGGCGGGTCAGCGGATTGTTGTCGCCTGCGACAAACTTCACGCCCGCTTCCTTCACGGCCGTCTCGGCAATCGCACCGGTCTCGTTAAGATACGTCATGCGCCGCAGCTGATTAATCAGCTTGCCGGTCACCTTCGGATGGATAAAGGCATGGCCCTCGCATACAGAGCGAATAGCATTAATCAGCGACTCGGCTTCCATATCCTTCAGCAGATATCCGTTGGCGCCCTTGCGCAGCGTCTCAAATACATAGCTTTCGTCATCATGGATCGAGAGGATAATAACCTTGACATCCGGGAACATCTCGCGCAGCTTCTGGGTCGCTTCCACCCCATTCTCAACCGGCATATTGATGTCCATCAGCACGATGTCCGGCTTGGTGCCGTTGCAGAATTCAAGCACCTGGATGCCGTCACCGCATTCACCGATCACCTCGATGTCATCCTCCATATTCAGAATACGCTTGAGCCCTTCACGAAACAACTGATGATCATCGGCCAAAAGAACTTTGATGGGCGCTTTGCCAGAGTTTTGGTTCTCCATCACATTACTCCTTTCCTTTTTCCACATTCGTCGGAATGTGAATAACAATTGTTGTGCCCTGGTTCTCGGCGGATTGGATTTCCATACGTCCCTCCAGCAATTCCACACGCTCACGCATTCCCACCAGACCGAAGCTTTCGCGGTTGGCCTGCTCACTGATCTTCTTCACATTAAAGCCTAATCCATTGTCTTTCACAACGATTTTGATTAATTGGGCCTGATACGTGATCTCCACCAGTACATAGCTGGGATAGGCGTGTTTGGCCGCATTGGACAGAGCCTCCTGCACCAGCCGGTATACTGCTGCTTCCATAGCTGAGGATAGCCGGTGTTCCTTCCCCCTCGTTTCAAAAGAGGTCCGGATCTTCGTCTTCTCCTCATAATCATGCACATACTTCCGCAGCGTCGGGATCAGCCCCAGATCATCAAGCGCCATCGGACGCAGGTTGAAGATCACCTTGCGCATTTCCTCCAGGCTGTATCTGACCTGCCCCTTCAAATCTAATACTTCGGCCTGGACCAGCCCAAATTCCTGCTTCACCAGCATTCTTTCTACAATTTCCGTCCTTAGGACTAGATTCGCCAGCATTTGAGCAGGACCGTCATGAATTTCCCGGGCAATTCTCTTCCGTTCCTCCTCCTGAGCCAGGATAATCTTGAGTCCGATCATCTGCCGGTTCTTCGCAGATTCGACAATTCGCGTCACTTGGCCTAGTTCTCCGGACAGATATTCCAGGACAACGCTCATTTGCGAACCGATGGACTCCGCGCGCTCCACAGAATTTTCGACACTGCGGACCCGCATCTGCAGTTCATCCCGTCTGCTGCGCAGATAAGCCTCTCTTTCCCTGGTCATCATCAGCTCCAGCTGAAGCTCAGTGGCCTTCTCATAAGCAATCCGGATATCCTTCTCGGTATACCGGACGAAATCCCGGCTGACCTCAGTCAGCCGGATCCGGGAGCGGTGATACTGCTGCTCCAGCTTGTCTACCTTCTGCAATGTTTCATCCGTTTCTTCCATAACCCGCTGCAGTTCCTTGTTGAGTGCAGCAAGCTCATCACGTGCAACCTGCAATATTTCAAAAATCTGATACTTGCTGCTCTCCATCACGTCGATGGTATTCTTAATGACGCGATCAATCGCATCGGCCTGAAATTCCACGGATGCTTGCCCCATTTCTATCGAATCGTATTAGGCTTTCCTTTATATTAACATATCACGATTCGATCGTTACGGTCTTCGTGTTCTGTTCCCATTTTACAGTGAGTCCAAGCTGTTCTGATACGAGTCTGAGCGGTACTAAAGTCCTGGAATTCAGGATCAAAGGGGCTACCTCCGCACTCTGCCGTTTCCCGTTCAGGATGAACTCCTTCTTATTCACAGTCAGATCCAGCACCTTGGAGCCGCGCAGGACCAGAATCGACTTGGTCTTCGCATCCCACACCGCATTGCCGCCGAAGGCATCCAGCACATATTTGATCGGCACATACGTGCTGCCGTCCTTCATGACCGGTGCTGCATCGATGGCCCGCTTGGCGCTGTTCACGGTCATTGATTTGGAGCCAATACTCATCGACGCCTTCCCTTTCGGCAGGCCTGCTTCGCTGGAGAGCGAAGGCATCACGAAGGAGATATTGTCAAAAGCTACGGTTCCCGTCTTCGCCCGCTCATCCTGACCTTCCTCTACATTTACCACGTACAGCCGCTTAAGGGAAGCCGGGAATTTAATCCCTGAGCCGGACAGGTCGATGCTCAGCGTCTTCCAGCCGTTCCAGTCGATCACTTTGGCCAGGTCAATATAGGCCGTCTTCCCGTCAGCATCCGTCAGCTCCGCACGCAGCCAGTTCAGGCTCATGTCACCCATGACATCCACTGACATCGAGGTTGCCGCCGCAGGAATACTTTTGCCGGTTGTGCCGTTGAACTGGGCGTATGCGTACATTTTGCCAGTGCCTTGTGTCATATCATAGCTAAGCGACAGAACCTTCGAGCCTGCACGCTCTGCGCTGCCCGGAGCTATGGCTGCAGTACCGGTAACCCCCGCTGCATTCGTAGTGAACGCGATCGGGTAGGCAGTGTTCTCGAAATCCTCCCAGGCCGTTGCTGCCGCTGTCGATAGAACTACCGCAGTGCTGAACCCGTCATAACGGGCAATGGCATACCCGGTGGTTACACCCGGATCAACCGCCTCGACATTAAGCTTCCCGTCACCCACGCTCCCCTTGAAGCCGATGAACTCCCACTTCAGTGCGCTTGCCGGAACAGCAATCGTGGCTCCGCTCTTGGATACCGCACTAACCGGAACGGATACAGAGGCGCCTGCCTGAAGCGGTGCCGTCGCTGTTCCGACGCTCAGACCGGACAGGTCTTCTCCGCCCAGCACGGTGACCTGGGTCTCGGCGCTTGCATTGCCGCTGGTGGCCTTCAGCTTGACGGTTCCCGGCTTAACGGCCGTTGCCTCTCCCGCATTCACCGTCACACTGCCGCCGCTTGAGCTCCACGCCGGGTTCGCTGCTGCTACATCGATTGGATTGTAATACGTATCATAGCCTTTCAGGGAATACGTAGCCTTTTGCCCGATTAAGAGGATCTGGCTGCCGCTGATCTTGATCCCCTTCACTTCCCCTTGCGGGGCATTTGTGTAGACGCCAACGCCGTTAACGACCGTGCGCTGCTCTTTGCCGTATTCGGTATTGAATGTAAGGGTTGTCCCGGTCTCCGCCAGCGGCCGGTCTACCATCGTAGTTGAGCCCCCTCCGTCCAGATTCATACCTTTCCATACCCCGATATTCGTCATGAAGGATTGCAGCTCTGTCAGGGACAGCCCTGCACTGATGCTGTTCTTCTCCGCGGCAATAACATACACGTATCTTCCATCCTGGGAGTAGCCCAGCGCTGTACGCGCCCGGTATCCGCCAATGCTGCTTGTCGAACGGGAGAAAGTCGCTGCCTTACCGTTATTGACGAGAATGGTATGCCCGCCAATCATCATCTGCAGAGTGGACGGGTCCACCTGCTGTTGCGTGGTTTTGGAGCGGAGGGAGTAGGTGCTGCTAAGCTTCTGTCCCTCAACCAGATGGGCCTTGACGAACTGGGCGGCCAGCCCGTGCGTCCGCAGAATATAGGCTCCCTTAGGCACAGTAATCGGCAGAGCCGCATCCAGCGAGATCCGGGTAATCGTATCATTCTCGACCAGCACCTCTGTCGGTGTAGTCGAGCTGTTCTTCGGGCGCTCCAGCGCTGTCCATGCATCCGTATAGATATAAGCCGCATTCGCATGGCTGTACGTCGAGCTGCCGCCCTCCGGATTGTAAGCCCCTTTATTGATCCCGGACAACTGGAACTGGGAGCCGTCCTCGGCAGTCAGCATCCCCTCAAAGGTGAATTCATCGATCAGCGGCTTGCGGTCCTTGGTTACTGCAAAAGCATACATTCCGTTTAACTGAGATGGTGTAGACATCAGTACGCCGCCGGAGACCTGGCCGCCAATTGGCGCGCCTTCTCCGCCGGTATTGAAGTAATCCCCGTTGACGCCCGCGACAGCCCCGGTCTCTGCAGCCATCCCCCCGGTGCTCTGCCGGGTCGTCAGGTTTCCGCCTTTGCCGGTCATGACATCCACAGATACATAAGGATTATTCAGATCGACGCGGATGACACTGGCCAGTCCGGTCGCACTTTTCCCGGAACGGGTTGTCGTAAATTTATATTTCATCATCATCGCACCGGAGGTGATTACTTCTTCACCCAGCTTGCTTACTGAGAAGGATGATGCAGCCTGTGCTACCGGCGCGAGCCCTGCCCCCAGCCACCCGGCTCCTTCACTCCCGACAACCGGCATGATCCATATTACACCTGCAATAGAAGCGGCAATCCACTTTTTGGCAGTCAGCCATTGCTTTCCCTGTGCTTGTTCCGTACTTTTGTTCCCCATGTCAAGCTGATTCATTTCAGTGTAACTCTCCCATCTGTGTGTACTCTTCAATCTAGTTATCTATTTCCGGCATCAGTACATAGTTATAGACTATACCTTTAATAGACTGTTCCCGGCCTGAAAAGTTGCGATTTTGATAGATTTACCGGAGTCTGAGCCCATTCGCTCCAGACCTCCCGGAGCTTGTTTCGGCATGCAAAAAAAGAGCACCCGGCCATCATGCCGAATGCTCTTTTCCTGTTTGTCTCCGCCTACAAGTACCCTGCTGTCTTCAGCATCCGGTGCAGCATGACCGCCGCCTGCCCTCTGGTCGCGTTGCCCTGCGGCTGGAACTCAGTAGTGCTGATGCCTTGAATAATCCCCGCTTTGACCGCCTTGGCCACAAATTCAATACTCTGGCTGAGAATTTTCGCCCGGTCCTTGAACGCGCTGAGCGTATTGACTGCAGATGCACTAAGCGCTACCGGCTGTCCCGTATACTCCAGGGCTCTCACCATCATAATTGCCATTTGCTCACGGGTAATCTTGTCCTCCGTCCGGAAGGTGCCGTCCGTATTACCTGTAATAATACCGGCCTTCGCTGCGGCCCCGATATAAATTCCGGTCAGGGTAGACGCCTGCACATCCGGGAAGCGCTGTGCGGTCTGGCTGTCTCCCGGCAGCCCCAGCCCTCTGCTCAGCATCACCGCGAACTCCCCGCGGGTAATCGCCTGCTCCGGTTTATACTGGCTGCCATAGCTGCTGTCGATGATATTCTTCGCTGCCAGCTCAGCTACAGCCGTATTGCTCCAGTGCGTAGCCATGTCGGCAAAAGAACGTGTGGAGCTGAATGCACCCACAATCTGATTGCCATTGGTCAAAGCCCGCATTACCTTATATGCCCCTTTGGTAATGACCGTCGTAGGCAGATAGGCTGCATCGTAGTACGACTGGTCCAGCCGGGCCACAGAAGCCGCTTCACTGTTCATAGCGCTTGTGGTGCGGACCGTGTACTTCCCGGGCAAGCTAAGCGCATTCTCATTCGCATAATTTCCCGTCACCGCCGCAGCCAGCCGCAGGTCAGCCAGCGGGGTAATGCTCGCAAGTCCCTGTGTCTGCAGTCTTTGCGCGAAGGGAGCGAACGCTTCTGACGGCATTTTCTCAATGCGGTAGGTCAGCGAAATATTGTTGCCGGTGGTGTTGAGACTGGCTACAATGCCGTTCAGGTCTATTTTTCCAAGGTCCACACTGAAGATCTGGTCCCCGTAGCGGATGCCGAAGGAGGAAGCCTTATTGCGGTTGAACGCATCGATCAGCGGCTGCAGCGGCACTGTAACATAGGCGGCCAATTCATCAGCAGGCACCTCAAATACCAGTGCACCAACTGCCTGTGTATTCAGATAGACATAGCTGGCCGCGAGTCTGTCAGCACTCAGGCTGTATCTTTTAATATTCTGGCTGTAAATGGAACGGTCTGCCGCCGCCACTGCGGAATCACTCTTCAGCAGCGGTAGCGCCTCTCCGAATTCACTGGCTTCGAGCGTACCCAGATAAGAGGGACGGTTCACATCCCCCGGTGCTGCAGCTGTACTTCCCGTGAGATTCTTCACCGGCAGCAGCGAGAACGAAGCCAGCGCATTCCCGTTAGGATCCTTAATGAATGACGCGCTGGTCGTATATGAGAGATCCACCGTCTGCCCGCTGGCCGCAGGCTCAGCCAGCATGAGCTTCAGCACCGCTCCGGTCAGAGTATAGCTCTGAACCAGTGTGTTGCTGCCATTCAAGCGAACCGTAAACTGGGAGGTACTCAGCGCAGAAGAAGTAACCATACTCTGTACAAAATTCACCGTCAGCTCATTGCCTGTCACTGTAGCGCTGCTGATCTCAGGCACGGCAATATCGCTCAGCTCCACCGGCTTCAGATCCACATAAGCGGCACGGTTGCCGTTCAGATCGCTAAGCCCCTTCGCTCCGGGTACGTAGGAGACAGTGACTGTCTGTCCGGGAACCAGATTGTTCTGAAGCGTCAATTTTACAGTGCTTCCGTTCACCGCTACATTGGTAACATAGTTGGGCGTGCCTCCGACAAGCACCGAGAACTGGCTGTTCATCGGCAGATTGGTGTCGGACAGGCCTTCATTGTAATTCATGACCAGGCTCTTCCCGCCTCCCGTGGCATTCTGGAATACCGGGGGCACATTGTCCCTGCTGTTACGGATATGGAAGTCAGTGAAATTCGCAATATTCTGTCCCAGCGAGCTAACCAGCGGATAGGAGCCTGCATAATACGACACCCGCACCGATTCTGAGCTTCCCGCCTCTGAGTTCACTGTCAGATAGACGGTGTTGCCGCTTGCGCTAATCGAATTCACTCCGAGGGAATAACCGTCTGAGGTGACCACGAACTGATCACGGGCATAGGTGGATACCGATTTCAGCGTATCATTGAAGGTCAAGGTGACCGTCCGCCCGGTGATTCTGCCCTCCTTGGGTGTAGGAAGAGCCGATTCAATGCTGTTCGTAATCTGCTGGCCGGCAAAGGTAGCCGCCGCGTTCCCGCTGGTATCCTGGATGGTCCGTACACCGCCGGTATAGCTGATTTTGACAATCTGGCCTACAGCCACACCTGTACCGAGCACTACATATACACTGTCCCCTTGCATGTAGGCACTCTCGACCGCCCGGGTCTCATCATTGACCGTTACCGTGAAGCTGGAAGCCAGCAGGGCAACCGTGGAATTCAGCGTCTCATTATACTTCAGGCGGATCGTCCGGTTATTGTCCAGCACAGCTCCTGCCAGCACAGGCGGCGTCTTATCTACAGCCAACGTTCGGAAGCTCCAGGACCGGGTACCGCTTAACCCCTCATATTGCACATTAGGATCTGCTGCATCCGTAAATGCTCCTTTGGCAATATCTATATAGTAGATCGTGTCGGATTCCAGGGCAGCGCCCGGCTTAATCAGGAATTCTCTGGCCGAACCTCCCTGCTGTACAGACGCTGCCACCTTAGAACCGTTGCTTTTGTAGAGAATAACTCCGTTGTCCACCTTACTGTTGTAGACTGCATCCCGGTTAAACGTCAGCGCAATGGACCTTGTGAGCTCCACGGATTCGCTGCGGTCTGGTGGAGATAATGCAGCTACTGACAGACTTGAGGCCGAGGCCGTGGTGAATGTCCACGAATACGGGCCGGAAGCCGGAAACACATGGCCGTCCTGATCATAAAAGGCTCCCTGCGGGATCGTTACTGTGTACAAGGTACCATTCGCAAGCGGTGCAGCTGCTGAGGCCGGCAGCAGTGTAATCACCGTGCTTCCTCCGCCGGTCACACTCGTCGAGTTCACATTCAGCCATCTGGTTCTGGAATCATCCGGCGTCCCCGGAGAGACAGAGATGGAGCCTGAGGCCGGGCTCACCGGACGGTCAAAATACAGCTTAATCGCCCCGCTGGAGGATGCCCCCGTCGATGCGTTCGCCGGAGCTGGCGATACGGCAATTGTCCCTGTACCGATCGTGGAGAAGCTCCAGCCGCTGCCGCTGGATATGCCTTGGAACGTAGTATTGTTTGCGTCTTTGAAGGCATAGGGATCAATCAGCACATAATAATTCCCGCCGGCCGGCAGCTTGTTCGCGAGCGTAAGCGTAACTGTAGTGGAGGCATCCCCCTTCTCCAGAGCCACTCCCGCCTCGCCCTCTCTGATCGCATATTCCTGAATAACCGCATTATCTGCCGAGGACAGCAGCTTAACCGTACCGCCCCCAGCACTAAGGCTGCCGGACAGCCGCATACTCAGCTGGGTCAATCCCCCGGCATCCACTCTTGCATTGGCAGCAGGCGACAGGCTGCTTACTGTGATAGCCGGATTGACCTCTGGAGCAGTCGTGAACTTCCAGCTTGTTGCTGCGGATTCATTGCCTGCACTATCCTTAAAAAGCCCTTTGGGTACACTTACACTGTATGTAGTATATGGGGCATACCTCAGGCTTGCTCCCAGCTTGATTTCATAACTGGTGGAGTTACCGATCAGGCCCGCCGTACCTATCGCAATCTCTGTAAATACCTTGTCCGCGTTAACGTCGGTAATGGTGATTTTCCCGGACTGCGGGATCACCTGCCGGTCAAAGCTTAAGCCCAGCGAAGCCCCCACATTAACCAGCGCTGCCCCATTTCCGGGAGAATAATTGATTCCGAATTCCGAAGCGGCGTACACCGCCGATGTATGTATACCGATAACCGGACTGCCCAGACCCAGCAGCAGACTGCCTGCAAGCACCATAGCCGTTCCTATTCTTACTGTCTTATGCATTCTTGTAAAAGCTCCTTTCAGCCATACCAGCATTTCTTGTATACTGTTATATTTCGGCTAAAGGGCTTCCAAAGTTTAGAAGATGGCGGTGACGCAGTCCTACACATGACATAAAAAAGCCCATCCAACAGCATCCTATACAGGATCGACTGTTGCATGGGCTTAAGCTAGATAATAATAATGCCTGCTTGCATGTTTGCTTCTCTTATAGACCTGCTTGGGCTTTTAACAACTCTGCTTTATCCACGCGTTCCCATGGAAGATCCACATCCGTCCGGCCAAAATGGCCATACGCTGCAGTCTGTCTATAGATCGGCTTACGCAAATCAAGCATTGAGATAATACCTGCTGGGCGCAAATCAAAATTGCTGCTGATCAGTTGCACCAGCTTCTCTTCGCTGATCTTGCCGGTTCCATAAGTATCCACGTTGATCGATACAGGGGTAGCTACACCAATTGCATAGGCCAGCTGGATCTCACACTTGTCGGCCAGACCTGCTGCCACCAGATTCTTCGCAACGTAACGCGCCGCATAGGCTGCAGAACGGTCCACCTTGGTTGGATCTTTACCGGAGAAGGCTCCGCCGCCATGACGGGCATAGCCGCCGTATGTATCAACAATAATCTTCCGTCCGGTCAGACCGGCATCCCCTTGAGGTCCACCAATGACGAAACGGCCGGTAGGATTAATGAAATATTTCGTAGCTTCATCCAGCAGCTCGGCAGGAACAACCGGAAGAATGACATGCTCCTTAATGTCGGCCTGAATCTGCTCCAGCGTAATATCTTCGGCGTGTTGGGTAGAGACTACAATGGTATCCACACGCACCGGTGTATCGTCCTGGTATTCAATCGTTACTTGTGTTTTGCCATCCGGACGCAAATATTTCAGCGTTCCATCTTTACGGACTTCAGCCAGACGGCGGGCAATCCGGTGGGACAACGCAATCGGAAGCGGCATCAGTTCCGGTGTCTCATTGGTGGCGAAGCCGAACATCAGGCCCTGGTCACCGGCGCCAATGTTAGCTGTCTCTTCGGCTACCAGTGCAGGATCACGATTCTCCAGTGCAGCATTAACTCCCTGGGCAATATCTGCAGACTGCTCATTCAACGAGCTGAGCACAGCGCAGGTATTGTAATCGAAACCGAATTTTGCCCGGGTATAGCCGATTTCCTTAATCGTATTACGTACAATGGCCGGAATATCCACATATTCAGACTTGGTGCTGATTTCCCCGATAACAAGCACGAGACCTGTTGCAACAGCTACCTCACAAGCTACACGGGCATTAGGATCGTTAGCAAGAAATGCATCTAGTACCGCGTCGGATATCTGATCACAGATTTTATCGGGGTGTCCCTCCGTTACGGATTCAGATGTAAACAGATGACGCCCTTTGATCGACATTAACAACAACCTCCCAAATGGTTGATCTGACACTGTTCGAGGGGGCTCCCTCGTAGATAACAGGCCAAATATATGAAGTAGAATAAATAATATTAGCTGATCGCCTGTTTTATTCAAAAAAATGAACCTTCTCCGGATGGAAAAGGTCTACGGCCTTCCTCAATGGTCATATTATCGTATTTACCGGTTGCTGTCAATTGAAGGCAGCTTATGTGAAAAGAGACTGCTCCGCCTGTCTGATCAACCTCTTTGTAATTTCCCCGCCTACGGACCCATTATCTCTGGAGCTTAAGTGACCCAGATAAGGAGTTCTTCCGGAGGCTCCGGTTCCACCCGTCATCCCCAGTTCTGAAGCAAACTCCGTATCCATTCCACCGCCATACGAAGCTCCGTATAATCCAAGCTCAGAAGCAATTTCGAGTTGCATTTGTTTCAGCATTGCCCGGCTTTCAGGTACAACTGTACGGTTTGTTCGTGCCATGTTACAGCACCTCCTGTAAATTTGTAATGATTACAGAAGTATTGTGTGCGGATTTCAAAGACCTGAACCGGCTTAATGATTGTCAGCTGTGGGAATGAGTGCCGGATGTATCAAATTTCAGTGAAACGGACACACTATTATAAGGAGAGAAAAATGTCGAAACCGTAAAAGTTCTGGCGAATCCTGACGTTATTTCAGCGTATATCCGCCACGGACCATGACAACAAGTCCCAAAGTTTGACCATTGGCGACATTAATTCCGCGGCCATCCCGTGGGAACGACAACAAATGATTCGTCGGGGCCGCTGCTCCGTTAGCCAAATCGACACCATCCGTCAAATCCGCTACACCGTTGGTGTCCTGAGAATAGATCACAGCCTTGCCGGCACGGACAATAAACTCTGCTCCTGCACTTGCTATCAGTGTCTGCCCTGGCTTCACATCAACAATCTCACTGGCGTTCCCCGCCGTGCCTGTATTGCCTGTCCCGGAAGCTGGAGCCTTCGTAGGCGCTGCAGTTGCTGCTGGTGCAGTGGTTGCACTTGGAGCCGGAGCTTGAGTTGGAGCACTAATGTTCCCGCCTTGTAAGGCTTTCTGAATCTGTTGGTCCACATAGCTCTTAGTCACCACCGGATCCTCGGCCGTTCCCGGCTGCGATCCTACACCGGCTCCTTCAGCCGTAATATTCAGCAGCGAGCCTGCCCACAGACCACCAGCCAGCAGCGCCGCTGACACGGTCACTTTCATGCCTTTGTTCAAGAGTAATTCCTCCTCATATTCGGATGAATGGCTATAAAAAAAGAATAGCCTCCGAAGAGGCTATTCTTTGCTTCGTTGAGGAAGCTGATATTACTTACCGCTCTGTTCTGCGCCAGTAACAATTGGGTTACCAGTGATATCAACAATCTTAGAAGTGTCTTTAACCTTGACAGTTACTGTGTTGATAAAGTTTGAACTCAGATCAAGCTTGCCGGCAGTAGCATCCTTCACATAAGCAACGATGTTACTTCCGTTCGAATTAATTTCGCTTCCGAAGAAGAGAACATCAGAACCTTGGTATTTACCAGCTTTAACATTGAACGATACATAGTATTTGTTCAAGTCAGTACCAGATGTGATGCGGTTACCCATAACTACCTCAGAATCATCAACCAATACATTGTTGATTTTGAACTCAAAGTTAGAAGCACTCAAAGTTCCAGCGTTTTCTGGGTCAGTCACCACATTCTTGATTTTCTCGGAGAATTCAAGAATCAGGGACTTACCATCATTCGCAGCTACAGCAGCAGATTTAAATGTTGGTTTAACTCTGTCTGTCAGGCTGATGGCTGTTTTAGATGCTACTACGCCATTACCTGCAGTATCAGCAATACCGCTAGCAACAAAGTCATAATTCTTAGTTTCGCTGATGGCAGATCCAGAGAACTGCACTTCAGCGACTGCATCAGTTGGAGCAGTATTTGGACCACTCAGAGTTTTGATAGTTACATATGCATCAGAAGGAAGGGCCTTGCTATCGAGAGTGTAGCTGTTAGGATCTCTCAAGCTGGAAACATTAAGACCACTATCGTCTTTAGCATATACATAAACTGTAACCGTGCTGTTGCTAAGCGTGCTGTCATTGTGCTCTACTTTGTAAATTTCTGGAGCCTTATCATCAGCAGAAACTGAAGATCCAGTCAGAGAAAGTACAGTAGCAGCCAAAGAATTCTTAGCGAAGGAATCATCTGTTACCAAACCTTCAGGAATACGCAATGTGTGCGCACCGGTAAATGATTTACCCACTTGGTAAGTCAAGCTCTTCTTATCGCTGGAGAGTACACCGCTACCCGAAGGAATAGTTGTTGTTACAGCACCAGTAGAATCACTGATCAGTGTCAAAGTTTTACCTGCAGCTGGGGACAATACTTTCTCGGAGAACTTGATAACAAGACCTCTGCTTGAGTAAGTCACGCCAGTTACTGTTGGAGCCGCTGTGTCCTTTGTGAAAGTAATAGCTTGGGTTACAGGAGTACCCAAAGTATTACCAATGGTATCCTTAACATTTGCTCCGAACAAGATGGAACCAGTGAAAGTGCTAGTGGCCATTGAGCCCAGTGGTGATCTCAAAGTAACTGTTGCACTGTCAGAAGTGTTTTCAATGGAGAACACACCTTTGCTTTCGCCATTAGCATCCAGCAAACGAACGTTACCTACGAGAGAATCGCGGTTAACTTTCTTGTCGAATACCACTTCAACATAACGATCGCCAACTGGAGTTACGCTCTTGATTACAGGAGCATTAACATCAGAAGACACAGTTACACTTGTTTTAACTGGATTAGGAGTTGCAACGTTGCCTGCGAAGTCAGAAACATTCGTCAGGGACACATCGTAAGTTTGGCCACTAGTCAAAGTACCAGTAGTCAGAATAAAGGAATCATAAGTGTCGCGAGCTACACTTGCAGCAGCGCCGTTCACATAAGCAATCAGACCAGAAAGCTTAGTAGGTTCGCTGAATTTCACATAAACCTTATTAGTTGTTGACTTAGCAACAGCCGTAACAGAAGTTACTGTTGGAGCTACAACGTCAGCAACATTAATCAGATCAGTGAAGGCAGGAACTTCTTCATTTCCTGTAGTTCTAACATCTTTGCTAACCACTACAGTGTACTGACCTTTAAGGTAGTTAACTTCGCCTGGAACTGTCAGAGTAGCTTCAGTGCCATCGGTGTTAAATACAACCTCAGCATTTTCAACAACATTCGCGGTTGTCGAAACCTTCACAACTTTTACAACATCATTAATCAATTTGCCATCAGATACAATGGAATCTTGGGAAATCTGACGGTTGAATTTAATTACTACTTGCTTCGAGTTAGGAGCTGATACAGAAACAACCTTAGGAGCCTGCAGAGTTACTTTTGCAGTGTAGTCCTTTTCCAGGTGTTTGAAGTTGATTGTTGTTTCAACGCCTGCTACCAGAGCAGTTGTCAATTCAACGTTTGCAGTAGTTTTGTCAGAGAAAGTTACAACCACTTTGGTTGGGCTTACTGCTTCAGCAGAAGCTACAGTCAAAGTAGGCTGGCTACCCATCTGATCTACTGCGTAAGCAGTTTGAACTACCAGAGCGCGGTCAGCATTGCCTTTGAAGTTAACGTTCTGAGCAATCAGACCTTTGTTGATTACTGCTTGCACAAAGCCTTTAGCCCATGCAGATGCATTGTTGTCAGTTGTAGTAGGTTGTTCCAGTTTCAGAGCGCGGAACAATACAGTCGCAACTTCTTCAACAGTTACTTTACCGTTGTAGTTGAAGATACCTTTAACAGTATCTTGACCCTGCATCAAACCTTCTGCAGTAACGGCTTCGATGTAAGGAACAGCCCAGTTAGAAGCAGTGTAACCTTTATCTTTGTAAGACAGCTTGCCAGTTACTTCTTTAAGATCGAACAGCTTAGTAACGATCTTAGCGAATTCTGCGCGAGTCAGATCTTTTTCAAGGTGAGCTTTACCATCTGGGAATCCGTTAAGGATACCTTTTGCTGCCAGAGCGTTGAAAGCTTCCTCTGGAGTTGCTTTTGCTGTTTCACCAAATGCTACAGAGGCAAACATCGAGAATGCCATTGCTGTAGACAATGCTACGGATAAAATTTTCTTCATAACCTTTTTTTCTCCTCCTTGGACATTCGTAAACTGGGAATTTTCTTTAGTTGTGTAGCTCATATCACTCATTTGTCGAGCACCCCCTTTCCCGAGTTGAGCATATTAAGTATAAATAATGTCTGTGACGGGTATCACAGAAACTTGTAAACAATCTCAAGGCATAGTAATACTAGATTCCTAATTCTACCTAAGTATTATACAATGTGCCTCTAGTCACGTAAAGCTTAATTTTTCCATTTAGCAATGTGGGCTGCCTGTTGGCCTCTCCGCATTTGCCTTGTGTAAGTGACTCTACACCTTAAACGCAATAGTTTTGAAAAAGTTGCGCTTTGATTAAAAAAACTTTTTTGACCCTGCTGTATCCCGGCCCTGGAACTCTAGAAGATACAATATGTATGTTCTACTAACTATTGTTAATGTTGGGTGGCTACGGGAATCAGTATAGCACAGACACTTTCTGAACGTCATTAAGCAAAATTTGTTAAGTTTAACAGCTCTTATTCGTCTACAATATAGGATATATATGGCTGCGCCGTTTGAACTAATAAGTAATTACCCACTGCACATAAAGATTAACAGGCTTAAGCGGTAATCGGCAAATTAAAAGGCTGCCTGGTACAGGCAGCCTTCCTCTGTTATATTCAGGACCTAGCGAATCTTCATGGAGAGCTGGATTAGCTCCTGGCGCTTCTCAGGGCTTGAATTGACGTTCTCATACATAGCGTCAATGGCAGCACGGTTCTCGCGGTAGCTCTTCTCATGCTTGATTGTGGAATGGGACCACTCAATCAAGGCGTTCTCAGCAATCACCAGATCGTTGTAGGCGTCATGGAAGCCAGTAGCTTGAACCAGCTCTTCCATCACTTCCTGAGTAATCTCCATCACAGCACGTTTAGCCGCGATTTCCTTTTCCATAACCTTAGCTCTATTCTCAAACATATTCTTTGCTTTCGTGTAGTCCAATTGCGCCTTAGATAAAATCGGTTTCATCGATAGCTTTCTCCTTCTTGCATTAAATGTTTGTGCTTACAGCTTCTTAGGTCATTGTAACGCAAAGTTACACACAATTCAAAGATTTGTATTTGGAAATTGTAAAAGACAAGCCTCCCTCCCGTGCACGGGGAGTTGGAGGCTTATTTTTGCTTCATATATAAATGCATTCTCTATAGTTTCTTCATTTTAGCCATAATCCGCTTTGCCATCACTGCCGCATCCGCTCTGGTGAAGTTAGCCTGCGGATCGAAACGGAAGGTCGCCTTCTTCTGCCCCGCTACCAGCTTGTTCTCAATCCCCGACATCACACCAGCCTTATAAGCGGCCAGGATAGATGGTGCTGAGTACACGGATACAATCGAGCCAGTATCTGTGAAGAGCTTCTGGAGAGCCGCCAGATCTTTAGCATTGTCACCCAGTTTGAGGCTCATAGCCCGGGCGATCATGACCGCTGCATCTTCTCTGGAGAGTGTACGGTTTGGCGAGAAGATCCTCGGCGCCGTTCCCCGGATAATCCCTTTGCGGACCGCAGTCTCAATGTAACGGTAATCCCAGTGATAATCACTGTATCTTACTACATCGGAGAAAGTCAGGTTATTAGGTTCATAATCCAGCTGTATCCCCATAATCTTAACCAGCATGGTAGCGAACTCACCACGGGTAACATTCTCATATACGCCGAATTCGTTCGCATCCTTGGCATTCATAATGCCTCTGGACAGAACGGTCTCCAGCTCGCTGCGCGCATAAGTGTGGGAGACAATGTCGTCATAGCTGTAGCGCAAACTCATTACTGTATAGTAGCCGAAGCCGTCGAAGGTAGCCGTAATCGTCTTACTGCCCGTATTCACAACCCCGCCCATGTTGTACCAGGTTCCGTCAACATTCTTCCATACGGAAATATTGGAGGTTGCCGCATTAACAATGCTCGGATCATATTTCAGCGTGATCTTCCCTTGTTGTGTTGGCTCCATCCATCTGCCCATATGCCCAAGGAAGGACTCATTGCCTTTCTTATACGGATGGGAAGCCACTACGGTAGAGTAGTCATTAATTGAATTTGCCGAGACGAAATACCCCGGGTCAATCCAGTAGAGATTGGAAGCATACCCGTAATGAAGCTTAGGGGTCATGTAGGCAGCAGCCAAGCTGCTGGCAGGCACCTCGACCAGCTTGCCGTCCTGATAGCTTGTTCCGTCATACTCACCCACCGGATTGTACTGCTTCACGGTACGTCCGTCCTGCTTATCCGCAATGCCGAGCAGGATATATTGATCGTTGAACAGATTGATCTGCCGTGTATTGGTTGTGCCCGGTGTCGGTGTCGCATCCCGCAGCATCGTCCCTTTAGGGAATACAATACTAACTGCATTCTGGAAGGCAGTCAGCTTACCGGAGGAGTTCAGCGTCGTCTTAAGCTGTGATCCCTGCAGCACTTCATCCGAGTAGGTCACATCAAAAGAACCGTTGGTTTTGGTTGTCCCTGTTGTTACGGTGAACTTGATGGTGTTCTTGCCTTTCTTCAGACCCTTCAGCTCCAGGCGGAAGATGTCCTTGTTCCCCTTGACCATCGCTTCCTTGCCAATCAGAATGCTCGTTGCCCCTTCTGCCTGAATGCTGACATCAAGGAAATTCTGTTTGATAATGCTCTCGTTAGGAAGCTTAGGCGATAAAATGCTGTAAGGAGGGACCTCACGGGTAATCAGCAGCGTCTGAGTAACGGCGGCCGTTCCCAGTCTCCCTGTGATTACAAAAGTCTGCAAGCCTGTTGTAGGCAGCTCCTGGTTCTTAATAATGAATTCTCCATCTTTAGTAGCAGGTACTGTCAGATAGGCTGACTCTGTTGTCCAGATTTCATTATTACTAACTGTCTTATAGTCAGCTACCGCGTATTGTTTACCGTCTTTCATAATTACAACCTGAGTAGCATTGCTCGCGACAAAACGGATATCCGCAGTAGATTGGTTGGTTGTATAATTCAGGTCTGAATTCTTAATGAATAACTTGTCCGGATCTGTAGTCTGACCTACCGGATATGGAGCAGCGCCATTAATATTAGGAGCATTATCCGGGAAGAAATAAACGGTAAGATTCGTTGAGACTGGAACACCATTTGCCACACCTGTAATGGCAATTTTGTTCGGGCCTGAAACCATCGAAATGCCAGCGGCATTATTGGTAATCATGTAACTGAAATCATCATCCGCAATCGTTGGAGTAACTGTTGTACCATTAACAGTAATTTTAACTGATGCTTTGTCAGCAGCAGGGAAGTTCACCAATCGTCCCTTAATGGCACTGAAATCAGCTGCGTATTTAAATACTTGGTTATTGTAAATATTAGACACATCGATAAACGGAGCTGAGACATAATTAACGGATAATACCCTCGTATCAATAACCAACCCGTTTTTCTTTAAATCAATATGCAGAGTCTGTTCCCCTGAAGGCATACCCGTAATCTTAAATACTCTATATCCTTGTGATGTCTTCATTGTTTTCCCTTCCACAACAAAACGGGAGGAAACCTTGGTTCCATTCTGGTAAGAGCTGATCTCCAGATTATCCGGAGCAGTTGCGGTCTCGCTGGTCTTCACCATCAGCCACAGAGGAAGTTCAAACAGGTTGGAGTTTCCAGTGAACACGCCCGATGAAGAATACGTAATCGTAGTGTCTCCTGACGGACTATAAAGCTGCTCGACCTCAGTAATAGAAGGATCATTCGCATTACGGTAAGTGAAATCTAGCGGATTGATACCCTTACCGTCATAGGTTGCGTTGTTAGTGTTGAAGGTAATCACATATTTACCATTAGCTGAAATGGTCACATCGGCAGTACTGGTATATTTAAAAGTGATGAATTCTCCATTTCTGACTCCAGTGGCATCAACTGTAGTAGCTGCTCCACTCCCCACCACACTGTTACCGGTAGTGGTATTCTTGATGCTAAAAGTTAAATTCGAAAGAGGCGGCGTGGAAGTATCCTCAGCCACTCTAAAGGTAATGGAGCCGGATAATTTACCAGTAACCTGGGTATCTGCACCTGTTGGGGATACTACCTTCCCCGCATCCAGTGCATAAGAACCGATTGTGGTTTTATTCGGAGTCCCTTTATCAATCGGCGCATATACTACTTCGCGTGTTACCGCATAAGTGCGAGTTCCCGAATCTGTAGTTGCAACAAAGGTCAGCTTGTTCAGCCCCGCCGTCAACGGGAGGTCGGCAATGACGAAGGTACTGCTGCCTCCGTTAAACATCTTGGTGTTGTTGACCATCACCTCGGTAGCATTAGGGGCTTCGAGCGTGAGTGTCAGTCCCGCAGTATTAACCAGCGCAGGTGTATTCTCACTCAGCAAGGTACCATCGGGTAGAGCGATATTATAAATGGCCGGCACGTTGGAGAAATTAACATACGCTTCACCGCTGGCCAGGCCTCCTGTTGCGGTTGTCCCGTACACTGTAATCCGGTTGAGGCCCTGGCTCAGCTTCACATTAGGAAAACGGAAGAACTTCTCGTTCTCAATGATCGGCTTCACATCGGCGCCGCTTGCTCCCGGTACGTCATTACCGTTCACAATCCCGTCTACCTTGTAATAAATGCTGTCCGCAGAAACCCCGTTGAACGTACCTTCCACATCAACCGTGCTTGTATTTACTGAAGTTGGGGCACCCTTGTCTGTACTGAATTTGGTGAACTGGAAGTATTGCCCTGTCACATCCGCAGCATAGACAGCGCCTGCTGACGAAAGAGTGGACAGCAGCATCACTACCGCCAAAAACATACCGCCTATCGCCTTCAATCTTTTCTTCACGTAAGAAACCTCCTACTGCTATTTGGTGTATTGTCGGCCTGTGCAGCATTCCGCGTCTTAACCAACTCTCTATTTTTATCGGACAAGGATTGACTAATAATTAGCAAAAAAACAAAAAACCTTACTCCAGCGGAGTAAGGTTAGTAATATCTTACACTATAAAATGATAAATGGCTAAAGACTCTCTACGACTTGGAGCTGCGCTCAGGATCGAGCTTCATCCGCATTCTCAGGAACAAGTCAATCACCGGACGCTTGGTCTTGCTGATGACACCCGTAATCTCTGCACCTATCTGCAGGAAGAAGAGCATGACACAGATGACTACAAAGGTAACCCAGTTGGCTTCATATAGCGAAGCGGAGGTCTGGATGACAGCCAGGATACCGAAGAAAGCAGCAATGCCATAGATGATCAGTACCGTCTGGCGGTGGCTGAAGCCCAGTTCACGCAGGCAGTGATGAAGATGGCCTTTATCCGGCGCGAAAATCGGCTTCTTCTGCAGCTTGCGGCGTACAATGGCGAAGAAGGTATCCGAGAGCGGTACTCCGATAATCAGGAGTGGTGTAATGAACGATACTACGGCAATCTGTTTGAAGCCGAGCAGCGCCAGCAGCGCCAGGCAGAAGCCCAGGAACAGGGAGCCGGTGTCACCCATGAAGATCTTAGCCGGATGGAAGTTAAAGAACAGGAAGCCGAGAATGCTGCCCAGAAGCAGCAGGCACAGCAGGGCAACCATGGTGTTCCCCATCAGGAAGGCCATTACAGCAATTGTAGCTATCGCAATACCGGATACACCGGCAGCCAGCCCGTCCAGACCGTCAATCAGGTTCACAGCGTTCGTGACACCAACAATCCAGAAGATGGTCAGCGGGATGGCAATCCAGCTCTCCAGCGAGGAATAACTATTATGAAAAGGAATATTTACGAAGTCCACCGTGATGCCGAACCCGAACACTACGATGCAGGCAGCAGCAATCTGGCCCAGCAGCTTCACCTTGGCTGACAGCTCAAAGCGGTCGTCGAGTGCACCAATCAGCACAATCAGTCCGCCGCCGTACAGCAGCGCTTTGATGAAGCCCGATTCACGCGGAGTGAATTCATAGGGAATAATCGGTAATACGGCAAGCAGACCTAACACAAACGCCAGAAAGATGCCGAGTCCGCCAAGGCGGGGCATGATCTTCGTATGCACTTTACGGGCATTGGGCGTATCCGTCGCACCGATCTTCACAGCAAATCTCTTCACGAGCGGTGTCAGAAGCAGTGCAAGCCCCATGCACACAATAAATCCGGCGATGTATATGATTAACATTAGTCAAGTCGACCCCCATTTCTCTACCGCATTGAATTATACGCTGAACCAAAAACAAATTCCAATACTGTTTTTAGGCTGTTACACGGATTTTTTCGGTAAATATCCCTGTTTCACTGTTCTTTTGTTACTTTATCTTTCTCTCGCATCACTTTTACTGCAAATTTCGGCAGCGCAAGCATTCTTTTGTAACGTGTAGGTTCCTTAAGCAGTCTGTATAACCATTCTGCCCTTAATTTCTGGAATGCTGCCGGAGCACGGCGGCTCTTGCCCGAGATCACATCAAAGCTCCCTCCGACGCCCATCATGACCGGAATCTGCAGCCGGGACTTATATTTGGCAATCCAGGGCTCCTGGCTGTCCGCCCCTCTGGCGACAAAGAGCAGATCCGGCTTCGCTTCAAGGATGGCGCTGACAATCTGCTCATCCTCGTCCGGACCAAAGAACCCGTCATGATATCCTGCGATTACAATACCGGGATATCTTGTTTGTAACCGGGAAGCGGTCTCGCGAATCACCTCAGGGGTGGACCCGAGCAAATATACTCTCCAGTGATAGCTTTCGCCCTGATGCAATAATTCATGTAAAAGGTCAAAACCGGCCACACGCTCGGCTACAGGCTCACGGCAATATTCTGCGGCCCAGACTACGCCGGTCCCGTCAGGAACCACCAGCTCTGCCGATTTCATAATCTCCATATAAGACGGATTCTCCAGCGCCGCCATGACCATGATCGGATTCGCCGTGATGACCTGGTGAGGCTCCCGCCGCAGGACTGCATCCGTCAAATAGGAGACCGTCGCCTTCATATCCACCTTCGACACCCGTATGCCAAAAATAGGAACTGTCGGTAATGCGCTATCTGCTTTCACTTGTCACTCATCCTTTGTGGCTGAAATATCTGGCAACTTGCCGGGCCGGAGCCTCAGCCGCTTCCACCAGTGCAGCAATCAGCGGCTCACGCTCCTGCTTCCAGCGCTCTCCTGACTGAAGCAGCTCCGCAAGGTCGGCAGCCACCTTCTCCGCATCCAGCGCAGTGGTAGAACCAACCGGACGGCAGGCAACCCGGTCCAGAAAATGATCGATCTTCGGATCATAGGAGACGCCCATCAGCGGAACACGCTGTCCCGCAGCATAGATCAGACTGTGCAGCCGCATACCGATCAGGGCCTGGCACTCACTTACTTCACGCAGCATCTGCAGCGGGTGCAGCGTATCCTCACGGATGCTTACTGCTCCTCCGCCCGCTTCAATCGCGCCGCCCAGCTTCTGCATGACATAGCGGGAAGCCTCATTGTCGGCAGGATGATGGAAGGGCAGGAAGCGTACATCAAGCGGCAGCTTCGCTGCCACCTTCACCAGCCCTGCTGCCAAGGCATCCAGCTCCTGACGGGATTGCTCCCAGAAGCGCACGGAGACCCCTACATTGTATGGGCGGTGCGCGAATTCAGGCTCAACTCCGTCTTCAATGCCAGCCTTGGCTTGAGCAGCATCCTGCTGCTCCTCCGGCAGGGTAAGTCCCATCACAGGATCAGGAACCACCTCAACCTTGTCCTTGCTGATCCCCATAGACTGAAGCAACAGGCGGGACTGTTCATCCCGTACGGAGATATAAGCACATTTACGGAACACCGATTTAATCAGCGGATGAAAAAACTTCCGGTTCACCGGGCCGATGCCTTGGGCATATATGAACACCGGCTTGCCCAGCCATTGTGCCAGCTTAATGATCCCCAAGTAATACGGAATCGTCTTGCTGCTGGTCACATCCTGAAGCAGGCTGCCGCCGCCGCTGATCAGGCCCGCACTTTCAGCGATTGCCTTGCGGACCTCCCCCAGCTTCATCCGGTGCACGGACTTCACACCATAGGTAGCCGTTGTCCATTCCGGATCGATGGACAGCACTACAGGCTCCAGCGTAATTCCGGCCGCCTGCGACTGCTTGTGCAGAGCGTTCAGAATCGCTTGCAGTACAGCCTCGTCTCCGCTGTTGCGGAAGCCGTAAAAGCCGGAGATTATAATTTGCGGAGCAGCGGTGACCATCGTTTCCAACACCCTTCTGCAATCTGCCATACCCCTACAGCGATAAGACCAATAATCAGGCCGAGTCCAAGGCCAAGGAGGCCGCGGATCAGAGAGATCAGCACCGGTGAATGAATATGGGCAAAGGTATCCACCATGGATAACTGGCCGATGACGGCAATGATCAGGATAAAGGCGGCATTACGGTATTTATAGGCCATGAATGCGCCCAGGATGAAGAGCGGATGAGCCAGCAGGAACTCTTTGTTGCGCGGTCTGACCCCAACGGTATTCTCCAGGAAGACACGCAGGATTTTCTCAGGACCGCTCACACTTCCGCTGTTGCCGGTCCGGCTTAAATAATACATCCCCACGATGCCAATGACGCCGGCGGCAATGACCATCGCCAGTGTAATTGGAGTCCGCAGCAGCTTACCGGTCTTGTTAAAGGCAAACTCTCCGCGGTACAGCAGGACATAGAGCGCAGTAAGCGCAATCGGAGCGAGATGAAGCAGGCTTACCCCGCGGAATTGGCTCAATACCAGGGAATACGTGATATTGTTCAAGAGCGCGATCACAAACGGCACGGCACTGAAGGTGATCAGCGCAGTTTTGACATACAGGACCAGACTATGCGTCAGCCGGCGGCGCGGGCTCATCACAGTGTAGGTCAAGGAATTGCCCCGTACAGGCGGACCCATCTCGTTAATTTTGCGGATCGCCAGTATCATAGCCACAGTAGGCGCACTTATGGCTACTGCAAGCGCGAGCGCCTGTTCAAATAGTGTAGGCTTCAGAATCAGCAATCCTGCACTGCCCACCAGTCCCAGTACCCACACCGGCAGCGTAAGCCACGGAATGAAGTAGGAGACCAGCAACGCGACCATAGCCACTGCTCCAATCACCGCAATTAGCTTGAAATAACGCTGGAAGGAGGAATCTTGTACATCAAACGCAGTAGCTTGTCCAAGCTGAAAACCATTCGCTTCAATCTTGGCAACCGCTCCCTCCGGTCCGCTGAGGCTCTCAATCAGATTATCCAGTGTATCTGTAATCGCAGCCTGCTTCGTATCCCTTGAAGGAATCGTATTCAGATAGATCATGCGGATGTTACGGTCTTTCGTTGCGAGGGAGAACCGGTCCGCAATCACTTCTGTCTTCAGGCTGGAATCCGCCTCACTGAGTGAATACAGGCGCGTCACATTGTAATCCAGCAGGTAGGCCAGCTTGGAGAAGCCCTTTTGCTGCACTTTGATATTCTCAATAGCTGCAATCCCCATGCCATGTTCCTTCAAGAGATCAGCGAAGGCAGTAATACTGCCCTTATCCGCATCATCAGAGTAACCCTTGACCGACTCGCCTTCAAAAAGAATCCGTTTGACGCCAAGCTCGGCGTAACGGTCCAAGAGAGCCTTCACGGCCTCCTGATTGTAGGCCAGAGAATCAACCAGACGGGGCACAATGGTGAAGCCCTTCTCATGCAGCATTGCAAGGGTGATCGGGTCCGGCTGCAGCGGCTTAAGCGTTGCATCCTCCAGCGGAGTCTGAATGATCAGCCCCTGCTGTCCGCGGTAATTCCAGTCTTCTGTCCGGATATCCAGTCTGCCGAAGGCATCCCGGATGACCTGCGAGAGCGCTTTACTGTTCTCCGCACTGGTAAAGAGGACGTATGTATAGTTCTCGTTCTCCGGAATCACAGTATCGGTAAGATTGGCAATATCCGAAGCTCCCCAGAGCATCAGCCGGCGGGCTTTGCGGAAATCCTCCAATGTATTTTCGTAGATGGCCATACTCTGAACACCTGCGGCCTTCAGCCGGTCAAGCTGCTCGGAAATATAATCCTGCGGATTCTGCCGGTAGCTTGCAACCTCGACCAGATCACGGTAATCAAAGACAAATTCAACGGTTTTGGAAGATTTCTCTGTCTGCAGGCGGTCATAGACGACCGGGAGGGCAGCAATTACACCCACCACCACAATAATCCATAACCACTTGCGTGAAGCCAGATTCCAGCGTTGCCATTTCTGCTGCACCAATAGTACCTCCTCATTCACTTTAAAGCGGATCAAATTGAAGCGGAAACGGATGTCCTCCCTCTGGAGCAGCTCCGTTTCCGCAGGCTAGAAGCGTTATTCCGTATTATTTCCCGTCTACACGTGCCATAACCTGGCTGGTCAGTTCAGCAACCTTAGCTTTGGCGTGATCCAGCGATTCCCCGACTACGGCAAAATATACTTTGATCTTCGGCTCGGTGCCGGAAGGACGCAGGCAGAACCATGAGCCGTCCGACAGCAGATACTTCAGCACATTCTCCTTAGGCAGGCCGTCCAGCCCAAGGGAATAGTCGAGCACCTGCGTCACCGACGCACCGGCAATTTCAAGCGGCGGCGTCGTGCGCCAGTCATTCATAATGCCCTGAATCTGTGCTACCCCGTCTTTCCCCTTAAGCGTACGGGATTCCAGGCTCTCCAGGAAGTATCCGAACTGCGCGTACAGCTCTTGCAGCACATCATACAAAGTCTTGCCCTGCGCCTTGTAATACGCGCCTGCTTCGGCAATCAGCATAGCCGCAAGGACGGCGTCCTTATCGCGGGCATAATTGCCGGCCAGATAACCGTAGCTCTCCTCGTAGCCAAAGAGATACGTGTATTCGCCCGACTGCTCGAACTGGTTCATTTTCTCGCCGATATATTTGAATCCGGTCAGGGTATTGAACACGGTAGCGCCATAATGGCTGGCTACGGCGGCCCCCATCTCACTGGTAACAATAGTCTTGACCACTGCGCCGTTGCTCGGCAGCTTGCCCTGCTCCTGCAGGCGGCTCAGATAGTAATGGATCATCAGCGCGCCTGACTGGTTGCCGGACAGTACCACGAACTTGCCTTCGTTATCCCGTACAACAGCGCCCATCCGGTCAGCATCCGGGTCTGTACCGATCAGCAGATCGGCATTCAAGGCTTCGCCCAGCTTCATCGCCAGCGTGAAGGCTTCCCGTTCTTCCGGGTTCGGCGATTTCACGGTAGAGAATTCCGAATCCGGCTGCTCCTGCTCAGGCACCACATGCACCTGGGTGAAGCCGATCTTCTCCAGCACACGGCGGACCGGAAGATTGCCTGTCCCGTGCAGCGGGGTGTAGACGATGGAGAAGTCACGCCCCAGCGAGGAGGCAATCTCTTCACGGCTTACACTTACGGCGGCTACCGTATCGGTGAAAGCCTCATCCGCATCAGCGCCCAGCCAGTGCAGCAGGCCTTCGCTCTCTGCGGCCTCTTGGGACATACGCTTCACGCCATTGAAGGAGTCTACCTCCAGAATGCTTGCAATGACCTTCTCCGCTTCATGCGGCACCAGTTGCCCGCCCTGGGCATTGTAGACCTTGTACCCGTTATATTCAGGCGGATTGTGGCTGGCCGTGATCACGATGCCTCCCGAGGCCTTCAGATGACGGACACTGAAGGACAGCTGCGGTGTGGAGCGCAGGGATGGGAACAGATGTGTCTCAATCCCGTTGCCGGCCAGCACAAGTGCAGCCTCCAGCGTGAATTCCGGCGAGAAGCGCCGGGAATCATGGGCAATGACCACCGACGGCCGGCCTTCTCCCGTATGCTGGGCCAGCAGATAATTGGCGAAGCCCTGAGTGGCTCTGCCCACCGTATACCGGTTCATCCGGTTACTGCCTGCACCGATCACGCCGCGCAAGCCGCCAGTTCCGAATTCGAGGTCTCTATAGAACCGTTCCTCCAGTTCCTTCGGATCATTGGCAAGAGCCTTCAGCTCCTCCTTGGTGCTCTCATCCACTGAAGGGTCCTGCAGCCAGCGCGTCAAGGTTTCTTGCGCCTTCGGGCTTAATCCAGTCATGCGAATCTCTCCTTCTCCATCTATAATGTATAAGTGTATAACAGGTGCTAACTGAGCGCGAACATAATCTCCCCGGAGGCCACGGTTTTGCCTTCCACCCTGGCAGTGGCTTGTCCCTTGCCGATGCTGCCTTTAAGCCGGGTAATCTCTACCTCCAGCTCAAGGGTATCGCCAGGCACGACCTGCCCGCGGAAACGGAAGCCGTCAAGCCCGGCCAGGAAACCGATCTTGCCCTTATTGGCTTCAACTCCCAGAATAGCTACTGCCCCGACCTGAGCCAGGGCTTCTGTAATCAGTACACCCGGCATGACCGGAAATCCCGGGAAGTGTCCGGTGAAGAACGGCTCATTGATTGTCACATTCTTGATGCCGACCGCCCGTTTGCCCATTTCAATCTCCGTAATTTTGTCCACCAGCAGAAATGGAGGCCGGTGGGGGATGATTTCTTGAATTTGATTGATATCCAGCATATCAGCAAAAGCTCCCTTCGGATGGTACCGCGTAATGAACCTCCGCCCGCAGCAGCGCTCCCGTTTTATTCTCCGCCACCCTGCATAAATATGGGCAGCTTCGGCAAAAACTATAATTATCCTTCACCACCTGCAGCAGTGGAGGTTCAGATAAGGGGCTTTCTCCACCGCACGCGGCAGGTTGGCGGAGAGGGCCCTTTTTGGCGTTCTTGGGGCACGCCATCATTATACATTTTTCAGTATAAAAAAGAAAACTCCCCGGCACAACCAGGGAGCTTCCGATATCTTCATGACATAGTAAGAAATTTCAGGGACCACCAGGCTTCACGGCGCAAATACCAGATCATAGACATGCTTCCAGGTGCTCCATACCAGCACATCGCTGAGCTCCTTCTTGCCTAGAACGACATAACCCACGACCAGTCCGCCCGCAAGCGCGGCAACCAGCAGCAACGGAATCAGGAACCACTGAATGATGGTCCACGCCGAAATTCCGCGCCGCTTCGCCGGCTGCTGTGTCTCTTCTCTTTGCTTATCCTTGGATTCCTTGACCTTCTCACGACTCATTCCCTCACCTCACGCGCGCATGTTATTCGCCAGGCCCAGCATCTGGTCGCTGGAGGACAGCGCCCGGGCAGCCAGCTGATACGTACGCTGAATCTGCATCATCTCCGTTATCTCCCGGCTCAGATCCACATTGGAGGCTTCCAGATAACCTGAACGCACGCCTACATCCTTCGCTTCGCCAGCCGCTCTCTGTACGAAAGCCTGCTGTGCAGTTACTCCACCGGCCAATACATAGAAGTTGCCGTCCACCGCCTGAAGCGCGCTGCTGCTCCGCGGCTCGACAATCATCAGGGAGCCGGCCAGCACAGGCACGGCGGTCTCACTCGTCTTGGTCCATACCTGGCCGCGCTCGTCAATAGCAGCAATTCCATTGGCACTTACAGTGAGCGGATTGCCGTTGGCGTTCAGTACCGGATTACCGGTATTGTCTACCAGCATCACATTGTCCTGATTCGCGGGGTCCGGGGTGAAATGAAAATCTCCCTGACGGGTATAGGAGGTGACTCCGTTCACCTGAACGCCGAACAATCCGTTGCCCTGAAGCGCCAGGTCCGTCGGCTTGCCCGTCTCCTGGAGCGTGCCTTCCTCCCAGTTGTTGGTCACCGTTGGCACCCTCACCCCAAAGCCGATATTGAAGCCGAGCGGCATACTCCGTCCAGGCTGGTTATAATCTCTGGATTGCTGCTGCACCCGGGTGAGCACATCCTCGAAGGAGCCTTGCTTGCTCTTGTACCCATTGGTATTCATATTCGCAATGTTGTCTGCGATAATATCCAGACGCTGCTGCAGGCTGGCCATGGAGACAGCGGCTCCGATTGTTGAGTTATTCACAGGTCTAACCTCCCACAGGCTTGTTGAAAAGAAACCCTCTTACACCCTACACTCTGCCGACTTCGTTCACAGCCTTCTGCAGGCTGCTGTCGTAGAACTGGATCACCTTCTGGTTCGCTTCATACGCCCGGTAAGCGGCGTTCATATCCACAGTGACCTGGGTAGCATCCACATTAGAGTTCTCCAGATAGCCCTGGCGGACCTGAAGAATATCCGTTGCATTCGAGAAACGGATGTCTGCGGCCTCGGCATCCTCGGCATGAAATACCCCGTTACCGTCCCGTACCAGCTCCTGGGGTCTGGTGATCACGCTGATCCCGATCCGGGTGCCTGACGGCCGCCCGGTCTGGTTGTTCATAATATTACCCTGCCCGTCCACCTTAAGGGTATCCTGAGGTCCTGTCAAGCGCAGCGGATTGCCGCCTGCGTCCAGCACCCGGAAGCCTCCGGAGCTAAGCACCTCGCCTGTAGGGGAGACTGTGAAGCTCCCGTTGCGTGTATATAGATTATTGCCTTCATTATCCTGAACGGTAAAAAATGCCTGGGGACGGTAAGTCACCTCGCCATCGGAGCTGATGGACTTGCCGGATCCGTCAAATACAAGATTCTGCCCGGGATTATCCGGGTCCTGAACCTGCAGGTCAGTAGACAGCGCAAAATCTGTATTCTTGCCGCTCTCAATCAGGTCACCCTGCAGATATTGGGACACGGACTGTTCTGCAAACACCCCGGTGTTGATCCGTCCCACAGGCTTCTGGACCCCGCCGTTCATTGCCGAGATCAGCACCTCGGGAAACGCATGACTGACGCTGTCCACCTGCTTGTACCCCGTCGTATTCAAATTGGCAATATTCTGCGTCGCCGTATCATGTCTGCGCTGCTGGGTCACCATTCCGGCTGCGGCCGTATATAATCCTCTAAGCATGAGGTCAGTCCCTTCCTTAAATCTGCTGTTACCCCTTATATCGGCAGGCTAGAACTTTTTCTTAACCACCTTGTCCAGATGGTCAAGCATAATCCCCGTGCCTTTGACGACGCAGTGCATCGGATCTTCGGCCACCCAGACCGGCACATGCAGCTGTTCGGAGAGCAGCTCATCCAGTCCGTTAAGCAGGGCGCCTCCGCCGGTCAGCACTACCCCGCGGTCAATGATGTCCGCCGACAGCTCGGGCGGTGTGCGCTCCAGCACCGACTTGGCTGCAGCCACGATGGAGGAGACCGGGTCCCACAGCGCTTCCTTCACCTCGCCGGAGGAGATGGACAGGGTCCGGGGAAGTCCGGTGACCATATCCCGCCCGCGGATATCCATGTCTGCCTTCATGCCTTCAGGACGGACCGAACCGATGGTAACCTTAATGTCCTCAGCCGTGCGTTCACCGATCAGCAGCTTATATTTCTGTTTAATATATTTTAAAATGGCATCATCGAACTTGTCCCCCGCAATTTTGATGGAGGAGGCGGTAACGACGTCGCCCATAGACAATACGGCTACATCCGTCGTTCCGCCGCCAATATCGACGACCATATTCCCGCTGGGCTGATAAATGTCCATCCCTGCGCCGATGGCCGCAGCCTTCGGCTCTTCTTCCATGAATACCTCTTTGGCTCCGCTGCGCTCGGCGGCTTCCCGGATGGACTTCTGTTCCACAGATGTAATATTCGTGGGCGCACAGATTAATATACGGGGCCGTGCATACCAGGAACGGCCGCCCACACTGTCAATGAAGTACTTGAGCATCATCTCGGTAATGGCAAAATCGGCAATCACGCCGTCGCGCAGCGGACGGATCGTCGTTATATTTCCGGGCGTGCGCCCTACCATCCGGCGAGCCTGTTCACCAACCGCAAGGACCTTCTTCGTATCACTTTCAAGTGTGACTACGGAAGGTTCATCCAGAACGACTCCCCTTCCCTTGACATGAATGAGCACATTGGCTGTGCCGAGATCGATTCCGATATCCTTGCTAAGCATAATGAAAGAGCCCCCAAAGTGTTATTTTAAATGAGAAAAGAAGATTGTACCAAATTTAAAAATACCATACTTTAGGGGGTGTGCACAATGGACTAAACCTGAATAATGATACGGAATTCTGAAAATCTTATGGCTTTGCAGCTACCGCGACTTCACGCTTTTTGCCGGTGGTTTTCTTATATTTTATTTTTGTGGCTTCTCCCCCCCGAAGATGACGGATGGACTTGTGATATTCGAGAATGTGCTTCACCTGATCAGCCAGATCCGGATTGATTTCCGGCAGCCGTTCGGTCAAATCTTTGTGCACCGTGCTTTTTGAAACGCCAAATTCCTTGGCTATGGTCCGGACCGTGTGCCTGGTTTCCACGATGCAGCGTCCGATTTTAATGGTACGTTCCTTGATGTAATCGTGCACGTTCCCGCCTCCCAACTGTGAATAGTTTGGTACATTATATGAGGGGCGGGCCTATATATTCGCGCTTTCAGGACCTGACAAGCCCCGGACAGCTCATTTTATTTGTCGGACAACCTGATGCGCGGTTTTTCACAGCCCCGGTTAGAGAATAGAACCTGCCTGACCATCCATTTTAAGAAGAATTAAAAAAAAGCAGGGGGCCATATGCCCCCTGCTTGATGATCTGTCTTAGCGCTGCGGAAGCAGATCGGTCGGATTCATGATCTTGCCATCCTCATGCACTTCAAAGTGCACATGGTTGCCAAGCCCCTTCTCCATCTCGTTCTGTCCTGCCGTGGCCAGCGTATCGCCCTGCTTCACTTCATCGCCCTGCTTCACCTTGGTGTCACCCAGACTCTGGTAGACGGTCTTGCGGTTCCCCGGAGAGGTTACCTCGATCACCTTGCCAAGTACAGCGACATCCTCCACCCGGGTCACTTCACCGCTAAGCGCAGCCTTAACATCGAACGGCTTGTTGTCCTCACGGGCAATATCGATCCCCGTATTGGTCACAAAGGTGTTATTATACTCTACCATCGCCGCAATATGATTCTCTTCGGTGCCATTCTCATCGTAGAACGGTTTGACGACTTCCACTTCACCCGGGCTGGCTACCGGCCAGGCCAGCGTTTCTGCTGATGCCACGACTTCCATTGCCTCCGGATCACTGCTGTCTGTCCCGGTTACATTCCCCTTGGCGCCTTCCTGCGATACTACCGCGGCGTTGTCCGGATTCAGCGGCTTCTGGCCGGCATCCTGATAGACCCACACCAAGGTTAGTATAATTGCCGCTGCCGCCGTGTAGACTGCCGGGAAGACCCAGCGCTTTGATAACATTCTGTTCCATGAAGAAGGCTTGGCGCCTGAATCTCCCTGCTTGTTTTTGAGAGATTCATCATGGGTTGGTTTAATTTTGTCTTGTTCATTCATATGTTTATCACCTCAGTAACCAGTGTTACCGGGCGATTCGCTTTTATACGTATCTTGCAGATTATTTTTGAAGAAGAGTTGAGACTTTGCTGAAAGTAATTCCGCTGTAATAGTGTTTGAGAATCTGGGTCGCGGTCCTGCCCTCTTTCGCCATGCCGTTCGCCCCCCACTGGCTCATGCCGACACCGTGGCCGTTGCCGTAGGTGGTGATGACCACCTTGCCCCCCTGGCGCTTCCAGGTGAACTGGCTTGAACGCAGGCCCAGCTTCTCTCTTACCTCACGTCCTGTAAACACAGTGCCGCCGATAGAGATCTCTTTGATCCGGTGCCCCGCTGTCAGCGAGAGCACCTCCGCCGGCAGTCCGGCAGACGGGAGGGGCGCCGCCTGCCGGAGCTTGCCGGAGGCAGACAGACGGGCCGCCGCCGGAAGCTCACCGGCTGTAAGGCCCAGCTTCCGGCGCAGCTCGGCAATGCTGAAGGTATACGTAGCGGCCAGATTCGGGGTAATCTCCAGCTCCCAGGGACTGGCGACACTACGCAGGTAAGGCACTGCGGCGTTCCAGTACTCCTCGGAGTTCTCGGTATATCCGCCGCTGGAGGCGAAGAAGGAAGCCGTAATCGGCTGTCCTTGATAGGTCATAATAATTCCGCGCGTCTCCAGGACCGCGCGGCGGATCTTCGCCAGCCCGGCACGCTTACTGGCGGACGTCCAATCCCGTTCCAGCGTTGCCTTCGAGACGTAAGCCTGATGGCTTACCGTATCGCTCACATCAGCCTCCGGAACGGGGACCCCGCTGTGGTCGCCGGCCAGCAGGCGGCGGGCAATGAACGTGCGGGCCGCGACGGCCTGCGCTTTGAGCGCTTCCAGCTCAAATTCCGCCGGCATCTCGGCCGCCAGCACGCCGCTGACGTATTCCTCCAGCGGCAGGGTCTCGATCTGTCCGCTCCGCGACAGATAGACGGTCACCTCCGGCTGCGGCGCTTCCGCCGCAGCCGTTCCATCCGCCGCCGCAGCAGCAGGCGGCGAATCAGGTACGGCCGTGGCCTGCGGCACGGCCGGGGCCGCTGGCTGGGGTCCGCTCCCGCGCTGCGGGACCACAGCCAGCGGCAGCAGCAGCGCCGCCAGCAGGGGCGCTGCCAGCCATGCGGCGGGGGCCAGCCGCAGCAAGGGGGGTGCGCCGCGCCGCGCACGCGCTACGCTGCGCGGACGCTTCAGGATGCGGCGCAGCAATCTGAACTCTTTCATCTCTATGGCTCCTTCCGTAAGCACTGGTGATTCTTATAGATATGAATCTCCGTACCCTGCTAGAACGTGATTTTGAGAGAAAGAGAGTTACGCAGTACCGCACACAGCGGGGCTTTAGCTTCGATCAAAAAAGGACCAGCCGCTAAGCGGCTGGTCCCTTCAATGTAAGATTTGCTATTATACCCAAGACGGCTGAATCTGAAAACGCGGTCTGGCTTCTTCCGCCTTGAACGCTTCACTGCGGGCCGGTTCGGCCTTGGCAGACTCTTCCTTCACAACAGCCGGAGCTGCCGCTTCATCCATGGAGATCCGCCAGATATCCGCACCGAGTCCGGACAGCTTCTCTGCCAGATTCACATAACCACGGTCAATATGATGGGTCCCGCTGACCTCGGTTGTGCCTTCAGCCACAAGCCCCGCCAGAATAAGTGCTGCACCTGCACGCAGATCCGTAGCGCATACCTTGGCGCCCACCAGGCTCGCATTGCCGGTTACAATCGCTGAACGGCCTTCAATCTTGATCTCTGCGTTCATGTTGTGGAATTCATCCACATGCATGAAGCGGTTCTCGAAGACCGTCTCCGTTACTACACTCGTTCCTTCCGAGCGGAGCAGCAGGGCCATCATCTGGGACTGCATATCCGTCGGGAATCCGGGATAAGGCAGCGTTTTGAGGTCAACCGCCTTAAGCGGCTTGTCGCTGATGACGCGGACGCCGTTCTCATCCGGGATGATCGTCACGCCCATCTCCTCCATCTTGGCAATCACCGGACCCAGATGGTCGGCAATTGCACCTTCCACGTACACGTCGCCGCCTGTGATGGCAGCCGCAGCCATATACGTTCCAGCCTCGATCCGGTCGGGAATGACATGGTGCCTGACCCCATGCAAACGCTCGACGCCTTCGATCCGGATCACTCCGGTGCCGGCGCCGCGCACAATGCCGCCCATACCGTTCAGATAGTTGGCAAGATCCACAATTTCCGGCTCTCTGGCCGCATTCTCAATCACTGTAGTGCCTTCGGCAAGCGCTGCAGCCATCATTATATTCTCGGTAGCCCCTACGCTCGCCACATCCAGATAGATCTTGGCCCCGCGCAGTCTTCCGTTAATTTTCGCATCAATGTAGCCCTGGCCCAGACTGATCTCGGCACCCAGCGCTTCAAAACCCTTCAAATGCTGGTCAATCGGCCGCGTACCAATAGCACAGCCACCAGGCAAAGAAATACGTGTATGCCCCATACGGGACAACAGCGGCCCCATTACCAGGAAGGACGCGCGCATTTTGCGCACCCACTCGTAAGGAGCTTCACAGGAAGTAATCTGTCTTGCATCCACTTCAATCACATCGTTCTGGTATGTAATACCTGCACCCAGAGATTCCAATACCTTGCTAATCGTGATTACATCGTCTAACGGAGGTGCGTCTACAATGACGCTGACTCCTTCTTCGGCCAATAGAGAGGCGGCTATGATCGGTAGTACGGAATTTTTTGCGCCGCTAACTTTCACGCTCCCGGTCAATCTGTTGCCACCGCGGACGATAAATTTACTCATTTCGGTTTCCCTCCGCGTCCATGATTTCTGAATTTGATTTTGAGGTTAAAATTCGTCTGTTAAGATATTGAATATTCCGTCATTGCATCTTAGGTGCAGATCCTTGCTTAAACTCAGTGTTGACATAATAAAATCTTATTATTCGACATTTTTTTCACTGCATCAGCCTATGAGAGATATAACCAAACGCGCTGCCATTAAAACATCCGGCCGATCAGTCCGCTCCAGCCCAGGTAGTCCAGGAAGAAGCCCGCAACGAAGTGGCCGAGGACAATCGCAAGCAGAAGGTGCAGAAGTCTGCCCTGAGGGCTCTTGGGATATCTTATGACCAAATCCAGCTTAAGGTTCTGAAGCGCCCACCATGATAATGCCACGCAAACCAGAGACACAACCATCGAAATTAAACTGCTGGTGCCGATCACACCCGACAAATCAGCGGATAAGCGTGTGTTCATAATAGCCCCCCGTGTTAGGTACTCGGAAATCGACTCTTATATCATACTTGTGCAGGGGAAAAGAATCCAGTACTTTTACGAATTTTTAAACAAATGGGCCTTTATATACATAACTGGTTACGTTCTGTTCATACTTTTCCAGTTTCTTCTGGATCACGATTTGCAAAAAAAGCAGTCAAGCCCCGGGGCTTGACCGCTTATCTGCTACTGTTGACCTTTACCGGTGGATACTTTGATCCGCGTTACAGCACGCTGGAGAGCCAGCTCCGCACGGCGGTGGTCGATCTCATCCTGCTTGCTCTGCAGCTTGAGACGGCGCTCAGCCCGCTCCTTAGCCGCCTCAGCGCGCTCAATATCAATATCACGGGGCAGCTCAGCACTTTCAGCCAGCACCGTAACCTTATCTTTGTGCACCTCAACGAAACCGCCATGAACAGCAATGGTCACAGTAACGCCATCCGCCTTAACGGTAAGCGGAGCGACCTGAAGCGGGGTTACCAGCGGAATATGTCCCGGCAGAATCCCCAGTTCACCATTCACACCGCGTACCGTTAAGCTGTTCACTTGCTTGGAGTAGACCAGATGCTCCGGAGTGACTATTTCGAGCAAAAAGGTATTCACTTCCATTCCTCCTCAAAGCTTTACAGAATAAAGCCCACTACCCGAGCATAACATGCGTAGGGTTACAACGTTTTCGCTTTTTCCACAGCTTCTTCAATCGTGCCTACGAACAGGAACGCTACTTCCGGCAGATCATCATGCTTGCCTTCCAGGATCTCCTTGAAGCTGCGGACCGTTTCCTTGATCGGCACGTATTTGCCTTTGAAGCCAGTGAACTGCTCAGCCACGTGGAACGGCTGGGACAGGAAGCGCTCAACCTTACGGGCGCGGGCCACAATGACCTTATCCTCTTCACTCAGCTCATCCATACCGAGGATGGCAATGATATCCTGAAGCTCAGTATAACGCTGCAGCAGCTGCTTAACGCCCTGGGCCACATTGTAGTGCTCTTCACCGACAATTTCCGGTGCCAGGATACGGGAGCTGGAAGCCAGCGGGTCAACCGCAGGGAAAATCCCTTTTTCCGAGATTTTACGCTCCAGGTTAGTCGTTGCATCCAAGTGCGCGAACGCTGTCGCCGGCGCAGGGTCTGTATAGTCATCCGCAGGCACGTAGATCGCCTGGATAGAGGTAACGGAACCCTTCTTGGTGGAGGTAATGCGCTCTTGCAGCTGACCCATTTCAGTTGCCAGCGTAGGCTGGTAACCTACCGCAGAAGGCATACGGCCGAGAAGCGCCGATACTTCAGAGCCCGCTTGGGTGAAGCGGAAGATGTTATCGATAAAGAGCAGCGTGTCGCGTCCTTCTACATCACGGAAATATTCCGCCATCGTCAGACCGGTCAATGCTACGCGCAGACGCGCGCCTGGGGGCTCATTCATTTGTCCGAAGACCATCGCTGTCTTCTTGATAACGCCGGAATCCGTCATTTCATGGTACAGGTCATTCCCTTCACGGGTACGTTCACCTACACCCGCGAATACCGAAATACCGCCGTGCTCCTGCGCGATATTGTTGATCAGCTCCTGAATGGTAACGGTCTTCCCTACACCGGCACCGCCGAACAAGCCGATCTTACCGCCTTTGGCATAAGGGGCAAGCAGGTCAATAACCTTGATTCCTGTCTCCAGAATCTCTGCCTGGGTGGACAGCTCATCAAACGTAGGGGCCAGACGGTGGATCGGATTGCGCTCGGCAACCACTTCAGCACCATTGTCAATCGGATTGCCCAAGACGTTAAATACACGGCCGAGTGTCGCTTCACCGACCGGAACCGAAATCGGATTCCCGAGGTCAAGCGCATCAATCCCGCGAACCAGTCCATCTGTGGAGGACATCGCGATACAGCGTACCAGGTTGTCACCCAAGTGGTTGGAAACTTCAAGCGTCAGATCAATCGTGCGGCCATCTTCCAGGCTATGGGCAATTTTGATAGCGTTGAAAATCTCGGGCAGCTGGCCGCGTTCAAATTCAATATCGACAACCGGACCCATAATGCTTACAACGCGTCCTTTGTTCATCTTCATTTCCCTCCTCGAAAGCTGTTACATATGGGCTGTTAGCCCATTTCTATTAAGACTGCGCGTTCGCACCAGCCACGATCTCGGTAATTTCTTGCGTAATGGCCGCCTGACGGGCACGGTTGTACGTAAGTCTAAGTTCTCCGATCATTTTTGACGCGTTCTTCGTTGCACTGCCCATGGCTGTCATTTTGGCTCCCAGCTCACTGGCTTTGCCGTTCAGAAGGGCACCATAGATTAAAGTCTCGGCGTACTTGGGAAGCAGTACCTCCAATACACCGGCAGGGGATGGCTCATATTCATACGCAGCAGATGCTCCGTGATGCTCACCTTCTCCTACGCCTTCCATAGGCAGAAGTCTGTCTACGGTAGGAACCTGGCTGATCGCGTTAACGAACCGGTTGTAGCAAATGTACAGCTCATCGTATACGCCGGTCTCGAACTGGTTCACCGCTGAGTAGGCAATCGACTTGATGTCGGCAAACTTCGGGGTATCGGACAGCTCGGTAATCTCTTCAACAATCGGGTACTCACGGCGCCGCAAAAAATCACGGCCTTTGCGCCCGATGACAAACAGCGCGTACTCATCCTTAGACTTATGCCGTTCTGCGATCATCATCGTGACCTTACGCAGAATGTTTGCATTGTAGCCGCCGGCAAGACCGCGGTCCGAGGTGATGATCAGATAACCTGTTTTTTTGACAGGGCGGCTGACCAGCATCGGATGCTGGAGATCCTGCGTACCGGCAGCAATGCTTGCAACCACCTCTTTAAGCTTCTCCGAATACGGACGGGCAGCTTCCGCCTTCTCCTGCGCCTTGCGCAGCTTGGAGGCTGCGACCATCTCCATCGCTTTGGTGATCTGTCTGGTGTTCTGAACGCTCTTGATTTGACGTTTAATATCACGCATGCTTCTTGCCATGATTTCACCACCTTAGAGCTTTGACGGAGTCAAAGCTAACTTCGTAAGCATAAGCTGAGCTTTGGCGCAGCCAAAGCTAACTTCGTAACCATAACCGGATACATTCTATATATTAGCTTGTAGCAAAGCCTCTTTTGAATTTCTCGATTGCTTCCTTAAGCGCCGTCTCGTTGTCAGCGGTCAAATCCTTGGTGTCCGTGATGGACTTCAGGATTTCGGCAGCGCTGCTGTCGATGAAGGCCAGGAATTCCTTCTCGAAACGCTTAACATCCTTAACCGGAATATCGTCTAGGTATCCCTTAACAGCGGTATACAGGCTGACGACCTGATGCTCAACGGTCAGCGGCTGGTTGACACCCTGCTTCAGAATTTCCATCATCCGCGCACCGCGGTTCAGACGGGCCTGCGTCGATTTGTCCAGATCGGAACCGAACTGGGAGAAGGCCTGCAGCTCGCGGTATTGCGCCAGATCCAGACGCAGGGAACCGGCAACCTTCTTCATCGCCTTGATCTGGGCGGAGCCCCCTACACGGGATACGGAGATACCGACGTTAATCGCCGGACGCTGGCCGGAGTTAAACAGGTCGGATTCCAGGAAGATTTGTCCGTCCGTAATCGAGATTACGTTCGTAGGAATGTAGGCGGATACGTCAGATGCCTGTGTTTCGATGAATGGCAGGGCGGTTAATGAACCACCACCAAGCTCATCACTGAGCTTCGCCGCACGTTCCAGCAGACGGGAGTGCAGGTAGAATACATCACCTGGGAAGGCTTCACGGCCTGGAGGACGGCGGAGCAGCAGGGACAATTCGCGGTATGCGGATGCCTGCTTGGACAGGTCATCATAGATAACCAGTACATGCTCGCCCTTGTACATGAAGTATTCGCCCATGGCGCAGCCTGCGTATGGAGCAATATAAAGGAGCGGAGAAGGCTCGGATGCCGACGCCGTTACCACGATCGTATATTCCAGCGCGCCGTGGCGGCGGAGGGTTTCTACTACCTGTGCAACGGTAGACTGCTTCTGTCCGATAGCAACATAGATACATTTCATCCCGTTGCCCTTCTGGTTGATGATCGCGTCAATCGCGATCGCGGTTTTACCGGTCTGACGGTCCCCGATAATCAGCTCGCGTTGTCCGCGGCCGATCGGCACCATGGCGTCAATCGCCTTCAGACCTGTCTGCATCGGCTCATGAACCGATTTACGGTCGATAACCCCCGGTGCGTTATGCTCTACCGGACGGAATTCCGTAGTGGCAATCGGACCCTTGCCGTCAAGCGGCTGGCCCAGTGCGTTCACTACGCGGCCCAGCATGGCTTCGCCGACCGGAACCTGCATGATCTGGCCGGTACGTTTGACCTGATCGCCTTCGCGGATTTCCTTGTATTCCCCAAGGATAACGACACCGACGTTGCTTTCTTCCAGGTTAAGCGCCATGCCCACTACACCGTTGGAGAACTCCAGCAGTTCCCCTGCCATAGCGTTTTCCAGACCGTAGACACGGGCGATACCGTCGCCGACTTGAATGACGGTGCCAATTTCGGCCACTTCGATATCGGCTTTATATTGCTCAATTTGACTTTTGATCAAAGTGCTGATCTCTTCAGGTCTGATGCCCAATATCCTCACCCCTATCTTCTTTGCTTATCATTAAAGGATTTCTCAAGACGCTCAAGCTTGCCGGCCAGACTTCCGTCATACAGCGTATCGCCGATGACCACCTTCAGTCCCCCGAGCAGGCTTGTATCCACCACGTTGGTGACACGAATCTTGCGGTTTGTAAGCTGGCTGAACTCAGCCGCTACGCTATCCTGTTCCTGTTGGCTGAGCGCATAGGCGGAGTACACCGTAGCGTCGCCAATGCCCAGCGCATCGCCTTCGATCTTGACGTAAGTTGCCAGCAGCTCTGCAAAGATATCAGTTCTGCCTCGCTCTACCAGAAGTTCTACCATGTTCATTACCGCTTCAGAGACTTTGCCTGTCAGCGTTCCGCGCAGCACATTCAGCTTGTCGGATTGCGAGATGCGCGGCGCCAGAATGAACGCTCTGACCTCTGCATCATCATGCAGCACTTCAACTACCAGCTTAAGCTGCTCTTCCACTTGAAGCGTAGTGCCTGCATCTACTGCTGCACTGTACAAGGCTTTGGCATAGCGCTTGGCAACTACCGTATCGCGGCTCATGACCGGCCTCCTACCTCTTTGAGGTATTGATCCACGAGCTGTTCCTGTTCGCCGTCTGTCTGTACTTCTTTCTCAAGCAGCTTCGAGGCGATGCGGACTGATGCGGTTCCCAGCTCGCTGCGCAGGGCTTCCACTGCCTTGTTCTTCTCGCTCTCGATATCACGGACAGCCTCGTCCTTGAGACGGGCAGCTTCTGTCTTGGCCTGATCCAGAATCTTGTCAACCTGGTTGTTGCTGGTGGCCTGGGACTGCTGAATAATAGCCTGCGCCTCCTGGCGTGCCTGCTGCAGGGCCTGCTTCTGCTCCTCTACGTAAGCGACCGCCTGCTCTCTGGTCTTGGCTGCTTCATCCATCTGCTGCAGCACCATTTGGCGCCGTTGTTCCATAATTCCGAACAGCTTGCTGAAGGCAAATTTACTGAGCAGGATATACAGAATTACGAAAGCTATAATGGAAAACACTATATTTGTCCAAACGATAGTCACTGAGGTCACTCCCTTCCGTTACCGCGGGTTGCGGACATATACAAAAGTAAGGCGCGGATGGCACTGGCCCTCCCCGCCAAACCGTAAGAACGGTCTATTGAAACATGATCAGGAATGCGATAACGGTTGCCGCCAAAGGAATAACTTCGACGATACCTACACCGATAAACATTGTCGTCTGCAGGGCGTTACGTGCTTCCGGCTGACGGGCGATAGATTCCACTGTTTTGCTGACGATCATACCGTTACCAAGACCTGCGCCAAGTGCGCCCAGACCTACTGCGATTGCTGCTGCCAAAAATTCCATTTGAAAATATCCTCCTTTAATTTACGGTTCTTGTATTGGTTTAATAATATAAAATCTCCCGCGAAGCCGGTTCGGCAATCTGCCGCTGTCCTCACGGCAGCTTATTAATGCGCTTCTTCCTCGTGGATCGTCATCTGCGCGATGTAGACCATCGTCAGAATCGTAAAGATAAAGGCCTGAAGCGCCCCGACAAAGATACTGAACCCTTGCCAGACGGCCAGGAACGGTATACTTAACAGTCCCAGCTTCAGAATTACGGTAATCAGGACCTCGCCGGCGAAAATGTTGGCGAACAGACGGATGGCAAGCGCCACCGGCTTCGCCAGGTTCTCAATGATGTTCAGCGGCAGGAAAATCGGAAACGGCTCAATATAATGCTTGAAATAATGCTTGCCGTTCAGCTTGATGCCCAGATAGTTCATCAGGAAGAATACGACGATTGCAAGCCCTGCGGTTACGTTGATATCTGCAGTCGGCGATTTGTACCACAGAATCTCTGCATGTGCCCCGTTTGCCAGGTCTTTGGTTGCTTCGATAACATGTCCAAAAATGTACACCGGCTCATGGGCTTCAGTAATGAAGGCAAACGGCAGACCAAGGAGATTGGAGACGAAGATAAACAGTATCAGCGTCAATCCCAGTGATATGTAGGGCTTTCCCTTCTTCAGATCCATGGCGCTGCTGATCAGTCCCTGGACAAATTCGACCACCCACTCCATGAAATTCTGGAGCTTGGACGGATTCTCCACCGACAGGTTGCGGACGGACAGCATGACCAGAACGAACACAATCACCGAGCTGATGAGCAGCATCAGCACCGCAGACAGGTCAATCGGTATTCCGCCGACATAGATTAAAGGCATTTCGTGCATAGTATCATCCCCCTTTCTCGTTAATATGGCTACAGCTTATTCTTGATTCCTAAATATATCCCCACAGGAATAGCTAGAAGCTGGGGGATGAACAGGCCGGTGATCGTTGCCTCCAGCGAGAAATGCTCATACTTGACCGAGAACATGGTGACCAGAATTCCGAAGCTGATCCGGGTAGCAAAACCGAGACTGAACGACCGGCGCTGCTTATCCACGACTGCCTGCGTAACCCGCCGCACCTTGATAGCAAGGTAACGGAAGTTCACCAGTCCCGCCAGCATGCCCAGCGTCATGCCAAGTGTCACTGCCCGGGTCTCATGATGAAGAGACCATCCCATGACCAGGCCTGCCATAATAATCAGGGTAATCCTGGTGACGATGTTGATGAGAGGAGTCATATTATCCATTTTGCTCCCCCAGATATTTTTTGATAAGCATAGCAACATTCACAACCCCGAGTACCATACCGGCAATTGTGCCGAGAGCCAGCCAGACAGGAGGGCCGTCCATCAGCTTCCGCAGCCACCGGGCCACGAAAAAACCTATTACAATGTAAGCGGCAAGCAAACTGCCTGCACTCGCAAGAACTAAAGCGATCCGCCCCAGTCCCGGCTCCTTCTTTTGTTCCTTCATAGGCTACAATCCCAACTAATTTTACTGAATATCCAGACTCTTTGTCAATTCACAGAAAATTGCCCAAAAGCGTGTGAAAGTATGAAAATAATCACAGCAAAACATTACAAAACCATATAAACCGTACAGTTTCACTGTATGCTGCTTTCATTCAAATTAGTATATTAGTTGTCCTCATTTGTGAACATTGTGTGAAATTCTTCGGGACGTTCACTAACAATCCCGAAATGGTGCAGAATCGCATTGACAATTCTCTGGGAGGCTTTACCGTCTCCGTACGGGTTGGCGGCCCGGCTCATCGACTGATACAGGTTCTGATCGGTCAGCAGAGCATGTGTCCGTTGATACACCTTCTCCTCGTCCGTGCCCACCAGCTCCAGCGTTCCGGCCTCAATCCCTTCGGGACGCTCGGTTGTATCGCGCAGCACCAGCACAGGAACTCCGAAGGAAGGAGCTTCCTCCTGCAGGCCGCCCGAATCGGTCAGAATCAGGTGGGTATGCGGATAGAAATTATGCAGGTCAACGACATCGAGTGGATCAATCAGCTTGATTCTAGGGTGTCCGCCAAGGATCTCATGCGCCGGTTCCTTCACTGCAGGACTCGGATGCACAGGATAGACAATGGCCACATCTTCAAATTCATCAGCGATTCTTTTGACAGCACGGAAAATATGACGGTGCGGTTCGCCTTGGGATTCTCTGCGGTGCGCCGTCATCAGAATAAGTCTTTTTCCTGAAGCAAAATCCAATACAGGATGCCGGTAATCCGGCTGTACGGTATATTGAAACACATCGGTTACGGTATTGCCTGTGATATATATACTTGATTCTTTTTTGTTCTCATGTCTCAGGTTGCCGGCTGACCAGCCGGTCGGGGCAAAATGAAGATCCGCCAGTACACCTGTCAATTGGCGGTTCATTTCCTCGGGATAAGGCGACAGCTTATTCCAGGTCCGAAGTCCTGCTTCCACATGCCCAACCTGAATTTGCTGCAGAAAAGACGCATAGCTGGCCAGGAAGGTAGTCAGCGTATCCCCGTGCACAAGCACCAGATCCGGCTTCGCCTCGCGGAGCACAGGCTCCAGCCCTTCGAGCACCCGGATGCTGATCTCATTCAGCGTCTGGCGGTCCTTCATCACATCCAGATCATAGTCCGGAGTGATCTTGAACACCTCAAGCACCTGATCCAGCAGCTCGCGGTGCTGCGCAGTCACACATACCACGGACTCGATATGCTCAGGATGTCTTCCCAGCTCCAGAACCAGCGGCGCCATCTTAATTGCCTCGGGTCGCACACCAAAAATCGTCATTACTTTAATTTTGGACATCAGCCCTACCCTCTCTTCTGAGAACAGCTTATTGTGTTCATTCTATACGTTCTATAATAGTACCAGCCTTCGTTACTTGGTTCCGTACAGTCTGTCCCCGGCATCCCCAAGCCCTGGAACAATGTAACCATGATCGTTCAGATGATCATCAAGCGCAGCCACGTAGATATCTACATCAGGATGAGCAGCCTGTACCGCAGCAACACCTTCCGGAGCAGCAATCAGGTTCATCATCTTGATCTGCGTGCATCCGCGGTTCTTAAGCGAGGTAATCGCTGCAATCGCCGAGCCGCCGGTCGCCAGCATCGGATCGATCACGATCAGCTCACGCTCCTGCACATCGGTAGGAAGCTTGATGTAGTATTCTACCGGCTGCAGGGTGTCCGGATCGCGGAACAGGCCGACATGCCCCACCTTCGCCGCAGGCAGCAGCTTAAGCACACCCTCCAGCATCCCGAGACCGGCGCGCAGAATCGGAATCAGCCCGAGCATTCTTCCCGAGATCACCTTGCTCTGTGTTTCAGCCACCGGTGTCTGCACCGTAATGGTCTCCAGCGGAATATCGCGCGTAATTTCGTAAGCCATAAGTGTAGCTACTTCATCGACATGCTCCCTGAACTCTTTCGTATTGGTCCGCACATCGCGAATGAATGTCAATTTGTGCTGAATCAATGGATGATCGCAAATCACCAATTTTCCCATGTTGTCCCTCCGGTAATCTCAAGTCTTATTTATAGCCAGCGTAAGCGCTTTGCTTCCAGGTGGCTAAATCTCGTCTATTATATCATCACAGAGGACGCTTTTCACCTACACTTGGGCAAAACTCCCTAACCGCTAAAGCCTCCGGGCATTACCAGCCAATGGAAGCTTAAGGTAAAATGTACTCCCGGCTGGATATAAACCAAAGCATAGTTTGTGCATTTTAGCGCAAAACATACTTTTCACAGTTCTTTCACCATTTTTATTGAAAATTCCATGAACTTTCATGATTATTTCAGTATTATTCATAGCGTTTTCTTGGCGGCGATTTGTGAACATTATGTCACAGGGGCAATGCTGCACCGGAGGGGTGTGCCTATAACGAGCAAAAGGCCTTTGCGCACCTCCGGCCGGAACCGGACACGCAAAGGCCCACATACTGCTAAAGATTAATACTTCAGTTCGGGATAGATCGGATATTGTTCAGTCAGCTTCGCCACTTCCTTCGCCGCCTGGGCCAGCGCAGCTTCATCCTTCGGATTCTTCAGAACCGCTGCAATAATACGGCCGATCACAACCATCGCCTGCTCGTCCATGCCGCGTGAAGTAACGGCCGGTGTGCCGATACGGATACCGCTGGTAACAAACGGGCTGGTCGGGTCAAACGGAATCGCATTCTTGTTCACTGTAATTCCGATCGAATCCAGCACCTTCTCCGCATCCTTACCGGTGATGTTCAGATTACGGGTGTCAATCAGCATCAGGTGATTATCAGTACCGCCAGACACGATGTTCACACCTTCACCAATCAGCGTCTCAGCCAGAACCTTGGCATTCTTAACCACATTTTCGGCGTAGGTCTTGAAGGAAGGCTGCAGTGCCTCACCCAGGGCCACTGCTTTGGAGGCAATGACATGCATCAGAGGTCCGCCTTGGGAGCCTGGGAACACGGCTTTATCAATGGCAGCAGCCCAAGGCTGTCTGCAGAGAATCAGTCCTCCGCGCGGACCGCGCAGCGTCTTATGCGTAGTTGTCGTCACGAAGTGGGCATGAGGAACCGGGTTCGGATGAATTCCGGCAGCCACCAGACCGGCAATATGGGCCATATCAACCATGAACAGCGCACCTACATCATTCGCAATGGAAGCAAGGGCGGCAAAATCAATGGTGCGCGGATACGCGCTTGCACCGGCGACGACCATTTTGGGACGATGCTTGAACGCTGCCTTGCGCACTTCATCATAATCAATCAGGAAGGAATCCTCTTGTACGCCATACGCCACAAAGTTGTACAGAATACCGGAGGCATTGACCGGGCTGCCGTGGGTCAAGTGGCCGCCATGCGCCAGGTTCATGCCGAGGACAGTGTCTCCGGGTTTGAGAGCCGCAAGATATACAGCCATGTTAGCCTGTGCGCCGGAATGCGGCTGCACGTTGGCATGTTCAGCGCCGAACAGCTGCTTGGCACGGTCACGGGCCAGATTCTCCACAATATCCACATCTTCGCATCCGCCGTAATAACGCTTGCCCGGATATCCTTCGGCGTACTTGTTCGTCAGTACGGAGCCCATAGCTTCCATAACAGCTTCACTTACAATATTCTCTGAAGCAATAAGTTCAATGTTCGCGCGCTGGCGGCTCAGTTCGAGTCCCATCGCTTCCAGTACTGCCGGGTCACTTTTACGCAATTGTTCCATGATTCTAACTTCCTCCCTGTTCCTCTAGTTTATGTGGTGTTTAAGCAAAACCGTCAGATAAAAGCTAATCACAATTCCCCGAACCGCTTGTCTCCGGCGTGCGGTACACGGCCCGCTCTCCGCCGATCAGCGGCGGTCTGCTCCATGCGGTATTCACCCGCGCCGCCCCGATATACCGCAGGCCGGGCCGGTAAGGTACGGCAACCCGCCGCAGATGCATACCGATCAGCGTCTCTCCGATATCTATACCGGCATGGGCCTCAATGGACTCCGCCAGTACAGGGTCGGCCATCGACTGGTAGGCCGCTGCAGCCATTGAGCCTCCGGCTCCCGGGATGGGCACAGCCGATACTTCCTTGAGACCAAGCCGCTCAAGCAGCTCCCGTTCCATTACCAGCGCACGGTTCAGGTGCTCGCAGCATTGGTAGACGGTATGAAACCCAAACTCGGCAGCAACCCCGGTGATTCCCTCCAGCAGCTGCCGCGCAACCTCCAGCGCACCGCCGGTGCCGATCCGTTTGCCCGCGACTTCACTGGTGCTGGCTCCGACGACAAGGATTCTGCCGGGACCCAACTTGCCTGCTACGGCAAGTTCACGCGTTACCGCAGCAGCGGATGCAGCCAAAGCCTGCTCACCGCCGTCCGTATTCTGCGGCGCTGATGCCTGCGCACCCGGCGCACGCTCCTGCTTCAGCTTATTCTCCATCTTACCGCCCCCTTCAAGCCTTAATTGTGCCCTGATTCCAGTGGAGACGCAACATTTAAACAAAAAAGAGCAGTCCGCAGATAAACTGCGGATGTGCTCTTTTGCCCAGGCGACCGGCCGTTAATTCCAGGTGCTCCATCGTGGTTTCATCCACACTTGTCGCCAGTTACACCGGAACCGGATCATATTTATTACATCTTAAGGGATATACCGCGAAAAATCAACCACCTTCACAGCATCCGCAGCGATTCCAGCTTATCCAGCAGGCTGTATAGCGCTGAGCGGATCTCCGCCGCCGCCAGCTCGTAATCCTCGCGCGAGCCGCCGAACGGGTCGCTGATATCAAAGCTCGGGATACGCTGGCGGATCTCGATGATCCGCTGCAAATCAGCTGCCGCCGGCTCTGTGCCCAGCGCCAAGTTCATCTCCGCCTCAGCATACAGGCTATCCAGCTCGCGGATATCAGCAGCTACAGACTCTTGGGTCTGCACATATTCCTTCAAGGTATGAGTCTTGGCCACTGCATCAGGAAACACCTGGAGCAAGTGGCGCTTGTGCGCTCCTGTCAAGGTAAGAATCAGATCCGCCCAGGCAACGGCCTCTGCGGACAATTGAGAGGAATGAATTGCGTCATGAATCCCTTCATCCTGAAGAATAGCGGCGGCATGTCTGGATATGGATGTACCGGGGATGGCAGATACTCCGGCAGAACGCACCTCCACATCCACCCCCCGCTCCTTCGCAAGCTTCCGCAGAAGCCCCTCCGCCATGGGACTGCGGCAGGTATTTCCTGTGCAGACGAATAAAATATGCAGCATACTTTCCACCTCCGGTGAACAATATAATTTCGGTTATTGCCGTTATTGTATCAGAAGATGAACAGCAAGCCAAACGCCAGCAGAATCGCCCCGCCCAGCGCTTCCCCGTAATCCCCTAGACCGCGGCTCACCCGTCTGCCCAGCAGCAGACCGGTAATGGCCATGACGCCGCCGCAGGCACCGAAAGCGAGCACGGTCAGAATGATATTGCTGACAAACATCCCCAGCGAGACCCCCACGGAGAAGGAGTCCACACTTACACTTAGGGCAATCAGCAGCATCCCCCATCCGGTCCGGTGATCCATCTGCCGGCTGGCGCCGTCGTCCTCGCGGAAGGAATTGAATACCATATGTCCGCCCAGCAGCACAAGCAGGCCCCCGGCGGCAAACGTGGTGACCTGTCCCAGCAAATGGCCGACATAGCTGCCGGTGAACAAGCCCAGGAGCGGCATCAGCACATGAAAAAAAGCAATCATCAAGCTGAGCTGCAGCACATGGAGCAGACGGATGCCCCTCATCCCGATGCCCACTCCGAGCGAGAACGCATCCATCCCCAGCGCAACCGCCATGATGGTTACGGTCACAATCTGGCCCCAGCCTTCATATATCCCGCCTAAGCCCATGAATATACCCCCACCTCAGGTCCATAAGTCTTGTACAATCACGATATGCGGACAAGATGGCATTCATGCCTGTCAGGTGGATGGGAGGGCGGGCTGCGGAAGGTAGGGATATATGAGGAATTAAGAAAAAAAGTGTATTTGTACACTTCGTCGCTGGCTCGGGAATCGGCGTTTGTGCGAAATCAGGTGTATTTGCACACTTCGTTGACTAGAAAATCGGCGTTTGCGCGAAATCAGGTGTATTTGTACACTTCGTTGGCTCGGGAATCAGTCTGTGTCGATGACCGTATCCCCGGCGGCCTTCATCAGCCGGTTCATAATGGCGGCGCCGAGGCCCGTGACCGGGCAAGCCTCGGCCAGGATGTACGTGGCTCCCGCTTCATCGAAACGCCGCAAGGCGGCATACAAGAAGCGGGCAGCCTCCTCCGGCGAGGCGAGCGGGCCGAGCGACACCACGCAGGCGGCCGGGTCGGCCGGATACAGGGCCCGATGCTCCTCGAAGAGGAGCAGGCCCGTCACCGCGCCGCCCCGCTGCGCCGCCTGCAGCAGCCCTGCGGCGGTCTCCGCCACGCACTGCGCGGAGGAGCCGCGTACTATGCTGAGCGCCCCGCGCGGAGCATAGTGCGTGTACTTCATGCCCGGCGCGCGCGGCGCCGGGCTCACCTCCGCCGCCTGCGCAGCAGCGGCGGACACGCCAGTACCGCCGGCAGCAGCGCCCGGCGGTACTGGCACGTTGCCGCCGGACGCTCCGGCGGCCGTGCCGGTCACCGCCGCGAGCTGCTCGGCGGTGATGCCGCCGGGACGGAGCACCAGCACCGTCCCGTCCGGCTGCACCTGCACCACGGTCGACTCCAGGCCGACCCCGGCTGCGCCACCATCGAGGACCCCGCCGATATATCCGGCGAGGTCCTCCAGCACATGGGCGGCCAGCGTAGGACTCGGCCGCCCGGAGCGGTTGGCGCTGGGCGCCGCCACCGGGCAATCCGCCGCGCGCAGCAGCGCCAGCGCCACCGGATGGTCAGGCATCCGCACCCCGACCGTATCCAACCCCGCCGTCACCAGCGGCGAGAGGACGCCGGGGCGCACCGGCAGCACCAGCGTCAGCGGGCCCGGCCAGAACGCATCGATCAGCGCCAAGGCGACTGGGTGTACCTCCGTGACCAGGCCCTCCAGGTCGCTGCGCCGGGCGATATGCACGATCAGCGGATTATCGGAGGGCCGGCCCTTGGCGGCGAAGACCGCTTCAACAGCAGCGGTATTACGCGCATCTGCGCCCAGCCCGTACACCGTCTCTGTCGGGAAGGCGACCGTCTCCCCGCTGCGCAGCAGAGCAGCCGCTTCTTCAATCTTTTCAAGGTCGCTTGCGCGAAGCGCCCCTGAATCAGCTGCTCCCCCGTCGTCCATACCTGCCTTACTGCCAGAGGCCAGGCTCCAGCACAGAGTCGATTCTATATGACCGCTGCGGCGCTGGGCCGCAAATGGAGTATGCTTCTCTTTTGTCATGATTCATCACTAGCTTTCCTATGAGATTAAGACCGCAGGGCGCACGCCTCACGCCGCCGGCAGCAAAGCTAAATAACCCCACAAAGTGAAGCTTTGGCGTAGGTGGTGACTCAGGTACTTTGCGGGGACCCCAAAACATATAAATTCTTATCTATCCAAAAAACGGCCCCACCAGGTGGGGCCGCCAATCACCTCAAGTTCTGCCATCATTCTTCATCGTACCATATCCAGGGCCAAAACTGTAGAATCATCCTTCACGCAGACCACAATGAACCACAGTGTCATGGGCCTTCAGGCAAACAGCCCGCAGATCCAGCTCCATAGACTTTGCAGCAGCTCCCAGACGAAGAATTTCACCTTGGGTGTTTCTGCATCAGAATCTGAATTTCCTCCCTTGTTAGTCGAATCCGATATACCGGAATTCGCCTTCCCGGCGGCTCCATCGGCCGCTTTCACCTTCGCCCCGTCCCCTGAAGCCTTGGCCGAGACTTTAGCTGCTTCTTTGGAAGCAGCCGGTGCGGCAGCCGCCGCATCGCCGCTTCCTGCATCAATGAAGCACAGCGGCGGGAACAGCACACACCACCAGTTTTGCCCCTTGCCGGCCCCCAGCGTAATCCGCACAGCTTCGTATTCCCCGGCAGGGTAGACGCGGCCTCCATACATTTTGGTCGGAAAAGGTACGGTCCCCAGCTCTACATGGTAGCTGTAGTTAATCCCCCGCTGCTCCAGCTCTCTGCCCACCAGCTCTGTCAGCTCCGGCAGATGATTACGGATCAGGGTACGGGCCTGCTCCAGGCTCTGCGGGTCCTCCAGCCCGGCGACCCACTGGTTGATCTGCTCCACCACCCGGTCGCGGATCTGGCGCTTGACCAGCTGATCTCCGGTACTATCCGAATTCGCCAGAATGCGCAAACGGATCGAATCCTGCGGAATTGATACCTCTGCTACGGCGGCATCGCTCTTTTGCCCTTCCCAGGCCATCATCAGAATCATAAAAAAACAAATTAAAATGGCAGTATACTTAAAAGTAATCCGCAGGGAATCCCCCTGATCCGGCTTATGATTCTCCATCCTCTGCAGCCCCTCTCTGAATCTCTTATACTCCCAGTATGTCCAGGAAAGAGAGAGGGCAAACCTAGCAATCTATTATTTTTGAAGACAGGAATAGCGGCTATCCCGGTAGATAGTATTATGGTTTGGACCATAGCGATTGCCCCTTGATATCCGGCAGCGGGAGATTATCCTCAGCCTCCTGCCCGTAGAGACGCACACTCATCGCAATCCCCATACAGGCCATATTAATCAACAGCGAGGTCCCGCCGTAGCTGATGAACGGCAGGGTAATGCCGGTCAGCGGCATCAGCCCGATCATGGCCCCGATATTCTCCAGAATCTGATAGAGCAGCATCGCCACCATCCCGACAATCAGAAACGGCCCGGCGCGGTCCCTGCACTCCATAGCAACGATAATAAGCCGGTGAATCAGGGCGAAGAATAACATCAGCAGGACCGCGGCCCCCACGAAGCCGAATTCCTCGCCAATCTGCACAAAAATCGATTCTGAATACAGATACGGCACCCGGTTAGCCTGCACGGAGTTGCCCTGCAGATAGCCCTCCCCCTGCAGACCGCCGGAGCCAATCGCCGTCTTGGCGTTCTTGGTATGATAGCTCGCTTCACTGCTGGCCAGATCCGGCACCAGCCACGGGTCGAACCGGCGGACGAAATGGTCCCGGCCCAGTGTTTTCTCAATGAAGTGGACCGTCTGCTCGTGATAGTTAATATAGGTCAGAATGAATGCCAGAACTGCCCCGCCGGCGATAAGCAAGCCGATCAGCGCATGTGATAATTTGATCTGCCCCACCCAGAGCAGGCCTACCAGGATCACGAGGTAACTAAGCGCATTGCCCAGATCATTCTGAATAATGACCAGCGCGAACGGCAGCAGGGTAATCAGGCCCAGCGGCACGACATCGCGCCAGAACTGGAGCGGGGTTTTATTTTTGCGGACAAGCAGGGTACTCAGAAAAATAATCAGAATCAGCTTAAACAGCTCCGCCGGCTGAATGCTTAACACCTCTCCGAAGCCGATCCAGCCTTGGGCCCCGTTCTTCGTCTTGCCGATGACGCTTACAAGCAGCAGGATGCCGATCCCGGCAAGGTAGATATACAATCCGTACCGCACCAGCAGGCGGTAATCGAACAGGCTCAGCAGGATGAATGCGACAAAACCCGCCACATAATACTGAAGCATTCTCATATGCATCCCGTCCAGGCCATCTCTTCCATGCGTCACACTATAGATCGAGAAGAGACTGATACCCATCAGCAGCAACAGAATAAGTACAATGCTGCCGTCTATCCTCTGCATTCGCTGCCACATCTGAATATCCCCCTTAACATTTCAGAACAGAAGTCTGCCCGCTATAAGCAGCCCGGTCTTTAGTCACTATTTTCCATTATAATGCAGCAGAAGGTTATATTCAAAAAAACGGAACCCCTCGCAAGCGAAGAGTCCCGGTGTGATTGGCAATAGATTGAGTTCAGCCCTTCTTGGAAGGGGCAGGGGAAGCATACACAGATGGAGCAGGCAGATCCTCCTCCACCTCTTGCCCATGCAGGCGCACGCTCATGACAAGTCCGATGCTCGCCATGTTGATCAGCAGTGAGGTTCCCCCGAAGCTGATGAACGGCAGCGTAATGCCGGTCAGCGGCATGAGGCCCAGGAAGGCCCCGATATTCTCAAAAATCTGGTAGAGCAGCATCGCCACCACCCCGACAATCAGGAACGGCCCGCCCCTGTCCTTGGCCTCCAGTGCGATGAGGATCATCCGGTGAATGAGAATGAAGTACAGCAGCAGCACCAGCGCCGAGCCGACAAAGCCGTATTCCTCCGCAATCTGTACAAAAATCGAGTCCGAATAGGTGTAAGGCACCCTGTCCGTCTGCACCGAGCTTCCGGTCATATAGCCTTCCCCGCTCATTCCGCCGGAGGCGATGGCCATTTTGGCGTTTTTGGTATGGTAGATCGCCTTGGCGGTTGCCTTCTCCGGCACCAGCCATGGGTCGAAGCGTTCGATCCAGTGGGAGCGGCCGATATCGGTCAGGAACGTCTTCAGCTCATCGTGATAGTGGATATAGCTCATAATGCCGGCAACTGCAGAGCCGCCGACGATTAATATTCCAATCAGGGCATGGGTAAATTTGATGTTGCCGATCCACAGCAGGCCGGCCAGAATGACGATGTAAGACAGGGCATTCCCCAGGTCGTTCTGGCTGAGCACGATCAGAAACGGCAGCAGGCTTAAGAGTCCCAGCGGAACTACGTCACGCCAGAAGAGCAGCTTGTTCTTATTCTTACGGACGAGGGCAGCAGCCAGGAAAAGAATCAGCACCAGCTTGAACAGCTCTGCCGGCTGAAGGCTGAGGCCTCCGAGATCAATCCAGCCCTGGGCGCCGTTCTTTTCGGTCCCGAAGAAGGTGACCATCACCAGAATCCCGATCCCGGAAATGTAAGCATATAACGCATATTTCACCAGCAGGCGGTAATCCACGAAGGTCAGCCCGAAAAAGGCGACGAAGCCCACAATATAGAATTTGATCATTTTGATATGCGAGCCGTCCAGCCGCTCACGTCCATGGGTCACACTATATATGGATAAAATGCTGACCACCATCAGCAGTGCAAGAATCACCACGACCACGCCATCGATCTTCTTAATCTTCTGAAGCATATTCTATCTCCTTACCGGTACTGGTTCTTCTTATCCTGCATGAAGGCAGCCCTACGCAGAAGTTCCGTAATTCTATTGTATAGGAAGGGGCAGGCTAAATACAATTTCCATCGTTTGGTTGTGTGCTGTGCAGGCGGAGCGCCGGGGTCATACACAGTTGCCAGGAGTGTAACGGCCCGGTTACCGGTTACTAGAGAGAATCCATGCACGCAGCACCCTGGTATCCGCACGACACCTCGATTTCCCGCTTCCAGCATACAATGCTCCTGAGCTCCACCAGCTCCCCACGCTTCCCCGCAGCGGACTGAGCGGACCTTATTTGCCGCAAAAGCGCTTTTCCAGGTGTTTCGCGGACTGGGAGGACGCTATTTGTTCATTGGGTTGCTCAAACCGTCCCGTTTACAGTCAATAACGTCTCCTCAGTCCGCGAGCACTGAACACTTCCCGTTATTCGAGCAAATAGCATCTTCTCAGTCCGTTCTCCGGCTTCACCTTGCGTTTTCTACTCTATGATGTTCGTTGTTGCTGCATAATGTGCCGGCCGTACCTGGTCAGGTACCTGTCTCCTGCAAAAAGCACTCAGGCGGCTGCTCCACCTGTTGCGAGCCTCAGCCTCCGGCCCTCTGCCGGGGGCGGGGCCGCCAAGCAAGCTACCGGCGTGCTATGCCCAGCACATGCCGGGGAATACCGGCGAGATCCTCAATTGTGAGGATCTCGTCCCAGTGCCCGGCTGCCCGCAGCATGTCGGCGACCTGCCCGGCCTGCCCCTGGCCGAGCTCGAAGCCGATCAGGCGCGGCGGCGCCGGGAGCAGCGGCAGCTGCTCCATCATGCGGCGGTACGGGTCCAGCCCGTCCCCGCCGCCGTCCAGTGCCGTGCGCGGCTCATGGTCGCGCACCTCACGCTGCAGCCCGGCGATATCGCCGCCGGGTATATACGGCGGGTTGGAGACGAGTATATCCGTCTCCATCCCCGCGAACGGCTCGAGCAGATCGCCGAGCCGCAGGTCAAGGGCTGTGCCGTGCCGCTGCGCATTGCGCCCGGCCACGGCCAGCGCGCCGGGCGAGATGTCGCCGGCGCAGACCCGCCACGCCGGCGCTTCCGCTGCCAGCGTGACGGAGATGGCCCCGCTGCCGGCGCCGATATCGACGGCGGTCAGCGGGCGCGCGGCGCGTGCTTCGCCAGCGCCGCTATTGGCAGGCGCGGCTTCGCCCCGCGCCGCCACCGCCTCTCCGCCCGCAGCGATCCCCTGCGCGCGCCCGTCAGCTTCCGGCGCAGCTTCACTCTGCGCCGCCACTAGCCCGTCCGGCCACAGCTGTGCGCCGTACTTTAGAATCGCCTCGACCAGCAGCTCCGTCTCGGGCCGCGGGATCAGCACCTCGGGTGTGACCTCGAAGGTGCGTCCATAGAACTCCTGCTCGCCGGTGATATATTGCACCGGCTCACCCGCCGCCCGGCGGGAGACCAGCGTCTCCCAGCCGGACTTCAGGCCGGCCGGGAACGGATCGGCCAGCGCCATATAATAAGCCGCCCCGGACAGGCCCAGCGCATGCTCCAGCAGCAGCTGGCTGCTGCGCTGCGGCTCGCTTACCCCATGGGCGGCCAAAAAAGAAGAAGCCTCCGCAAAGGCTTCCCGGATGCTTTGCACGTCAGGCATGACATAAGAGTCGTGGTTCAAAGCATTATTCTCCTTTTTGCATCAATTCCGCTTGCTCTGCAATCGACAGGGCCGAGATGATCTCGGTAATATCGCCGTTCATCACCTGATCCAGACGGTGCAGGGTCAGGCCGATGCGGTGATCCGTTACACGGCTCTGCGGGAAGTTGTAGGTACGGATGCGCTCACTGCGGTCCCCGGTGCCTACCTTGCTCTTGCGCTCCCCGGAATACTTCGCTTCCTCTTCCTGGCGCTTCAGGTCCGAGATGCGGGCACGCAGTACCTGCAGCGCCTTCTCCTTGTTGGAGTTCTGGGACTTGCCGTCCTGGCAGGTTGCGACAATGCCGGTAGGCACGTGGGTAACACGTACAGCCGACTTCGTTGTATTAACGGACTGTCCGCCTGCACCGCTGGAGCAGAAGGTATCGACGCGGATATCCTTGTCAAGAATCTCGATTTCGAACTCTTCCGCTTCCGGCATTACTGCCACGGTGGAAGTGGAGGTATGGATGCGTCCGCCGGATTCGGTCGTCGGGATGCGCTGCACGCGGTGTGCGCCGCTCTCGAACTTCATTTTGCTGTAGGCGCCGCGGCCGTTAATCATGAAGATTACTTCCTTGAAGCCGCCGAGGTCATTCGTGTTCACATCCATCAGCTCGACGCGCCAGCCCTGGGCATCGGCATAACGGGTATACATCCGGTACAGGTCGGAAGCGAACAGAGCTGCTTCATCACCGCCAGCTGCGCCTCGAATTTCCACGATAACGTTCTTGTCGTCATTAGGGTCCTTCGGCAGGAGCAGCACACGAATCTTCTCCTCCAGCTGGATCTGACGGGCGGACAGCTCGTCAATCTCCATTTTGACCATTTCCTTCATTTCATCATCAAGCTTCTCGGCCTGCATCATCTTCGCGGCTTCAAGCTCTTCCATTACATTCTTATATTCACTATACGCCTCGAAGGCGGGCTGCAAGTCAGATTGTTCTTTGGAATAGTCCCTCAGTTTCTTACTGTCGCTTGCAACATCCGGGTCACATAGCAGTTCACTGAGTTTCTCATAGCGGTCCGCCAGGGATTGCAATCGGTCCAACAAGGGAATTCACCTCTCCTGATTCAAATTGTTCCGTATTATTACTTCAAATTGTAGATACAAACGAATTAGATATACGACTTTATATTATACCACCAATGACGCCAATTGGCTACTGCACAAGCTGCCGGCAAAACAAATCAACCTAACGGGTGAGCAACACTAGTGCCTCATGCCCCATAGCGCCATACATCTGACTCATGCACCTTCCCGGCTGCCCGCTGACTGTGTTCGTTTCGTCGCATACATTTAGCCCACATGCCTAACTCCAGCCCACTGTGTTCGCTTTTTCGCATACATTCGGCCCACGCACCGCCCTGCCAGCTACCTACTAAATCCTTGCTTACAGAATCGTCCGACTTAATCGGCATGATGGTTCTTTCCCCGCCAAACGCGCCAAACGCATGAAGGCCACCCAACAAGTGCAACTGCTACTCTTGGATGGCCTATCTAATATTCTCTGGTTGAGAGCCTTCTATTCGTTCTATACGTTGAAGCGGAAGTGCATGACGTCGCCGTCCTGAACCAGATATTCCTTGCCTTCGAGACGCAGCTGGCCGCGTTCCTTGGCACCGTTCATCGAGCCTGCAGCTACCAGATCGGTATACGATACGACCTCGGCGCGGATAAAGCCGCGTTCAAAATCGGTATGAATGACTCCCGCCGCTCCAGGCGCTTTGGTGCCCTTGCGGATGGTCCAGGCACGAACCTCCTGCACGCCTGCTGTGAAGTAGGTGTACAGCCCGAGCAATTTGTAGGCAGCCTTAATCAGGCGGTTCAGCCCGGATTCCTGCAGCCCCAGCTCTTCCAGGAACATCTCCTTGTCTTCGCCTTCCAGCTCCGCAATCTCCGCCTCCACTTTTGCGCTGATCGGTACCACTTCCGCATTCTCGGCGGCTGCGAATTCACGGACCTGCTTCACATAAGGGTTCTCTTCGGCGCCTGCCACCTCATCCTCGCTCACGTTCGCTGCATACAGCACCGGCTTCAGCGTCAGCAGATGGAGATCGCGCACAATCAGGCGTTCGTCATCGGACAAGTCCAGACTGCGTGCAGGCTGGTCCTGATACAGAGCTTCCTTCACGCGCTCCAGTACTTCTACTTCCTGGGCGTATTTCTTGTCGCCGCCCTTGATATTTTTGCGGGAACGCTCAATCCGCTTCTCCACGCTCTCCAGATCGGCCAGAATCAGCTCCAGGTTAATCGTCTGGATGTCACTGATCGGATTCACTTTGCCGTCTACATGGGTTACGTTCTCATCGACGAAGCAGCGCACCACATGCACAATGGCATCCACCTCACGGATATGCGCCAGGAACTTGTTGCCCAGGCCTTCGCCCTTGCTTGCCCCGCGCACGAGTCCGGCAATATCCACGAATTCAAAAGCGGTCGGAACCGTCTTGTTCGGCTGCACCAGCTCCACCAGCTTATCCAGACGCTCGTCCGGCACTTCCACAACGCCCACATTCGGGTCAATGGTGCAGAAAGGATAGTTCGCGGACTCCGCCCCCGCCTGGGTAATAGCATTAAATAATGTCGATTTACCAACGTTGGGAAGCCCAACGATACCTGCTTTCAAAGCCATTTATATGACAACTCCTATTTTCGGTTGGTTTGATCACCGCATGAAACGCCTGAACTGATCTCAACCATTATATATTAGAACAAAATCTCCAGCAACAGCGGATGTCAAGGGCAGGCCGCCAAACACACCTTACCGGGTGAATATGATTTTACTTGGCGCTGCCCGTTGTGGCGACTCCCCACTGCAAAATGTGGTCGGTTTAATACGAAAATAAAAGTATCGGAAAATGCGCCGCAGACTGGATTTTGACAAAAAAAGGCCCACCGCCCCAAAAAACGTTTCGTTTTTTTTGAAAAAGGGAAGACTATTGGATAGGATTTAATTCCACGCTATATCCTAACTGCTGGATATATTTCACGTACCTATCTAACGTGTTTTTCTTGGACGTCTCATCGCCTAGTGAGACGTCTATTTCTTGGTAGGACCTTTTCTCCCGCATTAGGGCATGGAGAATTCGAATCAGCAAATGCGCCGTGGCGACGTTTGCTTTTTTATCGCCTCGTCTCTTCCGGATTCGTCGAAAGAATTGGCCGATCCGGTTCGAGGAGCGAGAATTTGCCCAAGCCGCCTGACACAAGGCCCCTTTCAGATGCTTGTTCCCTTGCATCGATTTTGACTTTCTTCGCTTACCAGCGCTTTCGTTGTTCCCTGGACACACCCCCGCCCATGACGCAAACTGCGCGTCACTCGGGAACATGTCCGCGACATGCGGCCCCACTTCGGCAAAGATGGTCACCGCAGACGTCCGCTCAATTCCTGGAATGGAGTCAATTTGTTCAATCACCTCCAGGTACGGTTCTGCCTTCGCCTCGATTCGAGCTTCCAGTTCCGTGATTCTTTTCTCCAAATAGACCAAGTGGTCCCAGTGATCTCGAATCATCTCCCGATGATGACGGCGCAACTTGCCATTGAGCGCATCGAGTAGCTGCGGCACTTTCTTTTTTAAACGGGTTTTCACCAGGTTTTTAACGGTCACTTCGTCAACGACCTCGCCGTCCATGATCTTCTGGAGCAGGCCCCGTCCCGTAACCCCATAGAGATCGGACATAAAGGTGGTTAGCTTGATGTTGGCATCCTGCAGGATTTTGTGGATGCGGTTTTTCTCCGCCGTCACCGCTTGCACCATCTTACTCCGGTAACGGGTCAAGTCCCGCAAATCCCGGATGTCCTGTTCGGGCACCATACTGCCTTCAATGAGCCCGCAGCGGTGCAATTGCGCTAACCAGCGCGCGTCTTGGATGTCACTTTTTCGACCCGGCATATTCTTTACCTTCCGGGCGTTGGCCAGGAGAAGTTCACAACTGCCCTCTAAGATGTTCCATACCGGTTTCCATAACACGCCGGTACTCTCCATCACCACCTCCCGGCACCCGTGTTCACTCAGCCAATCTTGCAGGCCTAGCAATTCTTTGGTGGTCGTCCCAAAGGTTTTCAGGTGACATTGGGGTGCCTGTTCGATCGGTCCTTTTAACACGCAGGCCACAACGGTTTCCTGATGCACGTCCAGACCGGCGCAACACATACGTACAGCATCCATTCCAATCTTCCTCCATCGTCAGTTTACAAATCATGCGCTCGAGTGAGTGTAATTTAATACACGTACTTTTGGGGGCTACAATAGGCGATGCTCGAAAAGCGCAATAGAACGGTTTTTCGAACGGGGTGGGTCCCAGTAACCGTTTCCGCCCTTTGATTTGTATATGTAAGTGTTGACGACTACAGCCTCATTTAGAATGGATGCGACGGATGCCACCCACTTATTTTCATTCCTGGGGGTGACAAGGCCTCTGTCTTGTCATGACTGTTTTTCGATTACATTTCGCGTACGCAGCGCTCCCAGTGCATATGTGGTCGGTTTTTCGATTACATTTCGCGTACACGGCGCTCCCAGTGCAATTGTGGTCGGTTTTTCAATTACATTTGGCCTACACGGCACTCCCAGTGCAATTGTGGTCGGTTTTTCGATTACATTTCGCGTACGCAGCGCTCCCAGTGCAATTGTGGTCGGTTTTTCGATTACATTTCGCGTACACGGCGCTCCCAGTGCAATTGTGGTCGGTTTTTCGATTACATTCGGCCTACGTGGCGCTCCCAGTCCAAATATAGTCGGTTTTTCAATTACATTTGGCCTACACGCCCCCGCATTAACTCCGAACACTCCACATTATGCAAAAAGACTCCTTAAGGAGTCTCATCTTCTTCCGATTGCAACGTCTGAGTCCCTATGTCAGAGCCTGAGCTTCCTCTAACCTGCCGCCTACAATGTCTTAGACATCGTAATGTCTGTCACCTGGAAGCCCATTTTCTTATACAGCCCGAAGGCCCGTTCGTTGTGTCCAAAGACATGGAGACCGATCTTGGCCACCTTCAGCTTGCGGGCTTCCTCATCCAGCAGGAGCAGCGTCTGCTTGCCATAACCCCGGCCCTGGAACGGCTCGAAAATATAAATGTCATAGATGAACGCCTCCCGCAACCCGCGCTTCTCAGTCACATTGACCCAGAGATAACCAGCTTGGGTTCCAGAGCCATCCTCTATCACAGAATAAAAATAAGCTCCCTCAGTGTGGAGTCCTTGCGGCAGGTATTGCTTCATCGCTTCCTGCGACTGCGTTAACGCTGTATCAGCATCCCAGGCTCCGGCTTTGATCTTCTCTTCTGCATAGTCGCTGGTAGATTGCTTCAAAAACGACTGAAACGCTGCTTCGTCCATCGGGACCAGTGTAATCATAGCCCGCAACCCTTCTTTCAATTCAGATTATAATGGCCGGCCCGGCGTCAGCGCCGGATCAGCCTCGGTGTGCCGCGCAGCGCCGCCAGGTCCTGCGCACCGATGCCGAACATCACCGTCTGCAGCTCCAGCTCGACCTGCGCCAGCGCCTGGTCCAGCGCCTCCTCGGAGCTGACCGCCGGGCCCAGCAGCCCCCGGCCGAAGCCGGCCAGATCCGCGCCGAGCGCCAGCGCCTTGGCGGCATCCACGCCATGCTTCAGCCCGCCGCTGCCGATCAGCGGGCCGTCCGCTGATATTGCCCGCACCTCGGCGATGCATTCCGCCGTGGGGATGCCCCAGTCGGCGAAGGCCTCCGCCGCTGCCCGCCGGACCGGGTCGATGCTGCGGAACTTCTCGACCTGGCTCCAGGAGGTGCCGCCTGCACCGGCCACATCGATGAAGGCCACCCCGGCTTCATATAGCCGTAACGCCGTCTCACCGTCGATGCCCCAGCCGACCTCCTTGACGCCTACCGGCACTTCAAGAGTGCGGCACAAAGCCTCTATCCGCTTCAGCAGGGAGGCAAAGCCCGTATCCCCCTCCGGCTGGAATACCTCCTGCAGCCCGTTCAGATGCAGGACCAGCCAGTCGGCGCCTGCGATCTCGACCGCGCGGCGGCATTCCTCGACTCCGAAGCCCAGGGAGAGCTGCACTGCTCCGACATTGGCAATCACCGGAATCGTAGGCGCGTTGCCGCGCACGTAGAAGGTGGACGCCAGGTCGGCACGCTCTACAGCGGCGCGGACCGAGCCGACGCCAAGCGCCCAGCCCCGGCGCTCTGCCGCCTCGGCCAGCCGGGCGTTAATGCTGCCGGTGGCCTTGCTCCCGCCGGTCATGGAGCTGATCAGCAGCGGTGTGCGCAGCTTACGGCCCAGAAATGCTGTGCTCAGCGAGATTTTATCGAAATCCACTTCCGGCAGGGCATTATGGCGGAAGCGGTAATGCTCGAAGCCGGTGGTAATGCCGCTTCCGGCAACATCCTCATTCAGGCAGAGCCGGACATGCTCAATCTTCCGCTCGCCGGTTCTGGATTCAGGCAGCAGCGACTGATGTCCGCCGGCGCCCTGACTCTGCTGCCTTGTTGCCGGTCCGCCAGCCGGCTGCTCTGCGGAGCTCTGCGGCACACGATCCTGCGGCCTGTCATTCATACGGTCTTCCTCCGTTTCCGTTTGTGCTTCATTATAGCATAACCCCGCCGGGCGTTTGAATGCAGGGCGGGGGCCAAAGGTGATACAGGTGGCCCAGGTGATATGCAGCCGATTCAATCATCGGTTGTTCAATAATTCCAGTCATTGGACATTCACATATTTCCGGCAATCGCTTCACCCACCAGCCTGCCGGACAGGGACACGACCGGCGTTCCGCCGCCGGGATGGGTAGTTCCGCCCACATACCAGAGCCCCTGTATATCCTTCGAGCGGTTGCCCGGGCGCGAGAACGTCTGGCGGACGGTATTGGAGGAGATCCCGTAGATCGCTCCCTTGTGCGCCAGGGTATCACGCGCGATATCCTGCGGTGTATAGCGCTGCAGGACATCGGCTGAAGACAGCCCGTCAATGCCGCGGCTCTCCAGCACCGACAGTACACGCTCCCCGTAACCCTCAGTCTCGCTGCTCCAGTCACAGGCCGGACTCAGATATGGCGCATTCGCCAGGATGAACAGATTGCTGCCGCCTACCGGCGCCATCCCCGGCTCCGAATACCCTGAGTGGCATACATAGACCGTCGGCTGCTGCGGAGGACGTCTATGCTCGAAGATGTCCTTGAACTCCTGTTCATAATGCTCAGGGAAAAACACCGTATGATGCAGCAGTGTATCATACATGCGCGGTACACCTGCCAGCGTAACCAGTCCGGACAGAGACGGCTCATAGGCTTCGATTCTGCGGTCTGTCATCCCCGGACGCTCCGCCTCCGGGAGCAGCATCCGGTTGATCGTCAGCACATCCCCGCCCGCGATAACCGTCCTGGAAGGATAGAAGCCCTGCGTTGTCTCCACCCCTTCTACAGCGCCGGAGACGACAGAAATTCCTGTAACCTCTGTTCCGGTAATAAGCTGCACCCCCAGACTCCGGGCTAGTGCAACCAGGCCGCTGACCAGGGAATACGTGCCGCCCTTGACCCCGTATACGCCCTCCTGAAGCTCCAGATGCCCCAGCATCGCGAAGATGGAAGGCGACTGGTACGGGGAAGAGCCGACATAGGTAGCATAGCGGCCGAACATCGCCAGGGTATTCGGATGGCTGAAGTAGCGCAGCAGGAGCTGCTGCAAGTTCAGCCATGGCCTTACACGGAGCAGGTCCCGCACCAGCGAAGGCGAGGCTTTGTCCTTCCAGGAGAGCAGCAGCCGGTTCAGGAACTGCTTCCCGCTGAGCTGATGCAGCCGCGCTGCCTCTGCCAGGAACTCCGGCAGCCGCGCCGCATCTGACGGACTGTAGGCTGCAACCTGCTCCTGCATCCGCCCGGTATCCCGCGAGAAATCGACCACCCTGCCGTCGGCGAACACATTGCGGGTGCGCGGCTCCAGCTCGTAGAGCTGGACATAATCCTCCATACGGGCGCCGGCAAGCTCATACAGTGAACGGAAGACATGGGGCATCGTAATTGTGCTCGGGCCGCGGTCGAAGGTGTAGCCGCCCGCTTCCACACGCTGCAGCTTGCCGCCGGGCTGAGCTTGCCGCTCCAGCACAGTAACCTCCCAGCCTGAGGCAGCGAGGGTTACCGCGCAGGACAGCCCTCCGAACCCGGCCCCTATGATCACAGCCTTCGGTTTCATCCATAACGCCTTCCTTTCCATTCATAACCTCCACTCGCGGCGCTTCCGCGCCAGGAAGCCGCAGCAATCAGGGACAGACAGACCACACTGGCAGGAAGCAAGAGACTGAACCAGACCGGCTGTCTGCCGGCGGCATCGCTGGTCCGCTTAACAGCTATGCCGCTGAGCACTGCAGCGGCTGGCCAGACGGCTGCTGCAGGCTGGCCGCTCAGAGCGTACCAGAGCAGTGCCCCGGCAGGCAGTAAATACAGCACCCCGTATACCAGGAGTACCGCCAGCAGCAGCACCGGGTTGCGCCCGGTACCGGCATAGATATTCTTCCGGTAGCCGTTCCAGACCTGCCGCGCATTATGATACATCCGCATGGACACATGCTCTGTAATATCGGCGAGGACGACAGGCTCCCCCGCGCGCTTCATCGCCCGGGCCAGCGCCATGTCGTCCACCAGCTCGCTGCGGATCGCTTCGTGTCCGCCGCAGCGGCCGTAACTGCTCCGCCGGATCAGCAGGAAGCCGCCGTGTGCTGCAACGAATCGCGGATCACGGGAGCCGCGGACCAGCTTAACCGGCAGGTGGCAGATGACCGTGAAGACCATCAGCGGAACCACCAGCCGCTCCAGCCAGGTTCCGGTATGCTGACGGGGGAAGCCTGTAACCATGCCGCTGCCAGCAGCTTCAGCCGCTGCGCGCGCCGCCTGAAGCGCCGAGGGCTCCAGACGGGCATCCGCATCCAGGAACAGCAGCCAGTCGCCGCCAGCCGCTTCCGCCAGCTGGGCGCAGGCGTGGGACTTGCCCAGCCAGCCCTCCGGCAGCTTCCTACCCTTCAGCACACGGACCCGGCCTCCTCCGGCAGCGGCAGCGATATCGCCCGTGGCATCCTCCGAGCCGTCATCCAGCACCAGAATCTCCACCTCCAGACCATCCGTGTCGCAAGAGAGCACCGATGAGAGGCAGTCCCCAATGTTAGCCGCCTCGTTGCGGGCGGGAATCAGCACCGACAGACGCCGTACCCGCGTAAGCACAGGTGCCTCCCCCGTCTTGGCAGCACCGGCTTCCAGCCCCATGCCCAGCCTCGGAAGCTGCGCTCTGTTCCATAGCGCGAAGAGCAGTTGAAGTACCAGAAGGCCGGTTATGACCTGGAAGAACATGCTCATGCCCTCCCCCTGCCCGGCCGCAGCAGGTCCAGCCATTCATTGGTGGACCTTCCTCTGCGGAGCAGCGGCTCGAATTCATCCGGCATATAGCCCTTATGGCTAAGGATGCTGCTGCGGTGCGCCTCAAGCTGCCGGTTCAGAACTGATTCCAGTGTGCGGGCGATCTCCGGGCGGTCCATCTCCGCCCAGGGCAGGAGCTGCGGCGCTCCGGCCAGCAGCGTAGCCTCCGGCTTCGTATGACGGAACAAGCCGTGATACAGCGTCACCGGCACTACGGCAGTCTGCGGACTGAGGCGCAGCACCAGGCCCGCCCCTTCCTTCAGGCTAAGCGGACGGTGCTCCAAGGGCAGAATCTCACCCTCGGGATACATCCAGACACTCTCTTCCGCCTGGAGCAATCCGGCGGTATAGCGCAGCGAAGCGCGCAAGTCACCCGGATTGCCAGGGTTAATCGAGAAGGCTCCAAGCTTCCGGAAGAAGGCATACTTGCGAAGCTGCTCCTCTTCCATCATGAAGTAATGCCGGTTCCCCGGCAGCTTCCCTGCGGCGTGGTAGGCCAGCAGGCCGTCCCACCAGGAGCTGTGATTCATCAGATAGAGAATGCCTCTGCCTGCGGCAGCGGCAGGCCGCAATTCTCCGCTTAGTCCGATGAAATGGAAATGCCTGCGCAGCAGATACAGCGAATTATAGCGGTAGAACAGGCGGTCAAACCTTCCCGATCTGGCGGCTTCCAGCATAGCGCAGACTCCCTTCGGCCAAGACAGCCCCCGCACCGGCGATTACCGCACAGGCGGGCAGCCCCTCGGTCAGACTGATCAGGCCAAACAGGATCAGAATGGCCTGGTACAGCCGGGTGCCCCGGCGTGCGGCCTGCCGCATCACCGGTACAGCCGGCAGCAGCATAGAGAGGGCTGCACCGGCAATCAGCCAGCCTCCGAAGTTGCTCCAGGGCACATGATAGAAGCCCCCGCCTCCCTCCCAGTGCCAGAAGTTCCTGGCGTGGGCCACAGGGTCAAGCACGAGATCCATCAGCACGGTCCAGAAGCCTACCTGCACCGCCCTCAGCAGAAGCAGCCGCATACCGCGCTGCCCGAAGTCATGGCTGATCAGAATGGCGTTGCACACGACAGCAATCCAGGCGAAGCCAAGGGTAACCGGAACTCCGAATACCAGCGGTCCCAGAATGGAAGAATACGTGTAGTCCCCGAATAACCGGCCGGAATGGACGCCTACCCACTCCACCGCCATGCCTCCAAGCCAGATCAGCACGAAGGCAAGCCATAGGCGCATACTGGCGTTACCTTTGCTATTTGAGTCGTTGACTGACCAGTCAGACATGAATGGCTTGTGCTGTCCCCTCACGAATAAGTCCATGGCATAGGCGGCGTAGAATACAAGAAAGAGTCCGTTAGAGAATTGCAGGCTGTCCGGAATACCGAGCCAGATCAGCAGCAGCGCGCCAATCGCATACCAGATCCAGAATAGGGTCCTGACCATCGCTAGACCACCACGGCTGAATTTCCGGTGTAGCGCACCAGCGTCCGCTTGAACAGCTGAAGCTTGGTTTCATCGCTGACATAAGAGCGCTGGCGGAAGACATCATAGCCGTTGGCCTCCACTGCATCCAGAATCGCGGCGTAGAAGGATGCGGCAAGCTCAATCGCAAGCCCGCTCTCCGGCGGGTAGGTCTCAACCTGCTCCAGGCCTCTTTGGAACCAGACCAGCGCTTCAGCCCGAAGCTCCTGAAGGACTGCGGTGAACTGCTGATTCACAATCCCCGCCTCCAGCTCCTGCTGGCTGTATCCGTGCTTGTTCATCACCTCAAGGGGCACATATCTTCTTCCCCGGCGCAGGTCCTCTCCCACATCGCGGATGATGTTCACAAGCTGCATTCCGATTCCCAAGGAGATCCCTGCTGTCCGTGCCGCTTCGCTCTGATCATCCCGCAGAACAGGCAGCAGCATCTCCCCTACCGTTCCGGCGACCAGATAGCAGTAGCCCTCAAGGTCCTCCATCGTCTCGTATTCCGTAACCGTAAGATCTCTCAGCTGGCCCTCCATTTGCAGATGGAAGGGTTCGTGCTGAAGCTGCGGGAAGCTGCTGAACAGCCAGCGCAGCGCCGGCCAGATAAAGTGGCCCTCGGCCTGCTCCAGGGCGGTGAAATGCGCCTTCAGCTCATGGATGCTGTATGGTGAATTCTCAGGCTCATCCACGCTGTCATCGATCAGCCGGCAAAAGGCATAGATGACATGCACCGCTTCGCGCCTGGGACTGGGCAGAACATTGAACGCCTTATGAAACGAAGTAGACCCCTTCTTCATCAGTTCCTCACATTGCTGTAAAATCCGTTCATTCATGTATGCTCATCTCCTTTGTCAATTCCTGAACAGCGAGTCTTGCTCCCTGCATCACTATAGGCACACCGCCGCCCGGATGGACGGAAGCGCCTGCGGCATACAGCCCCTGAATCGGATAAGGCTTCGGCTGGGGCCGGAATACCCCCGACTGGCTAAGCAGCGGCGCAATACCGAAGCTGCCGCCTCCGTATAATCCTTCCTTCTCGGCATCGGCCGGTGTCCGCAGCCGGCGCCAGATGATGCTGTCGCCAAGCCCGGGGAAGCCCCGCTTCTCCGCATCGGCCAGTACGCGGTCAGCCAGCTCACCGGCAAGTGCCTCCCAGTCTCTATCCGTCCCTGACGGAACGGGAACGAGGAAGTACAACACACTCTCCCCCGGAGGTGCCGCGCTATCGTCCAGGGCTGCCGGGTTAAACACATAATACGAAGGATCCGCCGGAATCTGTTCCCGCTCAAACAGCTCATGCAGGCTGCTGTTCAGGCTGTCCGGCAGGAAGAACTGGTGGACCAGTGACTCCGGCCACCGCCGGGATGCTGCGGCATAGATCAGCAGACAACCCGAGGAGGGCTTGAAGCGTCCGCGCTTCACGGCAGCCTTGGCCGATGGGCGGCTGCCTTGGACTGCCGTTATCCCCACAGCCCGCTCAGACTTGAACAGGCTTGGCGGGAGCAGCTTCTCCACATTCGGGAAATCACCGTTGTAGAGAACCGCATCATACAGAATCTCCCGTCCGTTAACGACAACTCCCCGGCAGCGGTCCCCTTCCACCAGCAGAGACTCTACTTCAGTGCGGGTATGAATCTCTACCCCGCGCCCTTCCAGCTCCCGGGCCATAATCCGGGGGAGAACACCATACCCGCCCTTCAGCATCCATATGCCGAAGGCGTGCTCCGCATAAGGAAGCATGGTGTAAATGCCTGGAGTACGGAAAGGGGCTCCTCCAATATACAGGCTCTGCAGGGAGAACGCATCCCTAAGCTCCTCATGCCGGAAATACTGTCCGATGGCCGAGCGCAGGTTACGATAGGCCCGCAGGCGGACCATCAGCGCCAGATTAGCCGGGCTGAAGAATTCCCGCCCTTTCTTGTATCCCCTCTCCAGGAACGAAGTCCGTCCTTTGGGGTACAGCCATGACATATCGTTCATGAAGCGCGTGAAGCCCTGACCCTCGCCGGGGTATAGCCGCTCAATCTCTTCAGCCTGCGCTGATACTTCTGAATATTTGGTCAGCACACGCCCGCTTCTGAAGTGAACCCGGTAGAGCGGATCGCAGTGCAGCAGCTCAAGGCTCCCGGGCGGCAGGCCGCCTTCCTCCAGAATCCCGAGCAGCATCTCCGGCAGCAGCACGATGGTCGGTCCCTGGTCAATCCGGTAGCCATTCTGTTCTTCAAAAGCCACCCGCCCGCCAACCCCGGCGGCGCGCTCATACATCACCACCTCATGCCCCTGCCGGGTTAGCAGCAGCGCTGCCGTCAGCCCGCCGATACCGCTGCCCACAACCGCGATGCGGCTCATAGCGCAGCCCCCGCACCCGCACCGGGAGCCGTAGCCGTCACAGCGACTCTTCCACGTACCGCCTGGTCATGCTCGCGCAGCAGCCGCGCGCTGATCTTGGCCGACTCGAAGATCGTCGGCAGGCCGCTGCCCGGATGGGTTCCCCCGCCGACCAGCCAGATACCGCGCACCTCCTCGAAGGTGTTGTGCGGCCGCAGATGCATCATCTGCCCCAGATTATGGGCCAGGTTGAAGGTGGCGCCGTTATAGACATTCAGCTGACTCTGCCAGTCCTGCGGAGAGAAGAACAGGCGCTCCTCCACCCGCCCGGCAATTCCCTTGAGCTGCGGAATCTGCTCCAGCCGTTCCATCATCCAGGCTTCAACCTCCTTGCTCTCCTGCTCCCAGTCAATATCAGCCTTCAGGTTAGGAACCGGCATCAGCACATAAAGGGAGGATTTACCCGGCGGCGCCAGCGTCTTGTCGATAGCCGAGGGATTGTGAACATAGATCGAAGCATCCTCGGACAGCACCCCCAGCTCCGTAATCTCCCTGACGTTGCGCCGGTAATCGGCTGCGAAGTGGACAGAGTGATGGGCAAGGTCCACCTCGCCGTCCACGCCCAAGTAGAGCATGGCAGTGGAACAGGAGTATTTTTTGCGGGCAATCTTATCTGGAGTGTATTTCTTCAGCAGGCCCGGCTCGAACAATTGGGTCATTGCGGAGCCGAAGTCAGCGCCAATCACCACATAATCCGCAGCCACCTGCTCCCCGTTCTCCAGCAGGAGGCCAGTGGCCTGGCCCTGTTGCACCTGAATCCGCTTCACGCCGCTTGAGGTATGCACGCGCCCGCCATGCTCCTGAATCACCTCAGCCATCGCCTGAAGGACACGGTTCACGCCCCCAATCGGATGATACAGGCCGTAGCGGTGCTCCATATAGGAGAGGATGGTGAAGGTGCCGGGACATTCCCAGGGCGACATGCCAAGATACTTGGCCTGGAACGTGAACGAGAAGCGCAGCCGTTCATCATCGAAATAACGCGACAGCCGGTTATACACATTATCCGCGGCGTTCAGCTTGGGCAGCGCGTGGAAGACATCTCTGCGCATATAGTCCCCAATCGATTGGAACGGACGCTGCAGCAGCGGAATCACCCGCTCCAGCTTCTCCCCCTCTTCTGCCATGAACCGGCGGTAGCCGGGGCCGTTGCCCGGGAACAGCCGTTCAATCTCTTCGGCAGTCTGATCCTGATTGGTCGAGGGGGTAAATACGGTATCTCCGAAATGCAGGGAGTAGAGCGGGTCAAGCGGCTTCAGGGAGACATAATCGTGCACCGAACGCCCGGCCAGGGCGAACAGCTCTTCCAGCAGATGCGGCATCATCAGGAAGGTGGCCCCCCGGTCGAAACGGTAGCCTCCCAGCGTAAGCTCTGCCGATCTGCCGCCCACTGCGGCCTGCTGCTCGTATAGATCCACTTCATATCCATCAGCGGCAAGCAGCATGGCTGCGGCCAATCCGCCCGGACCGGCGCCAATTACTGCAACTTTTGCGGTGTGTGAGGTTCCAGTCAAGCTTGCTTCCTCCTGTCTGTAGATAGCTCCATATTTCAAACGTTATACAAAAACTATACAACCTTGATACAAATATCATACATACTTTGCCGGGCCATGTAAATATCATCCTAGCGTCCTCCGCTAAATAGGCTGCTAGACTTGTCCGCAGCACAAAGAACCGGCCGTTCCCCCGCAAGGGGTTACGGCCGGTTCCATACCATTTCATGCTATCCGAATTCACTATATTTGGTTCCTGATTTGGTTCCGGCGAACTCCCGTTCAAACCAGGCTTGCCACTGTTCTGGAGGCTCAGTCAGCTTATAAGTAGCCCTGGTCTCCTGCGGAGCTGCAGTCTCATAAGCCTTGCCGCCTACAATGAGCTGCAGCTCCGGATACATATTGCCCAGCCGTTCAAGCAGGTCTTCCGCATACGGGACAAGCTTCACGTTCGTAACGGAGAGGCAGACTGCCCTGATCCGCTGTCCCTGGGCCGCCAGCAGCTCCATGACGCCTTCCTCCGGCGTGTTTGCCCCCAGGTAGATCACCTCCACCCCGTTCCTGCGCAGGAACAGCGAGAATAACAGCAGCCCCACCTGATGATGCTCACCCGCCGGACAGAACGCGAGCACCTTCGGATAATTGCCGTACACGGGAAAGACATGGAAGAACTGCGACAGCCGGTTCGAGATCATATGCGTCATATAATGCTCCTGCGCCACCGTGGCCGTTCCGGCTTCCCACGCATCGCCGATCCGCACCAGAACCGGGATCAGCACGTGGTGGACCATAGCCTCATAGCCGTATAGGGAGAAGCCGAAGTCAATCAGGGCATCCGCCCGCTCCCCCTGGATCTCAAGCAGCGCGGTGTAGATCTGCTGCTTCATTTTGTCCAAGGCATCCTTGGGGGCTCCTGCGCTTCCAGCTATCGGCTCCTGCCGGTCCAGCTGCTTATGCTGCTTCAGCATCCGTACCGCATGGGAGATACTGACACCCTGCTTATCCGTCTGTTCCTTCAACCAGCGAAGGTCCTCGATGTTCTCCTGGCTGTATAGCCTGTAGCCCGATTCGGTGCGCTCGGGAACAACAGCCTGATACCTGTTCTCCCAGGCACGCAGAGTGACGGAAGGAATATCGAGCATTTCGACAACCTGTTTGATGGAATACACGATGGATTTCACTCACTTCCTGTTTAACACTGAATACTCTGAAGATTCAAACCTTATACAAAATATCTACACTCATTATACATTCGCTTCTGTATTATGTCACCAGCCCTTGTATAACCCGGCTTTCCGAAGTATGCCGCATAAATCGGCAGCGATCAGCCACAATAATCCTTCGGGTGAATTCAGCGTCTGCTGCTTCACTTCTCCCTAGCGGGCGTTATAGGTACTTACATCGCCTGCGCCGGTACATACATATTCCGGCACCGCAGCATACCCAGGAGGATTATCCATGAACCAAGGCAGCCGCCCCACCCCCGAGCAGATCCAGCTAACCCTGGCTTCCGGTGCCATCACCGGGGGCCGCCGCAAATACAGAAGGCATGTCCCTCTCCGCCGCCCCAGGCTGTGGATGGTTGCCGCCCTGCTGCTGCTGTGGCTCGCCGGGGTCATGATCTATCAGACTCATAAGCCTCTGCCCCCTGGCCTCTCTGCGGAGAGCCCTCCCTATCAATTGGATAAAGTCGCCTTCTGGCATGATCTGACCTACCAGGACGCCGGCGGCAACCGGGCCAGGGAGGAACAGATTCTGCCGCGAATACTGCAGATCATTGAAGAGTCCAGACAATTTCTCGTTATTGATATGTTCCTGTTCAATGATTACACCCATACTGACCAGCAGTTCCCCAAGGTCAGCCGGAAGCTGGCCGATAAGCTGATTGCCCAGAAGGCTGCCTATCCCGGGATGGAGATTGCCTTCATTACCGATGAGGTGAATACCAATTATGGCTCTGCACCCAATCCGCTGCTGGAGGAGATGAAGGCCGCCGGCATCAAGGTGATTATGACGGATGTAGGCCCTCTGCGGGACTCGACGCCGGCTTACTCTGCGGTCTGGCGTACCTTCATCCAGTGGTTCGGCCAGTCCGGTGAGGGCTGGATTCCGAATCTGATGGCCAGCGGCGGACCCGACATTACCGCCCGTTCGTACCTGAAGCTGCTGAATGTAAAGGCCAACCACCGTAAAGTGATCCTGAGCGAGAACACCGCGCTGATCTCTTCAGGGAATGTACATGACGCCAGCGCTTATCACTCTAACATTGCGCTGGAGGTGCAGGGCCCGGTCCTGGCGGATATTCTGAAGAGCGAGCAGGCCGCCGCCAACCTGTCGGGAGCAGGCCCCCTGCTGAGCGAGCAGCCGGTCTTCAGGCAGGCCGCTGCCCCAGCAGGAGAAGCAGGAGCTGCCAAGCTGGAAGTCCGTTATCTGACGGAGGGCAAGGTGTACAAATATGCGCTGCAGGATATTGCTTCGGCGGGACCGGGAGATGTAATCTGGATGGGGATGTTCTATCTGGCTGACGACCGGATTATCGATGCCCTGCTTGCCGCAGATGCCCGCGGGGCCAAGATTAGACTGCTGCTTGATCCCAATGAGAACGCCTTCGGCCGGGACAAAATCGGTATCCCGAACCGTCCGGTCGCCCAGAAGCTGAACCGCAGCTCCACAGGGAATCTGGCCATCCGCTGGTATAACACCGGCGAGGAGCAGTATCATACCAAGCTGATGTTCATTGCCAAGAAGTCAGGACCCTCCGTCATCCTTGGCGGATCAACGAACTTCACCGCCCGCAATCTGGATGATTATAATCTGGAGAATGATCTCCGCGTATCCGTTCCGAAGGATCAGCCGCTGTACGCGGACATGGAGGGTTACTTCACCCGCCTGTGGAACAATGAGGGGGCTAACTACAGCCTGCCGCTGGAGGAATACCAGAGCGGAATGACCTGGATCAAATATGTCATCTACCGGATTCAGACCCGCCTCGGGTTCACTACCTTCTAACATTCATCCGGCCAAAAGAAAAACGGTACCCTCTCCAAATGAGTGGTACCGTTTCTAATTTGATCTCCTGCTTCCGCCTATAGCAGCGGAGACATCAGACGGGCGGCGGATTCCAGCAGCCGCTCCAGCAGTCTTTTCTCCATGAAGGTCTCATGGACAATCTGCCGCGTGGACAACAGGTCGCGCTCGAAATCGGCAACGACCCGCGAGACGCTCTCGGTCTGCAGCAGCAGCGCATTCACCTCGAAGTTCAGATGGAAGCTGCGCATATCCATGTTGGCGGTCCCGATCGTGGCAATCTCCCCGTCGGCAATCAGCAGCTTGGAGTGGATGAAGCCCTTCTCGTATTCAAAAATCTTCACGCCCGACTCCAGCAGCGCCGGGAAGTAGGAATGCGAGGCCAGGAACGGAAGCCACTTATCGGGCTTAGCCGGGAAGAGCAGTCGCACATCCAGACCAGACATAGCCGCCACCCGCAGCGCCGTCAGAATATCGTCATCCGGTATAAAATAAGGCGTTGCGATCCAGACCGACTTCTCCGCCGTAGTGATCATTGAGAAGAAGATATTCTTCAGCGCACGCCGCTCGTTATCCGGTCCGCTGGCAATGATCTGCACCGCCCCGTCCCCGGTAGTGAAGCGAAGCTGCGGGGAGAGGTAATCCTGCTCCAGAATTTTCTCGCCGGTGGTGTGCATCCAGTCCTGCAGGAAAATAATCTGCATCGTCCGCACCGCTTCGCCCCGCAGCAGCATATGCGTATCCCGCCAGAACCCGTAGGTCTTGCTGCGGCTCAAATACTCGTCTCCGACATTCAGCCCGCCCATGAAGCCGACGTCGCCGTCGATGACTACGATTTTGCGGTGATTGCGGTAGTTCACCCGGCTGGAAAAGAAAGAGGTTGAATTGCCGTAAGCCGCCACCTGCACGCCCGCATCACTCAGCTCCTTCAGGAACGCCCGGGACAGCTGCATGCTGCCGACCGCGTCATACATGAACCGGACCGCCACGCCCGCGCGGGCCTTCTCGATCAGAATCTGCTGAATACGCGTCCCGATATGATCCGCCCGGAAAATATAATACTCCATATGGATATGATGCTGCGCCTGCCGCAGCTCCAGCAGCAGCGTCCCGAAGGTCTCTTCGCCGTTGGTCAGAATCCGCGACTCAGAATTGAAGGAGATCGGCGTGCGCCCGAGCCGCTGGGACAGTCCCAGCAGCTTCTGCCGCGCCGGGCTGAATACCGTCCAGTCCTGATGCATCCGCAAGGCATCGTTCTCAATCCGCTCGTAGGCCATGAGGTCGCGCTGGGCCTTCTTGTCATACTTGCGCCGCTTGAACACATTCTGCCCGAACAGGAAATAGAACACCAGCCCCACCACCGGAATCAGCGCCAGCAGCAGAATCCAGGACACGGTGGTGGATGGATTGCGGTTCTCCATGAAGATCCCCAGCCCGATCGAGATGACTGTAAGCGTGGAGAATATACTGATAATCGTCCCGGCTGTACTGCCGAAAATGCCGAATCCAAAATAATAAAAAGCCAGCAAAGCCGCTATAATGACTATTGCCTGCAATCCTCTTCTCATAGGTAACCTACCTTCTCATTCTGCCATCCCTCACCAAATTGACACATGTCTATATTAGCATGAAGAATCCAATTCTACCTACTGAAATCCTATGCAGAGCTGGAATGGGCATCCTTCTGTTACGCTCTCTCACTAAAGGCTAAAACGCCAGATTTGTAATGCCGCAGCATATATAATATAATCTCCCTGACCTCCCAGTCAATAATAGAACCAGAGAGTCAGAAGGGAGACCTTGTCAGCGTGACCGCGAAAAGTATCAAGAAAGAACAAATCCTCAAGACCGCCATGCAGCTATTCGCCGTGAAAGGCGCCTCTGCCACCTCCATGCAGGAGATTGCTGCGCTGAGCGGGATCTCCAAGGGAAGCCTCTATCTGTTCTTCAAGTCGAAGGAAGAGCTCGAGCACAGCATCTATATGTATTGCTTCCGCATGATTCACGACCCGATTCAGAAGGAGGAGCTGGAGACCGGCAGAACGCCGCGGGAGAAGCTGTGCCACCAGATTGAGATACTGCTTAGCCATGTGTATGAGCTCCGGGAGTTCCTCCAGCGCCAATTCCTGGATCTGGCCGGGAGAGGGCAGACCGAGGTGCCGGAATGGGTGCAAAAAAACAATGCCGCACTGCTGCACTGGTCCCGCAGCAAGCTGGAGCAGCTGTACGGGCCGGAGATTCTGCCCTACGCCGGCGAGCTGTTCCTGCTCAGCCACGGCTTGATCAGCTCCAGCATCAAGCTGCTGTTCTGCGGAGGGACCTCCGTGACGATCCCCGCCCTGGCCGGACGCCTGGTGGACTGGCTCGATATGCTGGCAGCCGGCCTATTGGCCGGACAGCCTGCTCCCCTGATTGCCGCCGCTGACCTGGAGCAGTGGGCCGACCCTCCGGGAGAGGCACAGCGCCAGAGCCCGCTTCAGCTTATCAAGGCGATGAAGCTTCTGCTCAGCGAGGCTGACGGGCTTCATCCGGACGCTGCCGGGGACGGTCTGGAATCTCTCAGCATTCTGGAGAGTGAAATTCTCAGCCTGGAGCCCCGGAAAGTAATTCTTCAGGGCATGATTGCCAATCTTGAAGGGTATCCTCTCCTATCAGAAGAGCTCGGGAGGCTAAAGAAGCAATTCGCCCCTTATATGAAGATCTGCGGGCTTCAGGAGTGAATCCATGCAGCGCGCTTTAAATATCCAGATTAATTCGTAATGGGAGGTTCTAACCTACTGATGAAAAGCCTAATTAATTTCTCGCTCCGCAACAAGTTCGCCATCTGGCTGCTGACGATTATCATCGTCTTCGCCGGCCTGTATAGCGGAATGACTATGAAGCAGGAGACACTGCCTAATATCAGCATTCCTTATCTCAGCATCACTACCATCTATCCCGGCGCCGCGCCTGAAGGGGTCGTCAATGAAGTCAGCAAACCGCTGGAGCAGAAGCTGCGCAACGTGGATGGCGTGAAGATGCTGACCTCCACTTCACTGGAGAACGCCTCCAGCGTCACCATTGAATTCGACTACGGCACGAACCTGGACAATGCCACCGCCGCCGTGCGGGAAGCCTTGAACGAGGTGAAGCTGCCGGAGGAGGTGCAGAAGCCGCAGATCTCGCGCTTCAGCCTCAGCTCCCTGCCGGTTATCTCGCTCAGCATCTCCGATGAGAGCTCCGGCGATCTGGAAGAACTGACGCGGATTGCCGAGAATGACATCCGTCCGGCTCTCGAGGATGTGGAAGGCGTAGCCTCCGTGCAGATCGCCGGACAATATGTCAAAGAGGTCTCCCTGAAGTTCAATCCGGAGAAGCTGAAGCAATACGGCCTGACCGAGGATACGGTCAAGGGTATGATTCAGGGCTCCTCCCTGCGCGTGCCGCTCGGCTTGTTCGAGCTGGACAAAGCGCAGAAGGCAGTTGTCGTTGACGGCAATATTACAACAGTAGAGGATCTGCAGAACGTCAGCATTCCGCTGGTTCCTTCGGCTCCTCCGGCCGGCAGCGCAGGAGCCGGTGCTGCGGGCGGTGCAGCCGCTGGCGGAACAGGGGCAGGGGCACCGGATGCTGCCGCCCAAGGCGCTGCGGGTGCTGCTGCTGGCGGCGCGGCTGCGATGACCGGTCTGCCGACCGTGAAGCTTAGTGAGCTGGCCGCAATCGAGGTGGTCGGCAAATCGGAATCCATCTCCCGCACGAACGGCAAAGAATCGATCGGGATTCAGATTGTGAAGGCTAATGATGCCAACACAGTCGATGTCGTGAACGGGGTCAAGGACCGGGCGGAGGAACTGAAGAAGCAGTATAAGTCAATGGACCTTACAGTCCTGCTCGATCAGGGCAAGCCGATTGAGGATTCAGTGAATACCATGCTGTCCAAGGCAGCATTTGGCGCCCTGTTCGCGGTATTGATCATTCTGCTCTTCCTGCGCAACATCCGTTCCACCATTATTTCCATTATCTCCATTCCATTATCACTGCTGATTGCAATACTGTGCCTGCGTCAGATGGATATTACGCTGAACATGATGACGCTGGGCGCAATGACCGTTGCCATCGGGCGTGTAGTCGATGACTCCATTGTCGTCATTGAGAACATCTACCGGCGGCTTACACTGTCCGGCGAGAAGCTGCGCGGCCGTGAGCTGATCAGCGCGGCGACCCGCGAGATGTTCGTGCCGATCATGTCCTCAACGATTGTAACCATCGCGGTATTCCTTCCGCTCGCTTTTGTCAGCGGGATGGTCGGCGAGCTGTTCCTGCCGTTCGCACTGACCATGGTATTTGCGCTGCTGGCCTCACTGGTAGTGGCGATCACTCTGGTGCCTGCACTGGCTCATACCCTGTTCCGTAACGGGCTGAAGAAGGGCAAGAAGAACCACGGAGACAAGCCCGGCGCACTGGCTGGCGGGTATACCAGGATTCTGGACTGGTGTCTCTCACATAAGCTGGTCACCTTCGGCGTGGCCGTCCTGCTGCTGGCAGGCAGTCTGTTCCTGATCAAGCCGATTGGCGTCAGCTTCCTGCCGTCGCAGGAAGAGAAGAATGTGACGCTCACCTTCTCCCCGAAGGCCGGCCAGACGCTGGAGGATGTGAAGGCGCTGGGCCTCAAAGCCGAGAAGTTCATTCTGGCGCAGGAGCACCTGGATCAAATGCAGTACTCCATCGGCGGCAGCACCCCATTCGGGATCGGCTCCGGCAACTCCGGCCTGTTCTACGTAACGTATGCCAGCGATACGCCTGATTTCGATACCGTGAAAGAGAAGCTGATCGAAGGATTAAGCAAGGAAGTGCCAGAGGGCAAGTGGGGCGACTTGTCCGGCATGGCTGGCGGGGGTCTGGGCGGCAGCACGCTGACCGTCAACGTCTTCGGCGATTCGCTGGAGCAGCTTAAGCCGGTCGCTGATGAGATCGCCGGGATCGTGCAGGCGGACAAGAAGAACTTCAAGGACGGTAAGACCAGTCTCTCCGAAGCCTATGATCAATACACCATCGTAGCCGATCAGGCGAAGCTGAGCTCGCTCGGCCTGACCGCCGGGCAGATTGCGATGAAGCTGAGTCCGGCCGGGGCCCGGCCTGTGCTCACAGAGGTTAAGCTGGACGGTAAGAATTATAATGTCTATATTGAAGCCGACAAAGAGTCCTACAGCAGCATTAAGGAGATGGAGGCCGCTACGCTCACCTCTCCGCTGGGTATTACTGTGCCGATCGGCGAAGTCGCCAAGATTGAGCAGGGCCAGTCGCCCGACTCGATCACCCGCGAGAACGGCAAAATGAAGGTAGAGGTGACTGCTGAGATTCTCTCCAGCGACATCAGCAGTGCCTCAGGCGCTGTCCAGAAGAAAATTGATGCCATGGATCTCCCGGATGGCGTGACCGTGACCTTCGGCGGCGTCACCGAGCAGATCAACGAAACGTTCGGCCAGCTCGGCATTGCCATGCTGGCGGCGATTGCTATCGTATACTTCGTGCTGGTCGTTACGTTCGGCGGCGGTCTCGCCCCGTTCGCGATCCTGTTCTCCCTGCCGTTCACAGTCATCGGGGCTCTCGTCGCCCTGCTGCTGGCCGGTGAGACGCTCAACGTCTCCGCGCTGATGGGCGCACTGATGCTGATCGGGATCGTCGTCACCAACGCGATTGTCCTCATCGACCGCGTCATCCATAAGGAGCAAGAGGGCCTGTCCACCCGTCAGGCACTGCTGGAGGCCGGGGCTACGCGCCTGCGTCCAATTCTCATGACCGCGCTCGCGACCATCGGTGCCCTGCTGCCGCTGGTGACAGGACTTGAGAACAGCGCCGGCATTATCTCCAAGGGTCTCGGCGTCACCGTCATCGGCGGCCTCGTCAGCTCCACACTCCTGACCCTGGTCGTTGTGCCGGTGGTCTACGAGTTCCTGATGAAGTTCCGCAGCAAGAAGGTATATGAGTAGAGAGTGACGTAAGGCTAAACGTCGCTACAGGCAGAAGTAAGGCGCCCTTCCGTTGGTGGAAGGGCGCCTTGTTTGTTAATGATAATTAGCCTATCTCCTGTGAGTGGAGTATCGAGAATCACTAGTATTAAAAGTAGGGAAATTACTTTTAACTCATCGCTTGCTGAGGGTTGCAGTGCCCGATTAAGGTGCAAGGGGTAGACTTAATTGCAATCCGTACAACTAAATGGACGGATGTGCCGCCAGACCTCTGTTTAGCTGTATTTCGTACAATTAACATGCCTCTATACCTGGATTTTCGCCCATCCGTGCAAATATAGTTGTACAGAGTACAGTTAGGAGCGGAAAGCCTCACGTTTCACTGTTTTTAGTTGCACAGAATACACTTATCTCTGAGTTATAAATTCTTAGCAATTTCTAATGCACGAGTTAAACATTCAGCGTTGTTTAGACGTCGATTACTTCTAACTGTCCAAATTATAAGTACAATTCAAGAGTTCCCCTGGCCCACACAGGAATTTCTTCATGGCAAAAGCTAATCTGTGAATGTTTAATCTCTGCCACAATTTCAGGTTTACCGGTGTTATTGATGATGGTGACTTCATCTGAAATCTCCAAAGCAGGCTTCAGGTTACTTAAAGATTGACCATATCTGTATCGGATATCTTCTCCGATTAACTCCCTTATTTGCTTTACAGCTTCCCGTCCGGCAGACAGGTCTGCACTTCTGGGATCTACCGGGTTCATGCCAGCTTATAGCGATGCAAAAAGACACCAACAAAGGTGTCTTTGGTTCGTTCTATAGGAAATCTAACTTCTCAAATCCAAAAATCGCGCCTAAGCCATAGCAGCCGCGCCGCTCTCCAGCGAAGCCTTCCAGGTACGCAGCATCTCCAGATCCTTCGGCAGGAATTCCTCCAGCATGTGGCTCAGTCCCAGATACAGCGGACTGTCTGTGGCTGCGTTCAGGCGCTGGCAGAACTGCGGCGTCCACTTCAGCAGATGCTCTTCCAGGAACCGCTCCTGGATCTCAAGCAGCTCCATAGCGCTGCGGATGGAGAAGCTGTTGTACAGCATCCGTTCATGCAGCACCGCCATGAATTCCAGTTCAATGGCGATGTGGTCGTCAGCTTCGCCGCTGCACTTCTTGAAGACAATACCTGCCGATGCATACACATCGGAGAGGACGTTGCAGAACCCTTCTTCACGGCCGAGCTGCGCCGCTTCACGGGCCAGCACAGAGCTGACCGCACGCTCGTTCATCAGCCGCTTATATTCAAGCTTCTCTTTCTCGCAGATCGCCGGAAGCGTAGACGGCTCCTGACTGCAGAGGTAACGCTTCAGCTCACGTCCCCCCTCGGTCATCTCCGCAGCAATACTCATCTCACGGTTACGGCTCCACTGGGCGACCAGTGAGAGCGACGGCTTTCTTCCGAAGAAGTCCACCAGCAGCTGATATATTAATCCCCGACTCTCCAGCCAGCGGCTGCAAGCCTCCGGCACAACAAGCGATGGAACAGTTGATATCGTCATTTTGCAAATCCTCCCTACTTAGTTTGCCGGATGCCGGGGAATTTGGGATTACCTCCTGGGCCTTCCGGTATCATAGCTGTGCTCTTCGCAAAAGTGAAAGTATCTAAAGTTTGAATCTTCCGCAATTAAATTATATCGAAAATGTTAAACGCTTTCGGTGAGCATTCTATGACCATTCCCAGGAATTGTCGCACTTTTGTCATAATTAGGCTACGCCGTGCCGCTTCTGTCCCCCTATGATTTAGATTGTCTGCCTGACCGATTCCGCTCAATCTTGTACGTTGACGCAACAGATTGCTTTCTTTAAAATTTAAACTAACATGAACAGGGAAGGAGCAACGATATGGAGCCGCTGACTGACCCTTTTGGACGCATACATGACTACATCCGCATATCGGTGACCGACCGCTGTAACCTGCGCTGTATTTATTGTATGCCTGCCGAAGGAATGGAATTCCAGCCGCAGGACGAGATTATGAGCTATGAAGAGATTGCTGCCGTAGTCGCCTCCCTTGCCCCGCTGGGCCTGCGGAAGGTGCGCCTGACCGGGGGCGAGCCGCTGGTGCGTAAGGACCTGGAGAAGCTGGTAGCGATGATCTCCGCCATTCCCGGCATTGACGATATATCATTAACAACCAACGGCCTGATGCTTCCGAATAAGGCTGCTGTCCTGAAGCAAGCCGGACTGTCGCGGGTGAACATCAGCCTGGATTCACTGCGGCCGGAACGCTTCTCCATGATTACCCGCGGCGGCGATGTAGGCAAGGTGCTGAAGGGTATTGAGGCCGCCGAAGCAGCCGGATTATCACCGATTAAGCTGAATGTCGTGCTGATGAAGGGCATTAATGATGACGAGATTCAGGACTTCATTGCATTGACGCTAAACAGCCCGCTGAATGTCCGATTCATCGAATATATGCCGATTGGCAGCGCCAGCGACGCCTGGCGGCAGACCTATCTTCCGCTGGAGACGGTAGTCGAGGCCTGCCGGGAAGCGGGCTGGACTACTGAGGAAGCAGACCTGCCTGCGGGGAACGGTCCCTCCCAGAACCGCCGTGTGACCGGGGCCAAAGGAACCTTCGGGCTGATCCACCCGGTCAGCGAGCACTTCTGCGATAACTGTAACCGCCTGCGCCTCACCGCTGACGGTCACATCAAAGCCTGCCTGTACTGGCAGGATGAATACCATGTGCGCCCGCTGACCGGTGATCCTGCGGCCGTCCAGGCCTTGTTCCGTCAGGCGCTTGGCAACAAGCCGCATAATCATGAGATGGCGCTGGCCCTGGAGCGCAAAGCGCAGAGCCACACGCCCACAGCCCGCCGGATGTCGCAGATCGGGGGATAGGCTGCTCCGCCAGCCAAATGAAACAGGCCCATGAACTTGTTCATGGGCCTGTTTCTATTCCGGATTTTAACCTTCCTCAGGAATGTCCACGATAATGTAATTATCCTTCAGCTTCGTTGGCGGCACCTCAGCATCTTGAAGCACCACCTCATTCCAATTCCCCTTATGGATTAAGCCATAACCGGTGGAAGTAATATGAGGCATCCAGCGGAAGCTGGCGAAGGTGGTATCTTTGAAGCTGGGCAAAGTGCCGTTCTCTTTAACGAAGGAGCGGTTAATGAAATATAGCTTGTCCTGCGCAGCAGCCGTTCCGCCTATGACGGCCTGCCACTTCAAATACGCAGTATTTTTCGTTAATTGATAGTAGCGGACTACATTATTGTTAACCTCAATGAACTGGTCCTTAGCCTTTGCGGGAAAATAATATTGCAGGCTGGCTGTCTCTACAACAGGCTCGAAATTTTCCGTCAATTGAGAAGCTCTGGGAAGATTAATGGCAGCATTTCTGGCTGTGCTTAATGAACTGCTGTTGGCATCTGCCAGCAATTGGGCGCTTGGCTTAGATACAAAGGCGGTCTGAAGATTTGAATTCCATACCACCGAACCATCCAGAGCTTCGGCTACAAAACGCAAAGGGACCATGGTTTTCCCCTTATGAATGAAGGGCGCGGTGCTTAAGGTAACGGCAGCTCCATTTTTACGGGCAGCCTTATTGCCTATGGTCAACTGCAGGCTGGTATCTTTCCCCTTCACGGTCACTTGCTTGGCCGTATTGTTCCAGGCGAACGTCAGGTCACCCAGACTGCTGAGTGAAGTTAAGCTGAGAAATACCTGATTATTCCGGTTAAGGATATCCGCTGCCTCTAATGAATTGTTATTCACTACAACCTGAGTCCCCGCCAGTGTGCGTTCTGCCGCATTTGCCTCATGCGCTGACGTCCCCAAGAGTGAAGAGAACAGCAGTGTCAGAGAGAATAAGAGCCTTTTTTTCATCTGTTGAACCTCCTAAATTTTTCATAACCTAATAGAATAGACGCTTTAATAGCTGTAAGGTTACGCTGAAGAAATCTTCCAAACAGCAAAAAGACCTGAGAAAGCTGCTCCAGGCCCTAAAAATTGTGCAGGTATAATGACCTTGCTTCAACCCGGCTTCGGCATATCCGAAATCGCAATCTCAAAATCAACGGATATCGTCCCCCGGATCACATTCTCCGTGCAATCGATTTGGGCAGACAGATCTACGCTTTGCATAGAAATTTCATCACCTTTGTAGCGTTTGCGGGACAGATAATAGGTCGCCAGCTCGCTGCGGAACTGGTTATGGTTTTTTTTGAGGATCAGCCGGTCATACTCACCAAAGACACTGTAAATGGTGCGGTAAGGAATATAATCTGCAAATCTCTGTATCACATGATCCACATTCCAGTTGTATTGGTTTGCTAATTGGACGATCTTGAATAATGCTGTGAAAATCTCATTCTCCTGGGTGGAGATGTACTCCACATACTCATCTAGCACATCATACTGACCATCCATTAACCGGTAGAGATAGTTATTGGCTATTCCCCACTCCGTATACTGTGCTGTGATCTGCTTTGCTTCCTCGGTATCTTCCCGTATCCAGCTATGATCCATATACAATGGTATGATCTCTAATGCAGTTTTATAGTCGCCAATCCCCTCCTGGGTGCTGGATCGAAGAAGATGGGCGTGTAAAATATATGCGTATAGCGGCATCTTTTTAAATCTCTGACTGTTGTATGTCCGGTCTGATTCTCCATAAAGATCATAATGAACGGATGACACTCGGAGCAGTTCTTCGACAAACTCAGATACCTTGTCCCATTTCTGAAGTGCAATATAGGTATCTGCCAACTGCTTCAACGCCTCCAACTGATGAACTTCATCCAACTTGTCCACATAATTCTCCAATAGTGTGGCTGCAATTAAATTCTTCTGCGGATCATCCCCCAGGTTCATCATGAACAGCCTGTATTGACAGAGTGCCAGACGTTCAGAGTGCTGATATTTCTCGCTGGCCCCCACATTCTCGTAGATTAATGCTGCGGCCGGCCAGTTCTGTTGTTCATATAGCTCCTCAGCGACCTCAAACAGCAGCGGTGCATACAGCAGATTATCCAATAAAGTCTGCACCACCCGCTCGATGCAATCCAGACGCGATAATGCCGCGCATTGCAGCAGGAACGGCCGTAAACGACGCCAGGTTGGCGCCGTATCAAATAGACATTCATCCACATATTTACTGTAAAAGTAATCCTCCGGCAGTCCCATCCCCCGCGTAACACGAGTTAGGTGATTCATCGCCAGCGCCTGCTGCCCCTTCATCACCCGGCTGAGTGTGCCGGAATGAATGCCGCAAGCCACCGCAAACTGATGAACAGACAGCTTATGTCTGGTAAGATAGGCTGTGATTTCGTCCCGGATTTTGACCACATGCTCCATAGTATTTACCACCTTCTCAGCACCGCTATAAGGTTCTCTATGTGTGTTATGCCCAAGATGTAATCTTACTCTGACTTCGGAATATCCGAAATCGCAATCTCAAAATCAACGGATATCGTCCCCCGGATCACATTATGCTCGCTGTCCATTTGGGCAGACAGATCTACGCTTTGCATGGACACCTCATCACCTTTGTACTGGTTGCGGGATAGATAGTAGGTTGCGAGTTCGCTGCGGAATTGATCATGGTTATTTTTAAGAACAAGGGGGTCATACTCACCAAAGACACTATAGATTGTACGGTAAGGAATATAATCGGTAAACCTCTGTATCACATGATCCACGTTCCACTTGTATTGATTTGCCATTTGAACAATCTTGAATAATGCGGTAAAAATCTCATTCTCCCGGGTGGAAATGTACTCCACATACTCATCTAGCACATCAAACTGGCCATCCATTAGCCGGTAGAGATAGGTATTCGCCGTTCCCCATTCCTGAAATTGGTTAATGGCCCGCTGCGCCTCCTCATCATCCTCTACGATCCAGCTGCCATCCATATATAGAGGAATGATCTCCAGAGCAGACTTATAATCTCCACAATGCTCATGTACAAGGGAACGGAGAAGCTGGGCATACAAAATGTAGACGTAAAGCGGCCTTGTTATTACCGTCCCTCCTCTGTATACATGATCTGATCCTTTATGGAGTTCATATTGCATGGAGGCCAGCCGCAGTAATTCTTCCGCCAGTTCAGCAACCTTGTCCCATCTCTGAAGTGAGCTGTAGGTATTCGCCAATTCCTTCAAAGCATCTAATTGATGGAATTCATCCAATTTATCGATATAGTGCTCGAACAATGTGGCTGCGATTAGATTCTTCTGGAGATCATCCCCCCGGTTAATCAGGAACAGCCGGTATTGGCAGAGTGCCAGACGCTCAGAATGCTGATATTTCTCACTGGCTCCCACATTCTCGTAAATTAATGCCGCCGCTTGCCACTGCTTCTGCTCAAATAACTCCTCAGCCACCTCGAACAGCAGCGGCGCATACAGCAGATTATCCAGCAGATTCTGTACGATACGTTCAATACAATCCAGACGCAGCAGGACGGCACACTGCAGTAAGAACGGCCGTATACGCCGCCAGGTTGGGGCCGAATCGTATAGACATTCATCCACATACTTGCTATAAAAATAATCGTCAGGCAGCCCCATTCCCTGCGTAACACGGGTCAGATGATTCATCGCCAGGGCCTGCTGGCCCTTCATCACCCGGCTGAGTGTGCCGGAATGGATGCCGCTGTTGATGGCAAACTGATTGATGGACAGGTTATGCTGTATAAGATATGCTGCGATTTCGTCCCGGATTTTGACTGTATGCTCCAAATTCTCTACCACCTTTATACACGCTGATCCATAGGACCTGACATCACGCTAACTGATAATTCCGCTTAATTTAATAGAAATGCTGCTATGCAGGCGGCCTCTTCTTCATCCGGTAGGCTTGGTCGTAGGCATTGAGCAATTCATCCAGCACTACGGATTGCCGCAGCACTTCAGGATGGGCTAAACCGCCATATTGAATATGTAATTTGTGAAGCTTACTTCGGGCTTGCTCAATACGAATTCTGACGTTTGCCGGACTAGACATGGGAATCCCGCCTCCTTATGCAACATTATAGATTTTTATGTAAAACTATAAAATATTGGGCCGATTGCATTATCTGTTAAAGTGAATATATTGAACTAACTATGTCAGAATAAAGTTGGTCGAAAAAAAGACGCCCCTGCTAACAGGGACGTCCCGAGATAATCGTGATTATTAATCATCAATGCTATACATAAGACTTAACTGACGTAATCAGTCGCCTGCACCATGCGACATAGTTTGAAGTATCGATTGACTGATAGTAGTTCCAGAATTAACATTCCCTAATGGCAAGATGATTAGTGCAACTAAACTACACGACGCTAAAAGAATAATGAGCTTTCTTTTCACTTGCATCCGTCACCCTTCTAATTATAAGTCTATACTCTTCTTTTTCGTGCTCTTCCGCCTCATGACGATACTGCTCAAATAAATCGACACATCTCATTACAATAGTTTCACTATTCAATTTAACAGATGATTCTAAACTTAGTAGTATAAGCTTTATACCATTTCTCTGGTTGTTGTGCAGATAATACGTGGCCAATTCAACAAGAAATCTAGCATACTGGTCAGCGATAACCTGCTGATTATGAGTACCGAGATCTTTAAGATCAGTTCTGTATGCAACGTATTCGGAAAATCGATCCAGTACATAATCCACATTCCAACTATAACGGTTAGCTGTTTGAATGATTTTGTATACTGCCATAAAGATCTCACTAGGCCGGCTGGAAATGTATTCGACATATTCAGATATTACTTCCTGTTGACCTGCTAATAGCCGATATAGGTATGTATTTGCCTGACCCCATTCTTTAAATTGAGCCATTATTTTCTGCGATTCCACACCTTTTTCCCTGATCCAGCTTCCATCCGTATATTTTTTTATTAAATGCAATGCAGTATCATAGTCTTCCCATTCCACACATGCACTCGAACGCATAAGATATGCATATAAAATATAGTAATATACAGGCTGTGTCGACTTATTCTCAGGAAGCTTGGCACGTTTTAAATGATTGAGGTATTCATATTGAAGGGTAGCAATCCTTAAAAGTTCCTGTGCCAGATCGTCAACTTTGTGCCATTGGCGAAGTGAATAGTATACAACTACCAGTTCCTTCAACGCATCCAACTGATCCGCCTCATTCAACCGCGGGATGTAGCTCTCGAACAGGGTAGCCGCGCGCAGGTTCGTGCTCTGGTCGTCGCCAAGGGCGATCTGGAACAGCCGGTACTGGCACAGGGCCAGCCGCTCCGAGTACTGGTACTTCTCGCTGGCGCTAACATTCTCATAGAGCAGAGCTGCCGCTGCCCGGTGTCCTTGCTCGAACAAGCCCTCTGCGACCTCAAACAGCATGGGAACATACGTCAGGTTATCCAGCAGATTCTGCACCAGCAGCTCAATGCAATCCGTGCGGCCCAGCTCTGCACACCTTACAATGAACGGACGGAGCCGCCGCCAGGTTGGCGCTGAATAAGAGAAGCATTCATCCACATACATTCTGTAAAAATAGTCCTCACACACCCCCATCCCCGCAGTAATTAACTCCAGATGGCTCATGGCAATGGGCTGATGGCCATTAATAATCCGGCTCAGTGTCCCGGAATTAATGCCAGACCTTATGGCGAACTGATTAATAGACATCCCATGCTGGGTTAAATAATCTGCAAGCTGATCTCGAATCATGGCTGCAGGCTCCAAAGCAATACCACCTCCCACATTCCATAAATTAGAACATTATGTTTATATCTGTATGGTAGAGGATCGGATTTCAACCGTCAATAGAGAAGCATAAATATACTATGAAGTTGTGAAGAATTAGAAACAGTTTGGCAACCGGCTTGCCTAATCCTCTGGATTAAGGCTAAATTAGCCTCAAAACAGCCGCCATAGCTGAGCTCCCATGTAAATGGCAATGCCCCAGATCAGCAGTGCGGAAACGGTATTTAGCCCCTGAATGAACTTGCCGGAGGTGCCGTTCCTGCCAACCAGACTTCCGGCGGCGGCCAGTCCCAGGAACCAGAGCCAGGAGACAGCTACCGTTGCCGCTGCGAAGGCCAAGCGCACCGTCCCGTCATATTGCAGCGAGCTGGTCCCGATCACGCCTACTGTATCCAGAAGCGCGTGCGGATTCAGCAGGGAGACAGATAGCGCATAGAGGATCTGTCCCTTCGGGGAGAGGCGGCCTGACTCGTCCTTCGCCGGAGCGGAGCACCAGATTCTCCAGCCCATGAAGGCGAGGAACAGAATGCCCGCCCCATAGATAACGGGCGTGACCCAGCGCAACGATAGAATGACCAGCGAGACGCCGCCGACGGCCGCAGCAATAAGCAGTGTGTCACAGACCGCTGCCGTCAGCACAACAGGCAGCACACTGCGGAACCTCGTGTGCTGCACCCCTTGATTGAATACGAATATATTCTGCACACCGAGCGGCAGAATCAGCCCGAAGGCCAGAATGATTCCATGTATAATGGCCTGTACCATCTTGCATCCCCTCCATGTAGCTTGCGGTACTGCCGGAGGACAAGCTGCACAGTCGTCTCTCCAGTTACAGCAGCCTTCTGATCGTACCGCGCAGCTGCAGAGACGTAACCATCCAAGTTAAGAGTAGCACCCCAACCAAGATGAATAACCAAGAGAAACCATGGTACACTGAAGCCAAGACATTACACCGAAGGAGCATATTCCTTGAATGATAAACTCCCGCCCTCTCCTCCCGAACAGGAACAAGAAGGTGCTTCTCCAAGCCTATCCGTGGACTGGAGACCGGACCCGGCCTCTCCGCTGCCGCTTCATGCCCAGATTGCCGCTCACTTCCTGGCGAAGATCCGCACCGGGGCCTGGCCGTCAGGGATGCGGCTGGCCCCGCAGCGGGAGCTGTGCCGCCGGCTCGGGGTGAACCGCAGCACTGTGGTTACAGCGCTGGGCCAGCTAACCGCCCTGGGGCTGATTGAGGGCAGGCGCGGCGGCGGAACCTTCGTGACGGACACAAGCTCTGCTGAGACGGAGCGCTCCGGCAACTGGAATGATTATGTGGAGGAGGGCATTCATTATCCCAACCTGCCCACCATCCAGGACATTAACCGGCTCGAATATGAGCCGGGCCTGATCCGCCTCGGTACGGGTGAACCGGCGCCTGAGCTGCTGCCCGGAGCCGCGATGAACCAGGTGCTGGCCGGGCTGTCGCAGCGTGTTCTGCCTCCGCTCTCCTACGAGGAGCCGCTCGGCAGCCCGGTGCTGCGCGCTGCGGTCAGCCGGATGCTGGAGAGAAGCGGTATCCTGGCCGACCCGGCCTCGATCCTGATTACCTCCGGGGCGCTCCAGGGGCTGCAATTAATCGCCCTCGGGCTGCTGCCGCGCGGCTCAACTATTCTGCTGGAGAAGCCCTCGTATCTGTATTCCATTCACGCCTTTCAGTCTGCCGGGGTGAAGTTCAGCGGCCTGCCCTTGGACGGGCGCGGGCTGATCCCGGAGCGGCTTGCCGCCGAAGCTGTCCGCAGCAAGGCAGCGATGCTGTATAGCATCCCTTCATTTCATAATCCCACGGGAATAGTAATGGATACAGAGCGCCGCAAGGAGCTGATGGAGGTCACAGGCAGATTGGGACTGCCGATCCTGGAGGACGGGGCCTACCAGGAATTGTGGCTGGATGAACCGCCGCCTCTGCCGCTGAAGGCGCTGGACCGTGAGGGACGGGTCCTGCATCTGGGGACACTGTCCAAAGCGGCTAGCCCCGGCCTACGCATCGGCTGGATTGCCGGTCCGGAGCCGGTTGTCCGGCGGCTGGCCGACATCAAAATGCAGAGCGACTACGGCGCAAGCTCCCTATCGCAATGGGCCGCCGCCAGTTGGCTGACCGGCGGCTATCACGAGGAGCATCTGCACACACTGCGCCGCAGACTCCGTGAGCGCCGCAGTCTCATGCTGGAGCTGCTCCGGCTGCACTGCACCGGACTCGCCACCTGGAATGTCCCGGCAGGCGGCTTCTATATCTGGCTCTCTCTTCTGCATGCCGGGCCTCCGCGCAAGCTGTTCACCGCCGCCCTGCACGCAGGACTGCTGCTGAATACAGGCGATCTGTACGACCGCAGTGACCGCAGGCATCTCAGACTCTCCTATGCCTATGCTTCCCCGGCAGAGCTGGAGCGTGCTATCCCTCTGCTCGCCGGGTTAATCAGGGCAGGAGGCTAAAGGCTTCTTGCCAGCAGCCAATCTGCGGCTTCACCCGGTCTGCTGCGGTAAGCGAACCCGGAAGGACGTCCCCTCGCCGGGACGGCTCGTAACCTGGACGCTGCCTTCATGAAGCTCAATGATCCGCTTTACCAGCGGCAGCCCCAGCCCGCTGCCGCCGCCGCTGCTGACGCTTCTTGACCGGTCCACCTTGTAGAAGCGTTCGAAGATCCGGGGCAGGTCTTCTTCCGCCATGCCGATCCCGCTGTCCTTCACCTCGACTTCAATCCACTCCTCATCTGTACGGAGGGTAACGGTGATCTGTCCGCCCTGCGGTGTGAACTTGATGCTGTTGTGCAGCAGGTTCGTCCATACCTGGCTCAGCAGATCCTGGACACCAGTCACGGTAGTCTCTGCAAGCTCAGCCTCTACCTCAATCTCCTTGCCGAGCCACTGCGGCTCTGCGGCCAGGATCATCTCCTGCACCTGCTTGTCCAGCCTGTAGGGCTTCCGCTCGAACGGGAAGCTCTCCGCCTCCAGCACCGACAGCTTCAGCAGGTTGTCGCTTAGACCGGACAGGCGGCGGCTCTCCGCTTCAATAATGTCCAGATAATGCTTGCGGGTAACGGGACTAAGCCCTTCATCCTGCAAGGCCGCAGCGAAGCCGCGGATCGAGGTCAGCGGCGACTGGATCTCATGGGACACGCTGGCGATGAAATCCTGGCGCATGGTCTCCATCCGGCTCAGCTCATTCGCCATTTCGTTGATCCCTTCTACAATCCCGCCGAACTGCCGGTACTTGCCGCTGTCCAGCTCAACCTTGAAATCCCCTTTGGAAATCTGCCGCATCGCCGTGAGGATGGGGACGTAGAACTGTTGATCCTTTCCGCGTGTAGCGAAGGCAATCCCCCCACCGATGCAGAAGAACAGGACAACCTGCACCGCCATCACGAACAGGTGATACCCATAGTCAGGGAAGGACCAGCCGAAATACCGTACCAGCACCCGGGACCCGAAGTAACTGCCATTCCAGGATACAAAGAGGACAGCCAGTACCCCTGCAAGCGGAAGTATAATTTTTATTGTCTGCAAAAACCCGCTTATCCGGCCTCTCTTACCCGTCTTACCCATTCCGCTCATCCCTCCAGCCTGTAGCCGAGTCCCCGGATCGTGCGGATGGCGAAGCCGAACTGCTCCTGCGGGAATCGCTCGCGCAGACGGCCCACATGCACATCCAGCGTCCGTTCGTTGCCCTCGTAATCGTAGCCCCAGATCTCTTCGATCAGCCGGTCGCGCGTCAAGGTCTGCCCCTTATAGCTCGCCAGCTTGAATAACAGCTCGAATTCCTTGAGTGGCAGCGTAATATTCCCCTGCTCAGAGGCAATCTCATAGGTCTTGCGGTTCATCCGCAGACTTCCCACGCTCACACTTTGGGCGGCGGAGATCTGATACCGCTTCAGCAGCGCCTTGACCCTGGCGATCAGCACCGGCGGCTCGAAGGGCTTGACCAGATAGTCGTCTGTCCCCAGCTCGAAGCCTTTGACAATCTGCGAAGTCTCCCCTTTGGCTGTCAGCATCAGAATCGGAATGTCATAATGCTTCCGCAGCTCCCGGCACAGCTCCCAGCCGTCCATCTTCGGCATCATGACATCGATAATCGCCAGATCGGCGGATGTCTCCTCAAGCATCTGCAGGGCCTCCAGCCCATCTGCGGCGCTGTACACCTCCGTAAGCCCTTCAGCTCTCAGGAACACCTCCACCAATTCGCGGATATGCGGGTCGTCGTCCACCACCAGTATTTTGACCATAATCTGCTGATCCCTCCTCTGCACTGCGGCTCTGAAGCTCCGGTGTATTCATCTGCAATTGCTGCTCGGCAAATTCACGGTACAGCTCATGATCCCGCAGCAGCTCCTCGTGGGTACCCCTGCCGGTAATCCGGCCCTTCTCCATGAAAATAATCTGGTCCGCATTCACGACCGTTGCCAGCCTGTGGGCAATGACAATCGTGGTCCGGCCCTGCATCAGATTCCCCAGCGCCTTCTGCACCACAGCCTCCGACTGACTGTCCAGACTGGATGTGGCTTCGTCCAGCATCAGAATCTTGGGATTGCGCAGCAGCGCCCTGGCGATGGCAATCCGCTGCCGCTGCCCGCCGGACAGCTTCACTCCGCGCTCGCCCACATCGGTATCGTATCCGTCCGGAAGCGCCTCAATGAAGCCGTCCGCATAAGCCATTGCCGCCGCACGCCGCAGCTCCTCCTTACTGACCTCACGCTCCAGTCCATAGGCCAGATTCTCAGCAATCGTCCCGGCCAGCAGCGGACTCTCCTGGGAGACATACCCGATCCGTCCCCGCCAGGATTTCAGGGAGAACAGCGGCGCCGGCTTGCCGTCCAGCCGGATCACTCCGCTTAATGGCTCGTAGAAGCGTTCCAGCATGGAGAACAGGGTGGTTTTGCCGCCTCCGCTTGGACCGACAATAGCCGTGACCTGTCCCGGAAGCATCGTGAAGCTCACCTGATTCAGCACCTTCTCACCCGCCTTATATCCGAAGCTGAGGTCCTCCACCTCAATAGAACTGTCTTCGTCAGTCGCCTCCAGGACTCCTTCATAGACCTCTTCCTCTGCGGCAAGAGTCTCAATCATCCGTTCGGATGCACCCTTGGCCTTCTGTAGCTGGGTGAAGAATTGAGTTAATTGTGTCAGCGGCATAATAATCTGAATCAGATACAGAATAAAAGCAACCAGCTCACCGGCAGTGAGTGCCCCTGAAGATACCTGCATCCCGCCGTAGCCGATAATCACCACCAGCAGCATCATGAAGACGAAGGAGACCAGCGGGCTGATCAGCGCACTTACCTTGCCCTCGCGGAGCCCGAAGGACAGCAGGTTCATAATTCCTTGCCGTCCGGCCTCATACTCCTTCTGTTCCGCACCCGAGGCCTTCACCAGCCGGATCTCGGACAGTACGCCGCTCAGAACAGCGGTGAATGAAGCGGTCTCGTCCTGTGTGCCCTTGGAGATCTTGTACATCTGCCGCCCCAGCGGCATCAGAATGAGTGCAGACAACGGCAGGACCGCGAACAGGACCAGCGTCATCTTCCAATTCAGGTAGAGCAGCACTGAGATGGAGCCGACAATGGAGATGATCCCGGTGAACAGGCTGGCCAGATGCTCCGAGATCAGCGTCTTGAGAATGCCCGTATCATTGGTCATCCGGCTGACACTCTCACCGGTCCGGTTCTCATTGTAGTAGGACACCGGCAGCACAAGGAATTTGCGCCATAGCCGGTCCCGCAGCCCGGCAACGATTCTCTGTCCGACCGCATTCAGCAGGTAGATGGATACCCCGCCAGCTACGGTCTGGGCAATAAATGCTCCTGCGATGAGAGCAATTTGCAGCTTGCTGACAGAGGCCAGGGAGAAGCCGTCGACCAGATTTTTCGTGAACATCGGAATAACAAGACCTACAAGGGTCGAAATAATGCTGAGGCCAAGAGCCAGCGCCAGCAGCACATAGGATGGCTTGGTGTCGCGCAGCAGCTTCAGGAACGGCTTCAGGCCCGCTCTCCGCTTCTGCCGGGTTTGTTTGTTGTCCATGGTTGATCTCCTTTTCCGGCGGTTAATGTCACAGGCCTTATCAGCCCGCTTCCGCCTGCTATCCTAGAGTAACTGCAATTTGTAAACTGAACTTAAACGGGTATCCGTACATCTTTGCCCTACACTTTTACCATTGATTTGAAATTCCCCATAAAAGTTGGTTTGTATCCCTTTTCAACAAATGTTACAGTGATAGCAGCGGCAACCTTCAAGCAGCCGCAGGCAAGAATGCAAGGCATCAGGCGGGAAAGGAGTGCAAAGTTTGCGGGAGAATCTCGATAAGCAGCTGTCTTTCACCTCTCTGAAATGGTTCAACTTCTTCGTGTATGGAACAGTCGTCCTCTTCACCAGCTTCTTTCCGCTGTATCTGCAGGATGTCGGAATGAACAAGCTGGAGATCGGGTGCCTGATGTCCGTAGGCGCGCTGGTATCCATCATCGCCAACCCCTTCTGGGGCATCTGGAGTGACCGTTATCAGAATATCCGGCGGATCGTCCTCGTCATGCTGACAGGAACACTGGTCTTGTCCCAGATTGTATTTCAGGCTAATACATATGAAATGATCTACATATCCATCCTGTTCTTCTACTTCTTCCAGGGGCCGCTGTTCGCCCAGAGCAATACCATGATTCTCAGTTATATTGACGGAACCAGCCGCAGGTTCAGCTCGTTCCGGCTGTGGGGGTCGTTAGGCTGGGCCTTCACTGCAATCCTGGCCGGTCCTGTGATTGAACGGGCCGGCATCTCAGTGCTGTCCTATCTGTTTGCAGCACTGCTCTGTGCCGCGATGATCGCACTGATTACGCTGCCGAAGCTTGACCATTCCATTGGAATCGCCCCCCTGCCGTTCAAGGGGATGCGCCATATCTTCCATCATCCGTTCTTCCTGTGCTTCATCCTCTTCGGTATCCTGGTCTCGATTCCGAATACGATGAACAATACCTTTGTGTCACTGTACATCACCGAGCTGGGCGGAAGCAAGACGATGATCGGCCTCGCGGTGTTTCTGTCCTCCATTCTGGAGATGGGGGTGCTGTTTCTGTGCAATTACCTGCTCGGGCGCAGAGTCTCTGTGCTGCTGGCCTCACTTACCGTGGTTAGTGCTCTGTTCTTCCTGCGCTGGTGGCTGATGGCGGATGCCACTACCCCGCTGCAGGTGGCCATCATCCAGGTACTGCACTCCATTACCTTCGGCGGCTTCTTCTATGTCGGCACCCAGCTGACCATGCTGCTCGTGCCGCAGGCTTACCGCTCTTCGGGACAGGCGCTCTATACGCTCGCCTGGAGCGGCATTGCCGGCATTCTAGGCGGTGTGCTCGGAGGCTGGCTGTACCAGACCCTAGGCGCACAGACGATGTATCTGTCCGGGGCGCTCCTCGACCTCTTCGGCACGATCGGCTTCGGACTCATGTGGCTCTTTGTGATCCGCGGCAAGTACCCGTCCACGGATGATGCTGAAGACGAGCTGCCTGAAGATTAAGTTAGCGCATTACACAATAGAACAGGCTTGGTCTCCCGTGTGGAGGCCAAGCCTGTTTGTATGGCTGTTGCTGAATTCGTTGATGCAGAGTTAGCCCTTTTTAGGCTGGAAGGAGCTTTTGAGCGATACGATCAGATTGAAGACCAGATGCTCCGGTGACGAATATTTGCTGTCTACGTTGAAGTACCCGTGGCGGAAGAACTGGAACTTGTCCTGCGGCACACTGTTCTTCAGGCCCGGCTCCACGAAGCCCTGGAGGATCTCAATCGACTTCGGATTCAGCTGATCCAGGAAGGTCTGCTCCGGCTTGTCGGCGGTTCCGTCCATGCCTTCAACCTCGGCATCTGTCTCAGCTTCTTCCGCAGAGATCAGCGGCTCATAGAGACGGAATTCCGCCGGAACGGCCTGGCTGGCATCGACCCAGTGCAGCGTTCCCTTGACCTTGCGTCCGGTGAATCCGCTGCCGCTTCTCGTCTCCGGATCATAGGTGCAGTGCAGCTCCACTACCTCGCCGTTCTCATCCTTAATGAAATCGTTGCATTTGATGAAATATGCATTCTTCAGGCGCACCTCATTGCCGGGGAACAGGCGGAAGTACTTGCTCGGCGGATCCTCCATGAAGTCATCGCGCTCAATATAGATCTCGCGGGAGAACGGAATCATGCGGTTGCCCATCTCCGGGTTCTCCACATTGTTCTCAATCTCGAAATACTCGGTTTCGCCTTCCGGATAGTTGGTGATTACCACCTTCAGCGGCCGCAGGACCGACATCGTCCGGGGAACGGTCAGCTTCAGGTCCTCGCGGATGAAGTGCTCCAGCATCTGCAGATCAACCAGACCCTGGCTCTTGGAAATTCCGGTCTCATGCACGAAGCTGCGGATCGCTTCCGGCGTATACCCGCGGCGGCGCAGCCCGGAGATGGTCGGCATCCGGGGATCATCCCAGCCGTCCACATGCCCTTCATCTACCAGCAGCTTCAGCTTGCGCTTGCTGGTCACCGTCTGGGCCAGATTGAGGCGGCCGAATTCATATTGGCGCGGTTCTGCCGGCATCTCACATTCCGCAACCACCCAGTCATAGAACGGGCGCTGGTCCTCGAACTCCAGCGAGCAGAGGGAATGGGTCACATGCTCGATCGCATCCTCCAGCGGATGCGCAAAGGTATACATCGGATAGATGCACCAGGCGTCGCCTGTATTGTGGTGATGGGAGTGGGAGATTCGGTAGATGACCGGGTCGCGCAGGTTGATGTTCGGCGAAGCCATGTCGATCTTGGCGCGCAGCACCTTCTCGCCGTCCTTGAACTCGCCCGCCCGCATCCGGCGGAACAGGTCCAGATTCTCTTCGGCGCTGCGGTCACGGTAAGGGCTGTTCTTGCCAGGCTCGGTCAGCGTTCCCCGGAATTCACGGATCTGCTCTGCCGTCAGATCATCGACATAGGCTTTGCCCTTCCGGATCAGCAGCTCCGCGCGCTCGTACATCTCCCCGAAATAATCTGAGGCGAACCGCAGCTCCTCCCACTCATAGCCGAGCCACTTCACATCCTCCTGGATGGAATTCACATACTCGGTGTCCTCCTTGAGCGGATTCGTGTCGTCGAATCTCAGGTGGGTCTTGCCGCCGAATTCATCGGCCAGCGTGAAGTTAATCCAGATCGCCTTGGCATGTCCGATATGTAAATATCCGTTCGGCTCCGGAGGGAAGCGGGTGACGACTTCCTTCACCTTGCCCGAGCGGAGATCTTCGGTAATGACGTTCTTAATGAAATTGGAGGGTGTACCCTGATTCTCCACAATGATCAACCTTTCATTCTGTAATATAACTACTTCCTTGTTATGAACATGTTTCCTATTAATATACCCGTTCAGCAGGGAATGTTCAATAAAAGTTAAGCCTCCTGTATCCTTTGACTTCCCTCCCGGCGATAGAGTAGCATGAGGTTTATAAGCATAATTGTGAAAAGGAGGCTACATATGAAGCCGCTTAAATTGCCCAAGGAGCAGCGGGATATGATCATCGACAACATCCGCGCCCATTTCGAGGCCGAACGTGGAGAAACCATCGGACATCTGGCCGCAGACAACCTGCTGGAGTTCTTCCTGCAGGAGCTGGGGCCAACGATCTACAATAGTGCACTTGGCGACTGCCGTACATTGGTCGGCCAGCGTATGCAGGCGATGGAGGAGGATATCTACGCGCTGGAGTGGAGCAAGCGCAGCTAGGCAGGGACTTCTAATATACACCGTATAATATAGGGGGCGGCCGCATGTTTAATTATGTCATTGATGAGGAACTGAAGCTGAAGCTGCTGTTGCCGGAGCATTCCCGCCAGATGTTCGCCCTGGTGGAGCGTTCACGCCACCGCCTCAGGCAGTGGCTGCCTTGGGTGGATAACGTAACAGAGCAATCGCATCTCTCCACGTTTATCAAGAATTCCGTGAAGCAAGGCAGCGAGAACGGAGGCTTCACCGCCGGGCTATGGGTCCGCGATGAATTCGCCGGAATCATCGGCTATCACGAGATTGACTGGCATAACCGCTCGGTCGGCATCGGCTACTGGCTTGGCGAAGGCTATGAGGGCCAGGGCTACATGACCAGCGCCTGCCGGGTATTTGTGGACTACGCCCTGCTGGAGCTGGAGCTGAACCGCATCGAGATCCGCTGCGCCACCGGGAACAAGGCCAGCCGGGCGATCCCTGAGCGGCTCGGCTTCATCTTCGAGGGCGTCATCCGCCAGGCCGAGAAGCTCCCCGGCGGCTATGTGAACCATGCAGTCTACGGCCTGCTGCGCAGCGAATGGAAGCTGCTTGGCTGAGCTGGCAAGATTGAAGGTAGTAGGGTACGGGTGGGAGCGCATGATATAGGGGCGGGAGCGGCGGATTCGGGTGCACTAGTGCTCCTCATTTCCGCTCACGGCCTACTTTCGCCGGATTCAGGTGAATTAATACACTTCATTTCCGCTTCCGGCCCGCTTTCGGCGGATTTAGGTGCAAGCGGGACATAGTTGGGTTTCCTCCACTTACTAACCAGTAATTTGCCGCTCCAGGGGCAACTGTTGGATAAACAACACTTAATTTCTCACATTTCATCTAACGGAGCTTAAAGTAACTAATTTAGTTGTTGTTTTTCCACTTAAGTCGGAGCTTTCACCCAAAGCCGACGGACTAAGATACGTTATTCCATTTGTTTACTTGCCGGGGCGGATCTTGTGGGCTCACGAGTTCAAAGGGGGAGTGTGTTCCAAGCACCCGCAGGTTCTGAATAGGTCTGATTCAGTCGTTCAGACGCCCGCACATTCAGCTACTCTTAACCACACCAGAAACACCCCCAGAGCTTACACGCACTCTGGGGGTAAGTATCGTCTTTCCTCGCCCTAAGCTCTCTCCTAGCTCTCCGCGCTCTCCGCAGCTTCCAGCCAGCGCTGGAACCGCTCGCGGATGCCGGACGCCAGGCTCTCCAGCCGGGCCAGCTCCGCCAGCCCGCTCTGATCCTTGCGGCCGTGCTCCATGAAATAGAGCACCTGCTTCACGGTGAAGCCGCCGTTCCCGCTCTCCTGCTTCACAATCTGGTCACCCGCCGCAATTCTGCCCTCACGCAGCACACGGAAATAGAAGCCGCTGAAGCCGGTAGACAGCACCCGCGCCGGCATGTCCGCCGGGCCATGCTTCTGCGAGAGCTTGAAGCACGGGAAGCGGGGCTGGCTCACCTGCAGCAGGGCGGTACCGATCTCGTACACATCCCCGATACAGACCTCGGTCTCCAGCAGCCCGCGGGCTGTGATATTCTCGCCGAAGGCGGAATAATCCAGCTTCCGGTCAAGCTGCTCCTCCCAGTACGCATAATGCTCTACCGGATAGACGCAGACCGCCTTGTCCGGTCCGCCATGGTTCACCAGATCCGCCTGCCCGTCGCCGTCGAACCCTTCCATATGAAGCGCAACCTTACCGGCAACCGGCAGCTTATAGATACCGGTGGATAGCGGCTGGTTGCGGTACTCCATCGTCTTCGGCTTGCCTACATTCAGCGAGGCGACTTGCCCCTTTAGCCCAGTCTTCATCTCAGTCTCCATCCCCTTCTCCTCCCGTCAGCCTGCAGCTCATGAATATCTCATCTACATACCGCCCGCCCAGATAGAATTCCTCCCGCAGCCGGCCCTCTTCCTCGAATCCGCACTTGCGGTAGAACAGGATCGCCGGTGTGTTGCTGGACAGCACCCGCAGGCGCAGCTTACGGATGCCATGGCAGGCAGCATGGCGCTTGATTTCTGCGATCAGGCGGCTGCCGACACCCTGGCGCTGAAAGTGCGGATGGACTGCAATATTCACCTCGCAGACGTGGCGGTTGCTCTCCATCTCTGTGGGACAGCCGAAGCCGACAACTCCGCACAGCTCGCCATTATGCACAGCTACAAGCTGGGAGCCGGGCGGCGCATGAAGCAGATAGTCCTCCCGGGAGCGCCACATCAGCGGGCCAGGCGCCGTCTGCTCCGTCCAGATCAGATGATCGAGCACTATCAGCTCCCGGACATCCTTCAGCTCAGACGGGCGGATGACCAGCGCCGGCTCTCTGTCTAATTGTTGCATGAATGTACCTCCTTGCCTTGCTAAGCACATAGCAGATAATAGAAGGATTGGTTATTGCAAGTGAATCTATGCCGTTCTGCGTGCAAGCCGCTGCTCAGCGGAGCGGTTCACATAGGCATGCACCGCGAAGAATCCCACGGCCAGCACCGCCATGCCGCAAGCCAGCCACCCTGTCGGAGCCAAGCCGCCACGGTCGAATTGAATGCCCATCAGATAGGGGCCGATGACCCGTCCGGCCGCGCCGATTCCGCCGCTCAGTCCCAGATAGAAAGGCGCACTGTGCTGCGCATGCTCCGAGATGAATGAAGGCATCGCCGGGGAGATCAGCATCTCCCCCAGGGTAGCCAGAACCATTGCCAGCAGCATACCCGGATAGCTTGGCAGGAACAGAAGGACAGCGTATCCGGCCAGGTAGAACACCGCGCTTGCAGTCATCTGTGAAGTGGACGCCTTGGCGAACCAGCGTTTGATCAGACTGACCAGCGGCTGGGCCACGAAGATCAGTATACCGTTCAGCGTCCAGAGGAAGCCGTAGAGCTGCTTCGACCAGCCCTTCGAGATAATGAATGGCGATACACCGGTATTCCAGATCGAGTTGCCGATCAAAAGAAACATCGAACCCAGCGCCATATAGAGGTAGATCCGGGTATTCCCCATCAGTCTCCAGCCGGACATACCACCCTGCGGCTGTCTTCTTGCGGTTTGGTCTTGAGCAGGCGCCGAGCCTATCCTCCGCAGATAGACGAAGAAGAAGCCGGCGAATACCGCCGAGGTCACCCCGTTCAGCACAAAGCTCAGCATATAATTGCCCAGGAAGCCGCTCAGCGATGTCCCTAGGGCTACCCCGATATTATTCGCCACATAGATAATATTGAACAGCTCCGCACGCTGCTCTGCGAACCGGAAGCCGATGAAAGCCTGAATCGCCGGAAGCGACAAAGAGTTGAACAGCCCCACCAGTCCCATTACAATGATGAACACGCTCCAGTTGCTGCTGGCCCACGGGAGAGCGAACAGCATCAGGGCATTCATCGCCAAGGCGCCGACGATTAGCCGGTTAACGCCAACCTTGTGGTACAAAGAGCCGCCCAAGAGCTGTCCGGCAATTCCCCCGAGGGACTGCACGAGCAGCACGAGCCCTGCATCAGTCATACTGCGTCCCAGTTCATCGAATACATACATTGTCACCAGCGGCCACATGAGCGCACTGCCGGTTGCATTAATTAAGCTTGCAATCAGGAAGACCTTAACTTCCTTCGGATAGGCTTGCAGAAATCTCATCGCTTGTCTGTCATCCCCTGTAATATCTCTGTCATCAATCCATCCAGTATCATCCCAAAACAGGGCGGAGATCAAGCATACGCATTAACGCTTTATCGCGTGTAATAGGTGAAATGTTCTACTGTAAAATACCCGCCGCTCCCTGCCTGACAAGCGTTATTTCTATTCTATAGTCCGGCCCCCGGCACGTAAAGAAAATTACTGGAACAGGTCTGATTCGCCACCCGGAAGCCAGGGTAATAATGCATATGAAACACTCCCTAATTGGTTCACCGTGAATTCCGATTTCGTTCCCCCGAGTCGGAGTACACGGTGAATTTTGTTTTTGCCGGTTCAAAAAAACACTCCCTGCCTCTCTCCCCCTGAGCAGGAGGAAGCTGAGTGACAGGAAGTGCCTGAAGCCACACCGGGCTGCCGGGCCCGGCTGATTATATGAACTTAAGCGTGCTTCTTGAGCCCTGTGGCAGGGATTGCCCCAGCGGAAGCAGCGGGTGCCTGCTCCTTGCGCAGATAGGCCATCCAGTAAGCGGCAGCGACAAAGATAGCACCGCCTGTCAGATTGCCGAGCCAGACCGGAACGAAGTTGCCGAAATACTGGCCCCAGGTGAAATGACCTTCGAAGATCGCAGCAGGGATAAGGAACATGTTAGCTACAACGTGCTGGAAGCCGATGGCCACGAACGCCATAGTCGGGAACCAGATACCGAGGATTTTGCCGCTGAAATTATCTGCCCCGTACGAGAGCCATACCGCCAGAGCAACGAGCCAGTTACAGCCAATTCCGGAGATGAAGGCCTGCAGGAAGGTGGCATCAATCTTATGCTCTGCCATACTAACCAGCTTCTCCAGATATGCCCCGTCAGAGGTTAGGCCAACGATGTGTCCGAAGAAGTAAGCCACGAACAGTGCGCCTGCCAGGTTGCTGAGCGTGATCAATACCAGGTTCTTCATTACTTCCCAGAACGAGATCTTCTTCGCCATGAAGGCCAGCGGCACCGCCATCATATTGCCTGTCAGCAGTTCCCCCCCGGCCAGCAGCACCAGGATAAGCCCAACCGGGAACACCGCCGCCCCGATGAAGTTGGCAATGGACCCCCATTCAGCGGGTGCACTGGCAATGACGCGAATATCCAGCAAAAATCCGAGCGCAATAAACGCTCCTCCCAGAAAACCGAGAATGAGTACCGTGCTGAGCGGATTATGTGCCTTCTTAATTCCGTTCTCCACCGTCACTTCTGCGATTGCCTGCGGTTTGTTATAAGCCATGATTCCTATCCCCTTCGAATTACTTAAAATTTGTTCCTTTATGCCATTGTAACGTGATCCCAATCACATTTACGTGACAAAAATCACAATGCAAAAAACAAGTGAAAGTTTTCACTGACATGTCAAATTTACCATAAAAGCTGGATTCATGCACTGATTTAATACAGCTTAAGGATTTACAGATTAATCTCACTGGAAGGAACAGGAGCATCCAGCAGCGAATAAAAAAAGATAAAAGTTATACCGGCTGCTTGTTAACGGGCCAGAGAGACGGGTCTTAGTATGGTTAGCCAAGAAGAACAGGACATCATTGAAACGTATATCAGGGCATATAATTCTTTTGATATTCAAGGCATGGTTGACCTTATGCACCAGGATGTCATCTTCCGGAATATTTCAGATGGGGTAATCACCACGGAAACCAGCGGCATCCCGGCCTTCAGGGCTTTGGCAGAGCAATCATCAACGATGTTCTCCAGCCGCCGCCAGATCATTACCGGGTACAGCGCAGCACCAGACAGTAATGTTGCGGTGACCATTGATTACGAAGGCATTCTTGCCGTGGATTTACCGGGCGGATTAGCGGCCGGGGATACCCTGCAATTAAAGGGAACGTCTACATTCAGCATTAAGGATGGCTTAATCTCATTAATTGAAGACTACAGCTGAAAAGACAACTTTAGAATGTAAAAAAGAGCCCTTAAGAGGGCTCCGGATGTGACGGTATGATTAAGCGTGGACAGGCTCCCTGACTGGAGCAGGCTTAGGCAGCGCCTGGAGACCTGCGGTGTTCAGGAAATTCCAAGGCTTGTTATAATGCGGCTGGAAGAAGAAGTCGATGAAGGCCAGCTGGTCTACGGTCATTTTATTCTGGATGCAGACCGATACGGTGTTGATCGACTGGGTCAGATCCATCTTGGACATGATCTGTGCGCCGAGAATGCGGCGGGTGGCACGTTCATAGACGACCTTGACCTGAACCTGCTCGAAGGTTGGCATGAACTCCGGACGGTAATTGTCCACCAGCATCACACTTTCCGTATCCATTCCTTCCGTCTTGGCTGCTTCTTCCGTCAAGCCGGTTCCGGCAATATTGTCTTCATAGATCTTGATGCCTGACGTTCCTTGCGTGCCCATGTACGGGATGGTATTCTCAACCAGATTGCGGGCGACGAGTGTTCCCATGCGTACTGCGTTGGTGGCGAGCGGAATGTACGCGTGTTTACCAGTCGGGTTGTAATGAATCGCACAGCTGTCACCGGCAGCATACACATCCGGCAGGCTGGTCTGCATATAGTCGTTGACCATGATTGCGCCGTTCGGCAGCATATCCACTTGGCCCTTCAGCAGCTCCGTATTCGGGCGGAAACCGATGCAGAGAATAACCAGATCCGTCTCATGCTCACCTTTGCTGGTAATCACCTTGGTGACTCTGCCGTTCTCGCCGGCGAAGGAAGCAACCTTTTCACCAAGTGCCAGCTTGATCCCGTGATCCTTAAGCGACTGCTCGATCGGTGCAGTGAATTCTTCATCCAGGTACTTGCTCAGAATCCGCTCTTCCCCGTCGATCAGCGTAACCTCCTTGCCGTTCATCTGAAAAGCCTCCACCAGCTCCACCCCGATATAACCAGCACCCACAACAGTAATTCTCTTCACCTTCTGTGCTTCCTCAATAATGGTGTTGGAATGATGATAGTTCTTCGAGAGCAGGATCCCCTTCAGGTCAATCCCCTCCAGCTTAGGCACAACCGGCCATGAGCCGGTGGTCATGATCAGCTTGTCATAGGTATCTTCGAATTCTTCACCCGTTACCAGATTGCGGACCTTCAGCGTCCGGCGGGCGGTGTCCACGTTAATTACCTCATGGCGCATCTTCGTCTGCACACCCAGCGCAGCCAGCTGCTCCGGCGAGGAATAGAATAATCCATGCGGATCCTTCACGACTCCCCCGACATACAGGGCAATCCCGCAAGACAGGAACGAAATATTATCGTTACGCTCATAGACCGTAATCTCGGCATCCGGGTATAACTGGGCGGTATTCACAATGGCGGCCGTTCCGGCGTGGGTACATCCAATGACTGCTACTTTCATGATTTCTTCCTCCTCCAAGTTAAAAAGCTTATTTGTCTATACTTGTGACTGCGTTAACTGGAATGACTGGTTTTGAGTCTTAATTCGTTTGTGATTGTTTTCACTTTATACATTGATTATATTGTGATATTTATCACATTTCAATAGTTATTGTGATTTTTCTCACATTGTTCACAATTTCAAATTTTATTTATCCTTGAGTTAACCGGATGATCCGTTACAAGCACACTGCCGCTTTACGGCTATCGTTGATTTAGTTTCCCCCGGAGAAGGGGCATTATGTCTGCCAGGAGCAGGAAGGAGCAGGGGTGAACTTGGCCGCACTCGCCTCGCTTCTGCTCGCAAGCTGCACGAGCTGGCTGATGTAAAACTAACAACCGTTCCTTGAAGGGAACGTCAGTATGCAACAGAACTGGTAATCATGGCACAAGGATTTCCCTACCATTGCTGAACTAACAGGACTATCTATGGATGAACTGGACAAACTGAAACAAAGACATTAATGTTTGAAAGCTGCGTTAGATTCAATCTCTGCAGCTTTTTTTGTGTGGATTGGACAGTAATAGTCAATGTATTTTCGGTATTTAGCACACAAAAAAGCCTCACCCCCGCAGCATACCTGCGGTAAAGTGAGGCCAAGCTATATCTAACGGCTATACTGGCCGATGGCTATGCTCCGGCAAATGCACAGACGGGAAGGCGCCTTATTGCAGACCGGAAATTACGCCATCCTCGTCCACCAGCAGACTCTCGGCTGCGGGCTTGGCGGGAAGGCCGGGCATGGTGACCATGTTGCCGGTGATGACCACGGCAAAGCCTGCACCCAGCGACAGGGTAATGTCCCGCACGCCCATGGTGAAGCCTTCCGGTGCTCCCAGCAGACGCGGCTGATCCGAGAAGGAATACGGGGTCTTCGCCATGCAGACCTGAAGCTGGTTCAGCCCCAGCCGCTCAATCGCTGCCAGGCTCCGCTTGGCAGCAGGAGAGAAGGCCACGCCTGCGCCGCGGTAGATCTCGGTAACGATTCGGTTGATTTTGGACGGAATATCCAGATGATCTTCGTACAGAGGAGCGAAATTCACAGCTTCCTCCTGCACGAGCAGCTTCTTAAGCGCCTCAGCAAGCTCCTGTCCGCCCGCGCTTCCTTCAGCCCAAACCTTGGATACTGCAGCAGGGACGCCCAGCCGGCGGCAGGCCTCCAGTACATCCCCGACTTCCGCAGGCGAATCCCCTTCAAAGTGGTTGAGCGCCACCAGCACCGGGACACCGAATTTGCGCAGGTTCTCAATATGACGCTCCATGTTGGCTAACCCCGAGAGCAGCGCGGCCCGGTTGCCTTCATACAGCTCTTCCTTGCGGACGCCGCCGTTATATTTCAGGGACTTCACCGTAACCACCAGCACAGCGGCGGAAGGCGTCAGCCCGGCCTGGCGGCACTTGATGTCCATGAATTTCTCAGCTCCCAGATCAGCGCCGAAGCCTGCTTCCGTCACCACTACCTCGCCCAGCTTGAGTGCATATCGGGTGCCGATCACACTGCTGCAGCCATGGGCAATATTGGCGAACGGTCCGCCATGCACAATCACCGGCGTGCCTTCGAGCGTCTGCACCAGATTAGGCTTAACCGCCTCCTTCAGCAGCGCAGTCATCGCTTCCACCGCTCCGATCTCCTTCGCAGTGACCGGCTGTCCCTGCTGGTCATAACCGATCAGAATCCGGCTAAGCCGCTGCTTCAGATCAGCAAGATCGCTGCATAGGCAGAGCACCGCCATGATCTCAGAGGCCGTAGTAATCTGGAAGCCGCTCTCCCGCACCGTTCCGTTGCCGTCGCCAAGTCCGGTCACAATATTCCGCAGGCTGCGGTCATTCATATCCATGACCCTTTTCCAGACGATCCGCTGCGGATCAAGACCGAGACTGTTGCCCTGGAACAGATGATTGTCAATCATCGCCGAGAGCAGATTATGGGCTGCGCTCACCGCATGGATGTCCCCTGTGAAGTGCAGATTAATATCGTCTGCCGGAATGATCTGCGCCCGGCCGCCCCCGGTCGCCCCGCCCTTCATGCCAAGGCACGGGCCCAGTGATGGCTCACGCAGCGCAGCTACCGTCTTAACGCCGGAAGCATTCATTGCCTGGGCAAGTCCGATGGTGGTCAGGGTTTTGCCCTCGCCCGCCGGGGTCGGATTCACCGCCGTAACCAGCACCAGTCTGCCGTCCGGCTTATCCTTCAGCTCGGCCCACAGTGACGGGGAGAGCTTGCTTTTATATTTACCGTACAACTCCAGATGCTCTTCCTTGATCCCGGCTGCCGCCGCTACCTCTGTAATTAACCTCATGCCTGTATGTAACCCTCCTGCCGTTATTATCCTGCATCCTTCAATTCTCTATACGTTCCATGTCCAAGGGATGCGTGGAGCATTCTCTTCAAAGGATACATGGTCCCTGAAAAGATTCAAGGATAATTTTCATACCGGCCGGTCAGCAGACGCTGAAGGGGCCCGCCGATGCATGAATAAAGCCCTGCAGACCGCAGGGCTATGTCTTCTTAATATCATTCAGTTAGATTCAGCTCGAGGCCAGCGCAGCCTCAATAAGCCCCTTCATGCTCTCCGGCGATTCCTTCGGTTCAACCCGGGCAATCACTTGGCCGCTGCGGTCCACCAGGAACTTCGTGAAGTTCCACTGGATATCGCTGCTCTCCCCGTCACCCGGCTGCTGGCCCTTCAGATACCGGAACAGCAGGCTGGCCTCCGGCCCGTTGACATCCACCTTGGCAAATACCGGGAACGTCACCCCGTAATTCAACTGGCAGAAGGCCTCTGCCTCCTCGCTGGTACCGGGCTCCTGGCCGCCAAACTGGTTACACGGGAAGCCGAGGACTACCAGTCCCTGGTCCGCATACTGCTCATGCAGCTTTTGCAGCTCTCCGTATTGCGGGGTTAGCCCGCACTGGCTGGCGGTATTCGCAATCAGCAGCACCTTGCCCTCATAGTCTTTGAAGGACACCTCTGCGCCCGAAGGCGTAACGGCGGCAAAACTGTAGATCGACATCCTGCTCGCATCCTTTCGGCTGTAGATTTTCTCTCTTTCATTGTATCCTATCTGCAGCCAAGAACCAAAACAGCGCCCGGGTCCCACTAATGAACAAATGGCAGATTATGATGCATCAACAAAAAAACGGTCCGCCACTGGTGCGCAACCGTCTCTCGTTCATTGAGCTGTGTGTCTTGCTGCTATTCCTGCTGCACCATCTTCACCAGCATATGTGCAAGCCGGTGGCGCTCCTCCTTGTTGCCCGCTCTCCAGAGCTCCAGCAGCAGCTTCTCCTCACTGTTCCGGGGCTCTTCATAAGCGGCCAGATAATCCGCGATTTTGCCGGCGGCCAGCGCCAGCTGCTCCTCATTCAACCCGATCCGCTGCGCTAATTGAATGCGCTTTCCCAAGTAGACCTTGAACTGTTCAAAATCACTCAGAATGCGTTCCTTCTGCCCCGGCTCAATCCTGCCCAGTGCCTCGGTTACCCGGTCCATGGTCACATTGCCGTCCTTGCTTACCACATGATTGTGTTCAGCCATTCTGCATGCCTCCATTCAGTTTGTATGAGGTTTCCCACTACTTAACCAGCAGTCTGGAGGTTGAACCATAGGTACAGCTTCAGGTTACGGCGGAGAAAAGAAGCGGCCCCGCATCATTCCGCAGGACCGCCTGATTATAGCCTGATTCGCTTGTCTGCTTACTTGCTCACCGGAATGGCATCGAAGTATTCCTCCAGCGTAATGCCCCGCTCGGCAATCGATGCGGCGATCTCCTTGCCTACATAGCGGACATGCCAAGGCTCATACTTGTAGCCGGTTATAGTCTCCTTGCCCTCAGGGAACCGGATAATATATCCGTACTCTGTGGCATGGTCAGCCAGCCACTGCGCCTCCTTCGTCCCGGCGAAGCAGCTCTCGGCGGCACATTTGCCGTCACTGCCGGACAGATCGATGGCCAGTCCCGTCTGATGCTCGCTGTGTCCAGGCATTGCGCTGTAGGTGCGGGCTTTCTCTTCGCCGTCTTTTTTCACATAGTTGTTAAACAGTCTGCGCTGGGTCGCTTCTGAGCGGTAGCCCGATACACCGGCAAGATGAACCCCGTCCTGCTTCGCGGCAGCAACCATCTCCTCCAGCGCGGCCGCCGCTTCCCGGCGGAGCATCCGCTTCTCAATCTTCTCCGAGAAGATAAAAGGCACATCCGGATAGACCAGATCGGCAGGCTTGTACTCCTCCGGCAGGCTGTACTGCTTATTCACCATAACCGCAGTGCTGTCGGGATCGGCGACTACCATCTCAGAGCCGTCTGACGCCGGAGGCGCTGTTGCCGAAGCATCGTTGCCCGGGGTCTGTTCTCCGTCCGGCAGCGGGGAGGCTTCAGGCGCAGCATCCGGCCCGGCTCCCAGGTCCGTACCTGTGCCTGCATTAGTTCCGTTTGCCGGGGAAGCGGATGGAGCAGTGTATTTACCGATCCCCCAGCCGACGGCAACCACAACAATAAGTAGAATAACAATCTTGGCGGTTTTGGACATGCTTGATTAATCCTCCTATAGGTTACGCACACGGCTTCATTATAACTATTAGACATGCCCGGCAGGCAAAATGTTTCACTTGGATACTACTGGGAGTGGTCCAGTGCATTATAGTCGGTTTTCCGACTACATTTGGCCCGCTCGCTATCACACGACGAAATGTGGTCGGTTTTCCGATTACATTTGGTCCTCACGCTATCACATGACGAATTGTGGTCGGTTTTCCGATCACATTTGGTACTCACGCTATCACACGGCGCAATGTGGTCGGTTTTTCGACTACAATTGCGGACATTGATGTTGCCGGGGGAGGTATGCGATGAGCCTCGCATTCCCTGCATAATAAATAATACCACAGAACAACTGGCCGCCCGGCCAGCTATCCTATGGTACCAAGCAGCCGATCCGGCTGTAAAGCGCCTTTATCTGGAGGAGCCGCGTCCGCCGCGCGAACCACCGCCGGAGCTGCCGCCGCGCTTGCCGCGCGTGGAGCCCCCGCTACCGCCACGTCCGCCGGAGCCGAAGCCGCCTTTGCCGCCCTTCGAGCCGGCGCCGCGTGAGCCGCCGGCAGAGGCGTCATGGCTGCGCGCTACATGCGCCCGGTATTTCGGGCTGGCCTGCGCACCGCCCGGGTTGTACCCCGCGCCGGAGCCGGCCCCCTTGGAGGCGCCGTAGCTGAAGCCGCCGGCGTCTGCGCCTCTGGACACGTTGCTGCTGTAGCCGCTGCGCTTGCCGCCTTCCGCAGGCGCGTTCCAGCCGCCTGCTTCCTTGCCGCCGCGTCCTCCGGCGGCACCACCCCGCGCAGCTGCGCCACTGCCGCTGCGCTTGCCGCCTTCCGCAGGCGCGTTCCAGCCGCCTGCTTCCTTGCCGCCGCGTCCTCCGGCGGCACCACCCCGCGCAGCTGCGCCATTGCCGCTGCGCTTGTTGCCTTCCGCAGGCGCGCCCCAGCCGCCTGCTTCCTTGCCGCCGCGTCCGCGCCCGCCCGGACGCCCTGAGGCCTCCGCGCGCGGCGCACCGCCGCTGCGGCCCTGCCCGCGGCCGCCGCGTCCGGCGCGCGCCGCTTCAGGCGCAGCGTTCTGCCGTCCGCCGCGCGGCGAGCCGCCGCCCTGCACCGGGATGAATTCGCCAGTCCCGAATTCATCCTTCTCGTACCGGCGGCGGTCCAGCCGCTGGGAGATGCCGCGCTCGATGTCTTCGAGCCCGGCGCGGTCGCGCGGCGAAGCGAACGTCACCGCGAGGCCCTTGCCTCCGGCGCGGCCCGTGCGGCCGATCCGGTGGATGTAGCTGTCCGGGTCCAGCGGCAGGTCATAGTTGAAGACGTGGGTGATTCCCTCCACGTCCAGGCCGCGGGCCGCTACATCGGTCGCAACCAGCAGCTGCAGCTTCGCGTCACGGAACCGTTTCATGACCGCCTCGCGCTTGCCCTGCGACAGGTCGCCGTGCAGCTCATCGCAATCATATCCGGCTGCCTGCAGCGCTTCATTCAGCTTCGAGACCCGGCGCTTGGTCCGGCAGAAGATGATCGCGAGATATGGGCGGTCGCGCTCAATCAGCGAGATCAGCGCTTCCTCCTTATTGCGGTCAGAGCACTCCACTACCTGCTGGCGGATGTTATCCAGCGGGATCGGCGATCCGCTGCGGATAATGATGTCCAGCGGCTCCTTCATGTAGTTCGCAGCCAGCCGCTTGATCGGGTCCGGCATGGTTGCCGAGAATAGCATCGTCTGGCGGCGGTACGGCACCGACGTAATGATCGTCTCCACATCCTCCAGGAAGCCCATATGCAGCATCTGGTCGGCCTCATCCAGCACCAGCATCTTCACGCCGCCAAGGTCCAGCGTCTCGCGGCGCAGGTGATCCAGCAGCCGTCCCGGCGTACCGATGATCAGATGCCGTCCGCCTTCGAGCTTGCGGAGCTGCTTCTCCACATCCTGGCCGCCGTAGACGGCCAGAATCTTCACCCCGGTATGGCGCGCCAGCTTGCGCGCTTCCTCCGTAATCTGCAGCGCCAGCTCACGCGTCGGCGCGAGGATCAGCGCCTGCGGATAAGCTGCCTCCACCCGGATCTTGTCCAGGATCGGCAGCAGAAAAGCCAGCGTCTTCCCCGTTCCCGTCTTCGCCCGGGCTATAACATCCAGCCCCTGCACCACAGGCGGGATTGCCTCCTCCTGCACCGGCGTCGGCTTGACGATGCCCTGCCCTCTGAGCAGATCATTCAGCACTTCAGATACTCCTAAATCTTTGAAACTAGGCAATTGCTCCACCTCACTATATTCCTGAATTTACATGCATGTCATAACTTATATTCAATCCTTGAACGGAGTAATGTACGAAATGTGTCAGTTCCTGCTGCTTCTGCAAGTTCCTCTTCACACAAAAGCGGAAGCGCCCCGTCACCGGAGCCCTTCCGTCCCATAGGCCCGCAAGGCTGCGGTCGAAGTTCGGTTTCTGGGCAGCAGCGATCCACCGGACATTCAGACGGCACTCCATTTGCGTTCCATTACATTTGAATTGTGGCAAGTTATCCTTATCCATTGTACTTGATTGCGCGCCTCTTGTGTGTACGGGCCGGAGAATATTTCTGCTCCGGCCCGCACAGCTAGAATCTTCCTGACTTGAAAATGGAGAACAGCAGCCACAGAATCATCAGCAGGGCGATGACCGAGCCGATCTCTACGATCGGGAAATCCCAGAGCAGCGAGGGCTCGCCGCGCAGCGAAGAAGCGATAATCAGCCCGGCCATAATGATGCTGAAGGCCAGCAGCACGATACTGAAGGAGAGCCGGTTGCCGATCCGGCTGAACTTGTGCTCCAGCCCCTGCAGCTCCGGCACCCCAATCTCCACCTTCAGCTTGCCTTTGCTGATCAGGGCGGACAGCTGCCTCGCCTGTGCAGGCAGCTCGACCAGGCTCTCGGCAAGGTCAGCCACCCCGCCCAGCAGCTTACGCTGCAGGCGGCTGCCGCTGAAGCGCTGCTTCAGCAGCTGCCTGCCGAACGGCTCCGCCATCTGCATGATGCTGAAGGCCGGGTCCAGACTGGCCACCATGCCTTCCAGGGTCAGCATCGTCTTGCCCAGCATTGCCAGGTCCGGCGGAATGACCAGCCGGTGCTTGCGGGCAATGCTGAACAGGTCGTTCAGCGCCTTGCCGATGCTGACCTGCTTGAACGGGATGTCATAATACTGCTCCCGGAGCCGGTCCATATCATCATGCAGAGCCGCCCGGTCAGCATCCTCCGGGATGACTCCCAGGCGCAGGATTGCCCGTACCATGGAATCGGTATTCTTGCGCATAAGCGCGATGACCAGTGCAGACAGGCCATCCTTCATGTCCTCGCTGAGCCGCCCGACCATTCCGAAGTCGATCAGGGCCAGCTTCCCGTCCTCCATCACCATCACGTTCCCGGGATGGGGATCGGCATGGAAGAAGCCGTGAATGAAGATCTGGTTCAGCATCATCTGCACAAACTGCTCGGCAATGGTCTTGAGCTTGAAGCCTGAGCCAAGCAGCTCCTCCCTGCGGTTCAGGGTGACCCCTTCCATATATTCCATCGCCAGCACCCTCGTTGAGCTGTAGTCCCAATAGATGGTTGGAATATATACATTATCTTGAGCCGACAGCTGTCCGGCTATACGTTCGGCATTGCGCCCTTCCTGAGTATAATCCAGCTCCGCCAGCAGAGCCCGGGAGAACTCCTCAATCATCCGGGCCAGGCCGTATTGCTTCGCCCAATCCATTCTGCGCTCCGCCAGCAGGCTCAGGTCCTTCAGAATCTCAAGATCCCTGGTCATAGTCCGCATGACGCCGGGGCGCTGGATTTTGACGGCAACGCTCTGTCCGCCATGCAGCACCGCCCGGTGAACCTGGCCGATGGAAGCGGCAGCAAGCGGGTGATTCTCGAAGTATTCGAAGACCGCATCAATCCTCTGATCCAGCTCCTGTTCAATGATGTTGCGCGCCGTCTCGGCCGAGAAGGGCGGCACATTGTCCTGGAGCTTGACCAGCTCCTGGATGATGGAATCGGGCAGCAGATCGGAGCGCGTGCTGGCGAGCTGGCCCAGCTTCACGAAGGTCGGCCCTAACTCCTCCAGCACCCGGCGGATCCGTTCACCCAGCGTCACACTCTCATGAACTTCCTGCGTGATGATCCGGCGCGGCAGCGACAAGAGATGATACAGTCCCAGCTCTTCCACCATATAGCCGAAGCCATGACGCATAAGCGCCATGGCTATTGCCCGGTAACGTCCGGCATGTCTGATGCGGACCGCCATTTATTCCGCTGGCGTGTCCGGCGCGGGGTTCTCCCGGGGCGATGCCCCTTCCAGCTCGGCCACACGGCTCTCCAGCACGGCGATACGCGATTCCAGCGTGGCGATGTCGGCCTGAACCGGCACCTTAAGCTCTTTGAGCACCCGCTGTACCTGCTCCTGCACAACCGATTTGAACGCTCCCCGCTCTTCATCTCCGCGCTCAATGAGCCGGTCTACCAGCGCCTTCGATTCAGAGGGCGCCAGCTCTCCCCGCTTGACCAGGTCGTCTACAACCTTCTCTACTTTCTCCTTACTGACAATGGTGAGGCCTACGCCTAAAGAGATTGCTTTCTTGAACAAATCACTCATGGTACTTCCCTCCCAAAGATTACAATTATGGATAAAGTATACCCCTTAGCCCGCCATTTCACAAAAAAAGGCGGATTCACGCCCCTAACGCCATCCTCTTACGGTTATCTGGGGATTCGCGCAGCCCAGGTGGCCGCCTGCAGAATAAGCTTACGGACAGACGGATGATGGAAGGTCGGCTCATGATGGCCCGGCATCAGGAAGACCACCCGCCCCTGGCCGTAGCTATGGCACCAGGCCGCCGGCACCCGTTCGCCGTCCGCCTCGTATTCAAGCAGAATCGTCTTCTCGGTGAACGGATCGAAATCGAACTGGTACGGCTCCTCGTCCAGCTGGAAGTCCTCTATTCCTTCGGTGATATCATGCTCATGCACTTTGAAGTTCAGTGTAGTATACGGGGGATGGCCGGTGAATCTTCCCCCAATCAGCTGGGCCAGCTCGTAACGCTTCGCCAGCGATATTCCGGTGTGGAGCACAATCAGGCCGCCGCCACCGCTGACATAACTCAGCAGACCGGCGGTCTGCTGCGGAGATACCGCTTCATTCCATAATTCATTATAAGCAATACAGAGATCATACCCGGCCAGATGCTCACTCAGGAGCAGCTTCCGGTTCTCCGAGCACTGCACCGTCAGCAGCTCATTTAGAATCCCGCTGACCTGCTTGTCTACTCCTTGCAGCGGGTGAAACCGCGGGTGTGTATAATCGCCTAACAACAGGCACTTTCTCTTATCCATAGGTCTCCTCCTCAATTCTTATCTTTATAATGATGCAATACTGTTCATTGAATTCCCTTAACGTCTATCAGCTACCGGTTCGCTGCGAGATACCGCCCCAGGCTGACCAGCATGCTGCCCATCCGCTCATGCTCCGGCATGATGATCCGCTTCACGCCCTCTTCCTTCAGCGCCTCCGAGGTCACCCTGCCGACAGACACAGCCAGAACCCTGTCCTCCAGAGCCTGAACAAGGGCTTCAAGCCGTCCCTGTTCCCGGGCATGCTGCGCCAGGAAGCGGAATTGCGGCCCGCTGGTGAACGCTACCGCATCTACCTTCCCTCCGGTAATATCACCAAGCAGCTGCTCCAGCGCCCCCGGCTCAGGCTCGGTATACCGGTAGGGCTGCACACAGCCGACGCTTGCCCCGGCCTGCTCCAGCCACCCGGTGAGCTGCGGCGCGGTCTCCCCGTGCAGCTGCAGCATGACCCGTTTACCCTGGAGGTCCCACTCCTGCAAGCCGCGGATCAGGCCGGCATTGCTGCCGTCATCATCACGCACCACCGGCTCAAGCCCCCGCTTCTTCAGCGCATTCACGGTCTTGTAGCCTCGCGCAGCAATCGGTGAAGCGGAGAGAACCTCCTGGAAGCGCTCCGCCAGCCCCAGCTTCGCGGCCATTCCGAACAGGGCTTCAAGCCCCATGCCGGTAGTCAGCACGGCCAGATCCGGCGGCTGCTCCACCCATGCCTTCAGCCCGTCATGCAGTGCGGCATCATCCAGGAAGGACGTGCCCTGGGCCGGACGGTGCAGGGCGGTCCCGCCCATATTCTCTACCAGCTTCGCCATTTCCTCCGCTTTGCGCGGGCCGGCCAGGGCTACGGTCAGCCCCTTCAATTGCTCTGCCATGAACGATTCTCCCCTCAACACCCCATATTATTGCTTATCAGTATACTTGCAAAAGCAGGTAAAAGAAAAGACCATATGGGATATTTCCCCCGGATCCGCTGCCTTCCGGAGGTCCGCCACCGCACAGGCAAAAGACCGTCCGGGTGCGGACGGCCTCTTCTGGAGGGTGGCCGGAGCCCGGCCTCTAATTCTTGCGCGGATTCTTGCTCCGGCAAGCCGGGCACACCCCGCCGAATACAACATGGGTATGGGTGATAGAGTAGCCGGTATCGGCCGCAACCGAATCCATCCACTCCTGCGGAACCTGGCTCATCACTTCATCCACCGCGCCGCAGACCTCGCAGATAATATGCTGATGGTCATCGAGGCGGGCATCGTAGCGGCTTGCCGCCTCGCCGAGCTTCAGCTCGCGGATCATCTGCTTATCCGACAGATAACGCAGGGAATTATATACAGTCCCGTAGGCCAGATTATGTCCCTGCTCGACAAGCCGGTTCATTACCTCTGCAGCAGTGGGATGGTCATGGGAATTACGGACAATATCATAAACGGCTTGACGTTGCGCAGTTAAGTTCAGGGTCTTCATCGTGATCATCCTCTGACTTGTTTTTAGATCAAGTATAAATCCTGGCAGCCTCAGCGTCAATCTGATTAGGGCGGTAACGGCATCGGCACAGCACTTTGCAGCGGGATACCTTGGGTTCCAGTATGATTTGATCCATTCCCGAAATTAACTCCACCATAGGATGGGTCATCATCTCCTCAGTGCTGTGCCGGGGGCCTGCTGCCAGAGAAGGAGCGTTTCTTTTCCCGGAAGAGTGGTAATAAATGAGATGGATACTGACTAGGAGGGATATAGCATGGGTTCACAGGAGCATGTTTCGCAAGGCCTGCCGCAATTTCCGGAATCCTTCTGGAGAGGCAGCACGGAGCTTCCTTCGTTTCCGAAGCTTACTGAGGATCATGTCACCGACGTAGCCATTGTAGGGGCAGGGATAACCGGCATCACTACCGCCTATCTGCTGTCCAAGGCCGGATACCAGGTTACTCTGCTGGAGGCAGGCGAGATTCTCAGCGGTACTACAGGCTTCACCAGCGCCAAAATCTCTACCCAGCACGGAATGATCTACGATGATCTGCTGAAGCATTTCGGCGAAGAGCAGGCCCGGATGTATTACCAGTCGAATCATGAAGCGCTGGAGTGGATGATTGCCACTGCGGAGGATCTCAGCCTGGACTGCGGGATGACGCGGGAAGCTGCCTACCTGTATACGGATAAGGAGGACGGTAAGAAGCTGAAGGATCTGGAGGCTGAATTCGCAGCTTACCAGAAGCTGGGTATTCCCGGCGAGTGGCTGGATCAGGTGCCGCTGCCGCTTGGCGCAGGCGGTGCAATCCGGCTGCCCGGGCAAGCCCGCTTCCACCCGCTGCACTATCTGAAGGGGCTGCTGCAGGCAGTGCTTGATCAGGGAGGCAAGGTCTACGAGCATACGACGATTGGCGAGAAGGTCGATACGGAGGGCCATCTTACGCTGCATACCGAGGGAGAAGAGTTCCAGATCCGCTGCCGCCATGCGGTGTCTGCCTCCCATTTCCCCTTCTATGACGGCGGTTCACTCTACTTCTCGCGGCTGCACGCCGAGCGGTCCTACTGCCTGGCCTTCGAGCCGGAGACCGATTATGAAGGCGGCATGTATCTGAGCGCCAGCGGGCCGACCCGGTCGCTCCGTGCGGTGGAGTGGGGTGACAAGAAGCTGGTGATCGCCGGCGGGGAGAACCACAAGACCGGTCAGGGCATCTGCACCTTCGGCCATTATGAGAAGCTGGAGCGGTTCGCAGGAGAGCTGCTGGGCATCCGCAGCATTCCTTACCGGTGGTCCACCCAGGATCTGATCACGCTCGACAACGTGCCTTACATCGGCAAACGGGCCGAGGATGAAGAGATTTATATCGCCACCGGCTTCGGCAAATGGGGCATGACGAACGGAACGCTGGCGGCCCGCCTGATTGCGGACGGAATTATGGGCAACAGCAACCCTTATACCGGGCTGTATGATCCCACACGCTTCAAGGCGGTGCCGGGCATCAAGAACTTCATTGTGCAGAACTTCTCTGTCGCCAAGGAGCTGGTCAGCGGCAAGGTGGAGATTGTTCACAAAAAGACGCGGGAGCTTGGGCCGGATGAAGGTGCTGTCGTCGTTCATGAAGGCAGACGCGTGGGTGCCTACCGCGACCCTGAGGGCAAGCTGCATCTCGTGGACCGAACCTGCACCCATATGGGCTGCGAATGTGAATGGAATGACGGGGAGCGTTCCTGGGACTGCCCGTGCCACGGCTCCCGCTTCTCCTATGAAGGCCAGGTGCTTGAAGGACCAGCCACGGTGCCGCTTAAGAGCATTGAAGCGGAGGATGTGAACTAGAGCCGGGCGGTATGGTTTGTACCGAACCGGGCTGCTCCGGCGTGATTGTCCCGGTCCGCTCAGGTATAATAGCCTTAGCCTTATGTCTATCTTGCAGGATGATACTATTCCAATGAAGGAGCGTGACGACAGGTTATGGATTTGAGAGGAACCAGTGTAGTCATTACAGGTGCAGGCAAGGGGATCGGCAAGGCGCTCGCGATGGCGCTGGCCAAGGAAGGCGCGAACCTGGGACTGATCTCCCGGACCGCAGCCGATCTGGAGGCGCTGAAGCAGGCGCTGAGCGAGGTGTATGATGTCAAGGTCAGCATTGCCGTTGCGGATATTTCTGTACGGGAAGAGGCCGAACGCGCGGTGGTCGCCCTGCAGAATGATCTAGGCCCCTTCGATGCCTTGATCAATAACGCCGGGATTGCCCGGTTCGGGACGCTGCTGGAGATGGACCCTGCCGACTGGGAACGGCATATGCAGGTCAATCTGTTCGGGGCCTACTATGTTACCCGGGCTGCTCTGCCAGCCATGATCGAACGCTCCAGCGGCAATATTATTAATATCGCTTCTACAGCAGGCGAACGCGGCTTCGCCACAGGCTCGGCCTACTGTGCCTCCAAGTTTGCGCTGATGGGCATGACCGAGGCGCTGGCTATGGAGGTCCGCAAGCACAATATCCGTGTCGTGGCTCTGACTCCAAGCACGGTAAACACCGGGCTTGCTGCAGACGCAGGCCTGAAGATCGGGGACGAGGACCGGATGATGCAGCCGGAGGATGTGGCGGAGTTGACACTCGCTGCCCTGAAGCTGCCGGACCGTGTCTTCCTGAAGACCGCCGGCATCTGGACCACCAATCCGCAATAATTACGCTACACATGGGTAATGCCATGCACTACACCTGTGTAGCGCCCTAAGAGGAGGATTTAACATGCTGGTAGTTACCAATACGATTAGAATTAAGGAAGGCCATGGAGACACGATTGCTGCACGGTTTGGCGCGGACAACGGCGTGCAGACCATGCCCGGCTTCATCCGCTTGGAGGTCTGGCAGGGCGCGCCGAAGGATGGCGTCGAGGAATTGAAAATCTGCACCGTCTGGGAGAACGAGGAAGCGCTGAACGGCTGGACCTCAAGCCCGGCCTTCCGCGAATCGCACCGCGGTGCCGGACGCAATGAAGCCATTGTCGGTGCTTCGCTCGACAAATACGATCTGAAGTTCAGCCGGACTCCGAACGGTCAGGCTTAAGCCCCATACAGGAATGCCCCGCAGGCCAGGAAGGCTGCGGGGCATCTTTTGTGGTTAGGCTTAGTGATCTGAGGCCTGGGCTTCGCTGACCTCATGGTGCTTGCCCGGCCAGAAGGCGACGCGGCCGAAGAGCACCGTAATGGCAGGCACCAGGAACGGACGGACGACGAAGGTATCCAGCAGCACCCCGATTGCGGTGATAATGCCGAACTGCACCAGCACCTGAATCGGCAGGCTCGCCAATACAGCGAAGGTCCCGGCCAGGATGAGTCCGGCGGAGGTAATGACCGACCCGGTTTCGTTCACCCCTTCGGCAATTGCGCGTTTCAGCGGCATATGCTTACGCTTTTTCCAGATATTCGAGATCATGAAGATGTTGTAATCCTCCCCGAGCGCAACCAGGAAGACGAACGAATAGAGCGGAATAGCCCCTTGAATCGCATCTGCGCCGAGCACATAGTGGATAATGATCCAGCCGAGCCCCAGCGCCGAGAAGAACGACAGAATAACCGTCCCCACCAGATAAATGGTTGCTACCACGGATCTCAGATACGCCAGCAGCAGCAGGGTAATCAGGCCGATAACTACCGGGATAATCAGGTCGGTATCGCGTTCCCCCAGCTCCTTCGTATCATATTGGGTGGCCGTCTGGCCGCCGATCCAGACCTTGTCTTCCGGGTTCTGGATGCCCGACTCCGCCAAGGCCTGCTCCACGGTGGTCCGTAAAGCCGGTATATGATCCATCGCTTCCATGGAATACGGATTATCCTTGAATTCAATATCATATCCGGCAATCTTGGCGTTAACTGCCCCCGGCTGCGGGTCGGAGACTACATCTACATAAGACAGGCTGCCCAGCACGGACTTCAGATCCTCTCCGCCGGACAATCCTTCTGTATCCACCATCAGCTTGACGGGAGCCAGCTCGCCGGGGGAGAACTGCTCGCCGATCAGGGCGAAGCCCTCCCGCGACTCCATCGTCTTCGGGAAGGAGGACAGGATGTCATAAGTGAACTTGATGCCGCTGGAGAAGGAAGCCAGCACCCCGAGCAGCACCACCGTTACGCCGACAATTACCCACGGGCGGGAAACGACTAGGTGTCCGATCCCTTTGCGGCCCCGCGGCTTCGGCTGCGGCGCAGGCTTGCCCTTGGCCCGGGCACGCTCTGCTTCCATCTCCGGGGTCCGCGGCACGAACGGGAAGAACGAGGCCCGCCCGAAGATCGCCAGCAAGGCCGGCACCAGCGTAAGGCTGGCAACCCCCATAATGAGAATGGAGACGCTGAACGGTACGGCAAAGCGGTGATAGGCACCGTACTTTGCCAGCAGCAGGGCGAACAGGGCCAGAACAACAGTGAAGCCGCTCATCGCAATAGCCCCGGAGGAATGAGAGATCGCACTCAGCAGCGCACGTCCCTTGTTCTCCTCCACCTTCAGCATCTGGCGGAAGCGCGCGATCATGAACAGGCAATAGTCGGTTCCCGCCCCGAAGAGCAGCACGGTCATAATCGATACGGCCTGCGAATCCACCGTAATCCAGCCTTCTCTGGCCATCAGGCCGAGAACCGGGCTGGTTACGCCATAAGCAAAGCCAACCGCGACCAGCGGAATCAGGGCCAGAATCGGCGAGCGGTAGATCAGGAGCAGGAAGACCAGCACCAGAATCACCGTAGCAATCAGCAGCGACACATCGGCATTCTTGAACAGGCCGGTTGCATCGACCGAGATGCCGACAGGACCGGATATCCGCAGGCTTAAGTCACTGCTGTCCGGCTTTGCTGCTGAAGGATCAGTCCCGGTCTCTGTCCGGACCAGCTCCTTCAGGCTTTTTAGAGATTCGCCGAGCTGTTCACTGTCCGCACTCTTGTCGAACAGCACCGGCGTCACCAGGGTGCTTCTATCCTTCGACAAGGAAGCCTGCAGCGCCTGCGGCGGCACCTTCCCGAGTGGCGGAACGAAGTTCTGATGCTCCAGCGGCTGATGCTCCAGCTTGCTATATAGGGCTGTAATATGTACAAGATCCTCTTCAGTCATCCCGCCCCCGCGATGCCATACGAGCAATGCAGGAACCCCGCTTCCGGAAGGGAACTCCCTCTCAGCAACCACTGAACCCTGGACAGACGGGGCATTCTCCGGCAGGTTGGACGCATTGTTGGCCACCTGTGAGTTGACTGAAGGCCATAGCATAGTCAGCACACCTACCACTGCAATCCACACCAGCAGCGTAATCCATTTCGTCTTGCTTCCTGCTACCCATTTCCCGTAGCCTGACATCCTATTCATCCTTTCTCCCATCCGCCAGCCACCAAAATGAGCCGCGGGTCATTTTTATACCCCTATCATATCTATCACGAAAATTTTAAGCAAATCTTTTTTTGAAAACGCAGGCGGGTGGCTGATTGCAGCATTGATTTATGCCCAGCTTGCGACCTCGATTTCGCCCACTGACTTCAACCCCGCAGATGGAAATCTTGCAAATATTGCAACTTTGGCGTACAGATAACGTGATGTTCTAGGAGAATGCTGCACAGAATGCAGGAATTTTTATGAGTAACCGATGGATGGTACAGGATTGCTGACTTTTGTGCAACATTTTTGAATTTAGGCCAACTGGACGCGGGGAAAGCTGCAATTTGTGCAGGAAAAGTTGGCGGTGAGTTACCTGCACAACAAAAAGCGTCCATCCAGAGAATCATGAAGACTCTCCGCATGGACGCGGGCTAAGCTTGATTGTATGTTCTTATTCCGGATTAGCCTGCATCCGGCAGATCATCCCCGGAGAACTGGCTGTTGTACAGGTCGGCGTAGAAGCCGTCTGCCTCCAGCAGCTCCAGATGCGTCCCCTTCTCGATTACGCTGCCCTGGTTCATGACCAGGATCAGATCCGCATCGCGGATAGTGGACAGGCGGTGGGCGATGACGAAGCTGGTTCTTCCGTGCATCAGGGTGTTCATCGCCTTCTGAATCTGAACCTCCGTCCGGGTATCGACGCTGCTCGTCGCCTCATCAAGAATCAGAATGGACGGATCGGCCAGAATCGCCCGGGCAATGGTCAGCAGCTGCTTCTGCCCCTGCGAGATGTTGGACGCTTCCTCGTTCAGAATAGTGTCATAGCCGAGCGGCAGCGTGCGGATGAAGTGATCCGCATGCGCAGCCTTGGCGGCCCGCACCACATCGGCTTCCGTAGCCCCTTCGCGGCCATAAGCGATATTATCGCGGATCGTGCCGTTGAACAGCCAGGTATCCTGGAGCACCATCCCGAATTTGCTGCGCAGCTCGCTGCGCTTCATGTCGGTAATATTCACGCCGTCAATGACAATCTCCCCGCCGCTGATTTCGTAGAAGCGCATCAGCAGGTTAATCAGGGTGGTTTTACCGGCTCCGGTTGGCCCTACAATCGCAATGGTCTGTCCCGGGCTAACCTCAATGTTCATATCCTCAATCAGGAGTTCATCCGGCTTGTAGCCGAACTGCACATGGCGGAATTCCACAGCGCCCTCTTCGGCATCCGCCGGAGCCTTAGCCAGTGAGGTACCTACTTCAGGGGTTTCCTCTTCCTCATCCAGCAGCTCGAATACCCGCTCCGCCGAAGCGATGGTTGACTGAATAATGTTCGCAATGTTGGCAGTCTGCGTGATCGGCATAGTGAACTGGCGCGAGTACTGGATGAAGGCCTGGATGTCGCCGACGTCGATTGCTTTTTTGGTCACGAAGATCCCGCCGACCACACAGACCAGCACATAGCCAAGGTTCCCGATGAACATCATCAGCGGCATAATAATCCCGGAGATGAACTGGGCTCTCCATCCGGAGTTGTACAGGTCGTCATTGATGGTGTCAAAGTCCTTCAGGGAATGCTTCTCGCGTCCGAAGGCTTTGATAATCCGGTGTCCGGTGTACATCTCCTCGACATGCCCGTTCAACTGGCCGAGCGATCTCTGCTGGCCGATGAAGTAGGTCTGTGAACGCTTGGTAATCATCATAATGACCACGAAGCTCAGCGGCAGCGTAACGATTGTAATCAGCGTCAGCCACGGACTGATTGTCAGCATCATGACAATGACCCCGATGATCGTAACAATCGATGTAATCAGCTGGGTCAAGCTCTGCTGGAGGGTCGTACTGATATTGTCCACATCATTGGTCGCCCGGCTGAGAATCTCCCCGTGGGTCCGGGAGTCGAAATATTTCAGCGGCAGCCGCTCCAGCTTGCTGTTGATCTGCTCGCGCATATCATATACAACCTTCTGGGCTACCCCGGCCATGACGTACTGCTGGATATAACTGAATAATGCGCTGAACAGGTACAAGCCGGCCAGAAGAATCAGAATATCATTCACATAGCCAAAATCAATCTCCGCCCCGGGCACACCCATCATTTTGCCATAAGCGCCTTCAAACAGCTTCGTAGTGGCCTTCCCCATAACCTTGGGGCTGAAGATACTGAATACCGTACTGGCAATCGCCATTGCGAAGACCAGGATCAGCTGGACCTGGCGCGGACGCAGGTACCGGACCAGGCGGCGCAGGGTTCCCTTGAAGTCCTTCGCCTTCTCGGCAGGCATACTCATCCCGGGACCTCCGCCGCCGAATCCGCCGTGTCTGCGGGGCGGCTGCTTCATCGCTTTATTTTGCTCACTCATGCTATTTCCTCCTCTGACAGCTGCGAGGATACGATCTCGCGGTACACCTCATTGTGGTCCAGCAGCTCCCGGTGCGTGCCCATGCCTACCACTTGGCCTTCATCCAGCACAATAATCCGGTCGGCATCCATAACGGTGCTTACGCGCTGTGCGACAATCAGGACCGTGGATTCGGTGGTCTCCTCCTTGAGTGCTGCACGCAGCTTGGCGTCAGTCTTGAAGTCCAGCGCCGAGAAGCTGTCGTCGAACAGGTAGACCTCCGGCTTGCGGACGAGTGCACGGGCAATCGACAGACGCTGCTTCTGGCCGCCGGAGACATTGCCGCCACCCTGGGAGATCGGCGACTCGAAGCCGTCCTTCATTGCGGAGACGAAGTCATAAGCCTGGGCCACCTTGGCAGCATGAATGATTTCTTCCTCTGTGGCATCCTCTTTTCCGTACCGGATATTCTCGTTGATGGTGCCTGTGAACAGCACGGCTTTTTGCGGGACATAACCGATCTTGCTCCGCAGCTCTTCCTGCGTCATCTGGCGCACATCTACACCGTTGACCCGGACGGCACCTTCGACGGCATCGTAGAATCTCGGGATCATATTCAGCAGTGTGGACTTGCCTGATCCGGTTCCGCCGATAATCGCGGTGATCTCACCGGGGCGTGCGCTGAAGCTGACTCCCGACAACGCCGGCTGTTCAGCACCCGGATAAGAGAAGGATACATTGTCGAACTCCACATAGCCGTGCATCCCGTTGCTGCCTTGGGCCGAGGCAGGGGCTGCCGGATCTTCGATCTCAGGCTGCATATCAAGCACCTCATTGATGCGCAGCGCGGAGGCGGAGGCTCTCGGAATCAGTACGAACATCATCGAGACCATAATCAGGGAGAACATGATCTGCATCGCATATTGAATGAAGGCCATCAGAGAGCCTACCTGCAGATTCCCGTCGCCGATACGGATTCCGCCGTAATACAGAATGGCAATCATCGAGAAGTTCATAATGATCATCATCATCGGCATCAGCCCGGCCATTATCTTATTGACTTTGATGGCAGTGTCGGTCAGGTCACGGTTAGCCGCACTGAACCGCCGGTTCTCATGCTCAATACGGTTAAACGAGCGGATGACGCGGATACCGGTCAGATGCTCGCGCAGCACAAGGTTCAATTTATCCAGCTTAATCTGGATCGCCTTGAACAGCGGAAGGCCCTTCGAGCCGATCAGTACAATGGCCCCGATCAGCAGCGGGAGAACGACCACGAAGATCAGCGACAGCTTCGCATCCTCCGACACCGCCATAATAATCCCGCCGATCATCATCATCGGAGCTCCCACCATCATGCGGAGCATCATCGTCAGTACGGTCTGAACCTGTGTAATATCATTGGTGGTGCGGGTAATCAGTGAAGCCGTGCCCACCTTGTCGAATTCATGAAGAGTGAAGTTCTCTACATGATTGAACATCCGCGAGCGGGTATTCTTGCCGAAGCCTGCCGCCACTCTGGCTGACAGATAACTGGCAATAATGGAGCACGCTACACCCCCGGCCGCAACCAGCAGCATGAAGCCACCGATTCTCCAGATGTAAGACTGATCGCCTTCCACGATCCCCTTGTCGATGATGTCGCTCATGAGGGTCGGAAGATACAGATCGCCCATGGACTGAAGAAATACAAGAATCAGCACACCAGCGATGGCCAGGCGGAAGGGCTTCAGTTGTTTCAGTAATTTAATCATGCTTCTCATCTCCGTTCATTTGTAGCCGGTCCAGATTGGGCGGGGGATTATTCTCCATGAAGGTATAGACCTTAAGCAGCAGTTCAGCCAGTTGATCCGACTCTTCCTCGCCTAAATACTCCACCATTCTTTTCAGAGTGGCGTTCATATGGTCCCTGCCTTTGCGGGTAATAATTTTGCCCTGTTTGGTTAACCTGATACGGACCACCCTCCGGTCGGAGGGATCAGGCTGACGTTCAACCAGTTCTTTGGCTTCCAGACTATTGATCAGCTGGGTAACCGTTGGCGGGGTAAGTCCCAGATACCGGCTGATCTCGGATACCTTCAGCCCCTGCTCTGCAGATGGAGCCGACCGGGCAATACAGACCAGCAGAGTCATCTCACTGGGCTTATGCCCCTCCACCGAATGGTGATGCCAAGGCCCCTTGCGCAGCTTACGCAGAGCATAGAAAAGCTTCTGCCCGACTGTATTTTCCCCTTCGCCATTTATCCCAATGCACTCACCTCTTATTGTTAGGTCATCAAATAATTAAATACTGTATTAATTAGGCTACCTAATTATATTTTCCGCCCGGTACTTTGTCAATTCTTGAATACGCCATCAATTTTTACAGATTGAAGAACTCCCATCCGGAAGCCGCCTCCACGCACAAACACTCCCGCAGCCGCAAGGCCGGGGAGTGCTCTGTACATCTGTAATAAGTATAGGCGGTTGCTGCGGGCAACAGGGCGAGGCGCATTGCGCCAGGCCTCCGCTTAGAATTCCACTCCGTGTTCAAGGGTGGTTAATCCTTTTCCTGTAGACTTCTGAACGGCTCCTGTACCGGCAAAAACCAGGCTAAACAATACCAAAACGCTGGCCGTCATCAACAGTGATTTCTTCATGCTGTCTCACCTCCCTAATCAGTTCACGGTACGCGTTCTGCTGCGCGGCAGAGGCATAATCTCTATTCACCTCAAACAGGGTTACACAATCAATGAAGTCCTTGCCGCTGTTCAGCCGGATGGTCAGGCGCAGGCAATGGATAATATAGTCGATCCCCCTGGGGCACTGGTTGCGGGAGATATAATAAACGGCTATCTGATAGTAGAGACGGTACAGGCGGTCCACATTAATGGTGTCCTGGAACTGTTCAAAGCGCAGCATCTCTCTGGAAAAGCGCGCAATCACCGCATCGGCGGAGAAGCCGAACCGGTTGGCCGACTCCATAATGATCACCATGCCGGACAGAATCTCGCCGGGATTCTCGGACAGGAACGCCAGATAGGAGGGCAGCACCGAGGTGTTGCCCATCAGCATCTCCAGCGTGAAGCCGTTGGCAACAGCGAACAGCTTGAAGCTCTCCACACTGCTGCGCCCCTCATCGTCCATCAGCTCGAACCAGCTCAGATCGGCATAGCCGGCGGTATACCGCTTGGCCTGCTCATACTCCCCCTGCTTGGTCAGCGCCGAAGCCTTGAGCAGATACCCGTGCCCGTAATAGACCACCAGCGGGCGCTCCGCCCGGAAGGGCTCTGACCGCCTCCCCTTGCTGCGCCGCAGCTCCTCGCGGTAGATGCCGCTGGCCAGTGCCCGCAGCTCATCGGCGAATTGCTCCACATCCTTCCAGCGGTGCAGAGAGAAGCATATCTTAGCCAGCTTGAGTAGGCCGTCCAGCTGCATCTCTTCCGGCAGCAGCCCGCGGTATGGCTCGAAGCTGATTACGGCCCGCAGCGTCTGCTCCTTGTCCACATCGGGGGTGGACTGCAGGGACTTGAAGATGCGGTACTTGCTGATCGCCATCCGCTCGGAGGAGCCGTCCGGCTCATTCTCAACGATTAATTGGTAGAATATAATAGATTCCTGTACCTTGCCGCTGCTGAACAGCCGCTCGGCCACCCGGTAGATGATATCCAGCGGACGCGGATACTCCAAAAGACGGCTCAGGACCTCTTCAATACATTGCACCTTGCCCATCTCAGCACATTTGACCAGGAATGGCTCGATCCGCCGGCGGGATACCCGTTCATCGGTGAAGCATTCCTCTACATACAGCGGATACAGCCAGCCTTCAGGGAAGCCGAAGGCGCGGGTCATCGCATCAAGCTGTCCCAGGGAGATCGGCTTCGCCGGATTTCCGTGCAGAATAGCACTGAGACTCCCGCGGTTCAGGCCGGAAATCTTGGCAAAGGAGGCAAGATTATGGCCCGAGCGCGACAGATGCTTCTCGATTTCCGATCGTATAGTTGTCAGCTTCGGCTCCACCCGTTACCTCCTTAATCCATCCATCAGGTTATACTTCTATTAATTCCCATTATAGGACATGGCTATGGAAAGCACAACAAAATGGCCCTACATTATGCAGGGCCTGCGGTCCAAACAGCGTTTGGGATATAAATATAAGCTAGACTACTGCTGCAAAGCTGCCTTATTCCTGATCCGCTTGCTCTTGCCATAGGGCACGGCTCCGGCCTTGCGGCTGCGCAGGCTCTCCATCATCAGATTCTGGGCCATCACAATATATCCGTCCAGCCGCTGGCTAAGCTCCAGAACCACATGATCGCTAAAACTGCGTTCCTGGGCAACCTCCAACAGCTCGCTTCTTAAGTTCTCTATAGTAAGGAACAGCTCATCTTCTCTGTAATCCTGGGCTTTGGCCTCAGTAGAATGGGGGTAAAGGTTCACGGTTACTCACCTTCTCTCTATCAACTTCTACCCTATCATAAATCATGATGCCAAAAAACAAAATTTGCAAAAAAAGAAAAAAATGTCGGCAGAAGCATGAATCCTCTCTTTTATTTATACCCCGAGCACCTTCATCGCAAAGGCGATCCACTCCCTCGCCGCAAAGGACAGGTAGCGGTCTCTGCGCCAGATCATGCCGAGCTGCCAGGGAATGACCGGCTCGGTCAGGGGGATGACTGCGATCCGCGAGCGGTCAACCTCCTGGCAGATGGTCTCCGGCAGCAGCGCGATGCCCATGCCCGCCGCAACCATCCGGCTGATAAGATCCCACTGTGAGCTCTCATAGACCACCCTGGGCTGGAAGCCCGCCTTCACACATTCCGAGATGATGCGGTCATGCAGGGCGAAGTCCTCACGGAACAGCACGAATTCCTCCTCCGCCAGCTCCTTCAGCCTGACCTGCTGCGCCCCGTCCAGTCGGTGGCCTGCGGGAACCAGCAGCTCCAGCTTCTCCTCCACGAAGGTGAAGCAGTGGAACCGGGCCGCATCCACCGGCAGCACAATCGCTCCGATGTCGAGCAGGCCGGACTCTACATCATCCTCGACTTTTTTGGCCCCGTCTTCATGCAGCCGGATCGTCACATCGGGATACTTCCGGTGGAATTCCCCGATTACCGCCGGGAAGAAGCTCGCCCCCACCATCGGCGGCAGTCCGATGCGGATATGCCCCCGCTTCAGATTCCGCAGACTGTCCAGCTCGGAGGAGAGGCTGGCGAACGATTCAACAATATTCTGCGCCTTGACGAGCAGCAGCTCTCCGGCATCCGTCAGGCGGATGCTTTTGCCCTCACGGTAGAACAGGTCTGCGCCAAGCTCCAGCTCCAGATTGCGGATCATCTTACTGATTGTCGGCTGGGTGATATACAGTGATTCTGCGGCCCGGGAGAAGCTGTTCAGCCTGGCGGCCTGCACGAAGTACTCCAGTTGTCGGATCTCCATAATTTACCCTCCAATATATAGACACAAGGAATGTGAGATATTCAATCTATTCATTGTACCTATGAAAGAAATAGATGTAAACTTTCAGTAAGATGAAAGGAGGGATTCCTGATGAGAAAGATTGCCTTAAGCCTGCTGCAGGTTGCCGGGCTTACCGTATTCTCGCTGCTGATTAACCTGTTGACCGCCAGCCTGCATATTCCGCTGCCCGGCAGCATCATTGGGATGATTGTATTATTTATACTGCTGGAGTCCGGCGTGGTCCGCCTGAATTGGGTGGAGGCAGGCGCTTCCTGGCTGCTGGCCGAGCTGCTGCTGTTCTTCATTCCCTCTGCAATCGGCGTGATGAAATACTCCACCCTGCTTGAGGCCGACGGCCTGCAGGTGCTGGCTGTGGTGCTTGTGGGAACCTTTGCCGTCATGGCCAGCTCGGGCCTGCTGACAGGCGCTATCTATAAAGTGAAGGAGCGTAAAAGCTCATGACAACCGGACTGTTATTCCTGGGACTGACGATCGGCGTATATCTTCTGACCAAGCGGATTTATGCTGCCACTGGCAAAATGTATATGTCCCCGCTCATTATTACTCCCCTGCTGATCATCGCCTTCCTGCTGATGACGGGCAGCTCTTACGAATCCTATAATGCAGGCGGCAAATGGCTGTCCGACCTGCTTCAGCCGGCAACCATCGCCTTTGCTATCCCGCTGCACAAGAACTTCAAGGTGCTCAAAAAGCACGCCGCCGAAATTGCGGCAGGCGTGCTGTCAGGAACGGTTACGGCGGTGCTGTCCTCCATGCTGCTGGCCAAGTGGCTGCACTTAAGCGGCGATCTGGCGACCAGCCTGGTTCCGCGCTCCGTGACGACACCGATCGCCATGAGCATCTCGCAGAGCATCGGCGGCGTACCCAGCATTACCGCAGTCTTCGTCATCCTGACCGGTGTACTGGGAACGATGATGGGCCCTACCGTGCTGCGTCTCTTCCGGATTGAGAATGAAATCGCGCGCGGCGTGTCGCTCGGAACGGCAGCGCATGGTACCGGCACCTCCAAGGCCTTCGAGCTCAGCTCGCTGACCGGCACCATCTCCAGCATCTCGATGATTCTGGCCGCGCTGTTCTCGATCGGGCTGGCCCCGGCGCTGCTCGCCGTATTTATTCACTAACGAGGCTCCCGGCCGGACCCTTGAGGCCTACAGCTTCACAGGCGATCCGCTCTTGGAGGACTCATAGGCCGCGCAGGTGACCTTCAGCGTCTTGTACCCGTCCTCATAATCGCTGAGAATCCGGGAGCGGTCCCCGGTACGGACCGCGTGCAGGAAGGCCTCGCTCTCTGCCGCATACGGGTTGCCCGTATTCTTATATTCCTTGCTGTCCCCGCTGCGGACCTCAAGCAACCGCTCCGGGCTCCAGTCCAGCAGCCCGTTGTCATTATAGAAGCTGATGCCGGTCTTGCCGACCTCGCCCGGCAGCACACAGGTATTGGAGATACTCGCAATTACCCCGCTCGCCAGCTTCAGCGATACCGTGCCCACATCAGATACGGTCACCCCTTCATGCTTCTCGTGCATAATCCGGTTACCGAACATGCCGTAAACCTCGGTAACTTCCCCGGCCAGATACCGCAGCAGGTCCACGATATGTGTCGTCTGCTCCGTGAACTGCCCGCCGGACTGCTCCTGATTGCGCCACCAGGCTACGCCGGGCATTCCGCCCATCCATTCCCCGGTGATCATTCCGACCTTGTCCCCGGAGAGCAGCTGCTTCAGCCGCTGGGTATTCTCCTGGTAGCGGAAGTGATAGCCTACCGAGGTCAGCAGGTTATGCGCTTTGATATCCTCCAGCAGACTGGCAGGAATCATGGTGCTCGAGCCAAGCGGCTTCTCTACGAAGAAGGGAATGTCCCGGCGGATCAGCGACCGCTCAATTGCCCCATGCGACTGGGGAGGCACACAGATGTAGACGGCATCCAGCTTGTGGCTGTCCAGCATCTCGGTAATCTCGCCGTAGCCCTCCGCTCCGTAAGGACGGGCCATCTCCTCCCCCTTCGCCCGGCTGCTGCCGCAGACCGCCTTCAGCGATACATCCTCCATGCCTGCCAGCAGATCCGCATGTACCTTGGAGAACCAGCCGGTTCCCACGATTCCGATGTTAAGCGTCATATTACTACCTCCTGTGTCCTGTGTATTCTTGCTGCAAGCCTTATTCGTTGATTATACCCGCATTAGCCCAGGACCGAATAGTCCCGCCACTCCTCAGGGAGCAGCTGCCGGTAGCCCGTCTGCAGGAAGCGGTCATCCGCAAGAATAATGACACCGTGGTCCTCCTCGCTGCGGATCAGCCGGCCTCCAGCCTGCCGGACCTTGCACATTCCCGGATAGACGTAAGCATAATCGAAGCCGTTCCTGCCCTGTGCCTGGAAGTAGCTCCGCAGCAGATTGCGTTCCAGCCCCACCTGCGGCAGGCCGACCCCGACGACCATTACCCCGTTCAGCCGGTCACCCGGAAGATCCACCCCTTCGGAGAAAATGCCGCCCAGCACGGCAAAACCCAGCAGCGTCTCCGGGTTGTCCGGCGAGAACGCCGCCAGGAACTCCTCCCGCTCCGTCTCGCTCATTCCGCTGCCCTGCAGCAGCGTGCGGACCTGCGGGTAACTCTCCGTAAACACCTCATAGACATTCTTCAGATACAGGTACGAAGGGAAGAAGACCAGGTAGTTCCCCTTCTTCGCGGCCATGCCCATCAGCGCATCGCTGAGCGGCTTCAGAGAAGCCTCACGGTCATGATACCGGGTGGATACGGGAAGAACCGACACCTGCCACTGCTCCTTATGAAAAGGCGACGGCAGGCTCAGACTGTAGTCATCCTCCTCCGCCCCGATCATATCCCTGTAATAATGGAGCGGCGAGAGGGTGGCCGAGAACAGAATCTGGCTGCGGAAGCTCTTCGCCATCTGCTGCAGCAGATGCGAAGGATCGAGATTGAACAGCTTCAGGAATACATCGCCGCCGCTTACCTCGGCATAAGTGATATAGCGTTCATCATAGGTCCGGAAGGTGCGCAGCATCGCCTGGACGGCGTAAAAGGTATCGAGCAGGCTGTCCTCTCCCGCCCCCTCCGCCTGCGGCGGGAGGAGCGGAGCAGAGGAATGCAGCAGCTCCTGCTCCGCCTCAGCAGAGAACTGCTCCAGCAGCTCCGGCAGCTCCGCAGGATAGGCCTTCCACTCCCCCGCCTTGCGGTCGCCGCAGCTCTTGCGCAGCGCGATGAAGAAGGCGTTCACCGCCTTGGCCGCAGCGCTGAGCCGCGGATTCACCGTCTTGAACTGCCGCTGCAGTGCCAGGAACGGGGCCTTTGTCAGCGAGGCGGAATACATCTCCCGTCCCCGGTCCACCAGATTATGCGCTTCATCCACCAGCAGCACCGTATGCTTCTTCCGTTCCTCAGACATCCGCTTCAGGCTGATCCGCGGATCATAGATATAATTGTAATCGCAGATGACCACATCGCAGGCATAGGCAGCATCCAGCGAGAATTCAAACGGGCAGACCTCATGCTTGCGGGCATAGGCGGCTATGGTCTCACGCGTCATCAGCGTCTCATGCTCCAGCATATCGAGCAGCGCGCCATTGATCCGGTCATAATAGCCTTCGGCATACGGGCAGGACTCCAGGCTGCAGAGGCCCTCCTCCCGGAAGCAGGCCTTCTCCTTAGCCGTCAGCGCAATAACATGCAGATGCAGTCCCCGGCTGTTCAGCACCGCCAATGCCTCCTGCGCCGCGATCCGTGTAACCGTCTTGGCCGTCAGATAGAAGATGCCGGCCGCTTTGCCCTCACCCAGCGCTTTGACTGCCGGGAACAGGGTGGACATGGTCTTGCCGATGCCTGTAGGGGCCTGGGCGTAAAGATTGGCCCCCTCGGCGATTGCGGTGTATACTGCGGCAGCGAAATGCCGCTGGCCTTCCCGGTAGGCCGGGAACGGAAATGCCAAACCGGGAATACTCTCTCCCCGCTTCGCTCTATACCGGAACATCATCTCAGCATACGGTACATACCGGTCCACAGCCACTTCGGCGAAAGCCGCCAGCGCTTCACGGCTCATCTCCCGGTACAGGCTGTGCTGCGCTCCGCCTCCCCGCTGCACATAGGTGAGCTTCACCTTAATGGCGGGAAGCTCCAGATCGCTCACAAGCATGTAGGCATACATATACGCCTGTGCCCAGTGCACCTCCTTGCCCTCAAGCGAAGCATCCGGCGCCCCGGCTATGGACTTGATCTCCTCTACCGTCAGGCTGCCGTCCTCCCCGGTCAGCAGACCATCGCAGCGGCCGTCAATCACGAACAGCAGCTCTCCCCGGCGCAGCTCCGTTTTAAGGTAGACCTCCTTCCGGTCGCCCTCCTTATATTGCTTCTGAATCAGCTGATGGCTGCGCGTTCCCTCCGCCATCGCCGTCCCGCTGCGGAAGCCGGGCTCCAGACTGCCGCTGCTGAAGGCATATTCCACCAGCGCCCTCACGGACAGGGCAATTTCCGTATACTCCATAGGAGTCACCTCCAACAATTACCGGATCATTTTATGGCGATTAACCGATATTCATCCTTTACCCGCGGTATTCCGCTGCCTGAGGGAAATACATGCGGCATAGTTCTTATATAGCGGGTTTTACGCACGCTTCAGAGCGTATACGGCAGGTTCTGATTTTTGACATTCCCTGCCTGACATTGCATAATAAATTTTATTGATAATGGAATTTTTATGTCCTCTTTAGAAAGAAGGCGAAGCTGTGTCATCCGTAACCTTGAAGCGATGGTTGCTGAAGCCATTTGTATTCTTTTCCATTCTGTTTCTGTTCAAGAGCCTGTTGGCCTGGGGTGTCATCTTTGATGATATGCAATTCTGGAAATCGATTCTGACGGAGCTGCCGTTCGTCTGGGCGCTGTTCTTCCTGATTGAGCGCTTCGCGTCAAGACGGAAGCTCGGCTATTACATGACCGTGAATTTGTTGGTGACGGCGATCTTTTTTGCCGCGATTATGTATTTCAAATATTACGGGGTTATCGTCACTTACCATGCGGCAGAGCAGGTGAACCAGGTGACCGCCGTCAAGAACAGCGTATTCTCCCTGATGGACCCGTATTATCTGCTGATCTTCACCGATATTATCGTGCTTGGCTTCTATTTCTTCATTAACAAGAACGGGCGCAATTATAAGAAGGATAAGATCAACCGGCCGAACGGCCGGGCGCTGCATGTTGTACTGTTCGCGGTATCGCTCGGACTCTGCCTGTTCAATATTCTTCCGAATAAGGCCAGCATGAACGAGATCAAGAAGGCCCAGGAGATGGGCATCCTTAATTATGAAGCATATACGATCTTTGCTCAAGACCGGACAGAGCTGGTGCAGGCCAGTGAGATCACCCAGGACAGTATCAACCAGCTCAAGGGTATTGATCCCTCAGCCGTCTCACCTTATGCCGGTGCTGCGAGGAATAAGAATCTGATTGTCATCCAGCTGGAATCATTCCAGAGCTTCCTGCTCGGCCTGAAGCTGGACGGCCAGGAGATCACCCCTAACCTGAACCGCCTGATGGAGGACAGTGTATACTTCAACAACTTCTATCAGATGGTCGGCCAGGGCAATACCTCTGACGCGGAATTCGTAGTCAACTCGTCATTCTACATTCCTCCGCAGGGTGCAGCGACCATGTCCTATGTCGACAAGAAGCTGCCGAGCCTGCCCCGTCTGCTTCAGGCCAGCGGCTATCAGACTGCCACCTTCCATACGAATGTGGTGGAATTCTGGAACCGCGGGGAATTGTACAGCGCGCTGGGCTTCGAGAAGTATTATGACCATGAGTTCTTCAAGGATGAGGATGCCTTCTTCTTCGGCGCCTCCGATGAGGTGCTCTACCGCAAAACCGCCGGCAAACTGAAGGAGATGAATGCAGCCGGCCAGCCGTTCTACGCTCAGGTAATCTCCATGTCTGCACACCATCCGTTCACGATTCCTGCCGAGAAGTACAAGATGAAGCTGCCGGAGCGGTATGAAGGCACGTTCGTAGGGGATTATATCCGTTCGCAGAATTATGCGGACTATGCCTTCGGCCAATTCGTGGATGAACTGAAGGCGGATGGCCTGTGGGAGAACAGCCTGATTATGGTCTACGGCGATCATATGGGGCTGCCAATCTACTCGCTTGACCATGATGACAAGCAATTAATGAAGGAAATCTACGGCCATGATTACAGCTATGCCGATATGCTCAATATTCCGCTGCTGATTCATAGCGAGGGCGTCCTTGCTCCGCAGAAGCTGGAGCAGGTAGGCGGAGAAGTAGATATCCTGCCGACCGCCGCCAGTCTGCTGGGTGTACCGGTGGATCATCAGATTCATTTCGGCCAGGATCTGCTAAGCCAGTCCTATAATCTGCTGCCGCAGCGTTATTACCTGCCGACCGGCTCCTTCATTTCCAGCTCGGCGCTGCTGATTCCCGGCAACAGCTTCGAGGATCATACACAGTATAAGCTGGCTGCCGGAGGGCGTGCTCCAGCCGGTACCGAGGATGAATACAGCCGCGCGCTGCGGCTGCGCCAGCTGTCGGACAGCTACATTACCCAGCTGCCGGCCAAAGCACCGGAAGCGAAGTAATCGGCAGCCGGACCATAGTCTAAATGCAAATAAGCCAGCCCTTAAGGGCTGGCTTATTATTATATATGCACAGGTTAGCTTAGCGCTCCTGGTTCTCCAGCATGAGGAAATAACGGGCGAATTTCTCCAGCTCTGCCGGCTCCAGAATGGACAGATGCTCCTGCAGCTGCAGCAGGGAACGGTGCTGCGCTTCCTCCAGAACGCCCTGCCCTTTATCGGTTATAGTAACAAGCACAGCTCTGCGGTCATTCTCGTCCGGTACCCGGGTAATCAGCTCCAGCAGCTCCAGACGGTCGAGCATGACAGTGACTGCACTGGATTTGACCTCCAGCTTCTCAGCCAGCTGAATGACTCTCGCCTGCTTCTCCTGAGAGATCATCTGCAGCAGCCCAAACTGCGGTACCGTCAGCCCCAGCTCCTTATGCAGCGACATCTGTGACATGATTCTGCGCTGAACCCTCCACATGGATAAGCCTACACGTTCGATCAGCGGATTAATTTCTTGTGACATTCCTTCAGCTCCCGGCCTGTTCATTCTGTTTCAAGCGTACCATTATCCAAGCAACACATTCAATAGATTTGTATTTCATTAACGCCAAAAGGCCTGGTTTTGCAGTGATATTTCATACATTATCCACTTTTTTTCGACACAAAAATTCTTTTTCCGCTCTATGCTCAAAGCGCAGCGGATGCGCTATAATCGTAGCAGTGATAGCTAGAATCACTGAATATACTTAGAGTCAGGGCTGGTGATATTTCTTATGAAATTGGCAACAAAATTAACCTGGATGATGCTGGTTGTATTGCTTCTGGTGGGCTCATCCATAGGCTTCTTCGGATATCGTGCTGCTTACAAGCAGATCGATGAAGCCGCAGGCATTGAATTGGTAGGCTGCGCGAATATAACCACCGGCCTTATCGATCCTGCCGACATTACCGCTCTGGCTGCCGGCGACACCAGCAAGCTAAGTACCATCGAAGACCGTATAGGCTGGATTACGGACCATAAGCCGATTTTCAAGGAGGCATTCATCCTCTCCCTGGACGGCAAGGTTCTGGCTGCAGACAAACGCTTCAAGTCAAGAGGATACAAGGCAGGGGACAGCTTCTACTTCTCTGATACCGATAAACAGATGATCACCAGCATGAAGCATTCTACCTACTCCAAGGTCTATACCTACGAAGGCACCTCGCTCAAAACCGGCTACGGCCCCATCTACCAGGATCATGACCCGACCAAACCCATCATTGCACTTATGGCGATTAATTTCGACGGCCCGCTGATTCAGACCCGGACGATGGACATTATTACCCGCCCCTTCATCATCGGCAGCTCCATTCTCATTATTGCCATTCTCGCCGCTTACCTGCTGATCCGCCGGATGATCCGCCCGCTCACCAAGCTGTCTGCCTCTGTCAATACCGTGGCCAAAGGCGACCTTACCCGCGAACCGCTGCTCTTCACCAGTAAGGACGAGATCGGCCAGCTGGCCCGCGACTTCAATGCCATGACCTTGAATCTGCGCAATCTGATTACCCAGGTCAACGATACCTCCATGCTGGTCGCCTCCTCCTCGCAGGAGCTGTCTGCCAGCGCCCAAGAGACGAACCGGGCCGGAGAACACAGCGTGAATGTGACTCTGGAGCTGGCTGACGGGGCACATACCCAGCTGCAGAACCTGGAAGGAAGCTTCAAGGCTGTGCAGGACATGTCGCACTTCATTACCGAAATCGCCGGCAATGCAGACAGTGCGATGAACCAGGCAGCCGTTAACTCCGAGAAGGCGCGGATCGGCCGGGAGTCGATGGATTCCACCAGAGCCCAGATGGGCATTGTCGGCGCCAGTATCTCAGATCTGTCCGGCATTATTGAAGCGCTGGGCAGCCATTCCAAGGAGATCGAGAATATTGTCGGTACTATAGCCAGTATAGCCGAGGAGACCAATCTGTTATCCCTCAATGCCGCGATTGAGGCTGCGCGGGCCGGAGAAGAGGGCCGGGGCTTCGCGGTGGTGGCAGGGTCTGTACGCAAGCTCGCGGAGCGCTCCGCCGGGTCGGCCCGCCAGATCGGCGAGCTGGTCAGCCTGATCGTCGCCCAGATGGACAAGGCCGGGAAGACGATGCAGCGTTCCACAGATGAGATGGAGCACGGCAAAGAGATGATCATCGCGGCCGGGCATTCCTTCTCCGAGATCGAAGTCTCCGTATCTGATATGTCTGTCCAGAGCCAGCAGATTTCGGCCACTGTCCGCGAGCTGTCCCAGATCTCCGAAGGGCTGGTCACAGCCATCCAGAAGATTGTCGCTGTGTCTAACCAGACCGCAGAAGGCGCAGAGACTCTATCCGCCTCCTCCCAAGAGCAGCTTGCCGCGATGGAGGAGGTCGAGTCCTCCGCAGCCTTCCTGTCCTCGCTTGCCGAGAAGCTGCAGGTGCTGGTGGAGAACTTCAAGGTCTAGTTTTGTGCCTAATGTGATCGGTTTTTCGATTACATTTGGCTCACGCGCCGTTCCCGGCTCCAATGTGATCGGTTTTTCGATTACATTTGACTCACGCGCCGTTCCCGGCTCCAATGTGGTCGGTTTTTCGATTACATTTGACTCACGCGCCGTTCCCGGCTCCAATGTGGTCGGTTTTTCGATTATATTTGACTCACGCGCCGTTCCCGGCTCCAATGTGATCGGTTTTTCGATTACATTTGACTCACGCGCCGTTCCCGGCTCCAATGTGATCGGTTTTTCGATTACATTTGGCTCACGCGCCGTTCCCGGCTCCAATGTGATCGGTTTTTCGATTACATTTGGCCTGTGTACCTTCGAGTGAACACAATGTATACTGTTTTTCACATACATTCGCATTTGTTCCTTAGGCCGCTGTAAACATCCACTTCTATAGGTTCTAAGTCAATCTTCCGCCACATTCAGCTTCAAAGTCACTCTACGAATCGTAACTAAAAAGGCTGTCCTGATGCGGAGCACCTGCTTCGCATCAGGACAGCCTTTGTATCATTCGGGCCGCTCACAGGCCGTCAGGCCGTATTCTCGATAAACCACTGGCCTAATTCCTTGACCGGCATGGGACGCCCGTAATAGAAGCCCTGCATGACCCGGCAGCCCAGTGATTGCAGCAGCTCAATCTGCTCGGTCGTCTCGACGCCCTCGGCAACAACCTCCATGTTCAGGTTGCTGGCAATGGCAATAATGTTGCTGATGATCGCCTTCTTGGAGTGCATCTTGCTCTTGCGGATGAACACCTGATCGATCTTCAGCGTATTAACCGGAATCTCATCGAGGTTGCCGAGTGATGAGAAACCGGTTCCGAAGTCGTCCAGCGAGACCCTGACCCCCAGCTCCCGCAGCTTGGAGAGCTGAGCCACCGTCTCCTCCATATTGTTCATGGCAATGGATTCAGTAATCTCCAATTCAAGGAAATGCGGGGCCAGGCCGGAGCACGCCAGTGCTTCCTCCACCACATCACAGAGGCTTCCGCCTTCGAACATCCGCGCAGACATATTAATAGAGACGGCAACATTCGCCACATTCGCTGTATGCCAGAGCATATTCTGTCCGCAGACCTCATGCAGCATCCAGTAGGTAATCGGGACAATCAGGCCGGTCTCTTCAGCAATCGGAATGAACTCGCCCGGTGAAATAATGCCATGCTCCGGATGCCTCCACCGCAGCAGCGCCTCAAGCCCCACTGTCACATTCAGAAGAGAATCCCATTTCGGCTGATAGACGACCATGAACTCTGAACGGGCCAAGGCCTTGCGCAGGTCCTTCTCCAGAGACATCCGCCGCACCTGGTGGCGGTTCATCTCCAGATCGAACACGCTGAATTTGTTCTTGCCCGAATCCTTGGAGGTATACAGCGCCGTGTCGGCCGCCTTCATCAGTGCTGAACGGTCGGTGCCGTGCGCAGGGGTCAGGCTGATTCCCACACTCGCTGTTACATAGAGCTCATTGTCCTCGATGCTATAGGACTTCTTAAGCTCCAGCAGAATATGCTGGGCTGTCTCCTCCGCCACCGCGATGCTGCAATCCGGCAGGGCAATCAGGAACTCATCCCCGCCAAGCCGGAACACCTTGCCCTGCGCACCAACGCAGGCGGTCAGCCTGGCCGATACCTCGCACAGCAGCAGATCGCCGATATCATGCCCAAGCGTATCATTGATCGACTTGAAGCGGTCCAGATCCACAAAGAACACGGCCCCCGCCGTGCCCCGGAAGAACTCCTCCCGGAAATAACGCTCCAGGCCATGCCGGTTCGGCAGCTCCGTGAGCGGATCATGGTAGGCCATGCGCTCCAGAACATTCCTGTCCAGGAACACCGCGCCGCCGGATACCGCAAGCACGAACAAGGTAACCATCGAGATGCCGGTCAGCAGGATCACATCTGTCTCCATCAGCAGCGGCGCGGCTCCCTGCGGTCCTTGCGGGTGCAGGATGCTTGTCCTCAAGCTGGTGTAATGCATACCCGTAACCGCCAGGGCGATGAAGAGGGCAGAATACAGCTTCCAGCGGCTGAAGCCGGTCACATCCTTGAATCGGCGGAGCAGGAACAATCCGATAGAAGAAGAGATCAAGGCGATCAATACCGAGACGGCCTGATCAGTAAGCCTGTAATGAACCTGGATCTCCAGCTTCATCGCGGACATCCCGGTGTAGTGCATAATCGAGATACCGCTGCCCAGGATCGCACCGCCGGCAAGGAACCGCCAGCTTCTCTGGGGGGAAGACGTCACGATCTGGAGCGATACGTAACAGGCTGACATGATAATGAGCAGAGACAGAACCGCTGTGCCGGGATGATAACTGACCTTGAAGGGCAGACGGCTGGCCATAATGCCTACGAAATGCATCGCCCATATTCCGCTGCCGAGCACGCAGGCACCTGAGAGCAGCCATAGACGCCGGATCCGGCCCGCTGAATGGGAGACCTGGGAAATCAGATTAAGCGCAGAGTAAGATGCTGCAGCTACAAGCGCGAAGGATAGTAATACAATCCAGATATTATAGTGGATTCCCATTTGATCCATAGTTGACCTCTTCACCGGTTTTATTATCAGCGTCTATCTCAAGCTAAAAATCATTATACGAATATCAGATAAGTGGAAGAGTATATAAAGATTATGGCTATCCGTGAGACCTAACTTTAGCTGTATTTTACCTTTTATTTGGCAGACTGTCTAAGTAAATACTGGAACTCAGGCCCTTTTTTGAATGTCGGCAAAAAATGTCCATATTTGCATTCAACCCCGGAACCGCGGGGTTTCCAGCCTGCCCTTCCGCAGTCCGCCGGGCTGGAAGGCCTGATGCCAGATCCATACATTTGCCGCTGCCAGAATTACCAGATAGATGTATATTCCCGCAGGAATTAAGGTGAACACATAATGGATTCCGGCCAGTCCCGCCAGAATGAACAGCTGCAGAAACGCGCTCGCCGTATAATCCTTGCGCTGTGCGGCCTCATACTTCTCCGAGAAGGGCAGCGCCCTGGGAAAAGTAAACAGACAGATCACAGCGTACAGCAGCAGAGCCAGCAGTACGGCCGCCAGATCGGCAATAATCCACCGGCCCAGGAGCAGGATGAATACGGCTGCCTCTAAGGCAAACAGCGGAAGCAGCAGCTTAATAACAATCGCCTTCAGCATTCCCCGGTGCACCATGCCCGTTCCCTGCAGCGGGATAACCTGATAGATCCAGGCGCCCTTGTAGCTGGACGAATAGCGGACCATCTGCACGACAGTCATCATCAGCAGGGCACAGTAATAGATGAACAGGAAGGACTTCGAGCTGCGGATGCCTGCCAGATCGCCGCTCCATACCTGATTGAACATGAAGATAAACGGAAAAATCAGCGAAAAGCCGATGGTCGGATACACCCGCAGCTTGAACTCGCGCTCATTCTTCATCATTGACCAGGTGAAACGGAAGAACATAGCCTCCACCCGGTCCCGGCAGACCGCCTCCGATAACAGACGGGGAAGCCGTCCGCTGTCCTTCCCCGCCGCCCCCTGCTCGGCCAGCTTCTGGAGACTGCGTTCAAACAGCGGCATCAGCCGGATGTAGGCGGCGAATAACACGACAGGAACGACCAGGGACAGCGCGGCCAGAATTATGACATTCCGCTCCTGAGTCCCGCTGACCAACAACTCGAACGGCGCTCCGAACCAGATAGGCGGCACCAGGTAATGCCACCAGGCCGGAGTGAAATTCAGACCCAGCTCCGAGATATTGAACAGCCGGGTTACGACTTGGGAGCCGACGGTGACCCCCAGAGACAGAATAATCTGCACATAATTAATGATGTCCTTCAGCTTTTCCCCGTCGAAGAACCTCAGGATCAGCAGATAGACCATGGCAGTGAACACAAGGATGAAGCCATCCATCAGCAGAATCTCCGCTGCATAGATGAAGAAGAAGCCCGGGCCGTGACGGAAGAGAGAGAACACGAGCGAAGGCCCTGTGAAGGTCAGCGTAATCGTCAGCAGATAGATGAGAATATGCAGACTTTTGGCCATGTTCAGTGTGCGGCGGTCCACGGGCTTGGAGAAAAGAATGTTCTTGTCCCGCAGGTCCAGCATCACGGACGAGAAATCAGAGATCAGCGTCGTTGTAATCATGAACATTACGATGCTGAACAGCAGGCTCATCATCAGGATATGATGCTCTCTGGGTGCCACCAGAGCGATCAGAATCAGCCCCAGCAGCAGGTAGAACCATTGGACCCGCAGCGGCGAGCCCTCCTTATCTGCCTTGGCATCCTGCGTTCCTGTGAAGATCGTGGGGGTCCGCCTGCCGTCCATCGTCAGCTTAACCTGAAGAATGCGGCGCATTACAGCATAATCGGCCCCGAGTCCCTTGAAGATCCACTGGACCCGGTCTAGCAGCTTCAGCACCCGGAAATCATTCATGCGCCGCACCCTCGCCGATCACAGCCACGAATTCGCTGGCGATATCCCTGTACTTGTCGAACCCGGTCAGCTGGTTGAAGATGTCCTCAAGCGTTCCCTCCCGGCTCTGCTCCCGCAATTCCGTGAATGTGCCGTCCGCTACTATATCGCCCCCGTCCAGCAGTATGATCCGGCTGCTGATCTTCTCGACCACATCCATAATGTGCGAGGAATAAAAAATCGTCTTGCCCCTTGCAGCAAGCGTGGCGAAAATCTCCTTCACCACCATCACACTGTTGGCATCCAGACCGCTGAGCGGCTCGTCCAGGAACAGAATGTCCGGGTCATGCAGCAGACTGGCAATCAGCAGCACCTTCTGCTTCATCCCTTTGGAATAGGAGGCAATCCGCATATCATAGGCTTTGTCCAGATTGAGCAGCTCCATCAGCTTCTTCGCCTTGGCATCAGCTTCCTCGTGCTGCAAGCCGTACAGCTCACCCGTGAAGGTCAGATACTCCCGGGCAGTCAGGCTGTCGTACAGCTCCGCCACTTCGGGGACGTAGCCGATCCTTCTTTTGTAGGCGGTATCCCCATCTGAAATGTCCCGGCCGAAAATGCGTATGGTTCCGTTATAGCCCTCCACCAGACCCAGCATGATCTTAACGGTGGTGCTTTTGCCTGCGCCATTAGGTCCGATATATCCGATAATCTGTCCGCGGTACACCCGAAGATCAATTCCCCGCAGAACCATTCTGTCACTGTAGTTCATCCATAGTCCTTCAATTGAAATCACCGGTTCTTCGGTAAAGCTCATAGCTGTCTCCCCTCTCATCCCTGATCCTGATTGTGGCCTGCTTGCGCAGCAGGATTAATCTTGTCCCTATTCTAGCAAATTTTAACACAGAAGACCTGTGATGTTTCGCAAGCAAGGCTTACGACGAGGATGAAATGCCAAAAAGCAGCGATTCCTCCTTAACCGGAAGAACCGCTGCTTGGCGTTATCAGCGAAGTGAATATACATGATTACGTCAGGCGGATCCGCTCCCGTCTGCGGGCCGACGCCAGGCAGCTCTCGATCAGCCGCATATTGAGGACCGGGTCCTCAGCCGCAATCCAAGGCTTGCCTGTGAAGACCGCCGTGGCGAAATGATCCGCCTGCTGGACGTAGGGGTTGGCTCCGAAGGCTTCGACACGCCGGGGCTCACCGCTGCTGCCGTACACGAAGAATTCGGCATCGTCGAACCGGGCATTGAACGGCATCGGCACCTCGATCCGCCCCTCCGAGCCCAGCACCTCCAGCAGCTGGCGGTTGTATGCCCACATTCCGCAGTCGAAGATGAGCCCTCTGCCGCCGGGGAACTCCACCAGCCCGGAGGCCATCATGTCGACATCGTCATGCTCCGGGGAGAACATCGCCTGTACGGTGACCGCCTCCGGCTCTGCACCGAACAGCAGCCGGGCAGCGGTGAGCGGGTAGCAGCCGATATCATACAGCGATCCGCCGCCCCAGGCCGACTTGAAGCGGATATTCGTGGTGTCCTCTGCATCATTATAAGTGAATGTACCGCGGATGGAGCGCAGCTCGCCGATCTCGCCGCCGGCGATAATCGCCTGCAGCTCTGCGATACGCGGATGATGGCGGTACATATACGCCTCCGCCAAGTGGACGCCCGCCTTCCGGCAGGCCTCCACCATCTCGGCGGCCTCGCGGCTGTTCAGGGCAATCGGCTTCTCGCACAGCACATGCTTGCCCGCCTCAGCCGCCCGGATGACCCACTCGCAGTGCAGATGATTCGGCAGCGGGATATAGACCGCATCTACCTCCGGGTCAGCCAGCAGCTCTTCATAGCTGCCGTAAGCCTGCTCAATGCCGAACTCGGCGGCGACGCCGCCGCTCTTCTCAAGCCCGCGGCTGGCCACCGCCCGGATCATCCCGGTCTCGGATTCCTGAATGGCCGGCATCACCGAGCCTGTAGCGATCTGCGCACAGCCCATAATTCCCCAGCGAAGCTTCTGTGTCATAGTCACACACACACCTTCCTTATTCGATTTCTTCCGCGTAGATCTCTAGGCAGGCCATAGGGCGGCCCATATAACAGCTATACCCAGCACGAGGATTCTTGCCGCGCTCATCAGGATGAAATTCCTGACAGACAGAATGAACGTTGTGCCTTTATGCTGCTCCCGGCGGAACCGTGCGATGTTGCGGCGCAGCGGAATCAGCGTGAGCAGCAGCACCAGCACCAGCACCGGATGCACCCCAAGCAGCACCAGAACCACCATATCAATAAAAGATACGTAATACAGCAGCTTGTACAGCAGCAGCGCATTCTCCCGGCCGATGTAGACCGGCAGCGTGTATCTGCGGTTCTCGATATCATCCTCAATATCGCAGATGTTGTTCGCCAGCATGATCCCGGCGATCCCCAGGATGGCCGGTACCGAGAACCAGAACAGGTATAAGACCTCCAGCAGATTGAGATGCAGGCTGATCCATTCCCTTTGCAGCAGCAGGGTGATTACCGTCCCGTCCGAATGGATATAGGCGGAGATGAAAATAATGACGAACCCCATGAACAGGCCGGAGAACAGCTCGCCGAGCGGCATCCGCGAGATCGGAATCGGCCCGAACGAATAGAGGATGCCGATCAGGAAGGACAAGCCACCGAGCAGAAAGACCAGCAGTCCCGTCTGGGCGACCAGGGCCAGCCCCCCGCCGGCCGCAAGTACAAGCAAGAGGATGATAACCGCTACCACCGTGCTCTCCTTCATCCGGTAGTGAACGATCGGATTATGGGTCTCGTAGCCGTAGCCGTGGGTTTTGGACGCTTTCTTGAAATCGTAATAGTTGTTGATCGCTGTGGTCGCCATATCGAAGCTCAGCAGCGACACCAGCATTAGCACGAAGCGCAGGGGATAGAAGTGCTCGAACCGGTACAGGGCATACAGCGTACCCAGCAGCAGCGGCAGCATACTGGCCACCTTGGTCGGCAGCTCTACAAACTTGAAGAACGTTCTTACATTCACAGTCATTCATCCTTATCAGTGATATACATACATGTGATAATCATTATCATCTAATAATTATACCTCAAATTTCGACACTTCGGGCAGAAAGACGCTGCAAAATATTCCCTAATCATGGTACACTATTAAAGATGGTACTTATTTCCTATTAAGTCTGACATCCTAAAGGGGAACATCATGAGACTCCGTCAAAAAATAATCATCTTCATTAGTCTGGCTGTTGGACTCGGAATGGGCATCACTTACCTGCTGCTCCATACGTTTCTGCTGAACCGCTTCGTCCAGCTGGATGAGGCCGGGCTGCGGCGCAGCCTGGAGCAAACCGTCGCTGCATATGACCAGGAGCTGGAGAATATGAGAGCCCGGCTGCTGAATTTCACCATACGGGATGAGACCTATACCTTCATGGCCTCCCCGGCGGATCAAGGCTCCGTCTCCTCGGGCCCTGCCGATACAGCCTTCATTACCCGCAGCCTTGATCCGGCTGCCTATCCCATGAACCGCTTTGATCTTATTGCCCTGCTTGATGATAGCGGCCAGCCCCGTTCCGGCGGCTCCTATGATGAAGCCGCCGGAACGGTCACCCCTCTATCCCGGGAGCAGCTGACGCTGATCGGGATGATCCATAACCGCCTGCCCGCCCCCAGAACAGCCGGCGAGAGCAGAACGGGCCTTGTGAATCTGGACAAGGGCCTGATGCTGGTTACCCTTGCACCTGTGCTGAACAGCAGCGCAGACAAGCCTTCCCCCGGAACAGCGGTTGCCGGGCGGATGCTCCGTAAGGAAGAGATCGCCAAGCTCCGGGATGCTCCGGAGTCCCGCATTCAGATCGGCAGCCTGACCCCGGCGCTGCTGGCGGACAGCGGCGGCAGCCGTATCTGGACCAGCCCGCCTGCAGGCGGACAGATGACCATTCACGCCGTGATGAGGGATCTGTTCGGCAATTCCGGGCTGGTGCTCTCCCTGGAGAAGCCCCGTGAGCTGTATGACAGCGGGATTAAGGCGCTCGGTGCCTTCCGCCCGTACTATTTCCTCTTCATTCTGCTGCTGCTTGCCGCAAGTCTCCTGTTCGTCAACCGCTCCATTCTGCGCCGGATCTCTGCCCTGGTCAGCAATATCCGGTTCATCGGCAGCAGCAAGGATCTGTCGGTCCGCATCCCCCCCACTGTTCAGGATGAGTTCAGTGAGGTAGAGATGGAATTCAACCGGATGCTTGACTCGCTGGAACAGACCCAGGATGAGCTGCGCCAGCAATCGATGCTGGACCCGTTGACCCGGCTGCCGAACCGCTCGCTTTTTTTTGACAAATTGAATGAAGCCATTGCTGCGCTTAAGGGCAGCGGCCGCCAGCTGGTCCTGGTCTTCATCGATCTGGATCATTTCAAGACGGTCAACGATATGCTGGGGCATGATTTCGGCGATGCCATCCTGAAGGAGACCGCGTTCCGGCTGACCCGTGTGGTCGGCAGGCAGGATGTAGTCTCGCGGCTCGGCGGGGATGAATTCACCATTCTGCTCTACGATGTTCCGGATGCCGCCAGCATGGCTGTTCAGCTCTCCCGTATTCAGGAGACGCTCTCCATGCCGCACCGGATCAAGGGCCATCTGCTGTACAGCACCGCCAGCATCGGCACCAGTATCTATCCGCTGAACGGGGAAGACGCCGATGATCTGGTCAAGCAGGCTGATCTGGCCATGTTCCATGTCAAGGAGAACGGCCGCAATAACATCTTCCAGTATTCCGGGGAGCTGGAGGCAGGCATCCGGCGCAGGAAGGTGCTCGCCCAGCAGCTTCTCCATGCGGCCGCCGGGAACGAGTTCGAGCTGCATTACCAGCCGATTCTCGGCGCCGGCCACCTGCAGGTCACCAAGGTAGAGGCCCTTCTGCGCTGGAATAACCCGGACCATGGCAGCATCTCGCCGGCCGAATTCATTCCGCTGGCCGAGAGCAGCGGCTCGATTATAGGCATCGGTACCTGGGTGCTGCGCCAGGTCTGCTCCGATCTGCGCGAGTTCCGCATGCAAGGCCTGGAGCTTACCGCCGCAGTCAATATCTCAGCGCTGCAGCTGATGCAGCCCGGCCTGCTGGAGCTGCTGCTGGAGCTTCTGGACACCTACGGGCTGCCTGCATCGAGCCTGGAGCTGGAGATCACCGAGAGCGTTCTCGTCTCCGGCGACGGCATCTTCCAGTCGCTGCAGCAGCTTAGGGCCCACGGCTTCCGGATCTCGCTTGACGACTTCGGCACCGGCTTCTCCTCCCTGAGCTATCTGCGCCGCTTCCCGGTCGATGTCATCAAGATTGACCGCTCCTTCGTCTCGGAGATGTCTCAGGATGCCCGGGGCGGCGTGCTGGTCAAGGCGATTATCGAGCTGAGCCATAATCTGGGGCTGCGGGTGGTCTCCGAAGGCATTGAGCAGAAGGAGCAGTTCGACAGGCTGCGCACACTGGGCAGCGATGAGCTTCAGGGGTACTATATCAGCCGGCCGCTCCGGGCGGACGCGCTGTATTCTTTTCTGGAACAGGAGCAATATGATGGCAAGCCCAAGTGAGAACTTATCTTATAGGCAAGCTACGGGCGATATGATATGATAGGCAAGCTGATAACAGCACCCGGAAGCGGGTGCTGTTATCTATGCGAACACTTATAAATATTGGAGGCTTTCTTCGTTATGTCAGCGCAACCGCAATCCGCCCAATCCGTCAAAATCATCACCGCCGACCCCAGCGCCATCGGCCTGTTCGGACTGGCTATCGTCACCCTGGTCGCTTCTTCCCAAAAGCTCGAAATCACAACAGGCCTGAGCTACTGTATCCCGTGGGCCATCTTCCTCGGAGCCTTCGCCCAGCTGTTCGCATCCATTCAGGATGCCAAGCACAACAACACCTTCGGCATGACCGCCTTCGGCGCCTATGCGTTCTTCTGGTTCGGTATGGGAGCCAGCTGGCTGATCAAGCTCGGTGTGTTCGGCGCAGTGCTGGCAGAGGGCGTTGATCCCAAGCAGCTCGGCTTTGTTTTTGCCGGATATCTGGTATTCACCCTCTTCATGACTCTGGGTGCCGTCGAGGCGAACCGCGTACTGCTGATCATCTTCATTCTGATCGACTTTCTCTTCCTGGGCCTCTCGATGAATGCCTTCGGGGTCGCTGCAGAATTCTTCCATAAGCTGGCTGCCGTATCGGAGCTTCTCATCGGAATTGTATCGCTCTACGGCTGCGGCGCTTCCGTGCTGAATGCCCATTTCGGACGTACCTTCCTGCCGGTTGGCGCACCGCTGCGCATCTTCAAGAAGTAGTCTTTTGCCTCGGCCTCATTATTGTTACCCACACGCTAACACTTCAGCGGATAAATACACACTGTCCCCGGGCAGACCGTATTTATCCGTTTTTGAATTCAAGCATGTTTTGTTAGGATTTCCCTTGCGCAAATACGTTAAAAATGACATGCTATAGAAACACCTGCGACATATCTCGACAATTCCCCGCCATGCAGGCACGGTTACAACCCACTAAGACAACAACGCTTAATTTTTCGGGTATCGGAGGCAATTCATGGCTTTCCTCAGTAAAAAGCCTTTAACGATCATCATCAGCTTCATCGTGGTGCTGCAGCTCTCTCTCTTCTACTATTATTCCGTCTCCTTGAACCGGGAATACAGGGCCGTGAAGGCGGATCTGTCCTCTCAGGCGGTGATGCTCACTTCGAATATTGAAGAACGGGTCGCGATCGTCAAGGGCGTCAGCTCCTTTATTCAAACCGTTGGCTTCGAAGCCGATCCGGAGGTCATCCGCAATTACCTGGTCACCTCCCATGCGAACAACGCAAGCAATGTCATGAACATTATGATTGCTCCTGACGGCCTGATCCGTTACCTCTATCCGCTTGAAGGCAATACATCCCTGCTCGGCAAAAGCCTGCTGCTGGATCCTTCCCTGTCTTCTCCAGGCCTGGTTCAAGAGACTCTGCGCTCCCGCAGTATTACGATTGACGGTCCCCGTAATCTGGCCCAAGGCGGCTATGGTATGGTAATCCGGCAAGCCATTTACAGGAATAATGCCTTCGAGGGCGTTGTCTCGGTGACCGTCAAGATGGATAATATCATCAACCAGCTGGCTTTCAAGGACAGCCATATCCATGTGACCGCTACAGACCACACCTTCCTGTTCGGTGAGAATTCCCATACGAAAGACCCGAAACTGACCATTCCTGTGACCGCCTATAACCAGCACTGGCTGATGGGCGTTTCCTTGCCTCCCTACAAGAAGTGGCAGGTATTCCTCAGCGTCCTGTGGATCGATATCGCCTTCCTGCTTGTGATTGCCTTTATTCTCTATATTTTCTGGTACCAGCGCCGCTTCAACCGTGAGCTGGAGCGGGTCGTCAGCATCCGTACCCGCGATCTGCGGATCTCCAAACGGCTCTATGAGAAGCTTGCCCATTATGACAGCCTGACGGAGATTCCGAACCGGCGTTACTTCATGGACGAGTTCAAGCGCCTGCTGCAGAGCTCCGACCCGACGCAGACCTATAGCCTGTTCTTTTTTGACCTCAACCGCTTCAAGGAGATCAACGATACCTTAGGCCACTCCATCGGCGATCAGGTCATCAAGACCCTGGCCGGACGGCTGAAGACGGGGAATCTGCCCTTCAAGCTGTTCGCCCGTACCGGCGGAGATGAGTTCGTCATGGTCTTCCCGGATCTGCCGCGCGCAGGGATTCCTGCCATGGCGGCGCAGATCAGTGCGCTGATCTCACAGACCCTGCTGATCTCCGGCGCCCATATCAGCTTGTCTACCAGCATCGGAATCTCCCTGTACCCCGAGCATTCACAGAATACGGACGACCTGCTGAAATTCGCCGATATGTCCATGTACCGCGCCAAGTCGCTGGAAGAGGCTAATTATTTCATCTTCGACTGGGGGCTGCGCGAGAAGCTGGAGCAGAAGACGATGATTGCCAAATACCTGCACACGGCCCTCGAACGCGAGGAATTCGTGCTGCATTACCAGCCTCAGATCAACGCCGTCACCGGCCAGATGATCGGCATTGAGGCCCTCGTCCGCTGGAATCATCCCGAGAAAGGGCTGATCGGCCCGGGAATGTTCATTACAGCCGTCGAAGAGGCCGGGCTGATGATTCAGCTGACTGACTGGGTGCTGCGCGAGGTGTGCCGCCAGCTGTGTGAGTGGCGGGGCATGGGCATGCCGCTGCTGCGGACCTCGATCAACATCTCCAACAGCTGGTTCTACAACCGCAATCTGATCGAGAATCTGTTCGCTGTGCTGGGCCAGTACGGGCTGGATACCGGGGTGCTGGAGTTCGAGATCACGGAGAGCACCGCCCTGCTTGAAGAGCATTATCCGCTGCTGCAGCAGATGCGCGATCACGGAATCATCGTCTCGATCGATGACTTCGGAACGAAGTATTCTTCCCTGAATTACCTGAAGCATTTTCCCGTGAACAAAATCAAGATTGACCGCACCTTCATCACCGGCATCGGCGTCAGCTCCATTGATGAGACCATTATTAAATCCATTGTCTTCGTCGCCTCACAGTTAGGTTACGACCTGATTGCTGAAGGCGTTGAGACCGAGGAGCAGCTTGCCTTCCTGGTGCAGCACAACTGCCCGCATATCCAGGGCTTCCTCTTCCACCCTCCGCTGCCTGCCGATGAGATCCGCAAGCTGGCTTCGTAGACGGTACAGGCATACTTTCCCTCCGGGTAACCATACTAATGACATTCTATGGATACCAATGGAGGGCTGGCGAATGGGTAAAAAATTGAATCTGCTGATGTTCAGCGGAGAATATGACAAAGCGATGGCGGGGCTGATTCTGGCCAATGCGGCGAGGGATATCGAGGTTGAGGTAACGATGTTCTTCTCCTTCTGGGGGCTGTTCCTGGTCCGGGACCCGGACACTATGACGCTGGAAGACAAGAGTATCTACGAGAAGCTGATGGACGTGATTACGCCCAAGGGACCGGAGCAGCTGCCGCTCTCGCGGATGAACTTCAGCGGGCTCGGCAAGCTGATGCTGGAGGAGATGATGGAGGACCAGCATGCCCCGAAGCTGATTCATTTCCTGAAGGGCGCGCGCAAAAAAAACATCAAGTTCTACGCCTGCAAGCTGTCGGTGGAGATAATGGGCTTCAAGCCCGAGGAGCTGCTGCCGGAGGTGGAGATTATCGATGCTGCCGCTTATCTGAGAGACGCGCTGGAGAGCGATATTCAGCTCTTTATCTGAGAAGGCTTTTGAAGGGCATCTCATGGGCATTAACCTATTTCCCGCCAGGGGCATATACTGGGGCAGACCAAGACTTAAGCCATATGCCTGGAGGGATTGTCCGTGCTCAGTATCCAACGCCCCGCTGCAGCAGAGGTGCCGTCTTCACTGCAGGAGCATTTCGCGGCATTCCGTGAGCATACGATCGGCAGCCGCCATCTGATCTCCACCCCGTACGGGCGCCAGCCGCTGCTCTATGCCGACTGGACCGCCAGCGGCCGCCTGTATGAGCCGATTGAGCGCAAAATGCAGGAGACCTTCGGCCCTTATGTCAGCAATCCGCATACCGACTCTAACACCACCGGACTGACGATGACCCTGGCCTATCAGGAAGCGCGGCAGATCATCCGCCGGCATGTCAATGCCGGTCCCGCCGATGCGCTGCTCTTCTGCGGCAACGGCACCACCGGGGCAGTGAACAAGCTGCTGCGGATTATGGGCCTGAAGCTGCCGGAATGGCTGACGCCGGAAGCCGTCTGCCCGCCGGAGGAGCGGCCGGTCATCTTCGTGAGCCATATGGAGCATCACTCCAACCTCCTGCCCTGGCAGGAGGGCATCGGCGATGTGGTGACCGTTCCGTCCGGAGCGGGCGGACGGGTGGATCTGAAGCAGCTGGAGGAGCTGCTTCTGCGTTACCGGAGCCGCCGCTTCAAGATCGGCTCCTTCACTGCCTGCTCCAATGTCACCGGCATAGAGACCGCCTACCATCAGCTCGCGGCGCTGATGCACCGGCATGGCGGGGTCTGCTTCGTGGACTTCGCCGCCAGCGCTCCTTATGCAGAGATCAACATGCACCCGGCTTCCCCGCTGGAGAAGCTGGACGCAGTCTTCTTCTCCCCGCACAAATTCCTTGGCGGCCCCGGCACCGGCGGCGTGCTGCTGTTCGACACCGCCCTCTGCACCGGCCGCCTGCCGGATGAGCCCGGCGGAGGCACCGTGGTCTGGGTGAACCGCTGGGGCGGCCGCCGCTATATCGATGATATCGAGGTTCGTGAGGACGGCGGCACCCCCGGATTCCTCCAGGCCATCCGCACCGCGCTGTGCATCCGTCTGAAGGAGCAGATGAACGGCCCCGGCCAGTATATGGCCCTCCGGGAACAGGAGCTGTGCCGTAGGCTGCTCTCCGGGCTTGCCCAGATTCCCGGCTGCTCCGTGCTGGAGGGAGCCCAGTCCGAGCGCCATGGCATCATCTCCTTCACCATGAAGGAGCTTCATTACAATCTGGCGGTACGGCTGCTGAATGACCGCTTCGGCATTCAGGCCCGCGGAGGCTGCTCCTGCGCCGGACCCTACGGCCATCAGCTGCTCGGGCTCGGCCCTGAGCAATCCAAGGCGTTCATCCAGGCGATTCAAGCCGGAGACCAGTCGCTGAAGCCGGGCTGGGTCCGCCTGTCCCTGCACCCGATCATGACCGACCGTGAGGTGGAGCATATGCTCTGCGCCGTAAGGTCCATCGCGGCCCATCATGAAGAATGGGCAGGCGACTACAGCTACAATGCGGCTACGAACAGCTGGCTGCATGCCGCAGAACGGGGCGGGACACCAGAGGAGATCAGCAGACTATTCGTTCTGTAGCGGCTTGCTGCGCAGCTCCCGTTCCCGCGCCCGCCGGGCGAACCCGGCCTCAATCGCTTTGACCCCCCAGAGTGACAATCCGATGAACAGCACCACATAGATCAGCTCCCCCGGATGGCGGATGAACCGTTCCACATCGTTGCCGATATAAGATACGGCGAGCACCATAATCGCTTTGCCTGCGCACAAGGCAATCAGGAAGGAGCGCAGCTTCATTCCGGCCAGGCCGGCAGCCATATTAATCACTACAAACGGGCCCACCGGAAACAGGCTGAGCAGGAATACGTAGCTGAACCCGCTCTGGCGGACCCAGGTCATGGCCTTGGCCACCTTGGGCCGCTTCGCCCATTTATCCAGGTAGGGGTGGGTGGCAATCGCCCGGATAATCAGGAAGGTAACGGTACAGCCAGCCACGAGACCGATCCACGAATACAGGAACCCCAGCCATAATCCGTACACCGCTGCATTAAGACCGACAATCGCAATCGTCGGCAGCGGCGGCACAAAGGACTTCATGAAGGTCAGCCCCACACCCGGCAGCGGCCCGAGCGAACGGTACTGCTCCAGCAGCATCCGCAGCCGTTCCTCGGTCAGCCATGACATGATATCTATTGCATACATTTCTTCAGCGCTCCCTGTGACATACAGAATTCTTCGCTATTCCCCTAGAGATACAGCAAGTGAGCTTCAATTATACAATACTTTCAGCTTCTCTGAGACCCGGAGTAGATCCATAACGGGGGATATTCCGTGTCGATCCGCGGACGAACAGGCTGGACAAGCGTAAGCCGCCGGAGATATGATGAATTCAAAGGGTACCCGGACATTATGAATCCGGGCTGACTCCTGTATGAACGGAAATCTTGACTGAATCTACCGCCAGCCCGAAGTGAGGTCTTCATGAGAACATTTGATTACAGCCTGCTGGCTCAAAGAGTGCTGGCCCTGCTCTGCATCGGCCTGCTCACCGGAGCCGCTGTATTTCCGCTGCTCCGCAGCACTTCACCGGCCTGCTATACGCCCCGGTCCGGCTGGGCGGATCTGTCCGCCTGCACCTTCGATGACACTTCGGTTTATCCGCTGGGCGGAGAATGGGAGTTCTATTGGCAGCAGCACTTGGACCCGCAGAGCACCCGCCCGGCTCCAGAGACGCCGGCTTATATGCCTGTGCCCGGAGCATGGGCCCCCTGGAGCGAAGCCACCGGCTTCTCCCGCTACGGCTATGCGACCTACCGCCTGCTGGTCCAGCTTCCGCCCGAGGTACCGGTCTACTCCCTCAAGGTGACGAATATCCGCAATGCCAGCGAGGTGTTCGTGAACGGTGAGCGCCTGGGCGGAAGCGGAACGCCGGGCGAATCCCGGCAGGCTACGGAGCCGCGCAACCAGCCCTATACCGTAACCTTCAGCAGCAAGAACAACACTGCGGAGATTCTGATCCATGTCTCCGATTTCACCTATGCCGGCGGAGGTATTGCCGAACCCCTCCGCATCGGAACGCCCGCCGCCATCCAGGCGGTCAACGAGCGGAACAGCACCTACGATATCCTGCTGGTGGCGGGCTTTGCTTGTATCGGCTTCTATTTCTTCGGGCAGGGATTTCAGCGCAAGGAGGATAAGTCCTCACTTCATCTGGCAATCTATTGCTTCATGATCGTCCTCTATATGCTGACACACAGCGAGAAGCTGCTGTTCGATTATGCCCCATCCCTGCCGTATGAGTGGTTCAGCAAGCTGCAGTCCATATCCGGGATGGTCGGGTTCTACTGTATGTCCAGCTATACGTATTCCCTGTTTCCTGCACTCTATTCCCGGTTCTTCAAGCGGTTCTGCTTCGTCTATGCCCTGGCCTTCTGCGGTATTGTATTGCTGACATCCACGCTGGTCTACTCCAGAATCACCGGAATCCTGCTGGCAGTCAGCTTCATCTCTGTCTGTTACACCTTCTATATCATGGTGAAGGCCATCTACCTGCGCGAGACCGGCTCCTATTATCTGCTCATCGGGGTTGTTGCCGCCGTCATGTTCACCTGCTCCTTAACCAGCAATCTCTTCCTGGGCACAGAGCTCTATATTGTCCCGCCGCTGCCCGGACCGGTCTTTATTCTGGCCGAGGGGCTGTTCCTGTCCGCGCGTCATGCCCATGCGTATCAGACGATCAAGCAATTGTCCCTTCAACTGGAGCGTAAGGACAGGGATAAGGACGAATTCCTGCTCAAAACTTCGACCCAGCTGCGCACCCCGCTGAATGCCATTATCAATATCGCCCAGTCTATGCATGAGGGAGCAGGCGGTCAGCTCAGCCTGTCCCAGCGGGAGGATATGCGGCTGATTCTCGGGACCGGCAGGCGGCTGGCCTTCCTGGTCCGGGACATTCTGGATTATGAGCAGATCAAGCACCAGCGTATCACTCTGCATTGGGGGACGGTAGATGTTCAAGGGGTGGCCGCGATTGTCATTGAGGTCTTCCAGTTCCTTAACAAGAAGGGCAGCATCCGCATCAAGAACCACATTCCGCCGGGCGTCTATCTGGTCCAGGCGGACGAGCAGCGGCTGATGCAGATTCTCTACACGCTGCTGGATAATGCGCTGAAGTTCACGGACCGCGGCAGTGTGGTGATCGAGGCCGCCTGGCAGGAGGCCTTCGTGTCCGTTGCGGTGACTGATACGGGACGCGGCATTCCCGAAGATCAGTTCGAGAGCATCTTCCGCGATTATGAGCAGATCAGTGAGGCTGACTCGCTGGAGACCGGGGGACTTGGGCTGAGTCTTGCCATCAGCCGCAAGCTGGTAGAGCTGCACGGGGGCAGCATCTCTGTGTCATCCCGGGTAGGCTACGGCAGCACGTTCACCTTCACTCTCCCGGGGACGCAAGCGGAAGCCGCCTGTGCCCGGGAAGCCGGGGAACCGCCGCTCCTCCAGCCGGACCGGCCGGTCCAGCCGCCGCCGGAGATGCTGGACGACAGCTGGAGGTATCGTTCAGCCGACCCTCCGCAATCGGCTGATCCGGCAGCGCCCCATGCTCCGCGTATTCTGATTGTCGATGACGATTATGCCAATCTGAAGGCGCTGACCAATCTGCTGTCGCTGGAGCAGTACAGCATCTCCACCCGCAGCAGCGGCAGGGAAGCGCTCGCCCTGCTCGCCGCTGACCGCAGCTTCGATCTCTGTATTATCGATGTTATGATGCCGGAAATGTCAGGCCTTGAGCTGTGCAGGCTCATCCGCCAGACCTACACCCCTCTGGATCTGCCGGTCCTGATGGCTACTGCGGGACAGCAGCTTCATTTCAATGAGGCAGCCTTCCGCGCCGGTGCGAATGACTTCATCCATAAGCCGTATGCCTGGAGCGATCTCAAGGGACGCGTCAATACACTGGTCCAGCTCAGACGGTCAGTCTCCGAGCGGCTCAGCTCCGAGATCGCCATGCTGCGCGCGCAGATCAAGCCCCATTTTCTCTACAATGCGATCAACACCATCATCTGGATGAGCACCCGCGATACCGAGAAGACCCAGCAGCTCCTCTATGATCTGAGCCACTTCCTGCGCGGGAGCTTCGACTTCAGCAACCAGGAGACCGCCATTCCGTTCGAGAAAGAGCTGGAGCTGATCGAAGCCTATCTGTCGCTGGAGCAGGCCCGGTTCGGCAAGCGGCTGAAGGCACGGTATCACATCGGGGTCAGCGAATTCCCGCTGCCGCCGCTGATTGTACAGCCGATTGTAGAGAATGCCGTCCGCCACGGACTGATGGAGAAGATCGGTGGAGGAACAGTTATCATCTCCACCCGGCAAGAAGGCAATGACATCCTGATTACCGTCTCCGATAACGGGAAGGGAATGAGCGATGAACAATTATCCTCCTGGATGATGGAGGGATACCGTTCTCCGCATGGGGGAGGTACCGGCATCGGCCTGCGCAATATTAACCGGCGGCTGCTGACCCAGTTCGGCCGTCCGCTGGTGATCACCCGCGGAGCCGACGGAGGCATAGATGTAACTATAACAATCCCAATGGAAAATCCCAAGTGGAAGGATGAGTTCTCCTGAGTATCTCAGTCATGGTCATTGATGACGAACAGCCGGCACTGGAGCAGATGCAGGAGCTGCTGCTCCAGTGTGAGGGTATCTCCTCTGTTCTGACTTACGATAATCCGTATGAGGCCTTCACCGCCGCCGCCGAGCTGAAGCCGGATATTCTGTTCCTGGACATTCAGATGCCGGAGCTGTCCGGGCTCGCTTTTGCCGAGAAGCTGCTGCCGTTGTCGCCGGATACCGACATTGTATTTGTCACCGCCTACCGGAATTATGCCGTCGAGGCCTTCGACCTGTCGGCGATGGATTATCTGCTGAAGCCCGTGGACCCCTCGCGTCTGCTGAAGACCTGGAACAAGCTGCTCAGCAAACGTAAGACCTCCGTAACCGCCGGAACTGGGGATGAACAGATGGCCTTCCGTCTCCTCGGGAATGATGAGCTGACCAGCCCGCAGGGCACCGTGAAATGGAGAACCCACAAGGCGCAGGAGCTATTCGCTTATCTGTGGATTCACCGGCAGGGCAGCGTCAGCCTGATTCTGAACGATGTGTTCCCCCAGTGGAATTATGAGAAGGGCAAGCAGTATCTGCACACCACCGTCTATCAGATCCGCAAAACCCTGAAGAAGGCGGGGCTCGAGGACAGCATCGAGCTGAGCTTCAACAGGGAGAACTACCGGCTGGAATCGCGCGGTATTGAGGGTGACACCGAGCAGTTCTACGATGCTGCCACACTCGCTCTGCAGAGTAACCAGTTCGAAGACATGCGCAGGGCGGCGGCCCTGTATACAGGCGATCTGCTGCAATCGCTGGACAGCCTGTGGGTATATGCCGCGCGTGATAAATACCGCCGCTTGTATCTTAAGCTGCTGGAGCAGCTTACCCTGGAGCTGGTCCAGACTGGCAGACCGTACGAGGCCGAGGATTATGCGGTGCGCCTGACCGAGCTGGAACCGCTGGAGGAGAGCTATACTCTGCGGCTGATCTCCATCTATTACGAAATCGGCAAGCCGCTGCGTGCCCATCGCAGTTACACCCAGTTCCGTAATTCATATATTGCGGAGACGGGCGATGAATTGCCGGATTGGTTCACCGAGGAGTATGAGCGGCTGGGCAGGTAGGGGCGTACGGTCCGGCTGCCGGGCCGTACAGAGTGTGAGTTTTCGATATTTTATGGCAATGTTCGACTTTTATCAGCGTTTTATCAGTGTTTTATCAGTGACAATTGTTACCATTGCTCATATAGACTAGCATTTGTGCACAAGAATGCAATCAATTAGGGCAATGGGGGATGTAACATGAATAGAAGGTTCCGCTTCAAACAAGCTGTCAGACGCATCAAGGTTCTTCCGCTGATGTTATCCATGATCCGCGAAGTAACCGTGGATACTACCTCTCCGGCAATGCGTGTTGAGGTCACCACCGACAAAGAGACCTATTCGCCAGGCGAAGAGGTCACTGTTCAGGTACATCTGAGAGATTTTGCTCCAGGCGACAACGGCTACAGCTACTTCAACTTTATTGTTCAATACGACAGTGAGGTGTTCAGCAACCTCGAATACACGCAGCACTCCGTATATACCGAAGGCAACTATACGGCAGGAGAGGAAGTTAGTAACCGGCAGGCATTCCATTTCCAGAACCCTGTGGACGGCAGCATCTATCTCGGAATGAACACCAGTATACGCGGTATTGATATCCAGGTCGAAGCAGACGGCGGGCAGCAGTCCATTCCGGCCGTGAACCAGACCCTGGCCACCTTCAAGCTGCGGATCAAAGAACACACCCTGGCTTCCTCCTCATTGATCAGTCTGGCCAATGAATTCACCCGAATCCGTACCTCCGAGGCAGGCAGCAGCTTCTACCTCTATTCCCCCGATGTGACGGTCAGCGCTCCGGCTCGGGTGGATATTGTCCCATCCCCTTCCGTCTCGGTCTTCTCCGAACGTCCATTAGGCAAACGTCTGGTATAGAAGATATTCTGCGGACCAGATCCACTCCACCTACTTACTCTAACAGATTGGCAGCTGGCGATACTTCCTGTACTATGGCTGTATACATACTCAGGGAAGCAGGTGGAGATAATGCTGCATTCAGACCTTATCAATTTACGGCCCACGACACTGGAGGATCTCGACTTTGTCCTGTCTGCCGAAGGGCACGAGCTAAACCGCAGGTTCGTTGGACAGTGGAGCAGGGAGCAGCACGCAGCAGCCTTGACGGACAAAGATATCATACATCTCATTGTCGAGGGTCCAGCGGGGGGAAGCGAGGGTTACGTAATCCTTACCGGAATTCAGGACCCGGATCTCACAATTAACATCAGACGGCTTGTCATTCAGACCAAGGGCCGCGGCTATGGAACCTTAACACTGAAGCTGCTGATCCATTGGGCATTCGCTCATACAGATACTCACCGGCTATGGCTGGATGTTAAAGATCATAATGTAAGAGCACAACGGCTCTATGCCAATACCGGCTTCAAGCTGGAAGGCACACTGCGCGAATGTCTACGGACTGAAGAGGGATTTGAGTCCATCCAGATCATGTCGATCCTCCGCCATGAATACATACGAATGAACTCTTCGCCAACCTGCTAGTCAGAGGGCAACCATGGGAGTGCGCGCCGCTCCCCGGTCCCAATGTGATCGGTTTTTCTTATTACATCGGGACCAGTTACCTGCCTGCCGGCCATTCGTAAGCGCACTTATCCACGGGTAGACGTAACTCACAACTCCCTGCACACACAAAAAGACCAAGCCCACGTCAGCGACGTTCGTAGCTTGATCTCCATTATTCCGGTTTACGTTTATGCGTGGGCTTCAAGCGCCTTCACCGATCCGGTTCCGCCATGAAGCACTGCCGTCACATGCTTGCGCGCATCGGCGGTGAGCAGCAGCAGCTCCACCGGCGCTCCGGACGGCTGCTCCCTGCGGATGAACTTGACCCTGGCGCCGTCCAGGTCTTCCATAATGCCCGCAACCGTATAGCCCTGACCGAGCAGACTGTCGATCTGCCGGCGCTCCTCCTCGAACTCTGCGAATGCTGACATCTCAGACCACTCCCCCGCTGATCTCTGCCGCAGCCGGGGCCGTCTGAGCGGCCCCGAAGCGCTTGCGGTGCAGGTACTTGCCCTTACCTGCGGCTCCGACGAATACCTTGTCACGGATCACGAATTCGCCCCGGCTGAGTACCGAGACCGGCTCGCCCTTCACCTTCATCCCTTCAAATGCGTTATAGTCCACATTCATATGATGGGTCTCCGCAGACAGAATCCGCTCTGCTGCCGGGTCGAAGATCACGATATCTGCGTCACTGCCGACCGCGATGGTCCCCTTCTGCGGGAACAGGCCGAACAGTCTGGCGCTTGAAGTGGAGATGATATCCACGAACCGGTTCAGGGTAATCCGCCCCTTCTCCACGCCCTCGGAGTAGAGCAGGCTGAACCGGTCTTCGATCGTCGGCCCGCCGTTCGGAATCTTCGAGAAGTCGCCCCGCCCCAGCTCCTTCTGCCCCTTGAAGTTGAACGAGCACTGGTCGGAGCCGATCGTCTGCAGCGTGCCGCTCCAGAGCGCATCCCACAGCACCTCCTGGTTCCACACCTCGCGCAGCGGAGGCGACCACACATACTTGGCCCCTTCGAAATCCGGCTGCGCAAGCGCCGTCACATCCAGCGCCAGATACTGCGGGCAGGTCTCGCCGTAGACGCGCAGCCCCTTTTTGCGGGCTTCGGCAATTTTCCACACGGCCTCGGCACAGGTGACATGCACAACATAGAGCTGCGAATCCGCCATCCCGGTCAAATACGCCGCCCGGCCCGTCGCTTCGCCTTCCAGCTCAGGAGGACGGGTCAGAGCATGATACACCGGATCGGTATTTCCTGCGGCAAGCGCCTGGTCTACCAGATACTCAATCACATCGCCGTTCTCAGCGTGTACCATCACCAGCGCCCCTTCGCGCTTCGCTGCCAGCAGCGTCTTGTAGAGTACGCCGTCGTCGGCCTGGAATGTATTTTTGTAGGCCATGAATACCTTCAGCGAGGTAATGCCCTCCTGCTCGATAATCTGCGGCAGCTCGCCCAGCACCTGGTCGTTCAGCTCTGAGACCATCAGATGGAAGCTGTAGTCAATGACGGCTTTATCCTGCGATTTGTTATGCCAGGTATCTACGGCCTGCTGAAGCGGCTGGCCCTTCTGGGTCAGGCAGAAGTCGATCACGGTGGTCGTCCCGCCATAGGCAGCGGCGATGGTGCCGGTCTCGAAGTCATCGGCAGTCACTGTGCCGCCGAAGGGCATATCCAGGTGGGTATGAGGATCAATCCCGCCAGGGAACACATAGCAGCCGGAAGCATCGATCACCTCCGCCCCTGCCGCATCCAGGTCAAGACCAATACCCGTAATGATTCCATCCTCAATCAGGACCTCTCCGCTGTACGTATCCGCTGCCGTAACGATAATCCCGTTCTTGATCAGCTTCTTCATCTTAACCCACCTCCACTTCGGAATAGGAGCTGCCCAGTCCGCTAATGATCTGATTGCGCTGATTCCAGCTCATCGGGGCTGCCCCCGTGTCCACAGCAATCATATCGATGGCGCCGTCTGCCGGGCAGACAATGGAACACAGGTTACAGCCTACACAATCCTCTTCACGCACCTGCAAAATGGCCTTGCCCGCAGCATCCGTCAGCATATCGATGCATTGATGCGAGGCATCCTCACAGGCAATATGGCATTTGTTGCAGTTAATGCAGTGCTCCTCGTTGATCCGCGCAACCACTTTGTAATTCAGGTCAAGGTCGCCCCAGTTGGAATATCTGGGTACAGACTTGCCAATCAGCTCCATAACGGAGGACAGGCCTTTGTCATCCAGGTAATTGTTCAAGCCGTCGATCATCTCTTCAACAATCCGGAAGCCGTGGTGCATCACCGCCGTGCAGACCTGAATTCCGGTCGAGCCCATCAGCATGAACTCCACAACATCCTGCCAGGTGGAAATACCGCCAATGCCGGAGATCGGTACGCCGACCTCACGGTCGCGGGCACATTCCGCCACCATGCTGAGGGCAATCGGCTTGACTGCCGGACCGCAATAGCCTCCGTGCGCCCCTTGTCCGCCGACATGCGGAATCGTGTTCCAGCTATGGATGTCCACCCCGGCCAGACTGTTGATCGTATTGATCAGGCTGATCGCATCGGCGCCGCCCTTGACCGCATGGCGGGCAACGACCGTGATGTCGGTGATGTTCGGGGTCAGCTTCACGATGACCGGCGTCTGTGCCACCTCCTTGACCCACGCCGTCTGCGCCTGCACCAGATCCGGCTGCTGGCCGGAAGCCGCGCCCATCCCCCGCTCCGCCATGCCATGCGGACAGCCGAAGTTCAGCTCCAGCCCGTCCACGCCGACTGCCTCGACACGCTTGACGATCTCATGCCATTTCTCCCGCTTCGGCTCTACCATCAGGGAGGCAATGATTGTCCGGTCCGGGAACCTTTTCTTCGTCTCGGCGATTTCCTTCAGATTGACCTCCAGCGGCCGGTCAGTGATCAGCTCAATATTATTGAAGCCTGCCACCCGCTGCCCGCCAAAATGAACAGCGGCGAACCGGGAGGAGGTGTTGATCACCGGCTCGCCGAGCGTCTTCCACACCGCGCCTCCCCAGCCCGCCTCGAAGGCGCGCTGCACCTGATAGCCTGTATTCGTAGGCGGCGCCGAGGCCAGCCAGAACGGATTCGGTGACTGAATGCCTGCAAAATCAATACGGAGATCTGCCATTTCGATTCCCTCCCTCTCCTAAGAAGCTAAATAGAAGCCCAGGTTATACAGCCGAACCGGCTGCACGATCCAGACGCCCGGACAACTGCTCGCAAATTGCATAGGCGGCTGCCTTGCCCTGCTGTGCGGCGGAGACGACCATCGCCTCCCCTGCGCCTGTGCCGAACACCATATCCCCGGCGGCAAAAATCTGCGGATCAGAGGTCCGGCCAGTCTTCGCATCAATCTCCACCACACCCCGGCGGTGCGCCAGCCCCAGTGCCTCAATCAGGTCCAGCCGCCGCTGCTGGCCGATGGCTATTACCACCGCATCCACCGGAAGCAGGAATTCCGAGCCCTCCACCGGTACCGGAGCCTGGCGTCCATCCGGCCCCGCTTCGCCGGTCAGCCTCATCTGTACGCATTCCAGGGCGGTGACCTTGCCCTGCTCATCGCCGATGATCCGCTTCGGCAGGGTCAGCCAGCTGAATTCTACGCCCTCCTGCTTGGCGAATTCATATTCGAAATCATACGCCGTCATCTCCGCCCGGGTCCGGCGGTAGACCATCTTCACATTCGCTGCGCCCAGCCGCACCGAGCAGGTAGCAGCATCGATGGCCGTGTTGCCCGCCCCGATGACCGCCACCCGCCGGCCAGCCAGCTCAGGCGCTGTCATGCCCGGCTTAGTGGACCCGACCAGCTCGATCGCATCGTAGACACCGGACAAGCCTTCGCCCTCGATGCCCAGCGGCGGAACCTTGCCCATCCCCGCAGCCAGCACAATAGCATCATATTCCGCCTTAAGCCCGGCAATGGAAATATCCGCGCCTACCTTCACACCCGTGCGGATCTCTACACCCAGCTTCTCCACCTGCTCCACCTCCCAGAGAGAGATATCCTGCGGCAGCCGGAACGAGACAATGCCGTGGGTATTCAGCCCGCCGGCCAACGGCTTCGCTTCATAGATGACTACCTTGAAGCCTTCACGCGCAAGCTCCCGTGCCGCAGACAGGCCAGCGGGCCCGCCCCCGATCACAGCGACCTTCAGCCCGTTAGGCTCTCCCGCCTGGAACAGCTGAATGCCGCTGCGGAGCGCCCAGTCGGTAGCATACCGCTGCAGCAGACCGATCTGAATCGGCGCGGAAGCGTCATTCAGGACACATGCTCCTTCGCACAGCTCCTCCGTCGGGCAGACCCGGGCGCAGCTAGCGCCTACAGGATTGGAATCCATAATGGTCTGTGCCGAGCCCCGCAGATTGTCGGTAGCAATCCGCTTGATAAAGGACGGGATATTAATGCCGGTCGGGCAGGCCTTAATACAGGGCGCATCATAGCAATACAGGCAGCGGTTGGACTCCTCGATAGCCCCCTTACGGGTGAGTCCTTGCTCCACTTCGGCGAAATTTCGCAGGATCAGATCCGGTGTATCTGCCGTTAACGGTGAGGTCAGCTCCATGGATTACCCTCCTTCTGGATGAGCAGCTTCCGCTCTCAAGTAGAATCACGTCATATAATATAACATTATTATTGAAATTCCCTGAATATTTCACTTACTTCTAACCATTATTGTAGTAAAATAGACACCACCACTACTGAAAGCTCTAATCACACTCCATAATAAGTTAGTTTTCCTGACATATCTTATTCAACACTATAGTCATTTCGTTTCCGGGTTACATTAGACAGATTGTCTAATTTCAAAAGTCTATTTTTTACCCGGTGCGCCAGGAGCGGCCGGGACTGACTGTAAATGGGGGAGGAAGCTTATGGACTGGGAGCTAGTATTAACGATCCGTGATGCGCTGAAACGGCCGCTTTTCGCAGAGGCCGAGCTGATCGGGGGCCGGAGCGGCCTGAACCGGGCGGTCCGCTGGGTACATGTGCTGGAGAGTCCGAGCCTGGAGAGTCTGATTCACGGGGAAGAGATGATTCTGACCACCGGCATGGGCGCAAGCCGGGATACAGCCGCCGCCTGTTCCTTCATGCAGAATCTGATCGACCGGAACGCCGCCTGCCTGTGTATTGAGCTGGGGACCTATTTCAGCGAGATTCCGCAGGAGATGATCGCTCTGGCTAACCTGCACGATTTTCCGCTGATTCAGTTCACCCGCACTGTGCGCTTTGTCGATATCACTCTCGATCTGCATTCCCTGATTATCAACCGCCATCACCGGATGCTGCAGGAGCTGGAGAGCATCTCCCGTGAATTCCACCGGCTGACCCTGACCTCGCAGGGAACCCTTAAGGTGCTGCAATTGTTATGCAAAAGCACCCGCACCCAGATCGTCTATGTGCAGCCCCAGAGCAAACCGCTCTTCTTCCCGGCCTTGCCGCCCGGAGAACAGCAGCCGCTGCTGGATGCCTTCGCAGCCTTCCGCGAAGAGATGGACGGAGTGCAGCCGGAGGCCGCCCCCCAGCTCCGCGAATACGGCCATAAGACCCTTGCGGTGAAGCCGGTGGGCGCGCTGGACCAGACCTGGGCGTATATCCTGATGGTCTGCCCGCACAAGCCGCAGGAATTCGACTGCCTGCTGCTGGATTCCGCCTCCCTGTCGATCGCGCAGGAGCTGCTGCGGACACGGTATATGGAGGAGCGGAAGCTTTTCTCGGAGAATCTGTGGGTGGAGGAGCTGGTCGGGGGACGCAGCCAGGATGACAACCGGCTCAAGGGGCTGGTCGGCCCTGACTTCAATCTGGTGAATGAGCTGCCCTACCGTGTCTGCCTGATTGAGATCGAGAATCCGCCTGAAGTGAAGTGGAACAGCCCGGAGAACGACTGGGAATCGATGACCTTCCACCTCTCGCTCCTGCTGCGTTCGATCTTCGAGAAGCACTCGCTCCGCCCGCTGATTACGCTGAAGAACAACCGCCTGACCGTCATTGCACTGGACATCCAGTCGCGGGTGCCCGGCAAGCTGCGCCTGCAGCAGGCGCTGGACGCCCTGCAGCATATCCGCGCCGACGAGAAGCTGAAGGACCTGCAGCTCGTCACCGGCGTCAGCAAGTCCCACCGGGGGCTGAAGCACGCCCATGCCGGATACCAGGAAGCGGTTCAGGCGCTGTCGCTCTACTCTTGTTACCAGAAGCCGATTCTCATGTATGAGGAGCTGGGTGTCTTCCAGCTGCTGCTGAGCCTGAATGACGGCCGGACGCTGGAGAGCTTCATCCGCAGCTATCTCGGCCCGCTGATTGACCACGACCAGGCGAAGGGCAGCGAGCTGCTGCTGACGCTGCGCGTGTATCTCGACCATGACGGCTCCAAGCAGATTGCCGCGCGCAGCCTGTTCATCGTGCGGCAATCGCTATACTACCGGCTGGACAAAATCACCGAGCTGCTGGGCGAGGACTTCATGCTCCCGGAGAACCGGATCTCCATCCAGGTCGCCCTGCGGGCCTACCAGCTGCTCTACCCGGAGAAGCTCACTCTGCCCAGCGCCCGTTCAGCACAGCTGTAAGGGTATCAATGATGAACTGGATATCCTCATCGGTGGAGGATAAAGGCGGAGCGAGGGTGAGCACATTATTGTAGCCTGCCACCGTGTCCCCGTTCTTGCCGATAATCAGCCCCTTGGCCTTGCAGTCGGCAATAATGCCCTTGACGGTGCTAAGCGGGGCAGGCTCGCGGGTGGCCTGGTCCGCCACCAGCTCGATACCCAGCACCAGCCCGAAGCTGCGGATATCGCCTACCAGCTTGTGGCTGAGGAGCCGGGCGAAGGCATCCGCCAGCCGCTTGCCCAGCACAGCGGCGCGTTCAATCAGCTTCTCCTGCTCCAGAATCTCCAGGTTGCGGAGGGCGAGCGCACAGGCGGCCGGGTTCCCGCCGAAGGTATTCACATGGCGGAAATGCCCGTAATCATCGCTGTTATCCTTGAAGGCTTCGTAGATCTCCCTCCGCACGGCAGTGGCCGACAGGGGCAGATAGGCGCTGGTCAGCCCCTTGGCCATCGTTACAATATCGGGCTTGCTTCCGTAATTGTGGTGTCCGAACCGGCGGCCGGACCGCCCGAAGCCGCAGATCACCTCATCGATGATCAGCAGTACGCCGTGGGTACGGCAGATTTCCTGGACCCGGTCCATATAGACCTGATGCGGCACAATCACGCCGCCGCCGGTAATTACCGGCTCCATGATCACCGCCGCCACCGATTCAGCTCCCTCCCAGATAATCGTATCCTCAATCGCTTGCGCGCACTGGAGGTTGAAGGCCTCCTCCGTCATCCCGTCCGGGCGGCGGTAGCTGTCGGGCGGCGCCACATGCAGGAACCCGCTACCCAACGGCTCGTACCGGTATTTGCGCTGCGGCTGTCCGGTCGCGGATAGCGCGCCCAGCGAGCTGCCATGATATCCCCGGTAGCGGGCAATGAATTTATGGCGGTCCGGCTGACCGGTCTGGCGGTGGTATTGGCGGGCGATTTTGAAGGCAGCTTCATTAGCCTCGGAGCCGCTGTTGGAGAAGAAGATCACATAATCGCCCTCCAGCCATTCGTTCAGCTTCGCAGCCAGGGCGATAGCGGGCATATGACTCTGGGTCAGCGGGAAATAAGGCAGGGTCAGGAGCTGCTGATACGCCGCCTCTGCCAGCTCCTTGCGCCCGTAGCCGACATTCACGCACCACAGGCCGGACATCCCGTCCAGATACCGCTTACCGTCCAGATCCGTCACCCATGAACCGCTCGCTGCGGCGGCAATCATCGGCGGATTCTTCTCGCTATACGGGGTCATGTTATGCCACAAATATTGCTGGTCCTGCTGAAGCGCCAGCTCGCTGTCTTGGCCCAGGCTCTGCACTGCCCTCACTCCTCTCGGCACTCGCCGCAGATTTAGTAACGCGCGGTAATCATTTTCTTGCGGGTATAGAACTCCACGCCGTCGCGGCCGTTCGCATGAAGATCGCCGTAGAACGACTTCTTGTAGCCCGAGAAGGGGAAGAACGCCATCGGGGCTGGCACGCCCAGATTCACCCCCAGCATCCCGGCATCGATCTCCTCGCGGAACTGGCGGATGGCACTGGCACTGTCGGTATAGATACAGGCTCCATTGGCAAAAGAGGACCGGTTCGTCACCGCGATCGCCTCCCCCAGATCCTTCACCCGCACCACTGACAGCAGCGGCGCAAAGATCTCTTCACGCCAGATCGCCATCCCTGTGTGCACATGGTCGAAGATCGTAGGCCCGAGGAAAAATCCTCCGCCCGCCGCCGCAGCGGCCTTCCGGCCGTCCAGCACCAGCTCCGCCTGCTCGGCCAGCCCCGACTCAATGTAGGCAATCGTCCGGTCTTTGTTCCCCTGCCGGATGACCGGTCCCAGGAAGACACCGTCTTCCATCCCGTCTCCGATCCTCAGCCCGCTGGCGGCTGCGGCCAGCCGGCCCACCAGCTCATCGGCCACCGCCTCATGCACCACCACGACGGCGCAGGCCATGCAGCGCTCCCCGGCGGAGCCGAAGGCGGCGGAGATAATGTTCTTCACCGCATTGTCCAGATCGGCATCCGGCAGCACAATTGAGTGGTTCTTCGCTCCGGCCAGCGCCTGGACCCGCTTGCCGTGCGCCGTTCCCTGCTTATATACATATTCCGCCACCGGCTGCGAGCCGACGAAGGAGACTGCCTTCACCGCTTCATGGGCCAGCAGGCCGTCCACCACCTCATGCGCCCCGTGCACGATATTCAGCACCCCCGGCGGGAAGCCCGCCTCCGCGAACAGCCCGGCCAGCCGATTCGCCAGCAGCGGCGTCCGCTCGGAGGGCTTCAGCACGAAGGTGTTGCCGCAGGCAATGGCCAGCGGGAACATCCAGCAGGGCACCATCATCGGGAAGTTGAACGGGGCGATGCCGCCTACCACTCCCAACGGATAGCGGTACATGCCGGACTCAACGCCTGTGGCGATATCCGGCAATTGGCTGCCCATCATCAGCGTAGGGATACCGGCGGCGAATTCTACGCATTCGATGCCGCGCTGCACCTCGCCCAGCGACTCCTCCAGGCTCTTGCCGTTCTCCAGTGTGATCAGCTCCGCAAGCTCTCTCCAGTGCTGCACCAGCAGCTGCTGGTACTGGAAGAAGTAGCGGGCCCGGCGGGGCACGGCCACTTTGGACCATAAGGGATAAGCCCCGGCAGCTGCCTCCACTGCTGCCTCCAGCTCCTCCCGGCTGGAGATCGGTACATAAGCAATCACTTCGCCTGTCGCCGGATTGAGTACCTCCTCCTGCTGTCCAGAGCCGGACTCCATCCAGGCTCCGTTCACATAATTCTTAACTTGCACAGCCTGCCCTGCGAGCAGTGACATCGCCTGCACCCCTTCCCCTGACACCGTTATTTCGCCGCCATCTCCACAATCTCATTCGTATACGCCTCATCCACCTTGGCGGCGGTCTTGATCACACCGAACTTCAGCGCAATGTCCGCCGTCTGCTGGAATGCTGCCGCATCCGTGTAACCCAGCTTGGAAGCGTCGAAGCCCTCCGGCTGAATCAGCTTGGCGACCTCCTTCATCATGGTCAGCTGATGCTCTCTGGTGGTGCTTCCTGCTTCGGCAAGCTTCATTACACTGTCTACCGCCGCTTCCGGGTCGGCAATCGCATCCGCCCAGCCCTTCAGCGATGCACGGACGAACTTGGCGGCCGTCTCTTTATTGCCCTCCAGCCACTCCTTGTTCGCGAACAGGTTATCTTCGAGCATCGCCACGCCTTCGTCATTCATATCGATAACGCTCAGCTCCTCGGGCTTGACGCCCGACTCCAGCACAACCTGATATTCGTTATAGGTCATAGCCGAAGCTGCATCCAGCTCGCCGCCGAGGAACTGGTCCATGGTGAAGCCCTGCTTGGTGAAGTTCAGATCCTTGCCTGAATCCAGCTTATATTTGTCGAACAGCGCCAGCAGCTCGAACTCATTGCCGCCCATCCAGTTACCGACCTTCTTACCCTTCAAGTCCGCTGGGGTATTGATGCCCGCCTCCTTCTTGGATACCAGTACCAGCCCGCTCTTCTGGAAAATCTGGGCGATCTGGACCAGCGGCATCTCCTGCTCCTGGCTGGTCAGCAGGCTCGCCACCCAGTCTACGCCGATGTCGGCCGATCCGCCGGCCACCTGCTGCTCCGGTACGATGTCGGGCCCGCCGGGCAGAATCTCGACCTTCAGCCCTTCAGCGTCATAATAGCCCTTGTCCTGGGCCAGGAAGTAGCCGGCGAATTGCGCCTGCGGCACCCACTTCAGCTGCAGCTTCACCGTCACCGGCTCAGCCGCCGGTTCACTGGTGGCTGCCGTTTCCGGTGACGCTGTAGCCGCATTACCGCCGCCCGCCTCTGCCGCTGGAGCACCTGCATTATTATTCCCGCCGCAGCCCGCAAGCAGCGGGAGCAGCATCAGCACCGCCGCCACCCATAACCTGATGCGCACCTTGCCCTGTGTTCCTTGTCTCATTGCAACTCCCCCTACCGTCTAGTTTTGTAATCGGCCCTGCACAGCATGGTTACTGATGATGCTCTATGCATTTCACTCCCAATATTACGCACGCCGGGAGGGATGCCACTTGATAAACAGCTTCTCCAGCCGTTCAACGGCCAGGTAGAAGATCACTCCGGCAATGGCCGCCAGCACGATGCAGGACCAGCCCAGCGGCATTTTCGCCACCTTGATCGAGTTCGAGAGCAGATAACCCAGACCCCGCGAGGAGAAAAAGAATTCCCCGACAATCGCTCCGATCATACTGGCGGTGGCGTTGATCTTCAGCGCGGTGAATACATAAGGCAGACTGTTCTGTATCCGCAGATAGCGGAAGACCGCCGGCTTGCCGGCCGCATAGGAATGCATCAGATCCAGCGCCAGCGGATCAACGGCGGCCATGCCCTTGTAGGCATTGATCGCCATCGCCGCCATCGTGGTTGCCGTCACAATCGCGGCCCGCGAGCCGATGCCGTCCCCGAACCACAGGTTCATGATGGGAGCCAGGGCAACGATCGGCACCGCATTCAGCGCCGCCACCATGGTCAGGCTGCTCCCGCCCCAGCGGGGCCAGGCGGTAGCAGCCAGGGCAATAAGGAAGCCGCAGGCGGACCCGATCAGCATCCCGAGGACCGCCTCAGCAAGAGTATAGCCGGTGTAAGAGAGCAGCAGGCTGATATTATCCCGCATCGCTTCAGCAATGGCAGAGGGCAGGGGAAGCTGGTATTTTTTCAGGCCGAAGAGGCTGTGAAAGATCTGGGCTTCCCACAGGAGCAGGAACAGGATTCCCGCCAACAGCGGCAGAGCCACTCCGCGGTTCAGCCATTTCAGGGATATTCCAAAGCTTCTGTTACGATCAGGAATAGTCTCAACAGTGTTGTTAGAGGATGTTTTCAGCTGGGCATCCTCCTCTTTACCGCCGGATGCGGCATACGGAATCTCCCGGACAGGATGGCTCTCCATCAGCGCCCGCCTCCTTGGGAGCGGAATTCAGGCTGCCATGGGGCGGCCAGACGCTCGATCAGACTCATCAGCCCATAGCTGGCGATCCCGAGCAGGGCACCGACCAGAACCGTAGACCAGAACATGTATGCATGGGATGGACCATAATAGAGATTGCGCAGCATGATGACTCCGATTCCCCGCTGCGCGCCCATCAGCTCAACGAGGATAGCCCCGGTAACCGCCAGCGGTGCAGCAATCTTCAGCCCGCTGAACAGCGCGGGGAGCGAGGCTGGAAGCCGCAGCTTCCAATATACTGTCCACGTCTTAGCGGCATAGGAATGCATCAGCTCCAGGGCAGAGGGTTCAACACTGCGCAGACCGCGCAGCATATTCAGTGCGACCGGAAAAAAGGTAATATACCCGGAGATGATAATTCTCGACACCTGCTCATCGCGCACAATCCCGTAGATAATCGGCGCAAGGCCCAGAATCGGAATCATCTGCGAAGCTACCGCATAAGGGAAGGCGAGCTGTTCGATCGTGCGCGACAGGCTCATCAGCACTGCCAGCAGCACCCCGGCGAAGGCTCCGATTAGGAACCCGGCCCCGGCATTGCCGAAGGTCGCTCCCCCTTCCCGGAAGAGCGTACCGCTGTACTTCCAGAGTGTGGCTGCTATCTCATGCACATAAGGCAGCTTAGACTGGGCCAGCGGCGTTCGAGCCACATGCAGCAGCCACCACGAGGCCGCCTCCCACAGGATCAATAGACCGCAGACCCAGACGAACAGCGGCAGCGCGCGCCTGAGCATCACCGCAGGGTTCAGCTTCATGGCTACACCCCTTCGAAGCTGCCGCGAATCCGGGCAACCAGCTCGAAGAATTCCGGGCTGTTCCGCATCTGTGGTGTACGCGGACGCGGCAGCGGAATATCCACAACTGCCGAGAGCCGCCCCGGGTGCGGAGACAGGACGAAGACCCGGTCCGACAGGAAGATCGATTCAGGAATGCTATGGGTCACGAACACAATCGTGCTCTGCACCTTGCTCCACACGGACAGCAGCTCCTCGTTCAGCCGCTCGCGCGTGAATTCATCCAGCGCCGAGAACGGCTCATCCATGAGCAGAATTTCCGGCTCCATGGAGAGCGCCCGGGCAATGGCGACGCGCTGCTGCATCCCTCCGCTGAGCTGCCAGGGGTATTTGTCGGCGAAGCCCTGCAGACCGACCAGCTCCAGCAGCTCCAGCGCCTTCTCCTCGCGGACGGACCGCTTGACCCCCAGCAGCTCCAGCGGCAGCGTAATATTGTGCTTCACCTTCCGCCAGTCGTACAAGACAGGACTTTGGAAGACTATACCGTATTTCTGGGCCAGCCGGGCTTCCTTGGCACTTTTGCCGGCTACCCTAATATCCCCTGCAGTTGGTGTTATAAGATCTGCCATCAGTCTCAGCAAGGTCGTCTTACCGCAGCCCGAAGGACCCAGCAGGGAGACAAATTCACCCTTGGCAATATCCAGGCTCACCTGATGCAGCGCGAGCACATCCGCCGCTTCGGTCCGGTAGCGCATCTCAACGCTGTCCAGTTGGATTTCAGGAATCTTTGCCGCTAATGACATCCGGTTCTCCTCCGTTCCTGAGTTAATTTAATGTTAATTAATATAACACAACATCTCTCTAAAAACATTCATTCGTTTTCAATGTAGGGTTAATTAACATGTTACACGCTGCGCGCAACTCCCACACTAGACAAAGCGTAAAAGGGAGGTCGTGATTTTCCGTCATTTTGTCCAGGTATGTAATCTGTTATTTAGCCGTTTGTATTGTTAATATCGGCAGCGTTATGCCGATAAAAATAGTAAGCATTACGCCTTCCGCCGGTCCGAGCCCGCTCGCCCCTATCATCTATGCGGATGTGTGCTATCATTTAACTACTGATTTCAACACCTGGAGGCCCTTCCATGGAATCTATGATTTCAAATTACATTATTATCGTCTCCATATCCGGTGTGCTGAGTGCGCTATTGGCCTTGTTTGCTTTTTACCGCAAAACGGATTTCTCCGGGCTTAACGCCTTCATCGTCAGCTCCGCCGCCTCGGCCGTGTACACGTTCGCCTTCGCACTCGAACTCTCCGGAAGCTCCATGCAGGAGATCAAGTTCTGGATCCAGCTGGAGTACCTTGGAATGCCTTATATTGCCCCTTCAAGCCTGCTGATGATTATGCACTTCGTAGGCCTGGAGCGGCTGATTACCCGCAAATTACTGATTTTCTTATACTCCATCCCTCTGATCTCTACGGTGCTGGTATGGACCAACGACCTCCACCACCTGTTCTACCAATCCATTTACTTCCGGCAAAATGCGCCTGCGCCGCTGGTGGATATTGTGATGGGCCCCTGGTACATCGTGCAGGGCAGTCTGACCTTCGGCTGTATGCTGGCCGGGATGTGTCTGATTCTGTGGCGCTGGAGCCGGATGAGACGGGCCTACCTGCGGCAGATGCTGATTATCTTCACCGGGCAGTTCCTTCCGGCCCTGGGCGCTTTTCTCTACCTGATGGATCTGACCCCTTACGGCATGGACCCCGTGCCCGTGGTGATGAGTGTGACCTCCTCCCTGTATATCTGGGCAATTCTCTCCCGGGGGATGCTGACCGCAGCACCCATAGCCCGCGAGAATCTGTTCGAGAGTATGCGTGACGGCGTGCTGGTGATGGACCTCTCCGATAAGCTGGTGGACTATAACCGCGCTGCGGCGGAGATGCTGGAGGGTCTGGACGCCGCCGCTATCGGCAGACCGCTGGCCCAGCTCTTCCTTCCGGCAGGACGGGAGGCGGCTGATTATGTCATGAATTCCAACCCGCAGGACAGTGAAGAACGGGAGCTGGTCTGGCATGCAGACGGTGAGGTCCGCTACTACCAGGTCCGCTCCTCTCCCGTGCTGAAGCATGACGGGCTGCTGGCCGGACGGATGATCATGCTGATCGATGTCACAGAACGCACACTGCTTCAGGAGAAGCTGCTGCAGCTCGCCACTATCGACAGCCTGACGGGGATCTATAACCGCACCCATTACCTGGAGCTGAGCCGTGAGCGGCTGAAGGAAGCCGCCGATACCGCCACCCCCTTCTCCATCATCCTGCTCGACGTCGACTTCTTCAAAAGCATTAACGACCGGTACGGCCATCAATATGGAGACATGGCGCTTCAGCATGTAGTCAACGTTTGCCGCCGGCATCTACGGCCTGATGATATTTTCGGACGGTATGGCGGTGAGGAATTCGTCCTCAGCCTGCCGGGTGCAACCTTGCAGGAGGCCGCCGGGACCGCTGAGCGCATCCGCGCCGATCTGGAGCAGAGCGTATTGTCCACCCTGTCCGGTCCCATCACCTTAACGGCCAGCTTCGGCGCGGCCGAAGCCTTCCGCAGCCCGCAGCCGCTCGAGGAGCTACTCTCCGAAGCCGACCACGCTCTCTACTCCTCCAAGCGGAACGGCCGTAACACCGTCCATCTGTCCAGCGGTGCCTCCATCACCCGCTATATGCCCGGGTGATGGGAGAAGCTCCCCGGCAACCTGCTCTCCATCAGCCTCCCTTCGCTCTCTGTTTCACCCATTCCCCGGCCCTTTGTTTGCTTTGACTGGTTTTCAGTTTAATAAGTAGGTAGCCAGTATTGCTACCGGTGAGATCAGACCGACAAGGAGGGCTTACCATGATTAAGATCGGGCTTACCGGCTTCGGCGACCATGAGGAGCTGTACGGCAGAATCAAGCCCGCCGAGCGGCTTCCTGCCTACAGCGCTTATTTCTCAATCGTTGAGATCGACAGCTCCTTCTATGCCGTACAGCCGGTGAAGAACTATGAGAAGTGGGTGAATCAGACCCCGGAGTCCTTCAAGTTCATTGTGAAGGCCTATCAGGGAATGACCGGACATCTGCGCGGCTCGAAGAACTACTACGACACACCGGAGGAGATGTACCAGGCATTCCATACTTCCATCGCCCCTGTGCGTTCGGCCGGCAAGCTGGCCATGACGCTGTTCCAGTTCCCGCCCTGGTTCGACTGCACCCGGGACAATGTGGAATTTCTGCGGGAGATTAAGGAGAGAATGCTTGATGTGCCCTCTGCGGTCGAATTCCGCAATGAGTCCTGGTACAGTCCAGAGATGCGTGACCGGACGCTCCGCTTCCTTGAGCAGGAGGGCTGGATTCATACCGTTGCCGATGAGCCGCAGGCGGGCTCAGGCTCCATCCCGATTGTTCCGGTGGCTACCTCGCCGGAGTTCACCTATGTGCGGCTGCACGGCCGCAATATCGGAGGCTGGAACCAGAGCAGCCACCCCGACTGGCGCAAGCTGCGCTACCTGTACCGTTACAGCACGGAAGAGCTGACGGAATGGCGGGACCGGCTGCTGGCGCTTGAGCAGACCTGCAAGGACATTTATGTCGTATTCAACAATAACTCTGCCGGGGACGCTACCCCCAATGCGCTGGAGCTGCAATCGCTGCTCGGTATCGACGGCGGACTCGCCCCGCGCCAGCTTGATTTATTCACCTGATGTACACAGATTTACATATATTACTCTCACACCGTGCTGTACGCATAGAATATACAGACCTGTAGTCCACCTATGTCGTCTTATCCATGTAAAGGAGGCCATAAGCGTATGAAGAGAAACCATACCATGATGCAGTTTTTTGAATGGCATGTTGCGGCGGACGGAGAGCACTGGAAGCGCCTTGCCCAGATGGCTCCGGAGCTGAAGGCGGCAGGCATTGATGCCGTGTGGGTCCCCCCCGTGACTAAAGCGGTCTCCCCGGAAGACACCGGTTATGGGGTCTATGACCTCTACGACCTCGGCGAATTCGATCAAAAGGGCGCCGTACGGACGAAATACGGAACCAAGCAAGAACTGATTGATGCCATCGCCGAGTGTCTGAAGAACGGTATTGCCGTCTATGTCGACCTGGTCATGAACCATAAGGCCGGAGCGGATGAGACCGAGGTGTTTGAGGTGATTGAGGTTGATCCTAACGACCGCAACAAGGATATTTCCCAGCCGTTCGAGATTGAGGGATGGACGAAGTTCGATTTTCCGGGACGGGGGAATGAGCATTCCAGCTTCAAATGGAACCATACGCACTTCAACGGTACCGATTTCGATGCCAAGGAGGGCCGCACCGGCGTGTTCCGCATTGACGGGACGAACCGGAGCTGGAATCAGAATGTCGATGATGAATTCGGCAATTACGACTACCTGATGTTCGCGAATATCGATTATCTTAACGATGAAGTGAAGCAGGAGATGCTGAACTGGGGCAAATGGCTGGTCGATACGCTGCAATGCAGCGGGTACCGCCTGGATGCGATCAAGCATATCAACCACGAGTTCATCAAGGAATTCGCCATGGAGATGAAAAAGAAACGCGGCGAGGACTTCTACATCGTCGGCGAATTCTGGAACTCCAACCTGGAGGCCTGCCGCGAATTCCTGAACACGGTCGATTACCAGATCGACCTGTTCGATGTCTCGCTGCACTATAAGTTCTACTCGGCGGCGCTGGCCGGCCGAGATTTCGACTTAAGGCATATTCTGGACGATACGCTGGTCCAGACCCACCCCGCCAATGCCGTAACCTTCGTGGACAATCACGATTCCCAGCCGCATGAAGCGCTGGAATCGTGGGTTGGCGACTGGTTCAAGCAGAGCGCCTATGCTCTGATTCTGCTGCGGCGCGACGGCTACCCCGTGGTGTTCTACGGGGATTACTACGGCATCGGCGGCCCTGCTCCGATGGAGGGCAAGAAGGATGCCATCGACCCGCTGCTCTGCGCCCGGTACACCAAAGCCTACGGGGAGCAGGATGATTACTTCGATCATCCCAACACCATCGGCTGGGTGCGGCGCGGCGTGCCGGAGATCGAAGGCTCCGGCTGTGCTGTGGTGATCTCGAACGGCGACAACGGCGAGAAGCGGATGTTCGTAGGCGAAGAGCGCCGCGGCGAGGTGTGGGAGGACTTCACCCGCAACCGCGGGGAGACGGTCACCATCGGCGAAGACGGCTGGGCCGTCTTCCCCGTGAACGGGGGAAGCGTCTCTGTCTGGGCGCTGCCGGAGCCGAAGCCGGCGGACGCCTGTGCGGCAGAGGAGGATTAATCCGCCGTTCGGCGGGTAAACGCTGGAGCGGGCAAGGTGGCCGGAAATGCGGCTGCGTTGCCCGCTTTTTTTGGCTTTTTGGTGCACAAGTGCTCCTCGTTTCCGCCTCATGCCCACTTTTGGCCCGATTCAGGTGCACTTGTGCTTCTAAACAACTCTCAAACTAACTTTTCACCAGCTGATCTCGAATACGAGCCCCCCACTAGAGCATTATCCACATCCGATTTCATCTTATCCACAATTTATGCACAAATTCCATGCTTTATCCACAACACTAATATTACTTTTCCACAAGCTGAAACATGTTACTTTAACTTTACTCCCGATAGACATACGAATTTAATCAGTCTCAGCAGCATTTATCCCACTTTCTTGCTACGATTGGACTGATCAGAGGGATTTACCCCCAGACTTATGCACAATTTATCCACAATTCGTCCCGCCGCGAAGATAATTTTCCCAAACTAAGTTAGTTGAACAGCACAAACAGGCGACCCCAGCCATAGTGGCTATAGAGTCGCCTTTTCAGTTTGCCGGGATCAGGACCCTACAGGTTACAGAAGATCACTCGCTGGAGGATAACTGTTGGCTGGAGGACCGTCCGGCTGCTTGTCTAATTTCAGTGTACAATGATCTGGCTTCCTTGACTGCCCATCCGTCCTGTTGCCCTGACACATACAATTACCGGCTAACAGTAGGTTGATCCCCGTCTGTCCAGGTGCCAGCGTCACTGTTCAGGATGCGTTCGATCGGATACACTCTCCATACAGCGGTGACCACCGCTGAGCATAATACGGCTTTGAGCAGATCGCCCGGGATAAAGGGCCACATGCCTGCTGTTAAGGCCTTGCCGAGCGAATTCATGCCGGTGGAATAGGCCAGCCAGGCTACACCGCCGGGATAGACAAGCAGCGCGCCGCAGACGAAGTTGGCCGCCAGCAGCTTGAAGAAGGTGTATCTGTCCTGCTTGATCCGCTCAGCGAAGAAGCCGATCAGCCAGGCCACGAACGGCCAGGAGAAAATATATCCGGCGGTAGGCCCTGTCAGCACCGCGAGTCCGCCGCTGCCGCCCATCACCTGGAACCCGGCGGCGGCAAGTCCAATGACAATCAGCACCGCCAGTGAGCCGTAGCGGGCCCCGAGAATAGACCCGGCCAGCATTACTGCGAGGGTCTGCATCGTAATGGGGACCGTGGAGAAGGGCAGCGAGATTTTCAGATAACTCAGGGCAATCATGACTGCTGCGAATAACGCGCTGAAAATCAGGCCGCGGGTGGTCCATTTCTTCATGGCCGGAGTCCCCCTTTTTTTAGGATCACTATACCATCCCCCTCTGGATACATCAATCCTGGAATGTTTGTTATAATGGGTAGCAATTGTTGACTATAAGATTGACGGAAAGCAGGCATGAGGATGATCAGGGCGCACAATCTCACCTTGTCTGTGCGGGAGGGACAGCACACCCGTACGGTACTGCAAGGGCTAAATATTGATATCGGGAGAGGGGAATGGGTGGCGCTCACCGGAGCGAACGGCTGCGGCAAAACCTCGCTCATCCGCACCTTCAACGGGCTCTCTACCCCCTCCGGCGGCAGCCTGACTGTGGCCGGGCTCGATCTGCGCAAGCCCGGCAGCCGCACAGCAGTGAAGCAGCACGTGCAACTGGTGTTTCAGAATCCTGAATCACAGACGGTCGGCTCTACTCCAGAGGAGGATATCGCCTTCGGGCTGGAGAACCGGGGACTGGACCGGGACCGGATGCTGGCACGGATCAGCGGGATTCTTGAGCAGGTGGGACTGGCTCACAAGGCCGGGGCCGATGTCGCTACCCTGTCCGGCGGGGAACGCCAGCGCCTGGCCGTCGGCTGCTGCCTGGCACTGGAGGCGGAGCTGATCATCTTCGATGAGGCCACCTCCATGCTGGACCCGGCGGGAAGACAGGACATTCTGGACCTGGCCCGGGAGCTATGGCGGAGAGGAACAACCATTCTCTGGGTGACCCAGCGGATGGAGGAGCTGGCGGAGAGCCCGCGTATCGCCGTACTGGGCGGAGGGCAGCTGCTCTATGACGGCGGCCCGCGCAGCCTGTTCTATGATTCAGAGCTGCCGGATACTCTCGGCTGGATTCCCGCTCCGGCCGTCCGTGTCGGCCTGCTGCTGCAGCAGCAGGGCTGGCCGCTGGACCTGCTGCCGCTGACCACGCCGGAGCTGGAGGCGCTGCTATGAGCATACAGGCAGAGCAGATCTCCTTCCGGTACACAGACGGCCGGCTGGCACTACGGGATATCTCGCTTCATATCCCGCCCGGTACGCTGACCGTTCTATGCGGAGTGAACGGGAGCGGCAAGTCCACGCTGCTCCGCCTGCTCGCGGGGCTGGCGGTGCCTTCCTCCGGGCAGATTCGCCATGATGCCGGGAAGAGCGTATCGATGGTCTTTCAGCAGCCGGAGACCCAGCTATTCGCGGGCACGGTGCATAAGGACATCGAGTATGGCCTGGCAGAGCGCGGCGTGCCCAAGGTGCAGCGGACGAAGATCATCGCCAGCGTTCTGCAGCAGACCGGGCTGGCTTATGATGAATTCGCCGCCCGCTCCCCCTTCCTGCTGAGCGGAGGCGAGAAGCGCCGTGTCTGTATTGCCGGCGCGCTGGCTGTCCAGCCGGGGCTCTTAATTCTTGATGAGCCCACGGCCGGGCTGGACCCGCAGGCGGCGGGGGCGCTGCTCGATCTGGTGCAGGAGCTGCGCGGAAGCGGCATGACACTCATTGTCGGCACCCACGACCTGGACAGCTTCCTGCCGGCAGCCGATCAGGTCATCGTGATGAGGCAAGGCACGGTCCACTATGACGGGCCTGCATCCATTCTGGCAGCTGAACCCTGTCTGCTGGCTGAGGCTGGCCTCACCCCGCCCGCGTATGCCTCCATAGGGCGCAGGGCGGTGGAACGCGGCCTGCTTGAAGCCATGCCGCACAGTCTGGAGGAGCTGCTGGCGGGACTGGTGCAGCACCCCCTGCCGCTGCCGCAGGCTGACGGCCCGCCTGCGATCGCTGCAGCACCTCAGGCCAGAGCCGGGGCAGACCGGCCGGCCGGCCGGAGCCTGGAGTCAGAGCAGCCTGCTGCCCGGAGCGGCTGGCAGCATCTGGACCCCAGGGTCAAATGGCTGGGGATGCTGCTCGGCTCGCTGGCCCTGCTGGCGGCGGATACGCTGCTTCCGCTGCTGCTTACGGCAGGCCTGCTGGCCGTTCTTGCCGTATCGGCACATGTCTCCTGGCGCAGAGCCGCCCGCTTCTTCCGGCCGTTCCTCGTGATGTTCCTGTTCCTCTGGCTGCTGTCCGGGCTCAGCTGGAGCTCCCCGGATTTCGCCCTCGGGCCGGTCGGGTTCAGTTATGCAGGAATCCTGCGCGGGGGGATCAGTGTGTTGCGCTTCCTGCTGCTGATCGCCTTGGGCTTCCTGTTCACCGAGACCACAACCGGCGCCCCCCTGCAGGAGGGGCTGGAATGGGCCATCGCTCCGCTGCGCGCTCTGGGCATCCGCACCCGCAACTGGTCGCTGGCCGTATCGGTAACCTTACAGTTCGTGCCGTGGATTCTCGGCAAGCTGGCCCAGCTTCAGCTCGCCCTGCGTTCACGCGGACGGCGCACCCGGGGACCCGGACGCTGGTCGCCCAGACAGATTGTGCTTATGATCGTTCCTCTGCTGATCCTGGTGCTGGGCATGGGCGACGAGCTGGCGACTGCTGTGGAATCACGGGGATATGATCCCGCCCGGCAGCGGACCCCGGTATACCAGCTATCCTGGAGCAGACGCGATACAGCGGCAGCACTGTGCATTCTGGCGGTTGCAGCCATGCTCTGGTGGATAGCGCGGATCAGCTGACTTCAGTCAAGCGGAATATAACTGGCAGCTCCGCCCAATCTCCGGCCCTGTTCTCTCCCCCGGATTACTAACTTGCCTAGACATAAAAAGACGGCTGCCATGTCCTATTCTAAGGACGGCAGCCGTCTTCATATTTGTGTGGTTCTACTGAATCGCCCTATACCTATAATATTCGTTATATCTGTTATTCCGCAGCGCCCCCGCTCTTCTGCTCCGGGCGGCGCGAGACCAGCCGAACCAGATCAATGGTCAGCAGCGGAAGGGTGACGGAAGCAGGATAGGCCAGATATCGCGGCTCCCAGGCAGGGCCGAACTTCTCCTTGTACCGGCGCAGGCCGGAGAAGCCGTACCAGTGGCCGCCGCGCTCGAAGACAAGCCGGGCCAGCTTCTCCTCCCGCAGCGCCCCGGGATTGCGCCCGACACTGGACAGCGGGGCATGGCCCAGATTGAAGCAGCTGTAGCCGCGCGACTTCGCCCACTCCAGCAGCTTCAGGAACAGGTAATCCATCGTACCGTTCGGTGTATCCTTGCAGTGGCGCATCAGGTCCACGGACACCGTCTTGTGACGGTCATACCCCGGGGCCAAGGAGGCAAAAGCCAGCAGGCGGCCATCCGGTGCACGCAGCAGCGCCAGCGGAGCCAGCTGCAGATACGGCTCGCTGAACCAGCCCAGCGAATAGCCCTTCTCCTGTCGTCCGGCCAGCCATTCCTCCGACACCAGACGCAGCTCCTGCAGCAGTTCGGCAGCATGCACTGCATCCGTAATCTCGAAGACATAGCCCGCCCGCTCGAACCGGTTTCTAACGCTGCGCAGATTAGCGTTCTGCGGTCCGCTGGTCGTGAAGCTCTCCAGCGGCACAAGCGCCTCCTCCCCCAGCTTGAAGAACCGGTACCCCTGCTCATGATACACGGGCAGATTGGCCGGCGTCGCCTGATAGAACACCACCGAGAGACCGTACAGATCGGCCGCCTGCCTGAACTCGCTGATCGCATTATTGAACAGGCTCGGAGGGCCCAGCGGGTCACCCAGCACCACAAGCTTATCCCGCACCCTGGAAAAGGCGAACAGCACCTTGCCTGCCTGCGCCCAGAAGAAGCTTTTGTCGCCCAGGAACAGCATGTGACTCAGCGCATTGCCCCAGCCTTCCGAGAGGAAGCGCTCCAGCCGCTCCATATCCTGATCCGCCAGAATGGCGTCTGCCTTGCGCTGCGGCCTGAGCGCAGCCATCATGCTAAGCAGCAGCCAGGAGAAGATCAGCCCGCCTGCCGCCGTAACCGCCGCATTGCCGTACCTCCGCAGCCATTCCGGCTGAACACCGGCCGGCAGATGCTTCAGGAAGCCATGGTGGGTATAGCTGCCCAGCCAATAATAACAGAGGGCGATTAGCGTGGTCAGAACCAGCCACCAGACCGTGCTTCTCGTACCAAGCGGGACACTGACGCGGTAGAACCGGGTGCGGGAGATCCAGAGAATCAGGGCAACCAGCAGCAGGAACAGCGCCTCCTCATAGTCAAACCCCTTCGTGAACGCAAACACCGCTCCGCCAAAAAGCAGCACGCTCGTCCACACATACGCCCGGTGCACGCGCAGGGAAATTCCCCGCGACAGCAGAATCAGCATGAAGCCGATCAGCACCGACAGATGGTGCGAGATCTGCATCACGGGCAGAGACAGCAGCTCCTCCGTTACCTTCAGCCGGTAGAGCAGCTCAGGTGTAGCTGCGGATAGCAGCAGGAGCAAGCCGCTGGCCAGCACCAGCTTGCCAAGCGCCCATACCCCGAGATCGCTCAGGAAGGTGTATTGGCCGGGCCAGCCCCATATTTTCTGCCAGACCGTCAGCGGGGCCTCCACCCTGTCCATGCTGCGTTCAGCGCCCTTGGTGCCCGGCAGTCCAAACTCCAGCGCAGCCAGCACCAATCCCATTAGCCACGGAATGATGTAATAGAACAATCTGTAGATGACCAGCACCGCCATGGCATGGTCCGTCTTGAAGCCAAGCTGGGTCAGCCCCAGCAGCGCAATCAGGTCGAAGGCCCCGATACCGCCGGGAGCCATGCTCAGAATGCCGGCAATGGCGGCCACGACATAGATGCTGAAGATGAGAATGAACGGAGCCTCGCCCAGCAGCTTTCCGGCAATCATCCAGAAGGTCAGTCCGGCGAACACCCACTCCAGCAGAGACGCCCCCACCGAAGCGCCCACAGTCAGCCAGGCGGTTCTCCCCTCCCCCCGGTTGATCCATTTGGCAAAAAGCGAGGAACGCTGCAGCAGCACGAAGCCCGGCAGATACAGTGCCATCCCCCAGACGGCGAAGATCAGCCAATGATGCGCCGCAAGCAGCCGGTCCGCCGGCAGCAGCCCGGTGATCGTACCCCAGGCGAGCAGCGAGAGTCCCGTAATCATCAGCGGCGACAGGAACACAATCGCAGGGGCCAGCACGGCTGCAGGCACATGGCTTCTTTTGTAGAGCAGCGTCCTTAGACCGGCACCGGCCAGCCCGGCAAAGCCGATCATATTATTGAACGTATTGGCGATCCAGGCATACCGGAACGTCCGCCAGGCCCCGGTCTGCAAGCGGAAATGCCTGCGGATCAGATAATCGTAAGTACTCATGACCGCAACGGACAGCAGAGAGATGCCCAGCATCTGCAGGATGGCAGGCACGGGAACGGACTTCAGGTCATGGATGATTTTGCCCAAATGAATCTGCTTCAGCTCATGCTGTCCTTCTAAGTACACCAGCCCGATGATCAGCAGCGGAAATAGCGCCCGCACCGCCTTGATCCGGTAGATCGAGACCAGCAGGCGGACGAGCCTGAAGCGTTCGAGTTTATTTTTGATCACATTATGCATGAATTCACCTGTCCTAACTGCCGAACACGCATGTTGCCTGATCCTGTTCAGCCATTACACCAACCATTATAACAAGATCGGCCGGGCAAGGCCCGTATAATGGTCACATGCTCTATAAGGGTTAGACAGCCATAGGCAGGTACATCCCTGCAAAAAAATCATATGAATCCGGTCCGCATGAACAGGAAGGGGACGCCTCGGGTGCAGGCCAGCAGCAGAATACCGAAATCCTTGCGGCTCATGGCCGGGACTCTCCCCGGCAGAGCAGCACATAGGACAGCACCGACAGGAGGCCGGCACCGGCGATGACGATCGCCATCGGCAGGGCCGAGCCGCTGCCGCCAAGCCCGACCAGCGGGGCAGCGCAGCTTCCAAGCAGCAGGGGAAGCAGACCCAGGAGCGCCGAGGCGCTGCCTGCGGTCTCACCCTGGTCCTGCATCGCCAGCGAGAAGCTGGTGGTACCCACTAAGCCTACACTGGAGACCACGGCGAACAGACAAGGCAGGATTAGTGCCAGCCCGCCTCCGGCCAGGAGGGTGACCAGCAGCAGGATACCGCCTGCGGTGCTGAGCAGGAGGCCGCAGACGAGCAGCTTGCGCTCGCCCACTTTTGCCGACAGCCGTCCGGCTACCTGCCCGGTCAGAATAATACCGAAGCCGTTCACCGCGAAGATCAGGCTATACATTTGCGGGGATACCCCGTAGATGATCTGCAGGACAAAGGAAGATCCCGAGATATAAGCGAACATCGCTGCGGTGACAAAGCCCTGAGAGAGAGCATTGCCCATGAACCGGCCGTTACGGAGCAGGGTACGGAACGTGCGCAGCGTTCCGGCCAGCCCGCTCTGGATACGTTTGTCCTTGGGCAGCGTCTCCGGCAGCCGCAGCAGAATAACCGCCGCGAAGAGGAGACCGCAGACGAATAAGACAACAAATACGCCTTGCCAGTCAGTCACTCTCAGCAGCTGCCCGCCGATGACCGGTGCGAAGATCGGGCCCAGCCCGTTGACGACCATCAGCAGCGAGAAGAAGCGCGTCAGCTCGGAGCCGCTGTACATATCGCGGACCGCCGCCCGGGAGATCACGACACCTACGGAGCCGGCCAGCCCCTGGATGAACCGCAGGCAGACCAGCAGGCCGATCGACGGGCTGAATGCGCAGAGCAATGAAGATATGGCATAGATGATCATCCCGATCAGCAGCGGGGTCCGGCGTCCGTGCACATCGCTCAGCGGTCCGGCTACCAGCTGGCCGGAAGCCAGCCCCAGCAGGAAAAAGGTTAAGCTGAGCTGAACCATCGCCGGACTGGTGCCGAAATAGACGCTAAGCTCCGGCAAAGCCGGCAAATACATATCAATCGACAGCGGGCCGATGGTGGCAATCGCCCCCAGAATGACTGCAAGCTGCAGCCGCTGGCTTCTGGACGGCCCGCCCTCGGCCAGGCTCGAAACCGGATTATGCTTTATCATGAATACGATACAACCTTTCTGCCCGTTTTTATATTTCTCCATAGTACCGATTACCGCTGGAATGTTCAATGAAATTCTGGTTCGGGAGATGGAGCGGCGGCGGAAGGAGCGGTTCGGCAGAACGGATGGATGCGGGCGGTCTACCCGCAAAATCCTGCACAGAATGCAACAATGTTACTCAATAGAAGCCGTCTGCACGGAATTCCTGCACGATATGCAACATTCACAGCCCAACCAGCACCGGAGCTCCGAAATTCCTGCAAAAGATGCAACAATGTGCTAAAGCCAGTAACAAATTTAGAAAAATCCTGCAATATGTGCAACATTGTGGCCCGACAGGAGCGACCTGTGCGCATATCCTGCACGAAGTGCAACAAACGCAACCCCAATTAGCGCCGACTTTAAGCCACGTACCCGCTTGCCCTCCGCGACTACCCAATGTGTTCGGTTTTCCACATACATTCGGCCCGTCCGCCCCCGCCCATCACCACAACAACAAACAACCGCCTGCGGCAGCCGCCAATCCTCTATGATCGGCAGGCCCGCAGGCGGTTGTTCACGGTGATGGGTGATGCTAATGTCACTTTGCTGAACCGGTAAGATTAGCCAGCCAGTCTCTGGCCGCCTCCGCTTCAGCGGCGCTCAGGCGGTGTCCGTGATTGCCCCAGTGGGAGGTAACCTCGGCTCCGGCTCCGCTGAGCAGCGCTTCCAGCTCCTTGGTCTCGGGAGTAGGGATAATCGGATCATTGGTGCCTGCCCCGATGAAGACCGGGACCCCTTCAAGTGAAGGAAGCGTCAGACCGCGCAGCGGAACCATCGGGTGCAGCAGCACCGCCGCCCGGAAGATGTTCCCGTAGTGGAACAGCAGACTGCCCGCAATATTTGCCCCATTCGAGTAGCCGACCGCCACCAGATTGCCGGGATCGAAGCCGTACTTGGCCGCCGCCTCATCCAGGAACTGCTTCACCTCATGGGTGCGGAAGATGAGATCCTCCTCATCAAAGATCCCCTCCGCCAGCCGCCGGAAGAAGCGGGGCATCCCGTTCTCCAGTACATTGCCGCGGATCCCCAGCACGGAAGCGCCGGGTGCCAGCAGCTCGGCCAGCGGCAGCAGATCACGTTCGTTGCCGCCTGTGCCGTGGAATAATACCAGTGTCGGCTGAGTTGCATCAGTGCCTTGCTCGAATACATGGATCATATTTGCTTCACTCCAATCTCACGGATTTCAAAAGCGCTTAAATTAGCTTCAATCGCCTCACGCTGCGGTTCAAACCATGGCGGAAGCATCAGCTTCTGCCCCAGCGCCTCCGGCGCTTCATCCAGGGCGAAGCCTGGAGGATCAGTCGCAATCTCGAACAGGATTCCCCCTTCTTCCCGGAAGTAGATGGCATTAAAGTACTGGCGGTCCTGCACAGGTGTCGGCCGGTAGCCGTGACTCTGTACGCGGCGGCCCCATTCGAGCTGCTCGCTGTCATCCTTGGCGCGCCAGGCGATATGGTGAACCGTTCCTGTACCGCCGGACCCCTGCGGAACCGGAGAAGCTTTCAGGTCAATAATATTGCCGATGTCTCCAGCCGCTCTATACCGGATATAGCCGTCTCCCTCTGCAATCCGCTCCATACCTAGCGTACGGGAGAGGGTGTCGGCCGTCCGGTCGGGAGCTGAGCTGTAGAGGACAGCTCCCCCGAAGCCTTTAATCGCGTGCTCTACAGGTACTCCGGCGAAGGACCAGGTGCTCAGCGCGCCCGCTTCCCGTTCCACCAGTTCAATCCGCAAGCCGTCATAATCAGCGAACGAGAGATACGATTCACCGATCCGGCTGACAGCGGTCACCGGAATCTGATAAGCGGCCAGCCGCTTTTCCCAGAATCCCAGGGAGCCAACAGGTACAGCATAAGTCGTTACTCCCACTTGGCCGCCGCCGATTCTGCCCTTGCGTCCATGGGCCCAGGGGAAGAAGGTGATAATGGTGCCCGGAGCGCCTTGCTCATTGCCGAAGTAGAGGTGGTAGACCTCGGGGGCATCGAAGTTGATGGTTTTTTTGACAAGCCGCAGGCCCAGAATACCGGCATAGAAATCAGCATTGCGCTGGGCGTCCTGAACAAAAGCAGTAATATGATGAATCCCGGCAGTATGCATAGTCATGAGTAAACCCTCCTGATAGTTGTTATGGTACTATTTTTCGTAAAAAGAGGCTAACGTTGTGTCACGGTTCTTTCTATGATTTTCAGAGCAAGATCGGCTTGCCGTACGTATTAGTTGAAAAATAGGGCATCCAGCGATACCGCACCCGGACCCGTCAGCGCTACACCTACCGCAACCACCAGCACGATCAGCGGGAACTCGATCCCATTCGCGGTGGACCAGAAGCCGTTAGGCGCATGGACTTTGGCAATCGCACCAAGCATTGTTGCAGCAATCAGCACCGCAGCCACCGGAGTCAGCAGACCGAGGGTGAACAGCAGCCCGCCCACCAGCTCCATCAGACCGGCCAGCACTGCCATGCGTACACCAGGCTTAATGCCGATGGACTCCATCCAGCCGCCTGTCCCTTTGGGGCCGAACCCGCCAAACCAGCCGAACAGCTTCTGCGCGCCATGCCCGATGAACGCCACACCAATTACCAATCTCATCAACAATAAACCTACACTAACCATTTTAAACACACTCCATTCTCTCGATTTTGATTATCTTAATGTTAAGATATTGACTAAAAAATTTTGTGCTTCCTCGTATGCCGCACTTTAAAATGAACATTACGCCTTCAGATCCGGCGTAAATCCTTGGCCCGCAAGGGTACGCCAGCCTTTACTGCTCTATACTAGTTCTATATATAACGGGCCTTATCTGCAATCAATCAGGCAGGGGATACAAGCTACTTCTTCAATTAACGTCAGGCATCATTACAGCCCCTGCATATCGGTGAGCGCTTCTACACACCCTTGCCCAGCTTCTTCAGCAGCAGTGCAGCCTGGGTCTTCTCTTCGCTGTCCAATCCGCCCATGAGACTGTGTATGAAATCAACATGCTGCGGAAAAATATCATCAAACAGCTCACGCCCCGCCTCTGTAATCTCTGCATACGTCACACGGCGGTCGTCCTCGCAGGGAACGCGCCTCAGTAACCCGCGCTTCTCCAGCTTGTCGATGTTGTAGGTGATGCTGCCGCTGGTGACCAGAATCTTCTCACCGATCTGCTGCAGCGGAATCCGCGTTCTGTGATACAGAACCTCCAGCACCATGAATTCGGCTGAAGCCAGCCCGTGCTTCTTCATATCCTTCACTGCCAAATCCATCAGGCTCTTGTATGCCTTGGACAGGACCACGAACAGCTTCAGCGATGCCGCCTGCTCCAGCTCCGTCTGTGCGTCAGCCGCTGTGGCTGCTGTCTTATTCTTACTGCTCATATAGGGCACCTCCTATCCTCTCTATGTTTATCTTCAAATTAATTATCTTTAAGTTAAGATAAATATACTCCACTCCGAATCATCTGTCAACTCCCTAACTTTAATAATTCAGTGACCCAGGGTTTGCATACTCAAACACCCCTTCCCCTCTCCGTCCACCCGCAGTGAATTTGACCTGTTCCCCAAAACGGCGTAGACTTTCAAAAGGTGAGTATCCCTGATCCAACCGGGCAACAAGCGAATTTATTGATTATTGAGACTTGAGAATCTTCATTATAGAAGGAGACTATTATGGAAGCAAAGCTTGATTCTACTTCCGTGCACCCCGAAAAAGCAGAAGAGCAGCCGCGCGTGCTGATCGTAACCGCCGTCGCGGCCGAGCGCGACGCGGTTCTGCGCGGCCTGGCCGGCAGCCGCCGCTTCAATGTCATCGCAGCGGGGGCCGGGCCCGCTGCGGCAGCGGCGGGCACCGCCGCCGCCCTGGCAGCCGGCTCCTACGGCTGCGCCGTCAGCGCCGGGATCGGCGGCGGCTTCGCGGGGCGCGCACCCGTAGGCTCGCTGGTCGTCGCCAGCGAGATGCGGGACGCGGCCCTCGGCGCTGAGACGCCGGAGGGCTTCCGCAGCGCTGCCGAGCTTGGCTTCGGCAGCGTGTCCGTGCCTGCCCCGGCCGGCACGGTGCAGGCCCTTGCGGCCGCGCTGGCAGCGGCCGGCCTTACGGTAAGCACGGGTCCCGTGCTTACCGTGTCGACCGCGACCGGCACCGCCGGGACGGCCGCGGCTCTGGCCGCACGCCACCCGGAGGCGGCGGCGGAGGCGATGGAAGGCCACGGGGTTGCCGTGGCCGCCCAGGCGCTGGGGATCGCGGCGCTGGAGGTGCGCGCGATCTCGAACCCGGTCGGCCCGCGCGACCGGGCCGCGTGGAAGATCAATGAAGCGCTGGACGCTCTGGCGGCGGCGGCGGCTATTTTACGGGAGGTGCTGTAATGACACAAGAGCTTCATATTGCTTATTCCCCTTGTCCGAACGATACCTTTGTCTTTCATGCCTGGGCGCATGGCCTGGTTCCCGGCGCACCCAAGCTGGATGTAATGTTTGCCGATATTGATATTACGAATGGGCTGGCAGCAGACGGTGCAGGGCCGGAGGTGCTCAAAATCTCCTACGCCGCCCTCCCCTGGGTGCTGGACAAGTACAAGCTGCTGTCCTGCGGCGGCGCGCTGGGACGGGGCTGCGGCCCGCTGGTGCTGACCCGCAAAGGCGCCGGTGCCATCAAGCACCCGCGCGAGCTGTCCGGCCGCAGAATTGCCGTGCCGAGCGAGCGCTCCACCGCCTATCTGCTTTTCCGCCTCTGGGCGGCGCAGCAGATACCGGACGGCCCGGCCGAGATCGTCGTTCTTCCTTTTGATGAGATCATGCCTGCTGTACAGCAGGGCAAGATAGATGCAGGACTTGTCATCCATGAGGCCCGCTTCACTTATCCGTCCTATAATCTTAACCTGCTGACCGACCTCGGAAGCTGGTGGGAGAGCGACACCGGCCTGCCGATCCCGCTCGGGGCGATTATCGCCCGCCGCGATCTGGATCATGAGGCCATCAGCGGCTGGATTCGCAGCTCGCTCCAATATGCATGGGATCATCCTCTGGATTGCCAGGAGTATGTGCTGAGTCACGCTCAGGAGCTGTCGCCGGAGGTCGCCAAGTCGCATATTGACCTCTATGTCAACGAGTTCACGATGAATCTGGGCGAGGATGGCTATGCCGCTATCTCTGCACTGCTGACCCGGGCCGCTGCGGAGGGACTAGTTCCTGCCGTTGACCCGTGGCTTCTCCGCTGATTGATTCCACTTCGCAAGGAGGCTGTTCCTATGATTCCTTCTGACAACAGCAAGGCGAATATCGACCGTTTCCTGGGATACCAGGATGAATACGACCGTTACCGGCCCGAAGCTCCGCAGCTGGTGATTACCGTGCTGAGCAATTACCTGGGCCGCCGTCCTTCCCATGTGGCCGATATCGGCTGCGGCACCGGACTGTCCACCTTCCTATGGAAGGACGCTGCCGATGCCGTCACCGGCGTAGAGCCTAATCCCGATATGCGGGGGAAGGCGCAGGAGAAGCTGCGTCTTCTAGGCAGCGGGGAGGATAACCTGTCTTTTGTCCCGGGCTACTCCAACCAGCTCCCCTTTGATGCGGAGAGTGTGGACATCATTACCTGCTCGCAGTCCTTCCACTGGATGGACCCGGCCAGCACCCTTCAGGAGATCGCCCGCTGCCTGCGGCCCGGCGGAGTGTTCGCCGCCTATGACTGCGACTGGCCTCTGGTGCTGCAGCCGTCCATTGAAGCACGGTACAACCGGATGATTGCCGCATCGGATGCCCTGCTAACCGAGCTTCAGCCTGCCCCCGACCAGGCCCGTAAATGGGACAAAGAGGGACATCTGGGCCGTATCCAGGCCAGCGGATGGTTCACCTATGCCAGGGAAATTGTGTTCCACAACTTCGAGTCATGTGATGCCGAGCGCTATATCGGTCTGGCCCTCAGCCAGGGCGGCATCCAGTCACTCCTGAAGCTCAGCCCGGCCTCCCTTACGCAGGACATCGCCGCATTCTCGGCCGAGGTACAGGCGTTCTTCCAGGGCCGCACCTTGCAGGTGCCGGTCAGCTACCGGATGCGGGTTGGGGTGAAGTGACGTTTTTACTCGCTCTATTCTAGCCAAATTTCCATATCTAACCTATACTTATATCAGCGAGACGAAGAACGTCCCGGTTAACCCTTTAGGGGAAGCCGGGGCGTTTTCTATTTTTGGAGAGAGGAATGATTAGGATGAAGTTTGAAGAAGCACATGGACAATTTATCAGCAGCCATCTGGGGAGCAGAACTGAGGGCGAACGCAAGGCAAGGCTGGAGCGGGGACATCGTCATGCCGAGGTATTGTTCCTCAAGAACGTATGGTGGCCTTTGCGGGGGCAGTTCACCGGACTTCACCCGGAGTACGAGGTGTTGGACTGGCGGGGACGATCTTATTTTGCTGACTTTGCTTGGCTGCCCGGATATGTGAAGCTGCTGATAGAGATCAAGGGTTATGCTGCACATGTCCGTGATATGGACCGGAACAAATATTGCGGCGAATTGAACCGTGAGACCTTCCTGTATGCCATGGGATACCACGTCATTTCCTTCGCGTATGATGATGTGGAACAACGGCCTGAACTCTGTATGACGTTGCTGCGGATGGTGCTGGGCAAATATCAGCCTGCCGAAGCCCCGGTATCACGTGTGCGTCTATTGGAGCAGGAGGTGATTCGTTTGACCATTCATCTGGCCAGGCCGATACGTCCGCAGGATGTGAAGCAGCACTTCTCCGTTGATTACAGAACTGCTGTCCGAATGCTGCGCAATCTCTCAGATCAGGGCTGGCTTCTTCCCATCCCCACGGGGAACCAGGAACGAACCGCCCGCTATGAGCTGAAGCGTGGGGTGCTGAACTATTTTAACTAATCTGCTTTCGCTGACTCATTCGCAGCTGCCAGCTATAAAGGGCATTCGTAGGGAATAACGGAAGGTACCGTCCCCCTCTCTGAGGCAAACAATTGGAAAAACGTATCTTAAATTCCCGGTTTCTGAAGAATTTCCGGCAACAAGTGAAAAAACAGCATCTATTGCTCTAAGCTTTGCCGACATCGGGTGAACTGCGAGAAATTAACTGCTGTTTTTCCAACTGCTTCTGCCACAACCTCCATTCGTACATTTATAAGTGGATAAAATCCAACTGCTGTCCGCTCCCGCACCATAAAACCGAGGTTAGTTCGATACCAGCCCCCAAGCCCCGTTCTCATCCCCTCCATTTCCTGCCCAAATCCAAAAGCCCCCGCCTGCACATACGCACAAACGGGGGCTTCAATGCAGGCCTACAGCCCGCCTGTTACTTCTTATTCATCTTGAACATCAGGAACAGTTCATTATAATGGGCGAGCATCCGCTTGCCGAGGTTGTCGTAGACCTCCAGGCGGTCGGTGAGCTCGGCGGGCGGGTAAAAGCGTTCGTCGCCGGAGATGTCCTCCGGCAGCAGCTTCAGCGCGGGCACGTTCGGCGTGGAGTAGCCGACGTATTCCGCGTTCTGGGCCGCAACCTCGGGGCGGAGCATGAAGTTGATGAACTTGTGCGCGCCCTCGACATTGCCGGCGGTACGCGGAATGACCATGTTGTCGAACCATTTGTTCGAGCCTTCCTCCGGCACGACGAAATCGAGCTTGTCGTTATCGTCCATAATCTCCGAGGCATCGCCGGACCAGACGATCCCGACCGCCGCCTCTTCGTTGGCGAGCAGCATTTTGACCTCATCGCCCACAATCGCCTTCACATTCGGAGACAGCTTGTTCAGCTTGGCCAGCGCCTCCTGCAGATGCTTCTCATTCGTGTCGTTGACGGAGTAGTGCAGGCTGTTCAGCGCCATGCCCATGACCTCACGGGCACCGTCTACCAGGAAGATATTATTCTTCAATCGCTTATCCCACAAGGAATCCCAGCTGCTGAAATCGATGCCCTTCGTCATATCCGGGTTGAAAATAATTCCCACCGTTCCCCAGAAATAAGGAACCGAATACTTGTTGCCGGGGTCGAAGGACAGATCCATGAACTTGGCATCGATGTTGGCGAGATTCGGCAGCTTGCTGTGATCCAGCGGCAGCAGCAGATTCTCCTCCCGCATTTTGGCGATGGCGTAGTCGGACGGGATGACGACATCGAAGATCGTACCGCCCTGCTCTACCTTGGTCAGCATCGCTTCATTAGAATCGAATGTCTGATAGATGACCGTAATTCCGGTCTCCTCCTGGAACTGCTTCAGCAGGTCGGGGTCCACATAGTCCCCCCAGTTATAGATCGTCAGCGTATTGCCGCCCGAATAACCCTGGGCTGAGTTCAGCCGGGAGGCCAGGAACATCAGCCCGAAGGCGACGATCAGAATGGCCAGGAATGTATTCACTAACTGCTTCATCTAGGCACCCCCGCTTCGGCCACCGGCTCGGCGATCTGCATCGGCGGACGGCTCTTGCGCTGGTTCAGATAGTAATATCCGATCACCAGCAGAATGGTGAAGAGGAAGATCAGCGTGGACAGCGCGTTAATCGACAGCGAGACCCCTTGCCGGGCGCGGGAATAGATCTCCACCGACAGGGTGGAATAGCCGTTGCCTGTAACGAAGAAGGTCACCGCAAAGTCGTCCAGGGAGTAAGTCAGCGCCATGAAGAATCCGCTGAAAATTCCCGGCTTGATGATCGGCAGAATGACCTTCGTCAGCACATCGCGGCGCGTAGCGCCGAGATCGCGGGCGGCATCCGTCAGGGTCGGGCTCATCTCCTGCAGATGCGGCAGGATCATGATGACGGCAATCGGGATGCTGAACGCCACATGCGAGAGCAGCACGGAGGTGAAGCCCAGCTTGATCCCGACAATGGTGAACAGAATCAGGAACGAGGCTCCAATAATAACGTCCGGGCTGACAATCAGCACATTGTTCAGTGAGAGCAGTGTGTTCTTCGCCCGGCGGCTGCGGACATGATGAATCGCCAGTGCGCCGATCACCGCGATTACCGTCGCAATGGCCGAGGACAGCAGCGCGATAACCAGCGTGTTAATGACGATAATCATCAGCCGGGTGTCGGCCACCACTTCGCGGTAATAATCCAGCGTGAAGCCCTCGAACTTATGCATCGTGCCGCCGCTGTTGAACGAGTAGTACATCAGATAGAAAATCGGTGCGTACAGGACCAGGAAGACCAGCACCAGATAAATATTAGCGATGCCGTTTTTATTCTTGACCTTACGTGTGTTCTTCATCCGCGCACCCCCTTCCGCGAGCCGCCGGTCAGAATCATGAACAGCGCCATAATAGCGATCAGGAACACCGCGACGGTCGAGCCCATGCCCCAGTCCTGCGTGACCAGGAAGTGCTGCTCAATGGCCGTACCGAGCGTGATCACCCGGTTGCCGGCAATCAGCCGCGTAATCATGAACAGCGACAGCGCCGGAATGAATACCGCCATGCAGCCGGAGCGCACGCCCGAGATTGTCAGCGGGAAGACCACCCGCCGGAATGTCGTCCAGCCGGAAGCGCCCAGATCGCGCGCCGCATCGACCAGCGACAGGTTCATCTCCTCCAGTGCGCTGAAGATCGGCAGAATCATGAACGGAATGAAAATATACACCGACACGAACACAAAGCTGAACCCTGTGAACAGGATCTGCTGTTCGCCCAGCCCGAGCAGGTCCAGGAAGTTGTTGACCGGGCCGAAGGTGCCGAAGATGCCGATGAAGGCATATGTCTTCAGCAGCAGATTGATCCAGGTCGGCAGAATAATCAGCAGCAGCCAGAGCTGCTTATGCTTGGTGCGCGTCAGCAGATAAGCGGCCGGATACGCCACCAGCAGCGAGAACAGCGTGATCAGAAACGCATACCAGAACGAATTCAGCATCATCCGCATATAGACCGGCGTGAAGAAGTTAACGTAATTATCCAGCGTCAGCTTCCCGTCCAGATCGAACAGCGAATAATAGACCACCAGCAGCACCGGGGCAATGACAAACAGCGCGATCCACAGATAGTAGGGGATGAGGTAATACGATTTACCCTTACTGTTCATGGCTCTCCACCTCGCCGTAGGCCTCCAGACGCTTGTCGAACTCTTCCTCCGTTTCACCGAAGCGCATAACATGGATAGCTTCCGGGTCAAAATACAACCCGATCTCGGAGCCTACCTCCGCCTTACGGGTCGAATGGACGAGCCATTCATGGCCCGAGCCGTCGTAACAGCTGATCTCGTAATGCACGCCGCGGAACAGCTGCGAATCCACCCGGACCTTCAGCTTGCCCGCCTCAACCGCAGCAATCTCCAGATCCTCTGGACGGATGACAACCTCCACGGCTTCATTCGGCCGCAGGCCGGCATCGACACATTCAAACCGGTGGCCGTTAAATTCCACGACATAGTCCTCTATCATCACGCCCGGCACGATATTCGACTCGCCGATGAAGTCGGCCACGAACCGGTTGATCGGTTCATCATAGATATCGTTCGGCGTACCGCTCTGCTCGATTCTGCCGCCGTTCATGACGAAGATCCAGTCAGACATCGCCAGCGCCTCTTCCTGGTCATGCGTAACGAAGATGAAGGTAATGCCCAGCCGCTGCTGCATCTCCCGCAGAATATACTGCATCTCGGTACGCAGCTTCAGGTCGAGCGCCGACAACGGCTCATCCAGGAGCAGCACCTGCGGCTCGTTGACAATGGCGCGCGCAATGGCTACACGCTGTCTCTGTCCGCCGGACATTTCATTAATGGCCCGCTGCTCATAGCCGACCAGGTTGACGAAGCGCAGCGCTTCCTGCACCTTTTGCCGGATAACATCCTTCTTAAGCTTCTTAATGCGCAGACCGAAGGCCACATTCTCGAATACGTTCAGGTGCGGAAACAGCGCATAATCCTGAAACACCGTATTGACCTGCCGCTCGTTGGCGGGAATGTGGTTGATGATCTTGCCGTTCAGATAGATCGAACCCTCCGTTGGCTCCGCGAAGCCGGCGATCAGCCGCAGGATGGTCGTTTTGCCGCAGCCCGACGGGCCCAGCAGCGTGTAGAATTTACCGCGTTCAATTTCAAAGCTTACGCCTTTGAGTACCGGCTCTTCGTCGTCATATTGCTTAATCACCTGATCAAAAGAAATAATAGTGCCTTCCGGGGTAGCTATAGCTAACAACCTCCCTTACCTTATGTAGGTACAACCTATTTTACCCGCTTCCTGCGGGGGACAATCCGGCCGGAGCCAGCCCGGGCGCCAATGAAGCGACAATTCCTGCCTTGGTTCGACAGACTTCCATAATATATAGCATAAAGGAATCCTGCAACATATGCGATAGCTTACATTGTGAAATCGCGCACAAAAACTTAACAAGTTCGTAAAATCTTGCCCGCCTCCAGCCTGTTTTGAGGTGCTATAATGAAAACGGATGAAAACCATAAAATTTTTCCTATTTACATGAAAGAAGATGACAGACATGAACGAGGGCTTACAGGAGCGCCTTGAAAAGTTCGGATTATCCTTATATATGATACGGATTACGCTCGCCGCTTCTCTCTCGTGGCTGGCCGTGCACATCATCTACGGGGACCATTACTTGTACTTCGCGCCGCTGGCGGCGATTCTGATTACCCAGAGCAGTGTCAAGGCCTCCCTCGAAAAAGGCGTCTACCGCATGACCGGCGTGGTCCTTGGCGGCATTGTCAGCCTGATCGTGGGCAAGTTCTTCGATGTGGGCGCGCTGTCGATCCTGCTGATGCTCTTGATCGGGATCGGGGTAGCCACCGCCTGCCGGATCAACATCCAGGCCGTCTCGCAGGTTGGCGTCACCTCGGTGCTTGCACTCACCTTCTATCATGACCAATATATCGTCTGGAGAGTCGCCGAGACGCTGATCGGTGTGCTGATCGCCCTGATCATCAATATGATTATCGTTCCGCCCAAGAGCTTCGTCAAGGTGAAGGAACTGGCGCTGAAGGGCAGCCTGACCTTATCCGATGCCTTGACCGGACTTGCCGCAAGCGGGCGGGATGCTGCAGAGGCCAAGAAGGCCCTTGAAGCCTCCGGGGACATGCTGAAGAAGAGCGACCGGCTGCAGAAAGAGATTCACTACACAGTGTCTCACTACCAGTGCCGCAAGGACATCGGCAAGCTGTCACAATCGACCTCGCATCTGATCAAGGTTCATGCCTACGTCAAAGGCATTGCCGAAGAGATCGCTCTGCTGCCGGCCCATTATGCCGCCGCCGACTGGATGCTGGAGGTCCTAAGCGCAACGTCAGACTGCATCGCTCTATACGGCACACGGACATTGTCGGATGCTGAAACCGGCGGGCGTTCACTCCCTGAGAGCCTGAGACGGGCCCGCGATCTCCAGCTTGCCTGGTATGCGGAGCTGCAGGACCAATGCCCGCTGGCCGCCTTCCGCGATCTCGGCGCGGTGTTCTCCCACCTGAACCGGATTCTTGAAGAGATTGAACGGGCCGATTACGCGGCCCTCTCGGCTGCACCGCAGCCAGTCAAGGCCCATCCTGCCCGGGCAATACAATTCATACAAAAGGGACTCTTCCACAAGCTTTAAGCCTGGAAGCGTCCCTTTTTTGTCGTCTATTTGCCGCGGATCAATTCCGCTCTTCAATCAGGCAGGCACATATCTCCAGCCCCCGTACGCCGTAATGTTCTCGGCTCCGCCCTGCGCTCCGGCATAGCCCTCACAGATGAAGCCGGTTACCTCCCGGCCGTCCGCAAGCAGCACCCTTCCCAGGCCCAGCGGGGCCGGGATGAGCTGTGCGAACGCCCCGAGCGATTCCACCGGCATCCGCCACAGCTCCAGCTCCACCGCGCCGCCTCCTTCCGCCTGCCGCAGCAGGCCCGGCTTGGCCGGCTTCGTGGGAAGCTTGACCAGTTCGTAGCAAGGGGCGGTCTGCGCCGTCTGCCAGAACCGGGCACCATGCGCCAGCATCTGCTGCTCCAGCGGGAAGCCGCGCATATGCAGCCCGCAGACGGCCAGCGTCACCATGCCGGCATCCTCATCCGGTGCCAGGCGTTCCGCCAGAAGCTGCGCGCCGGCTCCGGCCAGCAGATGCTCGCCGTCCGCCAGCGCGAACAGAGTAAGGCCGAACGGCAGATCCCCGGCAGCCTCGCCGGCCGGAACCGCCAGCGCCGACAGATCAAGCAGGTTGCAGTGGTTCGTATAGCGGCCCATCGCCGAGTTGGCCCCGGCCGGATCAGCCGCGACCTGCTCCCGGGTCCAGGTCCCGCCGCAGGTCGGCAGCACCAGCACAGCCCCGCTCAGCAGTAGCTCCGCTTCACGCTTATAACCTTGCAGCCGGTGCATCGCGGCGAACAGGCTGGCGGCGGTATGCTGCTCCGCCGCCCCGGACGACAGGATGGACGCCGTTACCGGCAGCACTGCTTCGCGGTGCTGCTCCACGAATGCGCCCAGGCCGGCCCAGCGCTCTGCGACCCAGGGCCCTTCATACAGAATGGCTGCCGCTTCGTAGAACAGCGTGCAGTCCACCCGCTCCACCGGCAGGCCCATTGCCTGGACTGCCGCTTCTGCCCGCTCCCAGGCCTGACGGTATTCGTCCGCATGGGGTCCATAGAACCCGGGCGGGTCCGCCGGAAGCAGCAGCTTCGCGGGAAGTGCGGCGGACCGCCGCTTGACGGCACGCGACCAGGGATCGGCCGCGTCGAAGCCCCGGGCCACGCGGTCCATCGCGAGGGCCTCATCCAGATTGTGTGCGAACACGGTCACACAATCCAGGCTGGCACAGGCCGGTACAACGCCGCGCACCGGCCAGGCCCCCAGGCTGGGCTTGAAGCCGACCAGCCCGTTCAGTGCGGCAGGCACGCGGCCCGAGCCTGCCGTATCGGTGCCCAGGCTGAACACCGCCTGGCCCCGGGCCACAGCCACGGCGGAGCCCGCACTGGAGCCGCCGCTGATGTATTCGGGACGCAGGGCATTATGCGTCTCGCCGTACGGGCTGCGTACACCGACCAGGCCGGTGGCGAACTGGTCGAGATTGGTTTTGCCGACCGGGATGGCCCCTGCGGCAATCAGCCTTGCCACAACCGCTGCATCCTCCTCCGGCTGATAAGCATATTCAGGACACGCCGCCGTTGTCGGCAGCCCCTGCACATCAATATTATCCTTGACCGCGAACGGGAGGCCCCACAGCGGACGGCGCTCCAGGTCCAGCTCACCCAGCGCCTCCAGATAAGGGCGGATGTGCGCCTCAGCCGGGGGTTCAATCCAGATATTCATCGCCTGGTCGCGCTCCGCGCGGCGGATGATCTCCTGGATCACCTCCTCCGGGCTTAACTCGCCGCTTGCATATTGCTTATGCAGCCACTCGGTGGTCAGCTTGGCGGGAAAAGTCTTCTTAACCGTCATGATGCTCATCTCCTTCTCTGTGAATCCGCATGTCTGCTGCGGCCCTGGCCCATCTCATGCAGCTTGAGCGCAAGCTGCAGCTCCAGCATATCGTTCCCGTCATCCTGGTTCAGCCCGAGCAGCTCACAGGCCCGGTCAATCCGGTAGGTGACGGTATTATAATGCGTGAACAGCTCGCCGGAGGTCCGTTTGATGTTACGATTGCATTTGAAATAGAGCTGGAGGGTATGCAGCAAGGAGGCGTTATGCCTGCTGTCATACTCCAGCAGCGGAACGATATACTGGTCCCTGTATTCATTGATCTCTTCCTGCTCCGGCAAATGATACAGGAGCCGGAATACCCCCAGCTTCCGGTAATCCACATACGTTCCGCTGTAGCCGCTGATCTCGCGGATACGGGCGATTTTGCGGGCCGACTCATAGCTGAAGCGCACCTGGTCAGGGCCTGCCGCAAGGTCGCCGATACAGAAGGCGCACTCCCCATTGGAGAATGCCCGGTTCAGCTCGCCAAGCAAGGGGGCCAGCACCTCCTCCACCGGAAGCTCCGGCTGGTCAGGCACTGTCAGCACCAGCTCCCCTTCCATGATGGTGATCTTCATCTGCTGAAGCTCGCTTCTGGCCCGCACCCGTCTTACGACCTGCTGGAGCTGCTTCAGCTCCGGCTTCGCATCCAGCCAGCCTACGGCTACCGCGCGCAAGGGTTGCTCCGGGAGCGGACAGCCGCAGGCCTCAGCCCGCAGCTTCAGGTCCCCGGCAGCGGTAATCCGCCCGCTGATCCAGTCCTGCAGGAACTGGTCCACATATTTCAGCTCCACCTCCCGGCGCGCGCCGGCATTGATCAGCTCCAGCCCGACCAGCACGCCGACCCGGTCAATGGTCAGCTGGTCCACAACGGACAGCTCGCTGTTCCACTCCAGCAGCACCAGCAGGCACTGGTCCGGGCCCTTGTCATTGACGGCCGAGACATAGGCGCGGATGCGCCGTTCCCCGACCGTCAGGAAGGTGGTGCCGAGACTGCCCTCCTGGCGCAGCTGCATCCAGGCCGGAAGCTGCTCCGCCAGCTCCAGCGCCTCCGCCTGCGGGGAACAGAAGACCTGGTCGGTCTCATCCAGCAGCACGACCGGATTATGCAGCATCCCGTCCAGCGTCTGCAGGAAATCCTCGATGCCGTCGCCGTGGAGCAGCTGCCGGGACAGCTTCTGGAAGCGGCTCTGCAGCTGAGACAGCTCGCGCGCCTCCTGGACCAGCACCCGCTCCATGATGTCGCGCACGACATCGGAGAAGGAGGTCGACGCCGGCAGCTCGAACACCGGGAAGTCCAGCTGGTCCGCCAGCTCCAGCGCCCGGGCCGGAACCTCATCGATATAACGCTTCGTCTTGATTCCAAGCGCGGACACGCCCTTCTGGTGGAGCTGCGGGATAATCGCGGTCAGCAGCTCCGGCTGGCCCTGAAAGGGGAAGCCGCTCGTAATCAGGAATTCTCCGGGCCGGACCCAGTCAATCACATCGGGCACCTCCATGACATTGACCCGGTTGATATAACGGCCCAGCCCTCCCGCTCCGGCGAGGACAACCGCCTCCTTCAGATCGGGAATGAGCAGAAGGTCGCTGCAGGTTAATCCGTTGATGACTTGGGTACCCATGGCTCCGCCGCCTTTACTTTAGCTTGTTAGAGTAGACATCCTCAATCAGTGTGGTCCCAAAAAAGCTGTTCCCCGGCACATCCGCCTCCACCGGTACAAAAATACTGATCTGCTCCGACGGCGTATCGCCAACATTCGCTACGGAATGGATAACGCCCGCAGGCACATGGAATGTATCTCCGGCCCGGTAGCTGTACCACTCCCCGCCTGACAGCAGCTTGACCTCACCCGCTGTGATATGGATAATCTCGGCGACATCATGATAATGCGGCACGACCTGCCCGTCGACGCCCAGCTTCTCCCATAGAATAGAGCTCATGCGGATGCCCAGACGGTCCGCCTGCTCGGCCGAGACGATCTCCCGGTGATACAACTCAATGTGGTTGGGCATAAGCTCCCATGTCATGTCCGCCGCGCTCAGCACTTCGGTAACCTGTGTCTGTGTATGCATCATTCATTCCTCCAGAATGGATAAGTTATAGTTAGCTCTGCCTGCGGAATACCGCCGCCACCGGACCTCCGCCCTTCGGGCCCTGATGCTCGCCCCCGCCGGAGACGTAGATCATCGGGTCGCTGCCGACATAGGCCAGCACTCCGCCGACCACCGCCCGGGCGTGGCGGGTATGATTGATGTCGGAATCATCCAGCATGATATGCCGCCGTCCACGGATCACGCCGTCCGGGTCGGCCTCAGCCTTGGCCAGCACCTGGACCAGCTCATCGCCGGGATAGCGGTCCAGCAGGCCCTGCAGCGCAGCGCCGTCGATTGCATCCTTCATGACGGCGTGATCGATATAGTACGGGCCGTCCGCAGCCAGCGAGTTGCCGAAGACAATGACCTCACAGCAGGCCAGCTCGCTGCCCGCCGAGGTGGAGGCGACGGTGCTGTATTTGTCCCAGTTCACACATATCTCTTCTTCTATAAGCGAAGAGCGCTCCACTTCGCCAAGGGCCACAGCGGTACCCAGGGCGGAAGCGCCTCTGGAATACCCCATCGATTTGTACGTATCCTCTGTCACCAGCGACGCCTGACGGCTATGCGCCTCATAGATTTGCTCTGCGGTAAGCAGCGGGCATTTGATCTGTACAAAATGCACATCCTCCGCAGAAGCGATCCCTGCATCCAGGATGGCCCGGGCGACCGCATCGGCTACTTCATCCACCTGGCTGAGCCGTCCCAGCTCCTCCGGCCGGAAGTTCCGGGTTCTGGCTACGCCTACCGCCAGCGACTTCTGCCCGCCAACAGAGCCTGAAGGCTCCGCCTGGCCGCTGCGGCTGATGACTGTGAAGTGCGGGCTAAGCACGCCTTCAGTTCCGCCGGACATCACGTAGGAGATATCGGCAGCTCCTCCCTTGGCGGATGCCGCGAAGAACGCCTTCAGCGCCATGACCGCGTAACCGCGGGTGAAGTCGTTGACACAGCCGTTCCCTTCGGTCTTGCCCAATACGGCGACCACCTCTTCCGGCCGGAGCCGTCCGTCTTCAATTAACATCTGCAGGCCGGACATATCGTGCGGCGCGCCTGCAGGGATTTTGAATACCGAGCATTTCATCATAGATCATCACTCCTGGTCCAGAAAATAACCTTCTTCTCCAGCAGCCCGATACTCCAGAACAGCAGCAGGCCGCACAGCGCGGAGGCAATAATCGCCGAGAACATCACCGGGGTATCCATATGATAGGAAGAGACCAGCACCACATAGCCCAGCCCCTTGTTCGCACCGACGAATTCGCCGACAATCGCTCCGACAATGGCCAGCGAGGTCGAGATTTTGAGGGCAGAGAAGATATAAGGCAGACTCGTCGGCAGGCGCAGCTTCCAGAAGATTTCGCGCTTCGTCCCTTTATAGGTCGAGAACAGCTCCCAGGCTTCATATTCAATGGCCTTCAGGCCCTTGACACTGTTGACCAGAATCGGGAAAAAGCAGATCAGCATCGAAGCAATCACCTTCGACGAATACCCTGTGCCCAGCCATACAACCAACAGTGGCGCCAGTGCTACCAGCGGGGTCGTCTTCAGGGCGATGGCGAGCGGGAACATCCCTTTCTCAATCGGCTTGGAATGCACGAATATAATGGCGGTCACCAGGCCGAGGATGTTGGCCAGAATGAATCCGGCCAGTGCTTCGCCCAGCGTAACCAGCGTATGTGACCATAGCGAGCCGGTAAGGGCCGAGACCACTGCCGTAGGGGCCGGCAGCAGGTATACCGGCACGGCAAGGAGCCGCACCGCCAGCTCCCACAGAATCAGGAAGCCGAGCGCAAAAGTAACGGGATACAGACTGTCTTTGATTCTGGCGGTCATAGATGCTTCACCTGCTTCCTTAGTGCCTTGACGGTCCGGTGGAATTCCGGCAGCTCCTCCATCCCGGCTTCACGCGGGGACGGGAGCGGCACCGGTATAATATCTGTAACACCGGCCGGGCGGGGTGACATCATCACAACCCGGTCCGACAGCAGCACCGATTCCTGAATGGAGTGGGTCACCATCACAATGCTGCTGAGACTGGTCTCGGGACTCTCCCACAGCCGGAGCAGCTCGAAGTTCAGCTTCTCGCGGGTCAATTCATCCAGTGCGCCGAACGGCTCATCCATCAGCAGCACGGTCGGATCGGCAGCGAGTGCGCGGGCAATCGCCGCCCGCTGCTGCATCCCGCCGCTGAGCTGATGCGGGTAATGGTTCAGGTAGTCCTGCAGCCCGACCAGCCGCAGGGCGCTTTCCGCCTTTTCCCGTGCTTCGCTCTTGCTGAACTTCTTCTTCTCGCCCAGCTCCAGCGGCAGCATGACGTTCTGCAGCGCACTGAGCCAAGGCATCAGGACCGGCTTCTGGAAGACCATGCCCAGCGACAGATCAGGCGAGGAGTAGGCTACCTCACCGCCTGCTTGCGGGCTTAACAGCCGCAGCATCAGCCGCAGTGTCGTTGATTTCCCGCAGCCGCTTGGCCCGAGAATGGAGATGAATTCATTCCGGTACACATCAAGGCTGACATTATTGAGAACCGGTACATCTCCGAAGGATAAGGAACAATTACGCAGGGAGAGCATGACCTCGCGGGCACCGGGATGCTGTACAGGGGCAGTATCCATCTGTTCTTTGATCGCTGTTGTCATCTTCGGTCCCTCCTTAGTTCAGATACTCGTTGGTGAATAATGCGCTGATGTCCTGCTCTTTTTTGACAAACTTCAGATCAATCAGATTCTCCTGCAGCGTCTTCCAGGCAGCCTCATCCATCGAGCCCAGCGGCAGCTTCTCCGGCTCCAGCAGCGGAATGCTGGCCTTCATCATACTAACCTCATGCTTCAGATCGAGCTTCTCCCCGTATTTCAGACCGAACTCTGCCGCCTCCTCCGGATGCTGCACCGCGTAATCCCAGCCCTTCATCGAGGCCTGAACGAATCCGCGTACCATCTCCGGGTCCTTCTTGATCACCGATTCAGTGGTAAACAGCGTGTCGGCATAGAAATTGATGCCGTAGTCGTTCGGGTCAATAATGTTGACTTCCTTGCCCTGTTCCTCGACTGCCAGCACTTCATTGATCACGTAGCCGGGCCAAGCCTTGACCTGTCCGGTCAGCAGCGGGCTGAGGTCATATTTGATCGGCATCTCTTCAATCTGCGACGTTTCGATGCCTGCGCTTTTCTCCATGGCCCGGAAGGTCAGCTCTTCATTGCCGCCCAGCTTGATGCCCACCTTCTGGCCGACCAGGTCTTCCATTGTCTTGATGCCGGACTCTTTGAGCGCGAACATCACGAACGGGGTCTTACGGTAGATGGCCGATAGTGCGGTAACCGGCACGCCCTTTTCTCTGGCGATAATAATCTGATCTGCCCCGGTTACACCAAATTCCTCACTGCCGGAAGCGACCATCTGCACCGCCGGGAAATCCGAGCCCCCCGGACGGATCTCAACATCGAGCCCTGCTTCTTTATAGAAACCCTTCTCCACTGCGGTATAAAAGCCAGCAAACTGTGCCTGATGAATCCACTTTAACCGGAGGACTACCTTTTTCAGCTCACCGGAGCCTTCCGCTCCCTGGCCTTCGGCCTTCTCTGTCCCGGCATTATTGCCGCAGGCTGTCAGTAGCAGAAGCAGCGAGGTTAACAGCATAAGCGCTTTGGTTCTGGACTTGTTCCACATGATGATTCCCCCAGTTATATGAAGTAGTTTAGTATTGCTCCAGTGCCTGAAGCACCGCTTGTGAGTCGCTCACACTGCCGAAGACGCCGCCCTGCATTTGAACCATATTCAGTGCCGCCAGATGATTCGCTTCATCCGTAGCACCCGTGCAATCTGACAGAATCAGGCACTCATACCCGCGGTCATTCGCTTCCCGCATCGTGGTGTGCACACAGACATCGGTGGTGATGCCGGTCAGAATCAGATGGGTAATGCCTTTATTGTTCAGGATCAGGTCCAGGTCTGTTGCATAAAAGCTGCCTTTGCCCGGCTTATCCACAATGTACTCTCCGTCGGCGGGTGCCAGCTCGTCAATGATCTGCCAGCCGCGTTCACCCCGTACCAGGATACGTCCCGCCGGTCCCGCCGAGCCGATCTCTGCACCGATCTGCTTACTCCGCCAGCGTTTGTTCGCCGGAAGATCGGACAGGTCGGGCTTATGGCCCTCCCGGGTATGAATCACGGTAAAGCCTTCAATCTCCCGGACACGGGCCAGCAGCCGCTGAATCGGTGCGATGGCTCTTGCCGTCAGCGAGAGGTCGTAGCCCATTCTGTCCACGTAGCCGCCTTTGCCGCAGAAATCCGTCTGCATGTCGATAATCATCAGTGCCGTCTTTGCCGGATCAAGCGCGCCGTCATACGGCCAAGTGTAAGGTGCTGCTGCAATCTGCATGGTTCATGCTCCTCTCCTGTTACCCTGTCTCTATAAATGTTAACTTTGTTAACACTCGTGTCTGTTTCCTTGATATGAGTTAGATTATATTACAAACAATTTAGAGTGTCTTCGTTTTTATTACGAAATAATAGGATAAATGTTTGTGTTTTTTAACATAGTTAACATATATATGACACATAAAGGGTGAAAAGGACGCGGTTTCGGCCGCTTTCTACCTTTGTGTACCTACGAACCTCACACCCACATCTGTCCTCATACCCTGCGCCCGTTCAATGTAATCGGTTTTTCGATTACATCCGCCCCTCATATCCCTGCGTCCGCCCAATGTGATCGGTTTTTCGACTACATTCCGCCCATACGCCCCACGCCAGCCAATTGTGATCGGTTTTTCGATTACATTCCATCCGCACATCCCCGCCGCTGCATATCGTATCCGGTTTTCCGCATACATCTGTACCTCCTTTCCATAAGCTGTAATTGCTGGGGAAACCAGTTTTTCCGAAAAATTGGTGTTGCAGATTTTAAGAAACTTGATAAATAGGCATAATATAGTTGAAAAATAGCTCTTTAAGTACTAGAATTAAGCTTGTTTGCAGAAGTTAATATAACGAAGGAACCAGTTTCGGCCTTTTTTGTCGATTGCAGTCGATCTATAACCTTCCTCATACAGAGTGTATATCATTGTTCTATTTCTAAAGGCAAACTTCCCGAAAGGGCAGGACGCAAAGCAATGGGCCTACAAGCGCCGGCAGGACCGGCGTTCATGGTTGCCAGGCCGCCAATAGAGACCACGTAAGCCGGCTGTCCCGGGAGGTGCTCCCGCTTCCAGGCTCTATGATGTTCTTGTCTGTACGAACGCCATTGATTATACAAAAAAGTGAGGTTACTATAATGCCGCAGCAGTTCATCGAACCAAAACGATATGAATTCGTGGAGTCCCTGATGCTTGAGCGGGGCGAGCTGCTGGATTCATTCTCTGTAGAGGGGCGAGCTTCTGACGGGACCAATGGAGATAGGAATGGAATCATCCTTGTGCAGAACAACCAGATCTTCATCACCCCTCCGCTTCCTGGCGGTACACCCGCCAGAATCTCTGCGGTTCACCCTGTTGTCCTGAAGATTAACGGCAAGACCGTCACACAACCGACCGGAGTAACCGCGGCGGATGATATCTCCTGGGAGATCTGCGAGAAGCCGCAGTACCAGATTACCGTCTCCCCGGACAAGCTCAAGGTCTACTTCACGCTGTACCGCGCTGAGAAGTACGCCTGGAATCTGGTCAACTGCCCTGCGGCCTGTGAGGCGGTGGTCCGTGCCCGGCCCAATCCGGCTGCGCTGTTATCCACGCTCACCGTAGAACAGATTATTGCTTCACTGGACAACCGTTACATTCAGCGCAACCTGAATATTCCGGCCCTATATGCCGAGCTGGAGAACCCCACCTATCTTCCGGTCTGCATCGCCGAAGGAAGAGCCCCGCGGCCCGGCCGGGAATCGCATCTGGAGCTCACGCTCCCGGCGCATACGCTGGAGGGCAACGGAATGCTCCGGGAGAACCACCGGGAGGAAGCGGCAGATATACTGGAATACCTCCGCTTCCCCGGAGCACCCTTCGCCCGGGAGGGCGAGGTCTTCGCCCGTAAGGTGCCGGCTGAGGAAGGCATTCCCGGCTACGATACGGCCGGCGGAGTGCTGCCTCCGCCTCCGCCGCAGGATATCCTCTTCACCGCAGGAGCGAATGCCCGCCTCCTCCCCTGCGGCAGCATCGTGGCGCTGCACTCCGGCCGGCCCCGGATCTGTAAGGGAGCCGGCAGCGTCAGAACCTGCGATTTCCCGCCGGCCCGGCTCATTACCCCGGAGATGGTGAAGGACGCCGGGGACTTCCTGTTCGCCGGCGATCTCATTATCACCGGCAGCATTGAAGGGCCAGCCGTCATTGAAGCATTGGGGAACGTGTATATCTACGGCAGTGTAAGCCAAAGTACGGTTATAGCGACCGGGAGCATCTATGTCAGCGGCCAAGTCACCGGCTGCAGCCTGTACGCCGGACTTCCCGGGGTACAACAGCACCGTCTGCACCGTCTCTCCAGCCTATTGCTGGCTGAGACGCAGGGACTGCGGGAAGCGGCAGGACAGCTGGCCCGGAATGTTAAATCCCGGCAGCAATCTGTGAAGTACGGACTGGTCGTCTTGCTGCTGCTGGAGGATAAATACAGCCATTTCGCAGGCATGACCTGCGGACTGCAAGGCGCACTGGATGTTATGCACGGGGAGCATGCGCCGGATACGCTTCAGCTTCGGCAGCTCCTGGAGATCCTCGCCCATCCGGGCCAGTTCACTGAACATCTTACGGACAACCTCCTGAGCAGCCTCGCCAAGCTGCTGCGCAGGCTGGCTGAAGCTATTGAACAGCTCCAGGAGGAGTATGTGATGGTCAGTCTGGCCGACTCGCAGGACAGCCGCCTGGAATCGGGCGGAGCACTGCTGCTGCGCAAGTAACGGCATAGAAGCCTGATCTGCTCACGCCTCGGCAGATCTGTTCCCTGAACTAAGAAACGGCCGCCCCCTTACACAGGGAGCAGCCGTTTCTTAGTTCTTGCCGGTTTCGGTTACCGGGGGCTGCACTGGCTGTCCGGCAGCCCGGCCCAGCCTCGCATTTACCAGAATAATACTGCTGACAATCAGCACCATACCCACAATCAGATTCACCGTGATCTGCTCATGCATTAGAATTACACTGGAGCCGATCGATACCAGCGGAATCAGGAAGGTGAACGAACCCACCCTGCCCGCCTCCCCTTCATTGATGAGCTTGAAATAGACCATCCAACCAAGCGCGATCACAAAAACCGCAATGAACAGTGTGTTCGCTACAAAGGTTCCGCTCCAGGTAATATCACTCCAGCTCTCTGAGACGGAGCCTGCGGCCAGCAGGATCACTCCGCCGATCATGATCTGCATCGCTGTCATCCACAGCATATCGACCCTGGCCGCATTGCGTTTGGTGTACACCGTAGCCAGCGCCCAGCTGACGGCACTGGCCAAGGCCAGCAGTACGCCGATTGCCGAGATACTGCCGGTCAATCCTCCAATACTTAGCGAACCGACCCCAAGGAAGCCGATGACCAGTCCGGCAATCTTAAGCCCGTACATCCGCTCTCCCAGCCAGATCCAGGCCAAGATCCCCAGCAGCACCGGCTGCAGGAATACAATCGCCGAGAACAGCCCTGACGGAACATATTGTAAGCCCACTGTCTGAAAGCCATAATAGAAGACAATACTCAGGAAGGCTGACGCCAGATAGACCGGCCAGAGCCGCCTGAATTGCAGCCGACTCCACTTCGGCAGAGCGGCAAGAATCAGCAGAATACCGGCAATGACGGTACGGATGCCGGCAAACAGCAAGGGCGGAGCGTAGGTTAAGGCTATTTTGGAGAGCGGCCAGTTAATTCCCCAGACCAGAACCAGGAAGATTAACAGACCTATCGTTTGGTTTCGCTTCTGCATTCGTTCACCCCTTGCCCTGTTTTCTTATCAAATGATACAATAGTTCCAGTCATAATTGAAATGAATAATTGTCATGAGGGGTATAACAAATAAGATATGAATAACACTCAGATTCGCCTGTTCGTGTTAATCGCCGAGAGCCGCAGCTTCACCAAGGCCGGTCTTGAGCTGAATATGACCCAGCCTGCAGTAAGCCGGGCCATCTCCGCCCTTGAAGCGGAGCTGAATGTGAAGCTGCTGGTGCGGGACCGGCGCAATGGACTGATGCTGACCGGCATCGGCAAGCGGATTCTGGTCATCTGCCGCAGCATTCTCAGCGGCCTTGACAAGATTGACCAGGAGATTGCCGCCGAGAAAGGACTGGAGAAGGGCCATATCCGCATCGGGGCCTTCCCGGTGGCCGCCGCCTTTTTCGTCCCGAAGATCATCCGCACCCTCTCAGCCGGGTATCCCGGCATCGGGATCAGCCTGCATGAAGGCTCGGTCGCCGAAGTGAAGGAATGGCTGGCCTCGCGCTACATTGACATAGGTCTGGTGATTTCTCCGGGGGAAGAGTTCGATACCGTGCCGCTGTTCCGGGAGAAGCTCTATGCCGTGCTCCCCCGTAAGCACAGGCTGGCCCGGCAGCCGGTCATTAGCGTGAAGGAGCTGGAGGACGAGCCTATGCTGCTCTGCAGATCAGGTTATGAGCCTCCGGTTGTTGAGGTATTCCGCAGAGCCGGCAGCACGTTGAATGTGAAATATGAAGTAAGCAGCTACCCTACCTCGTTGAATATGATTAAGGAGGGACTAGCTGTCGGCGTCATGTCCCAGCTCTCCCTACTGTCACTCCCGCCGGAGGTCGTCGTCCGGGAGCTTGCTGAGGGGGCTTACCGTGATATTCACCTGGCCGTCCCTTCCCTGCAGGAGGCCTCGATTGCCGTACAGGTGGCGATAGATACCGCAACACAGCTATTCTCCGGCACAGAGGCTCCATTGCCATCCCTGGCCGGAGCAGCCGGACACACTACTATAATCGAGGAGTGATCATTATGCAATATAACCGTCTGGGACACAGCGGGCTGCAGGTATCCGCCCTGGGCCTGGGAACCAATGCATTTGGCAAGCGGGCGGACCAGGAGACCTCGATCCGCATCATCCATACTGCCATGGATCAGGGAGTTAACTTCATCGACACCGCCAATATCTATGCCGGCTCCGAGTCGGAGCGGATCATCAGCCTTGCGCTTGAAGGCAGGCGCCAGGATGCCGTGCTGACAACCAAAGCCGGTCTGCCGAAGCATGACGGCCCCGGCGGCAGCGGGTCCTCCCGCCGCCATCTGATGCAGGAGCTGGAGGGCAGCCTGCGCCGCCTGAAGACCGACCATGTGGATCTGTATCAGATCCACACCTTCGATCCCTATACCCCGCTGGAGGAGACGCTCCGCACGCTTGATGACATGATCACGGCGGGCAAGGTGCGCTATATCGGAGCCTCCAACTATGCCGCCTGGGAGCTGATGAAGGCGCTCGGCATCAGCGAAGCCCGGCACTGGGCCAAGTATGTCTCGATCCAGTGCAGCTACTCGCTCGCTGACCGCACCCCGGAGACCGAGCTGCTGCCGCTGTCTCTCGATCAGGGCCTCGGGATCATCCCTTACTTCCCGCTGGCCGGGGGCATCCTCACCGGCAAATACGCTTCCGGCGGCAGCGCCCCTGCAGCTTCGAGAGCAGTCACCGACCCGAACTTCCGCCGCTTCCTGACTCCGGAGCGCATCTCGCTCGGGGAGCAGGTCCAAGCAATAGCCGAGGAGCTGGGCACTTCACCAGCAGCACTGTCCCTGGCCTGGCTGATGAACCGTCCCGCCGTCTCCACGGTAATTGTTGGCGCCACCCGTGCGGAGCAGGTGCAGGAGAATCTGGTTAGCCTCTCCGTCAAGCTGGACAAGCAGACGTTGGAGCGGCTGGAGCAAGCCAGCGCCGTCTTCCGCAGCGGCGAGCCGTTCGCCTTCTACCGGCTGCCGTAACCGCCGGCCGATTGCCGCATACGCATAAGTCCCCGGCCGCACCCGGCCGGGGACTCTTTTTGCCTACCTATAATACACTCTACACAGCAGCAATAAACTGCTCCATATCTTCTTTCACCGTTGTAATCCCGCCGATACCGAAGGTATCCACCAGCACCTTAGCGACATTGGGCGACAGGAATGCCGGAAGAGTCGGGCCCAGGTGAATGTTCTTCACACCCAGATGCAGCAGCGCCAGCAGCACGATAACCGCCTTCTGCTCATACCAGGCAATGTTATAGGAGATCGGCAGGTCGTTGATGTCTGCAAGGCCGAAGACCTCCTTCAGCTTCAGTGCGATCACTACCAGCGAGTAGGAATCATTGCACTGTCCGGCGTCAAGCACCCGCGGAATCCCGCCGATATCGCCAAGCGGCAGCTTGTTGTATTTGTATTTGGCGCAGCCTGCGGTAAGAATGACCGTATCCTGCGGCAGCTCGGTCGCGAAGTCTGTATAGTAATTCCGGCTCTTCATCCGTCCGTCGCAGCCGGCCATCACGAAGAACTGCTTGATTGCGCCGCTCTCCACCGCTCCGACTACCTGATCCGCCACATTCATCACCGCCGCATGAGCGAAGCCGCCGACAATCTCGCCTGTCTCAATCTCCACAGGAGCCCCGCAGCTCTTCGCCTGCTCAATGATGGCCGAGAAGTCCTTCACCCCGTCGGCTCCTGCCGCGATATGCCGAACACCCGGATAACCTGTGTTGCCTGTGGTGTACAGCCGGTCCTTATAGCTCTCCTTCGGCGGTACAATGCAGTTCGTGGTCATCAGAATCGGGCCGTTGAAGCTGGCAAACTCCTCATTCTGCTTCCACCAGGCGTTGCCGTAGTTACCCACGAAGTGGCCGTACTTCTTGAAGGCGGGATAATAGTGAGCCGGCAGCATCTCGCTGTGCGTATACACATCCACTCCGGTTCCCTCGGTCTGCTTCAGCAGCTCCTCCATATCCTTCAGATCATGTCCGCTGATCAGAATGCCCGGATTCGTGCCGACTCCGATATTCACCTTGGTAATCTCAGGGTTGCCGTAAGCCGCCGTATTTGCACGGTCCAGCAGCGCCATCACATCCACGCCGAACTTGCCGCATTCCAGCACCAGCGCGGTCAGCTGCCCGCCGTCCAGGTTGTCATCCAGTGTAGCCGCCAGACCCTTCTCCATAAAAGCATGTGCGCCCGCTTCATAGAAGCCCAGCACCGCCGCATGTTCCATGTAGGCTGCCATGCCCTTCAGGCCATAGGTCAGCAGCTCACGCAGAGAGCGGATATCCTCATGCGCGGTTGCCAGTACACCAACGGTGGCCGCCTTGTCCATCAGCTCCTCATCTGTACCCGCATTCCATTTGGCTGCGTCATGATCGGCCAGGTAAGCCTCCACTCCGGCATCCTGCACTCGGCTGCGCCAGGTGTCCCGCAGGGCCAATCCCTCACGGATCTTCGAGGTGAAATATTCGGGAACAAAATTGGCATTGGTAATGGTAGCGAACAAGCTCTCTATCGTAAATTTCTCGGTAACCGGATCGGTGATCCCCAGCTCACGGCCGCAGCGCGCGAAGATGGCAATGCCTTTGAGCGTATACACCAGCAGGTCCTGCAGATTCGCTACTTCACTGGTCTTGCCGCATACTCCCTGAATCGTACAACCCGTTCCCTTCGCCGCCTCCTGGCACTGAAAACAAAACATATCGCTCACTACCTTCACTCCTTCTCCTAATTGGGTGTACTGACCGGGACTACGCTTGAGCCCCGCCTTTACAGTTACCAATAATTGTAGTAGACTTTCGTCTATCAATCGGTAACGGATGTTACCGATTACCATGAATCTGGAGGAAAGTTATGAAACCGGAATCCGCTGCACTGCAATCCTGCCTGCTCTTCCGGGGAAAGTCCGCCGAAGAGATTGAGCTGCTGCTGCACACGCTGGCTTACTCCGTCAGCACGTACCGCAAGAATGCGATCATTCTGGCCGAAGGCGATCCGGCGGAACGGCTGGGCATTCTGCTCTCCGGCCGCATCGAGGTACAGAAGACGCATTCCACCGGCAGCAGTGTAACCATCGCCCACCTTAAGGAAGGGCAGACGATCTGTGAAGCCGTGTTATTCCGCAAAATCAACGTGGTCCCCGCCACCGTTACAGCTACGGGACCCTGCAAGATCATGTTCATCAGCAAGCAGGAGCTGCTGCGGTTATTCGCGGCGGATGCGGACATCCTCACCCGCTTCATCGAGAATCTCTCCGAGCGGCTGGTGCTGGTCAACCGGAAGATCGAGAATCTGTCCGCCGGCCCGCTGCGCCGCCGGATTATCGACTTCCTGCTGGAGCAAGGGGAGCAGCAGGGCACGGACCGGCTGCAGCTCCCCTTCAGCCGCAAGGAATGGGCCGGACACATGAATACCGCCCGCCCTTCGTTGTCACGGGAGCTTGGGTTCCTGCGCGATCAAGGCTGGATTGCCTTCAAGGGCAATGAGATCACACTGCTGGACCGGAGCCGGATGAATGATTACATCCAGAGCCTGCCCTTCCATTCCCATTTCCATTGACATTGCCTAGGAGGATGCAAGCATGACACTACCACTCACAGACGAACAATTGAGCCATTTGCTGGCTGAGCATAGACATTATTTCAACACCGATATCACGAGAACACTTCGCTTCCGGCTGGAGCAGCTGCAGAAGCTGAAGACAGCAATCAAGCACAATGAAGCCAAGATTATTAAGGCATTAAGTCAAGATCTGCATAAGAGCGAATTCGAGGCTTATGCCACAGAGATCGGCTTCACACTGGACAGTATCGGCTATATGATGAAGCATCTGCGGCGCTGGATGAAGCCGGTGAAGGTCGGTTCACCGCTGCATCTGTTTCCCGCCAGAAGCAGCATTCTGTCCGAGCCCTACGGCACCGTACTCATTATCGGACCGTTCAACTATCCCTTCCAGCTGTTAATTGAACCGCTGATCGGGGCCATGGCTGCCGGTAACTGTGCGGTCCTGAAGCCCTCGGAGAGCACACCGGCTACCTCCGCTGTCATCAGGGAGATGGTCCGGGAGACCTTCGACCCGGGATATATCCGCGTGGTGGAAGGCGAGAAGGAAACGACAAGCCTCTTGATTCATGCCGCGTTCGACTATATTTTCTTCACCGGGAGTGTGCCGGTTGGCAGACTGGTGATGGAAGCGGCCGCGAAGAATCTGGTTCCGGTCACCCTGGAGCTGGGCGGCAAAAGCCCGGTCATTGTTGACCGGACCGCCGACCTGGAGACAGCAGCGAAACGGATTGTATGGGGTAAGCTGATTAATGCCGGGCAGACCTGCATCGCACCGGACTATCTGCTGGTTCACAGCGGAGTGGCGGCGGAGCTGATTGAGCGGATGAAGAGCTGCATTATCCGCTTCTATGGGGCTGATGCCCGGCTCAGCGCAGATTATGGACGGATCGTGAATGAACGCCAGCTGCGGCGGATCGAGGATATGCTGGCGCGGGACCGCGGGAAGCTGATTCTCGGCGGGAGCGTCGTGCCGGAGGAGCTGTACATCGAGCCATCCCTGATCTATCCGGCGGACTGGAGCGATGCGTCGATGGAGGATGAGATCTTCGGGCCAGTCCTGCCTATTATGGAGTACGACCGGCTGGAGGATGCCATCGGGAGCATTAACGCCCGTCCCAAACCGCTCGCCTTGTATCTGTTCACCGCAGATAAGCAGGTGGAGCAGCAGGTATTGAGCAAGGTCCCCTTCGGGGGCGGCTGCATCAACGATACGATCTCCCATGTCGCCAGCACCCGCCTGCCCTTCGGCGGGGTCGGGAACTCCGGGATCGGCAGCTATCACGGCAAGCATAGCTTCGATCTTTTCTCCCATCGCAAAAGCGTTGTTAAACGAAGCACAAAATTCGATACCGGGATTGTCTACCCGCCATACGGCAATAAGGTCAAGCTGGCGCGCAAGCTGCTGAAATAACGCCGCCAGGTGAAGCAGGCCTGAAGGGTGCGCTGCCCTTCTCAGCCTGCTCTGCGCTCCGCCACCCAGCCTGCCACCTCGATCTCGGGAATCGGCTTGCTGATATAGTAACCCTGGATTTTGTCACAACGGGTCCGCTCCAGAAAAGCAAGCTGCTCCGGCGTCTCCACGCCCTCAGCAGTCACATTGAGCCCCATATCGTGGCCGATGGTCACAATGGAGTTGGCCAGCGACCTGTGGTCCGGAGTGTCAATATTGTCGATGAACGATTTGTCGATCTTCAGCGTCGTGATCGGCAGCTGCTTCAGGTAGCTGAGTGAGGAGTACCCGGTTCCGAAGTCATCCAGCGCAATGCCGATGCCCATTCTTTTCAGCGCCTCCAGCTTGGAGCTAATTGCCTCGAAGGAGCCCATGAAGATCGATTCCGTAATCTCCAGCTCCAGGTATTCCGGCGCAAGCCCGGTATCATGCAGCACCGTAAGCACCATGTCTGTGAAGTCCTCCTGCATCAGCTGAATCACCGAGATATTGACCGAGATATGATAGCCCTCGTACCCCTGATTGTGCAGCCCCCGGGTGAAGCGGCAGGCAGAGCGCAGCACCCACTCCCCGATAGGAACAATCAGCTGGCAATCCTCGGCAATCCGGATGAAGGATAACGGCGATACGAAGCCCAGCACCGGACTGTTCCAGCGGATCAGCGCTTCGAACCCCCAGATTTCTCCCGAGCTGGTACCCACCAGCGGCTGATAATGCAAGGACAGCTCATTATTGGAGATGGCGCTTCTCAGGTGCTTCTCAATAATCATCCGCTCGTCAAAATGCCGCTGCATCTCTTGTCCATAGATCACATAGCCGCCCTTGCCCGCCTGCTTCGCCTTGTACATGGCAATATCGGCATTCTTCAGCAGCTCCTCGGCATCCCCCCCGTTCTCCGGGTACTCCGCAATGCCGATACTGGCCGAGATATGCACCACGCTCGCGTTCAGCTGGAAGGGCTCCTTGAAGCCCTGAACCAGCGCCTCCGCATAGCGGATCACCTCATCCGTACCGCCCGCATCCTCGAACAGAATCACGAACTCGTCACCGCCGAAGCGGAAATGCCTGCTGCGACCGTCCGAGCGGCTGAGCAGCCGCTCCCCCACCTTCACCAGCAGCTCATCGCCGAACGTGTGGCCCATGGTGTCATTAATGTATTTGAAATTATCAATATCAAGGAAGAAGAGTGCCGCATGTCCGTCCGTATGTTGTTCGATGAATTGCTTCAGCGCCTCGGACAGCGACAGCCGGTTCGGCAGGCCGCTGAGCACATCATTGTATGCCAGCAGCCGGTACTTCTCTTCACTCACCTGGAGCAGCGCCTGATTCTCCACTACCTTGTTATACTGCTCCAGCAGCTCATCCTGCAGCGCAGTCAGCTCTTCATAGGTAGATTCCAGCTCCTGGTAGCTCATCTGCAGCTTGCTCTCAACCCCTTTGCGGTCGGTCACATCGACCATGGACCCGGCGAACCGGATGTATCCGCCGCTGGCGCTGCGCAGCACTTTACCCCGGGCCTGAAACCACTTATATTCCCCCGACTTGCACCGCATCCGGTATTCCGCATAATAGTAGGAAGACCGCCCCTCCAGGTGCTCTGTACGCAGCCGGTTCTCCTCCCCGGCATCCTCCGGGTGGACGAGCTCCCGCCAGCCGCCGCGGCTCTCATTGATCTCTCCCCGCTCATATCCCAGCAGCTCGTACCAGCTGTCCGAGAAATAGTAGAGCATCGTCGTCATGTCCACATCCCAGATCACAGCATCCGAGCCGTAGGTCGCAAGACTGAAGCGCTCGTTGCTTTTTTCCAGATTGCTTCTGATCCGCTTAACCAGCTGCACGTAGAATAGCAATACAAGGATGAAGGCGACCAGCATAATAAAAGCAGCCACAACGCTCAGCACCAGCACCTTGTACGTCTGATAAAAGGAAAACGGCCGGTTGATGATCTCACTCCCCTCCGGCAGCATGTCCGGCGCGATCTTGAACCGCTTCAGCTCGTTATAATCAAAGACATTGCGCACAGTGCGGTCTGTCACCACCGGGAGCTTCCCCGCGTCCTCCCCCTGGAGCACACGTTGGGCCAGAGAGGCTGCAGTCTGCCCCTGAATTCTGCCGCTGATCAGACTGCCCCCGAAGGCGCCGTGATTCAGTCCAAAGTCATAGATATGGTACACCGGAACACTGCTGCTCCGGGCGAGCCCGCTGGCGAACTTGTCGAATTCGACAATTCTTCCGGTGGCATCACTATAGTATGTAGTCATCAGCACAATACTGTCCGTGGGGAGCGCTGATACCGTGGCTGTGATCTGCTCAAGGGACAAGCGGTCCATAGGGATGATCTCCAGCCCTTGATGCATAGCTTCAATCTGTTCCTTGACCATAGCGCCGGTGGACCTCCCGCTCTCCGACTGGTCATAGAGCACATAGACTTTTGTAATGGAAGGATTGATCTCCAGTGCCAGGCGGATGGTCGGAGCCGCATCAATCTTCTCGATCACTCCGGTGATATGATTAAGGTCCGGGAGACTGGCAACCCCCCGTTCATTCACTCCGCTGAAGATGATAGGGGCATCGTTCAGAAGCTCATGGCGGTATTTCATTGCGAAGGTTAAAGCCGCATCATCGGTCGTAAGAACGGCGCTGATCGGGACCTTCTGATACTTGAATCTGATCGTTTCGTAGAAATGTTCGAGGTTCTCCTGAGAGGGATACCGCTTCCAGTCCATGTATTCCGTGTAGATCACTGGTGCATCGGGAATGTTCTTCAGACCTTCTTCGATTCCGGCACTCTGCTCATCCGTCCAGGCGAAGCCCTTCTGATAGGAGTGCAGCACCAGCACATTGCGGGCAGGCGGCTCCCCGTCAGCAGCTGCTGCATTAGCGGCAGTCACAGTACCGGTCGTGCACAGCAAGACAAACAGAGGCAAGAGCAAGCTTCTTAACAACCTGAGATGAATTTGATCTACACTCATTCGCACACTCCCGTTCATCTGTCCCGAAGTCAGTTTCTGAGGACTTGCTTTGATACCAATTATAGGGGGAAACGGTGTTTTTAGAAACAACAAATAGCGACAGGAGGCGTCTTGATTAGGGGAAGCCCCGGAACATAAAAAAAGACCCAGAGCAACATCCGCCCGGGTCTGTATTCACATTCACATCAGCTTCTTAATCTCATCAAGCGGCAGTTCCACGGCTTTGGATACCGCCTCGGGAGAAAATCCATGAAGCAGAAGTTTACGGATCGTCTCCGCCTGGCCTTCTTCTTTGCCTTCCGCTTTACCTTTTTCAATACCTTTTTCAATACCTTTCTCAATACCCTCCGCAATACCCTCTTCATAACCCCAACGCTTCCAGGCTGGCATGAGTTCCATTGTTAGTGGTCTACTCCGTGTCCCAGCGGTACAAATACACCGCCTCCCTTGACGGAAACAGCGGTTCCGCTGTCCGCACTGGCAATGGCTGCATTGATTCCCAATAGCGAAATGACAAGCAGAATAAGTGCACATCTCTTTTTCATACTAATTCCTCCCTAGTCTAGTATTTGATTCATTAAGCGGAGATACTTATCCAGTTGGTCGGAGGTTGTCTGATTCCGGAGCTTCTCAAAAAGGGCCACTGACTTTCTGAATCCCGTATCATCCTTCAGCTTAACCGAGGTTTCCAAAGCGTGTAGGAGCTTATGAACAGCCTCAGATGTTCTGCCCTGGAGGGCGTAGTACCTTGCAGTCATATACATATAGTCGATGTAATACCGGATATTCCTGTGCGTCTCATAATATTCGCCCATAGCCCTGATCTGCTCACTGAATTCATCGAGAACATAATCGATATTCGTTCCGTGCCGGATCGCTGAATCCAGAATGTACAACACTCCCGGCAGGACCTCCTCCCTGTCACTGCGTAGGTAGGCCAAGTAATCCGGGAGAACAGCTGTATTCCCTACGTGCAGCTCGATAATATACCAGTTAGCACGGGCGATTTCGCGATAGTATTCAACCTCAGCCCGGCCCTCCGTGTCCAGTCCGTTAATCCAGCCTAGGTCCTCATACTTCGCGATGCACTCCCTCGCCTCATCCAGCCGGCCCAGCCGTTCAAGCGCTATCCCTTTCAGACACATACTGTAGCCGAAATAATAGACGATACTGCGCTTCAGACCAACCTTTCTCTCTGCCTGGCGCTCTTGATCCTCTTGCTGTTCCTGGTTGTACAGATGATTGATCTCACTATAGAGCCTGTCCGCAATCTGCAGCATCCCCTCCCAATTGTCCAGGGTAAAAGACGCCTTTAACATCTGAACCAGTGAATCTGCGTTAATCCCGTCAAGATCCAAATACAAAATGCCGATCCCTCCATATTCCATGAATTCCAAATAAAAGAGCATCTTTGCAATCATTATTCACGATTAATATTGCGCAAGGAAGTGACTAAAGTCACGTTTTTACGTAATTTTTGTAAGGCATCCAAAGATACACCTTTTAGTTCACGCCATATAGCTCACCTTCCCTTTTCGCACCGCTTACTTAAAGTGTGTAAATTATAATTATTCATGGTATAATTGCGGGATCACCTTATACACTGCTGCAAATACTGCTTACAGATAGGCAAGACATTTTGATACAGGAGGAATTCATGTGAAAAAACTGCAGGATATACCATACTCTGTGCTGGATCTGGCCCCCATCCGGGAGGGTGGAACAGCGGCGGATTCTTTCCATAACACTCTTGATCTGGCGCGTCATGCCGAGGAATGGGGCTATCACCGGTACTGGCTGGCGGAGCATCATAATATGCCCGGCATTGCCAGCTCGGCCACCTCAGTAGTTATTGGCCATGTGGCGGCCGGAACCAGCAGTATCCGCGTAGGCTCAGGAGGCATCATGCTCTCCAACCACGCTCCGCTGGTCATTGCCGAGCAATTCGGCACACTGGAATCCTTGTACCCCGGCCGGATAGATCTCGGCCTGGGCCGGGCACCCGGCTCCGATCAGGCGGCAGCAAGAGCACTGCGCCGCGGCTTGGGCAGCGACGGCAGCGAATTCCCTGAGCAGCTTGCCGAGCTGCGGGCCTATTTCGATCCGGACGGGGCAGGCTCACGGCCTCCCGGTGTGCGTGCCTTCCCCGGCGAAGGGCTGAACATTCCGATCTGGCTGCTTGGCTCCAGCGGCTTCAGCGCACAGCTCGCGGGCCAGCTTGGCTTGCCGTTTGCTTTTGCCAGCCACTTCGCACCGGATTATCTGCTGCCCGCGCTGCATCTGTACCGCACCAGCTTCCGGCCGTCGGCGGTGCTTGATAAGCCGCATGTCATGGTCGGCCTCGGCATTACAGCGGCGGATACGGCGGAGCAGGCACGCAGGCTGGCCACCTCCCAGCAGCTGCAATTCCTGAACATTATCCGCGGCCGGACCGGTAAGCTTCAGCCGCCGGTCGCCAGTCTGGACGGCATCTGGACGTCCCAGGAGAAGGCACTGCTGATGAGCAAACAGCAATATTCCATCGCCGGGGATCCGCCTCTGATCAAGGAGCGGCTGCTGCAGATTCTGGAAGAGACGGATGCCGATGAATGGATTATCGCTTCTCAGGTGTATGACCATTCCGCCCGCCTGCACTCCTATAAGCTTGTTGCCGATCTGTTGAAGGAGAATTAACAATTACAGCGGCAAGGAACCTGTGGCCCATTGAACTGCCTGCGGAGAAACCCCGCAGAAGCAGTCCAATGGGCTGTTTGCTATGCCGGTTCCCTCTCCAAGATTGATTTGTTCTCAATAAAATACATAAAACAATAAAATTAAGAGAAAAAGAGAGCTATACCGAATAAATCAACGAAATTTAATTATTTGATTGATGTAAACCTCATTTTCGCCTAACCATAATTAAATTTCATGTTTTCAATTCGCTGATTTTTTGTTTATACTGAGTATTATTCGTTATAACGAACGATAGCAGCAGATCCCCCTATTACTCGTCCTGTTCGGAACTATCACCTTAATTATTGGTGGTTCTCCATAGAACCACTTATTTCGACAGGTTGCGGGAATGAAGTTCGAATCCATGCGGATTATGGCGGGAAATGCCGGAGGGTTGTGTGAAGAAAGGGGCGGCGGAGCATGAAGAGGCGGCATACAGCTCTAATAGGGGCGTACATTCTGGTTGTGCTGGCAGGTGTGATCTGGCATAGCGGAGGGGCCAGCGCTGAGGATTCGATTAAGCTCACCGTGAATTCGCACAAGACTGCCGGCGCCGCGATGAACAATATGCAGCCTGGAGATACGATATCAACGGATTACACGGTCATTAATGGCGATAATGAGCCGTTTGATTACTCTGTAGCCGTACGGATGCTTGCCGGAGACGAGGAATTGTACAATATTCTGCAAATGACCCTGCAAAAAGAGGGAGTAACCCTCTATTCAGGGGGCATGAACGGAGTGTCGAGCGCATTAAACCTCGGCTCGCTTGCAGGTGAAGCGGAGGCTACGGTCCAGATGCAGGTACTGTTCCCGCCGGAAGCGGGGAACGAGTTCCAACAGAAGGCGGTAAGCATCGCCTTGGATTTCACGGCAACGGCCGCCGGGCCTGAGCCGACCCCCGGACCGGGCGGTACGCCGCAGCCGACCACGGGTCCGACCCCGGAGCCAACAGCAGGACCATCGGCCGAAGTATCGCCGGGGCCAAGCATCAGCCCGGGCAGTACACCGGCGGCAACCTCCGGGCCGGGCAGCAGTACGCCGCCCAGCCTGACACCGGCACCTTCACCGGCTGCGTCATCATTACCGCAGGAGGATGAAGTTACCGTAAGCGAGGCACCTGTCCCGCTGGGAGGAACCCGTGACGGAGAGAACAGCGGTCCATCCGCCACGCCGGGCTCCGGAGCCGTCACACCGGCCAGTACCCCAGCGCCTTCACCAGGCGGGGAGACCAGCCTGCCGGATGAGGAGCTGCCGCTCGGCGCACCGGACGGCAGCAGCAGACTGCCTGATACCGCCAGCCCCTGGTACAATCTGCTGGCGGCCAGCCTGGCCGCAGCCGTGATCTGTATCCTGGCAATCCGCAGGCTGGGCCAGAAGAAGTAAGATTCCGCACAGGTCTGGAGGAGAGAGTATGAGGATACGTTCCGGTCTATCCGTTGCCGCGAAGCTGATCCTCCTGCTCTCTTTGTGCGTGATGCTCTACTCCGCCTTCCGGATTCTCCGGGCGCCCGCCGAAGCACAGCAGGCCCTTCATATCTGGGACCAAAAGAGGGAGGAAGCCCGCCTACCCCGGCTCTACGAAGAGGAGATCCCGCTGCCGGAGGGGATGACGAGCCGCCCTGCAGAGATGACAGACCTGGCGGAAGCCCGCCCGGCTTCTTACAAGGAGGGCGAGGTGATTGGCGAGCTCTATTTCCCGAAGCTGGATCAGCGGATGGCCATTCTGGAGGGAACCGGCCGCGCTGAGCTGAGGCAGGGCGCGGGTCATGATGCCGCCAGCGCAGCCCCGGGCACCCCGGGCAACAGTGTTCTTGCCGGCCACCGCGACACTGTCTTCCGCAGCCTTGGCAAACTTGCGGCCGGCGACATCCTTGAGCTGGAGACGGCGGACGGGGTATTTACCTATGAAGTAACAGGGAGCAGAATCGTGGACAAGGAGACAAGGGGAGCCATTAAGCCGGCCCGAGAGCCCGTCCTTACCTTAATTACCTGTTACCCGTTCGCTTACACCGGCCCGGCGCCGGACCGCTATCTGCTCTCGGCCAAGCTAGTCTCTTCAAGAAAGCCGCAGCCGGGTCATTTATAATCAGCAGACTGTTCTCGCCTGCTGCAGTATGAGACCTTGTCCAGATCGTGATAATATAGACATACGCAAGCTGAAGAGGAGATGACTTGGTTGTGAGAGAAGAGCTGATTAAACGGTTTGTATCGTATGCTCAAATGGATACCCAATCGAATGAGGACAGCGAGACCTGCCCTTCCACCCCCGGACAGATGGAGCTGGCCCGCAAGCTGGCCGGGGAGCTGCAGGAGCTGGGATTGACAGAGATTACAGTGGACGAGCATGGCTATGTTATGGCTTCGCTGCCGTCTAACACAGATAAGGATGTTCCCGTCATCGGCTTCCTGGCCCACCTGGACACAGCAACAGAGCTCACTGGCGCGAATGTGAAGCCGCAGATTGTTGAGAACTATGACGGGAACAATCTGGTGCTGAACCAGGAGCAGAACGTCGTACTCTCCACAGAGAGCTTCCCGGAGCTGAGCGGCTACAAGGGGCATACCCTGATTACGACGGACGGCACCACCCTGCTGGGGGCGGACAACAAGGCAGGCATTGCGGAGATCATGACCGCTATGGCGTATCTGCTGGCACACCCGGAGATCCGGCACGGGAAGATCCGGGTCGCTTTTACCCCTGATGAAGAAATCGGACGCGGCCCGCATAAGTTCGACGTTGCCGCCTTCGGCGCTTCCTATGCTTATACGGTGGATGGAGGTCCGCTCGGGGAGCTGGAATATGAGAGCTTCAACGCCGCCGCCGCCAAGATCACCTTCCGCGGAGTCAACGTGCATCCCGGTACGGCCAAGGGTAAGATGATCCATTCGTCCAAAATCGCGATGGCCTTCCATCTCCGGCTGCCCGCCGGCGAAGCCCCGGAATTCACAGACGGCTACGAGGGCTTCTACCATCTGATCTCCATGCAGGGCAATGCCGAAGAGAGCAAGCTGCACTATATCATCCGCGATTTCGACCGCGAGAGCTTCGAGAACCGCAAATCCATGATTGCTGCCATTGCCGAAGAATTCAAGTCCACCTACGGTCCGGACAGCATCGTGCTGGAAATGAATGACCAATACTACAACATGCGCGAGAAAATCGAGCCGGTGCGCCACATCGTCGACATCGCCCGCGAAGCGATGGAGAATCTCGGCATCACGCCGCTGATCCACCCGATCCGCGGAGGCACCGACGGTTCACAGCTGTCCTATATGGGACTGCCTACACCGAACATCTTCACCGGGGGCGAGAATTTCCACGGTAAATACGAATACATCTCAGTGGACGTTATGCAAAAGGCCGTACAGGTTATCGTAGAGATTACCCGTCTGGCAGAGCAGCGTGTCTAAGTGCCTTCCTGAACAGCACGAAAACCCCGATGCGGCGTACTCCGCTTACCCGGGGTTTTTCGCGCTGTCCGAAGCGCCTTCTTCATTCCGGGAGAGCTTCTCCCTGTATTCCTCTCCCCAATGCTTGATGCACAGGATGCCGGGCTCCAGCCCCCGGGCCCAAGCGGTCAGCGAATACTCCACCTTTTGCGGCATCTGCGGATACACCTCCCGGTGGATCAGTCCGTCGCGTTCCAGCTCCCGCAGCTGCATGGCCAGCACCCTCTGGGTAATGCCGGGGCATAATCTGCGCAGCTCATTGAACCGTTTGGCCCCGCTGATCAGATGATAGAGAAGCACGCCCTTCCATTTGCCGCCGAGCACCTCCAGAGTCCGCTGAAGAGAACTCATCTCTCCCTCTGGCCTGCTCCCTGCTGTATCAACCGGAATTCCGCTTCCCGCCTGGACATCCATATCCGCAGCCCTCATTTCCGCGTGTCGCTTAATGTAGCACAATTGTATCACAGATTGATTCCCCCGTTGATCCCCATAGCGAAAACCCCGGACCGCCTTCAATGCAGGCGTTCCGGGGTCTAATGAGCTTACTGCTTCAGCGGCAGCCAGCCCGGTGTATGAATCAATGCTCTCCAGAGCGGGTCCGGGATCACAAGCTCAGCCTGAGCCTTCGTATCCAGCTCCGTCTTGATCTCATGGGCCCGTCCTTCAGCCACCTTCTGCACCCAATCCGGATCGATCAGAAGCGGACGGCCCAGCGCAACCAGGCTAATTCCCGTGTCGAGACTCTTCAGGGCATCGGCAGCGGTGTAGAGAGAACCTACTCCGATTACCGGAGCCTTGCCGGCTGCTCGGTCCACAATCTGCTCGATGCGGGTACGGCTGTCTTCCGTTCCCCGGTGCGGCAGTGACCACAGCTCCCGCAGGGAGGCATGCAGATAGTCCACACCTTCGGCTGTCAGCGCATCAATCAGCGCGAACGTCTCCTTCATCGTAATTCCCGGCGTCTCCGGCTCTTCAGGCGAGAAGCGGTAGCCGACAATGAAGGCCTCCCGGGCATGTTGTTTCACCGCTTCCTTCACGCTGCGCAGCACCGCCAGCGGGAAGGCCAGGCGCTTCTCCAGATCCCCGCCCCAGCGGTCGTCACGGCGGTTCGAGTGCGGTGAGAAGAACTGCTGCACCAGATAGCCGTTCGCACCGTGGATCTCCACGCCGTCGAATCCGGCTTCGATGGCCCGGCGGGTCGCTTCCCCGAAGTCCGCGATGATTCCGGTGATTTCTTCGTCCGTCAGCGGACGCGGCACAGGGCCCGTTCCTCCGCCCGGCAGCTCGGACGGCACCGCGCTTGCGCTGACCGGCTGGCCGTCCGTAAGCTGCTCCGGCGGGCATTGACGTCCGCCATGGAAGATCTGCAGGACGGCCTTCGCACCTTGCCCCTTGATAGCATCCGCGAGCTCACGCAGGCTTGGAAGCAGCCCGTCATGGTCGGCTCCGAATTCACCCGGGAAGCCTTTGCCGCCGCGGTTCACATAGACACATGCGGTAATGACCATCCCCGCTCCCCCGGAGCGGCGGATGTAATAATCCAGCTCCTCCCGGGAGACCGCTCCATCCTCATGGGAGGAGAAATTCGTCATCGGCGCCATCACCAGCCGGTTCTTCAGCTCCACTCCGTTCGCGAAGCGGAACGTCTCCAGCAGCGGGCTATACTCTGTCTTTAGCATGGTTATCCATCCCTCCATTGATATCATCCAGAATCACTAATTTACCCGGTATACAGGCCGGGCCTCTCCCGGCTATTATCATACTACAATGGATGGACAATCGCACATTTGTGAAATGCCGCTGCAATTATACAGAGGCTGTGCTACCATACTTTGGTGTAGAAAATTCTGAATAACAAGAAGGTGTAAGATGAATACAAGCAAGCCCGCAGAAATGAAGTTAATGAAGCTGACCTGGCCAATTTTTCTGGAGCTGTTCCTATTCATGCTCATGGGAACAATGGATACATTCATGATCAGCTCCGTCTCCGATGATGCCGTCTCCGGCGTCGGGGCGGCCAATCAGATAATTGCCATAGCCATCCTGGCGCTCAGTGTCATCGGGAACGGTGCAGCCATCGTCGTATCGCAATATCTCGGCTCCAAGCAGCCCCGGGAAGCGGCCCGGGTGATCGGCAATGCGGTTACCTTGAATCTGGCAGTAGGCCTGATTCTAAGCACCGTTATGCTGCTGCTCGGAAGCCATCTGCTTCAGGCGCTTAATGTACAAGGTGATATTCTCGCCTACGGCCGCTCTTATATCAATATTGTCGGAGGCGCCATCTTCCTGCAGGCACTGATTAATGCGCTGGCCGCTGCCATCCGCTCCCACGGCTTCACCAGGCAGTCGATGATGGTATCGCTGCTGATGAATATCATCCATATCGGGGGCAACTATCTGCTGATCTTCGGGCATCTCGGATTGCCTGCACTTGGAGTGGAGGGGGCGGCCATATCAACCATTACCAGCCGTTCCATCGCGCTTATTATGTTCTTCGTAATGCTCTACCGGATTATGGAGGTGAAGGTCAAATGGAGCTATTACATCCATCTCTCCCGAAAGTACGTGCTGCAGATTCTGAAGATCGGGATTCCGTCCGCTTTTGAATCGGTGATCTATCAGTGCTGTCAGCTGGTCTTCACCCTCTATATCACCTATCTCGGAGCCGAAGCAATGGCCACCCGCCAGTACGCGGTGAACATCTCCAGCTACATCTTCCTGTTCAGCGTAGCGGTAGCGATGGGCACTTCGATCATTGTCGGCCATCTCGTTGGTGCCAGGCGGATGCAGGAGGCTTACTCGCGGGTCTTCACCAGTGTGAAGTGGGCACTCCTGGTCACCGTTCTTATGGATACGCTGGTTATTCTGTTCCGCAAGCCGCTGCTGGGCCTGTTCACGGATAATGAGACGATCATCGCCCTGGGCGCCCAGGTCATCCTGCTCAGCTTCTTCCTGGAGACCGGCCGGACCTGCAACCTGGTCATCATCAACTCGCTGCGCGCGTCCGGCGATGCCCGGTTCCCGGTGTACATGGGCCTGATCTCGATGGTATGCATGAGCCTGCCGCTCGGCTACTTCCTCGTGTTCAAGCTTGACCTGGGCCTGGCCGGGGTCTGGCTGGCCACCGCCTTCGACGAATGGGTACGGGCGGTGATTATGTACTTCCGCTGGAAGAGCAGAGCCTGGGAGAAGCATGGCCTGATCCAGCATGAGCCGTCCGAGCCGGCGGGTGCTGCTCCGGCCGCTCCGGCCCATTAATATCAATAAGGGAGGCCATCAGCCGTACAATCCTGCTGATGGCCTCCCTTATATGTTGCCGGTTCAGCTTCCCTTCGCGAACGCTTCCTTGTGCCTCTCGGCGAACTGCTCCGGCGTAACCGCTTTGCCGAACAGCGCCTGAATCATGTCCAGATGAACCTGGGCGGCGCTCGGCTTCATCTGGATATCGGCAAACAGCGTAATACTGCTGGCATGATACAATTCATTCAGCAGATCGACATAGAGCTGCGGCAGCGCCTCATCCGTGGTATCCACCCGTGTCGCCGGAATGACCCCGGCACTGGTTACCGACGCTTCCCCCCATTTGTCGACGAAATATTCCACAAAAGCCTTGGCCTCCTCCTTCACCTTGGAGGACTCTGCCACGAACAGCCCAACCCCCGGACCGCCCATCCAGCTGCGGATATTTCCCTTTCCGCCTTCAATGATGGGGAACTTGAAGAACCCGACCTTGTCCTTGAATCCCTGCGGGATATCCGGGTTCGTGGTGAAGTTCGGAAGCTCCCAGGTTCCGGTCAGATACATGGCGGCTTGCTCATCCATAAATTCCGATTTGCCTTCATCATAAGACAGCCCGTTGAAGCCGCGGTTGAAGGTATTCATATCCACCAGCGTCTGTACCTCGGCTGCCGCCCGGACCAGGCCTGGGTCATCGAAATAGCTGGTCCCCTTCGTTGCCCGCTTCAGCGTCTCGCTGCCGGCAATGCGGTCGGCGAGATACATATACCAGAGCGAACCGGTCCAGCGGTCCTTGTTCCCCAGCGCCACCGGAGCGACACCATGGCTGGAGAGCGCTCTCACAACAGCTTTGAATTCTTCATAGGTGGAGGGAACCTCAAGGTTATATTTGGCAAAGATCGCCTTGTTATAGAAGATCGGCGAAATATTCATCTCAATCGGCAGCGCATAGGTCTTATCATCGACTACATATTCCTCCGTAGCCCCGTTCACGAATTTGCCCTTAAGCCGCTCACCATGAAGGATATCATCCAGCGGAGCGAATAGTCCCCCTCTGGCATAAGGCTCAATGAAGCCCGCCGCCCACGTGATGCCCACATCAGGGAGATCATTGGAGGCAGAGAGCACCTTCAGTTTATTTTTATACTGCTCGTTCTCCAGCACATCCTGCTTAATGTTGATATTGGGGTGGTCTTTCTCATATTCGCTGATAATCTGGCTAACCAGCTTGTACTGCTGGGCAGAGAGACCGGCGGGCCACAGGTGCATCATATGAATGGTAATCTTTCTGGCCGATGCATCAGTGAATGCCGCTCCGCTGTTGTCTCTTGTGAAGCTGCAGCCTGACAGGACAAGCACCAGGGCAAGCATTAGGGCAAAGACCGGGAACAGCCGCCCCGCTATGTGATTCCTTCGCATTGCTTAGCCTCCCATTTCACGTTACAAGGCCCTTTGAAATCGCTATCAATCAAATTCTAGCATCGTACCCGGAGGCAGATAAGACTACACTTATTGGGTAAAACTCCACTTTTATTGGATTTCCTGTGATCCGCCCTTCATCTGCTGCCGGTAGCGGCTCGGACTTACCGCCTCAAGCGACTTGAATACTTTGATGAAATATTTATCCGTCCGGTAGCCCACACGCTCCGCGATCTCCCCGATGGTCAGCGGGGTCTGCAGCAGCAACTCCTTGGCCCGCTGAATCCGCAGACGCGCCAGATACTCCGTGAACGACACGCCTACCTGCTCCTTGAACAATACGCTGAAGTAACTGGCATTCAGATGAATAAGGCCCGCTACCTCGGCCATCGTCAGCTGCTCATGCAGGTGCTGCTCCACGTAAGCGATCGCTTCCTTGACCGGTTGTCCCATCCCCGCCTTGTCGGTGTCAATCTCCAGCAGCTTGTGATCGACCAGCTTCTCCAGCTTCACATGGCGCTGCCGCTCCTCCTCCCGCTTCAGTGCGTCCTCCACCACAGACAGCAGCTCGGACTTGTCCAGCGGCTTCAGCAGATAGTTAACAGCTCCCAGCCTCATGGCCTGCTGTACATAATCGAATTCGGCATAGCCGGAGATGACAATGATTACCGGCTTCCAGGGAGCGTCCTGAAGGGAGGAGATCAGATCCAGCCCGCTCACCTCAGGCATCCGCACATCCGTAATGAGCAGATGCACCCGCTCCTGCCGCAGCCGTTCGCGCGCCTCCACCCCGTTGTCACAAGTCTCCACAATATACCGCCCGGCCGCCCATACCTCCAGCGTCTGCCGGATGCCCTGCCGGGTTCTCGGTTCATCATCTACGATCAGTATGGTCCTGTTGCCCAGACTCATAGGAATATCCTCCATTGCTCGGAATTTCAAACATAATTACCGTCCCCCCGGCCAGCCTGCTCTCAATGATCAGGCCCTCTGATTTCAGCCCTTCCTCCATGTAGTAGAGCTTCAGCCGCCGCTGGACATTCACCAATCCCACGCCGCTGCCCTTAGAAGAGATGGAGGGCCCGCCTTCCAGCGCATGACGCAGCGCCGCAAGCGTATCCTCATCCATGCCCGGCCCGTTATCTGACACCTTGACCAGGGTCCAGCCCTCACGGGAGGACGGGCGAATCTCCACTTCGATACTCCCGCTGCCGACCTGGCTCTCTACGCCATGGTTAATCGCATTCTCCACAATCGGCTGAATCAGCAGCTTGGGCACCGGCACCGCAGCCTCATGCGGGTCAAGCCGGATATCCCAGGTCAGGCGTTCTCCCATCCGCATCTCCATGATCCGCAGATACCGCCTGATCTGCTCGATCTCCTCGCTAAGCGTGACCCATTCATCCTTATTGTCAGGAGTGCCCATAATATAGCGGAACAGCCTGGACATGATGACCACAAGACCCGCCAGCTCCTCCTCCCCCTTCTCCTCCAGCGACCAGTTGAAGGCCTCCAGGGTGTTGAACAGGAAGTGGGGATTGATCTGGGCCTGCAGGGCCTTAAGCTCGGTACGGCTCTGCAGGATCTCCTTCTCGTAGACAACCCGGATCAGATCATTGATGTTAGCCACCATGCCGTTGTAGGTATAATTCAGCTCCCGCAGCTCCAGTGTAGATACCTTCTCTGAATTGGGGGTCAGCACCCCCAGGCGGGACTTGCGCATCGCCCGGATCAGATGGATAATCGGCCTGGTAATCATCGTGGACAGCAGGAAGGACATGACCAGGAACAACAGCGTGCCTATCCCGCCCGACACCAGCAGCACCGTCCGCAGCACGGACAAGCCCTTGGTGACATAGCTGACCGGAGTCAGCACCAGCAGCGTCCACTGAGTCTTGTCCGAGCGCAGCTTCACCTGGACATATTCCTTATCCAGATAGGTCACCGTCTGATCGCCGCTCTTAAGAAGCGGCAGCAGATCAGCCTTCGGCGCCTCGCTGCTGCCCAGCAGCTGGCCCTCATCGTTCACGAGCATCACCGACTCCCCGCCGTCACTGCCGGAGAGCGGATCATCAAGCTGGAAATAGCTGCGCTGGATACGGGCCATCAGATAGCCGCCGCGCGAGAACCAGCGGTCCATCAGACTGACCTGGCGGATCGCCAGCAGACTCTGGTCATCGTCAGGGTCCACGCCGATCCAGACCAGCCGCCCCTTCTGGTCGTCCGCCTCGCTGATGCTCGGCTCACTGATCCGTGCCGTCAGGCTGCCGTCCTTAATCGGGAACAGCAGCCGGTAATCGGCGGTGTACAGCTCAAGCGAGCCTACGCTCGGCATGTACGCCTGGTAGCTGGAGACAATCTGCAACAGCGACTGGCGCTGATTGAAAGACACCTCATTACCGTTTAGCTCCTCCAGCAGAAGCTGCTGAACTGTAGGATGGTTGGCCACCTGCTCCATCAGGCTGTCAATCTGGCCGATCAGCGCATCCAGCCGGCCGTTGGCCTGAACCGCCGTCTGCTGGATATGCCGCTCAGCGTTATCTTTGAGCAGAACGGATACCCGGTCGTACACAAACACCCCGGATACCAGAATAATAATCAGCATAACAAGCAAAAAACCGATGAATATCTGATTGCGCAGTGTATTGAGCTCCCTGAATCTCTGAAACATCGGAATTCCTTCTTTCCCTGGCAGCATTTCCACCTCTATTCTCCAAAACTCAAGAGGTTTGTCAAGAGAAATCCTTGCCGGGGCCGGATGCCAAAGAGCCCTCAGGGCAGCTATTCCGATCAAACAGCGGTCCAAGGGCTCTCGCAGACGAGATTATATTCAGTTATCTTTTTCCATTTCTGTATTCTTAGCCCTTGTCCCCAACTATCCCCTAATCGCCTGTTCTTGTCAACCCGGCATAGGATAAGGCCCGGGCAGGCTTGCCCGCCGGACCTCCCTCTACCGGCAGCGCACAAACAGCCCCTTCAGAGAAAGGACCCCCGGCCGCACACTTGTTATGTATGATTGGAAGCGGCAGATTACCGGATTGCAACACCCTGCTTCTTCGCCTTCATATCTTTGTTCTTGTTCACCAGCTTGGGCAGCATCTTCATGCTTCGGGTCATCGGCGAGCCGCATTGCCAGCACGTAGGCACCTGCTGGAAGGCGAAGTCATCGCGCACCCATCCTGTGCAGTCCTCCTTGGTGCAGGACCAGACCGCCGTCTCCTCCTGCGGGAGATTCATCACCGGTTTTTTACGAAAATACATATGTACCCCTCCCATTTTCTGAACAATAAAAAAACCGCCCTCAACTGGTGTCAAGGGCAGCTTATTGGTGTTATTACAGCTTTACAACGTTTTCAGCCTGTGGTCCGCGTGCGCCTTCAACTACATTGAATTCAACCTGTTGGCCTTCATCCAGTGTCTTGAAGCCTTCGCCAGTGATTGCGGAGAAGTGTACGAATACGTCGCTTCCGCCTTCAACCTCGATGAAGCCGAAACCTTTGTCTGCGTTGAACCATTTAACTGTACCTGTTTGCATGATATTACCTCCAAAATTTAATTTAACACATGTCCTTTTATTACTGCGTACGAAACGAGCAAATAAAAATTCACACATTGGAAAAGGATTCATCGCACAAATGATAACCTTTTACAATATGTGAATGCATGGGTTAAATTTACGATTAACCTTATTGTAGCACACCGTTCAGCCAATTGCAACGGACGAAGTGCAACTTATTTAAATTTTTGAGTAAAACAGAGCGGACGCACACTCGCTGCTCAGTCTGCACGTCCGCCCGCCGCAGCTCTTCAGTCAATGTACCCGGCCAGGCCCTTGTCCATCAGATAATCCATTTCGGCATCCAGAATGGTCTCCACGGTCAGCTCGTCCAGCTTCACGTCGCGCTGTGCGGTAATATAATCGACCAGATCATCATGATCGATATCCACCTCGCCTTTGGCGTTGGCCTTGGCTTTATTAATGAAAGTCTGCTCATGCTTCAGCACCAGCCGGATGGCCGCCGGAGCCGCCTTCGTCTCTGCGGACAGCACCTCGACCAATTCCTGCTCATTCACTTCATTGCTCTTGCTCATCTTTGTCAGTCAGCTCCTTGGCGTTTATGCACCATGATTGTATCACAAGTGCTGCGGGGACGTGCAGTATCATTCTCTCCACCAGGGGGCAGTTGGAACCTCCGCAGCATCCGCGGCTACCGTCTCCCCTATTCTCGGTGTAGCCAGCCTTACCCCTCTTGCCGCCGCTGCTGCCGAGATCCGTTCCACAGGATCAGTCCAGTCATGCATGGCCAGAGTGAAGGCTCCCCAATGAATCGGGATCAAGAGCCCTCCCTGCACATCGATATGCGCTTGCACCGTCTGCTCCGGCAGCATATGTATGTCGGCCCAACGCGGATCATATTGCCCGCATTCCATCAGAGTCAAGGCGAAGGGGCCATACTTGCGTCCAATCTCGGCAAAATGCGGCCCGTAGCCGCTGTCCCCGCTGAAGAAGACCCGGGTCTTCCCGCCCTTGATGATCCAGGAGCACCACAGCGTAGTGTTACGGTCCAGCAGGCTCCGGCCGGAGAAGTGCCGCGCCGGGGCACAGGTAAAGGTAATCCCGGCAAAGGTCAATTCGTCGCCCCAGTCCTGCTCGCGGATCTTCTCCCCGCTTACCCCCCAGCGGCGCAGATGGGCACCCGCACCCAGCGGTACGATGAACAGGCCTACCCGGTCTTTAATCTTGCGGATCGTTCCATAATCCAAGTGATCGTAATGGTCGTGCGAGAGCAGCACGGCATCGATCGGCGGCAGCCCGGAAGCCTCCAGCGGAAGCTGCTTGCTGTAGCGGCCGCCGCCGGCGAACGGAAACGGTGACGGGGCGCGGCCAAGCATCGGGTCCAGGAACAGCACAGCGCCATCCATTTCCAGCAACACCGCAGAATGCCCGAACCAGGTGGCCCGGGTCTCCCGGCCCTGCCCGATCACTTCAGGCCGCAGCGGAAGTGGCTGCAGGGGAGCCGCTGGCCTGGAATGCGGATTGCCTCGCAGGAAATCCTTCAGGATAGACAGGCTGCCGCCAACGCCTCCGCTGCTTAAGGAGGTCGCCTGGGGATAAGCAAATTTGCCCTCGCGGTAATTGGGCGAACGGCTGTACCGCTCCCGCTCCGGTCTCCCGGCTCTGCGCCCGAATGCCGGGTAGAGTGTCATGACGAGACAGGCTGCCGCAACCAGTGCTGCAAGTACAATTGCAATGATGATTAAGATCATGGAGTAATCCTTCTTTCTATTTCGTCCGGCCCAGCCGGCGGGCCACAATAAGAACAAGCAGCAGCGAGACGGCAAGCATCATCAGATTGAAGAGAAGCGGTCCCCTGAACCAGCCCCCCGCCCCCCGGGGATCTTCCGCCGCCCGGGCGGGAATAGCTGTCTGTTCACCAAGCGCGGCCGCCGCCGGCTGCTCACCGTCGATCCGTTCTTTGAAGTTAATAATATCATACTGCGGGGCGGCCGCCTGTCTGTTGCCGTAGATCAGTGAGTACGGCGCCTTATCTGCCTGCGCCCCTCCTGCGAATACCAGCCGGTCCACCAGATACTCGATGCTGAGGCTGTTAACCGGAATCGGCGCATCATCGAGATTGTAGATGACCATCCGCAGCTCCGCTGCGGAGGAAGGGGTTAACGGCTGAATCTCCGTCCGGGCAATCCGGGTATTCTTGAAATCAAGCCGGTACAGCTCCCCGCTTCCCGCAACCGGCAGTTTGCTCCCGGCTGCGTCGAACAGCTCGGCCCGCCGGAGGAAGGTCCCGCTGCTGCCGAGCATCACCTTGGCAATCTTCAGCCGGTCCCTGTTGGTGATGACAATCTCGGTGCGGTTCCCGTTCTGGGTGATCTCCGCCTCCGCCGTCTTGTGCCGCAGGAACGGCATGATTCTCTCCTCGCTGCCGCTGTCCAGCAACGTCAGGCCAGGGAACTTCAGCCCCTCCGCGTTATTCTTCACCACCAGCCGGTAGTAACTGAACTTGTAGCTGTGCTCCAGCACGATGCTGTCTGCACGCAGACCATCAGTGCCGTACAGCTCCCCTTGGGCTACCCGCTCCCAGGCCACTCCGTCGTAACCGCCCCACACCTCGACATGCTTCAGGAAGGATTCGGCCGGAAGCTCTAACACAAGCTTATTTCCCTGAATATCCATATGCTCTGCCAGCGGCTTTATCTGATAATCCAGCAGAGTGTCCTGTCCCTGCACCGCCTGGTGGACCAGCTGCGAGGAGTAGGACGTGCTGCGCTCCTCCACCGCTTCCACCCCGCGCTCCAGATAATACGGAACGTCAGCACCTGTATTGTCCTTCACCCGCAGATCTCGCAGATCGTCCGCGGCGGAACGGTAGACCGCTTCATCCAGATACAGCGCGTAATATTCAGCTGGCTCAGCAGCCGTGACCGCACGCGAGAACTTCCATTCCCCGCTGTCCGCCTTGTCCGCTGTACCCGATGCCGCTATACCAGAGGCTGCTGAGGCATAATGCCCCGGAGGAGCGGGCAGCCCGGGCAGCAACCCGCCTACCATCACTGCGAGCAGTACCGCTGCCCTAGCTCTCTTCCCGGTCTGTCTCTGCCTGCGCATAAGCTTCCTCCATTCTGGCCGATATCCGCTGATAGAGATAGGAGATCCCCAGCAGACAGAGCCCGAAGCTGAAATAAGCGATGATCTTGCTGCCGGTGTTCAGCAGGGTCAGATCATAGAGCAGCAGCTTGCCGGTGGCCAGCAGGGACAGCCCGAGCCCGAAACGGCGGATATACAGATACCGCTTCCAGAAGCCGTATACGATGAACAGCACGGCCAGCAGCAGATACATCAGACTGAAGGCCAGGCCGCCGTCACGCACCTGCAGCTGCACGCTGAGGAACGCTGTAATCATCACCAGCAGGTAGACCCCCATGGCCATCGGATACAGCTCCATATCCTTGTATTCGCCAAGCAGCCGGGTCCGCAGCAGCCGTCCGGCGCTGATCCACACGAACAGATTGAACAGAATCAGGACAACGAGCGCCAGAATATCCGCGAATGAGCTGCCGGATACTCCCTCCGGCAGGCTCGGCATCCGGAGCGTAATCCCGATACAGATGGCGTAAGTAATACCATAGAGCAGCATTACCATGATGCCAACCACGTTATCATACAGCACCTTGATCTTCGGCAGCGCATAAGCCAGTCCCGACGCAAGCAGTGCAGCCACCAGCAGCTTATAGAAGGTATAGTGCGCCATACCTCCGGGCACTACCCAGTCGAACAGACGAAGCGCCTCATACACCGCATACGCATAGAAGTTCACAATCGCGGCATATTTGAACCAGACCGCCGCCTGCACCTCCGCCGGAGTACTGAGCAGCAGAATCTCCTTGTCGGCGTGGCGGATAGCATACAGCAGGGCCACGGTCACCATTCCTGCTGTAATAAAGGTATACTTCAGGTCGAAATAAGAAGGGCTGTAGTAGATTGCTCCATTATACACAGAGAGCTGCAGCAGCACATCGAAGCCGAAGAAGGCCAGCAGACAGAGCGACAGCACGCCCCAGCCGGAGCGCTCCACGCCCTTGAAACGGTTCAGATGGCCATAGACGGTAAGGGCTACGCCTTCCGTGAGCCAGCCGATTGACCACCAGTCGGCTCCAAGCTGGAACGGAACCATCAGGATGGCGAAGGTCAGCGAGGTGATATAGAAGAGCAGACGGCTCTCCCGTTCCTCCGGCATCCGCTTCTCCATTAGCATCCCCAGACCCAGATACATCAGGCAGAAGGCCAAAGCGAGCGCACCCTTATACATGTCCAGACCTGCATCCAGAAGAAGCATATACAGCGTGACACAGCTGACCAGCGTATTGCAGGCCAGCAGGCCGAAGTCCAGCCAGTTCAGCTTCAGCTTGAATCTGAGCGGGTACCAGAGGGTAATGCCCAGATACATGGCGAAGGTCAGCACCGCACAGAGCATTCCCGCCGCATGGCTGTCTGACAGATAGATCAGCACGGATATGGATGGCGTATTGAACAGGAAGCTGATGTAATGGACCACCACCCAGCGCTTGCGCAGCGAGACCAGCAGAATCAGCAGATTCAGCAGGAACAGGTAACCCATTGCCACATACACGGCACTGCCCTCCAGCCCGAACGCCCCGATGTATGAGAAGAGCGGCAGGTAACCGCCGATCAAGCCCATGGAACAGATGGTGCGCGACTCATAACGCAGCGACAGCAGGACAGCAGACAGGGTCACCAGGACTGACAGGCCGAGCCCGGGCCATAACCCGATAATCTCCAGCAGAAAATAACTGTAGAAGATCGAGCCATACAGCACCGATATCCCGCCCCCGATCAACCCGAGCGCGAAGGGCCCTCTGCCCTTGCGGAACAGCCACTCCCCGCCGCCCAGCATGACTGCTCCCAGCAGGAAGAACGCACTGCCCTTCATGTAATCATTGAACCAGGTGGAATACGTGTACCTGAACCCGGCTCCTACCGCCAGAATCAGCAGCAGAATGCCCAAGCGGTTAATCCAGTTCAAGCCGATCTTCATTTCGATCCGGTTCTGCTTGCGGCGGCGCAGCAGTGTCTCCTCACTGACCCCCTCGGCCTCGAAGCGGTCCAGCCCGCTGCCCATCTGCTGCTTAAGGGTGCGCTCCGCCTCCCGCTGCCATTGCCGGCGCAGCAGGATACTCTCGTTCAGCTTGTTCTGCACCTCATCCAGGATGTAAGTAATCTGTGTCTTGTCCTCGCCCAGCTCGCGGGCGCCGATCCGGTACATCTCCCCGATCCGCCGTTTGGCCTCCTGCTCGTAGGCGGTCAGCCGGTCCAGGTAGGCATTATCCTGTGAGCCGAAATACGTCTGCAGCTTCTGACGCGATACCCGCAGAATGCCCAGCTTCTCATCCAGAATCTGCTCCGCCAGCGCGGTACGCAGCTCCGAATTGTCGCGCTCCAGCTGCGCAGCCTTCTGCTTCAGCTCGGCCAGCCCCTGCCTGGCCGTCTCATTCTCCTTCCTTAGCGACTCGTTCTCGCGGACCAGGTCGCTGCCTTCATATTCTTCAATCAGCGCCTGGTATTCCTTGAGCAGCGTGTCCTGCTGCTGCTGCACCGCCCTCATCCGGTCTCTGAAATCCTCCATAGCTGTCCCCCAATGTCTGCTATCAGCGAATTTTGGCTAATCTTCTTTTCTTTTTCTCAATATATCCCTAATTACCCACCACACCCCCTGTAAAAATCACACCTTCCCGCTGCGTCTAAGCCGGTTCACGGGTCCTGGTAACCTTTTTGAAATCTGATGCGTCTTAGGTTTATGATTAGCATATAAGATCAAGGATGCAGGGAGACATAGACCATGAAGCTGAACCTACAGAGACCCCAGAGCCGTTATATACTCATTATTCTAATGCTGCTGTTCTGCCTGCCTGTTCCCCTCACGCTGAAGCTGATGAAGCCGAAGCTTGCAATTACCGCCATAGACGGCTCCAAGATCACTACCGACGCCTATACTGTGACACCGGATCATCACCTGCTGCTGTCCCGGGAGATCGCGGAGCAGGCCTTTCGTGCCCGGATCGCCATGGAGCCTCCCGCTCCGCTTCCTACAGGAATCTACTACAGGGACCAGGTAGCGGTCCTGATGTACCATCATCTTGCCGAGCAGCCCTTATCGCTGTATCCCGGCGTCCTGACCGCCGCGCAGTTCGATGAACAGATGCAGCTGCTGAGGCAGAACGGATTCCATGTCATTACGATGCAGCAATACCGGCAGTTCATGCTGGAGAACGCTCCGGTTCCCGATAATGCGGTGCTGCTGACGTTCGATGACGGGTACGAGAGCTTCTATAAGCTTGCTTATCCCATTCTGCAGAAGTATGGCTATACCGCCGTCAACTTCGTGATTGTCTCGGACGTGGACCACCCCAGCCCGCATCAGGTGCCTAAGCTGACCTGGGCGCAGATGCGGGAGATGAAGCACGCGGGCATGGGCTTCTATAATCATACGTACAATCTTCATTATTATGGCATTGTTGATGCTGAGGGCGGCAAGCGTCCGGCGGCAAGCGCCTTGCTGTACATCCCGGATGAGAACCGCCATGAGGTGAACGAGGAATATTACCGGAGAGTGACAGCGGATCTGGCTCTGGCCGAACGCAGGCTTAAGGAAGAGCTGGGGAACACGGACTCCGCCATCGCTTTCCCTTACGGCTCCTATAATGACAGGCTGCTGGAGGCATGCGACTCTCTCGGCATCCGGCTGAAATTCAATATCGGGCTGGGCTTAAGCTCAAGAATGACGCTGAACGCGCCGCGCATTAATGAGGGCAACCGGACGCTCTCTCCGGCGCTGGCCATCGGCCAGCTCAAGCAGCTGGAGCCGCAGCCGGAGCTGACCGTGAACTCGCTCAAGGTTCCTCTGGCCGGAACCAAGCCGCAGCTGGGCAAGGGCCGGATCATGATTCCGGCGGATGCGCTCGGCAAAGCGCTGGGCGTTGAGATCCGCTACAACAGCAGCCATCATACACTGGAGATAATACCAAGCCGCCCCGGCGCAGCGGTCAGATCATCTTAACCGCCTCGCGGGCCGTAGGCTGGCGGCCCAGGGTAACCCGGTTCTTCCCGGCCGCCTTGGACCGGTAGAGAGCCTCGTCCGCCTCGCGGTACAGGTCCTCGAAAGTCACATCCTTCCGCTCCGTAAAAGCAATGCCGATGCTGACCGTAAGCCGGATGGAATAGCCGCCGTCCAGCTTGACGGTATGCCCGCTCATGGCGGCGCGGAAGCTCTCAGCCTCTTCCAGAGCCGCCGCCTCGCCGGCAGCGAAGAAGCAGACGGCGAATTCTTCGCCGCCTACCCGGCCGGCAATCCCTTTGTTATGGTAGATCTGCATAATCCGCCCGGACAGGTCCATCAGCGCCTGATCCCCGGCTATATGCCCGTATGTATCGTTAATGCTTTTGAAGTCATCGATGTCGAACAACAGCAGGGCCAGGCCATCCCCAAACTGGAGGGAATAATTCTGCACCAGCCGCATGAAGTGCCTGCGGTTATAGAGCCCGGTCAGATCATCCACGGTTGCCTGATATAGCAGCTCCTGCTCATACCTCTTCTTCTCACTAAGGTCGGTGAACACAATCAGCATCCCCGAATTTTTCGTCCTCACCCGTTCCATAGCAATCAGCGCGACGCCGTAGCACAAGCCGCTCCTGCCGGGAGGCTCAATTTCGAACTGGCCCTCCCTTCGGCCCATGTAATGGGCCGAGAGCTGCCCGTACTGGCGTAGCAGCGGCCGGATGCTTGCGCCCATCCAGGTCTCCGGCTGCTCCTCCGCCAGCTCGGCAAGCATCTCTCCCGCCGCTGTATTGATATCGATAATGTCATCGTAATGGTCGGTCAGGACAATGCCGTCTTTCATATTCTCAAAGATTTTATTCTTGGCCAGCGGATATAAGGAGAGTCTGGGATCACGGAACAAGGTAAGGTAGGCGGCGATGATGGGAGGCAGATAGGTGAATGCCGTGAAGCCAGTAAGGGTAATCCGCAGCAACGGCAGCAGGAAGATGGAGGCAACCGGAACCAGCAGACTGAGCAGCAGCAGCAGATGATGGCGGAAATGGTATTTGGGCGCGTTGAGGAGAGAGATGGCCAGCAGATAAACCGCATACAGCCCGAACAGCTGGTCATACGCGATGAAGATCATACTTAAGACCGTAGGCTCCACAGCAATCCCGGTGATTCCTGCTACGGTAGCCAATCCGACCCCGCTGCGCATCAGATGGTGATACGAGTCCGTGTAGATGAGAAGCACATCGGCCACAACCGGCAGACAGAACAGAAGCAGCCTCCCTTGCAGGCCTTCTGAGGAGCGCGATACATACTCTTTAATGACAGCATATGTGAAGATGGTGCTCAGAAAAAGCGGGCCCTGCTGCATATTCTTCCACCAGAGCTTCGCCTCAAAGGAGCCGGACAGAATCTCTCCTGCCGTGGCAGCAAAGACCAGACTGACCAGCAGCATCAATATCCATAAGCTCCCTCTTCCGGGAGTGTGGCGGTGCTTGTAGGAGCCAATGCCCATATAGAGACTGAGAACGCTGCCCATTATGAGATAGAACGGATAACCCTGCATCCACGGCATGTCAAATTTCTCCTATTTTCAGATCACTTGGCCTTATTATATCCTACTCTTTCGCACAAATGAATGACTCTGCCAAAAAATACAAAACGCAAAGAGGATATTCCGTGACCATTTGCATGGGTGGGAATATCCTCTATCGCAGGAGTACCATTATTTCTTCTGGGCAAGCCGTTGTTTGAACTTGTCAACACGACCGCCAGTTTCGGTATCTCTTTGTTTGCCTGTGTAGAACGGGTGGGATGCAGAGCTGGAGTCTACACGGATCACCGGGTAAGTGTTGCCGTCTTCCCATTCCATCGTTTCAGCAGAAGACTTGGTGGAGGAGCTAAGGAACTTGTAGCCTACGCTGGCATCGAAGAAAATAACCTGTTGGAACTTAGGGTGAATGCCTTGTTTCATTTGGAATAACCTCCTTTCGGTGCGGATACAGCTTGAAAGCAGTTATTGAAGCCATCTCTTAGTCTATTGGGTCAATTCCGCTTAGACGAAGGGAGATACGTAAATCTTCCGATTTTTACACGCCATACTATCATACGTGAAACCCTGTCCTGAGTCAAGGCCTAAATCCCTGGAACAGCTTCTGCCTTACACATCTATTACACGTCGTATTCCAGCTGCTTCTTGGCCTGGACAATGAAGTCGAGGGGGTTCTCAATCTTGTCCGCCTTATACTCCACCGCGCCGATCTTCAGGCCCAGATTGACCTTGTATTTACCGGAGAATTCCGTATCATTCAATTCCTGCAGCCGCTGCTTGATCCGCTCAATCACAATCTTGGCGCCCTCACGGTCCGTGAACAGCAGCAGCCCCCAGGTGGCGTCCTCCTTGTCCAGCAGATACAGCGCATCGTTGGTGCGGATACTGGACTGGCTGAGCTGGGACACATCATAGATGGCCTCGGAGAGCTGCTCCTCCGGAATCAAGCGGCGGATTTCGCTCCAGTACTTCACCTTCACGACCAGCAGGGTCAGCGGGATATGGTAACGGGTGGAGATTCCGGTGAACAGGCTGGCATCCTTTTGAAAAGAAATGCTGTTGCGCAGATCCGTATTCTCATCCACAGCGGCCAGATTGGCCGTCCGCTTCAGTAGCCGCTCATTCTCCGCCTGCAGCTCGCGGGTATGGGAAGTGAACACCCACAGCACTACCGTAAGCAACGGGGTCATAATCAGCCAGAAGTACGTATCGACCCCGATAGACGCGCCCTGGGATACTGTCTGGTAGACCACGAAGAAGCCGTAGCCGAAGATGAACGCCAGATTCAGGGTGAGCCCTGCGGTGACCGTGGTGAAATAAGTGACCAGGGCCAGGATGAACGATACATTAAGAATGATAATATTCTGAACGTAGCGGTCCGGAGAGCCCGCGATATAGACGATGCAGGCGAAGATCAGGACCAGAAACGCCAGGAAGCCGAGATCCGACGCCAGACTGCTGCGGTTACGTCTCACGCTTGATCACCCCGCTTCTTCTTATGTTTGCGGTAGAGCAGCAGGAGGGACACGATCACCAGCGCGACAATCATAACCGCCGCCGTTACGAAGCCCAGCACATCCGTGCGCTCCAGCGCCCTTGAGACCAGCGAATTCGAGGCTGCACCGGAGATGGTCTTGAAGCGGTACGATTGGACGGTGCCGTCCTTGTCCGCCACCACCCCGTCACCATAGACCTTCCACCGGTCCTTCTGGCTGCCGAGCAGCTTGGAGACGAGGAAGTTGCTCTCAGAGCTTACAGCCGTCACCGCCAGCAGGCCGCGCCCGCCCTCATAAGGTGATTCCAGCAGCTGCAGGGTGCCGATCCCGGCGCCATACTGCGTCTCAATGGCTAACTTCTCATTGGACAGCAGGGTCATGCCGTCTTTGCTGAACTTGAAGAAGAGCTTGTCATTGTTGTCGCGGATAACCTTGTTATTCTTATAGGTGCCGATAGCAATAATGTTGTTGTCCTTCAGATTGTCTGCGGCTGCATTGTCATTATAGTAATGGACATCACCGGTATTGCCTCCGGCAAACTGCCCCAGCATGTTCAGAAGGTTGCCCAGGCTCCGGTAGGTGTAATCATCCCGTTCCTGCGGCAGCACCACCGCCACCCGGTTGAAGATACCGTCGCGCACGAACGGATAAGGGTAATTGCCCAGCAGCAGATCGGTCCGGTCCTTCGTGTTCAGACGCATCGCCGATTCCTTGCTGATGTAGGCCCATGGCATCTGCTCCCGGTTCGGTGTGCAGAGCACGCTCGCCAGCTCTAAGTCGAAGGCCACCGTCACGGTGAAGTTGCCGGAGATGTTCAGGCTCTGCGGCACATTCAGATTCAGCACATCCCCGTTCGCCAGCTCCTTCGTCAGCTTCTTGCTGCCGATCGGCGTGTTGTTGATGCTGACCGTCACCAGGGAACGGTTGAAGTCCAGATTACCTGCATAACGGAGGTCCAGGCTGATCCGCCCGTCATCTGCAATGGAGCGGTTGGACGGCAGCGACACGAAATAGGTCTGCTCCTGATGATTCGGCCCGCTCAGCTTGTCGCCGGACTCGGTGAAGGTGATGTTCGTGCTGATCGGGGGCGCAGCCTCCACGACATCGGTGGCATCATTCACCACCTTCCGGTCCCGGCTGAGCTGGCTTACCAGCGTTCTGCTTGCCAGCAGACGCCCGGCCTTAATCAGCAGGCTCTCATCCTTGGAGGTTACGACCAGCGTAGGCCTGGACTCCTTATTGACCAGCTCGATGACTGCATGCTTGCCCAGATCATTCTCTGTGCTTACCAGCTTCTTCAGCCTGTCCGGGAGGTGGTCATACAGGGCCACCAGCACGACGGCCTCCATATCGGCTGCGGTATCCTCACGGTATGGCAGCAGCGGGATGGTCCGGTCATTCAGCGTGTTGCCTTTGGCAAATCCGGCGAGGGCATAGGTAGCGCTCTCCAGCTCCGCTCCGCTGGCATTCTGCGGCACGGCCAACAGGCTCTTCCCCTGTCTCACCGTATCCATGCCCGAGAATCTGGCGCTGAAATCCTCAATTCCTCCGGTAATCGGCTTGGCTGTATACCGCACTGCAATATTGGAGGTGTTGAACAGATGCAGCCAGCTGTCCTGCATATCATCCAGATTACACAGCTGGTACCCGCCCGAGGATGTTCTCAGGCTGCCCTGGATGCTCAGTGTGTTGCTGCCCTCCCTGAGGAAGCTCTTGGGGGCGGTGAGGCTCAGGCTCTGCTCCCCGTTATTATCACGGGACGGCCGGAAGGAATAGAACGGGATGCCGTTCAGCGACAGGGTCACGCTGGAGCGGGTATCCTCATTCAGCTGGGAGGACTGATAATGCAGGTTAATGGTTACCTGCTCCACATCCCAGTACTTCATGACCGTGAAATATTGCTGCTGGGAGCTTGAGCCCCGCAGGGAGATTTCACTGCCTGTAAATGAAGTTTCATAACTCTGCCCGGCTTCGCCCGGAAGAGCTGCCGCTGCCGGTGCCGGAAGCGGGATGAGAAAGAGAGAAAGGCACAGCAGTATTGTAAAGATCCGTTTGATGGTCATATTCGGTATCTCCTGTTGTCTTATTTCTCGACCTCCGGTGCTCAGTACCGCTCGGTCTTATACCATTTGGCTTCCCGCTTGAAAATAACATCCTTGAGATAGTTGTACAGTCCGTAGGCTGCAACCACCATCCAGAGCTGGCAGTACGACACATACATCAGTAATATAATCCACAGGTTCGACAGGCTCATCTCCCCCTTCTCCGTTGTCAGGGTCACGAAGATCCCGACCACGAACAGCACAATGGCAAGGAGCCACAGGAAGCTGCTGAGCCCGGCAATGGTGGTATGGACATATCCCATCGCATGAAGGACCAGCAGCGTATCAGAGGTAAGCAGCGAGATCAGCAGCAGGAAGTAGATAGAGACATAATAGAGAATATCGAAGCGGATCTTCGCCGCCTTCCGGTCGAAGAGCAGCGGAAGGTTCTTCACAATGACATAGATATTGCCCTTCGCCCAGCGGGTCCGCTGCTTGAACCACACCTTGACGGTCTGCGGCTCCTGCTCCCAGGTGACCGACTTGGGCTGGAATTTGATCCGGTAGCCCATCATATAGATGCGGAAGCTGATCTCCGTGTCTTCGGCGATCGCCTTCACATCCCAGCCGCCGATGCTCTCGACAATTGAGCGGCGCATAATGAAGTTGGTTCCCGGAATCGTACAGAGCTTGAAGAGCTTCCAGCGTCCCGCCTGGGCCATCCACTGGAAGCTCAGGGTCTCAATATTGATGAACCGGGTCAGTAGGCTGGCATCGCGGTTACGGGTTCTGAACTTGCCGATGACCGCTCCCAGCCCTTCATCATGGATGATCTCGGCGACCAGGTATTTCAGTGCGGTGCGCTCCGGTGTATTGTCCGCATCATAGATCGCGATCAGCTCGCCCCTGCTGCGGGCGAAGCCGATGTTCAGCGCATTGGATTTGCCTTTGCCGCCGGTGACGGCATCGGTGTTAATAATAATCAGATTACGCTCCGGGTTCCTCCGCTGGATCGCCGCCAGCAACTCCGCGCTGTGATCTGATGAATTATCATTAATGACGATAATCTCATACCGGTCGTGCGGGTAATCCAGCGCCAGCAGGGACTCGACGGTCTGGCCGATCACAATACCCTCATTGTGGGCCGGAACCATAATCGTGACCATCGGATGCTCCCCAGAAATTTCCGGCGGCGGTTCATTCTCAGTTGCAATATAATATAGATACCCCGCTATAATCAGTGTCACATTCACCAGCAGCAGGGACCAGATGCAGATGACCGCAATGACCATCAGCACGTCTGAGATCGTCATAGTATTCTCCTAATGTCGTATAAATTTTCCGCTATGGCCTATTCAAATATTTCCTGCGGTACAGCCTGTACCCCACCGCGAGCAGGCCGCCGAAGAAGAGCAGCGACGCCAGAATAACAACGATGAAGAACTGGTTCTGCACACTGAACAGCGTATTGAAGCTGGTCTCCTGCTTCTCCTGGTACTGGTAATCTCCAGCCACAGTCTGCGGCTGGTAATCGATCCCGAGCAGACTGCCGTCCACCCGGATTACCCCATCCGAGGCTTCCACATGGTGGAGATCGGTCTTAACACTGTGCGCCTCCTGCTTATAGTCGGCGAAGGTGTACCATTCCGCACCCAGCTGCTGCAGCATGTCCGTAAGCCCCCGCTCATCGCGCGGCAGGTCCAGGGTCACCGCCGCATTCAGCGGCAGCTGCGGCATCGCCTTGCCTGCTCTGCCGATGCCCTGCAATAATTGCGGCGGCAGGCTGTACAGCGCAGAGGCGAATACCGCCGAGGTATCGGTCTGCTCCATATACCGGGCTTCCTCATCGGGATAGAGAACCGCCGAGCTGAAGAACCCCATGCCGGCGGTGGAATACTCCTTGTCATAGGTCCAGTAATCCTCCGCCGCAACACCCAGCGGCGCGACGCCGCCCTCCACCAGAACATTGATGAACAGATTCATTTTCCCGTGCAGGGAACGGTCGCTGGTATTGATCGGCGGCCTAACGGCCGGCACATTCACCACAATGCTGCCGTTGCGGGATTGCACGGTCCGCAACGCCTCCAGGTACCGCTTCATCGCAGGGAAATCCGTATTGCCGAACACCGGCCGGACGCTGGCAATGAAGGGGATGCCGCTGTTATACAGCCGCTCAGCCATCTGCTCCAGCAGGTTGAGATCCGAGAACGGATAGATCTCTTTGATGACAAGATACAGCTGAGGCTCGGCGGCAGATTTGAGCCAATCCTTCAGTACATAACCCGCAGCGATGGCGGTGAAATCCCCTTGCTTCAGATAAGGCAGATAGGCGGCAGTGCCGCGGCTTGCCGCAAAGGGGGCCTGTACGCTGCGGTCTGCCGAGGACCATTCCCCATAGGTTCGCCCCCCGGCTGAGGCTGCAATGTAAGGCATCCCTTCCACCGGAAGCGTAACCCCGGTGAACCGGCCGATAGACAGGGTGGCACTGGCGCCAGTCCACACCCCGGTCTTCAGCCCAAGCGCCTGCTGCACGCGTACAGGCGGCCTGTACCCGACATGCAGGATAGCACCCCGGTAAGCAGCGGCATCCTTAACATAAGCTGCATTCGTGATCTCCGGCTCCTTCTGGTTGACAATAGTAACCACGCCGGAATAGCTCTTGAGGCTGCCCGGCTCATAATCAGACAGATGCTTCACTGTAACGCGCGCACTGTAAGCGGCCAGCAGCCGCTGCAGCTCCGCTATATTGCCTTGTCCGCCTGCCCCTTGGGCCAGGCTGTCGAACAACAGCAGGATATGCGGTATCTCCGCCGCAGAAGCGGCCGATACCGGCCTGGCCGGCGGCAGCAGCACACCGGCCAGGAAGATCAGCAGCACCATGATTACGCTTGTTCGTTTCAAGCGCCCACTCCTTTGTTCAGGCTGGAATAATCGCCCGCCGGCAATGCAGGCGGAGCGGCCGGCAGCGTCTTCTTCGCAGAGAGTCCGCGGCCGATCACACTGGCTGCCGCCTGGAAGCTAATCAGGTCGAAGGCCAGCGTGAACAGGAATTCATGCTTGGCAATATCGGCATCCCCGGCTCCGATAATGGAGACCACAATCCCCGACAGACCGGCGAGCATGGTAGCCAGAATCACAAGCAGCCGCTGCATCCCCCGGTAGTCCTTCGCGCGGAACGCGCTGACGAAGGACGGCATGTAGACGCCGATAATGACCGCCATCCAGAGCAGAATGAAGGCGAAGGGGCGGGGAGCAAGCTGCTCCTTCAGCGAGCTGTACAGGCTGAAGAAATGGCTATGCGCCCGGAACTCCTTGCCCACAGACTTCTCATAGTTCCCCATAGCTGCCGGCTTGATGGTATAAGCACTTTCGGCAGCCGTGTCGAGAATTGAACCAAGCTGGTCCGGGTGGGTCATATAATATTTCATTATGGAGACGAAGCCGTAGCGGCTATAGAATTCGTTCTCCAGCAGATCCGACTTCACATCCACCGTCCCGTATTGGTCATAATAGGTATTGGATTTGAGAATCGCGAACTGCTCGTTAATGCCGAAGGACTGCAGCGCCTTCTCCGGATTCTCCGACTCCATCAGCACCCCGCGTGTCATCGCATGATATTGGTTAATATTCACGAATTCTTTGGAGATATTAAGATAGGTCGCAATACCGGCGAACATCATCAGCGCAGCCGACACCAGGGTAACCGTGCGGAACAGCTTGTCCCGGCGGATCCAGAACAGCGGAAGGGAGAGCAGGGCGATGACCATCCCCACCGGAGCATTCTGCTGCTTGGAGGTCGTAAGAATCAGCGTGCTGATCAGCAGGACCGCAAGCATGGCATAATCGTTGTAACGCTTGCGGTAGAGCAGCAGCCAGGAAGCGAACACCATCATCATGGTCACCATCACCAGACTCTCTCCGAAGAAAGAGCTGAAATAGGCTGTATACGCCGTATCCCCGAAAATGAAGACAGCAAGGGCCGCAACCGCCATCCCCCGCTTAGCGGACATCTTCAGCGTGATCGCTTCAACCAGCAGGTAGACAGCCGCAGCATACAGCACCGTATAGATGGCCGCCTGGAACCGGATATCGAACACTTCCTTGCTGAACAGCAGCTTATTGATCCATATCGCCAGCTTAATGAACAGGGACTGGGACGATACCACCATGGTGCTGTTCTCGTTGAAGTACTGGAAGATTCCGAACTGCTTCACGAAGTAACCGAAGTACTGGCTGTCATAGTCAGGGAGATTGAAGTATAAGCCGTTACTATATATTATCCGGTAAAAGTCACCGTTATCCGCCATCCCTACATAAGGAGACGTAAACAGTGCAATCACGGTCACGATAAGCACACCGAAAGCGGCGGCAAACGCCGGAGTAATCCGGATGCCGGCAAGTGTAATGCTTGGCCGGGTGGACAAGGATGTGGTCTCTAAGTTGTTTATCAAGCTGATTCACCCCGTTATATTATTGGGCCTTATAGGAATACGCCAGCAGTGCCATCAGATTATCAAAAGAGTATGCCTGCTTCCCCGCAGGATCGCCGAATCCCCCGTACAGCGGACTTGCCGCATCAGTAACTCTGAATTCATTCATTCTTGCGATGCTGGACTGATAGAGTGAGCTGTCGTCCAGTTCCGCGCCAATCATGGCCGTAAGCGCATAGATCGCCGTAGACCGCACATCATTCATCGGCTCGCCGTCACGTGTGTACTTTCCATACAGCGTTCCTGCTTCAACATGCTCTGTAATATAGCGGATGCTTGCCGGCTTCTGGAGACCAAGCTCTGCCAAATGAAGAATCGAGAGCAGAGACTCTACCGTATTGATACCTTCCGAGCGGTATTGCTTCGTGCTGTAATCAAACCGGGTCTCATAGAACGGGAACGAATCGGACAGATATCCCTCCTCCAGAATACCAGTCATATTATGGAGCAAACTCTCTCTTGATTCGCTAGATATCGACAAATTCTGCATCACACCCAGATCAATATAACACAAAGTTACGAATCCGTTGACCACTTTGAAGAAATTGTCATAGATGTCATAAATGTAACCATTCTTCGCGTTGTTTTTATAGAAACGAATACCATATTTCTCAGCTTCTTCAGTATATTCCGGCTGGCCGAATTGCTGCCCGGCTTCATACAGTGCACCGATCATCCGCAGGTCATCGACCGCCGCATTCACGGGATAGCGCTTCTCCAGCTTGGGGCTGAAGCGGTAGCTGAAGCCGCCCTCCATATCGAAGGTCCTGCGGGCCAGTGCCCATTGCCGGCCGAACCGCTCCTGATCGCCCATCCGCACCGCCGCCTCCATCATCAGGGAGGCAGACTCGCTCAGCACCTCATGGCCTGTAGCCATTTCTGCCGACTCACCAGTCTCCTGCAGATTCGTGTATACCCCGTGGGAGCCCATAAGCTGCGTATCTATGAAATGCAGTAATTGCTGCTGCTCCGGTCCGGGTTCACGCTGCACCTCTTCCGGCCGGGTGCTTGCTGCCGCGGAGGCTGCTGGTGTTCCAGCCGGAGGGACTGCGTTCCCCCCGCAGGAGGTGAGCAGGAGCACCGTCATGCCGAGCGCAGCCATTGTGCTGAATCTATATCCCAAGTGGTGTCACATCCTTACCAGACTACTTCGTAATAACGCATATTAATATAACGGTAATTATTGTCACATTCTTTACTGTTTCTGCGAACAATATGTGTCTTTTACACAACAAAAAAAGCTGCTCCTGTGTCATCAAGACCGGAACAGCTCCGTGCGTCGTATATTTATTTTCTCTAACTCTGGATTATTCTCCGGTACGTCTCCTCATCGGCCACAATATAGAGTCTCGCGTCCGCCGGAATCCGCTGGTCCAGCTTGCGGTTAATGCCGAGATCACCGCGGTCGGACAGCAGGGTTGCCCCCTGCCGGAGCAGGTCCTGAAACGCATCCCCATAGGTGCCCCAGCCGCTGCTTCGGGGAATCTCATAGATATCGTCGCCGTGCTCCCGGCTGAGCAGCTGGTGAATGACCTCGGCGTTCCCCTCCTGGAGGGCCGACCGGACCGCCAGCCGGGAGATGGCATCATGCGAGAGCACGAACTCGTTCACCTGCACATGCTTGAAGTTCTGAATATTCTTCTCCTGCATAATCTCCACCGTAGTATGTACCTGCGGGGCGATCCGCTCAATGCTGGACGCAATCAGCAGTGTCTTGCCGTCACTTAGCGAAGCCTCATCGATTCGGGTATCGCTGAACACAATCGCCGCCCTCGCGCTCCCGATATTCGCCTTCAGCAGGATTTCGTCACTTGCGGCATCCCCGCTGATGAAGTGGACCTGCTCCAGCTCCTCCAGCGGATGACGCCCGTTCTCATCGATAATCACGATCCCGCATCCCTTGTCATAACACAGAATCTCATCGACTGCCGCCTTCGTCTTGCGGTTCCAGTTAATCAGCACTACATGATTATGCCCGTGAAAGGTCAACGTTCCGGCTCCTCTCCTGCGCTGCATTTCTCCCATGGCATCAATAATCTTGCCAATGACCAGACTGAGCAGTCCAATCCCGAAAATGTACAGGAACATCGTAAATATTTTGCCCGTGGACGTAGTGGCAAAGTAGTCGCCATAGCCGACCGTAGCCATCGTGGTCATGACCCAGTACAAGGCGTTGAACCAGCTGTGGAACGTATCAGGCTCCAGCAAATAGGCGGTCGTCGCGCTCAGAAGAATAAATGCCAGAATGACCAGCGCTATAGATTTCTTCCTCAAATGCAGCAGCTTGCCGGACAACCGGATCAGAAAGTGCAAAGCTCATCCCTGCCTTCAGGTTATTGAAGCCTCTCCTGTTAGATAATCAGACTGCTGACAGCAAAGGCGGTTCCGATGAACACCAGGCAGAGCGTAAGGCCGACAGCGACATTCGCCTTCTGCAATTGCTCTGAGATCCGGAACCCGGGTGTGAACAGCTCGAACAGCCAGTAAGAGGCAATCAGGCAGACATACCCGACAGCGAACCACAGCATCATGAACCAGATCGAGGTGTTTGTATACGCTGCTACACCAAGGATAATCGCCGTAGCAAGGAATTTGCCGCCAAAAGCCAAAGCTACCGCCACATTCCCCTTCTTCAGCTCCTCCATGTCCTTAAATGGGGTCATCAGTGTGAAGACCACCATACCGATCACCTGAAGCAGCACAATGGTCAGAATACTGACAACCAGATTAATTGCAATCGTCATTTAGCCCACCCCCGAAATTTCGCATAAGCCGAATCATAGTCGGCAAAATCATGTACTTCCTCCAGCACTACGGAGACCGTTTTCTGCTTCTCTAGCAGAGTGTAACGCTTGTCGTCAATCGGCTGCTTCACCCGGTTGCCGGAGGGCAGCTCGATGACGGCGAAATTTCTGGTTTTGTTCTGATACTGTGTTTTGTAGACGCCGACCAGATCGACATCCGTTGTGATGGAGACCTTCAGATTCGCCAGATCCTCCGCTGCCGTCTTCTGGTCGGCATAGGATTTCAGCGTAGTCCAGCTGGACAGCTTGACCTCATTCTTCTGGTCGGCATCAGTAGTCAGCTCGGCATCCATGAACTGGAGCGTCCAGACGGTATCCCCTGTGGCATAGTTCCCGTCGTTGGGAAGCAGCTCATTATCCGGCAGAATGGTCATATCGCTGCCGACGAGATCCCCGACCTTGCCTTCCACCACCCGGTAGTCCCACGGAACCCGTGATACACTCTCTGTCGTATCCGTCCCGGTATGAAACACACTGTTGCTGTCCGCTGAACATGCACTCAGCAGCAGAACTGCCAGCAGCAGCATGGCGGTCAGCAGCCCGCCCCGGCTTCCCCCTCCGGGAGCATGCCCCTTACTACTCTTGAACATCTTCAAGCCCCCTCACTCCTAGCGCGATAAAATGGCTGGCATTGCCTGTAATCGGCCCGCCGGCCCGGCCGAGCAGCCCGCAGGGCTCCCCGTTGATGACGAACATGCCGGTCAGCAGATGCAGCTCTCCTTCGGGTGTCATAATCCGGGCCATGTCTGCCCGCTTCTGGTAGACCACCGGGAACAGCTCGCTGCTGTCATAGCCTGCTTCATCCTCGATTTCCAGCTCCCCGCTGTCGCTATAGATCCGCACAGAACCGCCCTCGCGGCCGAATACGGACTTGGATACAAAGCTCTCGGAGAATACCGCCTTATTATAGGTTGGCAGGATATAACGGGCGATTGTCTGCCGCTCCTCTTCACTGAACAGCAGGCCAAGCTCATACATACCCCAGACCGCTGCAATCAGCCCCTTCGACTGGAGAATAATGCTGTGCGGCCCGTTGAACAGCTGCAGCTTCCCGGTCTCAACGGCATAGGCCAGCGCGTCACCGCCTTCATCCACCGACATCCATTCCTTCGGGTACAGGGCAAACATCCGCTCAATCCCCCGTCCCTCTGCATCCTTGACAACTCCCTCGTCAATCCACAGATCCAGGCAATCCACGCAGCGGACATCAAGTCCGCTATGGGCGGCAAGCGCCTCAATCGTCCCGCTGTCCTCCTCGTGGCTGCCATAATCGATACAGGCTACGGTGTCGGGCCGCTCCACACTCCAGGCGGCAGCAAGCTGCTGCTTCATCGCCCCGTTCGCGCTGCCCACCCCCGCCTGCTCACAAATCCACGGTGTAGCAATGGAGGCTTCCACATATCCGGTCGGCGTATCTGCGTTCAGCTCCAGCAGCTTAATGGTCCCGTCACCGGCAACGGCAAAATCAAACCGCGCATACCGGCTGATCTTCCCGGGCTCCGGCAGCGGGCAATCTTCAAGCATCTGCCACAGGACCGGAGGAATGCCCAGCAGATCATACAGGTCTTGCCGGTGGTGGATGTAGCGCACAGCCTTATCCAGGATCATCCAGAGCCGGGTTGAGGCTTCCTTCAGCTCCTCGTAGGTCTTGCGCCGCATGACCGCGACTGCATCCAGCCAGTATTCCTCCTCCTCCAGATCGGCCCACGTGAAGCCCAGCTCATGCAGCTGCCGGACACGCGGCTCCCGCTCCAGTGCTGACTGGTCGATATATTCGAATACGCTCTCTGCCTGGCTCATCCGCCGAAACCGCTCTTGCCGGATCTGCTGGAGCTTTTGCCGGAGCTTATGCCGGAACCCGACTTGGACTTGCTGGAGCCCAGTCCGCTGGAGGTGCCGCCGATGCCGCCCGATTTGGAGGATTTGTTCCTTCTCGTGATGGAACCGGTGGATGAGGTGGAGGTCTTCGGCTTCACTACCGAGCCTGCAACGGGCTTGTTCTGAAACCGTCCGCTGTTGTAGGTTGGCGGTTTATAGGTAGTCCGTGTGCCTCCATAATAAGTAGGCCGGTCATTGTACCAGCCGCGTGAAGAGTAGTAGGAGCCGTTATTGAACAGCATGTGATACAGCAGCACATCATCCCAACCGAAGCCGGAGCTGTATCCGCCGTAATTGTTGATGACCGTTGTGCCGCCTGAGGTTACAGCTCCCTGGCCCTCCTGAATGGTCTCCTGCTGGCTCTCATCCGGGTATGGAATATTCCAGTCCACATTCTTGTCGAAATACGCCTTCACTTCCTCGGTAGACCACGAGACCAGCTTCGGCTCCTCAGCGCTGCCTCCGCTGGCCCCGGCGCCTCCGGGAACAAATAACGCATTGGCCAGCAGGGCAATCCCGAGCGAGGTGGACAACACGCGGACCGGCTTGCCGTCCGGGGTGAACAGCCGGCTTACCGGGGATTCTTTAGCATTCTCTTCGTCTTTGGCCAACTTGGGCCCTCCTTCCCTCATATTCATGCTATTCTTCTGTACGCATCGGAACCAGCAGCAGCTCCAGCGTCCCTTCATCCACATTCAGTCTGCCTTCAACTGTCTCGAATTCACGGCCGCCCACCACAATATAATTCACATGCTCCAGAGCTGTAATCATATTCATACTCCAGACGCGCTCCTCAATCCGGTTCAGACTGCCCTCCGGCTGCTTCTCGAACAGGATGACTCTCATGCCGTTATCCATTTCCATCCCCATCTCCTCTTTGAACACTCGTATGCTTCTGATACGCTGCTTAGACCGCATCGTTCCAGGTTTCGCTCCCTGGAAGATTCTCTCTTCAGATCAACTAAATTCTATGCCGGACCGGTGCGTTTAGCAATCGGAAATCACGAAAGGGACAGCTCCGCTTCACAGTACCCGCTGTACCCAGCTGTCCATAACCTGGTCCGGACGTATGCCTAAGTCCCGTTCCAGCAATTCCTTGTATTTATCGTAGTGTGTCCTGAATCCGATGAAATCCCCCAGGTCAGCGTAGCTCCGCAGTATCAGCCTGCAGATCTGGTCCGAATACGGATCTGCGGACTGCAGGTCCAGCAGCCGCTCCAGCGCCTGCCGCGGCCGTCCGGAGGCTAATTCGTATTCAGCAGAATGCACTGCCATACGGATATACCGCACCTGCAGCTCCTTGCGCCGGATCTCGGCCCAGTCATAATGATGCTCGTCCAGATAATCTCCCCGGTACAGCTGCAGGATGCTCTCGCGGCTCAGCCATTCCGCTTCCGATTCCACAGGCGTACCGGAATACCCCTGCTCGAACTCTTCCACATCAAGCATGACCTGCTCCTTGGTCAGCCTGTACCGCTCCTGTGAGAATTCAACCAGAATGTCCATCTCCCATGCCTTCAGCAGCTTGCGGATATGATACACAGTGGTATGCAGATTCGTAACTGCCTTCTCCGGCTTGAAATCCGGCCAGACGAGATCAACGATCGTATCCTTCAGAATCCACTGGCCGCGGTTATGCAGCAGCAGGGCGAATACCTCCTGCGCCTTGCTCGTCCGCCACTGCATCTTGCGTCCCGGCTGTGTGCTGTCCACGAACTCCAGCCGCTTGAAGCAGAGGATCGACAGCTGCTTCCCGGCCGATTCAGCCTCTGGCGGGGGCGGCAGGGATGGCGCAGCCTCAGCATCAGCCGCAGTCGGTACGGCACGGGGCTCCAGCCGCTCCAGCGTCTTGCTCAGCCGCTGGGAGGTTACCGGCTTCAGCAGGTAATCAACCGCATTTAATTCAAACGCCTCAATCGCATACTCGCTATAGGCTGTAATATAAACGATCCGGGTATTGCTGTTAAGACCGGCAATATACTCTCCGGCCTCCAGCCCGTTCATTTCCGGCATGCCGATATCCAGGAAGACGATATCGGCCTGCTCCCGCTCCAGATGCGCAATCCCGGTCCGCGCCGAGGTGTATTTTCCGCTGATCTCAAGGCGCCCATCCTTCAGGAGCAGGCGCTCCAGATGCTGCAGCGCAGGCTTCTCATCATCGATCAGTATTGCTCTCATCGCAAGGACTCACCTCCTGTTGCCTGTTCTTGAATTCTGCTATCTGGGAATGATATAAGATATGGATGTTCCCCGGCCGGGCACACTGTCAATCGTCAGGCCCGTTCCGTACATTCTGTGCAGGCGGCGCTGAATATTCCGCAGGCCGATGCCGCCCTCCTTCCGTTCCTCCGACAGCACCTCGGCAATCCGCTCCGGCGTCATGCCGACCCCGTTATCCTGAACGGCTACTCGAATGCTGCCGGGCAGCAGCTCCACAGACAGCTGCACGGTGCCGCCGGCCTCCTTCTGCATCAGGCCGTGATTCACGGCATTCTCGACAATCGGCTGGATGCTCAGCGGCGGAACCATCCCCATAATATCGTCCGGCACATCATATTCGATATGAAGCCGTTCATCGAACCGTGCCTGCTCCAGCGCCAGGTAAGACTGGACCAGCCCCAGCTCCTTATCGATCGGAACCGTCTGTCCCCGGTTCTGGAAGTCGAAGCTGCTGCGCAGATACTGGCTGAGGTCCAGCAGCAGCTCCGTTGCCTTTTCCGGGTCCTCAGGACATACCGAAATAATGGCATTAAGAGCATTATACAAGAAATGAGGCTTAATTTGGGCCTGCAGAAAAGCAATTTCCGCCTGAACAGAGGCACGGATCGACTTACGCATATCCAGCAGGGTCTGCACGCGCGCTTTGAACTCGCGCAGCTCCACCGGCTTACTCAGATAATCATTCGCCCCCGCCTCGAAGGCGGCCAGAATATCATCAGGGCGGCTGCTGGCCATCAGTACCAGAATCGGCAGCTCCGACAAGGCGAAGCGTTCGCGGATCGTTTTGCAGAGCAGCAGCCCGGGCAACTCCGGCATCACCCAGTCAGCAATAACCAGATCAAGCTCAGGATGCTGCTGGATAATATCAACCGCCTCCACCCCGCTGCTGGCGGTTATAACCGTGTGGCTCTCCAGCTGCAGCACTCCGGTCAGCACACGAAGATTGACCGGATCATTATCCACGACCAGAATGGTGCAGCAATCGTCTGTCAGCGGCTCCGGTGAATCTTCAGGAAGCTGAAGCGCGGCGGCGGTCTCCCATCCGGCTGATTCCGGGAATTCGGCCTGCAGCGCATGGCTCCGCCGCAGGATAGGCTGAGTGAAGCGGAAGACGGAGCCGTGGCCCACCACCGAGTGCGCCTCAATCTCCCCGCCGGTCAGCTCCACCAGCTTCTGGGTAATGCTAAGCCCAAGCCCGTTCTCCCTGTAGACCTTGTTCGCTGCGGGGCCGACCGGATCATAGGCATCAAATATGCAGCGCAGCCGCTCCGGGGCTATGCCCTGGCCGGTGTCCGTTATAATAATGGCAACATACTCTTCTATAACCTCAGCGGACAGGGTTATCACGCCCCGTGGGGTATAATTCACCGCATTTGCGAGTAAATTATGCAGAATCTGCGCCAGACGCTGCTCATCCGTCTCCAGCAGCGGAAGCTCCCCGGGCAGATTCAGCCGGAATTCCAGCTGGCTGTTCCCATAGATCTGGCGGGTCACCTCCATGATGGAGGAGGCCGACATCCGCAGGTCAACCGCCTGCCGGCGCAGGGAGAGAGAGCCGTGATTCAGCTTCGCGAAGTCCGACATATCATGGATCAGAGCGGTCAGCCGCTTGCCGGTTGAGACAATGGTGAGCAGCTGCTCACTCTGGGCGCTGCTGACGGAGCCCGCCGTACCCTGGACCAGCACCTTGGCCAGGTTGACAATACCCTGCAGCGGTGCGCGCAGCTCCTTGGAGGTATCGGAGATGAAGTCATCCTTCAGGCCGTCCAGCGTCAGCAGGCGGCGGGACAGCTGCTCTACCTCCAGGAAGGAGGACGAGTACTTACGGGTCATCACAATCGCCTGAATGAATCCGAACAGGACAATCTCATAGGAGATGATGAAGTAGCTTAAGTTCAGACCCATGAAGCTGATCAGATAATAGATAATGACGACGCTGAGACTCTCAATGCTGACCATCATGAGGAACATATTCCTGGTATTCTTCCGGGTGCCCTGCACCATCGTGTAGAGGACGAAGCCGATACTTACAGAGCCCCAGGTCAGCAGCAGGCCTTCCAGGTAGCTGAACAGATAAGCCGGTACGAAGACGGCAATCAGCAGCAGCAGTGCCGTAATTAGCCTGGAGGCCTTGATTACTGCCATCGATATAGGATAATTCACAGAGTTGGCGACATAGTGCAGCAGATAATAGTAGACCAGCGTGGATGAGGCTAATTGCAGCTTAAGGATAACCTCATAGGGGAAGCCGGGCAGCGCCCAGGTGATGAGCTTCTCGCCGTGCGTCAGAACGTAGACAAAGGCCGCGATACAGAACAGGCCCAGATAGAGTGTAACCCCCCGGCTCTCCCTGACCCTGGAGAACATGAGCAGGAATAAGGCGAGCACGAAGAAGCCGATGAGCGAGGCTCCGTCCACGAACAGGGCAAGCTCCCTGTGCTTCAGGATTGAAGCCTGGTCACCAATGACAATCGGCTGAACGATGCCTCCTGAGGAATAGCTGTAATTAGCTACCTGCACGATGATCTCCATCGTATCCCCGGTTACCGAAGCGAAGCCCATAAAGGGAGCATTGTTCTGCCTTCCCTGGGAAGCGGAGGCGGCCGGTGTACCGCTGCTGCCGAGCTCCTGCCCGTTCAGGAAGACTCTGCTGGCACTGCGGATGTTGCTGGTGCGCAGGCCATAGACCACAGCTTCTCCTGCGGTAATTCTGGCCTGAAGGCGGTATGTAGCGTATCCTTGGGCTGCGGGCTTGTCTTGCCCGGCCAGGTCCTCATTCCATTTCCCGGGAACCCGGGCAATTGCAGATACGGCCGGAGCGGACCACTCCCCGTCCCCGGGCAGGAAATCCTCGGGCGAGAGCAGGGCCCCGCGGTACATCTCCCATTCGCCGTTCAGCCTCACGACACCGTCACGCTGGAAGTCCCAGGTCCGCAGATCGATGAAGCCCTGCCGGGCCTGCGGCATGGTCGTTTCCCGCGGATGCAGCGACTGGAGCACCAGAATGAGCGGAACAATTAGCACCAGCACCAGACTGCCGAGAATACTCAGCCAATACTTTCTCATAGATCCTCTGCCATTCCTTTCTAGTTGTCATTGTATAAATTATACATTAGGAACAGTTTGCTGACGTCAAAAAAAGCCGATTCCTATATTTCGGAATCGGCTGGGCATCTGATTAGATTTTAAGAGCATGGAATATTTTACTTGGCTTCCGGAGCCGCAGCCCCGGCAGTACCAGCGGCAACAGCGGTATGCTCCTGGCTCCTCGTCAGGCAGATATTCAGAATAATCGCGGTCAGCGACCCGGATACGATTCCGTTCTGCAGCAGCATCCGGGCGAATTCCGGCAGCTGGTCGAACATGGACGGAAGCACGGCCGAGCCGAGGCCCACGGCAATACTGCAGGCGGCAATCAGCAGGTTGCCGTCCTTACGCAGGTCCACATCCGCCAGAATCGACATCCCGGAGGCGGCGACGGAGCCGAACATGACAATCATCGCCCCGCCCAACACCGCGTTCGGCACCACGGTAGTCAGTGCGGCCAGCTTGGGCAGCAGCCCGAGCACAACCATAATCCCGCCTGCGGCAAAAATGACATTGCGCGTCTTCACCCGCGTCAGCGACAGCAAGCCGACATTCTGGGAGAAAGCGGTATACGGAAAGGCATTGAACAGGCCGCCGAGCATAATGGCAAGCCCTTCAGAGCGCAGGCCGTTCACGATCTGCTTCTGCTCTACCTTCTGATCTGTCGCTTTGCCTACTGCAAAATAGACGCCTGTCGATTCCACCATGGATACAATATTAACGATAATCATTGTGAAGATGGCTGTAACGCTGAACTGCGGCCAGCCGAAGTAGAACGGCTGGGCAACGCTGACCCAGGAGGCTGTAGTCACCGTAGAGAAATGTACGATGCCCATGAAGTAGCCGATGGCTGTGCCAGCCACGAGGCCGACCAGCACCGAAACGGAGCGCAGGAAGCCGGTGGTCAGCCGGTTCACAGCCAGGATCACCAGCAGTGTGATCAGTGCAAGCAGCAGGTTACGGGGCTGTCCGAAGTCAGCGCTGCCCTGGCCGCCGGCCACATTATTCATTGCGACCGGAATCAGCGAGAGGCCGATAATAGTTACTACCGATCCTGTGACAACGGTCGGGAAGAACTTCAGCAGCTTCCCGTACACCGGCGCGGCCAGCACGACGAACAAGCCGGAGATTATAATCGCACCGTAGGCTGTTGCCAGATTAGAACCTGAAGCAATGGCGATAATCGGGCTGACGGCGGTGAAGGTACAGCCGAGGACCACAGGCAGCCCGCTGCCGAAATACTTGCTGCCCATAACCTGCAGCAGGGTAGCGAGCCCGCATGTGAACAGATCCGCAGCAATCAGGTACGCCATCTGCGCACCGCTTAAGTTCAAAGCCCCTCCAACCACCAGCGGTACGATAACCGCTCCGGCATACATTGCCAGCACATGCTGCAGCCCGAGGGCAAATACCTTCTGCTTGCTTAACATCCTGCACTCTCCTTAGTCCGTTCTTCTTGATCTATGAAATGAATCTCGCCCGGCGACATGGAGGCAATCCGCGCCAGGGAATGTACAGGGATGCCGCGCTGCTCCAGCAGACTGCGCCCTTCCTGGAAGCTTTTCTCAATCACACATCCGACCCCCAGCAGCTCTGCACCGGATTCCGCTACGATATCGCACAGTCCTACAAGCGCAGCTCCGGTAGCCAGGAAGTCATCGACAATCAGTACCTTATCTTCCGGTCCCAAGTACTTCTGCGAGATGCTGATCTTGTAGTCCTCCTGCCGGGTGAACGAATGGACCGCTGCCGAGTACACTTCCTCCGCCAGAGTGACCGCCTTCTTCTTCTTGGCGTAAATAAACGGTACTCCCAGCGCAATTCCCGCCGCCATGGCGAACTGGATGCCGCTCGCCTCCACCGTCAGCACCTTCGTCACCGCCCGGTCCCCGAAGATCCTGGCGAATTCCTGCCCGATCTGCAGCGCCAGCTCCGTATCGACCTGATGGTTCAGAAATGAGTCTACCTTCAGTACGGTGTCTGACAGAATTAACCCCTCTTGCCTGATGCGTTCCTCCAATACCTTCATTACAGCCGTCCTTCCTTCTTGTGAAATCAAAAAAGACAGATCCCTTGAGCGTTTCTCTCAAGTGAATCTGTCCTTCTGGGTTTTTGTCCCTTAGTGGTGTAACACAAATGTATGTGTCCGCATCGCTTGGACCAGTCCTTCTGTGAGCTTCAGCTCAAGAAACGGAACCCTAGATGCGCTATTTCACTCATAGTCGGATAATTACAGTGGTTATCCGGTAGAAACTTATGGGCCATATTCCCAAGATTATATGAGTTAATATAATGCCTGTTTTGAAAACCTTCGTTTATCTTACACGCTCTTTTCATTGCTTACAAGCCAAATTTTAAGGATAAATGCGGCGAATTTCATAATTTTTCATGAACAAGCGGCATTAGGAAACCTTAGCTAGGATATACTGGCATGAGCCCTGGAGCAACTATGTAAATTTAGGATTTCGGGTGTTTTATTGATGTCTTCTATATCACTGAGCCTCTATTAAAAGTATAATCATATAGTTACGTATTCTAACTGAACAAAGGCGGCGAACTATGAGCATAAAACAACAAGTTTGGTTAGCGACATCAGCTTCTATACTGCTGCTCGGCAGTATGATTATTATATCGATTCTTAATATGGAAGGCGGACTGCGGCTTATCACCGCAGGGCTTGGTGCAATCGGCATTCTGGTCGGGGCGGGTCTTATAACCAGCATCCAGCGGAATATAGACCGCGGCCTGAACCGGATTAAGGATATCTCCCGGGATATAGACGCAGGGACGCTTAACCCTGAAACTGCTGCACGCAATGATGAATTCGGACAGCTTGCAGTGTCCTTCTACGGGCTTGCGGCCGATCTTCACCACCGCACGGCCGAAGAACGGGAGCTGCGGCTGAGAGCCGAGGAAGAGGCATGGATTAATACACAGGTATCAGAGATTACACTGCTCCTTCAGGGCTCCGTGCAATTGCAGACAGCCTCACGCCTATTTATCGGCAGACTGGCTTCGGCCGTCGGCGCTAACTATGGAGCTGTATATCTGAAGCAGGACGGGCGGATGCACTTCACGGCAGGTTATGCCTTCGATGAATCTGCGGCAGGGCGCGAGCCGATTGAGCTGGGCAGCGGCCTGGTTGGACAATGCGCGCTGGATGAGCAGCTGCTGGTTCTCCGCCAGCTGCCCGAAGATTATATCAAGGTCCGCTCCGGGCTGGGGGAAGCTTCCCCGTCCACACTGATTCTTGTTCCGCTCAAGCATGAACAGGAGGTTGTGGCCGTCATGGAGCTGGCTGCCCTGAGTCCATTCAGTCCGAAGGAGATGCAGTTAATCGAGCGCACCGGACAGAACATGGGCGTGCTGATCAATACCCTGACCGGTGTAGCCCGGATTGAAGAGCTGCTGAACGAGACCCAGCTCCAGAAGGAAGAGCTGGAGACGCAGACGGAGGAGCTGCAGGCCCAGACCGAGGAGCTGGAAGCCCAGACGGAAGAGCTGCTGGCCCAGACCGAGGAACTGCGCCTCCAGACCGAGCAGTTGCATGACCAGAAGGCCGAGATAGAAGCCCAAGCCGACGAGCTGAAGCAGCAGACAAAGGAGCTGCAGACCTCCAACCTCGAGCTGCAGCAGCAGATGGAGCTGACCGCCCGGCAGACGGCGGAGATCAAGGCTCAGGCCGATGAGATCACGGCGGCTAACCGCGAGATGCAGGTACAGCTGGAGATTACAGAACGGCAAAAGAACGAGATTGCCGAGCAGGCCGAAGAACTCCAGGCCCAGGCGGGCGAGTTGCTGGCGCAGAAGGAGCAGCTGCAGAATCAGACCGAAGAGCTCAAGGCCCAGACCGAGGAGCTGCAGGCTCAGACAGAGGAATTGCAGGACCAGGCCGGTGAGCTGGAGGCCCAGAAGGAAGAGCTGGCTGCTTCCCACATACAACTGCTGTCCCAGATCGAGCTTACTGAGCAGCAGAAGGAAGAGATTCAGGCCCAGGCCCAGGAGATCTTCCTGGCGGCCCAATACAAATCTGAATTTCTCGCCAATGTCTCCCATGAGCTGCGCACCCCGCTGAACAGCCTCCTGATCCTCTCGCAGATTCTTGCCGAGAACAAGGAAGGCAATCTGCAGGCGAAGCAGCTGGAATATGTGCATACCATCTTCTCGGCAGGCAAGGATCTGCTGCAGCTGATTGATGAGATTCTCGATCTGGCTAAGCTGGAGGTCGGCAAGATGACGGCTGTGATTGAGCCGGTCGGGCTGCAGGATCTCAGCAACCATGTCTTCCGCCGGTTCGAGCAGCAGGCCAAGAAGAAGAACCTCCGGTTCGATGTCCATGCGGACAGCCGCCTGCCCGATCATCTGTTGACCGACGGCCACAGGCTGCAGCAGATTCTCAACAACCTGCTGTCTAATGCCATCAAGTTCACACCGGAGCAAGGCTCCGTCTCCCTGTTCATCCGCTTCAGCGGAGAAGAGGCCATCTTCTCCGTCAGCGATACCGGTATCGGGATTGCCGCCTCCAAGCTGGACAGCATCTTCGAGGCCTTCCAGCAGGCGGACGGCACCACCAGCCGCAAGTATGGTGGAACTGGCCTCGGCCTGACGATCTGCCGTGAGCTCGCTGCTCTCCTGGGCGGACGGATTGAGGTCGATTCCGCAGAGGGCAAGGGCAGCACCTTCTCCCTGATTATTCCGGCGGTTGAGCCGGGAGAGGATGCTATCGCCCAGGCAGCTGCCGCATACACAGCGCCGCTGCCTGCCGAGCTGCCGGTGGAGAAGCCGGCCGGCCGGGAGAATCAGCCGTTCCGTGAATCCTTCGTTCCCGATATTTCCATCTCTAATCCGAAGCTGCTGCAATATAAAGAAATGGAAGATGACCGTGATAACCTGCAGACCGGCGACATCACCCTCCTGATCATTGAAGAGGACGCCGAATTCGCCGCCAGACTGCTGGAGCTGGCGCGCAGCCGGGGCTTCAAGACCATCGTCGCCTTCCAGGGTGACCAGGGGCTTGCCCTGGCCCATGCCTATAAGCCCGATGCCATCCTGCTCGACCTGCATCTGCCCGTGCTGGACGGCTGGGCCATCATCAGCCGGCTGAAGAGCCGGCCGGAGCTGCGCCATATTCCGGTGCATGTCATCTCGACCGCCGAGGAGAACCAGCAGAGCTTGTCGATGGGCGCCTTGTCCTTCTGGAAGAAGCCGAATGACTATGCCGAGCTGGAGGCAGCCTTCCTCCAGATTGAGACGTATATCCGCCGCCGGGTGAAGAGCCTCCTGATCGTGGAAGACAACCAGGACCTGCGCCGCAGCCTGGTCGAATTCATCGCCCATCCCGATGTGAACATCATTGCGGTGGGAACCGGAAGAGAGGCGATGGAGCATCTCGCGAGCCATCATTTTGATTGTATGGTGCTCGACCTGGGCCTGTCTGATATTTCCGGCTTCGACCTGCTGGAGCAGATCAAGACCAACCGCAAGCTGCAGACGCTGCCCGTCATCATTTATACCGGCAAGGACCTCAGCAAGACCGACGAGCAGCGGCTTAAGCACTACGCCGAGAGCATTGTGATCAAGAACGTCCGCTCGATGGAACGGCTCTATGACGATACAGCCCTGTACCTCCACCGCAAGCACGCAGACCTGCCTCTTGACAAGCAGCGTCTGATTGAGAATCTCCATAATCCCGAGGCGGCCTTTGCCGGCAAAAGCATTCTGCTCGTGGATGATGATATGCGTAATATTTTTGCGTTATCGAGTGTGCTGGAGGGTTATAATATGGAGATCAGCTTTGCCCAGAACGGCAGAGAGGCTCTGGAGCATCTGGAGACCCACCCGGGCACCGAGCTGATCTTCATGGATATCATGATGCCCGAGATGGACGGCTACGAGACGATGAAGCAGATCCGGCTGCGGCCGGAATATGACCAGATCGTCATTATCGCGCTGACCGCCCGTGCCCTGGAGGAAGACCGGGTCAAATGCCTCGAAGCAGGAGCCAACGATTACATCTCGAAGCCGATTAATACGACGCAGCTGGTAAGAGTGCTGAAATTATGGTTGATTCAATAGGAGGAGTCATGGAGTATCCCATCAATATCTTAGTTGTAGATGACCGGGCAGATGAATTTCTGTCCGTTCAGGCATTGCTGGCCGACTCTCCCTACCGGCTGGTTAACGCACTTTCGGGGATGGATGCCCTCAAATGTCTGCTGGAGCAGGAATTCGCCCTGATTATTATGGATGTGCTAATGCCGGGGATGAACGGGTTCGAGACGGCGAAACGGATCAAGATGCGCCAGAAATCGCGTGACATCCCAATTATTTTCCTGACCTCCCTGACCTCCGAATTAGAAAATTATATGATGGCCTACACCGCCGGGGCGATTGATTATCTGACCAAGCCGTTTCACCCGGTGGTGCTGAAGAGCAAGATTGACGGCTTCGTCCGCCTCTATCAGACCCGCAAGGAGCTGCAGCTGAAGACCCAGGAGCTGGAGACGGCGAACAGCATTCTGACCGAGCTGAAGGAGACTGCCGAGGTGGCGCTGCGCATCAAGACCGGCTTCCTCGCCATGATGAGCCATGAGATCCGTACACCGCTGAACGGGATTATCGCCATGTCCGATGTGCTGCGCTCCTCCGATCTCTCTGCAGACGACCAGGAGATGGCCGAGATCATTCATACCAGCGGCCATGCGCTTGTCTCCGTCATCACCCATATCCTGGACTTCACCAAGATTGAATCCGGCAAAATGGAGCTGGATTTCGAGCTCTTCAACCTCCATTCCTGCATCAAAGAAACGGTCGATCTGTTCAGGGCGCTGGCCAAAGAACGCAGCCTGACCCTGGAGACCGCCATTGACCCTGACATTCCCGCCCTGCTCGTCGGCGACCCTAACCGCCTGCGTCAGGTACTCAATAATCTGATCGGCAATGCCATTAAGTTCACGATCACCGGCGGCGTCAAAGTGAAGGTCCAGCTGAAGCAGGAGTTAGACAAGCTGCTTGAGCTGGAGTTCATTATTGAAGATACCGGCATAGGCATTCCGGCAGACAAAATGAAATATCTGTTCCAGCCCTTCACCCAGATCGGGGCCACCATTAACCGCAAGTTCGGCGGAACCGGGCTGGGCCTGTCCATCTGCAAAATGCTGGTCGACCTCATGGGCGGAACGATCTACGCGAAGCCGGACGTCCCTGACGGGGCAACCTTCATCTTCACCATCCAGGTCGCTGAAGGCCAGCCGGACTGAGCCTTTGCCTCTGCATACAGCAAGCTCCCCCTTCAGACCGTGAAGGAGGAGCTTCTTTATTGTAGAATGGAATAAACCAACTGCAGAAGGGGTTGAACGTTGCCGATGGGAAGCTCTAAATTACCCTTGTTCCAGCAAAATTTCGTTCTGCAGGCACGAAGTAGAACTCATTATTGGGAAGGTGCCGGCCCCCTGTCCATCAAGACATTCCGTAACGGGCGGGCCTACTACAGAACAAACCTCGGCCACTATGCTGTTGAACGAGACGGCTACCTCCTTTTGAACGAAGGGGAGCATTATGCTATAGATATTGAGTCAGAGACAGAGGTCGACTCTTTTTGTGTATTTTTCAAGGCTGGGTATGCTGGCTCGATGAACAGTATCAACAGCTCATGCAGGCCCTGCTTCATGTCCATCAGAACATCCCTCAAGAAATGAATACCGTCCCCGGCACACGCCCGGCCACCAGGGAGGAGCTGTTCCGGCGGTTGACCATAGCTTATGAGTACTTACATGCTTATTACAACCGCAGCGTAACCCTGGAAGAGGTATCAAGAGTCGCTTGCCTCTCCAAAAACCATCTGATCCGCAGCTTCCGTCATTTTTTCAAGAGGACCCCGCACCAGTTCATCATTGAAAAGAGGCTTCTTGAGGCACAGCGTCTTCTTGCGCACACGGACATCAGTATAACCGAGATCAGTCAACGTGTTGGCTTCGAGACCCCCTCTTCGTTCAACAAGCTGTTCAGGCAAAGAACAGGATGCTCGCCCCAGATGTTCAGAAAAAAGTGATTTTGGACAAGCATACCTCATCCGCACATGTTACATTTACTCCGTGGAACATACAACTTTACAAGGGAGCGATCTGCACATGAATTCAGACTTTCAAATTAAAGGCATTGGACAAATATCCATCCGTGTACATGATATGGAGGCTGCGGCCCGATTCTATCAGGAGACTCTGGGTATCAACCTGTTGTTCCAGATCCCGAACATGGCCTTCTTGGAGTGTAACGGTCTGCAAATCGTCCTGAGTGTGGCGGAGGACCCCCGGTTCGATCATCCGAGCTCGGTATTCTATTTCAAAGTTGATGATATTCAGTCAGCGTATGACACGCTAGTCGAGCGTAAGGTACATTTCCTGGATCAGCCGCATATAGTCGCCGAGATGGGCGGAACCGCTACCTGGATGACCTTCTTTCAGGACCCTGACCAGAATGTACATGCCCTGATGAGTGAAGTCCCTGTGTCCGGATAATGATTGATACGTTTAGTTGATCAATAATTTGGGCTCCTCATTCGGTGCTCCTACGATCGTGTTCTCGGTGAAGCTAAGATACTGGCCATACTTCTCTACGATAAAATCGTTAAACGATCCGTCCGTATTCACTGTAGCAGTGACCGTAGGAGCTCCCTTTTTGGTAAACGTCATCTCGTTCTTATCCCACGCATTGGCTCCTCTGGCACCCTTATAGCCTTTCAGATCGAGCTCTATCATGGTCTTCGCATCTTTCATGGCATTCTTCATTAATGCGTCCGGCGTCAATTGCTTGGCCTTGGCAGCCTTTGCATGTTGTTCCAAGCCTGCTTGAAGTATTTGCAGTGTTTGCTCTTCAATAGCGAAGCTCGCATTCACAGCATTTGACTTATACTTGTACCGGTACACCTTCGGTTTGCCCTCACGGATAAACACACGATCCAGCTTAGCCCCCGCCTTGACCTTGCCATTGGTTAGCTTAGATAATACCTGAGCAGACTTCTTCTGCACGCTTGCCGGAGCCGCATCAGGGGCATAGTTTACGCCATATGCCTGCTCGTTCTCCTTCATATACACCTGCTTATTCTGCTTGGCATTCGCTGAGATCGTGCCCACACGGTAGATGGACTCGGAGATATTCACATATTTCGGGCCTTCCCCTGGAAACAAAGCCTTCCATGCACTTTCCAGCTTGGCTTGATACTTGCCGCCGTTCAAATCTTCATAGTTGATATTGATCCCGATATTGTCGGGCTTCCCGTTTTTGTAAGAGATCATATCGTACTTGAAGTTCTCCCGTTTAAAATTCACTACACCCTCCGCCGCCGTTCCCGGAACTAACGTATACGTATTTCCTGTCAGCTCTTTAAGCTTATCCTGTGCCTGCTCCATCAGCTTCTGCTCAGGCTTAATCTCCTGTGAAGAACTCGCATTCACCTTGTTAGACGATGCATTTGCCTGATCGGGTGCCTGGCATCCCAGCAGACCTCCTGATAATAAGGCAATGCCGAGGATCGGGACTATTATTTTGCTGTTCAAGATTATGAGCTCCTTTCTATTCAATTAACAATTTGGGCTCTTCATTTGGCGCGCCTACGATCGTCATTCCGTAATAATCGATGCTCTGATCATACTTATCAACGGTGAAGCTGGTAAACGCTCCGTCCGCCTCATATCTGCCAGTCACTGAAGGCGCACCTTCTTTGGTAAAATTCATGTAATCCGCATCCCAGGTATTGGTTCCTATTGCTCCCTGATAGCCCTTCAGGTCAAGATTCAGCATCGTTTGGGCGTCACTCATAGCGTTCTTCATTAAAGTGTCTACAGTCAGCTTCTTGATCATTGCCTCTTTGGCTTGCTCCCGCTTCTGGAAATCCTCATAGTTGTCTACGCCTTGTCCATCCATTGGATGTACATCCACCTGCAGCAGCTCCAGCGTCTGATCTTCAATCGCGAAGCTGACTTGAACAGCCTGGGAATTATATTTATATTGATACACATCCGGCTTGCCCTCACGGATATACACCCGGTCAAGCTTAGCTCCCGTCTTGATCTTGCCATGGGTAAGCTTGGATACTGCCTGTGCCGCCGTCTTCTCCACGCTTGGCGGGGCCGCCTCAGGAGCATAATTCACCCCATACGCCTGCTTGTTCTCTTCCATGTACACTTGTTTATTCTGCTTGGCATTCGCTGAGATCGTGCCCACACGGTAGATGGACTCTGTGATATTCACATAATGCGGGTCTTCCCCCGGGAACAACGTTTTCCACGCCTCCTCCAGCCGGGCCTGATATTTCCCGCCGTTCAAATCTTCATAGTTGATATTGATCCCGATAGTTTCGGGCTTCCCGTTTGTATAGGAGATCATATCGTACTTGAAGTTCTCCCGTTTAAAACTCACTACATCCTTCATCGCTGTTCCCGGAATTAACGTATACGTATTTCCTGTCAGCTCTTTAAGCTTGTCCTGCGCCCGCTGCATCAGATTTCGCTCCGGTTGTACCGCTTGTGAGACATGCGTTTTCGCGTTGTTAGACGCATCTGCTTGCGCCAGGGTTTGGTAACCCAGCATTCCCCCTGACAGCAGGGTCACTCCGAGAATAGGAAGAATCACTTTTTTGTTCATGGGTAAAAACTCCTTTGTTTGTTAGTTTGTTGTGCGGCGAATCTATGGACAATCAGTGATCACCACCTCCTTTCAATCCCATAGATCGTCCCTTTTGAGGTAAATAGCGCGGTCACGGCCGGAGCACCCGCTTTTGTGAAGATTAAGGTATCAAACCGGAATTCATCTCTGGATACGTTATAATCGGCCAAATCTAACTTCATCCAGGCTTTAGCTTGTTTCACGGCTTCCTTCTGAAGCGTGTCCAGCTTGATGGCTTGTGTGCGCTTAACAAGGTCATCATATTTCTTCTTGTCCTTTAATTTATCCAGATGATCCGACAACGGAAAAGCTAATACCCGTGTGATCTGATTGGTCTCCTGTTGGACATCAATGAGGACAGAACCCTGGTTTGTTTCGTACACGAACTTATACACCGGCTGTTGATCAGGCCTTAAGACCATTTGACTGACTGACCTTGTCCCTTGTTTCAATTCCCCGACTCGATGAAAAGCCTGATCCGCTGCGGCTTTGGCAGCACCTGGAACCTGACTCTCTCCGATGGTCTGTTTCGCATAAGTCCATTGACCCTGGTCGAATTCGGCAGATCTGTTCTCATTTCGCGCTTCGATGTGATAGGTGTCCGCCTTATATTCGTATATAATCACTTCCTCAATTTCTTCTCCCTGGGAAAAAATCTCCGTCCAAGCCTGTTGCAGCTGGCTCTTAAACGCCTGATCCTCAATGTCGTCAAAGCGGATCAGCCCCGTGTGAAAAGACTTGCTCCCGTCCAACCCCCGGGCATAAATAGTCTCCACCTTCTCGTTGGGATTGGTTTTGACTTCACGGGCAAACGGATTGATATATTCAAGCAAGTTAAGCCGTTCTATGGCCTGAGCCATGACAGGAGTCATAAACACACAGAATGCAACCAGTGAGGCTGCCAGTACTCCCGCTCTTCTGGTGAAGACCGGCTTCTGCCGGGGCAGACTCCGGGATTCAAGCTTGGCGGCAATCTGCTCACTCATGCTGTGCTCCGGCGTCTCCGTCTCGCGAATCATTTGCTCCACCTGGTGCAGGCTGACGGGTTTAGATGGATTTGCTGATCGGCGCATTCACGGTCCCTCCTTCCTTAGCTTCCTTCGCCTGCAGTTTTTTACGAAGGCGTTCATACTTTTTGCGCACCGTTGCCGGCTTCATATTGAGCATTTCACTGATCTCGTTGTAGTCATACCGGTGAAGCGCCCGGAGCACGATGATATGCCTCTCCTCAGCAGTCAGTAAGTCCAGATACTCCTTCAGGGTCGTTTGACTGCCGATATGCTCCACCGGGGTCTCCGGCTGATCATATTTATACCGGTCTATGAACCGGAACCACCTTTTTCTGCTGCGGATCTGATTCAGACTGTAATGATAGGCAATTTTGTACAGCCAGGCCGAGAACGTCATAGTTGGACGGTATTTGTGGATCTGCTGATACACTTTAATGAATATTTCCTGCAACGCGTCCTCGGCTTCTTCCTTGCTTCTGAGCATATGGTAGCAATAGATATACATCGGTTTCTCAAACATTCTGATCAGCGTAGTGAAGGCGTCCTTATCGCCAAGCTTGGTTCTTTCCACCAGCAGCTCAATGTCCTCCGCGTTCGATTCATTCTCTCTGTAATGCCTGTCCAACGATCATCCTCCCCTCCTGCCTACACTCATACAACACCAATGCCACTCATTTTGTGACAGCCATCTCAAAAATTCCGTAAAAGAAAATAGCACTCTTCTAAATAAACCTGCTCATGAGTAAATCACGGGAGGTTTATGTAAGAAGGGTGCATACCCTGAGTATTGTGTTTCTTCATCGCCGAACCTGTTCAGCTACCCGCCCACCACTGCGATCAGCACCGGCAGCACCAGGAAGGAAGCCAGCGTCGTCCAGACGATGCAGCGGGAGACCAGTGCAGGCGAGCTGCCGAAGCGTTCGGCCAGCACCACCGAATTGACCGCCACCGGCATCGAGGCTAGAATCAGCAGCACGGAGAAAAGAGTGCCCGAGATGTTCAGCACCGTCAGCACCAGCGCCGCCAGCAGCGGAGCGAGCAGCAGCCGGACGCTGAGTCCCGTCCAGAAGGCCAGCTGCACGTTGCGCTCTACGGGCGCGGAGCGGACCTTCACCATCTGCGCGCCGAGGATCGCCAGCACGACGGGCGAATAGGCCGCAGCGGCCATGGATACGCCCGAAGCCAGCTCATGCGGCAGCTGCAGACCGAGCGCCCGCAGCAGCAGGGCCAGTATGGCTGCGTAGATGGCCGGCAGCGAGAACACCGACTTCACGGCGCTGCGCACCGAGAACTGCGACCGGGCGGCGAAATAGACACCGATGGTATTCACGATCACCATCTGGCCGATGACATAGACCGAGGCCTTGTCCAGGCCGAGCTGGCCGAAGGCCAGCAGCACCAGCGGCAACCCGTAGTTGACGCTGTTCGTGAAGGTGGCGATGAGCGTGAGACCGGCGGCCTCCGGCCCGTCCAGCTTAAGGATTTTACCGATCAGAGTTGCAAGCAGCCATAACAGAAACAGATTCAGCAGCGAGAAGGCGAGCGTCTTATACACATCATCGAAGGAGATCTCTGCCGTAGCCAGCGTATCCAGAATAATAGCGGGGCTGAGAAAATACAGATACAGCGTCAGCAGAGGCTTCGTATCGAGATTCTTAAAGCGTCCCAGCAGCGCACCGGCGCCCACGGGAATGGACAGCGGCACAATGACTTCAACAAGCGTGGTTAATACAGTCTGAATCACAAGCAAACTCCTCTGTTCATTAGATACTCCTACTATAACCCTTCGGGGCGGAAGCGTCTAAGACAGAGAACGAATATCTGTAATAGAAGCTGCCTATCGCCTTGTATAAAAAAAGCCCCCTCGTAAGGGAGCGGGATGCCGCTTTACAGCATTTTGATCTCAAGCAGCTCGTATTTGATGATACCCATCGGGGCATTGACACTGATGATGTCGCCTACCCTCTTGCCGAGCAGCTCTTTGCCGAGCGGACTCTCGTAGGAAATCTTGTTGTCCAGTACATCTGCCTCTGCCGGGCCGACCACTCTATATTCAATCTTCTCTGAGTACTCCACATCATTCAGCGTCACAATGCAGCCCACGCTGACGGTGCTGAGATCCATCGTGCTCTCATCCACAATCTGCGCTTTGGTCAGCATCTTCTCCAGAATCATGATGCGGGTCTCCATGAAGGATTGATCTTCCTTGGCGGAGTGGTATTCGCTGTTCTCCTTAAGGTCGCCGTAGCTGATCGCCAGCTTAAGCCGGGCCGCGAGTTCCTTGCGCCCTACTTCCTTCAGCTCCCTAAGCTCTTCCTCCAGCTTGGCCAAGCCTTCCTTCGTCAAGAATACTTCTTCATTATTGGACATGTCTACAACTCCTAATTGTGCCTGCTTTCTTGTATTCTACCCCATTTCAGGCCGGGTTGTAAAAGATTTGCCCCGCAGAAGGAAGGTCAGCGGAATCGCGAGCAGGCCGATCACTGTAGCCAGCAGGAAAATATCCTGCACGCCCATCGTCATCCCCTGTGCCTTCAGCAGGGAACCTGCGGCAGAAGCTGCCCCGTCCGCCAGTTCCTTCTGGTGGGCAACCGACCGCGAAGCCAGCAGCGAGCTGAATACAGCGATCGACAACGCGCCTGTAGCCTGCCGCACCCAGTTCGTGACGGAGGAGGCGTGGCCTGTGATTGCCCGGGGCACAGCAGACATTCCGGCATTCGTCACCGGCATGAAGGCCAGGGCAATCCCGGCATTGCGCACCGCCATCAGCAGGGCTACACGGGTATGGGTCACCGCCAGTGTGATATGGGCAAGCTCCCAGGTGGACACGCTCAGCAGGACTACACCGGCGAGAATAAGCCAGAACGGGCCCACCCGCGGGTAGAGCCTGCCGACCACCGGCGACATAACGGCCATTACAATCGAGCCGGGCAGCAGCACCAGCGCCGTCATCAGCGGGGTAGACTGCTGAATATCCTGCAGGAACACCGGAATCAGGAAGGTGCCCGAATACAGGGCTATAGTAATGATGCAGTTAATCACCAGGCTGAAGGTGAACCGGTGCTGCTGGAACACCTTCAGATTCAGCAGCGGCTCCCGCAGCGACAGCTCCCTGCGGATGAAGTAGGCCAGGGCCGCTGCTCCAACCAGCAGCAGTGACAGGGTCTTCCACGAGGTCCAGCCCCAGGCATTCCCCTTGCTCCAGGATAGAATCAGGAGAGCGCTGCTCATAATAACCGTCACGAAGCCCGGCAGGTCAAAGCTGCTGCTGCCGGTGCTCTGCCGCTGGTAAGGCAGGCATTTCAGCGCCACGGCGATAGCCGTAAGCCCAATCGGCAGGTTGATGAAGAACAGCGACTGCCAGCCGAAGTATCCGGTCAGCCAGCCGCCGAGCGTCGGCCCGAAGGCCGGGGCCAGCATGGAGGACAGGCTCCACAGGCTCATCGCGAAGGCTTGCTTCTCCTTGGCGATGAACTGGTAGATCATGGTCATCGTCGTCGGGATAATCAGCCCGCCGAACACGCCCTGAATAATGCGGAAGGCAATCAGCGAATGAATGCTCCAAGCCACGGTACACAGTCCCGAGAACAGCGTGAAGCCGGACAGGGCGGCAATATAGAGGTATTTATAGCTCCATTTGTCGCCGAAATAGCCGACTACCGGCGCAACGACGCCAGTCGCCAGCAGGTACCCGGTAATCATCCATTGCACCGTGCCGATGCTGGCATCGAAGTCCTTCAGGAAGACGGGAAACGCTACGTTAATCGTTGTCGTACTGAGAATTGCCATAAAATTGCCGAAAAAGATGGCCAGAATAATAAGCCAAAATGATGTTTTTACTGCGGGTTGATCATTCAAATCTGCTCGCTCCTCTGCACTGCCACCTTGAAAGAAAGATGTACTTTACGTCCATATAGGTGTATGATACAATCAATTTTAGTATATGTGTATTATACAACTATATGTGCGGAAGTCAATATGGAATAAGCTTCTGCACAGCTCAGGAAGGATGCAACCCGGAATGACAGATCCGCACAATGACAAGAACCTTGACGCCCTGAATCATGAATTAATCACACTCATCCGTCACGGCTCGCTGGACAAGAAGCACGGAGGGCTGGACCGCTCCTCCTATACGCTGCTCCATCATCTGGCGAATCACGGCAAGGTTGGCGTGAAGGCGCTCGCCGAAGCTCTGGGACTGGACACCTCCACTATCAGCAGGCAGACAAGCGTGCTGATGGCGAATCATTATGTAGTCCGGGTGCCTGATCCGCAGGACGGCCGCTCCAGCTACTTCGAGATCACGGCGCTCGGGTCCGAGAAGCTCGCCAAGGCCCGCGAGATCCGGCTGGAGCGCTACGGGCAGATCTTCGAGGACTGGTCCGCCGCCGACTGCCAGACCTTCAGCGAGCTGCTGGCCCGGCTCAACCGCAGACTACAGCGCAAGGAGGAGTAGGGGGCCGGCGGGGGCGAGTTTGGCGCGTTGCGGGCGCAATGTAATCGGTTTTTCGATTCCATTGGGTCCACGCGCCGCCATACGGCGCAATGTGGTCGGTTTTTCGCATACATCTCACCCCCACACCCCGCGTCCGCACAACGCAAAAAGGAGACTGCTTCTCCAGCAGTCCCCTTCCCAACATCCCCCTATTCCGGCAGATGCTCCGAGCAGAACTTGAACAGCTCCGCTTCCTCATCCTCTTCCAGCTCGAAATCCAGAAGCTCGCCCGACAGGGAGTCCTGCAGGTCATAGCTGACCATGCCGGGCTGCCCGTCCTCCACCTTAACGATGGCGCGGACCGAGACGCCGTTCTCAGTGTACAGCTCATCCTCCTCCGGCACATCCAGCTTAATGACGAACTCGTAGCGTTGCCCGCTGAGGATGCCAAAAGGATCTTTCACCTGATCCGCCGTATAGCTTGTAACTGTCAGCACTTCACATTCCTCTTTTCTCAGATCACTGCCACTTATTGTACCACTTATCCTACGACTGCGCTTCCCGTACTCTCTGCCTGGCCCTTGGCCTTCTTGATCTGCTTGCTGCGCAGCTGTCCGCAGGCGGCATCGATATCGACGCCCTGCTCCAGCCGGGTGCTGACGCTGATCCCCTGCTTCTTCAGCGTGTCGAAGAAGGCACGGACCGACTCGCGCTCACTCCGCTGATACTGGCTATGCTCGTCAACCGGGTTATACGGAATCAGGTTCACATTGGCCAGCGAACGACGCTCTCCGATTAATTCCGCCAGCTCCAGCGCATGTTCCTCACGGTCATTGATGTCCTTCAGCAGGATATACTCCAGCGTAATTCTCCGGTTCGTCTTCTCCAGGTAATAATCGATTGCAGGCATTAGCTTCTCTATAGGAATGGCGCGGTTGATCATCATAATCCGGGTCCGCAGCTCATTATTAGGCGCATGTAAAGAAATCGCCAGATTGACCTGCATATTGGCATCGGCAAATTCTCTGATCTTGTCAGCCAGACCGCTGGTAGACACGGTAATGCCTTTACCGGCGATGGCCAGACCCTTGTGGTCCTTGATGGTCGTCAGGAAATTCAGCAGATTCGTGAAATTATCGAACGGCTCGCCAATCCCCATCACAACAACGTGGCTGACCCGCTGGCCCTGACCGGCCTGATCCAGATAGAGCTGGACCTTCATAATCTGCTCCACAATCTCCCCGCTGGTGAGGTCCCGGCTCTTCTTCAGCAGCCCGCTGGCGCAGAAGCTGCAGCCGATATTGCAGCCAACCTGGGTGGTGACGCATACGGACAGGCCGTATTTTTGGCGCATCAGCACTGTCTCGATCAGATTGCCGTCATATAAACGGAACAGAAATTTGACCGTACCGTCCGCCGACTCCTGCCGCACATGCTCCTCCATGGTCTGGAACACATAATGCTCCTCCAGCAGCTGCAGGCAGTCCGGATTCATTCCTTCCATATCGGTGAAGCGGGTAACCCGCTTGCGGTATAACCATTCCCAGACGGCAGAGGCGCGCGACTTCTTATGCCCATGCTCCAGCAGCCAGGCGGTGAGCTGTTCTAAGGTCAATCCATAAATGGATGTTTTATTCATTAGATATCCTCTCTTCAGTACACTTTAATCCACAATGCAAAGTTCAACCAACAATAACTTATTGTCTCAAATTTCGTTTATTAAAACAAGGGGGAACACATGGAATACAACATTTGCTGCTACAAAAAAACGCAGTCCGCAGGGACCGCGCTCTTCATCTTTTATTTATAGAATACTTTGTCCACATTGTATTTCGCTCTAAGCTTGTTCACAATGTACGTCTCATAAATCTCGCGGTCCACCGCGTCTTCCACGAGGCAGACCTCAATCCGGGTCACCTCGTCACGGTGCGGCTTCATCACGGAGACATTGTCTTCAAAATGCTTCTTGATCCGCGGTCTCAGCTTGCGCGCCTTGCCGACAAACAGCAGCTCATCCTGGTCATTATAGAACATGAAGATGCCGCCGGCCTCGCGGGTAATCAGGTGAAAATCAGTGAATCCGTAAATATGGCTGAGCACCGGGTCCGCCTGCTTGTGTATCGTAACATCCGGTGCTGGTATCGTAATGCTGATCATTGAACATTCACTTCCTCATGGGATATAGACATAAATAGTATCACAGATCGTCAGCGGTGACTATTGGTACCCGGACAATCACTCCCCGGACCGTGCTGCCGGGTTACCGCTGCTGCGGCGCAAGCTCCGGCAGGTCCAGCGTCAGAGACATATTGCAGAGCATCACATCCGCCATGAACAACCTCAGCTTCACCTCAGGACGCCCGAAGCCGGCCGCCGTGAATTTGCCCTCCATCAGAGCGGTGAACTCCAGCATTCCTGCCTGTACCACCTGACGGATCGCTGCTTCACGGATACCGGAGGCCTGCATCTGCAGAATGACCTCATTCGGATGACTGCGGGTGAATGCCTTATATAGCTGAAGAGCTTTGTCCAGCAGCTTCTTCTTCGGCGCCTTAAGTCCGGAGAAGGTGCTGAGCATCCGGTCAAAAGCGAGCGTAAGCGCACCAGTGAACAGCTCCTCCTTATTCTTGAACAGCTTGAAGATGTAGGGCTGGGAGATCCCTACCCTTGCCGCCACCTGTGCAGTGGTCGCCCGGTAGTATCCATGCTCTGCAAAAACCGCCACAGCCGCCTCCAGAATCTGATCCCGGCGGTTCGCAGCTGCTGCGGATTCTTCTCCTTGACGGGAGGTACCGGATTGCTTGACCATATCAGCCACCCTTTCTATCAGGATCTTGGTTCCAGAGAATCAATCCGTCGTATGGAACGGACAGCCCTGTACAGGCGCAGCGCCTGGGCGCCCGGCCGCCTCCGCAGTCTTCCGGTATATAAAGCGCGGACTGAGCGGCAGCTCCCTTAGCTTGTTGTCGTTCCAGATCGGTGTGGAGGATGGCGACATCGGCGGAATCAGCCAGCCCCATTTGCCGGATACCTCACGTCCCTGCTTCTTCTCCTGCTGCTGGAAGCGGACGAACTGCTCGGCGACTGTATGGTGATCCACAATGCTGACCCCGGCCTGCTTGAATGAATGCAGCACCGCCCGGTTCAGCTCCAGCAGCGCCCGGTCCTTCCACAGTGAGGTGTTCGTCGAACGGTCCAGACCCAGCAGGTCGGCTACCGCCGGCAGACGGTTATAGCGGTCTGTATCGCCGAAATTCCGCGAGCCGATCTCTGTCTCCATATACCAGCCGTTGAACGGAGCCGCAGGGTACATTATGCCGCCGATCTCCAGGCACATATCCGAGACGACCGGCACCGGATACCAGCGCAGGCCCAGCTCCGGGAAGCGGCTGATCTCCGGATGGCTGAGCGGAATCTCACGCACCAGTCCCAGCGGGAGCGGGAACCAGCGCGGCTCCTCTTCCCCGATGCTGATGACGAGCGGCAGCAGGTCGAAGTCGCCGCCGCTGCCCCGCCAGCCCAGCTTCAGACAGAGTGCGGTGAATTCATCCGAGGCCGGGTCACCGGCCCTAGGCAGCCCGCCCTCCCCGGGATAGCCCGCATAGCGGATCAGCTGATGATTCCAGATGCGGATAGCCCGCTCCGGGTCCTCTCCGCTGCGGAATACCGTAATCACCGGGCGTATCCGCCCGCCATTGTAGGCGTGCTGCACATGATGCAGCAGCGCCCCGGCAACCTCCTCTGCGGTCTCAGCTCCGCGTGCATCGATCACCTGGAGCGAATGCCAGAACAGCCTGCCGATGCAGCGGCTGTTATGACGCCAGGCCATTCTCGCCCCATGGGTCAGCTCCTCTGCTGTATGGACATATGTACCGGTCTGCCGGATCTCTTCCCGCACCCCGGCAAGACGCTCCTCCCGCTCGGCCCCCGTCTTCCCCAGCTCCTGATAACATGCGGTGACGAAGGCCTCAGCTTGTCCGGTCCGCTCCAGGGTGCGCTCACGTTCTTGTTGATGTAGGGTCTTCATGTTTATCCTTCCAGTTCTTGTAGTCTGGCCATAATTCTGCGCTTGCGGTAGAGCATCCGCGCAGCCTCCGTCACCTCATCCAGTGCTTTCCGGTTGTTGTAAGCGCCGAAGAACATTCCGGCCACGGGGACCATCTGAAACAGTTTTTTCCAGCCCCAGTTATCGCGGTACACGGTCACGACCTCCCGCCAGCCCTGAATCCGGGAGACTGTCTCGTTCGTACCGGCTGCGATGTTGCCGTCACCTCCGGCCTGCAGATTCAGCTCCTTCAGCACGGTGCGCTTGCCGACGATGTCGGAGGAGGCGAACTGCATGACTTTTACCGTGAAAATACGCTCCGTCTTATCCGTGGGATCATAACCGTAGCACAGGCCAATCTCCTGGATCGCCTTCAGGGAGAGGCCCAGCACAGCGGGAATATCGGCGGCCAGGGTGAAAATTCCGCCGAACCCCGTCGTCGCCCCTTGGGCGGTCGCTGCATTCCGGCTGGTCTCTGACAGCTTCTGCGCTGCCGCATCCATTACCGCCAGCGGATAGGGCCCGTTATCCGTGCCGCCCGATGCACGGCTGGTCTCCTCCATCAGCTTGCCTACCTTCCGGCCGGCCACCAGATAATTGCCGCCATTCTGGATGTAGCTGCCCAGCTCGTCGAGCAGCTGGCCAATTTTCTCATGGATGAACTTCGGAGTGACCTTATCCAGCAGCTTGAACGGCAGGCGGGCAATCCGGTCCCAGATCATCAGCTTGTTCTGCTCCTTCTCCCACTTGGCAATCTCGGCCAGCGCGGCCCGCAGCATCTCCGGTGTCTCCAGCGGGTTCCTTGAACCGTCCGTTTCCCTGTCTTGCATAGTTATTCTCCTCCCGTGAATCATCTCGCTTAGCTTGTCTGCTTCCTAATATAGAATGTACTTTTATTTTTTGTTTTGGGATAGACGTGACTCCAGAGAATGTTTGGACTTTCGGTCGCTGTTGTCCCCAGATTTCATGATTAGAACCGCTATTCGCGGTAGAAATCCGGTGACTAGCTGATGCTTACGATGCGAGCTTTCCTTCGGAAAGCTTTCAGGTGAACGCTATCGCTCCTACAGTTCCCAAATTCCCCTCTGCCACTTTTCCCTGTCCTAATATTTTCAAGTTCAATCTATATAGATACCTTATAACCTCATTCCCTGTGAACTACCATCCATCTAAGAGGTGGCGGCTTCTTGGTCAATGAAGCTACTGCTCCAAGTTTACCCAAGCTCAAAGGCTAGTCCCTAGCCCAATCATTGCAATATCACATGGCTAGTTTCAGTAGGTTTTGAGCAGCGTTTACATCCCGATCATGATGCACGTTACATTCTGGACAAGTCCACTCTCGCAAGGCGAGATTCTTCACCTCTGCATTCTTATAACCGCAACAGGAGCAAAGCTGACTGCTTGCATAGTGCTTAGGGGCAATCATAAGCTCTCTGCCATACCATTGAGCCTTATATTCAAGCATCGAACGGAACATACTCCAAGAGACCTCGCTAATCGCTTTTGCAAGTTTGTGATTCTGCAGCATATTCTTTACACATAAGTCTTCCATCACGATAACTTGGTTTTCGTTTATCATTTTGGCAGACGTTTTATGCAAGAAGTCTTTACGCTGATTCGCTATTTTTTCATGGTGCTTGGCAACTTTCAGCCTAGCCTTATGACGGTTATGGCTTCCCTTCTTCTTCCGCGATACATCCTTCTGCAGCTTCGCTAATCGCTTTTCAGACGTACGCAAGTATTTAGGATTGGATATGATTTCGCCATTTGAAGTGATAGCAAAGTCTTTCAGCCCAAGATCAACGCCAATCTTCGTATGTATTTTGGGCAACTGGACGATATCCGTTTCAACCAATACGGAAGCATAATACTTTCCCGTTGGTGTTTTTGAAATCGTGCATGATTTGATCAGCCCCAGGAATGGGCGGTGCAGCTTGATTTTGATGCCCGTTTTTAGCTTTGGAATCTGGAGATATCCATCCTCTATCGCCACTGTTCCATTTTGGTTATTCGTTGTGAAGCTATGATGATTCGTCTTCTTGCTCTTGAATTTAGGAAATCCCGTTTTCTGATCCCGAAAAAAATTCTTATAAGCCTTATCTAAATTCAGTTGGGTATTCGCTAAGGCAAGGCTATCGACTTCTTTCAGCCAGTCGAATTCCTTTTTGTATTGTGCGGGTGTATTCCTCAGCATCGTTTCCGTTTGCTTGTAATGTTCAATTTTATCTGCAAGCATTCTGTTGTAGATAAAGCGAACGCATCCGAACACTTTAGCGAAGTAGTGTTGTTGCCCATGGCTTGGATAGATACGGTATTTGTAGGCTTTCAGCAATGGCGATCACCCTTTCATACCTTGGTTTTCGATGTATTTTTGAATGACGTCTATTGGCGCTTCACCCGTTGTAAGCAAGCAATAGGAGCGTGACCAAAAAGCCTCTTTCCAAAGTGATGTTCGGAGGGTAGGAAACTCCTTCTTGATCAGCCTAGAGGATGCACTCTTATAAGCGTTGAGAAATTTAGAGATGTCGGTATTAGGATGAGTTTTCATTAGGATCTGAACGTGATCCCTGTCATGATTCCATTCCTGCAAAGTCACATTGTAAGTAGGCTGAATGGATGCAAATATCTCTTTCAGACGTTCGGATATGGGATCTGTAATGACCTTCCTACGATACTTGATAACTAGAATAAGGTGAAAGTGAAGGGAGAATACTGAATGATTATTTGAATCTAACTTCATTAATTTCACTGACCTTTCCAAGATACGACTGAATACTTTAATTATAGCATCTTAGGCGGTTAGAATCCATGTAGATTAGACCGTTTCCATTCATCCCCCGCTTAAAGAAGATGGGAGAATTCTGTCAACTGAGGGTTAAATGATTGCACAGGTCAACCGCAATATTCAAGCAAGCGCAAACAGGCACTCCCGGTTCGTTCCCCGGAAATGCCTGACATTCGTTTCCTATAGCCGGGCAGTAACGCACAGACGCTTAATCCCGTGCTGTGCTTCCCGGCACATCCAGCATCGCCAGTCTGCGTTTCTCCTCCTCCAGCCTGTCTTCCACCAGGTCTACCCCCTGGCCGCCAATCGAGCCCTCCGGGGCATGCCGCACAGCCTCCTCCGCATGGCTCAGGCTGTTCTCCGCCTGCTCGATCATCTCTTCTGTGGGGTGGCTAAGCGCCTGAGTGACAGAATTATGCAGCCGGGTCACCGCATCCTGCGCCTGATCCACCGTGCTGTTGGTCCGCTGACTGGATTCATAATGCTTCATAAGATCAATCCTCCCTGCCTCTAGCTCAGTTTCCATTCCTCTGTAGGATGGATTAGGGGCTGTGTTCTTATGCATCGCTGGATGGCGGGATGATGGGATGCAGATCGGCAGGACTATCTGCCGCCCTGCTAGATCAGGAACATGGCGGTGACCGTCATCGCCGCCAGACCCAGCAGGACCGGCTTCAGATTGCGCCGGGCCAGCTCGAACGGGCTGACGCCGCAGATGGCGGCAGCGGGAATGAGCGCCCACGGGATCAAGGTGCCGCCGCCGACCCAGATGGCGGCCACCTGACCCAGGGCGGTCAGCGTCGCCGCGCCGGAATGGATCGCGGCGGCGAACAGCCCGGCAATCGAGCCGGCCAGCGAGATGCCGGAGAAGCCGGAGCCGTCGAGCCCGGTGATCGCGCCGATCACCGTCAGCGTTACGGCGGAGGCCGGGGCATTCAGCGGCACGTGATGCGCCAGGGCGACGCCCAGGTCGTTCACAATGCCGTGCGAGCCGTCCGGCAGCACCTGGCCGAACAGCTCGCCGAACGCCGAGTCGCCCAGGTAGAAGAAGGCGGCGATCGGGATCACCGGTCCGAAGACCTTGAAGCCGAAGGTGAAGCCTTGGATGAGATAAGCGGTGATCTTCTCCAGCCCCTGGCCCTGGCTGCGGTGGGCCAGCAGAGTAACGACAATCAGGATCAGGACAGCGGTTCCCCCAACCAGCGCGGTGGCATCCCCGCCTTGCAGCTTCAGCATGAACATGGCGATCACATCCAGCAGGAAGAGCAGCGGGATAGCCACAGCCAGCCCCCGGCGCAGGCCATCGCTCATGACTGCCTGCCGTTCCTCCTCCGTCCCGGCTTCAGCCAGCGCCCCCTTGGCCTCCTGCGCAGAGACTAGGCCATCCCGCCAGGTACCGTTCTTCTGGTCTCTGCGCATCATCCAGAACGCAGTCACGGTGGTGACCACGCCCATCACCAGCACCAGCGGAATGCTGGCCTCCATCACGCTGGACACCGGAAGGCCGGCCGCATCCGCCGTGAGCTTCGGCGCGCCCTGAATAATATAATCGCCGGAGAGGGCGATTCCGTGTCCGAACAGATTCATCGCCATTGCGGCACCCAGGGCAGGAAGGCCGACACGGACGGCAACCGGCAGCAGCACCGCTCCAACCAGCGCCACGGCAGGCGAAGGCCAGAAGAAGAAGGAGGTCACCATCATAATCAGCCCGATTCCCCAGTAGGCCATCGCCGGTGTGCGCAGGAACCGGGTGAGCGGGGCGACCATCGTCTCATTGATGCCCGTTATAATCAGAATCCGGCTCATCGCCACGATGATGGAGATAATCATAATCGTGCCGAGCAGCTCCCGGGTCGCATATACGAAGGCATTGAAGATTCCCGACACCGATCCGCTGACCGTAGCCGTTGCCAGCACTCCCAGCGCCAGAATGCCGGCCACACAGATCATCGTCGTATCGCGCCGCCGGATCATCAAGGCCAGAATGAACACAATAAACACCAGATACACCCAATGAATCGCAGTAAGCTGGATATCCATTACCTATGCGCCCCCTTTCCACTTACTTACAAATAGCAAGCAGGTGCTATATGCTATGCGGGAGGATAGGCCATTGTTCATCAGCAAAAGCAGGGTACCGCCGCGTGCTCTGTCTTGTCGCCCTGCGTTATGACATGAGAGGGAAGTAAGGAATGCCTTACTGGGCGAATAAAGACCTGAGACCCGGCAAGAATTCCTAAAGGGTTAAGCCCCTAAGCTCGAAAGAGAGTTGCTACAAGCTGTTATAGCCTGAGCAACCCTCTTCATGTTCTATTTGAGATTGTAATTTTTACTGTTAATCTGGATCGAGTTCGCCTTGCCGTGATGCAGGAAGAACAGTTGCTGACGTTCCTGTCCATCCGAGTAAGTGAACGTGATGGTATTGTTTTGGATGGTGTAGGTGCCTGATTTTTTGCTGCGGGTAAATGTGCCGTCCGACTTGAAGGTGAAGGATTCCGTTCCGGACGCTAAAGGTCCGCTGCTATAGTACGTGTAGGTACCATTCAATTTCAAGCCGGCTTGAACCGGCGCCACCTTGGTCAGGGGCACATCCCCGATTACAGGCTCTCCGGCCTCGTTCAACCGAATCGTGTAGGATTTTCCGTTACTGAGGATCAGCTTGCCATCCTTAAGCGTGTAGGTGAGGCAATCGTCGGTGGAACAATTGATCGTCTCCGGTCCGCCTGCAGGGGGCTCGCCAACGAATAGCCGCTGGTTATTAAGAAACGTGTATTTGGGCCAGCAGACGCCGCCGCATTGATAACCGCCCACATCAAGTCTGTACCCGTAATACATGCCCTTGAGATGCTTTATGTCCTCCAGACTCTGTGGCGTTTTCAGTTTGGAATCAGACCCACCGTCCCCCGGCTTGGGGTCCTTGGACGGCGTTGGCTGTTGTTTCTGTCGTTTTTCCTTCTCTTGCTGCTGGTGAATTTCAAAGCCTTGGGTCACCGCCTCACGCGTCAACCCTTTTTGCTGCAAATAAGGATCTGCAAACATATAGATGACCCGGTTATACCCGTCCCAGAGGACGAGCAACTCTGCAGACTCACCGATCAGACGAAGCGGCACAAGTGTATGGCCGTTACGGACGATGGGGGACACATCCGTCTGGATACGTTTGCCGTTGACAGTCGCCTCCTTGCCGCCGACTGGCATCGAGAAGGTTAAGTTCTGCTTGCTGCCATGTACGACTTTCTTGGCTGCGTCCCATTTCATCTCGATCCCCAACGCTTCAAACAGCGGCCGAATCTGAACAAAGGTCGTACCGTTCAACAGCAAAGGCTGCTCCTGAAATATGACCTTCTGATCATTGAGCGACACGACAATCGGCGGCTCCTCCGCATGTACGGCGGATGCGCCAGCCCATAAGGAAATGAATACCAGTGCAACCATCCCTGCCCCTAAGCGAATACGCGCGTTGTGCCAGGCGAATCTTCCAAGTGACATCATGTTATTCATCTGTTTCCTCCTTAGCTCCTATGAAGAGGTTGATATTTCAACCTTAGCATGGGAATTAACGGCACTTAAGGGACTAAAGGACCAAATTAGGGCATGAACCTCATAGAATCTTGTCGAGCGCATCAAGGATCTGCCGGATACCTCCCTTCCAAATTCTTATATTTCAAAAAAAGATCCCCGCCTCCACATCACATGGATTCGGGGACCAATTATTGGATTACTGCCCGGCTACAGTTGTCTGCCTGACCTGCGCGCCCGGAGGAAGGCGAGCTGCTGCAGCCTGTCCTGAGCGTAGCTGCGGCTCTGCATCTCCGGATGACCGGCCATCAGATGCCTTCCGCCTGGGGCCGCTTCCGTTCCAGCTTCAGCTGGCGGACGGGTGCAGGTCCCGTCCCTGTGAATAACAAGGCCGGGACGGCCCGGTATGTATTCCTCTCTGACATATTCGTCGAGATAACCGTAGATTCTGCGCTGCAGTGCAGGATCTTTGCTCATCTGCTGCAGAATATTCGGAGCGATCACAAGCTCCGGCCGGTCACTATGCCCGCCTGCACCGGTCTTGCTGCCCTCAGGGGAACCTGCGGCAATCCGTACGGTCAAGCCGTACTTCTGTCTGATTCTGCGTGCCTGATCTTGAATGGCGGCAGCGACTGCTGCCAGCGTCTCCGGGAAGCTGAATACCGATGACTCCGCAGCGCCAGCACCTGCCTGATGCGGCGTGCGGGTCAACGAAGCTGCCTGGATCCGTGAAATGGGATTAACCATCTGACGTTCCTCTTCTCGCGTATAAAGTTCAGGACAACTCTTTTATCGGCGGAATGAGGAGTATTGCTTATATTGGTCTTACAGCAAATTGGTCTTACAGCAACTTACTTCTTGGCAAGTGCACCCGCTGCCGCATCCTCGCCGCCCAGACGCCCGGAGGTGAAGGAGTAGCCCAGCCCGACGCCATTGCCTACATACGTATCATTGAACAGCACGCCTTCCGATTCCACGCCCACCGCATACAGTCCCTGGATCGGCACCCGCTTGTCATTCAGCACCTGGAACTTCGTATTCACCAGCAGGCCGCCCACAGAGCAGAGGTTGTTGACCTCAGCGATTACCGCGTAATACGGGCCGGTGCTGCCCATCGGCACCAGGTATTCCTTCGCTTTGCCGAACTGGGTATCGGTGCCGCTCTTGACCGCTTCCTCATAGAGCTTGAAGTCCGCAGTGAACACCGCAGGGTCCATCCCCGCATTCTTCGCCAGCTCCTCAATCGTATTCCCCTTGAAGCCGTCGCCGTTCGCCACCATCGATTCAAAGACTTTGTCCGCATCCTTCCAAGGCTGGTCGAGCTTGAATTTGTCTTTGTAAGGCGCATAGAACTCCGGCGGCATTCCCGGCAGCTTCGGCGCCTGCAGGCCCTTCATCCCCTTGGTCTTGAGGGCATCGATCTGTGACTGCGAGACAATGACCAGATGATAAGCTCCGTTAAAAGCACTCGTATTCGCCGCCGCAACCGCCGTCAGCGTCGCCGCCTCGTCCCGGAATCTCGCGCCCGAAGGGCCGACATTCATCAGGGTCGGCAGGTAGGACAGCATCATAGGGTAGCTGGCTTCGAACGGCTCGTATTGTGCCTTCAGCTTGTCCGTAGCCCGGGCCAGCGTCTGGTGGAGCATCTGGCCTCCGAAGTTGTCCGGCACCTTCGCGCCGATCTCCCAGGACATCTTCAGCCCTTCGCCGATGTTCTGCCCCAGTCCGCCGTTGACACCTTCAAAGCCAAAGGCCTCCTTCACCATCTCCTTGTTCCCGGCATAGCCTCCGGTAGCCATTACAATGCTTTTACCGGCAATCTCTAAGGTAGTTCCGTCAGACCTCTTGGCCACGACACCCGTTACCTCTCCATTCGTGCCTGTCATGAGCTTCTCCGCAGTCGCCTCTGTGATGACCTGCCCGCCGCCCTTCTCAACGGACGCAGCCAGCATCTTGCGCAGCAGCTCCTGGCGGGTCTCATAAGGAGGCAGCATATGGAGCTGTTCCCCGGCGAAGTTCAGGAAGGTGGTGGTGTAGCCTTTGCCGGTCAGCCAGTCATAGGTCTCGCCCGACTTCGTGACATATTGACGGATGGCTGCCGCATCCACTCTCCAGTGGTTGTTGACGATCCAGTCGGCGATCTCCTTCTCCACCTCCACTTTCAGCCCGCTGTTTACCGCTGCTGAGGAGTTATAGAATTTGCCCGCCCAGGACAGGTTGCTCGCTCCGCCGATCGTGGCTGTTTTCTCAATCAGAATGACCTTGGCGCCTTTATCCGCTGCCGAGACTGCGGCCGACACACCGGACGCCCCCGCACCAACCACCACTACATCGGCGGACAGCTGCTCGGTTTTGCCTTCTCCCGCTTTCACTACAGTCTTGGCTTTAAAAGCCTCCACGTTCCCGCCCGCCTGCTTCAGCGCATCCTCCACGGCGGTCAGGATCGCCTTACTGGACTCGGACGCCCCGCTGACGGCATCGATATTCAGGGACTGGCCGGCGATGATCTCTTCCTTCACCTTGTTGATCGCCTCCACCCCGATTCCGGCGGTCTCATTCTGGCTGATCACCTGGATATCTGTAATGACTGACTTGTCGTCAAGCGTGACCTTAACCTGGATCTTGCCGTCCTTGCCGTCCGCTTCCGCTGTATAGGTTCCCGCTTTGAAACCGGCCGGTACTGCACCCGTATCCGCTTGCTGCGCTGCTTCCGGCGAGGCCGAAGGCTGCTCCGTAGCGGCCGGTGCGGCATTCTTGTTCCCGCTGCAGCCGCTGATGAGCGACAGAACCATGATTAGACAAACCGTGAAGATCGACATTCTTTTTGCTGCTTTCTTGTGCATGATTTCTCCCCCTGCTGTTTAGTCTCTCTTGTAAGGACTGATGACTACGGCACAAAGTGTAAACCTTGGTACAGGACCAAGGTCAATGAACATAATGTGAAAATTTTCTCAAAGTCCAACAGGAATGTTGATCTCCAGATAAGTCCGGCTGCCGTGATTCATGCGTTCGGTGAACAGGATTTTGCCGCTGATGCTTCCGGTGATCCTGTATCCCTGCGCCTGTGCATAATCCAGCATGAACCGGAAGGCGTCCGGCTCCAGATATTCCTCATAGCCGCTGACAATTACGGCCGAGAGGCAGGTCGCGGGCTCCAGATATTCCACATTGTCATCCAGGCACACCTCCAGCTTCTGCTGATCCTCCTCCAGCAGGGCCAGACCCCAGCTGTAATCCAGCATCCCCTCTCCGCAGATGCTCTCCGTATTCTCCATGCGGAAGGAATAGAAGGTGAACGGCAGCAGCTCCATCCAGGCTTGCACGGTGCTCTTGATGCTCTCTTTTTGCAGCAGGTGATTCTTGTAGGTCTGCTCAATCCGGTACATTCCGGGCACCTCCTTGATGCTGCACGTATAGAAGGCTTCACTGATCCGCGCCAGCTCATCGTGAATTTCCCGGATCTTGCCCAGCAGCAGCGTGCTGCGCCGGATCTCCTCCTCAAGCTGCGCTCCGGCAGCGGCAATCGACTCCACTACCCGCCCGGACGGTGCTTCCTGAATCAGTCCCGCCACATCCTGAAGCGGAATCTGCATACTCCGGTACCACCGGCTCGACAACAGATTCCGCGCGTCCAGGTCGCTGAAATAACGGTAATTATTATGTTCATCCTTCATGGGCCGGACGATATCATGCTTCTCATACAAGCGCAGTGTATCTGCGGTCACTCCCAGAATGGACGCGAATTCCCCGATCGAATATTTCATCAGCAGCCCCCCACCCAGCTTACTTGATCGCATTCATGTCATATCAATAATGATAGAGGGTTTGGGAGAGAGACATTGTGGAATATGTCACATTGCTGCCTCGCGGGCGGGTGCAGCTTCGTTTATACTAATAGATACTGAAGATGCTTACGAACGGAGGCGGAGCCATGTCCGCGGATCTGACAGACAAGATTGCAGCGCTTCCTCTGACGCCCGGCGTCTATCTGATGAAGGACAGCCTGGGCCATATCATCTATGTGGGCAAGGCGAAGCAGCTCAGGAAGCGGGTCCAGTCTTATTTCTATAATAATAAGGGGCATTCGCCCAAGGTGAAGCAACTCGTGAAGCATATCCGCGATCTGGATTACCGGCTGACCGATACGGAGCTGGAGGCCTTCATGCTGGAATGCCAATTGATCAAAGAAATCAAACCCATGTATAACCGTAAAATGAAAAATCCGCTCGCCTACAGCTACATCTCTATCGTCAGTGCTGCACCTTACCGGCAAATTGAGATCGGCTATGAACCGAGCAGCGCGGCAGGTAGCCTGGTCTATGGCCCTTATACCAGCCGGAGTACGGTGGAGCGGGCGGTGCTGGGCATCAAGGAGTCGCAGCGGATTCTCTGCGGCAGCCCCCATTCGCGGAGCTCGCGCTGTCTGAACTACTCACTGGGGTTATGTATGGGGATGTGCGGCGGCAGTGCGGAAGCCATAGCGTATTATGAAGCGGTCATCGACCAGCTCATCTGCCTGCTGGAGGGCAAGGACAACGGGATTGTGGCCGGTCTGGAAGCCCGGATGGAGGAGGCGGCGCTGCGGTTCGACTTCGAGGCCGCCGCCAAAACCCGCGATACCCTCGGTGCAATCCGCTCCCTGCTGCAGAAGGAGCAGGTGATCGAATTCACCGGGGCGAACAAAAATATTATCGTGCTGGAGCCGGTGGACGGGCATTCGCACAAGCTGATCCTGATCAAGGGCAGCGTCATTCTTCACCGCACCCTGCTGGCTACAGAAACGCTGCATGAGGGTCAGCTCACCGGCACGATCGCTGCCGCCGCAAGGGAGGTCTTCCACAGCAGCAGCCAGGCCGCAGCTACGGAGGAGATGAGCCGCCACAAGATCGATGAGGCGCAGATCATCTACAGCTACCTGAAGAGCAGCTCCGGCCACTATCTGCTCGTCCCGCCGGAATGGCTGGCGGAGGAGAGCGGCGCGGAGCTGGAGGAAGGGATCGCTGGGCTGGTTCAGTCTGCTGTGATCGAGCTGTAGCCTCAATACACCGCCTGCGGTGCAAACTGCCCGGTGCCTTTTAGCGTATAGTCATAGAACTTAAGAATCAGCTTGTTCATCGTCTCTATACAGTAATACTTATCGATATCCGCTTGACCGCGCTGAAGGATATTTGCCAGGATCGGGGAGAACAGCGGCAGATCGGTCAGACTCAAGTGCTTGGCTCCCTGAAAATGAACGGTATACGCGTCCTTAAAGTTCGGATTGGCGGTGTTATTCGCCGCGTAAGCCGAGTTCTTCCCGAGCTGTCTCCACACATCGTCCGTGTATATGTTCAGCAGCGGTACGCGGTAGGGCTCATCTTGGACCGCCAGCTCATTGAGCTTCCGGTCATACACCAGCTCGGTGAAGAACGGGGCATCCAGATTCACCACAGCATCCACATCGCCGCGTTCCCGGCCAAGCGCGACGCTTGCCGCACCACCCATCGAGTGGCCGATTACGCCAATATGCTCACTATCGATCAGCCGGTACACGGGGTCCTCGCTACTAGCGGCGTTCTCCAGGATTGTATCGATCACCAGATTCATATCACCAGTCCGCAGCTTCATCCACTTTTGCGTAAGACCGTATAGCTCTTCCACAGTGTATACCCCGTCCTTATTAGAATCGTTAACCTCCCGCATGTACTCTGCATTAATCGTAGTGATCTTCCCGTCCACGCCCTGTGTATAAAAGGATTGGTGAGGATGATCTATGGATACCACAACATAGCCGTGACTGGCCAGCTCCGTGAAGGTGGAAGCATTGCTCTCCCTAATGCCGAAGGCTCCATGAGAAAAGACGACCAGCGGATATTTGCCCTCCCCATGGCCCGGATACCAGAATTCCACATTCACCTGCCGAGGCTCCCCTGTATCCGTAAATTCCTCCACCCGGTTGGGGTCCGTATAGGAATAGACAGCCGTCCTGACTTCATATTCTCCGGTCACTTCAGGTGCATGGTACTGCGGGAACAGAATGGGCGGGATCAGCGCGATTAGCAGCGCCACAGCGGTTAGCAGTCTTTTCCACACACGGGTTGAACGTCTGGACGGTCTTACGTCTGTCTTCTTGCGGATCAGATCAATCGAACCTTTCAGCGCAAACATAAACAGCAGTGCCGCCAGCAGCACCCAGCGGAAACCCCACTCGATCACGGGGGACAGTGCCAGTATAAGGAAGACGATAAACAGGGTGATTCTAATCCAGCTTATGAGCTTGATGCGGTTGTGCATAGGGATTCTCCTTTTCGCGTTAGTTCATGAACTCATCATAAAAAACAGCGAAAAGGATGTATACCGGTTTGCGGTAAGCTGTAGCTACAGGGCAATAAGATGCATAAATCGCCCATTAAATGGGGGCTAACTTCGGATTACTCGCGGACCTCCTGCCTCGCCGCCTTCAGCCGCTCATTAATCCGGGCAGCTTCCTTCTTATCCTTCTCATAGGACAGCAGACGGACAATAACATATACGACGGCAATCTGCAGGGCAAGCAGAAGTGCAGCGGACACACTGGCCACAACTCCGATCAGGCTGGCAAGAGCTATTAACAGCGTCTCCAGCAGGACAAAATGAAGCACGATTCTAACCCGCATCGCCCGCTCGCTCACCTCATTTGGCGTATACAATATCATGCCCGTCAATGCGCCAAGCAGCGAGAAGCCCATAATCGTGTAGATCGATATCAGGTCAAACGCGAGGTCAGGCATGTAAATCTGCCGCAGCACTGTAATGATAATGATGATGGATGCAAAAATAATCAGAAAATCGCGGATGATCTCCCTGGCATATTCAGACCGTTTCATGCGGTGAGCCCCCTTATAATCCGAGTCTTTTTTTGAGTACAGGCACATATTGTCTTGAAATCACTACACGTTCCCCGTTATCCAGCAGTGCGGTGAACCGGCCGCTCAGGGAGGGGCGCACGCTCTCGATCTTGGCGATATTCAGAATCGTCGATTTGGAAGCCCGGAAGCAGCCTCTGTCCCGGCACAATTCCTCCAGCTCATACAGCTTCTGCTTCACTTCATGCACCTGGTTCTCACTGTACACATATACCTTGCCGTCCACCGCTTCAAAATAATAGACATCACTAAGCTTGATGCGGCTGACCCGCTCTTCCTGAATTCCCAGAATGATAAGCGTCTCTGTCTTCAGCTTATTTACGATTTCATAGATTTCTTCGTCCGCCTCATGGCATCTGATGATGATCTCCTCTTGCTGCTCCCTGCTGATATGCTCGATGGATATTCGGATAGGATCACCTGCAATCGTTCAGATTAGTAGGTCTGCTGCCTAATTCATGTTCATGATAAGGGAAACGTTCCTATGCGGCAAGCGGACCGCAACACAAAAGGCTGCCCTCCGGTTAGACCGGTCGGACAGCCTCTTATCATAGCGAGCCTGCCAGTGTATAACTGGCAGGCTTGCTCATACGCGCAGCACTTAACCCAGCAGCGCGCGCACGCCTTCGCTAATTGGGGTCTGCGGGCGGTTCAGCAGCTTCGCAAGGTCGCCGCTCTCGATATCCAGTGCGCCATCGCGGATGGCTCCCTGAATGGCAACGACGATCGGCAGCGCCGCTTCCGGCACGCCTGCTTCGCCCATTACCTTGGCATAGGTGGCATCATCCACCTGCTGCACGGCAACCTCCCGGCCTAGCACTTCGCCGACTACAGCTGCCAGCTCTGCCTGGGTAAGCGGGGTGCCGGACAATTCGTAGACGACACTCTCACGGCTCTCGCCTGCCAGAACAGCAGCCGCCGCTTCAGCATAATCGCGGCGCGTAGCCCAGCCTACCTTACCGTCTCCGGCTGAGGTCAGCCAAGGAGCACCGGCCTTCACAGCCTGAATGGAGCCGACTTCGTTCTCCAGGTACCAGTTGTTGCGCAGGAAGGCATACGGAATGCCGGATTCGCGGATGAATTCTTCCGTAGCACGGTGTACCGGCGCCAGGAACAGGGAGCTGTTCTCGGCATCGCCTACACTCGTGTATACGATAAAGCCCACCCCTGCACGGACAGCAGCATCTACAGCCGCCTTATGCTGGCGGATACGGGTGTCATTGTCGCCGTCTGCTGAGACGATCAGCAGGCGCTCCACTCCGGCGAAGGCGGTGTCCAGTGTCTCCGGCTGATCGAAGTCGCCGTGGCGTACATCGATGCCTTGCGCCTTCAGGGCCTCTGCCTTCTCCGGATTTCTGACACTGGCTACAATCTTCGCAGCGGGTACAGTCTTCAGCAGAGTCTCTGCTACGATAGAACCAAATTGGCCTGTTGCTCCTGTTAATGCGATCGTCATACTTCATTCCTCCATTTGGTTGTTGTATTTCAATCTTGGCTATCAAAGCTCAAGTTGACAGCGGTAATTATCAATCATGTAACCATTGTAGTTACAAGTGACCCGATTGTCAAATAGATTGTGCAAGATTCACCCAACCGTCTTGAAATAACGGTAGATCTGCTCCAGCTTCTTGCTCTGCTTCCCCTTCTTGCTCTCCATGCTGCCGAACTCGAAGAACTTCACCTTACGGATGCCGACGAAGTTGAACAGCGCTTTGCGCATCAGTATCTTATGCGAGTTCCCCAGCCACAGCAGCGGGTAGTGGGCCGGCCCCTTCATGCTGGAAATGCAGATCACGCTCTTCCCCTTGAGCAGGCCCTCCGGCAGCAGGCCGCCCTTATCCCGGTAGGCGAAGCCCGATGCAAACATCCGGTCGATATAGCCCATTAGCATCGCTGGCGGTCTGCCCCACCAGATCGGATAGACCAGGACGATCTGATCGGCCCACAGCAGCTGCTCCCTGTACTCCGCCAGCTCCGGTTCACGGTACATATCCCGTCTGCGCCGATTCTCATTGAATACAAGCACCGGATCGAATCCGGCCTCGTACAGGTCAAGCACCTTGACTTCCGTAATCTTCGCATTCTCCTTGCTGCCGCGCAGCACCTCCTGCAGGAAGGCGTAGCTCAGGCTCTTTTGGTTCGGATGGGTGTAGATCACAAGTGTATTCATCAGTGGTATTCCCCTTTAGTTGTCATTTGATAACCAAAACATAGCACAGGCACGAAATACTTGTCAAATGATAATTGTTTTTTGATAATTAATCTGGTATCGTGACCTCTGAGGTGATCTAATGGACAACAACCAGCTTTTTCAGAAATTCATAGCCTTCACTGCTTCTGTCCATCAAATAACAAATGATATTACCAGAGATGTGAATTCAGACGGCTTAACGCCGCTGCAATATAAGATTATCGAATACATCGCTGTCAGCCAGCCGGTAACCCTCAGCGAGATCAGCGACTGTATGAATATATCGATGCCGAATACGAGCCGTGAACTGAAGAAGCTCAGCGAAAAAGGTCTCTGTACCCGCATCACCGACCCCGCTGACCGCCGCAAGCAGGAGATTACCCTCTCTGCCGCAGGCGGGGCGCTGATGAATGAGGCGTTCTCGCAGATTGCCGTCCGGTTCGAGCAGCGCATTGCCGGCCTGAGCGCTGAGGAACGCAAAGAGACCGAGCAGGCGCTCGATCTCTTGCAGCAGAAGGTATTCTATTTGAGCTGAGGATACATCCTATCCCATAGATGAGCGGTTATTTCACAGCAATCCCCTCTGCTGAAACCTCCGCCGGAGCCTCCTCCTTGCGCTTGAAGCGCTGAATAAGATAAGCAGTAATCGGAACAACAATACCCGTAACCAGTGCATAAGCGGTCGTTAACCACTGCACAGTGCTCGCAGACAACCGGAACTCCCCCATAATGTTCGGCAGCGCCGTATTCAGTGAGGATTGATTCAATAGCCCCGCGATCGTCCCGATTATTAGAATAGCCATGAAACGTTACCAACAATTGGCACAAAACCAATTCACACCAATCGCGTCTAACTGGAGAGAGTTAAATCTATCCATAAGGTGATGAATCCATGACAACAAGAACGACTATGCTGCTGTCTCTGCTAGGACTGGCCCTGACCGCTGCGGCGGGCGGTTATGCCCATGCAGATGCAGCACCCTCACCCCAGCCGATCTCCATCTACCTGGACGGGCAGCAGCTTCAGCCGGAGACCCGGCCGCTCAACTTCAGCGGGACCGTACTGGTTCCTATGAGGGGACTGTTCGAAGCCCAAGGGGCCGAGCTCTCCTGGGACAATACCAGCAAGACGGTAACTGCCGTCAAGAGCGGCACTGCCTTAACCTATACCCTTGGCTCATCCACCGCCCGTGTGAACGGGAGAACGGTTGATCTTGCGGTTCCCGGACAGCTGTCGCAAGGCTACAGTATGATACCCCTGCGCTTCGTCAGCGAGGCTCTGGGCAGCCAGGTGGCCTGGGAGCCGTCTTCAGGCTCCGTCCTGATCTCCTCGGCAGCCGCCTATGAGACCACGGTCACCTGGGGAGTTAACCTGCGCAGCACTCCGGATGCCGGGCAGTCAGCGAACAGCCTGGCTCTGCTGCCGGCCGGCAGCAAGGTCCATGTCGTCCGCGAGGCCGGCCCGCTCTGGCTGGAGGTACGGACAGCGGAGAATGGCAGGGGCTATGTATCGGCCAAACCGAAATTTACGGATTACAGAAGCCCCTCGCTGCTCCAGAAGCAGGGAGAGGCACTGATTAACGAGGGCCGGAAATACCTGAATACCCCTTATGAATTCGGCGCTTCGCCGGATCAGACGGATACGTTCGACTGTTCCTCGTTCGTGAAGCGTGTGTTCGCGGATGCCCTCTCGCTCGAGCTGCCCCGCGTCTCTTATGATCAGGCCCAGGAAGGCCGGAAGGTCAGCCTGGACGAGCTGCGTACCGGGGACCTGCTGTTCTTCACCGCCCGGGGCCTTGACATCGGACATGTAGCCATCTATGCCGGCAATAACCGGATACTGCATACCTACTCCAAGGAGCAGGGTGTACATATGGAGGAGTTCAGCAGCAAGTGGCAAAAGCGGTTTGTCACCGCGCAACGGGTTCTATAACTTGGGAATGTTGGCGGACCGGAGCCTGCTGCCCGGCGGGCAGCGGATTTCCGGTTCTTCAGCTATGCCTTGCGCACAAACTCCGATTTCAGCTTCATCGCCCCGAACCCTTCGATTTTGCAATCGATATCATGATCGCCGTCCACCAGCCGGATATTTTTCACCTTGGTGCCTATCTTCAGTACGGATGAGCTGCCTTTGACCTTCAGATCCTTAATCACCGTTACGGTATCCCCATCAGTCAAGACATTCCCATTGGCATCCTTCACTACCTTCTCATCCTCGCTGCTTGCGCCCGCTGCATCCAAAGACCACTCATGTGCACACTCCGGGCAGACCAGCATCGCTCCATCCTCATAGGTATACACAGAGCCGCACTGCGGGCAATTCGGTAATTCATTCATTGATTAACAAGCTCCATTTCTGCTTCATGCACGTTTTTTTGGGTAAGTCCGCTCTATTTTAGCATATTTTCCCCTTTGTGAGTTGATAACTCTATATTATTATATTAATATCTAATTAGATATTTAATTAATAACAAGCGGGTGATTAAATGATTTGGTTAGAACCGGTGCCTGACGCGCTCACACCGCAGAGTCTGGAGATCCAGGCCTCCATCCTGAACTCACAGCCTGAATTCAACCTGATGGTCCTGCACAAGGCTTATGTGGAGCCCTCGGAGCTGGAGGAGGAGAACCGCAACAACCTCGCTATGGGGGAGAAAATGCTGTACATCAGGAGCCATGACCGGATTGCCGGTCTCATCACCTACCTGCCTGACTATAGCGCGGATCATTATCCATGGATCGGCCTGCTGGTGATTCACCGGCAATATAGCCGTCAAGGGATCGGCATAGCAGCGATACATGAACTGGAGCAAATGTTCAGGACCCAGGGGCTTGGCGCCGTCAGACTGGCAGTGCAGCTGGAGAACAAAGCAGGGGAAGCCTTCTGGACCCGGAATGGCTTCACCCCGGTGAGAAGAGCGGCCGATAACCACAATAACGAAGTGGATGTCTACGAGAAGCAGTTTAAATGAATGGCCGTTGTGGTAAGAATTAGGATGTAGATTATTCCAATTCAATGGATTTGAGGGGAGGGTTACGAACGTGAATGAGGGCAAGAATGAAGCTGAACAGGACGGCCAACTGCTGGCAGGAGATCAGGCTGACGGGCTGGCGGCTGAGGCAGTTGACGCTATCGAGCAGCTATCCGGCGTCCATCCCGGATACCGCCGCGCCCATGCCAAGGGCATCTGCTGCCGCGGATTCTTCCGGCCGAGCGGGCTGGGGATGGAGTTGACGGAGGCGGAGCATCTTCAGGAGCAGCAGGTGAATGCTATCGTGCGCTTCTCCGGCAGCTCGACCGATCCGGCACTGGCGGATCTGCTCTCGCCCGCCAAGGGAATGGCGGTCCAGTTCATCCTGCCGGATGGCGAGGTTACGAATCTGGTGGGGGTAACGGTACCGGTCTTTTTTGCCCGGACCCCGGAGTCCTTCATCGACATTGTCCGTACCGCCCACCGGCTCCGGACTGGAAGCCTCGGACCGCTGGAGCTGATTAAGGAGATTGCCAGCCACTTCAGCGAGAGCAAGGGAGCCTTGCGCGCCGTGAAGCGGCTGAAGCCGCCGGCCAGTTATGCGGAATGCCCCTATTACTGCATCCATGCTTATGTGCTCGTCAATGCTGAGGGGAGGGAGCAGCCTGTCCGCTTCGAGTGGGTGCCGGAGGCGGGAGTGCGCACCCTGTCGCTGGAGGAAGCGGCACAGCAGCCGGATCATTATCTGGAGGAGGAGCTGGAGCTGCGCCTGAAGGATGAACCGGCCATCTTCCAGCTTGTCGCCGTTCTGGGCGAGGAAGGCGACGCGACAGATGATCCGACCCGCGCCTGGCCGGAGGACCGCCGGAGAGTCGATCTCGGCCGGCTGCATATTTCCGAGATCTACCCTGATCCGAAATATCTGCTCATGGACCCCACCATTCTTACGACCGGAATGCGTCTCTCGGATGACCCGATTCTGAAGTTCCGCAGCGCAGCCTACGCCGAGTCCTATCAGCGGCGGATCGGAGAAGGTTAGCTAACGGCGGCTGTCCGCCCGAATCAGGCAGCCCAGCGCCGGAGGGACCGCAGCGTCCCTCCGGCGCTTGCTGTTTCAAAGGCCGGGCTAAGCTGGTTAATGGTTAATAATCCGGTTACATAAGAGAGGAGTGCAGTATGAAGCAGGCTATGATCATCATGAATCCCTCCTCCGGCAAAGCAGAGGCGCGGGAATATATCCAGGCAGCGGAAGAGGTGCTGCAGGTCGCAGGGTATCAGGTTACTGTCAATGAGACCGCCGGCGAAGGGGATGCCACGGCTTTCTGTGTCCAGGCGTGCAGCGAAGGCTGTGATCTGGTGGTCGCGATCGGCGGAGACGGCACGCTGCACGAGACAATGAACGGGCTGGCCGATCAGCAGCACCGGCCTGTGCTTGGCATCGTGCCGATGGGCACGGTCAACGATTTCGCCCGGGCCCTGCAGATTCCGCTCAATCCCGAGCAAGCTATCCGTAATCTGGCCTCTTCCCGCACACGCCGGGTCGATATGGGCCGGCTGAATGAGCGGCTGTTCGTCAATGTGGTCGCCGCAGGCTCCCTGGCCGGCTCCCTCTCCTCTGTCTCCTCAGACGACAAGAACCGGCTCGGCTTCCTGGCTTACTTGCGGGAAGGGATCAAGGAGCTGACCAGCAGCAAGACGCACCCGCTGACGATCATCCACGACGGGGAAGTCTGGGAGGGCTCCTCCCCGCTGTTTATCGCTGCGCTCACTAATTCTGTCGGCGGCTTCGAGAAGCTTGCTCCCGGAGCTGCTGTCGATGACGGCCTGCTGCACTGCTTCATCGTCAAGGATCTTCACCTGCTGAATTCGGTGACAGTCAGCATCTCCCTGCTGCTCGGCAATCTGAGAAGCCACAAGGATGTCATCTATTTCACGGCCCGTGAGGTGACGCTCCGCTCCTCCGAGCCGGTCCGAACGAATGTAGACGGGGAAGCGGGGCCGCCGCTGCCGCTCACGCTAAGCACGATTCCGCGTCATCTTCAGGTGGTTGTCCCGGAAGAATAATCTCTGCTGCCTCACCGGGCTCCAGACAGCTCCCGGAAGTCTTCGCCCAGCGTCCATTCCAGGCGGCGTGTCCATTCACGCTGTACCTCCTTGGGGGCAATCCGCAGACGGTAGAGAATATTCCATACTCTATATAGACTCGCTGCCTTCATCTGCCGGGGGGTGAACGCCAGCGGATTACCGGCCAGATACCCCTCCAGGAAGGCGGCGTTCAGTACCCGGGCCTTCGCCGGATAGTGATGCTTCGTGAACCAGCAGACCCAGGCCACATCATTGAGCGGGCTGCCCCACTCGGCCCACTCCCAATCCAGCACATGCAGCCCGTCCTCCTCATCGCAGAGAAGATTATGCACCCCGTAATCGCCATGGGTCAGAACCCACGGGAGCTCTCCGGCCCCGTCCGCTTCCAGCAGCTGAAGCGAGTGCCTGCCCAAGGAATCCGGTACGAATTCGAGCGAGGTAATCATCCCGCTCAGTTCAGACCTGTTGCTGCGGCGGATCTCCTTGCCGGGCGGATGATACGGGCGGGAATGAATCTGCTCTGCCAGCAGCAGGCCCATCCTCCCATAGATCCGTTCAGCCCTCTTCCAGTCCTCTGCATCAAGCACAGACTGGGCGTTCAGCCCCTGCATCCTGTCCATGAGGATAATCCGCATTCCGTCCATCTCCATTACCTTATGTACAGCCGGTGTATCGCAGCTTCCCTGCACCAGCTTCATGACCTGTATTTCATTCAGTGTGTCTTCGTTGGACAGGTTCGCGATTTTGGCTACAAGCGGAGGTTCCACCCCCGCCATCAGATAGGTAAGATTCGTATACCCTCCTGTCAGCCGCTCCAGCCGGCAGGCGTACCTTGCTTCCAGCACTCTGATGATATGATCAGTCATGATATGAAATCCCTCGCTTTTATCCTTCTGTAGGCCATATTCCAAGAATAGCACATGCTCCCCTTAATTACAGGTTAAGGTATTCTGCACAGCAAAGAGACCGGCAGGAATTACCCAGCCAGTCTGTCTGCCCGCTCTATGCTTCTTACGTTACTTAGCCTGTTTATACAGCTTATGCAGCAGTACGATCTGCCCGATATGATAGGCATTATGCGTCGCCGCATTGCTGATAAGCTCCCACCAGGCCGCTGGCTCCGGGAACCCGTCCACCCGGTTCTCCAGCCCTTCCTCGGACAACAGCTCCTGCCAGGCCAGCATTGCGTCCACCAGTCTGCTGCGAAGCTCACCGAAGGAAGTATTTGCAGGCAGCATGAAGCTCAGGCGATTATCTCCTACCGGAGGCACGGCATCCATATGCCCCTCCCGGTACCGGGTCTGCCAGGCTTCATTCCAGTACAGCAGATGAGCGGTAAGCTCGGCAATGCTGAACGTCCCTTCCCCAGGTTTCCAGAAGGCTTCTTCCTCGGTGACCTCCTCTGTTGCCTGCATATACGGCAGATACCAGCTCGGGTCATTGGCGCCAGCCAGTAATTGATCGGTCAGCACATCCTTAGCATGAACCACTTATTCACTCTCCTTTTCCCCTCAAAATATCACAATCCAGGCGGGATAAGCCAGGTAAGCTTCTTCTATAAACAAAGTCACCCAGCGGGTGAAGGACTGTATGCTGTTTTCCACATACATTCGGGCCGTGTGCCTGCTTGCGAGCATAATGTATGCTGTTTTCCACATACATTCGGGCCGTGTGCCTGCTTGCGAGCATAATGTATGCTGTTTTCCACATACATTCGGGCCGTGTGCCTGCTTGCGAGCAAATGTATGCCGGGAACGGGACTTCTCGAACTGCTGCTATGTGACCGAAGGCTGATACTCGCTCAGCTTGCCGTAATAGACCAGCTTCAGCCGGTCGCTCTGCCGGAAATCATCGGGGGTGACCAGCGCGGGCAGCTTGTTCCAGAGCTTAATGCCGGAGCGCTCCAGAATCTCGGCCACGAATTGCGAGCAGAAATAGGAGTTGCTGAATTCAACCGGCTCCTTCAGGGCGATGCCGAGGACGCCGAGAATATTATACAGATACTTCTGGCGGCTGCGGATGAAGACCTGGAGCACCCGCTTCATTTTCTCCACCTCGCGCTCTGTAACCTGAAGCTCATAGATCACGCAGGTTGTACCCGGATATTTGCTGTAGGTGCCGGTGCGGATATCCTCCTTCACGAACCCCCCGTTCAGCGGGTTAGCCGGATGCTTTCTGCCGAAGCTGTAGAGCTCAGACAACTCCCGGTTAAAAGAGATCGACGCATGATTATACGGGGCTTTGGTATAGCCCTGAATCAGTCTGGTGAACAGCGTTCCCGTATTGGTGAGCAGGATATATACTGATGAATCTGCTGACATTTACAAGATTTCCCCTTATCAAGTCCGTTATTTTGCTTCATAATAAGCTGGACGCTTTGTCTATTTTAGCATAAAATCCCTGTATTGAATGCCACCCCGAGACAAGTTGGTGATTGCTGATGAGCCGTTCCTTATTCACACTTATTCTTATTATTGCAGTGCTGTCTGTTGTACATGTGCTGTATCTGATTGTCAGCCGGTTACAGAAGGACAAGGATTATTCCGGCATCGGCTTCCGGATCCGGACCTGGTGGGGCATGGTGTTCATCTTCTGCCTCGCCACCCTGTCCAATGCTGTAGTGTCCCTGCTGTCCCTGATGGTGCTGAGCTTCTTCGCCCTCAAGGAATATTTCTCCATGATCCGTGCCCGCAAAGCGGACCGCAGGCTGTTCCTGTGGGCGTACCTGTCCATTCCGCTGCAATTCTACTGGATCTACATTGAATGGTACGGGATGTTCATCATCTTCATTCCGGTCTATGTGTTCCTGCTGCTGCCGCTTCCCCGCCTGATCAACAAGGGGACGCTCGGCTTCCTGCGCGGTGTAAGCTCTGTACAGTGGGGGCTGATGCTGATGGTATTCGGGCTTAGCCATCTGGCCTACTTCCAGTTCGCCACACCGGAATATGGGGCAGGGCTGGTCCTGTTCCTGGTGGTGCTGACCCAGCTCAATGATGCCGTACATTATCTGGCTTCGATCTATGTCGGCAAGCACCGGATTGTTCCGACCGCCAACCCGAGCCTGACCTGGGAGGGCTTCGGCTGTGCGTTCGTGGTCACCACCATCGCCTCGTATCTGTTGTATCCGCACCTCACCCCGCTGAACCCGGCCTTCGGGTATCTCTCCGGGATGCTGGTCAGCGTCAGCGGCTTCTTCGGCAGTCTGACGGTCTCCGTGCTGAAGCGCGATCTGCTGATCGGCGATGATGACAAATTCGCCGCCCTGAAGCAGAGCTATCTGAGCCGTGTGGACAGCCTTGCCTATACCGCACCGGTGTTCTTCCATGTCATCCGTTACTATTTCGATTTCATGTAGCTGCTGATCATACTTATATTTGTACAAAAACAGAGACTATCCGCTAATGGATAGTCTCTGTTCTGCTGTCCCGCTTAATTCGTGCTTGTACCTGCACCGTCTGGAGCTGTAGTGCCGGCATCGGCCGGAGGTGTTCCGCCCTGTCCGCCGGGGCCTCCCCCGGCTCTATTGCCTCTTCCTCCGCCCCCGAAGCCGCCGCCGCCCGGGCCGCCCATCCCGCTTCCCCCGGTAGTGACACCGGAAGCATCGACCCAGGTTACCTTGCTGGTAATGTCAAAGGCAACGAACTTGGTGCCCCCGCTATACTCTCCGCCGGTGTACAGCCCGTCTGCGGCAGTTCCTGTAGAGCTCCCGCCGGTATAGACGGTGTATGAGCCTTCCTTCAGCTCAGGCGAACTGACGACTACGCTCTGGAAGCTCTTCGCCGGAGCGAAGGTCAGGATCGTCTTCCCGTCCGCATCCTCCAGATGAACCAGGGTTCCGGCTGGCTGGGTTGCTGCAAACTCCATGCTTACGGAATACTGGCCGGAATCCTCGCCCGGAGCCTGTGCCATTCCCGATGCACCTGCGGCTACCAGGAATCCGCTTGTAATATTGAAGGCTCCGTCATAATCCAGCGCACCGTTGCCGGAGTTCTCAGGGCCATTCACAATAACAGTGCCGCCGGTCATCGTTATCGAATCGTTAGAATCCAAGCCATCGCCTGCAGCGTTGACTGTCAGCTTGCCGCCGCTGATGGTCAGCTTATGGCTGCCTGTGCTGCCGGACTGGCCCTGTTCCCCGGTTGCCGCCGCGGTGTTGTCTTCATCGCTCCAGGATACATTGAGACCGTCATCGGAGGCAGTTACATGGATGTCACCGCCGGATATAGTGATATCCGCCCCTTCTATCCCTTCATAGCTCTTCGTTATATCGAGGGTCCCGCCCGAGAGGAAGACCTGGGCATCGGCGTGGATTCCGTCATCGCCGGTAGCGATCTGGAAGTCTCCGTCCGTCACCGAGATATTGCTGTTGCTGTGCACCGCATCATCGGCGGAATTGATTTTGAAGCTGCCGCCGTTCACCGTCAGGTCGCCTCCGGCCTTAAGACCCTTTGTGCTGACCGTGTCCGTCTCTTCTGCTGCTGCGGTGTCTGTCTGGGCCGCTGCCGCAGTGCCACTCTCCGCTGCTTGGGGCATGCCGGCCCCTGGCGCTGCATCCATTGCAGGCGGTGTGCCTCCGGCTTCTCCCGGAGCTGGGAAGGTGCCATCCTCCGGACGCTGGCCGAAGCCGCCTCCGCCGCCCATACCCGGCCCGCCTTGATCGCCGGTCTTCACTTCAGCATTCTCCTCGCCTCCGCCCGTCACCAGTGTAAAGTTCCCGCCGTCAATGACAGCTGCGGTCTCCGCCTGAATGCCGTCATTGCCTGCTGTAATATCGAAGGTCCCGGTGGCAATGGCGATGAAGCCCTTGGTAGCGTCCTTATCATTGGTTGATTTGATGCCGTCGCCTGCGGCATTCACCGTGATATAGCCGTCCTTAATGGCAATCATATCTTTACCGACGATGCCGTCATCTGCGGCCTGTATTTCGATCGTGCCGGACATGATTTTCAGATCATCCTTGCTGGTAATGCCATCATTATAATTGCCAGTGACCGTCAGCTTGCCCGTGCCGTTAACCGTCAGATCCGCCTTGCTGAAGATGGCTGCGCTGGGCTCATCCTCAGCTCCGTCTGCGAACACATAAGCAGCTCCGTCTGTCACGCTGTTATCCGTACCCTCCTGCAAGGTGATGACCACTTTGCCGGCTTGCTTGATATAGATTGGAGCATTGTCGCTGTCCGTCAGGTGAGCGCCGTTCAGCACCAGCCTCACCGTGCCCTTAGCCTGCTCATCTACGATAATCTGGCCGTCGCTGAGCGTGCCGCTGAGCACGTACGTTCCAGCTTTTGTAATGGTAATTGTGCCTTCTTGCACCGTGACACCGGCCCCGTCTGCGGCGGCACTCGTCCCGGTGAGAGTAATGGCTGTGGAATCCGCTGCCGTCCAGGCGGTTACTGTATCCTCCTCATCCCAGGTCACAAGATCTGCTGTCTTCACACTTACCGGCATTACGGTGCCAGTGATACTGCTCTGACCAGACGAAGCTGATGCATTCCCGTTGTTACTTACACTGTTTAGCGAAGCGGCATTAGCACTGCATGCTGTCATAACGGCTGCGCATAACAGCACCATCCCTATTCTGCTGGCTGTTCTATACTTTTTCATTACTCTCATCCCTTTCGTATCTCACAATTTAATAGTCATTCATGGCCGGGGCCATGGTCAGTGACAGATCCAGATTTCCGTTGCGTGTACGGATTGCGTCCAGCAGCTCCTTCTGGCTCGTCTGCTCTGTAATGGTTACGGCGTAGATCAGCTCATACAGGCTGCCCAGCTCCGTGGTTCTGATTTTCTTCAGCTCATAAGCGACATTGAAGGTGTTGAAGACCTCCGCGAAGGCTTCCTCATAGCCCAGATTCTCGGGGATCGTTACTTTCAGTGTCTTCTGCATCGACCGCTTGCCTCCGAAGCCGGTCCGGTTCAGCAGAACCATCAGCACACAGAGAATCAGCGTGAAGAAGACCGCATAACCGAACGCTCCTACGCCGCAAGCCAGCCCGGAGGCCATGGTGAACAGAACGAAGGTGATGTCCTTCGGATCGCCGGGTGCGCTGCGGAACCGGATAATCGAGAAGGCGCCGGCCAGGCTGAAGGCCCGGGCTACATTGCTGCCAATCAACAGAATAATGATCGCGACAATCACCGGCAGCAGCACCATCGTCAGCGTGAAGCTCTGTGAGTATCCGGCAGCGCTGGTCTTCATATAGGTGAGGCTGATCAGTCCGCCGAGTATGATGGCAATAATAATGGTTAACACAGCACTCATGAACGTAAGTTCAGTACTAGATTCAGCAACAGCAAAAATCGAATCAAGCATAGCAGACACTCTCTCTTTCTATTTGATTGTTTCTCAGCATTTTTTTATATTCATTGCCGTATTTGGAGAAGCTGGTGCGGTACATCTGATGCTCCGAGAGCATCCTGGCCAGCCAGACCGGAATCGTCTTCTCGGCCTTCACCTCCATCAGCCACTGCCCCGGCTCCAGCAGCTCCTCACCGTATACACCGTGCTCCAGCTTCAGGTCATACCGGCGGCAGCGGATATTGGTGTCGAAGGTGATGCGCAGGTCGCGGTTGTTTTTGCAGAACATGGCTTTACGGTCATAGGACAGATACAGCTTCGGCTCCAGCGGATAGCGGGTCAGCAGGTACTTGATCTCCTCGATTACCTGCTTGTTCATGTAGCTGGCGAATTCAGGCTCCCTGCCACTCTTAATGAACGCATAGGCTTCGTCCAGCTTGAGCGGAGTTCTTCTTTTGTTGACCAGGCCCAGCACCTTCTTCTTGATCTCCAGATAGACTCTGGTGTCGCTGTCCGGAATGCCGTAAGCTCTGATGCGGAGCTTCTCCTTATACTTCGGCTTCGCCAGGCTGCTGCGGATCAGGGAGTTCTGCGGTGTGTCATAATAGAGATTCGTAATGGAGTAGGAGCCGTGCTGCTTGTTGTATTCATCAGGCTCCATATATTCCAGCAGTTCGTGGTAGAGCTTCAGATAGGATTCGTGGTTGAACAGATATTTGTTCTCGTAACGGTTGAAGACCTCAATGGCCATAGGAATCAGATCCTTTCGGGAGAGTATAGGGTGCCGCTTGCTTATGGATGTATCTTAGCCCCCGAACCTTTAATGAATCTTAAATGGGTTAAGGTTGGTTAAAGGTACCCTTGATATAATGGCAACAGCAGCACAACCATCACATATGCAGAGGATGATCCATCCCATGAGAATACTAATTGTAGAAGACGAGGTTCATCTGGCGGAGGCCTTAACCCAAATCCTCAAAAAAAACAATTATTCAGTAGATGCCGTCCACGACGGCAGAACCGGCCTGGATTATGCGCAGAGCGGGATCTATGACCTGCTGCTGCTCGATATTATGATGCCGGAGCTGGACGGAATCAGTCTGTTGAAGGAGCTGCGCCGGGACGGTATCTCCACACCGGTCATCATGCTTACTGCTAAAGGGGAGATCACCGATATGGTGACCGGTCTGGATTACGGGGCGGACGATTATATCGCCAAGCCGTTCGCTTCCGAGGAGCTGCTGGCCCGTATCCGCGCGGCTCTGCGCCGCAAAGGCGAGGTTATTCCTGACGATGCCCTGAAATACGGGGATATTGAGCTGAATACAGCCAATCCGAAGCTGACAGTGAAGGGTCAGGAAATGAAGCTGAATCTGAAGGAAACGGAGCTGCTGGAGCTGCTGATCCTGAGGAAGCAGGCGGTGACCTCGAAGGAGCTGATTATTGAGAAGCTGTGGGGATTCGATTCTGAGGCGGAGCATAACAACGTGGAGGTCTATATTTCTTTTTTGCGTAAAAAGCTGGCCTTCCTGAACTCCGAGGTTCGCATTACCACGATTCGAAGTGTGGGGTACGTGCTGGAGGGGAGCGCATGATATTCCGTAAGCTCAGAACCCGGTTCCTGATTGTTAATCTGGTGACCATCTCCATTATTATGCTGGCCGCCTTCGCCGCCATCTACATCTTCACCTACCGCAATGTACAGAGCGACATCTACATGTCACTGCACCGGATTGCGGGCATGCAGCAGCCGGGACCAGATGATGGGCACGGACCACGGGGGCCGGGAAGCGGCGGGGGAAGCAGCCCTATGGATAAAGGGCCGATTGACCCCTACCAGCCGGAGCGTTCCGTCTCCTTCAAGGTGGAGACCGATGCCAGCGGCCAAATGACCGGCAAGGAATCGGTATTCACGATGGACGATGAGTTATACACGAACGCACTGAAGGAGGCCCGCGGGATCGGTCAGGATACGGGGCGCTTTACGCTGGATGGCAGCCGGTGGATTTACATGACCAAGGCTACAGGCAGCGGCAAACAGTTCATCTTCATGGACATCACGTCCCAGCAGCGAATTCTGACCAACCTGATCTACACCTTCGCCGCTGTCGGCTTGCTGACGCTGGTCATTCTCTATTTCACCAGCCGCTACTTTGCGGGGCGCTCGATTGCGCCGGTGCGGGAGGCTTTTGAGAAGCAGAAGCAGTTCATCGCCGACGCCTCCCATGAGCTGAAGACGCCGCTGACGATCATTAACACGAACGCGGATGTGCTGCTGGCGAACAGTGAGGATACGATCCGTAATCAGGCAAAATGGCTGCAGTACATCAAATCCGAGACTGAGCGCATGACCCGGCTGACAGGGGACCTTCTGTACCTGACGGAGATGGATGACGCGCGCACGGAAATGCTCCACAGCAGGTTCAATATCAGCGAAGCGGTTGAGAACATTATTTTAACCATGGAGGCCGTCATCTTCGAGAAGAATCTCGCCTTCGACTATGACATTCAGCCTGGACTTACCGTGCCGGGCAACAGTGAGCAGGTGAAGCAGGTGGCCATGATTCTGCTGGATAACGCGGTAAAATATGCGAATCCCAAGGGGGCTGTACACATCTCGCTCCATAAGCTGAACAGCGATGTTCTCCTCTCCGTTTCGAATACAGGGGAAGGCATTGCGGCGGAGCATCTGACGCGGATTTTTGACCGCTTTTACCGGGCCGATACCTCTAGAGCACGCAAGCAGGGCGGGTACGGCCTGGGTCTGGCGATTGCGAAGTCCATTGTGGAGCAGCATAAGGGGAGAATCTACGCGAAAAGTGTGGCCGGCGAATCTACAACATTCTATGTACAGTTGCCTTCCGGGAACCATCGGTTATAATGGGGAATTATATGAAACCTACCATTCTTCCGGAAAGGTGTGTGAATGCTTATGCAGCCTGTTGGCCCGAATCCGAACGCGATTCATCCCAATCCGCAGATTCCCCAGGTCCGCTTCATCAAAAATACGCTGACCCGCCCGAATATCATCGCCGGAGACTTCTCCTACTTCGATGAACCCGACGAGTCGGTGACCTTCGAGAGCCGCGTCACCCATCATTATGAATTCATCGGAGACAAGCTGGTGATCGGCAAGTTCTGCGCCATTGCCAGAGGGGTCGAATTCATTATGAACGGCGCCAACCACCGGATGAGCTCGGTGACCACCTACCCCTTCAACATTATGGGCGGCGGCTGGGAGCAGGCTACTCCTGAACTGGCAGACCTGCCCTACAAAGGCGATACCGTTATCGGCAACGATGTCTGGATCGGCCAGAATGTTACGATTATGCCTGGCGTGACCATTGGCGACGGGGCGATCATTGCGGCTAATGCTACCGTCACCAAGGATGTGCCCGCCTACCATATCGCCGGGGGCAATCCGGCCCGGATTCTGCGGCAGCGCTTCGACGATGAACTCACCGCCCTGCTGCTGGAACTGAAGTGGTGGGATTGGACTCCTGAGAAGATTACCGCTCACCTCAAGGTGCTGTGCAGCAGTGATCTGGAGCAGATCCGGGGGCTGGCCGGGCAGAGCTGACGCGAAATAAGGGGATGCCCCGGCAGCCATGTGCTGGCTGTTCGGGGCATCCCCTTACCTATGCGCGCTAATTGATCTCCAGATAATCCAGGTAAGCATCCCAGGTCCCGTCATCGGCGGTGACTATCAGCTCAATCAACTGATTGCCCGTTCCATGGCTGACATTGTTAATCGTGTAGACCGCAGGGCTGCTTCCGCCATAGTAGAAGGTCCCCTTCGTCACCCCGCCGATCTTCAGATCCACCCTGGCCATGTTGGCGTTATTGGAGGCCCCGCGGAGAGAAAAGTTATGCGTGCCGCTGGTGAAATACTGGGTATACTTCACGGAATCATTGTTCGCGTACAGAGCGACTCCTGTGAATGGAGAGCTGATATTGGAGGTGTACTGCCCGGATTTGGTCATGTTCTCCGCCTCCACCTTCGTTACTGCAGGGCCAGGACCATTGCCGCCGTCAGGCGCAACCGCCCTGCCGGTGCTTGGGGAGATCATGCCGGAGCACAGGCCGCGGTTCTTCAGGTTCTGCGCAATCTGCGGAACGGCCTGGAGCGTCGTCTGATACTGGTCATGCATCAGGATGACATCGCCATTCTTCATTGTTCCGACAGCAGCCACGATCTGAGAGGTTCCAGCTCCGTTCCAGTCCTGGGAATCCACATTCCAGAGCACTTCGGTAAGGCCGTTCTGGGCCTGAATCGACTTCAGGGCCGCATTGGTTGCACCATACGGCGGACGGAACAGCTTCGGCGCGGTGCCGGTGATGGATTGCAGCGTCTGCTGTGTCTGCGTAATCTCTGAGGTGGCCTGAGAGGTGCCTACCTGTGTCAGATTGGCATGGGACCAGGAGTGGTTGCCAATCCACATCCCTGCGTTCTTCTGGGCCAGCACCAGAGAAGGATTACTCTGCGCCTTCTGCCCGACATTGAAGAACGTGGCGCGCAGACCGTTCTGCTGCAGCGCATTCAGCAGATTGGTGGTGGTGCTTGCATTCGGCCCGTCATCATACGTCAAGGCCACGTAGCCGTTCGAGCAATCGGCGGCGTACACCTTCTCACCGCCCGCCGCCAGGGAGCCGCCGAATAACGACACCACCAGCAGCCCCATCGCGGCCCATTGGGTAACCCTTTGAATAGCTTTGGCTCTAAACTTCATTCCGCCTTCCTCCTTATTAATGGTGTATTGATTCCTAGCCCGCAGTCACGGTATCCGTCCACTATCTGTATGTATCTATCTCCGATGAATTTTGGTCAAGCGCTTACATTAGTAACTATAACAATTATTTACTTTTTTAGCTAGATGGAAATTTGGTGAACTGTAGGTTGATTTAAAGAACATAGACTTCACTTTATTAGATATAAGCAAGAGAACAACATCATCCATGGTAAGTTGTTTGAGCTTAAATTCTAATTAAGGATGTGTTGATTTATGGCATTTACATGTTCAACAAATGGTGGAGGCGTCGAACTCTCAGCTTCAACATTTGAATCGATTTATGGGAAGTATGCTGACTGGGCAAGCTACAAGACAGGCGTTCCTTACGTAATGATTCTGATTATGTGGTATCACGAGAGCGGAAAAGGAAGTCAAAATATTAATACTCCCTACAACAATCCAGCAAATGCTTATGGAAGTGGTCCTGCCCACCCGTATGCAAATATCTGTGTAGGCGTTACAGACTTCATTAATCTGATGACAGGAACAAATTTTAAAGTTAGTGCTGTTGACGCTAATGGACGCTCTGCATCAAAGTATATTAAAGACGCAATTGCTAATGGTTATACACTTCCAGCCAGTAATAGGTATGGATCAATCCCAGGTGCTGGCACATATTATCCTCCTGGTTTCGGTGCAGGATGCGCTGCCATGGGGGCAATGGGATGGGCTGAAAGTTTTTATTACTCTCCCGGCTCTGCTGTAGGTGCAATTCCAAGCGCAGCTGGAAATATTCTTCAACGATGGTGGGAGGTTTTTTACTCCTCTATATCCAAAACTAAAATCGGTACTACTCTGGCACCCAGTTGCTGTGGCTAAAATCTGTCGGAACCATTTTATGAGGAAAGTATTTAATGTTGATATCAAGGACGAGGAACCCTTTTACGGGACACCTCGTCCTTTTGCATTTTAGATTTTAGTAGCCTCAAGACTGGGAGAAACATATTTCTTTTTACAAAAAATTTAATAAAAAAACAAATATGTAGGTTTATGAGATATAATAGAACATATGTTCTAATTTAGGTTTATTTTAGGATTCTATTCTTCACTTTATTAATAGACTTCATATTAATCGTGAGGAGGATATACGTAATGAATTTAACATTGTTGAGCAAAGCAGAGTCGGGACTTGTCGAGAGTTTTTTCCAAAATAAAGAAAACATATCGTTAAATCCAATCGTCAACTCCTTTTTTGATGACGAACAACACATTAAATGGTTAGTTCAAGCTATTAAAGGGAGCGAAGTTACTCTACAACTTCTTAATATAGCATTCAAGAAATATTATTTCAGGATACGTTTTATTCACTTTATTTCTTCAACTATACACTTTGCTACCATTGGTTTTATGAGAAAAATGAATAAGGTTAAAGAAAGAAATCTTCTTTACCTAGACAGTGACTACTCTTCTAATAAAAACAACAAGGATGAACTCCTTTTTAATAATGCTCCACTTTTTGATCATTACTTTTTCGGAGAGAAATTTTTCAAAGATAATATTGAAGACGACACACTTTACTTGGCATGGGTCAATCTGAGCCCAAAGCAAAAACAAGTAATTGTATTATCCTACATGATGTCTTACCAAGATACTGAGATTGCCGAGTTCCTTTCCATCAGTCCACAAGCAGTTTTCAATAGAAAAAGAAATGCATTGGTTAAAATGAGAACTATTTATTTCAGTGGAAGAAAGACCAGTAGATGCCTTAATAATCATTAACTCCCGACTACTTTAATGACTCTGACTAAAGTTAGTGAGGACCTTTCCACCTCAGTAAATAAACAAAGGAGCAATCATTTATGGAAGAAGATTTATATCTTTTGGTCAGTTTAGCCCAGAAAGGAGATCAAAGAGCTTTAGAGAGGATTTTAGAAATATTTTCTCCATTACTTAACAAACAAAAGAATATAGTCGATTTGAATGACCAAGATGATTTATTACAGACCTTAAGAGAGCTAATAATTGAAAAGACTCTAAATTTTGATATCGAACATTCACCTGACTTTTCACACTTCAAACCGAACGGAGAAATTAAATATGGTAAAAAGTAATATGGAAAGACAATTAGAAATTCAAAAAGAGATTTGCATATTAAACAAAAAAATACTCACTGCTGCTCCGGAAGATCTGGAATTCTATGATTCAGTTGGTCAACTCTACGCTTTAAAATTGAGAAACATCCAAGAAGAGTGCCTAAAAAGGGACAATTGCACAGTTATACTCTCAGACTGTAGGTAATATTCATTACAAATATGTAAATATATATATGATAATTGTCTCTTTATTTATTGAATATAATAACAAATAAGTAATGAAAAACTATTTCCGTATTGTATAATAAAGTATATTAAAAATAAAGTAATGTTAGGAGAGCCCAACCAATGAAAAATACAAAACTCTACATTTTAACAACAATTCTCATGAGCACTTTGCTTATTTCTGCATGTAACAGTAGTACCAACACTTCTCACAAAACAAAAGAAGCATCGAATGCGACTTCTCAAACAGGGGAACAAGTAAACTCCACTTCAAACTCCAACAATAAAATCATGAAAATTGGAGAGGACAGCTACAGTATTTCATTAAATGATATGAAAACAGAAAAATTCAATTTTGCTGTCAAGACGTCTGCTGGTATCGTTTGGTCACCGGCACCAAAAATGAAAATAGCCCCTGGAACAGAAGCAAATCCAGTTTATTATCCAACTGAACCGTTTACTTTCTATTTAAGTCCTGCCAATGAGAAGAATCTGGTTGTAGAGAAATCAAAAAAGCTAACCACCCTGCAACTGAAAGATGGTGAAGCTATTCTAACAGTTGATGAAGTATTTGGATTTGGAAGTCATATCCTCTATCATACATCTTCCATCTTTACAGATGGAGCCCAGCCGCTAAGACAACAAGTCTGGGTTATGGATGTTCAAGATCCCACATTTAACAAAGCTATTAATGAGTTTCACTCGACAGGGGGAGATTCTTATGCGTATGCAATTGATGAAAAAGAAAATCTTTACGTCGGGGTTAGCGTAGTTTCCGGGAATGCTGATGGCAGCAGTAGCTCTGAAGCCTTTGTTTATAACGTTTCTACTGGTAAGAAAGAGAAATTAGATGATTACGCTCTTGCCACAAACACATTGGACTCTATAAAATTCAAATACAATAATAAGGATTATTCTTTTAAACTTCAGGCTAAATAGTAGATGAATTCAGTCAGTTTTATTATAAGAAAACAAGCAGTCTATCCTCCGCTGGATAGACTGCTTGTTTCTTAAACTTATTTATTCGCCCTGCCCCTCCAGCCTGGCCCGCATCTGCCCGTAAGCCTCCGGGGTGCCGACATCCTCGATCGTCCCGTCCGTATAGTAGGCCCGCAGCTCCCGGCGGGAATGCAGCCATTCCGGGAAATAACTCGGCGCATCCGGATTACCCCCCTCGGCCAGATACCGGGAGAACAACGGCAGCGTAGACCGCTTGTAGATATAGAGCGCGAACACCCCGATGTTCGAGCGGGGCTGCTGCGGCTTCTCCTCCAGCGACACCACCCGCATCTGCGCATCCAGCTCCGCCACGCCGATCCTGCGCAGCTCTGCCGGATCATCTACTGTCCGCACCAGAATACAGTCCTTACCCACCTTGCGGAAATAGTCTAAATATCCCTCAAGGCCGAACCCCAGCACATTATCTCCGGCCAGGACCAGCAGATCGTCCTCTATCTGTTCCTGCTCCAGCACATACTGGATATCGCCGATCGCCCCTAACCGCCCTTCAGGAGAAGTGGTGCCGTCATTCAGAATACGGACAGGCTTCCTCCCCCGGTACTCCTGCCGCCACTGTTCAAACGCAACGAAGAAGCGGTCATTCGTCACAATAAGAATCTCTGCAATGTCCTCCAGCATCTCCAGGCGCGCCACCAGCAGATCCAGAATGGTCCGCTCCCCCTGAACCGGCAGCAACGGCTTCGGCGTGTCTATCGTCAACGGATACAGGCGGGTCGCATACCCCGCTGCCAAGATTAGTGCAATCATTCTCTGCTCTCCCCTCTGCCTGGCCCAGGCGACGTAAACAAGGATTGGGACAGCAAAGCCATTGTTTGTTTGTATACGGCATGGGCTGCTTCGGCATCGCCAAGGAACCCGCCCATATATAGATGGATCACACCGTGCAGCGATGCCCATATCGTGCTGACAAGGGTCTCCGTCTCTTCCTGATCCGAGATTTGTCCTTGCTGTTGCCCCGTGCTAATTAGCATCAGCAAACGGCGTATGGCAGTCAGCGTTCCCTGCATACTCTCCGCATCCGGCTTGAACTCGGCAAAAGCCCCTCCGAACATCAGCTTATAGTAGCTGGTATAGTCCTGCCCAAACTGCCAGAAGGCCTCGCCCAGATCCAGCAGATGCTGCCGGAGGTCAGCGGACGGCGGTACTTCTTCAAACCGCCGGGCCAGCAGCTTGCAGCCCTCCAGATACAACTGCTGGGCCAGGCCCTCTTTATTGACAAACAGACTGTAGATGATCTTGGTGGAACAGCCCATCCTCTGCGATACCCTGCGCACAGTGACGGCCTCCGGCCCCTCTTCCTGCAGAATAGCTGCGGCTGCATCCACCACTAGCTTACGGAGATTTTCCGTATTTTGCAGACGGGCTTCCTGATAGGTCTTCAGTGTTCGGCCTGTAGCTGGCGGGGACTGGTCTTCGTTATAGATAAGAATCACCTGCATTCGGTTATCATGTTATTGACCAGCAACAGAGTTGCCCGGTTCTAACAGGAATTCTAAACATTTGCTCAAAGCTTGTCAATTCACCCATCATGCTGAAAAAATGAATTGACACACGCGTGACATCTTGGTTACTATGATTTATAAAGGTAACACTGTTACCAAAACAAAACATTGATTCAAAAGGAGTAGAAATGATGAATATTAAAGGGAAATGGTCATTAGTCACCGGAGCCTCTTCGGGAATCGGCGAACAGTTCGCCAGACAATTAGCTAAGGAAGGCAGTCATCTGGTACTGGTAGCCAGGACCGCAAGCAAACTAAATGCCCTTGCAGCCGAATTGACACAAAGGCATGGAGTGGAGTGCCGGGTTATTCCCCTGGATCTGTCACTCGAAGGTGCTGCCGGAGAGCTGTACCAGCAATGCCAGCAGCTTGGCCTGAATATTGACCTGCTGGTGAACAATGCGGGGTTTGCTACCCATGGTCTGTTCGAGCAGGTCTCCGGCGAACGTCAGCATGAAGAGGTCATGCTCAACGTAGCCGCTGTAGTCGATATGACACATCTCTTCCTTCCTGGAATGCTCCACAGAGGAACAGGCGCTGTGATCAATGTTTCTTCTACCGCAGGCTTTCAGCCGCTGCCTTATATGGCCGTCTACGGGGCGACTAAAGCTTTTGTCTTGTCTTTTACGGACGCCCTGTGGTGGGAGAACCGTAACCGCGGCGTGCAGTTCTTCGCCCTGTGTCCAGGCTCGACAGAGACTAATTTCTTCAACGTGGTAGGAACGGAGGATGCCTCTGTCGGCGGCGCGAAGGACTCTCCGGAGCGGGTTGTAGCCCTCACACTGCGGGCAATGGCCAGGGGGAAACAATACGTTGTTCCTGGAATCCGCAATTACCTGAGTGCCCAGATTACGCGGTTCATGACCCGCAGACAAAGTCTGAGGCTGGTCGGGGGGATGCTTCGCCCTTCAGAGCCTAAGCAAATTTAGTTAGATAAACGGACATAATCAGTGCAAACAAGCTACACGCCGTTGTGCTGGGATGTGGGGGCAAGAGTCTGGTTAATCCGAACATACAGATCTTGTTCCCTTGTCCTCTATGTAGAAGAATTGCTTTTTATAATCTCTCTCAACAGATTTTCAGTTAACCGGACCTTATGGCTATTAGACTTCCGAAGGTAGATATTCAGGAAGCTCTAGAACAACCTGCGCCAGACAATCTGCCAGTACCTCATCATACCGTCTGCTCTCTTCTGCCGTCACTCTCTCACGCAGCGCTTCAAATAATGCCAGACAACGCTTGAAGTTGCTATCGTGTCTGGACTGGTGGGCTAGTTAGCAGCCTGAAGGATGGCACCAAGTCCGGGTAGCAGCTCTTCAGGATTATCCTCCAAAAAACTGCAATATTCCTCCAGAAGTCCAGTCTTCCCTGAGAGAATATCCATAATATACAGGTTAGCACGCGCCAAACCTCTGAACTCCTCAGCAATTGCCTCCCCTTCTACACCCAAATCCTCCATCCAGCCAAGCTCAGCATAGCGGTATATCATCTCTCTAGCGTCGTCATACTTCTGCTGCTTCTGATAAGCGATGCCCGCATCAGATGACTGAACCCGAAATAATAGACAAGCGGACGCTGCATGTCCATAAGCGGTACCGGAAGCCCTTTAGCCTTGTGATACTGCCTCTCCTCATAGATACACTGCGCATAGCTGTACAGAATATCTGCCGTATTCAGCATCTTGTCCCATTCCTCTAAGCAATTTTCCATTACCAGCATTTCAACGATAATGTCCGGATTGAGTAATTTTAGAATAGAAGGGCGCATGGGTGGAGCCTCCTTTTTTTCTTTATATAAAAGTTGAAAAGTAGTACAATAAATCAAATATACTGCTAATAAGTAGTATTATCAATTACTTTTACCGCCTTTACGACCCTGCTTTTTAAGCACGTACTCTCCTAACCTTTAGGAGAGGTGATTTCTATGACAGACTTACGGAACACGGTCGGAGACCGAATGCGCGCAATAAGGAAGGCCCAAGGATTAACACAGCAGCAATTAGCTGAGCTATCCAACTTAGATGATGCGTACATAGGAGCAGTTGAGCGCGGAGAGCGAAATTTTTCTATAGATACCTTGGAGAAAATCGTAACAGCACTACAAATTCAACCCGGCGAGTTATTTCTCCATTCTCAAGGTCTCAACGAGACTGAAGCTGCGCAGCGGAAAGCCCTTGATGAATATGCGGTTATTGTTCGTGGATTAAGCGTGAAGCAAATCAGCACTTTACAGAGGATTGTTGGCGAGGTAAAAGGAGCTTTTGAGGCATAAGTATTCATGAGGTGATCCCATGAATTTACCAGAAAGTGTAGGAAGTCGGATACGTGAGCTTAGAAAAGCTAAAGGATGGACCCAGGAGCAACTGGCAGAAGCTGCATCACTTCACTATAGCTATATAGGCGGGGTTGAACGCGGAGACCGCATCCGAAGATCACGTAAAGAAATGAACCTCTCGCAAGAGCAGCTTGCAGAACGGTCAGGTCTACATACCAATTATGTGGGTCAAGTTGAGCGCGGAGAGCGAAATTTTTCTATAGATACCTTATGGCCCGGCGGGCGGCTTAGTTGCAGAACTACAGCTACCCGCCACGCTTCCCCACATTTATGCCACTTGGCTGGCCGGATTCACCTATTTTCATCTCTCTGATAAAAGCAAGGGACCGCCCTCTAAAAGAAGGCAGTCCCATCCATTCCCCCTAATCCAGCTCCGCCCGCGAGAACAAATCGCGGATCAGCTCGTCGTCCTCACAGGCCCGCTTGAAGGCGGTGGCGAACTTGACCAGCGCATCGCCGTCCGAGGAATAGGCGCAGAACATATCCGCCTCCGGGTCGAAGCGGATGAGCTGGGCCAGCTCCGGCATCCGCTCCTCCAGGAAGACTGCGGCCAGAGAGGCCCAGTCATATCCTCCCCCTTCGAAGCCCTCGTCCTCCCGCGCCGCGAACACCTCGGACTTATAGCTGCCTGCGTTCAGAATCACGGACTTGCCGCCGTTATCCTGCTCCACAATAATAAAAGGCTTCAGATCCACAGCTCCCACCGTTTCCGCCTCCTTCAGCTTCTTCAATAATTGTTCCTTCGCTTCATCCGTGAACCGGAGATTCCCGCCGGTGTTCACGATCATACCCTGCCGGATACGGTCATCCAGCCAGTCCGTGATGAATCCCGGGGCATATCCGCCAGTGCTGAATTCCCCGCCGAACGCGATCATTTTGGAATACACCTCAAGATATTGTTCACGGCTCGTATCCGGATAGGCGTTGGTGTAGAGCCAGAATTGCAGATCATACATCAGAGTGGAGCGTTCATCTGCATGAAGACTGAAATGCCCCTTCTCCTCAACGATGGCGGTACAGATCCTGCGGATGATGCCCTCTATGTCGTCCACTTCCGTTACCTTGCCGCACAGCTCCTGCAGCAGCGGAGAGAACTGCGCAGAGGCCACCTTCGTCAGGTCCGCCTGCTTGTCCTCTTCCGAGGTATCGAACACCTCATCGTTCACCAGCCCGCGGATGAAGGTCTCGAAGTCTGGGGCCAGGAACGTAATCTCATAATTCCCCTCCTGGTCTACATGTATGACCTCGGGCTCACCCTCCGGCCCGCAGTGGCGGTAATCCAGCATGATCACATCATGGCCTGCGGAAGGACAGTCGCCGAAGACCACGCCGATATCGGGATACCCCCACTCCTCGATCATGAAGCGGCTGCCCAAATCCCCGCAGAGAGAGTAGCTTTTGTCACGCCCGATGCCGGCAATCCCTGAGATCGCCACATGATCCTCCGCCCAGGACGTAGATTCACTCACCGGAAAACAGGTATTGCGCGGAATCCCCCCGTTATGCTGCTTCATCATGGCGATGTAAGAAGCCGGCAGCTTATAGCCCAGCTCCTCCTCAACCGAAGCAATCAGCTCGTCACTTGGCAGTGGAGACACATAAGATTCCAAGGCGTAGTCGCTGTCATCCCAGAAATCCGCACAGAAATCAAGAAAAGAACCCAGGTCCCTGCTTCCGCTCTCTCTTAGCAATTTAGCATTATGTATCGCTTCGGCGCGTCTGGCCTGCTCTCTCGCCTCACGCTGCACACCCTCCCGGCTATACTCCAGCATCGCCTGAAAATCTCCGTCTCCCGGCTGCAATTCATCCGCCCGCGCAAACGCCTGAACGGCCTGCTCATACTGCTTCAGATGATAATAGGAATATCCTATGCGGAAATGCCACAGCGGATCATCCGCGCCCTCCTCCGCCACACTAAGCAGCAGCTCCAGCGCTTCCCCGTATTGGTCCAGGTTATTGTAGGCCCGGCCTAACTGGCTGGTTAACTCATACCCTCTCTCGTCTACCGGAATCTCCAGAATGCGGTCCACGATCTGCTGGTGCTCATCCTGCTCATGCCAACGCTTGAATTGTGCAAGCAATGCTTCATCCATACTTTAACCTCCCTAGTTCTGTCACTATTACCCATTTCACCGGAAAATCAGTAGATTAAACATGCTTCAGATCACAGAAACTTGATTCCGCACAAAAAGGAGGCTGTCCGGAACCTCCCCGGCACCAGGACAACCTCTCCAATATCATTCATTGCCATTTCGCCTAAAGTTACTGCCGCGCTGCCGTCATCCGGCTACCCATATTGAAGACAGCTCCGCTTCCATATATGATAGCTATATCATACTTGATTAAAGGAGGATGCTTATCCGTGGCTGTACTGATAAATGAACAGATCCGGGCCGCCGAGGTCCAGTTGACCGGGCTGAAGGGCGAGAAGCTCGGCACCCTATCCCGCGAAGAGGCACTGTCAATGGCCAGAGCCGCAGGTGCCGACCTCGTCTGCACCTCGCTGATGAGCAGCCCGCCGCCCTGCAGCCTGGTGGCCAAGGGCACAGGCAAAGCGGCTGCGAAGGCTGCCCGCAAAGGCACTGCCACCCGCCCCCAAGGCGGCGGAGGCAGCAGCGAGAAGGTGAAGGAGCTGCGCTTCACCGCTTATATCGAAGAGCATGACTACGACACAAAGCTCCGTCAGGCGGACAAGCACTTACGCTCCGGCAAGCCGGTGCAGCTTGTCGTGAAGTCCTCCGGCGCGAAGGAAGCCGCCGCTGCGAAGGCCGTGCTGGAACGCCTGGTCGCGGACCTGAAGGAGGCCGGAAGCAAGGCTTCCGGGCTGCAGACCAGCGGCAAGGGCGCGCAGGTGCGGATGAATCCGCTCACGTAGTAGCGGCCCGATCTGGCAGAACGAATCGGAATGGCTCGGGCTTCGAGGTTGAAGTGCCCCGCCAAGGCGATCTCTGATGAGATCGCCTTTTTGAGCTGGCAGCTCCACCCTGCCGGATGCCGATCCATTGCATTACCTGCAATAGATCGACCCGAAATCGGCCATATTATCGAACCTGTTGTACTCTGTACAGCAGATTTCAGCAAAGTTAGCTTTATCGGGCTAATATGCAGATTTCAATTGCACGATCTGCAACAGATCGCTATATAGCTGGCGAAATCACTAATTCTCATGTACATAATGCAATCGGCAGACGGAACGCTGGACAATTGCAGTGAGGTATTAGCTGCGTTTGTAGCGAATAATCAGAGATAAGTGTATTGTGTGCATCTAAAAACAGTGAAACAGAAAGCTTTCCTCTTTTAACTGTATTCTGTACAACTACATTTGCCCGGATGGGCGAAAATCCAGGTATAGAAGCATTTTACTTGCACGAAATACAGCTAAACAGAGGTTTGGTGGAACAACCGGCGGATTAGTTGTACAGATTGCACTTAAGCCTACCCCTGGCACCTTAATCGGGCACGGCAACCCTAAGCAGCAAGCGATGAGTTAGAAGTAACTTTCACACGTGTGAATCTGATGAAGTACTTGCAGTCTCTGCCAGCAGTCACCTAATCAGTCTCCGCCAGCAGCCCCTCATCAGCCCCGCCCCCTACTCCACCTGCCCCCGTCCGTTATTCCACAGGTGGCGGAACGGAGCATTATCCCGCAGCAGCGTCGCGAAGTCCCCTTCTCCAACCAGCTTCCTCCGCTCCAGGACCAGAATCTGGTCCACGCGGGAGATGAAATTCAGCCGGTGGGCGATGATGATGACCGTTCTTCCGCGGAACGCTTCGAACACGGTCTCCATCAGACTGGCCTCCGTCACATTGTCCAGCGCGGATGCCGGCTCATCCAGGATAATCAGCTTCCGCTGCTGCAGAATGGCCCGGGCGAAGGCCACCCGCTGGCGTTCGCCGCCCGACAGCTTCAGCCCCCGCTCACCAACCCTCGTCTCCAGCTTCTCCGGCAGCTCCAGCACCTTCTCTTTCAGATGCACCTTATCCAGCACTGCATACAGCTCCTCATCCGGAACCTCCTGATCGAACACCATATTCCCCCGGATTGAGGTATCGAAGATGGGGCTATCCTGTGACAGATACGAGATGTGGTCGTAGTAGCTGTTCAGACGCAGCTCATCGATATCTGTTCCGTCCACCAGCAGCTCGCCGCCGCTTTTCTTCAGCAGGCCGGTGATCAGCTTAATGACCGTTGACTTGCCGCTGCCGCTCAGGCCCACCAGCGCCACCGAGGTGCCGGGGGCAATGGAGAAGGACAGCCGGTCCAGTACCGGGACATCCCCGTAGCTGAAGGTGACCTCCTTGAATTCAATCCCGCCCTGCAGGGCGGTGATCTCCTTGCCCTGCTCCAGATTGCGGTCCACCGGGGCATTCAGGAAATCCTCGAACCGCTGATAGGTGACCCGGTTCAGCTTGTATCCGACGAACAGGACGTTGAAGATGGCGATCGGCGTGTATATTTTCTCAATAAACATGAACAGCGCGACCATCACTCCGACCGTGGCTTCCCCGGAGGCCACCTGCTTCACCCCGTAGAGCAGAATAATGACCTTAATCAGCGTAATGAACAATTCAAACAAGGCAAAAAAAGCCTCATGCACCATCTGCAGCCGTGCACTCTGCCCGATGATCTGCCGGGCCGATTCGTTCAGCTTGGCGATCTCCTGGGCATACTTCTTGTTGGTGCGGAACACCACCAGCTCCATGAAGCCGCGCACCCCGTACCGGGACATTTTCTCCTGCTCGCTCAGTACAGACTCTTTGATCCGGTAAAGCACCTTAAGCAGCACATTCGTCAGCACAAAGATCACTACATACCCGCCCGCAATCACCAGCATGATGCTGAGATCATAGTAGCTGATGAAGAGCAGACTGAAGAGGATGGCCGGCAGCAGCTCATGCAGCGTGTGCAGAACAAAAGAAAACAGAATACTGTTACCGGCGGCCGCACCATTCTCGATCACCTTGATCATCTGGCCGGTGCCCATGTTCTGATAAGCAGAGTAATCCATTCTGGAGATGGAGGACATGGCCATAATCTTCAGCCTCTCCGTGATGCTGTTGGACAGGTATGCACTTGGATATTCATCCGCATAATTGAGAACGACCGTTAACCCCAGCAATATTCCGTACAGAACAATCCAGAACAGGATATCCCGGAAGCTCCAGCCCCCGGCCGCCTGATCCAGCACCTTCTGAAAGACAACAATCCCCAGGCTGCCCAAGAGCTGAATGGTGAAACCGAGGACCAGATATAGAATAACCCACCCTTTGAGGGATTCAAGAGTTTTACGCAGCATAAATTCAATCTCCAATCTATTCATAGGTATGCAAAAAAGCCGGGACTGCCCGTCATTCCATACACGAAGCCGCCTGCATCAGCAGTTGGATCGCGCGCGGAATAACCAGTGTCCCGGCTACAACAAGAATAACCATACAGACACCGTACGAGGTTCCTAGTTAACGTGTCCCAAGGGCAGACTTCCCCCTTGGCGGCTGGTACGCGTTCTACCCAGCCCGGTAACTAGTTACTCGTAACGGTACGGTATGGCATCCTGTTCACCCCGATTGTAAGATTGTCATCATTGTAGGCTGCAGGCCGCCGTACTGTCAATACCGGCTTCCCTTCACAGACTCTAACGCTTGGTCTCTTCCGAAGTCTCACCCTCTGTGGCGGAAGCCTCGTCGGTATCCTCAACATCTTCCGTATCTGCCAGCGCCGCCGCTTCAGTCCGGCTCCATTCCAGGAACTCTATTGCATCCTGATCCTCCGGGTCCAGCTTATGCGCCCGCTCGAAGGCCTTGATCGCTTTGTCGTATTCATTCAGGTAATAGTAGGCGTAACCGACACGGAAGTGCCACAGCGGGTCTTTCTTGCTCTTCTCCTTGGTCTTGTTGAACCATTTAAGCGCTTCCTTATAACGGCCCAGATTATTGAGCGCCCGTCCGAGGTGAACCGCCAGCTCATCGTCGATCAGCGGGGTAGGCACCTCTTTGATACGCGATACGATCTCTTCAAACTCGTCTGCCTCATGCCAGGCATTCAGTTGGGCAATTAATTCTTCTCTCATTGCAATTTAGGCCTCCCGGTTAATAAATCCATTCCTCTAACAGTTACTTTATCATGTTCACGGTGACTTTCCCACTGGCTCCTGAGGTTATGTAGGGATGATGATGCGGAAGGTGGTTCCTTTTCCTTTTACACTCTGGACCCGGATGTGCCCGCCCACCTTATGGACCGCATTGTAGGCCATCAGCATTCCGAGACCTGTGCCCTCTGCCTTGGTCGAATAATACGGCTTGCCCAGGCGCGACAGCTCCTCCTTCGTCATCCCGATACCGTTATCCCGGATGGTAATGAGGATGTTCTGCTCACTCTCGGAAATATCAATCGACAGCACCGCATCCTCGGTCCCCTCCATCGCTTCAATGGCATTCTTGTAGAGATTGATCAGGCACTGCTGCATCTGGTTCCGGTCGTAATGGGTATATAGTGAATTATTGAAGCTGAATTCAACGGCAACCTTGTGAATAGTGGCATAGGGCAGGATGACATTCTTGGTGTATTCGCATTCCGCCTGGAGATTGGAGTAGACCCGGTCCTCAGACTGCGGCTTGGCAAAAGACAGATAGTCGCTGATAATCTTCTCCGCCCGGTTCAGCTCCAGCAAGGACAGCTCGATATAGCTTTTCTCTTCAGGAGTGAGGCCCTTCGACAGATTCAGCAGCTGAAGGAAGCCGCTGGTCACGGTTAACGGGTTACGCATCTCATGCGAGACGCTGGCCGCCAGCTCGCTGACCACGTTCAGGCGCTCCGACTGCATCATCCGCTCGCGGTTCCTGAGGTTTAACAGAATCTGCTCCAGCAGAATCATCAGGACCGCCATGACGACAGCGTGAATCGTTAAGGCGTTGACAACCAGCATCCAGTACTGCATATCCAGCTTGTTCAGGATCAGGCTCAGAACAATGAGATAACAGCCCATCGTGATGATTACGAGACAGGTTGCCCAAATAATACGGCCTCTCGGCTTAGAACGAAGAAACCGCTTGCTAAGCGCCGGAACCAGAGCCAGAACCGCCGTCGAGAACAGCAGCGACTGCACCGTTCCTTCGCCGCCGACATAGAAGCGGTATATATTCAGGATCAGATATAAGGGAAGGACGTTTTTGTACCCTCCGTACAAAGCTGTAATTATAAACGGGACATACCGCAAGTCAAAGATAAATCCGCTCTCCAGCTGAATCGGCTTGGCAATACACAGGATCATGGTGAGGGCTGTGAGCAGCACAAGGATCTTCCGGTTATAGGCATGGGGCCTGTTCTCGAAGAAGATCAGAAAGATCAGCACGGGAAACAGCATGAACAAGAAATTGAGCAGCAATGTCTCAAACAAGGCTAACTTCCTTTCGGCTCTACTGCGGGTAGAGGCAAATGCGTTTGTGCGCAAGGCACTATACTTAGAACATTACGCTAATCTGATAATATATGTAAAGGAATTGTTATACTGTCTTTTTTATTTCAATGCCAAGGATACCCGCGGGCGGTGTCGAATATTTATGGCGGAAGACATGATTACACGGCTGTGCATAATAATTGCGACCGAAGGAGTAGATCACCATGGCTTTTACCATCAGTAATCTGAAGGACAATTCCAACGTAGTCGTCAGGCAGGAGCTGGGCGGGTTCTCGGTGCTTGAATACAAGGAGGACTTAAGCTGTACCTCCGTTGCCGAGGCGCAGGCCAATTACTTCATGAGCCAGAGCAACATGCGCAATAAGCAGCTTATGATTGAGCTGAATAACAGCGAGGTAATGCTCAGCGCAGGCGCTATGCAGTACATGATCGGTAACATTGAGATGACCTCCGGCATCAAGGGTGTCGGCGGTCTGATGCGCAATATGCTGTCAGGCGCAGCCACGGGAACAAGTGCAGTTAAACCGCTCTATAAAGGAACCGGCACGATTATGCTGGAGACCACTTACAAGTATCTGTGGCTGATTGACGTAGACCATGACGATATCGTTCTGGATGACGGGCTGTTCCTGGCCTGTGAGACCACGCTGGATGTCTCGGTTACAGCCCGCAAGAATGTGTCCTCTGCCGTTCTCGGCGGAGAGGGCCTGTTCAACCTGAGTGCCCGGGGCAAGGGCATACTGGCGCTGGAAGCGCCGATTCCGGCCGAGGAGGCTGTAGTGGTTGAGCTGCAGAATGATGTGCTGAAGGTGGATGGCAACTTTGCATTGATGTGGTCGAATACGCTGGATTTCACCGTCGAGAAGTCAGGCAAGACCCGTCTGGGCTCCGCCGCCTCCGGTGAAGGTCTGGTCAATGTCTACCGGGGAACCGGCACGGTCTGGCTGGCCCCGCTCACGAATTACAGGAACAGCCTGTTCACGGCTCCGCCTGCGCCATGAATCCGGGGATAGCGATTATTGCCATGACGTACCATTCCAGACGGCAGGCCGCAGATATTATGGAACTGGAGCAGCGGTGCAGCGAGGCGGATGCCATCCGCATCAGCTCAGACCTGGAGCATCTCACCAAGGAAGGCGGCGATCACGCGCTGCTCTGCTACCGTGAAGACCGGCTCATCGGCCTGCTGAGCTGGTTCACCTCCGGCACTGAATATGCGCAGATCAATGCCATGGTCCATCCCGAATACCGCCGCCAGGGCGTGTTCCGCCAGCTTCTTCAGCGGGCCAGGGAAGACATCGCTCCGCTTGCTGTGCGGGGGCTCAGCTACAGAATACCCGGCGGCTCAGAGACGGGCCTGGCCGCAGCCGCAGTCCTCGGCGCCCGCTACGACCGGTCGGAATATGCGATGATCTATGATCCCCGGGCTGCTGTCCCGCCGGTTACAGACGCTGTGCGTCTGCTCCCGGCAACACCTGCCGACCTGGAATTCAGCATCGCCTGCTCCGCCCGGGCCTTCGGCGAATCGGAGGAGGAGACGCGCGGATTCTTCCAGCGGACGGATGAGCCGGGGAAGATGACGTATATTGCCTGGACAGAAGACGAGCGGATCGGGCTGATCCGGGTCAATGCGGTGAACCAGGAGACGGCATTCATCTACAACTTCTGTATATTGCCCTCCTGTCAGGGGAAGGGATACGGCGCTGAGGTACTCCGGCAGACCGTCGGTCTCCTGCTGCAGAAGCCTTATCCGGTTATCCGGCTCAGCGTGGTTACAGAGAACGCACGCGCACTACAACTGTACCTCCGCAGCGGATTTGCGATTCGTACGGAGAACAAATACTTCAGCGGCAGCCTGCAATGAAGCTGCCGCCCCGCTTGAAGCAGGGAATAGCAAAGAGATCCTCAATCCCGAAATAGGGAAGGGATCTCTTTGCTATGGATATGAATCTAATCAGTTATTATCAGTTCTATTCCTTCGGCTGGTTAGCCAGCTGCTCCTGGGCAAGCCGAATCATCTCACGGACCATAGAGCCCCCGATTCTGCCGCCGATCTGCCCGGCCGACTCCGTAGTCAGCCCGCCGTTATTCCCTGCCTGCAGCGGGATGCCCAGCTCCTTGGCCACCTCGTACTTCACATCATCCGGATGCTGCGGATCAACCTTGAATCCTTCCTGGCGCATGACCTCCGCCTTGAAGGTCTGCATCCCCTGGGCTGATCCCGGCACTGCGTATCTTCTGCTTCTCCTTGCCATTCTAACAATCCACTCCCTTGCTGTCTTTCACCTAAGTTGCCCAAGGAGCGGACCCTTCATTCGTCTTCTTCCGTCAGGACTGCATTCCGTCTTCAATCCGCTTCATGAATTCCTCTGCTGCGCTGTACCCGAGCTGTTTGAGATACCAGTTGTTCGCAGCTGCTTCAATCAGGCCGGCCACATCGCGGCCCGGCTGAAGCTGAACCTCAATATGCGGGATCTGTACCCCGAGATATTCGGTGAACTGGGGAACCACCTCCAGCTCGTTATTAAGCGAGTTCTCCTGCCACGGTGCCAGCTCAATATCGAGCACAATCCGCGTCTCATCCTGGAACGCCCGCCGTCCGTACTGGCGCACAACATTGATGAGGCCGATGCTGCGCAGCGCCAGGAACTCACGGGTGGTCTCGTTGTGGGTACCAAGCAGCGTTGTTGGTCCGAGCTTCTTCAGCACGACAATGTCATCGGCCACGAAGCGGTGGCCCCGTCTGATGAGAGTGTGTGCGGTCTCGCTTTTGCCAATGCCCGATTTGCCCCGCAGCAGCACGCCGATCCCTGATACGTTAACGCACACTCCATGGATAGACACCTCGGGTGCCAGCGTCTTCACCAGGAAGCTGTCCAGTCTGGCGATGAACTCGTTGGTCACCTCAGGAGTCCGCAGCAGCGGGATCCCCTCCTGGTCACAGAACAGCGTCAGATAAGGAATCTCCTGCTGGCCGCTGGTCACGATGAAGCAGGGCGGATGATATTTGACAATATTGCCGATATGCAGCTTGCGCTCCTCAACACTTAGCGTAAGCAGATAGTTGATCTCCTTGCGGCCCAGCACCTGCACACGTTCCATTGGAAAGAAATCGAAATATCCGACGAATTCCAGGCCCGGCCTGTGCGTCCTTGGACGGGTCACGGGACGGTCCATCCGGCCCGCTCCGGCAAGCACCTCCAGCTTGAATTTCTCCGCCAGGCTTTGAACGCTAATCGACTTCATAGGATGCCCTCCCAACCATATTTTTCCGCTTGATTTAGCTAAAAATCTTGTATTCTGCACACGCTAATTATATATTAAAAGCAATATATAAGACCTTAGACCCATAAAAAACAAATAATACTATTAATATCAAGAAGGTGTAATATATTGGCCTTAGCGTCATGGATCGATCTGATCATGTGCTTCATTCTGTTCCTTCTGTTCGTCTATGTAGTCGCCACCGTCACCATTACTAACCTGCACAAGGTCTACCTGGGCTTCCATTTCTCAATGCTGATCTGGCCGTATTCCCAGTTCGCCATAAGGACTGTTAATGATCCTGTCTACCAGCTCTTCTATGTGAAGCTCGCCTTCGTCGATGCTTCCCTGCTGATCCTGGGCTGGATCTTCTTCACGATACTGCTCTCCGGCCAATCCCAATTTCTTCGTAAAAAGGTATTGGCCGTCCTGTTCATTCCTGCCCTGCTATCCTCAGCCGGAGTGATCCTGAATCCGCACGGATGGTTCGTACGTCCGGTGAACGGGGGATATGTAGAACGGATCTACGGCCCCATTTTCTGGGTGAATATGATCATTCTGATTCTGCACGCCATTGGATCGCTGTATGTCATACGCACCGCCCTGGTCTCCGATCAGGCCCAGCGTATCAAGAATCAGATTCTGTATATTCTGCGGGGCATCGTTGCCGTATGCATCTTCCTCATGATCGATGTGCTGCTGAATGTGGTGCTGGATGATTACCTGCCTGTGATTCCAGGCTTTACTTCGCTGGGGATTGTGGTGTCGGCTACTTTTTTTGTGATCACCATCCACAAGGACAAAGTGTTCGATATTGTGACCATCGCCCATCAGGATATCATCAATACAATGGAGTACGGCATTCTGGTGCTTGATGATAAGGAGCAGGTAGTCGAGATTAACCGTGCGCTGCTTCCGCAGGTCAGACTGTCGCCCGGGCAGCGGTTTGAGATGGGCCTCTACCTGCCGGACGGCGAGAAGCTGAAGACCGAAGCCTTCCTGCAGACCTACCGGAATCACCCGCTTGAGGTCGCAGAGATTGAGCTGCTGTATCCCACCCTCCAGATGTATATCAGCATTCATGCCGCACCGATCATGGTCGGCGGAAGCCGGGTCGGACGGATTATCATCTTCCAGAATATCACCGAGTTGCGCCGCCTGATTGAGGAGACCGCCCAGCAGAACGCCATCCTGCAGGAGCGCAACGCCGCCCTGATTAAGGTTCAGGAGGAGCTGTTCCAGACGAACGCCAAGCTGCGGAAGCTGGCGGTTACAGACAGCCTGACCGGCTGCTTCAACCGGCATTATCTCATGCAGCGGCTGGAAGAGGAGCTGCTAAAGGACCGGAATGCACCGGCCTCTTCGACCATTATACTGATCGATATCGATTATTTCAAAACGGTCAATGACCGCTACGGCCATCTGGCCGGGGATGAGGTCATCTGCCGGACGGTGGAGGTGCTGCAGCGCTGTCTCCGGCCCTCGGATATCCTGGCCCGCTACGGCGGAGAGGAGTTCATCATTTATCTGCCGGATACGGAAGAAGACGGAGCCCCCCAGCTGGCCGGGCAGCTCAAATTAAGCGTGGAGCAGAATATCATCCACATCGATTACCTCGATGAGCCCGTCTCTGTCACCATCAGCATGGGGCTGCTCAGTATCGGCGAATTCAAGATCCCGCCCGGCATGGACGCGACCACCTACCTGAACGACCTGTTCAAGGCTGCCGACCAGGCGCTGTATGCCGCCAAGCATCAAGGCCGGAACCAGATCGTTGCGGCGAAGGTTTGATTCTAGCTATGAGAAGACAGCGCTAGCCTGATGGGCAGGTGCTGTTTTTTGTTGAGCCGGCTGTAGACGGAAAACCTATTATATTCGGCGGCCGCGAGGCACATGAACAAAATGTATGCAAAAAACTGAAGACATACTGTAACCTTTTTGCATGAGCCGCCGTCTAAGATCACAAATAAACCACAAACTACTCGAAGAGGTGACTGAACGTGAAGAATACATTCAAGATGATGACAGTAACCGCAGCCGCCGCTCTTACGCTAAGCCTGACAGGACAATCCTTCGCATCGGCAGCAGCCTTCAAGGATATTAATAATGTGCCTGACAAAGACAAGATCATTGCTCTGCAGAACAGCGGCCTGATTAAGGGCATCAGCGCGGATCTGTTCGGCCCGAATATCAGCATCACAGCAGCCCAGGGAGTGCAGATGATCGTGAGTGCGTTTGATCTGAATCTGAATGCGATCCGGTTCGTGAAGGAGCCCCATGCCACCGACTATTTCAAGAATGCGAATGACTCCGCCTGGTATGCACAGGCGCTGATTATCGCCGGCGTGCACGGACTGGACCTGCCAGCTGATCTGAAGCCTGGTGAGAAGCTGACCCGCGAAGAATTCACCTACCAGCTCATTGATGCGATGGAGAACACGAACCATCTGCCGATGATTAAGCCGGTGGTGGTAGAGTACGCCGACCAGGATCAGGTGAAGGTGGAGTACTCCGGTGCTATCCAGCGCGCGCTGAATTACGGTGTGCTGAAGCTGGATGCCAGCGGCAAGCTTAACCCCAAGCAGGAGATCACCCGTGCAGAAGCAGCAGTAGCCATCAGCAATGCGCTGGCATATCTGAAGGCCCATCCGGCCCCTGTTGCTACAGATGAGGTCCTGACCGCAGAGCAAGCAGTGCAGATAATCAAGGAGGCAGTGGGCCCGGAAGCCAGCCTGCAGATCAAGATTACTCCGGCGGCCAGCATGTCCCGTGAAGCCTTCACATATCTGTTGATCCATACGTTACAGACCAGCGGACAACTGCCTATGATTAACGTTGTTCCGATGGACGTGAAGGACGGCGATCAGATCGACATCCTGAACTCCGGTGCTATCCAGACTGCCCTGGCCCTCGGCTTCGTGGAGCTGGATGGAGACGGAAATTTCCACCCGAAGGGGGCAATTACCCGTCCTGAAGCGGCTTCCATCGCCGGAAATGCCGTGAATTACCTGAAGGCACACCCGGCACCCGGTGCGGTAAGTGAGCCAATCACTGCCACCGAAGCTGTCCAGTTCATTAAGGACGCAGCCGGACCTGAGGCCCACCTGCAGATCAAGATTGATCCTAACATGAGCGTTACCCGCGAATCGTTCACCACTCTGCTGATTAACACGCTGCAATCCAGCGGGCAGCTGCCGATGATTAAGCTGATCCCGGTGGAGATTAAGGATAATGACAAGATCGATCTCCCGAACTCGGGAGCGATTCAGACAGCAATTGCCCTGAAGATCGTGAAGCTGGATGAAGACGGAAGCTTCCGTCCGCAGGACGGGGTCACCAGCGCTGACGCAGCGGCAATGGTCAGCCAGGTGAAGGCCATCCTGAGCGGCAAGTCTGCCAAGTAAGCAAAGGTTTGTTTCACCCCTTCTGCCAGCAATGCGGAGGGGGTTTTTGCTGTGTTCTTAGCGCTATATCCTACAGCAGCAGCGCCATCAGATCCTCGTCCAGATACACACCATCAAGCTTCATCGCCCTCGGCTCGGTACCGTAGCAGACGAATCCAAGAGATTCGTAGAGTCTTTTGGCAGCCACATTACTGGAGGTTACGCTCAGCATAAGCTGCTCAAGCCCCGGCGCGGCCTTCGCCCGTGCAATCAGCTCCTGCATCAGCGCGCGGCCTACGCCATGTTTACGGGCAACAGGATCTACATATACTGCATAGACATTGGCTTTGTGCTGAATCTTGGACCGGCTCTCCCGGAAGAAGGTGGCCATTCCCGTCAGCCCCTGCTCCCCATCCAGGAAAGCGCCCAGGGTGAAATGCCCGTCCGAGGAGTCCAGTCTGATCCGGGTGGTCTCGATAGACAGCTTCACTTCCGCTTCATAGGAGCTCAGAAAAGCCTCAGGGTGCTGCTGGAGCGATTGCAAGCGGAGCGCGCGGTAGCTCTCAGCGTCTGCAGAAGTCAGTGTTCTGATGTACATCGCCTTTACCTCCTCGGATTCTATAAATTGACAAACGGTGATAATCTGGGTATATTTAGATTTGTAAAATTATATTTTGCACAATATAAATTTAGAATGATGTCGATTTCTATCACTTGAAAAGAGGGACTTCTGATGATGATTGTAAGTACAATTCTTGTGGCCCTGGTTGCGCTGGAGCATCTGTACATTCTGGTGCTGGAAATGTTCCTGTGGACCACCCCGAGAGCGCAGAAGGCGTTCGGATTAACCCCGGCCTTCGCACGGGAAACGAAATCACTGGCTGCCAATCAGGGCCTGTATAACGGCTTCCTGGCCGCCGGTCTGATCTGGGGGCTGCTGCATCCCAGCACGGACTTCGGTTACCAGCTGCAATTGTTCTTCCTGATCTGTGTGGCGGTTGCGGCAATCTATGGCGGCATCACCTCCAAAAGATCGATTCTGCTGATGCAGGGCCTGCCCGCCTTCCTGGCGCTGGCTGCCACGCTGATCGCACATCTGTAAGCTTCGCGAACCGATGCAGGCAGCTTCTTCTCCGCTCCAGCTTTACAGCTTCTGCGCGAACCCGTTCAGCTGCTCGGACATCGCCCGGATCTCCTCAATGAAGCTGGAGATCTCCTGGGTGGAAGCCGCCTGCTCCTGACCGACCGAAGCAATCTGGCTGATAGCCTGGCCGATGCCCTGCATGGCCGTCTGGATCTCCCCCAGCGTATCCCTGATCCGCTGCGCCGATTGCTCGGTCTCCTTGGAGAATCTGCGGATCTCCTTGGCGACTACATCGAAGCCACGGCCAAGCTCTCCGGCATGGGCGGCTTCAATTGCCGCGTTGATGCCTAGCAGATTCGTCTGATCGGCCACCTTCCTCAGTACGGCCAGCACCTCACTGCTTTTGTGAACACTATGGGCTGTCGACTCTGACTGGACCAGCAGCCTCTGCGAGTAGCTCGCAAGCAGGCCTGAGCCGTCCGCGACCTGGCTGATTCTATTATTGGCCTGATTCAGCGATAACGCAATCCGGTCAGCGATCTCCCGCAGCTCTGTCTGCCTGCGCACCTGGATACAAACTGCTCCGCACACCCTTTCCTCCTCATCATGGACCGGCAGCACCGTACCGACGAATTCGTAACCGTAGTATTCCCTGGGAACATTGGCTACCGAGTATTCATCATGCTTGAGCGCATAATACAGAGGCTCGTCTGGCTGAATCACCTGCCCTGCCCGGATGCCCAAATCGATAAAATCACCGGGATAATAGGCGAGGAACTTCTCGGTATCACAGACGGCAATCGAGATGTCGTAAGGAAAAGCAGCTTTCAAAATGGGCGCCAGATTTACTATATCTTCAAGGGAGCGGACGATGTTTTTCATAGGTGTGAGTCTCCTTTTGTTCGGGTGGCTTCAGGGTACAGTGAAATCTTGATTAGGTTTCGACATTTTATGACAAACCTCCTTCATTCAAAAATGAATAATTAAAAATTGATTCTCTTCGCCTACTTGCTGGCTTGCCCAATGTGGCCGGTTTTTCCGGTTGCAACATATAAATTCTTATATTTGAACAAAATCACCCTCCGGGTGAATAAGATTACCTTCGCGTGAGCACCATGTATGCTGTTTTTGATATACATTCCCACCGTATGCCTGCTTGCCAGCACTATGTATGCTGTTTTTGATATACATTCCCACCGTGTGCCTGCTTGCCAGCTCAATGTATGCTGTTTTTGATATACATTCCCTTCGTGTGCCTGCTTGCCAGCTCAATGTATGCTGTTTTTGATATACATTCGCTTTTGGTCCCTATTCCTTTCTACCATCCCATTCTATAGGCTCTAAGCCGCTCTTCCGCCACCTTCAGCTTCCACGCCACTCTACGAATCTTTCCAAGAACTCTTCTCCACAACTCAACACACAAACAAAAAAACCGAAATCCCTCCGTCCATTACGGATAGGCTTCGGCTTATTGGCGGTTCCGTTGAGCTAGATGCTTGACCCTATTGCATGCTTAAACCGCTCCAGCTGCAGCAGGTGATGGCGGTAATGCATCTCAATCAGCAGATACCATTCGGTTGCATTCAAAGGACCGAATCGGGGATGAGGGACAGTGCTGTGCAAGGGGGCGTGGGCCAGCTTCGGCAGGGTCTCCCGCATCCGTTCAACCACCGTGTTCAGGCCCCGGACCAGGCATTATGTCAGTAGCGTTCCAGCATTCTTGCTGCTTCCTCCCGCACAAGTTTCCGCAAGGTTTCCGGCTCCAGCACAACCGCTCCGGCTCCCCAGCCAAGCACCCACTGCAGCAATTCCTCCGGCTGCCGTACCCGGAAGGTCATATGCCTGCCGTCTGCCCGGTCCTCTGCGGCCTCCAGATAATAGTTGCCGGATTCAACCGCCTGATCAGCTATCGCTGAATCCACCCGGATGCGCACGATTATACTCCGGTCGTCCTCCGGCTGATAGGCCTGGAAATCGAAACCGGCAGGCGTCTGAAACGGCTGCTCCAGCACAGTGAGCTCCAGCATCCGGGATAACCGGAAATGGCGGACCTCCTGCCGCAGCTCACACCAGGCGACCAGCGTCCAGGCTCCTCTGTTCAGCACAAGCCCGTACGGCCAGGCAGTACGGACACTCCGGTGACTTCCGTCGGCTTCCTGTCTTGCCTTCGTATACCCAAAGCTGATCTTCCGCTGCTCCAGAATCGCGCGGCGGATCTGCCCGATATAATCCTTCTCCTGTCCCTGCAGCCGGTCTTTGGAGGTATTCAGCAGCAGGACGCTCTGACGGATGCGGGAGGCATTCTCCCGGACATCTGCCGGCAGAACCGCTTCAATCTTCCTGCCGGCTGCGGAGGCCCGGTCCCCGTATTCCGTGTCGAACCGCTGTTCAATGAAATCCGTCCCGATCAGCAGGGTTACCGCTTCCTCCGCTGTGAAGCTGACCGGAGGCAGGAAGTAGCCCTTCATTAATGAATATCCCTGACCGGTCGCCCCGACCACCGGCACCCCGGCTTCGCTAAGCGCCTGGATATCCCGGTAGATGGTTCTTACACTCGTCTCGAAGACAGCCGCCAGATCCTCTGCCCGTACTACCTCTTTGCGCTGCAGCTCCAGTACGATCGCTAACATACGGTCTGTTTTGTTCATACGCCTGCGGCTCCTTCAACATAATCAAATCAGCTTACGTATTGATTATACTGGCTTCCGGCTCACTTTGCCCCTTACGGCTTCTAAAAGAATACAGGATGAGCAGCAGAATGAACCACAGCGGGGTGAACAGCAGCGCCGGACGGGTCTCTCCGGCAAACAGCATGATGATCAGAATGGCCGCGAACAGCGTCAGCACCGCATAGTTGATCAGCGGAGTGAGCGGTGCTTTGAATTTAGAGGCGGCATGTAAATCCGGGCGGTTCCTTTTATACTTGATATGGCAGACCAGCACCACGCCCCAGACCCAGATGAAGCAGATCGCGCTGATAGTCGTCACAATCCCGAACGCCTGCCCCGGAATGAGCTTGCTGAGCAGCGCCCCGGCGGAGATAATCAGCGTGGAGAGGAACAGGGAATTCGCCGGCACATGATTCCGGTTCAGCTTGCCGAGCTGCGGTGACGCCTGATTCCGTCTGCTCAGATTGTAGAGAATCCGGCTGGTCGAGAACATCCCGCTGTTGCAGGCGGAAGCCGCCGAGGTCAACACAACGAAGTTGATAATGCCCGCAGCGACAGGAATGCCGACCAGACTGAAGGTGCGCACGAACGGGCTCTCCGCAGCGCTAAGCTGGGTCCAGGGATTAATGCACAGCAGGACGAACAGCGCGCCGACATAGAAGAACAGAATCCGCAGCGGGATTTTGTTGATCGCGGACGGAATGTTTTTCTCAGGATTAGCCGTCTCGGCTGCCGACACCCCCACCAGCTCTACCCCGACATAAGCGAACACCACCATCTGGAACGAGAACAGGAAGCCCTTCACCCCGTTCGGGAACAGACCGCCATGCTCCCATAGATTCCGCACACTTACCGACCCTGCATCGGTTCTAAACCCGATCACGAGCAGAACAATGCCAAGGCCGATCAGGGCCAGAATGGTAATGACCTTAATCAGGGCAAACCAGAATTCCAGCTCCCCGAAGCTCTTAACCGTCAGCAGATTCAGCCCGAGCAGAATGACCAGGCAGATCACCGCCGGCACCCACTGGGGAATGTCGAACCAATACTGCACATACACGCCCACAGCAATCACATCGGCCATCGCCGTCATAATCCAGCAGAACCAATAGGTCCAGCCCGTAATGAAAGCCGCACGCGGCCCCAGGTAATCCTCAGCAATATCTGTAAAAGACTGATACCCCGCCTTCGAGAGCAGCAGCTCCCCGAGCGCCCGCATCACGAAGAATACCGCCAGCCCCACGATCAGATACGTGAGCATGATGGAGGGCCCGGCCTGCTGGATTGCCTTGCCTGAGCCGAGGAACAGCCCCGTTCCAATCGTACCGCCGATGGCGATGAGCTGGACGTGCCGGTTTGCGAGCTCTCTTTTTAATTCTGTCTGTGCCATACCTGTCTCCCCCTTAATGAATATGAATCTGTACTCCCGCCAAAAACAAAAAAGAGACTGGATATCATCCAATCTCCCGGTTCATAAAAAGTCCCAAATAAGCGTCTGCAGCAGCGGCTAATCCGCATGGCAAAACACAAATCCGGTACTCTTCTGTCCTTTTGCCTGAGATTATGAACCCTTCGGCGCTGCGGAACTCCGCAGTCTCTCCAGAAGCTGCTCCTGCTATAGTGTGATCCATAGCAATCATAGCTTGTGAATATTTAGTTAGATGGTGCTGCCTTCATGTAAATATTTTTCAATTCTATTCATACTCCAGAATTCTGTCAATAGCATTCGTCACTGCAGGGGCACAGCCAACGGTGAAGCTCCACTGTACATGTCCGTTATTTAACCGTGAATTTACTTTCCAGATCTTTATAATATGTCTTAATCGCTTGGCCCTTGCTGTCCCGGATGAATTCCCCGCGGGCATTGAAGGAGAACGTGTAGGGCTTGATGCTAATGGACTTCGGAACGGCTGGAAAAGCGGCGTAATGCTGCACTTCTGATCCACTTGTCAGTACTTTTTTGTCTATGATGTTAAGTGAAGGAGATATATTTCCCTTATCGTCCACAAGTTCATATAACATATTTTGTGAACCTGCCTTGGAACGGGCTGTAGCTGGATGCACCCCCTTGAAATTCAGCTTCAGCGACATCGTTAACGGGCTCATCTGAAATCCGGTCACCGTATAGCTGAAATTACTGTTTTTCTTGGAGACACCGGGCTTCAGATCCAGCAGCAGGCGAAGCTTGTCCGCCTGAGTGTTGAACTCAAACGGCTCCGGCACTCCCTTGACGTACACTCTTAATGTCAGCTTGAATGAGTCAGGGATCACCTGCTTAACCTTCCCTTCCTGCAAATAGAAGAGAGCGGAATCCTTCTCTTGGTTGGTCATAATATCGAAGGTTGCGGACTTCCCGTCAATCAATACCTCCATTATCCTTGTATTGTCCAGAAATGCGCCTTCCTTGGTCAGCTTAGTACCTTCCTGCTTTATACCTGCCACAATTTTGGCGCCATCTACGGCCAGATCGGTCAAAGTCAGCTTGACTCCCTGCTGCGTCACCGCCTGATTGGGAGAAGCCGCAATTCCATTCTTGGCTATCGCCTTCAGCGTAGTATCGTTACTGGCGGCGAATACGCCTGCCCCCTTGCTGACTCCGGCTGCTAGAGCAGACGGGGCGGAAATTCCATAGCTCGACACTCCGCCTAATGTAACCGTTACTGCAGCAGCTACAAGCACTTTTTTGACTCCGTTGAAATGAATGTTAAACATCTATGATTCTCCTTTGCTGATTGTATTCAATAGATATAACAATACCACCCCCCCATTATGTGACAATCGCATTGGCAAGAGAGAATTCCGCCGGGCCGCTCAACTAGAACTTATGGTAATTTCCGCACCAAAAAAGGAGACTGGATGTCATCCAATCTCCCGGTGCAGTACTCCAGCAGAACCAATAGGTCCAGCCTGTAATGAAGGCCCCGCGCGGCCCCTGGTAATCCTCAGAAATATCTGTAAAAGAGGTGAAGCTCCACTATACACGTTCGTTACTTCACCGTAATTTTGGTCTCCAGGTCTTTATAATACGTTTTAGCCCATTGGCCCTGCTTGTCTTTTAATATTTTGCCGCTGGCATCTTTGGCATACGTAAACGGCTTAACGCTAATGGTCTTCGGGACGGCCGGAAAAGCACCATAGTTCTGCTCCTCGGTACCGCTTGTCTTAACCTTCTCAAACGGCTTGCCCCATGGCGAGCTCACATTCCCCTTCTCATCCACAAGGTCATATAACATTCTCTCCGGGTTCGCCTTGGACTTGGCCGCCGCCGGAGCTGTACCCTTGAAGCTCACCTGCAGAGACATCGTTAACGGGGTCAGCTCGAAGGAGGTCACCGTATAGCTGAAGTTGCTGTTCTTCTTGGAGACGCCCGGCTTGAGGCTTAACAGGGTCCCCAGCTTGCTCACTTGAACCTTAAAAACAAACGGCTCCTTCACCCCATTGGCGTAAGTCTTCAGCGTCAGGTCGAATTGATCCGGGATTTGCTGCTTCATTGCTCCCTTACTCAAATAGATCAAGGCTGTGTCCTTATCATCCGGATTTGTACTGATGGACGTATCGTACAGCAGCTTTTTTCCATTGATTAACACGTCCACATTCCTCGTCTGGTCCATGAAGGAACCGTACTTGTCCACTGTCCCTCCCTCCTGCCGGATGCCAGCGATAAGCTGATTACTGTCATAGGTCAGATCGGTTAGTGTCAGGGTCACCCCCTCTTGGGTCACGGCCTGATTCGGGGCAGCAGCAAGCTTTTTCTGAAAATAGCCTTCAGAGTGGCGTTGTCGCTGACCGCGAACGCGCTGCCAGCCTTAGCATCCTTGTTGACATTGGCTGCCGCCGCAGGTACAGTGAATCCCCCGCCGGTAACTGTCCCTCCAATTACAGCAGTGACTGCTGTTGCGGCAATTACCTTTTTCATCGTCTTCAAGCTGGTCGTGAACATCGTTTCCTCTCTCCTTTGCTTATTTAAGAATATACAGGTATAACGTTTCGCTGGTGCTGTTTTGTGACATGAGTGCAGATTAACACCCTGCTGCGGACAAAGTCATTTTTGAATAAACAGAGTCATTTGCAAGAAAGAATTCCGCGGGGCCGCTCTACTATAATAAATTCATCCAGAACAAGTAGAGTGAGGTTAGAACTTATGGCAAATCCCGCAACACAAGCTATGACTACCCCGTCCCAGGCACAGCCCAAGGGCCGCTTGGGCCGGCTGCTGCACAACATCGTGCGCTACCGGGTGCTGCTGCTGATGCTGCTGCCCACGTCGATTATCTTTTTCATCAACTGCTATATTCCGATGTTCGGACTATTCATTGCCTTCAAGAACATTAACTACGTGGACGGCATTATGGGCAGTCCCTGGGCCGGGCTCGACAACTTCCGGTTCCTCTTCGCTACCTCCGACGCCCTGCGCGTAACCATCAACACCGTGGGCTACAATGTAGTCTTCATTATCTCAGGCCTCATTCTCTCCGTCTCGCTGGCGATTGCGATCAATGAGGTGCGTAACAAGCTGGCCTCGAAGTTCTTCCAGACCGTCATGATTATGCCGAACTTCCTGTCCATGGTGGTGGTCAGCTTCATCGTATATGCCTTCCTGCACCCGGAGTACGGCTTCCTGGTCAAGCATATTCTGCCGATGTTCGGCTACTCCTCGGTGAATGCTTATATGCATCCGGGCGCTTGGCCTTACATTCTGTGGATCACTAAGATGTGGCATTCCATCGGTATCGGCAGTGTCATCTATCTGGCGGCGATTACCGGGATCAGCGAGGAGCTGTATGAGGCTGCGGTGATGGACGGGGCCAGCAAATGGCAGCAGATCACCAAGATCACCCTGCCGCTGCTTACACCGATCATGGTCATTCTCACAATTCTTAACATGGGCGGGATTTTCCGCTCTGACTTCGGGCTGTTCTACCATGTGACCCTGGACTCCGGTGCGCTGCGCTCAACTACGGACGTCATCGACACCTATGTCTACCGGGGCCTGATCCAGCTCAACGACCTGGGGATGTCCTCTGCGGCGAACTTCTATCAATCGGTTGTCGGCTTCTTCCTGGTCATCGGCGCGAACGCTCTGGCCCGCAAGCTGAACCGCGACACGGCTCTTTTCTAGAAACGGAGGATTCTAATGACTACTGCATCCCGAAGCAACCCATATACCAAAGGCTCTACTACCGCCCAGATTATTCTGAATGTGTTCTTCATCGCCTTCAGCCTGGCGTGTATTCTGCCGATCGTACTCATTGTCGCTATCTCCTTAACCAACGAGAAGGCCTTGACCCTGCAGGGTTACAAATTCTGGCCTGATCATATCGACGCATCCGCGTACCAATATCTGTTCAAGCATTCGGAGACACTGGTTAAGGCGTATGGCGTCAGCCTGACGGTTACGGTGATCGGAACTGTGCTGGCCGTGCTGCTGATTGCGCTATATGCGTATCCGCTCTACCGGAAGGATTTCCCTTTTAAAAAGACATTCAACTTCTATCTGCTGATCACGATGCTGTTCTCGGGCGGACTGGTCCCCTTCTACCTGCTGTACGTGAACTATCTCGATCTGAAGGACTCGCTGGTCGCGCTGATCCTGCCCGGCTTGTCCAATGCCTTCTATATCTTCATCACCCGTACCTTCTTCCAGCAGACGATCCCGGAGGAGATGATTGAATCCGGCAAGCTCGATGGGGCTTCGGAGTGGCGGATCTTCTTCCAGCTCGTGCTGCCGATCTCTCTGCCGGTGCTGGCGACCATCGGACTGTTCACGACACTGATGTACTGGAATGACTGGTTCAACTCCATGCTGTTCATCAATGACACCAATAAGTTCTCGCTGCAGTACGTCATGATTCAGATGATCCGCCAGGCCGAGTTCTTCAAAACCCAGCTTGCCGGCACCGGCGTCGCCCTGATGGTTCAGGAATCCGTTCCGACCGAAAGTCTGCGGATGGCTATGGTGGTGCTGTCGATCGGCCCGATCCTGTTCATCTATCCGTTCTTCCAGAAGTACTTCACCAAGGGTCTTACGATTGGTGCGATCAAAGGTTAAGCGGTCTAACTCTGGCGTAAATGCCGGTTAGAATATATGATCTAATTATCATTGAGGAGGTTCATACAAATGAGAACAACCAGAAGCTCGGGCGCGGTGCTTGCTGCTCTAACCGCCGTGATACTGGGCATTACCGGATGCGGCGGGGGCAACTCAGGTGCAAATGCCCCGTCCAAGGCAGAATCGACAGCAGTGGCTACAGCAGCAGGCACGGAAGGCAGCACGAATCCTGATACCTCAACATTCCGCAAGCTGAAAGTGTACACGGTCGGCAATTTCCCGCAGAATGATACCAAGGCGGTTGTAGATGAGATCAACAAGTATCTCAAAGAGAAAATCAACGCCGAGATTGACTTCCAGGGACTCCCTTGGTCCTCTTGGGCCGAGAAAATGGCGCTGGCTTACCAATCCGGGGAGCAGGTCGATCTGACGTTTGCCCCGAACTGGGCCGACTTCGCCAACAACGTAGCCAAGGGCGCGTTCCTGCCGCTGGATGAGCTGTTAGATAAATATGGACAAGGCATCAAGGAGACGCTGGACCCCCGCTTCTTTGACGGCGGCAAGGTAGACGGCAAAATCTACGCCATTCCAACCAACAAGGAGATCGGCGAGAGCCACACGATTATGTTCCGCAAGGACCTGATCGATAAATACGGCTTCGATGTGAACTCGATTGAGACGCTGGAGGATCTGGAGCCATGGCTGGAGACCATTAAGCAGAAGGAACCGGCTATTGCGCCGATCTGGCTCTCCGGCAGCGGCTCGGATACGCTCGGCTACTTCGACAAGACGAGAGAGAGCATGAAGGAGAACTTCCGCTATGAGCTGGTTGCAGGCGCTCCGGCCGGCATCGTGCTGGATACCAAGACGGACAAAATGGTGATCAGCTCCATGGAATCCGATACGGCAATCTACCGGATGAAGCTCTACGGCGACTGGTTCGCCAAGGGCTACATCAATAAGGATGCGGCAACGACGAAGACCAGCACGGAAGACGCTTTTAAGGCCGGCAAGACCTGGATGAAGTTCGGCTCGGATAAGCCGGATTCCGACAAGGAAGACTCGATCGCCACCGGCATTGAGCTGGTGAAGCTGAAGGGCAATGAGCCTGAGATCAGCACCGCCAGCGTCAGCAACTCCATGATGGCGATTGGACGCACCTCCGTTGATCCGGAGCGGACCATGATGCTCCTGAATCTGCTCCATACCGATCCGGTGCTGGTCAATCTGATTGACTTCGGGGTAGAAGGACGGCAGTATGTGAAGGTGGAAGGCAAGGAGAACTTCATCAAGCTCCCTGACGGGATTGCTACCCGTGCGGATACCGGCTGGGCACCGGGGATTGAATGGATGTTCGGTAATCAGACTCTGACCTATCTGTGGGAAGGTGAAAGCGCAGACAAGTGGGAGAAGTTCAAGGCGTATAACGAGAGCGCCCATAAGGTGAAATCGTTCGGCTTCAACTTCAATACCGACCCTGTCAAAACACAGGTCTCGGTGGTGAGCAACATTATCAAGGAATTCCGTCCATTGCTCGAAACGGGCAGCCTGGGAGTAGACAAGGTGCTGACGGAATACAATAATAAGCTGAAGGCCAACGGCATTGAGGATATCCGTGCCGAGGTGCAGAAGCAATATGACGCCTGGAAGGCTAATCAACCGAAATAAATAAGTGGAAACAGCCATACCGTCCTTTTTAAGGGCGGTATCGTTTCAGCGAGAAATATAAGGATAAGTTATCGTGTGGAACATATACATTCTTATATTTTAAGCTAAGGGGAAGGACGGCCGCCGTCCTTCCCCTTTCCTGCCGCTCAGCGCATACATGTACCTAAGGATAAGGGGTGAGGCTATGAAACTGTCTTTGCGATTCAAGGTGAGTGCCCTGGTGCTGCTGCTGGTCACGCCGCTGTTCCTTTTTCTCTCTTACACTAACCTGTATTCCTCCAACATTGTCCGTGAGAAAGTGGCAAAATCGGCCTCTGACACGCTAACCCTTCACTTAGGTACACTGGATGAGCTGCTGGAGCAGACCAGCCATTATCTGCTGCGTACCGCCAATGAGAACATGCTGCTGGAGCTGTATTCCGACAGCGGCCCGGACAGCGTCAATTATTATCTGTCCATCCGCAAGCTGATGGACCAGTGGTACAGCGATGTCAGCTACTATACGATCATCCGCAGCGTCTTCGTCTACCATCAGGACCGGGATGAGCTCTTCCTCAGCAGCCAGCGGGAGTACTACCAGGAGAAGGAGTTGATTGCCTCCGGGCTGTCCTCCCGCTTGAAATCGCCCAATCTCCAGGGCTCCTTGAAGTGGGAGACGCTCACGCTCGGCGGGGAGCCGGTGCTGTTCAAGGTGCTGCCGGACAAGAGCGGACGGCTCCAGATGGGCGTTCTGGTCAGCATCGATTCCCTGGCCCAGCCCTTAACCCACCTGGAGTCTACAGGGGGCAGTGAACAGATCGGCATGGTCAGCAGTGAGGGCAAATTGCTGTGGGGGCAGTTCTCTGACGAGGATCTGGGCCTCATCCGCAGCCAGCTTAACTTGCCGGATCGTCCGGTCGATGCAACGATCCGGCTGAGCAACGGCAATCATTATCTGCTGATTGACAAGCCTTCGCAGTATTCCAATCTGAATGTATTCATCCTGCTGGATGAGAAGTCGATTCTGGACGAGCTGCCGGTCTTCCAGCGGATTATCAAGGTGATCCCCATCGCGATTATTATCATTATGGCGATCCTCCTGGCGCTGCTCAGCCGGCTGGTGTTCAAGCCGATCCAGCATCTGACCAGCGGAATGCGTATTCTGGGGAAGGGCCAGCTGGAGTACCGGCTGAAGGAAGGCAACACCCGCGAGTTCCAGATCATTAACCGGCAATTCAACCAGATGGCGGAGCAGATCGGCAATCTGAAGATTGATGTGTATGAGGAGCAGATGAAGGTGCAGCAGGCCGAGCTGAAGCATCTTCAGGCGCAGATCAATCCGCATTTTTTCATGAATTCCTTGAATATCGTCTTCCATCTGGTGGAGCTGAAGCAATATGCCCTGATCAAAAAAATGATCGGCCACCTGGTCTCCCACTTCCGCTTCATTATGAATACCAACGACACCTGGATACCGCTCCGCAGCGAGCTGAATCATATTCAGAACTATATTGAAATCCAGATGGTGATGTATCCGAACAAGCTGTCCTATGAGGTGCAGCTTCCGCCGGAGCTTGAGCATACCCTGATTCCGCCGCTGCTGATTCAGCCCTTCGTGGAGAATGCGTTCAAGCATGGCTTCATCAACAATGCCAAGCCCTTCGCCGTTGGCATCACCGTTCATGAGGAAGCCGGGGAGAACGGCGATTCCAGCATAGTGATCCGGGTCAGAGACTCCGGCCCGGGCTTCTCCGCCCATCACATGGACATGCTCAATCAGGGCCTGTATGAGCGCAAGCCGACAGACCGCCATCTGGGCATATGGAATGTATACCGGCGCATGATAATGTTCTACAACAACCGGGCCAGACTGATCTTCTGTAATGCTCCTGACGGAGGGGCTGCAGTGGAGATCCGGCTGCCCGTTCAGAGGGAGATGTGATGCTGCGATGTTCAGAGCCCTGATTGTCGATGACCAATATTTTGCCTTGCTAGGCCTCCAGCAGGGAGTGAACTGGAGCGCGCTTGGCGTGTCGGATGTCTGTCTGGCGGAGAACGTGGATCAGGCGATTGATGAGCTTACCCGGCAGCCTGTCGATTTGCTGATCTGTGACATCGAAATGCCGGGCAGGGACGGTCTGGAGCTGCTCGCCTGGGTGAAGCAGTCCTCTCCCCGCACGCTGACAATTATGCTGACCTGCCATGCCGATTTCGAGTATGCGCAGCGCGCGATATCTCTGGGCGCTTTTCATTATCTGCTCAAGCCGGTAGATTATGAGGAGCTGATGAAGGTCTCCCGTGAGGCGCTGGCCGAGATCAGCAGGCAGAAGGAGCAGCAAGAGTTCGAGTCCCTGATCCGGGAGTACCGGAGAAAGTGGGAGCATCAGCTGCCGCTACTGGTGGAACGGTTCTGGCAGGATATTCTCAGCCAGCGGGCCGCCCCTGTCCTGGAATCGCTCACCATCCCGGCGCATACCTACAATCTGGACCTGCGGCCGGATGACCGTTACTTCCTTGTGCTGCTCGGGCTGGAGCAGTGGAAGGAGAACCTCAGCGCACGGGATGAGACCATTATGGAGTACGCACTGCGTAATCTGGCAGAGGAGCTGTTGTTACATGGGCTGGAGGGAACCGTGCTGCAGGATCAGGCCGGCCACAACCTGGCAGTAATCTATGTACGTGATGACTTGAATGCAGTCCGCCGCAAGCTGGAGCAGAACGGCCAGAACTTCCTGAATACCTGTGAACAGCTGCTGCACTGCTCCTTGTCCATCTATATCAGCCCGGGCGTAGTGCTGTCCGAGATCATGAGCGCCTACACTTATGTTACCGAGCGGGAACAACGCAATCTGACCCATTCACGTCAAGTGTTCAGCCCGGAGGATCAGGAGCATGGCCGGAATACGCCGCTGGAGGCTCTGCCCCAGGCTGCACCGATGCATATCTTCGGCGAATGGGCCACCCTGCTGGAGTCCGGGGAGCTGGAGGAGCTGGGGCGGCGCGTGAACCTGTGGTTCGCAGGGATCCAGGCCGAACGCTGGACCAGCGAGCTGCACCGCCAGCTCATCCACGGCATTCTGTTCATTCTTCACACCGTCCTGGCCAAAAAAGGCCTGTCCGCCCACGCCTCAGCGGAGCTGAAGGCGCTGATGGAGAAAGAGAATTATCCGCGGCATTCCGCCACTCTCCAGAGCTGGGCGATGGATTGTATGCGGGCAGCCTTGCGGTTATTGCAGTCCAGCAACAATGTATCCTCGGCCACGGTGTCCAAGATCAGGCAGTATATCCGCTCGCGTCTGAGTGAGGAGATCACCCGGGATGAGCTGGCTGCGTATGTGTACCTGAACCCGGCCTATCTCTCCCGGCTGTTCAAGAAGGAGACCGGACTGTCAATCTCCGATGTGATTATCCAGGAGCGGCTGCAGAAGGCCAAGCAACTGCTGGAGGGCACCGAGCTGAAGATTACCGACATCGCCGAGCAGGTTGGCTACACCAGCCTGGGCAGCTTCTCCAACCTGTTCAAGCGGATCACCGGCACCACGCCGCAGCAATACCGCGCGCGGAATAAGAAGTGAGTGGGACGGGCGGGGGACAGTAGGGACATTAGGAGGGTAGGGACAATTGGGGCACCTGGCACAGGAACCGCTGCGCTGGCCTGCGCCTGCACATTGTAATCGGTTTTCCGATTACATTGGAGCCGATTGCCCCGCGTCTGCACATTGTAATCGGTTTTCCGATTACATTGGAGCCGATTGCCCCGCGCCTGCACTTTGTGATCGGTTTTCCGATTACATTGGAGCCGATTGCCCCGCGCCTGCACTTTGTAATCGGTTTTCCGATTACATTTGGACCACGCGCCCACGTAGCGCCGAATGTGTTCGGTTTTTCGCATACATTGGGCCTAACTGCCTTCGCCGCCGCACTCCCCATACCTGCCGCGCAAAAAGAGCGAAAGGGCTATACGCCCCCTCGCTCTTTTTAACATGCATTACGCTAACAAGTAACTCTTATTACTTAATAATTACATACTCCAGGCCAACCAGCTTGGCGTAGGTTACGATCTGATCAGTAGTGAGGTTCAGTGATACGACGGTGTGGTGGCCGCCACCGTTCTCGATCCAGGCTCTCACGCCGTCCTGGAAGTTCGGCTTCACCTGCCAGAGCACGCGGGCTACCGGCAGCTTCGGAGCCGGAACCGTTGGCTCGAACGCAGTAACTTCGTTGATCAGCAGCTTGTAGTGTGTACCGAAGTCGGCCATCGATACGACCACGCCTTCACCAGCCTTGCCGTCGAATACGAGACGGGCCGGGTCTTCACGATCGCCGATACCCAGCGGAGAGACGATGATCTTCGGCTGGTTAGCGGCCAGGCTCGGATCAACCTCCAGCATGTGGGACTGGAGAATCGCTTCCTGTCCGGCAGCCATTTCGTAGGTGTAATCCTCCATGAACCCGGTGTTCTGGTTGTGGCTCATCACCTTCATCAGGCGGTCCAGAGCAGCGGTCTTCCAGTCCCCTTCACCGGCGAAGCCGTAGCCTTGGGCCATCAGACGCTGAACAGCCAGACCAGGAAGCTGCTTCATGCCGTGCAGATCCTCAAAGTTGGAGGTGAAGGCATTGTAGCCGCCTGCATTCAGGAAGCGCTTGAGGGCAATCTCGTAGCTGGCCTGCACCTTAACGCTGGATCCCCAATCTTCCTTGCTGTACGTGCCATAATCAACGGCATACAGCTTGGTATATTCTGCGAACAGGGCATCGATCTCTTCCTGCTTCACTTCATTCACATAAGCGACCAGATCGCCGATACCGAAGTAGTCCACGGTCCAGCCGAACTGGATCTGGGCTTCTACCTTGTCGCCTTCGGTCACGCCCACATTGCGCATGTTGTCGCCGAAACGGGCAACCTTGATGTTGAAGCTCTCGTTATACGCTACGGCAACGTCCATCCACTCGGCAATCTGCTTCTGGACTTCCGGACGCTCCCAGTATCCTACAACAACCTTATTCTGTTTCTTCAGACGGGCATTAATGAAGCCATACTCACGGTCGCCATGGGCAGCCTGGTTCAGGTTCATGAAGTCCATGTCAATGGTTGCCCACGGAATGCTCTCATTGTACTGGGTAGCCAGGTGCAGCAGCGGCTTCTGCAGCAGCTTCGTGCCGCGAATCCACATTTTGGCCGGGGAGAAGGTGTGCATCCAGGTGATGACACCGGCAACCTCGTCGCGATAGTTCACTTCTTTCATGATGGAAGTGATTTTGTCGGCGCTGACGGCTAAGTCCTGCAGCACCAGCGGATAAGGAAGCACCCCGCTGTTATTGAGCGCATCGGTCATCTCCTGGGCATGGGCCTTCACTTCACCCAGCGCTTCATCTCCGTACAGGTGCTGCGATCCTACCACAAACCAGAATTGCTTGCCGCTTACTGTTGACATATCATTCATCCTCTTCTCTATTGGAATGTAATCTTAAAGCGTAATCGGCACTCCGGTGAACATTTGGACTTCCGGCCGCTGTTGTCCCCAGATTTCTTGATTAGAACCGCTCTTCGCGGTCGAAATCCGGTGACTGCTGACTAGAGTAAAGGACTGGTGTATAGCCAGCCCCTCCTCATCAAACCGTACGTGAGGTTTTCCC
>NZ_JAIEUI010000051.1 GCF_022234545.1 Paenibacillus piscarius
CGGCTCCCACCTATCCTGTACAGATCGTACCCAAATTCAATATCAAGCTGCAGTAAAGCTCCATGGGGTCTTTCCGTCTTGTCGCGGGTAACCTGCATCTTCACAGGTATTAAAATTTCACCGGATCTCTCGTTGAGACAGCGCCCAAGTCGTTACGCCATTCGTGCGGGTCAGAATTTACCTGACAAGGAATTTCGCTACCTTAGGACCGTTATAGTTACGGCCGCCGTTTACTGGGGCTTCGGTTCATAGCTTCGGATTGCTCCTAACCACTCCCCTTAACCTTCCAGCACCGGGCAGGCGTCAGCCCGTATACTTCGCCTTGCGGCTTCGCACAGACCTGTGTTTTTGCTAAACAGTCGCTTGGGCCTTTTCACTGCGGCCCCCTCGGGCTATTCACCCTACCGAGGCACCCCTTCTCCCGAAGTTACGGGGTCATTTTGCCGAGTTCCTTAACGAGAGTTCTTCCGCGCGCCTTAGAATTCTCTTCTCGCCTACCTGTGTCGGTTTGCGGTACGGGCACCTTCTCCTGGCTAGAGGCTTTTCTTGGCAGTGTGAGATCATGACCTTCGCTACTGTAATTTTCGCTCCCCATCACAGCCCAGCCTTACAGTGTGCGGATTTGCCTGCACACCAGCCTCACTGCTTAGACGGACATCCATCAGTCCGCGTCACTACCCTCCTGCGTCACCCCATCGCTCATAGCGGATTACGGTGGTACAGTAATTTCAAACTGTTGTCCTTCGACTACGCCTGTCGGCCTCGCCTTAGGTCCCGACTTACCCTGAGCGGACGAGCCTTCCTCAGGAAACCTTGGGCTTTCGGCGGATCAGATTCTCACTGATCTTTTCGTTACTCATACCGGCATTCTCACTTGTGTACTCTCCAGCGCTCCTTACGGTACACCTTCAACGTATACACAACGCTCCCCTACCCCTGGATCGACTTCACTCCAGCTTCGAAGTCCGTGTTTATCCCCTGAGAGCATTTAGCCATTCATCCCTTCGGATGTTTCACGGCATTAATGTCAATCTGGATAAACACGCCTCAAAGGCGCAGTGAAGTCGATCCAAGCCATAGCTTCGGTGGTGTGTTTAGCCCCGTTACATTTTCGGCGCAGAGTCACTCGACCAGTGA
>NZ_JAIEUI010000052.1 GCF_022234545.1 Paenibacillus piscarius
TCGTGTCGTGAGATGTTGGGTTAAGTCCCGCAACGAGCGCAACCCTTGACTTTAGTTGCCAGCAGGTCGAGCTGGGCACTCTAGAGTGACTGCCGGTGACAAACCGGAGGAAGGTGGGGATGACGTCAAATCATCATGCCCCTTATGACCTGGGCTACACACGTACTACAATGGCCGGTACAACGGGAAGCGAAGCCGCGAGGCGGAGCCAATCCCAGCAAAGCCGGTCTCAGTTCGGATTGCAGGCTGCAACTCGCCTGCATGAAGTCGGAATTGCTAGTAATCGCGGATCAGCATGCCGCGGTGAATACGTTCCCGGGTCTTGTACACACCGCCCGTCACACCACGAGAGTTTACAACACCCGAAGTCGGTGGGGTAACCCGCAAGGGAGCCAGCCGCCGAAGGTGGGGTAGATGATTGGGGTGAAGTCGTAACAAGGTAGCCGTATCGGAAGGTGCGGCTGGATCACCTCCTTTCTATGGAGAATCGTCTTCTGCAATGAAGACATTCAAATCGGAAGCTTGACTTCCACAATAACGTGTTTCCATTTGTTCGGTTTTGATGGAATTTGCGGGGCCATAGCTCAGCTGGGAGAGCGCCTGCCTTGCAAGCAGGAGGTCAGCGGTTCGATCCCGCTTGGCTCCACCAACAAACTTCATCTATTTGTTATGTCTGGAATATTGCAACCTTGATCCTTGAAAACTGGATACCGAAACGAATTTGCGTTTTAGAACATTCCTTTAAGCTGAACTTGTGTAAACAAGTTTGAAGTTTTTAGTTATACTGAGCGATGGTTTTGGATTATGAGCGACTTTTGGCTTTGAATATTCTAGCAGGCGGAGAAATCCGGATGCGCTATTCAAAACAAGATGAGCGAATAAGCCAAATACCGGAGCGATTGGTTAAGCTACTAAGAGCACACGGAGGATGCCTAGGCGCCAGGAGCCGACGAAGGACGTGGCGAACAACGAAACTGCC
>NZ_JAIEUI010000053.1 GCF_022234545.1 Paenibacillus piscarius
CAAGCCATAGCTTCGGTGGTGTGTTTAGCCCCGTTACATTTTCGGCGCAGAGTCACTCGACCAGTGAGCTATTACGCACTCTTTCAATGGTGGCTGCTTCTAAGCCAACATCCTGGTTGTCTGTGCAACTCCACATCCTTTCCCACTTAACACACACTTGGGGACCTTAGCTGATGGTCTGGGCTGTTTCCCTTTTGACAATGGATCTTAGCACTCACTGTCTGACTCCCGGCAAGAAGTAAGTGGCATTCGGAGTTTGACTGAGCTTGGTAACCCTTGCGGGCCCCGCACCCAATCAGTGCTCTACCTCCACCACTCCATTCACCGAGGCTAGCCCTAAAGCTATTTCGGGGAGAACCAGCTATCTCCGAGTTCGATTGGAATTTCTCCGCTACCCCCACCTCATCCCCGCACTTTTCAACGTACGTGGGTTCGGGCCTCCAGTGCGTGTTACCGCACCTTCACCCTGGACAGGGGTAGATCACACGGTTTCGGGTCTACGCCCACATACTCAGTCGCCCTATTCAGACTCGCTTTCGCTGCGGCTCCGGCTTCTCACCTTAACCTTGCATGTTGAACGTAACTCGCCGGTTCATTCTACAAAAGGCACGCCATCACCCCTAGATCGGGCTCTGACTTTTTGTAAGCACACGGTTTCAGGTTCTATTTCACTCCCCTTCCGGGGTGCTTTTCACCTTTCCCTCACGGTACTGATTCACTATCGGTCGCCAGGTAGTATTTAGCCTTAGCAGATGGTCCTGCC
>NZ_JAIEUI010000054.1 GCF_022234545.1 Paenibacillus piscarius
GAGGCAGGAGCGCAAGCTTCTGCGGAGGCGCCGTTGGGATACCACCCTGATCGTATCTAGGTTCTAACCTGGTACCCTCATCGGGTACGGGGACCGTGTCAGGCGGGCAGTTTGACTGGGGCGGTCGCCTCCTAAAGAGTAACGGAGGCGTTCAAAGGTTCCCTCAGAATGGTTGGAAATCATTCGAAGAGTGCAAAGGCAGAAGGGAGCTTGACTGCGAGACCAACAAGTCGAGCAGGGACGAAAGTCGGACTTAGTGATCCGGTGGTACCGCATGGAAGGGCCATCGCTCAACGGATAAAAGCTACCCTGGGGATAACAGGCTTATCTCCCCCAAGAGTCCACATCGACGGGGAGGTTTGGCACCTCGATGTCGGCTCATCGCATCCTGGGGCTGAAGTAGGTCCCAAGGGTTGGGCTGTTCGCCCATTAAAGCGGTACGCGAGCTGGGTTCAGAACGTCGTGAGACAGTTCGGTCCCTATCTGTCGTGGGCGCAGGAAATTTGAGAGGAGCTGTCCTTAGTACGAGAGGACCGGGATGGACGTACCGCTGGTGCACCAGTTGTTCCGCCAGGAGCATGGCTGGGTAGCTACGTACGGACGGGATAAGCGCTGAAAGCATCTAAGCGTGAAGCCCCCCTCAAGATGAGATTTCCCAGTATGTAAGACCCCTTGAAGACGACGAGGTAGATAGGTTGGAGGTGGAAGTGCAGCAATGCATGGAGCTGACCAATACTAATCGGTCGAGGGCTTATCCAA
>NZ_JAIEUI010000055.1 GCF_022234545.1 Paenibacillus piscarius
GAGATTGAGATTCTGCGTGAACTGCTAAAAAAGCCAACCCCTGCTTATCCGAAAAAATCGAGGTAGCCGACATGTTCATTAAGCAGGGGAATAACGCAGCCTTGGTGCTCCGTCTCGTCGGGGTAGCCGAGTCGACGTACTACGACCGTAAGAAACGCAAGACGCAGGAGGCACAGGCCGTTCTCCAGGGACGCGGAAGACCCGTCCCCGGCTACTCCCTGACCGAGTCGGGAGAGAAGATTAGCGACGAGCAGATCCAGGAAATGCTGCTGGAACTAGTCGCTGGAGAAGAGCACGTGTACGGGTACAAGCTGCTGGCCAAGTGCTTGTGGAACCAGCACGGGCTGAGGCTCAATCACAAGAAAAGCTACCGGCTGTGTCAGGCGCTAGAGATCCTGCAGCCTCAGCGTCACAAACGCTTTAAGCATCCCCGGAAACTGCCGGAGAACCGAGTCATTACCGGAGCGGGCCAGCTCTGGCAGATGGACATTAAATACGGGTATGTGGCGGGCCTGGACCGGCATTTCTTTGTCCTGAGCATTATCGATGTGTTTACCCGTGTCATCGTCGGCTATCACCGTGGATCGTCGTGTGAGGCCAAGCACGCTTGCCAGACGCTGGGACGCGCCATGGAGCAGCACTGCGCGCCTGGCAGTGCCCGCCCGGT
>NZ_JAIEUI010000056.1 GCF_022234545.1 Paenibacillus piscarius
ATTTTGTGTGCTGCTTCCAGTACAAAGAAGATGCAGAACGCTTCTATACCGCGCTGGTGCTCCGGCTAGAGAAATTCGGGTTAAGCATCGCGGAAGAGAAGACGAAAATCATCGCGTTCGGTCGTTTTGCGGAAGCAGATTCACGGAGGAAGGGCGAAGGGAAGCCGAAAACATTCGATTTCCTAGGCTTCACGCACTACTGCGCCAAGAGCCGAAGAGGAACCTTCCGGGTAAAGCGCAAAACAAGTGGGAAGAAATTTAGACAGAAGGTCAAAGCCATGAAGAGTTGGATGAAGTGGAACCGCCACCTGAAGCAGGAGGAGTTTCTAGGTGTCATCCGGTCCAAGCTGTCGGGTCATTACCGATACTATGGAATCACGGATAACTCACAGAAAATGAAGTCCTACTACATGCAAACCCTGGACTTGATTTACAAATGGCTCAACCGCAGAAGTCAGCGCAGGAGTTTCACCCGGGAGAGATTCTACGAAGTGCTTAAAGAATTCAAGCTACCTAAGCCGCGGATCTACGTCAATATCTACGACGAAGGCCAACTGTGAACGATGGGGTG
>NZ_JAIEUI010000057.1 GCF_022234545.1 Paenibacillus piscarius
TAAGAGCACACGGAGGATGCCTAGGCGCCAGGAGCCGACGAAGGACGTGGCGAACAACGAAACTGCCTCGGGGAGCTGTAAGCAAGCTTTGATCCGGGGGTGTCCGAATGGGGAAACCCAGCTGTGGTAATGCACAGTTACTCGTATCTGAATACATAGGATACGCAGAGGCAGACCAGGGGAACTGAAACATCTAAGTACCCTGAGGAAGAGAAAACAATAGTGATTCCGTCAGTAGCGGCGAGCGAACGCGGAACAGCCTAAACCAAGGGGCTTGCCCCTTGGGGTTGTGGGACGTCTCACATGGAGTTACAAAAGGTTAGGTTAGGCGAAGAGGTCTGGAAAGGCCCGCGATAGAGGTAAAAGCCCTGTAGCCAAAAGTTTAATCCCTCCGAGACGGATCCCGAGTAGTGCGGGGCACGTGAAACCCCGTATGAATCCGGCAGGACCATCTGCTAAGGCTAAATACTACCTGGCGACCGATAGTGAATCAGTACCGTGAGGGAAA
>NZ_JAIEUI010000005.1 GCF_022234545.1 Paenibacillus piscarius
ATAAAGAGCAAGGTTACGGCAAGTACCGATTGTATACGGAGGACTCCGGGATAAGGGGGTCGCACCGCAATTAGCCTGAGCGCCCACACAGTGCCCAATGTAATCGGTTTTTCGATTACATTTAACCCGCACACCCACGCAGCACCGAGTGTAATCGGATTTCCGATTACGTTCGGCTCACGCGTCCATGCAAGCTGATTGAGCCTGCTGCCAGCTTTGCCTAGAACACCCGGTGCTTCCAGCCGTTCAGCTTCGCTACAGCTTCCACATAGTAATAGTCGCCGTAGATCAGCGACACGTCTGTGAGCGAGTCTCCGCTGGCCGCTCCATGCAGCAGGATGGCCTCATGCTCCGGCTGGTCCCAGGTGGCATAATGCTCTGTCAGCGAGCGCAGGATGCGCTCTGCGGCATCCGCGTACACACGCTTCTCGCCGGGCGGAACCAGCTCCGCCAGCTCCAGCAGGCCGGAGGCGGCAATCGCGGCTGCAGAGCTGTCCCTGAATATGCGCTTGTCATCTGCCAGCCGGAAATCCCAGTGCGGGACATGATCGTCTGGAAGAGCGGCGATGAAATAATGGGCGATGCGCTTGGCGGTATTCAGGAAGCGGACATCCCCGCTGTTGCGGTAGGTGTTCGTGAAGCCGTACAGCCCCCAGGCCGAACCCCGGCTCCAGCAGGATTCAGGGGAATAACCCTGTCCGCCGAAGTTCTCTATATATGCGCCGGTCCCGGAATCGAAGGAGAGAATATGCTTGGTAGACCCGTCCTCGCGCACGCCATGGGTCATTGCGGTCTCGGCATGACTGACAGCAATATGGCTGTAACGCGGATCGCCGGTCACCCGGCTGGCCCAGAACAGCAGCGAGATGTTCATCATGCAGTCGATGATGACCCAGCCGTGCTTGTCCCCGTTCCAGGCGCGGATGAACCGGCCTGCCGGATTGTAGCGGGCCGCCAGGTAGTTAGCGGCCTCAAGCCCCCGTCTCAGCCCGTCCGCATCGCCGGTCAGCGTATGCTTGATCACTGCGGTTGCCAGGAACTGAAAGCCGACATCGTGATGCAGCTCCTCGGTCGGCTTCGTGAACCACTGGCCTATGCTCTCGTCCCAAGGCCAGGCTGCTTCCTTATAAGCTTCGTTGCCGGTCATATCATACATGACCCATAGCATTCCGGGCCAGAAGCCGGAGGTCCACCAGTCAGTTGCGGGATTATCATATCTGCCGTCTGCTCCGGCAGCGTGCGGGCTTCGCCCGCCGATCTGTGGAATCATACCGGATACCTTCACATCCAGCCGGTTCATTACTTCCTGCCAATAGGCTGTATTCATCGCTGACGCCTCCATAAGAATATAGGATATGGCCTCAGTATAACGATTTATTATGGCGGGAAGTTGTATTTTAATATGAGTAAATGTTGTTTTATTGTTCTGTTCCTTATCGGCCTTTGCGGTACTTCAGCGGCGTAGTACCCAGCACCCGCTTGAAGAGCTGGTTGAAGTAGGAAGGGTTCGGGAATCCGGATGCCGCCCCGATCTGCTCGACAGACAGGTCCGTAGTCTCCAGCAGCCGGCAGGCCTGCTTCAGGCGCCGGGCAGTGAGGTAATCCACCAGCCGGCTGCCCGTCTCCTGATGGAAGATCCGCGAGACATAGGATTTCGACAGATGGGTCAGCGCGGCAAGCTGCTCCAGTGTGATGTCCTCCTGGTAATGGGCTTCAATCCAGCTCATCATCTGCTCCGAATAACGCAAGCTCCTCCGTTCCCCTGTTCCTCCCGGCAGTCCCCCGGCAATCCTTATGCAATCAAGCAGCTGCAGAAGCAGGAGGGTGATATCCTCGGAATCTTCCCCTACGGCGGCTCCGCGGCTCTGATTATAGCTGCGGCAAGCCCACTCAGCAGCCTCCGTGCTGTCTCCCAGGTAGAACCCGCAGGCCCGGCTGTTGTCCTGCCATAACGCGGAGAACACTGCCTTCCGTTTGCCGAAGCCCTGCAGCAGATGCTCTGCCGCCAGCGGGTCGATGTAGAAGAGGGTGCGGATGAACGGGCTTTCCGGCGAAACCTCCGAGGAGACCCGGTGCAGCTGGTGCGGCTGGAAGAAGAACAGCATCCCCCGGCGGATATCATACATCTGCTGATTAACCACTATACTGCCCTGTCCGCCATGGACAAGCATGATCTCACAGCATTGGTGCCAGTGGTAGTAGCCCTTGTAATGATCCTCGGTGTGCAGCCGGTACTGCCAGATCAGCGATTGCCGGTCCGGGAACAGAATCGGTTCAAACAGCTGTTTCATCATAATGCATAACAGCTCCCCACAATGACAAAATAGAAACATTTCAATGTTCCCATTATAATCGTCATCCGCCATAGACGCTACCTGGAAAGGCAAGGCTTATTCCTGCGGTGCTGATCTGCGCCGTCTCATTTTATAGACGATGAGGATGGTAAGCGGCAGCACGAAGGAGACAGTGAGGTTCCAATCGACCCAGTACGCCGGGATTTCCTTGACATAGAAGACAATATTTTTAGAGCTGAGCTGTGACAATCCGTAAATCAGGAAGGCGACCGGAAAAATGAACGGCCGGTGACTTTTAAGCTTTAACAATTGCGCTGTTCCCAGGACGAAGGCATAGAAGTATAGCGCTGTTTTGAAGTAAGTGGTGATAATCCAGGCAGTCGCCATCAGGGCTTCGAGCCGCTGCAGAAAGTTGGCGATATTGATTTTTTGGGCCAGAATGTAGGCGGCATAGAAATTATGCTCCGAGAAATAGACACCCAGCACGGTCAGCGAGAGGAACAGAATCAGATTCAGCCCCACGGCTCCCAGGAAGACGGAGAGGAAGATATCACGGTTAATCTTGCTGTTCTTGCGGGTGAAGGGATACACCATGAAGAAGACACACAGCTCCCCGAACGGGTAAAAGACCCCGAACATAATCGTATGCAGCATCCCCGGCAGAGGTGTGTTCATCATAGGATAGAGCCGGTCTATCTGAACCTGGGGAAATAGGAGGATCATCAGCGAGACCAGAAATAAGGCAAACAGCGGAAAGAATACCTGCGCCGCCCGGCCCACTGACTCCAGTCCCAGACGCAGCCCGTACACCAGAATCACAAGGCTCATGAACCGGATGACCCCGCCGGGAGTGCCCTCATAAATCTGGGTTGTTAAGAAATCCTCCATCTCGCGGACATATGTGGAAGCAGCCAGGACGAAGAAATTCAGATAGAATAGGCCGACAGCGATGCCCGCCCATTTTCCCAGCACCATCTGACTGATTTCAATAATGGTCCGCTCCGGATGGATGTTTCCGACGCTAACCATCAGGTAGATCAGAGCCAGACCGAGCGGGATGCTGATGAGTGCGGCGATCCAGGCATCCTGATGCGCTTCGGTCGTCATGGTTGTCGGATAGACAAGAGCCATGTCCCCGATCAAGGTGAACAGTCCAAGAATAACCATCTGCGCCGTGCTGATCCGTTCCTTTTCAATACCCACCCTTACGATCCTCCTCTCCGATAACGAGCGAACCGAATGCCTTGTTGTAATCTTCTTAGTATGATAGCTCCTTCCAGAAATTATGTGCTCTGTACCTTATGTTCCGCTTCAGAATAATTCACTAACCCTTCAACCAAACTATCACCGTAACGGATTGCTCAGAAGAAGAGGGTGAAGTGACAGATGAGAGACGAACATGACGGCAAATTAGCCTCCGCTCTGGAAGCTGTAGATGAACAGCTGTCCCGGCTGCTCGGCCAGAGCACAGATCTGGTAAGGAAGCGGCTGCAGTTGGGGGAACATACGGAGCTTATGGTTTTCTATATAGACGGACTTATCGACAATCAGTTGCTGCATCATTCCATTCTCTATTCACTGCAGGAAGGGCGGATCTGTGATCTGCTGGAGGAAGAGAATCCGGATCGGAAAATAGAGATCCTCAGCCGACGCGTGCTGCTGGCCGGCGATGTTACGGTTGTCCGCGACTATGCCCCGTTCATCCATGACCTGCTGTCCGGCAATGTGATGATCATGGTGGAGGGCTCGGCGGAAGCCCTGCGGATTGGCCTACCCGGCTGGGAAGGGCGGAATGTCAGTGAACCTACTTCACAGTCTGTTGTGCGCGGGCCCATGGAGGGCTTCACCGAGAATCTGCGGACGAACACCGCCCTCGTCCGCCGTAAAATCAAAGACAGCCAGCTGTGGCTGGAAACGATGCAGATTGGCCGCGTCACCCAGACCAGCGTCTCTATTATGTATCTGAAGCATATTGCCAACCCCGAACTGGTCGCGGAGGTCAAGCGCCGCCTGGATGCTATCGATACCGACAGTATTCTGGAGAGCGGATATATTGAGGAGTTCATTCAGGACACAGCGGTTACACCGTTTCCCACCATCTATAACAGTGACCGTCCCGACACCATTGCCGGAGGGATTCTGGAGGGGAAGGTTGCGATTCTTGTGGACGGTACCCCGTTTGTGCTGCTGGCACCAACGGTGTTTGTTTCCTTCTTTCAGTCAGCAGAGGATTATTATCAGCGGGCCGATATTTCCTCGCTGCTGCGGTGGATCCGTTTCCTGGCCTTTTTCCTGACGACGTTCGCTCCTGCCTTCTATGTGGCCATCACCACCTACCATCAGGAGATGATTCCGACCAATCTCGTGATCAGTCTTGCCGCACAGCGGGAGACGGTGCCGTTTCCGGCTTTTGTCGAAGCGGTGATGATGGAGCTGACCTATGAGATTCTGCGTGAGGCGGGGGTACGAATTCCGAAGAATGTCGGCCAGGCAGTCTCAATTGTAGGTACGCTGGTCATCGGACAGGCGGCGGTTGCCGCCGGCTTCATCTCCTCGGCCATGGTCATTATTGTGTCGATTACAGCGATCGCAAGCTTTGTCATCCCGGAAGCAGGAATGTCGGTTGCCGCCAGAATGATACGGTTTGTGATGATTGGGCTGGCCGGATTCATGGGCTTGTACGGCGTTCTGTGCGGGGTATTCGTGCTGGTGCTGCATCTCGTCAGCCTGCGCTCGTTCGGGGTTCCTTACATGAGTCCGATCGGTCCTTATGTTCAAGAGGATCTTAAGGATTCCATCTTCAGGCTGACTTGGCCACTGCTCAGAACCAGACCTAAGCAGAACCTGACCCAGAACCTCCGGCGGCAGGCTCCTCCCAAGCGCAGGGGGTCTTAAAATGAAGAAACGATTGATGAAGGCATTGACAGCCTGTATTCCCGTATTGCTGCTTCCACTGCTGCTTAGCGGGTGCTGGGAACGCAAGGAGCTGAACGAATTAGCTTTTGTGCTGGGGGTAGGTCTGGACAAGGTGGAGGACGGCTATATGGTCTCCATGCAGGTTGTGATTCCTTCCTCCATCTCCTCGCAGAGTGCCGGGGGTTCTGGAGGAAGCGGGGTACCTGTAGTGTTCTATTCTTTCCGAGTCAAAACGGTTTACGAGTCGCTCCGCAAGTTCAATCTGGTCAGCTCGCGATCGCCTTACATGGGCCATATCCGTGTGCTGGTTGTAGGGGAGGAACTGGCGCGCCAGGGTGTGGGAGAGACGCTGGATGTATTCAAGCGGAGCCGTGAGCCGCGTATGGATTTCTTCGTCATGGTGGCGCGCAATACTACTGCAGCGAATGTGCTGAAGGTGTTGACACCGCTGGACCGGCTGCCGGCGAACAAGCTGTTCAATTCTCTGGACAAGTCTTACAGAATCTCCTCCAGGACGATTGCGGTTACGCTGGACGAATTCATTGAGGATCTGATCTATGAAGGCACCAATCCCGTCTTGACTGGAGTTGAGGTGGAGGGGGACCCAGAGACAGGCGCCGGGAAGAGCAATGTGGAACGGACCAATCCGGATACCAGGCTACGCTATAAAAGTGTTGCGATCTTCAAGGGAGACAGGCTGATTGGCTGGATGGACGGTGCTCTAACCGTCGGTTACAACTATGTGATCGATAATGTAACCAAGAATACAGGAAACTTCAAAGACAAGAATGGAAGCGTGATCGTCATGGAGGCGCTGGAAGCCAAGACCAGGCGCAAGGTGAAGATCATCAACGGCGAGCCGCATATTTATCTGAGTGTGGAGGCGTTATGCAATGTGGAGGAAATTGAGGGACCGGATAAGCTGGACACGGAGAGCAAGATTCGTGAGCTGGAGCTGAAGACGCAGGAACGGATTGTAGAGCGGATGGAAACGGCGGTGAAGATTATTACGGAGAACTATAATGCTGATATTTTTGGCTTCGGACGGTCGGTCTACCGGAAGAGTCCTAAGGTCTGGTCTAAATTGAGGGAGCAGGAGAACTATCTCGCACACCTGCCCGTTCACTACAAAGCTACGGTGACTATCAACCGGATTGGAACGATTGATAATTCTTTTATTGATGAAATCAAGGAGTGATTGACTATGCTGATGGTCGTTGTTGTTCTCCTCATGGCAGCCGGCTGTGCAGTGATTGACCTCCCCTCCCTGAAGGGCAGACAGAAGCGGCGGGACCGTATGGTGTACCTCGTTCTCTGGGCGGGCGGACTCGCTGCCACGATATGCACCCTGCTGAAGATTCAGGTGCCCAGCCCCTTGCTGTTTCTTGTGGTGCTCTATAAGCCGATTAATGATCTCGTAGCTTCATGGTTCTGAGCAGGAGTATGCCGGCAGGTCTTCTAAATAGAAGGCCTGCTATTTGGCATGTTTGGGTAATTATCGTAAATGTCGAATTGAGATTGACGAATTGATTGTATAGTCGTATGATGTGTGTTATAAAGTTAATGAGTAATAATAAGTAACTATATATTAAAATAATAATTACGGGAGGAATGAAAGTGGAATCATCTACATTTGTACTTTTTGGCGCAACCGGGGACTTGGCGAAGCGGAAAATCTTCCCCGCTCTATACAACCTGTTCACTGATGGCAAGTTTTCCGGTCCTCTCTCCATCATTGGGCTAGGCAGACGGGAACTCACTAATGAGACGTTCCAGCGTCAGGTGCTGGATTCGCTGCGCACCTTCTCGCGGCGTCCGTTAGAGGATACAGCGGTGCTGCAGGATTTCCTGCGGGCTTTTGAATATAGTGTGCTGGATGTTGGACGTCCTGAGGATTATGTGAAGCTGCTTGGGCATGTACAGCGCCGGGAGGAGGAGCTCGGGCTTCCGCAGAACCGCATGTTCTATCTGTCGGTCGGTCCCGAATTCTTCGGAGAGATTGCCGGTAATATCAATGCCAGCGGACTCGGGGATACCAAGGGCTGGAAACGTCTGATCATCGAGAAGCCGTTCGGACGGGATCTGCAGTCGGCGCGTGTGCTTAATGAGAGCTTGAGCGCAGCTTTTGCAGAGGAGGAAATCTTCCGGATTGACCACTTCCTCGGCAAGCCGATGGTGCAGAACCTGGAGGTGCTGAAGTACTCCAACCCTGTGCTGCGCGCCTTGTGGCAGAACCGGTATATCGCGAATGTCCAGATTACCGCCAGTGAAACTGTAGGGGTAGAAGAGCGGGCGGGTTACTACGATAAGGCTGGCGCGCTGCGTGATATGTTCCAGAACCATATGCTCCAATTGCTCATGATGATGGCGATGCAGCTTCCGAAGGACAGTACCCCGGAAGATGTCCGCAGCAAAAAGCGGCATGTCATCCGTTCCGTCCGCCCCCTGCTCGCTGAAGAGGTATCACAGCATGTAGTGCGCGGCCAGTATGCAGCGGGGGAGATGCGCGGACAGCAAGTGCCTGCATATACCGCTGAACCGGGGATCGCAGCCACTTCCCAGAATGAGACGTATATTGCAGCACGCCTGTGGATCGATGATCCGCTGTGGAAGGATGTGCCGTTCTATATTCGTACAGGTAAGCGCATGAAAGAGAAATCCACACGGATAGTTATAGAATTCAAAGAGCCGTTTAATGATGTGCATAACATGAACCGTAACAAGCTGCCGCTTGATCCTAACCTGCTGGTGATTGATATTGGCCCGCATGAGGGCATCTCTCTGACTCTGAACACCAAGAACCCGCTTCAGCACGGTGAGCTTGAGCCGGTTAGCATTAAGCATGAGCCGGGTAATTCCGATGTGCCCGAGGCTTATGAGAATCTGATCTATGACGCGATGCTCGGCGATGCCACGTTCTTCGCCCATTGGGAGGAAGTAGAGTTGTCCTGGCAGTGGGTTCAGCCTATAATCGAAGCAACAGCAGAAGGCAGCCTGCCGCTGGAACTGTATCCTGCCGGATCTAATGGCCCGGCCGCGGCAGACCAGCTCCTTGGCGAATTCCACTGGTGGCTGGATGAACCGGAGAATGCAGAAGAGCCTGCCCGTGTCCGTCGGACAGCCGGGATCGAGCCGGACGTCATCCGGCCGGGAGCATAAGCGGCGGGGGTAACAGCAAGCGGATAGAGTTAGCTTATACATGACTACACTTTGTTGGAGGGATTCATAATGAAAGTTGGTTTAATTGGACTTGGCAAAATGGGCCTTAACCTGGGACAGAATCTGTTAGAGCATGATCATGAGGTCGTTGCGTACGATGTGAATGCCGCTGCGGTACAGGAGCTCGCCGGGCGGGGGGCGTCTGGTGCAGGAAGTCTGGAGGAGCTCACCGGCAAGCTGGAATCTCCGCGCATCCTCTGGATCATGGTGCCCCATACGATTGTGGATTCGGTGATCACCGAGCTGACGCCGCTCTTGTCCAAGGGTGATATTATCATTGAAGCCGGGAACTCTCATTATAAGGAGTCGATCCGCCGGCATGAGGAGCTTGGGGCAAGCGGCATTCATTTCCTGGATGCAGGCACGTCCGGCGGGATGGAAGGCGCACGCCACGGCGCCTGCTACATGGTTGGCGGTGATGAGGAAGCTTGGGCGGTGGCCGAGCCGCTGTTCCGTGATACCGCTGTAGAGAACGGGTACTTGTATGCAGGCAAATCCGGCAGCGGGCATTTCCTCAAGATGGTGCATAACGGTATTGAATACGGGATGATGGCCGCAATCGGTGAAGGCTTCGAGGTGCTGGAGAAGAGCGGCTATGACTTCGACTTCGAGCAGGTGGCCCGCGTCTGGAATAACGGCTCGGTGGTCCGTTCCTGGCTGATGGAGCTGATCGAGCGCGCCTTCTCCAAGGATGCCAAGCTGGAGGACATCAAGGGTGTGATGCATTCCTCCGGGGAAGGCAGATGGACGCTGGAGACGGCGTTCGATCTGCAGGCCGCTACGCCGGTTATCGCCATGGCGCTGCTTATGCGCTACCGGTCGCTTGAGACCGACACGTTCACCGGCAAGGTCGTAGCCGCGCTGCGCAACGAATTCGGCGGCCATGCGGTGGAGCCGAAGTAAACGGCGGTTCGGCCGGAGCTTAAGCGGGAAGGCAGTCCGGGCAGAGGAATGAAAGGTATTAATGCACCCGAATTCTGTGAATGCCCGCCAAACGCACCAATAAGCAGCATTTTTCCATTAGTGGAGAAGTGCTGCTCTTTGTGTTGGCCCTGTGCAGAGAATCAGACAACCCGTAGAGCGCATATAAGTACAGAAATATATTATAGACAGGAGGGGTGGCCGGTGCGCCGCAATCAGGAGTTTACCGTCTATCTGATCACGAAACGGGATATCCTCCGCTTCTGTGCGGTCGAAATTGTCATTGGCAGTATCACATATTCGCTCGCGCTCAGACTATTCCATAATACGATTCTGGCGGGTGCAGGGGGCTGGGCCTTCACGGAAGGGCTGAAGCGGCTGGTGAAGCTGGGCGGGTGATGGGTAATAACGGGTGTTCCCCGGACTGTCTATCTGATGTACTATATAGAAATAGAATAAGACATAGACATAGACCGACAGGACAGAGGAATGGTGATCTGCAGATGATTAATCTACTGGAAGTGTTACGGCAAGAGATTGTACCGGCCGAAGGCTGCACGGAGCCCATTGCGGTTGCTTATGCGGTCTCGATGGCCGCTGAGCTGGTACAGGAAGAAGTGACGGCGATCGAGCTGCACCTTAGCGGCAATATCATCAAGAATGCGATGGGCGTTGGAATTCCTGGGACAGGTCAGACCGGGCTGCCGATTGCGGCGGCCTTGGGGGCGGTAGTATGCCGCTCACACCGCAAGCTGGAGATTCTGTCCGGGCTGACGCCGGAGGAGCTGGCGAAGGCCGAGGACATTCTTGCGCGGAAGCTGATTAAGGTGGAACTGAAGGATACGCCGGAGAAGCTATATATTGAAGCCACAGTGCGCAGCCGCAATCATACAGCAACGATAATCGTGGCGAAGGAGCATACCCGCGTGATCTCCTCCGCCAAGGATGGCAAGCGGCTTGAGACTGGAGTGGACAAGGCCGATTGCGAGGATTCGCCTCTGCTGGCTGACGGGTTGTCCTCAGTCTCTCTGGAAGACATGTATGCATTCGTTCAGAACACACCGTTCGAGGAGCTGCGCTTTCTGCTGGAAGGAGCGAGCATGAATAGGGCGATCTCGGAGGAAGGGCTGCGCGGGGAGTATGGTCTACAGGTAGGCCGGAAAATGAGCCAGCAATCGGCGCATAATCTGTTCGGTGCGGATGTAGCGAACCGGATTATTGCCGCCACGGCAGCGGCCTCGGATGCGCGGATGGACGGCAGTGCCATGCCGGTCATGACCACCGCAGGCAGCGGGAATCAGGGCATTGCCTGTACCATGCCGGTTATTGCCCTGGCCGAGCTCCTCGGCAAGGATGAGGAGACCCTGGCCAGAGCTATGGCGCTCAGCAACCTGATTACCATCCATGTCAAGCATTACATCGGCCGCCTCTCGCCGCTCTGCGGGTCAGGCATTGCCGGGGGCGTGGGAGCAGGCAGCGGCATCGTCTATCTGATGGGCGGCAGTCTGGACCAGATCAAACACAGCATCCAGAATACCATTGCCTCTACATCCGGCATGATCTGTGACGGTGCCAAGCCGACCTGCGCGCTTAAGATCTCAACGGCTACCAACGCTGCCATCCAGTCCGCCACCCTGGCCATGAATAATATATCGCCGAGTCTGAACGACGGCGTGATCTTCGGGCAGGTGGAGGATACGATCAGGAATATGGAGACCCTGGTCCAGGAGGGGCTTGCCGCAACGGACCAGGCCATTCTGAATATCATGCTGTCCAAGGGACCGGCATCCTGACGCAGCCCGTTCACCTGAAGCGGAGCACTCAGCGCTTGTAATCCGGCTGCGGCAGCGCCACAGGCTGCGGATTCGCCAGCACCCATTCCACAGCCAACTCGCATAATCTGGCCGGTTCATCGTTGCCGTTAACCTGGCGCAGATAACCGGCCAATTGTGCGGCTTCCTGGAGGAGCGTCGGGTCCAGTGGTGTGCCAGAGGCGAAGTGGCGGAGCAGCGCATCGAGCATTTGGCGGAAATCGCGGTCCCAGTTGCCACCGCCATTATTCAGAATTTCATAAGAGATCCTTCCTGTGATGCGAATGACCTCTCCCTGCACCGTAGTCGCAGGTCCTGAACCGGGGATGAGCGCCTCCCATAGCTCCTGATGCTGCTCCTGCCATCTTGTGCTGTTCACCCTGATGGGGGAGATACCGTCATGCATCACCCGCTCGGCTACAGGCGCTACACCGAACAGCTTGTACAGCTTGTCCAGGCCCGCTACGGTTTCGTCCAGGTAGTCTTTATTGAAATTCGCTCTGATGAATTCAAAATTCTTGCCGATCTTCACCACAGATTCCTTCATCTCCGGAGTGACCTCTGCCCCGGCTTCCAGCATCAGAGCCGCGATGTCTGCCATATTGACAATATCGATGTTCCGGCAATTGATCAGTGCCTTCGCCAGCGGCGTATTTCCCCGCTTGTTCACGGCATGGATATTGGCACCATGCGCCAGCAGATCCCTTATTGCCTGGGCCCGGTAGTAGTTGGCTGCGGCGTGAAGCGGGGTCTCGTCCTGATAATCCAGGGCTTCCAGCTCTGCGCCAAGCTCCAGGAATAACGGCATATTACCCGACCAGTTCCCGGCCTGTGAATGCAGCGGAGTACGCTGGTATTTATCCCTGGCGTTAATATCGGCGCCCTGCTCCACCAGCCAGCGGACCAGCTCATTCGGAATCTGCCGCATGCTGAGCGCGGGCTCCTTGTAGTACCCCAAGGTTGCATTCCAGTCGCATTTCTCAAAAACAGCCTTCAGTGCGCCGATATCCCCTGTTGTAACCAGCTCGCCGAAGTCGGCGGGTAAGGTTTTCCTCTTTTTGCCCACAGGATGAATTCTCCTCTCTTAATATTAATACAATACTTCCACATTCATCTCTGACAACCGCTTCATCCACGCATCGGAGGGCTTACGGTCGGTAATCAGCACATCAATCCGCCCCAGTTCTGCGAGTCCGGCGAATGCGGTCTTGCCGAACTTGGTATGATCAGCCAGCAGCACCACCTTGTCCGCCTGGCGCAGCATGTGCTTCTTCAGCTCGCATTCAGGCTCGTTGGAGTCGGTAACCCCGCGGTCCATATCGATGGCCTTGCAGCTGATGACAGCGGTGTCCACATTGTAGCGTTTAATGGTCTCATGGGCCACGGGACCAACGAGCGACAAGGAACGGTGGCGGAGGGACCCGCCTGTGGAAATAATGTTCAGGCTCGAATTAGCGAACTCATGCAGGATGTGGATGGAATTCGTGATGATTGTCAGATTGCTTTTATTACCCAGCAGCTTCAGGAATTCAAACGAGGTCGAGCTGGGGTCCACCATCAGTGTATCCCCGTCTTTAATCAGATCCAGCGCCTGGATCGCTATTCTTCGCTTGATATCCGTATTGAGCGCACCCCGGGTCAGAAAGGGCAGATCCTCATTGGTATGCCTGTTCAGCATGGCTCCGCCGTATGTCCGGCTGACAATGCCATCCTTCTCCAGCTTCTCCAGGTCTCTGCGGATGGTCTCCTCTGTAACCTCGAACATCCGGCTCAGATCAGAGACCAGCACCCGTTTGTCCTGATGGACAAGATCGATTATTTTTTTGCGTCTTTCGGCAGCGAGCATATGTATCACCTTTCTGGAGTTAATAGTCTTAATATAGACTGTTATTTCTGTGTTGTACAACATGCTGAAGCTGATTTATTTCTGAAACCCACAATAATGACCGTTTATTTCCCGCGAACCAGACAATAAACAAAATAAAACAACATTTATATTATTTAATATGTTGACAACACAGATTGGAGGCAGTACGATGAGAAGGTCAACAGGGAGCGGTTTGCTTACAGTGTTCATTAACTATTGATGTGCCCGGGAGGCTGGTTAAGCAATGAGTACTCATGTCTATTATGTGCCGTCGATCAACATTATGGGGAAGGGCTGTCTGAAGGACATCGCCCCGTACATTCAAGAGCTGAACCTGAACAAGGCGCTTGTGGTCACAGACAAATTCCTGATGAAGAGCGGAATCGCCGGAAAGCTGCTGGCCGTGCTGGATGAAGCGGGATTTCAGTACGTGGTATATGATGAAGTGAAGCCGAACCCTACCTGCAAAAATGTCCACGACGGCGTAGACTTCCTGAAGCAGCACGAATGTGACTATCTGATCTCCATCGGCGGCGGCTCGCCGCAGGACACGGCCAAGGCGATAGGAATTGTAGCCACTAACGGCGGGCGCATTGCCGATTATGAAGGCGTTCACAAATCCAAGAATAAATCTCTGCCGATTGTCGCAGTGAACACGACAGCCGGGACTTCAAGTGAAGTGACGATCAACTACGTGATTACGGATGAAGAGCGCCATATTAAGATGGTGATGGTAGACAAGAACAGTATCGCTGCCATCTCGGTGAATGATCCGGAGCTGATGGTTGATAAGCCTGTCCGAGCTGGGTGTAGCTGAAGTAGACCTTGAGCTGCTTGCCGAGAATGCTATGAAGGATGCCTGCGCACCCGGTAACCCTTTTATTCCAACCAAAGAAGAAGTAATCGCGTTATTTCGCAAAATTCTGTAGATTATCTGCCATAGAATAGGAGATTCCGTATGACCTATCATATCGCCGTCGATATCGGCGCCTCCAGCGGACGGCTTGTACTTGGACAGCTCGTGGACGGGAGCCTCACGCTTGCGGAGATTCACCGTTTCAGCAATGGCTTCACGGAGCGGGACGGCTCCTGCTTCTGGGAGATGGATTATTTATTCGATGAGATTATTAAGGGGCTGCACCTGGCGAAGGTAAAAGGCATTCACGAATGCACCCTGGGCATTGATACCTGGGGAGTCGATTATGTGCTGCTGGATGCCGGAGGCGAGCGGATCAGCGAGGTCTACGCCTACCGGGACCGCCGGACGGACGGGGTGATGGAGGAGGTCGCAAAGCAGCTTCCGCCGCATCAGGTATACGCGAAGACCGGCATTCAGCAGCTTACCTTCAATACGCTGTATCAGCTGTACGCGCATAACCGGGAAGAATTGGAGTCGGCAGAGCAGATCCTGCTGGTGCCTGATTATCTCTACTACCGCCTCGGCGGACGTAAGATGAACGAGGTTACCAATGCCTCCACGACCCAGCTATTGAATCTTGCAGCCCGTGATTTCGATGCAGAGCTGCTGGCATTCCTGGGTCTGCGGCGTGAACAGTTCGCTCCGTTAACCGAGCCTGGGGAGGAGCTCGGCTTCATTACGCCGGAGCTGCGAGCGGAATATGATCTGCCGGAGTGCCGCCTGATCTGCGCGGCTACACACGACACCGCGTCAGCGGTCCTTGGCGCACCACTCCCGGAAGGCAGGTCATCCGCCTATATCAGCAGCGGGACCTGGTCTCTGCTTGGGGTAGAGCTGGATCACCCGATCAATGACAGCAGAGCGATGGCGGCCAATTATACGAACGAATGGGGCGCTTACGGCACCTACCGGTTCCTGAAGAATATCATGGGGCTGTGGCTCATCCAGGAGGTTCGCCGACTGGACGGCGGAAGGTACAGCTTCGCTGAGCTGGCGGAGCAGGCCGGAGCTTGTGAAGGCTTCCGCAGCCTGATTCCGTGCAATCATCCCCGTTTTCTGAACCCAGACGATATGATTGAGGAGATCCGCCAGGCCTGCCGTGAGAGCGGCCAGCCTGTGCCGCAGACGGCGGGCGAGCTGGCGCGTTGTATCTTTGACAGTCTGGCCATGTCCTACCATACGTATCTGGCAGAGCTTGAAGAGCTCACCGGGCAGCGCATCCAGGTCCTGCAGATTGTCGGCGGCGGCGCTAACAACGGCCTGCTCTGCCAGCTGACCGCAGATGTTACCGGCAGGGAAGTGCTGGCCGGACCGACCGAATCTACGGCGCTTGGCAATCTGGCGGTGCAGATGATTGAGGCGGGCCGCGTGTCAGACATTCATGAAGCCCGGCGGATTATCGCCGATTCCTTCGCGGTCCGGTCTTATCTGCCGCAGCCGGTTCCTCAGCTGGCGGAGCTGCTGGTCCGGTGGGAGCGGCTTCATAGGTGAGCGGATATTCACTATATAATCTAGGAGGCAACAGCATGGATCAGAGCATTCTTAATAGCTATAACGAAGCGAAGAAATTATATGCCGCTCATGGCATTCATACGGATGAGGTACTGGGGAAGCTGGCGCAGATCAAAGTATCGCTGCATTGCTGGCAGGGGGACGATGTGCGCGGCTTCCTGTTCAAGGATAAAGAGCTGAGCGGCGGCATTGCCGTGACCGGAAGCTACCCCGGCCGCGCGGGTACACCGGAGGAGCTGCGGCAGGATCTGGAGAAGGCGCTCTCGCTCATTCCCGGCAAGCACAAGGTCAATCTTCATGCCATCTATGCCGATACCAGCGAGCAGGTGGATCTGGATGAGCTGGAGCCGCGCCATTTCGCCGGCTGGGTGGAATGGGCGAAGGAGCAGGGCTTAGGCCTGGACTTCAATCCGACCTGCTTCTCGCATCCGAAGGCGGCGGACGGCTTCACCCTCAGCCATGCGGACGAGGACATCCGCAGCTTCTGGATTCAGCACTGCAAGGCTTCCCGGCGCATTGCCGAACAATTCGGCCGCGAGCTGGGCCAGCCGTGCGTCACTAATTTCTGGGTACCTGACGGCTACAAGGACACGCCGGTGGACCGGCTGGCACCGCGTATGCGCCTGAAGGAATCACTGGACGATATTTTCAGCGAGGAGATTGATCCGCAGTACAATGTCGATGCTGTGGAGAGCAAGCTGTTCGGTATCGGCTCGGAGAGCTACGTTGTCGGATCGCATGAGTTCTACATGGGGTACGCCATGACACGCGGCAAAGCCATCTGTCTGGATGCGGGGCATTTCCATCCCACAGAAGTGATCTCTAACAAACTCAGCTCCATCCTGATGTTCAGCGACCAGCTGCTGCTGCATGTCAGCCGCCCGGTCCGCTGGGACAGTGATCATGTGGTTACGATGGATGATGAGCTGCTGGAGATTGCCCGCGAGCTGGTCCGCGGGGACCTGCTGCCGCGCACCCATATCGGCCTCGACTTCTTCGACGGCAGCATCAACCACCTGGCTGCCTGGGTCATCGGCACACGCAATACTATTAAGGCCTTGCTCCGCGCCATGCTGGAGCCGGTTGAGGAGCTTCGGGCCATTGAACAGGCTGGAGATTATACCTCACGGCTGGCTCTGGTCGAGGAATTCAAATCCTACCCGTTCGGTGCCGTCTGGGATTATTACTGTGCATCACAGGGGACGCCGGTCCGTGAGCAATGGCTGTCTGAAGTGAAGCGTTATGAGCAGGACGTACTGGCTAACAGATAAGGAGAGAGAATAGATGACTACAACCATTATTGAATCCGCTGGTTATATCTCCGGCGTGACCGCACCGTTTATCGGGGAAATGTCGGAAATAACCCATCACATGTGGTCCCTGGGCTGGGATGAGCTGAACGGGGGCAATGTCAGTTACCTGCTCGATGAAGCTGAGGTTGCCAAATATATTAATATCCGCGAGCCGCTGCGTACAATAAGCCTTACCTTTCCTGTAAAGGAGCTGGCGGGCAAATACTTCATCGTGACCGGGTCGGGCAAATACTTCCGCAATGTCATTAAGGATCCGGAGGCCAATCTGGGGGTGCTGCGTGTCAGCAGCAGCGGCGAGAGCGTGGAGGTACTGTGGGGGCTGCGCGGCGGAGCCGTTCCGACCAGTGAGCTGGCCTCCCATTTCATGAGCCATATCGAACGCCTGAAGGCAGACCCCTCGCACCGGATCGTCCTGCACACGCATGCCACGAATGTGATTGCCATGACCTTCACTCATGAGCTGGATGAGCTGAAGTTCACCAAGACCCTCTGGGAGATGTGTACAGAGTGCCTCGTGGTCTTCCCGGACGGCGTCGGTGTCATTCCATGGATGGTTCCGGGCAGCAGCGAGATCGGGCGGGCGACCGCGGACAAAATGAAGGATTACCGTGTCGTCATCTGGCCGCAGCACGGCATCTTCGTGACCGGCCAGACGATGGATGCGACATTCGGTCTGGTGGAGACTATTGAGAAGGCAGCGATCGTCTATAACCTGATCGGCGGAAGAGAGATTAAACAGAAGATTACAGATCAGCAATTGGCGGATCTGGCTGCCGCCTTCCGTGTTACCCCGAGAGCCGGCATTCTGGACTTATAAAAGGATTACTGCTGTTCTGCTCAGCGCTCATTTGCATTTGCCGCCGGGAACCGTCATACTATTGCTTACTTAAAGTAATCATCATATGAACTGGAGGCTGATTATGAACGCTGCAGCATTGTTTGAACCTTTTGAAGGCGGGGGCCTGTCACTGGCTAACCGCGTAGTTATGGCGCCCATGACAAGAGTGCATTCGCCGGGAGGCGTGCCGGGTCCTGAGGTCGCGGCGTATTACCGCCGCCGCGCGGAAGGCGGAGTAGGGCTGATTATTACTGAAGGCACCGCTATTGACCATCCGGCTGCAGTCAGCCACCAGGATATCCCGAACTTTCACGGTGAAGCGGCCTTGGAAGGGTGGGCTCAGGTGGTGCGCGAGGTACACGCTGCCGGAGGCAAGATTATGCCTCAGCTCTGGCATGTTGGTATGGCGCGCAAGATCGGTGAGCTGCCTAACGCTTCTGCGCTGCCTATCGGCCCGTCCGGGCTGGATCTGGCCGGAGAGCAGATTACGGAGCCGATGACCAAGAGTGAGATTCAGGGGATTGTCAGCGCCTTCGCCAAGGCGGCCAAGTCCGCCAAGGAGATCGGCTTCGACGGGATTGAGCTGCATGGCGCGCACGGGTATCTGATCGACCAGTTCTTCTGGGAGAAGACGAACCGCCGGACCGATGAATACGGCGGCGACCTGGAGGCGCGAACCACCTTCGCCGTGGAGATTATCGATGCCTGCCGCCGCTCGGTGGGGCCGGACTTCCCGATTGTGCTGCGCTTCTCCCAGTGGAAAGCCGGAGCCTATGATGCGAAGCTGGCCGGGACTCCTGATGAGCTGAGCCGCTTCCTTACCCCGCTCAGCAATGCGGGCGTAGATATCTTCCATTGCTCCACCCGGCGCTTCTGGGAGCCTGAATTCGAGGGCTCTGCGCTTAACCTGGCGGGCTGGACGAAGCAGATCACAGGGAAGCCGACCATTACGGTAGGCTCTGTGGGGCTGGACAGCGCATTCACTAGTAGAGTCACCGAGCAGAATCAGGAGGATAACATCGACCGTCTGCTGGAGCGCCTGGAACGGGCCGAATTCGATCTGGTCGCGGTTGGCCGGGCGCTGATCAGTGATCCGGCATGGCCTGCCAAAGTACAGGCGGGCAAGGCGGACGAGATTCTTCCTTTCACCTCCGAGTCGACCAAGACTTTGTACTAATTTGTACTGATAGATAGAAGTCAGCCCTATCACCCTGTGCTCACAGCATCAGCTAAACATAAACCTGTGTTTATCCGCTGATGTCCGTGGGCATGGGGTGTTTTTTTTGTCCGTGAAGCTGGGAATCTGAGGACTGAGGCCTTGTCCGTTATCCCGGCCCCAGTTGGAAAGTCTTCTCGCATACGGCCTTCGCCGTATCCCCTCTGGATTTGTGTGTGGCGACTACCTCTCCGTCATACAGAATCGTACAGCTTATCCAGCTGGCCGCTTCATCCTTGCCGGCCTGCACCTTCGTGGAATTCAACGGGATGAACGTGTCCTTGGGGACGGTGAACTCCTCCTTATAAGGAAGTTCAATGGCATCCAGATACACACTCTCCGGATGCTTCCGGGCATCGATTTCGACCTCAAGATTAACCGCTGAATCGCTGTCGCTTTCAATTAGCACCTCTATGCGTATGGCATCCGCATCGGGTTCAGCCTGTATGGGGGAGGGCTCTGCGTTCATTCCATCCTTGGCTTCTTGTGTTACTCCGCAGGCCGATAATAGAACCAGCACCCATGCCAGCACGGCCAGGACCCGGATTTTTTTGAAAGCAATGTCTGTTTGTTTAACTCTGCTCATGTCTGTTCTCCTTTCTTCTGGTGCAGATAATAGCGGAGCATCTCATCTACAAAATTCATAAATGCATGGTCCATGCCCATCACCACAGGCTATGCCCCGTCAGCGGGTCTGATCTGCTCCCAATACTTATCAAGCAGCCCGGCATCACCCTCGAACAGCTCCAGTGCTTTGTTATACAGCCGGCCCGCCAGAGCCTGGGCTTCCGAAGAATAGGGAGAGGAGGACATCATCCCACCTGCCTGCCCCATCATGTCTACCAGCTCCTCCATTCGCCGGTTGCTGCTGCCGAATACAGGAAGACGCTGAAGAATTTGTGTCTCCTCAGCCGTGAAGGTTGAATCCGCTCTGAATTCGGGAGCAATGACGCCTTCAGTTAAAGGGCGCTCATTCATGGCGCTAATGATATGCGTCAGATCCTGCAGCTGCTCCGTTCCTTTGAGCCGGATGGCATGAATGGTTGAGCGGAGATAATACTGCTTCCGGCTTAATTCTTCTTTTTTCTGTTCAATCAGCTCGATCTGCTCATTCAATGAAGTAATCCAATCATCGTTTTCGTGCGCAGGGTGCGTACACTGTAACAGCTCTTTAATTTGCTCCAAGGTATAGCCTATCGATTTCAGTAAAAGGATCTTCTGCAGCCGCAGGATGGCTTGACTATCATAATAGCGGTATCCGTTCTCCGCGATATGTGCGGGCTGTAACAATCCGATTTGTTCATAGTGATACAGGGTTCTTTTGCTGATCTTGGCTGTCTTAGCTAACTCTCCAATGCGGATCATGGTGAAGGTTCCCTCCTCATCAATACTATAAACGATGACGTATACGTTATAGTAAAGCCTTATAATCCAACTTGCCGTAGACATAGAATGGTATCTATTGGGAGTCTTATGATATAATTTTACACTAGAAAAGCTCTGAAAATACGGGGATATCAGCAGAGGATGTGACTTTAAGCATGGCGAAGGGGAGCAAGGATTACGGGGAGTATTTCGATTTCACAGATGCCAAAATCATAAGCGAATCCGAAGGCAAAACCACCTACCGCATCAAAGGCAGAAACGTACAGATCAACAGCCAGCCTGATTATAAGGAAGGTAAGCGCCGGGGCAGGGAAGAGATCGAGGTGCATTATCATTTCGAGATTCCGCCGGAGATGGAGGAGTTCGGGCGCGGCAAAAGCTATCATATTACCACCTACGGCTGCCAAATGAATGAACATGATACTGAGACGATAAAGGGGATGCTGGAGCAGCTTGGCTACCGGGCGGCTGAAGATCGCAGCGAGGCGGATATCATCCTGCTGAATACCTGTGCGATCCGCGAGAATGCGGAGGATAAGGTGTTCGGCGAGCTCGGCCATCTGAAGACACTGAAGCTGGAGAAGCCGGATCTGCTGCTTGGAATTTGCGGCTGCATGTCCCAGGAGGAAGGCGTGGTTAACCGGATTATGGCGCGGCACGGCTTCGTCGATCTGATCTTTGGCACACACAATATCCACCGCCTGCCGGAGCTGATTAAGGAAGCGGTGTTCAGCCGGGAGATGGTGATTGAAGTCTGGTCCAAGGAAGGCGACATTATCGAGAACCTGCCGAAGAAGCGGGAGGGGCTGCGCGCCTGGGTGAATATCATGTACGGCTGTGACAAGTTCTGTACCTACTGCATTGTGCCGTTCACACGGGGCAAGGAGCGGAGCAGGCGGCCGGAGGATGTACTGGCTGAGGTGCGGGAGCTGGCCCGCCAGGGGTTCAAGGAGGTAACGCTGCTGGGGCAGAATGTCAATGCTTACGGCAAGGACTTCACGGATATTGATTATACCTTCGGCGATCTGATGGACGACATGCGGAAGATCGATATTCCGCGCGTGCGCTTCATGACCTCGCATCCGCGCGATTTTGACGATAAGCTGATTCATGTGCTGGGCAAAGGCGGCAATCTGGTCGAGCATATCCACCTGCCGGTACAGTCGGGAAGTACGGCGGTGCTGAAGCGGATGAGCCGCAAATACACGCGGGAAGCTTATCTGGAGCTGGTGCGCAAGATTAGGGCAGGCGTGCCGGATGCGGTACTGACGACCGATATTATTGTCGGCTTCCCCGGCGAAACCGAGGAACAGTTCGAGGACACACTGTCACTTGTGCGCGAAGTAGGGTATGATATGGCGTATACCTTCATTTATTCTCCGCGTGAGGGGACACCGGCCGCCGGGATGGAGGATAATGTTCCGTCGGAGGTCAAGAGTGCACGGCTCCAGCGCCTCAATGATCTGATCAAAGAGCAGAGCCGGCAGGGGAACGAGCGGATGCTGGGCAAGCTGGCTGAGGTGCTGGTGGAAGGCGAGAGCAAGAACAACCCGCAGATTCTCGCCGGACGGACGCGTGACGGGAAGCTGGTGCATTTTGAGGGGCCGCCTTCACTGGTTGGCACGCTGGTGCAGGTTAGCATTACCGGTGCGAAGACATGGTATATTCAAGGGGACTATCAGGCGGAACCCGCTGCAGTCCGTTAAATTTATAGAAATGGGGCGAGAAGCTTGAGTCAGGAAGAGGCGCGATTGAATGCATATGGGATGGTGACCCACAACACCCGGGATTTAATTGTACGAGAAGATATTATGGGCAAAGCCAAGGAGCTGGCTGCGCTGATCTCCACCAGCGACGAGGTCCGCCAGTTCCAGCAGGCCGAGCTGAAGATTCAGCGGCATGAGCGTGTGCAGGGTCTGATCGCTGCCATCAAGAAGAAGCAGAAGGAGATTGTCGCCTTCGAGAGCTTCAAGAACCAGGCGATGGTCGAGAAGATTGAAGGGGAGATTGCGGCCCTCCAGGATGAAATCGACAGTATCCCGCTGGTGAACGAGTTCCAGCAGAGCCAGAGCGATATTAATTATCTGCTGCAGCTGGTCATCTCTGTCATCAGGGACACGGTCTCAGACAAAATCAATGTGGAAGCAGGTACTGAAGCGCCTCCGTCCACATGCGGCGATTAAGTGACAACCCCGGGGCGGATGACAATCCGTCCCTTTATGAACGACCTATATAATAGCTGCAGCAAAGGATGATCTATAGTGAGCGATAATACGGAACAAACCTATAACGCCAAGAAATACCGCACGCCGGATGGCGTTCCGGCGGATATTGTCATGTTTACGCTGACCAAGCGCGAACGCAAGACAGTGACGAAGACGCTGCCCCTGCGGGAGCTGAAGGTCATGCTGGTCCGGCGCAAAAAGTGGCCGTGTGCCGGCATGTGGGCCCTCCCGGGGGGCTTCTGCCAGGAGGATGAATCCATTTATGATGCCGCGACACGCGAGCTGAAGGAAGAGACAGGTGTAGACGGCGGACATCTGGAGTATCTCGGCGTCTACAGCCAGCCGGGCCGTGACCCGCGCGGCTGGATTATCAGCCATGCTTTTTTTGCATTGGTGGAGGAATGGATGCTGGAAGAGCGCCAGGCATCGGATGATGCCGGTGAGGTCGGGCTGTTCACGCTGCAGGAAGCGCTGGAGGAGCTGGAGCTGGCTTTTGACCACCATGATATTATTACCGACGCCTACCTGCGGATTCAGCAGCAGATGCTGCAGACCACGATTGCCCGGCAGTTCCTGCCGCCCCACTTCACGCTGAGCGAGCTGTATCAGGTGATCCAGACGGTGGTGCCGGAATTCAAGGAACCGAATTTTATCCGCAAAATTACGTCAACCCGCAGCAGACAGGGTATATTAAAAGAAGTGAGTGATGAAGCGGGCAATCCGCTCAGCTCGAACCAGTACTCCCAGCGTCCGGCGCAGCTCTATATGTTCACGGACCATGAGCCGCTGCTGTCGATCTATACGTAAGACTATGGCGGACGGGAGGCTTGGCTATTTCTCTTTATAGGAGGCTACTGTGATGAGAGCATTGATCGTTATTGATTTCACCAATGATTTTGTTGACGGCAATCTGCCTGTCGGCCAGCCCGGCATTGATATTGCCCCGAGAATAAGCGAGCTTACGGAGCAGTTCGTACAGAACGGCGATTATGTCGTGATGGCTGTAGATCTGCATGAGGCAGATGATGCTTATCATCCGGAGACCCGGCTGTTTCCGCCGCATAATCTGCGGGGGAGCCAGGGACGTGAGCTGTACGGCAGCCTGAAGGATGTCTACGAACAGAACCGGGAGGCCATCTATTGGATGGATAAGACGCGCTATAGCGCCTTCTGCGGCACAGATCTGGCGCTGAAGCTGCGTGAACGCGGCATTACCGAGCTGCATCTGATCGGCGTATGCACGGATATCTGTGTGCTGCATACGGCAGTAGATGCGTATAATCTCGGATTCAGCATTACCGTGCATGAGGACGCCGTGGCCAGCTTCAACCCGGACGGACATGTATGGGCATTGGGGCATTTCCGCGGCAGCCTGGGAGCTACGGTCGTTACAGCATCCGAGTAGGCGATATTCAATACAACAGCAACTATAGAGTCATATACAGCCATGCAGCGATTAGGAGATGAGGACTTGAGGAGAGAACTTGCTCTACATACAGACAAATATCAGATCAATATGATGTATGCCCATTGGGTGAACGGGACGCACAAGCGCCGGGCCGTATTCGAGGCGTATTTCCGCAGGCTGCCGTTCGGCAACGGGTTCGCCGTGTTCGCCGGGCTGGAGCGGATCACCCAGTACATTGCGGACCTGCGGTTCACGGAAGAGGACATCCGCTACCTGTCGGAGCAGGAGGAGAATTATGATCCTGCCTTCCTGGAGGAGCTGCTGCAGTTCCATTTCCAGGGCAGCCTTCATTCCATGAAGGAAGGGGCGCTGGTCTTCCCGGATGAGCCGCTGATCCGTGTTGAGGGCACAATTATGGAAGCCCAGCTTGTGGAGACGGCCATCCTGAACTTCATGAACTATCAGACGCTAATCGCCACCAAGGCCTCCCGGATCAAGCAGGTGGCTCCGGAGGATACGCTGCTTGAATTCGGCACGCGGCGGGCGCAGGAAGCGGATGCTGCCGTCTGGGGCGCGCGCGCGGCTTTTGTCGGCGGCTTCCATGCGACCTCCAATATGCTGGCCGGCAAGAGGTTCGGCATTCCTACGAAGGGCACCCACGCCCACTCCTGGGTGCAGAGCTTCCCCAGCGAGCAGGAAGCCTTCGATGCTTATGCCAGAGTGATGCCGGATAATGTTACGCTGCTGGTCGATACCTTCGATACGCTGCGCAGCGGAGTGCCCCATGCCATTCAGACAGCGAAGATGCTGGAGGCCCAGGGCAAGCGGATGAACGGCATCCGGCTGGACAGCGGTGACTTGGCCTATCTGTCACGCAAGGCCCGTGAGATGCTGGATGAAGCTGGTCTGGACTATGTGAAGATCGTCGCCTCCAATGACCTGGATGAGAATACGATCATGAACTTGAAGTCGCAGGGGGCCGCCATTGATACCTGGGGAGTCGGTACCCAGTTAATTACCGCGGCTGATCAGCCCTCGCTGGGCGGAGTCTACAAGCTGGTGGAGATTGAAGCGCCGAACGGCGAGATGATTCCTACCATCAAGATCTCCTCCAACCCCGAGAAGGTCTCCACCCCCGGCAAAAAAGAGGTCTACCGCATCATCGGGCAGAACGGAAAGGCCTTGGCGGACTACATCAGCTTCGCCGATGAGCCAGCACCCCGCAGCGGAGTCCGGCTGAAGCTGTTCAATCCGCTGCATCCATATATGCGCAAGAATGTGGAGCGCTACGAGGCGCTGCGGATGCTGGAGCCGATTGTCGTGAACGGCTTCCAGGTCTACACGCTGCCGGGGCTGGATGAGATCCGCCGTTACCATCAGGAGCAGCTGGATTTGTTCTGGCCGGAGTACCTGCGTAAGCTGAACCCGGAGGTCTTCCGCGTGAACCTCAGCGAGCTGCTGTGGGACCGCAAGCAGCAGCTGATCGCTGAGCATATGATTACGGATGTAGAGTAAGATGCGGGGTAAGCGCTGAAACAGACTTAAGCCCTCTCAGGCTGCGGGAATTCTGCGGTCTGAGAGGGCTATTTGTGTATTTGCGTATAGCAGGAATTCTTACCTTTGCAGCCGAAGGGGGTGAATCTATCCTAAATGTCCATTGACAGCAAGTCTCTGAAATCATATATTAAAAATGTTCCAATTAACATAATTGGAAGAAAGAGATTGATTATGCAGTGAAAGTTTAAACGCTTTAATTTAATCCTCAGCTCATTATAACCGCTACGCTTTGTACTGTAGCCGCCACTCTGAATTTAGGAGGTGAGCTTCTCCTTTATTTCCCTGCTGTTGCCCGTTGGAGCTGTCGGCAAATCTATACCGATTCCATCCACTAACTTTAGAGGAGTGAGCGAGTGATGAACAAGCCAACCAAACGCAAGCTGCACTGGACCAGTCTGATGCTTCTCTGTCTGGCCATCTTCATCGTACCTGCCGGGTCTGCCTTCGCTGCCGTGAACAAGCCCTTCCCGCAGCATACCACCTATACCAGCGGAACGATCAAGCCGAATAACGTTACCCAAACCGCCATGGATAATGTGGTCAAGAGCAAATGGGATGCCTGGAAGGGCGCTTATCTGAAGCCTGCCGGCACCGGGAAATATTATGTGAAGTATAATTCGGACGGGGAGACGGTATCCGAAGCGATCGGCTACGGGATGCTGTTCACTGTACTGATGGCCGGTTATGACTCCAATGCGCAGACGTATTACAACGGACTCTATAACTACTACAAGGCGCATCCCAGCTCCATTAATCCTTACCTGATGTCCTGGAAGCAGAACAGCAGCTTCCAGAATGTCGAAGGCCAGAATTCGGCTACAGACGGCGACATGGACATTGCTTACTCTCTGCTGCTCGCCCACCGGCAGTGGGGCAGCAGCGGAACGGTGAACTACCTGCAAGCTGCGAACAACATCATTAACGCCATCATGAGTAATGACATTAACCAGTCCCGCTGGACCATCCGTCTGGGAGATTGGGCGACCAGCGGCTCTTATGATACAGCAACCCGCCCTTCCGACTTCCTGCTGAATCATTTCAAAGCCTTCCAGGCCGCGACCGGAGACTCCCGCTGGCAGAATGTAACCAATCAGACCTATACCCTGATCAATAGCCTCTTTAGCGGCTATAGCTCCTCTACGGGCCTGCTTCCCGATTTCGTAGTCTACTCCAACAACACGTATAAGCCGGCTGCACCGAATTTCCTGGAATCAGACCGTGACGGTGCCTATAACTATAATTCCTGCCGTGTCCCATGGCGGATTGCCACCGACTACCTGCTCACCGGCGATAATCGCGCCTTATCCCAGCTCACTCAGTTGAACAATTGGATTAAGGCCAAGACAGGCGGGACTCCGGGGAACATCAAGGATGGTTATAAGCTGGATGGAACCACCTTCGGCAGCTACAACAGCGGTGCCTTCTATGGCCCGTTCGGCGTAGGTGCGATGACCTCATCCGCCAATCAGAGCTGGCTGAACTCCCTCTGGAGCCATACAGCAGGCAGCGCAGCAGAGGATTATTATGAAGACAGCCTCAAGCTCTTCTCGCTCATTGTCATGTCCGGCAACTGGTGGACTTACTAAGCGGCTTCATGCTGAATACGAAACTCCTGTCCGGATGGACAGGAGTTTTCTTTCTTTATCCGGCGTGCGACTGTGATCTTTATCATTATTTCTGTGATATTTTTAACATCTTAATTTTTAATTTTATTGCTAAATTAAGGATGACATTGTTTCCACAGCATTCTTGGGAAAGTGCGGAATTTCACAGGATTTTCACAATTTGTCGATTTCATGGAAGGTTATCTTCTATTGAAATTACACCGCGCTGTCGCATATAAAGAAACTGCTATGAGTCTATAAAATATTGTGATTCCCAAAGTGTGGAACATGCAAGATATGTCACTTCGCGGCTCACGGATTCAAGTTACAATCGCTCTAAAAGTCAAAATGATGCATTAAGAAAGGGGTTATGCCCGGTGGTACAATTGCCAAAAGTAAATGAGCTCGGCTTCTTTGAGATTCGTCTCGAATCGATTGGTGGCCTGGGCGCGAACCTCGCAGGGAAAATGCTGGCGGAAGCGGGAGTGGTCGGCGCAGGACTGAACGGCGTCAGCTTCTCATCGTATGGTTCGGAGAAGAAGGGGTCTGCGGTTAAAGCGCATATCCGCTTCTGTGACCTGAATACCCACATCCGTGATACCTCCCCTGTAGAGCGTCCGCATGTCGTTGGCGTTTTCCATGAAGCACTGGCCAAGACCGTGAATGTAACCAGCGGAATTCATGAACACAGCACCGTTCTCGTGAACTCGGCCAAGACGCCGGAAGAACTCAGAGAGCTGCTGAAGATGAAGGCCGGCACGATTGCAGTAATCGATGCGACCAGCATCGCGCTTAAAGAGAAGAACCGGGTGAACATGGCGATGCTTGGAGCGCTCTTCCGGCTCTGTCCGTTCCTCGATACCGAAACCATGAAGGGCGTTATTGAGAAGTCTCTCGGCAAAAAATATCCGCAGGCCGTTCAATCGGCCATTACGACCTTCGAGCGCGGCTACAATGAAGTGCAATTCATGACGTATGAGCTGGCCCCCGGCGACACTATGCCGGAATATGTCCGTTCCGATGTCTCGGCTCTTGGTTATGAGACCCAGCCGATCGGCGGAACGATCACGAATCCGGGCAGCAGCTTCCTGAAGAATCTCAGCATCTCCCGCTCCGGTATGCTTCCTGCCTATGAGATGGAGTCCTGCATCAACTGCGCACAATGTGACACGGTATGTCCCGACCAATGCTTTGTATGGGAAGAGCGTCTGGACCGCAAGGGCCGTTCGCAGATGTTCCTGCTCGGCATTGACTATCAATACTGCAAAGGCTGCCTGAAATGCGTCGGAGCCTGTCCGACCTCGGCGTTATCCAGCATGAGGGAGAAGGAAGGCTACGCAGACAGCCATACCGTGAAGCATCAGTTCGATCTGGTCACTCAAGTCTAAATACCGGAAGGGTGGAATGAATTATGGCAATTGATTATGAGAAAGAACTAGGCTCTGCCAAGGTAGAGCAGAAATTCCTATACGAATCCGGCAATGAGATGGCCGCCTATGCTGCCCATCAGATTAACTATCATGTCATGGGGTATTTCCCGATCTCCCCTTCGACTGAGGTCGCCCAGTTCCTCGATACCATGAAGGCCAGCGGCCAGCACGACATCATGCTGGTGCCTTCCGACGGTGAACACAGCTCTGCAGGGATCTGCTACGGGGCTTCAACTGCGGGCGGCCGTGTATTCAATGCGACCAGTGCCCAAGGCTACATGTTCATGCTGGAGCAATTGCCTGTACAAGCAGGTACGCGGATGCCGATGGTGATGAACCTGGTCTGCCGCTCGATTTCTGGACCGCTGAATATCCACGGGGATCATTCGGACCTGTACTTTGCGCTGAATACCGGCTGGCCGATACTGATGTGCCGTGATCCGCAGTCCGTCTATGACATGAACCTGATGGCACTGAAGCTGGCGGAACATGCCAAGGTCCGGCTGCCGGTTATGGTCGCTTCCGACGGTTATTTTACATCCCACCAGAAGCGCCGGGTGCAGGCTTTTGCCCACCGCGAGGATGTTCACAAGTTCGTTGGCGAACAGCCGCCGGCCGGATTCACCGATACGCTGGACCGCAATAATCCCGTAACCGTAGGACCATACATGAACGAACCGGATTACATTAATAACCGCTATCAGCAATCCGTTGCGATGTACAATGCGGGTGAAGTCTTTGAAGAGATTGCCCAGGAATTCGCTGAGCTGACCGGACGCCATTATGAGATGATCGAGCAGTACCGGATGGAAGATGCGGATGTTGCGGTCTTCCTGATGAACTCCGCTTCGGAGATTATCAAGGATGTTGTCGATCAGCTCCGTGAGCAGGGAATCAAGGCAGGGGCTATCTCCCCGAACATGATCCGTCCGTTCCCGCAGAAGCAGATCGCCGAAGCGCTGAAGAATGTCAAGGCCATCACGGTAGGCGACCGCGCGGATTCTGTCGGCGGACACGGCGGTAACATGGTGAACGAGATTAAGGCTGCGCTGTTTACCTACGGCAACACGACGACGAAGGTCATCAGCCGGATCTACGGGCTGGGCGGCAAAGACTTCTATGCTGAAGACGGGCATCACTTCTTCCAGCTTGCTATGGATGCTGTCGTTGCTGACCGCGTAGAAGTGCCGTTTGATTATTACGGCCACAACCCTGGTGCGCCGGAGAATGCGCCGAAGCGCCTGCTGAAGCCGATGGACTTCGATAAGCTGAAGACCGGCCTGATCACGGTCACCCAGAACGAAGAGACCGGCAAGCTGAGTGTCCGGGTTCCGCCGGTGCGCTCGCTGATGAAGAAGCCAAGACGTCTGTCCCCGGGGCATGGGGCATGTCCGGGCTGCGGGATTTTCTCCGGTCTGGAGCTGTTCTTCAAAGGAATCGAAGGCGATATCGTAGCGCTGTATCATACAGGCTGTGCCATGGTCACCACTACGGGCTATCCGTATTCCTCCCACAAATCGACATTCATCCATAATCTCTTCCAGAACGGTGCAGCTACACTGTCCGGCGTGGTGGAGATGTTCTGGGAACGCAAACGCCGCGGTGAGCTTGACGGCTTAGGGCTGAAGGAAGACTTCACATTCGTTATGGTGACCGGCGACGGCGGGATGGATATTGGGATGGGACCAGCTATCGGGGCGGCACTGCGCGGCCACAAGATGATTATCGTGGAATACGATAACGAAGGCTATATGAATACAGGTGCCCAGCAGTCCTATTCGACACCGCTCGGACACCGGACTTCCACCTCAAGCATCGGCAAAACCCAGCAGGGTAAGGTAACCCAGCATAAGGACACAGCGCAGATTATGGCGGCCACCAACATTCCTTATGTATTCACCGGCTGCGAAGCTTATCCGCAGGATCTGCTGAAGAAGGCAGCGAAGGCTCAGTGGTATGCGCAGAATGAGGGCCTAGTCTACGGCAAAATTCTCATCGCCTGCCCGCTGAACTGGATGAGCGAGGACAAGGACGGAACAGACATCGTGTCCCTGGCTGTCGAATCCTGCTTCTTCCCGCTCTATGAAGTAGAGCAGGGCGTTACGAGCATCACGTATAACCCTGAAGATAAGGATAAGAGGGTAGAAGTATCCGCCTGGCTGAAGACGATGGGCAAGACCCGCCATCTGCTGAAGCCGGAGAACGAATCGGCCCTGCGCAGCTTCGAGAGCGAGGTCCAGCGCCGCTGGAGCCGCCTCAAGGCGAAGCATGAGCATCCGGACTTGTAAGATAACGGTAATCATATAGGCTTCATCCCCGCCCGGCAGAGTCTCTCTGCCGGGTTATTTATGTGAGCCGGGACGCTAAGCTGGGGCTGGCAGGGGGAACGAGGCCGGATGTATGTGGAAAACAACATACAATGTGCAATAATGGGGGGAGTGTGGCGAATGTATGTGGAAAACAACATACAATATGCAATTGCAAGGGGGAGAAGGGCAAATGTATGTGGAAAACAACACACAATGTGCAACTGCGGGGGGGAGTGTGGCGAATGTATGCGGAAAACAACATACAATGTTAAAATTCCTCCGGGGTATTTATTAAAACACTTTAATAAAGTATTATAATAACCAGGTGGTGAAGGCAGATGAAAAAGATTGGCGGCAACGCTCTGGTTATGCGTGAGGTGAACAGCAATCTGGTGCGGCAGGTGCTGAAGGAACGGGGTCAGGCAACCAAACGGGAGATTGCCGAGAGCTGCGGTCTGAGTGTGGTTACGGTGGGGACGGTACTTCAGGTCCTGGAGGACCGGAATGAAGTGCTGGCGGGAGAGCTGCTCTCCTCCAGCGGGGGAAGACCGGCGAAGCAGTACATTTACAATGACGAGTATGCGCTGGCCCTGATTCTGTTCACTCACGAGGAGCGGGAGAAGATCTATATTCACCGGACGGTTGTCACGCTTACCGGCCGCAAGCTGCTGGCGGACAGCGTGGAGATCCCGCGCGTGGATCTGGCGGCGCTGGAGGCGGTCATTGACCGTTCAATGCAGAGCTATCCGTCCATCCAGGCTATCGGGCTGGGCTTGCCGGGTGCTGAAGCCGACGGGACGCTGGCCGCCTCCGATTACGAAGCGCTGCGCGGAGTGAAGGTGGCGGAGCATTTCCGGGAGCGGTACGGTAAGCCGGTAGTGATCGAGAACGATGTCAATGCTGCCGTTATCGGCTATTGCCGCCGGATGCAGGAGGAAGCGGCTGCCGTGGTCTATCTATATTTCCCGGACCGCTTCCCTCCCGGGGCGGGCATCTTCATAGACGGCAAGCTGTTCAAGGGCAGCCGCGGCTTCGCCGGGGAGGTATCGGGTATTCCGCTGGGAATTCCTTGGGGGGACAGCGGGCTTACCGCATCCTTCGGGGCGCTGAGCGATGCGCTGGCCCGGATTACGGCTGCTGTAAGCAGTGTACTTAACCCGGATATTGTTGTGCTCTACGGCAGTTTTATTGGCGAAGCGCATCTTGAAGCGGTGAGGGAGCAGTGCCTTACCCTGCTGCCCGAACCTGCTGTGCCACGGGTAAGCCTGTCCGATGATTTCTCCGCCGATTACATCCGGGGCATGATCGTCCAGACGCTCGGAACCTTGGAGCGGCGGCTGTATTTAACGAAACTAGAGGGTTAGGCGGGGTTACAATGGCAACGGTCTTTCTGATTATTATTTACTTGGCGTTCATTAGCCTGGGGCTCCCGGATTCGATGCTTGGAGCGGCCTGGCCGATTATCCGGCTGGATTTCGGAGCGCCGGTCGACGCGGCGGGGCTGCTGTCGATGATTGTAGTGGCCGGGACCATCATCTCCAGCCTGGCCAGCAGCATTGTGCTGAAGCGGCTGGGCACGGGGATGGTAACGTTCATCAGCGTGCTGGTGACGGCGCTGGCCTTGCTTGGCTTCGCGTACTCCTCCTCCGTGCTGTGGATTGCAGTGCTGGCCTTGCCGCTCGGTCTGGGAGCCGGTTCCATCGACACCGGGCTTAACAACTTCGTAGCGACCCATTACAAAGCTCATCATATGAGCTGGCTGCACTGCTTCTGGGGGATCGGGGCCATGCTGGGACCGATACTGATGTCGCGTTATATTGCCGGCGGTGAGTCCTGGCGTATGGGCTTCCTGGCTGTAAGCATCATTCAGTTCGTACTCGTGGTGGTGTTGTTCTTCAGTCTGCCCCTGTGGAAGCGGGCGGGCAAGGGAAGCAGTCCGCAGCATGAGGTGACGCCGGAGCAGGCGGAAGCCTTGCCTTCGGTTGCTCCCTTAGCGGGCAGCAAGGTGCTGCGCATCCCGGGAGTGAAGCTTGCCATGCTGACCTTCCTGTTCTACTGCGGCGTTGAAGCTACAGTAGGGCTATGGGGCAGCAGTTATCTGGTCAACGCCAAGGGGGTTCCTGCGGCAACGGCTGCTGGCTGGGTCTCGCTGTATTACGGCGGAATCACGGCCGGGCGGCTGATTACCGGCTTCATCACCTTCCGTTTCAGCAACCGGACGCTGATCCGCGGCGGGTTGGCAATCTCTCTGCTGGGCGCTGTGGTGCTGGCTCTGCCGCTGCCGGATATCTACTCGATGATTGCCTTCATTCTGATCGGACTGGGTTCGGCACCCATCTTCCCCTGTATGCTGCATGAGACGCCGGCCCGGTTCGGCCAGGAGCACTCCCAGCGGATTATGGGGTACCAGATGGCTCTGGCTTATACAGGCGGGGCGTTTCTGCCTCCGCTGCTCGGCTGGGTGGCAGCGCGCAGCACGTTCATGATTCTTCCGGCAGTCCTGATCGGGTATATCATAGTGATGATCTTCAGCTCTGAGAGAATTAACGGCATAATGAACAAACGCAAAGGAAAGGTGAGTGTGTGATGAGAAGAATAAACTGGCAGTCAGGAGTATGGAGCAACGAACCGGTGTCAAGCAGGGCGGAAGCGGAGCAGCTAACCGTGGAGGCGGCCGAGGGCAGCGATTATTGGCAGAAGACGATGTACGGCTTCCAGCATGACAACGGCCATGCGCTGCTGGCACCATGGGTTGGCAATGAGGCCATTGAGGTCAGCTTCGCGCTGGACGGATTCACTGAACTGTACGATCAGGCAGGCATCATGCTGTGGTATGGTGATCAGCAGTGGATTAAGGCCGGCATTGAGCTGAATGACGGGGTTCCCCATATCGGAGCAGTTGTGACAGACACCTACTCCGACTGGTCGCTGTCCCCGGTCGCGGAATGGTCAGGAGAGGTGATCACCCTGCGGGCTTCACAGATGAAGGATGCGGTCATTCTCAGAGCGAGAACGGAGAATCATCCGTGGCGCACTATCCGGGTTGCCCGTTTCCCCTATGATAGCGGGAAGCAGGCCGGGCCATTCCTCTGTGCACCAACACGCGCGGGCTTCCGGGTCACCTTCACACGCTGGACTGCAACAGCCCCCGATGAAGATGTCCATACCGATCCGCCAATCCATTAAAAGGCTGCTGCAGCCCAAAAAGGCAAACCGCCGCCGCGCTCATCAGGCGCGGACGGCAGGTTTGCCTTTTGCTGTAATCAGCTTATCTTCTTCTGCTGCTGCGCATAATGCCAGCGGTTCCGCACATTTCGTCCCGGACGGAATAAGTGTAGATATGCTGGGGGACCGGAACACAGTGATGGCGTCTGACTACCTCAACATGGTGGACCACCTGGACCACCTGGGGATGATAATAGTCTTCATAGACGACCTGGGTGGGATCTGTAACCGTTTCAACCGGACATTTCGGACAGTTTCTCATGACACTCAGCTCCTTCGCATTGGACTTATGCCAGTATACGCATGTTCCGGGAGCCTGTTTGTACATTCGTCTATCCGGCACAAAAAATAGGTGTCCGGCTATCCCTGCTCAGGAGCGTTTATAGATCTCCCGCATCACGTGGCGCAGCTCAGGCAGAATGAGCCGCTCCATGGCCAGCTTGATCGCGCCGGTCGAACCGGGCATGGAGAAGACGGCTGTGCTGCCGATCGTACCGGCAATAGCCCGGCTGAGCATAGCGGCAGACCCGATATCCTCCTGGAAGCTGAGGAGCCGGAAGATCTCCCCGAAGCCCGGCAGCGACTTGTCGAGCAGGGAGGCGACGGCCTCGTAGGTGGTATCACGCGGAGAAATTCCGGTTCCTCCGGTCAGCAGCACCGCTTCTATACCCGAGTGGACAGAGCTCTGGTAGACCAGCTCGCGGATATCATCATAATCGTCTTGGACGATAGTCCGGCCTACAACTGTATAGCCTGCGGCTTCCAGCAGATGCTGGATCAGCGGCCCTCCGGTATCCGTATCCGGGGTCCGGGTGTCAGAGACCGTTATAACATAGCAGGCAACGGATTCCGGGGCCTCACTCCGGTGTTCTTCTACGGATGACATACGCATCAGCTCCTTCTGGATAGATTCTCTCCTCATGATAGGGGAAGAAGGGGGCGAAGACAAGCCCGGGAGAGAACGCGCCTTAAGGCACCATCCGGCAGGTACGCCTTGCACAGAGGCGGCCATTGTAGTACACTCGCTAGCATAAACGATTGATGCAGGGAGAGAACGCATTTGAAACAGTCACTACCCGTCTATATATTGTCAGGCTTCCTCGGCAGCGGCAAGACAACCTTACTTCAGCGTCTGCTGGACTATTGGAACGAGCAGGGCCTCCGGCCGGCCGTCATCATGAATGAGCTGGGCGAGGTGAATCTGGACGGTCTGCTGGTGGAGCAGTCTGTACCAATGGCAGAGATGCTGGGCGGTTGTATCTGCTGCACCAGCCGCGGCGACTTAAGCACTGAGCTGATGACACTGGTCAAGAAGGAATCGCCGGATGTAATCGTTATTGAAGCCACCGGCGCAGCGAATCCGCTGGAGATTGTCGATGCGGTTACTGAGGCCTCGCTCTACCTGCAGGTGGAGCTCAAAGGACTGATAACTGTTGTTGATGCCGCCCACCTTCTGGGGCTGTACCGTTCCCAGCAGGGGGCAACCTACCGGCTGATGCAGGAGCAGATCCGCTGCGCCTCGGTTCTGATTCTGAATAAGACGGACCGGATCCAGGCAGAGGAGATTGCCGGGATTACAGAGGTGCTGCGCAAGTGGAATGCCTATGCAGAGATCCTGCCGGCGGTCCGCTGTGAGCTGGAGCCCGGGACACTGCTCGGCAGTGTAGGCAGCGTCCACCTTGAAGAGCGGGCCGATAGCGGATACGGAAGTACCGGAGGGGAGGTTCACGCTTCCCATGATCATGTGATGGCGTACACCCATTATTTCGAGCAGCCGGTGAACAGCGAGGAATTCGAGGCATTCGTCAAGGAGCTGCCGCGTGATGTATACCGGGCTAAGGGGATTGTGACTTTTAATGATACCTCCAGCCGTTTCCTGTTCCAGTATGCCTACCGGGAGGCGGATTTCATGAAGATTACGCCCCAGGGGGAAGTGCCGGATGTCGCTGTGTTTATCGGGGAGCACTTCTCAGCGGGCAACCTGCGTACGGGGCTGTTGAGGCTGGAAGGAAGGGCTCCGGCAAGACCGGCAGGCGTCCGAAGAACACTGTAACGGAATCGGCAACGGCTCCGCCCGGCTGGTTCGCTCTTATTCTTGCAGGTTAATACATAGGCATACCCTATAATAATTGCAGGAGGTAGTAAGGCTATGACCCGAATTCAATATCAGGAATGCATTGACGCTTGTCTCAAATGTATGGATGCCTGTAACTATAGCTATGTCTCAAGCCTGAAAGAATATAATCTTGCCGACCTGAGGGAGAGCATCCAGCTGGACCGGGAATGTGCAGATATCTGCTCCTTCGCCGTCCAGGCCATGACCCGCAGAAGCCCGTTCGTGGTGGAGATTCTCCGCCTGTGTGCTGAAATCTGTGACCGCTGTGCAGATGCGAGCAGCAGACATGAGCATACCCACTGTCAGGATTGTATCGATGCCTGCCGCAATGCGGCGGCGGCGTGCAGATTAGTCAGTGAAGCTGTTGAAGTATACGCTTAGTACGGCTTGAAGCACGTTCAGCCACCTACCGGATAGGCTACGTAAATGAACCAGACAGCTGCGGAATTCCTCCGCACGGTTCTGGTTTTTTGGTATGAAGGGAAGGAATTGTTATCTTCAAAAAGGAGAACAGGGGCGTTCCGGCGAATGTAACCAATTAGGAGTTGAAGGAGGCCTGGAAGCTACGGACACATCACCGTTATTCACATTAACCCGGGGAAGCAAGCGGTACGGAGGCCGTACAGTGCTGAATGAGATCTCTATGACGGTCCGTCCCGGTGCGGCAACAGCCCTAATCGGACGCAACGGCTCCGGCAAAAGCACACTGCTCTCCATCCTCGCCGGACTCTTGAAGCTGTCCTCCGGTGAGCTTAAATGGCATAATCAGGGGATCACCGCTGGTTATGCGCCTGAAGCATTTCCCGGCTTGAAGCTGGCGGCAGAGGAATATCTGCACGCTATGGGCCGAATAGCCGGACTCCCGGAGAGAGAGGCCCGTTCCCGGGTAAGCAGTCTCTTGCAGCGCTTCGGTCTGGATGCCTTCCGGAGCCGCCCGATGGAAGGGTACTCTAAGGGAATGCTGCAGAAGGTCAATCTAATCCAGAGCGTGCTGATCCGGCCGCAGCTTCTGCTGCTTGACGAGCCGATGTCCGGACTGGACCTGCCGGCACAGGATACTCTTATAGCGCTGCTGCAGGAATTGAAGCAGGAGGGCACAGCACTTATCTTCTCCGTGCACGAGCCGCAGATCATTGAGGCGCTGGGCGATGAGGTGATTGTATTGCAGGAAGGGCAGGTCATCCGGACGATTCGCGGACCGGAGCATCTGCGGAGCGCGCCTGCCATGAATATTATCTGCACCGGGCTGCCGGAAGCGGCGCAGCAGGCAGTTAAGAGTCTGTCCGGAGTATACGAGATGCAGCCTGTGCCGGAACGTTCAGGGACAGCCTGTATCGGGCTGACCGCAGATCAGAAGATGTCAGATATCTGCCTGCAGCAGATTCTATCCGCAGGCGGTTCGGTAGTTGAGGTGAAGCCGCTCGGAGGGCTGAGTGATCTGGCAGAGTGGATGGATCCGAAGAAGCAGATCGGAAGTGGGAGCAGATGAAGGGACTAATCGGTTACTTTATGCGGAGCTACAGTGTCTCGCAGCGGTATTTCGGTCCGGTCGCCGGGATGATCATTGCCGTACTTATTCTCTATTCTTACAAGCCTAATCCGGTAATGAGCAGCTACTCCGCCACAGCTGTGTTTGTATATGCAGGTTGTGCCTGGCTGGGCTTAAGCTTCCTGAATCATGAATATGCCGTGCAGAAGCAGGTGGTAATCGTCCAGCTCCGCAGTGCCCGCCGGTATAGCCTTGGCGCTATTCTGACCTTGGTCCTGATGATTCTGCTGCTGGCTCTGCCTGTGGTTCTGTACCCGGTTGTCACCGGAAGCTTCGTTGAACCTGCAGGGCTTCAGCGGATTCTGCTGGCCTACGCAGGCCATGTTCTTCTGGGTATCTTAGGGAGCTCGCTCTCTCTGGTTCTGCAATCCTCGTGGGTGCCTAGAAGGAGCTATGCTGCCGGGATATTGCTTATCGTGCTTATCTTATCCATCAGTGCAGGCAAAGTGGCAGAGCTGATCCCCCGTCCGCTTGTACAAGTGCTCCTGCCGCCCGTGTACCCGGTCATGGACAAGCTGATGAATGCCGATGCACTGCCGCTTGGGACGGTTCTGGCCGCTTACGGCCACGTGCTTGCGTACATATGTATATTGGCTGGTGTCTATCTTTACCGCTCCGGCCGTATGGATAACAACAAAACCAATTAAGCTTCAGACCAATAAACAGATTAAGAACGGGGAGGAACGATGAAGGATACACAAATACCGGAGAGTGAACAATCCAAAGAGCTATTCGCATATTTCGGGCTGGCCGTCTATTATTGCCAGGCGCTGGAGCAGCAATTGACGAATCTGCTGCTGCTGACGAAGCTGTCGCAGGGCAGAACACCGACAGACGCCGAAATCGCGGAATTGTATCAACGCAAGCTTAGCAATTCACTCGGCCAGCTCATCAAAGAAATCCAGCATCACTTCCCATTCTCGGAAGAAGAGACAGTCCAGCTGCAGGCCGTGTGGAAGGAACGCAACCATATTGTCCACGACTATTTCAAGGAGCGGATTCAGGAGACCTTCACCCCGGCCGGCCGGGCGCATATGATCCGTGAGCTGAAACGCTTCAAGAATAAGGCGAGCAGGCTGGAGATTAAGCTGCAGGGCTACTGCACTGAGATGTACGGCAAGCTCGGGCTGGAGGAAGAGCAGCTACGCTAAACTGCATATCTGTATTTACCTAAAAGAGACCTGCTCCTTGCGCACCAATGCTGCGTTCGGACAGGTCTCTATTTGTTATTGCACGGCCAGCGTTGCCGGCAGGGATGCCTCCAGCTCCTGCAGCCCGCAGGCCACAATAAGCTCAGGAGCGAACCGTATGCCGGTCGCGCCGGTAGAGCGCATCAGCGCCTGGAAGGCTTGAAGGAGGGCAGGAAGCATTCCGCGCTCAAGGGCTTCCCCAGGCTCCCACCACCAGCGGATGATGTCGAGAATGCCGGTCTTCTTATTCAGCACCGGCTCCAGCCGGGCGATGAAGCGGTCACCGTAGAGCAGAGGAAGCACATAATAGCCGTACTCCCGCTCCAGCACCGGCTTATAGACCTCCCAGCGGTAATGGAAGCCGAACAGCTGGCGGATCAGCTCCCGGTCCCACAGCAGATTGTCGAGCGGTGCCAGCAGGGCGGCGAAGGAGCTTCCGCCGGAAAGGGTCTGAGGCTGCGCTTCAGCATCAGACTGTGGGACATCAGCGGACTCCTCCTGAAGCACCGCCTCCAGCACGGGGGTATCCGCCGTCCGGACATAGAGCGGAAGCTTAAGGCCCTCAACCTGCACCTCCCGGAGCAGATCACTCTGCAGCAGGCGCTGAACCGAGGCTGTCCGCTCCTTGCTCTTCAGCCCGGCAATGCCGAGCCAGCCGTCGCCGGACCGGTTCCATTGCAGGCCGATGCTGCCGATGCGGCGCAGCACATACCAGTCGAAATGCGACTCAAGGGTCGTGTTGGGATCGCTGGCATTGAGCAGCTCAGCCGGCAGCAGCTTGGACGTATAGTCATAGTACCGCCGGGTATGCACCCGGTGGTGGATGGACAGCTCTCCCCAGAAGTACATGCTCTCCATGGCCGCCCGGGAGAGCCGCGCCGGGGCCCAGGCCCAGGCGATCTTCTCCCGGCTCTCCAGATCCAGGGAAGAGAGCGGCCCGCGCGATTCCAGCTCCTCGCGGACATGGGCCACCATAGCCGCCATCGCTTCGTTGTGCCGGTGTCTGGCAGCGGCTTCCCGCCGCCGCTGGAAGTAGGGCCAGTCCTCTGTGCAGTAGATGGACATATTCTTGTCCCAGCCATCGATCAGCACTCTGTCCCGGTAGAGCAGCTCATTCGCCATGGCCGGTACAAAGTCCGGAATCCGGGCCTGCAATACAAGCTCGTGATTATGACCGGCAATGCTGAGCGGGTCATACTGGATACAGCCCACATGGCGCACATAATCATAAATGCCCTGCTTGCCTCCGGTTCCTCCGGCCGCCACCAGCCGCTGGTGGCGCAGCAGGAAGAGCCGCGCCTGCCGCTTGCTGAGCTTGTAGGTTATCACCGCTATCACCTCATCCAATATTATGTATTGCCTATCATTATACAGAACAAGTGTTCCGATGACAAGCAAGAAGAAGCCCCCTGAAGCTTCGCAGCTCAGGGGGCGGATGCTAAGGGGATTTCAGGAAGACAGAAATTACAGCTCCACGGAAGGACGCAGTCCCGCTGGAGCGGCATTCCCTGCAGAAGCAGCGGCTACGGGATCTGTTGACAGGTCTCCGGCGCCTGCACCGAGCTGGAGCTGGTACATGCGGAAGTATCTTCCGCCAAGCGCCATCAGCTCATCATGGCTGCCGCGTTCGACAATCTGGCCACGGTGAAGCACCAGAATCTGATCAGCACTGCGGATCGTCGACAGACGATGGGCGATGATGAAGGTGGTGCGGCCTTTCTTCAGCACCTCCAGCGCCTGCTGGATGATGCTCTCCGTCTCTGTATCGATATTGGAGGTCGCCTCGTCCAGAATCAGAATCGCAGGATCGAAGGCGAGCGCTCTGGCGAAGGAGATTAGCTGCCGTTGTCCGGCGGACAATGTGCTGCCCTTCTCAATAACGGGCTCGTCAAAGCCCTGCGGCAGATGGGACAATAATTTGTCGGCCCCTACCTCGCGCAGCGCCCGTTCCACCCGTTCCCGGGAGATCCGTTCGTCACCGAGGCTGACATTGGAGGCAATAGTTCCGGTGAAGAGATAAGGGTCCTGCAGCACAATGCCCATATGGCTGCGCAGCCACTGCTTAGGCAGGCTTGTGACCTCCTGACCGTCGATCGTAATGCTGCCTTTTTGCGGATCATAGAACCGGAACAGCAGGTTGATGATCGAGCTTTTGCCGGAGCCGGTATGACCGACCAAGGCCACGGTCTCACCCGGGCGCGCTTCGAAGGAGATGTCGCGAAGGACGAAGTCCTTTTTGTAAGCGAAGGAGACATCCTTGAACACGACATTGCCCTTGTAACGCGGCATGGAACCGTCAGTAACCGGCACTCCCGGCTCATCCATCAGCGTGAACACGCGGCCGGCCGAGACCATGGAGCTGTCCAGATTGGCGAGCTGGTTGACCATGCCTGTAATCGGCTGGAACATCCGGCCCAGCACATCGACGAAGGCATACAGGACACCCAGGGAGACGAAGGTGGAACCGTTCATACTGCCGAAGCCGAAATACCACAGCACCAGCACGAACGAGAGGTTGCGCAGCGAGTTCACCAGATTGTGCGAGGTGAAGGCATTCAGATTCAGCATTTTGTTCTGGTACTTCAGATAATCGTCATTTAGCTGTTCGAATTCAGCGCTGCTCTGCTTCTGGCGGCGGAAGATCCGGATGATAGACATCCCCTGAATGGATTCATTGATAATCGCATTAATCTCGCTCAGCCGTGAGCGGATAATCGTGTTGTACTTGGTCGCGATCTTGCGGTACAGCACAATCCAGAGAATAATGACCGGCACGATGAACAAGCTCACCAGCCCCAGCTTCACATCAAGCAGGAACAGAGCCACATAGACACCGGTGATGTTGATAATCCCTGTAGCGAAGTTGGATAACACGGCAATGAACAGATCCTTGACTGCTTCCGTATCATTGGTAACCCGGGAGACAACCTTGCCTGCCGGCAGATTATCGAAGAAATGCACCGGTAGACGCTGGATATGGGCGTAGACATCGGTTCTCAGCTTGCGGATGACCTGGTTGGCCGAGGACTGGAGCCAGTAGGTTTTGCCGAACTCGGCAATAATCGAGATCACCAGGAACAGGGCATACAGGCCTACAAGTTCATAGATTCCGGGAAGCTCCGGCTGGTAAAAAGAGAACAGCTCGCCTGCCGATAACTTGACTGCCGGATAGACGCTGATCTGGTTGCCGTATTTGACCTGGACGCTCCCGTCTGTGAAGCTCCGCGCTCCTTCGGCCTGCGTTACAGCCTCATTGATGAAGTAGAAGCTCCGGCCCACCTGCAGCAGGCGGACCTCCTGCCCCTTGGCTTCACCTTCGGCGAACCGGTCACCGCGTTTGTAGTAAGTGTTGTTATATTCAGCAGCATCCTTGGGCGAAGCCGTCTGGAAGTAGGGCTTCTCTATAGCCAGCAGATGGTTGTCAATCATGCTCTTGGCGATGAATGGCCCGGCCAGCTCGGCCGCGACTCCGATCGTGAGGAGCAGCAGGGCTGCGATGAAGGTCTTTTTGGCGGTCAGTGCATATTGCAGCAGACGTTTGCCGGTACTCTGTTTCAACGGTGACACCTCCTGTTGGTTGTTATTCATTCGTCAGGTTATTCTCCACCTGCTGGCGGTCGAACTGCTCACGGTACCAGCCGTTCAGCTCCAGCAGCTCCTGGTGGGTACCCCGCTCGGTAATATGCCCGCCGTCGAGGACGACGATCAGATCCGCGTGTTCAATAGCCGAGAGGCGGTGGGTGGAGATGAGCGTTGTTTTGCCGCTGCGCTCTTCGCGGATATTCTCAATAATCTTCGCTTCCGTCCGTGCATCCACGGCGGACAGCGCATCATCCAGAATCAGAATGTCGGGATCGGCAATGAAGGCTCTGGAGATCGATACCCGCTGCTTCTGCCCCCCGGAGAGGGAGACGCCGCGTTCGCCGACCATGGTATCCAGACCGTCTGACAAGGTGCCGAGGTCATTCTGGAAGGCAGCGGCGGTAATGGCCTGCATAATCCGCTCATCGCTGGCCCCGGAATAACCGAATTGGATATTCTCACGCACCGACTTGGAGAACAGAATCTGCTCCTGCGGAACATAGCCCATCCAGCCATGCAGCTGATCCAGGGCAATCTGGGTAATCGGTACGCCCGAGATCAGAATCTCGCCGGTACCCGCAGGATATTCGTGAAGCAACTGCTTCAGCAGCGTCGATTTGCCGCTGCCGGTCCGTCCGACGACGCCCAGCGTCTGGCCCTGGGAGAGGGAGAGGCTGACTCCGCTCAGATTGTCCACGGTAGAGGTGGGATAGCGGAAGGTCACATCCTTCAGTTCGATTGAAGTCGGATAATCGACCTTCACCGGATGAGACACATCCTTGACATCAGGCTTGGCATTCAGCGTCTCGTCGATCCGCTCCAGCGAAGCGCCGCCGCGCTGCATAATATTGATCAGCTCGCCGATGGCGAACATCGGCCAGACGATCATGCCGAGATACATATTGAAGGAGACCAGGTCTCCAAGCGTGATCTGGTTACGGAACACGAGGTAGATGCCGTAGGTCAGCGCAATAATATAGCTGAGGCCTACACAGAAGCGGATGGTTGGCTCGAAGAAGGCATCGACCCGCGCCACCGCCATATTTTTGCGGTACACATCATCGGTAATGTCAGAGAAGCGCTTCTCGTCGTGCCGCTCCTGCACATAAGCCCGGATGACCCGGATGCCGGATACCGATTCCAGCACCTGGTCGTTCATGTCGCCGAAGGCATCCTGGGCCAGGCTGTACCGGTCATGAATAGCTTTGCCGTAGAAGACCATTGCTATTGCAATCAGCGGAAGCGGGATGACCGCTGCCAGCGTCAGCTTCCAGCTCACCAGGAAGCCCATGGCGAACAGCACAACGGTCAGATAGACGGTCGAATCCACCAGCGTCAGCATGCCGAAGCCGACGGTGACCGCCACCGCACGGATATCATTTGTGGCCCGGGCCATCAGATCGCCCGTCCGGTTCCGTTCGAAGAAGGCGGGAGTCATTGTCATCAGATGGTTCATGAAGCGCGAGCGCAGCAGGCGCTCGACGAGGTTGGAGCCTCCAAACAGCTTATGCATCCATATGTAGGTGATCCAGTAAATCGCCAGCAGCATGAAGATGATCATGCCGATGTACTTCATAAGGGAACCTGTGGTAATGGAGCCGGTGACGATGTCGTCAATGGCGTTGCCCAGCAGACGCGGAGGCAGCAGTTCAAGCACACCTACCACAATGAGAAGAATAAGGCCTATGGTATAGCGCCTTTTTTCCCGGCGGAAGAACCAGCCGAGATCGCGGAGTACAGAGAACAAGGGAAATCCCTTCCTTTCGTGTGTAGAATAATGGTTGGCCGGTTTAATTAACGAACAGATTCAATGGTTACAGGCAGCGGGTTACTCTAAGGCAGCACACAAAAAAGCGTACCATCCATAAACGGATGATACGCCTGTAATTGCGGCTATCATGTCCACGGTGCTGTAGGCAGCACAGAGACATGGAAGAGATGAATCCGGACTGTGACTCATACGGTACGCGGAACACGCATGAATCTCAGCAATTCTCCACTGCTCGGGCTGCTTCGGTATTCAGTTGAATGTTGCTGTCCATATCGACGGGGAAGTACACCAATTCAATGTTAAACACCGAGATCACCCTTTCTTGTTTGTGGTAATTAATTGAAGACGTTTCGTTATGTTCAGAGTTTATCATCACCTTTTGAGAAATGTCAAATGTATTTTTGAGATGCTTCTTAAACAAGGCATTTGGTAAAAGGATGTTTTTTGGGTATGATGGAGAGATAGGGGAGGAGGGTATTGAGATGAACATCATGATTAGTCCGCAGGCAGCCGCCTGGTTCAAGCGGGAGCTTAGCCTCCGGGACGGGGCGCATATCCGGTTGTTTCCCCGGTACAGCTCCGGCGGCGGCCTGCATCCCGGCTTCTCGCTGGGGATAGCAAACGAGCAGCCGGCCCGTCCCGCTGCAGCGTTCGAGCAGGATCACCTTACTTTCTATATGGAAGAGCAGGACCTGTGGTATCTGGAAGGGTACAATTTGTCCATTGTCTATGCAGAAGCTGAGGATGATATTGAATACCGGTATGAGCCGGTGCCGGTCGTCTGAGCTGAATAGATGCAGCGCATGGCCGGCTCCCGCAGGGGGCGGGAAGCGTGGAAGCCCTTGCCGCAAGGCAAGGGCTTCTGCACGGGGTGATAGGGTAGGAATTCACCGGAACAGACCGGAAGGCATCAAGGGGAGCTGCGGAAGGTCTCTTCCTCCATCGCGAACTCGAAATCGTCGATATCATACACCTGGACGGGGACTCCGCCTTCGATGATGCGCTGAATCAGCTCGAACTGGTCGGTAAGAATCGGCAACTTCTCACGCTGGGATGTCAGCAGCAGCTCAGTCTCAATCGGGTCGAACGCTTCCCCGTAGGAGGCATTATCTACGCTGTTGATAATCGTAAGCTGTGCCTGGCCGCCCAGCAGAATGCCGGAGCTCTTGGCCCAGGGAATATTCAGGCAGCGGTTGATCTTCTTGGCATTCAGCGGTTCCTCGAAATAGTCAATCAGCTCACGGATCCGGAGTCTGACATGCTGGTCATCATCCGCCTGGCTCATCACAGGCTCCTTGCTGTCCCGCAGCTCGTACAGCTCCATGATTGTGGTATAAGGCACTATATATTCTACAGGGCTTCGCGGGCTGAGAAGCTGGCCGTAAATCGCCATCATGACGGCTTCCGTCACAAATTGTCTGGGCATCATTATCCTCCTGAATTTCGGTACTGCACTTCTTGCTAATAAAAATATCAAAACATTGCAGCGCGCAAATGTCAACTGTGCCCTGATAAAGAACGAATTGGAAAGGACCTGAAGAGCTGTGAAGTCATGGAAATCATATTTTACCTTCGTAAGGCCGTACATGAAGCTGATTATTGTTACCCTGATTATCGGGATGGTCAAGTTCAGCATTCCGCTGACGCTGCCGATGATTCTGAAGTATGTGGTTGATGAGCTGCTGGGCAATCCCGCTTTGCCGGTGGCGGAGAGAGTCTCTAAGCTGATGATGGTGCTGGGCGGCTCGCTCGTGCTGTTCATCCTGGTCCGCGGCCCGGTGGAGTATTACCGCCAGTACTTCGCCCAATGGATCACAAGCAAGGTGTTATTTGATATGCGCAACCGGCTCTATGCCCATCTGCAGCGGCTCTCCCTGCGCTACTACCAGAATACGAAGGTAGGTGAGGCCATCTCCAGATTCATCAACGATGTGGAGCAGTCGAAGAACTTAGTGGAAGTGGGCATGATGAACGTCTGGCTGGATATGTTCACGCTGCTGTTCGCGCTGGGGTTCATGCTCTATCTCAATCCGGTGCTGACGCTGGTGGCAATTGCGGTGCTGCCGCTCTACGGGATCGCCGTGAACACACTGTACAAACGGCTTAAGGTGCTGACCAAGGACCGGTCCCAGGCGCTTGCCGTCATTCAGGGATATTTACATGAGCGGATTCAGGGGATTGCGGTGATCCGGAGCTTCACAATGGAGCGGGTGGACCAGCGGCAATTCGAGGACATCAACGGCAGATTCCTGCAAAAAGCGATGGCCCAGACGCGCTGGAACGCCTTCACCTTCGCCATTATTAATACCTTGACCGATATTGCGCCGCTGCTTGTCATCGGTTACGGGGGCTATCAGGTGATCCAGGGCCATCTGACCCTTGGCACCTTCGTGGCGTTCTTCGGCTACCTGGACCGGATGTATGCGCCGCTGCGCCGCCTGATCAATTCCTCGACCGTGCTGACCCAGGCCTCCGCTTCGCTTGAACGGGTGCTTGAGCTGCTGAATGAGCCTTATGATATAGTCGATGCGCCGGGAGCGCAGCCGCTGCTGAACGCCTCCGGGGAGATAGAATTCCGCAAGGTCTGGTTCAAATACGGGGATGAGCACGACTGGGTGCTGCGTAATATTGATCTCAGCATAGCTCCGGGGCAGACGGTGGCTCTGGTCGGGATGAGCGGAGGCGGCAAATCCTCGCTGATCAGCCTGATTCCGCGCTTCTACGACATCAGCGAAGGCAGTCTCCGCCTGGACGGACGGGATGTCCGGGAGCTGACCCAGGAGAGCCTGCGGCGGACGGTGGGGATGGTGCTCCAGGATAACTTCCTGTTCAGTGGCTCGGTCCGCGATAACATTCTGTTTGGCAATCCGGACGCGGGGGAAGAGGAGCTTGTGCAGGCGGCCAAGTCAGCGAACGCCCATGACTTCATCATGCAGCTGCCGGAGGGCTATGATACCGAGGTCGGAGAGCGCGGAGTGAAGTTATCCGGCGGACAGAAGCAGCGGGTGGCGATTGCCCGCGTCTTCCTGAAGGATCCCAAGGTGCTGATCCTGGATGAAGCGACTTCTGCGCTCGACCTGGAATCGGAGCATCTGATCCAGCAGGCGCTGCAGGCGCTCTCCTCCGAGCGGACCACGCTGATTGTCGCCCACAGGCTGTCCACAATCACCCATGCGGACCAGATCATTGTGCTGGAGAACGGGGAGATCACCGAGCGCGGAACCCATGAGGAGCTGATGGGGCTTGGAGGCAGCTATGCGCGGCTGTTCAACGTACAGCACCTGAATGTCTAGCAGAAGCAGAGCCCGCCAAGAATCTGCACCTTAATCAAACAGGCTGCAAGCTCACCCGGATCGGTGGCTTGCAGCCTGTTGCGGTTAGATTCAGGAAGCGTCAGCCTACATCCGCCCGATCAGCAGGGACAGGATGCCGGCGGCGATCAGCGGCCCGACCGGCACGCCCTTGAACAGGGCCACGCCAAGAACTGTGCCGATCAGCAGTCCGGCGACAATGGTCGGCTGGCTGCCCATCAGGGCCGCACCGCGTCCGCCGAGGTAAGCGACGAGCATTCCCACGCCGATAGCGGCCAGCGACTTCCAGTTCAGAAACGATTGGCCTACCGTCTGCAAGGAGATTTTGCCGCTGGCGAGCGGTGTCATGACCCCGATGGTCAGGATGATCACGCCGGCGGTCAGCCCGTACTTCTCCAGCCAGGGAAAAGCCTGCTGCAGCCCGAGCACCCGGATCAGCAGCAGCACCACCATCGCGATGGTGATCGGGGAGTTGCTGCTGATAATCCCCAGTGCCGCCAGACCCAGCAGCAGTAGTGAGGTGATATCCATTACAGAGAACACACTCCTTCTCTATTTCTGCCGTTTGCTTACAATATGATCGGCAATCAGCCTGCCATGCCCGCGTCCGCTCTCAATGAACACTTCATTGGCATTGCGCCCCGAAGCGATAACGCCGGCGACATAGATGCCGGGAATATTGCTCTCCATTGTGGACGGGTCGAAGGCCGGCTTATCCAGCGAGTCGTCCATAAGCACGCCGGCGGAGGATAACAGGGCTCTGCTTGGACGGAAGCCGGTCATGGCGAGGACGAAGTCATTATCAAGCTCACGGCTCTCCCCGCTGGCGCCGGTTACAACGACAGATGCCGGGGTTATCTCCGTCACGCGGGATTCAAGATGCAGCGTGATGTTCCCCTTCTGCACCATACCCTCGAATACCGGACGCACCCAGGGCTTGATATTATCCGAGATACTGCTGCCTCTATAGACCATGTCCACCTTCGCGCCGACTCTGATCAGCTCCAGGGCGGCATCCACCGCCGAGTTGCTGCCGCCAATGACAGTGACCTTCATCCCGGTATAGGGATGGGCTTCACCGAAATAGTGGGTTACCTTGGGCAGCTCCTCCCCTGGAATCCCGATCAGGTTCGGCTGGTCGAAGTAGCCGGTCGAGATGACCACATTCGCTGCGCTGCGGGTCTGCTCTTCACCGCGCTTGTTGACCGTATGTATGAGGAATGTTCCGTCTTCCTGCGGCTGGACGGACAGCGCTTCTTCATAGGCGGCGATATCGAGCTTATGCTGGGCAGCCGCGCGGCGGTAATAGACCAGCGCCTCATGGCGGTACGGCTTGTCATTCGGAGAGGTGAAGGGCACATCTCCGATCTCAAGCAGCGGTGCAGTACTGAAAAACTGCATGTTCGTCGGATACAAGTAAATGGAGTGCACAATGAAGTTCTTCTCGATAATCAGGCTGGACAGCCCCTGGCGCTGGCATTCTATGGCGGCGGAGAGCCCGCAGGGGCCGGCGCCGATAATAATAACGTCTTTCATCATCACTATGTCCTCCCAGGTTAGTATTCTATTCAGTAAATGGTACATTATATTTTTGTTTTTTGCTATTGCGGGCCAAAAGGGGCGAATGAATGGTTGCAGGATGACTAATATGGGTATATAATTAGATATATATCTAAAATAAGTATTCAGGATTATTTACTGGAGTGTGGTCCGTTTGCAATTAGACAAAATCGTCGCTTATCACAAGGCCTTATCCGATCCGACCCGGCTGAAGATGCTGCTCCTCTTGTCCAGAGGTGAGCTGCACGGACATGCGCTGGCCGAGAAGCTGAATCTGTCCCAGCCCACAGTTACGCATCATGCCGCCAAGCTGCGCGAAGCTGCTCTGATTTCGGAACGCAGGGACAAGAACATCGTTTATTTTAAGCTGAATCCCGAGTTTATCCAGGTAGGCTCTGACGCTTCGCTGAAATTTATTTTTGCCAAGGGGGTGGAAGAGATGGAGGAAGTATCACCTGAGCACAGTCTGAAGGAATCTGTGCTCCGCAATTTTTTTGCCAAGGACGGCCGTTTGCGGCAGATCCCCTCGCAGTACAAGAAGAAGCTGATTGCGCTGCAATACATGGTTGAGAAGCTCGAACCCGGAGTGATCTATTCGGAGAGAGAGATCAACGAGTTTATCAAGCCGTTTCACGATGATTACGCTACGATCCGCCGTGAGTTCATCATGCACCAGTTCATGTACCGGGAGAATGACCGTTATGAGCTGAACCCGCCGGAGCTCTGGACTCACTGGGAAAATGTCAAATAATGATCTAATTGATGGGGATTTTTTGTGACAAGTGTGAAACTGCTGATTAATTGTTAGAATAACGAATAAAATGTAATTGTAAGCGTTATCTGACAGATCCTTAGGAAAGGAGATTTTCAGTATGCTATTCAAACGTGCCAAAAAAAATAAATCACCCGTCGCCCCTACTGTAACGTTGCCGCAGATCAAACAGGCTGTGAGGCAATTTGAAGAAGATATGCCCGCTCCCATTAACCGCACCGCTCTGATCCAGGAGGATAAGAGCATTGATCTGAGCCGGCTTAAGAGGTATCTGGGCGGCGTCCCGGAGCAGAAGTTCTATATGTCGAGCGAGACGTTTGAGATTTTTGAAGAGGCTGACAAGCTGGTTCCGTATTATCTGGATATGGTGCAGTCGGCGGTAGATAATTACATCAGTGACACCGGCAAGCTGCCGCTGCTTGAGGATGCCTGGCTGCCGGAGGTGCACTACCGCCTGCTGGCGACGGAGCGTTATCTGAAGGAGACTCCGCCGTTTCCGCTCTACATTACCGACGAGGAAATGATGCTGACGCATCGCCCGGAGCATTTTGAATCCTAAAAGTGCGCTGAGCTTATCCGGAATATACAGGCTATTCTGTGGAAGGAGGCTTACAGCCTCTGAAGCGGAAATAGCCTTTTCTTCGTTCCCCGGGCCGTAGTACAATGAATCTCTGATGCTAGACTGCCAGAATCGAATACACAGGGGGATGTAAGCATGAGAGAGGTACAGGCATTGCTGTTTGATCTGGACAATACGCTGATGGACCGGGACCAGACCTTCCGCAGCTTCAGCAGGGCGTTTGTTGAGAGGTTCCTAAGCCATCTGAATGAGGAGCAGGCGGCCGGGGTTGTGGAGGATATGATCGTCCGGGATGCGGACGGCTACCGCGACAAGGACGGGTTCTTCGCCGAGCTAAGCGAGGTTCTCCCATGGGAGGAGACGGTGTCAGCGGCAGAGATCAGGGAGTATTACGACGAGACCTATATCGGCCACGGGGCGGTGATGAAGCATGCGGTGGAGACACTGGAATATTGCCGGGACCGCGGATATCCGCTGGGGCTGGTCACGAACGGCAGCAGAGACATCCAATATGGCAAAATCGACCGGCTCGGGCTGCGCGGCTACTTCCGCACAATCGTAATCTCCGGCGAAGCCGGGATCTGGAAGCCGGACCCGGCTATCTATCAGTTAGCCCTGGAACGGCTTGGCGCAGCTGCCGGGAACACTGTGTTCATCGGCGACCATCCGGTGAATGATATCGAGGGGGCGGCCCGGGCCGGTATGCGGACGATCTGGCTGCAGCGCAACCATTCCTGGGATGATTCGCTCAAGGCCCGGCCTATTGCCACCATTCAGGAGCTGGACGAGCTTCAGCGGATTTTATAGTGATTTTAATACCCGCCCTTGACAAACAGCCGCTGCTATGATTATGATTACAGCATATTATTTTCGGAAGGAGACGATGTTTTATGACAGTTCATACAAGCTTTGCAGGGATGGTTGCAACTGTTGTGGATACGTGTCTTCCGGGATCGGGTGCTGTGGAATAGTTTTGTCCAGCACCGGAGGTAAGCTCTGATTCGAAATTTAGAGCCGCCGGGAACCGTATCGGTTCCGGCGGCTTTTTTGGTGTGCAGGATAAGTCTGCACCCGGCAGGCTACAGGCAGCGTTCTCCGGTTGGAGTGCTTGCCTTGAGCTTGCTGTGACTGCCGCCGGAACCTAATGGTTCCGGCGGTTTATTTGTTATGAGAGCTAAGACTGCCCGGAGAGATACAGTGAGGGAACAAACCGTTATTATATAGACGGATAATAACGATTCAGGAGGAATTGGATGATTATTGAACAATATGGCTGGAATGAAGAATGGAAGAGCAAATGGACAGAAATGCTGAAGCCGCTGGATAGCGCACGGGAGCTGGTGCCCGGCAGAATCTCCGGTGATTTCGGCAGCAAATACCGTGTAATTACGGGAAGCGGGGAGATGTGGGGCGAGCTGTCCGGCAAGCTGCGGCATTCACTGGCCGGGTCCGGGGATTATCCGTCGGTCGGAGACTGGGTGGCTCTGTCCGTGCAGGATGGGGGAGCCCATGGCGTAATTCATGCCGTGCTGCCCCGCCGCAGCGTCATCTCGCGTAAAGTGCCGGGCCCGAATCAGGAGGAGCAGATCGTAGCGTCCAACGTGGACACCCTGTTCCTGGTCAGCGCACTGAATGATGACTTCAATGTACGGCGGATGGAGCGGTATCTCATCATGGCCTGGAACAGCGGGGCGAATCCGGTGATTCTGCTGACCAAGGCAGATCTCTGCACAGATGCGGATGCCAAAATAGCCGAGATGGAGCGGACCGCACCCGGAGTTCCGGTCCATGCGGTCAGCGCTGTGCAGGGTGAAGGGCGGGAAGCGCTGCTGCCTTATCTCGGCAGCGGCCAGACGGTGGCCTTAACCGGCTCGTCCGGGTGCGGCAAATCGACAATGGTCAACTGGCTCAGCGGCCGGGAGCTGCAGCTGACCCAGGAGGTCCGGGAAGGGGACAGCCGCGGACGTCATACGACAACACACCGTGAGCTGTTCGCCCTGCCGGACGGCGGCATTATCATCGATACGCCGGGGATGCGTGAGCTGCAGCTGTGGGAGGATGACGGCGGTCTGGAGCTGGCCTTTGGAGAGATCAGCACGCTTGCCGCAGGCTGCCGCTTCAGTGACTGCAGCCACACCCGCGAGGAAGGCTGTGCCGTGCTGGCCGCCTTGGCCAGCGGAGAGCTGGAGGAGAAGCGGCTGCTGAGCTACCGCAAGACGCAGAAGGAGCTGCAGTACCAGAACAGCAAGGAAGCGAAGCAGAAGCGTAAGACGATGGCTGCTGCCTCCAAGAGCAAGCCGCCCCGGGCCAAGGGCGGCAGCTGGCAGCAGGTGCTGGAGGAGTATTGAACGGGCGGTGAAATCTCCGTGAATGAGTTAAGGCCCCGCAGCTATTCTTAGCTGCGGGGCCTTAATGTGTTGTTTCCGGTGTCAGGCTATATTAGAACGATGCTGCTGCTGTCTTCGCGAGCTGCAGGCCGGAAGCGATAATGTCTGCGGATTTGTCCGGGTTCTGGTTGTGACCTTCAATAATGACCTGTGTAATCTCTTTGAAGCCCCAGAAGTTCAGGTTGCCCAGGATGAAGTTAACGGCCATCTCTGCGCTTGCTGCCGGGCCTTCGGAGTATACGCCGCCTCTGGCATTCAGCACGGCAGCCTTCTTGCCGGTCAGCAGTCCTACAGGACCTTCAGCGGTGTACTTGAAGGTAGTGCCAGCCTGGTTCAGGTAGTCGATGTAAGTGTGCAGAACTGCCGGAACAGTCATGTTCCACAGCGGGAAGGCAAAGACCACCTTGTCGGCAGCCAGGAACTGGTCGAGGTACTTCTTCACCAGTGCAGCACCTGCGGCTTCTTCAGGAGTGGCTTCGTAGCCCTGAGCAGCCTTGTAGATACCTGTAATCAGCGTGTTGTCATAGTATGGAAGCTGTTCAGCGAACAGGTCGAGCTCGGTAATCTGATCCTGCGGATGAGTCTCCTTGTAGCTGGCCAGGAATTCGTTGTAGAGCTGTACACTTACGGCTTGCTCAGCAGGACGGTTGTTAGCTTTGATAAACAGTACATTAGACATTATGATTTCTCCTTAGGTATATATTTAATATTAACTATCGATAATATAGCATTTAGTTTTTTGTTTGTAAATATCCGCAGGATAAAAAGTTTTTTTCGACAGAAAAGAGCTTGTCTTTGCACGCCTACTATATCTTCGGTTGCTTCCATTCGATTTACCGCATGCCTGTCCATATGTAGTCTGCTGATTTCGACAAGGGTATCGGACTGTTCCCAGGACAAGTTTAGGGCATCAACCCCCCGGTTATATAGGAAATATAAGGATTGAGCCCCCATTCAAAGGAGCGATTGACATGTCCATTGACCGGTTTATCCTCAAGAAGCTGGACAACTGTCACGAAGAGCATACCCGGCGCAACCTGGTGAAGTTGTTCAAATTACGGATTCATAAGGCGGAAAAAGAAGAGAAACAGCATCTGCGGATCGGCTGACGGCATCTGCTGCAGCCCATATAGACGAAGCACTCCCTGCCCAGCAGGCGTGTGCTTTTTTAAATTTCAAAATTTTACGGTACCGTCCTTAAAAAGGGCGGCATAACTGTTTCCGCTTGAGATAAAAAAATATCCCTCTGTTTAGTAGAGGGATAATGCCAATGTATCATTTTCACTGTAACTGTGCAATATAGCTTCTGAGCCTTTAATTTCAATACTGATCAGAGAATTCAGACATTTCTGCAGGGCGTTTTTCCCCTTTTGAATTTTGAGTTCAAGCGTGCTGTTGAGCAGTCGAAGTACTTTTTGGGTCGGCTGTTTGTTTTCGGTTGTGAAATATACGGGTACACGTTTGTTTTGAAATGTGATAAGCATTGTCATTGAAATCACCTCGCTAAAAGTATTTCATGCTAATGATCTTACCCTCTCTTTCTTAATTTTACCTTAAAATTAGCTTATGATAACATAAAGATTGCAAGTTTCATAGGCTTACTACTTACTGACTGCTGCTTATTTATATAAAATATATAAAAACATGGATTCAGCGATAAAGGAAGGGATTATGAATGTGAATAATCAGGATGTGGCCTGTTTGGCGGCTTTTCTGTTCCCGGGCCCAGCCGGAGGGCCCAAGATCGACAGTCTGATCCGGGCAGCCCCCGGCGCCTTGCGGATCTGCAGGCTGAGGTTCGATGAGGGCGATGTCCTTCAGGATGTTTGTATGCAGGTGCTGGAGGACCGGACAATCATTACGGGAATGCAGGATGAGGACGCCTTCGGCTATGAACTGAACCTGCCTGAGGAGACAATCGGGACCTGTGAATATCTGTTCAATTGCCCCGGCCAGCCGCGGGCCCGGACTATACCTGTACCGGCGCTCTTCCTGTCCAGACGGCGGTTCGAGGAGATTCGTGACCGGGCGGAGGGCTGGACCTTGTGCGTGCTGGCCGAAAGCTTGGGTGCGGAGACCGGCGATCCGGCCAGCTCTGCCAGACTGGCTGGATCAATGAAAGCCCAGACGGCCTCCGGTGAGCTGCGGCTATGCTCCCGGGAAGGCGAAAGCTGGAATTTTCAGCAGGCTTCCTTCATTGAAGCAGAGACTGGAAGCTGGCTTCTGCGCAGCAGCTGTGAACCCGGAGACGATTATATGATTGCGTTCCCGCTCACCCGGGCGGAGCTATGTCATGCTTTTGTCGAATGGCTCATCAATGCTGCGCCAATTAAAGAGGGAGATTAGCTCCCGTTCAGACACACTTTGCCAGCCTTCCTTCAGGAAGACTGGCTATTTTTATGGATCTAAGATGCGATACGACTCTTTAACCTTTCCATAGACTCCCGCATATGCATAGAGCAAGGGCGGAAGACCCGGGAAGAAAGGAGAAGATCGAATGAAAATCAAGCTAAGGCTGTCACTGCCGTTACTGATGCTGTTGAGCCTTGCGGTCATCGCCGGTTGCGGCGGGAACTCTGCTGCCGTTAAGGTGAAGATCGGCGAAGTGACCCGTTCCGTGTTCTACGCGCCTGAGTATGTGGCCTTGTCTCAAGGCTTCTTCAAGGATGAAGGACTGGATGTGGAGCTGCAGACGATACCGGGCGGGGACAAAACAATGACGGCGCTGCTCTCCGGGGCCATCGATGTGGCACTGGTCGGCTCGGAAACCTCTATTTATGTATACCAGCAGGGGGCGGATGATCCGGTCATCAATTTCGCCCAGCTTACCCAGCGGGACGGGACCTTCCTGTTCGCACGTACACCGGATAATAACTTCTCATGGGACAAAGTCAAGGGCTCAACCTTCCTGGGACAGAGACAAGGGGGAATGCCGCAGATGGCCGGCGCCTTCACGTTAAAGAGCAAGGGGATCGATGCCGGGAAGGATCTGAAGCTGATCCAGAATATTGATTTTGCGAACATCGCCGGCGCATTTGCTTCCGGGACAGGAGATTATGTGCAGCTCTTCGAGCCGCAGGCATCCATCTTCGAGAAGGAGGGCCGGGGGCAGGTGGTGGCCTCCTTCGGGGTGGAGAGCGGTTATCTGCCGTATACCGTATTCATGGCGAAGCAGAGCTACATCAGCAAGAACAAGGAGACTGTGCAGAAATTCACCAATGCCGTCCAGCGGGCCCAGCTCTGGGTGAAATCGCATAGCGCTGAGGAGATTGCGGATGCGGTCATGCCGTATTTTGACAAGACGGACCGGAGCATTGTAATCTCTGCCATCAGCCGCTACAAGGAACAGGATACCTATGCCGTGAACCCGGTCATTGATGAGAAGGAATGGAACAATCTGCTGGATGTGATCGACTATGCCGGGGAGCTGAAGGAACGGATTCCGGCAGATACCATCGTCGATAACAGCTTCGCACAGAAAGCGGAGAGCAGCGTGAAGTAGGCAGGACTGATGTCCGCTATGCTTCACCATCCGTCAACACAGAACGTATAGGAGGGCCAATATGCTTCCAGTAGTGGAGTTGAAGGACATCACACACGCCTACCTGGGAGACCGCGAGGCTAATCTTGCGATTGAGGATCTGAATCTCACTGTCGGTAAAGGCGAGTTCATCAGCCTGGTCGGACCCAGCGGCTGCGGCAAGACGACGATCTTGTCGATCATCGCAGGGCTGCTGCAGCCTTCGCGAGGTGAGGTGCTGCTCAGCGGACGTCCGGTCACGGGACCCTCACCGGAGGTCGGCTATATGCTCCAGCAGGATTATCTGTTCCCCTGGAGAACCATTCAGGACAATGTGCTGCTCGGCCTGGAGCTGACCGGCAGGCTGACCGGGAGCTCACGGGCCCAGTCGCTGCAGCTGCTCGCTGATATGGGGCTTGCTGGCAAAGAGAAGGCTTATCCGGCCCAGCTCTCGGGAGGGATGCGCCAGCGTGTCGCTCTGGTGCGGACGCTGGCGACCGATCCCGGCCTGCTGCTGCTGGATGAACCGTTCTCTGCGCTGGATTACCAAATTAAGCTGCAGCTCGAGGATCTCGTCTCCGAGACCTTGCTGCGCCGGGGGACAACAGCGATTCTGGTCACCCATGACCTGTCTGAGGCGATTGCCGTCAGCAGCCGGGTCATTCTGCTGCAGCGCAACCCCGGCCGGGTCCGCAAGGTGTTTCATGTACCGGAAGCGATCCGGAGCACCCCGCCGCTGTATGCGCGGGATCTGCCGGGATTCGCGGAGCTTTTTCACGAGATATGGAAGGAAATGGAGCTGGCTGGGAGGGATGAGATGTGAGTATAGAAGCACCTGCGCAAGCGGACTCCCGTGCCCATTGGCTGAAGCAGAAGCATGAGGACTACCGGAAGCAGAAGCACCGCCGCCGGAGCCAGGTCCTGATCGTCCGTAGCAGCCTGCTGGTGCTGTTCTTTGTGTTATGGGAAGCGGGAGCGAGGCTCGGCTGGATTGATGAGCTGCTGTTCAGCTATCCGACGAAGGTCTTCCGGCAGATCTGGGAGGACATGGCCAGCGGCAGTCTGTGGCCTCATCTGGGCATGACCGTCGGGGAGACTGCGGTAGGGTTTGTATTGGGTACATTATTGGGAACGCTGCTCGCGGTCATCATCTGGTGGTCGCCTTTTCTGTCCGCGGTCCTGGACCCGTATATGGTTGTTTTCAACAGTATGCCCAAGGTTGCACTGGGCCCGATCTTCATCGTCATGTTCGGGGCCGGCTTCACCGCAATTGTTGTCACTACATTATCGATTACAGTGATTATTACGACGCTTGTGGTATATAACAGCTTTTGCAGCGTGGACCCGAATCTGGTCAAGGTCGTCCGGTCCTTCGGCGCATCCAAAAGCCAGGAATTCAGCAAGGTTATCCTCCCTGCGTCTTTCCCCACTGTAGTCTCCACCTTGAAGGTGAATGTCGGGATGTCATGGGTCGGGGTCATTGTCGGAGAGTTTCTGGTGGCCAAATCGGGGCTTGGTTACCTGATCATTTACGGCTTCCAGGTGTTCAACTTCACCTTGGTCATGTCCAGTCTGCTGATTATCGCAGCGGTGGCAACGGCAATGTATCAGCTCGTGGTGTATGTGGAGAAGCTGCTGTTGTCGAGAAGGTAAGAATCATGTAATATTGTGTCTCTTGGCAAAATCTTGTACCATGACTATATCTTTATCTGAATTATGCGCCGGTAGGAGAGATATTTACATGGGATTTCGGATCATCAAAACGGCGGCTGCAACTCTGCTGTCCATTCTGCTGGCAGCCGCCGCAGGCATCCCGAATGCGCAAAGCGCGGGGCTGCTTGCCATTCTCGGGGTGGAAACCACCCGCAAACGGAGTCTTCGTACCATTACGGCACGCTTTTTCGCCTCTTTGGTAGGGCTCTTTTTGGGTTGTATTCTGTTCTACACCCTGGGCTTTCATTATTGGGTGCTCGGACTGTATGTACTGTTCGGCTTCCCGCTGATCGTCCGCTCCGGCTTCAAGGAAGGGATTGTGACCAGCTCGGTTATTGTCTTCCGCGTATTCGGACAAGCTGAACTGACAGTTCATATTCTGCTGCAGCAGATCGAGCTGCTGGCGATCGGACTCGGCTCGGCCGGACTCGTGAACTTCGCTTATATGCCGCCCGCCGGGGGGATTATGGCCGGTATCCGCAAGGAGGTGGACGGCTATTTCTCGGTCATCTTCCGCCAGATGGCCCGCACGCTGCGTGATCCGGGCTACCTGTGGGACGGGAAGGAGCTGATTGGCGCTGGAGAAGCAGTTCAGAAGGGGCTGAATGCCGCTGCGAGGGAAATGGAGAATCATGTGATCCACCCGGATGAAGCCTGGAATGTCTACTTCTATATGCGCAAGGAGCAGTTAGAGTCCATCCAGAACATGATGCAGCTGCTCTCCCAGGTCTACCGCCAGCTGCCGCACGGGGATATGGTGGCGGAGCTGTTCGACCAGCTTAGCGGGGATGTGCTGGCTGAGGAATACACTGGCCGGACCGAGCGGCTGCTGGAAGCACTGGAGCAGGAATTCCAGGAGATGGAGCTGCCGGATTCACGCGAGGAATTCGAGATCCGTTCGGCGATCCTGCAGCTGTGCCGGGAGCTGGCACTGTACCTGAAGATTGCGAAGCGCTACAAGAGTCCGGTTGAAGGACGTCCGGTCAAGGACAAGCAACCTGCGGGCGGCAAGCTGTGAGTGTAAGTTCAGCGGGAAATATATAGCTCAAGTATTCACATTACGGTGTAAAATAACGATAAGAAACATAAGCACAAAAAGTGAGCGGGTCTGTTCCGTCATGCCCAGGCATCCGCAGATCCAGCCCGCACTTCATAGTTCTGATAGATGGCTCTACCGTAAGCCGCGAAGCTTTCCAATATAGCGGGGTTCACTCCGGTGAACTTCTGCACTGGCAGGTGAAGAAATATGAACAACAGCAATGAACAATATATCGGAAAACAGCTTGCAGCCAACCTCTTCAATCATAGCGGCGTATTTGTGCTCCCGGCTATGACCCTGTTAAACAGCGAGCATATCCGTCTGATCACACAGCACAAGATCTTTCTTACGCCGCAGGATGTGCTGCAGGTGGACAGCGCTGCGTTCTATCAGCTGGCCGTGGATGAGTGCACGGCGGCGATGGAGAGCATCTTCGAGGAGCTGCGCTACACCAAGACCAAAAGGCTGCCTATGCTGGAGATCAGAAATGAAGTAATTCCGTTCATCCAGCAGGTCAGCGAGAAGAATGATTTCTACGGGATTCTGGCAGCGCTGCAGACCAAGGATGATTATACATACAGACATAATGTGGCGGTGGGGATTATCTCCACTCTGCTCGGCAAATGGCTGAAGCTGAAGCCGGAGGAGCTAAGTATGCTGACGACCGCCGCAACCCTCCATGACATCGGCAAGGTGATGATCCCGGCTGAGATTCTGACCAAGCCCGGTCCGCTGGACAGCGAAGAATATGAGCTGATGAAGAAGCATACGACGTTCGGCTATGAGATGATCCGTGATACACCAGGCACGACTCACATGCAGGCACTGGTCGCCCTGCAGCATCATGAACGGATGGACGGCACCGGCTATCCGTTCGGCGTGATGGGTCACCGGATTACCGACTTCAGCAAAATTGTAGCGGTGGCGGATGTGTTCCACGCGATGACCTCCGACCGCTTCTACCGCAACGCCGCGCCGCTCTATGAGGTGCTGAAGCAGATGGATGACAATGTCTACGGCAAGCTGGACCCGTATATCTGCAGCGTGTTCATTCACAAGCTCATGCAGTCGATGATCGGCAACGATGTGCTGCTCACAGACGGGCAGATCGGCAAAATCATCATGATTCTGGCCCATGATCCGCTGCGTCCGCTGGTGAACATCGGCGAAGACTTCATTGACCTTAGCCGCCACCGGCAGCTCGGGGTGGTCCGTGTGCTGCCGCAGTAACCCATTTACCGGACCTGATGGTGCACAACATATAGAAGCAGCGATTCCCTGGTTTGGGGAGGCGCTGCTTTTTTTTCGGAGCTGAGGACTCATAACAGGCAGAATCCGGCAATAAAATGAACCAGAGGGATGAATAAACGGGCTCCGGGGGCTTACCCAAATTTATTTCTACTCTAACAATCAACAAATGCCCAGAACGTGCATACACTTGATAGTGAATGATTGTATGGAGGAGGTTCAAAGATGTCATTAAGCCATAAACGTCAAACAAGGGAGATCATTACGAAGGCAGTTTGCGGCAAAGGTCGTAAGTTCTCTACAGCAACTCATACCGTGACTCCGCCACATCATCCGACTAGTATTCTGGGGGCATGGATTATTAACCACCAGTACGAAGCGGTTGCCGCCGGGAACGGAATCGAAGTAATCGGTACCTATGATGTGAACATCTGGTATTCGTACGACAAAAACAAACAGACTGAGGTCGCCAAGGAAACGGTCTCCTATGTGGAGCTCATTCCATTGTCGTATCTCGACCCGAGACACCGTGCTTCCACAGCGCAGGTCTCTGCGGAGGCAACGCAGGAACCGAATTGCGTGGAAGCCGGAGTATCGCCGGGCGGCGGCAGTGTGACACTGCGGGTGGAACGCGAGTTCGAGGCGGAGCTGGTGGCTGAGACCAAGGTCCGCGTGTATGTCAGCGATCTGGGTGATGATCCGGAAGACAAGGATTATGATTTTGAAGGCGAGAGCTTCGATTACGATGATCTGGACCCTGACGCACTGGATGATGAGTTGTAGGATGCAAGGCGCCGCTTGCCGCTGTCACTGTGCGGGATATGATCCATTATATGTAGAGAGGGCAGCGGCGAAGAGGGCGAATGCCCTCTTTTTTTTGAAAAAAGGGGATTTATTTATTCTTGGGGGGTGGAGAGACTGGCAGGATGGATAGGGGGATGTGTGATTGGGGACGGCGGTTATGGATAGAAGAGAGAATGTGGTGTAATGGTGCACTTGAATATAGCGGGTGTGGGTGAAATGAGGGGATGAAGGGGATTAGTGCACCTGAAATTAGTCAAATGTGGGTTTGAGGCGGAAAATGCAGTTGGCGCGGCTTGAACCTATTCTGATGGACGGAGGCCAAGTCATGAATGAGGGGCTTCACTTATTCCGGGGTCTGGCACCGGATCAGATTGAACACAGGCTCCGGCGCTGCGGGATTGAGGCGGACCCGGTTGCGCTCGCACGGCAGGCCCGGAACAAGGAAACGAAAGATCATATTACATATTCCCTGGGACAAGACTCTGGAAGCTACAGACAGCATTACCGGGTGGCGGTCTTCAATCTGGCAGTGCTGGAATGCCGCCCGTTCGGGGCCGGCGCAGCCATGGGCGGAGTGTTACGTGGCAGTGGCGAAATACGGAATGGCGTAGATGCAGTTGGAAGGATAGAGTATAGGACGAGTCAGGCGTATCCTGGAGGGCAGGGGGAGGATGGAAGTGAGGGAAGGCGCGCTGATGGATGGAGTGGAGATGAACAGGCGGGATTAGCGGGGCGGAGCGGAGCCGGGCATGGGCAGCTTGGAGAGCAGAGGGAGGATGGAAGTGAGGGAAGGCGTGCCGATGGCTGGAGCGGGTATGAACAGGCGGGATTAGCAGAGCGGAGCGGAGAAGCGCGCGGCACGGCCGGTGTACTCTACACGACGGCGGTGAGGGCGCTGTATAGCCTCGGACTGGACAGCGGCGAGGTGGAGCTGCGGGCCATGGGCGGGCGGCGGTATGCGGTGACAGGCATCGCTCCGCTGATGCCTGTTCCCGGCACGCCGCTGCCTGAGCCGTACCGGACCGCTTCCGCCGGGCTGGACCGGCTGCTGGCCCTTGAGCCGCCCGGACGCCCCGGGCTGCTGATGGGCATGGACCCGGAGTTCCTGCTGCTCCGGGCATCCACGGGCCGCGTCGTGCCGGCGTCGCGGCACCTGCCCACGGACGGCATCGCGGGCTGCGATGCCGGACCCCCGGGAACGCACGGCGTGTTCCCGGTGGCGGAGCTGCGCCCCGCGCCGCGCGGTGAACCGCGGGCGCTGCTGGCGCAGCTCATGTCCGCCGCGCGCGAGGCGGACCGGCTCATTGCCGACCGCTCGCTCTGCTGGCGGGCGGGAGGCATGCCGCTGCGGGGCTGGGCCCTCGGCGGCCACCTGCACTTCAGCGGCGTCACGCTGTGTGCGCCGCTCCTGCGCGCGCTCGACAACTATCTCGCGCTGCCTATGTTCCTGCTGGAGGACGTCCGGGCTGCGGCCCGCCGTCCCCGTTATGGCGTGCTCGGCGATTTCCGTCGGCAGCCGCATGGCGGCTTCGAGTACCGGACCCTGCCGAGCTTCCTGGTCTCCCCGGTCATTGCCAAAGGCGCGGTCGCCCTGGCTCACCTGATCGTGAGCCATTACGAAGACCTGCCGCTGCGCCCGCTCGACCGGGAAGACCTGCATGCCGCCTACTACAGCGGCGACAAAACCCCGCTGCGCGCAGCCTGGCCTCCGCTGGAGGCGCAGCTGCGCAGATTGGGCGGCTACACGGCCGCCGCCCGCTGGCTGGGTCCGCTGTGGCGGGCAATCGCCGCCCGGCGGACCTGGGATGAGGCGCGGGATATCCGCGCCTCCTGGCTCGGCAGCGCCCCGTCCGTCTCCGGGGCGCAGCGCCATTTAGAATAGCAGCGCAGCGCCTGCCTTCAGCGGCAGCACGGACTTTAAGCTTTTGCAAATTGGAAGCACAGACAGCCGCCACTCACGATCCGCCGCACCTTAGCGGGGAGTTAGTGTATAGCGCGCTGTTTTTTATTAAAGGTTGATTTTAGGAGATTTATATTCATAATTGTACCTGAAGGGGATGAATTCTAGTTGAGTAACCATAATATCAGCACAACTGCTTCAGGAGATGTAATTACTACCCGTTTGGTAGGTCGGATTAGAACAGAGGATGTTAATGAATGGTTTGCCGGCTTCGAGCAGGTGTGCACACAATTTATTTCCGGCGGCCGGAGGTTCAAACTGCTGGTGGATAGACAAGGTTACACGCCGGATCATTTTTCGGTTCAAAAAGAATGGAAAGATAAATTCTTCAATGAGTCCATATTAACTCACAGCAAGGCTATTGCGTTTCTCCTGGAAGAAGGGGAGATCCTGAACCATTTACAGCAGACAAATACCAAGGAAGCTGTGAAATTTTTCGATGATTATGAACAGGCGTTGACCTGGCTGAATAATTATCCGCTGTAAATGCTGATCGAACCTATTTGAACACAATCAACTGCTGGCGTGAGGCGCGGGGACGAAATGGAATCGAAAAACCGACCACAATCATAATGTACCAGTGTCTGGGCGTGAACCTCACGCGTCTCTCAAATGTATGCGGAAAACCAAACACAACCCGTGCTCGCGCCTCCAACACTAACCAGACTTTTATCCCCGGTCCCCTGGCATGAGCCACCTCAAAAAATTGACTTTTCATCAACAATCATACGCTTGATCCCCCTCCTTACCGCCGACTAACACCCGCATTATCCGCTAAATTTATTACTTTATATATCTCTCTCCACACTCATCCCGCACTCCCCCATCCTACCTTTCTGACACACCCCAGCTTTTAGCAGAAGCCCCTGGGTCTAGCGGGTAACGTAACCGGCGGAGTTTCTGCTATAATAGAGAACAGTAATGAAGTAGGCATGGAGGTAGACGATGGCAAACTATACGCCGATGATTCAGCAGTATCTGAAAGTGAAGGAAGGGGCCAAGGACGCTTTCCTTTTCTTTCGGCTGGGCGATTTCTATGAAATGTTCTTCGAGGATGCGCTGCTTGCATCCAAGGAGCTTGAGATTACGTTAACAGGCCGCGATGGCGGGGTCGGAGAGAAGATCCCGATGTGCGGGGTGCCTTACCACGCTGCGGAAGGATACATACAGCGCCTGATTGAAAAAGGCTACAAGGTCGCCATCTGCGAGCAGCTTGATGATCCGGCCGTTACTAAAGGGATGGTCCGCCGTGATATCGTCCGGGTGATAACCCCGGGTACGGTCATGGACGGCAAAAGCATTACAGATAAAAGCAACAACTATCTCGTCTGCGTTACGGAAGAGGACGGGATGATGGCGCTGGCTGCCTGTGATTTGACGACAGGGGAGCTGTATGTCACTTCTGTGCCGGGCAATGAGGAGTGGCTGCGCGACGAGATCGGTGTCTATGAGCCGGCGGAGATCATGGGGGACCCGGGGCTCCTTACGCTGCTGCGCAGTGAAGCCTCCCTGCTGGCCAAGCCGGTGGTCTATACACCGTGGGACAAGCTGGAAGAGGGGCTGGCCCGCCGCCAGTTCGGCGAAGCCGCCTGGGTCCGGCTGGAGAAGGAGCGCGGCCGCGCCCTGGCGCTGCTGATCTCCTACCTCAGCGAGACCCAGCGGCGGTCACTGGGGCAGCTCACGCAGATTTCCCCTTATGAGCCGGGCAATTTCATGATCCTTGATCCGTTCACCCGGCGGAATCTGGAGCTGACAGAGACGGTGCGGGAGCGTTCCAAGAAGGGCTCGCTGCTCTGGCTGCTCGACCGTACCGAGACCTCGATGGGCGGTCGTCTGCTGCGCCGCCGGATCGATAAGCCGCTCCTGCAGCGCGCGCCGATTGAGCGCCGGCTGGAGGCGGTCGATTATCTCTATAACCAGTTCATTGTGCGTGAAGACCTGCGCGGCGCGCTGAAGGAGATCTATGACCTTGAACGTCTGGTCGGCCGCATTGCCTTTGGCAGCGCGAACGGCAGAGATATGAATGCGCTGAAGCTGTCGCTGGCCCAGATTCCGGTGTTGAAGGAGATGTGTATGTCCTCCGGCTCGTCTACCTTACGGGAGATCGGCGCGTCAATGGATGAATGCACAGAGCTCCGGGAAGACATAGAGGCAGCGATTGTTGAAGATCCGCCGGTGTCTGTCCGTGACGGGGGTATTATCCGGGCGGGCTTCCATGAGCGGCTCGATGAGCTGCGGGAAGCCAGCAGCAGCGGCAAACGCTGGATTGCTGAGCTGGAAGCGAAGGAGCGCCAGGTCACCGGGATCAAGTCGCTGAAGATCGGCTACAACAAAGTCTTCGGATATTATATAGAAGTAACCCGCTCCAACCTGTCGTCGCTGCCGGAAGGCCGGTATGAGCGCAAGCAGACACTGGCGAACGCCGAGCGTTACGTGACCCCGGAGCTGAAGGAGAAGGAAGCGCTCATCCTGGAGGCCCAGGACAAGATGACTGATTTGGAGTATAGCCTCTTTATCGAGCTCCGCGAGCGGATTAGCAGCCAGGTTCCGCGTCTTCAGGCGCTGGCAGAGAAGGTAGCGGAGATTGATGTGTATCAAGGTCTGGCCGCTGTGAGTGCCGAGCAGCGCTTCGTGAAGCCGAAGCTGTCTGACAGCTATGATCTGCGGCTCGAAGGCGGACGCCATCCGGTCGTAGAGGCTGTGCTGAAGGACTCCGCTTTCATTGCCAATGGCAGCACGCTGAGCAGGGATGAAGGCAATATCCTCCTGATTACTGGACCGAATATGGCCGGCAAAAGCACTTATATGCGTCAGGTGGCGCTCATCTGCATCATGGCTCAGATCGGCTGCTTCGTTCCGGCAGACAGTGCTGAGGTTCCGCTGATCGACCGCATCTTTACGCGCATCGGTGCGGCGGATGACCTGATCGGCGGACAGAGCACCTTCATGGTGGAGATGGCCGACATCCAGGTCATGACCGAAAAAGCTACCGCCCGCAGCCTGATCATCATCGACGAGCTGGGCCGGGGAACCTCCACCAGCGAGGGGATGGCCATCGCGCAGGCGGTGATCGAATACGTGCATGATACCATTGCCTGTAAGGCGCTGGTATCGACGCATTTTCATGAGCTCGCTCATCTGGAGCAGAGTCTTAAGGGTCTGCGCAACTATTCGATGGCGGTCCAGGAGAGCGGGGATAAGGTCAACTTCCTGCGCAAGCTGGTGCCGGGCGCTGCGGACAGCAGCTACGGCATCTACTGCGCGCGGCTGGCCGGGCTGCCGGAAGGCATTATTGACCGCGCCTACGGCCTGCTCCAGAGCATCGAACAAGCCGCGCCTCCGGGCAGCGCGCAGCTGAACAACAGAGTAGGAAGCATGGATGCTTCCGGGCCGCTTCTCCGCGAGCAGACGCAGGCATCCGCTCACACCGGGCAGCCGGATACAGTACCCGCGGAAGTACAGGGAACCGGCTCAGCTTCTTCGGATGACTCGGCGGCTCCTAACCACGGCTCCGCTGCCGCATCACTGGCTGCCGGACAGCAGGAAGCTGCGGCCGCCCTTGCTTCTTCCGCCCTGGAGGAGGACAATGAGGTGGTGCAGCTCTCGATTTTTGGCGAGGAAGAGCCGCGTAAGCGGGGCAAGGGCGGGGCGGCTACAGCCCCGGCCCGGGAGAACCCGCTCCTCAAGGAGCTGGTCGCAGCCGTTCAGGGCGCGGACCTGATGAACATGACGCCGCTGCAGGCGATGGGCCTCTTGAACGAGCTGAAGCTGAAGGCAAGAGAGCTGTAATTCAGCGGAACTGCTGATGCCGTCGAGGGAGTGTTTAAACCGAATACAACTGTCAGTAACAGCAGAATATGGCCCGAATGAATGTGGAAAACAGCATACATTGAACTCGCAAGTGGGCATCCGGCCTGAATGTATGTGGAAAACAACATACATTGTACTCGCAAGCAGGCCCCGGCCCGAATGTATGTGGAAAACAACATGCATTGAACTCGCAAGCAGGCACCCGGCCCGAATGTATGTGGAAAACAACATCCATTGTACTTGCAAGTAGGCCCCGGCCTGAATGTATGTGGAAAACAACATCCATTGTACTTGCGCAAAAGTAATCTTATTCATTCGTTAGGATGATTTTCTCGCTGAAACAGTACCGTCCTTTAATAGTACGGCAAAGTCGTTTCCACTTAGCCGGATAAGGCTTTTACAGTTCGTTAGTGTTCAGTATCATCTAATAAATTGATAAATGTGAGGTGAACGAATATGGCCAGAATTCACGTGCTGGACGAGCATATTGCCAACCAGATTGCGGCCGGGGAAGTGGTGGAACGACCGGCTTCCGTAGTGAAGGAGCTGGTGGAGAATGCGATTGATGCCGGAAGCACCCGTGTTGAAGTCTCTGTTGAAGAGGGCGGCCTGCAGAGTATCCGGGTGAAGGATAACGGCTCCGGCATTGAGCCGGAGGATTGCGAGACCGCCTTCTACCGCCACGCCACCAGCAAAATTATGAACGGCCGCGATCTGTTCCAGATCACCAGCCTCGGCTTCCGGGGAGAGGCGCTGCCCAGTATTGCGGCGGTCTCGAAGCTTACGCTGCTGACCGCAAGCGGCGATGACGGCAAGGGCCGGCGGCTTGTGATTGAAGGCGGTAAGCTGATTCAGAATGAGGATTCGCCCTCCGGCCGGGGCAGTGATGTTACCGTCTCGGAATTATTCTACAATACACCGGCAAGGCTGAAGTATATGAAAAGCATTCAGACCGAGCTGGGCCATATCTCGGATGCGATGTACCGGATGGCGCTGGCCCACCCGGACATCTCCTTCACCCTGCATCATAACGGCAACCAGCTGCTGCGGACACTCGGCAACGGAGACCTGCTGCAGGTCATTGCCGCCGTGTACGGCACCTCTGCGGCCAAGGCGATGCTGTCGGTTGCAGCGGAGGACCCGGATTACAAGCTGTCCGGCTATATCAGCCGCCCGGAATGGACCCGCTCGAACCGCAATGCGGTGACGACAATTGTCGGCGGACGGTATATCCGCAGTAACGGGCTGAATGCGGCGATCATGCGCGCGTACCACACCCTGCTGCCGATTAACCGCTATCCGCTGCTGGTCCTGGAGCTGGACATGCACCCGTCTCTGGTCGATGTCAACGTGCATCCGGCCAAGCTGGAGGTCCGCTTCAGCAAGGAAGCCGAGCTGTACGCCTTCGTGGAGCAGCAGCTGCGGGCGCTGCTGATGGGACAGACCCTGATCCCGCGTCCGACCAAAGAGATCATCGGCGGCAAGAACAGCAGCTCCTTCATCCAGGAGCAATTCGCGTTCTCTAAGGACACTGCGGCTGGCGGCGGGCAGCATAATGCAGGCACAGCCGGACCCGTGAATTCCCCGGGCCCGCGCAGCTCCGGTCCGGGAGTGCCCGGTCAGGCTGACGCCAGCCGCCTGACGCCTCTGGCCAGGGAGGAATGGAGCGGGACTCCGCATCCGGGCGGCTCAGGCTCTGCCGCTTCTGCTGCGCCTGGCAGCTATGGAGCAGGCGGGACGATGCCGCTGCCCGGCGGCAATCCGCCGGCGCAGCCGCAGGCCAGAGAGACAGCTGCAGCCTACAGCGGCGGGAACACTTCCCCGGCTCCATACCGGAGCGGGACACAGGGTCCGCTCTTCCGTCCGCAGGGGAGCTACCGGCCGCAGCCGGGGGCAGGGGAGCTATATGCTCCGGCGGAGCTGGCTGAACCGGGGCTGCCGCAATTCCCGGAGCTGAATTACATCGGGCAGCATCACGGAACGTATATTATCGCCCAGAATGACAGCGGCCTCTATCTGATCGACCAGCACGCTGCGCATGAGCGGGTGAATTATGAATTCTATTATGAGAAGTTCGGCAAGCCTGAGGATGCCTCCCAGGAGCTGCTGCTGCCGATTACGCTGGAGTTCACGCCTTCGGAGAGCAAGCAGCTCAGCGAACGGCTGCACTGGTTCGAGCAGGCCGGGGTGATTCTGGAGCATTTCGGCGGACAGACCTTCCTGGTCCGTTCGCTGCCGTACTGGTTCCCGGAAGGTGACGAGAAGGCAGTGGTCGAGGAGATGGCAGAGTGGGTCTTAAGCGAACGCTCGATTGATCTGGCCAAGCTGCGCGAGAAATCGTCCATCCTCTGCTCCTGCAAGGCTTCGATCAAGGCGAACCAGAAGCTGACGGAGCTGGAGGTCGAGTCGCTGCTCAGCAGGCTTGCTGCCTGCCGTCAGCCTTATACCTGCCCGCATGGACGCCCAATCATCGTGTCTTTCTCGGCCTATGATCTGGAGAAGCTGTTCAAGCGGGTCATGTAGAGATTGGCTGTAACCATTGACAAGAGCAAGATCGGAGGCAACATGATTATAACCACGGGCTTTGACCCGATACCTGAAGTGGCAGACCGGGCGCAGCGGCTTGCCGCACGCACTGGCTGCACTTATATTCCGCGGGCCAGATTCTCCATCACGAAGCTTGCGGAGCATTCCGGAGACGGGGAGATTCTGGTGGTGCTGCAGGAAGCGGTCCGGCTGATGACGCCGGGCATGTCTGCAATGGAGTTCCATCCCAGCATGGGCTTCGTCCGGGCGAAGCGGATCATCAGAGGAGAATCAGACCCGATGATAGAGGCGGCAGGGATGCTGCCAGGAGACAGCGTGCTGGACTGCACGGCAGGCCTTGGGGGCGACTCGCTGCTGTTTGCCGTTGCCGGTGGCGGGCAATCCCGGGTGACGGCGCTGGAGAGCTCCCTTCCGCTGTATGCACTGCTGCTGGAGGGGATGAGCACCTATGTATCCGGCCAGACGAAGGTGAACGAGGCGCTGCGCCGAATTGAGGTGCAGCATGGCGATCATCTGGATTATTTGCGGGCCCAGCCGGACAAGAGCACCGATATCGTCTATTTCGACCCGATGTTCCGGGTCCCGCTGACCGATTCGGCGGCGATCTCGCCGCTGCGGCAGTTCGCCAATCCCGCGCCCCTCTCGGAAGCCAGTGTGGCAGAAGCCTGCAGAGTGGCGCGCAAGACCGTGCTGCTGAAGGAGAAGGCGCTAAGCGGAGAATTCACCCGCCTGGGCTTCACAGAGCTGCTTAGAGCAAGCGCCAAAACATCGTACGGGGTGATTACCATTGACAACAGAGACTAGACGCAAGGTGCTGGTGCTGCTGGGGCCGACAGCGGTCGGGAAGACCCGGCTCAGCCTGGAGCTGGCTGAAGCTCTCGGGGCGGAGATCATCTCCGGGGACTCGATGCAGGTCTACCGGGGGATGGATATCGGTACGGCGAAGATTGCTGCTGCCGAGATGAACGGAATCCCGCACCACCTGATTGACATTCATGATCCGCGCGAAGCTTATTCCGTTGCCGAATTTCAGGAACAGGGGGCCCGGCTGATCGAAGAGATTAGTGAGAGGGGCAAGCTGCCTTTTATTGTGGGCGGAACGGGCCTCTATATTGAATCGCTGTGCTATGGCTTCCGCTTCTCTGAAGCGGTTGCCGATGAGGCGTTCCGCAAGGAGCAGGAGGCTTACGCCGAAGCCCATGGAGCAGAAGCCTTACATGCCCGTCTCGCGGCGGTGGACCCGGCCAGCGCGGAGCGGCTGCACCCCAATGACCGGAGAAGAATCATCCGCGCGCTGGAGATTCATCACCAGACGAACATACCGTTATCTGACTCGCTGGCCGTCCAGAAGAAGGAGTCGCCGTATGATTTATGCCTCATCGGTTTGACAATGGACCGGCAAATACTATATAAACGTATTGAAGACCGAATCGACCAGATGCTGGCGGAGGGGCTTGTCGCCGAGGTGCAGGGGCTGCTGGAGAAGGGCTACGGCAGGAGCCTGGTCTCGATGCAGGGCCTGGGCTACAAGGAGATTGCTGCTTATCTGGAAGGGGAGACTACGCTTGCCGAAGCTGTGGTGCTGCTGAAGCGCGATACCCGCCGTTTCGCCAAGCGGCAGTTGTCATGGTTTCGCCACATGAAGGAGATTCAGTGGGTTGACGTACTGGAGAGCCGAAACTTTTCTGAGAATTTTGAAAAAATACGTGATATAATAGCAGGAAAGTTTCTCTCAGGTCTTGAATATACTTCTGAACAATCTAATTGAACCATTGGGGGTACGTCATATGAACAAGTCCATTAACATTCAAGATACGTTCTTGAACCAGCTGCGCAAAGAGAATATCCCTGCTACAGTATATCTGACCAACGGCTTTCAAATCCGGGGCATCATCAAAGCGTTCGACAACTTCACCATTGTCATCGACAGCGACGGGCGCCAGCAGATGGTGTACAAGCACGCGATTTCCACCTTTACGCCGCAGCGCAGCGTATCGCTGATGCAGGACAACAATACCGAGATTTAAGATTTTACCGTCTTGAAGCGAAACCTTTTTGCTTATAAATCGTTTGAATAGAGAGTGCGAGAGAGCAACCTGAGAGGGTTGTTCTTTTCATTCGTGAACATCATTCATGTTTTTTCCGTTAAGGGAGTCAGGAGGCAGCATGTCGAAAGACCAACTAACCAGGAGCGGCGGGGGCAACAGAAACAGAGGCAGCCAGCCGCCCTCCAAACCAAAACCCAAGAAGAAGAAGAGATTCTTAACCAAAAAGCGTGTGCTGTGGAGCTTGTTTTTCTCTGTAGCCTTGGCTATTTTCTGTGCGCTGGGCGGCTATCTGTTCATTATGCTGAACGGCCAGAAGCTGCTGGAGGAGAACAGGGATAAGCTGACGGTGAATCCGCCGACGCAGATTTTTGACCGGAACCGGAACCTGATCGGCGAGCTGGCATTGGAGAAAAGCGATCCGGTGGAGTACGAGGATATTCCCCAGATGTTGATTAAAGCATTTGTGGCCACCGAGGACAAACGGTTCTTCGAGCATAGCGGTGTGGACCTCTGGTCTATCGGACGCGCGGCGGTCAAGGATATTGCGGCCCGCAGTATGGTAGAAGGCGGGAGTACGATCACGCAGCAGCTGGCGAAGAATATCTTCCTCACCCGTGACAAGACCTTCTTCCGCAAGGCGACCGAGGTATCGATTGCTGTAGCGCTGGAGAAATCGGAATCCAAAGAAGAGATTATCACGATGTACCTGAACCGGATTTCATTCGGCGGGACCACTTACGGGATCAAGGCGGCATCCATCCGTTATTTTGGCAAAAGCAATCTGAATGACCTTAAGCTGTGGGAAATGGCAACTCTGGCTGCAATGCCAAAGGGTCCATCCCGCTATAACCCGCTGCGCAACCCCGAGCTGTCCAAGGAACGCCGCGGGGTCGTGCTTCAGCTCATGTATGAGCAAAAGCTGATTACCAAGGAGCAGATGGACGAGGCGAAGGCGGTAGATTACAATTACAAGCCGCCGGAGAAGAAGCAGCGCTACCAGGCATTCATTGATTATGCGATTGATGAAGCCGAAGAGAGATTCGGACTGACCGAGGATGATCTGAATATCGGCGGATACAAAATCTACACAACGATGGATAAGCACGCCCAGGAGACCGTTGAGGATGCTTTTGCCGACAGCGATAATTTCGAGAAAAGCGTAGACGATGAGCTGGTGCAAGGCTCCATGACAATTATAAACCAGGAGAACGGCAGTATTGTGGCGCTGCTCGGCGGACGCAATTATGAGAAAAAAGGCTACAGCCGCATCGAGAGCAGCCGCCGTTCACCGGGCTCCGCCTTCAAGCCGCTGGTGTCCTATGCGCCGGCGCTGGAATCCGGCAAGTTCACGATGGATTCCACGCTGAGCAATGAGAAGCAGTGCTTCGGCAAATATTGTCCGAACAATCTGCACGGGTACTCCAGATCGATCAGCATGAGCGATGCGCTGACGAAGTCCGAGAATATACCTGCGGTCTGGCTGTTGAATGAGATCGGCGTGAATACCGGCTTCCAGTTCGCCAAGAAGCTGGGTATCAACCTGGCGGATGAAGATAAGAACCTGTCGCTCGCCCTTGGCGGGATGAGCAAGGGGACGAATACGATGGAGATGGCCCAGGCCTACAGCGCCTTCGCCAATGGCGGAGAGCTGCGGCAGGCATATTCCATCAAGTCGATTGACGACAAAGATGATAAGACCGTCTACAAAGCGAACACCAAGCCGGAACGTGTAATGAGCGAGCAGACCGCGTATCAGATGACAGAGATGATGCAGCAGGTCGTGCAGGACGGTACAGGTAAAAAAGCGAAAATCAACCGTCCGGTCGCCGGCAAGACCGGTACAACGCAGAGCGGCTACAAGGGCATCAGCTCCAACCGCGATGTCTGGTTCGTCGGCTATACGCCGGAATGGACAGCGGCGGTCTGGATGGGCTATGACAAGCCAAGCAAGACCCACCTGCTGAAGAACAGCAGTCCGCTGGCTGCGGCCTTCTGGGGCAAGGTGATGGAGAAGGCGCTGGAAGGCGTTCCTGCCAAGCAGTTCCCGGTGCCGAAGGGCGCTGATGTGGAGGTGGAGGCTACCCCGACCCCTGAAGCGGTCTCTGCGGTAGCGGGCTTCCAAGCTTCCTACGATCCGAACACCATGACGGTCAACATGAGCTGGACACCGGCTGCAGACAGTGGTGTAGAATACCGCATATACCGCCGGGAAACCTCCGAATCGGAGTTCAGCCAGATATTGAGTACGATGGCGTCCACCATTGGCGACATCAGTGCGATGCCGGGACTGTCCTATGAGTATTATGTGACCGCCTATTATCAGGAGCTGGGCCAGGAGAGCGAGCCTTCGGATACAGTTACTGTGTCCGTGCAGGATGAACTCCAGACACCGGAGCCGGAGCCAACCATTGACCCGAACCTGCCGACGGATGATCCGGGGAATGTTGACAATCCCGGTAACGGAGATAACGGGGAGAACCCTGTAGACAACGGTCCGGGCAATAATGGCCAAGGCAACGGTCCGGGCAATAACGGGCAAGGCAATGGCCCGGGCAACAATGGGCCCGGTAATCACGGGCCGGGCAACAATGGCAATGGCAATGGTAACGGCAACGGCGGAGGTGCACCGACAGCGCAGCCTGAGGTGACCCCGCCGCCACAATCCACTCCGCCGCCAGCGCCTGAAGCAACGGCCGATCCCGGAATAATTCCCGATCCGGGCGCCGTTACAGACCCGGCTGGTGTTCCCGGCAGCGGCTTCGTGGAAGGCGTGGGCACCCCTCAATAAGGTACAGCTTCTTCTGAAGTCTGCTGCTTGCAATATTAACCCCCGTCAGCCCGGAGGGCTCTGCGATAAGCGGAGCTCCCGGCTGGCGGGATTTTTATTGTTGAGGCTGGGCTGGACGTTCTTCGCCTGCGGCCCTGCGGAATATTCAGGTATAGTTCTTTTTGAGTGTCTCTGCGAAATGTGTTAAGCTGAAGGCACTATTATCAGAAGAGGGTTAATCATATGAAACGTAAATTCGGAGACCGGGCCAACTGGCGCCGGATTACGCGCCGCCACTTTGCCTGCCGCTATGTAGAGACCCGCGAATTCAGCGGGTATATCACACTCTACACGATCTACGGGCTCAAAGAGCCGCTGTGGAAGAGCTACGGCAGGCATACATACCGCATTGCGGACAAAGGATATTCATGGCTGCAGTATTTTCCCAAGGACAGCCACTATATTGTGACGGCCATGTTTGATGAACGGCAGAATATTGTACAGTGGTATATCGATACCTGTAAGGTGCAGGGCGTGACGGATCAGGGCGTTCCCTGGTTCGATGACCTGTATCTGGATGTCGTGGTCCTGTGGAACGGTGAAGTGTTTCTGCTGGATGAGGATGAACTGGAGGAAGCGCGGGAGCGGGAAGATATCACAGGCAGTGATTACAATCTGGCCTGGTCCACAGCAAGTGCTATTCTGCGAACGATAGACGCCCATGCCTTTCCCTATTTCGCCCTCTCGCTGAAGCATCGTGCCGAATTGTTTCATCACGGAGAATTCAGGAGGAAATAATCATGGAATGGTATGTGTATCGCCGGGGATCTTCCCCGATCCGCAAAGTCTCCCGCAAGCGGGGCGGCCGCCGGAAGAGAGTGCTGCTGACAGTCCTGGCTGTATTGATTGCGGCCGGACTGATCTGGTGTGCAGTCGTCTTTAACCGGATTAACAGTGCTGAGACCACTGCGCCGATGGTACAGGCGGACGCTGGTGTCATTCTCGGGATGTCGATGTGGGGGGATGAACCGAGCCCCGGGCTGAAGGAACGGCTGGATTACGGGCTGAAGCTGTATCAATCAGGTGCGTTCAGTCGTTTTGTGGTGTCGGGAGGCCTGGATCAGCCGGATTATAAATATACGGAAGCTGAAGGCATGAAGCGGTATCTGGTGGAGAAGGGTGTGCCGGAGAATGTGATTGCGCTGGAGGACAAATCTACCAGCACCTATGAGAATCTGTTGTTCAGCAAGACGGTGATGCAGCAGAAGGGCTGGTCCACCGCAGTGATTATTACGCATGACTTTCATGGCCGCCGTGCTCTGGAGATTGCGCGCGAGCTCGGGTACACCCGTCCTCAGCTCGGCGTTACCGAGTCCAAAGTCATGTCGATGCTGAAGTACAAGAGCCGCGAGATTCTGGCCTACACCAAATGGAAATTCCAGCAGCTGAGCTTATAAATCTGCTAATTTCCGAAACTGCTAATAACCCATTATGTACTGGAATAGACTGGTTAGAGCAAGTCAGACCTGTATAATGAGGTGAACTAGGTGAACGGACATGTAGCGGCGGCAAGCAGCGGACGGGAGGAACGCAGACCGTCCAGGCAGATTAATATTGTACTGAACCATCAAGCGCCGGCGCCGGTGTCGGGCTTGCCGGCAGAGAATCCCGGCAGTGCGGCTCCCCCCAGAACCGGCACCCACAGCGGGCTGTTCCAGGAGCTGAGCCGGGAGCTGGATGCACTCGTAGGTCTGGATAACATCAAAGAGCTGGTATTTGAGATCTATGCCCTGCTGCAGGTGGCCCAGATGCGCAGTGAAGCGGGACTTGCCACCGGAGGCCAGGCCTACCATATGGTGTTCAAGGGCAACCCGGGCACAGGCAAAACCACCGTTGCACGCATTGTGGCGAAGCTGTTCCAGCGTATGGGTGTCCTCAGCAAAGGACATCTTATTGAAGTCGAGCGGGCTGACCTGGTAGGCGAATACATCGGACATACCGCGCAGAAGACAAGGGATCTCGTCAAAAAGGCGCTCGGCGGAATTCTCTTCATCGACGAAGCTTACAGCCTGGCCCGCGGCGGTGACAAGGACTTCGGCAAGGAGGCCATTGATACGCTGGTGAAGTCCATGGAGGACCACCGCAGCCAATTTGTTCTGATTCTTGCCGGATATTCCGGCGAGATTGATTATTTTCTGATGAGCAATCCCGGTCTGCCTTCGCGGTTTCCGATTCAGGTAGAATTCCCCGATTATACGATCGACCAGTTGCTGCAGATTGCCGAGCTGATGGCCAAGGACCGTGATTATATTCTCATGCCTCAGGCCATACTCAGACTCAAGCAGCAATTGCTTACCGAAAAAACAGAGAGTCTTCACGCCTTCAGCAACGCCAGGTATGTGCGCAACAGTATTGAGAAGGCTGTGCGTGCCCAGGCTGTGCGGCTGCTGAACCAGTATGAGAGTTCAAGTCCGGGCAAGCAGGAGCTGATGACGCTGCGGACTGAGGATTTCAAGGGCTAGCGGGCATGACATGAAGAACAGAGACAAGGAGCATAACGAGAATGGCAAGTAGGACACATGACACAGAGACGGAAGTACAGGACCGGGCCATACTCGTCAGTCTGGTTACGGACAAAATCAAGCGCACAGGCATCGATTCCGAGCTGTCGCTTCAGGAACTGGTACAGCTTGCAGAGACCGCCGGGGTTGAGGTGCTGGATGTGCTGCGGCAGAATAAGGAAACTCCGGACTCCAAATGGTTCATCGGCAAAGGCAAGGTCGAGGAGCTGAGAATGGCTGCTGACGGCCTCGGCGCGAATACCGCAATCTTCGACCAGGAGCTGTCTGGGGCACAAGTGCGGAATCTGGAAGAGGCGCTGGATCTGAAGATTATTGACCGTACCCAGCTGATCCTGGATATTTTCGCCGGACGGGCGAAGACCCGCGAGGGGATCATCCAGGTGGAGCTTGCCCAGCTGTCCTATCTGCTTCCGCGTCTGTCAGGGCATGGCAAGAACCTGTCCCGGCTGGGCGGCGGAATCGGCACCAGAGGACCGGGGGAGAGTAAGCTGGAGACGGACCGCCGGCATATCCGTGACCGGATCTCCGAGCTGAAGCGCCAGCTGGATGAGGTTGTCAAGACCCGGGAGCTGCACCGCGAACGGCGCCGCAAGAGCGGCGCTGTCCAGGTTGCGCTGGTCGGCTATACCAATGCGGGCAAGTCGACGCTGCTGAAGCAGCTTACCGATGCCGATGTGTACATTGAGAACCAGTTATTCGCCACCCTCGACCCGACTTCGCGGGTGCTCCGGCTTCCGGGGGGCAAAGAAGTGGTCCTCACCGATACGGTCGGATTCATCCAGAATCTGCCCCATGATCTGGTCGCTTCCTTCCGCGCTACACTTGAAGAAGTGAATGAAGCCAATCTGGTGCTGCATGTGGTGGATGCCTCTTCCCCGATGCGGGAGGAGCAGATGGAGGTCGTCCAATCAATCCTCCAGGATCTGGGCGCGGCCGGTAAGCCGCAGATTGTATTGTTCAACAAGAAGGATCTGTGCCAGCCGGAGCAGCTGGAGATGCTGCCGGCCGGGGAAGGCTTCATGAAGATCAGTGCGCTGAATGAAGATGACCTGTCAAGGCTCACCAGAACGATTGAAGACGGGCTGGCCGGAGATACGCTGGTCTTCCGCATTCCGGCAGACCGCGGGGATCTGACTTCGCTGCTCTACCGTGTCGGTGATGTCTTGGAACAGAATTATGAGGAGAACGCTGTCCTCTATACCGTCCGCGTGAATAAAGAGGATTATGCCAAATGGAGCTACAAGCTGGCTGAATTCACGGAACAGAAGTAGGATTGCCTGTTGCCGCTTGGGCAGCCGGATGGAAGGCCTGTGTTCTGCGCCCCCGCACCGCATCTGCGCTGCGGGGTTTGTTGCGGCAGCGGGGCGTTATGCCCGGGCTGGAATTCAGGCTCAGAATATATAGAAGAGTAGGGGAGATTAAGGGGAATGGCAGTATTTGCAGAGGATTTATTACAGGCGGCGGAAGCTGCAGAGCTTGAGATTGAAGGGGCTGTCAAAGCTTTGGATCGGATAGTCGATCATAACCAGTGGAAGGTGATCGAGGCGTTCCAGCGTCAGCATGTCAGCGATTTTCATTTTGCAGGTTCAACAGGCTATGCCTATAACGATAGAGGGCGCGAGGTGCTGGACCTGGTCTATGCCGAGGTATTCGGGGCTGAAGCGGCCTTGGTGCGCCCGCATTTCGCTTCAGGCACGCATACGATATCCACAGCGCTCTTCGGGGTGCTAAGACCCGGAGATGAGCTGCTGTACATTACAGGGCGTCCCTATGATACGCTGCACAAGGTTATCGGCAAGCCCGGGGACGGGACAGGCTCGCTGGCCGATTACGGTATCGGCTACCGTGAGACTGCGTTGACCAGTGACGGGAAGATTGACTGGGATGAGGTTGCCCTAGCGATAGATGATAAGACCAAGGTCATCGGAATCCAGCGTTCACGCGGCTATGACTGGCGTTCGTCCTTCACCGTGGACGAGATTGGGGAGATGACAGCACGGGTAAAAGCTATTAAGCCCGACGTCATCGTATTCGTGGATAATTGCTATGGTGAATTCACCGAGACGCTGGAGCCGCCCCAGGTGGGCGCGGACCTGATCGCCGGTTCGCTGATTAAGAATCCGGGCGGCGGGATTGCCGAGACCGGAGGCTATATCTGCGGCCGGGCGGATCTCGTGGAGCTGGCGGCTTACCGTCTGACGGCGCCGGGAATCGGCGGTGAGGTAGGGGCGATGCTGGGCACGACACGCGGCCTGTACCAGGGGCTGTTCATGGCCCCGCATACGGTCGGACAAGCCGTGAAGGGCAGTATCTTCGCCTCAGCCGTATTCCAGCGCTGCGGCTTCACCACCAAGCCTGCCTGGAATGAACCGCGCACGGATCTGATCCAGGCGGTGGCTTTTGACAGCCCGGAGCATCTGATCGCCTTCGTGCAGGGCATCCAGCGTGCCGCCGCTGTGGACAGCCATGTCGTGCCTGAGCCGTGGGACATGCCCGGCTATGAGCATCCGGTGATCATGGCTGCCGGGACGTTCATCCAGGGCGGAAGCCTGGAGCTGTCGGCAGATGCGCCCATCCGCGCACCTTACATCGGATACATGCAGGGAGGATTAACGTATTCCCATGTCAAATACGGGGTGCTGATGGCATTGCAGAGCATGAGGGAACGCAAGCTGCTGTAGTCCCGTTTCAGAATTTCTGTGGATCTGCGACTTTCATGGCTGCCACTTCACCACAGCGCTTGCAGAAGGTCAAGGTAAGAGCCGAGCCGAAAGAGAAGAATTTGTTGATTGGCCTCACTGTGGCGTAGCCTTCTAACTTCCCTTTTGCAAAATGACTGTGTCCGCATGTCTTGCATACCAGATTATTATTATCCATAAGGCTCACTCCGATCGTTATTGTTATAAGACCCTATACGAAAATCCTAGGGGTTACGTTTCGGGATTCAGAGCTTACAGGAGGAGAGTTCGATGCTCGCAGCAGAAGCTGTTGAAAAATTGATACAGATATCGCGTACAGATCAAACTCCCGTTGCCGTCATGATGTGCGGGGTAGCAGGCTCGGGCAAAACGACCTTTGCGCAGAAGCTGGAGCAGCAGGGATTCGTCCGGCTGTCCATCGATGAGGATATCTGGAGTACCCATGGCCGGTATGGCATTGATTACCCCGAAGAGGCTTATGAATCCTACAAAGAGCAGTCGGAGCGAAAGCTGCGGAAAGAGCTTGGGGAGCTGCTTGCCGGGAAGCACCATGTCGTAGTTGACTTCAGCTTCTGGCAACGGCAGAGACGCGATGAATACAAACAGCTCATAGAGCAGCATGGCGGGCAGTGGGTACTGGTTCACCTGAAGGTAGAGCCGGAAGAGCTGCGCCGCAGGCTCCGGATCCGCAGCGAACGGTATGACGCCAATGCGGCATTCACGATTACGGAGGATATTCTGACCCGTTTCCTGAACGGGTTCGAGACGCCGGCGGGAGAAGGGGAATGGATCATTACAGCATAGATGACATGAAGCGGAATATCAGAGCTGTGATGTGGAATACCGGTTTGCCGCAGTCTTTGCAGCGGCTTGTGATTTTGCGTGAGGAATGGTCTGTGTGATATACTGCGGGAAGCTAAAGCCCATGAATCTGACGCTTTATTCTCTTAATCTCAAGTGTCACAAATAAATCTTGTAAGAAAAACTTACACACCATTGACACGCCATATAAGGAAATGTACAATGAGATGAGAAAAAGATCATTGGAAGGTTGGATGAGTCATGGGTGATGAAATCCGCAGAAATATGGCATTATTCCCTATAGGAATCGTAATGAAGTTAACTGATCTATCGGCCAGACAAATTCGTTATTATGAGCAGCACAGCCTGATCGTACCTGCACGCACATCCGGTAACCAGCGTTTGTTCTCCTTTAATGATGTCGAACGGTTGCTTGAGATTAAGGCGCTGATTGAGAAGGGCGTCAATATTGCCGGCATCAAGCAGGTGATGAATCCTGTCTCGAAGGAATCGGAAGAAGCTACGGTCATTACCCCTGACACAGAGGTGCGCCGTAGGGAGTTGTCTGATTCACAGCTTCACCGTCTGCTGAAGCAGGAGCTGGTTTCCGGTAAAAGACCGGGACAAGTGTCTCTAATCCAAGGTGAGCTGTCCCGGTTTTTTAATAAATAATATAGAGCTTTTGAAAGGGAGAGGGTAAAGTGAGCTATTCGAAAGAGGATATTCTGCGTATTGCCAAGGATGAGAACGTTCGGTTTATTCGCCTGCAATTTACCGATTTGCTGGGAACCATCAAGAACGTTGAGATTCCTGTAAGCCAGCTGGAGAAAGCCCTCGACAACAAGATGATGTTCGACGGATCTTCCATTGAAGGCTATGTCCGTATTGAAGAATCCGATATGTACCTGTACCCGGATCTCAGCACCTGGGTAATCTTCCCGTGGGTGACAGACAGCCGTGTAGCGCGCCTGATCTGTGATGTGTATATGCCTGACGGTACGCCGTTTGCCGGAGACCCGCGCGGTATCCTGAAGCGCTGCCTGCAGGAAGCGGAAGAGATGGGCTTCACGGCCATGAACGTTGGACCGGAGCCGGAATTCTTCCTGTTCAGAACCGACGAGAAGGGCAACCCGACAACCGAACTGAATGACCAGGGCGGATACTTCGACTTGGCCCCTATGGACCTTGGTGAGAACTGCCGCCGTGAGATCGTGCTGACACTGGAGGAGATGGGCTTTGAGATTGAAGCCTCCCACCATGAAGTGGCTTCCGGCCAGCATGAGATCGACTTCAAATATGCCGATGCCATTAAGGCAGCGGACCAGATTCAGACCTTCAAGCTTGTCGTGAAGACGGTTGCCCGTCACCACGGCCTGCATGCTACCTTCATGCCTAAGCCTCTATTTGGTATGAACGGCTCCGGGATGCACGCTCACCAATCCCTGTTCAAGGGCAGTGAGAACATGTTCTATGATGAGAGCGACAGCCTGGGCCTCAGCAAGACCGCCCGTCATTACATGGCCGGCATTCTGAAGCACGCTCGTGCTTTTGCTGCAATCACGAACCCGACTGTTAACTCCTACAAACGCCTGGTGCCTGGTTATGAAGCCCCTTGTTATGTAGCCTGGTCGGCAAGTAACCGCAGCCCGATGATCCGTATCCCGGCTTCCAGAGGGCTCAGCACCCGCGTTGAGGTCCGTAATCCGGACCCGGCGGCTAACCCTTACCTGGCACTGGCTGTAATGTTGAAGGCAGGTCTGGACGGCATCAAGCGCCAGCTGGAGCTTCCGGCTCCAATCGACCGCAACATCTATGTGATGTCTGAGGAAGAGCGCATTGAGGAAGGCATCCCAAGCCTGCCGGCCGATCTTAAGGAAGCCCTGAACGAAATGATCCGCAGCCACGTGATCACCGAAGCCCTCGGCGAACACGCCCTAGCCCACTTCTACGAGCTGAAAGAGATCGAATGGGACATCTACCGCACCCAGGTGCACGAGTGGGAGAGAGATCAGTACATGACGCTTTACTAGAATACCGCAGCCCTTGGCGCTCTAAGCGCTGGGGGCTTTTTTGTATTTGGTTAGAATATATGACTTACGTCTACTGGTGAATGATGCTCTTACGAATGAAGGGCTAAAATGTATGCGGAAAACCGAATACATTTGGCAGCCGCGAAGGGTTACATTAAATTGTGGTGAAGACATACCAGAAAAACAGGCTCCCTAAAGCTAGCACAGCTGTCATGCCCAGCAGCACTCCGATAATGACTTTTTCGGATCGGTTGTATTTCTTCAGAAGATCACCTCAAACAATTATTTATTACATATAAAGTGTTCGGTAGCAAAGACGCAGTCTGCTCATTAAGTAGGGAGCCTACTCCCACCAAACATAGTATGTCCCTATCAGCTCTGTAAGTTGGTTGATCGTGGCGAGGACGTCGGGTGAATATTCGGTGATCAACACGCCTTGAATGAGCGGCATGGCGAGATATAGCTTACTCAAAGCTGCCGTTTCCGCTGGAAAAGCAGGCTTATTCCGTGACACACGGATCCGCCAGGATTCCATAAGCAATTTTTCATACTCTTCCTGAGTGTCTGGAACATTAAGCAGCAACTGTTCGATATGCGCATCCGTCATGAGCGGCAGCTCAGTGGTGTCCAGTTCATTATTATGTACTAAGCAGCCAGCCAATTTCCTCATGATCGCGTTTACGCCGATGTTAGCCGGGGAAGCCTGCATACGGGCCTCTTCCCATATGAGACTGGTGACACGCTCACCGGCGTCCAGCGGGAACTGGAGACTACCATTTTTATAACTCATCACATCTAAAAGTTCATCAGTAGAAATAGTCAGATAACCGCCGATAAATGCACTTCTGACCCAGGAGTCCAGATGATCTGCATGAAGAACCCCGTCGTTGTTCCTCAGGATGCTTCGATTTGAGCCATCTATATATTCCATGAGATCTGCAGCGTATATCTTCGCACGAGACAGGATGTTAACAATCTCCTCGGAAAACAAAGCTCCCCGGGTCCAATCATGGTGATCCACCCCTGGGATGGATTCTAACGTATGACTGAAAGGTGCGTGTCCGATATCATGCAGCAATGCCGCTGCCCGTAGCGTACGGTTGTCCGGCTCAAAATGCGCCGTAAGCGCAAATACACCCAACGTATGCTGTAAGCGGCTGAAGGTATGATGGGTGTTGATGAACGAAGCTCCTCCATGCCGGATATAATGAAGCCGCCGCACCTTCCTGCTTCTAAGCAATGCTTTTTCTACATCAGAGAGCGGAATCCGTAGCTTCCACAGAGGTTAGTAAATTTCGTCTAAAGCACCGTCAAGTCTTAACCGAAAATCCATTGAACAATGCCTCCTGGAATTTCATAGATTATTGTTTTCATACATTTACCTCCTAAATAAAAAACTCTCCCGTTTGGTAATGTAGGGGAGAGGCAGATGAGAAAGATTGGGCAGAGCCCTCACATAATAATATAAGGGAATTATAGTACTGGATCAATTTAATAATTCATTTATACCAAAGTATCGCCAACTGTTATGTTTGTGGAATGTTAATGCTATTCGCTCCAGTACTCATAAAGATCCGGTTTATAAAATTTAACGTACTCCATGAAGCATGACATTAAGTTTAGATTTTTCAGGTCAGCAAGAAGGAGAAGGGGGTTTGGAGAGTGAGTATGCATCGAGTGAACATGATCAATTACCACCAGTGACTGCGAAGGGGTGATAATAATGTGTCTTAAGGCCGCGTCAATCCGCGTTAAACCCAAACATTGCATTTCCTCAAGCAAATCAATCATTTTGAAAGCCAGGCCAGCATTAAGGGAATTATGATGAAGCAAATACTTATCTAACCCCGGGCCGTGGACGAATTCCATCACATTATAGTTGAAGCCTGAATCAAATAATCTAGGGAAGAATGACGAGGAGACGGCGTGGCTAAGTACAGTTGCTTCCTTTTTTGCATCCTCAGGCGAAGCATATATTTTAACGCATTTGCCGGAATTTAATGAAAAAACAGCTCCTTGCGCACCGGCACCGATGAAGGGAAGAGAGGTAGGGTTGTAAAAACTGACCTGATAATTTTTACCGGCCTGATGAATCCCAGGATAAACTTGAATCGCCTTGAAATCCTCCATATGTTACATCTCCCCTTGACAGAAATACTTGTTCCAGACCGGAAAATGAATGTGAACCGCTTCTATTGCGCGAGGCAATAGAACCATTCTGGAGAGCAGATAGCTGACAAGCGCATGACCCATTTGCGACGGGAATTCCCAATCTAACGGTATATCGGATACTACGCCCCTTAAAGCAGATTTATTGAGATTCTCATAGTTACAGAGCGAGTTTTTAAAAGGATACTCTCGATCAAGATAAGGTACAAATCTCTGATAGACTTCCCCCCAATACGTGCAAATATAAGGCTCATGGGTCATGATGGAATGTTCATTCCAATTTGGGCCGTTCAAGATATTGGCCTGATCGATCATCCACAAATGCGGCGTTCCAGAGTCCGTCACCAAAAGATTGGTATTTGCCCCGTTGAATAAATGCCGGTCATTGTTGTTCACCCAATAATCAAATAAGATAATGTCTGCTGCTTTTTTAATATTATCCACCCGTGAAAGATCAGTTCCGCGTGTTAGATTGATTGCCTCCGGAATATATAGACTTCCGAAATGCAGCCCTGCTTGTGCATTCGCCGATTGGAGTTGAGGAGTTCGTGATATTAGGTTGTCATCCAACAGAACGGCTTCACCTTTAGGTACTGGGAGATCCAGCAATAAGGCTAACCGGTAACTAATAAGTTCATTTACCAAAACCATTTTCCCTTGGGGATTTGAACTTAATTTTACAATGTAAAGCTGCCCGTCTGTACATAAGATTAAGTGCGGGCGGCTGAATCCTGATTGTATTGGTTGAAGATATTGCTCTCCGCGTATCACTGGAAATCACCTCCTAAATATAAAATATGCATGGTGAAATTTTTAGTCAGGGTAGATGGGGAATCAATTCCTTTTACACACTCTTCCATATCCTATATACTTAACCAGAGAATCCTCGCGGCAGACATAGGAGTGGATGATGAAGAATACATATAGGGTTGTTTTGGTAATGATGCTTATCATTGCGTTAGCCTGTCCGCTCGCCGGGGCTGAAGGGCTCGTTGTGCCTGCGGAGACGAAAGAAAGGATCATTGAGCAGTATGGGCTTAATGCGCCACCTGCTTCGCCGGTGTGGGATTGGAGCAATGTAGATGTCGGAGTCAGCGGATTCACTGACGGGCTGTTGTACCTCTGCCGGGTGATAATAAATCCGCTTAGTTTCATGTTGCAAGAGATGTTATACATTTTGTAGCTGAGGGGGAAAAGAATGAATCCGCGTTATGATACACCCAGTCCTGCACGAAGAGTCCGCGGGAGATCGGGTGGTAAATCGTTTCTGGTCCTTATCCTGGTACTGATCTTAATGGCGGTTACGAATCCGGGGAAAGAAGAATTCAGTGAATATGCGGTGAAGAATCTGGAGAATACGATGGGGCAGGACATCGGCGACGGAATCACCAAGCTGGTGGCCCAGCCTGTAGTGGAGTCCTTGACACAGAGGGATAATTACATTTTGTTCTCTGTATTCAGCGTGCCGGATCTTACGAATACCAAGTTTTTTACCGGGGATGGCGGGGCGACCAAGAAGTATATTGGATTGTTCAAAATCATCTTTGTCAAGCTGTAAATGTGGTTTACATATTGTTCCAGAACCCGGTATAATTGAATAGATTCAAACGGAATCTTTAATTACGGGTGTGGAACAAGGAGGAAGAAAGTTGGATACGGCTTATAAAGTACTGTCCAGTGATGCTGATCTATTCGCTGCTGCGCTGGCCCAGGTCCAAGTTTATGTGATTCTGCTGGAGGAAGGCAAACCGCATGTCATCGCAGATTATGCCGGACCTGTGCAGAAATGGACACCGGAGTATATTTTGCTGGCTGGCATGACCTATAGACGTGACGAATACGAATTCCGGGTACAGCTGAATAGCAAATAATGTAAAGTCATTGCCGGTTCACACAGTCTTATGTGCGGCTTCGCGCATCTCTTATACTATCAAACGTAGAAGAGGTGTAGTTGATGACCCAGAGAGAACGTAACCGGATCCGCAGAGCCATTAATGTCCTGATTGAACAGAGAGCGATTCTGCTGGCAAGACTGGAGAGAATCAATGAGAGTCTGCGCATAGTCCCCAGGGGCACTCGTGCCAGAAAATTGCTGCTTGAAGCAAGAGTGTCCATCCGTGAAGCCCTTCGCTTAAATGCTGAGGCGATTCGTCTCTTGAGAAGCGTACTGTAACTTATAGCACAATCCCGGTCTGATTCATAGTAGACAAAGAACCCTTGTGGCGTAAACGCGTCAGAAGGGTTCTTTTTGTTAAGACGGGTCCTGATTATAGCCCGGGCTGTGCGGGGACGGAAGCTGGGCGGCCAAGCTAGGCTATTCATGCGCCGGGGATTTATTCCCTGATGGTGACCCGGGTGCCGATCGGAACCAGGGCGGCCAGAGCCAGCACATCTGCATTATACATGCGGATACAGCCATGGGAGACCATATGCCCGATAGAGGCAGGGTCATTAGTGCCGTGAATGCCGTAATGCGGCTTGGATAGTCCCATCCAGAACGCGCCGAAGGGGCCGCCCGGATTAGGCTGCTTGTTAATAATAGTGTATTCGCCGACCGGCGAGACGCTCAGCATCTTGCCGATGCCGACCGGGAAGCCACGGGTGACAACATCATTATCGAGTAGGTAGAGCATACGCTGCGAGAGGTCTACAATGATTCGGTAGTTTGGCATGAGAATCAGCACTCCTTTTGTGATCAGGATATGTGCCGGGGAATAGAGAGGTTCGCAGAAGATATGCCAAAAATCACGAATGAGAACAATTGTTCTGATTCCGTCTATATGACATATTCATAAAAAGAAAACAGGCTGCTTCCGCTTGATGCGGAGCAGCCTGCTCTTGTTAAGGGGATTAGTGAATATCGCGGAACAATCCGATGACTCTGCCCAGAATGGTAACGCGGTTAAGGCGGAGGGGCTCATAGGCCGGATTCTCCGGCTGCAGCCGGATGTGGTCGCGTTCCTTGTAGAAGGTCTTGACCGTAGCTTCATCTTCTTCAGTCATGGCTACAACGATGTCGCCGTTGTCGGCGGTCTGCTGCTGACGGACAATAACGTAATCGCCGTTCATAATCCCGGCATCCACCATACTGTCGCCGAATACGGATAGCATGAATACCTTGTTATCGCCTACATAATGAGTCGGCAGCGGGAAGTAATCTTCAATATTCTCTGTAGCAGTAATAGGAACACCGGCGGTAACCTTGCCTACTACCGGGATGCGAGTGACGGTCTGGACGAATTGGTGCACATTCTCTGAATCCTCCTGGCCCAGCAATTCGATTGCACGGGGCTTCGTTGGGTCGCGACGGATCAGGCCCTTCTTCTCCAGCCGGTCCAGATGACCGTGTACTGTAGAACTGGATGCCAGTCCGACAGCTTCGCCAATCTCGCGGACAGACGGAGGATATCCCTTACTGCGGACTTCGTTACGTATAAATTCCAGGATCGCCAGCTGACGACTTGAAATCTTGGACATCGGAATCAACCCCATATAGTATGTTTGGGAAAATTATAACATAGAACTTCCGTTCGTACAAACATAAGTTCTAAAAAGAGGGAAATAGAAAGCGGAAAATAAACAGAACGAATGTTCGAAAAAAGTGTTGATAAAAACACATGTTCGTGTTATATTATTGGCGAAAGTAAGAACAAGTGTTTGGAGGATGATCTCAATGCTAAAATACAGTACATACAAGAGCATATATAGTGAAGATATCAACGTGCAGGCTTCAGGTAATTTATCTCCCCGGCTCCAGACTAAGATTCAGGAAGTACTGCTTCAGAAGCTTGCGGCACTATCTTACGTGTTCCGCCGGATGGATGTCATGAAGATTGTGCTGGTGCTGCTGCTCGTAATCTCCGGATTCACTGTCGTGGGTAATGTCTTCGCCGGTTCTGTTCAGGTGATCAAGCAGGATGTACGGGTCGTGGTCGAACCCGGCGACACCTTATGGAGTATTGCCTTGAAGAATAAACCGGAGGATATGAAGACTGCTGTATATATAGAAGGAATTATGAAGAGCAATGGACTTAAGGACAGCGGAATTAAGGCTGGTGACGTACTGATTGTGCCTCAATACTAACGGTATGAATAACACTTGCGGCAGACCATAAGAGCTTTCAGGGAGAAGACCTTGACAAGCTCTTTTTCTCATGGCACAGTTAGAATGAATTTATAGGGAGGGATTGTATTGAATATTGACGAATTGGTCGCACGCATCAATGAATTGGCACGCAAGGCGAAGGACGGCGGCCTGAATGAAGAGGAATTGGCGGAACGCGCCAAGCTCCGCGAGATTTATCTGGGCAACATCCGGAAGAACTTCCGCGCCCAGCTTGAGACCATTGAGATTGTTGATAAACCGGAGGATGAAGAAGGCAATAACGGGCTGAAGCATTAGTCTGGTGTCTTTTCATAGATGAATACAGGATGACTAGGGGGAACTGACATGTCCCGTTCTTGGGAAAGAATGGTTCAACGCAACACCAAGCAAGTTAACCAGCAGCGAAAGAAGCAAGGGAAGGAATCGATCTACGGTACAAGCTCCAAGGCCGGAGCCAAGAGCAGCGCGGATATCTTCAAAGGACGCAATATTGTGTTTCCGTTTGTGCTTGTCCTGCTGGGCATAATGTTCTGGGTAGTAGGCTCCATAGATGAGGCCAAGGGAAGCGGAATTCTGGCGAACTGGCTGGGGGTAGTCCTGTACTTCCTGCTTGCCGCTCTGCTGTTCTTCCGCCGTCCGTTCCTTAAGATTGATCGTGCCCGGCTGTCTACGATTAAATTCAACCGTGAACGCTTCCTGTCAGCGGCAGAGATCGAGAAGATTACGCTGTCACGCGGCATGGTTGCCATCAAATATAAGGGGAAGCGTAAGCAGTGGATTTTCTCCAAGCTGATCAACCGTTATGACACCGCAGCGATGGGGGAACGCCTGGAGCAGTTCGCCAAGAACAACAATATTGAGCTAGTACACGAATAGGATATTAGACCAGCATAGGGAGTGGGAGAACGAAATGCCGATTACCGCCGTATTATTTGACCTTGACGACACACTGCTGTGGGATGACCGGAGTGTGGAAGAAGCATTCCGCTACGCTTCCGAGGCTGCCGGAGATGTTGTAGATCCGCAGGCGCTGGAGGCTGCTGTCCGCAGAGAAGCGCGTGCGCTCTATGAATCATATGAAACCTATCCGTTCACGAAGCTGATTGGTATTAATCCATATGAAGCCCTGTGGGCTAACTTCTCTGCAGGGGAACAGCCGGAATTCCGTAAGCTTGAACAGCTGGCTCCTGTCTACCGTACAGAATCCTGGCGCCGGGGCCTGGCCTCGCTTGGGGTAGAGGACGAAGCATTGGCCTCGCGCCTGGCTGATAAGTTCGCCGCGGAGCGCCGCAGCCGTCCCTATATATATGAAGAGACGCTTCAGGTTCTGGACGAGCTGCGCGGCAAGGTGAAGCTGCTGCTATTGACGAACGGCTGCCCGGCGCTGCAGCAGGAGAAGCTTGACGGTGTGCCTGAGCTGCCCCCTTACTTTGACCACATTGTCATATCGGGAAGCTTCGGCAGAGGGAAGCCGGACAAGGGAATCTTCGAGCATGCGCTCGGACTGCTGGATATTGGCCCCGAAGAGGGAATCATGGTAGGGGACAAGCTGACGACGGATATTCTCGGCGGGCTTGGTGCTGGACTGACAACGGTCTGGATTAACCGCAACGGCAAGGCTGCTGACCCGGAGATTACTCCGGATTACCAGATTAGCCATCTGACAGAGCTGCTGCCGCTTGTACACTCCCTATAATGGAATCAGAGAGAGCCGGTATCCCTTGAGGATATCGGCTTTCTTTTGATCCAGCAGTGCTGGTGTGAATACCTATCCAGTGTGTTGTATATGATTATTCTCATGAGAATAGAGAGTTTATAAAGCTTCTTTCTGACAAATTGAATATAATGTGTATAATAGGATCAAAGCGATCTGACTTTCATTGTAAGCGTTATAAGCATAAGTGAGGATGGAGAATAATCTATTGATGAGCCGGGAGGACTTCAGATGATGAAGCTATCGTTACGCAGAGGACTTATGGGCCTGATAATGGGAATGACTCTTGCCGGATGCTCGGGGAACGATCACGGGAACATGAATATGTCTGCTGCCGGTTCTTCCATGCAGCCGATCAAGGTAGAGCTGAGCTGGAGCCCGGAAGAGGTTACGGCAGGCAGTAAGGTCAGCTTCAAGGCTGTAGTTACCCAGGAAGGGAAGCCGGTAGATGACGCGAAGGAAGTTATGTTTGAAATTACGGATACTGCGGACAAGAGCAAGAAGATTGAAATTGAAGGTAAAGGTGATGGAGACGGGGCCTATGTCGGTGAGAATACTTTTGAGGAAGCCGGCAAGTTCACCGTGATCTCCCATGTCACAGCCCGTACGCAGCATTCGATGCCCAGTAAAGAGCTGGTTGTCCAGCCATGACCGCTGGCAGGTGTATGCAATACAGGAGGCAATACAAATAATGCAGGGTGGAAAGGAAGGCTTTCGCAAATCCCTTTATTCTGCTAAACTAACTCTAATGTTTCACTAGGGGGATTGAACGTGGCCAAACTAACACTTGCTGAGAGCTTACAGCAGCGCATATTAATTCTGGATGGTGCCATGGGCACCATGATTCAGCAGGTGCCGCTGACAGGCGCAGATTTCGGCGGGGATGCACTGGACGGATGTAATGAAATGCTGGTGCTGACCCGGCCGGAGGTTATTCAGGATATTCATGAGAAATACCTGGAAGCCGGAGCGGATCTGATTGAGACCAATACCTTCGGCGCTACCTCTGTGGTGCTTGCCGAATATGATATTCCTGAGCGTGCCCGGGAGATTAATCTGGAGGCGGCCAGGCTGGCCCGCCATGCGGCAGATAAGTATGATACGCCTGAGCGTCCGCGTTATGTGGTTGGTGCAATGGGGCCGACCACCAAGACCCTGTCCGTAACCGGAGGGGTAACGTTCCAGGAGCTTGTGGACAGCTATGAGGAGCAGGCGGTGGCCCTGATCGACGGCAAGGTCGATGCGCTGCTGCTCGAGACCTCCCAGGATACGCTGAACGTGAAGGCCGGCAGCATCGGCATCCGTAATGCTTTTGAGAAGACTGGAATTACGCTGCCGGTAATGATCTCTGGAACCATTGAACCGATGGGGACCACGCTGGCCGGACAGAATATCGAAGCCTTCTATATCTCGCTGGAGCATCTGAAGCCGGTCTCTGTCGGTCTCAATTGTGCGACCGGCCCGGAATTCATGCGTGACCATATCCGTTCACTGGCGGCGATCTCCTCGGCGGCGGTCAGCTGTTATCCGAATGCAGGACTCCCGGATGAGAACGGGCATTATCACGAATCCCCGGACTCTCTGGCCCGCAAGCTGGGCGGCTTCGCCGAGAAGGGCTGGCTGAACATTGCCGGAGGCTGCTGCGGGACGACGCCGGAGCATATCCGGGCGATGGCAGAGGTGATGGCGGCATATCCGCCGCGTCAGCTGTCCGGCCAGCATCCTCCGGCGCTCTCCGGAATTGAGCCGGTATATGTGGAGAGCGAGAACCGTCCGTACATGGTCGGTGAGCGGACCAACGTGCTTGGCTCCCGGAAGTTCAAGCGGCTGATCGTTGAAGGGAAGTATGAGGAAGCCTCGGAGATCGCCCGTGCCCAGGTGAAGAGCGGAGCACAGGTGATTGACGTCTGCGTACAGGACCCGGACCGCGATGAGACAGAGGACATGAAGCGTTTCCTGGAGCTGGTAGTTAAGAAGGTCAAGGTCCCGTTGATGATCGATACTACCGATCCGAAGGTTATTGACCTAGCCTTGCAGTATTGCCAGGGCAAGGCAATCATTAACTCCATTAATCTTGAAGACGGCGAGGAGAAATTCGAGCATGTCACCCCGCTGATTCATAAATATGGCGCAGCAATTGTCGTCGGGACGATTGATGAGACCGGTCAGGCGATCCTGGCTAAGGATAAGCTGGAAGTGGCTAAGCGTTCTTATGACCTGCTGGTGAACAAATACGGTCTCGCACCCGAAGACCTGATCTTCGACACGCTGGTGTTCCCCGTTGGAACAGGGGATGAACAGTATATCGGCTCCGCGAAGGAGACAATTGATGGCATCCGTCTGATCAAGGAAGCTATGCCTGCTGTGCATACCATTCTGGGGATCAGCAATGTCTCCTTCGGGCTGCCCGAAGCAGGCCGTGAGGTATTGAACTCTGTGTTTCTCTATGAGTGCACGAAGGCAGGGCTCGATTATGCGATTGTGAACACCGAGAAGGTGGAGCGGTATGCCTCGATCCCAGAAGAGGAACGCAAGCTGGCGGAACAGCTGATCTACAACACCAATGACGATACGTTGTCTGCGTTCGTAGCGGCCTTCCGCGGCAAGAAGGTTGAGAAGAAGGAGAAGATCTCCAACCTGTCGCTGGACGAGCGCCTGGCCTCCTATGTAGTTGAAGGAACCAAGGAGGGGCTGATCCCGGATCTGGATGAAGCGCTGAAATCAGCGGCTCCGCTCGATATCATCAACGGACCGCTGATGGCCGGTATGTCGGAGGTCGGCAGGCTGTTCAATAATAATGAATTAATTGTTGCCGAGGTGCTGCAAAGCGCTGAAGTAATGAAGGCGTCCGTCAGTCATCTGGAGCAGTTCATGCAGAAGGATGAGACCTCGGTGAAGGGGCGGATTATGCTCGCAACCGTTAAGGGCGATGTCCATGATATCGGCAAAAACCTGGTGGAGATCATTCTCTCCAACAACGGCTATGAGATCATTAATCTCGGGATCAAGGTTCCCCCAGAGAACATTATTGAAGCCTTCCGCCAAGAGAAGGCTGATGCCATCGGCTTGTCCGGCCTGCTGGTGAAGTCAGCCCAGCAGATGGTACTGACGGCGCAGGATCTGCGCTCTGCGGGTATTGATGTGCCGATTCTGGTCGGCGGTGCGGCATTGACCCGCAAGTTCACCAAGACCCGGATTCGCCCGGAATATGACGGGCTTGTGCTATACGCCAAGGATGCGATGGACGGTCTGGATATCGCCAACCGTCTGATGAATCCGGCAGAGCGGGTGAAGATTGAAGAGGAGGTCCGCCTGGAGGCTGAAGCCGCTGCGGTAGCGGTAGCTCCGCAGCAGCCGCTTCCCGAGCTGACCCGTGCAGTGCGCTCCACAATCTCCGCTGATGCGCCTGTGTTCATTCCGCCGGATACGGAGCGTCATGTCCTGCGCAATTATCCGCTGGGGCATATCATCCCTTATGTGAACATGCAGATGCTGCTGGGTCACCATCTGGGGCTGCGCGGCTCCGTGGAAGCACAGCTGGCGGCGGGAGACCCGCGTACGCTAGAGCTGAAAGAGACGGTGGATGATATCCTGCATCAGGCGATGCTGGAGGGTACAATTACTCCGCATGCCATGTACCGTTTCTTCCCGGCGCAGTCCAGAGGGAACGACATCCTGATCTATGATCCGCAGGATCACACACAGGTGCTGCATACCTTCACCTTCCCAAGGCAGAATGTGGAGCCGTATCTCTGCCTGGCTGACTTCCTGAAGCCGGCAGACGGCGGTATCATGGACTATGTCGGGTTCCTGGTGGTGACCGCCGGCCACGGGGTCCGTGAATTGTCGTCTGAGCTTAAGGATAAGGGCGACTATCTCCGCTCCCATGCTGTGCAGGCGGTGGCGCTGGAGGTCGCGGAAGGCCTGGCTGAACGCGTCCACCACATGATGCGCGATACCTGGGGCTTCCCGGATCCGGCAGAGATGACCATGAAGCAGAGGCATGGAGCGAGGTATCAGGGCATCCGGGTATCCTTCGGCTATCCGGCCTGCCCGGATCTGGAGGATCAGGGACCGCTGTTCAAGCTCATGTCTCCTGAAGATATCGGCGTGCACCTGACGGACGGCTTCATGATGGAGCCGGAGGCTTCAGTATCGGCGATGGTCTTCGCTCACCCGGAAGCCCAGTATTTCAATGTGGAGAAGGCTTAGGCTCCCACAGGTCTGTACCGGCCAGAAGGGGCAGGCTATGCCCCTTCTTTTCGGAACCTCCCGGCAGCGGGAGGTTTTTTGCTGATAATGAATGAACCTGTTTCGCGGCATATCCGTGTCCATTTGGACAAAAAGATGCTTTTGCAGCCAAAACAGAGTAGAATTCTTTTCATAAGAAATGGCAAGATAATATGAAGATATGATGCGGGTAACGATAGAAGAGAGGAGGGGGACTTCAATGGAAATCTATTTCTTGGGAACGAATGCCGGAGTGCCCACGCTGCAGCGTAACGTCACCTCGGTTGCGCTAAGGCTGCTGGAAGAACGGCGGACCTTCTGGATGTTCGATTGCGGGGAAGGCACACAGCACCAGGTACTCCGCTCACCGCTGCGGCTGGGCAAGCTGGAGAAGCTGTTCATAACGCATCTGCATGGTGACCACCTGTTCGGTCTGCCGGGGCTGATCTCAAGCCGCGGCTATCAGGGCGGGAGCGCACCGCTTACGGTATATGGGCCACCGGGGCTTAAGGCTTATCTGGAGATCTCCCTGTCCGTCAGTCAATCCCGGATTCCCTATAAGCTGGAGATTGTGGAGCACAGCGGCGGGCTGATATACGAAGATGAGACCTTCAAGGTGGAGGCAGGGCTGCTGGAGCACCGGATCGACAGCTACGGCTACCGGATTACGGAGAAGGATAGTCCAGGCAATCTGAATGCGGAGCTGTTGAAGAGCTATGGGCTGAAGCCCGGTCCGCTGTACGGCAGATTGAAAAAAGGGGAGGACATAACGACAGACGACGGTATCGTCATCCGGGCGGCTGAAGTTGTCCATGCACCCAAACGCGGACGCGTGGTGGTGATTCTTGGGGATACACGTCCTACGCCGGGTGCGCTGCCGCTGTCGCGCGATGCCGATCTGATCATTCATGAGGCCACGTTCGCCCATGATCTGGCGGATATGGCTTATCAGTATCACCACAGTACCGCACGGCAGGCGGCCGAGCTGGCCAGGGACGCAGGGGCGCGCGAGCTGCTGCTGACGCACTTCAGCTCGCGCTATACCTCGATGGAAGAACTGGCTCCGCTGCTCCAGGAAGCGAAGGCGATCTTCCCGGATACGCTGCTGGCTGAGGAATTCTGCACCTTCCCGGTCTACCGGAGAGGCGCGGGAAATTCCCCGGGGCAATGAATTATTTTCCGGGAAAGCGCAGGAAATGACAGGGGGATGCCAAAAAGAGCCTACCCTTGCTGCGGTTCCCTACGGTTCGACGAAGAATGTTAAATTTGAATTAAACAGCAAGGGGCAGAGGAACGAAGCACTGGGGAAAATGCCGAATTCAAGCGGCTTGAACTGGCTCTGGGCGGGGGTTAAACCTTGCTGCAGAGCACTTCTCCGGGGAAGTTCCTGCTGACCTGAAATATAATTCATAGCATTAATAATAAATAGTATGAAATAATTATTTCCGGTCTGAGGGGGAGTTATGGATACAATCAAAGGCTTATTAATTGATCTGGACGGTACGCTGTATCATGGTGGACGCAAGATTGCGGGAGCGGAGAAGCTGATAGAGGCACTCCGCCGGGCGAAGCTCCCGTTTCTGTTCGTAACGAATAATTCTTCACGGACCCCGGAAGGGGTAGCCGCTCATCTGCGCGGGATGGGTATTGAAGCAAGAGCGGAAGAGGTCTGCACTTCATCGCTTGCCGCCGCCCGTTATATCGCCGGCGAATCTCCGGGGGCATCTGTGGCGATACTTGGAGAAGAGGGGCTGGTACAGGCCTGTGAAGAGGCCGGGTTAAGGCTGGTTACAGATCACCCGCAGTATGTGGTTCAGGGGATTGACCGCTCCTTTACATATGAATCGCTGGCCCGTGCATCCCGCTGGATCAGGGAGGGTGCCGGGTTCGTGCTGACTAATCCTGATCTGATGCTGCCTTCGGATGACGGGGTGATGCCCGGTGCCGGAACGATCGGTGCTGCCATTGAAGCAGCCAGCGGCGTCCGGCCGGTTGTCATCGGGAAGCCTGAGACCCATCTGGTCACCTACGCCGCTTCTCTGCTGGGCATCAAGGCGGAGGAAGCAGTGATGGTTGGGGACAACATGCGCACAGATATAGCAGCAGGGGCCAACGCCGGATGTAAGACAGTGCTGGTGCTGACGGGACTCACCACACAGGAGAATCTGGAGCATTACCGGCAGCTGACCGGGGTCAAGCCGGATGAGATTTGTGCCGATTTAGCTGAACTTATGACACTGCTCGGTGTATAATGACAGAGGTATGAGCATTTTTACCAATCTTGAAGGGACGATGACACTATGCCGGAATTGCCGGAAATGGAGAATTACAGGAAGCTGCTGAGCCAGCACATCATAAATATACCGATCAAGGGAGTAACCGTGAACCGGGCCAAGACCATTAATATGGAGACTGCAGATTTCGTAAACGCTCTGGTTGGCGCGAGGATCGTGTTTGTAGAGCGGCGCGCGAAGCATATCCTCTTTCATCTTCATGACGGCAGACGGCTGCTGCTGCATCTGATGCTTGGCGGACTGCTGTTCTACGGCACAGAAGACGAGCGTCCGGACCGGGCTACTCAGGTTGAGCTGGCCTTCGGGGAGCATATCCTCTACTTCATGGGGCTGCGTCTGGGCTATCTGCATCTCTTGTCGGTTAAGGAGAGCGAAGCGGCCATGGGCAAGCTCGGGCCGGAGCTGCTGGACCGGCGGATGACTCCGGAGCGCTTCGCAGGGCTTCTCAAAGGACGGCGCGGGGCGCTCAAGAGCCTGCTGGTTAATCAGCAGGTGATGGCTGGCATCGGCAATTGCTATGCGGACGAGATTGCCTATGAGGCCAGGCTGCTTCCGTCAACACTGGTACAGAATCTGAGCGCCGAGGCGGTGTCGCGGCTCTATGACAGTGTGCGCAAGGTGCTGACGGAGGCGACCGATATCGGCGGTTATATGGAAATGCCGTTTATGACCGGCGATACCGTAACCGGCGCTTACAATGATGCGTGCAAAGTGTATGACCGCGAGGGCGAGCCTTGCCTGCGCGGCGGGGGAACCATCGTGAAGACGGAGCTGTCCGGGCGCAAGGTGTTCTATTGCCCGGATTGCCAGCATGACGCATAGCCCCTGCATTGGGGCGCATGTCAGCATACGCGGCGGATACGGGCGGGCAGCCCGTTCTGCCAGGGAGAGCGGGGCGGCATGCTTTCAGTATTTTCCGAAGAACCCGCGCAGTCTGAAGCTGAAGCCGGTCGATTATCGTGATGCGCTAAGCTGCGCGGACTATTGCCGTGATCAGGGAATGTCCTCCATTGCCCATACCCCGTATCCGACGAATCTGGCTGCCGGAACACGGGAGCGGGAAGGTATGGCGGCTTCCCTGCGCAATGATCTGGAGATCGCTGAGGCCTGCGGATCACTGGGGATTGTGGTGCATTTCGGGCATTTTGCCAGAATGGAGCCATTGCAGGGGTACCAGAATATTATCCAATGTATAAACGACACACTTGCCGGCTGGGAAGGCCGGTGTAAGCTGCTGATTGAGAACATGGCGGGTAACCACGGGCAGGAGGGGATGACGTTGGAGGAGCTGGTCAAGGTCCGGGAACTCAGCCGTTATCCTGAGAGGATCGGCTTCTGCTTCGATACCTGCCACGCCTTCGCAGCCGGAATCTGGAATCCAGAGCAGACAGACGAGCTGCTGGAGCGCGGAGAGCGGCTTGCATATTGGACTGCACTTGCAGCTGTGCATCTGAATGATTCCTTGTATCCGTATGGTTCAAGGCGGGACCGTCATGCCGGTATCGGGCGAGGATGCATCGGAGCACCTGCGCTCAGTAAGCTTCTGACCCAGGGCCCCCTGCTTCACAAGTTGGTTGTTATGGAAACGGAGAAAGGGCCGGACGGTACACACAGGGACGAGATTGCTGCTGTACGCGGCTGGTTCGGGGGTGGCGCATGAAAGAGATGAATGGGGCAGAGCTGCTGGCGCAGCCAGGAGAGCCGCTCGTCGTGTTCCTGTATACGCCGCTGTGCGGAACGTGCAAGGCTGCACGCAGGATGCTGGAGGTGGCGGAGCATCTTTTGCCGCCTGGCCTGCGGATTGCCGAAGGCAATGTGAATCTATTGCCGCAGCTGGTGCAGACCTTGAAGATCTCCAGTGTCCCGGCCCTGCTGGCCCTGCCTGGAGACCGCAATACCGGGCCGGAAATGCTGTATTCATTCGGATCGGTAGAACGTGTACTGGCTTTCATAAGAGGAGTGAACTCATAATGATATCTTTACAACATCTGTCGCTCCGCAGGGAGCAGAGCCAGATTCTTGACGATGTGACGCTTGAAATGAAGCCGGGGGAGAACTGGGTAATTCTCGGACGCAACGGCTCCGGCAAAACGACTCTGCTGGAGATGATGACCGGCTATCTTTTTCCGAGCAGGGGCTCGGTGGAGGTGCTGGGCTACAAATACGGCCAGTGTGATCTGCGTGAGGTGCGCAAGGAGATTGGTTATATCGGGCCCTCCCTGATGGAGAAGCTCTCGCTCAGCGACCCGGTGTGGGAGGTAGTGGCAACGGGCGCCTATGCGTTCCTGCGCTTCTATCAGACGATTCCGGAGAGTGTAAAGGAGCGGGCGCTGGAGCTGCTGGAGGGGATGAATCTTGGCGGGCTGGCGTATCATCCGTTCGGTTCGCTCTCTCAGGGGGAACGCAAGAAAGCGATGCTGGCCCGCTGCCTGATCGCCTCCCCCAAGCTGCTGATTATGGACGAGCCTTGTGCGGGTCTGGATCTCTATGAACGGGAGAAGATGCTGCACGAGATTAACAAGCTCGGCGGGCAGCAGGTAGCGGTGGTCTATGTCACTCATCATGTGGAGGAAATCGTCCCGCTGTTCACTCATGTGGCGCTCATCCGCGGCGGGAAGCTGGCAGGAGCGGGCCCCAAGGAAGAAGTACTGACACAGGAGGGGCTGATGGATACCTTCGGAGTTCCTGTAGATGTTGAATGGGAGCATGGACGTCCCTGGATTAAAATAAGACCTGGAGGCTTACCGATTTGAATGATTTCACAGAAACAGAAGTAGTCCCGGAGCAGGATGCTGCTCCGCAAGACAGGATCACCTCAAGATACATCTGCACGGCGAATCACGGCTTCGCTCCTTACGCCCAGGAGGAGCTGCGCCGCCTGTTCGGAGCGGTGAAGAGCACCCTTCTGCTGCCGGGCGAGGTGTTCCTGGCTACCCTTGAGGCGGAGCCGCAGGAGATCTCGCGCAGGCTGGGGCAGCATCCGCCGGTATTCCTGCGCCATATTCAGCCGGTGGACTTCCAGGATACAGGCGGCCTGCCTGCGCTGGAGCGGCTGGCGGTCTTCTTGAGCCGCCGCTCTGAGCTGGAAGGGGCGAAGGTATCGCTGCATGTACGCAAAGGGACGCGTTCCTTCTGGGAGGACAGTCCTGGAGAGCTGCGCGAGTGGCTGCAAGCCCGGCTGGAGAACCTGGATGCAGAGTTCACCGTGCAGGAACCGGCTTGGATAATCTCCGTCTACGCGGACGCTGACGCCCTGTATGCCGGAATCTCCCGGCCGGAAGACAATCTCTCCAGCTGGAACGGCGGTATGATCCGCTTCCGCAAGGAGGACGGGCAGATCTCGCGGGCCAAGTTCAAGCTGATGGAGGCGGAGAAGGAGTTCCACATTCCGTTCGGCAGCTTCAGGAATGCGCTGGACATTGGCGCCTCGCCCGGCGGCTGGACCTCGTTCCTGCTGGAACGGGGCCTTAAGGTGACCGCTGTTGATCCTGCCTTGATGCATGAATCGCTGCGCAGTCATCCGGGCCTGAAGATTCTGCGCAAGAATGCCGGCGAGGTCAAGTTCCGTGAGAATGAATTCGATCTGCTGGTCTGCGATATGAGCTGGAGTCCCAAGCTGATGGCCAAGCTGGTCACGGGACTGCTGTACAGCCTGTCGCCGGGCGGGACGGCGGTGGTAACAGTCAAGCTGATGCATAAGAAGCCGATGGCGGTGATCAAGGAGATTATGGCCATGTTCGAGGGAGAGCGGATGCAGATCCAGCGTGCGAAGCAGCTGTTCCATAACCGGGACGAGATAACACTTTATATGATTAAATATTAAGCGTGGGAAAGCATCCCGCGACTGCACTGCCGGCCTATGGCCGGTTCGGGGCGGTCGTGGGGTGCTTTTTTGTTGGCGGGTAAGAGGGGCGAGGGCAATGTAGGCGGAAAACCGACCGACTACATTTGGAGCGAATGTGCTGCGTAGGCCAAATGTAATCGGAAAACCGAACATATTGGGCAGGTACGAGTTGGGTAGGTACGAGGCTACGGAGGTTTGTTCAGGGCTTACAACAATACAGGGCATTTATGAGGAGGGCAACTGAATGGAATATGCAGCGAAATTACAGGCGGGACAAATCCTTGGGGAGCGTTACGCCATCAGGGGATTGCTCGGAACGGGAGGAATGAGCCAGGTCTATCTGGCGGAGGACTTGCGGCTGCCGGGAGTCCTCCGGGCGGTGAAGGAGAGCGTAATCCGCGAAGGGCAAGCGGGAGCAGGGGCTATCCGGGCGGAAGCGGAGCTGCTAAGCTCGCTGCGCCATCCGCTGCTGCCGCAGATCGCTGATTTCTTCCCGCCGGACCCTGAAGGCTACAGCTATCTGGTGATGGAGTATATCGAAGGAATCACGCTGCAGCAATATATATCAGAACAGCCCTTCCAGGTCCCCGGCGGCAGAATCATAAGCTACGCCTTGCAGCTGCTGGACGTGCTGGAATACCTGCATAGCCATCAGCCGCCGATCATCTACCGGGATCTGAAGCCTTCTAACATCATGCTGACCGGAGAGCATGAGCTGAAGGTAATTGACTTCGGTATAGCGCGGAGAGTGAGAAGCGGGAGCGGCGGGGATACGGAGAAGCTGGGAACAGCGGGCTTCGCCGCGCCGGAGCAATACGGAGGCGGGCAGAGCTGCCCGCAATCGGATTTGTACGGTCTGGGGGCGCTGTTGCTGTATATGGCCTCAGGCGGCCAGTACAGCGCCTGGCAGCCGGGAATGGAGAGGAGGCTGCGGGGAGGACACCTGCCGGACCGGCTGATCCCTGTCATCCGGCGCTTGCTGCGGCAGCACCCGGAGGAGCGTTATGCCAGCGCGGAAGAGGTGAAGGGGGCACTGGGGCAGCTTGCGCCACTGAAATTCCCGGAATCGGACCGGGCGGGTGTTAAGACAACCCTCCACTCAAGCAGACAGCAGTCTGGCGGGGCTGTGCAATCTGGACCGCAGCAGTCAGCTGTGATTATTGCGGTGCTCGGCGTGTCCCCCGGACTTGGGGTGACCCATACTTCACTTGCGGCCGCAAGCTGCGTGTCCCGTGCAGGCTTGACTGCCTGGGTAGACTGCACTCCGGGCTCGCAGATATTTAACCGCATGAAGGGTATGGCTGAAGCTGTTGAAGAAAGGGGCAGGCTCGGAGCACCGGACCTTCCGTTTACCTGGAAGGAAGTAGACTTCTGGCCGCCTGCGCCTGCTGAGGGGCTGCCGCAGCGACCGGATCAGGATTATGCCTTCATTGTCCTGGATCTGGGAACCGGCGGCTTCGAGGGGGCACTGCCGCTATTTACAGGCAGCGATGTGCCGCTGCTCATAGCTTCAGGAGCCGACTGGAGGCTGGAAGAAACCTTGCACTGGCTGCGCCGCCGGCAGCTTGTTCCCGGAATGCAGTGGCGGATTGGCCTGCCGCTGGCCGGAGAGCAGGCCGCCGGACTGCTGGCACCGGCACTGGGAATAGCCGGCGTGTACAGCCTGCCGCTTCAGCCGGACCCGTTTCAGCGTAAAGGGAGGCTGACTCAGACGCTCCGTAGTCTGTTGGGCCTGCATTCCGGCCTGCGGGCGACGCTGAAGCGCTGGTAGTGTGCTTTTGACCAGCCTATCACTGGCCTGATAGAATCGTATACCCGGCTGCTGGGCTGGAAAGAGCTGGCTTGCGGACTTCCGGTGTAAGCTGCAGGTATGCTACAATGGAGCGAAATCCCATCCAGACTCCTGTGCAATGAGCCGGATGATGGGAGGCTCGGTTACGGCCGGACACAACTTGGGGTAATAGACTTATTTAGGAGGGCTGGTCATAGATGGGGCCTGACAACGATACACCGGCAACGGCTTCATCCGCCGGAAGGGACGGCAGATATTCAAGGCAAGTGCGCTTCGCGCCGTTCGGAGCGGCTGGACAGCAGGGACTGGCACAGTCCTGTGTGCTGATCGTGGGGATGGGGGCGCTGGGAACAGGGATAGGCGAGACACTGGCACGCTGCGGGGTCGGCCGGCTTATTCTGGTGGACCGTGATTATGTGGAATGGAGCAATCTGCAGCGGCAGCAGCTGTACACGGAGGAGGATGCCCGTCAGAGAATGCCTAAGGCGGCTGCAGCCCGCTCCAGACTGGCAGAAGTGAACTCGGAAATTGCGATTGAGGCCCATGTACTGGATGTACGGGCGGAGGAGCTGGAGAGCCTGCTGCCGGGGGTGGATCTTATTATGGATGGTACGGATAACTTCGATACCCGGCTGATCATGAATGATCTGGCCCAGAAGCACGGCATTCCCTGGATCTACGGGGCCTGTGTCGGCAGCTACGGGATTACATACACTATCCTGCCGGGCGAGACGCCTTGCCTGAATTGCCTGCTCGGGACGGTTCCTATGGGCGGGGATACCTGTGATATCGCCGGTATTCTGCCGCAGGCGGTGCAACTGGTTACAGCCAACGCAACAGCGGAGGCGCTCAAGCTGCTTGGCGGATACAGGGACAACCTGCGCGGGCGATTGCTGACCTTCGATGTCTGGCGCAATGAGCAGCAGGAGATCGGGGTGAAGTCCGCGAAAAGAATAGACTGCCCTTCCTGCGGCGGTCATCCGCTCTATCCTTATCTGACGGCAGCGAATACGGAACGCAGCGATGTGCTGTGCGGCAGGGATACGGTGCAGATCCGCCCGGCCCAGAGGCGAAGCCTCAATCTTGCGGAGATTGCCGCACGGCTGGCGGGACTGGACAGCGGCAAGGTGGAGAGCAACCCCTATCTGGTGTCCTATACGGAGGAGCCGTACCGTATGGTTGTGTTCGCGGATGGCAGGGCTCTGATACATGGAACCAGTGATGTGGCGGCTGCCCGCAGCTTCTATCACCGGTATTTCGGATAACTGGAGGAGATACGAATGAACAAAGGAACTATCAGGCATATGGCGGTATTCACACTGAAGTCTGCCCCCGACAGCGAGAAGACCCGGACTTTTCTGCGGGACGGTGCAGAGATTCTGAGCGCCATTCCTGGCGTGGATAACTTCGAGGTGCTGAATCAGATCAGCAGTAAATGTGATTATCAGTATGCCTTCTCCATGGAATTCGCCGATCAGGCGGCTTATGATGCGTATAACAATCACCCGGACCATCAGGCGTTTGTTACAAGGCGCTGGGATACGGAGGTTGCGGCCTTCCAGGAGATCGATTTCGTAAACGGGGCTGTATAAGTTCCGGAATGCTTCATTCACAAGAAGATGTTTCAGCAAAGAGGCCGTTCCTCCGAATGGTCTCTTTGCTGTGGGGGAATTCTATCCTGTATCTGCGGCGGCACTGCCGGTGCAAGGCTGATCTGGGGGGATAGGGCTTGTGAATGAATTGATTGCTTGGTATGCCCCTGCCTCTGATCCGGCGGGGCGGGAAGCAAGCCGTACCGGACTGGAGGAGGGGCTCCGCAGTCTGGGCATGACAACAGCACGAAGCGAAGACCCGGAGAGTCTTCGCTTCGTGCTGTCAAGCGGTGAACCGGTACTGCTGGTCGCGGAGCTGGATGATCCCGGAGAGTGGGCGGGCTGGGAGGAAGTCTCGGCTGCCCGGAGACAAGGGATGAGGCTGCCGGTGATCGTGATAACCGGACCATCCGAAGCGCGGGGGGAAGCAGCGGTTACGGTTTTTGAAGCGGGGGGCAATGAGTGTATGGAAAGGCCGGTGCATACCGGTGAATTCGCATGCAGGGTCATGAATCTGCTGAAGCTTACGGGCCGCAGGCGGGATACGGGTACTCTGCTCAAGGCAGGCGGACTGGTTCTTGATCCCAGACGCCGGCAGGTCAGCCGGGACGGAGCAGAGGTGAGGATGACCCCGAAGGAATTCGACCTGCTGCAGTATCTCGTGATGAATCAGGGTGAAGTCTGTCCCCGGGACGAGATTCTGCGGCAGGTCTGGGGCTATCATTTCCATGCAGACACCAACGTGGTGGATGTCTACATCCGGCATCTCCGGACGAAGGTTGATAAGGGCCGGCGGACGAAGCTGATTCATACCGTACGGGGGACAGGGTATGTACTGCGGGTACCGGAGAGCGGGACCTCTGGCTGAAGTCCGTTACAGTGCTGCTCCCCGGCTGAAAGGCTTGACTATAGTACGCGCCGTGCCTTCAGGTAGGTTTTTTTCCAGTTGCCGGAGTTAAGATCTGAAATGGTCACACCCGGTGAGCCGTAAGTGTGAAGAATCTTTCCGTTACCGGCGTATACAGCAACATGGGTTACGTTCTTTCCATTCGCCCGGCTGCCGCTGGAGAAGAATACCAGATCGCCGACCCGCAGATTTGCTTTGCTGACGGCCGAGCCGACTTTGGATTGGGCGACTGAAGTGCGGGGCAGATCCACGCCGTATTTTTTGAAGATATATTGTGTAAATGATGAACAGTCAAAATAACGTGTGGTGGAAGTCGAAGCGCCGAATTTGTAACGTGTGCCCAGGTATTTTTTGCCGAAGCTGACTACGCTCGATCCTTTCGCTGAAGCTGAAACCGAGTCAGCCGATACCGCTGCGGCAGCCGCAGGTGCTGTTCCTGCTCCGGTGGCCAAGAGTGCGCCGAAGCCGATTGTTGTGCACAAACCAATAGTCAGGGCCCGCTTGACCCAAGGATGCTTATTCATGTTGTATACCTCCGAAATTGTAATCTAGTGTAGTAGTGCCGTTCTCTGATTCGTAGTATAGCAGGTTATAGAGTCCCTAAATTATGGAACAGACCCTCCAAATGCAGGCAGCGACTACATTGAAAGCGTTTTATTAAAATCTCATTAAAAGTTACAAAAAATTAATATTTATCAGCTCTGCGCGAAGAAAAAAACCGGAAAACCCTTGATAATACAAGGAATTCCCGGTTTCTTTGATTTGAATCAAAAGTTACAGCGATGTCTCCAAAACTCTATGTATTCAGTCCTTGCTCTGAATAATAATCAGCAGTCCGCTCTCGATTGTGACGGTTCCGGTGCTCTCGACAAGCACATTGCTAACAGCCAGCGACTGGCCCAGCTTCAGGGTAGCCTGATTCAGAGGGTACTGGAAGCCCTTCAGTGTGATGCCGGTAACCTCCGGAGTCAGAGGCAGGAGAGAGACATAAGTATAGCCGCGCTGTTCAACCACCGCCTGGGAGCCGGTAAGCGTAATATAATTGTTCGGATCAATGATGGAGCACGCCACCTGCCGCTGCAGCGCCCGTGTCATCATCTGGATGCTGGCCAGGGTCTGGTCCATGCGTGTCCCGGTCACTCCGATCATTACAATAGACTGCGGCTGGAGGCCCAGCGCGTAATCAAGCGCCAGCTCGCTGTCTGTCAGGTCTTTGTTCACCGGATCACAGCTGATGGTCTCGTTGCTGCCCGCCTGAATCCGTTCTAATGCTTCCTCAGGGACAGAATCGAAATCTCCTACGGCCAGAGCGGGTCTGAAGCCGTGCTCTATCAGGAACAGCGCCCCCCGGTCAGCGCCGATAATATAATCTTCTTCATCTAAGTAACGCAGGCAATCCGCTGTCACCTTACCGCCCGCTACAATAACGACACGCCCTGCTGGCAAGATATTCTCCCTCCTTGTTCGGTGCAATCAAGTGTATCACCCTGAACAGTATATAGCAGTTTCTGAAGTTGTACAATTGCTGTGCGGACGCTAAAATAAAGACAGTGCGCATTGCGCACAAACCCGGTGCAGTGATTATTGTACCAGATCAGGGGGTGAGAGAGATCGTAAACGTGTTATTTGTGTGTCTGGGGAATATCTGCCGCTCGCCGATGGCAGAAGCGGTACTGCGCCATAAGGTGGCGGAGCACCGGCTGGAGGATCAGATCAGCGTAGATTCTGCAGGAACCGGAGACTGGCATATCGGCAATCCGCCGCATGAAGGGACCAGACGGATTCTCGATCTGCACGGAATCAGCTATGAGAAGATGAGAGCCCGCCTGGTAAGCGGTGATGATTTTGAGAGCTTCCAATATATCATTTGCATGGATAAGTCCAATGGCGACAATGTCCGCAAAATTCCCGGAGGCGAGCATGCGAAGCTGCTGTTCTTCATGGACCTGCTGCCGGATGAGGAGCTGCGCGAGGTGCCTGACCCGTACTTCACCGGAAACTTCGAGCAGGTCTATGAGCTGATTAACGCCGGTTGTGATGTGCTGCTGGAGAAGATCATCAAGGACAAGCTTAAGCAAGCTTAGGATTACGCCCGGAACGGTTGCCGTCCTTATCTCTTAAGGGCCGGCACCGCTGATCCGGCAGATTTGAAAGCGCGCACATCACGGGGAGATACATAAGTTCGTAAGATGTTCACTTTTGAGGCTCTATTTGCTGTTTCAAGCGTTGAAGAAATAGAGTAATGATTCCGGGAGCTCTTTTTGCCAAAATCCCCAAAGATGCTGCCCGTCCTTCTCGCGGTAGGAGACGGTGGCTCCCCGGGATTCCAGCATGTCGCGGGTCAGCCGGTTCATCTCTACGAAATCGTAGACCCCGGTGTCAGTCTTATATTCTCTCTCCTGGAGACCCACAACCATATTGATCTGCAGCCAGGAGAGATCCTCTTCCTTGGCCAGCAGCTCACGGGTCTCGGGGTAATACGCGCCGGAGAGGCTGAGCACGCGGCTGAATAATCCCGGGTAGGCCAGCGCAAGGTGAAGGGAGACACTGCCTCCGAGGGAGTCACCGGCAATAATCCGTTCCCCGGTAGTGCGCCGGACAGGATAATTATGTTCAATGAAGGGAATAATCTCTTCGGCGAAGCATGACAGGTACTGCTGGAAGCGGCTGCCGAACGGAGCATATTCTGCGGTGCGAACGGCGACGTTCACTTCAACGCCTACTATAATGAAAGGCTCCACATCCTGCTCCAGAATCAGCTGGCCGGCCAGTGTAGCAATCCGTCCAAAGTTGAAGAACTCTTCACCGTCCTGGCAGTAGACCACGGGATAGCTGAGAACTTCATTATAGCCGGGAGGGAGATAGATGCGCAGCTTGCGTTCTTCCTGCAGATGCTCGCTCCAAAGGGTTTGTTTGACGATTGTTCGTTTCAGAAAAACAGGCTCATTCATTGTCAGATCGTCACCTTTCATGTCGGATTTTTTGCATAACACGTAGTGTTGCGTTAATATTACCCAAGCGGCAAATGTGGGAAATATCATTTACTTGATTGATTTCCTGTAATCTGTTATATAATTTATCTTACCCTGTTATACATACAAAATTTATGGAAACATAAATTTTATGCGTATTTCTTTGACGAAACAGATACAACAGGTGTATAATAATTCTATAACAGAGACCACTGATATTCAAATTTTTTTATTGAGGTGAAGATAATGACCAGAGTTCCTTATGAAGTGTATACAGAGGACGTTGAGGCCCTTTCGGTACTTTCCCCGGATGGAGAAATTATCAATAAGGATATGATGCCTAAGCTTTCCGATGACCAGCTGAAAGAAATCATGTACCGTATGGTATTTACCCGTACTTGGGATGACCGTGCAGTCAACCTTGGCCGCCAAGGCCGTCTCGGCTTCTATGCTCCGGTATCCGGCCAGGAAGCAACAATGATCGGCAGTGAGTTCGCTCTGCAAAAAGAAGATTTCGTATGCCCGGGCTACCGTGATATTCCGCAGCTCGTCTGGCACGGACTTCCGCTATATCAGGCATTCCTGTATTCCCGCGGACACCAGCATGGCGGACAGATTCCTGACGGTGTTAATGTACTGATGCCTCAGATCATCATCGGCGCACAGATCCTTCATGCGACCGGGATTGCTATGGGCTTCAAACTGAAGAAACAGCCGAACGTTGCGATCACTTACACTGGTGACGGCGGCTCCTCTGAAGGTGACTTCTATGAAGGTCTGAACTATGCGGGAGTATACAAGCTTCCGGTAATCTTCTTCGTGCAGAATAACGGCTATGCAATCACGACTCCGTTCTCGAAGCAGACCGCTGCCAAGTCCATTGCCCATAAGGCTGTTGCCGCTGGCATCCCTGGGATCAAGGTGGACGGTATGGACGTATTCGCAGTAATCTCTGCGGTTCAGCAGGCTGCTGAACGTGCACGCAAAGGCGAAGGAGCAACGCTGATCGAAGCGGTAACTTACCGTTTCCGTCCGCACTCCCTCTCCGATGATGCCAGCAAGTACCGTACGAAGGAAGAAGAAGGACAATGGAACGAGAAGGATCCGATTGCCCGTCTGGCCAAGTACCTGGAGAAGAAAGGCCTTTGGACCGAGGAAGACACCCTGCGCGTGAGAGAAGAAGCGAAGGCTACTGTCAACGAGCAGATTAAGAAAGCAGAACAGACCGAAAAAATGACCATTCCCGGCTTGATCGACAGCATGTTCGAGGTAACTCCGAAACATCTTGAAGAGCAAAAAGCCGATTTTGAATAAGGGGGATATCAGGCAATGGCACAGATGAATATGAAAGAAGCAATTCGTGACGCGATGCGCGTTGAACTGACTCGTGACCCTAATGTCCTTATCTTCGGGGAGGATGTTGGTAATGTTGGCGGTGTCTTCCGTGTAACGGAAGGACTGCAGAAAGAATTCGGCGAAGAGCGTGTCTTCGACACCCCGCTGGCAGAATCCGCAATCGGCGGTCTGGCCTTCGGTCTGGGTGTACAAGGCTTCCGCCCGATTGCTGAAATCCAGTTTGTCGGCTTCATCTTTGAAGCCCTGGATCAGATTGTCATTCAAGCTGCGCGTCTGCGCTGGCGTTCCGGGGGCAAGTATAATGCTCCTGTAGTATTCCGTACTCCTTTTGGCGGCGGCGTTAAGGCAGCCGAGCTTCATACAGACTCCCTGGAAGGCCTGATTGCCCAGAGCCCTGGGATTAAGGTAGTAATTCCATCCAATCCATACGACGCCAAGGGCCTGCTGATCGCCTCGATCCGCGACAATGACCCTGTATTCTTCATGGAGCACCTCAACCTGTACCATGCATTCCGTGCTGAGGTTCCTGAAGGTGAATACACGGTTGAGCTGGGCAAAGCTAACGTAGTGCGTGAAGGTTCCGATGTATCGATCATCGCTTACGGCCTGATGGTACATACTGCCACCAAAGCCGCGGAACAGCTCGAAAAAGAGGGCATCAAAGCTGAAATCATTGACCTGCGCACGGTCAGCCCGATTGATATCGACACGATTGTAGCCTCCATTAAGAAGACTAACCGTGCCATCGTGGTTCAGGAAGCGCAGAAGAGCTCCGGCGTGGCCGCTGAGGTCATTGCCCAGATCAACGAAAAAGCACTGCTGCACCTGGAAGCTCCTGTACTTCGTGTAGCCGGTCCTGATACTGTATATCCATTTGCACAAATCGAAGATACCTGGATTCCTACACCAGCACGTGTTATTGCAGCTGTTAAGAAAGTTATGGAATTCTAAACTACACTCGGGAGGTTATCAAGGTGGCAAAATTTGAGTACCGGTTCCCTGAGCTGGGCGAAGGTCTGCATGAAGGCGAAATTATCAAAATGCATATCAAAGCTGGCGATAAGGTAACCGATGACGATATCGTAATGGAAGTTCAGAATGACAAGGCAGTAGTTGAAGTGCCTTGTCCGGTTAACGGCACTGTGCTGGAAGTCTTCACCAAGGACGGCCAGGTCTGCCGCGTAGGCGAAGTGGTAGCTATCATTGATGCGGAAGGCGACATTCCTGAACAGGAAGGCGGCCATCCGGCAGAGCATGCTTCCCAGGAAGCTGACGCAGCCAAGGGCGGAGCAGAGACGACTTCTTCTCCGGCTACCAGTGCACCGGCAAGCGGCGGAGCATCGAACTTTGAATACAAATTCCCTGAACTGGGTGAAGGCCTGCATGAAGGGGAAATCATCAAGATGCACATCAAGGTCGGCGACAAGATCACTGACGATGATATCATCATGGAAGTTCAGAACGACAAGGCGGTAGTGGAAGTTCCTTCCCCGGTCAATGGTACAGTCGTTGAAGTGTTCGCCAAAGACGGCCAGGTCTGCCGCGTAGGCGAGGTTGTAGCGGTAATTGCCGCTGAAGGCGATGTTCCGCATCAGGAAGGCGGCCATGCTGAAGCCTCCGGCGCGCAGGGCGCAGCACCTTCCCAGGCGGCAGCACCGGCAGCAGCCGTTCCGGCTCCGGACCGCGAAGTGCTGGCAACGCCAAGCGTACGCAAATTCGCCCGTGATAAAGGCGTGGACATCTCCAAGGTGAACGGCTCCGGTAAGAACGGCAAGATCACCCTTGAAGATGTGGAAGCCTTCCTGAAGGGCGGCTCAGCAGCACCGGCAGCGGCGGCTCCAGCAGCTTCTGCACCGGCAGCAGCAGAAGCACTGCAGGCGAAGGCTAAAGAAGCTGCTTCGGCTCCTGCAGCTTCCGGCAACGCGAACCTGGAAGAAGAACGTGTACCGTTCAAGGGTATCCGCAAGGCGATCGCGAATGCGATGGTGAAATCGGCTTACACTGCACCGCATGTAACCATCATGGACGAAGTGGATGTTACCGAGCTGGTAGCCTTCCGTGCCCGCATGAAGCCTGTGGCTGAGAAGAAGGGCGTGAAGGTCACTTACCTTCCGTTCATCGTGAAGGCACTCGTTGCCGCTTCCCGCCAGTTCCCGGCGCTTAACGCCATGATTGACGAAGCTGCGAATGAGATTGTCTACAAGAAGTACTACAACATCGGTATCGCTACAGACACAGACAACGGTCTGATCGTTCCTGTGATCAAGGATGCTGACCGCAAGAGCATCTGGATGATCGCCAGCGCGATCTCGGATCTGGCTGTGCGCGGACGTGACGGCAAGCTGGCACCGCATGAAATGAAGGGCAGCACCATCTCGATCACCAACATCGGCTCGGCCGGAGGTATGTTCTTCACCCCGATTATCAACTTCCCTGAAGTTGCAATTCTGGGAACCGGACGTATCACTGAGAAGCCGGTAGTGAAGAACGGTGAAATCGTAGCTGCGCCTGTAATGGCCCTGTCGCTGAGCTTTGACCACCGGATTATCGACGGCGCAACTGCACAGAACTTCATGAATTACATTAAGACCCTGCTTGCAAATCCTGATATGTTAGTTATGGAGGTGTAATTAATGGTAGTCGGAGACGCTTCAATTGAAATCGACACATTGGTAATTGGTGCAGGTCCCGGCGGGTATGTGGCGGCAATTCGTGCCGCCCAGCTCGGCCAAAAGGTCATCATTGTAGATAAATCGGAGCTCGGCGGCGTGTGTCTGAACCGCGGCTGTATCCCTTCCAAGGCGCTGATCTCGGCAGCTCATCAATACGAGGCTGCTCAGCACGGCGACGTATTCGGCGTGACTGCCGAGAACGTAAAGGTAGACTGGGCTAAGACCCAGGCCTTCAAGAACGGCGTAGTCAAGAAGATGACTTCCGGTGTAACCAGCCTGATGAAGGGCAACAAGATTGAAGTATTCAGCGGTGAAGCGATGTTCATTAGTGCAAACGAAGCCCGTCTGTTCAATGACCATGAATCCCCGCGCTACAAGTTCAATAACTGCATCATCGCGACAGGCTCCCGCCCGATTGAGCTGAAGCCGTTCCCGTTCGGCGGACGGATTCTGTCCTCCACCGAAGCGCTGGATCTTCCTGAAATTCCGAAGAGCATGATCGTGATCGGCGGCGGCTACATCGGCGCCGAGCTGGGCCAGATGTACTCCAAGTTCGGTACGAAGGTTACGATCATTGAAGGTCTGGATACAGTTCTGCCTGGCTTCGACAAGGACATGACCCGTCTGGTAGCCAAGAACATGGCTAAGACCGGCATTGAGATTGTAACGAATGCCAAAGCGGAATCCGCTGTGCAGAACGACAAGGAAGTTACTGTGAAGTACTCCGTTGGCGGAGAGTCCAAGGAAGTCACTGCGGAATACCTGCTGGTAACCGTAGGCCGCCGTCCGAACACTGACGGTGAGCTTGGTCTGGATCTGATCGGCGTTGAGCTGGACGAACGCGGTTTGGTGAAGGTTGACCACCAGGGACGCACCAACATTCCTAACATTTACGCGATCGGTGACATCGTACCTGGCCTGGCTCTGGCGCACAAAGCCTCGTACGAAGGTAAGATTGCTGCCGAAGCTATCGCCGGACACAAGTCGGTCGTTGATTACAAAGTGATGCCGGCTGTCGTATTCACTGATCCTGAATGCTCCAGCGTCGGCCTGACTGAGAAGGAAGCCAAGGATAAGGGCTATGCAGTGAAAGCCGGCAAATTCCCGTTCGCAGGCAACGGCCGTGCTGTCTCCCTGAATGCGCCTGAAGGCTTCATCAAGATTGTTGCGAAGAGCGACAATAATCAGGTGCTGGGCGCGCAAATCGTCGGCATCGAAGCTTCCAACCTGATTGCTGAGCTGGGGCTGGCCATTGAGATGGGCGCTACCCTTGAGGATATCGCCTTGACCATCCATGCACACCCGACTCTCGGCGAGATTGTTATGGAAGCGGCTGAGCTGGTAGAAGGCCACCCGATTCATGTAATCAGATAATAGCTGCGAAGCTATTTCCGCAATAATTCAAGAGGATGTTTCCTGAGCCATGCAAGTGGCGGGGAACATCCTTTTTATATAAAAATATGTTTTGGGGCCCCCGCAAAGTACTTGAGATCACATCGGAGTCAGAGCTTCACTTTGTGGGGTTATTTTAACCGGAAGGAATTTGTGCAAAGGGAATTACAAGGACAGTCAGCTCATGGTAAACTGGTATAAGAAAAAGAGAGTGGGGTGCGATACTACTTGCGTAATTACTTGGATCTATTGCAGGATATATTGGATAACGGCACAGCCAAGAACGACCGGACCGGCACCGGCACCATCTCGGTCTTCGGACGGCAGCTTCGCTTCGATCTCACGAAGGGCTTCCCGCTCGTGACTACTAAGCGCATTCATCTGAAGTCGGTGGTGCATGAGCTGTTATGGTTCCTCAAGGGAGAGACCAACACGTCGTATCTGAAGGAGAACGGGGTCTCGATCTGGGACGAGTGGGCCGATGAGAACGGCGAGCTGGGACCTGTCTATGGTTCACAGTGGCGGGCCTGGGAGTCCAAGGACGGCCGTCATATTGACCAGATTGCGAATGTTATCGATTCAATCAGGAACAACCCGGATTCCCGCCGTCATATCGTCAGCGCTTGGAATGTAGGCGAGATTGAGGAGATGAAGCTTCCGCCTTGTCATTTTGTATTTCAGTTCTATGTGGCGGACGGGAAGCTCTCCTGTATGCTCACTATGCGTTCTGTGGATACGTTCCTGGGGCTTCCTTTTAACATTGCCAGCTATGCGCTGCTCACTCATATGGTCGCCCAGCAGACGGGCCTAGAGGTAGGAGAATTCATCTGGTCGGGCGGAGATGTGCATATCTATACCAATCATCTGGAGCAGGTCGCCACACAGCTGGCCAGGGAGCCGTATGCGCTGCCGACGCTGGTGATCCGCCGCAAGCCTGACAGTATATTTGATTATACCTTTGAGGATTTCGAATTTAAGGATTACGTCCATCATCCGGGGATCAAGGCACCGGTAGCGATATAGAGCATTCCATATGCGGATGTGTGATAGCTTGAAGAAGGGAGTGTGCAGATGAGCATAACTATGATCTGGGCGATGGGCTCGAACAGGGTCATCGGGAACAATAATGATATCCCTTGGCATTTGCCGCTGGATTTTGCTTATTTCAAGGCAGAGACGCTCGGCAAAAGAATGCTGATGGGGCGCAAAACCTGGGAATCCCTCGGCAGCAAGCCGCTTAAAGGACGCACCAGCCTGATCCTGACCCGGGACCGCAGCTTCGCGCCTGAAGGCGCTGAAGTGGTGCATACGCTGGAAGACGCGCTTGCCGAAGGCCGTAAGGAGGATGAGCTGATGGTGATCGGCGGCGCCGAGATCTACAGCCTGATGCTTCCCTTTGCAGATAAGCTGCAGGTGACACGAATTGATGCAGAGTTCGAGGGCGATACTATTTTCCCGGAGGTAGACTGGAGCGGGTGGAAGGAAGTTTCCAGTACACCGGGGCTGAAGAATGAGCAGAATCCATATGATTACCATTTCTATGTGTATGAACGCAAGGGATGACAATGAAGCGTTTTCTCTGACATCAGATGTGAAATAGTACAAATAATCAGCAAATTAATCCATTACCGTGCAAAAGTAATGAATGCTACTATAATTAAAATTAGAAATGTTAGTTAGTATAAAATATGCAGAACCTTCATTGCGCTGTATCATTATCGAATTATGCCGCGGGGATGCAATAGTGTACTATACATCAACACGAAGAGAACGGATGGGGGAAACGTAAATATGTCTACACCTACTGGATTTATGGAGTATAAGCGCCAGCTCCCTGGAGACCGGGAACCCGAGCAGCGCGTGAAGGATTGGGAAGAATTCCATGAGCACCTGTCCGAAGAGGAGCTTCGCACCCAGGGTGCCCGTTGTATGGACTGCGGCACACCTTATTGCCACACAGGAGTGGATATGAGCGGAGGCACCTCCGGCTGTCCGGTGCATAACCTGATTCCCGAGTGGAACAATCTGGTCTACCGCGGATTGTGGCGCGAAGCGCTGGAACGGCTGCACAAGACCAACAACTTCCCGGAATTTACCGGCAGTATCTGTCCGGCACCATGCGAAGGCTCCTGTACCGTCGGTCTGATCGGACAGCCTGTGACGATCAAGACCATCGAGCTGGCGATTGTGGACAAGGGCTTTGAAGAGGGCTGGGTTGTTCCGAATCCGCCTGAGAAGCGTACCGGGAAGCGGGTCGCCATTGTTGGTTCGGGTCCGGCAGGTCTTGCGGCGGCTGCACAGCTCAACAAGGCAGGGCACACGGTAACGGTCTTTGAGCGCAGCGACCGCATCGGCGGCCTGCTGATGTACGGCATTCCGACGATGAAGCTGGACAAACGGGTGGTCCAGCGCCGCGTGGATCTGCTGGCGGCTGAAGGCATCGAGTTCGTAGTGAATACAGAGATCGGCAAAGACATACCGGCCCAGCAGCTCGTCGATGAATACGATGCCGTTGTCCTCTGCGGCGGAGCGACCAAGGCCCGGCGCTTCAACGTGGAAGGCAGCGACCTGAATGGTGTCATGTACGCCATGGATTATCTGACCGGGACGATCTCCAGCTATCTGAATTCCGGCCTGGAAGACGGCAAATATGTCTCTGCGGCAGGCAAGGATGTCGTCGTGCTCGGCGGGGGAGACACCGGCTCCGACTGTGTGGCGACCGCACTGCGCCACGGGTGCAGCAGCATTACCCAGTTCGGTACACACGACAAAGCTCCGCTTACGCGTGATCCGATTGCCAACCCTTGGCCGCAATTCCCGAATGTCTATACGCTGGATTACGCCCAGCAGGAAGCGAAGGCGGTATTCGGTGAAGACCCGCGTGAATTCTCGATTATGACCACGAAGTTTGTCGGTGATGAAGCAGGCAATCTTAAGGAAGTGCATACAGTACAGATCCGCCGGATGGTCGATGAGACCGGACGGAAGATCTACCAGCCGGTTCCGGGAACCGAATCAGTCTTTCCGGCTCAGCTCGCGCTAATCGCGATCGGCTTCGACGGACCGGAGCAGGACCTGATTGAGCAGCTGAAGCTGGAGACGGACCGCCGCACCAATGTGAAGGCGCGTTACGGCAAGTACAATACGAATGTGGATAAAGTATTCGCTGCCGGTGATATGCGCCGCGGACAGAGCCTGGTCGTCTGGGCGATTAACGAAGGCCGTGAAGCCGCACGTGAGGTTGATAAATATCTGATGGGTTCGACCGTACTTGCTTAAATCCGATAGGCACGAAAAAGCCGTTTCTCAGCATTGCTGAGAGACGGCTTTTTCGCATGTAGCCGCATAGCCCGAATGTATGGGGAAAACAGCATACATTGTGGTCGCACGCAGGCGCATGGCCTTCACCGCTCACATGCCACGGGTGCTAGTCTTCCAGCTTGAACCGTTCAATCTTAAGCTGCAGATCGCCCGCCATTCTGGACAGCTCCGTAGAGGAGGCAGAGATCTCTTCCATGGACGCGAGCTGTTCTTCTGTAGCTGCCGTTACACTCTGGAAGGCGTCTGAGGTGGAACGGGAGATGCCGGAGATTTCGTGTACGGAAGCGGCAACCTCCTGCGTTCCCGCTGACATTTGCTCAGTAATAGCCGAGATGTCATGCAGCTGGCTGTTGATTTTGGCGGTAGACTGTTCGATGCTGATGAAGGATTGCTTGGCTTCGGCGGTAACCTGAATACCCAGCTCAACATCAGCTGCAACGGTATGCCGGATCGCTTCATAGGTCTGGTCGATCAGCCGGGTCATCTGCTGCAGGGTATCTTGAATATTCCCGGCGGTATTCTTCGATTGATCGGCCAGCTTCCGCACCTCTGCCGCCACGACAGCGAAGCCCTTGCCCTGCTCTCCGGCCCGGGCTGCTTCAATGCCGGCATTCAGCGACAGGAGATTCGTCTGCACGGCAATGGCGGAAATTGCACTGCTCATCGCGGAGACTTCATCGTTCAGGCCGTTTAATTGCCCGATTAGCTGTGAAGAGTGATGAGTAGAGGTCCTGATGGCATCCATTTGCTGGCTGACCTGTTCCATCTTCCGGCTGCCGCTGCGCACATCTGCTTCAGTGCTCGCGGAAGAATCGACGATGGAGGAGGCGGCTTCGGCAATCCTTTGAATACCGGAGGACATTTCCTCCATTGCGCGTGAGGTTTCTGCCATGGCCGAGGTCTGTGTCTGCGCACCTTCAGAGGATTCCTGCACCAGTTCAGCCACGTAGGCGGTAGCTCTTGAGTTCTCTTCGGTTGTGGCATTCAATTGCTGGCTTGCGGCTGCCAATTGCCCCGAAGTGTCGGAAATATCAGAGACGATACCGCGCAAAGAGCCTACCATCAGGTTGTAATTCTGTGCCAGCTGACCGATCTCATCCACCCGGTTCAGCTCAATCTGCTCATTCAGATAGCCTTCGCTTACCCGCTGTGCAGAACGGTTCAGGCTGCGGATCGGCTTCGTAAGGGAGCGGACAATCAGGTACATCAGGGTTAACGCAACAATCAGGGCAATGGCCAGAACCGTCAGTCCTGTAAAGATAATGGGCTGTGAGGCATCCGAGAATTCTTGAGTGGGCAGGATGCCTACAATTTTGAACCCGGTATTCGGATCGGTTGTATAATATCCCTGCATATCCATCTCCGTGTCCGGATTGGTATAATTCAGGTCCCCGCTGTCGTTAACCAGCAGCTTCACGATATAGTCTGCTACATCCTCACCTGCAGCTTTGCCGGGATGAGAGACAAATTTATGATTACGGTCCACAATGTAGAAGTATCCGGTTTCCCCTGGATGGGTGGTATGAAGCCTTTCACTCATTGCCTTCAGGTTGAGGCTGGTGGTGACTGCTCCTTTGCCGTCCTTCAGCGAATGGGAGAGGAACAATGTATAATTGCCGGTGGTTGCCGAGACAAAAGGATCAATGATTGTAGTGGTGCCGGCATTCTGCATGGACGCCTTATACCAGTCCCGCGTACGCGGATCATAATCCTGCTTGCCGGGGTCCGGGGCCTTCATCCAGGCACCTTGTTCGTTGCCCACGGTAAGAATCTCCAGCTCGGGATGTGCCTTCATGAACTGATCAATGAGTGTTCGTGTTGCGGGAGCCTTCACATCGACCTCGGAGGACTCAATCTGGTTGCTGAGCAAATCTACATTCCGCATTGCAGCGGATACATATTCTTGAATGGTCCCGGCGACCAGATCGACACTGGAATGCGTGGCTTTCTGCATCCTAAGCTCCAATTCCTGTTTCGCGCTGGAATAGGAGAAATAACTGACCAAGAGGATCGGAATCACCAGCATAATGGTGAAAAGCATCATCATCTGTCTTTGCAGCGATCGTGATCTGAGCTTGCTGGTGAAGCGGTTGACTGACTTGAACATTGGAACGGTTCCCCCTCTGGTACATAGAAATCGGCTGGCAGCATAACTAACCGTTTCTCTCTGAATACCTCTTCTCATACTGGATTATCGACACATTCTTTTCATATCTTAAGGTATTTGCTGCAAAATATTTAATTGCATTCACGATCTATTCATCGCCGGCTTGACGCAGTCCGAAATATCGTATAGATTAAGTACCAACATTTACAACGTAACAGCGTTGACCGAGGACCTGGTATCCGTAAGCGCCGGAAGCAGAGAGGGGATTCACCGGCTGAAAGATCCCCCGTGTGCGCGGGACACCAATCCTGCCTCGGAAGCTGCAGCATATGCTGAAGATGGGCATAAGTCTGCCGGCCCCGGCCGTTATCCGGATTAGAGGACCGCAGGCTTGGATAGTCTTGAGGTTGAAACAGGGTGGTAACACGGCGCATTCGTCCCTGACGGATGTGTCTTTTTTGCGTCCTCATTTGGCAGTGAAAAGATCTTAAGCTGTACACACTTATCGACGAAAGAGGCTGATCTGTATGCGTCAAACCAATCTATTAGTTACCACTCTGCGCGAAGCTCCTGCCGAAGCAGAGACAAGAAGCCACCAGCTGCTGCTGCGTGCCGGATTTATCCGGCAGGTGGCCGCCGGAGTATACAGCTATTTGCCGCTCGGACGGCGGGTGTTGCGCAGGATGGAGCAGATTGTGCGTCAGGAAATGGAGTCCGCCGGTGCGCAGGAGGTGCTTATGCCTTCGATGCAGCCGGCAGAGCTCTGGAGAGAATCGGAACGTTATGAGGTGTACGGCAAAGAGCTGATGAAGCTGCGCGACCGTCACGACCGTGAGTTCGTGCTGGGTCCGACCCATGAGGAAGTGGTTACAGCGCTAATGCGGGCAGAGATCGGTTCTTACCGGCGGCTGCCAGTGACCGTCTATCAGATCCAGACGAAGTTCCGGGATGAACGCCGTCCGCGCTCAGGACTTCTGCGGGGAAGAGAATTCCTGATGAAGGATGCCTATTCGTTTGATACAGACGGGGATGGCCTGGATCTGGCTTATCAGGGGATGTACAGCGCATATGAGCGGATCTTTGACCGCTGCGGCCTGAAGTACCGGGCGGTGCAGGCGAATGCCGGAGCGATTGGCGGCAAAGGCCAGAATCATGAATTCATCGCCCTGTCAGAGATAGGTGAGGATACGATAGCTGTGTGCTCCGTGTGCGGATATGCTGCGAATCTGGAGCAGGCGGAAGTGCAGAGCGCGGGTGTACCGCATAGACAAGATTTTGCCGGAAGGCCTGCCCCAGAGCGATTCTATACCCCAGCCCAGAAGACCATTCAGCAACTGGTGCAGGAGAGCCGGCTCAGACCGCAGGATATCAGCAAGACATTAATCTACACGGGCGGCGGCAAGACATTTGCTGTACTGGTCCGTGGAGATCATGAGGTGAATGAGCTGAAGGTGCAAAAGTACCTCGGCTGCGGTGACATTACACTGGCTGATGATCAGCAGGTGCAGGAGGCCGCCGGAACCGGAAGCGGTTATGTCGGTCCTGCCGGATTGACGGTGCCGATTCTGGCGGATGCTGCTGTTGCAGCCATGACAGAAGCGGTCACAGGCGCAGGGGAAGAGGATTACCATCTGCGCGGAGTGGTGCCGGGCCGGGACTTCCCGCTGACGCAGGTGGGGGATTTCCGTAATGCGGTTACCGGCGACCGCTGTCCGCAGTGCGGGGAAGGGGAGCTGGATTTGCATCAGGGGATCGAGGTGGGGCATGTCTTCAAGCTGGGCACGGTCTACAGTGAGAAGCTGGGGGCAGATTATCTGGATGCAGGCGGCCGCACCCGGCCTATGGTAATGGGCTGCTACGGCATCGGAATCTCCCGCTTGCTGGCCGCAGTGGCTGAGCAGAACAACGATGACCAGGGGCTGGTGTGGCCGCAGAGTCTGGCTCCATACACGGTTCATATTCTGCTGATGTCGGCCAAAGATACAGTGCAGCGTGAGCTGGCTGAGGCTCTGTATGCACGGCTGACCGCCTTGGGCATCGATACTCTGCTGGATGACCGCGATGAGCGGGCCGGGGTCAAATTCAAGGATGCCGGACTGATCGGTATACCGGTCGTGCTCGTGGTAGGCAAGCTGGCCGCAGAGCAAAGGATTGAATACATGGACCGCAGAACGGGTAACAAGGAAGTAATCGATATGGGTGAGGCGGTGCTGCGCGTAAGCGGTCTGAAGTCCGCAACGGATACTGCTTTTGCCTAAATTGAGGCTTTGGTAAAATAGGGGAATACCGCATGGATTGCCGCCTTGGAGAGGAGGGAGAGGCATGTTTGGACGCTTGAGACGCAGGCTTGACAACGCCAGACAGATGCAGAGAATACGCAAGGAGCATCCCGAAGAGATCCGCCGCCTATTGGAAGAGCGGGCCAGGGAACAGCAAGTCCCGGTAGAGCCAGTACCCGCAAAATCCGGGCCGTGGATTCTCTTCTTCCGGTGTCTGCTGTATGTGGTAACAGCGGTCGTTATCCTTATAATTATTGCAGGGGCAGCACAGTCAGACTCGCCGGTATTCACAGCGCTGGCCTTTGCCCTGCTGCTGGATGTGCTGTATATGATAGCGGCGCTGGTCCAGCCGGCGATTGTTTTTGTCCGCAGACAATGGTCCCGGGAAGATGTGCTGGAGCTGTTCGGCCTGCTGACGCTGGCGCTGATTGTTCTGATGGTAATCTTCCGCCCTTAGACACCGGGGTTCCTATGAAGAGTCCATTTCCGTTACGGAAAATGGTATAATAGAACACTGGACATCTTTTTTATGTTATCAAGGGTAAGGAGCGATTATTTTTGAAGACACTCATTATTGCGGAGAAACCGGACATGGGGCGGAATATCGCCGCCGCAATAGAACCGAAGGCCAAAAATTACCGATCCTATCTGGAAGGGGAGCAGTACATCATCACCTGGGCTATCGGCCATCTGATCGGCCTGGCCGAGCCGGAAGCGTATGATGCCAAATACAAGAAGTGGAATATTAACGATCTGCCGATTATCCCGGAGCAGTTCAAGCTGGTACCCAATGCGCGTACACTGGATCAGCTGAAGGTGATCGGCGAGCTGGCGAAGCGCAGCGATCTGCTGGTCAATTCCTGCGATGCCGGGCGGGAGGGCCAGCATATTTTCTCGCTGATTCAGCGCCATCTGAAGCTGAGCCAGCCGGTGAAGCGGCTATGGATCTCCGACCTGACGCCGGAGACGATCCGCAAGGGCTTCCAGGAGCTGAAGGACGGCTCGGAATACGAGAATCTGACCAAGGCGGCCAGAGCCCGCAGTGAAGCCGACTGGCTGATCGGGATGAACGGGTCGCGCGCTTTTACTACAAGGCATAATGTCTTGCTCTCCGTAGGCCGGGTCCAGACCCCGGTTCTTGCACTGATCTATGACCGGCAGAAGACGATTGAGGCGTTCTCGTCGTTGAAGTTCTTTGAGGTGGAAGGCCATTTCACCCAGAAAGAGCTGACCTACAAGGGGATGTGGCAGGGGGACAGGTTAACGGACTCAGCCAAGGCGGAGGCGCTCGCGAATAAGGTCAAGGGGAAGCCGGCCAGAATCGGCAGCTATGAGGTCAAAGACACCAAGGAATATCCGAACAAGCTGTACGATTTGACGCTGCTGCAGCGTGAAGCGAACGGGAAATATGCCTTCTCGGCCAAAAAAACGCTCGATCTCGCCCAGGTGCTCTACGAGAAGCATAAAGTGATCTCTTATCCGCGTACCAACTCCAACTATGTCACAGAGCAGAACATTCCCCAGATGCAGAAGACGCTGTCGTCCCTGCAGGGGACGCAGTATGACGAATGGGTCAAAGGGGCGAACCGCAGTCTGGTGCATACAGGCAACAAGTTCATCTGCAATCCGTCCAAGGTGGAGGATCACCATGCCATTCTGCCGACCGGGCGCAAAGCGAACGGGCTAAGCACGGACGAAGCCAAGCTGTTCGACCTGATTGTCCGCCGCTTCCTGGCCCAGTTCTATCCGGCCGCCGAGTACAAGGTACATACGGTGATCACCGAGGTGGAGGAGGAGAAGTTCAAGACAACCGTCAAGGAGCTGCTCAGCCTCGGCTGGAAGGTAATCTACGCGGACCAGAAGAAGGACAAGCCCAAGGCCAAAAGCAAGGGCAAGGAGGACGAAGAGGAGGAGGAGCTGGAGGTCAATGAGCCGTTCTCGATTGATGCCGGGGGGGAAGTGCTCTGCAGCGATGCTATCGTGAAGGAGAAGGACACCCAGCCTCCGAAGCATTACACGGAAGGAACCCTGCTGAAGGCGATGGAGAGCGCGGGCAAGCAGATTGAGGATGAGGAGCTGCGCGATGCCATGAAGGATTCCGGTCTGGGGACTCCGGCGACGCGTGCGGCGACGATTGAGCGGCTGAAGAATGTCGGCTATGTGGAGATGCAGGGTAAAAAAATCGCCATCACCCAAAAGGGCCGGACGGCGATTGAGCTGATCCGCGGGGCGGGTGTGGAGCTGCTGACCTCCCCGGAGATGACCGGGCAGTGGGAGCGCCGTCTGAACGAGATCGCGCGCGGCACTGCAGCGGACGGCCAGTTCATGGAGAACGTGAAGCGGTTCGCCTCCATGATAGTGGACAAGGTCCGCGTCCAGTCGCGGGCCGCCAAAACCTCCTTCGAGGGGGATACCCCTGCGAAGGGCAGCGGGCCCAAAGGGCGTTCCGCCGCCACTGCGCCGCGCAAGGCCGGCGAACGCCAAGCTGCCGCCGATAAGCCGGCGGCTTCACGTAAGCGCAGTGCACCGGCCGCATCCGATGGGCCGAAGATCATCGGCAGCTGCCCGCGCCCGGGCTGCGGCGGCATGATCTTCATGGGCCGCAAGGGCTATGGCTGTTCCCATTACAAGGAAGGCTGCAGCTTCGTGATCTGGAAGGAGAACTACGGCCGGAATCTTACCGATTCCCAGGTGAAGGCCCTGATTGAGAAGGGCCGGACGGGGAAGCTGAAGCTGGCCGGGGAGGACGGGGCACCGTATGAAGGCAAGCTGGTGCTGGATAACCGGGATACCGGACAGCTTACCGTAGAACGTTAAGAAGCGCCCCGCCAGGTTCTTCCCGGCGGGGCGCTTCATTAGCATTAAGACTGCATTACGGTGCAGCATTTAAGGCTGCTTCAATCGCGGCGCTCAGGCCCTCATAAGAGGAATCGGGCAGCAGCACGCCGTTCACCATGAACTTAGGTGTGCCGTTCACGCCGTAAGCGCCGGCGATCTTGAAGTCTTCCTTGACATCGTACATATACGTATGGTTCTTCAGATCCTGCTCGAATTGCCCGTAGTCAATGCCTTCAATATTGTCCTTCACGAACCCGAGGATGAACTTCTGGGTGGCCCAGATCTTGCTCTCATCACCCTGGTTGGCATAGAGCTTGTGCAGGTATTCCCAGAACTTCTCGTTGCTCTGTCTGTAGACGGCTTCTCCGGCACTGGCGGCGAGATAGGAATCCCGGTCAATGAAGGCGAAGTTCATGAAATAGAGCTGGGTTTTGCCGGTGTCTACATAATCCTTAATAAAGGTATCCAGATAGGACTCAGTCCAGTTTTTGCAGGCCGGGCATTTGAAATCGGCGAATTCAATCACCTTCACCTTGGCCTCATCGCTGCCCAGACGCGGCTGCTTCTCGTATTTCAGCCCGTCCACCACGATCTTGCCTTTCACATCGGTGTAATTCGGGAGGTTGTCCAGCTCAGCCGTGCCGGAGGACCTGCTTCCGGTCAGAACGAAGACCAGAATCAGTGCCAGCAGTACAACAATGACGGCAAGCAGCATAGGGAGCAGCCGTCCGCTTGCCTTGGTATTCCTGGATTGCTTGGGTTTGTTCATGAAGGAGCCTCCTGCGCGATATGGAAATCTACTCCAATAGTATAATCATACCGCGGCAGGCTGCCTATGCCATTTGTAACATCCTGCCGGCAGGCAGGAGGCGGGTGGTCCTCAGCATTCAGCCGTGATGCTCGCGCAGGGCGGCCATGCGGATGACCGGAGGAACCTCGTCAATGGCAGAGATGGTCATCACCGACTGCTGCATTTCGCGCTGAAGCTCAACCAGATTGTAGAGCCATTCGTTCTGCTGCTTCAGATAGATGCTGTTGATGCCGGCCGTCAGGGCGGGAAGCACATCGGTCCGCAGGGAGTTGCCGATCATCCAGGTAATACTCCGGTCAAAATGGTAGGTGTTCAGGATCTGCTCCAGAGACTCCACATTCTTATGCTGGCGGATATAGATCCGGTCATCGAAGTATTCGTCCAGCTTCATCTGGGCGATTTTGCGCTGCTGGATGGCATCATCACCGCCGGTATAGAGGTAGAGGGAGTGCCCGTCCTGCTTCAGGGTATCGAGTGTCTCGACCATCCCGGGATAGGCTTCAACTTCCTGATCGTACACGCTCATTCCAAGCTTCATCAGCTGCTGCTCTTCGAGAGCTTCAGGCATACGGTTATATTTGCCGCAGAAATAGCGGTAAGTGGCAATGAGGGATTTCGGGAAATTATCACTGGCCAGCCCGCTGGTGCTGACGGTCTCTACGTCAATCTCGACCTGCTTGCTGCGGAATTCACTCATCGAGGGGCCATAAGCGCCGAACCAGCCGTTCATCAGCTCGAAATAGCGTCCCAGAATAAGATCAAAGTATTTGTTGCAATGCACCAGAGTGTCGTCCAGATCAAAGATGATTTGTTGCGGCAAGTATTTCATGAGGCTCACTCCTATAGTTAGTCGTTAGATGCGGATGTAGGACTCCAGGAACATCTGGAGCTCGGAGGCACCGTCCGGCCGGATGCTGTAGCGTTCGGTGCCTTCACCGCGCAGATGTACCCGCAGCAGCCCGGCGACCCGCAGACTGAGCAGATGGTGCATCAGCATCTCCCGGGACTGGTTCAGCTCCGATTGCATATCCCACAGGGACTTCGGCTCACCCGCCACGAATCGCAGCAGCTTCAGCCGGGTCGGATCCGAGAGGGCCTGAGTTAAGCGGAGCAGTACCATCGGCGGCTCTTCTTCATTCTCGGAAGGGACATCCACCGGGTATTGGACCAGCATCATATGCTTGTAGAAGCAGTAGGTATTGATTGGACGGTTATGGACCGTCGGCAGCAGGACAATGGTCTGAAGCTCCGGAATGTCCTCGATGACAATGCCGCCGGAGGCATATTCAATCAGCGGGACCATGTCCATTTTGCTCTCCAGCAGCTTTTTTTCCGAGGCGTCTTCGATCAGCAGCGGCAGCAGGGTATGCTCCACCTGGCGGAAGTAATGCTCATACCATATCCGCAGCAGCGGTGGATAGCTGTTCTTGATCCGCGCGCATTCGTCAGGGGATATATTATGGAAAAAAGGCTCGGTCCGCGCCAGGCATTCCTCCAGCGAGGAAGCTTCCAGCTCATTCAGGAACTGCGTCACCTTGGACGCATCTCCCCGGCTGTAGGCCCAGGCATAGAGCACATCGTAATCGTCAAAAGGCCATTCAGCCGCCTGCTTGAGGGCAGTCAGCTGCTGGGGCGTGAAGCGGCCGTCCACCTCCCGGATCCAGTCGGTACCGATCTCCAGGTTGGAGGTCCATTTCTTGGTCACATATAGCATGAAGCTGTCCAGCAGTTCATATACAGGGGAAACATCAATTTCGAGTTCATAATTCATCAGGCCGGTCACCTCCATCAATCAGTCACTTCTATATATTATCTCTTGTTTTGAAGAAGGTTGTCCACTATAATGTTCCGTGTTTGCCTATGGACGTAAGGATTCTGATCACCGCTGATATACACAGGAGGAAGTATTTGTGCCGGATTCAAGTATTAAGCCGCTGAAGGACAGCGGCAGAAAGAATTATCTCATTCTGATTACCGTCATTATTCTTGCCGGATTGAGCCAGGGGATGCTGCTGCCGGTCCTGTCCATTCTGCTGGAGCAGCAGGGAATCTCCTCTTCGCTGAACGGGCTGAATGCAGCCGCGCTCTATGTGGGCTCCTTCGCCATGACCCTGGTTGCTGAACGGGTACTGGGTGCGATCGGCTTCAAGAAGCTGATGGCTGCTGGCCTCGCGCTGGTACTGGCGGCTCTGGTGCTGTTTCCGCTCTTTCCCGGCGTCAAAATCTGGTTCGTGCTGCGCCTCTTGGTCGGCATCGGCGACTCCGCCGTGAACTACGCCGCCCAGCTCTGGGTGCTGCTGATGACACCGGCGGAGCACCGCGGGCGGAACCTCTCGCTCTACGGCATGTCCTACGGCCTCGGGTTCAGCCTGGGGCCGCTGGGCATCAGCCTGCTGCGGTTCGGGCAGGCGGCCCCGTTCCTGATCACCGCGCTGCTGTTCGTGCTGGCGCTGCTCCTGGTCGGCTGGAAGCTGCCGGATTCCCGGCCGGAGGCAATGGACCACAGCGAAGGGCAGGCGAGCCGGTTCGCCCGGAGCTACCGGCTCGCCTGGTATGCGCTGATTCCTGCGCTGCTCTATGGCTATATGGAAGCTAGTCTGAACAGCAGCTTCCCGGTGTACGGTCTGCGCACCGGCTTCAGTGCCGACCAGATTGCTGCACTGCTGCCGTTCGCGGGCATCGGAGGGCTGCTGCTCCAGCTGCCGCTCGGTATCTGGAGCGACCGTTACGGCCGCAAGGCCATCCTCATCAGCGCCGGGACAGGCGGCGGCCTGGCCTTCGTGCTGCTGCCGCTGGCGGGCGGCGATTTCTGGCTGACCCTGGTGCTGCTGATGATATCCGGAGGGCTGGTCGGCTCGTTTTTCTCGCTAGGCCTGAGTTATGCCGCAGATATTCTGCCGCGCAACCTGCTGCCTGCAGCCAACGTTGTGTCTTCCTTCCATTATAGCCTCGGCAGCATCGCGGGCCCGGGCATCGGCGGCCTGCTGCTGCAGTTCGGCTGGGGCGGCAGCGTCTTTGCCGTCATGGGCGGTCTGTATATTCTGTTCGGACTGGCCGGGTTATTATTCTCGCCACGGAAGACGATTTGAGGTAAGATAAGAACGAGTGCTCGCATGGAATTTGATCCCGCTTTCAGAGTACACTATAGAGTATAGTCGAAGACAGGAGAGGCTGACCTATGATTACAGTTGAACATTTGGCCAAAGCGGTCGGGGAAGATAAAGCACCGGTATTACAGAATATCAATTTTCAATTGGAGCCGGGAGAATTTGTGGCCCTGCTTGGAGCAAGCGGCAGCGGCAAGTCGACCCTGCTGAAGTGTCTGGCGCTGCGCGAGAAGTGGGACAAAGGGAATTTCAGGATAGACGGCACAGATATTATGAAGAGCCCCTTCGCCGGCAAACGTAAGATCAGCAGGGAATGGGCCTATCTGGAGCAGAACGCGGAGCTGAATCCGAACCGGACCGCACTGAAGAATGTGCTGATCGGACAAGCCGAGCAGACACCGCTGTGGCGCAGAGTTACCGGGATGGTCCGCTCCGATGATTACATGGGCGCCATGGACCAGCTCGAACTTCTTGGCCTGTTGGACAAGGCGAAGCTGAAGGCCGGCCAGCTCAGCGGCGGCGAGCGCCAGCGGGTGGCGATTGCCCGCGCGCTCGTTCACGGCGCGAAGGTCATCCTCGCCGATGAACCGGTCACTGGCCTCGACCCGAAGAGCGCGGAGAACGTCCTGGAGACGCTTCGCGGATTATGCAAGGAGACCGGCCTGATCGTTCTGACCGTGCTGCCGATTGAACTGGCCGAACGGTTCGCCACCCGGCTCTGGGTGCTGGAGAATGGAAGAATCAAGCATGATGTCAAGGGACGCCGCCTGGCCTCGCAGGAGCGGCTGCACCTGTGAACCGGGCAGGGCGTTCGGTAAGGAGAGGTTCATGAAGATCAATATACGGTTACTCGGAGGTTTGGCCGTTGCCGTTCTGTCGCTGCTGGCCTTATCGGGCTGTACCTTCATCAGTGACCCGGTCTCCCAGATGAGGGTGCCGCAGCTGTCCGCAGACAAGGCTTCGCTGATGGCGGCGATCAATTCCTCCTTGAAGGCGATGGACGGTACGCTAATTCGTCCGGCCAATGATGATGACAGCTCGATTTTTACTGAGGATCTGGACAAGAATGGCATTATGGAGACGCTCGTCTTCTACGAGACGAAGAATGAGGCAGTGGTTATTCACGGCATGATCCTCGAGAAGCAGGAGGATGCCTGGGTGAAGAAGCTCGTCTTCGACGGTGACGGTACGAAGCTGGATTCTGTTGAGCTGAAGGATGTAACCGGCGACGGCAAGCTGAATATTGTGGCGGGATACTCCCGTGAACAAGATAAGGGAATGGTGGTCTACAGCTATTCCGGCGGTGAGCTGGAGGAGATTCTGACCAAGCCGTACACCAAATACATTATCGACGACCTGAATGAAGACGGGGTACCGGATATTACCGTTGTACATTTCAAACGCAATGAATTCGTGACTATAACCACTTATCAGTATACAGACAGCTTCAGGGTTGTGGATGAACTGGATAATCTGGACCCGTATTTCAACAGTTATTACAATATTGTCTCAGGAAAAGTCGCTGCAAACAAAGAAGGGATAGTACTGGATTCTGCCGTCGACTCCCACTCTGCCTATACCACCCTAGTGGTGATGGAGAACAACAAGCTGCGTGTCGCCATCTCGGGGAATGACCGGACATTCAAGGACCGCAAAATTGTCAGTGAGGATATTGATCAGGACGGCATAATCGAGATCGGCCTATTGGTGCCGCCCAAAGGCTGGGAATATTTCGACCCTGAGACGATCCCTTACTTCAATTCTTATTTTAAATGGGACGGAAAAGAGGGTCTAACCTTCAGCACCCAGCTGTACAATGATCCGCTGGACCGATTCACCATTAATTTTGCTCCCGAATGGCAGCAGCGGGTAACCGTAGATACCAAGTCTGTACAGAATAAATCGCTCAAGTTCATTATGTCGGATACCGGGGAGACTGTCGCCGAGGTCTCGTTCTTCTCGGCAGCGGAATGGGACCGGGTGAAGAATTCAGGCTGGAAGCTGCTCGGCCGTGATCTGGACAAGATGATCGGATACCGGGGAGAGCTGGAACAGAATACGATCGCAGAAGAGGACGGACGAATCAAATCCTCTATTGAAAGGAAGGGAATCGATGAGTAAGGTACTGATACTGGAGGATGAAGAATCCATCCGCAGTTTTATTGTCATTAATCTCAAACGCAACGGATTTGAAGTGCTGGAGGCGGCTGACGGCAACGAGGCGCTGCATAAGCTGACCACCATTCATGATATTGATATCGCCCTGCTGGACGTTATGGTACCCGGCATCGACGGCTTTGAGGTGTGCAGACGCATCCGCGAGACTAACGAACGGCTGGGAATTATTTTCCTGACCGCCAAGGTTCAGGAGCAGGACAAGGTTTATGCGCTGTCGGTCGGAGCCGATGACCATGTCAGCAAGCCATTTAGTCCAACCGAGCTGATCGCCCGTATCCAGTCGCTGCTGCGCCGGGTTAATGTTCACCGCGAGCAGGCGGCCAAGGTATCCTTCCATTCCGGACCGTTCACGCTGGATCTGATCTCCAAGCAATTCAAGCGCAGCGGGGAAGCGATTGAGCTGACGCCGACGGAATTCTCGCTGGTTCAGTTCTTCCTGGAGAAGGAGAATACGCCGCTTAGCCGTGATTCGCTGCTTGATCATGTGTGGGGCAAGGAATATATGGGCGATCCCAAGATTGTCGATGTGAACATCCGGCGCCTGCGCCAGAAGATTGAGAATAACCCGTCGGAGCCGGAATACCTGCAGACGGTATGGGGCCACGGATATAAATGGAAGGGCCAAGCCCAATGATCAAGAAGGGGATGCGCAGACAGATTGTACTGCACTATATTCTCGTAGTCTTTGTGGCGCTTCTCCTCGTTGAGACGATTTTTCTGCTGGCGATCCGCACGTATTATTATGACAGCATCTACAGTAAGATCACCACGCAGATGAGTGTAGCTGAGAACTTTGCGAAGTTTTCGGACGAACGGTCGGGCAGCCAAATAAAGAGGTTGTTTGAGCTGTTTTATCTGGAGAATACCGAGCTTGAGATCTTGACGCTGAAGGGCGACATTATTACCAGTTCAACCGGCTTCCAGCCGGACCGGACGATTACCACAAGCGATGTTCCCGAGGCGGTGGGCGGAGGAATCGGGCGCTGGGTAGGCCGGCAGGCAGGAACCAATGAGAGTGTGATGGCTGTCTCCAAGATGGTGCAAATTGACGCTCACGATACTTATGTATTGCGGTATGTGACATCGATGGAGGGAGTCAACGCCGATCTGATCAATCTGACGCTGCTCTCCATCGCCATCGGTGTGGCGGTATTATCCATCGTGCTGGTGTTCAGCTTCGGTCTGGCCAATTCGATTGTGCGGCCGCTGAATATTATTACGGCAGTGTCAGCACAGATGGCCGAGGGCAAATTCTCGACCCGCATCAAGGGGAAATACCAATATGAACTTGGGGAGCTCGCTTCTACACTGAACTATATGGCAGAAGAGATTGTCCGCAGCAACCAGATCAAGGATGATTTCATCTCTTCGATCTCGCATGAGCTGAGAACTCCGCTGACCAGTATCAAGGGATGGAGTGAGACGCTGGTCTCGGGAGGATATGACCCTGAGGAGACGAAGCTCGGCGTGGGTATTATCTCGAAGGAAAGCGACCGGCTGATCGGGCTGGTGGAGGAGATTCTCGACTTCTCCAAGCTGCAGCAGAACGAGATGAAGCTGTCCATGGGACGGGTGGATATCAAGGTGTTGCTGCAGGAGACCCTGCTGAATATCTGGGCCAAGGCTGAGAAGAAGCGGATTCATCTGCTGCTGGAATGTGAGGAGATCCTCTTCACCAAGGGGGATGCGAACCGGCTGAAGCAGGTATTCCTTAACCTGGTGGACAATGCGGTGAAGTTCTCGCCGGAGGATTCCAGCATTGTCTTGTCTGCGCAGCCCCTTTCGGATACCGAGATGGCGGTGATCGTCCGCGACAGCGGCATCGGGATTAGCCCGGCTCATCTTACCCGGGTGCGGGACCGCTTCTTCCAGGTCGATTCGCTGAATGGCGGCACCGGGCTGGGGCTGGCGATCTCCCAGCAGATTGTCGAGCTGCATCACGGCAAGCTGGAGCTGGATAGTGAGCTGGGCAAGGGGACGCAGGTCACGGTCATTCTTCCGCTCGATGATACACCGGAGACGCCAATGAATACTTAACACGCCACCTGAACACACAAAAGGGATACAGCATCGTCCAAACAGACGATAATGTATCCCTTTTGTTTTTTACCGCCCGGCTAATTAAGAAGGCATTCCTTCTGCCCGCAGGCGGCCGGTCTTCTCATAGACCTCCTGAAGCAGGCGGGAAGGCTGGGTACGGATCAGCGGCTTGGCGGCTACGATCTCATGCGGGCCAACAACGACGATGTTGTCTGCACTGCCCTTGATTACTGCACCGTCCTTAATCACTGCGCCTTCGCCGATAATGGCATTCTCAATCAGTACGCCGCGGCCGATCCGTGCTCCCGGCATCACCACGCTCTGCTTGATCCGGCTCTGTCTGCCTACCTCTACACTGCCGAAGATAACGGAGCGCTGCAGGCTGCCTTCAAGTGCGCAGGTCTCGTGGATCAGGCAATCCTCGGGAGGGGTCTGAATCCGGGGCCGGATGGCGGCCAGCTTCGTGCGCGGTGCACGGCTGTACATCGGCCAGCGGGAGTTGTCGAGCTTGAACCCGTCCTCGGTCTGCAGCAGATCCATATGTGCTTCCCAGAGGCTGTCAACCGTGCCGACATCTCTCCAGTAGCCCTCGAAGCGGTAAGCGAACAGCTCGTCATTCGCATCCAGCATGGAAGGAATGACATCCTTGCCGAAGTCATGAGCAGACTCAGGGTTCGCGGCATCGCGCAGAAGATGGTCTTTAAGGTACGCCCACTCGAACAGATAGATCCCCATGGAAGCCAGATTGCTCTGCGGCACCTTTGGCTTCTCGGCGAATTCGGAGATTTTGAAATCAGCATCCACGTTCATCACGCCGAAGCGGCTCGCTTCGTCCCAAGGGACCTCCATGACGGAGATCGTGGCTTTGGCTGATTTTGCGATATGGTAATCGAGCATTTTGCGGTAATCCATATGGTAGATATGGTCGCCGGAGAGAATGAGGACATGCTCCGGATTCTGGCTGTCGATATATTCAATATTCTTATAAATGGCATCGGCTGTTCCTGTATAACTGTCTCTTCCGTCTACTCCTGAAGGGAGCAGCTTCACGCCCCGGTCACTGCGGCTATGCAGGCCCCACGGCTCTCCTTCACCGATATGCTGATGCAGGGACTCCGCTTCATACTGGGTCAACACTCCGATGGTATCAATCTTGGAATTCACGCAATTGCTGAGGGGAAAATCAATAATTCTGTACTGTCCGCCGAAAGGGACTGCAGGCTTAGCCATGCTGGAAGTCAGGGGGGCCAATCTGCGGCCTTCGCCTCCTGCCAGGAGCATAGCGATACATTCTTTCTTACTCATGTGTTATCCCTCCCATTTTTTTGTCAATGCTTGTAATATACACGCTAGGCGGGCGCTTGAAACGACATAGGGGAATTATATTGCTGTATATCTGAAAAAATTACATAATCATTTTCTTTATTTTGAAACTGCCGAATTTGTTCTGAAAATCATTTTCAAACGCACTGGATTCGGGTAATGTAATAGGTGCATCCTATATCCAAAGGTGGTGATGATTTGGCCGATTCTGCAAAAACAGTTAACCTCCCGTCCGCTGAAGATATTTATCTGTTCCATGAGGGCACGAATTATCGCAGCTATACGATGCTTGGCGCGCACATTGCCGTCCAGGAAGGGCAGGAGGGCGTTCGCTTTACCGTGTGGGCTCCTCATGCGGCATATGTAGGACTGGCTGGTGATCATAACAGCTGGGATGGAACAACGGAACTTGATACGTTATATAAGATACCCGATTCGGGAATTTGGAGTCGTTTTTTTCCGGGCATTCAGCCGGGAACTTTTTACAAATACAGGATTATAGGGGCGGATGGTACAAGCTTCCTCAAAGCAGACCCTTATGCCTTCCAGGCGGAGGTACGTCCGGCTACCGCCTCCGTTGTAGCGGATCTGAACGGTTACCAGTGGGGTGACGCGGCTTGGCGCCGCAAGAGCAAAGGGCCGTATCAGTCTCCGGTGAACATCTATGAGATGCATCTGGGCACCTGGCGGCAGAAGGAAGACGGTGAGCTCTATACCTATAGAGAAATAAGCAGTCTCCTCATTCCGTATCTGACTGAAATGAACTATACCCATGTGGAGTTTATGCCGCTTGCCGAGCATCCCTATGATTTATCATGGGGCTACCAGGGAACAGGTTATTATGCGGCCACCAGCCGCTTCGGGGAACCGAAGGAGCTGATGTACCTGATCGATCAGCTGCATCAGGCCGGGATTGGAGTGATCCTTGACTGGGTTCCGGCGCATTTCGCCAAGGATGCCCATGGCCTCCGGATGTTCGACGGCTCGCCGCTGTATGAGTACGCCGATCCGATGCTGGCCGAGAAGCCGGGCTGGGGCACGTTGTCCTTCGATTTCAGCAAGCCGGAAATCTCCTCATTCCTGATCTCCAACGCCTTGTTCTGGTTCGAGATGTTTCATATCGACGGCATGAGGGTTGATGCGGTGACCAGTATGCTGCGGCTGGATTTCGAGAAAGAGCATCACCAGTTCAGAACCAATCAGAACGGCGGGCTGGAGAATCTGGAGGCGATCCGCTTCATTCAGCAGTTGAATCAGACCGTCTTCGAGTATTACCCGAAGGCGCTGATGATGGCTGAGGAATCCAGTGCCTGGCCGGGCGTAACCGCACCGGTGCATGAAGGGGGACTCGGCTTCAATTACAAATGGAACATGGGCTGGATGAATGACACCTTGGGCTACATAGAACATGATTTCGGGGCACGCCCTTACCATCATAATCTGCTGACCTTCCCGATCTGTTATGCCTATTCCGAGAATTATACACTGCCGTTGTCCCATGACGAGGTCGTTCACGGCAAAAAGTCCTTACTCGACAAAATGCCGGGGTCGTACGAGCAGAAATTCGCCGGCCTGCGCACGCTTCTGGGCTACCAGATTACCCATCCGGGCAAGAAGCTGCTGTTCATGGGCGGAGAGTTCGGGCAATTCATCGAATGGAAGGATCAGGACCAGCTCGACTGGCTGCTGCTGGATTATGAGAGCCACCGGCGGATGCTGGCCTATACGGCTGCACTCAATAAGCTGTACCTCAGCGAGAAAGCCCTGTGGGAGCTGGACCATGACATGGAGGGCTATCAGTGGATTGATGCTGATGACAGCGGCCAGAGCGTGGTAACCTATATCCGCAGAGGGAAGCGTCCTGTCGATACGCTGCTCATTCTGATTAACTTCCAGCCGGTGGAGCGCCGGGGTTACCGGATCGGTGTGCCGCGTCCGGGCACGTATGAGGAGCTGTTCAGCTCCGAGAATACCGAATATGGCGGATCGGGCATCCATAACGGACCGCTCAAGAGCACGAAGACGCCGTGGCATAACCAGACGAATAGTGTGGAGGTCACTTTGCCGCCGCTTGGATTCGTGGTGCTTAAGAAGTCAGGACGCAAGTCCGTAAAATAAATATTCATAATATTGAAGGGGGACAACGGTATGAAAGTCTTGTTTGCCGCAGCGGAAGGCGATCCGTTCATCAAAACAGGCGGGCTGGCTGATGTCATCGGCGCACTGCCGAAGGCGCTCAAAGCCGCCGGAGTCGACGTCCGGGTCATTCTGCCCAAGTACAAAGGAATTCCTGAGAAGTATGCCTCACGGATGGAGCGTATTGCTGTTACAGAGGTCCCGGTCGGCTGGCGCAATCAGTATTGCGGAATTGAACGGATGGTGATGGACGGGATTCCCGTCTATTTCATCGATAATGAATATTACTTCGGCCGTGACGGCATTTATGGCTATATGGATGACGGCGAACGGTTCGCCTTCTTCAACCGGGCAGTACTGGAATGCCTGCCGGCGATTCCGTTCCAGCCGGATGTGGTGCATTGCCACGACTGGCATGCGGCGGTGATCCCGCTGCTGCTCCAGGCGCATTACCGCCATAATCCGTTCTACAGTGACATGCGTACGGTGTTCACGATTCATAATCTCCTGTATCAGGGCGTATTCCCGTATTCGGTGCTTGGCGAGCTGCTCGGACTGGACGACAGCTATTTCCTTGGTGTGGAGTATTACGGCAATATTAATTACATGAAAGGCGGGATTGTCTACAGTGATCATGTCACCACGGTCAGCCCGACCTATGCCGATGAGATCCGGACCCCGTATTACGGCTATGGCCTGGATGGACTGCTGGCTTCGCGCTCAGACTCGCTGAGCGGTATTGTCAACGGAATCGATACCAAAAGCTATAACCCGTCCAGCGATCCGGCCATCTTCACCAAATACCGCTCCAATCTGGCCAAGAAGGCCGAGAACAAGCTGGGGCTGCAGCAGGAGCTGGGCCTCCCGGTGGCACCTTACATTCCGATGGTAGCGATGGTTACACGGCTGGTCGATTCCAAAGGACTGGATCTGCTGACCCGAGTACTGGATGAGCTGCTGTACTACGATGACATCCAGTTCGTCCTGCTCGGTACCGGGGATGAGGTCTATGAGCGCTGGTTCCGTGAAGCACAGTGGCGTTATCCGACCAAGCTGTCCTCCCAGATTCTGTTCAATGATGCCTTATCCCGCAAAATCTACGCCGCCAGCGACATCTTCCTGATGCCATCCAAATTTGAGCCCTGCGGCATCAGCCAGCTGCTGGCGCTGCGTTACGGCAGCATCCCGGTAGTCCGGGAGACCGGCGGGCTGAACGATACCGTTAAGGCCTACAACGAATTTACCGGCGAGGGCAACGGCTTCACGTTCAAGGACTACAACGCCCATGATATGATGCACACGCTCCGCCGCGCCGTATCATTCTATAACCAGCCGGAGCACTGGAAAAAAGTAACCAAAAACGCCTTCTCCGGCGACTACAGCTGGAATGTATCGGCACAGCAGTACATCGACATTTACAACACAATTACCGCTGCTGCAGCAGAGTAAGCTGCACGCGAAACAGGCATTCCCCGATTCTTGTGATGGGTGGAATGCCTGTTTGCTGCAGGAAATGAAGCAACGTCAGAGATTTACCTCAGCCTCTACAATATGACGATATAAAATTCTGTACCCGTACGGCTCCAGCACAACATGCATCAACCCCTGTTCAGGGACGACCGCTTCACCAGTCTGGGCATCCACCCAGTCGCTGGTCTCCATCGGGTGGCTGAGGGTGCGGGGCTGCGGCGAATTGTTCATCCAGACCGTGAAGTGAATCTGCCCGTCCGTACGCTCATACACGATGCAGGGATCATTCTGACCCGCCTGGAGAATACGGAATCGGCCTTCCCGCAGGGCGCCATGCTCTTTACGAAGCGCAATCATCATCCGGTAAAAGTCGTACAGCTCACGGTCCTGCTTCGCCTCATCCCACTCCATACACTTGCGGCAGTCGGGGTCCTCATGGCCGGTCAGGCCAATCTCATCCCCGTAATAGATGCAGGGGGTGCCCATGAAGGTGAACAGGAAGACTACGGCCAGCTTTAGCTTCCGCTTGTCTTCCCCCAGCACGGTCAGCAGGCGCGGGGTATCATGGCTGCCCAGCAGATTGAAGACCACCTCGTTCGTCTGCTGCGGATACCGCATAAGCAGCCCGCCGATCCGCTGGCCGAAGGTGATGCCGTCCATCCCGCCGTTGAAGAATTCCAGCACCGTTCCCGAGAAGGGGTAGTTCATCACCGAGTCGAACTGGTCGCCGAGCAGCCAGGTCAGGGAGTCGCTCCATACTTCGCCAACAATGTACGCATCCGGGTTCGCCGCCTTAACCACCTTGCGGAAATCGCGCCAGAAGTGGTGATCCACCTCATTGGCCACATCCAGCCGCCAGCCGTCCACCTTGATCTCCTTGATCCAGTATTCGGCCACCTCCAGCAGATAGGACTTGACTTCATGATTAGCGGTGTTGAATTTTGGCATATTGCCATAGAAGCCGAAGGTATCATAAGTGGGAATCCCGTCAACAATCGCCGCCGGATACGAATTCATATGGAACCAGTCCCGGTAGACCGAGTATTCGCCCTTCTCCAGCACATCCTGGAACGGAGGGAATTGATCGCTGCAATGGTTAAATACGGCGTCCAGCATGACACGGATGCCTCGTCTGTGGCACTCCTCGACGACCTTTTTGAGCAGCTCATTATCACCGAAATGGGGGTCAACTCTTTTGTAATCCACGATGTCATATTTATGGTTGGAAGGGGATACGAACAGGGGCGTGAAGTAGATGGCGTTGATGCCGAGGTCCTGCAGATCCTCCAGATGGTCCAGCACCCCCTGAAGATCGCCTCCGAAGAAATTATCCAGCTTCGGCACTCCGCCCCAGGGCTCAGTACCTTCAGGGTTGAGCGAGGAGTCGCCATTCGCGAACCGCTCCGTCATGATCTGGTAGAATACCGCTTCTTTGGCCCAGTTGGGCACTCTGAACAAGTCTATTCCGTGGATGTAAGGGAATTCGTAGTAATGATTGGGCGGAGGCGGACACTCGGAGCGGATACCGTTATCCAGCAGATACACCGTCTCCATACCCTTGCTGACCCGGAAGGTATAGCTTAGACGCTTGTACTTTGGCCGGACCGCTGCTTCCCAGTAGTCGAACTTATCGTCGGAGGCGGCTTTTTCCATGATGATGTCATAAGAGGTATTTTGCCAATCATATTTGTCGCCGGTGAGGGCCACAACATAGTCCACATCATCACGCTTGGTGCGCACGCGCAGATGAATCGTACGGGCATCGTAGGCGTAAGCCCATTTGTCGCGGGGAACATGGTACATCGCTTCCAGCAGCATGACAGCACCTCCTATTAGTTATCCGAATCTGCGGGGACATTCGCCCTAGATCATTCATGGATGGTTCCGGCGGGAAATGGGGATAATCTATAGTAGATAGTATTATATACCTCTTTTCATAGGTTGTGCAAAAAGAGGTCCCGGACTAACAAGTTTTGTCACAAATTCGTCTTTGCATATTCATGCGATGTGATTTATAATAAGTCGGTCAAAGGGACGAACAGAAATAGAACATAATATGAACAGGAGAGAAAGCGACTAATGAACAAATGGGGTAAACTTTCGATGGGGCTGCTGCTGGCAGCGGGACTGCTGGCCGGATGCGGCTCCAATAACGATAAGAACAACACGGCTGCCAGCGGCGATGCCGCAGCCACCAATGCGCCGGCCGCAGCCAAGAAGCTGATTATGGGTACAAGCGCGGATTTCCCGCCTTATGAATTCCACAAGATGGTAGATGGTCAGGATACGATTGTCGGCTTTGACATCGAGATTGCCAAGGAGATCGCTGCTGATCTCGGCCAGGAGCTGGAGGTCAAGGATCTTCCGTTCGACTCTTTGCTGAATGAGCTGGCCAGCGGACGGATCGATATGGTCATCTCGGGTCTAAGCCCGACACCAGAGCGTGCAGAAGCCGTCGGGTTATCCGATATCTACTACAAGGCTGAGCAGGCCGTAGTGGTCCGTGAAGCGGACAAAGACAAATTCGCAACGATGGATTCCCTGAAGGGTGCCAAGATCGGCATTCAGACCGGTTCGATTCAGGAGGATATTGCCAAGGGGATTGAAGGCGCACAGCTTACCTCCCTCAGCAAAATCTCCGAGATCGTCCTGCAGCTGCAGTCCAACCGCGTCGATGCTTCAATTATGGAAGGACCGGTAGCCAAGTCCTTCGTGAAGAATGTCAAAGGGCTGGTTATTACAGATGCCAAGCCTGAAGTGGAAGATGATGGCTATGTCATCGGCGTGAAGAAGGGCAACACCGAGCTGCTGGATCAAGTGAACAAGACACTCGGCCGTCTGAACAGCGAAGGCAAGATCGATGAGTTTGTAACGGCTGCCAGCGAGCTGGCGGAGAGCAAATAACACGCGGCATTACAGAACCAACCGGTTGGCGGAATGAACACAGGCCCGCAGGCAACTGCGGGACCAGACTTCTTTTTTGCAGAAAATGGCGGTGATCCGCTGTTTTCTATTTTTTTGAGAACAGGAGGGTAGTAGTCAATGAGTGTATTTGATTTAGCTTATGAATACCGCAATTTTTTCTTATCCGGTCTGCAGTACACCCTGCTGCTTGCCGTCATGGGGGTATTCTTCGGCTTCGTGCTCGGGATTGTAGTCTCGCTGCTGCGGATGTCGAAGTGGAGAATCCTGCGCTTTATTGCCACCGCCTGGGTGGAATTCTTACGCGGGACACCGATGCTGGTGCAGCTGTTCCTGATTCACTACGGCTTGCCGGAGTTCGGTATTTCGCTGTCCCCCATCCAGTCGGGTGCAATCACGCTTACTATTAACAGCTCGGCCTATCTGGCGGAGATCTTCCGGGCCGGGATTCAAGGGGTGGACCGCGGCCAGATGGAGGCAGCCCGCTCGCTCGGGATGAAGCAGGGGATGACCATGCGTTACATCATTCTGCCGCAGGCGCTGAAGAACGTACTCCCGGCAATCGGTAATGAATTCATTACGATTATCAAGGAGTCGTCCATCGTCTCGATGATCGGTGTCGCCGACCTGCTGTTCCAGGCCAGAACGATTACCACGATTACTTATGAAGGACTCAGCCCGCTGGTGGTGATAGCCGTCATGTATTTCGTACTGACCTTCACCTTATCCAAGCTGCTGGGCATATTGGAACGGAGGCTGAATACCGATGATCGAGGTTAAGAACCTGCGCAAGAGCTTCGGCAAGCTGGAGATTCTGAAGGGCATTGATCTGAACATTCACAAGGGTGAGGTTGTAGTCGTTATCGGTCCCAGCGGATCGGGCAAAAGCACCCTGCTGCGCTGCCTGAACCTTCTGGAGCAGCCCACCGGCGGGGAGATCGAATTCGAGGGAGCATCCATTACCGCGAAGAAGCATGATATTAACGTGACCCGTGAGAAAATGGGGATGGTGTTCCAGCAGTTCAACCTGTTCCCGCACAAATCTGTGCTGCAGAACATTATGCTGGCTCCGCTCAAGGTGCGCAAGCAGCAGTCGTCGAAAGCGGAGAAAATTGCGCTGGAGCTGCTGCGCACGGTGGGTTTGGAGGATAAGCGGGATGCCTATCCGGCCCAGCTCTCCGGCGGCCAGAAGCAGCGGATTGCAATAGCCCGGGCGCTGGCGATGCAGCCGCATGTAATGCTGTTCGATGAGCCGACCTCAGCGCTTGATCCCGAGATGGTCGGGGAGGTGCTGGAGGTTATGAAGCAGCTGGCCTTAGGCGGCATGACGATGGTGATTGTAACCCACGAGATGGGCTTTGCCCGTGAAGTCGGCGACCGCATTCTGTTCATGGACGGCGGGGTTATTGTGGAGCAGGGCTCGCCTGCGGAGGTGTTCGGGAATCCGAAGCACGCCCGCACCCGCGATTTCCTGAGCAAGGTGCTGTAAGAATTGCGATATGAAGGCCGCTGAAGCCTGCTTCAGCGGCTGTTTTTTGCTTTTTCGGGTCCATAATCCCGCATTATAGGGTTATTTTATTTTGGCTGAGTACAGAATGGGTGATATAGTATACAAATGAATCAGTCTACTAGAAAAGGAGTGTACAGGGATGAGAGAGGACCTGCGCCGGATCGGCATTATAGATATTGGCTCCAACTCCATCCGGCTTGTAATCTATGACACGACACAGGCCGGCGGCTACAAAATCATCAAGGAATGCAAATACTCTGCCCGTCTGAGTGAGAAGATTACGGGAGAAGGCAGACTCGAACAAAAGGATATGGATACTGTAGTCCCTGTTCTCCGCCAGTTCAAGCAGATATGTGATGAATTCGGGGTGGAGCAGATCCGCGCCGGGGCCACTGCGGCTATCCGCAACGCTGCGAATTCTGCGGAGATTATCTCCTATCTGTCCGAAGCTTCATCCATCCGGATTGAAGTGGTCAGCGGACATCAGGAGGCTTACTTCGGCTTCCTTGGGGTGATCAATGCGTTCGATGTCCAGGACGGCTTCGTTATTGATATCGGCGGCGGCAGTACGGAGATTACCCTGTTCCGCGGGCGGCGGCATCAGAGAAGCATCTCGTTCCCGTTCGGGGCGGTCAATACGAATCTGATGTTCAGCCAGAGCGGCAACTGGAATGCGGAGCAGATCCGCAAGCTGCAGCTCTATGTGACCGGCAGACTGGTGGAGCATGATTGGCTCTCAACAGGCGCTGGCCTCCCGCTCTACGGGCTTGGAGGAACGCTCCGTTCACTGGGCAAGCTCGACCAGAAGAACCGGGAGTATTCCCTGCCGAATTCCCACGGCTATGTGCTGGAGCGGGAGACCATAGAGCGGTTTATGGAGGTTCTGCCTGCGACTTCGTATGAGAAGCGCAAGGATCTGGACGGGCTGTCCAAAAGCCGGGCGGATATCATCGTATCCGGGCTGATTATTTTCCATACGGTGTACCAATATATTGGGGCCAGCCAGGCGCTGATCAGCGGGGAGGGCCTTCGCGAGGGAATGCTGCATGATCTGCTGGAACCGGAGCAGCCGGTGCGGGACAGTGCGCTGGAGTACAGTCTGGACACGATTATCCGTTTTGACATCCGCACGTCTAAACGCCATCTCGAGCATATTCATAAGCTGGCGTTGAGCCTGCTGGGCGCGTTCGGGCCGGAGGGGGACCGGGCGGAGCAGGAGAAGCTGATCTACGTGGCTGTGATGCTGCACCGGACCGGATCCAATATTAACTATTACCAGTCCAAACGGCACACCCTCTACTGGCTTATGAATTCGCCCATCCGCGGGCTGACGCACCGGCAGCTCATTCTCAGCGCCTTCATTGCCTCGTACAGCACCAAAAGCCGGAAGCAGAAATTGTCCCAGATGCATAAGGACATTTTGCTGGCTTCCGACGAGGAATGGGTTCATAAGCTGGGAGCACTGGTGCAGCTAAGCATTGCTCTGGACAGCACCGAGATCGGCGTGGTCAGCGGGCTGAAGGCCCGTCTGCACAATCATACACTTGATCTGGAGCTGCAGGGCGGAGCGGTGCTGATCGGTCTGGAGGACATCGAGAATGCGCTCAAAGCGTTCAGGAATGCTTGGTCGGTGAAGGTAAAGCTCGGCTACCCTTCCAGCGGGTAACATCCATAGCAGCGAACTGGCTCCTTAGCGGGGCCTTTTTGTCGTCTGCACGTTCATAATATCCGTTAGGCTGCAGGAAGCTCGATTTCACATTATCCATCAGCGACAGCTCCAGAATCTTGACAATCTGCCCCCGGATCACGCTGTCCTTCACCGGGCACATCAGCTCAATCCGCCGGGTCAGGTTGCGGGTCATCCAGTCTGCACTCGACAGATAGACCTCGGGGTTCCCGCCGTTCTCGAAATAATAGATGCGTGAATGCTCCAGGAACCGGTCTACAATGCTGCGGACGGTAATCCGCTCGCTGAGGCCTTCAATTCCGGGACGAAGGCAGCAGACGCCTCTGACGATAAGGTCGATCGATACACCGGCCTGGGCCGCGCTGTACAGGTAGTCAATGACCTCCTGGTTGGACAGCGAGTTCATCTTGGCGATAATCCGCGCGGGTCTGCCTGCCGCCGCATGCTCAGCCTCGCGCAGAATCAGCTTCTGGAGCGAGAGACTCATGTTGGTCGGCGCTACAATGAAGGAGTTCCAGTTGTGATTGGCCGAGTAGCCCGTCATCTGATTGAACAGCTCCGAGGCATCCAGACCAATCTCATGATTGGCCGTGAACAGGCTGAGGTCGGTGTAGGCCTTGGCTGTGCTGTCATTGTAATTCCCTGTACCCACATGCACATACCGGCGCAGCTCCGCGCCTTCCTGGCGGACAATCAGAGTGACCTTGGCATGGGTCTTAAGGCCAACAAGGCCGTAGACGACATGGCAGCCGGACTGCTCCAGCTTGCGCGCCCAGGCGATATTGCGTTCCTCATCGAAGCGGGCCTTCAGCTCTACGACGACGGTAACCTGCTTGCCCGATTCGGCGGCGTGGGCGAGTGCGGCGATTAGCGGAGAATTACCGCTGACCCGGTATAGGGTCATCTTAATTGCCATTACCTGTTCATCCTCAGAAGCCTGGATAATGAAGTCGGTCATGGCGTCGAAGGATTCATAGGGATGATAGACCAGCACATCACGCTCGCTCAGCACCTCGAAGAAATCCTCATTCTCCTCGAACTCTGCCGGATACATCGGTTCAACCGGCTCGTAATGCAGATAGCTGAAGCCCTTCAGACTGCCGACAAAATTGCGCAGGAAGCCGAGATCCAGCGGGCCCTCAATCTCAAATACGAAATCCTCAAGCTCGAATTCCGCCTGAAGCTGCTCCAGTGCATAAGGGTGAATGCCTTTTTGCACCTCAAGGCGGGCCGGCACACCGCGCCGCCGCTTGCGCAGCTCCTTCTCAATCTCCTCCAGCAGATCCTCTGCGCCTTCTTCGTCAATCGTCAGGTCGGAATTGCGGGTCAGGCGGAATTCATTAACGGCTACAGGGTCATAGCCGCTGAATAAGGTCTGAATATGATGGCGGATCACATCTTCAATGAAGACGAACTGGCGCTTCTTGCTGTTGGAGCGGTGCGGCAGCGGAATGCAGCGCGGCAGATTGGACGGAATCTGCAGGATGGCGAAATAAGGCTCCTCCTCCTGGGTGTTCTTGCGCGTCAGCACCACCGCCAGGTAGATGAATTGGCTGTGCACCAGCGGGAAGGGACGGCTCTGGTCTACGGCCATCGGGGTCAGAACCGGAAATATAATGTCACGGTAATATTCTTCAATAGATTGCTCCTGGGCCGGTGTCAGGTCCTCATAATCCACGAACACGATGCCCTCTTTGTGCAGATTACGTTGAATATCCTTGAATGTGCGGTACTGGTCCGCAACGATCTTGCTTACCCGTTTGATCAGCCGCTTGTACAGGCCGGAGGGGGTGTAGCCGGTGAAATCCTTCTTGGTATAGCCCGCCCGGATCTGATCCTGGATGCCTGCTACCCGGACGCTGATGAACTCATCCAGGTTGCTGGAGACAATAGCCAGGAATTTGGCCCGCTCCATCAGCGGGTTCTCGGGGTCCTGCGCTTCGCCGAGCACCCGGCGGTTGAACTCGATCCAGCTCAGATCACGGTTAAGATAGGCTGTTGCAGGACTGATATGACTGTTTTTTTTCTCATCTGCATTCACGTTCATGGACCCTCCAAATATGCTTCAATGTCTGTAGCTGTTATCGTATTCTATTATTCTACTATTTGCTTAAGGGAGAAATGTTAAAACTGTGTAAAATTTTCGTGCCGGCCGCAAGAAACTTGTCTGGCCAGCTCCTTGGATCGCCCAAATTATTAACAATATGTAATATTTATGGACTGAAAAACAGCCGTATCCGCATAAAATATTTCCAGACGGTAACAAAACGTAGCCAAAGGTTACAAACTTGTGATATATTGATATCTGTTAGTTTACACACTACAGCATTTACAGAGACCTTACAGACAATAATGATAGGTCCAGCGTTATCTTGGCGCCACAGACGGGAAGCAGAAGGTGCTCCCGGCGCCCACTAATGAAGGAGGCTATTCATGACCATCAAATTCAAAGCCATTACAGCCCTGGCGGCTGCCATGGGACTGGGCGCTATGCTTCACGCCGCTCCCGTTCAAGCTGACAGCGTACATATCGCTGGAGATACTACTACTTATTATACGCTATCCAATCATTATGGCATTAGCGTGGAAGAGCTGATGAACGCGAATCCGCAGATTCCGGCTAACAATATTTATCCTGGACTGAAGTTTACAATTCCCGGCGATGTCCAGGCCAAGACGGCCGCAGTGATGAATGCCGCTGCTGCTCCCGTTGCCGCTGAGGCGCAGGACGTCCCGGCGTTCAGCGTGCAGTCTGCCACCAATACCGTTCAAGCCTGGGGCAAGGAATTCAATTATGCCAAGGTGCTGCAGGTGAAGGCGTCTGCCTATTCCTCAGCAGCGAGTGAGAATGGAAAGTGGGGGGCAGTCGATTATTTCGGCAATGCGCTGAAGCTGGGGACCATTGCGGTTGATCCGAGTGTTATTCCGCTCGGGACGAAGGTGCTTGTTACCGGCTATACCCATCCCGGACTTCCGAAGCAGGCTTTCCTTGCGACAGCTACGGATATGGGCAGTGCTATTAAGGGCAACCGGATTGATATCTTTATTCCGGGCAGCCAGAGCTTTGTAGCCGATTTCGGCTACCAGTATGTACAATTGTATATTATTCAATAAACCAAATTACCGCATATTGCACCAGCCCTTTAAGAAACAAAACCGGCAGTCCGCCGGATTTTGTTTCTTTTTTTATACTTAACCTTAATCCCCTCGCTTGTCCTTGCTCACCTGAAGCATTTGCGGGACGGTCACGAAGCTGTAGCCCTTGCTGCGGATCGTGCGGATGATGTCCGGGAGCGCCTGCAGGGTACCCTGCAGGTTGCTGCCGCGTCCGCCGCCTCCATGCTGGAGAATAATTGCGCCTCTGCCTGCCCTGGACAGGATATTCTGCTTCACCTGGGCTTTGGACAGCCCTTTCCAGTCAAGGGAATCTACATTCCAGTTCACCAGCTTATAGCCATGGGCTTTGGCCCATTTCAGCTGCTGCTCGTTGATGTCGCCGTATGGCGGGCGGATCAGTCGGGGCTTATAACCGGCCAGCAGCTGAATGATATTCTCTGTCCGGACAACTTGGGTGCGGAACTGATTCACGCTCAGCTTGGTGAACTGGGGATGATTATAAGAGTGATTGCCGACGGCATGGCCTTCGCGGACCATCCGCGCAACCAGGGCCGGGTGCTTCTCTGCACGGCTGCCGACCACGAAAAAGGTAGCTTTGACCTTATATTTGCGCAGAACATCCAATAGCTGCGGGGTATAGCGCGGATCAGGCACATCGTCGAAGGTGAGCGCAACCATTTTGCGCCGGGGACCCTGCGTCTTGATGGTATCCGGGTATTTGCGCAGCAGCTGGCTGAGGGTCAGTCCCTTGCTCTGGGGGTGGCGCTTGGCCTTGGCTGCAGCAGACTGGGCTGCCGAAGAACCGGCAGGAACCGCCTGTTCCTCTTCAGGAGCCGTGTTATCGGGCAACAACGTCCGTACGGCCGGTTCCGCAGAGGCGCAGAGAAGTCCGGCGGCGGGCGGAGAGCAGGGCAGGGACAAGGATATGAGAGTGATGATGAGCAAGCTCCGGCGGAATGTTATCAGTTTCATTGCAGTACGCCTCCTGTATCCGCAGTTCCGGTTATTTTACGTGATAAGGTTGTTATTTCCATGACGCTGTGAATTTATGCTAGGTATGCGGTCAGGCGGATGATCAGAGATTTCTCCTGCCGGCAAATCATTGTATACTTAACCTTACGGGCAAGTACCCGCCAGATCATAGCAACGGGAAGGATGGAGACCAGAATGACCGATTTGTTTACCCCTTATGAACTGAAGGCGTTGACGCTGAAGAACCGCGTGGTTATGCCGCCCATGTGCCAGTATGCCGTGGAGAAGCAGGATGGTATTCCCACTGACTGGCATCACGTGCATTACGTCAGCCGGGCGGTAGGCGGTACGGGCTTCATTATAGTAGAGATGAGCGGGGTGCACCCGGATGGGCGGATTACCAATCAGGATACCGGCATCTGGGATGACGGACAGATCGCTCCGTTCAAGCGGATCACTGATGCCGTTCATACCTATGGTGCCAAAATCGCCATCCAGCTCGGACATGCCGGACGCAAGGCTGTTGATGCCAAGCCGCCGGTGGCTCCTTCCGCCATCCCGTTTGATGAGACCTATGCCACGCCCAGAGCGCTGACCCGGGAAGAGATCGCCGGACTTGTGGCGGACTACAGGGAGGCAGCCCGCCGGGCGGTAGAAGCCGGATTCGATACCGTAGAGCTGCATGGTGCCCATGGCTACCTGATCCATCAGTTCCATTCGCCGCGCTCTAATGCAAGGGATGACGAATACGGACGTGACCCTATCCTCTTTGGCGAGCAGGTGGTGCAGGCGGTACGTGAGGTGCTGCCGGCCGAAATGCCGCTGATTATGAGAGTCTCCGCCCGGGAGTATGTGGACGGCGGATATGATGAAGCCTATGCGCTGGAATTCTGCCGGCGTTACCAGGCGGCTGGTGTAGATATGTTCCATGTCTCATCCGGCGGCGAGGGGCCGGTTGGATCGAACGGCGGTCCGGGAGCCGGACCGGGCTATCAGGTAGGGCTTGCAGAGTACATACGCAGCGGACTGCAGGTTCCCGTAATCGCAGTAGGACGTCTGGAATCCTATCAGGAGGCCCAGGCGGTTATTACGGAAGCGAAGGCTGAGCTGGTGGCTGTAGGCAGAGCCATGCTTAGCGATCCGTACTGGGCGCTTCATGCCGCAGAGGCGCTTGGGGGAATTGATCCGGCGGAGATACCGGAGCCTTACATGCGCGGAAACTGGAATAAGAAATAGAAGGTGTGTTTGTGAACAATGTCACAGATTTTAAGTTCCTTCTAAGGCATGGTTAATAAGATTAAATTTGAAGGAGCTTGATAACGTGGCGACGGTGATTAGTAATGAGCGTCTGGCAGATGGCGTATACCATCTGGCAGTTGAGGGCGGCAATGGCGGTGAGATGGGTCAATTCTACATGCTGCGGGCATGGGGAGCCTATCCGCTGCTGTCCAGGCCCCTTAGCATTCATCAGGTGAATGATAACGGTGTAGATTTCTTGTATCACGTAGTAGGGGAGGGCACTGAGATTCTGGCCGGATTGAATCCGGGCGATACTCTGGAGCTTGAGGGGCCTTTCGGCACTGGCTTTCCGCAGGTGGAAGGCCGGGTTGCACTTGTAGGCGGGGGAATCGGCATTGCTCCCCTTTATTACTGCGCCCAGGAGCTTCCAGGCTGCGATATCTATCTCGGCTTCAGCCAGGAGTCTTACCGAACCGAAGCCTTTCGTCCCTATGCTGCCGGTCTGACCGTTGACGTAGGCGGGCTGATTCTGGACAGTGTGGATTTCACCGCCTACGATCATATCTTTGTGTGCGGCCCGCATCCGATGCTGAAGGCTGCACAGCTCAAAGGGATCGCCGCCGCTGCCTCGGGCAAGCGTCCTGACGTGTATTTGTCGCTGGAGAACCGCATGGCCTGCGGAATCGGCGCCTGCCTGGTCTGCAGCGTGTCCTGCAAGGACGGGCAGCGCAAAGCCTGTGCAGACGGTCCGGTCTTCCTGGCTGAGGAGGTGCTGTTCCATGATTAATACCTCTGCTGTAATTGCCGGTGTAACTTTTAAGAATCCTATTGTGATGGCTTCAGGCACCTTCGGCTTCGGCCGGGAGTACGGCAGGCTCTATGATGTATCCATGCTGGGCGGCATCTCCGGCAAGGGACTGACCCTCCACGCCAAAGCCGGGAACCCTGGCATTCGCGTATACGAGACCCCGTCCGGCATGCTGAACAGTGTTGGACTGGAGAACCCGGGGGTCGAGGCTTTCCTGGCCAAGGAGCTGCCTTACTGGGAGACGCTGGACACCGCGCGGATCGTGAACCTGGGCGGCAATACGCTCGCGGATTATGTGCTGGGCGCTGAGCTGATCCAGCGAGATTCGGATGCCCGCGGGCTTGCAGGCAAGCAGGCGGTGGACATGATTGAACTGAACATCTCCTGCCCGAATGTGAAGGAGGGCGGCATCGCCTTCGGTGTGAAGACACCGGCCGCGCAGGAGGTGGTCCGTGCCGTCCGGGCGGCGACCTCCCTGCCGCTGGCCGTCAAGCTGTCGCCGAATGCGGAGGATATCGCTGAGATGGCTGTGATGTGCGAGGCTGAGGGCGCAGACGCCGTCTCGCTGATCAACACGATTTCGGGCATGAAGATCGATATCCGCCGCCGCCGCAGCGTATTTAACAATCTGTATGCCGGACTGTCGGGACCCGCTATCAAGCCGGTGGCCCTGCGCATGGTGCATCAGGTATCCAGACGGGTGTCCATTCCGGTTATCGGGATGGGAGGAATCACCTCCGCCTCAGATATCATAGAATTTATTATGGCCGGAGCAACTGTCATCCAGGTTGGCACTTATAATTTCATGAACTTGCGGGCAGGCCATACACTGGTCGAAGAACTGCAGCAACTGATGGCAGAAGAGAACATTTCCTCTCTGGATGAAATCCGTGGTATTGTGTAGATAATGGTTAATATATGGGGGAGGGGGAATTCTATCATGACCATGGATCAGCCGCATCCTGATGACATTGAGCTGACCGAGATTGAGGTGGGCCGGGATCTGCTGCTCCTGATTACCGGGGGAGTCCGCCATATTGGTGCGGCAAGCACGGCCTATATGGACGGGGATACAGCCCGGGTCATGACCTCTGCCGTCCCCCATCATAAGGAGCATACGGTCAGCGAAGCAATTGCGTTGAAGGCTGCCGCTGCACTGAACCGGACGGTCACGGTGGTGATGGGCATTCATTACGACAACCTGAGCCGGGAAGGCATCGCGGAAGCCGTGAATATTGTGAATCACAAAGTGGAGCAATATTTATTGCAGAAGACGCGGATATTTTTTTGAAACGATTCTGTTCTCTCTGCGTAAAAGATACCAAATGAGCAACTAACTTTTATTTTGGAGGAATGAACCATGTCTATCTTTAAAAGATTGCGCGACCTGACCATGTCAAATATTAATGCGATTATTGATAAAGCGGAAGATCCGGTCAAAATGACCGATCAGTACATCCGGGATATGACAGAGGATCTGGAGGATGCGGAGAAAGCCGTTGCCGCCCAGATCGCGATTGAGAAGAAGTTCAAACAGCTCTATGAAGAGCAAGAGGCGCTGGTGAACAAGCGCAACCAGCAGGCCCATGCTGCCGCACAGGCCGGCAATGCCGATCTGGCGCGCCGCGCACTGGAGGAGAAGAAATCTGCGGAAGCCAAGCTTGTAGAATACAAAGCCAGCTTCGACCAGAATAAGGCTTCAGCAGACAATCTCCGCGGCAAGCTGGAAGAGATGCGCAAGCAGCTGAACCAGATGAAGAACAAGCGGGAGACGCTGGTAGCCCGTTACAATGCGGCGAAGGCCCAGACCGAAATTAACAAAGCGATGAGCGGATTCAGCTCCGATTCCGCTTCCGCCGGTCTGAAGCGGATGGAGGACAAGATGCTTCAGGCTGAAGCGCAGGCTGAGGCCAGCAACGAGATGAGCTCAGGCAACCGGTCATTGGATGATGAATTCGAGAAGCTGGGCAAGGATCAGGCGGTTGAAGATGAGCTGGCGGCGCTGATGAAGCAATACGAGAAACAATAACATATTGGCATAAGCCGGACTTCCAGGTGGTTGTCCACAGGCGAAGGGGAGACAGCACGAACAGTTTCTCCTTCGCTTTATGTTTGTCATCCTGAGGAAGAAAATATGAACAGGCGGGGGCTGGAGCAATGGATTTCAATACCCTGGCGTCTATGGTCGTATGGACGGTAAGCGGCGCAGTGCTGCTGTGTGTGCTGATGCTCGTGGATTCGCAGTTTACCCGTTACAATGATATGGAGGAGCTGAAGGCAGGCAATATGGCCGTGACGACCCGGCTGGTCATGAAGCTGCTGTCACAGGCCTATATTCTGTCCGCATCCATTGCGGCGGCGAACCGGCTCGGGACCGCATTGATCGTCTCTGTAGTCTCTTTTATCCTGTTGTTTGTGCTGGAGAAGAGTGTAGAAGTGTTAATGGCCAAATGGGGCAAGCTTGAACTGGACCATGGCACCCAACTGGGCAAGGTGGGCTACGGTCTGATGGCAGGCTCGCTGCACGTCACAGGAGCATTGATTATCGCTGCATTTATACGTGGATAAGCAGGTTAAGAAGGAGTGGGGCACTTGAGTCTGTGGACAAGAATCGGCAAGCTCTTCTCGAAGCCGGCAGCGCCAGCGGCGCCTAAGAGTATGTTAGACCTGGCTCCCGGAGACATCTGTGAGGTATCTCTGGTCACTTATGAGGTGACCGGACGGACCAAGACCAGCGGCCGCAATGCCGCTGTGCTGACGCTGCGTGACGGCAGCCAGGTCGCCTATCTGTATGTCGAAGAGCGTGAGGAGCTGCAATACAGGCTGTACCACCCGATCGACGGGCGGCTTGACAGTCCCTCTGAGGTACCGGCAACGCTGGAGCTGGATGACCGGATGTTCTACCTGGAGGAAGAATATGAAGGGTACGCAGCGGTAACCGGCCAGACGCCTTACATGAACGGCGGGGAGCAGCATGTCTGGCAATACCAGTCGGATGACTCCCGGCTGTTGCGGGTGGAATGGCAGAATGGCCGCTTCATGCTGTATGAAGGGGAAGCCGTCATTGCAGCGGATGTCCGGGTCATTCGCGGGTCTTAAGCAGAAGGCATGCGTTTGCGACAATTGAAGCTGAAGGAAGATAGGGATGCATGGTCCTGGGTTCAGGCCCGTGCATCTCTTTTGCTGTAGCTTAGAAGGAGGAGTCAGGCAAGTGGCGAACCAGGAGAATGACAACAAGGAATATACCGGGGGCAAGTTTCAACGCTCCGTGCTTCAGGTGGCGGAGGCACAGACACTGCTTAAGTCCTATGCGAAGCTTCTTTCCGTGGAAGAAGTGCCTTTGACGGCGAGCAACGGGCGGGTTCTGGGGAACGCGATTGAGGCTCCCCATCCTTTTCCGGCATTTGACCGTTCGGCGATGGACGGTTATGCCGTAATCGCGGCAGATCTTACAGCGGCAGATAAGAATAACATGGTGTGGCTGGAAGTAGTAGATGTGATCCCGTGCGGGGCGGTAGCCTCCAGAGCCGTTACACAGGGAACCGCGGCACGGATCATGACAGGCGCGCAGCTGCCGGAAGGAGCCGACACGGTGATTATGCTGGAGGCTACCGTGAGCCGGACTGACGAGGGGATCCGGTATGTGGGGATAGGGAAACCGGCGGCTCCGGGACAGCACATTACCCCTTGCGGGCTGGAGCTGAGAACGGGTGATCCGGTTCTTCCCGCAGGCCGAATCATCGGTCCTGGCGACATAGCGGTACTGGCCGCGCTGGGGGTGCCACATGTTCCGGTGCGCCGGAAACCGAAGGTGGCAGTATTCGCCACCGGATCGGAGCTGCTGGAAGTGGACGAGCCGCTGGTACCGGGGAGAATCCGCAACAGCAACTCCCCGATGCTGGAGGCGCTTATCCGCGAAGCAGGGGGAGAGCCGGTCATGCTTGGTGCAATCGCCGACGATCTGGAACTGGCCCGAAGCAAGGTACAGATGGCGCTGGAGAGCTGTGATCTGGTGATTACAACCGGGGGAGTCTCCGTCGGGGATTATGATATTATGGGCGACCTGATCCGTGAGCGGAGCGGGGACATGCTGTTCAACAAAATCGCCATGCGCCCAGGCAGCGTCACAACGGCTGCGGTGCGCGGCGGGACGATCCTGCTCGCCTTATCCGGTAATCCGGGGGCTTGCTTCGTCGGGTTCCAGCTGTTTGCCCGTCCGGTGATCGGCTTGATGCAAGGTGCTGCCCAGCCGGATTTGCCGGAATGGACCGCCTTCTTAGGGACAGACTATACACGGGCAAATACCTTTACCCGGTATGTCCGGGCCCGGCTGGAGATCCGGGAAGGCAGACTTTATGCGTATCCTGCCACCGTGGACGAGTCCTCTGTGACGGTGACGATCAAAGACAGCGATTGTCTAATCATCATCCCGCCGGATAGCGGGCCCTTTCATGAAGGAGATATGGTTAAGGTGCTTAAACTTCCCGGGGAGCTTATAGGGTAGATTGGATTGCCCTCGGCAGATCCCTGAGGCTCGTAGCGGTTCGTGGGCCGGATGTATGCTGAAAACCGAACACAATGGGCAGGGATGTTGGCGCGTGGGGCAAATGTATGTGGAAACCGACCACATTGGGTCGGCATGGGGACGCCTCCAGCAACACTCACAAACAACCACCCGGCAGCGCACCCGCTCACCCTAGCAGCACAACACCCGGTTACAAAAAGGAATCCCCTCCACTCTCTTAACAATGAGAGCGGAGGGGATCTTGTTATTGTGCCGTTAAAATCAGCGGCCCGTCAGCCGTGACTGCGATCGTATGCTCATATTGCGCCGACAGCTTGCCGTCGGCAGTTCTTGCTGTCCATTCATCATCGTCAATCGTGATCCGGTAGGTGCCCTCGTTGATCATCGGCTCAATGGTGAAGACCATGCCTTCTTTGAGGCGGACGCCTTTGCCGGCCGTACCGACATGCTCGTAGCTCGGCTCCTCATGCAGGCTCCGTCCGATGCCGTGTCCGAGCAGATCGCGCACCACTGAATACCCGTAGGATTCCGCATGTTGCTGGATGGCTGAGGTGACGTCACCCAGACGGGCACCGGGAACGGCATTGGCTATTCCCAGATCCAGGCACTCCTTGGTCACTTGCATCAACCGCTGCGCGTCCGGCGAGATCCGGCCGACCGCATAGCTTACGCATGAATCCCCGAACCAGCCGCCGTACTCAGCCACAATATCCAGCTTCAACAGATCGCCGTCCTTCACGATCCTGCTCTTAGACGGAATGCCGTGGGCCACCACATCGTTAATCGAGATGCAGGTCTCGGCAGGGAAGCCGTTATAGCCTTTGGTAAACTGCTTGCCGCCCAGCTTGGTAATATGTCTGGCCACGAAATCATTGATCTCCATGGTACTAATTCCCGGCTGAATCAGCCTGGACACCTCACGGTAGCAGTCGGCAACAATCTGCCCGGCCAGCCGCATTTCTTCAATTTCTCCGGCTGATTTCAGAATAATCATGGATTTAACCGCTCCTTATAGATTCTACAGATTCAGGACCCGGACAATCTCCCGGGCTTCTTCAGCGAGCTGTCCGCGGTGTAATGGCAGCGAAGCGCAGCCAGCCATAGCGGCCAGCAGCCATTCTGTCTGCTGGAGCTGGGCTTGTGTTGGGGCAGCCGTTGCGGCAGCTACAGCCGTTGCGCCATGCTCAACTCTCCAGCCCAGTATCTCAGCCAGCGGAGTGAGCAGCTCCCGGCGAAACGCAGCCGATAACGGGGAAGAGCGTGCTTCAGGCAGCGCGGGGAAGCCCTCGGCAGCTTGTTTATAGAGCAGATACACAGCGTGATCCTGCGCCCAGAGCTCCAAGAGCTGAACCCCCAGAGCAGCACGGTCAGGCGGCCCGGGGCGGATCGTATCCTCCGGCAGGGTCTTCAGCCATTCCCCGGCCCGGTCCAGCGCATCCCATAACAGATCGTGCAGCAAATCGCCTTTATTGCTGAAATAATGATACACCGTGCCATAGCCGAGACCAGCCTCTACAGACACATCACGGATCTCCAGCAGCGGACCTTTAACCAAGAATACATCTGCAGCAGCCATCCGGATTTGGGCCAGACGCCGGAGCCTGATTTCTTCGTTTTGTTCCTTCGTGCGGGGAGTCATTCTGTCCGTTCACCTCATTTATTTTAGACCTGCTGTAATGTCAATATAAAACAATGGCCTGAAAATAACAAGGGATTTGTGCGGAAAGCGAAAGGAGCTAAGCACCAAATAAGCCACCCGGGGAAATAAATCAGCCCGGGTGGCTTATCTAAATGCTGTATGCTGCTAGAGCCAATGCTCAGGATGTGTAAGCCCCTCCGGCAGCAGGGTGGCTGAATTGCCTTTAGCAGCCTGGAGCTGAGCTTGCGTCAGGAAGAGGGTGCCCCGCAGATCAGCCCCGCTCAGATTCGTGTCGCGGAAGTCTGCGCCGATCAGATCGGCATAACGCAGATCTGCACCACTGAGATCGGCCGCGATCAGATACGCACCACGCAGGCTGAGGCAGCGGAGATCGGCCTCGCGCAGCTTGGCGCCAATCAGGTCCGCGCCCCGGCCGTAGTTCTTCTGGCGCTTCGGCGCAGGCTGCAGCTGTGCGCGGGCTGCAGTACGGGCCTGCTCGCTGGCTTGCAGCAGCAGCTCGTTGACCTCTGCCCGGTGAACCTGCACCTCAAGCTGCAGGAGCTCTTCCGGGCGGAGCACAGTCAGCGCCTGCGTCTGCTCCGCCAAGCGCATTAGCGGCTCTTGCAGCTTCTCCGTGCCGGGGAAGGCCATAGCCTCATGCAAATACCACAGCAGCTCATGAAGCTGGCGCATGACCAGGAAGACCTCGAACATCTGCCCGGCGGTTTCCGGGGCCTGCCGCCAATCCCGCCCGCCATAGGTCAGGCGGGAGACCTTCTGGCCGGCCCCGAAGCAGTCATACACCGTGCAGCCGCGGAAGCCGCGTTCCCTCAGCCCGGTGTGAATGCCGCAGCGGAAGTCCGCCCGCAGATTGGGGCAGGGCTGGCCGGCGTTTTTGTCGATTGCAAAGTCAGAGGAAGCGGAGAAAGGGAGCGCGGCGCAGCAGAGGCCGAAGCAGCTCATACAATCAGAGTGAAGCTCATGATGCTGGATCAAAGATAATACCTCCAAGAGATTATTCAGTTATAGTTTTGATATAGCAGCAGCAGATCAGTCTAATGCCTAGGCGGACACATTAAGAGGAGGATTCATCCTCCAGCCGCCGCTCGATCGCCTCAGACATCGTTTTATCGGTAAGATGGGCATAGATTTCGGTAGTCTCAGTAGAGGCATGACCCAGCTGTTCCTTCGTGCGGTAAATATCATTCTGCAGATAATAGTCGGTGGCAAAAGAGTGCCGCAGCTTATGCACCGTCAGATAAGGCTTGCCGAACCGCTTGGCGTATTTGATGATCATCTCCTGGATCGCCCGCTTGGTCATCCGTTTGCCTTCTTTGCTGCCGTTGGGCAGAGCGATGAAGAGCGCTTTTTCCCGTTTCGGTGTCTTATACCTGCTCTGGCGGAGGCCTAGATAGAGGCTGAGATCATCCTTGGATTGCTCGCGGAAGTATACAGGAGTCTTGAAGGTCTCATCATTATGCCCCTTGCGGAAAACATAGAGCAGCTTGTTATTCAGATCCAGATCATCGACGTTGAGATTGACCACTTCAGATACACGCAGGCCGGAGTTCAGGATCAGACTGGCGATGCACGCATCCCGTTCGCGGTTGAGCTGCCAGGAATAATAAGCCTGCTTGTTAGCTTCCACATCGGTCCCATATCCATCAAAGATATAGCCCACGAACTCCAGCAGCTCCTCGTCCTCCAGGATCTTGCCTTTGAGCTTGGCGGCGGTATCCTTCGGCTTGTGAATCCGTTTGATCTCCACCTTGGCCATAATATTGCGCTTCAGCAGCGGGTAGAAATTCTCGTCCTCTGCAATCTGGCTTAAGTAATGGAACAGCGAGCGCAGCGCAGACAGCTTCCGGGATACCGTAACCCGTGTATTGGCATTCTCGGCCCGGGTGGTCAGATACAGGCGGTAGCCGACGATACTATCCATATGCAGCGTCTCCAGCTCCAGCAGGGTAATCTCAGCGTTGCTGGAAGCGGCAGACAGACCTTCACCCCGCAGCCATCCGAAAAAGGATTCATAATCGCGGATATACTCCAGCAGAGTGGAGGGAGACAGATCCGGGCGTTTATAGTCTATAAACTGCTGCACGAACCACGGCATCTGCGGCAGGCGCTGATCCAGGTGCTTGCGGTCTGTAGTTTTTTGAATACTGATGATATTCACCTTCTTTACAGTTTGCCGGTGGAGGGCTGTCTTTGTATTTTATCATGTTTTGGGCAGACCTTGCTCCTGATGATGCAAAGTTATATGATGTGTAGTAATCGAAAAATTGCAGAGGTGAACCTGGATGGAACTTGGAATCGAGCTGGTTCCTCAAGAGCAGAAGCAAGTGATTAGCAATTTGATGCAATTCTATCTGTATGACTTCACCCGTTACCTTGAGCTGCAGGTAGACCGTGACGGGCGATTCCCGTCGTATCCCGGTCTGGATGCCTACTGGAACAGCGGACGGAACAAGTTCGCTTATCTGTTCACGGCTGACGGCAGCATCGCCGGCTTTGCACTGGTGGACCGCCTGCTGCGCGACCCGGAGGGTGAATTCTATATGACGGAGTTTTTTGTGCTGCAAAAGTACCGCCGCAGCGGGGTCGGAACATGGGCGGCCCACCGGCTGTTCGATATGTTCCCCGGCAACTGGAAGGTGTCGCAGATCCGGGCGAATACCCCTGCGCGGGACTTCTGGCACCGGGTGATCGGGGCCTATACCGGCGGTGATTTTCAGGAGCGGTTCAACTCCCGTCAAGGCAATCCCAGCCAATACTTCAGTACATTAAATTCGAATAGGGTTAAAAAATGAATTCTCCCCACCCGCCATTCCCAGCCGACCATCAGCGCAACTTTCGCCCGTTGCCAGCGTCTGGTAACTGAGGTGATGATTGTGTCCAAGCACAGAAGCTTATGGGGAGCAGGCTGTATCGTTCTGGCATTAGCGGTAAGTACTGGCTGCAGCGATGAGGCGAAGCAGAATTCCCCGGGTGCCGGGAATACTGCGGTAACGGCTCAGCCATCCGCAGCGGCTACGGCCGCAGCAGGTTCAACAACACCCGCTGTAACGGCCGCTGCCTCGCCCACTGCAACAACAGCCCCGGCAGCGAAGTCAGTAAAACTGATTCCTGAGGTTCTAGAATATTCTGAGAGCGGGATCGACTATGTGTTAGATGGAGTTAATATCCCCACGGCCTTCTCAGCAGATCAGACCTTACCGCTCGGTGTGTTCCTGCCGGAGACGATGATCCGCTTCGAACTGGATGGGAGAACGGCCTGGGGGACAGCGGATAAACAGAGTTATCTTACGTTCGTTAAGCTTGGAACGGCCGAGGAGGCAGCGGGTGATGGGCAACTGGAGCCTGGCACGGACCCGAACCTGCTGAAGTACAAGGAATATGCCGGGAGTAAGCAAGAAGGTGACCAGCACGTAGAAGCGTTTGTTTTCCAAGCCAAGGATACCGCTTACCGGGCCGAGATTCACATACAGGAACAGCAAATGGATGCATTGCTGCCGCTTTTCCTATCCATGGTCAGTAATGTTGAATCCTTTGTGAAGCCGCCGCCGATTCAGTCGGGAATATTCTTTAAGGCCCCTGATGTGGGCAATAGCCCGGGCAACAAGCAGGCGCTGCGGGAGACTATGGCTTGCATTGAAGCGTGGTCTGCGCGTGATCAGGAGAAGTTCGCAGCCACAATGATAAATCAGAACCTTGAAGATGCGCTGCAATTCCTGCTGGATGAGAAGAACAGCTACCGGTTCAATGAACTGACTGTCGTGGGGATTCCCATCGAAGGAACCAAGCGGGCAGGCTTCTATATCAGCTTCACCCGCATGACTTCGGAGGGCTATATCAGGGAAGGAACGTATGAGATTTCTTTGCTGAGGAACAAGCAGGGAGAATGGAAAATCGCCAATATTGATTAACACTAAGCTTGGGATACCCGCGGGGATCTCGGGCTTTTTTACTTTTTCCGGAATGTATCAATAATCACACCCTGAAACGCTCCAGATGCTTATAATTTTCATTGAACAGTGTTCAAAATTAATACGGTGTTCAGTGATCAATATTTGATAAATGGCTGTCACAGAATTGGAGGTGTCTTATATTCATGAGTAAGGAGCAGCGAAAAGCGCAGGAGCGGGAAGCGATGCGGAATCTGATTCTGGCCACTGCCGGTGAATTAGTGAAGGAGAGGGGAATCCGGCAGCTGTCGATCCGCAAAATTGCCGAAAGGATGGACTACTCGGCGGGCAGTATTTATCACTATTTTGAGGGGAAGGACGATATTGTGGAGCAGCTTCTTCAGCAGGGCTATGCCGAGTTCATGGCCGGGCTGGTCACCGGACCAGATCCGCTCCCGGATAAAGAATCCGCGGAGGAGCAATTAAGACGTTCACTGGACCAGTATATCCGAATGACCTTCGCAGAAGATTCACCCTACCGGAATGTGATGCTGAATGATTCACCGGCTGTCCTTAGCCATACGGGAGTGTTACATCAAGGAGCTTCACAGGAGCGCAACGCAATCCGTATGCTCTGCAGCAATCTGCGTCAATTCAAAGGGATGCGTTCGCGCAGTGATGAAGAGATTGAGCTGACCGCCCAGGTCATCTGGAGCGCAGCCTTCGGGCTGAGCATGAGACTGACTGTGGAGAAGCATCTCCCGGAGGTACAGAAGGAGGCACTAATTGCACGTCATATTGACGCAATGGTGCATATTGCACGTGGGCAGGAGGAGCGGGATGAGGCATAGCAGATCTGTAAGTATTTTAACGTTCATAGTCATAGCTCTCAGCATTGTTGCTTCAGCCGTCGGGTTGTTCTCAGGCAGCAGCGCTGACAAAGAAAAAAGTCATCCATTCTACACCTCCATCCGGGGAGAACAAGTGGAGCTGTACGGAAGCGGAATTTACAAGGATGATTCTCTATCCGCGGCATCTCAGGCGATTGCCCAGGATGGCGTTACCCTAGCGGCGGGAGTTCCCTTGCTGCTCGTATCGCTGCTCCTCAGTCTCAGAGGAACGATCAGAGGGCGGCTGCTGCTGGCCGGGGCGCTTGGATACTTCACGTATACGTATGCTTCATACTGTTTTCTGGCTATGTATAATGAACTGTTTCTGGTCTATGTCATGCTGTTCTCGGCTAGTTTATTTGCGTTTATACTCGTATATCGCTCATTGGAGCGGGACGGGGTGCCGATGAACCCCAAGCTCCCGGCAGTAAGCATCGGCTTCATTCTGCTGCTGATCGCCTTCCTCATTATCATGTTATGGCTGGGCCGGATTACCGGCGCCTGGCGGCAGGGGATTCCACCCGAGGGGCTGGAGCATTATACCACGCTGGTCATTCAGGCACTGGATTTAGCCGTCTTGCTTCCCATTATGGTCCTTACAGGTACTATGCTCATCCGCAGGAAGTCTTACGGGTACCTTCTGGCTCCAGTTGTCCTGGTAAAAGCAGCCACCCTGCTGACCTCCATCTCTTCCATGATTATTGGGATGCTGAGGGCGGGAGTGCATGTCTCCATTGTCGAGGTGATTTTGTTTCCAATGTTCAATGTGGCCGTGATCTGGTGTCTAATCCTTGTACTGCGTAATGCTAAGGAACCCGGACAACCCGCAGGCCCATTATCCATAGAATAGAGGCGGAAACCATGAACAATCGGATCTTGATCGTGTACGCCAGCAAATACGGCTGTACCGAAAAAGCTGCATTACTGCTGCAAACTAAACTGAATGGGGCGGAGGTGGTAAATCTGCGTTATGCCAAGGTCCCGGAACTGGCTGCCTATGACACCGTGATTCTGGGCGGTTCCATCTACTATGGCAGAATCCGTAAGGAGATGGCTGCATTCACAGCTAAGCATAAGCAGGAGCTGGTGGAGAAACGGCTCGGACTGTTCATCTGTGCAGGAATGAGCGGCGAGAAGGGGGAGCAGGAGCTGAAGCAGGCCTATCCTGACGTCATCTACAACAAGGCGTTTGCTAGGGAAGTGATGGGGGATGAGGTATATCCGGACCGGATATCTGCTCTGGACAAGTGGATTCTGCGGATGGTGAAGGGCAAAGAGCACAAAACAGGAGGCGGGCTTGCGTTGGATAAGCTGGAGCGCTTCGCGCTTAGGATGTCGGCAGGAGGGTAACAAAGCACCATAATAAATATTATGTCAACTTCAAAGCGATAACTTAATTGGACCAAGAAGAAAACGCGCTAAAACGAAGCATGAAAAACGAAGCAGCCCCAACGAATCTGTTACAACCTCTTATAACCATATTTCAATATATGAAAAATTCATAATAGAAAAAGCAAAAAATCAGCTCCCTAATCATTACGCGCAACTCCAAGCTTCTTTATACCTAATAACTGAATACACGGAAAAAGTGTGGCAACCCCCTACACAACAAACCATCGATGTCAAGCCTTCCGGGCAAAATAGGTACCAGGCATGAATCAGCCTCAGCGGAGTTAAGGAGCGGGTGACAGGTGAAGGAAATACGTGGAAAAATGTATCTTATTTCAGCGGTTTCCGGTGGAACTCCTGAAGCAATTGGAAAAACAGCATCTACTGGAGGCGATGTTGCGTAATTGCCGGGAATGCGCCTGAAGAAGTGCCATTTTTCCAACTGTTATCCCAGCAGGGGCGATTCGTCCATAAGCAAATGTAGAAAATCCAACTACTTCCCGCCCCTAGTAGCTGTGTCCGCAGTCAGTATATCCGTAATCCGGAAGGCCACCTTCAGTGACTTCAGCGCCTGTCGCAGCGACAGGTTGGAGTCCGTCCCGTTACGGAGGCATAGGAGGGCGTGGCGTAGGCTTTTTGCATAAGGATCATTAGGAATTAGCGGGATAGCCGCTTGACCCCCGGAAGTGTATGCGGTAAGGCTGGCCTCAAGCACTCCATTCGCACCACTGCACTCATGGAACTCCAGCTTCGCGTGCTCGAAATAAGCTTCATACCCGATAGTAAAAGGATAACTCCCCGGCATCAGTGAAGAAACGGTGAGCTGTGTACTCCACTTGGGCTGCAGGAAGGAGGCCAGGACCAGCGCCTGTCCATCCTTGCCCCCGGAGGTCCCCCAGACCGCAGAAGGTACAGGTGAATCCATCAGCCAAGCGATGAAATCCAGCTCATGAATCATCAGCTTGGGGGCGATGGCCGAGAGGCCCAGATCCCCCCAGAGCGGAGCGGTCTCCCGGCGCATACTGAGATGCAGCAGCTTCCCGTAGGTCTCCTCACGTACCGCCTGCTCCAGGTATTCATAGGCATAATCGAATTTGATGAATTGATTGACGAGAACTCTGCGCCCGGTCCGCTCTTCCGCCTGAAGCAGCGTTTCACCATCTTCCAGCCCCAGCACCGCCGGAGTCTCGCAGAATACATCTTTTCCCCGGTCCAAGGCTTCCAAAGCATAACGGGTATGAAGCGCAGACGGCAGACAGATATCTATTACGTCGATCGATGGATTAGACAGAATGTCCTCAGCGTCCATCGTTATTTCTACTCCCAGCTCCTCCTTGAGCTTCCGCAGCTTGCCTTCATTCCTCCCAAACACTATGATCCGGTCCACAAACTCCATCTGCTTCAAAAGCGAAGCGTGATAAGCCCCGAATCCTGTTCCCAATACGCCGATATTCATTTACAACAGCTCCTTACTTTTGATACATTCATCATAACGTTTCATTGTTGACAACTGAGTGGCAAGAATTAGTTGCCGGATAAAAGGTTAGGGGGCGTGAGATGAGGCTGCACCGATTGATTGCGATCCTGTTACTGGTTGAATCCCGGGGCAAAATGAAGGCCAAAGAGCTGGCCGAGGCGCTGGAGACCTCCGTCCGTTCGATCTACAGGGACATTGATGTCCTGGCGGAATCGGGCATTCCGCTTGTCGCTACACCCGGGCCAAACGGCGGGATTGCGCTGATCGAAGGGTACACGGTGAATCTGCGGCGGTTGCATGGGGAAGAGGTGGTGCAGCTTTTTTTGACGGGAAGGGGTATGCCTGCGGGCGGATCTACCGGGACCAGTCTGCTGCTGCAAAATGCACTATTGAAGCTGGAGGCAAGCTTGCCCGATCATTATCAGGAGGATATCCGCACCGCGTTAAGCCGATTCCTGTTCGATGCTGAACCTTGGTGGAGCGCACAGCCTGAGGTGCCCTATCTGGAGGCCTTGCGGACGGCGGTGTGGAGAGGGAGGAAGCTCATGGTAGAATACCGCAAGGGAAGTGGGGAGAACTCGCTGCGGAAGCTGCATCCTTACGGGCTGATCGTGAAGCAGGGCGAGTGGTATCTGGCGGCTTATTGTGAGCGGGCAAGGGATGTCCGTACATTCAAGTGTGAGCGGTTTACCGCTGTAACGGTGTTGGACGAGACCTGCACAATTCCTGAGCAATTTTCCCTTCAGAAGTACTGGAGTCAAGCGGAGCGGGCCTTCATTCATGCCAGCAGAGAGCGGGAGGTCTATCCGGTGATCCTTCGTACTCGCGTTAAGAATGAGCAGGTGTTACAGGGACTGGAGGTCATGAACATTGAAGCGGACGGAATTGCCCGGCTTGTGACTGTGAATATGTACGATTATAGCTCGGCCTGTATGAAGGTTATGCCGTTATTGGTCCAAGCTGAAGTCGTGGGGCCGCCGGAGCTGAGAGAGTATGTGAGCCATCATGTGCAGCTGTGGAACAGAATATATAATTGAATTATGTATTTGAGACATAATAAATATTATGTTAACCATATGCGACGATCGAAGAGTAGACACAACAAACCCCAAACCCCGCTAACAAGCAGGTATGGGGTTTATTTCCTGTGCCGTTCCATACCTTTTCCAAAAACAAGAGGATAGAATTCATTAGCAGACCATTATACGATAAACTGTAGTAGACTCGATGTCAGATTACATAACAAAAGGTGGGCTTGAGATGCTGAAGGGGCTGATCGTCCTTTTGAAAAGAAGTAAAATGCGCACCAGGCTGCTGCTCCTGTTCACCATGCTGACCCTGCTTCCGCTAAGCGTGCAAGCAATGGTGACGTACCGTCATTTCTCCTCCACCCTGAACGAGAAAACAAAGCAATATACGGTAGATATCGCCGGACAAGCCAATGCCAATCTGGACCGGCTGCTGAAGGATCTGGAGCGGTTGTCGCTGATGCCGCTGTACGACGAGCAGGTACTGTCTATTCTGGCTAAATACAATGGTTCTATGGGCTCAGGAAGATGGGCGCTGTCCGATGATTATCAGAAAATGAAGCTATATACCTCCGCACAGGCCTACGACCGGCCGGAAATCCGCGGCATTCATCTGCTGAGCAACAGCGGAACCCTGTTCTCCAACGTGGAACCGCTGGCAGTCAACACCTCGTGGGACGGCAGGCGCGATGATTGGTTCAGTGCCCTGGAGAGATCGGACGGGGAGTGGCTCATTCTTCCCCCACACCATCCCTCTTACTATGCCAGTACCGACCCCTCTGCTTATATTTCGGTAGCCCGGGTGATCAAAGAACCGAGAACGCTGAAGCGTCTCGGTTACATGCTCATCGATGTTAAGCAGGAGGCCTTCGGCTCTGTTTTCTCCAAGCTGAAGATTGAGCAATCCACGAGCCTGATGATCATTGACAGTGGTCAGCGGCTGCTATATGAGCAGAAGCCGGATAACGGGCAGTCGGCTTACAGCGAGCTTATGGGCTCCGGGCGGATCAGGGCGCTGCATGGCGGGGAGCGGGAAAGGCTGGGAGGGACGGATTATTTGTTTGTCAGTCATAAATCCCCGTATTCGGGCTTGTCCGTCATCGGTTTGACTCCCATCGGAGTCATTCAGAAGGAGTCGCGCGCGCTTATGATCTTTGCATTATGGCTGGCCCTCTTTTGCCTCGTGACGGTGCTGCTGCTGGCTTATGCGGTCTCGTATCGTATCACCCTCCCTTTGGTAGAGCTGAAGAACAATATGTCAAGGGTGGAGCGGGGCGATTTCAACAAGCGGATCAGTCCGCTGGGGGGCGATGAATTCGGGCAGCTCGGGCGCGGGTTCAACAAGATGATGGATGAGATCAACCGTCTGTTTCATGAGGTGCTGGTCACCCGGCTCCGGGAAAAGGAGGCTGAGCTGTCTGCCCTGCAGAGCCAGATTAACCCGCATTTCATCTATAATACGCTGGAATCAATCAATATGATGGCTGTCCGGCGCAGGCATGATGAGGTATCGGATATGGTATCCGCCCTGGGCAAGCTGCTTCGCTACACGATTGACAAGGCCGGCCGGCTCGTATCGCTTGGGGAGGAGATCACGTTCGTGGACTCCTATGTCCGTATCCAGCAGATCCGCTATGGCGGCAAGCTGACGGTTCATAACGAGATTGAAGAGGAAGTGCTGCATTTACGTATTCCGAAGCTTACCATTCAGCCGCTGGTGGAGAATGCCATCGAGCACGGCATTGCCGGGCGTGAAGCAGGCGGGACGATCTGGGTGTCTGCGCTGCGTTTTGACAATGAGCTATTGATTACGGTCCGCGATGACGGGAATGGATTAGAGGAAGAGGAGCTGGCCGCGCTGAACCGGGAGATTGAACAAGATCCTTCCATGGAATCGCTCAGACGCAGCGACGAAGAGAGTCTCGGGCTGCGCAATATCGGCCAACGGATCAAGCTGCTGTACGGGGAAGGCGGGAGCCTCACGGTTGACGGAAGTCCGGGGCAAGGGCTGGCCGTGACCATTACGATAACAATACCGGAATCAGGGGGAGAAGAAGATGTATAAAGTGCTGCTCGTAGAGGACGAGATCGTAATCAGACAGGGGATGCGTGAGCTGATTAGCCGGTCGGCGCCTTTTTTCGAGGTGACGGCGGAAATGCCGGGCGGACGGGAGGCGCTCCTGTACTTGAAGTCCGAGCTGCCGGATGTGATGATCACCGATATCCGTATGAAGGAAATGGACGGGCTGGCGCTGGCCGCGAAGGTGAAGTCAATGTATCCCGAACTGCTGGTCATTATTGTGAGCGGATACGGCGAATTTGAATATGCCCAAAAAGCCATTGAATACGGCGTTCTTCATTATCTGCTGAAGCCGGTCGAACGTCATGAGCTGGTCAGTGTACTGGAAAAAGCACGGCTGCTGCTCGATAAGCGTCATGGTCTTGGTTCCCTGGAACAGTCTACCGAACCGCTCCGGGTTGAAGGCGGAGGAGATACACGCAAGATCATACGGGATGTTAAGGAATATGTCAGGCTCCATATCGACGGTGATCTGCGGCTGCAGACAGTGGCATCGCATGTTAATCTGAACGCTACATATCTGAGCCAGCTATTTAAGGGGGAAGCGGGCTGCAATTATTCCGACTATGTGACCGATTCCCGGATGGAACGTGCCAAATGGCTGCTCAGCCATACCCAGCTCAAAATCTATGATGTCGCCCGGCTATCCGGCCATCAGAGTCCGAAGCATTTCATGCTGGTGTTCAAGCAGCAGACGGGGATGACGGCAGGAGATTACCGTAATCAATTTAATCATCAAGAATGAAATGTCAGTTAATCTAACGCAAATATAAATATAACGAACCTTTCCTGAATTCTGGGTGATTTATCCGCCGGATTTGTCTCCTTTATACTAGAAGAGTCATCAAAACTAACATATCAAAGGGGGATATTCATGAAAAAAGCAGGAGCAGTGCTTCTCTCAGCCTTGCTGCTGGGCTTAACGGCAGGCTGTGCCAAGCCCGAAGCAAGCGGAAATGCAGGGAGTCCCGGGAAACAGGAAGACGTGGAGTTGAAGTTTCTGATGTGGGGCAATCAGGGGCATATGGATGTGTACAACAAGCTGATCGAGCAATTCGAAGCAGAGAATCCGGGCATCAAGGTGACCATGGATTCCGTTCCCTTCACTGATTATCAGCAGAAAATATCGGTGCTGGCCGCCGGGAAATCGCTGCCGGATATCGCCTGGGTGTCAGAGCGGATGATCCCGCAGTTCAAGGCCAACGGTATTCTGGCCGACGTTTCCTCCTTTAAAGACGATACCTCCTTCAAATTGGACGATTACATTCCGAGCACGCTGGATTTGTTCCGGGACGGAGATCAGCTGCTGGGCCTGCCGTTCTCGACTCCGCCGGTGGTCATGTTCTACAACAAGACGCTGTTCGACAAGGCCGGTCTGTCAGACCCGAATACGCTGGCTGCTCAAGGAGAGTGGACCTGGAAGACCTTCGAGGAATTAGCCAAAGCGATTTCGGTCAAAGACGCCGGGAGCCGGGTGTACGGCGCGAATTTCTTCCGCGACTGGAAAACCTGGGCCATTCTGTCCTCGTACTCCTGGTCCTATGGAAGCGGCCCGTTCAATGAGGATCTGACTGCATTCACCTGGAATGACCAGTATGGCGTGGAGACGATGGAGCTGCTGGAGCGGATGATGTTTACGGACGAATCCCACCCCAAAGCAGGCGAACAGATCAGCTTCGACGCAGGCAATCTGGGGATGTTTTTTGACAATTACAGCTATGTCTCGAAGGCGCGTGATATCACTGGATTCGAATGGAGCATTGCGCCGATGCCGTCCGGCTCCGCAGGCAGTGTTCCGATGCTGGGCCAAGCGGGCTATACGCTGTTCAAGGACAGCAAACACCCTGAGGAAGCCAAAAAGCTGCTCAAATTGTTCGCCAGCCAGGAGGGTATTGAAGCGACATCCACGTATTTCGTGCCGCCGCGTACATCTGTGCTTAATTCCGATGCGTTCCTGAATCAGCCGAACAACCCGCCTGCCGAGCATATCGTGCAAGCCGTTATCGATGAAATGCCGAAGGCGCGCATCATTCCGGGCCACATCCGCTGGCAGGATATCGACAATGCGGTGCTGCAGGGCTTTGACCGCCTGTTTGGCCAATCAGCGTCCGCCAAGGATAACATGAAGCAGATGCAGACTGATGTCGAGGCGATTTTGAAATAAGAGTGCGGGCTGGGAGGAGCAATGGATATGGGGAAATTGAAACAAAGATTGGAGCAAAACGGCCTGTCCTTGGTCGTCAGCCTGCCTGCTAATGATGCGGGACTGGCGAAGGCGGCGCTTGCGGAAGGTGCAGATGCTCTAAAGGTTCATTTTAATGTCGGCCACCGGGCCAGCGGCAATCATTTTGGTCCGCTTGACAGGTATGAGGATGTTTTTAGCGAGATTCGGGCTACCTTTGACGGTCCCTTTGGCGTAGTTCCCTCCGGCAGTCTGGAGGGGGTGGCGGAGGAAGATATCCGGCGGCTTGCTCCGCTCGGGTTCGATTTCTATTCGATCTATGCCCATCATCTGCCGTCCTTCATGCTGGGGGAGCACGGATTGGACCGGACCTTTGCTATAAATGATACGTATGATCTCAGTCAGGTTCTGGCGGGGGTGCGGTTCGGAATCACGGCGCTTGAAGCGTCCATTGTGCCCGGCAGCGAATACGGTACGGGTCTCAGCTTAGCAGACCTGCTGAAATACCGGTATCTGGCCGACCATTCCGGCCTTCCCGTGCTGGTCCCATCCCAGCGCAAGCTGGTTGCCGGCGATGTCCCTGCCTTGCAGCGTGCCGGAGTGAAGGCGATTATGCTGGGTGCGGTGGTGACCGGCAAGACAGAAGATGAACTGCGGCGGGCGGTCAGCTCGTTCCGCAGTGCCATCGACAGATTGAGCTAGAGGCGGTGAGTTCCGGTATGAACAGAAAGGTCAATAGACGAACTAAAGGTCCGCTTGCCCGTGAGGCACAGGTAACCGGATGGCTTTTTATATCGCCCATGCTGCTCGGTTTCACGTTGTTATTACTATTTCCGATGGGGAAGGCGCTCTATATGAGCTTGAATGACTGGCCGCTGCTTGGCGGGCACCGGTTCGTCGGTCTGGATAATTACAAGGATATTGCGGTGGACCCGCTGTTCTGGAAGGTCTTTGGCAATACAGCGTATTTTACGCTGGGTCTGGTGCCCTTTAACATTGTGCTGGCTCTCTTGCTGGCGTTGCTGTTATCCCGTAGCCTGAAGGGCATTGGCATCTTCCGTACCGCGATCTTCGTTCCCGTGATGACCTCGCTGATTGTATGGTCCATTGTCTGGAAGTATATGTTCGCCACCGATTCCGGGCCGATCAACCAGGTCTTGATGATGTTCAACATTAAAGGGGCCGCCTGGTTATATGATGAGAGGCTGGCGATGCCGGCCGTTATTGTGACGAGTGTACTGAAAAATGTCGGGCTGAACATGGTGCTCTTCATCGCTGCGATCCAGCAGGTATCGCGTTCGCTGTACGAGGCGGCTGAGCTGGACGGGGCGGGTAAGACCAAAACCTTTTTTAACGTGACCCTGCCTATGATTACGCCAACCGTATTTCTGACCGTGGTGATGACTGTGATTGGCTCACTGAAGGTGTTCGGCCAGATCTATGTGATGACCCAGGGCGGGCCGAGCAACAGCACCAAGGTGCTTGTCTATTACATCTGGGAAAAAGCGTTCAAGCTGTTCCAGATGGGCTACGCTTCGGCGCTGGCATTTGTGTTGTTCTTTGTCGTGTTGATCTTGACTCTGCTGCAGTGGCAGCTGCGAAAGAGGTGGGTATTCAATGAGAGCGACGCCTAACACCAGCCGAAAGTGGTCTGCAATAGGAGTGTATGCCGCGTTAACGGTAATATCGCTGATTATGCTCGTTCCGTTTCTGTGGATGCTGTCCACCTCGTTCAAACAGCCGCAGGATATTTTCACCTACCCGCCGCAGCTGATTCCGCCGGTGTTCCGGTTTCAGAATTATGTGGATGTATTTACGCTGATTCCGTTTCACCGCTTCTATTTTAACAGCGTCTATATTTCGTTTGTGGTCGTGGCGGGAACGGTATTTTTCGCTTCGCTGGCCGGTTATGCGTTTGCCAAAATTCCCTTTACAGGAAGAAATGCCGTATTTCTGGTGCTGCTCAGCGCCATGATGATCCCGCATGAAGTGACGGCGATCCCGATGTTCCTGTTCATGCGCGACCTGGGCTGGATCGACACGCATCTGCCGCTGATTCTATTGCCGATCTTCGGGGCAAGCGGGGTGTTCGGCATCTTCGTGATGCGGCAATTCTTCATTACCGTTCCTACGGAGCTTGAGGAGGCGGCGATGATCGACGGCTGCAGCCGGTTCCGCATTTACTGGCGGATTATGCTGCCGATTGCCCGTCCCGGCATGGCAACGCTGACGATTTTCACGTTCGTGTCCATCTGGAATGAATTCTTCGATCCGCTCATTTTCATCAATACACGCGAGCTGATGACCTTACCGCTTGGATTATCGCTGTTCACAGACGAAGTGGGCACTGCCTGGCATTATCTGATGAGCGCTACTGTCATGGCGACCGTGCCGCTGCTGATCGTCTTCTTCCTGGCACAGAAGCGGTTCATCGAGGGTGTGGCTATGACGGGACTTAAGGAATAGCACACCGGGAAGGAATAGCACTTACCGAAAAGGAGTAGATGATATGAATCCTGCAATTCAGGCGGATGTCGTTGTCGTGGGGGGCGGACCCGCAGGCATCACGGCCGCCATCGCTGCCGGACGGCTGGGGGCCCAGACGGTGCTCATCGAACGTTACGGGTTCGTGGGCGGTATGTCCACCGCTGCTATGGTCTATCCGTGGATGACCTTTCATACGGATAGCGGCGAGCAGGTAATCAAGGGCATCGCCCAGGAAATCGTAGACCGGCTGCAGGCCAGCGGCGGTTCGCCGGGCCACCTGCGGGATACGGTCGGCTTCGTCCATACGCTGACGCCTTACCATCCTGAGATCTATCAGGTGGTAGCCACAGATATGCTGCGCGAAGCCGGGGTGAAGCTGCTGCTGCACAGCTTTGTGGATGAGGTGGTAGCCAGCGGCGGCGAGATTGAACATGTGGTGGTGACGAACAAATCTGGACGAACGCCTGTCGCGGGGCGCATCTTCGTGGATTGCAGCGGAGATGCCGACGTTGCCAAGCTGTCCGGGGCTGAAACGCTGCAAGGGCGGGAGGGGGATAACCGTTCCCAGCCGATGACGATGAAGTTCAGAATGCGCGGTGTTGATTTACACAAGGTCAAAGCGTATATGATCAGCCATCCTGAAGAGTTCTACAGCAAAACGCCCATTGCCGAGCTGCCAGACCTGCCGCTCACCGGGGTAAGCGGCTTCTACTCGCAATGGAAACGGGCCGAGGTGCCGATTAACCGTGACCAGGTATTGTTCTTTGCTGGACCGGCTGACGACGAGGTGCTGATCAACTGCACCCGTGTCCAGGGATTGGACGCAACGAGTGCAGAGGATCTGACCTTGGCGGAACAGGAGGGACGCAAGCAGGTGTTGCTCATGGCCGAGTTTCTGAAGCGCGACGTTCCAGGCTTCGAACGGGCCTCAATCTCAGCGGTAGCGCCGCAGATCGGCATCCGCGAATCACGGCGGATTAAAGGCTACTACCTGTTGACCAAAGAGGATGTTGTAGAAGGCCGCAAGTTCAGTGATGTCATTGCCCGCAGCGGCTATCCGATTGACATTCACGATCCATCCGGCAAGGGAGTCACTGCCTCCTTCATCGCAGGAGATGGTGCGTACGATATCCCGTACGGCTGTCTGCTATCCGCCAATGTGTCCAATCTGCTGGCCGCAGGCCGCTGTATCTCGACCTCGCACGAAGCGCTGGCCACGACCCGGCTGACGCCAAGCTGCATGGCCACGGGCCAGGCAGCCGGAACGGCAGCAGCGCTCGCGGCCGTCACAGGGGTGAAACCGCAGGCGCTCGACATCCCGCAGCTGCAGGAGCAGCTGAAGCGGGATGGGGTTGTGTTATAGCAGTATCAAGATGGGCGGGCGACCCGCATCGTTACTTACGGTGTGTGTTGTAAGCAAAAAAGCGGGAACAGCAGGCTATACGTTGGCAGCTAGACCAAATGTGTGTTGAAAACAACATACAATCGGTTGGGGTAAGGTACCATGGACTGATTGTGTGTGAAAAACAGCATATAATCGACTGGTGTGAAGTACAGGGGGCTAAATGTGTGTTAAAAACAACATACAATCGACTGGGGCAAGGTACCTGGGACTGAATGTGTGTGAAAAACAGCATCCGGTTGGGCTCGTGCTACGCCGGCAATTAGAAACAGGGTGGATTAAAGTACATCGCTATTTAGTAACGTAATAAATATTATGTTAACTATCAAGGAGTTACTTGCATGAAAGTAAATAAACCCCAAACCCGCTTCACAGCAGGTTCGGGGTTTATTGAGGACTCAAACATCTTAAGCGCCAACCTGCCGCGCTGCACTTACTTCGGCGGCTTCGCGGATGCGGAGCCTTTTATGCGCGGTAATGAGGAACGGCAAGCCAAGCGCCGTTGTCAGCGCCAGCGGCACAAACACAGCAGGGCCATTCCCGGCTCCGAACTGGTCCAGCAGCAGCCCGCCCAGGATAGGTGCCATGACGTTGCCAAGGTTATTGAAGCCGATGGTGCCGAAATACGTACCTTTCCATTCCGGCTTGGCAATCCGGTCGATCAGCATATCCATCATGGTGAACAGCAGGACCTCTCCGACAGTGAATAACACTACGCTGAACATCAGCAGCGGTACTCCACCGGGTAAGCCGAACAATAGCAGACTAAGAGCAACACAGGCATTGCCCAGAATCAGCGGAACCACCGGCTGGAGGCGGCTGAATATGCGGACAAGCGGGTATTGCACAACCAGTACTGTTACAGCATTGAGCGACAGCATGTAAGAGAAGACTTTTCCTCCATTACTGAAATGGGTGTTCATCGCTAAGTACTGCGCCAGTGTCGAGCTGAAGTGGCCGTAGCCCAGTACACAAAAGATCGTTCCCAGCAGAACGGGCAGAAATACTTTGTCCCGGCCGGTCGTAGATAGCGCTTCAAGCAGCTTCGGTGTCCGGGCTTCCCCGTGAACCGGCAGGCTGGCGCGGTGGACCGAGAATTGCAGGAACAAAACAAGGCCATAGGCGATATAGACAATTCCGGCAATCATGAACGGGAAGGTGGACTTGGCGGAGCCAAGCTGCAGGCCGATAATCGGGCCGAATACCACACCCAGATTCACCGCAGCATACCGCAGGTTGAAGACCAGCAGCTTCTGATCGGGAGGCGTAATATCCGAGAGCAGTGCCCGCGAGGTCGGTTCAAACACGGCCCGGCACAGCCCGTTCAGCGTGTTCACCAGGAAGAACACCCAGATATGCTGCGCCGCCGAGAAGCCGAAGAATACACAGGCCCAGCCGAAGACCGACACCAGCATGACGATTTTGCGCCCGATCACATCCGAGATATAACCGCCGTAGAAGCTGATCAGCACCCCGGCCAGCGAGCTGACCGCTACCGTGAAGCCGGTCTGGGTGGCGGAAGCGCCAAGCACCTGTGTCAGGTAAATAGATAAAAAAGGAATGCTCATAGAAGTTACGAGCCGCCCGAACATCGTCCCGATGATGATGGTCCAGGCCAGAGGATGAATGTGCCGCAGATGTTGTTTCATAGTGATCAGATCTCCTAGCGGGTGTTGAATTTGGTTAACAAGGGTAATGCTTGTTGCATAGTTATTAGGTATAATTGTATAGATCAAAGGGGGAAATAAAAGTGTAAGATTCTCCGAAGACTTTTCACCTTTAAGAAGGAGCATGATATATGGACACCAGCAGCACACATTATCTCTGTTTGGCTTCAGCATTGGTCCCCGCCTATCCTATCCAGCAGCCCATTCCGGTAACGATTGAGCAATTGACCGGCATCCTGTGCTGCACTCCGCGCAATGTGAAGTTCATCCTGCGGAGGCTGGAAGAGCAGGCCCTGATCGCTTGGGTTCCCGGCAGAGGAAGAGGCCACTGTTCACAGCTGACTTTGCTGCGCAGCAGGGATGAGGTGCTGGAGGAGCTGTTCCAGGATATGGTCAGCAAAGGCCGGATGAAACATGCGACTGAGCTGATGGCTGAGTATCCGGTAAGTGAGCCGCTGAAGGAACGCCTGCTGGCGGTGCTTGACAAGCAGATGGGCCTGCGGAGTGAGCCGGACTCAGCATCCGGGCAGGAGGTGCTGCGCATTTCCCGTAACCGTTCGATGGAGAAGCTGGACCCGGCTACCGTTTACACCGCTTTTGAGACGTACCTGCTCGGGCATATTTGCAGTACATTGATTACCTATGATGCGCAGAGCAGAGCATTTCAGCCGGGGCTTGCCCATACATGGGAGGCCAACGAGAGCCGCACCAGTTATCTGTTCTATCTGCGCAAAGGGGTCAGATTCCATCATGGCCGGATGATGACCTCACGGGATGTCAAAGAGACCTTGCAGCGTCTAATTAACCTTGGGAGTCCAGCCTCTTGTCACTTCAAGGATATTGCCCATGTGGAGCTGGAAAGTGATTACCGCATCCGCTTCGATCTGCAGCAGCCTAATCTATTCTTCCTTCATCTGTTCAGCTCAATCTATATGTCTATTCTGCCTTATGATGCCGATTTCTCACAGCATCCGGTCGGAACAGGACCTTATCAAGTGCTCGATCTGAGCAAGGATGTGCTGGTGCTTGGCGCATTTGATCTCTATTACGGAATCCGTCCGTTGCTGGACCGGGTCGAAATCTGGTATTTGCCGCACTTAGCCTCAAGCGTGCGCCAGTACCAGCTTACGGATGCCAGCGCCGACCAAGGGGGGCCTACTGCTGCTCAGGAGGTTCAGGGCCACAGCATTGAATATCCTTCACTTGGCTGCCGCTACATTATGTTCAACTTCAGAAGGGCCGGCATACATCATCAACTGGCTATCCGTCAGGTGCTGAGAATACTCTATAACCCGCTCTCCATGGTCCGGGAGCTTGGAGGGAGCCGGAGTCTGCCGGCGGACAGCTTCCTTCCCTGGCGGAGCAGCGGGCATCTGTTCACCGAGCCTCCCTTGGAAGAAGCTCAGGCGCTGCTTCAAGCAGGCGGATACCAAGGGGAAGAGCTGAAGCTGGCTTACCGCACCCGCAAGGAGGAGCAGGAGGAGGCGCTATGGCTGCTGGAACGCGGCAGGAAGATCGGATTGAATCTTGTGCTGTATCCGGTCACCGAATATGGTCTGCCAGAGCTGATTCACCATGCGGATCTCTTCATTTGCGAAGAAGTGCTGGAGGATGACTGGCAATGGGGAATGATTAATTATTTCCACAATGAATCCAATTATCTGCATGATCTTCTCTTGGACAGCCAGAAGGCGGAGTTAGCGGAGACATTGGAGCCTTTCTCCCGGCTGGCGGCGGAGGACCGCGCGAAACTGCTGGATCTGGCGGAGAGCAAGCTGCGCGATGACTGCTGGGTGCTGTATGGCTGCCACATGAACAAGCAGGCGCAATTTAGCCAGAGTCTGTTCGGGCTTGAGGCCGGGTCCTTCGGATTCCTGGACATTTCCAAGCTGTGGGTGAAACCGGGTTTCAGCAGTTAACAAAAGAAACGGCTGCTGTCCGAAATGGACGGCAAGCCGTTTCTTTGTGTGCTGGGAGGGTAGCGTCTAAGCCGGACTCATACCGCTTTCTGCTGTTTACCGTCACATTTCTTGCAGACGGCCAGCTGCTTCCCCTCAGGATCTTTGCCGATATAGAGCAGTTTAATCCGGGTACTGCCGCAGACCGGACAGGTGCCCCTTGCCCGGGAAGGTGTACGCCAGAGGGCTTTGCCGCGTTTGTTTTTGGACATGTGTACTCCCACTTTCGTCTGGAATAATCTATCCTATGCCTGGAAATCAGCGGCGATTCGAGGGAGGGCATAATTTGTTGTTGGCCCGCATAATCCAATGAATCTATATACCCCTTTACATAAATTTGGTAAATTGAAATTGCGAGAATCGTGAGTTTCATAAACGAATTTCTGCCTATAATTACAGAACTCTAATCAACAGAGGAGGACCAAATGACAGACTTATCTTTTACCTTATGGAATGATTTGGACCGGTTTGAACGGGGAGACTCCAATGTCCGCACGGGGAGTTATAAGGGCCGTCAAGCGGCGTATCTTGAACAAGCCGGTTCCGCCGTTTTTCTTAGTGAGGACATTACTTTTCCCTGCTATCGTCTTCAAGCTGAGGTTGCGATTCCGGGAGAAGTTGGCTTTGTAGGGCTTATATTCGGTGCTAAGGATGTAACTAATTATGAGCTGGTCTATTTGGCTCCAATCGAAATTCAATACGATCCCATTATGAATGGCTCGATGACCTGGCAAATTTACAATGGCACTAAGTATCAGAAGCCGTTACCCAATATGACGGGGAAATGGGTGAATTTCGCCGTGGAGGTGCAGCCGGAAGGTGCAAGGGTCTATATGGGGGAAGAGACAGCTCCTCAACTAGTGATTCCTAATCTTCAGCACGGAGTTCCTGACGGAAAGATAGGGTTCTGGGGATTTGCTCCTTGTTACATACGCAATCTTACGGTCGAAGAAATTCAACCGGTCCCAATCCCGAAAATTGAAACTGATCTGAAGTGTCTGTCCGCAGATACCGTTGTAACCGAATGGATGGTTTCCGCATCATCAGGGAGCGACTGGAGAACAGCTGTTGTAGAAGAGAATGGAGTCCTGAACCTCAATCGCTGCTTCACAGCGAAGCAAACAAACGTGGTGCAGGCAAAAAGTATCTTTCATATCCCGGAAGAGGCAGATAGTTATATAACACTTGGTTTCAGTGACCAAGTGCGTGTGTGGGTTAATGAAGAAGAAATCTACCAGGGAACCTGGTGTTGGAAGCCTCCTGTGAGTGATGGGCGTATCTATTCAGATTATGCCAGGGTGCCCGTTCAGTGGAGAGCCGGAGTGAACACCATTCGTGCTGAAGTGATGAACACAGAGCAGTTCGGCTGGGGACTCTGTGTACGGACAGGACTGTCCAACATGGAATATATAACCGAAGAGGCTGAATCAATGAATGCTAATAGTTAAGCAATAACGGCTGCGCCATCCTTAGGGATGAGGCGGCCGTTTCTATGAGTAAAGGCTCATGCTTTGTACTCTTGTTAAAAACGGGCAATCTGCGCCAAAAAAACAGCGTATAACATAAATTATACGCTGTTTTACTTCAGATCGATTTTTATATCATTTCTCGCACTAGTTGTCGCCTCAAATAGAGTGAATTTCATAGAATAATATATTATTAATGGGATTTACAACCATAAATTGCGTTCACCGTTTCTTTCTCCTCTTAAGAGTCTCGAACCCGTGCTATACTATTGAAAAAAGTATGCTGGAGGGAATCCATTGATACATAGCAGCAAGCAGCATAAATGGAGATCAGACAAGCTGGCGCATCTGGGATCTTCGATCTTCGCCGAGGTGGCCGCCTGGAAGGCTGAGGCCCGGCAATCGGGACTGGGCATCATCGATCTTGGCATTGGCAGCCCTGACCGGGCGCCTCTGCCTGAGATTCGTCAGGCTTTAAGTGATGCAGTTCTGCGGGAGGATAGCTACGCTTATCCGTCATCTGAGGGAAGCATCTCATTTCGGAATCAGGCGGCGAGTTGGATGCAGTGGCGGTTCGGGGTTGAGGTTGATCCAGAGAAGGAGATCGTGTCATTAATGGGCTCGCAGGATGGACTGGCTCACCTGGCCCTGGCCGTCTGCAATCCCGGCGATCTGGCGATTGTGCCGGACCCCGGCTATCCCATCTATTCAGGTGCGCTGGCGTTAGCAGGGGTCAGAGCCTGGCCGCTGCCGCTTCTGGAGGAGAATGCGTTCCGTCCTGATCTGGAGAGTATTCCCGACGAGGTCTGGCGCGAAGCTTCTTTTATACTGCTCAGTTTTCCGGGCAATCCGATTTCGGTTACGGTGGATCTGGCTTACATGGAGCGGCTCGTGGAGCTTGCCCGTAAGTGGGAGGTGCTGGTCGTGCATGACCTGGCGTATTCAGAGATGGGCTTTGAGGGTTACCGGCCGATCAGCATTTTGCAGGTACCCGGAGCACGGGACACTGCCGTTGAATTTCATTCCTTCTCCAAAAGCTTCAACATGGCCGGCTGCCGCATCGGCTTCATGACGGGGAATGCTGAGGCAGTGGGAGCATTGCATGAGTTGAAGAGCAACGTGGATTATGGCGTGTTCGAGCCGGTTCAGGAAGCGGCGGTTGCAGCGCTGGAGCAGGCGATGGCCTCCGGGCCAGACCAAGGCGTGGCTGTGCTGTATGAGCGGCGGCGGAATCTTGTGGTTGAAGCGCTGCGTCGGGAAGGGTGGACGGTGCCTTCGCCGGAAGCGACTATGTTTATTTGGGCAAGGCTGCCGGACGCCTACGGGGTTAAAGGAGAAGCCGGAAGATCACGCCGTTTCGCTCATGATCTGCTGTTGAGAACCGGGGTAGCGGTGATTCCCGGAGATGCTTTTGGCAGCCAGGGGGAAGGGGATGTGCGGATTGCGCTGGTAGAGGAGGAAGAACGGCTCCTGGAGGCTGCACAGAGAATTGGGGAGTTTCTGCGTACAGTCGGGTGAAACGAAGTGACATAACCAATATTATGTTAACTCATGTAATTCGCTTGTCACAATTCAGGGTAATAAGGACCAACTACAATTATTCAGGAGGGTGACCTTATGGGATTCAACATTGGAGGATTAGGCGATAAAATACAAGGAGTGGTCGGTTCCCTCAAAGATGGGCGGGCCGTAGAGCTGCTGCAAAAGTTACCGCTGGACAAGCTGCCGCTTGATCAACTGCTGCAGAAGCTGCCGCTCGATCAGTTGCTGTCGAATCCTTTTCTGCAAAAGTTCACTCCGTTCGAGTCCTTGAAGGATCTGCTGCAAAAAGGGGGCTTCGCTGCCGGCTCCGCAGAGGAGATGAAGTCGCTCCCGCCGGGTCAGCTGGATGAGCATGTAGCGAAGACCACTTCCTTCGGTTCACTGAAGGATATGCTGATCAAGGCGGTGGAGTTCTACTCTCAGCGGAAATAGAGGATATATCGGCAAGCAGCTATACACTTAAAGAAGCCCGCAGCGGAATACTATACCGCTGCGGGCTTCTTTACTATGTCGCAGGAGATTATTGCTTCAGCCAAGCGGTGGCCAGCAGCAATGCTCCTTTGTTGGCGTTAGTATCTGCTAAGGCATTCAGCATCACGAAGTCGTGGATGATGCCCTGGAACCGCACGGCTGTGACAGGGACTCCGGCTTCTCGGAGCTTGTCTGCATAGGCCTCGCCTTCATCCCTGAGCACATCGGCTTCACCGGTAATGATCAGGGCTTCCGGCAGACCGCTAAGCTGGTCCAGGCTGGCCCGCAGCGGAGAGGCGGTAATCTGTGCACGCTCGTCAGGATCAGTGGTATATTGATCCCAGAACCATTTCATCCCCTCGCGCTGGAGGAAATAGCCTTCTGCGAACCGATGATATGATTCTGTATCGAAGGAAGCGTCAGTTACCGGATAGAACAGCAATTGCTTGGAGATAGCCGGACCGCCGCGTTCTTTGGCCATGAGGGTGATGGCAGCCGTCATGTTGCCGCCGACACTGTCTCCGGCTACACTCAATTGGGAGGCATCAAGTCCATAGGTGGAGCCTTCCGCAGCGATCCATTCCAGGACGGCGTAGATTTCTTCAATAGCGGTAGGGTATTTAGCTTCCGGGGACAGGCTGTATTCCGGGAATACCACGGCAGCGCCCGTTCCAACAGTCAGCTCGCGGATGAGCCGGTCATGGGTGTGGCTGTTGCCGAAGACCCAGCCTGCACCATGAATGTATAGAATGACCGGCAGGGTAGTATCGGAAGTGCCGACTGGACGGACAATCCGAACCTTCACTTCACCGCCTGGACCACCCGCAATAGTCAGATCCTGCAGATCTGCTTCGGGCTTGTCGATATAGCCAGCCTGAACGGTATTTACTGTTTCACGGCCTTTTTCCGGGCCCAGATCGGGCAGAAAGGGAGGCTTTGCGTTATCGTCAGCGAATTTCTGCGCTGCTGGTTCGAGAATAATTTTTTTATTTTCAGGCATAGATCACACACTCCTTCTTCGATCTGATTGAGGTCAAGCCCTCCTTCATCCATAACCTGCCTGTAATTATCTGAAACGCAAATCGAACGGATTGCCGGGGTCAAAGTGTATATCTAATAAAGCGATAAGGGGGAGAGCGAGTGAAGCAATACCCCATCACAGAGCAACAGGCCCAAGAGATGTTTGAAGCCCACTCTTCCTACATTTATGGCATTGTGCTTATGATGACCAAGCAGCGGGCGCTGGCAGATGATATCACCCAGGAGACTTTTTTGCGTGCTTTTGCCAAATACCATTTGTATGATCCCTCCAGGCCTCTGCGGCCATGGCTCTACCGGATTACCGTCAATATTACCCGCAATCAGCTGCGCAGGTTCACCTGGATGAGGTTGGTTGCCGGAGTCCCGGAGGAGGGAGCAGAGTATTCGGCAGAGAGCCTTGCTGTGCATAGTGAGAATCAGCTGGAGCTGTGGAATGCGGTCAGTAACCTGTCAGCTAAGCTTCGGGAAGTAATTACGCTGCACTATTATGCCGGATTGTCATTGCCTGAGACCGCTGAGGTGTTGAGTATTCCGCTGGGAACTTGCAAGTCCAGGCTTCATGCAGCACTGAATAAGCTAAGAGAGTGCGGCGAGCTTGACCCGGGTCTGCTGATGATGAAGGAGGGAATCCAGTGACGACAGCTAAGGACAGGCTGAATGCAGAATCCGGCGGATTAATTGAACAATTACAGAAAGAAACTGAACACATGATACACAGTATGCCTTCTTCCGTTCATTTTGATGAATTGTGGAGACTACATACTGAAGGGAATGCGGAAGGGAGGAGAGATCGACGCCGGTTGTCACCGTTTAAAAAGTGGATCATCGTAGCCACAGCTGTGCTGGCTGTTACGGCCGGATCAATTACGGGGATCGGATTCGTCTCCCCCCAGATAGCAGAGGCGCTGCGAGTCATTCCATTCTTCGATTATTTGTATGCGAAAGATGTGTACACGGCGAACTTCAAAGTCATTGAGCAGAAGCAGCTTAGCAGCCCTGTGGGGCTTGAGGCCAGAGACCAGGGTATAACTTTTGAAATGGCAGAGGTGTATTATGACGGGATTCAGCTGGTGCTAAATTACGAGGTAACTTATCCGGAATCGTCACCGCCGATTACAGAACAGGACGCGGAAGTCTACTATGACCTCCAGCTGAGGGATCATGAACCGCAGTCGATTTCCACACACGATTTCACGATTACAGGAGACCATACCTTTGTAGGCACCACACGGCAATCTTTCGGCGATAAGGACCTGCCTAGTCAGTTGACGCTGGATATGACCATTGATGCTATCGGAGCTACCAAAGGAAATTGGGATCTCACCATCCCGCTGGATGCAAGCAAGAGTAAAGCGCTGACCTCCACAGTGTATCCGAAGGATCTGAATTTCACTTACAGGAAGTCACTATATACGCTGGAGAAGCTGATCCTTGGCCCGGTCAATACACAGGTGATTGTGCGGAATCTGTATCCCCGTGAGAAGCTGAACGTGCTGCTCGAAGATGACAAAGGCACCTTGTATACAGATCAGGGCGGAGGGGCCACCAATGACTACTATTATTTCAACTTCACACCGCTGACAGCGCTCAATCCAGAGCCTGCCTATGTGACCCTGATCGTTACTGAATCCCTGGAAAATGGAGAAGTGAAGCGGGCGGTGGACCGTCAGCACCTGAATGGAGCGTTCCCTATAACGCTTCAGGGCGTTGAAGGAGGCACGGTGAAGGTGACTTCCGTTGATTATGAGGAGAAGCAGACCGTTGTGTACTATGAAGCCAGTCAGGTCATGAGCCAGATAACCCCGTTAAGATTGGAGGAGAAAGAGGGGCAGACGATCTTACCCAATGGACAGCCGGTGCGCATTAGCCGGGATCAATTAGCCTTTAAGCTGATTTTTCCGCCAGTGCAGCCATCCGACCGGCTCAAGATTGTGGCTAATTCCTTCTCATATTCAAAGGATACACAGCAGTTCCGTCTCCGCATCCCGCTTCAGTGAAACAAATAACTGTTAATAGGCCGAACCCTCCTGAATGGACGGATCGGCCTATTTCGTGGTTAATAGTGAAATTACTGTTCGATTATTCCCTGGCTTTTCGCCCCAACCCTCAAATAGAACACCCCGGCGAAGATTAATGTAATCACCAGCGGATACAGAATCGCCCAGCCGGTGAACGGAAATACGCATACCGTGGCGGCAAAAGAAATCCAGCTGATCGTAACGCCCCTGCGGCTGTCACGCAGCAAGCGGATACCGGCCGCGCAGCCGCCGATGTACGTGAGGATGAAGGTGGCGTTGGGGAAGGTGATTAGCGTGGTGATGGAGACCAGGCCGCTTCCATAAAGTGATAACACCAGAGTAAAGCATACGGTCAGGAAGCTGATCGCTCCGACAGGGGTCTGGTAACGCGCGGACAGGCGGCCCATCCATTTCGGTGCTTCCCCCTGACGGGCCAGGGCGTAGGCTACCCGCGAGGCAGCGCCGGCATAGGCAATAATTGTGGCTGTACAGATGAACAGCCCCGTCAGTCCGGCAATGAAGCCGCCCCATGCGCCCAGTGGCCGGCTGATGATCCAGAGCAGCGAAGCATCAGCCCCGCCGTGCAGGTAGCTCTGGGTGCCGACCGTAGCAAGTGCCGAGAGGAAATAGAGAATGCCGACAATGACAGCGGCGATGCTCACGCCCTTGACTGCGGCGCGCTGCGGGTCCTTGAATTCTTCAGATAGATGCGAGACGGCTTCCCATCCGATGAAGCACCAGAAGAGAATCGCAGCTGCCTGACCGACACTCACCCAGCCGTGAGGGGCAAATGGGGTAAAGTTAACACGTTCCATATTAGGCAGTGCTGCAGCAAAAGAAAAGACCAGAACCGCAACAATAGCAATCACTACTGCGATCTGCACCTTGCCGGCAACCTTCATGCCCAGCCAGTTGGTGACCAGTCCAATGACCAGCATACCGGAAGCGAGGGCGATTCTTGCCGGATTGGCCCAGCCCATAGCTGCGGTCATGTATCCGGCTCCGGTAAGGGCGGCCACAGGTGCGCCGACCGGAACGGACATCAGGAAGAACCAGCCGACCAGGGCCCCGGCCTTGGGGCCGAAGGCCAGTGTGACGAAATGGGATACCCCGCCGGCATTCGGGAATCTCGCAGAGAGCAGCCCCATCGAGAGGGCGAGCGGAAGAATCAGCAGGGACATGAGGCCCCAGGCCAGCAGGGAGGCCGGGCCGGCCATTTCAGCCGCCAGGCCAGGGACAATTAACACACCTGAACCAAGTACGGCTCCGATATATAAGGCTATGGCCTGTGTCATTCCGATATTGCGCTGTAATGAGGGTTTGTCTGTCATATCCATATTCCTGCTTTCCTTGTATTTGATCCTAGAGTATCAGATAATAGATCCATTGGAAAAACGGAATTATTCTATGGTATCCATCTGCTAAACCGATGGATGGAAGGAGGCCGACTTGGAGTCTAAGCATTTGTTCACCTTTCTGGTCGTCGTCGAGACCGGCAGCTTCACCCGTGCCGCCCAGAGGCTCGATTACGCCCAATCCAGTATTACAGCCCAGATCCAGGCGCTTGAAGCAGAGCTGGCCCAGCCGCTGTTCGACCGGATCGGTAAAAAAATCATTCTGACCGATGCCGGACGCCGCCTGCTGCCGTATGCCCAGGAGATTCAGAGCATCCATTCCATGGCGGAGAAGGCGCTCCGGTCCGAGACGGAGATCGCCGGCTCGCTGCGGATTGGCGCACCGGAATCACTGGCAGCCTTCCGTCTTCCCGGCATCATCAAGGACTTCCGCAGCCGTTATCCGCAGGTGCAGATCACACTGAAGCCGGGGGCCTGCTGGGAGCTGACCGAATTCGTACGTTCCGGGGAGCTGGATCTTGCGTTTCTGCTTCAGCCGGAGACCGAGTATAAGGATCTGTACTCGACCACACTGATCCATGAAGCAATGGCACTGGTGGCACCGCTGGATCACCCGCTGCGGGTGCTGGCAGAGGTAACACCGCTGGATCTTAAGAATGTAACGATACTGCATACGGAGAGCGGCTGCACCTACCGCACCTTGTTTGAACGCCATCTGAACAGCCATGGTGTATTTCCTGATCCCAATCTGGAGTTCTGGAGCATTGAGGCCATCAAGCAGTGTGTCATGGCGGGGCTCGGCATCTCCTTCCTGCCGCTGATTACAGCCCGGCGGGAGCTGGCGGAAGGCAAGCTGGCCCTCCTGAACTGGGATGATCAGTCACAGCGGGTGGCGACCCAGGTCGTCTACCATAACAAGAAGTGGCAATCGCCTGCGCTTAGCGAGTTCCTTAGAACGATAGAACAGCATGCTGCTATATGGAGAACGGCAGACTTAAGTGAACCTGAGGGGGATACGGAGGATGAATGAACTGGAGCTGAACTATGAAGAAGAGCTGGAAGCGTTTGTCATCTGGATGAAAGACGCGGGGTATACGGCGTATACCCGCAAATCCTATCTGGCGGATGCCCGGGAATTCCTGGCCAGCCTGAACGGCAAAGACCTGGCGAATGTCAAGAAGCTGCATGTGGTCTCTTACCTGACCTCCGTCCGCGAACGCGGGGTGAGCGATGCTACCCGGAACCGCAAGCATGCTTCGGTAAGCTGCCTATTCAAGGCATTAACAGAGCTGGAGCTGCTTGCCCATAATCCTGCAGCGGGAATTAAGAAATCGCGGACCGAGAAGAACCGGGAGCCGGTCTATCTGGATGAGGCGGAGCTGCAGCGCTTCCTGTCAGCAATAGACGGCAAATACCGGAGCCGCAATCTGGCGGTCTTCCTGCTGATGTCCTATATGGGGCTGCGGGTGGGAGAGGTACATACTCTGAACCTGAGTGATTATATTATAGACAGACGCACGCTGCGGGTCTTCGGCAAAGGGCGGAAATGGCGGAATGTTCCGGTCCCGGAGGATATTGCCCCTTATCTGGACCAGGCGCTGGCTGAGCGGCTGACGCCCTGGCGCAGCAAGGAAGAAGCCATGTTCATCTCGCAAAAAGGCCGCCGGCTGTCGATCCGCGGAATCCAGGGCATCGCTGCGGATACCTTCAGCCGCTTCCAGCGGGAGGTGCCGCCGTCCCAGCAGCGCGCTTATTCCAGCCATAAGCTGCGGCATTCCTTCGCCACCATGCTGCTGCGCAAGGGGGCGGACCTGCGCACCGTTCAGGAGCTGCTGGGTCACTCCTCCATTCAGACAACTACCGTCTACACTCATATTACCAGCCGGGAGAAGGAAGAGGCGATGTCCAGGCTGCAGATCAGCATTGCCGATCACACCGGCAGCAGTTAGTAACCAGTTCCCAGGGGCAAGCCCCCTGGCTTAACTATGAACTTTTGTTCATAACCTCTACATAAACTGTATCCAGTGTGCTTTTTTATGATGACAACGTTCTTCTGAATTGCTAACATGAGAAAGGGCCAAAATCATGACCGAAAATGCAGGATAAATGCAGGATACACATGGGGGATTTACCGTTTTTTGCTTTAATGGGTTAACGCGTCTTCGCGTATGATTGAAGGGAGACGTTCGTGAGCACAACAATAGCCGCCAATCCGTTCAGATTGGCGGCTGGTCTGTCCTGCCGGAGACTAGAGCTCCAGCTTGGCAATCTCGCTCTTGAGCTTATCAGCCGACTGCTGGAAGAGGCTCTGCTCTTCCGGGCTGAGCGGAAGATCCAGCACCTCGCGCACGCCGGTGCGGTCAACGACACAGGGTGCACCGAGGAAGACATCGGATACCCCATTATAGTTGTTCAGCAGGGTGGATACATTCAGCACGGAGCCTTCATTATTCAGAATGGAGGCAACAATCCGGTCCAGGGCCAATGCGATGGCGTAAGAGGTTGAACCTTTGGCATCGATGATCTCGTAGGCGGCATTCTTTGTGTCCTCGAAGATCTCTTTGCGTTCCTCTTCATCGAATCCGAGATCAATGCCTGCGACGTTGGCCAGACTCCAGACCGGCAGCTCGGAATCGCCATGCTCGCCGATGATCTGTCCATGGATGCTCCGGGGATCAATTTCCTTGTGCTTCCCGATCAGATAACGGAAGCGGGCGCTGTCGAGTACTGTTCCGGACCCGATGACACGTCTGCGGTCGAAGCCGCTGATCTTCAGGGTGGCATAGGCCAGAATATCGACCGGATTGGTAGCAATCAGCAGGATGGCATGATGATTGTATTTCGTAATTTTCTGGATGATATCTTTGAAGATCGAGATGTTCTTGCGGAGCAGGTCGATACGGGTCTCACCGGGCTTCTGGGAGGCACCGGCTGTGACAATAATGATATCGGCTTCGCGGCAATCCTCATAGGTTCCCGCCCATAGCTTCACACCCCCGACGAAGGGCAGGCCATGGTTCATATCCAGTGCTTCGCCAAGCGCTTTCTGATGATTGACATCGATCAGCACAAGCTCGGGCATCCGTTTGCGCAGCAGCAAGGTGTAGGCGGTTGTGGTTCCGACAGCGCCGGTGCCGATTACTACGACACGATTGGGCTTAAATGGGGCCATGGTTGAATCTCCTCCAGCATTTGTAATTTATTTGGGTGATTTAGGAAGGCAGAGCCATTCCACTTGCGGTCCAATCTTATCCATCATAAGCTCTAGGGATAGTGTTTTCAAGCTGTCCGCATTTAATCCATTACCCCAAAATGGACAAGCTAACTAAGGTATTTATGTTGTCTACTCAACCATTTGACAGGAGCGAACTGAAGTATGGATTTATTCCGCAAAAAACCGCTGGCCATTCCCCAGAATGCCGGAGCGGAGAAGCTTAGCAAGACTCTCGGCGCATTTGACTTAACCATGCTCGGGGTCGGGGCCATTATCGGCACCGGGATCTTTGTCATGACAGGAGTGGCCGCTGCGCAGCACGCCGGCCCCGGACTTATTCTGTCCTTCATCATTGCCGGCTTTGCCTGCGTGCTCTCTGCACTGTGTTATTCTGAATTTGCATCGACACTGCCTGTATCCGGCAGTGCATACGCCTATAGCTATGTAGCATTCGGTGAATTGCTGGCCTGGGTGCTGGGCTGGGATCTTGTGCTGGAGTACGGGGTTGCGGCAGCCGCGGTCAGCAGCGGCTGGTCCGGTTATTTCCAGGGTTTATTGGAAGGCTTCGGCATCCATTTGCCCGCGGCTTTGTCTGGAGCGTATAATGCGGAGAAGGGAACCTTTATTAACTTGCCTGCCGTCATTATTATTCTGCTGATTTCCTGGCTGCTGACACGGGGAGTCAAGGAGACCGCCCGCTTCAACACAGTGATGGTAGTGATCAAGATTTCTGTGGTGCTGCTGTTCATCTTCACGGGCATTTTCTATGTGAAGCCGGAGAACTGGACGCCTTTTCTGCCGTTTGGATTTCATGGTGTCATGAACGGTGCGGCGACAGTGTTCTTTGCTTATATTGGATTCGATGCACTCTCGACTGCCGCCGAGGAAGTGAAGCGCCCGCAGCGTGACCTGCCGATCGGAATTATCTCATCGCTTGCCATATGTACTGTGCTGTATATTGCTGTCTCCCTGGTGCTGACGGGAATTGTGCCGTATCAGAGCCTGAATGTCAGTGATCCGGTGTCGTATGCGCTGCGTTTCGTGAACCAGAATATGATTGCGGGATTAATCTCGATAGGGGCTATTGCAGGGATGACCACCGTCCTGCTGGTCTTGCTGTTCGGCCAGACCCGGCTGCTGTTTGCCATCTCGCGTGACGGTCTTCTGCCGCAGAGCTTGTCCAAGGTCAGCCCCAAGACGCATACCCCGGTGCGCAGCACATGGATGGTCGGCGGCATCATTGCTGTGCTTACCGGCTTCGTCCCGCTGGACCGGTTGGCGAACTTGACTAGTATCGGAACGCTGTTTGCCTTCCTGGTCGTATCACTTGGTGTCATTACGCTCCGCCGGACGAACACCGATCTTAGGAGAGGCTTCCGGGTTCCCTGGGTTCCACTCATTCCACTCCTCAGTGCCGCAACCTGCGGCTACCTGATGTACAACCTGGGACGGGAGACCTGGATCGGCTTCGTGATCTGGGTGGCAATCGGTCTGGTCATCTACTTCCTGTACGGGTACAAGCGCAGTAAATTGAATTTGAAGGAATAATGAATTTTAATGAATTATTGAAGAAGAGGAGAGAGCGCATTGTCATTCAAAGCTTCAGGTTCCATATTACTGCGGACGGTGTTGATGCTGCTTATGGCGCTGTTTGTTCTCTCAGCTTGTTCATCTTCCCCTCCGCCGGAGCCAACACGGCCTCCGCAGCCGACAGAGACGCCGGAGGAAGGGCAGATGATTACAGTTATCACCCCGGACAACAAGAATGTAACGAACGAGGATGCACCGAAATATCAGATTCAGACCCGTCTTACGGATTTCAGACTGCTCAATTCTTCGGCGGGACTGGCCTGGGGGGTTACCCGGAACGAGCTGCGCATGTACATGACGCTGGACAACGGGAAGACCTGGGCGAATATCTCTCCGGCCACCAATGTGCAGTTTCTGACGAATCCGGTATACGGCAAAGAGATCTTCTTCACGGATCCCGGCAACGGCTGGATTATAAGAAGCTCGTTCGGTACCACCGAGACTGTGGTGCTGCGAACCAGGGACGGCGGCCATTCCTGGCAGATCTCTGCGTTCCCCGATTCCAATGAACTGTCCGCCATCTATTTCAGCTCGCCCGCCGATGGCTGGCTGATGACCAGATGGGGTGCCAGCAGTAACAAGGAGAACAAGGCACTGTATGCAACGAAGGATGGCGGGGCCACCTGGAATCAGGTCATGCAGAACGAGCAGTATAATCCGAACCTTCCGAATACCTCCATTCCGCTTGCGGGCGTGACCACCGGGATGATCTTCAATGATGCGGACCGTGGTTTTGTAACCCTGCAGACCGGAGCCTTGCCCAAGATCTTTATGACCCGGGACGGCGGGGCAAGCTGGGTGCCCGGTCCTGAATTTCTGGTCAATGACAGCTTCGCCGGGTGTGACCGGGTAGTGACCGGGATACCGGAATTCTTCAATGAGAATGCTACCGGGGGATGGATGCCGGTCGGGTGCCAGAAGGAGAAGGAAGGCAGCATGATCTACAATGGGTATTTCACCGCTAACGGAGGGGAGAACTGGAAGTTCACCGCGTTCGGGCGTCCGGCACAATCGGGTGTGAACCGGCACTTGACCCCCGACTTCCTGAACTCCCGGGTGGGCTGGTCGCTTGAAGGCAATGTTCTGTATAAGACCGTGAATCAAGGACAGAGCTGGACAGCACTTCCTCCGAGCAGCGTACTGCAGTCTAAGCTGCTGGAGTACCCGGAGATTGTGAAGCTCCAGTTCATCACCGACGATGTCGGCTGGCTGCTGATTGCCAAGGAAGAAGAGCGCAAATCGATTCTGCTGCAGACCACCAGCGGCGGCGTAAGCTGGCGTGTCATGTAGCCATTGGAGGCTGTCTGTGTATACAGGCAGTCTCTATTTATAAATGCTAATACATAAGAAACGGGGAGGCTTACAATTCATGGGAGGAACGAATGTTTGGGATGCGGAGTGGGAGGTTAACGAAGAGCAGGCGCGGACGCTGATCGGCCGGCAATTCCCAGAGCTGTCATCGAAGCAAGTGAAGCGATTGGGCTGGGGCTGGGACAATACGGTTTTTCTTATCGGTGACGAGTACGTGTTCCGGTTTCCAAGAAGAACGTTTGCAGTTGACGCGATTCGTATGGAAGGGAGGCTGCTGCCGGAGCTGGAGGCCTACTTGACTATCCCCTATCCGAAGCCGTTGTTTTATGGCGAAGCAAGTGATGAATACCCGGCACCATTTCTTGGCTACGCCCACGTGCCGGGAGAGTTCCCAATCGGGTTGACGGAAGAACGCCGTGCTTTATCGGCAGAGACGCTGGCCACATTTTTGCGGAGATTGCATGAGTTTCCGGTGCAGTCGGCGCTGAAGTGCGGAGTTCATCAAGATCACCGGAACTTAACGGACATCGCATTGCGCAAAGTGAAGTTGGAGGGCTTTCTATCGAAGATGGCTGAACACTTATCGCCGGAGGAGTCCGGTATGATCGAAGCGTATATTAGCAGTCTGCAAAAGGACCGGGTCGAGGCGGTGAATGCACTGCTGCATGGCGATCTTCATTTCAAAAATATGCTTGTGAATGAGAACGGGATCGTTTCCGGCATCATTGATTGGGGCGATCTGAGCGTAGGCCATCCGGCTTGCGATTTGAGCGTTGCCTATAGCTTTTTACCACCTTACGCCCGCAGCGTATTTTTCGAAACATACGGAGGAGCGGACGAAGAAACGAAGCTGCTGGCCCGGCTGATCGCGGTATACATCCCCATGCTGATCTTAATGCAAGCGGCCGGTGAGGGGAATGAAGCGATTGCGGCAGAGGCGAAATCCAACATCATGCGGGCACTGTCGGACTAGGCTCATTATTTCGTTGCGGCTATGGCTACCGGCACTAACGGGACACGTAATAAACCGCCTTTTTAACGAAGGCGGTTTTCATGTTTCTTATGGTCAAATAATAAAGAAAAATCTTATTTAAAATTTTCTTTAAAAATGTGAAAAAAATCACATGACAAACTTTGAATCCTGTGATATATTTAACACATAGAAAACAAGTTCATTTTTTCACAAACTTTCATCCCGAATAGGAGAGATTACAATGACAACTTTTGAAACGGATTATATGACAAGAAACCTGCTGCAATTGTGCTATAACTGCGAGGACGCCCACCTGTGCCAGACCGAAGAACAATGCAGAGCCTGCTGGGCAGACAATGGAATGATGCCGGAAGAAGCCAATGAAACCAAGCAATTGTTAGACCTTGTACATGCGTAACCTATACGCCGCGCAGGCAGCACTGAAGACCACTTAGGACTCCGTTCATTCCGGAATCTGAGTGGTCTTTTTAGTATGTAGACTGTCTTGCAATTAAGAGGCATATATATTAGTGACACCTGCCTAAGGGCAGGGAAGCCATTACTTGGGAAAAAGGGGGAAGAGACCTATGGGAAGTGATCCATCCTGGATGTTTGATTTTACAGGAACGGTGCTGCCGGTCTTTCTTGTCGTGGTCCTGGGGATCATCGCCGTGTCGGCTGGCAAGGGACTGCTGCAGTGGAGCCGCAACAACAGTGCCCCCCTGCAGTCCATCCCCGCCCGGATCGTAAGCAAGCGGACCGAAGTGCGCCAGCAGCAGTCACAGGAAGACAATCTCTCCAGCCGGACCAGCACAACCTATTATCTGACGTATGAGGCAGAGGATGGGGTGCGGAGGGAGTTCAAGGTGGACGGCCAGGAATATGGCCTCAGTGCAGAGGGTGACCGGGGGCTGCTGACCTACCAGGGGACACGGTACCGCGGCTTTCAGCGGCGTCCGCATCATTATTCCACGGCAGAGTAATCATGGCATCAAGCATCCTGATTAAGTTACAAATACCTCTGCTCCGTTAGGAGCGGGGGTATTTGGTTTGAAGCAGCATGGATAAATTTGGGCGGGGACAGTCACCACTTGGGCGGATGCACATACAATACAGCGTGCAGGAAACAGGGCGCAGGCTTGCGAAACGGGCTAGGTTCCAGGACTGCCAATGAAATGAACGTAAGGAGGAGAACGCGTGGCCGTTATCAAAGCAAACTCGGAGGATGTAAGAGTGCTTGCCCGGCTGATGCGGGCAGAGGCTGAAGAGGATGGGGATCTGGGGATGCTCATGGTCGGAAATGTCGGTGTGAACCGGATCCTGGGCAACTGCCTGGATTTCAACAACATCCGCAGTGTGAATGACATGGTGTACCAGAGTCCTGGAGGATTCGAAGCGCCGCAGAAGAGCTACTTCTACCAGCGGGCCCGGGAAGCCGATATCCGGCTGGCCAAACGTGCGATCAACGGGGAACGGACCTGGCCGGCCTCGAATGCGCTGTGGTTCTTCCGTCCGGTAGGGGACTGCCCGGCGACCTGGTACAATCAGCAGAACACCGGCCGCTTCAAGGCGCATTGCTTCTTCACCCCGACGCAGGGAGATTGTCCGGCAGTATATTAGAAGAACGACCTTTACTTACTATTAGGAGGGAATTTGAATCATGATCACTCAACCGTACCGCCCCGCAGCATATATGATGGGCAGTAACCCTGCTGACAGCATGAACAGCATGAACAACATGAATAACATGAACATGAACAACATGGGACATATCGGAAATATGGGTAAAATGGGTATGATGCCAGGCATGGGCACCATGGGCTCCATGAGCGCCATGCCGCCGCAGGTATCCAGCGGCAGCCCGATGATGCCCGGCGGAACCGTAGTCTCTACAGCCGCTCCGGTATATGAACAGTCGTACGTGGAGAACATCTTCCGCCTTAATCTCGGCAAGGTGGGTACCTTCTATTTCACCTACGAGAACAATAAGGATTGGAATGCCAAAGTCTATACAGGCGTGCTGGAAGCGGCCGGCCGGGACCATCTCATTATCAGCGACCGCGCTACCGGACAGCGGATTGTACTGCTAATGGTGAACTTCGACTACGCGACCTTTGATGAGCCGCTGGTGTATCAGTATCCGGGAGTTATCGGAAATCCGGTAGGCGGACGCAAAGGCTAAACGCCTCAGATCCCGTATTTTCCGCCGTTTATCCATAGAATAGCCCAAAAACGGCTGTACCCCTTGGTTTAAGGCGGTCAGCCGTTTCTTTTGCCTGCGTACTTACATATGCTGTATTTTTCGAGGGGACACGCATGGTTGCTGTTTCACCTAATATATTTATATAATGAAAGTATTATTTATAATTCGTGATTCAGTCAGGAGCTGAGGAACTTGGGAAATTGATCCGGAAAGGAATAGCTGGCGGTAAGATCCAGTCTAACATTTTGTGTAAACGAAGGAGGTGGGCCTATCCGGCCGTAAAGACTACGGCGGATAGGAGTATAATTTGAGCGACCCTTTACCCGGTATATTACATGTAGGACTTATTATTTTGCTTGTGCTGCTTAACGGTTTCTTTGTATCGGTTGAGTATGCGATGGTGAAGGTGCGCAGCGGGCGCATTGATTCCCTGATCGAGGAAGGCAGTAAGAGAGCGCCGGCGGCAAGGTATATTGTGAATAATCTGGACGGCTTCCTGTCGGCGTGCCAGCTGGGAATTACTCTGGCCTCTCTGGCGCTGGGCTGGCTGGGAGAACCGGCAGTAGCCACGATTGTGGGGCCGCTGATTACCAGCCTGGGCTTTGGCGAGACATCAGTATTCGTCATCTCCCTGATTATTGCCTTCATGTTCATCACCGTTCTGCATATTGTGCTTGGTGAGCTGGCACCGAAGACCATTGCCGTGAACAAGGCGGAGGCGGTGCTTCTGCTGACGGCCGGGCCGATGAATGTGTTCTACCGCATCATGTATCCCTTCATATGGGTAGTTAACGGATTAGCGCTAGGCCTGCTGCGGATCTTCCGTCTGACGCCGGCTTCAGAGCTGGCCACGGCCCACACCGAGGAAGAGATCCGCATTCTGATGCAGGAGAGCAACAAGAGCGGTCTGATCGACAACACGGAGATGGCGCTGGTCGACAATATCTTTGAATTTGCCGATACGATGGCCAGGGAGATTATGATTCCGCGTACCGAAATGATCTGTCTGAACACGCATCTGTCGACGGAGGAGAATCTGGAGATTGCCTTCGGCGGCATGAGAACCCGGTATCCGGTCTGTGACGGCGACAAGGACCATATTCTCGGCTTCATCCACATCAAGGATATGATCCGTGACCAGGCCCCGAAGTATAACGAACTGATCCGTCCCATCCTGACTGTACCGGAATCGATCCAGATCAGCAGCCTGCTGAAGGTAATGCAGCGCGCCAAGACCCAGATTGCCATTCTTATTGATGAATACGGCGGTACCTCAGGAATGGTCACGCTGGAGGACATCATGGAAGAGATTGTCGGCGAGATTCAGGATGAATTCGACGAAGAGCGCCCCGGCATCGAGCAGCTGGGGGAGGATGAGTACTCTGTAGACGGCCTGATGCTGATTGAGGAAATCAACGACAAGCTGGGCATTCATATGGAGACCGATGATTACGATACGATTGGCGGCTGGCTGTATTCCAAGCTGGAGGTCAATCCTCCGCAGAAGGGCCAGACGGTGGAGTTCGACAATCATTTATTTGTGGTAGAGGAGACAGACAATAAGCGGATTTCGCGGATTAAACTGCTGAAGGTGCAGTTTCTGACGGAGGAAGCCGGAGCATAACCTGCATATCCTGTAAGCATGGCGCTATAATGGCGCTGTGCTTTTTTGTCATGCGGAGCGAAACGTTCCGCCCCGATTTCCTTAATAGATAAGCGTAATTTATATGTTTTGGGCTCCCCGCAAAGTACCTGAGTCACCACCTACGCTAAAGCCCCACTTTGCGGGGGGGTGTTTTACATAATCTTCCTGCCCAAAAGCAGCTTTCAGCGATTCGGCGGGATAAGCGGCGGGTAAGGATGTGTAAATGAGTACCTTACATCAAACTACGGGAAAGGGGCGGGAGCGCTTGGAGCATACACTGAATACGTACAATGATCTGCTTGTCCTTTTTTCTGTGGTCATTGCTTTCTTGACCTGCTTCACCGCTCTGGACCTGACTGAACGGATGCTCCGCGGCCGGCGGGGGTCCCGTTATATTCTATTGATATCCGCAGTGCTTGGCACAGGCCTGTGGAGTATGCATTTCCTGGGAATGCGTGCAATGCATATGGGCGTTCCAGTGTCCTATGATCTGCTGCTGCTGGCGTTCTCCCTGGTCATTCCTGTGGCTGCCTCTTATATGCTGCTGGTAATGCTGAATAATCCCCGGACCCGCAGCCGGACTTATCTCGGGCTCGGAGGGCTGTTGTTCAGCAGCGGCATTCTAATCATGCATTTCAGCGGGATCTGGTCCATGCGGATGGCTGCCAGCTATGAGCAGGGTACATTCTCCATCATTCTGTCTGTCCTGTTCGCCCTGCTGATTCCGGTTGTCACTGCTTCTTACGACAGTAAGTGGCTGGAGAGTCCGTACAATATGTTCAGTGTCAAAAAGCTGCTGCTCGTCATGACGCTCACCGGCTCATTCGCAGGGATTCATTATGCAGCGATGGCCGGACTGGTCTTCAAGGCCGATGAATCACTTCTGTACAGGGGGCAAGCTCCGCAGCTGAATGACTCGGTACTTGGGATGATCCTGGGCGGATCATTCCTGTTCATCGTATCGGTGGTCCTCGGACTTCTATATAGAGACCGCCAGCGGATTCTTCAGTCGGCTGCCTTTCACGAGCAGCGGTATACCGCATTGTTCGAGTATAGCCCCGACATGGTCATGTGCATCGATCCGGCCCGCAAAAAAATTATCAGTGCCAATCCTTCCTTGCGCAGCATGACAGGGTATGGGAAGGAGGAGCTGGGGGACTATAAGCGTGTCTTGTACAGTGACAGAGATGAGAGTGCAGTCCGAGAGGCAGTACTCCGTGCTTCGCGGGGCCAGTCGTCCAAGCTGGAGCTGAGGATCCGTACGAAGGGCGATGAACAAATGGTCTGCAGCGTCACCGTCTTCCCCTTGCACCATCATGAGGAGCAGCTGGTCTACATCGTTGCCGAGGACGTTACCGCCCTGATGAAGTATCAGCAGGAGCTGATCCAGGCCCGGGATGCCGCAGAGAGCGCGGTTACGATGAAAAGCGAGTTCCTGGCCACCATGAGCCACGAAATCCGTACTCCGCTGAACGGGATTATCGGCATCAACCAGCTGTTGGCTGAGGAACTGACTGATCCTGAGCAGCAGGAGCTGCTGCAGCTGCAGAGCACTAGCAGCCATGCGCTGCTGCATGTAATGAGTGACATCCTGGATATCTCCCGTCTGGAGGCAGAAGGGATGAGTCTGGCGAAGGAGCCTTTTCAGCTGAAGAGCCTGCTGCAGGAGTGTGTCGACCTGTTCGTGGTGAGCACCAAAGACAAGCCGTTATCCCTTGAGCTGGAGATCGAGGAGGGCCTGCCTGATCATTATGCCGGCGACAAAGCGAGAATCCGTCAGATTCTGATTAATCTGGTCGGCAATGCCGTAAAGTTCACCCCTTCGGGGACAGTTACGGTTAAGGCCGGGTCCTATGGTGTCCGAGGCAGTGCCCAGGCGCTCCAGTTCACGGTGCGGGATACCGGGATCGGCATTGCGCCGGATAAGCTGAAGCTGCTCTTCCAATCCTTCACCCAGGTGGACGGTTCGCACAAACGCAAATACCAGGGCACAGGGCTGGGCCTGGCGATCTGCAAGAAGCTGGTGGATCTGATGCAGGGAGAGATCTGGGCAGAGCCGGCAGAAGGCGGCGGTACGCAGTTCATTGTCCGGATTGTGCTGCAATCGCTGGAGCACTCCCCGGAGGTATTCTTCGGAAGCACCAGGGGGGATGACGGAACCTCTGCGCCGGGGGCTACAGAAGCCGGATAATCGGGTTTGCCAACAGGAGAGCTTTAATTATATACTATTAAAAAGTAACTAAATATTAATCATGACAGTCCTGAGGACGGAAAGGAACTCTCTTTGAGCAAACCGAAAAAAAATAATGCCACGATTCCCCAAATGAGCAAACAGGAGAAGCGCAGGGCCGAGCTGGAGCAGCAGAAGCATAAAACAAGAATAGTGATCGTGAGCACGATTGCCATCGTCGTCATCATCTTTGTCGGACTATACCTGCTGGCTTCCAAGGACGCTAAATCGGATTCCAATGCTGCCCCGGTCTCGTTTAACTACAGCGAAATGATGCGGCTTGGCAAGGAGGACGCTCCGGTGAAGATAGTCGAGTTCGGCGATTACAAATGTCCGGCCTGTGCCCAGTTTACAGGGGTGATTAAGCCGCAGATCGTGCAGCAGTATGTGGACCAGAATCAGGCCTCCTTTTACTTCGTGAATCTCGCCTTCATTGGACCGGACTCCAGAACAGCTTCACTCGCTGCATTGTCGGTCTATCACCAGAACCAGGAAGCCTTCTGGAAATACTTCGATGCCATCTATGCCAACCAGGGCGCCGAGGATAAGGAATGGGCGACCCCTGACTTCCTGGTAAGCCTTGCCAAGCAGCTGGAGCTGCCGGTAGACTACGATTTGCTCCGCAAGGATATTGACGAACGCACCTATGAGAAGGAGCTGGACCGGGATATTCAGGTAGGGACCGATGCCGGGGTAACGAATACGCCTTCTTTGTACGTGAATGGAGTCAAGGTGAAGGAGCCGTTCAACATGGAAATGATTGATGCACAGATTCAGGAAGCAGCGGGAGCTGCAGCGACCCCATGAGTGGCTTCGCCGCCTTTTGCCGCCGGAATTGTCTCTATCTTGCCTGGTTTGTGTGTATAGTGGCTGTAGCCGGAAGCCTGTATCTCAGTGAGGTGCTGCATTATGAGCCGTGCAAGCTCTGCTGGTTCCAGCGGATCTTCATGTACCCGCAGCTGTTCCTGCTGGGCATTGCGACCTACCGGGCGGACAAGCGGATCATACCGTATGTGCTTCCTCTCAGTCTGATCGGCGGCAGTATCTCGATCTACCATTATGCCGAGCAGAAGATTCCTGCCCTCAGCAAGGTGATTCCCTGCACCATCGGCGTTCCGTGTAACCAGGATTATCTTAATTGGTTCGGGTTCATCACGATTCCTCTGCTGGCGCTGATCGCATTTGCACTAATGGCCATACTTCTGTGGACAGGCCGCAAAGAGGAGCCTGCAGAATAAGAATTTTATCGCAAAAAATAGTTGCAAAAACCCTGTAAACACACGTCTTGCAGGGATAATGAAAGAGAATGAAAGATCAAGACTTACCGGATCATTGATTTGGTGGTTTTGGATGCTTTTCATTCTTTTTTCATTTGTTTCAACGCTTTACGGAAGGGGCATTGTAGCTTAATATTAGTCCTTGTGAGAAGTTGAATATGCGCTGAATTTTCCGGAAGGAAGAACGGGGGAACCACACTTTGGCGAGAGGCCAAAAGGGGTGAATCGGGGAAGGTCTTGTGACCTGTAACCGTAGGGCTGCCACAGCCCGAATCCGCCAGCTAACCTCGTAAGCAACAGTGGGATAATGACCATGCACCCGTAGGCATGCGGATCATTTCCGTATGCTTATTTTGGTGCCTGCATTTATGAAATCCACTTATGAAAACAGCGCACGGAACCCCGATTCAACTTAACCAAGAGAGGAACTGTTACTACAATGGTAAGCAAGGTAAAACGACTATTGATCGGGCGTCCGATGAAGTCGAACGAACTCGATCATGAAAAGTTATCCAAGGTGAAAGCACTGGCTGTCCTGTCTTCTGATGCGCTCTCGTCGGTAGCCTACGGAACAGAACAAATCTTAATTGTACTGGTCGCCGCCGGATTCACCGCGATCTGGTACTCCCTGCCAATTGCATTAGCCGTATTGGGCCTGCTGGCTATTCTGATTCTGTCTTACCGGCAGACCATCTTCGCTTATTCCCAGGGCGGGGGAGCGTACATTGTCGCCAAAAGCAATCTTGGGGTTCATACCGGCCTCCTGGCCGGCGGCTCGCTGCTGGTCGATTACATTCTGACGGTGGCGGTAAGTGCCTCAGCGGGCACGGATGCGATTACCTCGGCTTTTCCAAGCCTTCATGGTCATAGTGTACTTATAGCGGTATCTGTCATTCTGCTCTTAACGATCATCAATCTGCGCGGGGTTACGGAATCGGCATCCTTCATCGCCATCCCGGTCTACCTGTTCGTAGCATCAATCTTCGTGCTGATTCTCTCGGGTGTCTTCAAATACATGGCCGGCGGCGCTCATGCCAATGTTCCTGAGATCGGCTCGGCCGTGTCGAACGTGAGTATGTTCCTGCTGCTGAAGGCATTCAGCTCCGGCTGTTCGGCGCTCACCGGGGTGGAGGCGGTCTCCAATGCGATTCCTAACTTCAAGGCCCCGGCAGAGAAAAACGCAGCAAAAACGCTGATGCTGATGGGCCTGATCCTCGGGATCATGTTCACAGGTATTACGCTGCTGGCTTACTGGTACGGAATTGTACCGGATGAGAAGGCAACGGTAGTATCGCAGATTGCTGAGTCCACGTTCGGGCGCGGCGGGTTATATTTCTTCATTCAGGGGATTACAGCGGTCATCCTGTTCCTGGCGGCCAATACGGCGTATTCGGCCTTCCCGCTGCTGGCGTTCATGTTCGCCAAGGATAAATATCTGCCCCATGCGTTCATGGTGCGCGGCGACCGGCTGGGCTTCTCGAATGGTATCATTTTCCTCGGCGTCATGTCTGCAGTACTGGTAGCTGCCTTTCACGGGAATACAGAAGGCCTGATTCCGTTATATGCAGTCGGAGTATTCATTCCGTTCACCCTGTCACAGCTGGGGATGATGGTCCAGTGGTACCGGACAAAACCGCAAGGCTGGCAGAGCAAGTTCGCCGTCAATACGGTCGGGATGCTCACTACGTTAACGATTACGCTGATCTTCGTCATCACCAAGTTCTCCAGCGTGTGGATGGCCTTCATCTTCCTGCCGGTTGTCATCATCGTGTTCCACCGGATTCATAGCCACTATATGAACATTGCCGACCAGCTGCGGATCTGTCCGGCTACTGATAAGCCCTGCATTAAGGGAAGTACCGTAGTCGTGCCGGTAGCCGGTGTTACCCGGGCCGTGCTGCATTCGATCAGCTACGCGAAGTCGCTCACGGATAATGTGGTCGCTGTATATGTAGGCTTCGATGAGGAGGAGATTCATAAGATGGAGCAGAAGTGGGAGGAGTGGAACCCCGGCGTGCGCCTGATCGTTCTGCGCTCACGGTACCGCAGCATTATCCGCCCGCTGGTGAAGTTCATCGATACTGTAGAGTGGAAGACCGCTGCCACCGACCATATTACCGTACTCATTCCGCAATTCGTAACGAAGCACTGGTGGCAGGCGGTGCTGCATAATCAGACCAGCTTGTTCATCCGCTCATATCTCATGAATCAGAAGGACATTGTCATCGCGACCGTACCCTATCATCTGCACAAATAATATAGAAGCTTACAGGAAAACGGCTGTTTCTGCTTGATGCGGAGGCGGCCGTTTTGACGTTGTTATACGTTATTGTTTGACAAGGAGAATGAGAATCAATATCATCAGTATAGACAAGGTGAAGGTAACAGGACTTTGGCCAATCATGAGGGTAACATACAGGAGGGGTATTTAATGTTTTCGTTCAACCTGCAAGGATCAAGAAGTGTGAAGCTGGCGGTGGCCGGACTGATGACCACATCACTGCTGCTGTCCGCTTGCGGAAATAATAGTAGCAACGAAGGCAGTAACGGTGCAGCAGCCACCAACCCTGCGGCAACAGCGGAAGCCACTGCGGAGGCTTCTGCAGCAACTGCCGCACCTGCTGTAGAGAAGACGGTAACGGATGCCATGGGGCATGAGGTGACTGTTCCCGCTAATCCGCAGCGTGTCATTGCTTCTTATCTGGAGGATTATCTGGTAGCGCTCGGCGTGACTCCGGTTGCCCAGTGGTCTACGAAGAACGGTACTCAGAAATACCTCGCTGCTGAGCTTAAGGATGTTCCGCCGATCAGCTATGATCTGCCGCTTGAAGCCGTCACCAGCTTCACGCCGGACTTCCATATCGTCCAGTCGGAAGGCTCGGTTCAGAATGGTCTCTATGACCAGCTGAACAAAATCGCGCCAACCTATGTCCTCGGCGACAAAGTCAGCAGTGACTGGAGAGCATCCTTGCTCAAGATCGGTGAACTGCTGAATAAGACCCCGGAAGCTAAGAAGGCCATCGAAGATTATGATCAGAAAGCGGCTTCGGCCAAAGCTGCTGTCTCTGCGGCAATCGGTGATGATTCAGTAGCTGTTCTGTGGCTGGTGTCCAAGAATTTCTTCATTGTAGACGAGACCCGCAGCAGCGGTGCGGTATTGTATGGCGATCTTGGCGTGAAGCTCCCGAATCTCGTGACCGATATCCCTGCGGAGTCGAGGGCACCGTGGAATCCGATTTCACTGGAGAAATTGTCCGAGCTGACTGCAGAGCATATCATTCTGGTGAACAGTGACAAGGCAGACGGAGCAGAGATTACAGAGGGCGCGGTCTGGAAGGGAATTCCGGCCGTCAAGGCAGGGAATGTTCATGAATTCAGCAAAGATTCCAGCTGGCTGTACAGCGGCCCGATAGCCAATTCCAAGACCATCGATGACATTCTGAGCAGTTTTGTGAAATAAGTTCTTTAACGGCCCAAAACTGTGCAGGCTTTTATATCCTCAGGATATAGAAGTCTGCTTCTTTTTTAAGTTGAACAATATTCATATCTTTGCGATAATGAGAATCATAATCATCTATAAGGAGACGGCTAATGGCTTCATCTACAGATTCTGCTCTGAAAGCTCCTTCTGATGAGGGACACACTCTTGTCCGGTCGCGGCCGGTTGCCGCAGCTGTGATTCTTGTGCTGGGAATAGCCGCAATCCTCTTCGGCCTGATGGTATCGGTATCGGTTGGCGCAGCGGATATCCGGCTGGCTACCGTATGGGAGGCAGTCTTCCGGTTCAATCCGGAGCTGCCGCAGCATCAGGTGATCCGGGAGCTGCGGATTCCGCGGGCCGCTGCGGGCGCACTGGTCGGCGCTTGCTTTGCCGTTGCCGGGGCGATAATGCAGGGGATGACCCGCAATCCGCTGGCGGATTCCGGGCTGCTCGGGCTTAATGCCGGAGCGGGCGTCGGCCTGGCACTTGCCTTTGCCTTCGCGCCTTCGTTATCCTTCACGTACATCATGATGTATTGCTTCATTGGAGCGGCTGTGGCCTCGCTGCTGGTGTTCGGGATCGGATCACTCTCCCATAGCGGATTAACCCCGCTGCGGCTTACGCTGGCCGGAGCAGCGGTCAGCGCCTTGCTGCTGGCGGTCAGCCAGGGCATCGCCATTCTGTTCAGCCTCTCCCGGGATATCGCCTTCTGGATGGCCGGCGGGATCGGCGGAGCGAACTGGAAGCAGCTGCAGATTATGTTTCCTTGGGTCGCGGCAGCCCTGACCGGTTCTCTGCTGCTCTCGCGTTCGATTACGCTGCTGAGCCTTGGCCGGGACGTTGCCGCAGGCCTCGGCCAGCGCACCCGTCTGGTACAGGCCGCAGGGATGGTTATCGTGGTCATCCTCGCCGGAGCAGCGGTGTCCACGGTGGGTCCGATCGCTTTTGTCGGATTAATGGTTCCGCATATCACGCGTTATCTGGTTGGGGTGGACTACCGCTGGATTATTCCCTGCTCTGCGGTTCTGGGAAGTATTCTGGTCCTGGTGGCCGATATTGGTGCCAGAATGATTAATGCGCCTTACGAGACACCGATCGGTGCCTTGATTGCCGTATTCGGCGTACCGTTCTTCATCTATCTGGCCAGCAAACGCAAGGGGGAGCTGCAATGAACAGGACTTTGTCATTCCCCCCGGCCAAACATCGCCGTTCCAGAGATATCAGTATTCTGACTCTGCTTGCTGCGCTTATCTTCATTCTGTTCCTGGTCAGCATGAATACCGGATTTATGCGGTTATCGCCGCTCGAAGTTCTACATACCCTGTCCGGCAGCGGCACCAGGCAGCAGGAGCTGATTCTGTTTGATTTCCGGCTGCCGCGGATCGTGATATCACTGCTGATCGGTGCGGGCTTCGCGGTATCCGGGTCTATTCTGCAAGGCTTGTCGCGTAATGCTCTCGCCGAGCCGTCCACTCTGGGGATCAATGCCGGAGCCGGATTCGCCGTATTAATCTTCATCTCCTTCGTGCCGGCCACTGCAGCAGCTCCGATCTTCGTGCTTCCGCTGCTGGCGCTGGCAGGGGCCTCACTCACCGCAACGCTGATCTATTTCCTGGCTTACAGGAGTGAGGACGGGCTCTCGCCGACCCGGATGATTCTGATCGGGATTGCCGTAGGTGCCGGGATCTATGCGGTTCAGCTCATTTTGTCGTTAAGACTGGACCCGCAGAATTATCAGTTCGTAGCCATCTGGCTGGCCGGCAAAATCTGGGGCGGAGACTGGCGGTTCGTGCTGGCCCTGCTGCCCTGGATATTGATCCTGCTGCCGTTCGCTTTCTATAAGGCACGGGTGCTCAACGTACTGAACCTGGGCGATGAAATCTCCAAGGGATTGGGCCTGCCGCTTGAGCGGGAACGGCGGTGGCTGCTGGCGGCGGCGGTTGCACTTGCGGGAGCCTGTGTATCAGTCAGCGGAAGCATTGGCTTCGTCGGACTGATCGCACCGCATCTGGCCCGCAGGCTGGTGGGCCCGCGCCATCAGATCATGCTTCCTGCGGCTGCGCTGATTGGAGCGCTGCTGTTGCTTACGGCAGATACTGTCGGGCGATGGATATTGCAGCCGGCAGAGGTGCCTACAGGGATCGTGGTAGCGATTATCGGAGCCCCGTACTTTCTATATCTTTTGGCCAAATCGAAGGCTTGAAACAGGTATTAATAAACTAAATTCCAAATTGAATTCTAAGGAGTGTATAGGATGTCGGAACGTCTAAATACAAAGCAGCTGAGCATCGGATATGCGGAGACTATGATTGTTAAGGAGCTGAATCTGTCGATTCCGACAGGGAAGATTACGGCGCTCGTCGGGGCGAACGGCTCGGGGAAATCAACAATTCTGAAGACGATGGCCCGGATCATGAAGCCGCAGAGCGGAAGTGTCATGCTGGACGGGAAATCCATTCATAATCTGTCCACCAAAGAGGTGGCCCGCCAGCTGGCGATCCTGCCGCAGAACCCTACTGCACCGGACGGCTTAACTGTCTCCGAGCTGGTCAGCTATGGCCGGTATCCGCATCAGAAGGGGTTCGGCAACCTGACTCCGGAGGACCGCAGCATTATCGCGGAGGCCATTAGCGTAACAGGGATGAACGAATTCCGTGACCGTCCGATTGACCGTCTCTCCGGCGGACAGCGGCAGCGGGCCTGGATTGCGATGGCGCTGGCCCAGCAGACGGATATTCTGTTCCTGGATGAACCGACGACCTTCCTCGATATGGCTCATCAGCTGGAGGTGCTGCAGCTGCTGCAGAAGCTGAATGATACAGAAGGGCGGACCGTTATTATGGTGGTGCATGACTTGAACCATGCCTCCCGTTATGCACATCATATGGTGGCGATTAAGTCCGGCAATGTTATCAGTGAGGGTTCGCCGCAGGAGGTCATGACACCTGGTGTGCTGCGTCAGGTGTTCGGCATTGAGGCCGATATTGTACCTGATCCCCGTACAGGGGTGCCGCTGTGTCTGCCCTATGAGCTTGCGGCATACAAGGCAGCAGGGCTATAGTTCCGCCGGTACGGGTATAAACAGAAGCTGCGTGGAATAATATGGATGTAACTAATCGGCTCCGGTCATTGTCATTGACAACGGAGCCTGTTCGTTGTTACAGTTGTGGTTGCGAAAGCCAATGATGCACGGAACAGAGAGGCACGCAATTCATATCCATATGAGGTTAGGAGCATGAACAATGAACATTGATCACATATATGAAGAGCTGCAGCCGCTAATCACTGCAGGTTCACTGAAACGCCATGAGGCGCTTAAAGATCTGGTCTATACCCGCATGGGCGGGGAAGCGGATATTTGGGCGGCTCCTGTTACATATGAAGAAATACAGACTATCTCTGCTTATGCCCGCGAGCATCAGATTCCGCTGACGGTGCTTGGCAACGGCTCGAATGTGATTATCCGCGACGGCGGCATCCGCGGCATTGTGCTGCAGACTTCCGATCTCACCGGAATGGGCATCCGGGACGGATTGCTGTATGCACAGTGCGGGGCGAAGATTATCGAGGTCTCAGGTTATGCGCTGGAGCAAGGGCTGACAGGTCTGGAATTCGCGTGCGGCATTCCCGGAACGGTAGGCGGGGCGCTCTATATGAATGCCGGAGCGTACGGCGGTGAAGTGAAGGATGTGCTGCACAGTGCGCTGGTAATTGACCGTAACGGACAGCTCTTAACTCTGGAGGGCGACCAGTTTGAATGGGGATACCGCAAAAGTGTTTTTGCCAGCGGACACTATATTGTGCTGGAAGCCAGATTTGCGCTGCTCCCGGGCGAACCGGCGGCCATCAAGGCGAAGATGGATGAGTTAACCTATCTGCGTGAATCGAAGCAGCCGCTGGAGTACCCTTCGTGCGGAAGTGTATTCAAGCGGCCGCCGGGCCGGTATGCCGGCCAGCTGATTCAGGAGAGCGGACTTCAGGGCACACGCATCGGCGGTGCAGAGGTGTCCCGCAAGCACGCCGGTTTCATCATTAATGCCGACAATGCGACCGCCAGCGATTATATCGGATTAATTCAGCATGTGCGTTCTGCTGTGAAGCAACATTTCGATGTGGAGCTGGAGACGGAAGTCGAGATTCTCGGCGAAGAGTTATAGGATATTCCCGCTAGAGTCAGGTAAGGACAGCGTATATTTTGCCCGGTCGGTCTGCAGCTCCACCTGGTCTTCAGCCATGTTCTGGAGCTTCAGCCCGGCTACGGCAATCTCATACCCCGGCTGGGGCAGAGGCACCAGTTCAGCGTCATCATTCAAGGTGCTGCCCGATCCCCGCAGAATCACGGCACTGTCCAGATAATCATCGATCACATCCTCAGCATTGCGGTAGTCCACAGTTTCCACAGTGAAATGGACCGTGTCCAGATCCTCCAGCTCTTGCTTCTGAATGACAAGGGTAGCTTCCTTGTGCGCATTCAGCCAATCCATTAGCTTCTCAACATTTGCTTCCATCGGTGATCCCATCCTTTAGTTAAGGTATGATTATTATTTTTAAGTTACCCCTTTCTTAGTAATTGAATCCATTGTCTCTGTGGCCCGGCTTCATCCTGTCAGGTGTTTGCGGCTGCTGATTCCTGTGTAAACTACTTCTGTACATCGTTACACTCTTGGAATCCAATCAACATCAGCTGAGAAGGTGAATGAAATGTGGAACGCTTTGTTGTGGGGCGCAGTGTCCGGGTCAGCTGTACTGATTGGGGCTCTGCTGGCTCTGTTTCTGCGGATTCCGGGCAAGCTGACGGGCTTCGTGATGGCCTTCGGGACTGGGGTACTGATTGGAGCGGCTGCTTATGAACTGCTGGAGGATTCTGCCGCTGACGGCGGGCTGACGCCAACGATTATCGGCTTCACTGCCGGGGCACTGGTGTTCACCGTATTTGACTGGCTGATCTCCCGCAAAGAGGAGAATGGCGGCGGACTGGCTATTTTTGCCGGTACGGTCCTGGACGCCATCCCTGAATCGATTATGATCGGCGCCAGTCTGATTGCCGGACAAGGGGTAAGCGTGCTGCTGGTGATCGCTATCTTCATCAGTAATATTCCTGAGGGACTGTCGAGTACGGCCGGGCTGAAGGAGGATGGCTATGGCAAAAGCAAGATTATGCTGCTATGGCTGGGGGTGCTCGTGATCTCCACCCTCGCTTCAGGAGGAGGCTATTTGTTCATGGATCACGCAGGCGGATTCACCAAAGCGCTGATTGCTTCTTTTGCCGGGGGCGGAATTATTGCGATGGTCTCTTCCAGCATGATGCCGGAGGCTTATCAAGACAGCGGGCCGCTAACCGGGTTCATCGCTGCCATGGGGCTGATGTGCTCATTGATTCTGGATCAGCTATGAGGCTTGTCAAGGCTGAGGCAATCATGATATAGTTCAAGACGCACCATAAGGCAGCATCTATGTGCATAAAGAAGGAATCTGCGCCACGGCGCAGGAGAGGTTCGCAAACTCCCTCTATAAAAAACTAAGACCGCTTAAGGGAATAGTCAGGAAGCTTAAGAGGTACGGCAGCGCCGTACTTCTGTCTTGGCGTTCGGCGTGTCTCAAACTTCGTAGAGCCAGGTTTACGGGAATCTCGTTCTTCTTTCCAATTCAGGCCAGGAGCCTGGGGAAAAGAGAGGGGTTTTTTGTCATGTCAGAAGGCAGATTGAAAGAGGAAATGCAGGAGGTTACCCTGCTGGGCAACCAAGGTACACAGTACAAGTTCGGTTATGATCCGCAGATTCTGGAGGCGTTCGACAACAAGCATCCCGGGCGCGATTACTTCGTCAAGTTCAATTGCCCGGAGTTCACCAGTCTGTGCCCCGTGACCGGACAGCCGGATTTCGGGGTGATGTACATCTCGTATATCCCCGACATTAAGATGGTAGAATCCAAGTCGCTGAAGCTCTATCTGTTCAGCTTCCGCAATCATGGGGATTTCCATGAAGATTGTGTCAACATTATCATGAATGACCTAATCGCACTGATGGAGCCCCGTTATATTGAGGTCTGGGGCAAGTTCACGCCGCGCGGCGGCATCTCGATCGATCCTTACTGCAACTGGGGCCGTCCGGGAACCAAGTATGAGGCCATGGCCGGACACCGGCTGATGAATCATGACCTGTATCCCGAGAAAGTGGATAACCGCTAATCCGGCAAGCCATGCTCACAGAGCAATAAGGAGGAGATGAAGAGATGAATAGACAAGCACTGGTCGTCTTCAGCGGCGGCCAAGACAGCACCACCTGCCTGGCCTGGGCCTTGCAGCAATTCGAGGAGGTCCAGGCAGTTACCTTCAATTATAACCAGCGCCACGCAGCAGAGATTGAGGTGGCCCAGAGCATTGCTGCCGACTTCGGCGTGAAGCAGCATATTCTGGATCTGGGCCTGCTGAACCAGCTGGCTCCGAACGCATTGACCCGCGAGGATATTGCGATTACCGCCGGGGAAGGCGAAGAGCTGCCCAGCACGTTCGTGGACGGGCGGAACCTGCTGTTCCTGTCGTTCGCGGCTATTCTGGCGAAGCAGCTCGGGTATGCCAACATCATTACGGGAGTCTGCCAGACGGACTTCAGCGGATACCCGGACTGCCGGGATGTGTTCGTCAAGTCTCTGAATGTGACACTTAATCTGGCGATGGATTACGAATTCGTGATTCATACTCCGCTGATGTGGCTGGACAAGAAGGAGACCTGGAAGCTCGCCGACGAGCTGGGCCAGTTCGACTATGTCCGGGAGCGGACCTTAACCTGCTACAACGGGATCCCCGGCAGCGGCTGCGGAACCTGCCCGGCCTGTCTTCTCCGTCAGCGGGGGCTGGAGCAGTATGAGGCAGAGCGGCGAAAGGCGGAGTTGTAATGCAGGGCGAAGTATCGGTATGCAAAATCTTCACCTTTGACGCAGCCCACCAGCTCATCGGGCATAAAGGGAAATGCAGCAATCTGCACGGGCACACTTACAAGCTTGAGGTGGTGCTGAAGGGTGTGCCGTCCGTGGAAGAAGGCCAGTCGGATGAGGGATTCGTCATTGATTTCAGCGATATCAAGCAGGTTGTACAAGGAGCGGTAGTGGACAGGCTGGATCACGCCTTCCTGGCGATGGGCAATGAGCCTGTGCTGGAGACGCTGATGGCGACCCGCTCCAAGGTGGCGCTGCTGTCCTTCCGCACAACCGCCGAGAATCTGTCGGCTTACATTGCCTATGAATTGAAACAGGCTTCGCTGCCGGTGTATTCTGTGAAGTTATGGGAGACCCCGACCTCCTGGGCCGAGGTGCTGGCTGCGGACATCCCGGAGGAAGGACCGTCCTACCGCCTGTACGGAGGCTGCGATTATGAGTAGAATTCCGGTTATTGAAATGTTCGGACCGACCATCCAGGGCGAAGGGGCGGTCATCGGCGTCAAAACCATGTTCGTCCGCACCTACGGCTGCGACTACCGCTGCAGCTGGTGTGATTCTGCCTTCACCTGGGACGGATCGGCTAAGGATAAAGTGAAGATGCTTACGCCGCAGGAGGTGCTCTCAGGCTTACTTGCGCTGGCGGGAGAGAATTTCGATTGTGTCACGATCTCGGGCGGCAATCCGGCACTGATCGGGGAGGCGATGGGAGAGTTCATCCGCCTGCTCCACGAACGCGGTATCCAGGCTGCTATTGAGACGCAGGGCAGCTGGTGGCAGGAGTGGTTCAGCGAGGTGGATGTGCTGACAATCAGCCCTAAGCCGCCCAGCTCCGGGATGGAGACCGACTGGGACAGGCTGGATGAGATTATGGATAGAGTCCGCAAAGACGGCAGGGCTAATTATAGCCTGAAGGTGGTTGTGTTCGATCTGACGGATTATGATTATGCGCGTAAGGTGCACTTCAGGTATCCCGGAGTTCCGCTGTTCCTGCAGCCGGGGAATGATAACGTAACGGAGGAGGGCAATATCTCGGGCCGCCTGCTGGCCCGGCTGGAGTGGCTGTTCCAGCAGGTGATCGCTGATCCGCAGATGAACCGGGCGCGGGTGCTGCCGCAGCTTCACGCCTTGGTCTGGCATAACAAGCGGGGGAAGTAATTCTCTTACAGTCTGGTATAATCATTTGTAATAGATTCCGAAGCAGGAGGTATCTTACAATGAACCAGATGATAAATGCCATGAAGCCGATTCGCCGCTCCAGACTGAGATTGTTTGCCGGCAAGCGTTATTTTACCTGGAAGAGATACTGGAGATGGATGATGTCACGGGAAAAGCTCGCCAGTGAGCAGCTGTCCGCCGCACTGCCGTATGAGGCCTCCAGTCACGCCACTCCGCTGCTGCGCAAATTGCGCAATGTTGATATGCAGCTCCAATATAACAAAATCACGAATCTGAAGCTGGCCATAGCGAAGCTTGACGGGCTGGTGATCCGTCCGGGCGAGACCTTCTCCTATTGGCGTACGATCGGCAAGCCGACCCGCCGGAAAGGCTATCTGGACGGAATGGTCCTGCATTATGGCGGTTTCCGCACGGGAACCGGCGGCGGATTATGCCAATTGTCCAATCTAATCTACTGGATGACCCTCCACACTCCGCTGACCGTAACCGAACGGCACCGGCACAGCTATGATGTGTTCCCCGATGAGCAGCGCACCCAGCCTTTCGGCAGCGGAGCCACCTGTGCGTATAACTATCTGGATCTCCAGCTCCGGAATGAAACGCAGCAGGTCTATCAGCTGAAGCTGTCTCTGGATGAGACCCATCTGCATGGTGAGTGGCGCTGTGACGGACAACAGCTCTATCATTATGAGGTCTACGAGGAGGGTCACCGCATCAGTCTGGAGCCGTGGGGCGGGTATATCCGCCGTAATGCAATCCGCCGCAGGGTGCTTACGCATACCGGAGAGGTAGCAGGGGACGAAGCCGTAGCCGAGAACCACGCACTGATGATGTATTCTCCGTTGCTGCATGGATAGAGCCGGCTGATTTACAATTTCCTGCAAAGGCATGGAAACCGTCTGGAGACGGATTCCGTGTCTTTTTGCAAATATAAGAATTTATATGTTGTACACGATAACTTATCCTTATATTTCTCGCTGAAACGGGTGCCGTCCTTAAAAAGGACGGTATCGCCGTTTCCACTTGTGTGGACAGAGAATATTTTGAAAAAGGCTGCTTTTTTCGGCAATTTGCGTTAAATTAACATAATGAGTCTTACCACATATAAAGGGGCATTTTTGTTATGAATTCCAGTAAACCGCCTGTTCCCGTTCCTCTGCTGATGGTCATCGGCATTGTGGCGGTCTCGTTCTCCTCAATCTTCATTAAATGGTCCGCCGCCCCTGTATCGGTTCAAGGCATGTACCGGCTGCTGTTCACCTCACTGCTGATGCTGCCGTTCGCCCGGCCATACACGGGTGCTGCCGCGCAGCTCGGGCTGAAGGACTGGCTGCTGCTGGTCGCCTCAGGTGCGCTGCTCGCACTGCATTTCCTGCTCTGGATGGGCTCGCTTAATTACACCTCCGTTGCCAGCTCGACGATGATTATGGCATTGGAGCCGTTATTCATTATGATCGGTGCGTACATTCTGTTTAAAGAGCGCAACAGTCTTCTTGCCATGCTCGGGATGGCGGTCGCCATCTTCGGGGTCGTCTTCATCGGCTGGGGGGACATCGGGCTGTCGGCCGAGAATTTGAAGGGAGATCTGCTGTCGGTGGGCGGGACTATCGCGGTGGCCGGACATCTGCTGCTCGGTCAGCGGCTGGTGGTGCGTATGCCTTCGTACCTGTACAGCCTGATTGTTTTTGTCGCCGCAGCTCTTGTCTTCGCTGTGTACAATCTGATCACCGGGACAGCGTTCTTCGCTTATCCGGCCCGCGAATGGGGAATCTTCGTGCTGCTGGCGGTAGTGCCGACGGTCTTCGGCCACATTCTGTTTAACTGGCTGCTGCAATATGTATCGGCAACTACTGTGTCCATGAATATTCTGGGCGAGCCGGTGGGGGCAAGTATTCTCGCCTTCCTGCTGCTGGGTGAACACCTCAGCGGGCTGCAGTGGGCAGGCGGTGTGCTGGTGCTCGCCGGGCTTGGCGTCTATCTGTATTCAGGCCGCAAGAAGACGCTGAAGCTGGAGGAAGCACTGCCCAGTGCTTCATAGCTCGGATAGAAACATATATATAGTAAGGGAGAACGACAGAAATGAATGAACATGATTACAGTCTGCCGGAAGACGCGGACCAGTCGGGCCATCAAGGAGCACCAACCAGTGAAGAGCTGTGGAACGAAGATACGTATTCAGCCTGGACCAGCCGGTTCGGTACGCCTGCTGAAGCAGCCGGGAAGCTGGCCAAAGATCCGGCCGGGAAGCTGTTCCCGCTGAATGCTTATTTCGGGGAAGTGGAGGGACGCCGGATTATCAATCTGATGGGCTCCAACGGCATGAAGGCTGTAGCGCTGGCCCTGCTTGGGGCGGAGGTGACGGTAGCGGATTTCTCGGAGGCCAATGCCCGTTATGCCCGTGAGCTGGCTCAGGCAGCCGGTGTGCCGCTGAACTATATCGTGTCGGATGTACTGGCACTGCCGGAGATCCTGCAAGGGAGCCGTTATGATCTGGTATTTGCTGAGATGGGGATTGTCCATTACTTTACGGACCTTGACCAGTTCATGGCCGTTGCCCGGCGCCTGCTGGCACCAGGCGGAACGTTTGTCCTGCGCGATTTCCATCCGGTGACGACCAAACTGATCTCCTCCAAGGGCTCGACGGCCAAGGTGCGCAAGCACAAGGTAAGCGGGGATTACTTCGACACCGCGCTTGAAGAGAAGCGGGTATCTTACTCCAAGTATATGCCGGATTCAGGCGCAGCTGCGGAAGCTGTCAAGCCGAATACGGTCTACTGGCGGCGCTGGACGCTGGGTGAGATCGTTACCGCTGCCGCTGGCGGCGGGCTGGTCATTCAGCAGCTGGTAGAGGAGCCGAACCTGTCGTCAGATGTATACGATAAGGGAATCCCCAAGACCTTCACACTGGTCGCTGTCTCACCTGAATAGACTTAAACAGATAAACGGTATCTCCAAAGAGCGCAGTAATTCATGCGCCTGGGGGTACCGTTTTTTTACTTCACCCGGACGTCCCCGCCATTCTTACAAAAGCTTCCTGCAACGGAGACAGCGTATAGTCCTTCCGCCAGGCCAGCACAAAGGCTCCACCCCCTGGCTGAATTCCCGGCAGCCGTGCATAAGCCAGCCGTCCGGCCGCTACCTCGGCTGCAATTCCGGCCATAGAGAAGACCCCGACAGCCCCGCCTTCAGCCAGCATACCCTTGACCGCCTCGGGCGAGCCGGCGACGGCATGGTTCCATACCCTCACTTTATTAAGCTGCGCCCACTGATCCGCCGTCCCGCGCAGGAAGGAAGCGGCCTCATGCTGAACCCATGGCTCCCGTGCCGCCGCTTCCACTGTAAGCTCCGCCTGCCCTGCGAACGGGTGGTCCGGCGCAAAGGCAAGTACCATCTCATCCGCTGAAATCACCTGCGTCTGGAAGGAATCGTCTTGGCCTGCCGCGCTATGCAGCACCGCCAGCTGAATCTCCCGGCTCCGCAGCTGTTCCCGGAGCACCTCATCCGGCAGTACGGATAAGTAGGTATCAATTCCTTCATGCTGCTGCATGAATCGGGACAGCAGTTTGGGCACAACATAACTACCGGGGATACTGCTGGCGGCAAGCTCCAGATTGCCCGCAGCCAGGGAAGTGAACTGCTTGACGGCCCGCTCCGCTTCGGCGGCCAGGGATACCATGCGGACCGCATACTGGTGCAGGGCGCGTCCGGCATCGGTCAGCAGCACCCGGCCGCTCCGGTACTGGAACAGGGAAGCGCCCAGCTCGCTCTCCAGGCTTTTCATATGAAACGATACTGTGGGCTGCTTCAGGCCCATCTCAGCGGCGACATCCGTCACTTTTTTATATTTCTCAATGAGGACCAAGATTTGCAGCTTTACAAGGTTCATGAAGATTCCTCCGGGTACGCGGCGATTTGCTGGCGATTGTTGTTTGTGTATAGATAATATCTATGGTGATATACATTTTATATTATAACTTTTATCTTTCGTTTTACAAACTCTGTACTTTTATCTAACGAACGGGTCCTAGAATAAGAAGAGTCAGAAGAGACGCTGATAGATAGGCAATAATGCTTCCCGAGTGCGTTTTGTACGAAGCAGATGGAACACGGCACACACTCACAAAACCTTTAGGAGGAAAACAAACAATGCAATTCAGAAAAACGTGGCTCATGGCTTTGGCGCTTACGGGCGTAGTAGCACTTTCAGCATGCGGCGGTAACAACGGGGGAAACAAGGCAGCATCCAATAACGGAGGAAACACACCGGCTGCAACAAACACAGAAGCCAGCAGCGGTGCTAAATTAAGCGGATCGATCCTGGCGTCGGGCTCCACAGCACTCCAGCCGCTCGTTGAACAGGTCGCTGAGAAATTCATGGAAACCAACAGCGGCGTGGACATTCAGGTTCAAGGCGGCGGCAGCGGCACCGGGCTGACCCAGGTCTCTGAGAAGCAGGTAGACATCGGGAACTCGGACGTATTCGCTGAAGAGAAGCTGAAGGATGCAGCGAAAGCGGCGGAGCTGAAGGATCATCAGGTGGCTGTTGTCGCGATTGCGGCAGTAAGCAACCCGGCAGCAGGCGTGGACAGCCTGACGAAGCAGCAGCTGGTTGATATTTTCACCGGAAAAATCACAAACTGGAAAGAGGTCGGCGGCGCTGACCAGGCCATCCAGATCATCAACCGTCCGGCAAGCTCGGGTACACGTGCTACCTTCGAGAGCTTCGCACTTGGCACCAAGACAGAAGACCTGAAGGGCTCGATCCAAGAGGATTCCTCCGGTACCGTTAAGAAGATGATCGGCGAAACACCGGGAGCCATCGGTTATCTGGCGCTGTCCTACCTGGACGATACGGTCAAAACCTTGAACTATGACGGCGTTGAGCCTTCTGTAGACAATGTAGTCGCTGGTAAGTATCCGGTATGGGCTTACGAGCACATGTACACGAACGGCGAACCGAATGAGACAGTAAAAGCCTTCCTGGACTATTTCATGACTGATGATGTGCAGACCGGCGACGTTGTTGAGCTTGGCTACATCCCGGCCTCCAAGATGCAGGTTACGCGCGATGTTGCAGGAACTGTAACTCCTAAGTAATTTACACAGGGTTGATGAATCAGAACTTTAATGTGATTAGAGGCGGATACCTTCTGCCTCTCTTTTCACTTTAGAAAGAGGGAGCATCTTGAGGGGACAACCAACAAACAAGCGGCTGGAAAAGCATCATATAGAAAATTTAATCGGACGTATTTATATGTCCTTTTGCGTGCTGCTCTTAATTATTATCATTATCTCCATGGTCTATTTCGTAGCCTCCAAAGGCGTGGCCAACTTCGTTAACGGTGAAGTGAAAATATCTGAGTTCCTGTTCGGCACGAAGTGGTCGCCAGAGGCGGATACGCCGTCCTACGGGGCTTTCCCGTTCATCTCGGGGTCTTTCCTGGTTACGCTGCTGGCTGCGCTTATCGCGAGTCCGCTCAGTATCTGTGCGGCGCTGTTCATGACAGAGATTGTCCCGGGCTGGGGTAAAAAGCTGCTGCAGCCGGTCATCGAGCTGCTGTCAGGCATCCCGTCCGTTGTCTACGGATTCGTAGGCTTAAGCGTCATTGTTCCCTTCCTGCGGGATACGCTGCCCGGCCAGGGCATCGGGGTGGCTGCAGGCGCGCTAGTGCTGTCGGTCATGATTCTTCCGACCATCACCAGCGTGGCTGCAGACGCGCTTGCTTCACTGCCGCAGAACTTGAAAGAATCTTCTTTTGCGCTCGGTGCCACACGCTGGCAGACGATCTCCCGGGTTATTCTACCGACGACCTTCCCGGCGATTATGACAGGGGTAGTACTTGGTATGGCCCGCGCCTTCGGCGAGGCTCTGGCCGTACAGATGGTTATCGGTAACGCACCGTTCGTGCCGCACTCCCTGTTCGAGTCCGCATCTACACTTACCAGTGTAATTACGCTGGGTATGGGGAATACGACGATGGGTTCACCGCAGAACAATGCGCTGTGGAGTATGGCGCTGGTCCTGATGCTGATGACCTTTATCTTCGTCCTGCTGGTGAGAATGCTCGAAAGGAGAAATAAAATTTGAAGCCGAGAACTGTCGACAAAATAGCCACTACTGTTATTGTGACCTTTGCTTTACTGATTGTAGCGATCCTGATCGGCCTCTTGGGTTATATTCTGATCCGCGGCTTCAATCATATCAGCTGGGACTTCCTGACCTCGGCGCCGCAGAAGATCCGCGCAGGCGGGGGCGTAGGGCCGCAGCTGTTCAACTCGCTGTTCCTGCTGGTGCTGACCTTAATTATTACAGTGCCGCTCGGTCTTGGCGCAGGAATCTTCATGGCGGAATATGCCCGTCCCGGCAAGCTGACGAACTTCATCCGGCTGGTCGTAGAGGTGCTCTCGTCCTTCCCGTCGATCATCGTCGGTCTGTTCGGCCTCTTATTGATTGTTAACACCTTCAATCTCGGCTTCTCCCTGATCTCGGGTGCGCTGGCGCTGACCGTCTTCAATCTGCCGCTGATGGTGCGGATCACTGAGCAAGCCTTCCGTACGGTGCCCAAGCAGCAGAAGGAAGCAGGGTTCGCCCTCGGCTTATCCAAATGGAAGATTGTCACCACTGTACTATTCCCGGTTGCGCTGCCGACCATTATTACCGGAACGATTCTGTCAGCCGGACGTGTCTTCGGCGAAGCGGCCGCCCTGATGTTCACCGCAGGAATGAGCAGCCCGCGCCTGGACTTCAGTAACTGGAATCCGCTGAGTCCTTCATCGCCGCTGAACCCGTTCCGTCCGGCCGAGACACTGGCGGTGCATATCTGGAAGGTTAACAGCGAAGGCCTGGCCCCGGATGCCATTCAGATCGCTGCAGGCGCTTCTGCCGTCCTGGTACTGACGGTACTGATCTTCAATCTGGCTGCCCGTTATTTCGGCAGATTCATCTATAAGAAGCTGACCGCCTCCAAGCGGATGAGCTAAGGCATTAACAAGCATAATTTTCAAAAAAGAGCCTGTAGGAGGAATTATAATGGGAATTGCGGAGCCAGCTGTACGTGAGTCATTTCAGACGGAGGATCTGAGTATATTCTATGGAACCTATGAGGCGGTGAAGGGAATCAGCCTGCCGTTCGCCCAGAATACGGTAACCGCACTGATCGGGCCCTCGGGCTGCGGGAAGTCCACCTTCCTGCGGTCCCTTAACCGGATGAATGATGATATCTCCGGCTCAACTACCAAGGGCAACATCTGGATTGACGGGGTGGACATCAATGCACCCGGAACAGATGTGATCAAGCTGCGCCAGAAGATCGGCATGGTCTGGCAGAAGCCGAACCCGTTCTATAAATCCATCTATGACAATATCGCCTTCGGACCGAAATATCACGGTATCAAAGGCAAGCAGGCGCTGGATGAGATCGTGGAGAGCAGCCTGCGCCGCGCCGCCCTGTGGGATGAGGTCAAGGACCGCCTGAAGGATTCGGCGCTGGCCCTGTCCGGCGGACAGCAGCAGCGGCTGTGCATCGCCCGGGCACTCTCGGTCAATCCGCAGATTCTGCTGCTGGATGAGCCGGCTTCGGCCCTCGACCCGGTATCAACCGGCAAGGTGGAGGAGCTGATCAAGGAGTTGAAGGAGGAGCTGCGCATCGTCATCGTAACGCACAACATGCAGCAGGCAGCGCGTATCTCGGATTACACGGCGTATTTCTATCTGGGCTCGCTGGTGGAATACGACAAGACCGAGAAGGTCTTCAGCAACCCGGAGAATCAGATGACCCAGGAATATATTATGGGCCGGTTTGGCTGACATACTTATAGCAGAACACCATCCATTGCGGGTGGTGTTTTTGTTAATGAGCAAATATCTCTTGCAAAACTAATTAGGTTAGTTTATATTTAAACTAATAAGATTAGTTTTGAGGAGGAGAACCAATGAGAGTGACACAAGAAGGCAATTTGTATCAGCTAACGTGGTTGCCGCGTATTTTTCCGGTGAATTGTTATTTAATTGAAGAAGAGCAGGAGCTTACACTTATTGATGCAGGCATGTCCTATAGTATGAAAGGGATTCTGATACAGGCGGAGAAGCTTCGGAAGCCGCTAACCCGCATCGTGCTGACTCATGGTCATATGGATCATGTCGGGGCGCTGGATGGCTTGAAGAAGAATGTACCGGAGGCTAAGGTCTATATTTCGGAACGGGATGCTTCGCTGCTGGCCGGTGACCGTTCGCTAAGACCCGGGGAGCCGCAGTCTCCGGTCAAGGGCAGTGTGCCGTCCAAGATCGTAACGGGGCCCGATGTGCTGCTCCATGAAGGCGACCGGATCGGTTCACTTGTTGCTGTCAATACGCCTGGGCACACGCCGGGATCCATGTCGTTCCAGGATCAGCGCAGCGGAGCTGTGATTGCCGGAGACGCCTTTCAGACCTTCCGGGCGGTCGCCGTGTCGGGCAAGAAGGTGCCCTGGTTTCCTTTTCCGGCTATGGCCACCTGGAATCTGGAGCAGGCGCTGGCCAGTGCATATAAGCTGATTGAGCTTAATCCTTCGTTGCTGGGAGTTGGCCATGGCAATCTGCTGCTGGACCCCGTTGAGGCTATGAAGAGGGCGGCTGCCGAGGCTGAAGGGCTATTAAGCGGAGGAGGAGCGGTACATGGCTAGAGCAGGTCTGGATACCCGCACACTGGTGCTGGCAGCGGCAGAGCTGGCGGATGAACAAGGGATCGAGGCAGTGACGCTGGCTGCATTAGCCGCGAAGCTGGGCGTCCGTTCCCCGTCGCTCTATAATCACATCAACGGGCTCGCGGGACTGCGTACACTAATGGCCGTATATGGCCTGGAGCAGCTGTATGAGATCATATCGCAGGCAACAGAGGGTCTCAGCGGAGAAGCAGCGTTACATGCCATGAGTCAGGCTTACCTTGGATTCACCAGAGCACACCCAGGGCTCTACCAGACAACGTTAAAAGCACCCGAACAAGGGGACACTGCTCTGGAGGCAGCGAGTGCAAAGATCCTGTCGCTCATCATCCGGATGATATCCGTGTTCGGCTTGGACGAGGAAGGCAATCTTCATGCCGTCCGTGGACTAAGAAGTATCCTGCACGGTTTATCCACTCTGGAGCATCAGGGCGGATTTGGAATACCGCTGGACCTGAATATCACTCTTACCCGGCTGATTAATGCCTATATTGCCGGAATCCGCTGTATGGGATCAGACTCATATGATAAGCTTAATGAAATGGACGAGCCTAAGCGATGAGGAGATGAAGAGTAGTGGCCACAGCAAATAAGCAAGAGAGCGTAACCACGTTTGAAGAGATGGCTGAGGTAGTCGCCAGGCTGGGGATTGTGCCGCTGGCCGGCCTGATTCCGGAGCACCCCTCGGTGAACGGTCTGACTCTGAAGGAGAATTGGCATACCGATACAGAGCTGGATCCTTGGGGATGGCGGGTCAGATTTCCCGGAGAAGGCTTAGCCGGTTACGGAAAGTTCATCAAGAAAAAAGCCGTGCTCGTATCCCGCGAGTGGCTTCCGGCTTACTTGGCAGCGGCCGGGCCTCAGCAGTCTCTCGAAGTGCGGTATAAGAGCGGCCTGGCCACGAGAGAAGCGCTTACCTTGCTGGAGATTATCCGGGCGAATGAGGGAATAGAGACACGCCAGCTTCGCTCTATGGCTGATATGAAGGCCAAGGAGAAGAAGACGGCTTTTGACAATGCGGTAACGGAGCTGCAAGGGTCTCTGGATACTGTAATCTCCGGCGTGAAGCAGAGGGTGAATGCAGAAGGTGAGCCGAATGGCTGGAACAGCACCTCCTACGAAACGACGGGGCACTGGATGCAGGGGGCGGGAATCCCGTTCTTCGAAGGCTCAAGGGATGAGGCAGTAGCTTGGCTGCGTGCAAGAATGGAAGGAGCCTGGACACCTGAGGCCATTGCCTGGACCGCCAAGGCCTTAGGCTGGAAGTGAAAGGGGAACGGCAGCGCCTAGTCTTAACGGGGGGCTGCTGTTTTTGTGTCCGGATGAGGACAAACAGAAACGGCTCATCCATTTCCCGCAGGAGCAGATCAGCCGTAAGCGCTTACGCAGAAGCGGATACTATTAAAACAGTACATTATAACATAGGGCCGAGGTAGGCAATCAGGAAGTACAGGAATCCGAACAGCAGCATGATGTAGGCTGTGTATTTGATTGCGTCGGAGGCCACGATACTTAAGTCTTTGGGAGCCTCGACATCGAGCCGTTCCGGTTCAGTCGAATCTGTCTCACGATAGTTCAAAGATTCTTTCATCTGAATCCCCTCCTTGTAAATACTATCCTTAATTGCATTGTGACATATTTGTGAACTAATTTCAACAATATTGTGAAAATTATTTGACGAAATGTTCACATTTAGGCTGTTTGTGTTGCTGCGACCCGCTTGACTTCACCTCTTGTTGCACTTTATACAATAGATGAGCGCTAATAAGCCCCCGCCATATTCCTCAAGAGGAAATAGCGGAGGCTTATTCATATTACAAATATTAAGCTTACGCCCAGTCTCCATTCCGGAAGATCGGGTCTCTGGAGCCGTCATCGGTAATCCCGTCGATATTCATCTCCGGGGAGCCCATCATGAAGTCCACGTGAGTGAGACTCTGGTTCATCCCGCGCTCGGCGAGCTGTTCCTTCGTCATGTTGATGCCGTCCTGCAGGGTGAAGGCATAGGCAGCGCCGAGGGCAAGGTGGCATGAAGCATTCTCATCATAAAGTGTAGTGTAGTAGAGAATACCGCTCTCCGAGATTGGAGAGTGATACGGTACCAGTGCCACTTCACCGAAGTAGGCAGCGCCTTCGTCCATCGCCAGCAGGGAGCCGAGCGCTTCCTGGCCAACCTCTGCGGTGAAGTCCGTGACTTTACCGTTCTCCAGGGTCAGTGTGAAGCGGTCAATAATGTTCCCGCCGTAGCTGAGCGGCTTCGTGCTGCGGACCGTGCCGTTCGCACCGGTCTTCAGCGGAGCAGTGAACACTTCCTCGGTCGGAATGTTCGCCAGGAACGACATGCCGCGGCTGTTGACCGCGCCTGCTTGACACCAGATATGGCCTTCCGGCAGTTCTATCGTCAGATCGGTGCCCGGAGCTGTGTAGTGCAGCATGCGGTATTTCTTGGCGTTCAGCAGCTCACAGCGCTGCTTCAGGCCGGCCAGATGGACACTCCAGGCTTGCAACGGATTCTCCTGGTCGGCACGGACAGCCTTGAAGATGGCGTCCCAGAGCAAGTCAACCTGCTGCTCAGGCGCGGCGTCCGAGAACACTTTGGCGGCCCAGGATGGGGAAGGGAAGGCCAAGCCGCTCCAGCTGACGTGGTTGGCCATCAGCATCTCCCGGTAAGGGGCCATGGCCTGACCGGCTGTCTTTTGCTGATTCGCAATTCTGGCCGGATCAACGCCGTTAAGAAGGTCAGGATCGGCGGAGATGATCGTCAGGAAGGCAGCGCCGCCCCGGGCAAGATCCTCCAGCTCATCGGCCTGCCATTTCGGCGGCTCCAGGAAGCTCTCGGACGGCGCAAGATCATAACGGGTCCGGGTGACGAATTCATCGGAGTAATTCACCTTAACGAGCTTGGCTCCTGCTTCATAGGCTTGGCGGACAATCAGGCGTACCAGTTCCGCCGAGACGATGTCCGCATTAACCACGAGGGTCTGGCCGGGTTGAATATTTACGCCGATCTTGACAGCAAGCAGCGCGTAATTCTCCAGCTTTTGTGAGAAATTCAGCATGGGTTCAGCTCCAATCGTTATCTATTGAAAAACATTCGTCCAGGGAGCGTCAGAACGCCCAGTTGCCCTTCAGGAATACAGGCTCACGTGTACCGTCAGCCGTGATGCCGTAAATATCCATCGCTGCGGAGCCGATCATGAAATCGACATGGGTTACACTGTTGTTCAGGCCGCGGGCTGTCAGCTCGTCCTGATTCATCTCTTTGCCGCCTTCCAGGCAGAAGGCGTAGGCTGTACCAATTGCCAGATGGTTGGAGGCATTCTCATCAAACAGGGTGTTGAAGTAGAGGATTCCCGATTCGGAGATGGGGGACTGATGAGGAACAAGCGCGACTTCCCCAAGGTATTTGGCGCCTTCATCCAGGCTGATTAGATATTCGAGTGCTTCCTGGCCCTGCTCCGCGCTTACGCTGGTAATGCGGCCCTGCTCAAAGGTAATCGAGAAGCCGTCAATAATATTCCCGCCGTAGCTGAGCGGCTTCGTGCTTCTTACCGTTCCGTTCACGCCGGTCTTCTTCGGAGCCGTGAACACTTCCTCTGTAGGCATATTGGCGACAAAAGAATGGCCCTGCGCATTGATGCTGTCGCCCTGCGCCCATACATGACCTTCGGGCAGCTCAATGGTCAGGTCGGTTCCGGGCGCTATGTAATGCAGGCTGTGGTATTTCTTAGCGTTCAGGACATCCGCCTTCTGTTCAAGTGTGTCCAGATGCTCCTGCCACGCTGCAACCGGGTCTTCGCGGTCCAGCCGGACGGTATGGAAGATGGCTTCCCACAGCTTGCCTACACGCTCTTCTGCCGGAAGCTCTGGAAATACCTTGTCCGCCCATGGCTGGGAGGGAATGGCTACAATACTCCAGCTCACCTTATCGGACATTTGCAATTCACGGTATTTGGTTAGCGCAGCGCCCCGGGTTTTCTGGAAGTTCGCAATCCGTTCCGGATCAATGCCCTTGAGTGCATCGGGATTCTCGGCAATGACCGACAGGAAGGCTGCGCCGTTCTCGGCCAGCTCAGTCATCTCGCCTGCGAACCATGTGGGTGCTTTGGTGAATACTTCGGGTGCAGCATGTTCAAACTGCTGACGGGTCACGAATTCGTCACTCCAGTTCACCTTGACCTGGCTGGCGCCGATGGCATAAGCTTTGGCTGTAATCAGATGCACGAATTCAGCCGCAGTGATTGGGGCGTTCACGACCAGAATTTGACCCGGCTGAACATTTACACCGATTTGAACTGCCAAATCAGCGTATTTACCCAGCTTGGATTGATGCTCGGTTTCCGTCATTTTCAATTTCCTCCATTACCATAATTTTAGCTCTGAATCAGCATTGTATTAAATTATTAACCGCCGGATGAAAAAAGTCAATTAAAGCGCTAAAGTAAAGGAATTGCTTACATATCAATGTTATACTGGATGGTGTGGGCATGATCCGATGAAAGGAAGGAAAGAGGATGAATCTAGAAATCATCAAAGCCGAATTAAAGCGGGCGGAGGATCAAAGTTTCGTGGGACGAACGGTCTTTACAGTGGACAAGCACCATTCTCCTTACGAGATCACATTCTTCAGCACCCGCGGCACCGAATGGGATTACAGCCTGAGCTTCGCCGGCGAGCCGGGAAGTGAGGAGCAATTCCTGGAGGTCGATGCGCTGCTGGAGCAGGACGATGATCTGTACAATCAGCTGCTGGACGCCGCACTGGACACCCAGGAGCTTCCGGAAGAAGAGTAGTAAAATTAAAAGCGACCCCGTACCGGCAGGCAGCCTGGCAGTGCGGGATCGCTTTTTTGCTGTGATATCCTTATCCGATGGTGATGTTGCCTTCAGGATAGCGGTACAGCTCCTTGCTGCTCTTAGGCTTGAGCGCATAGGCCAGGGTAAGCGGGCCTGTCCGGCCCACGAACATCAGAATAATGACCAGGACCTTGCCGGCCGTCGTCAGCTCGGTGGTCAGGCCCATAGTGATTCCGGAGGTGCCGAAGGCCGAGACCGCCTCGAACAGAACGCTGAGGAAATCAGCGCGCTCCGTCACGGACAGCAGCATGGTAGATATGAGGACCAGCATCAGGGATAATAGCGTCATTGTAATCGCCCGGTAGACGTTCTCCTTCGAGATCCGGTGGCGGAACATGACGATATCCTCCTTGCCCCGGAGCTTGGCATAGACGGTACTGACCAGAATCGCGAAGGTCGTAATCTTGATTCCGCCGCCGGTGGAGCCGGGAGCGGCCCCGATGAACATCAGCAGGATCATCAGGAATTGGGTGGATTCCCGCAGCAGCGGAATCTCGATGGTTGTCACGCCGCCGGAGCGGGGCGTAATCGCCTGCAGGAACGAGGCCATAAGCTTGCCTCCGGCATGAAGCGGCTTCAGCGTGGAGTTCAGCTCCAGCCAGAAGAAGACGGCAGCCCCGATCAGGATCAATGCGGCTGAAGTAGACAGCACGACCTTGGAGTGGAGCGTGAGCCGCTTGCGCTTCGGATAATCAATTACATCCGCTAAGACGATGAAGCCGATTCCGCCGAGGAAAATCAGCAGCATCGAGGTAATATTCACCACCGGGTCTTCAACATACCGGGTCAGCCCGCTGAACGGCCCATGCACATCGCCGAACAGGTCAAAGCCCGCATTATTGAAGATCGATATACTATGGAACAATCCATAATAAATAGCCTTGCCTGCAGGCATATCCGCAAGGAATCGCAAGGCAAGCAGCAGGGCCCCGCTGAGCTGGATTACGAGGGAATAGATCAGAACGCGCCGGATCAGCTTCACAATCCCCTGCATGGAGTTCTGGTTCATCGACTCCTGCATAAGCAGCCGTTCCTTCAGCGAGATCCGCTTGTTCAGCACCAGCGTGATCAGCGTAGCCATGGTGACGAAGCCAAGGCCACCGAACTGGAACAGCACCAGCAGCACAATCTGGCCGAAGGTGGAGAGCTGGGTTCCCGTGTCGATGACGGCAAGTCCGGTTACACAGGTCGCTGAGGTAGCCATGAACAGCGCATCTATGAATGAGATACTTGCACCGGTGGAAGCGGCAGGCAAGGACAAGAGCAAGGTTCCGGCCGTGATCAGCAGGATGAAGCCCAGGGATAGGATTTTGGGCGGCGTCAGCCGGAGATGCCCAAAGAATAGGTTAGCCAAGTTCATTCTCCTGACAATGGGATAGGATCTGACAAGATTATAGCATATCTTATATTCCCGTCACCAAACAGGCAGGAAATTGGCGGATGGTATCGAATTGGTTACTGAACTTATCCCACAAACGCATCTATATAGAGGAGGCTATACTTGCTGTGACAAGTCCGATACGCAATCAGGTTGGCGCTGTCTTCATTCCGGTCAGTGATATTGAGAGGTCCAGAAGCTGGTATTGCAGCCTGCTTGGGCTGCCGAATGACGGTGAAGTATTATTCGGTCATCTGTATGAAGTGCCGATGAAGGGGCCGGGCATTGTGCTGGACAGCAAAATTTTCACAGCTGAGGCAGTGCTGAAGGTGCCATCCTTCCATCTGCTCACAGAGGATATCGATGCCGCCTATGATTATGTCAAAGCCAGCGGCGCTGAGATTCTGACCGATATTGAGAACGATCACTGGTTCAACTTCAAAGACCCGGACGGCAATGTGCTGATGATCTGCCGCTTAATCATTTAGTTAATAGGATTAATTATATTTATTAATGACATTAATAATATGCTGGAGGATGACTGATGATAAGGGAAGCCCGGCCAGAGGACGCTGCAAGGATAGAGACATTATACCGGATTCTATTGCCAGATTTGAAGAATATTTATGTATCCCCGCAAAGACTCAGTCAAATTGCTGATAATCCGGACAGTCTGCTGTTTGTCTATGAAGTAGATGGGGAAGTAGTCGGTACGGCGCATCTGCATTTGTGTATGGATGCGCTTAGTGGCGACCGGCCGTTTGGGGTGATAGAACGTGTTGTTATCGCCCCCGAGCATCGCGGCAAGGGAATCGGAGCTTCTATACTGCAATTCGCAGAAGAGGCAGCCTCAGCAAGAGGCGCACTTAAGGTGATGCTGTCCAGCAATAAAACCCGTAAGGACGCTCACCGGTTTTACGAGCGTCTGGGTTATGATGGGGAGGGAAGCAAGCTTTTCAAAAAATACATATCGCTTTAAAAGGACAAGAACAAAATCACCCAAGCGGGTGAAGGTTGCTGGCGTTGTTCTGAAGGGTTCGCGCTTTATGCTGGCGTTCCACTTAATTCTGGCCAATCCTTAGAATTTTCTCTGTCAACCGGCCCTTACAAGGGAGTGATTGTTGTACATTTTGCATGATTTCTTTATAAATGATGCTAGCTATGGAGCAGGGGGCCTTAATTTATCGCAGCAGCACCCTTTGTATTCAGTTTTTCGCATCCTAAACGATTAACAAAGGCGCTCCCCATTAACTCCTGGGAAGCGCCTTATTCATTGCAGACTATCTAAAAGCCTTACTCGCTGTGAACTGCTGAATCTTCTGCGGCCGGAAGATCAATCTTAATCTCGACCCGGCGGATGCGGTGGCGGTTCATCTCACGCGCCGTGAGGGTGACATGCTCGTAAGTCAGGCTTTTGCCGACAGCCGGTTCTTCCATATGGCTGTACAGCCATCCGCCGATGGTGGTGACTTCTTCATCATGGAAGTCAAGTCCGGTAAGCTCCTTGACCTCCAGCAGAGAGACATTGCCGTCGAACAGATAGTGAGTGTCGCTCAGCTTCTCCACATTTCTGCGCTCATCCTCGTCGAATTCGTCACGGATCTCGCCGACGATCTCTTCCAGGATGTCCTCAATGGTAATAAGGCCGGAGGTGCCGCCGTATTCGTCAAGCAGCAGGGCGATATGCACGCCTTCCTTCTGCATACGGGTCAGCAGGGTCTTCACCGGTGTAACCTCAGATACCGTCAACAGTGGCAGGATCAGGCTTTTGAAATCGAAATCCGGGTTGTTGTCATATTGCAGGTATAGCTGCTTGGTATTGATCATACCGACGATATTGTCTTTGCTGCCGTCTGCGACAGGGAATCGCGTATACTGCTCCTTGCGGATAATAGCGATATTCTCCTGCAGCGAATGATCGGTGAACAGGCAGACCATGTCGGTGCGGGGCACCATGATCTCCTTGGCCAGCATCTCATCAAAGGTGAAAATCCGGTTAACATAACCATATTCCGCTTTGTTGATTTTGCCGCTCTCATAGCTCTCGGACAGAATCAGGCGGATCTCGTCTTCGCTATGCGCATCGCCGTGTTCACTGGCAGGCTTCATGCCGAAGATACGGACGAGCAGGTTGGCGGAACCGTTCATGATCCAAATCAAAGGGTACAATATTCTGTAGAACCAAATAATCAGCGGTGCGGTAATTTGACCAATTTTCTCAGGAATATTAATAGCGGCGGTCTTCGGTGCAAGCTCTCCGACCACGACGTGGAGGAAGGTGGCGATGATGAAGGCTACACCAAAAGCAATGGGCTTGCTGACACTGTGCTCTATGCCAAAGAGATCAAACAGCGGAATGATCAGCTGTTCAAAGGCAGGCTCGGCCAATGCCCCGATTCCAAGTGCAGTAATGGTGATGCCGAGCTGGCAGGCGGACAAATATCCGTCCAGGTTAGCGGCTACCCGCTGTACCGCCAGTGCATTCTTCTTGCCGTCCAGCACCATCTGGCTGACCTGGCTGCCCCGCAATCTCACTACTGCAAACTCCGTCGCTACAAAAAATGCCGTTAAAATAATCAAAATTGCCACGAGCGTCAAACTAAGTCCTATACCCATATAATCTTTACCATCCCTTTCGTCCCTAAAATAGGTTATACTCATATTATGAGTTCATTTGAACCTATTGTACGAACTTTTGAGTGAAATATCAAATGGTGGAGGGTTGCCATCTATGGAAGCTTTTACACTCAGCCGGATAGAGATGTCCGGACTATTACTGTCCCTAAGCCCGAACTCAGAGCAGAAGCCGCTCCATATTCTGCAGGAAGCCTGGTCGAAGTTCCACCGTGACGAGGTGCGGGAGGGGACGAGCCTGCCGGCTTTTCTGTCGACCGATATTCCCCCGATTCTGCAGAAGCTGATCAAAGGCCGCACCGTCAAAGGCCTGTCGTTAGGTGAAATAGCCTCCCTCGGCAGTCTGATTGAGTATTCCACATTATCCGTGACGGCTATGCAGAATTGGGTGAAGCGGGATTTCAAGGAGTATCTCGGCTCGCCGCGTGAAGGCAAGAAATACTCTTTTAATCAGGCGGCACTGCTGTTTATTATTGACGATCTCAAGGCTGCTCTCGATTTCGAGAGTATCCGCCAGCTCTTCCGGGTGCTCTTCCTGGCGCCCGAGCGGGATGATGATGATCTGGTCGAGCCTGCGCAGCTGTATCACGGTTATGCTGAGCTATTCGAGGAGATCAAGACCCGGACCCCGATGCCGGTTCAGGCAGAGGCTATGGCTAAGGCCGGGAATCCGAAGGAATTCCTGTGGAAAGCGGACAGCGGAATCAGAGCGGCTATGGAACGCATGATGAAGCGGCTCAGCCATCTGACCAGGCCGCAGCGGGATGCGGTGCAGAATATGCTCCTGATCGCGGCGATCTCGGTGCAGACCTGTTATTTTCAGGCGATGGCCCGGCAATATTTCAATGCGGTGTTATTCCTTGATTTTTGAATCGGAGAGGGGCCTTTAGGAATGTTTAATCAAATGTCGCTGCTGCGCAGCAAGAAGCAGAGGAAGCTGCTCTTCAGTGCAGGTCTCAGCTGGATGTTCGATGCGATGGATGTTGGAATGATCTCGTTTGTGGTGGCGGCGCTGGCCAAGGAATGGATGCTCGGACCGGAAAGAATCGGCTATCTGACCAGTATCACTTCGTTAGGAATGGCCGTGGGTGCCGCTAGTGCCGGGATTCTGGCCGACCGCTTCGGCCGTAAATCCGTGCTGCTGTGGACACTGCTCATCTTCTCGATTGCCAGCGGCCTGTCGGCCTTCGCTGCAGGTTATATAATGTTATGTGTGCTGCGCTTCATTGCCGGCTTCGGCCTGGGCGGAGAGCTGCCGGTAGCCTCAACGCTGGTGTCGGAGAGTATGCCGGTGAAGGAGAGAGGCCGGGCGGTTGTGCTGCTGGAGAGCTTCTGGGCGTTGGGCTGGATTCTGTCGGCGCTGATCGCCTTCTTCGTGATCCCGGATTACGGCTGGCGGGTGGCCTTCGCGATCGGTGCGGTCCCGGCACTCTATGCGCTCTATCTGCGCAGAGCGATTGATGACTCGCCGAAGTTCGCAGAGATCAAGAAAGCTCCTCCAGTGCCTCTGAAGAAGCGTGTGGCGGCAGTCTGGTCGGCAGAGCACCGCCGTTCCACAATTATGTTGTGGGTGCTGTGGTTCACGGTGGTGTTCTCGTATTATGGGATGTTCTTGTGGCTGCCGACGGTCATGGTGCTTAAGGGCTTCAGTCTGGTCAAAAGCTTCGAGTATGTGCTGATCATGACGCTCGCCCAGCTTCCCGGTTACTTCACCGCCGCTTATTTCATCGAGAAATTCGGCCGGAAGTTCGTGCTGGTCATCTATTTGCTGCTGACAGCGGTCAGCGCGGCCTGGTTCGGGAATGCTACTACTGAAGGGATGCTGATGGCGGCTGGAATCTGCTTGTCCTTCTTCAACTTAGGCGCATGGGGCGGCATGTACGCTTATACACCTGAGCTGTATCCGACAACCATCCGTTCTACCGGGACGGGGCTGGCGACTTCTTTTGGACGGATCGGGGGAATTATCGCCCCTACGCTTGTCGGTGTGCTGGTCGGCCGTTCGGTTGGTATCAGCACGATCTTCATGTTATTCTTCGTGACAATTGTCATCGGCGCGCTTGCGGTGCTGTTCCTGGGCAAGGAGACGAAGGGGCTGGAGCTGGAGTAGAGGGTGTACAGACAAGTTATGTGCGATCTCCGCTATTGCAGCCCGCAGCGTGAATATAGTATATTCTTATGGAGACGCAAACGGACGTTCTTATGCAGGATCTTGAGGGGCCAGTCTCTCAAGGTCTTTTTTTGTGGATGGATCCCGGGTGGCGTGCGGGCGGATGTTGGCTTGTAGGGCGTAACGCAAGGGGCGGTTAGGATGCTAATTGGTTATGCGGACTAAAAGGCCGTTATTTGTTCAAAAAGCAGCTTCCTGGAGTGTGGGCGGACTGAGAAGCGCTTATATGCGGCGTTGGTATCTGAAATGAGGCGTCAGTGTGTAATTAAGCGATTCTGAGTCCGTTTGGTCAGCGTATTGGCTTGATTTGGTGCGAATAACGGAATCTCGGTCCGGCACAGCAGCGGCGGGGTTGAGATTAGGACTGGAACGGCTGCATCTGCTGCCTGGGGTATATGATATAATGTGGGAATTACGAAGACTGACGGGTGGGGCGATGAAGCATGGCTAAGGACAAGCAGGGGCTGCATTTCACGGAGCTGGTCTGGGAGAGCACGGAGCAGAATATGGCGGTACCGCCGCGCGGATCAGCCGGAGCGGATCAGCCGAAGCCTAAGGCAGCCGCAGCGCAGAAGAAAGCAGAGAAGTCAGCGGTTCAGCTTCAGCTATGGGATATGGAGGAGAGTACTGAGCCGGTAACGACTACGGAGAGCCAGTTCGTCCTGCGGGCCCGGGAGCTTGCGGACTATAAGGAGCCTGCGGCTTTGTTCGTCCCGTTCAAGAGCTATTGGCCGACCTACGGGCATATGACAGGGGCGCAGAGCCGCTGGTACTTTTTCTGGCGGGATGAGGTGCGGCAGGGGAGATACCCGAAGACGGATCTGTCTTATATTTTCCTGCATACGTATGAGTTGATTAACGGTGTCGGCTGGGATGAGCCGCTGGATGGATACCGGCAGCTCAGCCTCCTCTGGGAAGCCTACCGGGACAACTACAAGCGTCTGGATCAGTATCTTGGCGGGTGGCTGGCGGATTTCTCTTTTGTACATAAGCTGGATATGCCGCTCTCGGAGATTGTGGCCCGCTCGCGCGGACTGGCCGGAGACTTGGCGGAGCTGGAGCTGGTCCGCTGTCTGACATCCGCCCCGGACCAGCTGAGCATTGAGGTGCTGAGTGTCATGTCGGATTATGATATCAGTAAGTCAAAGTTCTATACCGGTGAAGGAAAAGCGGCCGCAGAGAAGTATATTCCCCAGGTGGTGGCCTTAATTGATGCCTATGTGTCGCGGAAGCACGGCTCCAATCTGATTACGATGTTCCCTCCTGGCCCGCCGGTGATGCGTGAGCGGTATTTGTTCCGCAGCGCCGTATACGATATCTCGCTGTATGGCTATTCTGTTCTTGTGCCTGTCGTGCGGATCAGCAAGTCGCCTCCGCTGCGCAGCCTGATTACCCGCCTGTTCCGGCTGACGGAGAACAAGCTGCGCGCGCTTCTGGGATACCGGGGAAGGCTGAAGGATATTAAGGTAGACGCGGATATGGACGAGCTGATTACCCGGTTCCTGGAACGTGAATTCCGCAAAGCAGAGCAGGAAGAGAAGGGACCGGCGGTGGTGATTGATCCGCAGAAGCTGGCACAGCTGGCGAATGACTCTGAGGTTGTTCGCTCGCTGCTGACGGTGGAAGAGTCTGAGGAGCTGGAGGGTGAAGGAGCGGGAGCAGAAATCCGGCATAATGAAGAGGTAAGAGTTGAAGCCTGGAATAATGAAGAGGCTGAAGCGGAGGCTCGGAATAATGAAGGAGTTAGCGCGGAAGCTTGGAATATATCGGAAGGACAAGGGGTGGTGGAGGCCAGCCTATCTGCCGCGGATAATGAAGCGGATGATTGGGTGATCTTCGCTTCTCTGCTGAGTCCGCTGCAGCGGGAGATTGTGCTTGCACTTGCCGAGCCAGACGGCGCAGCGAAGGCTGGACGGCTGGCGGCGGGAGCCGGAACGATGGCTGAACTGCTATATGATGAGATTAATGAGCTGGCCATGGACAGTCTGGGCGACCTGATTATCGACGGCGACGAGCTGACGGAAGAATGTATAATGATGCTTGACTATCTAAAGAGGTGAACACGCAATGAACTCACTCAAAATACCGAAGCGGATGACCACCGCACTCGTGAATTCCCTGACAGCGGGGGTTGTGCCGCGGATTGGCCTGGAGCACATCGCTGTTGGCCGCCGGCCGGAGGTGGAAGCGATTCTCCGTGATATGGACAATATCGCCGAGGGCGGAGCCGCCTTCAAGCTGATTACAGGCAAATTCGGCAGCGGCAAAAGCTTCCTGCTCCAGATCATCCGCAACTACGCGATGGACCGCGATTTTGTGGTCGCCGACGCCGACCTGTCGCCGGAGCGGCGCCTGGTCGGCACGAAGGGGCAGGGGCTGGCCACCTACCGTGAGCTGATGAGCCACCTCTCTACCAAGACCCGCCCGGATGGCGGGGCGCTGGAGATTATGCTGCAGAAGTGGATTATGACGCTCCAGCAGGCCGTAATGCAGGAGGAGGGCTACGGGCAAGGTGCGCCTGAGCTGGGCGGCCTTGTTGAGCAGCGCATCTATACTGTAGCCTCCGGGATGCGCGGGCTGGTGCATGGCTTCGACTTCGCCAAGGTGCTGGCTTCCTACTGGAACGGGCACCTGCTGGCGGATGACGGGCTGAAGCAGGATGCGCTGCGCTGGCTGCGCGGGGAGTTCCCGACCCGGACGGATGCGCGGAAGGCGCTGGGAGTCGGCGTTATCATTGACGATGACAATTGGTATGACTATATGAAGCTGTGGGCCGAATTCACCGGAGCGATCGGCTATAAGGGTCTGCTGCTGTTCATCGATGAAGGGGTCAACCTCTACAAGATTACCAACAGCATCTCCCGTCAGAGCAATTACGAGAAGCTGCTGACGATGTTCAACGATACAATGCAGGGCAAGGCGGAACGGCTTGGCATCTTCATCGGCGGGACCCCGCAGTTCGTAGAGGACCCCCGGCGCGGCTTGTTCAGCTATGAGGCCTTGCGCTCCCGGCTGGTGGCTGGCAGGTATGCTGAAGCCGGGCGGAACAACTTCACCGGGCCGATTATTGCGCTGGACATGCTCTCCCATGAGGAGATTCTGATTCTGCTCCAGAAGCTGCGGGACATTCACGCCCTGCATTATGGATATGAAGCGGCGTTGACTCAGGAACAGCTTGTGCATTTCATGGAAGAAGCGGTCAACCGGCTCGGCGCGGATGAGCTGCTTACCGCACGCGAGGTGGTGCGCGACTTCATGGACCTGCTTCATACGCTGCACCAGCATCAGGATGTATCCTTTGAGAAGCTGGTCGGGGAACGGACTTCGCGCCCTGCTGAGCCGAAGGACAATGAGAATGAACTGGATGGATTCCTGGCGGAGTTCGACCTATGAGCGATAACCCGTTCTACCGGCTGGCACCGTTCATTAAGGAATTCATCTACAAGAACCGCTGGGATACGCTGCGCGAGGCGCAGGTCGATGCCTGCCGCGTGCTGTTCGACACGCCGCATCATCTGCTGATTGCCTCGGGGACCGCTTCAGGCAAGACGGAGGCAGCGTTCTTCCCGGCGCTGACAGAGCTGTATGAGCGCCCCTCCGCCTCCGTTGGCATTCTGTATATCGCGCCGCTGAAAGCGCTGATTAACGACCAGTTCGCACGCCTGAACGATCTGCTGCGCGAGGGCAACATCCCAGTCTGGCACTGGCACGGGGATGTGCCGCAGGCGGATAAGACGAAGCTGATGCAGAACCCTTCCGGGGTGCTGCAGATCACCCCGGAATCGCTGGAGGGCCTGCTGATGAACCGCCCGAATGCGATTCCGGCGCTGTTCCATGACCTGCGCTTCATCATCATTGATGAAGTCCATGCGTTCATGGGTGCCGACCGCGGTATTCAGGTGCTGAGCCAGCTGGCGAGGATCTCGCGGATGGCGGGCTGTTATCCGCGGCGCGTCGGCCTCTCGGCGACCTTGAGCGACTACGCCTCCGTCACGGAGTGGCTGGCGGCAGGATCGCGCGAGAGCGTGGAGGTCAGCGCTCCGCAGGGCGGGCGCAAGCTGCGGCTGAGCGTGGAGCATTTCTCATTCCCGGATGCACGGAATGAGCAGGAGGCCGAGCACCTGGAGCAGGCGCGACAGGCGTATTACGGGTTCATCTACGATCACACGCATGTCAAGAAAGCGTTGATCTTCACGAATAGCCGCTCCGACGCCGAAGAGGCGATTCTGGAGATGCGGCGCATTGCCGCCAAGCGCAGCGAGCGGGATGTCTTCCATGTGCATCATGGAAGCATCTCCGCGATGCTGCGCGAGGAGACGGAGGCCGCGCTCAAGCAGGGCGCGGGGCCAGCTGTGGCGGCGGCGACGCTGACGCTGGAGCTTGGCATTGATCTGGGCGAGCTGGACCGGGTGCTGCAGCTCGGCGCGCCCTACAGCTGCGCGAGCTTCGTGCAGCGGCTGGGCCGTTCGGGGCGGCGCGGGGATGCCGCCTCGGAGATGGTCTTTGTCACGCCCGAGGAGGAGGACGAAGAGGCGCAGCTGCCCGCGCGGATGCCGTGGACGCTGCTGCGGGCCATTGCCGTGATTGAGCTGTATGTGCGCGAGAAATGGGTGGAACCGCTGGCTGTGCGCCAGCTGCCGGTAGGGCTGTTATACCATCAGACGATGAGCATCCTGAAGAGTATGGGGGAAGCGGAGCCGGAGGAGCTGAAGGAGGCGGTGCTGAGCCTGCCGTCCTTCCGGAGCATTGAGCCTGCGGACTATGATGCCTTCTTGGAATATATGCTGGGTATGGGGCATATTGAGAAGATGGATGAGGGCAGCCTCTTAATCGGCTTGGCCGGAGAGAAGATCGTCAACAATTTCCGTTTCTACGCCGTGTTCAAGGATGACGAAGAGCATGTCGTCTATAACGGCACCGAGGAGATCGGATCGATTACTACTGTACCGCCGCCCGGCTACTGCTTCACCCTGGCGGGTAAGCTCTGGAAGGTGGAAGAGGTCGACAACCGCCACAAGGCCGTCTATGTCAAAGGCTCACGCGGCAAAGTAGACACCTTATGGCTGGGTGCGGGTGGCGATGTTCATACCCGGATTATGACCAAGATCCGGGAGGTGCTTGGCTCTACGGTGCTGTATCCTTACCTTGCGCCAAGCGCTGCCGCCAGACTGGAACGGGCCCGGAGACTCGCGAAGGAGAGCGGCCTCTTAACTCGTCCGGTGCTGCCGGCCGGAGGAGACTCGATGTTCATCCTGCCGTGGGCCGGCAGCCGCCAGTTCCGAACCCTGGAACGCCTGCTGAAGAACAATCTGAAGGGTCCGCTGGACCTGCGCTCTGTCATGCCGATGGAGCCGTATTATATGGTCGTTGCAGGCAAGACAGAAGCCGAAGAGCTGGAGGAGGCGATCATCGCCGAAGCCACAGCAGCTACAGATGCCTTGGCGCTGCTTGGCCCGGATGAAGCCCCGTATCTCGGCAAATACGATGAGTTCATCCCGCATGACCTGCTGCGTAAGGCTTTTTCGCTCGACGGGCTGGATGTTCCCGGCCTGCTCAATGTAATCAAGCAGTGGAGGCAGCCGCCTGCACAGACGTAGAACAGTTTAGCCCTCTTTTGCGTGGATCGTAGAGAGGGCTTTGCTTGTTGTTTAGGGAATTATGATTCTCTTCTGACGTGGATAAGGTGTGCATATGAAAAACCGAAGACAATGGGCGAGCGGCGGGTGTGTGGGTCTAATGTATGTGAAAAACAGCATACATTGGGCTCGCTGAAGGCGTAGGGGTCAAATGTATGTGGAAAACAGTATACAATAGACTCGCTTAAGGCGCATGGGTCAGAATGTATGTGGAAAACAGCATACATTGGGCTCACTGAAGGCGCATGGGGCCAAATGTATGTGGAAAACAGTATACAATAGGCTCGCTGAAGGCGCGTGGAGCGAATGTATGCGACAGTCGATCCTATTGGGACCCGGCTGCCCTTTTTAACAACCCTAAACGAGGTGACAGAATAATGAGCTCCGCTCCACACGCAAGACTCGCAACCGCAACCGATGCTGAAGCGCTGTCCAGACTGAATCAGGAATTTAACGGCGGCGCACTAAGGCCTCCAGCGAAGATCATTGAGCATTTACATACCAACCGTAACGAGCTGATAGCCGTAGCGGAGCTGAACGGTGCTATCGTAGGTTTTGGCTGCGCCCAGAGCCTCTATTCCTTCTGCTATGATGAGCCTTTCGGTGAAATCAGTGAACTTTACGTAGAACAAGCTGCCCGTAGAAAAGGGGTGGCCCTCACCATTATGGACTGTCTGGAAGAGAACCTCCGGGAACGCGGAGTGACACACATTCGCATATTAACCGGAAGAAGGAACGCCGCCGCCATCAGCCTATATGAGCATTGCCATTATGTTCAAGACGATGAACAGTTACTGGAGAAACGGCTCCAATTATAACCATACCTAGAAAAAACAAACCTTTCTCCTGCAGTTCCTACCTTGCCCGAACCGCTCCTCACGCTGATAATTAACTTATCACGTTAGAGGGGGCATTCATTTATGGTCAACAGAAAAATGAAGCAGACAGCCACCGTCGCATTCACCGCAGTGATGGCGCTAAGCCTTGCCGCATGCGGGAATTCGAACAGCAACACAGGCGCGGACAAGAAGGACAACGCCGCAACGAACGCCGCCACCGGAAGCGGGAATGCCAAAGCTACTGACGCGCCAAGCGACAAAAAGGTAACGCTTACTTTCCAGAACATCTATCCCGACCCGGCGACACCCAACTACAAAATGATCCGTGAGCTGACCGACGCGTACATGAAGGAGCATCCGAATGTCACAATTGAGCTGGATACGCTGAACACCGACCAGCAGAAGGTGAAGCTGAAGACACAGGCGGCGTCCAAGGAGGTGCCGGACATCACCATCGTTAACCCGGCGGCCCAGATGAAGCCGTTCGTCGATGCCGGCCTGCTCGCTCCGCTGAACGACATGCTGGAGCAGAATGGCCTGAAGGATACCTACCAGAAGGGGCTGCTGGATTACTACAGCTTCGACAATAATGTATACGCTATCCCGGACGGCAACAACATTGAAGTGGTGTACTACAACAAAGACCTGTTCGCCCAGGCCGGAATCGCCGCTCCGCCGACGACCTTTGAGGAGATGCTGAAGGATGTCAAGATCCTGAAGGATAAAGGCATTACGCCGCTGGCCATCGGCGAGAAGGATTCCTGGACCGGTTCGTTCCTGTTCATGAACATTCTGCTCCGCACCAACGGCGGCCCCGGCTTCCTGAAGGATGTCATCGACGGCAAAAAGACCTTCGAAGACCCGGCCTTCATTGAAGCGGTAGATGCCTTCCAGGCGCTGGTTCAGGCAGGCGCATTCCCGGATGGCGCAACCTCGATTGATGCTACAGCCGGCGGCAACATCTTCAGAACAGGCAAAGCTGCCATGTGGTGCATCGGCTCCTGGGAGACCGGCGCGATTGACGCCTCCGCTGTAGCGGGTAAGGTAGGGGCCTTCCAGTTCCCGACCGTTAACGGCAAGGGCGACCCCAACGAATTCATGCTTGCCCCCGGCAGCGCCTTCGCCATATCGGCGAACAGCGAGCATCTGCCGGAAGCCAAGGACTTCCTGAACTTCTTCGGCACCCAGTATCCCAAGAAGCAATTCGAGCTGAAGAATGCGGTAGGGATCGGCCAAAAGGTAGACGGAGACCTTAAGGCAGCCGGTTACTCCGATCTGGCGGTTAATATTGCCGGACTGTTCAACCAGGTGAAGGGCGGAGACCTGGCCTTCGATAACACAATGAACCCGGCTACAGCCCAAGTCCACCTTAGCAGCATTCAGAACCTGTTCGTGCAGAAGATGGATTCCGCTGCGGTAGCGAAGGAGCACCAGGCTGCTTTTGAAGCCAACAAATAAGCCTGTCCTATAGCATGCTTCCCGATGCGAAGCCGCCTCCCTGCTTGCTTCGCATCGGGTTTGTCATGCTCATTTTATAAATTAATGACATTAATGATTAATCTAATTAACAGATAAAGAATCTGCTAGATAGGAGGCGGGAAAGATGAAAGTCCTTAAGGTGCCGGCACGCACAATCGCTGCCTTCATCGTGCCATGTCTGCTGTTGTATGTGTGCCTGGTATTCGTTCCGATTCTGGTTTCATTCTTTACAGGCTTGCTGAAATGGGACGGCTTGACTTCTTCGCAGTTTGTCGGCTTCGGCAATTTCAAGGAGATGTTCTGGCATGATCCGGTGTTCTGGCCCTCTGTGCGGAGAACCCTGCTGTATGCGGTCGCCTCGATGCTGGAGATTCCGCTCTGTCTGGGCATGGCCATTCTGCTGAACCGCTATGTGCGCAAGGGAAATACGCTGGTGTCGATCTACTTCACGCCAGTGATCCTGTCGGTCGTCATTATCGGACAACTCTGGAAAACGATCTACAATCCCACCTCCATGGGAGGAATGCTGAACGGTGTGCTCGTCTCCCTGGGCCTGGAGAGCTGGACCCACAACTGGCTGACGGAGCCTGCTATCGCCATGTATGCTCTGTATCTGGTGTCCCTGTGGCAATACTTCGGCTACCATCTGCTGATCCAGTATACCGGGGTACAGAACATCCCTGATGAGCTGTACGAAGCGGCCAAAATCGACGGGGCAGACGGCTTCAAGGCCGACCGTTATATCACCCTTCCGCTGATCGTGCCCATTTTCAAAATATCCATCATTCTGGCCTTTATCGGCTCCCTGCAGGCCTTCGATCTGGTCATGGTCATGACTGGCGGCGGGCCCGCACATGCTACAGATGTTATCTCCACCCACATGTACAACAGCTCGTTCCTGTCCTTCAAATACGGCTACGGCAGCGCGATTGCCACGTTCCTGGTTGTCGTCTGTCTGCTCTTCACCGGGATCATTAACACGATCTTCAACCGGCTGGAGCGCAAATTCAACTAGCAAAGGAGTGCGCGGACCATGCGTAAGCTCAAAAAAGGAATCGTGTATCTTCTTTTTGCCATTCCTGTGATCACCCAGCTCTACCCGCTGCTGTGGCTGCTGTTATATTCGCTGAAGACCAATGAGGAGATTCTGGATGGAAGCTTCTTTTCTCTGCCCCATAAATTACAGTGGCACAACTACTATGAGGCCTACACCTCAGGCAGCTATCTGAAGTATCTCTCGAACAGTGTGTTTGTTACCGGAGTTACGATGCTGTGTGTCATCATCCTGGCCTCAATGACGGCCTATGCCATCTCCCGGTTCCGCTGGAAGTACGGCAATGTGGTGATGACTATCTTCCTGATGGGGATGATGATCCCGATGCAGGCCACGCTGCTGCCGCTGATGATTATTTTCAAAAATATGACGATCCTCAATACTCACTTGTCGCTGATTCTGCCGTACATCGCGTTCTCAACTCCCATTGCCGTGTTCATATTGAGCGGCTTCATGAGAGCCATTCCACATGAGATCGAAGAGTCGGCGTTCATCGACGGGGCAAGCGTGTACCGGATCTTCCGCAGCATCATCCTGCCGGTGTCCGTGCCGCCGGTAATGACCGTGTGCATTCTGACCTTCATCAACATCTGGAATGAGTATATCCTGGCCGCCACGTTCATCTCCTCGGAAAAGCTGAAGACCCTGCCGTTTGGCGTCTACACCTTCGTCAGCCAGTATTCGGTCAATTACGGCAATATCGGGGCCTTCCTGGTGATGGGGGCACTACCGGTGATTCTGATCTACTTCTTCCTGTCGAATCAGATTACCAAAGGGATGGTGGCCGGAGCGGTCAAGGGGTAAGCCGCAGACTAACAAATTCTTTCATTGCATAAAAATGGAAAGGATCTATAATAGGAAACGGCAGAGCAGGGTGCGGGAAAGGGGAGAGTCTATGAAGATCGGCTTTCATTCCATTCATCATCGGTTGTTCTTGCTGTTTCTTTTTTGCATGTCCAGTATTCTGCTTATTGTCAGCCTGCTGTACTATAACCGGACTACGGATCAGCTGCATGAAAAGATCAGCGAGTTGTCACGCAAGAATGTCGCCCAGACCGCAGGATTGTTCACGCTTCTCTATAAAGGGTATGACGCTTTGTCCAAATCGCTCAGCAATAACTTTGAGATGATCCGCCTGATTAACGAGAAGACGGACGGGCCGGCGGTGGCGTATATCAATGAGCAGACGGTGACGAACATTATCGGCTCGATTTTTTATTCACGGGACGATCTGGTGGGCATTCATGTCATTACGGACAAGGGCAAAATCTATAATTACGGCAATTCCATGAATGTGGTAGACCCTGAATATGCGCAGGAGGACTGGTACAGGCAGCTTCAGGCTTCTTCGGGCAAAATGGTCTGGCTCGGGGTGTACGCACACTCCCTGATCGACCAGGTGGAGGACAGTCCGGTCTTCGCCTTCGGGCGGCAGCTCTATGATCTGAATGAGCATAAGCCGATTGGCATCGTGCTGTATGAGACCGACCCGCAGCCGGTGCTGGAGGCTCTGGAGAATCTGAAGCTCGGCGCGCATAGCCAGGTCTATCTGATGTCCCCGGACGGACGGTTCGTCACCTCGGCCACTGACCCGCAGCCGGATGCAGCAGCGTTACCTAAACCTCCCTCAGAGGAGGATATGATGGTTCAGCAGAAGGGCGGACAGCTGGTTGTGGCCTCGAAGCTAAGCTTCTCGGGCTGGTGGATCATGAGCATTACCCCGGACAAGGATCTGAATGTAGAGCTGGTGGAGATGAAGCGGTATCTGCTGATTGTCATCTCGGCGCTGATCCTGGTCTCCACGCTGATTGCCTCGGTTGTGTCGCAGACCATCTCCTCGCCGCTGAAGAAGCTGATCCGCGAGATGCGGCAGGTGGAGGTCGGTAATTTCCGCGGGCTGGTTAACGTATCCTCTTATCAGGAGATTAATATCCTGGTCGCCTCCTTCAACCGGATGGTCCGGCGGATCGAGGAGCTGATAGAGCGGGTCAAGCTCTCTTCGGTCAGCGAAAAGAATGCGGAGCTGCACGCTTTGCAGTCCCAGGTGAACCCGCATTTTCTCTACAACACGCTGGATATGATCTACTGGATGCTGGATGAGGAGGGCAATGAGCAGCTTGGCGAGCTGGTGCTCTCCCTGTCCTCGATGTTCCGCTACAGCAGCCAGTGGGAGGACGGGGCCGATGTCAGCCTGCGCGAAGAGCTGGAGCAGATTGGGCATTATCTGAAGATCATCTCGATCCGGCTGGAGGGGCGGCTGATGATCATTACGGGTGTGGACGAACGCTGGCTGCATATCCGGGTGCCGAAGATGACCGTCCAGCCGGTGATTGAGAATGCCGTCAAGCATGGGCTGGAATCCCTGGGCCGTCAGGGTATTCTGAAGGTGTATACCCGTGAAGAAGGCCGGATGCTGAAGCTGATTGTGGAGGATAACGGAACCGGAATGGATGCGGAGCAGCTCAGCCGGCTGCAGGCCTCCCTGGCGGGGGACAGTGCAGGCGTGAGCGGTAAAAGCGGAATCGGGCTGCTGAACCTGCACCGCCGCCTGCAGTTCATGTTCGGGGAAGAATACGGCCTGCAGATCGAGAGCTTCCCCGGCGAAGGCACCCGGGTGGCCATCGTGCTGCCGGTTCCGGCAGAAGGAGGACAGCTATAATGAATATTCTGATCGCTGATGACGAACGGGTCATCCGTGAAGGGGTCCGGCGCACGATCCGCCAGATTTGCCCGGAGCATCAGGTCTTCGTAGCCGAGCGCGCGGAAGAGGCTGCGAAGATTATGGAAGAGCAGCACATCCATATCGTGCTGACCGATATTCTGATGCCGGGCATGAACGGCCTTGAATTCATGAAGGTTTCAAAGCGACGGTATCCGTATGTGAAATGGATCGTGATCTCCGCCCACAGCCAATTCTCGTATGCCCAGGAGGCGGTGCGGCTGGGGGCGCGGGACTACCTGCTGAAGCCGATCGGCAAAACCAAGCTGACCGAGCTGATCGGCAGCCTGACAACAGAAATTCAGCATGATCACCAGCTGTCGCAGCAGAGCGAGCGGCTGAAGGCCAGCCTGCGCTTCCTCCGTGAAGGGGTATTCCAGCGGCTGGCCTCGGGCCTGGATACGGGGAATCTGGAGCTTACGCCTTTTATTGAGGATTACGGCCAGTTCTATCTGGTCATGGTACAGCTGGAGCCCGGGGAACGAAGTGTCCGGCTGGAGCATTTCATCGTTGAGAATGTCCTCTCCGAGCTGATTGAGCAGCATGGGCGGGGCTTCGTGGTCAGCTATGATCAGCAGCATCTGCTGGGCCTTATCACGCCCGGCGAGAATGTCCGGCTGGAGCAGTTCCTGGCAGAGGTGAAGAAGCATCTGCCGCATGTTTTGCGGATTCCTTTTCAGATTATCCATTCCGGACTTAGCTGTGACTTCCATGAGGTACCGCAGATCGTGAAGCGGATGCGGGAGGCTTCCGCCTTCAAGGGGCTGCCGCTTGCGCCGGCGAAGGGGAGCGGGGAGAAGGCCATAGAGGTGGCGCTGCAATATATTAAGGAGCATTACTATGAGGAGCTGTCGCTGGAGAGAATCGCTTCGGTGGTCTTCCTGAATCCGGCGTACTTCAGCCAGCTGTTCAAGCTTAAGACAGGGCAGGGGTACAAGGAGTACGTCACCGCTCTCCGGCTGGAGCAGGCGAAGCTGCTGCTGCTCAATCCCGGGCTGAGGCTGGCGGATATTGCGGAGCGGGTAGGGTATCAGGACATGCGCCATTTCACCCAGATGTTCCGCAAGAAATACGGGCTTACGCCAACCGAATACCGCCAGCAGGAGAATATCAGCATACTGCTGAGCAAAGGGACGCCGCCTCAATAATTGAGCCAGTGCTCCAGCGTGACTGCACGGGTAAGACCGATAGACTCGGCCAGGCGGATCGAAGCGAGATTACTCTCCAATACCTGATAGCGGGGGATGTATCCCCTTTGCAGAGTATGGGATACAGCTGTGCGGACGACGCGTCTCGCCAGTCCCCGTTGTCTTGCCCCTTCAGCGGTATGGACGGCACCAATCTCCCAGACCCGCTCCTCATTACGGTATACAATACATGTACTGAGGGGCGTATCCCCGTCAAATAATGAGACTGAAAAGGCGCCTTCCGCAAAATACTGCATTAGCTCTTCCATAGTATAGTCGTTCGCCATCCACAGCGGCAGCAGCCGTCCATCAATAGACTCACTGAGGATGCAGGCCTCATCTATGCTGAATCCCGGACCGCCGTCTGTGGAATAGGAGTAGAGGCTGCGGACCCGGCGCAGCGTGAAATAGGGCTCCAGCGCCTGCCGGTACGCCTGCTCCTGCAGCTTGAAGACCAGCCTCGCATCCCTTGGTATGTGCTTCAGCAGGGCAGGGAAGACTGCAGGACTGCTGTAGTCCATAAGGACAACCGTGTCTGCTTCGGGATAGGTCCGTTGGTCGTAGCCGAAGGTTCCGGCAGGCATGAGCAGCAGCACGCCCCAGTCCTGATCCTGTTCAATCAATACACTGTCTATTTGGTTATGATAGGCAGTCAGCATTTTGAGCAGCGTTATATTCTTCAGCGGGTTCTGACGTAATCTTCCCGTTATAGCTTCGTAGTGACTAATGATGTGATGTTCCCCCTCAGTTCTCCTGTTCCGTATGTGCAGCCGCCTCTTCCATTTCATCCAGCCGTTTGAAGAGATCATTATATTTAGATAAAAGTGCGGAATCGTCTACCTCTATACCTGACCGGTAAAAGCGGATATTCCCCGTACACTGATTCATCCCGCCTCTGGCTGCAAGCAGCTGCTTCAAGTGTCTGGCCGTGCCGCGGCTGCCGGAGATAAACTTCACCCCGGGAGGGAATACCTTCCGCAGGCTATCCTCAAAGTAGGGGAAATGGGTACAGCCAAGGACCACGGTGCTGTAGCGCGCAAGGTTCAGATGAGCCAGCTCCTTCTGGAGATAGGGGATGACCTTCTCTTCGCTGAACTCAAGTTGCTCCGCATACTGGACCAGCCCGGGCAGAGGCAGACTGTCTACTCTCTCTCCGGGGTCGATGCGGTGGACCAGGTCGTGGTATTTCTTCTCCTGAAGCGTCAGGCGAGTAGCTAACACAAGCACTCTTTGCTGCTCGCCCGCTGATTGTTCAACCGCAGGCTTCACGGCCGGCTCGATGCCCAGCACCGGGAAGTCATACCGGCTTCTAAGCTCCTCGATTACGATACTGGTAGCGGTATTACAGGCGATGACCAGGGCTTTAATATTTTGCCGGGCAATGAATTCCACCGCTTGGAGGATATAAGTCCGGACTTCCTCTTTTGTTTTCTCACCATAGGGGACATGGTCGGTATCTGCGTAGAAGAGATAATCCTCCTGCGGCAGGAGCTTCAGCGCCTGATGCAGCACGGTTAACCCGCCGATTCCCGAGTCAAAAAATCCTATTGTCATACGTTCACTCTTTTCTGGATGAATGGGTTCTCTCTATTATCTATCATTTCGTTCTATAGTATAACTGCTCTGCCCGGCAAAAGACCAGGCTGCCGCCCTTAATAAAGGGGAAGCCTGGTCTAAGAAGCATCGGGAAGCGGGAATCAGGTTTCGTTCTTGGTTACGCCGTTTAAGCTCGGCACGACTACTGCCGCTTTATTCGGAGTCACCATCTGTGGGATTTCAGTGATACTGGCATGATTCTGCTGATTATGCTTGCTGTCGGCACGGTTATCCGCGCGGTCATACTTCGCGTCTGCGTTATTTTTGGGCACACTGTTCACCTCCGTCTCTATGGGTTAGTATGAGGTGGCGGGGTGTCTTTTATCCCGGAGGTACGGAGTAGTTACCCGCTGAAGGAGGCGAAGAATCATCGCAGAGAAGACGAAAGTCGTTGAAGTCGTTCCCTATGACCCGGCCTGGAAGGAGGAATATCTCCGGATTGAGACCCGGATGCTGGAGATTGTTGGTGACCTGATCATCGGCGCGGAGCATGTCGGCAGCACCTCTGTCGAAGGCTTGTGGGCCAAGCCGGTGATTGATATTGATCTGGTGATGGAGAGCTATGACCAATTGCCGGAGATTATCCGCAGATTGGAGTCGTTCGGATATATGCATCAGGGCAACCTGGGCATTGAGGGCAGGGAAGCCTTCAGGAGCAAACAGGACGACGGATTCATGAAGTATCACCTCTACGTATGTCCTCAGGACGGCAAGGGTTACCTGGAGCATATCGTGTTCCGGGATTACTTACGCGCCCATCCGTCTGCACGTAGAGAGTATCAGGCGGTCAAGCAGCGGCTCGCCAGGCAGCACCGCTACGATATCGATGCGTATTGTGAAGGCAAGACCGCGTTCGTGCAGTCTATTTTGCAGAAGGCGGGAGAAGAATAAGGCTAACGTACATGGTCCCAAAAGCCCGCAGCGGATGGTCTATCCGGCAGCACCGCTTCATATTCCCTTAGCCCGGCCGGATCATGGAACCCGAATGTCCTCCAGCCGTTAAGCTGCGGGGAACCGAAGCAGATATGCGCCTCACGGGCCGTATTGTCGCAGACCATGGACCACAAGGTTCCAAAACCCTCATTGTAATGATGACAGCAGATTCCTTGCGGATACTCCAGCCCTGCGGCCGCTTTCATAGCGTCAACAGGGTTGTTAGTCATGCTGCCGCCAGCAAGCGCTGATTGTAAGACCTCATATCTCTTCCGTGAATTCTCCATCACCTGCTGATTGTGTGCCTGCATAGAAGGCAGGGTATAGTGGTTGGCGGAGAGGATTAACTGGCCCGCGCTGCCAGCGGGGCTAGTCTGAATTTCTTTATCCATACCTGCTGTTTCAATAAGCGCAACGTTGCCAGCGGCATCGGATATTAAGAAGTTCCTGTAATCCGATATGGGCATATCCCGCATCAGCGACACGGCCTCTTCTGTCGTGGCACAATGATCAAGCAGGGTGCGGACTACACCCGGGAAAACAAAGCCCTCGCCGCTCATCTCCGGCCGCATTCTACCCGAAGTTGTTGTCACGGTAAGTCCCTCCTCATTCATCCCGTCGTATCGTCCGAACAACTGGAGCGCAAAGCCGATATGGGCCGGTTTGCCCTTCACCCGGGTGGTGCTGAGCAGCAGCTGATTATAAGGCTCATCCTCCCAGCCAAAATCATAGTTGCGCATGTGATACGTATGGCTTCTCTTGCCTGAAGCTGCACCGGTCCGATAGGCTGCTTGCGTACAATGGCCGGAGGGCTGGAAATAAGCGTAGTAGAATACGACATCTGCTGCTGCAATACCCGTCTCGTCGGCGAAGCCCTGAATTTCTTCATTCAAGCCGGGGCAGTATTTCTGAAAGCTCTCCATGGCCTTCTCAGCCGCAGACGGCAGGAGCGGGGCAGCTCCCATGAAAGGCGAAGACATGAAGGCGAGCATTGCCGGGTGATGCTTGTGATGGGCTCCTAAGGCACGGCCTACCTCATAATGGGTGCCTTCTGTAACGAGATGTGAATAGCGTACAGCCTTGCGTTGAAGAGGGGGATGTGTGTCCATGTATAAGTTCCTTCCAAAAGGTTAGTCTCTGCGCAGAGTAGGTCCATTATAACGGGCCCATCCCTTAACCGGCAAAGTCAGGCTGGTCCGGTATTCTTACCCGTGCAGCCCGGCGGAACGACCCATCCACGATTTGGTCACATTTGCGCTGGAATAGAAGGAAATACTTGTATTAATGTCATTTTTAAGGTAAATTATTAGTATACCTTCCGGATTACAATCGTCTGGAAGTGCAGCTTAACAGTTGGTATATGTAAGCCGAAGAGGAGCATTTCCCCCAAATGCTCCTTTTTGCATGGCAATGTTCAAGACTCTATGGGGCAAAGGATACGGTCTGCAGGAGATACCGGATCACATAGAAGGCAATGATCAGTATGGAAAATACACCCAGAAGCAAAGAAACCAGATCTCTGCCGGAACGTCTGTATCGTCTCATCTTGGTCACCTCGAATCATGGGCTGCAGGGGCACTACAGTTCCCTGGCAGCCTCCTAAGATTATGCCCGATCTATATCAATTATACCTGATCAGGATTCCTCTAACACGAAATAAATCCCATATATCCGATCAATCTGCCCGGTCTGATTGTTATTCCGGCACAAAGTGCGTTAGAATGAGTCTACGCCAAAACCATGCTTTTGAATCAAATACATCATTGGAGGACCCGCACATATGGCAGAATTCAAAGCACAAAACGAGAATCAACCGCTCAACCGGACCTTGTTGAACGAGACAGGGCTGGGACCTAAGGAGACTGTGGATCTGACGAACTGCGAGAAGGAACCGATCCATATCCCCGGCCTCATTCAGCCTCATGGCGTATTGCTCGCAGTAACACAAGACCAGGACAACCGGATTGTTCAGGCCAGCCGGAATACGGATATCCTGCTCGGTTCCGCTCCTGAGGCTCTGCTGGGAACACCTATGGCGGAGCTGATAGGCCCCGGACAACTGGCAATGCTGCTTGTACGCAGTGTTGACGCGAAAGAAACTGCAGATTTACAATATACAGTCATACAGATTGAAGTGAGAGGAGAGCCGGAGGATTTCTTCTGCATCATTCACGAAAGTGAAGGCCTGATGATTGTCGAGCTGGAGCCTGCTTCGATCAGCCAGAGCGACAGTGCCAATGATTACGACTGGATCCGCACGTTCTTCGGCCGCCTGAAGCATACCTCGAACCGGCTGGAAGCCAGCCAGGCTGCTGCCGAGCAGGTGAAGGAGATGCTCGGCTATGACCGGGTCATGATCTATGAATTCGATGAACAATGGAACGGTAAAGTGATTGCCGAAGCCAAGGAAGTGGGATTGGAGCCCTTCCTGGGGCATCATTATCCGGCCTCCGATATTCCGAAGCAGGCGCGTGAGCTGTATCTGCGCAACTGGCTGCGGACCATCGTGGATGTGAACTATCTCCCCGTGCCTATCACCCCTACACTTCAGCCGCTGACCGGCAGACCGCTGAACCTCAGCTTGTCCATTCTCCGCAGTGTGTCTCCGCTGCATATCGAATATTTACAAAATATGGGGGTCGGTGCGACTACGACTATCTCCCTGATTAATAACAATAAGCTATGGGGACTGATCACCTGTCACCACTACTCCCCTAGGTATGTGCCTCACCGCATCCGCAATCTGTGCAACTTCCTGGGGGCTTTTTTCTCCAGCGAGCTGTACCAGCGCGAGCAGTTGGATAACTATCAGACGGAGCTGGAGGTCCGGACCAAGGCAATGCGGATCGTTGATATTTTTACCGGACATACCAGCTCATCCCGCGTGATTGAGCAGCTGGTAGAGGAGGAGCAGGCCCTGCTTGATATGATGGAGGCTTCCGGCGCAGCGGTCTGTTATCAGGACAAGCTCATGCTGTTCGGAGCTACCCCTTCACGGGAGCAGGTGCGGGAGCTTGCCGGCTGGCTGTCCGGCAAGGCGAAGGATTACACCTATAGCAGCTCCAGGCTCAGTCTGGAATATGAATCCGCCAGAGCTTACAAGGATAAGGCTTCAGGGGTCATTTATCTTGCCATGACTCCGGGCCACCAGAATTACATGATCTGGTTCCGCCCGGAAGTGGTTGAGATTGTAGACTGGGCGGGAGATCCGGCTAAGGCGGTCATCCAGGAGGATGACGGAGTGCGGCTGTCCCCCCGCAAGTCGTTCGAGAAGTGGCGGCAGGTCGTCCAATCCACCTCCCTTCCGTGGAAGGAGCAGCATCTCAACATTCTGCCCCAGCTCAAATCGATCTTGCGCGCCCAGACGGAGAACCAGCTCCGCCAGGCCGAAGAGCAGGCGCTCCAGAATGCCCGCAGTCTCCGGCATAATGAACAGCGTTATTTGCAGCTGATGGAGCTATCGCCGGTGGCATTCCTGATGATTACTAATGAGGTCATCACCTATTGCAATAAGCAGGCACAGGATCTGCTGGCCGAAGAGAAGGGGAGCTCGCTGGTCGGGCAGCCGTTCATGGATTATGTCCAGGGGACCTCACGCTCTAACCTGCAGCAGCATTTTATGGAAATAAGCCAGAATGTTACCCAGTTTGTGTCGGGTGAGGGCCAATTCTTGAGCGGGAAGGGCCGGATGTTGGAATTGCGCTTCAGCCTGGCCTCCGTTATTCATGGCGGCAAGCCGTCGGTTATGGCTGTCCTTAGCACCGGAGCTGCGACTGAAGCGAAGCGGGAAGCCTATGTTGACGCAGCAACGCAGATGCAGAGCTATTTGACCACCGATTCCCTGACCGATCTGCCGAACCGGCAGGCACTGGAGAATGAACTGGACCAGCGCTGGAACGATCAGATGAATCTGCAGGAGCCGCTGCTGCTGCTGTCCATCGATATCGATGACTTCCATGCCTATAATGCCGTACACGGCTTAAAGGGCGGGGATCTGTGCATCCAGTCAGTAGCCGACGTACTGAATATTATCGGAATCAGCTATGGCGGGTTCGTAGCCCGGTTCAGCGGTGCGAACTTTATTCTGACGATGGCTGGAGCTTCTGCTGATCTGGCATCTGAGCTGGCAGAAGCGGTCCGTCAGGGTGTCTATGATCTGCAGATTCCCCGTGACCGGTTTGAAGAGGAGGGCGTAGTGACCGTTAGCATAGGCGGCCTGCTGAAGGTGCCTGTTCCTTCTGACCGGCCGTCCGACTTCATTGCCAAAGCGGAGAGTGCGCTCTACCAGGCCAAGTCTGACGGAAAGAACCAGGTGTCGTTCTATAGCATTTAACATATTCAGCCAGAAGCCGGAGGTCTGCCGAGGACGCTCCGGCTTTTTTGATTTTTGCGGAGTTATTTGGCTTGCAGAATTCCTGTCCTATTCGTCCAATCCCCTGCAGATCCTATGCATACATTACAGAGTAACCCTTGCTGTTGTCGAGCCTCTTGTATTCATCGTCCACATGGTCCACATTTCCAAGATTGGAGGTGTACCGCAGTGTCTGTAGAGAAGCATACGCTGGCCGCAGGAACTCCTTATGCTACGGCTTATTACGTCATCAACAGCGGGACTCCGGGACCTGTATTCATGATCATCTCGGGTGTTCATGGCAATGAGCCGGCAAGCAGCCGCGCTGCCCAGGGCATCGCCAGCCGGTTCAGCCGCGGAGACATGAGGCTTCGCCAGGGCAAGCTGATCATCGTTCCGCTGGTGAACCAGACCGCGCGGCGCAAAGGAATTCGCGGACAGCCCGATCTGAACCGTACCTTCCCGCGCGGTCCCGGCAGCTCTGCCAGACATCCGCTGTCAGCGGCGTTATGGCAGCTTGTCTTGCGCTACCGCCCCTCCTGGGTGCTGGATCTGCATGAAGCGAACGGGCTGTCTCAGCTCAATCCGCAGCGGGTCGGCCAGAGCCTGATTATGAGCCCGGCCAGCCGGGCAGGGGGAGTGGCGAAGCAGATCATCAGGCGGACGAACCTGTCCATCTCCAATCAGGCTTACCACTTCAACCTGCGGCACCGGGAACGTGCCGGAACGTTCCGGATGGCCTGTCAGCGCCTGCTCGGCGCCAGAGCGGTTACGGTGGAGACCTGCTGGAGTCTGGATTATTCTTTTAGAATACAGATGCAGAGTGAGATCGTCCGGCAATTCCTGCGGGCGGCAGGGCTGATATAAGGCGCCTGCCGCCCGCTTTTTCTTCGCTGAGCTGAATTCTGAAATTGACAGGTGTGGTTATAGTGTATATATTAGATATATACATTAAATACAAAGAACACAAAGGAAGCTGATACTGCTGAATGAACATTCTGATATCAAGTACATCCGGCGAACCGATCTATGCCCAGATTGTCGGACAGGTCCGCCAGATGATCCTGCAAGGCGAGCTGGTCTCGGGTACACCGCTCCCGTCGATCCGCTTGCTGGCGAAGGAGCTGCAAATTAGTGTCATCACCACGAAGCGGGCTTATGAGGAGCTGGAGCGGGAGGGACTGATTAACTCGATTGTCGGTAAGGGATCGTTTGTCTCCGGGGCGGATCAGGAATATATCCGGGAGCAGAGGCTGCGGATGGTGGAAGGCAAGCTGAAGGAGATTATTGACGAGAGCAGACAGTTGGGAATGGAGTATGCCGAACTGGCAGAGATGCTGAAGCTGCTCTATGAGGAGGAACAGGAATGAGTAATGTCATCCAGTTAGATCATGTGACCAAGAGCTACGACCGGTTTGAGCTGAAGGATATTTCGCTATCCATCAAGGAAGGGTTCATTACCGGGCTGATCGGCCCGAACGGAGCGGGTAAGACCTCGTTAATCAAGATGATAATGGGCTTAATCGCGCAGGATCACGGGGATATCCTGGTCTTCGGCCAGAACAACCGGCAGGAGCAGGCGGCGATCCGGGGGCGGATCGGTTACGTCTCGGATGAGAGCTTCTACTATGAGAATATGACCGTGAAGCAGATGAAGAATATTATCGCTCCATTCTATCCCGCGTGGAACAATGATACATATCTTAAGCTTCAGGAGCTGTTCAAGCTGTCTCCGGGCAAGAGAATCAAGGATCTGTCCAAGGGGATGAAGATCAAATTTTCGCTCGCTGTAGCCTTATCCCATGGCGCCGATCTGCTGATCATGGATGAACCTACTTCGGGACTTGATCCGATCTTCCGACGTGAGATGCTGGAGCTGCTAAGTGAGCATATCCAGGACGAGAAGAAGTCGATTCTGTTCTCTACTCACAACACTACCGATCTGGACCGGATTGCCGACTATATTATATTCATTAATGAAGGACGGATTGTCTTCAACGAGATGAAGGAGAGTCTCAGTGAGCACTATCTGCTGGTCAAAGGCGGGAAGGAGCTGCTCGACCGGGATGTCCGGCGGTGGTTCGTGGGGCTGCGGGAGAACGGGCTGGGGTTCGAGGGCCTGATCAGCAACCGGGCGGAGGGCGAGCGTTACTTCAAGGACACGGCACTCTGCGAGACACCTACACTGGAAGAGATTATGTATTATACGGTAAAAGGGGACGAAGCCCATGCATAATTCCATTGCGCTAATCCGCAAAGACTTCATGCTTACCCGGAAGTTCGCTTTGCTGCTGATTCCCTATTTTGTGCTTATGTTATATTCCAATGCACAAGCCTATACGGTATTCTCGTTGTTGCCGGCACTATTGCTCCTAATTAACGCTTGTACGATTGATATGCAGCATAACAATCAGAAATTCCTGGCCACTCTGCCTGTTCCCCGGCAACGGCTGATTCAAGCCAAATATCTGACGATCATTCCGCTTTCACTGTTCAGCCTGCTCTGTACTCTACTGATGTATTATGCCGCGGTAACGATGGGCAAGCTGGATGAACCGCTGCGCTGGAGAGAGTTGGGGCTGATTACGGCGGTCATTCCGCTGCTGGCCGCATTCTATCTCCCGTTGTATTACTGGTTAGGGCAAAAAGGCATGCAGTTCGTCAATTTCATCTTTATGATGGCCATTATGCTGTGTTTCACTACATTTGGAAGCTTGAACAAAGAGTTTCCGGCTCTCGCTCAATGGGTTCAGGACGGCAAAACAGATAGTATGCTGCTCTACGTGATCGGCGGGCTCGCCTACCTGATCATTATTTATGCCTCCTGTCTAATTTCCACGCGGATATATATGAGCAAGGACATCTAATAGAGCACCTAGAGCAGCGGAATGAATATTCAGCGCCGAACCCCAGCAGTCCATCGGATGCAGCAGGCGCTGGAACGATAGCAACTGCATTATGTACATTAGAATACTGTAAAAAAGCCTTCAAAATGATCTATTGTATTCCGTACATTTGAATATCGAAAAAAGGCCCTTTTTCACCTAAAACTCAACTTTCTGCTGTATGAAATACAATAGAATCTCATTTTACGGCGAGCTTTGCACATTCTATTGCATGAAATACAATCACTAACTTCGTTGTTATATAGCAGTCGCATCACAAAAATGACCTCAGCTTCCACTATACAGTGGCAGTCTGAGGTCATTCTTGTTGTTTTGTCCTAAAGCACCTAACGGAAGTTCCCACCCCGCTCCAGATTATCGATGAAGTCCTTCGCTTCCTTGAGCGTCAGATTGCGCGCTTCGCGCATCACCTTAATGGCCTGAATCTTCTTGCCTTCGGCCATCAGCAGGCGGATTCTCCGTTCCAGATCCGGCGGCATTTCCGGGTTCTGCACGAACATCGGAACCGGTGCATCGCCGGTTCTGTTACTGGCTGGCGGAGCAGCCATTCCTCCGTATGCATCTCGTTGCATCAGGCGGGCTTCCAGCTCATTTACCCGCCGCTTGAGACTAAATACGCTCAGCATCAGCAATAACGCCAGCACCAGAGCCAGTACAGCGATGATATCAGAGGTTTGAATTTGATCCATAGACGTTAACTCCTTTCCTAATAATCTACTACCCGCGCATGAAAAGAATGAACACTTCAGTACGGATTGTTGATTGTTTCCAGATTAGATTCTGATTAAGGTGGCCGGAACTGCGTTCAATGCAGCAGATGTCAACATCCGCAAGGGCTACCTGCAAGCCGTTTTCCCGCTGACATCCTATCATGTATATCGGCCATCCTGTGTTCGCCTCTTCCGTCAATAGTTTTCCTATTTACCAAAAATGAGATGAAATGGTGTATAATTATGAAAAGGGAGGTGATTCTGATGACTGAATTCCCTACTGGCGGTGGACACCCTGGACCCTCTATCTATTCGAATGATCCCGGCGGCCACAAAGCCAACCATGACGTCAATGAACAGAAGCTTCATCGTGAAGGGCCTTTGGGATTCTGGCGGCAGATCTCTGATCTGTTAATTGCAGTAGGTGTTATTGCTTTGATTATTGTTGTGATCATGTGGATCTTTTAACGGAATAGATTGAACTTATGTTTTTTCTGCTATGGGACTGCCGTGACTCCAGAGAATGTTTGGCCCTCCGGCCGCTGTTGTATTTGGATTTCCTGATTAATACCACCTTTCATGGTTGAAATCCAAATACAAAGGCGGACGCTACCGCTCCTACAGTTCCAAAATTCTCCTCCGCCACTTTTCCCTTTCAGTCTATTTTTAAGTTCAACCTAAAAAAACATCTCCAAATGATAGGGAGAGGGTCGAAATGATATATCACCTGGCTGAGCGGGTGATTGAGACAGAGCGGTTACGGCTGCGCTTATTCAAGCCATCGGATGCAACAGATGTCAGCTATCATTGTAACAATTACAACATTTACAAGAGTACTTTGACCCTTCCGTATCCGTACCCGCTGGAGTGTGCGGTGGACTGGATCGCGAATCTTGAACAGAATTTTGATCAGGATAAGATGTATGACTTCGCAATCACTGACAAGACAGACGGCCGGTTATATGGAGCGATTGGGTTATCCAATCATCCGTCCCATCATAACGGGGAAATCGGGTATTGGATCGGTGAAGCCCATTGGGGGCACGGTTACGGAACCGAGGCTGCCCGGGCGGTTATTGAATTCGCTTTTGCAGAGAAGAAGTATCACAAGATCTATGCCCGGCATTTCGCCTCCAACCCGGCCTCAGGCAGAATTATGCAGAAATGCGGAATGACCTATGAAGGTACACTGAAAGATCAAGTACAAAAGATGAACTCCTATGAAGATTTGGTGTATTACGGAATCATTAATCCTGCTCATCCAAGCCAATAACCCTGGTCCGCTCTTCCTTCGCCATCAGCCCTTTCCTCGATACTCACTGGGCGTTTGACCTATGAACTTCTTGAACTGCCGCATGAAATGGACATCGTTCTCATAGCCGCAAATGGCGGAGATCTGGCTGACGGTATAGGTAGTATTCTTCAGTAAATAGGAGGCATGGCCCAGCCGGTTAAGGATGATATCGCTGACCACCGGGATGCCGAAGATCTGCTTATAGATTTGCTGGAAGTAGGAGGTGCTCATGTTCATCCGCTCCGCCAGGCCTTCGACAGAATACCAGGTGGAGGGGGAGCTGAGCACCTCATTTCTTAGGTTCAGGAACGCATCATAGTATTTGCTGACCGGCTGGCTGGCTTCCACATGATGCCGCATATCACTAAGCTTCATGAACAGGCCGCGCAGAATGGAGTCGAGTATCTCCAGGCGGAAGGTGCCGTTCTGCAGATTCTCCCAGTGCAGCTCATTCACTTTTCTGGTGATATAGAGCGGGTCATGGGCCTTCATCAAGGTATCCAGCGGAAGCTTCAAGCGGTCAAACCAGGCATCCGCACCCTCCAGCTCAAAATGGAACCAGTCATGCACCAGCGGAAGCTCCGCATCCTTGTAGTAATAGTGGCTGTCTCTGTTATAGATGATGTAAGTATTCGGTTCAGCATATACACTCCGTGATTGAAGCCTCAGCTCCATTTTGCTCCGAAAGAACACAAAGACGTAATCGCCGGAGCCCTCCGGGCGGTCTATTGTCATGCCCTCGGGATGTATGACATTCGCACCGCACCGCTTCAGGGTAATCATAACCAATTCCGCCTTTTCGGATGATAGATCAGTCATTAGATAGGATAAATCATTTTCTTTCCCGGGACAAGGGAGTACTCTGTGGTAGTGAATATGGAGAATACTTCAGTAATGAGAAAGAGGGTTAATTCTAAAATGACTGGAACAACGACGAAAGCAGCTACGAAATTCTATACTCCTAACTACCCGAGACCCCAATTTGTCCGCAGCCAGTGGCTGGATTTGAACGGAGAATGGGACTTCAGCTTCGATGATGGTCACGCAGGCGTTGCGGCGCGCTGGATGGACCATTTTCCGGCTACACATACCATCAATGTACCCTTCACTTACGAGACAGCAGCCAGTGGCATTGTCGATGAGACCTTTCACCCGCGGATCTGGTACCGCAAGCAGCTGGACCTGTCACCAGCGGCGGCCGGGAAGCGGACGGTGCTGCATTTTGAAGGCGTGGACTATCAGGCGGTCTGCTGGGTAAACGGCGGCTATGCCGGAGAGCATGAGGGAGCGTATGCCAGGTTCTCCTTCGATATTACCGATCTGCTTCGCCCGGAGGGTGGTAATGAGATCGTCCTGATGGTCACCGACAGCGATAGCTGTCTGCAGCCCCGGGGCAAGCAGCGCTGGGCGGGCCGGAACCACGATTCGTTCTATGTGCAGACCACCGGCATCTGGAAAAGCGTCTGGCTGGAGCAAGTCCACGCTACCCGTCTGGATTCTGTGAAAATGACCCCCGACATTAACCGCCAAATGCTCCGCTTGGACTACAGCCTGCAGGGCTTGAGAGAAGCCCAGGACCTCCGGCTGGAGACCGAAATTACGTTTCAAGGCGAACGGGTAAATAAGCTTAGTCTGCCTGTAGACAGAGCTTCGATGACTGTGGAAATCAGCATGACGGGCGGCATTAACGGGCCTTGGCTGCAGAACCTGTGGTCGCCGGAGAATCCGAATCTTTTTGACATTGAGTTCGTGCTGTATGCGGGTGAACAGGAGATTGACCGGGTAGGTTCTTATTTCGGCATGCGTAATATCTCGATCAAGGACGGACAGATTCTGCTGAATAATATCCCGCTGTACCAGAGACTGATCCTGGACCAGGGCTACTGGACCGATAGTCATCTGACCCCGCCGTCAGAGGAAGCGCTGATTCAAGATATTGAGGCGGTTATGGAGATGGGCTGGAGCGGTGTGCGCAAGCATATGAAGGTGGAGGACGCCCGGTTCCTGTACTGGTGTGACGTCAAAGGGTTATTGGTCTGGTCGGAGATGGCGGCTGCTTATGAATATAACGACGAGGCGCTGGAGCGGTTCACTGGCGAATGGCTGGAGGTCGTGCGGCAGCAGTATAACCATCCGTGTATCATCACCTGGGTGCCTTTTAACGAATCGTGGGGAGTGCAGAATATCCTTCATGACGTCCGGCAGCAGACCTTCACGGAGGGCATCTATTATTTGACCAAATCTATCGATCCCTACCGCCCGGTGATTACGAATGACGGCTGGGAGCATACCGTGTCCGACATTCTGACCCTGCATGATTATGTCGAGCGGGGCGAAGCGTTATATGAAACTTACAAGGATAAAGACTCTATTACCGGCGGCAGCGGCACTTATAATGAGTGGAAGTTTGCTTTTGCTGAAGGGTACAAATATAAGGGGCAGCCGATCATCATCAGCGAGTACGGAGGCATTGCCTTCAAAAGCGAACACGGCTGGGGCTACGGACATCAGGTGGATAGCGAGGAGGCATTTCTGGAGCGGTTCGGCAGCTTGACCAAGGCGATTCAGGGCATTCCATTCATCTCCGGGTACTGCTACACACAGATTACCGACGTCCAGGATGAGGTCAACGGCATACTGACAGCAGAGCGCGAGCCGAAGGTGCCGCTTACGCGGATTAGGGAGATTAACCTGAAGCTGGGCATGTAAACTCTTTCAAAAAATCATAGAAGGGGTTGACGAACGGAAGATATTACACTATCATTCATAATAGTTACAAAAAATTAATAAATGTCAGGCAGCATGAGCCGGCAAGAAAGGAGACTGAGTTCTGTTTGAAGAAAGGAATCGTATGGCTCCTAAGTATTGTAATTTTGCTATCGTTTGGATCTGAGAGGGCATCTGCGGACGACGGCTCCAGGCTGGATCAAGAGATCAATGAGGTCATGGGAACTCCATACAAATGGGGGGGCACCAAGGCATCTGAAGGGTTTGACTGTTCCGGGTTTATCCTATACATATTTGGTAAGTTCGATCTGGACCTTCCGAGAACCTCCAAGTCTCAATCTACAGCAGGCGATTATGTTGCCAAGTCCGATTTGCGTCCAGGGGATCTGGTGTTCTTCGAGACCGGAGGCAACGGCGTCTCCCATGCAGGCATCTATGTCGGCGACAACAAATTTGCTCATTCCTCCAGCAATAAGGGTGTGACCATCACCAGCCTGTCATCAGGTTACTATAAGGACCGCTATGTTACTGCCAGAAGAACCATCTCTGAGAGCATGTATCAGAAGATGACTGGCAATTAATCCGGCCTCCAATCGAATATGTTCACTCAAGCGGCGACATTGTCCTGGAATCTACCAGGGTGAGTCGCCGCTTTTTACTATAGACTTATGACCTGACTGGCTCCTCGATATGCACCATCACCCGCACCAAATAGTCCTCCGGCTGCTTCATAACGATCTCATCCAGCAGGAATTCCTCGTAAGCATCTCCCTTAATGACATAATGATTCTGCTCAATATAATCAAAAATCTGCGGATATATCTTCTCGGTATCCTCATAATGAGCCCGGGTGTAAGACACAAGATAGTAGCCCTCCGGCATATATTCTTGTTCGTGATGCTGTGTAGTGATGAAGCTGAACATATAGGAGATCATATCCCCGTCCCCTCTCAGCAGATCCTCCTTACCGACAATAGCCCCGCCGGGATAGCCTGCCGGTGCATTCTCCTTATGCAGACGTTCCTGGAAATCATCCCACAGCTCCTCGCTTATTTCCCGCCTGGATTCGTGAACACGGTAGCTCCGCAGGAGCGGCTTGCGCTCCTGGCGGATCACATACCGCCGGCTGGTGTCCACATTCAGAGAGTGCTCAATATTTTCCGCACGTTGAGTGATCATCTGCCTGGCCAGGGTAAGCTTGGCCATCTGCTGCTGAACAGCCTCCTCCTGCTTCCGCAGAAGCGCAAGGGTGCTTGCCGGAGAACGGTGCTCCAGATACGCCCGGATGTCCTCCAGCGACATGCCCAGCTCCTTGAAAATATAGATCACGCCTATCGTATCGAACTGGCTGCGGGTGTAATACCTGTAGCCGTTGGCGGCTACGAAGGCGGGCTTGAATAAGCCGATCTGATCATAGAAAATGAGCGTTTTGCGCGGTACACGGGACAGCTTAGAAAAAGCGCTAATGGACATCAAATCGTTCTCAAGCTTAGGCATCCTAATCTCCTTCAGAATTAACGGGTTGACTGTATAGTTTCTATACAGTTTATAATAACCTCTGTTCTTATCGTTCATCAACTTGTTCGTTACAAAGAAGGAGAATGCTTATGATCAGGAAGTTGCTGCAAAGTGTGCGGGAGTATAAGAAGGATACCTGGCTGACTCCCTTATTTCTGCTTGGAGAGGTTGCCATGGAAGTGCTGATTCCCTTGTTCATGGCTGATTTAATTGATCAGGGCATTACCGGGGGAGAGATGAACCAGATTGTGAAGTATGGCCTGATTCTGATCCTCTTCGCGCTGGTATCCCTTGTATTTGGCGCACTTGCCGGTAAGCACTCGGCTATTGCGATGTCCGGCTTTGGTAAGAATCTGCGCGAAGATCTGTTCCGGCATGTACAGCGGCTGTCTTTTTCTAATATGGACAAATTCTCGACCTCGGGGATCGTCACCCGGCTGACTACAGACATCACCCATGTGCAGAATGCCTTTCTGATGATTATCCGGATTGCGTTCCGCAGCCCGGTGATGATTATATTTGCCACGATCATGACCTACAGGGTCAGTCCCGCTATTGCTGCGTGGTTCATCGTCGTTGTTCCGGTGCTGGCGGCTGGGGTGATGCTCATCCTGAAGTACGCCTTCCCGGTCTTTGAACGCGCCTTCGACAGCTACGATACCCTGAATAAGGTTGTTCAGGAGAATGTCCGTGGCATCCGGGTGGTCAAGTCTTATGTGCGGGAGGAGCATGAGATCTCCAAGTTCCAGGAAGTGTCGCTGAGGATCTTTACGCAGATGGCCAAAGCGGAGCGCATCCTGGCCTATGAGATGCCGCTTATGCAGGTGATTCTGTATGGAGTGATGCTGATCATCTCCTGGGTAGGAGCCAAGCTGGTGGTGGGCGGTAATATGACAACCGGTGAGCTGACCAGTGTGTTCGCCTACTCCATGCAAATCCTGATGAGTCTGATGACGCTGGGACTTGTGATTGTGATGGTCGCTATCGCCCGCGCGTCTGCCAGACGTATCCATGACCTGCTGGATGAACAGCCGGACATTACAAGTCCGGACTCCCCGGTCACCGAACTGCATACAGGAGAGGTGGAGTTCCGTAATGTGTCCTTCCGGTACTTCAGTAAGGCTAAGAAGGATGCGCTATCCGGGATCAGCCTTCATATCCGCTCGGGACAGACGGTTGGCATTATTGGCGGATCGGGCAGTGCCAAGTCCACATTAGTGCAGCTCATACCGCGGCTCTATGATGTGACCGAAGGCGAAGTGCTCGTCAGCGGAACGAATGTGAAGGACTATGATCTGCAGGTGCTGCGGAGCCAGGTCGCTATGGTACTTCAGAAAAATGTACTGTTCGCCGGCACCATCAAGGACAATCTGCGCTGGGGGAATGAAGCGGCTACCGAAGAAGAGCTGATCGAAGCCTGCAAGGCCGCACAGGCCCATGAATTCATCACGGCCTTCCCTGACGGGTATGATACCCGGCTCGATCAAGGGGGAACGAATGTATCCGGCGGGCAGAAGCAGCGGTTATGTATTGCCAGAGCGCTGCTCAAGCAGCCTAAGATTCTCATCCTGGATGACTCGACCAGTGCGGTAGATACACGTACCGATGCCCTTATCCGTAAAGTCTTCAGGGAGAGTATCCCGGATACGACCAAGATTATCATTGCCCAGCGGATTGCATCGGTAGAGGATGCGGACCAGATCATTGTGCTGGAGGATGGGGAAGTGGCGGATATCGGGACCCATCAGGAGCTTTTGAACCGAAGTACGATTTATCAGGAAGCTTATCATACACAGACGAAGGGGGCCGAGGTATATCATGGATAACATTCATTATGGCCGGACCATTAAGCGCCTCCTGGCCTATTTCAAGCTGTTCAAAGTCAGAACTTCGCTGGCTTTGGTGCTGGTTCTGGTGAGTTCCGCCGTTTCTGTAGCTTCCGCAGCGTTTCTGCGCCTGCTCATTGATGACTTCATCACGCCGCTTCTGGGCGATCAGCATCCGGTATTTGACGCCTTGTTCCAGGCACTCGCCATACTGGCTGTCATATATGCCGCCGGAGTGCTCAGCACATTTATCTCCAAGCGGCTGATGATTACGGTCTCCCAGCTCATTATGAAAAGAATCCGTGACCATCTGTTCGCCCATATGCAGAAGCTGCCGGTGAAGTACTTCGACCGCAAGGACCACGGTGACATCATGAGTCATTACACCAATGACGTAGATACACTGAATATGATGCTCACCGACGGATTACCGCAATTGTTATCGACGGCTGTGACGGTCATTGTTGTGCTGGGCACGATGCTGTATATGGATGTCCCGCTGACGATTGTGGTCGTGTCAGGCGCATTAGTGATGCTATGGATTACCAAGAAGGTTGGGGGAAAGGCGACACATCACTTTTTCCGGCAGCAGGAATCCATTGGCGCACTGGACGGATACATCGAAGAGATGATTCACGGGCAAAAGGTGGTGCAGGTGTTCGGCCGTGAGCAACACTCGATCGAACAGTTCGCGCACCTGAACCGTGAACTGTTCGACAGCTCCACGACAGCCAACAAATATTCCAATATTCTGATGCCGGTGAACGCCAATCTGGCGACCTTGATCTATGTGCTTGTAGCTATTGCGGGGGGAGCGATGGCCATCTCCGGCTGGGATGCAGGCTTGACCCTGGGCAGCATTGCCGCATTCCTGAGCCTGTCCCGCAACTTCACCATGCCGATCGCCGAAATCTCCTCCCAGGTGAATATGTTCGTGGTGGCGCTTGCCGGGGCACAGCGGATCTTCAACCTGATGGACGAACAGCCGGAAGAAGACGAGGGCCGTGTTACCCTGGAGCATGACCAGCAGGGGACAGGCTGGGTATGGAGGCTGGAGGATGGTTCCACAGTGCCGCTGGCCGGGAAGGTGGAATTCAAGGAGGTGAGCTTCACGTATGACGGCAAGAAGCAGGTGCTGCAGGAGATTACTTTATATGCGAAGCCTGGGCAGAAGCTGGCTTTTGTAGGCGCTACAGGTGCCGGCAAAACAACCGTGGCCAACCTGCTCAACCGTTTCTACGATATCACAGAAGGCGAAATTATCTATGATGGTATCAACATACAGCGTATCCGCAAAGCGGACCTGCGCCAGTCTCTGGGTATCGTTCTGCAAGACACACATCTGTTCTCCGGCACGGTGGCCGATAATATCCGTTATGGACGGCTGGGGGCCAGTGACGAAGAGGTGGAGCAGGCTGCCAAGCTGTCTTATGCCGCGAGCTTCATTGAACGTTTGCCGGAGGGGTATCAGACCCGGCTGGACGGGAGCGGGAACGGGCTGTCGCAGGGCCAGAGCCAGCTGCTGGCGATCGCCAGGTCGGCCATTGCCAATCCGCCGGTGATGATCCTGGATGAAGCGACTTCATCCATTGATACGCGGACCGAAGCGCTGGTGCAGAAGGGGATGGACAATCTGATGGATCACAGAACCGTGTTCGTCATTGCCCACCGCCTGTCCACGGTCCGGAATTCCGATGCTATCATGGTCATGGACAAGGGCCAGATTAAGGAGCGAGGCGATCACCAGCAGTTAATCTCAGAGAAGGGGATATATTATCAGCTGTATACGGGAGCTTTTGAATGGGAATGAGTTCGTCAATTAAGCTTCAAGATCTTCACCAGCAGGAAGCCTAACCCGGATAACAGGACCGACCCGATTAATCCGGCTCCGAAGGCCCCCAGGCCCATGCGCTTAAAAGCAGCCATATCTACATTCAGACCCAGTCCGGCCATTGCCATAGCAATGAGGAAATAAGCAGCTAATACAAGCTTATCCGTGATTGCGTCAGGGATAATATGAAGCGTATTGACGGTGCTCATCAGCAGGAAGCCCAGGATGAACCACGGAACCGGTATGGACTTCCAGTCGGATTTTACGGTCTCGGGGTTCGCCTTCCGTTCCTTACGGTTGGCCCAGATTCCGATGATCACAGCGACCGGCACCAGCATGGTGACACGGGTTAATTTGACAATCACAGCCAGATCAACTGCCTGCTGTCCGGCCGGCCCGGTGGCTGCAATGACATGAGCGATTTCATGGAGCGTTGCGCCCGAGAAGATACCGTAACCTAGTGGCGACAGGGCAAGGACAGGGTAGAGAAGGGTATACATTAGTGTGAAAATAGTACCCAAGATCGCAACGGTTGCCGCGCTGATCGCCGTCTCCTCGTCACTTGCCTTGAGCTGGGGAGCGATGGCTACAACCGCTGCCGCTCCGCAGATCGCGGTGCCGCAAGCTGTCAGCATTCCCAGTCTGGATTCTACCTTGAACAGCTTCGCTAGCCCAAGCACCGTACAGATCGTGAACCCGATACAAACCAAGGCGATCAACACCACCTTGGGACCCGCCTGAAGGATATCCTTCAGGCTAAGTCTCATGCCCAGCAGGATGATGCCATACCGCAGAAGTTTTTTGGAAGTGAAGGAGATTCCGTGTGTTAAGTAACTTGGAACGCCAAGCGTGGCTCTCCAGATCATTCCGAGCAGAATAGCTATGACTAACTGCCCCATGATGCACAGGAAGGGGAAGGCTGACACATATTTGGCGAGTAAGGCGAGTATGAGAGGCAAGGCGATACCGAGCGCAAAGCCCTGTTTTTTCTTTACTTCCATGTGCATAGCTAAGTGTAGATTCATCGAAGTCACGTCCAATAGGTTGAATTTAGTTCCTTTAAAAACTATATTCAGTTATGATTGATTAGGGAAATATGTATTTTAAATGCGTATCATAATAAATACTTATCTTATAGGTGGTGAGCGATCTATCATGCTAGAATCCTTGGTGGTTTATGTAACGGTTGTGGAGCAGCGGAACTTCTCTAGGGCAGCAGAGCTGCTGCATCTGTCACAGCCTGGAGTCAGCCTGCAGATCCGCAATCTGGAGAAGGAGCTCGGCGTAAAGCTCATGAACCGGTCACCCAAATGGGTGAAGCTGACAGAAGCGGGGGAACTGTTCTATCGACGGGCGAAGGAAATGCTAAATCTCTACGAGTCGGTGAAGCTGGATCTGGCCAGGCTTCATGATACCGTCAGCGGAAGCTTACATATCGGGGCAAGCTTTACGATTGGTGAATATGTAATGCCCCGGCTGTTCTCATCCTTCGCCAAGCAATATCCTGAGGTGGAGATGGGCATGACGATTGCCAATTCCACGGAGATTGTCGCGGCTTTGCGGGAGAACAAGATTGAAGTAGGGCTGATTGAGGGAAGCACCGAGGCGGCAGATTTGCAGGTTGTGCCCTTTATGAGAGATGAGCTGATCATCGTTGCCGCAGAGAACCACCCGCTCGCGGGAGCGGGTGCAGCGGAGGTGGGCTTACTCCAGGATCTGATCTGGGTGTTGCGTGAGAGCGGTTCGGGGACGCGTTCGTTCAGCAATCATTTTTTGGCACAAGCCGGTCTAAGAATGAAGCGCTCGTATGAGATCAACAGCAGTCAGGGCGTGAAGGAGGCTGTCGCAGCTGGACTGGGCATTGCCATTCTCTCGAAGTGGGTGGTCCGCAGGGAGATCGAGACCGGTAAGCTCATGGAAGTCCCCGTACAAGGCCTGAGCCTTGAAAGAGACTTCTCGATTGTGCGGCTGACCGGTCATGTCCCCAGCAGAGCGAATGAGGTGTTCGTAGAGAGATTGGTCAAGCTGGACAGTGCATTTTAGATATGCAGATCTTTTCTATTGAAATAATAGATGCCTGAAGCATACAGAATGACAGCAAGTCCTGCAAAAATCCCCATCGCAGCATAAGCAAAGCTGTCACCGGCGAATAACCGTTCCGGGCTGAAGAGAGCAAACAAAGACATATTCCCAATCCAGCTCAGCTTCTCTGCGGAATCACCAAGCATTTGCAGTAATACAAACATTACAGGGAGACCGGCCCCAAGCCCAAGGCTGTATTTGCCTTCATTAGCCACGCAGGAAGCAAAGAAGCAGATTCCATTGATGGTGTAATACATCAGAAGCGCGTAAAGATTCAAAAGTATAAACCGTTTGGTATCCAGCAATCCGGGAAACATAGCCGACGAGATGACGAGTGTCAAACCGGTGATCCACATGAAAACTGCTGTAATTGAAGCTAGGCTATATACAGCCTGAGTTACAGCGATCCGGGTTCTGGAGTTGGCCGTTGACAGCAGGTAGGACATGCTGCCTTTATCCACATGTACAGCTATAAGGCGATGGTTGACAATAATGGATATGATCAGCGGGAACAGGTAGAGCAGAATACTGTACAGTGTCCCTGACAAGAAGGTAAGCAGAGTGGTCCCAAAATTCATCCCCATCGCGTTCATTAACCCGGCAGGCAGCACATCCAGCATTTCCTTTATCTTGTCTACGTTATCCGGATTGAACATGCTCAGCAGGACCGCGGAATAGAAGGAATAGACAGCGGTAATGAGCAGCCATATGAAACGGTTGACTCTTATATTTGCTTTGAATAAGGCCCATGAGATCATAGGGAGTGCTCCTTTCCATAGAAGCCCATGAAGATCTGCTCCAGCGTCTGCGGGGGCGAGACCATATGGATCACCTTGCAATCCGAAAGTGTGCGAAGCATATCATTGTAGTTCTGCTTGACGTAGATTTCAACGGTAAGAGGTCCTTTTTGAGAATAGTCAAGACCGCTGGATTGGATGATTGCCAGGTCTGCTTCACTGGCCAGCGTTACCACAAAGCTCTGCAATAGCCCCTCCTTCAGCGTATGGATCTTCTCCACGGCAACGATTTCACCTTCTCTGATGATGCCGGCACGTTCACAGGTCTGGTCAATCTCATCCAGCATATGTGAAGACATCAGAATGGTTTTTCCCCGGCTCCGTTCCAGGGTGATCAGCTCGACAAACCGTTTCTGCATAAGCGGATCTAGCCCGCTGGTAGGCTCATCCAGAATAATTACGGCAGGATCGTTCATGAACGCTGCGATTAAGCCCACTTTTTGCTTCATGCCCTTGGACATTTTCCTGATTTTCCGGTCAGTCTCCAGTTCGAACCGGTCCATTAATTGGGTCCGGCGTGCGTGATCTTTACGTCCTCGCAATTCATCAATGAATGTCAGAAACTGTGCTCCGGTCATGTTCTCATAAAAGGCGATTTCTCCGGGGACATATCCGAGCGTTTGTTGGATTTGTGCCGCATCCTTTCGGCAATCCAGGCCGTTAATGCTTGCCTTCCCGCTGGATGGATTGATGAAGCCCATCAAATGGCGGAGGGTTGTTGTTTTGCCGGCTCCGTTGGGCCCAAGAAAACCAAAGACCTCGCCCTCTTGTACCTCGAAGCTGACATCACGTATGCCCTTACCGTTGGAGTATAGCTTGGTTAATGACTCCACCTTAATCAATAAATTCAACCTCCCTGCAAATTCATAGAACAATTATCATTTCAGTTACATAATATTCGCAGCTTGATCTGAAGTCAATAAAAATATAACATTAGACTAAACAGTTACATAACTTTTAAAGAGTAAGGCAGGGATTGGATAATGAACGGTTTCGAGAAGCGGAGACAACAGAAGAAGGAACAAATCTTACAATCGTTAACCAAGCTGATTATGACCCGTAACTTTAAAGAGATCGGTGTGCGGGAGATTGCACAGCAAGCAGGCGTGTCGCCGGCGTCGATCTACAACTTTTTTGGAAGCAAGGAAAGGCTGGCTAAGGAAGTGTTCTATTATGAGATGGATAACATCGGGAATGATTTCATCCAAATGATTCATTCCGATCTGACCTTTAAAGAAAAAATGGAGAGGATGTACGAACTTTCTGTAAATAATCAAGAGACCTTAAACAGTGAGGGCATGAAGAACTTTATGTTCGAGGATCCCGCATTCAAAGAGCATGTGGAGCAGTACGCCGGAGAAGTAATCATTCCCGAGATCATGAAGTTAATTGAGCAGGGACAGGCGGAGAATCAAATAAACGGCGGAGTATCCGCCGAAGCGATAATGATGTATATGCAAGGATTAATAGCGATGATGGGTAACCCGTCTATGGCGGAGAAGCTGACCGTTAATATGCGCAAAGAGCTAGGGAATTTGTTTTTTTACGGGATATTCGGGAAGAAAGAGTAGGAGGGTACCGTTCCCGGTCAGGCCAACGAAGTGCTCGTGAAGAAGTTGCTTAAGCCGAGCTTGTACATTGGCCTTAATAGGTGGCAAGGTTATCTAACGGTCTGGTATACGAGGCCAATGGCGCCAGTTTCGCCGCTGACAGATCGCCGATATTTGGGAACCAATACTAGAGCATGTTCACAGAGCAATATCAATAATACACTGTAAGGTTATCTGGACTTTCATCTCTACTCAATCTATCCGAGGTATATTTATTTGGAAAAAAAACCAAATAGTACGATATGATCTATACAGGTGTGTTGCAATTTAATATAATCTCTTCAAAGTATACAGGAGTGATAGTCATGATAAAAAAAGTTTTGCCGATGAAATGTCCCCCCATAACATCTTGGACATGGCACGCCAATTTATTGTCAATTTTATCAAACTATGATGAAACGTTGCCTTGGATTTACAGCAATTACATACAACTGTGGAGCGATACACATGGACTGTTCTTCGACTTCTGGCCCAAGTCCAATATAATTTTTGACTGCCCATGGCTTTACAACCAAACGCTAAAACGAGAAACCATCGCCGGCATGAGTACAAACTTAAGCCAATTTTTCGTGGATGCTATTGACCTTGATAATTATATTTACGGTATCTTTGATGAGTCTTGTATTTCAGGAAACCTTGCCCATAAAAAACAATTTTTTCCTCACGAATTGTTTATTTTTGGATACAACCGGGAGGAACGAATGTTCGATGTGGCCGACTTTACTTTTACAGGCAAATATTCTTACACTAAGGCGTCTTTTGAGCAGGTAGAGCAAGCTTATCTAAACATCAACGCAACTACTGATTATTTAGAAGAAGGAAGAGGCGGGCTGCGCTTATTAAGTTTTTTCAACAAAGCAAGCTATCACTTTGACACTGCCTTAGTTGCAGAGACGCTGAATGACTATCTCCTATCCAAAAATACTTCGGAAAGATTCAGAATGATGGACAATCCCAGGGATTTTGTATTTGGAATGAAGGTTTATGAGGACATCAAGCATTATTTGGATTTGCTTTTGGAGAATAAAGATAAGTACGATATCAAGCCGCTGCATGTACTATGGGACCACAAAGTAATGATGCTAAAAAGAATACAATATATGAAATCCCGCAAATTGATGAACAATGCAGATATCATTTATAATAACTACAAACAAATTGAGCAGAACATGCTCATGTTTCGTAATATGTTATTAAAAGCACAGTTGACGAGAAATTCGGAGCTAATCAAAAAAATTATTATTGGCCTTGATGATATTGTCTCAAATGAACGCTGCGTCGTAGAGATGATGCTGGATAATTTGATTTTCACCACCATTCCTCCAAGGGTTCATTATACGAGGCGAACGGGCACTATTCGGGTATGATTTGTAAAAAGGCGTAGTCTAACAGATACTGCTGAATTATGCCTTTTTATCTGGGAATAAGGTATATGCACATGACTTCACTTGAATAATTCTATCCCATTCTCCAGCCCTAAAAAACTTCAATATATATGGCGCAGACATTGGATCGTCATTGCGGTCAGTTCAATTTCGGCCATGTTTAGCCAACTCTCATGCTCGCGTTTGTCATCCCTAATTATTAAGAGGCCTATTACAAAAGTCACACAGTTGACATTTATAAGCAAAAACGAATTGGTATTTGAAATCATCGAAGTTATTTCAGTCCAAGGTGCAGATAACGTCATTTTCTAGTCATCGGAATCTCTGACTTGATATTGTTCCGGCCCTTCCTCATCCATTGAATTTCAGCAATTTGTCTTTGGTTTCCGATCGTCACATAATCCACTCTACACAATCTTGATTCCAATCTCGCTAAAGAAGTATTACGGTGTACTTCAAGATCCATGGAGTAAGAGCGTTTTTCTGTCAAGCCGGGGTTTCTTTGAAGAAACAGGTCATTTAATCCTTTCTCAAACGCTACGACGAGATTTCTCCAAACGGGCGAAGGGGAATAATCGAAAGACTGGGTGAGGGCCAAAAACGTGTAAAAAGGCATACCATTTTTCATTAAACAAAAAACAAAGACTTCCTGTTCTTTCCTCACTATCTCATGCCTTTTGCGGTTGCCCTATTTTGACATGACCTAAGTAGTTCAAAAAAAGATTCAATACTCTATGAAAAAGTACTATGATGAATATATGCCAAAAAAGGGGGGAAGGAGTTTGAAATTACTTTACACTAAGGTTCCACCAATATATGGTTTCCCCATTATCGGCAATACACTTTCAGTTGCCTCCTTTCATCCCGATTTCAAAAATTGGTATTATTCAAATTTCATTCATCTGAACAGCTCTCCGCTGAACTATACCATGTCGTTTTACAAATGTATGACGCTTCCGCAGAACTGCCCTTTCATCAATCTTAATTCTGTAGAGCGGTGGATTATTGATTTCAAATGGAATAATTCCATTGTCGACTTTCTAATTGATGCAATCAACCACAGCTCCTATGTTTATCTCTTTGTTGATGAATCGAAATTAGTTAATTCTTACACTTTTAATAAATTCGATTCATTTACACATGACGTTATGGTTTTTGGATATAATTTATTGGAGGGAAAATTTAATATAGCTGGTAATTTTTCTAATGGAAAATATATTGAGAGCCATTGTACGTTTGAAGAGATGAATGCTGCCTTTCTAAATACTAATATCCTTCAAGACCGGTTTAACGGAATTATACTAATAAAACACAGAAAAAATGCGGAGTATGCAATTCATATGCCAAGTATAAAGCAAAAATTTTATGACTATTTAGAATCCCACTCTATAGCGTTGAGAGATGGAGAACAGGAATTCATGAATGAAGTGTTTGGTTTGAATACATATGATGTATTAGTGGATTGTATTGAAAAAATCATTAGAGACCCTAACGCAGGTTTCAATAATGTAAGACCTTTTCATTTTTTATGGGAACATAAATGGGTTCTGCTGGACAGGCTGGAGTTCTTTCTTCATGAAGATTTGATTGAAAGAAACCCGGCTGTGGAACATTTAAGGAATACATTTTTATATCTATACAACTCTGCATTAGAGAGTAGAAATATCTTTTTAAAATACTCACTTTTCGGAAATTCTTCTTCGTTGTTAAAGGTAAGAACGAGATTAATTGATATGAAGTCAATGGAGAAGGCAGCTATTTCAGCACTATGTGAGTTTATGTGAAAATAACGTCTTAGTTGGTCAGAAAGCTGACTTGGGATAATTGAGACCTGCCATTTCGAAGTTACCGGCACGAATCTGTATGACATGAGTATGTGGTGGTTATCGACTGCTGATAATATCGACCAAAGATATTAACAAAAGAGGATGCTCCTTTAGCCTTTCTGCTGCGGGGTATCCTCTTTTTCATTTAATCATTGACCAATTCTTGTAGCAGCACTGGCGGTGTCTTGAGCCAGCCGTTTTTCTTTCTCCTATTCTGAATTTTCAGAGCTGGCGCGGTCTTGATTGAATGATACTGACATTCAAGTGTATCGGTCTTCTCACGGATGGATCGGGCTATTATCTGGCTATAGCCTACGAGTCTTACTTCGTTCTCAGTAGCCAGTTTGTCTGGAATTTCCGGGACAGAGAAGTGTGAGCTATATACGGAATGTCATTCAGTCAAGCTCTTGCCGGCTAGGCATTTGCAAATTGGTTCTCCTTAGCTTGTTCGTCCTAGCTTATGAGTTCACCAAGAAGAATCAAGGTCTCCAGCACGACATTGGCACAGTTTGCGAAATATGATTTTTAATTGTAAAATAACTTATATATGTTTTAATGTTACATATAATTACATTATTGAGTCAGCGGTTTTCAAATCAAATCAAATCTAATGTAAGTACAATTACAATAATGAGAGCGCTTGTATTTAAGCTTTGACGACGCTACCGGATGGATTATGAAGTGCTTTATATTACTGTAGATAAAGGTGGATTTATGCTAAAGAAGATCGATTTTTCTATAAAACGAGTGTTTCCTAAGAACAACAGAAGGTATCCCACCTGCATAGATGATATTATTTATTCAATTTCATCATGGATTAACAAAGATTTTGAATTAATGTATTGGGATAGTTGGGAATTCAAATATGACAAAGAGAGTAATAAGGAAAATTTAATGAATATATTTAATGCAATCACGATTAACAATATATATAAATCTTTATTTAGATACCACAAAACAGATATAAAAATGCATGTTAATGATGATGTTAATCAATTATATGATTTAATTGAAAATCAAATTCATTTGGGAACACCGACGATTATTGGACTGGATGGTTACTATAATGAGTGGGATACGTTTTTTTTTCATAAAGAACATAATGCTCATGCCTGTGTAGTTACAGGTATAGATCGTGTAAAACGTTCGCTGATGATATCAGATTGCTATTTTGATAAAAAAGACAAACTAATTTCTTTTGATTTGGTAAATCAAGCAACTCATTTTTTTGGCCGTGTCATCTTCATCGAAGAGCCAAAGTACACGAAACAAGAAGCAATAATTATGGTCAAAGACTTGTTTTTAGCGATCAATTGTGATCAATTTGAGAGCATGAGGCGATTCGCAAATGATATCCAAAATTCTGCTGATTATGGTGAAGCGCAAACTTCAGAGGTAGCGCAATTATCCTCCATTTATGATGGGTTAAATCAGGTGATATTAGGAAGATTAAGATTTGCATATATGCTTAATTACATTAAAACAAAATATGGTATTGCAGAACTGGACAAAATTGGCGATAAATTCTACCGTTCTGCATTAAATTGGGAAATCACACTTAATATTTTAGCAAAGTCTCTTTTGATGGATAATTTTTTTAAAAAAGTAGATAAGGTTGCCGATAAAATATATTTAGCTGCAGCTTTTGAAGAGAATTTACTAGAAGAGTGCCAAACATTATTTTTAGCATCTTAGAATCGTAACGTCGTGCCACAAGAATATATGAGTCTTAAGGATATGTTATCAAACAATAAAAGAAATTTTAAATGTGTAAACCTTGCCTCTATAGCTAATAACAAAGGTTTTGTGTTAGAAAATCATAACAACATACAAGCTGATTTAACAGGGTTAGGCGAATACTTTCTGTTGCGGAATATCGTAAATGCAAGCATTTATGAGAGTGGTTCCTATATCTTTGCGCTTCCGGATTTTAATCATCATTACGATAATGTGTCTTGTACAGGACAACTGGTGGAGATAAATATAAAAGGTATAAATGAAGTGCATGTTCTTGGCTGCTCTGAATGGGGGAACTCGATTGTGAATTTTACAGTTGAGTATGAATTTGACTACACGGAAATGATAGAGCTAATGGTCACAGATCTTTCTTGTGAGCCCATGTACAAGGAGTTCGCAGCCATTCAGGGTACGACACAACGCAATGAGGGAGGGACTGTAGTCACTATACAAGAACTAGCTTTTATTAATGTGCTCTCTTTTGCTACTGATTTTGAAAGAAAAATTAAAAGAATTCAACTTCCAGATAATTTTAATTATCATATTCTTTCAATATCTTTGAGTATGCTTTAGAAATTGGGGTACATAGTATTTCACCCGTAAGGAATAAAACCATAGGATACACGCATTGGAGGGAAGTCTGAAGTGGCTAAACATCAGTTTTCATTTATTTTTCCGGGACTCGGGACAAAAAAAATGGACCTTTTTAGGGTTAGTAATGATTCGCTTAATAAGAGCATAAATTGTTTAATAAATGCATCATCAGATATTATTGGATTTGACGTAGCAGCCAGACTGAATAATCTATCCGATAACATGAATAACGAGCTTGAATTGTTTGATCAAATTGCAAACTATTCCTTAAGCTGTGCCGTAGCCAAATTTTATGAAGGTATCGGTTTAAAGGCAGAACTTCTGTGCGGATGCAGCTTGGGAATATACTCAGCCCTACATTTTGCAGGAGCCTATACATTCAAAACAGGCATAGAGTTAATTCAGACAGCCTATCGATTATTGTCCCAGTCTTTAAAGGGAGATACAGGGGCAGTTGCCGTAGTTATCGGTTTCACCCGAAACAGGCTGGATAAGCTAATTCATGACTCCTCCACCAATTGTACTGTAGAAATCGCGAATGTGAACGGCCGTTTTAATCATGTAATTACAGGATTAGAGTGCGACGTACATACTGTAATGGCTGATGCGGAAAGAGAGGGGGCTTTGAAAGTATTTAAGCTCCATTCCACACTCCCTTACCATCACACCAGTTTTTTCGGAAGGGCAGAAAGTGAATTTAAAAACTATCTTGCTTCAATAAATATTCGCGATAGCAAAATACCTTTAATGTCGTGTATCGATCAGAGAATAATCAGTAGTTCTTCAGAGATTCAGCATGAGCTTGTAAGTAATCTGGTAAGCAATCTTTCATGGATGAGTACGGTCCATCAACTGTCTTTATATGGAATTACAGATGTTGCGGATACCAGCATAGACAATCAATTATATAAAATCTCCAGCTCCATTAACAAAAGTTGCCGTTTTTATTGTTGGCAAGACTTAAGCTAATGTATTAAATGATTTTGTGCCATTAGTCACTTACATATACTGGTTTTTGGGATATATTATTTGATGAAAATGGTTTTATATGGGTTGCAATCTTTTTGAATCAAAAATATAAAGTGAAGGTTGTTTTATGATGAATATTATAAAAGTTGAAAACCTAACCAAGACCTATCGCAATTATAAAAAGGAAAAAGGGATGTTGGGCACACTCAAAAATCTGTTTCATAGGGAGTTTTTTGACACCACATCAGTGAATATGGTTAATTTCGATATAGCCGAAGGAGAAGTTATCGGTTTTCTGGGGCCGAATGGAGCAGGAAAAACCACGACTTTAAAAATGCTGTCCGGCATACTTCATCCCACCTTGGGAACAGTTAGTGTGATGGGGTATTGTCCATGGGAGCGTAATAATGAATTTCGGCGGCAAATCTCGATCGTTATGGGGCAGAAAAATCAGTTGTGGTGGGACCTCCCGTCTAACGAATCCTTTGAACTGAACAAGGCGATTTATCAGATCGACAATAAGTCGTTTACTAAGATTCTAAATGACTTAGTAGAAATTCTTGGGGTGGGAGACTTGTTAAAGGTACCTGTAAGAACTCTCTCACTTGGAGAAAGAATGAAGATGGAGCTGATCGGTTCCTTGCTTCATGATCCTAAAGTTATCTTTCTGGATGAACCTACGATCGGGCTTGATCTGGTCTCACAAAAGAAAATCCAGGAGTTTATATTGGAATATAACAGAATGAAGAAAGTAACGATCGTCCTCACAAGTCATTATATGAATGATATTGATAACTTGTGTAAGCGGTTAATCGTTATCAATAAAGGTTCAATTATCTATGACGGCAGTCTTGAGCATACCAAACGAATGTTTTCTAAAAGCAAAGTATTCAAGATTACCTTTGCCGAAACGGTGGACGTCAATGCCATTGAGCAACTGGGAGAGATCATATCTATAAAATCTCCATACGAAATCGAACTGAAAGTGGATAATGATCATGTTGTCTCTACATCTAATATAATGCATCAATACTATAAAATATTAGATATATCTATAAATGATACCCCTATAGAAGATGTTATTTTAGAAACCTTTAATGTATAGGAGTGCGAGGAAAATGAAGTGGAATAAATACACCAAGCTCTTTCAGATTACCTTGCAGAACTCAATAGCCTATAGAGTCGATTTCGCAATGGGAATTCTTTCTGGAATTATTCCTCTTGCCGTGCAGATCTTATTATGGAGCAATATATACAGTGTCAATCAATATGATACGATTCGTGGTTATTCACTTCCCAGGATACTCTCTTATATATTGGTCGCTATTGTTATTTCCAAAATAATTCAGGCCAGTGTTTACCCTGCAATTGCGCAAGAGATCAAGTCGGGGACATTGTCTAAATATTTAGCAAAACCATTGGATCATCAAATTTATTGGCTTGTCAGTGAACTTGGCGGAAAAATTCTTTTTACTATCGCTGCATTCATCCTCCTTGTTACAGTACTCTTTTTTACGGGTTTAGGCATTTCTGCAATTACGCTGCTAGTTGGTGCGCTGGTTTTAGTCCAGGCCCTTTTAATCAGTTTTTTTATTTATTACTTATTGGCACTGTTATCTTTCTGGTTTCTGGAAGTGTCCCAAATATTCACTGCATTTGGCTTAATCTCAACGTTTCTCAGCGGAGGGATGATCCCTATTGACTTCTTTCCGGATTTTTTGCAAAAGCTGCTGGTATTCCTTCCTTTTAAATATATTATTTATTTTCCAATCACTTTATTTACCACTAACCTGGAGAGAAATTACGTTATGACCAATTTGGCCTTTCAGTTTTTTTGGGTGATACTATTATTCTTCGCTGGAAGATTAATGTGGTTTGTAGGGGAGAGAAGATACTCTGCTTTTGGGGGATGAGCTTAGTGATCAAGCGTTATTACTTGTTATTGAAAGTATTCATGAAAAATTGCATCATTCGCGATTTGGAATTTAGAATGAATTTCGTAACCAATCTTTTAACTGATTTTGTGTTTAATATCCTGAAGATATTTTTTATAGAGCTGATTTTTTTAAATACACCGGAAGTTGCCGGCTTTAATAAATACCAAATGATATTTATTTTTGGAACTTCGTTTATTATCCTTTCCGTTTATATGACGTTTGTTTTTTTTAATCATATCCGGATTCCGATGGCGATTCAGAACGGAGAGTTTGATTTTGCATTGGTAAAACCGATGTCGACAGTGTTTTTGTTATCTTTTCGCTATTTTAATATTGCAGGAATAGGCAGCGGCCTTTTCGGGATTTATTTGGTAGGCTTGTCGTTTTACAAGCTGAATATGCAATTTGACATCTTATCTGTGGTCCTTTATCTTGTATTGCTGATCAGTGGTTTTCTTGTCTATTATTCCCTTTCGCTGATTCTATACACCTTTTCTTTTTGGACAGTTAAAACAGGGAATTTTATTAACGTCATGGTAGATATGGGTGAAATCATGAAGTACCCTGTAGGCTTGTTTCCCAAATCCGTTCAACTAATTCTTTCCTTTATTGTTCCCCTTTTTATGGTTGCGAGTTATCCTTCAGCGATTTTTTTAGGGAAACTCCCTACCTCCTTTACCATTATTAACTTACTGGTCAGTCTTGTTTTTCTATCGATATCGATATCATTCATCCGCTATGCTTCCAAGTGTTATTCAAGTGCAGGCGGTTAAATTAGAATGGCAAGGAGAGGGACGTCATAGATAATCTTTTACTATTGAGCAGAAATGGCTATGAATACTCTTTAATAGGGAAGAAAAGAATAACTATTATTAAAAATGGGATTACCTATTTTATTTTGAACCTACTGCCCGTAATTGATGGCCGCCAAATGCGATTTGATACGTTGTCTATAGACAGCTCTATCGGGAAATATGTGCTTATGTCTGAAAAACACCCTTACCAGGCTGTTATTCAAGTAATTAACAATCAAATCTCCTACTACATTGCCGGAATAAAAGGATATATCAAGGAACTTGTCTATTTTCACAATTCTTATGCAAATTTAAGCCTGTTAAGGAATTTTACCGCTGACTATCAAAACTATCAGACCGGTTGGGAAAAATGTTATGTGGAAACCAAAAGCTATATTTCGCCAATTGCGGAGGAACGCAACAATAAGATTAGAACATGGGGGTTGACTCCACAACCAAGAGTCTTGGCTGGAAAGCTCCATTATTTAACAGAGGAAGAGAACTCTTGGTTTGGATTTTCCTTACCCGGTGCGTTACCAGTCCATTCAACTATATTTAAGCAGAATGGCTCAAGAACGATAAAAATGATATTTAATGGTTATCACCCGGCTACTCCAGATGATCAGCCGCCTTGCATCTATTTCTTTGATCATCTTCAGCGTTCATATGATATTTTGGAGAAGCATTATGAGATCTCTAAAGCTCTGCATTATACAATTGACCCTCCTTTTTATAGCTGGTGGAACAAACCTATACTTAGCCCTAATTCGGATATAGCCGAATATTATAAGCTTGGGCAGAACGGTGTCTACCGTTTTGACTTAGAACATGATAGTTTTGTGAAATATATTACAAAGATAGAGGAGATGACAGATTCCACCGACTTTACGGTGCTCATCGATGGCTATTGGTATGCCAATACAGGGAATTACTTTTCCATATCCAGCATTTTTAAGGACAAGGAGACGTTGCGTCAGGTCATCGATGAGCTTCACCGAAGAGGCCACAGGGTTCTGCTGTGGTTGTCGCTCTTTAAAATTGAGGGAGAGCTTCCGCCCGGGATTACACCGGATATGACACTGCAGCAGGATATCTTTCGTATGTTTGACCATACTTGTCCGGTTGTAAGAGATTACTTCAGAGATGTGATCCGATTTATGCTTTCAGCCAACGAAGGCTGCCTCAATGGGGATGGTATCAAGCTGGATTACAGTTATTTGTCGCCAGACACAAGCAGGCCCTTCCTATACGATCAGGGATGGGGAGTCGGCGACCAACTACGCTCTAAAGTAAACGCATATATCTATGAATGGGCCCATTCCATAAAAGAGGATGCTTTTATATCGGATACCTGCATTGAACCAAGTGTGCCTCTGGATGTCATTCGGTTGAATGATGAGTGGGGCGAAGATGTGAACATCTGGCTAGAGCGCGCGGCAAAAGCGGTGAAGATCCGAAACAAATTGATTGATACTGATGGGTTCTGGATGCATGCGGAAAAATTCAAGAATTATTGTATGCTGGCTCCGGTGATAGGTATTCCAAGTTTTCATTGCTCAGAAAAGTTTTTCAGTTTTGAAGCTCTTAGCGAGACAGATTACCGTCGTTTGAATTCCAGTTGGTATGTGTATAATCACGCTCCGGTAACACCAGACATGCAACTTGTGGTTCGTCCGAAAGATCAGATGTATTATCGGAAATATACAACAGGCTCATTGTCTGGTTTCTACTCAGCAATCTCAATCAACGGGCAATGTTTGGTTACGTATACCAGGGAAAAAGCCCTGATTGCCTCTGTAAGCAGTACTACTGTAGAAATACCACTCCCTCCAGGGCTTAAAGTTAAACAAGTGATTGCAAAAGCTTGGTCGAATCAGGTTGCAAACCACCCTTACTATGAAGGGTTTGCTAAAGACACAGTGCTTATTCCTGTTGATGACGCCGGTAGGGAGTACCGCTGGATAGAAGTCGAATTTATTTAAAGATTCATGTGAAGAGGCGGGGTGAACAAGTTGTTGAAATGTATCGTATGGGATTTAGATAACACGATTCTGGATGGAGTGCTTATCGAAGATTCAAGTGTGAAGTTAAGAGACGGTATCAAAGATATTTTAGAGCTCATTCATGAGAAGAAGGTTCTGCAAACCATCGTTAGCAAGAACGATAAAAATCAGGCCTTAAGCAGACTGAAGGATCTGGATATTATTGATTATTTTATTTATCCGCAGATTAACTGGAATCCGAAGAGCAAATCCATCAAACGGATAATAGATAATCTTCATTTTAAAGCGGAAGATGTTCTATTCCTGGATGACCAGCTTTATGAATTGGATGAGGTACAAAACACATATGAAGATGTAAAGACATTTCCGAGTGGGAATTTGACAGACATGAAGGAATACATCATGGTGCTTCTCGCTGAGCTAAATCCGAATACTATAGACCGAATAGATTTATACCGGCTGGAAGAAAAAAGATTAATGGACCGTGAGCGTTACTTCGTCACAAACAAAGACTTTCTGCTTAGCTGTCAAATGCAAGTATCCATATCCAGAGCGCGCTACAACCACATAGAGCGAATCAGAGAACTGATTACACGAACGAATCAGCTCAACCTTAATAAGAGAGATTATTCTGATAATGACCTGAAGTGGATGATCGACAGCGAGCAATATGGAGTATTACTAGCAGACGTGAAAGATAGATACGGTTCTTACGATGTATCGGGTGTGCTTATTCTTAATTATACAGAGGGGTTCATTGTCGAATTATTAATTGTGTCGTGTCGGTTACTGGGTAAAGGAGTTGCCAATGCCTTGCTGGATTACGGGGTGCAGCTAGCGATTAGGGGGCAACACAACCGGATATATGTGAAATACAAAAAAACACCCTACAACAGACCATTCTTATATTTACTTTTGCAATGCGGATTTAAAAAACAGGAGGATTCGATGTTTGACCCCAACTTTTATCTGGATTTGAGGCCTGACAGCCGTTTATTACCGGACTGGATTACAATCGTTCATTCTGAAGATAAAGAGGTGTTATAGATGGACAAGCATGATGTCAAAGGTTTTTTATATGAAAAGCTGATAGAACTGGATCTGGTGTCTGATTCGGATGCTCTGAAGGAGATAGTATATTTCTCCGATCTGGGCGCAGATTCAATCGCAATGCTAAATATTGTCGTTCTAATGGAAGAAGAGTTCAAGGTGGTTTTTCCAGATGAGCAGTTGACGTTTGAAGCCATTAACCATATCGGAAAGTTCTGTGATTTTTTTGCTTCTGGGACGGGCCTGATCCATGGTTAATGTGGTAATCACTACAAGGAATAAAGCGTCTTATTTAGATATCGTCTTATATTTTTTGACTCTGCAAACATTTAAAGATTTTAATGTGCTGATATGCAATGACGGGAGTTCGGACCATACTGACGAAGTTATTCGGAAATGGTCATGCCACTTGATGATTACCTCTATCAAAAACGCAGCAACAAAGGGTGCCTCGGCTTCCAGAAATACTTGCATCCAACGCGTGAAGACGGATCAGGAGATCATCCTTTTTTTGGACGATGACAGGATACTACCCCCTGATTGCATAGAAAGACATATAAAGGTATTAAACGAGACCTCTGCTGATTTCGTTTGCGGGATCAGATGGGAATTATATCAAGGGATTAACGAGCGCCAAAGACAGAATATCAAGGACAGATTGGAGCGGAACTATTCCCACTACAACAGGCATATGGAACCCATGCATACTTTATTGTTATCCCGCTACGGAGCAGATATAAATTCGGCAAACCTTAACTGGTATTTATTTCTAACAGGAAATTTATCTGCTAGAAAGCAAGTTTTTGCAGATATTGGCTGCTTTGATGAACATTTAGACAGGTTAGAAGATCTGGAACTGGGCTATAGAGCCAAATTAAAAGGCAAGACCGTCCATTTCTGCCCGGAGATAGCCTCTTATCATATGCTTCATAAGCGGGATGAATACAACGCGGTAAGACATTTTGATAAATTAACACGTAAGCATCCGGTTGTCGAAATGCAGCTTATGAAACGTTTTGTCGAAGGTGAACTCTGTATTCATGAATATGAAAGGTGCATTGCGGAGAATACAAATGCAGTTACTGTGCGATGTACAGTATGCTCCAACCAAGATGCGGTTCCCTTCTTTCATAAGGGGCATTACAGCGGCTAGAACAGGGGGAAGTAAATGAAGATTATGGCTCCAGCTATTTCATTTGATACAGCCAGACAGGTTATAGAGGCCGGTGCTGAAGAGATCTACTTGGGTGGAGACGACGGAGTTTTTAGGACCTACTCCTTTACTGGAAGAGGCAAAGCTTCGATTAATTATCCTGACATGAACTGTCCGGAGGATGAATTACGGGGCATCGTGAATTATGCACATGACCGGGGGATTAAAGTTAATTATTTATGTAATACCCCATTTTTCTATAATGGTGCTATCAGTGGAGACATGGAGAATCATTACCTGGCCTATGCGGAAAAAGGTGTACATGCCGGCGTGGACGCATTGGTTATAGGCGATTTGGGACTTTTAAATATCACTAGCAAGCAGGGATTCAATGTGAAGCTGCATGCCAGTGTTTTTTTTAAAACATTGAATTTACAGCAAATACTCTTTTTGGAACAATTCGGTGTTGAGCGAGTGGTACTATCCTATCATATTTGTATGGAGGAAATTGAAGCACTCTGCTCCAGATCCCCTATAGAAATTGAAGTAATTGGATATTTGGGATGTTCATTTTTTAACGGTGCTTGCGGATTTCTGCATGATTTGGGGGAAGGTGCCGTTAATGATTTTGATCCCGGCATCTCTTGTAAAGGAGTATATTCCGCCTGTTGTGAAGGCAAGCAGGGAAACGGAAGGATATTTGACGTGGAAAAGGGTTGCGCCATCTGTTCACTTCATAGATTAGAGCAATCCGGAGTCAATACTTTGAAAATCGTAGGGCGGGACCGCGACTACAAACGGACTGTTGAGGTTATCCGGCATTATAAATCGGCACTGGAACATTATAGAAACGGAGAGGGTGATGAGCAGATTAGAGCCGGGCTGCCCAATTGGTGGACCAAAATATGGTGCTCCGGTAACAGATGTAAATACAGTGACCATGCTTATCTCATTGGAGGATAAATCTAATGATCATTGAACGAATGTATGTAGAACATGAAGAGGGCAGCGTGAGCACCGATCCGTTCGTTATCGGAGATGAGGGATGCATATACAAGGCAACCCAGGAAGCAATGCTGTCTCAGGCGGAACAAGAAGCTGGAAAAGGCCGCAGTATACGATATATTACCCCATTCGTGCCTGAGCAGAATATGCAGCATTTGTATGACTGCATCTACTCTTTGGCAGGAGAAAAGAAATTAAAAGTAACTTTTAATGATTACGGTTTTTTATTCAGGTGTCTAGATTTGATAAAAGACGGAAACATCATTCCTGTCTTAGGCAGGCTGCTCACTCGTTCAATCATCGATTCACCCTGGAGCGATGAAATTATGAAACAAGAAGAAGCTGATCTGTCAGCTGCCGTCTTAGGGCCTTCTTTTATCCATGAAGCCAAGATTGAAGTGCTGAACCGCTATAATATCTATGAACTTGAAGTGAATATTTGCGCCCCCTCCTTCATTGAGGAATGGCATCGTATGGGAATGAAGGTAACGGGTTATGCCAACAATGCCCTAATCTCAATAGGCAGAACCTGCTATTCAGCAAGATGGCATGCCATTACAGGAGAGTGCTCCGGAACGGAGGCGTGCCGCAGCCCAATATCCATTGAACTTTCTAAAAAATGGTCCAGAAAAAATTTTATGTACCAAGATGCATCGCATCAAGACAGGCAGCGGTACGGCGGCATGTATATTCTCGGGAATGCAGTTTACCGTCAGCAGGACTCCGCAGATGCTTTAGCCGGACTGATGGGAAACTATGACTATATGATTGTATAAGTTACAACACCATCCTTTAATACAGGGGGAAGCAATCATGAGCTACGACAGTAGGATGTATAAGAAAAACAGTGTGTTTCTTTCAGAAAATGCCGGGAGCGATGGACTTGATTTGGCTATTGTTCTGGTCACTACGGAAGGAATACAGCATAAGAGCGGGGGGATTGCTAAATATTTCCGAAGTTTCATTGAAACCGTCGTGGAGATGAGACATCAATTCTGCAATCTGTCTATTAACCTTACGCTCTATGCTTGTGAGCCGGCGTTACTAACTGCAGTGCCCACGTATTCACGGGAAAACTATGATCAACTTAAAGAGTTGCTCGAAAGCACTGGAGGGGCTTTTTTTAAGCTTGTAAACAATACCTACGGACAGGATTGGATCGGCTCAGTGGAGAACTGGAAGCTGTTCAGCGCTTCCGCTGCCACTGTTGCATTGAATCTTGCTGAGAAACACCAAGCCACATTAGTAATAACAGGTTCCTCATGTCTGGCTTTAACGCATGTATATATCCATAAACAGCTCAAGGCTTTCAAAGCAGACATCCGAACGATTCATATGACACATGATTCTGCATTCTCTACTTTTCATAAAGAGCGTAACGAAAATATTTTATCTATGGACTATCTCGCTGCCCAATGGACAAAGTTCAGCCCTAATGCAAAGATCGGGTATGTGTCCCAATATATGAAAGATCTGTTTAAAATGCATTATATGGTCCCGGAAGACGGGTTTATACCTGCAAAAGGAGGTGTATTGTTTGGTGAAGAGCGGTTCAAAGCTTTGAGCGATGCACAGATCATTCGGCTTTTGCAGAAGTATCAAATCCCCATAGATAAGCAAGTCATTTTTAGCTGGGGAAGACCGGTAGACTATAAAAGACTGGATCTGGTATTCAGGGCAAGTAAATATTTGCCTGAGGATATATTTCCGGTGGCTGTTACCAATGGGATATACTCAGCGCTTCAAGAGTACCTCAAAGCGAATTCATTGCGCGGATTACTAATTGAGAAATATAAAGATTTTGAATTAATCAATGCGCTACTGCACTGGAAAAACACAGTCTGCACATGCCTGTTGTCCGAAAATGAACCAGGGGCAATTGTTCCAATGGAAGCGATGTACATGGCACAGGGTCATAACAATGTAATCATAGCTAACTCCAATGGAATATATAAAGAATTGATCCAGGAAGGGATAAACGGATTTACTATTGAGAGTGATCCGGCACAACTTGCAGAAAAGATTCTACAGATCAATGCGATGTCCAACGAACAGCTTAGAGAAATCAATAAGAAAGCCTATACGACAATCTGTCAGCATTTTGGTCAGAAAAAATTTATTATTGAAACGTTATGTGCGGCTGTCCCGCAAATCCATGCTCATAGTAAAAGGTTAATCAATTACATTGAGGAAGCAGAAGGAGGAGGAATATAAGTGCTGCAAGCGCATATTTATTCTTTAGGATGCACAGAAAACCTATTGGATGCACAACTTTATCATGATTTTCTTCAGCAGAACGGATATTTAATGACTGAAGTAATTGCCGATGCCGATGTGGTGATATTAGTCACTTGCGGAGTTACAAGTTATTTGGCAAATGAGTCCATGGATAAATATTCATTTTTGCGTTCCAAAGTCAAGGAAGAGTCCCGATTAATCATTTGCGGTTGCTTACCTGCAATTGAGAGGGAGCGATTGGATGAGACAGGCGCTCTTACCTTCAAATCCTCTCATGGGGATGTTACCAAACTGGCAGAAATATTGGGAATCACGGATTTTTCTTGGGATGACTCAGCGGTGGGTCATCAGTTATATTTCCCCTCAGTTAGCCAGGATCAGCCCAATCCGCAGGGAGCGGTTGCAACGGCAACCAGGAAGCTGAAGACATTGGTTGCACTTGAACGGGAAATGGAGAATGTATACAGTGAATTAGAAATGGAACGTCCTATGTATTTCAGAAGAATAACTGAGGAGGTCTATAAAGAAGCATATTTTGTCCATGTTGCCAGGGGATGCGGTGGAGCTTGCAGCTTTTGTGCCGTACGATTTGTAAAAGGGAAAATCAAAAGTAAGCCGATAGCACAAATTGTTAAAGAGATTATGCGGGGGGCTGAGGAGGGGTATACGGAAATTGTCCTAGCAGGTGACGATGTAGGCTCTTATGGAAAAGACATGGATAGCGATTTCTACGAATTAATGAAGGAGCTTCTGGCTCTTGATCTCCCGGTCAATTACAGCGTGCGCAACTTTGAACCATTCTGGATGGTCAATCATCTGGATAAAATGGAGGGATTATTAGCAGATGGGCGGATAGCTTCGATCTGTGTACCGCTTCAATCGGGCAGCAACAGAGTTCTGGAAAGGATGAAACGTCACTATACGCTGGAGCAGGTTCTCCAAGCAGTGGAATATCTTAAAGAAAAATACCCCCATGTCCTCTTTTCCACCCATTATATGATTGGTTTCCCGGGAGAGACAGAAGAAGACTTCAATCTGACGTTGAACAGCTTAACGTGCGATTACTTTGACTTTATACGCTATAGCATGTACACCGACCGGCCAAGGACGGAGTCCAGTAAAATGACCGATAAAGTGACTGTGGTCGAGAAGTTGAGAAGAATGAAGATTATGGATGAATATTCTTACAAGTTTTTCGAGGAAAAACATAAGAAAATGACACAAAGCTGGATTTCTGCACTAAACCGCAGAATGGAGGAGATCTTTTATTGAGAAGACGGAGGTAATGAATCAGCTAAAAGCATTTGTCTCAGAAGCCTTTTTTCTGGAAACAGAAATGTTGGATAAAGCTGACGAGAAACAGCTGCAGGAACTGGGGATAGGATCCTTTGATTTATTTCATATTCTTCAATTTTTAGAAATCAACTTTGGTATTAAGGTGCACGATAACGAGTTTAATGATGAAAACTTTGGAAGTTTACAAGGAATCTGTAATTATATTGTCAATGTAAGAAGGGAGAACTAAGAATATGATCTTAGCCAACTGCATTGGAATTACAAAAGCCTATGCTGAAAAGATTATTCTGGACGGTATCACTTTTGATATCAAATCAGAAGATCGAATTGGCTTGGTAGGCCACAATGGAACCGGTAAAAGTACATTGGCTAATCTCCTATTTGGTTCAGCAACTCCGGATAAAGGTACAATCATCTATCATCAGCCTCATCTCAAGATAGGCTATCTGTTACAATCTACCTCCTATACTCAGTCTATGTCGCCCGAGCCGGCCATCCTGGAAAGCCGGGAGCAGGCCGAACAACTTTTTCAATTGTCGAGCAGGATTGGGATTGAGAATATGATTGATTGGGAAGATCAGCGCTATCAAGGATTAAGCGGCGGTGAAAAAACGAAAATTGCATTGCTGAAGATTTGGATATCCAAGCCGGATATAGTAATCCTGGATGAACCAACGAATCATATGGATTCCGAGGGAGTTGAATGGCTGGTCGATGAAATCCGAAAATTCAAAGGTGCAGTCATTATTATATCGCATAACCGCTATTTTTTGAATCAAACGGTTAATCAGATCATGGAATTGAACGAAGGAAAGATCAGTATCTACTCCGGAAATTATTCATTTTATAAAGAAGAAAAGGAGCGGAACTATCAATCCCAATTACATCAATACCATATGCAGGAAAAAAAACGGGCGAAAATAGAGGAAGAAATCAAGCGGTTGGATGCCTGGTCTGAAAAGGCCCATGTGGAAGCGGGTAAGGTCGGAAAAATGGCGGATATGAGGAAAGGTACCAAAGAGTTTTATAGAACAAAGGCAAAAAAGATGGACAGGCAGGTCAAATCTAGAATTAAGCGCTTGGAGAAAATCGGGATCGAAGGAATCGACAGGCCAAAAGATGAGGCGCAGATCGTTTTTAATCTGGAACAAACGAAGCGGCACGGGAGCAGGATTCTGGAGGCTAAAAGAATATCTAAAAGCTTTGGAAAGATTAAGCTTTTTGAACATTGCTCATTTTATTTGAAGGCTGGAGATAAGGTTGCTCTTACCGGGAAAAATGGTTGCGGAAAAACAACGCTGATCAGAACAATCCTGCAAATGGAGCACTTGGACGAAGGTGAGATTTGGATAAGCCCATCCTTGGATATTGCCTATTTCAGCCAAGAAGCTGGTGACTTGAAGGAAGAGCAAACTCCCTTGGAAACACTTGAGCTGTCTCAGAGATCTGAGCTTGAAAAGGCACGCACTTTATTATCCCGTCTGGAATTTACTGAAGACATGCTTAAGCGGCCCGTCCGTTCGCTAAGTTTGGGTGAGAGAACAAGATTGAAATTAGCCAAGTTAATCTTAAATGATAAACACTTGATTATTATGGATGAACCGACCAACCATCTTGATATACGAAGCATAGAACAATTGGAGAAGGTGTTGGCAGAATATAAAGGGACAATGTTATTAGTGTCCCATGACCGTTATTTTTTGGAGCATATTTGCGATTATTTCCTGGTCTTTGAGCGCGGATCTATTGTGAAGCGCTATGAGCAATCCCGCCAACTACCGGCAAATGAAATACAATCCGTTGTCGAAGAAAAAATGCTCCTCGAAAACAGAATTATTGAAATCCTGGGCAAGATCGACAAGGTATCGCGGGATGGTCAAAGCTACAGCGAGTTAGATGAAGAATATCGGCAATTGGTGTCCAGAAAAAAAGAACTGGAGCTATAAGATGCCTAACATGGAGGCCAAGCATGCGAATCGAAAATAAAATTAAAGAGATTATTATTGAAAAATCAGAGAGCAGCTTGACGATTGAGCAAATTGAGGATGACGAGTTTCTGCTTAGTGGTGGATTAAATCTCGATTCCATTATTATTATTGATGTGATTGTAGCACTTGAAGAATGTTATGAGTTTACTTTCGACGATGAGGATATCAGTGTTGAGCTTTTCAATAGCGTAGCCAGTATTGCCCATTGCCTGAGAGAAAAAGGAGTTGGGGCCTAACTATGCTTGGGTCCTTTGCTCCTCCACCTGATACAAGACTGGACATTCTGAATGACGTATTTGCTCGCATCGGTATTGATTTCTATAAGGAAATCACCGGAGAGTATTGGGGATTTATATATGAAAAGGTTATTTGGCGAGGCATCTACAGCGATGAAGAAGGCAAGCCGTTCATTCTTACAATTTCGGGCAATACATTGGAAAACTGGGATTTCTTAATGGAGGCGGGATGGTTTTTAGACCCGGTATCCACGCTTCCAAAGGATGATCTGTCTGATTCATGCTTCATAGGCATGCTTGCCGATACAGGACGTTATTTCATTTATCATCCCGAGAGCTTGTGGAAAAGCTTCTACGAGGCAAATGGAACTAAACTACATATGTCCTCCTACGCGTGTTCAGAGATAGAGAGGTTAATACAGACACATCACTCTTCCTTGATGATGTACGTGTTAAGATTTGAAGCAGGGCAGACCCATAGACGGAAGACTGAGCTATTCAAGGCGTGGCTGCAGGGGATGCAACCGGGTACGGTTACCAGAAAGCCTGAGGTAATCCGGGGTGAAGGTATTGCCGGCATGAAATTCATGCTGGAGGATTTGCAGCTGTTTGCCCAACACGGACATGAAGAATGGATGAACGCCTGGGGAAGATGGATATCCAGCCGATTATATATTTTATCACAGCAGAGGCAGGGAAACCGACGTTATTTGGAGGAATGGATGTCCCAAGCCTGTAACTGGACGATACAGGATGAGATAAATCATTGTGTAGATGTTTGGTGCATGGATTATGAAATGATGTATACAGGGAACCTATTGCATAAATTGGGAGCATGGGTTGCGGAAATCATTAAAGCGGAGGAACGTCTGTTCCATGCTTTCGCAACCTTATAGCGTGGAGGGGGTGGAGGTATGAGCGAGATCAAACTTGATGGAGTCAATTATTATCCTGCGCAGTATTGTATAACCAGTGTGTTTGGAACCTGCCTTAGCTACTATGGGATTGACTTGTTCAGCGATCTTTTAGGGAGATATTGGGATTTTCAGTTCGAATATTTTCCTGCGGAAGATTTTCTGTTGGGAAGGTACCCGAACTATAATATCAGTCCTGTGACCAAGCCGTATTACAGGATTCTGCAGGAAGATTTCGGAGTACAATTTCGCACTTTGAACATCGGGGAGGACAAGAACAGTCTGTTACGGGCTTGCCAGTCACAATTAATGCTTGGCTCTCCGGTTATCGCGAGTGTAGATCCATATTATTTTCCCCATTACGGCAACTATCTTCGTTATCACGGATTGCTGTGGAACCATTATGTGGTAGTGTACGGATGCTCCGAGGCTCTGCAAAAAATCTATTATGTAGATTCGACCCGGGCATTCGTAATGGGAGCTAGGCATGAGATGGATGTGGAGGATTTCTACAAGGCAGTCTTTCAAAAAAACAATATCTACAGCCTGGAGCCCGAATTGGTTGTTATGGATCCACCGGTTACAAACCAGGTTCAAAGCGGCATCGGCGACTGGTTCAGCTGTGACCCTGGAAAAGAGCGCCAGCATTCTTCCGGGAACGGAGTACAAATATCTGTTGGAACACAAGGATTAGAGCTATTTATTGAACATCTTCAAATCGTGTCGGCTATTCAAGGAACGGAAAGACAGCAACAGGCTCTGGAGAGGATTCTGAACCAGGTGGTTCTGATATGCCAGCATCGTGAAGGAAATGCCAAATATACTGAGAAGCATGCCCATTGCCAAGATCTGTCCATCTCAATAATTCTTAGAACCTGGCAGAAGATCAAGTTCTCTTTATCTCCCGCAAGATCCAAAGATCATCGGCAAAGATTCTGTAATGTGGCGGACTACTTGAAGGAAATCGTGTCGGCGGAGGGGGCTATCATGAATGAATACGCAAGAACCTATTGAACTGGATAACCTGGTTGAACAAGCGTTTTTTGTAAGAAAGTTCGTTAATAAAAAGCTGATTGACCGCCAAGCTCTCACTACGGTTGTTCAAACTTCTCTGAATAAAAGGAATCCTCTTCAACTGGTTGGATTCTGGGGTGCCATGAACAAATATAACATGGATGACAATGACGAGAAAACAATACAGCAACTGGAACAGTTCAACTTATATTTATCCCGCAAGCTTCCTTATGGCTGTTGTTGGACTATAATACTTGCAGATATGCATGCCCTGCATAACGGGTACCCTGCAGAACATGTTCAGCATTATTTGGATCAGATCAGAACAAGGCTTGAGCACAAGGCAGGTATACAGACCCTTTTATTGAAAACCCTGTGGAAGGATTATGCAGTAGAGCAGCAAATAGCGCAGCGGGCAGACCGGACTAAATCCTGCTGGAAGCAAAATCCGTTGTCCGAAGCGCTTGAATGCCAGGCATCCCGTTATAGCATCAACTGTAAAACCTTTACGGAGAATGCACAACATTACTACAGCATGCGCAAAATCGAGGCGGAGATTATTCGAATCCTTTATCCGGAGGCCATCTTTTTCAGCATCTCCTTAAACAAAATGAAACCTTTGTTTCCGGATTTGCCCCATTTGTATTTATGGTCTTTAAAACGCGGAACCTCTCAAGCACCCTGGTTAATGAAAAGTGTAATGGAGGGAGAACATGAACCCTTGGGATCGTTGTGAAGATCTAATCCTGGCCCACGGGCAGAGGATATTCATTATTGACAAGCATCTAAAGGAACTGACTTATAGTGAGCTTGGACAAAGGGTAGAGAAGGCAGCCGAACTTATCGAACAATACATTCCCGACGGTCCGATAGCCTGGCTGGGAACGAATAATTCCTTTCATTTTGTTGCAGTATTGGCATGCTTTAAGGCAAACCGTCCGCTGTTTATTTTTAATACAGACTGGCAGCCTGCACAAATAAACGGCAATTTAATAAAAACAGGGATCAACAATCTGCTGTACGATAATTCATTAGCTATGGATTTGCAAATTGTGCAGCAAATATCCGATCACCATTCTGTCTTCAGTTTTGCTGATGATAATACGCTTCTCCCATCCATACAGGTCATTTCTAACAAGCCGCAAAATCAACAACAAGCCGCTCCGGCATATTCCAACTTACTATACTTGCCTACCTCTGGTACAACCAGCGAAAGCAAATGGGCAGGGCATTGTTTGAATACGGTATTAGATAACATGCAGGCACTGGCCAACAAGCTGGAGATCACGGAAGACGACCGGATTCACTCAATATTGCCGGTTTTCACTTCCAATGGAATGACCATAACCTTTCTATTACCCTTCGTTACGGGCGCTTCCATCTTTGTGGATGAGCAGTTTAGTCCCTATACCTTATCCGGCTATTTGAATCGGTCTGCAAACGCCAATGTGACGATTCTGAGTCTTGTACCTAGTCTAATCCAAATGCTTAACAGAGTTACAAATTCACTCCCTTCAAACGTTGACGGGAATGCAAATATAGTGCGCTTTGTTATCTGCGGGACGGCGGTCCTACGCAGGGAAGATCAAGCGGTCTTTGAGGCATTAACCTCAATTCCCGTTTATTCAAATTATGGACTGACGGAAACTCTGTTTGTAGCGAGTCAGAATCAAAACACGAGAGGAACCCGTTCTTCGGGTTCATTGCTGGAAGGTGTTCAAGTACAGCTTCGGCAGGGTGAGGTTTGCGTAGGCGGGAGCTATTTGATGAAGGATAGTCCAAGTCGGGCTGAAGAAAGTAATGTATTTCATACAGGTGATTTAGGTTTCTTACAGGAAGGCGAGCTTTATATCACCGGAAGACAAACGGACATAGTGAACAAAGGCGGATATAAAATAAACCCGGCGGATCTGGATCTTTTTCTGATTCAGATAGAAAGTGTTCTGGAATGCTTTTCTTTTGGTGCAGCCGCCGAAATCTCGGGGGAAGAGCTTTATTCGGCTATTGTGCTTCAGGAGGGGGAGCGGGAGCGTTTAATTAAGGACTTGCGGCGTTACATTAACGAGAATCTCCCTCCATATATGATTCCCAAACTGCTAATCATAGACGCAATTCCCCGGAACTCTGCCGGCAAACCTGTCAAGCGGGAATTAATAAGGCTGATTAGTCCAGCAGAGCATGCTAATCCGAACCTAAAAGGGGATGCAGTCTTATGAACGTGTTATTAATTAACCCCAACCGCATTAAGCCGCCCGTTATGCCCTTGGGACTTATTTATATCCAATCCTTTCTAAATGAACATGGGGTCAAGACGAATCTTCTGGATCTGTGCTTTGATCAACATACAGAAGCGGCTGTACAAAAAACGATAGCAGAGTTTAAGCCTGATATGATTGGGATTGGAATACGCAATGTGGACAATGTGGTCTATACCCAGAACGAATATTTTTTGAAGGACATAAAACAGCTGGTGGGCCAGATAAAAGCAATAACTGGTGTACCCGTTGTATTGGGAGGCGCTGGCTACTCCATCTTTCCGGAAGAAATACTGAAGGACGTTGGCGCTGAATACGGTATTGTTGGCGAAGGTGAAAAAAGCATGCTCTTGCTGTGCGAATTCATGCAAGGAAAGGGCCGTTTAGCTGACATTCCGGGTTTGATATATGCCGGTCAGGAGCACCTCATCCGTTCCAATCCGATCTGTAATCTCGCTAATGAGGAGTTGGATACCTTGCCCTTTCCCGACTACTCCTGCATCGACACTGAGAAATACTATAAGGACGGCGGAGTATGCAGCATTCAGACCAAACGGGGATGTGCTTTGGGCTGTATTTACTGTACCTATCCTATCGTTGAAGGAAGGGCATTCCGCCTGCGCAAGGCTGAACAGGTCGTTAAAGAAATGAAGGATATCGTGGAGAAATACGGCATGAACTATTTTTATTTTGTTGATAGTATATTTAATGTCCCGTTTCGCCATGCAGAGAATATCTGCGATGAGATTATTAAGAGTAAATTGGAGATTCAATGGTTCGGGTATGTGTCGCCCCAAGGATTTACTAAGAGCAGACTGGAAAAAATGGTTCGTTCAGGGGCAGACGGTATTTGGTTAAGCACGGATACATGCTCTGAATTGATGCTTAAAAATATGGGTAAGGGCTACGGAACCAAGGCTATAATCCAGGCCATTGAAGTATGCAAAGCTGCGGGGGTAAGGTATAACCTCGTTCTGGTGCTGGGTGGACCGGGTGAGACCGTAGAGACTCTAAACGAAACATTTGATTTTTTGGAGAAATATGATCCTAACATCGCATTAGTAATGTATGGCTTACGCATATATCCCGGAACACCGCTATATGAAATCGCCAAGCAGGAGGCTGTTCTAAGCAACCGCCCGGATCTGCTGATACCGGAATTTTATGTCTCTCCCGCAGTTAATGAAAGCATCATTGATGTGATTCAGTCGCGTTTGAAAGGGCATGAGAACTGGTTCGCAACCCCCGACATATGGGACAGGAAAGAGAAATTAAAGAATGTTCTGCTGGAGAAAAGAATGCAGGAATATTACCGAAATGGGGTCAGGGGGCCGTTCTGGGCAGTCGTAGATAAGTTGATAAACTGACAGATGGAGGAGATTGACTTGAAGAAAAAGGTTGTACTTATCCAGCCTCCTTTCGAGAGATTAATGGGATATGCCAGATTCTATACCCATCCTGGCCTATTGTCATTGGCGGGCATTATTGAGGCGGCCGGCCATGATGTACTAGTATATGACGCTGACTATGATCCTAACGGAATTAGCTACGATCAATTGGAGTTGATTGACAATTATGATTTGTATGTCAATGAATTGAACAAGTTTTCTTCACCAGTCTGGGATGAGGTAGAAGCGCTGCTCCGAGAGTACCAGCCCGATTTTGTCGGGATTACCGTATTGAGTGTAACCCAGGATTCTGCCCGCAAGATTGCGCAGATCTCCAGAGATATTAATCCGAAGGTATTAATTATTGCGGGTGGAGTGCATCCTACTATTTTCCCGGAAGATGTCAATTTTGCGGATTATATCGTCCAGAATGAAAGTGAAGAAGTTATTGTCGATATCATTGAAGGAAAATACGGCTGTGGTGTTATCAGCGGTAAGCGTATTAAGGATTTGGATGCCCTACCATTGCCAGCCGTACATCGTTTGTACAAGCTGGAGAAGTTCAAAAAAAGAGATCTTTCTCTGGTAATGAGCACAAGGGGCTGTCCGTTTAGCTGTAAATTTTGCAACTCCCCGCAGATATGGGGCAGGAAAGTAACCCGGAAAAGTACAGGCAGATTCATCGAAGAACTGCAACAGTTAAAAGAAAAACATGGTGTAACTGATTTTTACATCAGCGATGACTCGTTCACATGCAATAAAGCTTGGCTTCAGGAGTTTTGCGCAGAGGTTAAAAAACTTAATGTAACATGGCGTTGCTTGGATCGAATAGATCACATCCGAGAGCCAATGATACTTCAAATGATGGATGCGGGCTGCCGGAATATTAAATTTGGTATTGAGTCTGGGTCACAGCGGATCCTGGACAAAGTCAATAAAGGAATTAAGGTTGAGAATGTGATTAAGGCCAGTGAACTGCTGGAGAGAATTGGATTAAATTGGTCTGCATTTTTCATGATCGGTTTTCCGGGGGAGACCGAAGAGGACATTCGGATGACACAGCGGATGATCCAGAGTATTTCCGCAAAGAGTGTAACCTTAAGTATCTTTACTCCTTTTCCGGGCAATGAACTTTATGAAGCAAGTGAAATGGATTATAAAATGTATTCCCATCACAGCCCATACAACAATTTTACAGGAGTAGTTGAAGATTCAAGATTTAAAGAGCTTTTAATCGAGACTATCAAATATGCTTCAAAAGGATATGAAGAGCATACTGACAGGCTGGTGAAATAAATGAAGAAGCCAAAAATGTTGTTTATTTATCCGGATATCGGAAGTAACAGTATCAGCTTCTCACCTGCGATTGAGATTCTCTCCGCTGTATTGGAACAGCAAGAGGTTGAAGTGGAGCTGATACATATTCACGAGAAGCATGGCGTTCCTTTTGACCATCAAATTCTTTTTGAGCAAATTCAGCAGGCTTCTCCTGATGTGATTGGTATGACCTCTACGTCGTATCAATATGATATCAGCAATGAAATTGCTGGCCAATTGAAGGAAAGGGGGATCAAGGTCCCGATTGTGCTCGGAGGCATTCATGCCAATATCTCCCCTGAAGATCTAAAAGAGTCGAAATTCGATGCATTCTGCACGGGAGAAGGGGAAGTGCCCTTAAGCGAAATGTTCCGGCGGATACGGACTGGAGAAGAACTAACAACCATCCCCGGCTTTCACTTCAAAAGTGCTGATGGGCGGGTCATTACCAATCCCGCAAGCAAAGTCATTCGTAACCTAGATGATCTGCCTATGCGAAATTATGGAATCATGAATACCCAACAAATTTTGACATTGAAGAACAAATGGTTAAGCATCGCCTTTTCCAGGGGTTGTCCTTATGCATGTAATTTCTGCATTAATCAAAAATTAAAATTGAATCACCGGCAAACGGAAAGTGGAAAATACTTTAGAATCAACAGCGTAAACAGGGCATTGTCTGAGCTTACAGGATTGATCGATAAATATGGTGCTCACATTGATGTAATTAATCTGGATGACGATTTGCTGATTTTGGAAAAAGAATGGTTTATAGAATTTGCCAACCGCTTTGAGAAAGAAATCTTCAAACCGTATGGAATTAAGTATGCCATTAATGTTAGAGCAAACTTAATCAACGAGGAATTGATTAGTGTTATGGCTCGCTCAGGTTGCGATTTGGTTAGAGTAGGCTTTGAAACTGGTAATCAGGAGATGCGAAATAGAGTTCTCGGAAAAGGGATTAGCAACCGGCATCTGTTTCAAGTCTTTGATTTGTTCCATAAATACGAGCTGAGATCTTTAGCCTTTGCCATGTTAGGCATACCTGGTGAAACGGAAAGCAGTATACAGGATAGCCTCAATATGTTGCGTAAATTGCAGCCAACCCTGATTCGCATGGCTATTTTCGAGCCTTTCATCGGTACTCCGCTTTATGATTATTGCATTGAGAATGGCCTGATAGATAACGGGAATCAGACCCATGAGAACTGCTTCGACAGATCGGCCTTGAGCTTCAAGGATCTATCACAGAGCCAACTTCAGCTCTATCATATTCTTTTTCCATGGCATCTCAACCTGGGGTTTGTCGGCGAATACTCCACGCTTTATAAGGAACTGATTACCACTTACAGCAGGCTAGACCAAGAGCAGCATTCGCTTGAAGGAATCAGAGCCCGTATTTTAATGGATGACAGAATCATCAGCGAAAAGCTGAATAAAGAGGGCATTGCCCACTATGAATATTTTGAGAATAACAATTTTTACTACCATTTGGCTAAACCGCTGAAGCTTTCCTCTCCTAAGTGGTCAGAAACGGTGATCCAAAGTTGAAGATTAGCATTATTATTCCTACCTATAATAAGCCTGACTATCTGACGTTGACATTAAAAAGTTTCTGTCTGATGGATTTTGATCCCAACGAATTTGAAGTAATTGTCTGTAATGATGGCTCCGAATGCTCTTATGACTCCATTGGGAAAATTTCATATCCATACTCATTAAGGATTCTAATGCTTCAGCATAAGGGCAGAGCGGCTGCCAGAAATGCAGCTATCCAAGCGGCCAGAGGCGAAGTGATCGTATTCAATGACGATGATACCTTGGCAGCCCCTGAATTTCTGAGCGGTCATTGGACACGGCACCTGCTGTGTGAACGCGTGGTTGTACTTGGCGAAAGAAGGCAAGTATACGGAGCAGGACGAACCATGCATGAGATGATGCACATGGCATCCGCAGAACTGCTTTCCTGGACGGTGCAACGATCCAGGCAAAGCCTGTTTACTTCGCAAATTACAAGAAAAATCTTTCAGTTTCCTATAAGCAGGCACTGGATTTGTTCACTCACAGGAAATATGTCCTTGAAAGCCGCAACCTTTTCAGAGATAGGAGGATTTGACGAAGCTTTTGCAGGCTGGGGACTGGAGGATATTGAATTAGGTTACCGTCTTTATCAAGGTGGCTTTTTCTTCTACTATGATCCTGACATTATTAATTATCATCTTGAACATCTCAGAAATAAAAGTGAAATGTTCAGAGATACATACAAAAACATGGAATATTTCTTATCTAAGTATGGATATCCCAAGGATTTAGAATATTTCAGAAAATTATATTATGGACATATGAGTTTAAAAGAGTATGACCACTGTACTTTTCAGGAGATGGATCGAGAAACAGAAGATTCGTATTATCCTCTATTTAGAATAAATACATCTCAAAGGAAGGATACTATATGAATCGGCATCTTGAGCTTGGCTTGACGGAAGAAACGGTAATTAATATGTATACCCATATGCTCCAAGGCAGAAAATTTGATGAAAGAGCCCTACTATTGCAAAGGATGGGCAAAGTAAGCTTTCATATTGCGGGTATAGGCCAGGAGGCGGCCCAAGTAGGCGCAGCATTTGCCCTGAAAATGGGTGTCGATTTTTTGTTACCCTATTATCGGGATAACGCATTTGTTTTAAGTGCAGGAATGTCGCTGCAGGATCTGTTTCTTTCTATTTTCGCAAAGTCGGAGGATCCTAACAGTGGAGGGAGACAATCACCCGGTCATTTTAGTACTCGGCGATTAAATATCGTAACAGGGTCAACTCCCGTAGCTACTCAGATTTCACATGCTGTCGGATTTGCACTCGCATTAAGAATGAAACAGGCCAGTGCGGTATCGTTTGTTACTTTTGGTGAAGGTTCAAGCAATCAGGGGGAGTTTCACGAAGCTTGTAATTTTGCTGGCGTATTTAGTCTTCCTGTTATTATGATGTGTGAAAATAACCAGTATAGTATTTCCACACCTTATCAAAAACAAATTGGCGGCGGAGTACCTATAGCATCTAGAGCAAAAGCATATGGTTTTAAAGGGATCCGGGTGAACGGAAATGATATATTTGAAGTTTATGAAGCTGTAAAAGCAGCTAGAGAAAGAGCAATTGACAATGAGGGTGCTACACTGATTGAGGCAGTAACATATCGGTGTATTCCTCATTCAAGTTCTGATAATGACCTGATCTATCGTTCCAAAGAGGAAGTGGAACTTCATTCAAATGATGACGGGATAAAAAAACTTAAAAATTATATGTTGAAAAATGGATTTTGGTCTGAGGAAGTTGACAAAAATCTACATAATCAGATAAATAGTATGATAAATGAAGCGGTGGACTATGCTGAAAAAGCCCGTTATCCCAATCCTGAAGATACTTTATTACATGTGTATGCAAATGAATGAGAGAGCACAATATCACAGCTGAAATAGCCCAGAGGTGAAATGTAATTTTGTGGAGTTAGAAAAAAGGCAGACCTACACACCGTTTGAGCCTCAAAAAGAGTATATCAAACTATACCTACCATGTTTTCAGATTTTATAAACCACATTGGTCGTAGGTTAGCTTTAAAAAAAGGTATAATCAGGGCCAATTTTCGTGCAAGAGAAGACGAGTACTCTTTTGTGGTGGTGCGTGGGAACTTCGTCGTACTTATTCCCGTAGAAGGCGGCGGCATACTCCTGACCATGCTTGCGAACGGAGTATGCCAGCAAATTCCCTACTCCATCCATAAATTGTATATGGTGTGAACGTAAGCTTACGTCTATTCCAATTAGCATTGGTGATATGGAATTACCTCCTGTCGCAAATCAAATTAGGTGTGCCCATGGAAACCACCGACATCAGCCTCGTATTAGCACTTATCAGCAAACGCCCGACAATACAGTATGTTACAACCCAGACGAAAGCGACGGCACTTCCAGCTGTTTGAACATAAGTGGTGTATCACGAATACCGGGCTTTTCACTGTAGTACCTGAAGGCCTGACACGCTAGTCAAGGCTTGTTCCGGAAGACGGAAGGAGGAAAAGAAATCTCCTGAGAGGATGCTTGTTGATCCCATTGTTCCACAGGCAGGTATAGAAGTTTATAGTAGACGGAAGACGTTGAGACAGGGATCTAATAACGGCTATAGGGTATGTAGTTGTCAAAGAGCTCATAACAAAGATGGCAAACTCAAAATGAGCCAGGTTGCCCGCTAGCCCTGACTTCCGTTCTTCAGACTGCAGTACGGGTTCGGGCTATGCCCTCTTACCTGATGACATCGTCTCTTTTCAGCTGCCGGATCAACTGAAAAAAGAACGAAATGATCTTACAAGTAAGATTATGAGGAGGATTGACATGAAGAAACTTCCTATGTCAGAACAAAATTTAGTAACTACATATAATATTGATGCCAGTTTTCTTTCAATGGCAGCTAGTCATTATAAGCAAACGGCACCGTGGATATATGGTAATTTCATACAAATAAAAGGATTCAAAGGGACTTCTCAAAATTTCTTTTATGAGTCTCAACATGATCGGGATACACCCTTTTTTTCAATCCAAAGAATTTCGCGAGAGATAATCGGACGGAAGTGGAATAATATCATCGAGTTCGTAATCGATTGTGTTGATCTAGACTTTTATATTCTTTTATTGGTAAACAATAAATATTTATCAGTATCTGAAGCATTTGGAATAACAGACTATTATCATGATATATTCATTTATGGGTATGACTTGGAAAAAGAAGTGTTTTATATTGCAGGGAATTTTACAAATGGAAAATATATGAGAGTAACATGTTCGTTTTGTGAACTTAATGAAGCATATATTAACTTGGAAGATGATTTCTATGATTGGCTGTTTGGTGTAGTTTTATATAAATATCGTGAGAATGAATCACATAAAGTAGACCGTGACTTATGGAAACGAGTTAAATCTTTGCTTAAACATTATGTGGAATGTACTCATATGAGTGAGAATGATTACGCAATTACTACTCATTATGACAGAGAGAACCTATTATTCGGGTACGACGTTTATCAAAATACTATTGAAATACTTGTAAACAACATGACTGTAAATGAGAATATTGATATCAGGCCATTTCATTTATTTTTAGATCACAAAAAAATTATGCAAGAAAGATTTAAATATTTAAATGCAAATAAATATTTTGATCCTAGTGAATTAGACTTAGTGAAAATCGAAAAAATAGTTGAAATGTCAGAAATACATCGAAATATTGCAATAAAATATAATTTAACTAAAGATAGGTCGGTTCTGGAAAGGTTGATAAATCTAATGAAACAATTTATCAACTATGAAAAAGAATACTACTTAAAAATAATAGGATAAGAGAGGTCGGCGTTGTTCGAAAGTACGGAAGACTACACCCATTCCTGCGTTAAGGGCAAGTAAGAATACAATTAGAAATACTTGAGCGATTAACCATCCGTGAAACTGAAAATTTTATGTCATTCCTTGATTATCAGCTTGGAAACAAGAAGCTTACGATTAATCGAAAATTATCCTCGTTAAAATCTTTGTTTGATTACCTTCAGAACAAAGATGAGACCAGTGACCTGAAGCCTTATATTCAACGTAATGTTATGGCCAAGATGGATCTTAATGCCGTTAAAGAAAGCCAGGAAACTATTGCAGACCGCATTGAAGGAAAGATTCTTAGAGAAGACGATTTTGAATCGTTCAGACAATTTGTAGCCCATGATTTTGGCGAAATGCATAAGGATAATAAACGGATTTTTACATTTCATCAATTCAACCGCGAACGCGATACTGCGATTGTTTCGTTGATATTAGGCTTTGGGCTTAGATTATCCGAGGTTGCTGGATTAATATGGATGACCTGGTGTACAGTGACACAAAGATTGCCCGGTTTAAAACCTTATTTAATAAGGTTTTTTTTATTTCAAGGGAAACTTAGTGTCATAAAATTGCGACACAAAGATTAACCCTTTAAGGGAGATTGACACCAAACTTACCCCTTTTAAGGAATTTGTAATATATGAAGGAGAGTCAAATTAACTTAACTAGAATTTTTACAACAATAAGTTTACATTCGACAAAAATAGACTATTATCGATAAAGGATTTTCGCGATTGCTGAAGAATTATGATGTAAATATTTATAAAAAAGAGGCGCAATATGTATAAACCAATTATTCATAATAACCTTTGGATAAATAGATGGTACGTATTTAGTAAAAAGCTAAACCGTGAAGTTATTTTATATGGGCCGCTAGAATACGATCATTGGGTGCTAATCGAAATGGATCCATTAGTAACTAATTATTGTGAAAAACCATTAGAAATTAGTCATTCATATTTTGGAAAACCAGATAAGGCATTAATCGATATGTGGGTTGAGAAAAACAAAAAAGAGGAGTTTATAAGTATAACGTATACCCAAACTATTGAAAGGGATAATAAGCAATTTAGTAGTGACACATTTGAAAAAATTAATTCAATCAAACTTTGGACGCAAGCAAATAATAAGAATCATAAAGTTATAACTGATCACAACGTATATTCAAACTCCATTTTATTAGACAATTTAAAACTATTACTTCCTTACAATTATCCCATAAGTACTATTAATCCAGGATTAAAAAAGAAAATAGTTGATTGTATCAGCGGAGGAGTTCAAAACCTATTAGATTTAGAAGCTCGTATTGCCATTGATGATGATCCATTCGAAATTCAAAAGACCATATACATGCTCATAATTAATAAACTCGTTTTGAGCAATATAGATATGAAGCCAATTGGTCCTGAAACAGAGGTGTATTTGGTATGAGCAAAAAACGTTTATTAGAGATGTTTAGAACAGAAGAAAAATATCTGGACATATCCAATTGGCCAATCGTAAATAAATCAGCGCTTGATCCAGAAAATCAGAAATTATTTGAACGACGGGAACTTGCAGTTAGTTTATATATGGAGCAAAAGTTAACCAATCAAGAAATTAAAGAGTCTACTGGTATTGATGAAAAAGAAATTCGTCGTCTTATAAAGAGATGTTTAATTTGGGATGATTCTACAAATATAATATGGGGATTTCGGGCCTTGATCCCACAAAAGAGAATCTCAAATTACGAAAGAAAACAAACCACTTCTTCAAGCAAACAGCAAAACACCAACTTTAATGGGGCATTCACGAAATTGATGAATGACTATCCTGTAATAAAAGAAAAAATAACATCAGCCTATCTTCGTAAAACAGGAAGAAAGAAGGAACCTCATCTTGTAAGAGGTATTGATATACATTCATATTTCTTAACTCTTTGTAAGAAAATCGGTTTATGTGAGACAGACTACCCCTTTAATACTGCAGATGGTGGCAAGCGAGCATTGTATCGATATTTCAAAGTTATTGAATCAACTCATTTCAGTTCTACTGCCAGTCTTTACGGATCAGAAGCCTCAAGGAATTCTAAAAGAATTGATTCACAATCTAATACGCAAAGCCTCCTCTTATATCGCCCCTACCAACGAGTTCAGTTTGATGGACACCGAATTGATGCAATGTTTACCATTACGTATAAAACACCGGAAGGAGATTGGGTGACTGACACCATCGAGCGTATTTGGTTGCTTGCTATTATTGACGTGGCTACAAGAACTATACTCGGGTACCATATCAGTCTGAATAAAGAATATACGCAGTTCGATGTTCTTCAGTGTATTAAGAAAGCAATAATGCCTTACACCAAGAGAACATTAACTATTGATGGATTGCAATATCTACCATCAGGAGGTTTTCCTTCTTCAGTTATACCTCAAACAGAGTGGGCTTGTTGGAATGAGTTTAGTTGCGACAATGCAAAAGCTAATTTATCACAAATGGTTCGTGATAGGTTATATCAGGTAGTTGATTGTAGAATTAACCCAGGACCGGCCGGCGTCCCAGAATTTAGAGGAATTATTGAAAGGTTTTTCCGGACGTTAGAAAACCGTGGGTATCACAATTTAGTGAGCACAACTGGAAGTCATCCAAAAGATCCACTTCGAAATAACCCGGAGCAAGCTGCTAAAAAATTCGAAATATCTTTAGAAGACTTGGAAGAACTTACCGATGTATTAATTTCCGATTACAACGGAACACGTCACAGTGGAATTGATAATTTTTCGCCTCTCGAATTAATGAAGCAACGAATTGAGCAAAGAGGCATGATTCCACGAACTTTAGAGCCCCTAAAACGAAAAGATGTCGTTTTCTTTACACTTCATCTAAAAAGAAAAATAAGAGGAGATGTCAAGAAGGGGAAACGCCCATTTATTCATTATGAAGGTGCAGATTACAAAAGTAGTGTGCTCTCCAACAGTCCAGCTTTAATTGGAAAGGAATTAACATTAGTTATTAATACTGATGATCTACGAGTTATCCGTGCATTTTTAGCTGATGGAAGCGAATTTGGTTATCTCACAGCAACTGGGAAATGGGGAGTAACACCACATTCTTTAGTTGAGCGTAAGGCTATAAATAAATTAAAAGCTAACGGGGAAATTTACTTTAATACCTACCAAAACCCAATGGTAATTTACGATGATTATATCAAGAAAAGAAGTATTAAGAATAAACGATTTAGAAACCAATATGCAGAGATCCTGCGTAAAACGCGAGAAGAGGAACGACAGCTTGAAACTCAGAAATATGTAGGAGGATTAGAGCAACCATCAATTGTCCAGGAACAAGCTTCTGATAAAGATGTTTTAAAGGAGCAAGTAGTTAGTAACACTATAAAAAAACCACTAAAAACTTTTAATTTTTAAGTTGGAGATGCAGATATGAGACAAACAATCCGCCCTTATTTGCCTAAAGGGAGCCATCCAATTGAAAGGGCAACATACCTTATAGGTACTCAAGAAGTTTCAAGAATGTACGATGAAATCAAACAATGGATAGATAATCGATCACCTGGAGGTCTCGCATTTGGTCGACCCCGTCTAGGGAAATCAAGAGCAATTAGATATTTGACTCAAGCCCTACCATTAGACTTTGGTGAGAACTTGCCTATCTATCATTTATTATGCGATTTGGGCAACAAAACAATGAATGAGAATAAATATTTGGAAGAGCTATTGGTTGGGGTAGGGCACGATATACCCTTTACCGGAAAAACTATTGTGAAGAGAGATCGATTGATTAAGTTTCTACTTGAAAAAGCTCAAATTTCAGGGACATATCGTATTATTTTTTTTATTGACGACGCTCAAAGTCTTGTAGAGTTACAATACGATATTTTAATGGATATTTTCAACAAATTAGAAGCTCATGGAATTAGTTTTACAGTGATTTTGGTTGGACAAGAGGAGCTTGAATATCAACGAACAGCATTCCTACGTGCAAAAAAAGCCCAGATTGTTGGACGGTTTATGGTCCATCAGTATAAATTTTCAGGAATTAAAAATATCGATGAAATTGAGACCTGCTTAGACGGGTACGATATTGATTCTGAGTATCCGGTTGGCAGTGGTTGGTCATATACAAAGTTTTACTTTCCTTATTCATATGAGGATGGTTTTAGACTGAAAAAATTTTCAAAAGATATTTACGAGATTTTTAGTGAACTGAGAGTTAGTAATGGATTGAAAGGAAAGTTTGAGATTCCAATGCAATATTTTACGCTTTCTGTTGAATACGTGCTGAAGAAATATGGAATTGATGGGCAAGCATTGGAGACATTATCAAAAATTCATTGGGAAGAAGCTATTCGAAAATCGGGTTATATTGAAAATGAAGTATACATGGAAATTTTATAAAGCAGGTGATTATTTGATATGGCAAAAATCATTAATCTTGAAAATAGTCCCAGCATAAAATCCAGTTCTAATTGCTGTTGGAGAGCAGATTGGATATCTCCGTTGGAGTCTCCATGGGGAGTATTTCAAAAATTTAAGCACGCTAATGAAGCAGACATGAAAGACATTCTTCAACTCTTTGGCAATGATTACGTTAAAAAAATAAAAAATCCTACATCCTATAAATTTAGAGACTTGATAACTCTTTCTGCTTTCAACCGAGAGAAGCTTTCTGAAGTATTAAAATATGACATTGTATCAGAAAATGAAAAGGACTTGAAGAAAATTTTCGGAGTGATGCCCGATTGGGGTTATAGTGGTCCAAAGAAGTTTAAACGACCCATTTATCTTCGAAAAGATTTGGCTTTTTGCGAACAATGTATGAAAAAGGGATATCATAGTTTGTTGCATCAGTTTCAATTACTAAGCCTATGCCCATTTCATTTAACACCGTTGAAACATGAGTGTCCGGCATGCCACACTAAAATACCCTATATGTTGTTATGTAATGAATTTAATGCACCGTTTGTGTGTAAGTGCGGTCATCATTTTTTATCGAATGTAGAAAATTCTCTAATCCATTGGGAACAAACTTCAATAGAAGAGATGAAATATGAAGTAGTAAGGGGATGGATGGATTTAAATTCTTCGCAAATTTATTGCCTACAAAATCTATTTATTGATCCAAATCTTAATTGGGAACTGCTCCCTAATGCTTTGGAAAAAGTTTACGGATTGATAAATGATAAAGATGGAGTAAACAGTAATCAATTAGATCAGTATAAACATTATGTAATCAAAAGTTCAAATTGTATTGAGAACATAAGAGGATTAAAGGAAAAGTACGATCATCAATTCTATACTAAAAAACACTTCTCTAATATGAATGAGGACTATATAACGAAATTAAAATATAAAGAATTTGTTCAGGAAATAAATAAGGCGTTTGAACTCACAATTAGTGGTTTTGCAAAACATATCCGTCAAAAACTCTCGGTACATAAAACTTGCATAAAGCGACTTCATGGTACCCTTCAGGGGGAAAATAATGATCCTATCTGCCCTTACGCGTACGCCTATCTGAATTGGCGGTATTCATTTCAAGAGTACTTTCTTCTAAAGGGAGTAGATAATTATAGAAGGCCATTGGTTGGGGAGAAAAATTATTTGTGGTTTCCTTCCTACTTTTCACATCAACTTGAAGATTTATTTGACTACATGAACAAAAAGGACGTTATTACTGAGAAAAGTAGAGCCTCCATAAAATGGGGACTTAATCGAATTATCATTCACTTTGCTTATTATTACTTTTTGAATTGGTTAGACAAAGCAAAGGAACTTTCTGAAAGACATATAATTGTAGGTACCATTCCATTTGAATGGAATGATGTTCCATATTTTATTCTTAAACTACCCCAATCAAAGAACGAGAACTATGAGTTTCATTGGTGGAAAGCGATGAATGAGGAAATTAAATCACCTATAAAATGTCCATTCAACTCAATTAAGAAGAGAAAAAAGCACAATAAGATGGCTGCAAATTAAGAATGACGCAATCAGGATGATTGCGTCATTCTTTTATGAGACTTATTGTATCCTTCATAATTCGTGAAATGGTTTTAAGATCTTCAATATGTAGACTTAAAAGCATAATTTCAATTTTCTCAATTAATTCACGTTTCTCAGAGTGTACTCCCTTTTTCGTATAGATAAATAATTCATCAGGAGAAATCTTTAAAGCTTCAGAAATTTTATAAACCATTTCCAACGTAGTATTAATTTCGCCTCGTTCAATCCTCCCAAGATAGGAAGGGTCAATAGAAAGAATTTCGCCTAGTTGCTCTTGAGTTAGAAGAGCTGCCTTCCGATGTTTTCTTATTTTCATACCGAATTCTAGAAAGGAATTAGACACTATAGACTCACCTCTCTATAAGAGTAGGCAAGTGCGATTATTGAGTGAAGTACACTTACTACCTTTTACCATTTGTAAAAAGGTCATATATAACCTAATATGAGAGAAAACGAAACTAAAGGGAGAAATACAATGGCTCAATTGCCTCAACACCATGTTATAGAGAATGTATTACAGTCTAAAATGCGTGGAAAAGTAACCTATCAAGGGAACCTGTTGGCATCAACCACACTTCAATTAACGTATGTTAAGCCTTATGATCATCCATCAGGCAAAGGTTATCAAAGACCGGTAGATAATAAGCGTTGCAATGATTTTGCGATGTATTTGTCAAAAGGAGAAAATGCTCTTTTTACTCCCATCTTATTGAATGCAGAATCTCACTGGGTGTTTGCCCCATATGATAAGAATCGTCCAACTTTTGGACGTCTTCTTTGCAAGAATAAAGCTTCATTAATGGATGGACAACATCGTTTAGGCGGAATAAAAAGGTACACGCAAGATACTAATTCAGAACTGCAGGTACCTTTTTTAGCATTTCATTACTTAGACGAAGATGAAGAAATTCAATTATTCGATGCAATAAATACGAAAGCTAAGGGCATAGGAAGCTCTTTAAGTCGATATTTAAAAAGGGGTGTAGATGATAATAGCTGGATTGCAACAGAATTAATCATTAATGGTGATAGTCCATTTCATTTTATCGGAACCTTAACAGGAAAAAGAAATGCCGGAAAACATGTAACTCTTCAAAATTTATATAAGATCCTTGATATACTTTTCAAGAGTCCTGAGGTATCTCAACTAACGAAAGAAAAAAAACTAATGTTGGCAGTCGTTTTCTTTAACTGCATTAAAGAAAACTATAATAAAGAATGGCTCGATTATAAAAATTATCGCCTAACGCATATTGTATGTCTGAACGCATTTGCATTTGCAGGTGCAAAATTATTTTTAAATATAGTAAGACAGTCTTCAAAGCATACGCCTTATGAAGAAATTACTAAAAACATCAAGAAAATTAGAGGGATAGATTGGTCTTCAGATGGACCTTTAAAGTATATAAAAGGCATTAGCGGTTCAAAATCATTAGCTGCAGACATGATTTCAATGTTTTAGTGGACTCATGTAAAAAAACCACCCTAACCTCAATGTATAGTTTATCTTGAAGTTTGGGTGGTTTTAGTTTTAGTGACTACGTTTAATATAATCCGAATTTAGCTTTGAATCAAAATAGTGTTTTCTCTTTATCCAGATTAATCCATCACCTTTAGTAATGATGGCTACATCGATGGGGCCTCCGACTGTTTCTTGATTTTGAGATAATTTATTTTTATATGATGAAAGATTGACAAGAGTTTCAGCTAGTTTTTGCTAATTCATCAAGAGGCAAATAAGTAATTATTTCATGCATAGGTCCTATATAGTTCTCCTGCTGAAATTCGTTAATGCCCTCATTATAGAGATGTACAAACTGTTCTGCATAGTCATTTAAATTGTTATCAATAGCTTCTAACTGCTCGAAGTCTACAAGATATTCCTCTAACATTTGAGTTACTAATTTATTATAGGCTTTTAGCGTTCCGCTTATATGTTCCCTCGAGAAATCTTTAAGGTTGGGATCAAATCCAACCAAATATCGTATTACCATATCGCTTTGTGCAAAAGGAACAATGTGAGAATTTTCAGTCACTCCATCAATTTCATGTCGTCCTTCTAATGCGATTTTCAAATATTTGTATTTGCCACCTACGGTATATGAAAGTAACGATGGGAAGAGTTCTGTATCACCAAACCCAGCAAAAACAATGCCGGTAGACTCTTCAAACATAAACTGATTGGATATTAGATATTTGCAACCAGCTGCAATTAATGTTTCTTTATCAAAGTCATTTAATTGGTATTGGTTAAAAATCACATTTATTAAATCAACAAATGATTCTGAAAACATTATTACCAAGTCGTCGAGATCTGAGGAATCTCTATTCAAAGCCCAAGTATCCGAGCCTAGTTCCTCTTGTGTTGAAGAAATTAGCTTTTGCAACTGTGATAATTTTTCATTCGAATCTTCGATCTCATTAATAATATCGCTAAAATATTCAAACAAACTTTGAAAAAAGTTAAATGCTGTCTTCTTTGCATATGTATTTTCAACATCAAAAGGGATTGTTTCATTATTTACAAATTCAAAAAATGAATTTGCATAATCTTCAAGTGTATTAAAATTAATATCACCAATTATGGATCTATACGTTTTTATTAATGTTTCCCAGGGTATTCCGCATAACGAACTCGAACCATAAAGCATTACCGCTACAGGATTGTGTTTACTTAATGAAATGATTTTATTTGCTGATGTGTACACTTTACTACCTACGGTAACAGCGCTATCAGCTGCCAGAGCAACAGCAGATCTATTCAAAATAGCTATTTCAGCAGTCAAATTTAGTCCCCCCTTAAAAGTGTAATTAAAAACATATATAAGAAAATTCGGCAGAAGTCCATAAAATCCTATCATCCATTAATTTTTCATTTTGGTCTACTAGCAGTAATTATTGAATTTTAGCCAAGGCATGGTACAAAGCAGAAGCAAAAGAAAGAAGCATATCAATCTTGCCCAAGTATACGACGTTGAAGCATGTCCGGATGCTACTGCCGCAGCTCCGCTTGCCCATTCGATTCTGGATAAAACCGCCCAAACGACCGATGCCAGCAATGGAGCGGTGAGCGTCGTCAGCTTTATAAACTGCTACAGCACTCACTTTGTTGTTATATAGATCGCAGTAAGTTGTTCAATTATAGGTTAAAGTAGGACTCAACGTTAGATCTGGATTGATGATTATCTGTATGCATATGCATAGCTAGGATTGTTCAACTCAAATATAGGACCGGTGAAAAGAATGGCAATGTATGTTTTTAGCGATCCAGCAAGAAAAGTAAAACTATTGGCTAGAGACGCATTTAAAGAGGACAAGGGGGTTCGCTTTTATTGCCCTAATCCAGCATGTGATGCCCATATGTATATCTGTGGCAAGGAAGGTAGTTCGGCATTTTATTTTAGCGCAAAATTTACGAAATATGGTCATATAGAAAAATGCCCTCATTATAATTCTAATAATTTTGATCCGAATAAGTTCAACGAGACTGAATTTGACTTTAATAAAGCACTTCTAGCTTTAACTAATGTAAGCAAGCCTCAAACTAAGAAGTTAGATCCTGGAGAACATGGGCTGGGACCTGTCATTCCAAAACCCCCTTGTACAATACGTCAAATATATGATTTATGTACTGCTTATGATTGTTCTGATACATATAACGGAATTATTATTGGAAGAATGCTTCTTTATGACGGCAGTGCTAAAATGTACCGAAAAAGTACTGATGTGAATGGTTGGAGAATTATTGAAGCAAAACGTAGTAAACCTAAGTTTTATGATACTGGAAAAGAAGAGATTTACTTGGTTGCCCCAATAGGAAAACAGAAATTCAAGTTTCTATTGCGGTTTGTAGATGATCAGCTGTACAAATCAATACAAAAAGAGCTCTATGCCAATAAGGATAGTAAGATTATTGTAGCCGGAGAGTGGTATTCAGTTGGAACACAAAATGAATTTTATGCAACTGTAGTGAGCAAAAAACAAGTGAAAATTATTCACTGAGGAGCAGTGTTCGACTAAAGCTTAGTAATAGCCCTGTAGATGGCCACCGGCGGGCAACGACGGCAGCATCTCTCCGGCGAATCATAATTAACAGCCAGGAGACCCCAGTTGCAGATTCACAGCGGAGCCGGTCGCCCAACTTGGTAAATGTGATGGTTTTTATTTGAGGGGGGTTAAAGTTGGTTAAGGTTATTATAGTTGCTGTTTTTATCGGACTTATAATCGCCGTCGTTATAGGTGAATTTTTATCCAAAGAGAAAGAAAAGTATTCAAAAAATGATACCATTGACCCTTTGAAGATTACAATTCAAGATATAGACCACATGGAAGATGGTTTGGAATTTGAGGAGTATTTATATCGGTTGTTCTTGGCGTTAGGATACACTGATGCCTATAAAACTAGGGGCAGCAGAGATTTCGGATCTGATTTAGTTTTTACAGACCGGGAAGGGTATCGAAATGTAGTTCAAGCAAAGCGATATTCATATCCTGTAGGATTGGGGGCTGTTCAAGAGGTCTACAGTTCTATGAGGTATTATCGTGCGAAGAAATCTATTGTAATCGCTTCGAACCAATATACAGCGGCGTGTGAGGAACTCGCTGGATATAACGCTGTAAAATTACTTAATCGAAGCGATCTTATAGAAATCATCGACAAGTTTAAAGCGGATGAGATAGAGAGATCTAAGGATATCATTGAAGCAGAGCCTAGAATTATTCTTGACTCATGGGATGGCTACATGAAGAACAACAAAGTCATTAAAAAAGATTATAAAGCAGAGAAGCGAATCTTAGCGGAGCAACAAGGGAAGTGAAGCATGATCCGGAGCTTCCGGGTAAAGACATGTTACTGGATGCCCCCTGCCATCTGATTTCTGGCTTCGCTCAGAAATATGGGATAGTACACTTTTGACCCTGCGTGCTCCTGAGGGAGCTTAAAGATTCGCTATGAATCACTTGGATCATCTGGTGAATACGCCGTCCACTTAGAAATGGACGTTGGCCTAGCTATTCCCAGAGAGCAATGCCGTGGAGCTGGAACCACTCCGGATATGCTAGGAGGTGCGCTTGTGATAAACCGCCTGTTAAGCAGTCCATTTGGCACGATTTCCTAACTGACCTGAGCCTCGAAGTGTTCAATGACCGACATTTTGATGAGCTGGAGTTCATCAAGAACGAGACTATCTCGGTATGGGCAAGGAGGGAATCATCGAGGTATAGGAGTGGCTTATTCTGGAACAGGGGCTGAAAGTTACCGGTTCCCGCTGATTAAGACCACCACGGGCAAGCACAATCGTGAGATCATCGTCCGTATCAAGCTCCCAGCTTTTCACTGCCAGAGAATTTTCCGGTCAGGATCAGAATTCGATAGCGCTACGGCTATGATAATAGCTACGAGCTGATGATTGCTCCTTTCGAGACCTGGAGAGCGCCATTCTACACTCTTGGTAAGGTGGAGAACTTCTTTAAAGGTAATGTGATGAGAGGAATGCTAGAGGGACGACAATCTCCGCTATATGGAAATTGAGATGTTCCGCAGCCAGCATTTGGCTCTGTCGGGTCATCCGGATGCGGAGAAGTGCATTGCCGAGTTTTATGAAGAAAAGCTGATGAAGCATCTCTCGGCCTTGTTATCCGGTCAAGGAAACTTGTCTGAATATTTCTTTGAGCAGATCAGCAAGGAAGCATTGGACAAGTTCAGGTCCACGGCGCTGCAATTCCTAAGAAGCTTCGGACCAATCAAGTATTTAGAAGGGAGGAATAAATTATGCAATGTATGTTCTGTTTTAAAGATTTTGAAAAACTTACTCGCGAGCACATTATTCCAAACGGTATTCTTAAGTTATACCCTGAGCAAGATGTGACGATTGATAATGAAATAGAATACAAAGATAGCAAGGGATTGGTAATTACTGATGTATGTGTTAATTGCAACGGTGTCCTTCTAAGAGCTCTTGATGATTATGGAAATCAATTTATTCGTAATAATTTCCTTGAGAAATTTGAGAGAAATTCTAAGTTAACTATTAATTATGATTACAATTTATTGATGCGATGGCTACTGAAAATTTCATATAATAGTGCAAGGAAAGATAAATTAGATTTATCTTGGTACCAAAGATATCTAAATTTCATACTATATAATGATCAAGAAATTGTTCCGAAAGTATCAATATTTGGAGGGTTACATGTTGATCTTACTCTTATGGGGGAAGAGAGTCAGTCTTTTGGAACATTTTACACGCCACTTTATATAAGTCAAAGTCCTGTTGTAATGATCCATGGATTGCCTTATATAAGGTCGATGAATATCAAACTCAATAAAGACACACTGAAAATTCCACACAAACACGCTCTTGTAAAAATTAGGTTTGGATCAGCTATGTTTTTCATTATCCTTTGGGAAGAATCAGCTTGGGATTCAAGAATTAATGAATTCAACTCTTTATTCGAAGTTAAATATCCATATAAACTATTTTTTTCTAATAAACAAGCTATTACATTGGAACGGGTAACAGATGAAATAATGTGTGCGATGCCGCATATTATACATGACTATAATGCCATGGAAGATAGTAATAGGATAATAACAAATAGTCTTCCTCAAGAATCAATAGAAGTCTCAAGAAAAGTATGGAACAACTATTGGACAGATGATAAGAAGTTGGAGGGGCGGCTGCTCAATGAGATGCTGTTGTTCCCTGATAACAAAAAATTAAAACAACAGTATGCAGAGTTGAAAAAGAGGATTGGCAGTGAAGAAATACTTGAACCGACAGCGACAAGATATAGTGAGGACGATCTACCGTTTAAACTGTGAGATCAAACCAGAATTGCTTCAATTAAAAAAGGAAGCGATTCTGGTTGCAAACTGTACAATAGAATCAAAATCTGTAGCAGAATTGATACAGTATAAATGCCAATAGCCGATATAAAATCATACGTTGAAGCTATAGTTATTTCAATATAGTCCTTGAAATATAAGGGCTTTTTTTAATGTAACCGGATTTGCTTTGATATTGCAACTGAATACTATATATATGCATATTCAGTACAAATTATTAACTATTAATTTTATTGGCCTATTAAGTTTCTATAAAATGGGTACGACGATTCCTTGCAGTGCAGACTAGCGTTAATCCTATAAAATGAGGCTCTTCGCTATACTGCGTGGTTAAAGGTACGTTTGATAGAGTAATAGAGCGATTTGACATGGAGCCTCTGCGGGCATGAGTACTCGCGAAAGCCGCCGCGAAGCACAAGGACTTCGCGATGCTAACCAGCTTATCATGCCCGCCTCTCCATATAAAATCGCTATCTATAATACCCACCGCGTATAGCGAGGAGGCTAAAATGTTAATTTTTATTGAAATAACTCAGGAGGCTTTCCCATGAAAAGAATTTCTTTCTGTATTATAAAGAAATGGCTAAATCGGAAGGATGCTCTTGAAACTGCTTCGTTTATATCAACGCATGTTTCTCCAATTCCCTTCGAACCTTATATTCTTGAAGCAGAACCAAATTCGCTTTTATCCTATATATACGAATATTACAATGATAAGCCCTCTGATTTGTATATCGCTAAATGTAGAGACAAGTACAATAAGAAAGTCATTGTTGTTGTGGATCTTCATGAATTTAAGAAGCGGGTGAACAACAGCATGAAACTCCGCTTATTTTACGCAACTGGTGAGGTTCCATCGTTTCTGAGTCTTGGATATATCAGTGAAAAGAATTGCATATATATTTATGATAGTAAATCCCAACAAGAAAGAAGCTGGCATGGCTCTATTTTGTTGATTCAATTAAGAGAACTCTGTAGACTCCTAAATTCGATCATCGATATGCAAAACGAGGAGACATATCACCTGTACAAGAATAATGAAGAGATCTTAAAGTATTTAAGAACTGTCACACCAAACCCTCGCATTAAAAACAGGATTGAATCTGCCATAGGGGAAATTTGTCCTGATCTAACTATCATCTCTGAAGCTAACTTAATTAAGTTCTATAAAGCAAATGAGGCTATTCTTAAAGGGAAGGTCTATATACCCATAGATAATAACGACAAGAGCTAAACAATCAGCCATACTGCACTAGTTTAGTGTACATGATATTTCGTAGAGCTTTATCCTAAAGCAACCTTTATCAAGTACTAAAGCATATGAAGATATTAATATTTCCAATAATTATTTTGTGCTACATACCCCAAGGACGTACGTTCTTGAATTTAGTTGACTTCCATTCTATCATGATATTAAATTAGAAGAATATAGGAGACTGATATACACGTTTCTTATTTTATTGATTTGAACCTTTGTTGCTGATTGTTCAATGATTTTTAACTGAATCAAAAAACATTGTTAGGGGCAGTATCCAAAAAAGGAGCTGAAGGAAAACTATGATAACTCAAACGCAATTCATCAATTTCTTAACCGAAATTGAACCTAGCCCAACGACAAAAAGTGATGCTAGCAATGGGCACATAAGGGTCCGAGATCAACTTAAAGAAGATCCTGTTTTTAGAGTATATTATGAAAACTCCTTTTTATCGGGCTCTTATAAGCGGGATACTGCCATTCGACCACGAAAAATTAATGAAGTCCTTTCTCGTCCAGACGTTGATATTATCGTTGAAACTAATCACTCCACAAGTGATGACCCCCAAAGTGTAATTGATCTCCTGTACGATGTTTTAAGCCCCAAGTACACAACGATCAGAAAACAAAATCGCTCAATTGGTATAAAAACGGATAAAGTGGATATTGATGTAGTTCCAATTATTGCTCCATACGGAATATATAGTACCCTGTATATTCCCGATAGAAAAAAGGAACAGTGGATTGTTACAAATCCGCCAAAGCACACAACTTGGACGACTGAAGTCAATCAAGATAGTGGAGGTCGATTTAAACCTCTTGTAAAACTTATGAAATGGTGGAGACGTCATAATAAAACGATTTCAAAAAAGCCAAAAGGTTTTGTTATTGAGTGTATTGTGGCAGAGTGTATGGATAGGAAGCAAACTCAATATGGAGAGCTGTTTGTTGGTACACTAGAAAAAATTGTTGAGAAATACGCGTTCTACGTCTCAATAGGACTTGTTCCGCATATCGATGATCCTGGTGTATTTGGTAACTCAGTGACAGACGGGATGACATTCGCAGCTTTCGACGGATTCTACAACAAGGTAAAAGCACATGCTGTCATCGGTAGAGAAGCCCTCAATGAGACCGACTCGGAAGAATCCATCAAAAAATGGCGTGTGTTATTTGGTGATCGTTTTCCCAAATCAGGCACAACACAGACCAGCTCGCTATTATCAACTGTAATTTCACCATCATTAACGTTTCCCAATCACCCAATTCAGCCAAAAAAACCAGGAGGATTTGCATAATGGAATTCTGGTATTTAACTGATATATCCCGACTCTCGAATGAACGTAACGAGATGCAACGTCTTGAGGAGAGCTCAACATGGCTTAAGGGAACAGAGTGGCGTATTGAGTCTAGACTTGTGGTAAGAGCAATTATAATGGCGCATGAGCAGATATATGAGTTGCAACTGACTTATCCTGATTTCTTTCCTGCTACACCACCGTTCATTTCACCCGTGAATACTGATGATAGATGGTCAGAACATCAGTATTCAAATGGGACGTTATGCTTGGAATGGGGACCAGATAATTGGCATCCAGATGTAACTGGCGCACAAATGTTTGAAAGCGCATATAAGTTACTTAACGCTGAAAATCCACTGGGAGAATCAACAACTAAGGCTATGGTTCCATCCAGGCATTTTCTAACGCCGGGGCAATCAATTCGAGGCGAAGGCTGGCGTTTCCATATGACAAAGCCCATTCTTAATTATCTATCCGTATATGAGGAAAAGACAGTTGGGCAAGTGACAATGAAATACGTAGTCTCCACTGGTAAAATTGTGTATCATGCCGTTCAAATTAATCAATTTATTAATGAACAATTACCCGCCCCTTTTAAAAATGGGTACAGCAAAGAACAGTGGATAATCTATCGAACGACAGCTCCTACAAAGAGTATTTCAGGTGTGAAAAAAACAAAAGAATTATTTGACGTGATTAAGACATATGATGGGTACGAACTTAAACTATCTGAGGATGAGAACGGGGAAATGACAAAGGGTATCATACTCATTGACAAAGAATCAATATCTCATTTTTTTTATTTTTTTGAAGAGTCTATACATGAAGTTGTAATTGTTATGGATGACATTCCTAATAAACGAATACCGGATTCTTGTTTGGAAATGATTGGGAAACGCTTTGCTATCATTGGATTAGGTTCAGTTGGAAGTAAAGTTGCAGAATCTTTATGCCGTATGGGTGCAACTACATTTTACCTGGTAGATGAAGATCTATTTTTATTAGGAAATCTTGAAAGGCACACACTTGATTGGAGAGATCTTGGCTTACATAAAGTAGATGCAATCGCTCAAAGAATGCGTTATATTTCAAGTTCTGTAGATATAAAAACAAGCAGACTTAATTTAAACGGGCAGGAATCAAATGCTTCTTTAAATGGTGTATTGGTGGAAATCAGCAACTGCGACGTAATTATTGATGCGACAGCGAATGGACAGGTATTTAATTTACTTGCATCCATTGCAACAACAAAACAAAAGCCAATAATTTGGACAGAAGTTTATGCGGGCGGGATAGGAGGTCTTATTGCACGTAGCCGTCCAATTCTCGACCCCAAACCACATATCATGCGACAAGCATATCAAGAGTTTGCAAGCAGTTCCCCACCCTTTGAGTTTTCTGAACCAATTCCATATGCTCATGAAAATGAGGCCGGCCAAGTATTTATTGCCTCTGACGCTGATGTGTCCGTCATTGCAAGTCATATGACGCGATTTGTTGTAGATACAATTGTAGCTCCAGAAAAATCAATATTTCCATACTCTATGTATGTTATTGGTTTAACAAAAGGATGGATTTTCAGTCAGCCTTTCGATACAAAACCAATACAAACAGAGCATCTTTTAAGTGATGATGGTTCAACAATAGTTGTTGACGAAGCAACTAAAGCGGATCACATTAGCTTTCTTATAAACCTACTGGAGAAAAGTGATGATTAATCTTATAGTACCAATCGACATACAAGAGCGTCTTACTCTCGCGCTACTAAATGCGGGCACGCGCGAAATTGGTGGTGTTCTGTTAGGTGAACATACTGATGAAGGTGTGTTTCGGATTCACGAGTTGACCGTGCAGCCACAAGGGGGCACTATTGTAACGTTTGTTCGAAAAATTGAAGATTCTTTAAGACAGTCACTTAGAAATTTCTTCCACAAAACGAATTTTGAGTATACACGGTTCAATTATGTCGGGGAATGGCATTCTCATCCCTCTTTTTCACTTACACCGAGCACACATGATAAACAGAGTATGTACGAAATCGTGAATGATCCAAATGTCGGAGCAAATTTTGCACTTCTTCTAATTACAAAACTACAACAAGGAAAGTTAATCGGTAAAGTATATTTATTTGCTCCTGGTTTTGAAATGGTAACAGGACATCTCATAATGGAGGGAATTTCAAAATGACAGAAGCTGAAAAGCTTACTCCATCTCTTCTAGAAGCTCAATCTCAAGGGGGAGATACTGCTGAGACAGGATTTGACTTCCAAACTAATCTTCTTATTTGTAAAATTCCGTTCTGGCTTTCATTTGAAGGATTCGATTCACTCATAAGGGAGGCAGTTGCCGACTTTGAATCTAAGTTTTTCTCACCAAGTAACGGTCTTATCCGTGAAGCAGTAGAGGCTAAAAATCATTTCATGGCTCCAACTGAATTTTGGGAAGAAATCGACCGGTTCATGGAAATTGATGAGGGGAGCCCAGGAGTATTTGGCCATTTTACACTGTGCTGCTGTGGCATATCTGATACTTTAAAGCCAATTATAATTGGTTTGCGCCGGATTCGTGATCCTCAACCATTCTATGATCCATCCTCATATATAGTTGAAAATTCTTATATGAATTTCGTTAACCGTGTTAGAAAACTCAAAAAAGATGAAAAGGTAGCAAAATTCCTATATGAAAAAGTACTTATTGAACCCATATGGAATATGAACAACGACGAAGGGACTTCAGCTGGCATGTTCCGTTCACAGATGGAGCGTCATTTGTCGCAATATGGCGAAGTGCCTTCAAAGGAATTCGCAAACATTCATCAAGCTCTGCTTGCACTATTGAGATCTAATAAGGCTCATCCGATCACACGAAAACAAATTGAAGATACTATCAATTCAGCTATCAGTGAAAAGTTTAGACCTTTGCCTGCACCTATTGTTATTTCGACAGAAGTAGAACCTTTGACAGAAAAGAATGTTTCGTTCCAGTTTGAATGGGAATCATATTTCGGAGGAATAAGCCGGAATTATCCGTCGGCTCAGAAGTGGAATGAGGGAATGGTACCTCAATTATATGAAACTGCCGAATGGATAAAGACTAACCGAAATAGTCGCCATATAGTATTAAAAGGGAACCGACGAATTTCTTCTGCAGTTGCGTTTGGTAAAGTATTTTCTGCTGTTGCTGGTTTTTCAGTTGATATGGAGTATCGTGGTGAAATTTGGTCCACTAATCAATATGCAAATGTAGACACACCAGGGTACGAATTCTTTGAATCTTACTTATCTGGTAAGGGAGATACACTAATCGTTACAATTGGCATAATGAAAGATAATTTGGCAACTGAGGTTGAGAAATTCACAAAGGATAATGACCTCACCGATTATCCTATACTGCATCTACATTCATTACAACCTATTTTGTCTGCAAAACAAGCAAACATTGCTGTTGGGGAAATGAAAAATATAATTACAAGAGTGGTTTCAGCTTGTGGTGCGAAACGAATTAATTTCTTTTATGCAGGACCTACCCACTTGGCCTTATTCTTTGGTCATAGGGCTAATGCGTTGCCTCCAATCCAATGTTTTGAATGGATTGCCCCAAATGAATATGTAGCAACATGTTTGATCCGATAATACTTTAAAGTTGCAGATAGCAGATAAGATCATAAATAACATCTCCATTTCAGGAGCGAGAAGCAATCAGGATATAAATAGTGAAACATTTGGGTTCGAGCAAAAAATGAATTTGAAATTGCGTTAAAGCGTAAATACAACCTGAGTGATCCAAATCAAATTTATGTGAGACACCTTCAAAAAAACCGAAGAAAAATTAAAAAAATCATGCAAAATACAAATTGCTTTGGGATTGGAGGTAGAGATTATTGTTTTTCTTTTTCTTTGATCAGTTTGTTAAATTTGCTGAAAAGTATGGTATTGAAATTAGCATAGATGAATTAAAAGCGTTCGAACAGTACCTAATTCAACACCCAATGTTAGGAACAAAGAATTCAGTCGGGGAAAAGTTATTTGAAGCAATTCGACGTCATAAGGAAGCAAGTAAAGGATTCATTTTAGAGAAATCAAGCAGGACAGGTAATCCTATAGTTTTATTTAGAGGGAGAAACCGAAAAAGTGATTTTTTTAAAGCGTTCACTAGTTCTGAGATGTGGTCGCCACCAGCCGGGTACTCTAGTCACGGTCGTTACAATGCAATTGGAATTCCAGTACTGTACTTGACAGACAACATAGAATCTATACCATATGAACTTCATACTGCAGATGATGAAGTTGTTGATATCGCTACATTTCATTTGGAACGAGACATTATCCTTTTTGATATTGGAGAGTTTAATTCGGAATTCGAAGGTTTTTTTCTAAATGCTCGCACGGAGAGTCGACTGCTAAAACATTCATATTTATTACCGAATTTTGTTGGGGCTTGTTGTGATTTTCTGGGATATGATGGCGTCAAATTTATAGGAGCACATCGAACAGTACTCAAATACACAAATTATGCACTATTTCATTACGAAAACGAAGTAGATATAAGTATAGTAGGGGACCCTGTTACCTTTAAACAAAAAAATGAACGCCGTCTTGAGAATAGAGATTTTTGAAGTATGTCCGAAGTTTGGTAAATAGTAATTTTGTAATGCGTATGTAACAAGAGAAGGATACCTTGGACTGACTGTCAACGACAAGGAGGATTTGACAATGTCAATCGAACAGACCGGCCCTCAAGGTTATGAGTATCAATATTTGCTAACTATTTATTTGGCTCTATTAATGTGGAAACATGAAAGATTGGAGCTTATTGTAGAACAAAAAGATGGCGAAGATGCAGAGCTTCATTTTATTGAATCTAAAAAAACCATAACGATTGAGGCGCAAGTTAAAAGTGAACAAGGTAATCTGGGAATCAGCAACCTTACCAAATGGATTAGTCATTTCCCCAATCAAAAGGATACCGGAAATCTATTGCATAGGATTCAAAACGATTCCCAACGATTTGCTTTGTTCATTACCAAGAGTCGTTGTTCTGATGATACACAGACTTTTCAGATCCCTATGGGTAACATTTATAATCATGTAAGAACACCGCTTCAAGGGAAACGTACGGATTTGTTTCTGGAGACATACTCCAAATTGAACGAAGAGAGAAAATCAACGCCGCTGAAGCAACTCAGAGATACATATTGTAAGGTGCAGGCACAGCAACTGAAGGAAAATAAATCTATTCTGTACGCATTGTCCCGCCGTATCTTAATTTGGGAACAGACGGATAGTTTGAAGATTAAAGATGAAGTGGTTCGCTTGTTGAAGCTTGATCATCACATTCCAATGCACAAAGCACATACATCGATTATTGAACTAGATATGGCAGTTAGAGAAGCACGGGATGAGAGAAAAGACGTGATCCCACTTATGAGAAGCATTTTAAACAGAAATGCTGGAGATCGAGCCTTCTCTCGTCCTGTTGACGTCCTTCGTGAGGGTACAAACCTTTTACATAATGACTTAGAGCTAAATCATGTTCTATTACTTACGGGAATTTCTTTTTGTGGGAAATCCCATTTGGCCGAATCGATAGCTGAAGAATTGCGTGCCAAACAAGGATTTACGTTCCAAAAGGATAATCAATTAGACTCGGCATACCGATTCCTTACGATTGGAAGTAGTGAGAGTCGAATTTGCTTTCTTGAGGATCCTTTCGGCCACACCAAATTAAATTCAGATGCTTTAAATACGTGGACGCGCTTATACGCACTCATTGGAGAATTGGCACCTCATCGGAAACTAATCGTTACTTCAAGAAAGGATCTGTTGCAGCAGCTTAGTGGTAGCCACCTAACAAAAAGTTGGGATTTAGGTAATGCAAAATGGAGGGATTTAACGGTTAATGATTCTTTTTTTGCAATCCAGGTGTGGTCTGAATATTCGAAACTTAAGCAACTCCCTCCAAGCGTGTATGAAAGAGTGGAAGTTGGAATGGCTGTTCAACCCTCCGGTATTTTACAACCGGGACAAATCCGCCATTTGGCTCTCAGTGATCGGAATTTGTTGATTGATAAAAATTTTGCCGAGTTGTCTAGTATAGCCAGAGTGGATTCTGTCCAACTGGGGCAGTCATTTCAGAATCGGCTGCCGTCAGAACTGATACTGCTTAATGTAATGGTTTTAGGAACCACTATAGGCTTTGGGATTGTTGAAAGGGATCTCGATCTGCTTTTGCATTTGATACATACGGAATTAAAGGTTTCAGAAGGATTACAATTGGCACATGCTTTCTGTGAAGAATTAGAGCAAGCCGGCTATATAGTATTTTCCAAGGATCGATGGATGTTTTCCCACCCAACTTATTATGAGGCGGCAATGTATGTCGCCGAGCAGCAAGGAAGATTTGGTCAACAGCGCCTACTAATCATACTTCAGCAAATGCTCAATAACGGAAATGCAGATATCATGCTAGCCTGCATGCGGAATTTTGGGAGGATCTATGAATCCTATCATAATGATAATTTCCGTGATGAGATAAGGAGAATGGCTATTCATCAACTGAAAAGTCCTTTTCCAAATATGCGAGATGAAGCTCTTATCTTACTTACTGAACGAGTCGAGGAGCTGCCTGCCGGCGAAGTGAATGAAGTCATGAAGTATATCGAAGGTTATCGTTTTATGAACAATAGACTTGAATGGAATGGTGGAATTCCTAAACTTAAAGAGTCATCGGGATTTACAAACTGGCCATCAATGAGAGATACCGAGGATATTACTGAGAAAGAATTCCATGCTATAGCTAAGCGTCTATGTTCACTCGAAGAAGCTTCAAAGATATCCGCTGAGGAAGCGTGGGGAGTTGTTCGCGTCATGAATCAATATACCCTTGAGGCGAGGAGAAAGTTTCCACTTCTAAAGCAGTTGTTAAATTATAAAGAAGCGTTTATCCGAGAGGCTGCCGCGTATAAACTCCTTCATGAATACGGAGATAATCTAGAATATATCGATCGTGTTTTTAGCGATCCGCACCCTTTTGTCGTGTTACAAGGAATTCAAGGTTCCTTTCAAGGTTGGTGCAACTGGACCAGTGAAGTTCGCGAACGGATACTTACGAATTTGCAGAAGGTTTTCATGTCCAAAGTAAACTGCGTGGCTGCTCACGATTTCATGACCAACTGTATTTTCAAACCGGAGAAATTTTATTTGAATTACGAAAACCTGCCTTTAAAAAAGCGTGAGGAGGTTATACGTTTATGGGGCACATTACTCCCGCTCTTCCTTGAACATGTGCCTGACGAATTTCTTGAAATTAACGAAGCTTATTTATTTGAATCTGCCTCTAAAGCAGCTTCTTCGTTCACCGAAGATCAGGTTGTGAGAATTACTGAGGCGTGGACCAAATGGATGGAGCGGTCTATTACGCACTGGCGCCCCAGTGACTATGGAATGGGTTTCCTTGATTTCTTGCTCAAAAATACAAAAAAGAGTACCAATTACAGAGGAAAACTAGTCGTACGTCTTTTAAGTCACCCAGATTCTTATGTAGTATCCATGTCCATAGCTGAATACGTAAATTATTGGCCAAAATTACATACGGAAGAGCAGTCACATGTAATCACTTTATTACAAAGCGACCGAAGCGATGTTCGTTGGTTCAAGGCTATCGCACTGACAAGGGAGAAAGTGCCTTCTGTATTATCTAATTTACTTTTGGGAGATTTAGCGGCACTGTCATTGCCTCTGGACCTTATGGGAATGATTAGATTGATTGATCCCAGTTTACTCTCGGATGCAATCGAAGTCTTCAACCCAGAACATAGAGAGACATGTAATCTTGTAGGCAGCTCCTATGGTTACCAATGGCCATCTATTATATTAGAACTATTGAATCGTCCGGAACATCCTGCGTTCCCTAGTGCACTTTCCTACGCTCTGCGATGGGTAATCAGTACCTCAGCGAGCAAGGAGTTTAAGGATACTGTCATCCAGGCTTGTTCTGTTTATCTTAATAACAACAGGGAAATTGCGATAACACTGATGACGGATCACTTACTACATTGGACTGTGAGGATCAACGGGGCGGACAGCCGATCGTTATGGGAATTACTTTACGAACACCTGAACGAAGCCGAATTAATAGAGGTTGCTGATAGATTAGCTGAGGTGATTGAATGCATCAGCCTAAACGGAGATACACCTGCAGAACTTCTAGGAGACCGTATTTATAGTTATTTACTTGAACATTATTTGTCCTCTGATCAAAATATTTGGAAACTTGAAGTAAGCCATACCTTCGCTCGAGAAGGAATTTTTGCATATTTGGATAGCTTGCTTGAGAAAGAACCACCTAGGGTTTATCTAAGCTACGAAATTCTGCAAAGCCGAATTCATCACAGTTCAGATGAGAAGGTAACCTCGCTTTTGCATAAAATTGAAGTGTTACGGAAACAGTTGATCTCAATAGCTTTTGTTAAAAAAGAAAATGTTGAGCATGTTGCACCGTTAGAAGGATGGATAGAATTGAAGCGAAACAATTAGAACGTGTCTTAAATTCATCACTGAATCAACTTGAAAATTGAAGTTACCTTATTACGGCAAAACACATATTTTTAACAGCTGTCTTGCCCTAGAAAGTGAGGGAATGTAAAGCTGCTATTCGCTAGGTGAGCGGTAAGCGTGCTTGCAGGGTACTCTGAATATATATCTCACTCTACTCTGTAATGAAGAACTATGCAGGGAAGTTGTTTGATGTCTTAACTGGTTCCCCCATGCTTGGCAGTCGTTATCGGCCAATCCACACTACCTACGAGCTAAAAGATACGACGGAATTTATTTGAGAACATTGTTACCAGCATTAACTGAAATTTAGACGACAGGAGAGAGACAATGAAAAATTTAGTAGAGGAATTTAGCACTGAGTTAAGAGATGGTAATCATCCCGTAGTTATGCCATTATCCAGAGTATTAATTGAGGATGAATTTAGTATAGCAAAGTACAGATTTTATCCCGCTGGAGAAGTTGACATAAGCTCTCTGAGACCAGTACCTAACAAATCCCTTAGATTTGTTGGAGACGATGAAATTAACGATGATGAATGGTTCGCTCTCGGTTACGGAGAAGAGGGTCTCCGCGAAGTTGCAACAGCAGTAACCGGGGCACGACCGGAAGTATTTATGACAAATCCTTTGCTCGCATTTACTATGAACAATTTGGATTGGGATGAATTTCTCGAAGCTACTTCCCACGATTATGACCTTAAAGTTCTTCGGACCCTTACACGTGAAGCTGAAAAAGTAATGGACTTAATTAAATTTTTTCTATGCAGATCTGACCTTGCAGATACATTACCAGGAACTGTTGGAACATGGGAGGGTTCCAACGGCCTTTCATGTGCCTTGTTATTTAACATTGATGACTATGAGAGCTATATTATTGGTGGATCAGTTATTACTCATACAGTTGTAAAAGGTGTTGGTTTAGAATTGGATTTGTGTGATGCTGAGCAATTTATTGAAACTTGTGAGGCTTCTCTTTTTGCGAGTGGTGAAGTTGGGGCAATCTTAAAATCAGCTCTTGCCATGCATACAACCTTTTTAGAAACCAATAATCCTACAACTCAATTCGTTAAGGCAATGACTATACTCGAATTTTTAGCTTACCCCGACCGCTATGAAAAATTTCAAGAAGTAAAAAAAGAGATTACTCCACATATCGCTAAAGATTATAATGAATATCTTCAGTTAAATAATAGATTTAATGAATTGACGGGGAAAAAGGATGAATCCAAGAAAGCCATCGGTTATCGAACAAGAATAGTTCATATTGGGGATGATATTGAAGATATATTGGGTAATGAAACCGAAGTGAAAAAGGTAATGTTAGAAGTCCAAACTTATATAGGAAAAGTAATTGTTGATATGATTAAAAACAGTGAAATGACATGGTCACAGTTTGAAGAATATAGAAGGCAAAAGAAATTATCACTAGGGATCGTATTGAATTGAATTTTTCACATAAGAGTTAGTATTATAATTTCTGGCAAAACCTTAGTTATAAATGCGTCAGTCAACCACTTGGGGGGAGACATGACTATGCATTGACGCGTGACAATAAGACATGTAATTTGTCATCTTGTGCTAGTTACAAACCACACTTGTAACGGTTTTTTTACCAATTTATAAATAATATTAACAACGGAAGGAAAAATTATGAATTCAGAAAATAATGAAGGATTAGCCAAACTATTTGGAATAAATGACGAGTCACCATTATTATCTTTGGTCGAGGAATCTATACCATTTATTGGGAAAGCACTTTCTGTGTACAAAATGAACAGATTTAATAAAAGACTAAAGAGAATAGAAAATAGGCTCTTAAATCTTACATACTCGTTGAGAGAAAATGAAGATGCCCTTCTCAATTCTGTTTTTCAAAAAATAGTACTCCCAGTTACGTTAAATGATGTGCTTGAGGAGCATGAGGAAGAGAAAATTGATCTCATTCTAAATGGAATTGAGTACATCTATAAGAATAAAATTGATAATACAAGTGAGATTCTAATTTACTTCGATGTCTTAAGAGAATTACGTGTTAATGAGTTAAAAGAGTTATACAAATATACATTACCAGAGGAGAAACCCAAGAAAAGGGAGAAATTTAAGTATAAAAAAATAACTATAGATGAAGATAATGAATTAAAGAAAAATGGCGCATTCAGGTCCTATATAGAGAACCATTTAGAGAAATTGGATCTAGTAGATTCCACTGCTATTTTGAAGATTAGCATTCTAGAGGATTTAACTCAGGAAGATACACGAGATAATTTTTTTAAGACAAGAGCTAAAAAGGGCCTCACTCCATTTGGAAAACATTTTATCGAATTTATTAATTTAGATGTTAAGATATATTATCAAATGGATGAGGTTCTAGATAAAGGCTAAATCGGGATACTGCCGACGGCGCTGAAAGTGGATCCGGGTAAAGGGTAACTTCGTCACCCGGGAGCAGCCAGCGCGGGGAAACCTGGAACTGCTCTGAAACATGTATTCATTTGTGAACAGTTTGGTTGCAAATACCAAAAAACTTAGAATAATAGTAATATAGTTGGGAAAGAAAGGGGAACTAACTTTAAATGAGTTACACTCAGAAAGTTGAACTAATTACGGAAGCTCTTGGGGAAACTGAAGACGTTAATGACGAACTTCAACGGCAAGCATTCCAACTTTATACAGAACTCGAGCACTTGAGTCTTGCCCCTATCTTTCGAAATACAGGGAACGAGAGGATCTCAGTAGATCGTAATGTTGCAGTCAACCCTGAGATTTTCAGCCGGTTTCGAATAGATTTCATCGTAGAATGGACACAGATCGTTGTTCCAATTCTTGAACTACTCGGTGAGATAGGCAATTTACCGAAGAGCCGACCACATGGAGTTGACTTTCTGACATACATCTCCGCCAATCTTGATGAGTATGTTGAATTTGCCACTAATCGTGTTCATAGAAGCGTTATTGATGACTCTGCGGCTGTGGAGGTTTCCCTATTATCTGAAGCTATTAAATCATCGTTGGAGGCTTCCTTAAGAGGAAATGCTCACTTAGCCTTCTCAAATCTAGACCAGGCTTTGAGTTCGATAGATCATCTACTTGAATCGCTTGGTGCTAATATGGGACAAAGTGGTCCCCAGCATCTGTATAAAATGCGAACAGGGGGGAACTCGAGTTATAGCGATGGTGAGATGTTTCATATTCCATTTGAAAAACGAGGTTTCGTCAAAACCAATCGCTACAGCATTCCAGGTCTTCCTTGTGTATATCTCGGAAGTACTCCATTAATTTGTTGGGAAGAGCTCGGTCGTCCAGATCTTAACAATGTCCAAACCGCTGTTTTTGTCCCAAATCGAGATATACGATTCATCGATCTTAGTATTTCTCCTGCATTTGTTCGTAGTTATATCCAAAGCTTCTTCACTAAGACCTATGGCGTTGTCCAGAGGGTAGGTCTCAACTTCTTTCAACAATCAGAAAATATATTCACCTCTGGCCTTTAATCTTTGCTTGCTCCATTCGTGTTTTACATTCAAATGATGCATTTAAGCCTGAGTATATTATTCCTCAAATGCTCTTGGAGTGGGTTAGGAGCAATGATTATGACGGGATCGCTTACTTTTCGACGAGAATAGAGAATTACAGTCGGAGTAATAACTGGGTTTACGCCAATTATGCGTTTCCAGTTCAGAGCTTGGGAACTGAAGGGCACTGTAACGTATTAAGATCTAAATTCCAATTCATATCAAAAGCAATACCTTGGCAAATGTACCGTGTATATCGTGACTCACATTCAGCATATACAATGCCTTATGAAAGTGGCTATACTACTTATCTCGATCTGTATGAGGGTGTACCTATAAGTTATGCGGAAACTGACTTCGGCCGACTTCAAGAGTTTTTTGATAGGACTGTGTTAAAAGGAATAGGATAACGAAAAACGGTTCCGGATTATCTCCGGAACCGTTTTTTATGCCTGAAATTAGTTGCTAAAGTTCAGCATCTTCAATGACTACTCCAGCATGGTTAACTACTTCAGCGCGTGTGGCTTGTTTTGAAGGAGCATGGCGTTTGTTTATCATCCAAATATGAAATGATGGTTAAAGTCAACAGCCAACGGCGCTATGCATTGCCGCATCGGGAAGGCCCAGGCTAGAATGAGCTTTATAATAAACTAACCAGTGTGGAGCGCTGCAACTTTCGGCGCCAGCAGTATGGCAGATAGCTACCACCGCAGTGTGATATCCAGCTGCCGTAGCATCGTGCACCTGTTTGCTCCCCGGATGAAATGTTGCAGCTCCACGTACTTGATTGCTCGGATAAAGCAAGGCAAGCGATCCCCGCGGCTCGGATGGCCAGCTGCTGCAGCTCCGCAATATTCTTACTTCCTGACAAAGCCGGGCGGAACATTCCGCGTCGGCGCGGTCAGCCGCTGGAGCTCCGTGCACCATATTGCTTTCCTGACCAAGCCGGCGGAACGTTATGGCCAGCGTGACCAGCTGCTGCACCACACGTCTGCTTACTCTCGAAATAAGTCGGGCGGAGCCTCCCGCGCCGGCGCGGCTAGTTGCTGCAACTCCGCACACCTAATTGCCTCCGGTCAGAGCCGGGCGGACGAAAGCGGCGGCACTACGTGGCCAATTGCCGCAGCTCTGCACACCCGGTTGATTTCAGACAAAGCCAGGCGGACGAAACGGACCGGCATGGTATGACCGGGTGCTGCAGCTCCGCGACCAGATTCTTCCGGACAAAGACGGGCGGACGAACCGTGCCGGGATAACAAATCCAGCTGCTGCAGCTCTGCACATCTGGTACTTCCGGATTAAACTGGGGGCGACCCGTGCCGGCTCAGCATGAGCAGTTAGCGTACCGGGAGCAAACGGAAGAATGATTCAAAGAGAACTGAATAGCTCCCGCCGATTTGAAGCCATAAATAATTCTGTATTCGTGAGAGCCCGGATGTTCCGGCAATCGATCTCTCCACGCCTCAATGCATAGAGAATTAGGAGCCTCCGCTGCATATTAACCCAGAGCCAGCCTCAGTCGGCAGTATGCCGATTGCAAGCCCGTTGCATCCGATTCACACATGAAATCGACAGGTATGGTATTCTCAATTAATATAAGCCACCATCTATCAGGAATAAGAAATGATATCTTGTTCTTAGATCACTTAGGCTTAGATTGGAAAGTCAAATAAATCAATCAAGTGTGGTAAGCTATGAATCCATATGTTCTCGATAGCTCCGTGGGTATATTCGCTTGAATATAATGATCGTACTTGGAAAAACCAAGCTGACTATTTAGACAATGCCAAGCTCGATTTCATTAGTGAAGCAGATCCAGACATCGAAAGTACCGAGTTGTTTTATCGTTACGACGAGTACATGTAACCCTCATCAGTCTACAACTTTATTTTCCCAGTCTATCCTGAAATAACTTTATTTCATCATCTGATGGTGCCGCGTTAGCGGCATGGGAGTCTAATACTTTATTTTCTTCTGACAACGACATACGATATTGTCCTACAATCCATAGAACAGCTCCACCGTGTTTTCGAGATGGAATACCCGCTAAAGAAGGACGATTCGGTATTTAATGCAACAGTTCCGGATGATGTATATTTCGCGCAGATCCGGGCATGCTTCGGGGCGCATCCGGTCGACTTAAGGAGTTATGATGGAACGAAAAGTACGGATCAGTACTTCGCTTCTTGGTCTAGCGATATCAGCAATTTCAGTGTTAACGGAGATTATTCGGTTTATCTCTACAGCAACAATCCCGATGTGGCCCAACCTATTCGCTTCTCGATAAACTTCACCAAAATTCATGAGTTTACGGTTAAACGATATTCTCTCTTAACGAATGTAATCAGCGTTATTGAGAAAAATAATGATATTTTTATCGAGGAGCAACGGCAGCGGGAGATCGTGCGCACTTCCGATATTGTCGAGCAGCTCCAAATTCTCTTGAGGGAGAACAGCACTCGAGTTCGTGAGGGTGATGGGTATCATCATGATATCCAGACGCTGATCAAGCTATTTACTGCTCCGCAGGATTTCCCTGAGCAGGAACGGCAAGAAGTAGCGCAATACCTGAATTCACTGCATGTATTGGTCGATGAGCTATACGAAGCGTTTCAGAGCATGACTTTTGGAGAAGATGGTATGGCTCATGGATACCTCCTGCATTCGAAATCCCCTAAGTTCAACGAACTACATTACGATCTGGAGAAAATGTTCGAGTACCTGTACAATCCATATTTCAGGGCTGAACGAGTCAATTATCATCTCCAACGTCTTATCAGTGAAGGGGTTCTACCGCCTTACGTTAGTCTGCAAACAGACAAGCTCAACCTTCAGCTCATGCTCTTGGCCAGGCTTACCAAGGGGAGCTAGTTAGCTCTCCTTGCTTGTCCATATTCCCACTTAATGGTATGGTATGTGATATGGATTTAATAAGGGAGGAGGAGTACTTTGGGGAAAATAACTCCTGAGGTCAGAGCGATACTTGAGAAGTACCAATATGATCGAAACCTGCGTAAATACTCGGATCAGCACTTCTTCAACGATCATAGAATCTTTGGTGGAGTGAACTCTAACGGAGACGTTGAGCGAGCTAAAGCGGGTATCTACAACAGATTTGATCAATACAAGAAGGTTTATCCCCTTGTTCAAGATGATATTGAGGATTTGGAAAGAGCGGTTGCACAGTTCGAAATTGCAGTTAGAAAGGTCATTCAGAATTTTGATAACCCTAATATCAACTTTAACTTTACCGCTGAAGAGCTTCAGGGGTTGATCGACTCAGTTTTTGAATGCCAAGACAAAGTGAATGAAGTAGCTGTCAGGAAAGCAATGCAGGACTAATACAATACGGCAACACCCAAACTTATCGTTGGGGGATTATACGGTTTCTTACTTATACGATAATGTGTTTCATTAACGCCTAATAAAACGGAAACTAAATTTCGAGTGCCACTTAGAATCCACACTTATGTGTAAAAACCGTCAGTTCCCCAATGGCGGTTTATTTTACGTCTGTTTTAATAAGTTCATTGCCGATAAAGTCCAGTAGGCTGTAGGCTCTTACGACCATAGTCAGAAGAAAATATAGTATTGGATTTGGTGTGGTGATTGATGGATGATTACGACTGCCAGCTGCTTCGTGAAGCTTTAGCTTGTGCTCCTGGTTCTCTCCAGAAACGCCGGGCAGCGAACGGCAGACGATTGCAGCGATCATCTGCTGCGCAAGCTTTAGTATAATACTTTATTCTCTTTTTACATATAGCTGTATTTTTTTGTAGATGATATTACTTTTGAATTATTAGAGTCCTAATTCCTAATAATTTCAAGAAATATCTTATAACCATTTTATCGCGACAAGGATTTTTATACACTGCTAGACGGCTGGTAAGAGTTGCGCAGCTAATGCGCGAGATGGCCAGACTCTCGCGGATTTGTAGCAGTAGCCCGGGGTGCTGGTTAGAGTGAAGATAGGACTCCGGGCGTACGCATTCCTGATTGTTCTTCAGCACACCAGCTACCTGCAGCTGCCGGGCGCTGCCAGGAAGACACGCCGCCAGCGCGCGAACGGCTTGGTTCTTCCGGTTCTGCCACCGGCCCCGGAATCCACCGGTGCCGAACGGACCTACACTCCTGGCTGGTTGCACTTCAGTCACCGGCTACCTGCAGCTGCTGAACGCTGCCCGGGAGATATGGTGCCTTCGCGCGACAAGGCTTGGTTCTTCCCAATCTTCAGCACCGGAGCGGAAACACGTCGGTGCCGGGCGGACTGCAGCATTACTAGTTGGTTATACTTCAGTTGCCGACCACATGCAGCTGCTAGACACTGCCGGGGAGACACACTGCCTTGGCGCGACAAGGCTTGGCTTGGTTCTTCCCAATCTGCAGCACTGGTATGGGAACGGAATTTCGTGTTGTTCATCAGCTCACCAGCTTGAAGCTGCTGGGTGCTGCTCGGGAGGTACGCCGCCGTCGCTCCCACAGCTAGGTTCTTCCGGTTCTCCAGCGCTAGCATGGGAATCCGCTAGTGCCAGACTGCAGCGTTCGGGTTGAACTTCAGCTCGCCGGCTACCTCCAGCTGCTGGATGCTGCGCTGAAGACACTCCGCCATTGCTCGCCCTAGCTGGTTTAGTCCGAATCTGCAGCGTTGGTCCAGGAACCCGCCGGTGGCCTACCGCAGTGTTGGAGTTGATCATCAGCTCACCGGCTACCTGCAGCTGTTTTTTTGGTCAGGCACACAGGTATGTACGATTTGAATTTTCATTCTCCAAATTCCCGGACTCAGGAATCTATCCGATTATTGAAGAGTTTATGCAGATGTTTTGCGATTTCATCTTTAGATATTTCAGATTGGTCGCTTCCGCTTAGATAAGGTGCTAGAGAGAGTGATAAAATAAAGGAGTGGTTAATTGTGGGAAACAAAATGGAATTTGTGTACACTGAAGTACATGTATATCAATGTGCATGTGGCAAAGGGAATTATAGCATTAATTGGCATACCTACCGTGATGACTACTTTAATGAAGATACTAGAAAAATTACAGTTATAAACTGTCCGGATTGTATTCAAACTTACAATGTTAGTGGGTTATCTTTAACCCATAAAGTAAACAGTCAGAATAGTGGTAAAGCGGCTGTTGAAATGGATGGTCTATGCAAAACCATGGTAGTTCACGCTTTAAAGCGTTACAAAGTAGAAATGTTTAATTACGTATCGAATATTCCTGTGGCTCGTTGGCATAGACTCTGGAAAATCGGTAGCCCAACACTGCCTACTTTTAGGAAGAATTTAAAACGGGATGGAGCTGAATCAACATTTAAATACAATCTTTCTTATGGTCCATCAGCTATAGAACGAATATTAGACACTTTGAAAGAAATGGAAATTCATGATGACCAGTTATTGAATTGGGAAAATGAATTAAATTTGTTGAAAAAGGAAAAGAGAGATGCCATTAAGTTTGAAACAGATCATCTCTTTACGGGAAAACTGTTGAAGGAATACAAAACATATGAAGGACCGCAATATTAATTATAGATAAGTTGGCCAAGAACACCAGATAAAAAATGGATTGAATGGTTTACCTAAACTGAGAGGAGATAATTGAATGAAAGAAAATGAAATTTTCGAAATATTGGGGATTGATAAAGATAAGCCTGTAAATATTATTTCAAGACGTGATTTTGAAGGTGATAATAGATTGACAATAGTAATCCAAAGTAATGGAGCTGTAGACTCCATAGAGCAGACCGTAAGTTCTGCACGTTTACTTATTGATACTATTTTCAACAAAACTTCCAAGGAAGATGACGATACAGTTCAATTAAAAGCTGTAATATCTCTTCTGGATCACATAGGAGCTTGTATCCGATCTAATTTGCCTTATAAGTTCAATGGAATGAACATTGAGATGGTGAAAGAATACATCGATTGGTTTATGAGAGACAACCTTCATAACTCGATGGAGTTTAATAATATTCTTGATCGGAAAAGCGAAACCTAAATAGAAACTGATAGTTAAATGAAGACCATTAAATCTTAGTAAAGAGGAGAAACTCATATGGATGCAATTGAAATAATGCTAAAAGCCTTAGATCCGGGATCACTGCAGAGACTAGCTTGCGATATGCTTCCTCTTCTACATACAGACTGGAAGGGAATAAATAAAAGTGGAGGAGTAGAAGGCACAAACAAAACAAGAAAGGGTACACCCGATGCTTGGTGTCATAGGGAGGATGGTACATTAGTTTATATTCAGGCAACAGGGGACCCGAGTAAAGGGAAAATCCTAAATGATTTAGAAAAAAGTTTGAAACACTTAAAGAGCCAGAATATGAATGCTGGAGCATTGTGTATAGCTTTTCTGAACTTTGATCCCCAGAATGCTGAAATTGAAGAGTGCAAGGCGAAATCTAAGGAGTATGAATGCGAGTTCAAGTTTTATTCAAACACTGAGATTTCAAAATTACTTCAAAAGAAATTTCCAGAATTACTCAAAAATTATCTTCCTATGCACTCTTTTGACGTAAAGAAAGTAAAAGAAGAAATCTGCAGTGAAGTATCGACATTGAAGGGAAATTATCAGGAATTATATAGCTATTTTTCTGGCTACACTTCAAAAGATGTTTTCATGCGGCCAGTTATGAAAGAATTCAATAATTCGATGCTTATATATTTGAATTAGATGAATCGAACATTTTCGATTTTGACTACTATTAAGGATAAAAATTACTCACTGCTTTTAGATAATAATGTTCTTAAAGATATTGAAAAAATAATCAATAACAAAATGCCATTTAACGGGGATGTTACCGATATACCGGATGTATATGAATTTATTACTGACGAAACAATGCACAAGAAAAGAATAAAAGAGTTTGATAAGTTGTTGAAAAAATTACTCAATCTAAAATGATGGGGTGGTGCTGCTCGGGTTATGAGTAGATAGGATTAAAAAGCTGACCGTTGAATTAAATTATAACGGTAGGCACATTAATTTGCATCGAAAGAAGCAGGAGAAGGAACAGAAACTACAATCAATTCATCCTGATAGGTTCAATACCCGCTCTCGGTGGCAGTGATTTGTTACCAGCCAAGATAGGTAGGAATTTCACAGTATTTCTGTTCAGTTGTTTGGCGACCTCTCCTGATATTCTCGAAAAAAGATCTTTTGGTAAATAATATTGTCACCCCGCTCATCCGGAATAATTCGGATGTTATGCCGCTTTATTTCCCTCTGTACCGTTCTTGCGCTGAACACCGGCTGGTCGCCTCAGCGCAGCCGTCTTGCAGGCGACCGGGCGCCAGCCTGCGCAAGGAAACCAAGAAGGACGCTGGGAGTATGGTGGCGGCCAGCTGGCCGCTGCTTGGGCGGGCCATACGGTCCGCCTCGTTTTGCATCGGGAGCGAGCAGTCACCGTGGCGGTTTTCGCCGGACCGAGCCGGACATTCCAGGCAGTGGCGGCCACAGTACCGTTCTTCCGCTAATCTTCGTTCGGTGTCAAAAGAAAATAAAGTTCTAGACTGAAAAATAAAGTGTTAGACTAAGCAAATAAAGTTCTAGACTGAGAAAATAAAGTATTAGACTCCCATGCCGCTAACGTGGCACCATCAGATGATGAAATAAAGTTATTTCAGGATAGACTGAAGGACGTTCATTAAGCTAACGGGCAGGAGTTATAATTATGTTAAAATAAGGATACCTTTTAAGCTCATTTTTAATCCAAAGGTCTTCTTCTATTAGTTGTGTCGAGGTAATGGCTGACATAGCCATAATCTGACCCGACGCAACGCGGATGAAGTTGTTTACGCAGGAAGAAATTCGGTCGTGGGAAAACCAGAATCAACATGATTGGAAGCACATTAAAAAATACAAAGACCCAAGTACAGAGAAGCTAAAGGATTACCACAAAGGAATCGAAAATGTTCATTTCAACAAAGAAAGTAAATCAGCAAGAAAAAATGATTATCGAAAATACAGAACACAAATGAAACGTTTATTACTTAGTGAACAATACGATCTTCTACGCAACTATCAACGAACAAGCGGTTGGATTACTTGGTAAGAAACAATAGCCATGCAAAGAACGGCAGCCTCTTAAAATGGGATGCGGTTTCTCAACTAACAGGCAGGCTAACGTAGCTGGCTTGTTCAAGCAGATTGAAGGATTTTACAGTATATGATCTAGGTCACTTGATGAATTACATTTATTTATAAGAAGGGTTTGATGATTCTAATGGTGGAATTTGATAAACAGTTTATTTCTTGGTGTAAACGGGAGACTGGTAAGTATCAGATCAAACTCCTAGACCAAGCAATGTATCCACTTGGAAGCGGCATTTTACTTAATTACCGTAAACGATACTTTATCGTAACATGCTACCATTGTGTTCGTTATATAGATGATGTACGTGATCTTATAGCACCGGTTCATTACCCTAACGGTCAAGTAAAAGCCTTTAATCTAAGAAACCCTCAGAGTGACCCGGAAAGTGATTTAGCATCGTTTGAGATTTCATACGTGGACTTGTCTGTAACACAGAACGAGAAAGGATATATACAGGAAGTTTTGTTTGATGAATTAAAACCAGAAAATAATATCGGCGAGCTAATTGTAATCAATGCAACCAACTATACTGGATATGATCGTGACGAAAAAGAAGGTTTGACATTGTTGCGCTTAACCACGCTACCATACTTTACTGAAATTGAGGAATATGAAAATGACTTCTTCAAAGGAAACGCCGATACAAAAGGTATTGGTGAAGACGGGGTAGAATACCAAGTAGAAACCTTTGCGGGAATGAGTGGGAGCCCCTCATTTAAAATCGATATTAAAAGGAATTTATTGCGATGGATTGGAATCTTGACGAACGGTGATCCAGGAGCCGGTTCTTTTCTGGTGTTAGATTATCGCTTAGTTATTAAATTTTTAGATCAAAAATACTTTAGTAAATGAAATGAGCATATTGGTAAAATAGAAGGAATAATAATTGATTTTAGGGTTATATAACATGGTACCAGTTCAATAAATGCAAGAAGCAATAATAAATAACTACAAAAAATACTGTGATCAACATAACGTTAACTATGAAATTATTGAAGATGGTGACAACGTAAAATTACTTGGAGATTATAGAAGCAGCTGCAGCACTGGTGAATCGCAGCTCGGCGGTGCAGGGAAACCGGGAAGGGCGGTGGATCGACCCGCAAGGCTTCTGTTCATACTACTGAACTGATTGACCAGATGACTGAGCTAACGCAAACATTGATGATACGCTCTATATTGCCAAACCAGGGAGCATACCGCCGAGGTGTTGCTCCTTTATATTATTAAAGTAACGAGTAGGTTTAAGATTAATCGCGATGAATCATATCATAAATAGCGTTTAGCTAACAGGAAATAATAGCTCAATAGAATCAAGGAGGCAGCCGATTAACGCGCTCGGCTGCTTTTGTTCAGCTGACAGGCAGGATAGTTACAATATTTGGTGGAATATCTTATGAGAGCAAACCACTCTTGAATAAGGAGGGCTTTTCAAAGACGTAAGATCAAGTGACTGGTTCGCTCCTGGAAATGCAATAGCTGTAAACCAAACAATAAAATATTATTATGTTTATAAAGTTGTAGACTGAACGCCTGCAAGGCCCGGCTTGAGCAGTCACAGCTCGGTTCCCGTTACTTTGTTATTGAGGTGGAGTAATTTATGGACTATTTAGATCAAGTTGATTTAGCTGTGTTCTATTCAATGGATAAAAAAGAACGTACATTTAGAGACAAAAGTGTTCCTGAGATACAACGTGATTTCTTTTTAAGAGATATGCCTGTAAATGGCTACCTATCTAACTCTCCTAGAGGAAATTTACCATCCAATAAAACACTTGTCTTGTTTCATTTTGATCGACAAGTGATTGCGAGCGCTATTTTTATTAAACAGTTGACAATAGATGATTCTGAATATCAATATGCAAGTTATTTCATTCCGGATTCAATAATGGTATATACTGAGACGATTGTTATCGAAGAGCTGAGAAAGGTTTCCTCAAAGATAGTGAATTTCCAAAGCTTTATGCCTCACACAAAGAGGAATCTATACCTTTATTAATCACTCTCCTTAGAAATAGGAAAAAAAGAGGCTATTGCGTCGTACTGGATCCTTCAGCTGTAGAACAGTTTTCAATGGAAATCGAAAACGGATTGGATGATCTTTCCAGAACTGAAAAGCTGACCATGATTAAATTAAGGGTTGCTCAATCCATATTTAAGGACCGTCTCCTGCAGCAACGACAGAAATGTGATTTGTGCGGCTTAACAAATGTGAGGTTACTTAGAGCGAGTCATATTAAGCAGTGGAGTAGTTGCAAAGATAGTAATGAAAGGCTTGATCCAGAAAATGGGCTGTTACTCTGTCCTAACCATGACCAGATATTTGACAGGAAATTAATTTCATTTGATGATGTGGGTAATATTCTAATTTCACCAATGTTGACTGATTTGGATAGAAATTTTCTGAATATTGATGAATTTAGAAGATTAAACTTAAGTGAAAAGAAAAGCAGATTTATGCAATGGCACCGACAAGTGTTTCTGTCTAAGCATGAATCTGAATAAATGTATCATTAATTATTCTATATAACTTATGTTTAAAGTAAAAAACATTTATGAACATTAGTAAACTTGGTTATTAATTAGCTCATTTATAATGGGTTGACTTTTTTAGAAATAGCGAGGGATTCGGCAAAGGGCCCAAGTTCTTGTCACCGACAACAACTTTAGACTAAAATCAGGTAAAATAATATAGATATCATATATTTACGTAAAATACTGTTTTGACGAATAAAAAAATTAAGATTATAATCTTATTATAACTTGATCTCGATCTGAGGTGTAAAATGGATAAACACGTGAAGCTTAATTATATGAAACGGATAGACGAAAAACTGTTGGAATTACCTTGGTACGTCACTGAATACATAGACAGTCGTAAGCGAAAATTATCTCACACTACACTTTTAAACTATTGTCACGATTTTATTATATTTTTTGACTGGATGGTTAGTGAAAATCTATCTGCAGATATGCGAATTAATGTAGGCCTTACACATCTTGAAACTTTGACTGTGCGCGAAGTGGAAAGTTTCTTGTCTTTTCTAGAATACAAGTTGGGTAATTCCAAAATTACAATAAATAGAAAGCTCTCCTCTTTAAAATCGTTGTTTGATTATCTCCAGAACAAAGCAGAGACTTCCGATTTGAAGCCATATTTGCAGCGAAATGTGATGGCCAAAATGGAATTGAATGCCGTTAAAGAAAGCCAGGAAACGATCGCCAAGCGAATCGAAGGTAAGATACTTCGGGACGACGATTTCGAATCTTTCCGAAAATTTATTGCATATGATTATGGAGAAATATTGAAGGCAAATAAACGAATCTATAATTTCCACCAATTTAATCGTGAACGGGATACAGCGATTATATCCTTAATTCTGGGTTCTGGGCTTCGGTTATCTGAAGTTGTAGGATGCAATTTAGAGGATCTTGATATTCATAAGGGTCTGGTGAGAGTAATACGGAAGGGCAACAAAGAGCAGTATGTGTATTTTAGTGAGCAGGCATTAATGGATTTAAATAATTATCTTGAAGTTAGAGAATCAAGGTATAAACCAGATAAAACAGCAGCATATTTATTTTTGGCTGCACCGGTAGGACGTAAAGGAACTAATCGCCGCTTAAACCAAAGATCTATTGAGAAGCTCGTTGAAAAATACGCAATTGCTTTTGGCAAGCCGGCGCTAACAGTACATGCTTTAAGACACTCATTTGCAACCCGATATCATAAAGAGAATAATGATGTACCTAGGCTTAGAATTCAAATGGGGCACTCATCTATACAGACTACGATGATATATACTCATTTGACTGACGAAGAGATGCGAATTGCAGTTAATAAAATGGACCAATAATATATATTAAAAGTGATATTAATAATTAGTTTCATAACAAATAACACAAAACCGCTAGTATTTGACACAAAGATTATCCCTTCGAAGGAAAATGACACAAAAGTTACCCTGTTAGAAGCGAATGACACAAAAGTTATTCCTATAGGAGAAAATGACACAAAGATTACCTCTCTAAAGGAAGACTCAAATCATATTTGAACCTTCCTTTAGAGAGAGCAACTTAATTCATTAGTTTTCTTATTATATAGGGGTAGACTTTGCGTCATTCAATTTTAAGAGGTAAGTTTCGTGTCAATAAAGGGGGTAAGTTTGTGTCACTGTACACCTGGATACTGAACCGATAAACCCGCGGTGCTTCACGGTTTTTATCGTACATATGCACAAAACCCGTATTTTGTACATATGTATGTATGGAGATTAAGTACCTTCTGCATTTAACTATGTCTACAAATAATAAACATCCACTCGGCAATTGGACCAAATTCTTGTCCTGAGCAAAGCACAAGAATTTGGTCCCTTAAAACAGATTATGTTGAATGCTCTGCATCCTCAAGCCATTTTTTCAATAAGTGGAAATCTTCAATCTCTCCCAAAACGATCTTTTGTATGTCCCCATCTGTTACTACTTAGGTCCCCTTGAAAAAATATTGGCCATTCTCCACGCTCGAAAAGGAGTTTCACTCTCCCCTGTCGAAAGAAAAAAGACAAAACCCGGGAGGTGAATGAGGTATGGATGTTAGCCCACAGCAAGTCCTTCAGATCAGTAAAGGGGATCCTGAAATTGCAGGCTTCATCCAGATGCTCCTCGACCAAAATCGGGCCTTGACCGAACAGAATCAGCGCCTTCAACAAATCGTTGACACCCAGGCGAAAGAGATTCAATCGCTGAAAAAACGCGTGCATGAGTTGGAACGGCAACTCCAGCAGAAGAGTCATAACAGCAGCAAACCTCCATCGAGTGACGGGCTTCGCAAGCCTCCAAATCTGCGGACCCCTGGCGGTCCCAAAGGCGCACCAAAAGGCCATCCCGGGACGACGCTCCACGTTATCGACAATCCCGACGAAGTCGTGGTCTGCGAATTAACCACCTGCCCGGACTGTTTGGGTTCGCTCGCAGATGCCCCTTGTCTGGGAGAAGAACGGCGTCAAGAATTCGACCTTCCGGTGTCCCGCATCTGGACCACCGAGTTTCGTGCCGAGCAGCGCTACTGCGCTTGTTGCCAAAAAGTCCAGCGTGCAGCCTTCCCATCCCACATTACCGCTCCGGCCCAATATGGCCGCCGGATGGCGGCGTGGACGGTCTATTTGCATGCCTTTCACTTTCTTCCGCTTCAGCGGATGGCTCAGCTCTTCGAGGACTGGACCACGTATCGGCCCAGCGAAGGTACCTTGCTTTCCTTTTTAGAGACCGCCCATGACCGTTTCGCCCCCATCGAAGAGCATATCCGTACCCAGTTACATCAGAAAGTCAAAGTCCATGCGGATGAAACCGGGTGCCGGGTTGACGGACGAACCCAGTGGATGCACGTCATGTCTGACGAAACGTATACCTTGCTCCAGCTGCACGCCAAACGGGGAGCTCCCGCGATGAAAGACATCGGTTTTTTACCTACTTATACGGGAACCGTCGTCCATGACTGCATGAAAGGATATTTTAATGAGAAGCATAGCTATTCCCATGCCTTGTGTAATGCCCATTTGCTCCGGGAATGCATTGGAATCGCCGAGCATGACGGACATGAGTGGGCGAAGCAGATGAAGGATCTGCTGACGGAGGGATGGGCCCAGGCACTGCGTTCCCGCCAAGCCGGGGTTCTGTTGGAGCCGGAGATCCTTCAATCGTTTAGGGAACGGTACGACACGATTCTCCAAACGGGTGAAGGGGAATGGTCGAAAGACTGGGTACGGGCCAAAACGTGTAAAAAAGGGCGTGCCATTAAGAGCAGAGCCGGCAACTTGGGAGAACGCTTTTTGGTATACAAAGAGGCGATTCTCAAGTTTCTTTGGCGTCCCGAGATTCCGTTTGATAACAACCAAGCCGAACGTGATCTCCGAATGGTCAAGGTCAAGCAAAAAGTCTCCGGTTCGTTTCGGACCGAAGCCGCAGCGAAATGGTTTGCCCGCTTACGGAGCGTCGTCTCCACCTACATTAAACAACAACTCCCTGTCCTTGCCTCGCTATCTCTTGCCTTTTCCGGTAACCCTGTTTTGAAGTGACCTAAGTAGTAACCCCCATCTTTATTAATAATAAAAGTTGAAGGAAGCGCAGTAACTCTGTAAAGTGCAGATATCTTACCAGTTACATCAATCACCACTGGAAAAGAAAACTGCCGCTCCTTCATATATTCCGATACTGTTCCCTTGGATTCCCCCACATTGATAAACAATGTTTCAATCTCTGCACCTGATAAGAGATGGATTTCATTAAGCAGCGGCATTTCCTGCATACATGGCTTGCACCAACTGGCCCAGAAGTTGAGCAGCACTACTTTTCCCCTATAATCAGCCAAGTTTAACCTGTCTCCAGTCAATGCGGTAGCTTCAAATTCAGGAGCCGGAGCTCCTGCCATTACTCTTGCAGATGGTCCTTTATTTGAGTGATTGAGATAAACAAAGACAATAGCCACAGACGCCGCAACAATAACCAGCCAGGTTGCAATTTTATATGTCTTCAGTATCTTCATTGTAACCCCAGACTATGGTTAAAGGCCTCGTACAATGAACCATGCTTCGTCCGGAATTCTTCTGTTGACCCTGAACCGACATTTTTCCCCTGGCTTAAAAATATAATCTGATCAGCTACCGTATCGGCAATTTCCAGCTGGTGTGTTGAGAAAATCACAGTATGTCCCTCTTCCCTGATCCCTTGAAGCAGCTTTACAAATTCATTCATCCAGAACGGATCAAGTCCGTTGGTCGGTTCATCCATAATCAGCAGCGGTGGTTTGGCAAGTAATGCTTGTGCGAACAATACACGCTGGCGCATGCCTTTTGAGAAGGTGTTCACCAGGCTATTGCGCTTGTCCTGAAGACCGACCAACTCAAGGACTTCCTCCACCCGATGCTTACGTTTTGGAATCTTCCGTAATGCCGCCCAGAATGTCAGTGTCTCTTCCGCCGATAGACCATGATTGAACTGATAATCATCCGGCATATAGCCGATTTGCTCGGAGAACTTTCTGCGGGATTTGCTCCAGTAAAGTCCGCTCACAGAAACTTCACCTGCTGTCGGCTGCAGGATTCCGGCAATCATCCGCAGAACCGTACTCTTTCCTGCCCCATTACCGCCACAAAGGGCAAAAATGCTTCCTTGCGGGATTTGAAAGCTAATATCTTCGACCAAAGTCTGTTTTTTGATTACTTTTGAGATCCCATTCACTTGAACTAACGGGTTATCCACGGGAACGCCCCCTTTCCCAAATCCAATAGACTGTCAGAATGGAGAGCAGAATCCAGATTAGACATACCCCTATAAACAACAGACTGCCATTTGGCCGGCTGATCCATTCAACCCACTGATAGTATTCAGGTCCCAGTACAGAACCTCCGCCCAGCTTAACCACAACGAACAGCCGTACAAGCTCTGCCGGATTGAGGATGGTTAGTGCAACAAGTAAAGGTTTGATCCAGAGATAGGGCAGCAAGCCTAATCCTGCAATCAGAAAGGTTGGCCAGCCAATGACTGCGAAGAACCATACGGCGACAGATACGGTGAGAGCTTGCCAACGATTACGGGATAAAGAGCCGATAAACAGGGCGATCGTCAGGAAAAGCAGCACAAGTCCCGCCGAGAATGCCAGAAACAGAAAATAGGTATTTGAATCAAAGGCTGTACCTAATAAGCCGCTAATCAGCCCCATCAGTCCGTAACCAAATGCAACAATGATAAGCAACACGGCAGAAAGGCCAATATATTTGCCCAGAACAAATGATAATGTACCTATGGGATAAGTGGACAGCAGCTGCCAGCTGCCGTCCTCCTTTTCCGATGTCAGTGAGAATGATCCAAGAAACAAAGTCATTAGCGGTAATAGATAAAGAATCAGGCTGAGCATGGAACCCGTGACGGCAGTGTAGCCTTCTACGACATTTTGCGCATTAATCAAAAGCATGCCAAGGCTGAACGTGCAGAATAAGGCCAGGAAGGAGTATGCCCAGGGGTTCCGGAAGCCCATTTTTATTTCTCTGCGGGCTATTTGCACGATATCAGCCATGCTTACATATCCATCTCTTTTGAATCTGCATCTTCCTTAGACGAATGCTCATCCATATGACCTTCATTGTCATCATGCATATCCATATTCATCATATCCGTGTTTTGCTTCCATTCATGGGAAGACAGATCTCCGGCTGTCAGAACTTTTCCCACACCCTGTTCTTTTACGAAAGCTTCAGCTGCCGTCTTATCTTTAAAACTGACTATGCCATAAGCCATCGGCGTGCGCAGAGATTCATCATACACATAGCTGGCTTTGCTATACTCAACCCACTCTTTGTCGTTATAGTCACGCACGTAATCCATGCCAATATTCTCTGTTCCGTTCTGTTCCTTCCACTTGTTCATACAACCGATATCATCAAACTTGAGGTTCTTTCCATCCTTGGTTGTGAGCTGCGTAGCAAACGCATCATCCTTGACCTGCATATTACAGATGACGCAAATATCTGTTGCTTCATTAACTGCTACAGGTTCATATTTCTTTTGCCCACAAGCAGCCAGGATGGCCACACTCATTACTACCATTAATAACAAACTCCATTGTTTCATCTTCATAATCTCAATACCCCCAGATATATTATTGATATTACTGACAAAAACAAAAGCAGCCAGCCTACTACCATTACTGTACCTTGGCCTCCACCCGCTTGATCTTGAGTGACGGCACCTGCCTCCAACTGCATCAGAGGTGCAGGATCGGTTGACCATTGTGCTTTTCCGCTTGTATACATTTCACTTAGAAAGTTCATGCCCGGTGACTGGAAAAATAGCTGATAGGCCGCATTAGTGGACACTAATTGCTGATAGAAAGGATTGATAGCATACCTAAGATCGCTTAGACCATCTCCGGTAAGGTCTAGCCCTTCAAACGAGTCCCAGTAGTTGCCGTTCAATGCGTTATCTTTACTGCCTGTCGCCTGAGCTTCAATTACATTGGCAACAAAGCCATTACGCTGAAAACGGTTACCTTCTGCATCCTCAAATTGAATGCCGATATAGTTCCTGAGAACAAGGTTATTCTGCAGGATATTATCCGAAGATTGCTGCATAAAGATCCCAACGCGGTTGCCTTCTACCACATTGTTCACCACACTTGAGGTTCGCACATCATAGAGCAATATTCCTTGAGAGTGAACGTTCTGACTCTGCTTGCGAAAAGAATTGCCCGATACGATCACATCGGTTACTCCCATTATCATTGCTCCGGTGATGTTGTATTCACCGGTATTATTGATGACCCTGGAGCCATTTATGTACATACAATGCACACCGTACCGCAAATAAGATAGCTTGTTCTGATCCACTACAGTGTTGCGGCTGTTCTCCAAATAGATGCCATCACGCAGATAAGAGATTTCATTCTCCCGGATCTCTGTCCCGTGAGAGTTATAGAGATCAATACCATTGCCTCTTGTTCCCGGAGCCTCTCCCTTTGGAATAAACCAGCGTATCTTATTCATTGAAATAAAACCGCCATTAGCTTCCCGGAGCACAACTCCAAAACCGGCCGTATGAATGGTAAGGCCTTTCAATGTAACCCGGTCAGCCTCAACTCTCACCGCAGCGGCCTCTCCGCCGTTATTTTGCTGAATATTAAGATTCTCCAGTTGTACACCAGCGGCACGGATCAGAACTGCCACCTGTTCGTTTGCTAAAGTGTTAAGAATTGTCGCTTCGCCGTTCCCGTTAATCGTCAGTTTCTTGTCGATATGAATGGGACCCAGATAAGTTCCCGGCGCCAGTGTGATACTCTCCCCGTTACTGGCTGAATCAATCATGGGTTGAAGCGGGATAGCTTCTACACTTAACTTGGCACTAACCGTGCTTCGGCAATATAGGCTATCTAGCAACAAGCATATCAGGATCGTAATCATAACTTTTACTATTCGAGGAAGACAGTCATATTTATTTGTTGGCATTGTTCCCCCCTGCGCATTGCCGTTCCATTACTCTATCATTAACAATTCTGTAAGCTATAAAACATGATTATGCTTCACATTGTAAATAAAAGGAATCCCGCTGACTATAGCTCGATGTAGCTATAACTACAAAAGCATGTGTCTGTTTTGTGATTTATGTCATATATTTATGAACGACTAGCGTCATCTGAAATAAGTCCCTTTTCCAAGGCATAACGTGTAAGCTGCACGCGATTCTGTACCTGCAGCTTCTGCAGGATATTTTTAAGGTGATTTTTAACGGTGTATTCAGAAATACTATAATTCTCGGCAATCTCTTTGTTCGTCCAGCCTGCGGCTACTCCGTTAAGAATATCCTGTTCCCTTGCTGTCAGGTTAACCTGCTGTTCCTTCTTTGCAGTAAAAGAGACATCCTTCAATATCTGATAGGCCAATTCCCTGCTTAACGGCATCTCTTCGTGAATAATAGCATGCAGATACTCAATCCAAGCTGATGGTGCCAAATTCTTCAGAAGATATCCTTGAGCACCGCGCTTTAGGGTTTCTAGGAGGTGCATCATATCATCCGATACAGTAATCATAACGATTTTCACATAAGGAAACATCAGTTTAATCCGCTGCGTAGCTTCCAGACCATCCATTTCAGGCATTTGGATATCCATCAGAATTAAATCAGGCAACCACTCTGAAGTGAAATCTATCGCTTCTGCGCCATTGGATACTACCCCAACTACTTCAAGGCTTGCATCCATCGAAAGAATATCACAGATAGCTTCCTGGGCATATTTGTGATCATCGACAACTAATATACGCGTGTGCCTCAATTCCGCTCACCTTCTTTAACTAATTCAAGAATAGTGTAGATCCTGTCACGGTAAAAGTTCATTCTCCAGTCCATCTCTGCCACCCTTTCCTTCATAATGTTTAGACCGTAGCGGTCTTTCAGCATAAAGGGATTGCCTGCGAACCCTCGTCCGTTATCTTTAACGGTAATTTTAAGTTGGTTCTGGTTCCCATCTCCCGTAATCCAGCCTTGATTAGCCGCTGAATGCTTCTCCATATTAACGACAGCTTCACGAACACAGGCAAGCAGTTCAATCTTTTCTTTGGGTGAAAGCAAGTTGTCCTGTATTGACCAGGTTACAGTAATTTGAATGGGGATATCTTGGACCATTTTTTTTAGTTTGGACTCAATAGACTCATGCGACCAAATTGTTTTGTCCTTCATGGGTTCGTACTTTAAATCAGCTATAGCCTGACGGACATAACGGTTGACTTCTTGAATTGTTTTACGGATCTGATGGACATCCTGCAAATGCCGTTCTTTGTCCGCTACATGTTCTTCCAGACGATCCGCTTTAACAGAGAGCAGAAACAATGATTGGGCAATCCCATCATGGATTTCATTTGCCAGTTGTTCTCTGGCTTCAAGTACAGCTGTTGCATTACGTTCTATCTCAAGTTCTTTTTGCATGCGTTCAAGCATGTGGAACATCTTATTGAGGAGAGTCATGCTTACCAGATAAACGATCAAGGGCGTGAGCCAGTTTCCTAAATCCATAGAGATATAAGGCAATAAAAACTGGTGTCTGATGTACTCCCACGCCCCAACTGTAAACGTCGGAATTAATAGAATCATCCATTTAATTTGTTTATATGTCATTTGCGCACCTCCTTTATTTTTCCGATTTTACGTTGAACTTGTATCCGTATCCCCATACCGTTTGAATAAGCCCATTTTTATCGGAAAATGCATTAGAAAATTTTTGTCTTAATCGCTTAACATGAGTATCCACTGTACGATAATCCGCAAAAGAACTATGGTTCTTTCCCCAGACCATTGCAAGTAATTCTTCCCTGGTGAAAACCTCCCCCTTATGCTGAGCGAAGAAGTAGAGCAAATCAAATTCCTTTAAGGTTAAATGGACTTCTTTTCCATCCAGATTTACTTTTCTGGCACTGAGATCGATGGTCACGGATGAAAAAACGATGGTCCTTCTGGCCAAGTCACTTTGCGAATTGATTGTTCCGGTAAGGCGGGTAATCATCGCCTTCGCGCGTAAAACCACTTCATTCGGATTGAATGGTCTAGCAATAAAATCATCCGCGCCAGCTACAAATCCCTGAATCCTCTCATTCTCCTCTACATCGCCGATAAATATAATTAGGGGAACAGTGCCTCTCAGCTTAAGTTGTCTGCAAAGTTCATCTCCGCTCGTATCCGTTAGCGTCCAATTGATTATAACCATGATATAACGATTTTTTTGCGTCAGAAGCAACGCCTCCAGCCCCAGCTCAGCTTCCTTTATTTGAAAATTCTCCTTTTCAAAATACGTGCGGAGAATCTTCCGGGTATGTATGCTGCTATCTACAATTAATACCTGCTTATTTAAAATCCCTTCCTCCATAAGTAGTGTTCCTCCCTCCAAAACAATTACTGTCCATCCTTTTTAAGCATAAATGTTTTTTTAGTTATGAACATGACTCAATGGAGCTATGAAGTTGAGGTAAGGAAATATAGTAAATCTAATGTATGAACAAAACAATAACTGTAATTCCATTTAGGACCAATTTATTGTACAAAGTGTGAACGATAATTACTGCTGACTTAATAGTATAGCTCTAGTGAGCCATCTGCTAATTTGAGAAGCTATCGTATAATTTAGAAAGAATTTTATCTATTAAAAAAGGGGTTATATGATGAGGTCAATATCTTCATTGCGCCAGTCCATTTATCAGTCTGTGTGGAGATGGCATTTTTATGCCGGAATTATTTTTGCACCTTTTTTAATCATTTTAGCTTTTAGTGGCTCCGTCTATTTATTTAAGCCTCAAATTGAAGGATACCTGTATAAGGACATGTTAACGGTCCGTGAAGTCGGGACAACCCCGATGGCTCCGGAAAGTATTGTCGCAAAAATAGTCAAGGGTTACCCGGGCACCACAGTGTCATCAATAACGATGGAGAGCGATGTTAAGTCTACCTATAAACTTTCCGTCACTAGTGATGGAGTCTCCAGAACAATGTATGTTGATCCTTACACGGGTCATGCACTTGGCGGGATGGATAGCAGCAAGACGTTTTCAGCTTTCTTCAAAAAAATGCACAGTGAGCTTGTGATCGGCGGCACTTTTGCAAACAGGCTGGTAGAACTGGCTGCATGCTGGGCCGTTATTTTAATCTTAACGGGTCTCTTTCTTTGGTGGCCAAAAAGCAAAGGAGCGATTTGGGGAACCGTTTTGCCACGGCTCAGCAAACCGGGAAGCCGGCTCTTTTGGCGTGATTTGCATGCTGTTCCTGCATTCTGGCTATCTCTGCTGATTCTGGCTATTATTTTAAGCGGACTTCCATGGTCTGGGATACTGGGGAATCAGATCGACAAATTAGCCAATGCTACTAATACCAATGCCCCTCCCTTCGCTTACAGCTTTGGAGCCAAACCAGAATCTGTTACAGTAGCTAAAGATATAGCGGAGGATTTGCCTTGGGCAGCTGAGAATGTTCCCGTACCCGCTTCAGTTGCGGGCGGATATGTTACGTTAAGCTTAGACGATATTGCCAATATTGCTGATGATCAGCAGGTTATTAAACCGTATACAATAACAAACCCTTTCGGGGAAAATGGTGTATTCACCGTTTCAACGGCTCATTCCAAGCCGGGTCATAGCGCAACGCTTCATATTGACCAATACAGCGGGGCTGTTCTGACCGATGTCCGCTTTGAAGATTTCGGTATTCTGGCAAAGCTTATAACATATGGAATAGCCTTTCATGAAGGCAGATTATTTGGTATCGCCAATCAATTACTTGGTGTAGTTGCATGTTTGGGCCTGATACTCATATCTGTTAGCTCATACATCATGTGGCGAAAGCGTAAACCAACCGGCAAGCTTGGAGCACCTCCTAAACCTAAAAACCCAAAAATAACGGTTGGTGTATTGATTATTATGTTAGTATGCGGCGCTGTAATGCCGCTTGTAGGCTTGTCCATTTTGATCGTTCTTGTTCTAGATTTTTTCGTTCTCCGCAGAATAAAGGCGCTTAGACACTGGTTCTAGATCTGATCATTAAGGGGGGGCTACTATATGAAGCTTGCAAAAAATTATTTAAACAAATGGATATGGCCAATACTTCTTTTAACATTGCTGTGCGGGTGTACTGCAAAAGTTGCAGAAACAGATGAGAGCGGAATTCCGCCTCATATAAGCGTGGATCTTGTATTGCCTGAGGATTTGGAAATGGGCAGCTCCAACGTTTTCTCTATAAAAGTATCAAAAAGCAATGAACCGCTTGCGCATGCTGAAAAAGCAGAATTTGTTCTATGGAAAGAAAATAATAAGGATGCTGCTGTCACGATTCAAGCCAATGAATCCTCTCCTGGTTTATATTCTGCCTCTTATGTTATTGAAGAGGAAGGGTTGTATTTCGTCCAATCACGAATCAAATTCCTTGATGCTCAAGTTATGCCGACAAAACGCTTTGCCATAGGAGCTCAAGCTTTGGAGCGTCTTGCACAGCTTGAAAACGCGCAGCCAAACGATGCACCAGCTCCGGCAGCCGGACATCATTGATCTCCTTGGATTTTCGACAACATACATGTCCATCAACCAACCAATTACATGACAAAAACGGCAGTGCTCCAAATTTGGAATCACTGCCGCTATAGATATAACAAATCAGACTTTGGCTGTGTACATCAATTCTTGTTCATTGATTGTGGTGCGTCCCGCCGATTGGATATCCGTATATTGGTACATGTTCGTAACAATGACTGGCGTAATCATGTTGTAACCCGCCTTCTCGATCTCTATACGGTCAAATTCCATCAATAAATCGCCTACCGATACAGTATCCCCTGCCTGAACCTTTGGCGAGAAGAATTGGCCTTTGAGCTTCACGGTATCAATTCCGATGTGAATCAGCATCTCTGCGCCAAGATCACTTATGAGTCCAATAGCATGCCCACTCTTAGACACAGATATTACTGTACCGTTAACTGGAGAAACTGCACGTCCTTCAGTCGGCTGAATAGCAAATCCTTTACCCATCATCTCTTCGGAAAATGCAGGATCTGGTACCAGGCTAAGCGGCTTAATTTCCCCATTCATCGGGCTGAATACGGGTTGATCCTGTAATGTAATGTCTTCCGTTCCTTCAGTTGTTGTCGGGGAACTTGCTGATGGAGCAGCTGCTTCTTCCTGGAAGCCCAGTATATAGGTAATAACGGCAGCTACAGCGAATGCAATTACAGCAGCAATCAGTGCATAGAGCAGGTTACTAATAGTTGGACCGACATATGCTGCAGCTCCTGGAAGACCTACAGTGCCAATAAAATAAGCTTTAACCGAAAAGGTTCCCATAAAAGCTCCGGCAGCTGCGCCCCCAATGAGTGCTGCAATAAATGGTTTTTTGAATTTCATGTTAATTCCGTACATTGCAGGTTCTGTAATCCCCATAAGAGCAGTAAGTCCTGTAGAATAAGAAAGTGATTTGGTTTGAGTATTGTTGGACTTGAAGCCCACACCAAATGCGGCACCACCCTGCGCCATATTAGCTGCGAACATTAACGGTACGATAAAATCGTAACCAAATGTTGCAATCGATCCCACTGCAAGCGGCAACAGCGCATAATGCATGCCAGTAATAATCAGTAAAGACATCGTGCCCCCAATTAAAATACTCGCAAAAATGGATGTGTTATCAAATAACCAACTGATCCCCCCGGATAAACCGTTTCCAATAATGCCGCCCAGTGGCCCTATAGCTATCAAGGTTAGCGGTACCATGATAAGTAACGTAACGGTTGGTACAACAATCAGCTTTAATGAAGCATGAGTGATACGGTCAATAGCTCTTTCCACGTAAGCGGCAATCCAGATTGCAATGACGATAGGAATAACCGATGAAGCATAGGATGTGGCAATAACCTTAATGCCTGCAAACGATGTATTACCCTCTTGAAGTAAGGCTGTAATGGTGGGATGCATGAGGCCAGCCGCTAGTGCAGCTCCCACATAAACGTTGCTTCCCATTTTTTTCGCAGCACTAACGGCCAAAATAATAGGAAGAAAGTAGAACGCGCCATCGCCAATGGCGGTCAAAATGATATAGGTTGAACTTGTATTCGTCATCCAGCCAATAGCCACCAGAATGGACACAATTCCTTTGATCATCCCTGCGCCAGCAATGGCTGGCAGGATTGGCGTGAACATGCCTGCGATGAAATCAAATAATGCGCTGATCGGATTTCTTTGTTTTTTTTCTTGTTTTGAAGCGCTGTCTTTTTTAGTGGTCTTGCTCATGTTGTTCACTAGTGCTTGATACACTTCGGATACTTCGTTGCCAATGATCACTTGAAACTGTCCGCCGTTTTCCGTTACACCCATAACGCCAGGCGTGTTTTTTAATGCCGCTTTGTCAGCGTGATTATTATCGTTTAGATTGAATCTCAGCCGAGTCATGCAGTGAGTAACTTGATCGATATTCTCTTCGCCACCAACCAGCTTGAGAATATCCTTGGACAATTGTTGTTTATCCATAGTACTTGAGCCCCTTTGTGTTTTTATTAGAAGTATGTTATAAATTCATGTTACTCAGATCAGGGCAGTAAATATATAGATTTTCGCGTTTTGTTTGCAGTGACACATAATGATTCTTGTAACAAAAATGTAACGTGTTGTTTTTTTTGTAACGGTGATGTATACTGCCTAAGCAGATTACCTATTCTTACTATTATGGTCTAAGGGAGTGAATTTTCATGTTCACCAGTGAGCAAATCTCGTCCTATAATGAATTGGAGCTATCCTTGTATAACTATATTTCTCAAAATATGGAAAAAGTAGCGTACATGCGTATTAGAGAGCTGGCCGATGAAACTCATGTATCTACAGCCACCATTTTGCGGTTTTGCAGAAAGAATCAATGTGAGGGATTTTCCGAATTCAAAGTTAAACTTAAGATGCTCGTTTCCCAAAAAGATAAACTAACGAAGCAGGAGTTGAAAAGTCCTCATCATGCAGTGTATGCATTTTTTGAACATTCTCAATCTCCTGAATTGGTGGAAAAAATTTCAGCAGCAGCGAACTTAATTGCTACAGCTAGTAATGTCATTTTTATTGGTATCGGAAGCTCTGGAGTAATGGGTGAATATGGAGCTAGGTTATTTTCAAATTTAGGGATATTCTCTATGTACATAAAAGATCCTCATTATCCTATTCATACGAGAATTCAAAAAGACAGTATTACGATTGCTTTGTCTACGCGAGGTGAAAACCCATATGTTCAACCTTACCTCCAACGGATCAAGCAGGATAAGCATAAAATTATTGCAATTACGAATAATCGCCAATCTACCATGGCCAAAATTTCAGATGTATGTATTCCTTATTATGTAAAAGAAGAGTATCACGGAAGTATTGACCTCACTACACACACACCTGTTATTTTCTTATTAGAATGGCTAGGTAAAGAGGCTTACAATCTTCTTGCAAAACTAGAATAAGAGTTGTAGTAGAGCATAGAGCATCCATTCTTACTAAATTTACGCAAACAAAAAGAGAGTCATCTCGACTCTCTTTTAAGCTGCTATAACATTGGTTGTAGAATCAATCGGTAACATCAGGTTTAAAGTGAACAAGCCCCCTACCCCAACCATCGCCATTAATCCAAATGAGAGCGTAATCGTCCATGCTCTTCTATTTCCCCAGGGAAGTTAAATTTGCGGACGTTCTTTTATTCCACTCACATGATCGCTGCTACAAAGGCAATGACTGCCCACCCCTACTGCTATCTGCCAAGAATTGAAATATGCTATTCACGAAACAAGCTACTTCCATTGCTCTCAATGACATCTTTGTACCAGTAGAAGGATTTCTTTCGATAGCGTTCCAATGTTCCTGAACCATCATCATGACGATCCACAAAGATGAATCCGTACCGTTTTTTCATTTCAGCAGTTGTTGCACTAACCAAGTCAATACAACCCCAAGTTGCATAGCCCATTAATTCAACACCATCTTGAATGGCTTCAGCGACTTGAAGCAAGTGTTCCTTCAAATATTTAATGCGATAATCATCAATAACGGTTTTGTTACCGTTTTCGTCCGTAATCAGTTCATCTACGGCTCCTAATCCATTTTCAACGATGAATAATGGCTTCTGATAACGATCATACATCGCATTCATGATATACCTTAAGCCTTGAGGGTCGATCTGCCAACCCCAATCACTCGCGGTTAAGAGCGGATTGGGAACACCGCCAATCAGGTTTCCTTCTCCTTTAATTTGCTTGGCTGGATCAGCTGTTTCGCAACTACTTTGATAATAGCTAAAGGAAATAAAGTCAACGGTATTCTTCAAAATTTCTTCGTCATCAGGCTCGAAATGAATGGTGATCCCGTTATCTTTCAAGTAACGTTTCATGTAACCTGGGTAATAACCACGCACATGGACATCCGTAAAACCTGTGTTCTTATGATCCGCTTCCATCACTTTGATCATATCATTAGGGTCAGGAGTCAATGGGTAAATCGGCATAGCAATGACCATACAACCAATTTTGAACTCGGGATTAATTTCATGCCCAATTTTAACCGCTAGTGCACTTGCAACAAACTCGTGGTGAACCGCTTGATACAGGGCCTGTTTGCTAAGTTGATCCTTAGGGGTGTTAATCCCGCCACTTGCAAACGGGTGTTCAAGAATCGAATTAATCTCGTTAAATGTGAGCCAATACTTCACTTTGTTTTGGTATCTCTCAAAAATGGTTCGCACATATCGTTCATAGAAATCGACCATTTTTCGATTCGCCCAGCCATCGTATTCCCTAACGAGATGAAGAGGAGTCTCATAATGAGAAATCGTAACTAGAGGTTCAATCCCGTATTTTCGGCACTCATCAAAGAGGTTATCGTAAAATTGGAGGCCTTTTTCGTTGGGCTCAAGTTCATCCCCTTTCGAGAAGATTCTGGACCAAGCTATAGACGTACGAAAAACTTTGAAACCCATCTCGGCAAGAAGTTTAATATCTTCTTTATATCGGTGATAGAAGTCAATCGCAATTAACTTCATATTATCCTCTGTAGGTTCATTCGTCGGAGGTGTTTGAATGCCGTTTGGCATGATATCCTGAATGGAAAGTCCTTTTCCGTCTTCTTGGTACGCTCCTTCTATTTGGTTAGCAGAGACGGAGCCTCCCCACAAAAAACCGTTAGGAAATTGAAATGTTTGACTCATTTGGTAAACCCACCTTTCTATTAACCTTAAGCAGAGCTGGAAATAAAACGAATCCCGCTTTATCGGTTTTTTATCATGTATTTGTTTTCACAACTTATGTTACATAGATTCATGCATAAAATACATGCTATTTCTTATTTAGTACAAGGTATCAGAGATTCACATTTGTAACATAAAAGTAACACAGTGTGTCTTAAGCTTACTGTGTGCGAGCTACAAAATAAAAAAGCCGCCAAAATGACGACTTCATCATGATAAGTTATTCCATATCTACAATGTTCTGAAGACTTTCCTTAATCTGATTCGTAACTTCGTGACCATGATACGTAATCACTTTTCTAATATCAAGCTCTAACAGTTTGGCAATCGAGTTTAACGCAGTTGTATGATCCAAAGTTTGTTCGTCATTAAAGGACAAGAGACGACCATCTTTCGCATTTAGAGCATCACCAGCAATTAACGTTTGGCTTGGGATATGATATAGCGACATATGATCTGGTGTGTGTCCTGGTGTAAAGACGACTTGAATACCCCCTGCAAAGGGCAAAATGTCTCTATCCGTTAATGCTGTATGAACGTGCACGGACGATGCAAAATCTTTACTTTTGATAAGCGGAACGGCTCCGGTCAAATAAGGTACAGTTTCCTCATGAGCGAGCACCGTTACCTCCTCTCCCCTGGCTTCAAGTAATTCCGGCAGACTGCCAATGTGATCCCCATCTTGATGTGTAATGATGATATGCGTGAGTTTATCTAAACTGAAATTTTCTTTTTCGAGTAACGTACGAATTTGTGCCAATTGTCCTGGAATACCTGTATCAACAAGTATTACATTCTGTTCATCCCATAACAATGTTGGATACACTATAAATGGTTGCCCATAATATTCCATTTCAAGTTTAATTGCTTTAATACCATAATTCGGTTGAGACATAGACATTCGCTCCTTCAATTTTGTAAACATATTATATTACTTAAAGTAAGCGACAAGTCAACCCTTTTACATTCACTTTCATTTAAAAACAAAAGAAACCCACGGTTATAATTCACCGGGGCGACTTATTGTTCATCGTCCATATGAGCTGCTCCCCACTTGCAAAGCTCTTGCAGAGCAGGGATGAGGGATTTGCCACGCTCTGAAAGGTAGTACTCAACTTTAGGCGGTACTTGTGAGTATTCATGGCGTGTAATGAGCGAATCAGCCTCTAGCTCTTTTAATTGATTGCTAAGCATTTTATGAGTAACTCCTTCAAGCGCTCTTTTCAACTCACCGTAACGCATAACCTCTTCCTTCAATAGCAAGAATAAGATATGTAATTTCCATTTACCACTTATTAGCGATAAGGTATACACGAATGATTCATTACTGTCTTCTTTTTCATTTTTTGCTTTACTGTGAATCATGTAATACTCTCCTTTTTGATAGTATCTTACTTAAAAGTGCATACTATTCTTTTGTGATGTTTTCATTATACTATACATCATATCTGAACGGAGGTAATTTTAATCATGAAAAATTTCAGTCCACGTGCTTTTGGTTATGGCTATCCCATGCCACTTTTGATGATATCTACTTACGATGAGAACGGAACTGTCAATGTGATGAATTTGCACTGGTGCACGATGAATCACGGAGGATATATCAATTTGGGTGTGGGTACAAATAAAAAGACGCACGAGAATATCGAAAAAATGGGTGCTTTTACGGTTGCATTAGCCACTCAAGATCTCATGAAGGAAGCTGACTTTTTTGGCTCAGTGTCAGGGTATAGAGATCCAGATAAATTTGCAAAAACAGGTTTGAAAGCTACCCAAAGCAAATACGTTAATGCACCGATTCTTGAAAAAAGTACTGTCGTAATCGAATGTGAACTTACGGAGATTGTAAGAGGTACTCATATCCATGCAATTGTCGGCAGAATGGTCAATATAGCAGTAGATGAATCGGTTTTAAATGAAAAAGGTAAAATTGATGCCAAGAAGACAGGCATGTTGTTTTTTGATTCATTCAGCAATGGCTACTTCACTCTAGGAGATAAAGTTGGAAATTCCTGGAATGAAGGAAGAGCATTTTTGTCTCTTAATCGTTAATTCTTATTTGTCAATGAAGTGTCCAACAAGAAAATAAACTAAGAATGAAAAGGTGAACAATAATGGCAATTAAGCCTGTGGATTTAAAGAAAGCATACCGTTTATTGCAAGTAGGTCCAACAACCATGATTTCTGCTAAACATGATGGGATAGAAAATGTAATGGCAGCCGCTTGGGTAGGTCTGGTGGGAAATAATAAAGTGATGGCATATATCGGCAAACAAGCTTTCACACGTGATCTCGTTGAAAAGAGTGGTTACTATGTAGTTCATGTTCCAACGGTTCAACAAATGGAAACGGTCTTGTATGTTGGTGAACACAGTGCTAAAGAAATGGACAACAAACTTGATAATATCCCACTCTTTTACCAAGAAGAATTTGATTTGCCACTAGTTGAAGGTTCCGCTGGCTGGCTAGTATGCAAGGTTATCCCCAATGCTCAAAATGAACAAGAACATGATCTTTTCATGGGTGAAATTGTCGGTGCTTGGAGTGATGATCGAGTATTCAACAACGGACATTGGATTTTTGATGATGCTCCTGATGAATTGCGTACAGTACACTATGTGGCTGGCGGTCAATTCTATGCAATTGGAAAAGGTACTAAATTTAATCACGGACCTGGTAAAGACTGAATAAATCGGTAAAGAAAAACTTTCACCGTGCAGGCTGAAGTGATTCTAACAGTTTTTTAATATGCTCATCATACTCTAGTTCAAATATCGGAAGAGTCTCATTTAATTTTTGCTGGAACCAATCAGGATCTTGTTCAACCAGCTCTGCCCTTAATTCCATCTCCTCTTTTGAACCATTATCATCCAGAATCATGTCCAGAACTTCCTTTTTAAAGTATTCACTTGGCGGAAGGATCAACGCGTTCATCATGAATTGCATAAAGAAGAGCTGATTATCTTTTTCCTGGTCAGCTTTTTTCATCGCCTGCTTGGTAAATAAATTAATATATTTCTGACCCAAAGTAACTCCTTTCAGTTCGAAAGGTCCACCATGTTTCACCCCTTTCCAACGCATGTCAGCCACAGAACTAAGCCACCAGGCCGGCTCAATGGCCTGCTGCATACGCTGTAACGCCTTACGCTCAAACTGTAGTTCAGGTTGTATACGCTGTTCTTCCAGACATTTCCCGATCGTCTCGGCTTCAATTGCCGCAACAGTTATGCCTTGTCCGTGGATAGGATCGAAACCACACAGTGCGTCACCCAGGACGAGCAAGCCCGAGGGCCAATTCTCCATCAGTTCAAAATGCTGACGAATAGACTCGGAAATACGGTATCCTCTAGGCCCTTGCAAGGGTTCTAATTGCTCCATAAGTCCAACGATTTTATCTCCAGCAAACAGATGTTTGATTTGTTCTTGAAACTCCTCCGGCTGAGTAGACGGGTATTCATCTCCTCCTGCATTAAAAAGAATGAGTCCAACAATATCATCCTCAATACGCGTAAATATACCTGCACGAATACCTTGCTCAGGATCGGAGTCAGACATCACCCATTCGTTAGGAATGGAGCCTATTATTTTGTAATACCGGGTACTGTAACCAAGAGATACCTTAAGCACTTCAGGCTTTGGTGCTGTTAAGCCGATCTTATTAAGCCATCTGATTATCTTGGAAGAACGTCCAGAAGCATCAATAACCATATTTGCTGGAATTTGCTCTTCCTTCTTTTCTCCGCTTCTTTCTTTGGTGTACACGCCTGTGACGGCACGCTCATCTTCAGATAAGATAAGTCCAGTCACTTCCTTACTTGTTAAAAATCTGATCTGAGGAATGTTCTGGATTCGCTTGCGCAGCACCCATTCCAGCAAAGCTCTGCTACACGATGCAATTTTAAACGAAGAAGGGGCCTCTTGGTTGACTAATGTGCCGTATCGGTTAGCAATCAGGAACTGCTCATCATGTGAAGATACCGCTCCCATTTGGATTAATTCATCATTGTATCCCGGGAAGTAACGCTCCATAATAAGTGCGCCACGTGGTTGTACACGGTGCGGATGAAATGATTGAGGCACACCCTGCCTGTTATCTGGATCCAAAGGGAATTCATCCCTTTCAATCACATATACCTCGTCATAATAGTCAGCTAACATTCTTGCCGTAATCAATCCTGCAATCCCTCCTCCAATGACCAGAGCTCTTTTCGCTTCAGACATCTCAACTTCATCCTTTCTTCATACTTAGTTTTGTTCTACAGTTGTAGGAGGATCAAAATATTACTTATACTACCAATATATAATCAAAATCTCTCTTCTGGTAAGAATCAATACAAAGTCACTATATAGTTAAACTACAATATGGAAGTGATGTAGATGAAAACGACGCAAACTAAAGATGATTTGAGGGTCCTCAGAACACGTAAATTGTTAACTACGTCCTTTAAAGATCTGTTGTCCGAGCAAGGAAAACTTTTCAGCAATATAACGATTAATGAAATATGTGACAGGGCGATGGTTCACCGTACCACATTTTACAAGCATTTCGAAGATAAATTCGCACTCTTACACTCAACTCTGACCTGGGTGCTTCAGGATTATCTGAAAATAAATATTGAGGATCGTCTAAGGCAGCCTTTGCAAAACTTATCCAGATTCATGTTGGAAAATTCATTAGAACCCATTGTTCAAAACCAAAAGAGCGACAAAGGATTTACTGATTTTTTCAAAAATTATATCGGAGATATTTCCAGAAGAGATTTTCTCGAACTAAAAAAAAGAGGTAAACAGCTATCGGTTCCTATAGAACTTTTAGCCGAGTACCATTCAGGAGTCATAAGTTTACTGGTGACATGGTGGATATACCATCTTGAAGATGACGTTACAGCGGAACAAATGGATGAATATTACTACCAGTTGGTTAACGAGAAGATCATGCTGGAATAGGACGAAGCTTTTCCAGCATACTATGGTCGACTTCAGTTAAGATAGCGATCAAAATCAAAGAAGCCGCTAATCGTAGCGGCTTTCCACAGATATTCGATTAATATCAACAGCTCTAATGTTTTCTAAATTGATTGGGTGACATTCCCGTATGTGATTTAAAAAATTTCGAGAAATTGGCTGGATATTCGAATCCAAGCTTATAAGCGATAATGGTGATCGGTTCGGAAGTACCGGATAGCAGGTTTTTAGCATGATGGATGATCTGATAATGGATATGTTCTTGTGTGTTTTTTCCTGTTTCTTTCTTCAATAGATCGCTTAAATAATTGGTGGAGTACCCCATTTCTTTGGCAAGTTCTTTCACACTGGGTATACCGTTCTCCCCCAGTTGATGCAAAGTAAAGCTTTCTTTTAACAATTGCTCGAATCGATCCACCACATCATGATGAATCGTTTTTCGGGTAATAAATTGTCTTCCATAGAATCGCTGTGCATAATTAAGTAATACTTCAAGATTGGAAACAATTAAGTCCGTCGAGTATATATCTATATTCTGGCTGAATTCCTCGATTAGGATATGCACGATTTTGGTTACAATATCTTTCTCCTTCTCTGATACATGAAGCGCTTCATTTGCTGCATAAGAAAAGAAAGTATACTCATCCATTTTCTTTCCTAATGAACTTGTTCTAATCAAATCCGGATGAAAACAGAGCATCCAGCCTTCCGAACCTTGATCACCCGGATCATAGTCAACCGTTAATCGCTGCTCCGGTGCTACGAAAACCATACTTCCTTCACTAAAATCATAGTAGCGACGGCCATATTTGATATCAAAATTCTCACCGTTCTTTAATGAGATCGTATAAAATCCGTTGATAAACTGACTGTTCTGATATACCATCCCCGGATTAAATTTGTTTAGTTCTATACAGGTTATCAACGGGTGTTTGGGTTTGTCATACCCTAATAACTTATGCAATGAAGAGATTGAATCAATCCGGATCATTTCGTTCATCGTATCACCCTTTTGTTATTACTTTAGAATTTAATTCCCGTCATTTCCTCTGAACGTTGCCATAATTCTCTGGCAATGGTTTCATCATAGGATAGCTTGTTCGATGAGTGTGCAACGGGATACCCTCTCATATTCATCAATTTGGAGGGTCCAAAAAAATCTCCGGCTTTAGCCTCTTCATCAAAAGCAGCTCGAAGGGTAGGTAACACCCCCATATGCACACGCTGCGCAAAAAACCTATTCATTCCGCTCATAAAAGCCGAGTTTCTCTGTAAGTCTGTAGCTGTCCAACCCGGATGTGCAGCCGTAATCCTGGGATGATCGCCTTCTCTTTTAAGCCTTCTTGCTAGCTCATACGTGAAATAAAGGTTTGCCAATTTACTGTCACCATAAGCTTTCTGTGTATCATATTTTCTCGCTTCCCAGTTCAAATCTTCAAAATCGAGTTTTCCCATCGTATGGCCTAGACTGGATAGCACGACAATTCTTGATCCTTCTGTCTTTTTTAAGAGCGGCATGAGTAAACCAGTTAACGCAAAGTGGCCTAGATGATTGGTTCCGAACTGATTCTCAAATCCGTCAACCGTTTTGGAGTAAGGAGGAAACATAATTCCTGCATTATTAATCAGTATATCCAACCGATCATAGTTTTCCACCATTACATTTGTGAATGCTCGAATAGAACTAAGATTGGATAAGTCTAATTTCCTAACGTCAATATCCGCATGTTTGAATTCCTTTTTAATTTCATTCACAACTTCTTTACCTTTATCTACATTCCTTACCGCCATAATCACCTTTGCGTTCTTACCTGCAATAGTTTTTACGGCTTCTTTACCAAGACCGCTCGTTGAGCCTGTTACGATAATTACTTTTCCTTGTTGATCCGGTATTTTGGTTGCGTCCCAATGCTGTTTACTCATATTCGTCTCCTGCCCTTCTTTTCATTCATTTACGTCAACTCACATTGACTTGTTTTTTTTCTTAAATTTAGGATACTACTGAGCTATAGCTTGGTACATATACGCATCCACTGTGGAATTATCCAAATCACTGTACTATTTTGCTTGATCTCAGAGATTTACTTAATGGGTTTCTAGAGTAAAGGGCTGGTATAACCCAGCCCCTCCTCATCAAACCGTACGTGAGGTTTTCCCTCATACGGCTTTCCGATGTTTGTCATTCA
>NZ_JAIEUI010000006.1 GCF_022234545.1 Paenibacillus piscarius
AGGTGGCTTGGTCCCTCCTTTGGTTGGATTTTCACCAACTAGATAATGCGTGCCTCTGGGCGCGCATACAATAAAAGAAGGTCCCGACAGAATGCAGTCGACACCTTCTTTTACAACAAAATCTCAGAACAGGTTTCTCGTAATTTTTTGAGCCATATACTCCAGTTTGGGCAGAAATATTTGATCATCTACAAGGTGAAGTTTTTCCGTTCGGAACAACTGGAATTTTCGAAGTTGATAATAATCGTATAGCGCTTGATAAACAGTTAAATTATTTTCCAGCAAAAATTGAGCATCTAGCATATACAACAATATTTCATCCTGCAATGCAATGAGCTGGCCACTAACAGGATTGAAAACACCTTGACTCTGCCCTGCTTCATAAAAGCGAAGCTGCTGTTCATCTCTACGTTTCATCGTCTGCTTCAGCAGCTCATATTGATCAGGATAGCCTTGCTCCAGATCATGCAAGAAGATTCGGGTCAAAAATTCTCTTAACATAACCGATTTTTCGAATATCTCCTGAAAACGGATACCCAGTCTTGTCGCCCCTTCTTCATCGATCACTTCTTCAATGTTTAGCACAAATGCGTGGACCAAAAACTCAATAATATCATCCTTTGTAGAAAAATATTTATATAAAGTGGCACGACTGACACCGGAAATTTTGGATATTTCATCCATCGTCAACGATAAGAACCCATTCTTTCGTACATAGGATAGCAGCTTTTCTATAATTTTGTTTCGATTCTCATTACGACGTTCACTTATCTCTTTTTCACTCATTTCAGGACCTCCCTCATCATCGCTATTATACTGCACAATACATGAAAAATACACACGAAACATTACAAAGTATACAAAGTAATCTTAATTTGTTTACTTTGTAATCATTGTGTGGTATTCTCTTCTCGCAGCAACACTAATCATAAAGTAAAGGAGAATCAATTTATGAAACATCGCAAATTAGGTGGACAAGGTTTGGAAGTATCAGCAATTGGCTTTGGATGCATGGGGATTTCCACGGCTTACGGCCCTACTACGGATGAAGATGGCATCAAGACTATCCAAAAAGCCTTTGATGTAGGGATTAACTTCTTCGACACAGCCGAGGTCTACGGTGCAGGGCACAATGAGCAGGTTCTGGGTAAGGCAATCAAGGGCTTCCGTGATAAGGTTATACTGGCTACAAAGTTTGGCGTAGACATGGAGACTGAGCCTTTCGGCTCTGGATTCAACAGTAGACCCGAGAATATCAAAAAAGTAGCTGAAAAAAGCCTGAAATATCTCCAGACGGACTATATCGATGTATTTTATCAGCATGTACCAGATCCTAATGTTCCTATTGAAGAGGTAGCAGGAGCCGTGGGTGACCTGATTAAGGAAGGGAAAGTTAAATATTTTGGGCTCAGCAATGTCGGTTCTACAACTATTCGTCGTGCGCATGCTGTCACTCCTGTATCCGTATTGCAGAGTGAATATTCCGTTTTCGAGCGGGAACTGGATGAACGAAAGATTACAACTACACTTCAAGAACTGGGGATCGGTCTTGTACCTTACTCCCCACTAGGCAGAGGCTTCCTGACAGATGCAGTCAAACCTGCTGAGGAGTATGCTGAGGACGATTATCGCCGCATTGATGAGCGCTGGAAGGGCGAGAATTTCATATACAACAAGCGTGCAGTAGAACAGTTAAAGGCTCTTGCTGCAAGCAAAAATATCACCGTTGCCCAGCTTGCCTTGGCCTGGATCTTGGCGCAGGATGAGCAAATTGTACCGATACCAGGCTCACGCAGTCCTAAGCGTGTAGCTGAAAATGCCGGTGCTGCAGATGTGGATCTGACCACAGCGGATTTACAAACTATCGCAGAGATCATTCCGAATGGATCAGCCGGCAGCCGCTATCCGGAGAGCATGCTGGGTGTTTTCACAACTGATTAAGAGTACTACATCTTGTATAGCATGAAAAAACGTTGTGCTGGGCTCTGCTGTGCGGTTCACATATATCGCCTGTCGGAGCCATCAAAAAACCGTTGAGCAATGGAGCTCAACGGTTTTTCTCATGATTAATTCTCGGAACTAATGCTAACCTGTTTATTGGTTTACTGAAAGAGATTAAACATTACACTCCTGATGGGAAATGCCCTTTTACAATTGCCCTGACGAAGTCTCGCTTTTGTGATATTTTCTTTTGTCTTCTTCCGTAATTTCTCTAAGCACTCTACAAGGATTACCTACTGCAATCACACCGGAAGGAATGTCCTTATTAACAATGCTGCCCGCACCAATAACGACATCATTTCCAATAGTTACTCCCGGTAATACCGTAACCCCAGCACCGAACCATACGTTATTGCCAACTGTAATTGGATAAGCAAATTCAAGCCCCGCATTTCTTTGTTCAGAATCAAGTGGGTGTCCCGCTGTTGAAAAGCAGCAGTTTGGTGCAATAAATACATATTTCCCGAATGTTACTTTAGCTCCATCAAGGATAGTACAATTAAAGTTAGAGAAAAACCCTTCCCCTATCTCAATGTTATAACCGAAATCACAATAAAAAGGAGCAGTAATGACAAAATTCTCAGGTATCTTTTCCAAAATTTCAGCTAAAATTTCTCGTTTCTTTTTCGTTTCTGATGGTTTTAATTGATTAAAGTCATGACATAAATCTTGGCATTTCTCTTTTTCTTTGAGTAGTTCCGGATCGTAATTAGCATCGTACAACCACCCTTTTTTTGCTTTCTCTTTTTCAGTGATGCTCATATCCTTCACTAACCTCCAACGCCCGATGAAACATTCCCCGGACATAGTATTTTTCCATATCTTCTACATACACAAATGTTGGCAAATATTCTTCAGGAATACTATTAGCACATGTTGTCTTTAATAACTCAACTTCTTGCAAATTCAATAAATCACCACACAAAACCATTTTGTGTGGATTTAACGCTACAATAATAGATACAATTGATTTAGCAGTAAATTCCAAGTGAGAATCAGAGGAGAATTTGGTTTTTAATTCTTCTCTTGAAATCCCAAAGGGAAGGAAGCCGACAAGTCCAGCAATCTGATTAGCTCCGCGAATAATATGTCCTTTAACAATTGTGCTTGTCCCAGGCAAAAGATGTTCTGAGAATAAACCAAGGGTAACAATCTCATTTTCAATACATTCTGCCTTAAAATAGCCGTATGCTTTCAGATGCATATCGTTTTCCATTGCTACTGGAAGTGAAAGTTCCTTAACAAAACTGCTGCCTTCAAGTTCCGGGATATCGCAGTATTTAATGATGTTATGTTCCGCAATACTCGGTGTACCGATACTAATTGAACAGATACGCGGATATTTAAGTCTAATATCGGCAATGACTTTTAAAAGCATAGATTCGTCTAAAAAATCATGGGTTTCAACGCTACGTTCCAACACATGCTCATATATTGTCATAACATTCCAGGTAAGCACCCGTTTTGTCTTGACCATAGAAAATTCTAGGCATAAATAAAGTTCATAATATTCGTTTAGTGAGTAAATAGATGTTGAACGTCCAACTTTACTTGTCAAGGTTTTTTCAGAAACAACTTCTCCTTCGGACTCCATTTCATTTAGAAGTGTATTGCAGGTAGCGACACTCAAGCCAGTCATATTTGACATTTGCTGTTTTGAGGCGGTTATATTCTTACGAAGTTCTTGGCGAATTTTTTTCTTGTTATGTTTTCGAACTTCTGAATTATCGCGAATAATCAATGCCCTCCCTTCTATAATTATAGATATTATAATAATACTTGTAATAATTACGTTAAATCAAGTATTATATGACCAAGGACGCTCAAAATAACTGTAGGAAGAAGGAAACGTTCTATGACACAGCACATCTCATGGCAAAAGGGCAGTTGGACCACTGAACCTAAATCTTCAAGTGAAACAGACAGCCATTTAGTTGTCGAAGCATTGAAAGGTAGTGACTATTGGCAAAAAACAATGTATGAATTCCAGCATGACAATGGACATGCACTTTTGATACCCTGGGATACTGGACAAGCGATGGAAGTGACTTTCATGTTTGAAGGCTTCTCAGAACTCTACGATCAGGCAGGTATTATGTTATGGCATTCTCCAAATCAGTGGATCAAGGCCGGAATTGAAGTTACCGACGGGGTTCCGCATATCGGAGCAGTTGTTACCGATGAGTTTTCTGATTGGTCTACATTCCCGTTGCCAGCTAATTGGAGTGAAAAAAAAGTGACTATTCGTGCTTCGGTGTACAAAGATGCCGTTATCATTAGGGCTCGTGCCCAAGATAGCCATTGGCATACTATTCGTGTTGCACGTTTTCCTTATTCGGAAGGCAATCATGCTGGGCCTTTCCTGTGCGCACCTACTAGTGATGCATTTAAGGTTACCTTTACAAATTGGGTTATCAATGATCCTGATGAAGATATTCATACCGATCCTCCAATAACCGAAAATTAAAATAGAAATTAATTATCATAAAGTAAATATTATGACATATACAACACATACTTAATAATAATCATAAATGTCCCGGAACACCAACAATGCCCTTCCGGCTTCCTACTGGGAAGCGAAAGGGCTGAAAGTTTGCTTTCACGGTACCTGGAGCTTTGTTAACCTTTTTGGAACCGCCATATGCGGACCCGCATGTACGGTGGTGTTAGAGCACGGGAGCTTACACCGGGAGTCCGGCAGCGGTAAATACAAGGTCGAACCCTGCCTTGGAGCGGAGAACCAGCTGCTCCGGCTTATCTTTCGGCTTATCTGCCGTCAGAACCTCCTGGGATACGATTCCGTCATAACCAATATGCTGCAGTCCTCTTAAAAAACCTTCCAGATTGATGACACCTTCCCCGGTGTACAGACGTCCGTTATCGCGCACAGCCTCCAGAGGTATATCCGGAGCGTCGTTAATGTGCACATGAACGATTTGCTGCGCCTGCAGCCGCTCAATGTCACCTGGAGTCTGGCCATTCGTGTGCCAATGAAACGCATCCAGCAGCAGACCGACATTCGGCTCCCCGATCGCGTCTATCCAGTCCAGCGTCTCTTCCATCGTCCAGATGAAGGGGTATTTCCAGGCTGTCCGCAGATGATGCGGTCCGACAAATTCCAGTCCCAGCCTGATACCATAGGCACCCAGTATTTGCGCGCAGACCCGCAGGCGCCGGGTGGCAACTGCTAAAAAGTGGGCAGGTTTGGCGTCGGTTGATGGCAGGATGTAAGTACAGCAGCGTGTGCAGCCGAGCGAACGTGCAGCAGCAGCCGCTTCAGTTAAGCCGGTCAGCCCTGCCCGAAACCGGTCCTCATCAGCTCTCCATTCCACAGGCAAACCTATTGCACCAATCACGATGCCGTGCTGCTGTAGCATCGCACGGGCCCCGTCAATTCCCAGACGTTGTATCAATCCTCTGGCATCCAGGTCAACCGCCTGAAAACCGCCGTTGCCGGCCAGTTCGATGAATCGCTCGTCACTTTCCACTGCCCCCAGACCGCTTAAGGTCAAACCTCTCAGCATTTCATAATCCCCCTCAATGAACAGAAGTTTCAGTCAGTATCCATTAGTCTGACTTCATTATCACTTGTTCCTTGAACCGGCGCAAGATTTGCTAACCTCATTTGCCATTTTCATCGTCTGGACCATGTTATATTCCTTCTTCACAATCTCTTCGAGTTTTACGATCGCTTGATCATGATCACGATTATTAGAGGCGATCATTTTAATAACCGTCGTTCTATAAATTTCCCATAAACGACTTAGCTCCATGCTTTGTTCTGCTAACTTCTTATAGAGATTTGTATGTGACGATTGATCTTCCAGTAACTTGAAAAGCCTGTTATTCTTCTTATGATTTTGTGCAAAAGAACTGCTTCTCAAGGCAAATATGCTAGTATCATTCAAATGACCTACAAGTTCTTCGAATTCCTCTACATAATCGGTCAACGCTTGTAGTCCCAACTGATAATGAAGACCATATTGCTCAAGCAAAACGACTTTATCCTCCAATAGGTTGCTTCTGAGTTCTGAGATAAACGAGTCCTGTATTGAAAATTCATGGTTAAAATTCCTGATCGATCCTTCATGCACAGACACCATTATGAATCTGACTTTTCTGCCGCTTGCAATCAGATATTGGGTAGATTCCATAATAACTTCAAGCGGAGTTTGATAATCGTGCATCCGCCCTGGAGATAAGCAATCTTCAATGACTGTGTATGCCGCCCCACCCGCACATTTTCCATGAATAAAGGTCGGATGGATAAAATGTATTTTCCCGGATTCTCTTCCACTGGAATAAAAAAAGCGGTCCACATCAAGAAAGACATATTTCTGCTTGTCTAAAGCCCCTTGAATCATCTCATCCAGGAAAGGGAGATCCGATTGCTCAATAAGCTGATCCTCAAAGCGAAGATAATGATAGAGCTGTTCCGTGTCATATTGAACCTTCGGCAGCATTAATCCTTGCTGAAGCAAGCTTTCAAAATTATCTTCGGGGAATGTCTGGTTGATGAGTTTTTTCCAGTACTGCGTTTTAAAGGTCAGAGGCAGCTTCTCGAACGATGAATGATGACTAATGAGAATCGCCATCAAGTTATTATTGACACAATCAAGCCATATGTCGTTATATGGCACAATCCGATGGGCAGGTGTCACATGGTCAACTCCCTATGATGAACTCACTGATTAGGTGGATAGCCAGCTCACATCACTTAACGTACCGTCAGGGCGGAGAATCACTTCCTTCGGAAGAGCATGAGACAGAAAATGAACATTGCCGCAGGTTAAGCCATAGGCCCCCATATGGGGAAACGCGATCCAATCCCCCGGCTCTAGCGGGGGGAGCATGACGCTGCCTTGCAGCACATCTGCCGGAGTGCACAATTTACCACACACATTGTAGGAGATTCGGCCTTCTCCTTCACCGGATTCGTATAGCCTGCGCTCCCCCGCCTTCCAAAGCTGAAGAGGCAGAGGCTGCTTGAAGCTTCGTCCCATCAGGCTGGAAAAAGCCTTATGGTGGGTTCCCCCATCGACAATGGCGAAGGCTTTGCCTTTGGAGAGCTTGGTGTACAGCACTCTGACCGCATATATCCCCATCGTTGCGGCAATCCGCCGGCCTGATTCTACGAATACCATGTCCAATTCCAGATCCCGGTTGCGCTCTAACTCCCCGGCAAGATACGCCCCGAGAGCTTCGACAGGAAACGGCTCATCGCCCTCAAACATGGGAACGCCGAAACCGCCGCCGAGACCTAAGCAGCGAAGCTGCAGGCCGAATTGGTCCCGCACCTGCCGGGTGAGACCGAACATCATCGGAACGCTCTCCCGGTAAAAGTCGAGGTGGAAATTTTGCGTGCCCTGGTACGTATGCAATCCGATCAGCTCTAGCCCTTCAAGGGTAATGGCGGTTTGCACCGCTTCATTCATTTCACTGTCGTCGATGCCAAACTGGGAGGCAAGTCCGACCGATGACATACGCGAGCCTTTGGCTCCAGTAGACAAATTGATCCTTAACATAACGGGAGCGGCCATACCCAGCGCAACAGCTTCATCGTGAATGACGAATAGCTCCGGGATGGACTCCGCATTAATCGCGTAGATCCCATGGCGAAGCACATGATGAATCTCGTCCGCGCTTTTGCCCGGTCCGGTAAACACGATGCTGTGCGGATGTACCCCGTTAGAGCGGGCTATCTCATATTCCCCAACCGATGCGACTTCAATCGGCGAACCCCAACCGTGTATGAGACGGCATACCTCCGGATTGGGGTTGACTTTCATGGAATAATATAGCGTCACATCCTGGGGTAAAGCGTCCCGCAGCGAAAAATAATCGGAGGCCAGCTTTTCCTCGTCGTATACATAAACGGGTGATCCAAACGTCTCGGCTGCTTCCAGCCAAAAGGGTTGGCCCACTTCCTGCTGATTAGACAGCCGTTGTGAAACTCTAGTCATACGACAGCTCCCCTCCATTCCATGATGGCTTCCTCCAGCCCTTGACGGGCAAGCTTCTCCGCTTCATCGTCCACCCCCCAGCTCAGAGTCGAGACCCTGCAAGGCCGGATACGGTCTGCCGCTCCCCCATCAAGGTGGAAACCATACACGAATACCCCGCCTTGTCCGGCAGAGATTCTTATTGATGTCACCTTTTCGGCAAATTCTGCAAATTGGGCTTCAGGGTGGAGCTTGAAATCATAGGATTGAGTCTCTATTCTAGGAAACCCGCGTTCGAGCAAGTGCTTGCGAAGCTTTAGCAAATACGTGACCATGGTGAGACGGGCGTTGATCTCAATAACCGGTATTAACGTTCCGTCTTCATCCAGTATGGAGTCTACCCCGATGAAACCCTCGTAGCCCCGGGAATGTAAAGATGTACCCAGCTGCTGCAGCTGTTCGGTATAAGCCGTGATCAAGGCTTCAGGCAGTTCCGGGTGCAGACGGCTCCCCCTGTACACTCCTGCATCCGTAATCCTCTGCTCAGTCATAGCCAGGATATCGCAATCGGTTCCCCCCAGCCAGAGCTGTGCCGTCAGATGGCGCTCGACCTGATGCCAGCGTTCCACCGTCACCACCTGTTGCCCGCCTCCCCGCGAAATCTGCCTCTCTAAATATCCAAGCAGCATCTCCAAATCCGCGCCCCGATGGATATGGAACAGCGCTTTACCGGAAGAACCGTAAGCGGTTTTTACAACCAGCCGGGCTCCAGGATGCCGTGCCTCCAACTCGGCGCAAGTACGGCGGATCGCGTCAAGCCCCTCGCATATCCTGCCGTCGCTGACTGGAAAGCCGATTTCTTCGCATAATTTACGCGTTGCGATCTTGCTGTTCAGTTCCACGGATAATCGGGCTGGCGGGCCGATCCACCTCCCTCCGTTTTCCTTGAGAAACTGCTCCTCCTGCTCGTCCATCAAGTAAGGAACAGCAATCCGGTTGCGAAACTCACCCGTATATTCAGACCGTGCGCCAATCGCGATGGATGGTAGTGCTATCTTCTCTTCTTTCAAATAAGCTAGGAATTCAGGATCCGGAGCCTCTTTCAAGAGAACAAGATCATCCCGGTCAGCCAGATAAATTTGGTAGAGATCCATTTGCGATACGAGCCGGTCTCCGGACGCATTGTGAATATGGGGCAAGCGAATCTCTTGCGCGGCTTTGCCTTGTTCCCAATTAATATTGGAGTACCAGAGCTTTGGTGCGCGCGTTCCGGTCAGATGCTCCACATAAGGTGCGTTATTCATGTTCCCTTCACCTCCACTTTCTCCGGCTTGAGATCGGACTCCAGCCCTTTAAGCCAGCTTAGCTCCGACTTTAAGATTTGAAAGGGTATAGCTCCGAACCATTCCAGAGATACCGGGGCTCGGGTAGGGTCCAAGATAAGGTGCTTCATTATGGCCTGGCAGTCCATTTCTCCATCGGCCAAGGGTACGATACCTCTGCGGCTGCCGCTCGGAGAATAGACATTGTCAGGAGAGAATACTTCGAGCCATTGCCGGGCTTCCACATTCTTCAGATGGATATTGACAATCCATGGCTTCAAGCGTTCGTAGGCGGCAAGGGGATCAGCGCCCGATTCCCACATGTGCAGAAAGTCCATATTCAGCTTCAAGGCAGGGTGGTTGGTCTGCCTGAGCAGTTGAAGTGTGGAATCCAAGCCGTCGGCAGCGGTTCCCGGATGAGTCTCAACCACGGTATAGACCCCTTCCCTCTCTGCTGCGGCGCAAAGGATATTTAGACGTTTGGTGCAAAGCTCCCAGTCCTGCTCATCAAGAGATTGACTGCTCAGGCTTCCGGCGAAAATCCTCAGCTTATTGGTGTGGAAGGCTTTGGCCGCCTGTACGGTGTCCTGCCATTCCTTAAGCAGAACGTCCATCGGGATATTCCCCATGAGAGGGATATAATCGCTCAGCATGCTGATTTCGAGCCCGTAGCTGAACATTTCGTCCAGCATACCTCCCAGCTCCTGTCCCCGTTGGCGAAGCAAAGCCTTGGCATGTACGCCCCACAGCTCTATACCGTTGAAGCCCGTATCAAGAGCATAACGGAGCAGCTCCTGGAAGGATACCAGCTCGTGCCGAAAAGAAATCGTGCATAGATTATACCGCAGTCCAATCACCGCCTATTCCATTCATCCACGCCAGAAATTGAAGCTCCGCCTCCCGGACTTCCCGCAGCCTGGCCAGAGCCGAACGCAGCAGCGCTTCGTCCCCGATGTGCTTGCGGTATTTCACAAGCAGGAAATTCAGTGTCGTCCATAGCTTCACGATCCCGCTGATCCGGTTCGCCCCTTCCAGCGTCTGCCCCTTGTCCATCACGCCCAGCTGGGCAAAGCTATTCCATATGGAAGACCGGAGCTTGGTTATGGAAGCAATGGCGATCGAGTTCTGGCTCAGCCAGTTCGAGGTTTGTTCCGGGCTGAAGGCTAGAGATTCCTGCAAATCCCGGGCAAAGCTGTCCAATGCGGCGGTTCCCGAGCTGTATTGAGCACGGACATACATTTCGTAGTTTCGCTTGGCTGCATAGGCGAAGATATCACGCTTGCCGGGAGACTCGAACATCTTCCCTGCTTGATCCGGCTGAAGCTCGTAGAAAATGATTTCGTCCTCTTCCGGCTCCGCCGATGCCCGCATAAGCTCTTCTCCGGTCAGCAGTCCGTTGAAACCGACAATGGGATCGAATACTCTGAAGGCGTTACGCGCTTCATCGAAGCTGTCTGCGAGGATATAATGCTCGAATCCGCTCTCCGCCATGCTCAGCATATCGGGAGGGAAAAAATCCAGATCGGCTGGGCGGCATTTCACTACCGCGCGGTTCCCTGACTGAACAGACTGCTTTAGCGCCTCAGGTCCAGCTCCCTTGTAAACCAGATGGATGCCGTACAGAAAGGGCAAGCTCTTGTTCAAGCGCACATGCTGGCTCGCCGTAATAATGCGCGAAACATAATTGACATTCCAGTAATCCAGCAGAAACAGATCAGGGTTGGCCCCGGACCGGTATAAGTGGGTCATGATGCAGGAAGCTGCACATTCCATCGCCGCCAGCTTCATCATTTCCGGTTTGGCAACCGGCGTATCCGTATGAGACTTCATCTCTTCATTCTCCTTCTTCATTTGAGGGAATACGGCAGACAAAGGACGGTATTTTGCCGCTGACCGGATCGGCTTCGAGCCTTGAGACGGTTTCTATGGACAATTCCACCGGCTTGCCCGCCGCTTGGTGAAGAAAAGCGGATAGCTTAGTCTGCACGTCCCCGAACTCGCTTGGCGGGGCTTCAGTCACCAGCCGGACGGAAAAAGAAGTGAATGTATTCTGCACGATCTGAAATTGGCGGACGCCTCGGGCTGCAGCAAGCTCCCAAAAAAACTTGTCCAAATACCGGAAGACGGCGGAATGCACCTGCGCTCCGGGCAGCCGGATCTGGGAGGTTCGGACGGGAAGCAGCCCCAGAAGGAGACGGCCGGTATCAGGGTCCCTGCGCATATTTCCGATGTCCCCTGTCCGGTAACGGACATAAGGCAGACTCCTCATGATCAGCGAGGTCACCAGCACTTCGCCGAATTCCCCCTCCTCTACATGGCGTCCGGAGGCCGGATCGATAATTTCCACATATACGGCGGACTCATCGATTTCCAGTTGGCCGCTCTGGCCTGCGAACGCGATACACCAGAACTCTTCCAAACCGTAATAGTCTACGCATGGAACGCGGAACACCTTCTCGATCCGTTCTTTCTGGTAGCCATGCAGCGTTTCGCCCCAGTTCTGGGTAAACAGGAGCGAAGATGGCAACGAATATCCCCCGTCACGCATATATTCGGCCAATGCACAGAGAGCGGAAGCTCTCCCCTGGATAAAATGAGGATCTTCCCTGATCATCAGCTCTGCATAATGTCTAAGGGACCTGGGCTCCGCCAGCAGACGGTTGCTCAGCAGCAGCATCCGGTGCCCGGACGGCAGCCCCCACTTTTTTCTATGCTTATACAGGGTCAGCGAGAGCTTCCAACTCTCCTCCGGGGTTTTCACGCAGCGGAACGGCACTCCGGTCGTTCCCGAGGTGAACGATTCGATCCCCCGTCTTGCCTCGGGATGTTCGAACAGGGTGCGGTTGCCTGCGATCAAGTGCTTGTCTGTAATTGGCAGCTGATGGAAATCAACGTCCGTATAAGGGCTATAAAACGGGTACGTCCGGCACAATTCGCCGGCCAGCTCTTGCAAATGGCCCGGAGTGAACACTATCATGAAGCCACCTTGCGTTCTACAAAATGCAATACGGCCTGGACGCTTCGGAACGATTCCGGGTGAATATCGTCCACCTCCAGCTCAAAGCCGAATGTATCCTCCAGAGCCGCCAGCAGCTCCAGGATCTGAATGGAGTCGATTCCCAGATCATCTACCAAAGCATGGTCCAGCTCGACCTCGCTGGTTAGCCTCTTGGCCACAGCGGCTATCGTATCTCTCACCTTAAAGATTAGATCTTCATGCTCGGTGGACATGCTCTTCCTCCTTCACCATTGATTTCAGGGCTTTGCGGTCCAGCTTTCCGCTGGCAGTTCTGGGCAAAGCCGTAACGAAGCGGAATTCCCTGGGACGCAAGGCCGGGGATAACCGCTTTACGCACCAGGCATGCAGCTCCGGGCTACTGACAGGCTCTGGGGAAGCATCGGATACGACTACAGCAATCAGACGATGTCCCCATTGAAGGTCTTCTACGGCCGACACGGCAGCGTCCGCCACTCCAGGCAAGCTTAACAGGACGCTTTCGACCGCTTCCGGGTACACCGTGTGTCCCCCGACAAGGAGCGCATTATCGGTTCGCCCGGTCAAGTGCAAATACCCATCCTTGTCCAGATATCCGGTATCCCGGGTATGCAGGCCGAGGGGGCCTAGGATCTCGCGGGTGCGGTCCGGATCGTCATAATAGCCGATCATCACATTCGGCCCGCGAACGACCACCTCTCCACTCTCCCCTGTTGCCGCCTCCCTTCCGTCCTGAACGATGGCCAGCTCAACGCCGTTAATAGGTATCCCGGCGGATTGCGGTTTCGTCCTCAACTGAGCGTAGGGCAAATACGAGACGCGCGGAGAGGCTTCGGTCAGTCCATAGGAGGGCGTCAGCCGCACGTGAGGCAGACGGTCAGCCAGACGAAGCAGCATGACGTCAGGCATCGGGCCGCCGACAATGAGCATCTGCCGGAGCGTGAGCAGATCCGCCGCCGCCCATTTGGCGGAATGGATCAGAGGCAGGATCGCAGAGGGCACCGTGCATAAGAAGGTCACCTTGTTCGTACGGACGCACTGGATCATCTCGAAGGGATGCACGAAGCCCCCGCTTAGAACAAGATTGGCTCCAGAGGCCATGGCGGCAAACCATTCCCCGACAATGGTCGAGCAATACCCCAGTGACTTCGAGAGCAGAACGGTGTCCTTGTCGCACAGCGTCGTGTAGTCCAGGATCGCTTCCACATTGGACAGCATGTTGTGGTCGCTCAGCATGATCCCCTTCGGCTCTCCCGTTGAACCGGAGGAGAGGAAGATCATACGCACGGCCTCTGGCGGCGTGTACCGGCGTACTGGCCGCGGAGCGGCGCCGATTCCTGTAACCGGTCCGCTTGCCGTACCTGCATACAGGTAGAATGGCAGCTCTTCCCCTTGCATGTTCCATTTCGCAAGGATGGGAAGCTTCTCTTCCGAGACGAACACAGCTTCGGGTTCAAACTTGCGGATGAGGCGAAGCATGTCCTGTCCCGGCATGTAGCTGTGGATGGGGAGTGGAATGCCTCCCGCCAAAATGACTGCCCCGATGACAGCCAGACACTCCGGCGTTGGAGCCATCCAGACGGCTCCAATAAAATTCGGACGCAGCTGCTCCTGCTTCAGCCGTTCAGCGATAAGGTCCATGCGGCTTCCGAGTTCCGCATAGCTTGTCCAATCGGACTCGCCGCTTCGTGCAGCGTAAGTGATTCCCCGGTCATGTCTCCGTGCACGTTGAAACAATTCCCTGAGTGTGCCTGTGCCATTCATGCCAGTACCCCCTCCTTATGAGATGCCGCTCCGGCCTCAGATGCATCGCGCTCGAAGGTCGATGCCATAGCATAATACTCCGCCGATTGCTTCATGAGCTCTTCGTGGTCGCCTTCCGCCACCAGACAACCGTTCTCCATCACCAGAATACGGTCCGCGTTCATAATGGTTTGCAGGCGATGGGTGGCTACGAGAACCGTCTTGCCCGCCATGACTTGGCGTATGGAATCCATGAGCTCAATCTCCGTAAGCTGGTCCAAGGCGGAGGTCGGTTCGTCCAGGATAAGAATATCGGGATTGTGCAAGAGGGCACGCGCAATAGCCAGCCTCTGCCGCTGTCCGCCAGACAGCTGGAAGCCTTTATGGTCAATCTTCGTGTGGAGTCCTTCCGGCAGTTGATCCAGCAGAGATCCGAGCCGTGCATTCAGGGCTGCTTGCAGGACCATCTCCTCCGTCGCGTCCAGCTTCCCGACAGCAATATTCTCCATAAGGGTACCCCGGAACAAGTAAGGCTCCTGGAACACGATGCCAATCTTGCGGCTGATCGCGCTGCGGGTCATCTCCTCCAGATTCTGTCCGCCGATTCGAATTTCACCTTCGAGAACGGGCATCATCCCGATAAGCGCCCGGAAAAGGGTGGATTTCCCGGACCCGCTTCGCCCGACGAAGGCATACACCTTGCCCGGAGACAGCGACAGGGATAGATCCTTCAAGATTTCTGTTCCACCGTACCCGACGCGCAGACTGCACACTTCGATATCGGACGGGGTGGCTTCAAGCCGAGGCTCCCTTGCAGGCGAAGCCTGCTTCCTCTCATTTTCCGAATAGAGATCGACCGGGGTCTGGATGAATTGCTCAATTCTGCCCATGGCAACTTCCGCGCCTTGAAGCTCTCTGAAAAAGTTGTTAATCTGCTGTACCGGATTCAGAGCGTTCTGCAGATAGGTTACGGAAGCAACCATCATGCCAACGGTCATCACTTGGTCAAGCACCTGGTAGCTGCCGATCCAATAGATGGCAGCCAGAATCAGGCTAATGACGAAACCGCTGATTTGAAACGACATAACGGCATACAGCGTTTCCCGGGTGCTGGCCTTCACCAGCCCCTTGTACATCGTTTCATTCCGCTTCTGTTCCCATCCCTCCAGTCCTAAAGCCCGGATTTCTTGCGAGCTCTCGATCGCTTCATAGAGATAGGCTCCGATCTCTTCATTGTGGGTTCGAACGTCGGACGAATAACGCGCCACGGGCTTGCGGAACAGCCCTGGCACCCATAAGAGGAAGGGGATGCTAAGCGTCGCAACGATGCCAAGCCGCCAGTCCATATAGAACAGGATTCCGAGGGAGATCAGCATCATAAACAGCTGTGAGGTAATCTCGACCAGAATGTGGTTGAGGAAATTTCCCATCGTAGCTGTATCCATCCCGAGCAAGGCCGTGAATTTCCCGGGTCCGTGCTTCTGAATTTCCGGAATGGGGATCTGCCGGACATGCTTCAACAGCTCGTCCCGGATATCCAGCATATTACAGATGCCCAGATAGCGGAACAGACCTACCCGGATAAACAGGAACACGATGGAGAGAACACCGATTCCCAAGGAAAGGCTAAGCAGCGGTACAATCAGGTCACGGTTTCCTTCAATCAGCACATGGTCGATCAGATAGGCGAAGATTAAGGGCTGAAGCATGACGAGTCCCAACTGCAGGAACGTGCAAGCATAAGCGATCAAGGTTAAATTCCATTTGATCTTCACGTAGGGAGCAAGACGTCGGAAGAGTTTAAACGTGTGCATGATGGTTCCTCCCCCCGGCAAAATGTTGAATAAGCGGCTTCACCCTGCGCATCCATTCCTCCGTGTCACCGGGCGGCTGCCAATCCAGAACCGACAGCGGCGATTCACTCAAGCAGCCGGTCGCTTCCAATAAGCTGCAATGATAGATTTCGTTCAGCGTGCTCATCGAAGCTTCCAGCAGGGCGGTCTCCTCCGCCTCACCCGCTATCTGTCCAAGGGGAGCATTCAGGAGTCTCCTGATCTGCGGCATGATGGTCCGATAGTCGTACCTTAGAGCGCCAAGCCGCGCGCCTTGCGAGAGTTTGCCGTGAAGCTTCTCATCCAGCAGAACCCCGGTGCAGCTGCGAACCAGCCCGTCCAGATCGATCTTCGGCTGTTCTCCGGACCAGTCTACCTGGACGAAGGAACCGTCCCCGCCGTCAACAAGCAGCTCCCGGAAGCCGTCCCAGCTAGTGCAGACCACAGGAAGGCCGTAGGCTTTCGCTTCCAGGAGGTTGAAGCCAAACGTCTCTCCCGGATCGGTGGAGAGGTTGACCAGCAGCCTGGATTCCCGGAACAGACGGTCTTTCTCACTCCCGTGGACGGGACCTGTAAACTCCACAGCTTGCTCCAGTCTATATTCCGCTACGATGGCTTCAAGCCGTTCTTGATACCGGTCCGCTTCCTGCACAGACCCCGTATATTCTCCGGCAATCGTCAATACCGTGTCCGGGACCCGCTGCTTGATTTCCGCCATAGCCTCTAAGAGCACATGAATGTTCTTGACCTCTTCCAGCCGGCCGATGGATAACAGACGTTTACCGGCAAGCGGCCGAACCGGCTCCGCAGCCAGCACGGTGTCGATGCATAACGGGATCTTATGGGTATGCGCATACCGGGGGGAGATATTCACCAGCGCCTGTCTGCAGGATTCCGTACTGGCAAGCAGCACATCCTGTTCTGTAATCCAAGGCGCACAGGACAGCCAGGTGGTCAGCCAACGGGCGGATGCGACGGAATGGGCGATCACCATGAAGCGGAGCGGAAGCTTGGCGAAGCTCCGGACCAGCATCAAGTAAGGCATGAAATAAGGAGCGTTCACATAAAGCGTATTGATTCCGTATTCCTCGCACAATCGCGCCAGCCGCTCCGATGCTTGCGGCAGCGAAGACACCGGCTGCTTGGAGAACTGGCGAAGCGAACCCCCGAAGACCTTGGCAAAGCGCACCGGCGGAATGCGGATGAGCTCCGTATATTCAGCCAGATACCCTGTCCATTGGTCATCAATCACCCGTTCGTTCAACCGGGGGGAATGGCCGTCGAAGCAGCCCACCCTGGGTCTGCACTCAGCAGGCAAATCGAGGCTTCCAGCGATGATAGACATCGGTCAATTCCTCCTTCAGCTGTTGCTCCGTCCTGTGCAGCTGCTCCACCTTATCCACCAGCAGTCCGGTTTCCCCGGTTCGTCCCGGCATGGACGTACGGATCGCCAGGTAGGCGAGCGTACTCCACATTCGTATGAAGCCTTCCAGCTGCTCCTGATACTTCTCCGTGCCTTGATTAAGCGCTTCCGAAAAATATTGATACAGCAGCCCGTAGCTGTATTTGCGTTTGGCGAGGATGCCGAGCTGGGATACAGCATCCTTCAAGGCCGCGGGCGGATACCTATCGGGCGACTCTGCCGTCTGCATAATCCTCCGTCTCACCGTGCCGGTTAGCGACCGTTCACCCGGATCGGTCGCAATCGCAGCCTCGAAGATTCTCGCCACCTCGTGAGCGTCCGGCGCATGGAGCCATTCGGGATGAAGCAGCAGTCCCCCGCCCAGCTCATTGCTCAGAAAAGCATCGTGAACATGGCTCGCGGCCACTAATCCTTCCCACTCAAAATAGCGGTCGTATACCATGAATTGACCGCCCCGCATGCCGTGTACGATGACAAAATGGGGCTGATGCATGGTTTGAAACGTTCTTTTTTGATAGGGCATATGAAACAGGTCGAGCTGTACCAACACAGGAAGCTCCGGATAACGCCGCAGGACCTCCAGAAACTTCTTCAGGTTGACGAGCTTGTCGCCCCCGTAATCATACCACTCCACGGCCCCTTCCCCGTACAGGCGGGTGAACATCTGCAAATATTCGGACGGTGTGATGTCCGCTGAGAAATAGGTCAGCTTGCCGTCCTCCGTAACGCTGAATGGCGCGTCCCAAGCACCGATATAGAGCGGACGTTCATCCCATCCGGCTTGCTCCAAGCCATAACCGAGTCCGTTCAGAAAGCAATGGGCTTGTTTCACGTCAAACCCCGGTTTGAACGGCCCGTTTGGCCAATATGCGCTGTGAGATCAAGCGTGCGGTGGCGAAGTTCTCCTGCAGAAGCTCGTCGTCCTCGTAGAAAATCTCGTACTGCTGTTCAATCTGCATCATCAGGTTGACCAGCAGCACCGAATCCACGCCTGCATCCTCCAGCGGGGAGTCTCCATTCAATTCCTCCGCCAGCTCCGGTCTGGAGGTCAAATCGGCCACCCGGTCAATCACGAATTGTATGATGGGTTCCTCCTTAAGGGCATGGATGAAATCGACTAAAGAACCGACCGTTTGGAAGACGGCAGGATCCAAATCCTCCTCGGGCACAGTTACGTTGAACACTTCCTCGATGTAGACCACCAATTGGAGTACCATGATCGAATCTACGTTTAAGTCTTCGTACAGCCGGTCTTCCTCTTTAATGACGTCCGGGAGAGAGAGCTCCAATTGTCCGGACATAAGCTGCCTCAATTGAGCTACCGTTTGTTCCTTATCCATGAATACCATACTCCTCTTCTACCATTTGTTTTCGCATAACCTTCCCTGTACTCGTCTTCGGAATGTCCTCCGTAAAAGCAATAAAGCCCGGAACCTTATAAGCAGGCAGAAACCGCGCGCACCACCTCTTCACCTCCTCCTGAGACAGCGCATCGCCCTTCCGGACAATTCGGGCTTTGACAGCCTCCCCCCAGACGGGATGCGGAGCCTTGTGCACGACAGCTTCCTGAACGCCGTCCAGCCTCCGGATGACATCCTCCACCTCGGAGGGGGCTACCTTCAGTCCTGACACATTAATCAGATCATCCATCCTGCACTGAATATGAAGCCTGCCGCCCGACCAATAGCCCATATCTCCCGTATGAATCCGGCGTCCGCCTGTGGCAATGATGATTTCATCCGGCTGATCCCGGGTTCCGGGCCTTTCAATTGCCATATGCTCCAGCAGCATCCCGGCATCCGTAGGATCGGAGGGCCGGTCGCCAAGCGAGATGCAGCCCGCCTCAGAGCACCCGTATTGCTGGATCACCTCCACATCTGCACCGGCAAGCCTGTTCAGCAGCTCTGCAGACATCGGGGAACCAGAGGATACCAGCTTTCTAAGAAGCACCTTCTCTCTCATCAGGCTGAGCAGAATTTGAAAGAGGAAGGGCACCGCATACACCACATGGCGATCATGCTGCTGCATGAGATGCAGGGCGAACTTGGGGTTCTTGTCCGTCACGATAACCGGCTCGACTCCGCGCTTAAGTGCGGAAAGCGTGCCAGTTATGAAACCGAAGGAATGGGACACGGGCACCAGAATGATCGGTGTATCCTCCCCGCTGCAAGGCAGCAGCTTGTTGTAGGCCTCGATTTCCATTTGCACATGAGACCAAGACCGTTCAATTAGCTTGGGAGCGCCGGTCGTGCCGGAGCTGAATTGAAGCAAGGACGGCTCCCCATGAATCCGATCCAGTCGTGAGTGTAGAGGGTGAAAGACGGCGCCCCCTCCTGCGTCGGTCAGCAGACCCGTACAGCCTGCGTCATTGGCTTGACGGAGAGCGCTTTCAATCGGGGTATCGCCGTTGATCAGAAGCACCGAACCCTCATTCCTGATCATCAGCTCCGTGGCAGCCAGAATATTCGCCGGTTCCTTCATGCATACAGCTGTCCGCCGTTCCTTCCAGACAGAGGAACCCAATAATGCGTATATCGCGTTTATTCGGCGTTCCAGTTCATGCTGGTCATAATGTTCTTTATTAACTATGAACATTGGGTCTCCTTTCCATGAGAATTTATTACTTCTTTAGGTATTTTCGCCACAAATCGACGTTTTCCTTCTCTTGTAATCAGGATTGCCAAAAAGAGACCCTTCCGGCTGGACCTTGCCCAGCCGAAAGGGTCTGCATGCTTCTGTATACGCTTTTACTTAGCCAGATATTCGATGAACTTTATAAAGATAGCAGCTACTTCAGCGCGGGTGGCGGTGGCTTGGGGGGCAAAGAGGTTGCCCGGCTTGCCTGATACAATTCCGATGCCCTGCTGTGCCTGAACGGCCTTCAACGCCCATGAGCTGATCTGACTCTCGTCCGCGAAGGACTTCGATTGACTTTCAGGTATCTCATAGCCCTTGTATTTCATGTAATTGTACAGCATCACCAGCATCTGCTCGCGTGTGAGCGGTGAATTGGGTGCAAACTGGTCTGCGTTTATACCGTTGACGATGCCGCTTTCGGCCGCCCACTCGATTGCCGCCGTGTACCACTGCCCTTCCGTCACGTCGCTAAAGCGGGAATTCGTGTAGCCGGAGCGGTTGACGTTCTCAAGATTGGCCAGTACCTGCACGTACATCGCACGCGTCATTGAGGTGCCTGGTGAGAACGCCGTGGACGTCGTGCCGTTGAAAAGACCGTATGTGTAGGCGGAGTTTACGTAGCTGTAGAACCAGTCGTCCATGTTGACATCCCTGAAAGGATTGCCGGACACCACGAGGAAGCCCAGCGGGGTGTCGTCATTGAGCACAAATTCCGTACCCTCATGGATGTTCAGCGACATGCCTTGGTCTAAGCCGGCACTCGCGCCGCCGTGTAGTGTCACTTCGGCGCTCTTGCCCGCCGGAAGGGTCACCTTTCCTTTTGAATCTATAGTCGTGCCTTCGGGTACCTTAATCTTCGTCCCGCCCTTGGTCGCAATCTCGCCGCCGCCGGGCAGGATGGTGTTGCCGTTCTTGTCCGTGACCGCGGGCTTATCCTTCGGTGTGATCACTGTATAGGTCGGCTTCAACGATCCAGTGACTGTCCCGGTGCTCGTATTGCCGGTATTGCTCATATTGCCCGAACTGCTGGTATTGCCCGTATTGCCGCTATTGCCACCAGAAGGATTGGGTGCGCTCGTTTTTCTCTGCGCGAACATCCAATCAAAGACGCCAGTGTAGTCATTGTTCCAAGCCGGCAACTTAGAGGACTGCGCCGTAGGTATAAGGCTCCACTCCTTGTTGGAACCTACATTGGACAAAGTATCCTTGTACCCTGAAATATTGTTCCACAGAACGGAAGCTTCCATCTCATGGCCGGAAGGAATCCAATTGGTTCCATTAACGGGTGCTTCCGCCTTGGTCCATTGATCATAAGGCCAAACGAATATTTCATTTCTGTCGATGAACGTGTGCCTGGCGTTGTCCAATAGGGGTATTATATTCGCTACATATGTTTCCGCCCCTGTTTTTATTGTTGAAGAATCAGTTGTGTTAACGAATGACCAGTAGGCAAAGTTTTTAAGAGTTTCGGCTTGTTTCGCGTTGATTGATGGCGGAAAAGACATAGGTGCCGCGGCTGCGAGCAAATCGGGATAGGTCGTCAAGAAAGTATTCGTATAAGCGGCTCCCATAGAGAAGCCTGCCATGTAAATACGGTTGGGGTCAACAAGTCCCTTACGTACCAGATCATCGATATAGGCCTTTAAGGTAGCGGGTGTTGCCTGAACGTTGTTTTGCGCCCGCAGAGCGATGATATGACTAGCGTATTTAGCGTTCTTCTCCATCTTTTTCATAAGCGCGGTGGCTCCGTTGGCGGACCTGATGGGCGCAAAGGTATCCCCGTCCTGGGTACCGCCGCGGGTAGAACCGTGAGCATAGATGTATAGGGGAAGCCCTTTTACCGGAGCGCCGTTGCCGTCCTTATGAATATAGAGTCCATACTGCATCGCGTCCGCTTTATCAATTTTGGGACCCACTTCAAATTTGTCGATGATTTCATTGACGGTACCTGACTGTGCGAAAGCTGACTTCACAATGGCAGCCTTGCCATCAAGCTTGATATCGCCACTGGATACAATGTTGTAATTCTGGACGGTGGATTTGGAGGCTTCCAAAGTGGACTGTCCGCCGGTTAATGTCCAAAATTCCAATTCTACAACGATGTAGCGGCCTTTAGTAAGTCCAGCTTGATAATCAGGGGAGTTCTGGCTCACACCCTTATACCCTCTGGGTCTAGGTTCATCATTGACGTATACTCTATTGACGGTGCGTGTGCCTTGATAGGCCAGATCACCGTTCAGCAGAGTATTCCTCGCCGAGACTGTAAACAGGCTTGAACTAAGGCCGGCACCCGCAGCTTCATTTCCCGCACCCAGATCGATGATGACGGCTGTGGTAAATTCTCCGGTGGCAAAGTTATCATTGTATACGATAAAGTTAAGTAACGTTGCGGCCGGATCGGGTTTGAAGGTAACATGAATTACCTTGTCATCGGTGTTCACGTTATTCAAGGTATAGGTATTGTTGGCAATCTCTACAGACTCTCCATTTACAGTTACGGTATCCACGACATAACCGCCGATCGGAGTGAATGTAAAGGATTGGCTTCCGCCGTCAGCTACCCGAATCAAGCCGGATGGCGAGATGGTGCCGTTTAATCCTGCCGTGGCGTTAACGGGGTGTCTGGTTACCGTGGGGCTCCCAAGCAGCAGTAAGCTGTTCTTGAAGCTGTCAGAACTGCCATAACCCGCGTCGGGTTTGCCTAAAGCGGATACAACCTCATAACGGTCATTCCCTGCAGCAGTTGAGTTATTGATGTATACATCAAACGTAATCGGGGAATTGCTCGTGAATTCAATCGTTCTTCTAGGTATCTTCACTTCCGCGATATACCCGGTGACGGTTCGTGTAACTGAACCGTCGCGGCCCGCAGCGGCTTGACCTGAGAAAATACCGCTTGCGCCAATACGCCACTGGTTTGAGCCGTTTTTTCCGTCACCGACATACAATTCCACGCTGTCGGTCATGTACTCCGTGCCAGGCGTGTGACCGGTGCACACATTCGGGTCTGTAACCACAACGCGTGCATACAGGAAGTCTTCGTCCCACAATACTTTGGCTTTGCCGGTGGCCTTGGGGCCTATCTTCTGGTCGGGTGCGCTACTGTTGTTGATGTCAAACGCCGCAGCTTGTTCCCACAGTTTGTCGTTTGTGCCGAGTACAGGTGAACCGTATCCGGCAACAGGCCGATGGTTTGCTGCGGTCTGCGCGAACATCCAATCAAAGACGTCAGTGTAGTCATTGTTCCAAGCCGGCAGGTTAGAGGACTGCGCTGTTGGCGCTATGCTCCACGTCCCCATCGTTATGTCATTGTAAAGAACAGCCGCTTCCACTTCATGCGCCACTGAATCACTCAGGGCAGGTGAATGGTTCGGATTCGGCTTCTGATTCGGCTGATCATATTGATTGTAAGGCCATGTAAGCGCCTCATTGCTCTCAAAGCGCGAAGCTCTCGCGTTGATCATTTTCGGCATATTGGTCGTTATGAAGTTAGCGAGGTTAGTCTGGTATACTCCAACGTTATACTCATTGATAAACATCCAATAGGCCAGATTGGTGTGAACGTAGTTGGCGTTCGCGTTCGGTGAGCCGCTTACCGGAGACATAGGTGCGGCGGACGCGAAGAAGCCGGGATAAGCGTTAACTAAGCTGTTCGTATACTGGCCGCCCCATGAGAAGCCCGCCGCGTAAATACGGTTAGGGTCTACCGCACCGCTGGCAACCAGGTCATCTATAACCTTCTTAACATTGGCGGTGGAGGGAGTACTCGTGCCATTATAGGAAATATTCAGGATATGGCTGGCGTATTTCCCGGGATCTTTTTCCATTTTCTTCATCAGAGCGACCGAGCCGTTCGCGGATTTCATGGCCGCTTTTGGGTCAGTCGCAGAGCTTGTGCCGCCGCGTCCCATGCCGTGGGTATAGACATACAGCGGCAAGCCCCGCGACACCTCACCATTTCCGTCCTTGTGAAGGTAGAGCGCGCGATTGACCGAATTGCCCGTAGGTGCTGTAAATTGGTCAAGGATCGGATTCACAACTTTGTCCTGTTCAAAAACTGCGTAGTTCAGCGGATCTCCTTCTGTCAGCACGAGCTCCCCGTTTTGGACGACGCTGTAAACCTGTTTTGTTGAGTTCATGTTGCCATCCAGCGTGATATTGCCGCCGCTCTCTGAATAGAACTCAAACTCAACTACGATATAACGGCCGCGCTCCAGTCCCTCCTGATAATCCGGCGAATGGCTTACCGTCCCCAGATAGCCGCGCACCTTCGGTTCATCATTGGCGTATACTCTAGTGATCTTGCGCGTCCCTTCAAAGGTTACCGAGTCGCCGTTCAGGGTCGTGTTCCTGGCCGAGACGGTAAACAAGTCCGGATTAAGCTTGGAGCCTTCCGCCGCCCTCCCTTCGCCTAAGTCAATGATGACAGCCGTCGTGTACTCGCCGCGGGCGAAGTTGTCATTCCATACAATAAAGGGGAGCAACTCCGCGGCCGAATCATTTTTGAATGTCACTTGAAGGGTATGGTTAGCGGCAACATTTGAAAAGGTATAAGTGCCATCATCGGATAGAGCAGCGTCCTCTCCGTCTACCTTTACGGTATCTACAATTTTGCCGTTATCGGGGGTAACCGTAAAGGCCACGTCTGAGCCGTTGGCTATTCTCAGAACATTGCCGGGTGCGTTCGGCGTTATCCGGCCGCCCGATTCCGCCGTGGCGGTAATTGAGAATCTGTCATCCGCTCCACTATCGGCAATGAGATTCAGGCTGTTTGTAAAAGAAGCAGCATTGTTGTAAGCCGCGTCCGGCGTTCCGAAACTGGAAACGACTTCATAGCGGTCACCGCCCTTTTCCGACGAGTTATTGATATATACTTCAAAGGTAAACGGGCCTGCCTGCAAGTTCAAGGTTCTTTTGGGTATTCTCATCTCCACGATATATCCGGTGTCCGTAATCTCAGTCCACGCAGCTCTGCCCGGAGCGTTCTGCCCTGAGAACACGCCCGTCGCGCTGATGCGCCATTGATTCGCACCCTGGGTTCCAGTGCCGGCATAAAACTCCAGGCCGTCGTACTGATAATCATTGCCGGGTCCCTGATATAGATTGCTGTCCTCCACGACTACACGGGCATATAGGTAATCTTCGTCCCAGAGGATCCTGGCTGTGCCTGTGGAATGGGGCCTGGGGTCGCCGGGCACAGTGCTTTTGTTGATGAGATGCTCCATGGTCAGGGCCCACAGCGGGTCGTTTGACCCGAGTTCGGGAGTGCCAAATATGGCGGTCGGCGTTTCATTGGTCTGCAAGCTTGTAAGATCTGTTGAACTGCTGTCGCTGTTAAGTGCTTCTGTATATTCGTTGTTGTCAGTGGCGGAGGCAAAGCTTGCAGGCATCAGTGACGCCACCATTAGCAAGCAGCATAGGAACGCGAGCACTCTGCCAAATCGTTTTGATATCAATGAAAATCCTCCTTTTTCGATCCGTGCACCCACGGCTCACTCATATCGTAAACACCAAGTCTTCAACAGCTTACTTCATCATAGTGGATATAATAGCGCTTTCATAATTTCCCTTTCTATAAATTTGTTGTTATTTCACCCTATGCAGAATTTCACAATTTATTCAGTGTCAATCTACAGTGTTGTTATCGAATGTTTATAGTTTCTTAATGTATACAAAATTCATAAATTCCTTCGTTTTTATACCAGTCCTTCTTCATTTGAGTCCTGTAGTATGACATACATCAGGATTACAAAGGAGCAGAACGAATGAAAAAGACGATTATGGTGAGAATACTTATAATTATTACGGCAGGGATGATCTGGATCAACTGGGGGCTTGTTTGGTCAGGTGAGCATAAACTAAACTCTACTGCTGGCAACAGCGGCTGGCAGGAAAACAAGCTTATTGCACATGCATTTGGTGGAATCAACGGTGCTAGCTACACCAATTCTTATGAGGCATTTATAACCAATTATAAAAGAGGATACCGTTTGTTCGAGGTTGACCTTGTGCAGACGACGGACGGGGAGCTTGTAGCAAGACATGATTGGTCACACAAGCTACAGCCGGATTTGACAACTCATCGCGGACAAAACGTATCCACGCTTCAGTTTGCAAATTCGCTTATAATGGGTGAATTTCACCCTTTAACACTGCCAGACATATTGAAGCTGTTGCAACAATACCCTGATTTTGACTTGATTGTGGATACAAAAGCAAACAGCAAGGAGCAAATTCAACAGCAGTTTTCGCACCTAGTCAATGAGGTGCAGCGTACGGATCCTGCACTCCTCGACAGGATCATACCTGAAATTTTCAGCCCGGAAATGTATGACGCTATTATGGGAATCTTCCCCTTTCCAAATAAAATGTACTCACTTTACAAAACTGGTGCCTCTGCCGAAAGTATAGTAGAATTCGTAAGGAACAAAAATTTCACAGCGGTTGCCATGCCTGTATACCGTGTGTATCTGAACCCTAATTTAGTCCCGGCACTAAATAAGTTTGGGGTGAAAAGTTATGTTCACACCGTCAACAGCAAGCCGGTTATGCAGATTCTATCCAGCTTCGGTGTGCATGGATTTTACACAGATCAGGAAGAAACACCGGAGGAGTTGATGCTGGCAGGCGCTTCCCCCGGCCATGACTTTATGGAATACTTGAGTTCCAGATTGGTAAATATAAGAAATGTCGTAATGAAGGTGAGAAACAATGGCTATAAATAACATTCTTGTAGTAGACGATGAACCGGAAATTCGAGAAGCACTCGTTATTTATTTAAAAAGCGAAGATGTGGATGTATTAACTGCGTCTAACGGACTGGAGGCGCTGGAAATCCTTGAGCAAGAGACCATTCATCTTATTATCATGGATAACATGATGCCACAGCTCGATGGAATCAAAACGACATTTAAAATTCGTGAAGACAAAAATATACCGATCATTATGCTATCGGCCAAGTCAGAAGATAACGACAAGATTTTGGGACTCAACGTTGGGGCTGATGATTATATTACGAAGCCGTTCAATCCTCTAGAGTTAATCGCCAGAGTCCGATCTCAACTGCGGCGGTTTACGAACTTAGGTTCTTTCCAGCCCAACGGGGAAGAGATTATTCAAGTAAGAGGACTCGTACTGAACAAAAGCTCAAAGACTGTTGAGGTAGATGGAGAGGACGTCAGATTAACTCCGAAAGAATACAAAATTTTGGAGTTGTTGATGGAGAATAAAGGTAGAGTTTTTTCGATCGAAGAGATTTATGAGCGCGTGTGGAATGAACCGATCTTCAATTCAGAGAACACGGTTGCTGTACACGTGAGGAACATTCGCGAAAAAATAGAAATCAATCCCAAAGACCCGAAATATTTAAAGGTGGTATGGGGAATTGGATACAAAATTGAGAAAAAGTAAAGCTGATCGGAAGGTTCCAATCGACCTTATTGTCATCATTGTTGCCGTTATCTTATGGGGCCTCGTATTCATAGACGGGTATTCATACCGGTCGTTGGGCTATTTAGCTTCAATTTACATTCAAGCACTGCTTGCCTTTATAATTTTATGCTTACTGGCAAGCAGACTGTTTTTTTATTTTAAGGAACCCCTCAGTAGGCGTTCCTTTTGGCATGGCAATCTGCTGATAGATTATTTTCAAATCTGGAAAACGGGCCTTAGAGCCAGTTTGCAAAACTGGAGACTAACGTTTGGCCTCATCATGATAGTTTTGCTAACCGCGATAGCCGGAATTTGTATTTGGCAGGCAACGCTGCACTACAACATATACGATCAGGGTTTGTTCATACTTTATGTATTACTATATATGCTGTTCTTGGTCCCGTATTTACTTTCCAAGCTTGGACGCTTCATGGCCATCATGAAAGGGAGTAAAGAAATTGCCGAAGGAAACATTCAGAATACGATTCAGGGAACCGGCAAGGATGTTCTATCCCAGCTTGCTGGCTATATTAACAATATGAAGGTTGGGTATCAAAGCGCGCTGGAGAATCAGATGAAGAGCGAACGGTTAAAAACGGAGCTGATTACCAATGTATCGCATGATTTGAAGACCCCGCTTACTTCTATTATCAACTATGTCGATTTATTGAAAAAAGAAGATCTGTCTACGGAAGCAACCCGAGCATATATTGAAACACTGGAGCGGAAGGCGCTACGTATGAAGCTGTTGATTGAAGACTTGTTTGAAATCTCAAAGATGGTAAGCGGTACAGTAGAACTGGATATTGAGTACGTCGATGTCGCGACATTGTTGGCACAGGCCATTGCCGAGTCCACCATCAGCAGGGAGCAAGCGTCGCCTGTGATTCGGGAGAAAATCGCAAAATTTCCGATCCATGCCCATTTGGACGGCAATAAAATTTGGCGTGTATTTGAGAATTTAATAGGCAACGCGCAGAAATATTCGCTTCCAGGAACCAGAATCTATATTTATTTGGACGAGTCCGATGATCTGGTATTATTCAAAATTCAAAACACTGCTGCTTATGAGATTAATTTTGCTGCGGAAGAATTGTTTGAACGTTTCAAAAGAGCAGATGAATCCCGCCAGACTGAAGGTTCAGGACTAGGGCTGTCCATTGTGAAAAGCATCGTTGAGCTACACGCCGGGGAAATTAAAATCGAAATTGATGGTGATCAATTCAATGTTATCTTGCATTTGCCCAAGGAGCGCTTAAATTAAGAGATCATAAAACTACGTAAGCCTCAATGCTCGCCATTACTTTGTTATTTCCTACCAGACCAACGAAAGTTCCGCTGGAAGCGTTGCGCCAGCATAATGAAATCTTGGTAGGCGTATTAGCTCTTCGCGCCTGAATATTTGCAAAGAAAAAAGACCGCTGACGCAAATGATTGCGGGCGGCCTTTTGCTGCTGTAATTGAGAAGCCATTGCGCGGTGCAAACGGCTCTTATTGGACATACTTGTTGCTGACAAGCAAGTCCTGAATCGCCTCCGTCGGAATCGTAAACTCGACAACACCCATGTAGCCAGGGGCTACATCATATTCATCGAAGCTGATGACTAGCTTGCTGTCCTGGTTAATATAGAAATTCTGGTCCTTCGTGATGCTGCGGAACAGCTCCTCCTCCGGTATATCCGGCTCGTTCCCGGACTGCTCAACCCAGTACACCTTGCCTGGGTCGTCCTTCATCTGCTGAAGCATTTGCTCTTTAATATTGTCGCTGATCACTTGAACATAGTGGTCATCGCTGAAGAGGCTTGGCAGCGTGATGACGATATGGTTGATTTTGTCAATCGTATCGTATTTGCGGGATTCGGCTGCGGATCCGGCGGATTCGACGACATAGCGCGAGAGGGTCAGCAGCCGATCCGTATCGGTGACAACTTCATAGCCGCTTTCCAGCCCGAGATGTCCTCCCCCGCTTTTTTCCAACTGGGCCACTTCATCCTTGAAGCCCTCATACAGCTTCTTATTTTCCTCTAAATACTTGGTATTTAAGGACTGCTCCAGTTCAGGATCGCCGGTCCCGGCAATGCCTGGCGTTTTCAGATGCACATCAGTCTTGTCGTTCTGTTCGGTATATTCCTGGATGGTGATCACCTTAACAATCTGCCCGAGCACAGGCACTTCAGACATCGCCTTAGCAAAGGCCGGGCTGACGTTTACGCTGGCAAACAGCAGGATGCAGGCAGCCGCAGCGCCGGCTAGCCAGGGCATAGCCTTTTGTTTTGTTCGCCTGGAGGCGATCGTTCTGTTCACCATCTCACCTAATTCATCGGGAATAGGAATGGACTCATACTCCTGCTTCATTCGATTCAGCTTATCATGCATTATCATCGCTCCTCCTATTAGCCTTCCTCACTCATGTTCACCCGAAGCTTCTGCAGCCCTTGATAGAGCCTTGTTTTGACGGTACTAAGCTTCTCGTCAAGCACTTCGGCAATTTCTTCGATCTTCATGTCTTCAAAAAAGCGGAGGATAATTAAAATACGGTATTTTTCCGGCAGCTCCTCCAGTGATCTTGCCAGATCCAGGTCGGCATAACGATCTTCATTGCTTGGCACCACGACCTCCAGTGTTTCTTCGTCCATGAGTTGGATCTTTTTCTGTTTTCGGATGAAATCTAGGGATGTGGTCACAACGATCCGGAAAAACCAGCTTTTTAGTGAACTCGTGTTCTTCAAGCTCTCAATGTTCATGAACGCCTTGTGGATGGCATCCTGCACAATGTCGAGGGCATCCTCTTTGTTGCGGACATAGCTGTAAGCCAGCCGATACGCCCTTTCCTGGTTTTCGGTGATGCATTGGATAAGAAGCTTTTCCTGCTTCCGGCCGACTCTCATTTTATCAGACACTCCTTTGGACCCGCGCGGGTAACCATCAATTGCAATTGCCTTACGGAAGCAAGACGGGCGAGTGGTTCGAAAAGTTTGATTTGCCCACAAGAAATTTCAGCCACTGTGATTTGATCTGCGATTTGGCGGGCCAATCAAGCCGCGCAACAGATAAAAGACCCCAGCTTCACCGGGGTCCCGAGCTCATTTCTGTTTACTTGCTTATTTTCGGATAGGTCTTGCGACCGAATTTATTTTTTAGTTTTTCTTTTAACTCTCCCCGACTCTGAGCCTCCAGTCATTACATCGTATGGTATTGCCCACAGGATATTCAAAATCACATTCACTGACAAGAGTGAAACCAAGTTTACGGCAAATGGCATTTGAAGCAGGATTGATAATTTTGGGAAAAGCATGGATAAATTCGTATTTCTGTTCAGCATTAATAGAAGCTATAGTTTTAGCCGTTGCTTCTGTGGCTATCCCTCTGCCCTGGAATGCTGGCAAAACACTCCATCCTATCTCATAAATAGATTCCCCTTGCCAAGACTGAACCCAATAGCCCACGCTTCCAACCACTTCAAGGCTAGGGGATAAGAGAATCTTAAACATTCGTCCTCTACCTTCTTGAGCGAGTTCTGTATAGCGCTTATTGCGACTCAGGAGTTTTTCCTCAGTTTCCGGACCTCCAAAGTGTACTGTCATCTCTAGCGAATTTAATTGGCGAAGTAAATCTAGATCCCCCTCATTCCAGAGTTCTATTATTACCTTTTGCGTATCACGTTGTTCAGTAATGTTATTCACCTCACTGTTTTATTTCCGAATCTTTATCAGTTAATAGAACTGATGTTCTTATTAGATTGTACCAGAACATTTATTCTTAATCCATCCAATTCAATGAGAAGCCCACCTTTCTGGAATCGGTGGTCTTCCCCGCGGTGCAGAAATTCATCAATCAATTATACTAAACGGTAAAAACCAGTGTACCGACGTCTTCGCCATGTGTCGGAAATATCGCCCAAGGAGGCAGCAGAACGCGTCTCAATAACGTTTCTTGATAATCTATATTTAGAACATTCCCAATAATGGATGGGGCCCGCTTCGACGAAGCGCCTACAAATAAGAAGAGGAGGACGCACACAAGAGGCGGACTCCTCTTTTCGATCGTACAACGTGCGAGAGAATCCAAAGCTTTGGTTTAACCTGTTTCTCTAGCATGCTTGACAACCTACCTATTGGTAGGTAGAATAATGATATGAAAAATATACCTAATACATTTGATGACATTCTGACTTGTGCCCGTTCTTTGATCATCACTGGTGGCTATAACAGTTTCAGCTATGCCGATATCGCCGATGTGGTGGGGATTCGTAAGGCGAGCATCCATCATCATTTTCCAAGCAAGGTCGATCTGGTTCGCACACTGGTTGCGCGATACCGGGAAGAAGCTAAAGCAGGGCTGAATTACATAGAGTCCAATGTATCCGATGCTCTTGAACAGCTTCGGTCCTACATTGGCTATTGGGAAGCCTGCATCGCGGACGCAAGTGCTCCAATATGTGTCTGTGCACTATTGGCAAGTCAACTTCCCGCCCTGCCCGAAGAGGTTGCGTTGGAAGTTAGGGCGCATTTCAGCTACCTGTCCACATGGTTGACATCTGTACTGGATCGCGGATCGAGGCTTGGGCAACTTCAACTTAGAAATACTCCCCATGCCGAAGCCGAAGCATTCATGGCGACAGTTCACGGAGCTATGCTTTCGACACGGGCCTACAGCGATCCGAATATGTTCACCTTCGTAACAGGTCCGCTGCTGGACAGACTCGCACCTCTATCGTGATTGATCCAATGGCCCACAAATGCAAGCTTCAGTCATTCGACTCATCAACTGAAATGTCTTCCTGAAAAACTCGGAGGATATTGAACTAAAAAGGAGAAGCAAAACATGTCACTAGCTCAAGCTTTATCCACAGCAAAACAGGAATTTATAGCGCACACCCCTTTGGAGATCCAAGCGAAGATGTTCCGACAAATCAAGGAGCAACAGGAGTCCGGCATAACTTACGGCCGGCAGGAGGGGCAGAGAGCCAAGGACTTCACGCTCAAAAATGCTTTGGGTGAAACGGTTAACCTTTATGATAAATTGTCCCAAGGACCTGTAGTACTCACGTTCTACCGAGGCGGATGGTGCCCGTTCTGCAACACTCAACTTAAGAGCTATCAGAAGCTTCTTCCGGATATTGTGGCTCTTGGGGGCCAACTGATCGCAATCAGCCCGCAAAGCCCCGATAACACGCTTTCCCAGCAAGAGAAAGAGGGGTTGTCCTTCGAGGTGCTTAGCGACACCAATGGTCTAGTGGCAGCCTTCTATAATATTCTTTATGATGTTCCGGACTATATCCAGAACATTATGAAACAAGCAGGAATGGACCTGGCGGAATACAACGCGATGGACCGCTGGGTTCTGCCGATTCCTTCCACCTTTATGATCGATGAATCCGGTATTATTCGATCCGCCTATGTCAACCCTGATTTTATGCAGCGGTTCGATACAGATGATATTCTGCAGGAATTGAGAAAGCTTTAAGGAATATTGGCGTAATACGCGTTATGTTGAAAAGGTGCTGCACTCTTTACTTAGAGGGCAGCAACTTTTCCTTCAGATTGGTACAAAAAAGAATAAGCCGCCATCACTCGTGCTCATTTATCAAAACTCCAATAGATCAAAAATTTTAACGAAGATCTTAGCAATGTTCTTGGCATCGTCGATCCCTCTATGGTGAGTGCCTTCAAGTGGCAGTTTCAGCAACGTCAAGGCTCTCTCCATGCCTACGCCCCGCTCTCTGCCAATCATCCTCCCGTGCTGATGCTTGAGACTGATATGGTTATCCGTCCATTCACTTGCGATTTGATGCAGTGCACAATCCTTCTGCAACTGGTTTTTATCATAAAATCCCCAGGAGCAGAGGACATGAGGTTCATTGCCTATCCACTCTTGAAATTGACGGATTGCCTCCGGAAAATACACTGCAGCATCCACATCCGTCTGAGAGATGGAGGTTAGCTGCTTGCAAAAATCAGAAAGCTGCGGGCTTAATGCAGGCTTGACAAAAATTTGGAACTCGCTCACAGTCTTCAGCTTTTCATTGAGTTTTACGGCTCCGATCTCAATAATTTCGTTTTGCCTTTTGCGGTCATTCTCCCAACAAGTAGCTTCCAGATCAAAAATGATATAGTTCATACCTGCTTCTTTTCTCTATAAGAATTCAGTTCATTATACAACACTTGTGGCATGGCCCTGAGTGTTCGGTAATTCTGTTCTTCAGGAGTAACGTCCGGTTCACTGAGCAGCCAATGTCGGGTCATATTGGAGCAGGCATAGGCATGGTAGTTCAAGGAAAATTGCAGATCTTTCAGTACAGGAGATTGCCCGCCTTGTGACAGTGAAGCCAGAAACAAATTGGCCGGGTAGGTCTGTGAATGCTCCAACAGAGAGTTTTGTCCACTGTCAATCAGGACTTTTTTATAAAATACTCTTTTCTCATTAAGCTTCTGAAAGAAAAGATAGGTGACTTTACTCCATGATTCGTTTGCGTTTTCCACCATCGCTTTGTTCAAATCAGAGGAGTAAATCCAATGGACTAATTCATATTTATCATGGAAGTGATAGTAGAATGTCTGGCGTGGAACACGGCAGTGATTGGCCAGCATGGTTACCGTGATTTTCTTAAAAGGCACATGATTTAACAGTTTAATTAAGGCTTCTGCAAACATGGTCTTCGTCATATCTTTTGTGGACATCGTTTATTCACCTTCAATTCATATTATGACAAAAGGATCGGCAACGGCAAAAAGTTTGTCACTTGCCTTCAAGTGTCTATATTGTATGAGACTTAGTTCATTATACAATGCTAATGGATTTAAGTTAATTAGCGGGGTGAATGAAGATGAAAACAAAAAATCGTGTTACAGAGATGCTTGGAATACAATACCCGATTGTACAGGCGGCAATGTCCTGGTTGACCGATGCTAAGCTTGTCGCAGCCGTATCCAATGCGGGAGGCATGGGGGTGATGGGGCCTCATGCGGGTTACCAGACGCGGCCCTCCGGTCCCGATGAAGTGGGTCAAAGGATTCGCCATGAGATTCAGAAGATTAAAGCATTGACGGAAAAGCCGTTTGCGCTAAATCTATATCTGCCTCCAGACGGCCAATCAGATCCCTATTCCCAAGCTACATTTGAGGCTGCTGTCGCGGAAGGCGTTCGATATTTTGTGACTGTTGGTTCTGTGAATAGAGCTATGGCCAGAGCAATCAAGGATAACGGCAGCATGTGGATTCATCGTGAGCTTACGCCTTCCCCGGAAGCAGCGAAAATGGCTGAGCGGCATGGTGCAGATATCCTCATTGCAACAGGGTATGATGAAGGCGGAACCATTCCCCAGAACAAAATAGGCACCTTCTCGATTGTTCCCGCGATTGTGGATGCAGTAAGTATCCCGGTTATGGCCACAGGCGGTATCAATGATATTCGTGGAGTGAGAGCGGCCTTTGCCCTTGGAGCTGAAGCGGTATATTTGGGGACACGGTTTATCGCCTCTGAAGAATGCCCTGCTGCTGAGGCGACGAAGCAGGATATTATTCAATCCAAAGGTTCAGATCTGATTATGGTATCATCGTTTTCACGCTCCACCCCGCATCAATTTGCCCGTGAGTTGGAGGCTATGTACCGCAATGGGGAATCCTCTGAAAATACCGAAAAGAGGATCAGTGAAAACGGGGGTGTGTCTAAAAGCATGCTGCATGGGAAGCTGGATGAAGGGGTCATCACAATCAATACAGCGATCGATCTGATTACTGAGGTGAAGAGCTGTAAAGCAATCATTCATGAATTGATGGCTGACTTTATGAAGGAGTAGCTTAATTGGTTGATGCAGGATCATCTTGCATGGATATCCAAACTAATTCGAATCGATAGACCCATCGCTCCGGGACTATGCCTTTTGTTATACTTTCAAGTGTAATTATATACCCACACAGAGGAGCGCAAAGACATGAACTTTTTTAAAAAGCTGTTTGGCGGCAAAACAATGGGAAAATCGGAAGACGGTACCACCATTTATGGTTATGACGCTCTGGATGAGCAGCAGATTACCCCTCCCTCCAATATTTTGTACATGGAGGATTTGAACGAACATTTCAACCGTGTCTTTCCAAACCGGGAAACCGGCGTGTTCCATGAGCTGATTTCTGACATCGTACATATTGATGTGAATATTATGGAAGCGACAGCTGATGAGCCTTACCGGGTGCTGTACACCAATGGGATGAGCGATCTGCCGCTGACCCTCCCGCAGGAGATCCGTGAGGAGTATAAGCATCTGGAACGCGCGGAGCTGATGATGTTCTTGCCGGCGGACTGGCCGCTGACGCAAGAGGATTTTGAGTCGGAAGAGAACTACTGGCCCATCCGGCTGATGAAGATGCTGGCCCGGTTCCCGCATATGTATCAGACATGGCTTGGCTACGGCCATACGATCCCCAACACGGAGGATTACGAGCCCTATGCGGATAACACGGAGCTGTCCGGCGTGATCCTGTATGCTCTGCCGGAGGAGGTCAGCACCGTCCATGCGAAGGACGGCAATCAGGTTCAGGTTTATTTCCTGGTTCCGCTATTCCGGGAGGAAATGGAGTTCAAACTAGCGTCCGGTATGGACGAGCTGATGGCCAAGCTGTTCGAGCTTCCAGAGGATTTCCTCATTCTGAATCCGAATAGACACAACGCATGTAAATAACTGCCCGGATGAACGGGTTAGAAACAGCTTTAAAAGGCTGAGCCTAAGTCAAGGATATGACTTTGGGCTCAGCCTTTTTATTTGTTAGTACCGCTCATTGATCTGCTCTCCTAACCATGCGCCTTGGCGGACAAGTCTGCGCTGCAGATCGGTGATGTCGATACTGCGCGTTTCCCGCGTGCCCGTCTTGGTCAGAATCGCCGCGGCCGTCCCGGAGGCTTCGCCCATGGCAAAGCAATTCGGCATGACCCGGGTGGAGCCTTGGGCCGCTCTATCGGTTGATATCGCTCTGCCGGCTACGATTACGTTCTGAATACCGGCCGGAAGCAAGGCGCGATAAGGAATGCCGTGCGACTCTCCCGGCGATAGACGTACCATCGTCATGCCGCTCGTAGGCTTTGCCATATGAATATCAATAAAGTAGGCATTTCGGGCAATATCGTCCGGGAACGAACGGCACGCCAGAAAATCGTCGGCGGTGACGATATAATCGCCGATGATCCGGCGGGTCTCCCGAATGCCGATCTGTTCGCCCGTCAACGTCAGGAAAGCGTTCTCAAATCCGGGAATCGCTTCCCGCAGCCAACCGGTAATGTGTTCAACAAGCGCGCGGCCTTCGATCGCTCCGCGGGTCAGATCATCCGTATTGGTGCCATCTATCCCGAAGACATGCCCGAAATTTAAGCCTGCCGTATGATTGTTCAGCCAGGAAATACCGGCCCAATCTCTGGCGACACGTAATCGCCCTTCGTGCTTCGCCTTGTTGATCGCATGCTTCAGATCATGACTGTGCGTCTCCACACTTGAGAGAAATTTGTTCCGGTCCAGGTTATTCAGGACAAAGCACATTGTCCCCGGCTGCAGCTCTCCATCATCCCCGCCTTTGGCGAACTGCCCGCCCGCAAGATAGGTGAGATCCGCATCGCTCGTGGCATCAATGTATATCTTCCCCTTCACCGCCTGGGTTCCGGTCTTGTTGTAAATGATCGCCGCTTCAAGGAAGCCGTCCTGCTGAAGAACTTGACCGACGAACGTATGATACAGCACTTTAACGCCAGCCTCCATCATCTTCTCGTCCAATATGCGCTTTAGAATTTCCGCATCAATCGGCACCCAATCCAGCCGGTCCTTCCATGCTTCCTGAAACGTCTCCTCCATCCTGCTCTTCATAGCAAGCAGGATTTCCAGCCCAATTCCACGGATTACCGGCTTGATCTGATCGGTATACGGGCAAAATGCAGGAACCTGGGAGACCGTTGCCATGCCGCCCAGGTATCCCCTTTGCTCTATCAGCAATACGGATGCCCCGTTTCTTGCCGCTGCGAGCGCTGCCGCAACTCCTGACGGTCCTCCCCCGGCAACGACAACATCCACTTCCGCGTAGACAGGAATATCGCGCTCGGGTATTTTAAGGGTTAATGCCATATCGGTCATTCTGACCACCTCCACCTGATTTCTTCCACTGCAGCTTTAGCTTACAGCACACGCGGTGAGACCGAACGCTCTTGTTTTTTTAATTCACTCGGGGCTACGCCCCAATATTTACGAAACACTCTGGCAAAATAGCTGACATCACGATATCCGGCCGCTTCTGCTGCGTCATACACCTTAACGCCGCTGTATAGGAGCTCTTTGGCATGCTCCATACTCCGCTTCAGGAGATATTCCGAAATGGACTTCCCTTCCTCCCGCTTAAAGAGCCGGCTAAGGTAAGAGGGATTGACATATAATCTTTCGGCCAGCGTGTGCAAGGTCAGTTCTTCCTTCCCCAGCATTTCCTCCACGGCCTCGATCACTTGTTTAACAAGCCGATGGCTGGAATGGTTTCGCTCGCGTTCCCGGTATTGGGTAATGCGGCTGGCCACTCTTTTAGACCATTCCACGATTTGCTCTTTGGAGAGCAGGGATTCAAAGGACAGAAACCTCAAATAATCCTCTTGCAGCACCTCCTGCATCGACCAGCCCCGCGATTGAATCATACGTGTAAATAAGCTGCTCAAATACAGCAAATGCTCATATATCTTTTGAGTCGAGACCGCTTGGGAGTATACATTCTTGAAATAGCAGTCCATCAGCTCAGCAACCGCTGCCGCGTGATCCGTATGAACCGCAATCTCCAGCTGTTTTTCGAACTCGGTGTCATAATGAAACGGCTGCTCCTTGCTGGTTACGTCCAGGTAAGGAACGAACACCTCATTTCCGTAAATGGCCCGCTCCTGCAGCGCACGGCGTGCCTGCCGGTAGGACAGCGAAACATGCTCCCATGAGCCTGGGGTCCCGAGTCCGGCGCTGGCGGTAAGCTTCAGGCACTCTTTCACAATGTTGAAGAGACGGGGAACGTGAACATTGATCCGCTGGATGATATCTGGAGCCGATTCTTCCGGTTGTCCCAAAAAGAGCAGTACGGTTGCTCCGTCCGCATCATTAAAGACCCGGCAGTCTTCATGCTGCAAACATTCAGCCGCTATGCATTCCAGCGAAAACTGCAGCAACGGCTGATCCGAAGACGTAAATCGTTCTCCTTGCTCGTGAATCGGATCGATTTCACATACGGCTACAGCAAACCAGGTGTAGAGGTCAAGCTCCAGATTCAGCTCCTCCATATGCTTCTTGAGCTCCCAGTCTGCATACCGGCCCTGTATCCAGTTTCTATAAAAATCATCCTGGAGCTGAGGCAGACGGTCACGCCATTTCCGCTGCAGCTCAATCATGCTGTGCTTTTCCATCAGTTCCTCTCGGATCTCTTCCGCAGCCGCAAGAATAGCATTCAAAATCTCATCGTCTCCGGCCGGCTTCAGCAAGTACTTCATGACGCCAAGCCCCACAGCAGCCTGCGCATACGGGAAATCGTCATGACCGCTTAAAATCACGATTTTCATGTGCGGCTCCTGCTGCAGCACCGTTTTCGCCAAGGTCAACCCGTCCATCTCCGGCATCTCGATATCGAGCAGCATGATATCCGGCTTCCTGCGCCCGATCATGGCCAGCGCTTCTAAGCCGTTCTCGGCAAGCGCGACCACTTCGATGCCATGCTCATTCCACGGTATATTATTGGCCAGACTATTCAAAATCCTGATTTCATCTTCAACAATCATGAGATTCATGTTCCGGTTCCCCTCTCTCCTCCCGGCAGCGGTCAGCCGGTAAATCGATGATCGCCGTCGTTCCGTCCCCTTCCCCGCTGACGATCTTCAATTCCGCCGTCTCCCCATAGTAAATGGCGATTCGAGCCTGGACATTGAGCAGCGCAAAAAACTCGGAGTTCTTCTCGGGAGGTGTCGTGTAATCCCCGAATCTGATTCTTGCCAGGGCCTGTTGAATCCGCATAAGCCTCGACTCTGGAATCCCTCTTCCGTTATCGGTTACCTGGATGATCAGCCGGTCATTAGCCACTTCGGTGCGAATGCTTAAGACTCCGCCTTTTTTTCGCTTCTCCAATCCATGCAATATGGCATTCTCAACCAGCGGCTGAAGCAGCAGCTTCAGAATATGCAAATGCCGGCTATCCTCAGAAGCGCAGTACTCCACCGTAAACCGCTCGGCAAAACGGATTTGCTGAATCCGAATATAGTAATGAAGGTGCTTGAACGTTTCCTCTACCGTAAACGACTCCTGCCCTTTGCTCAAACTCAGCCGGAAGAAGTTCGACAAGTTGAGCACCATCGTACTGATCTCTTCCGCTTCATAATTTTTGGCTGTCCAATAAATCGAATCCAGCGTGTTGTACAAGAAGTGGGGATTAATCTGAGCCTGCAGAAATTTGAGCTCCGTCTTGGTCATTCTGAGCTGTTGCTCATAGATGTCCTTGATCAGATGACGCTGCTGGCCCGCCGTTTCATTGAAAGCATCCGTTAAATACCCTAACTCGTCCTGCCGCCCGTTCTCCAGCCTGATATTCAGATTGCCTTTACGCAGCTGCCGCATGCCGGACACCAGTCTTGATATCGGGGAAGCAATTCCGCTGTAGATAAACCAGGCAATCCAGACGGCAAGGACGACGCTGAGTGCAATAATGCAGTAGGAGAAAATTTGCAGCGGCCTCGACTTATCATAAATCTCATGCTCGGGCTGGATCAGCAGCAGCGACCATCCGCTTCGCGGAGAATTCACCCGCAGAATCAATTGCTTCTCATCCGTTTCCGGGGTTTCCCGGACAAACACACTCCCTGGCTGGACGTCCCTCCATTCGAAAGACAACGTTTCTGCAGGAGCATTCGATACGATCAACCGCTCTCGGGCATCAAACAGATAGACCTTGGAGCTGCTGTTCGCCAGCAAATGGGACAACGAGCGGAGCAACTGATTCTTCGAAATGGACAGCATGAGGACATTTTCGCCTTTTTCGCCGCGATAGAAATCCATAAGTCTCATCATAATAAGCTGATTCCGGTTATAGATAGGATCCGGGATTCCGGACAAATTTTCTTCATGGCGTTCTGACAAGTAGTATATGCTTGCGCCATTTGCCTTCAGAGCCTCACCGTACCAGGGTTCAGGGCCTTGGGATTCACGATGCAGCAGCCCGAGCTTTGTTGAGATCAACGAGTTGGAAGGACGATGATAAATCATGGTGTCGCTTAAATATTCATTGACCATGGTTATATTTGTAATCTCTTTCATGACACGCGTGAAGTCCATAATTGCCCCGGAGGTCAGGGTCTTCTCCTGATGGGACAGCAGGGCGGATAAATTGGTATCCGTTGCGATCAAGGTGGACAGATTATGGATGCTCTTTAAGGTCAGGTCAACAAACTCCAATGCAGAGTTCATGGCACTGAGCGTGCGTTCGCCAAGCTCCTGCTCCAAAATCCGCTGAGACTTTACATTGGCAAACATACTGAACGCCACCAGCGGCAGCAGGATGAGAAGAAAATAACAGGTAAGCCTAAACTGAATCGACTGCTTCAAGACGTTGCGGAATTGCGTCAGCCACTTCATACGATTCCCCCACGATTCTGCATGTCTTCATTATAGCTTAGACCCTGTTATCCGTCCTGTTCATTGCCCGTTGACTTCCTTCGTCATTTCCTCGCCGCCGTTTTTCTTCCAGTCTTCAACAAATTGATCAAAGCTGTCTACTGGCTGCTGGCCTATGATGATTTTCGTGAATGCTTCGACCTCCATCTTGGACAGCTTAGGCCCGTATTTACCCATTCCTGGCGTCGGTACGCCCAGATATTGATTACGGATGGCAACCTCGTTAATCTTGTCGACAATCTCATTCAGCTTAAACTCCATACCGAGCGAGTCCAGACGCTCTCTGGATACTTTAGAATTGAACGGTACAATCGCTTCGCCGAGCGTTAGCCGGTAAATATGCTTGTTGTGCTCATCAAAATTCGTAACCACCTTCCCGTCCTCCATATTCCATACCTCGCCCTCAAATCCGAGCATGAGTGTGCGGTATCCGTCTCCGATCATGAAATCCATCATCTTAATGACAGCCTCCGGATGCTTGCTCGTAACCGGAATCACATTAAACCCGGCAACATAGCTGTTGCCCCAGGTTCCCTGCTTCCCGTCAGGTCCGGTAGGGTATTCGAGGGTAATCCACTCTGCATTGGGATCATTTTTCTGGTTGGTCAGGATCGGGCCGCGGGTATCATACCAGTTCCCGGAGAACAGGCCCACTTTGCCGCTGGCGACTTTCTCGTCAACATTAGCCATCTTATTTAGAGCCCACTCGGGATCAATCAGCTTCTCCTTATAGAGCTCGGCAAGATAGCGTAGTGCTTCCTTCATTTCCGGCAGTGTGCTGGAATTCACCAATTGCCCGTCCCCTTCAGTCCATTGGCCCCGCTGGATTCCCCATGCTCCAATAAACGGAGCTACTCTGCCGAGGTTTTCCTGCAGGATCAGGCCAAACGTATCATCTTTGCCGTTTCCGTCCGGATCATCCTGCGCAAAAGCGCGAATTACCTCTTTGTATTCTTCCAGCGTTGTCGGCGGCTTGAGGCCCAGACGGTCCAGCCAATCCTTGCGTGCAAACATGATTTCATTGCCCGGGATCGGGTTCAGGCTGGGAATCGCATAGATTTTTCCGTCCACGGTGACGACCTTCCAGGCTTCCTCCGGGATACTTTTCTTCAGATTGGGACCGTATTCGTCGATTAAATCATTCAGAGGGGTAAGGGCTTTCTGCCGGACATAGCTTTCGAACCAATTGGCGTCATAGGACAGGAGCATATCCGGCAGATCATCGGAGGCCATAATCACGTTCAGGGCATCCCCGTAACCGTCGGCAGGAGGCGTGATCAGCTTGATGTCCAGGCCCGTGTTCTTGCGGATGTAATCAATATAAGGATTATTGTTCTCGTCCATGCCCTGCGGGAACTTCCGTCCGGCATTGCTTAATACGATATCAATGGCCTGGCGTTCTTCCTTCCCTTCGGCTCCTTCCCCCTTCGAGCCGGATGAACACGCGGACACCAGCAGCATGGAGGTCACCGCCAGAATGGATACGGATCTTTGTACAAAGATTGAGACTTTCATATGACAATCCCCTCTCTTTTCATGTTACATGCAGTTCTAGCCTTTCACGGATCCAAGCATAATCCCTTTGACAAAATGCTTCTGCAGAAACGGATACACGATCAGGATCGGAACTGTGCTGGCAATCAGCGCCGCAGCCTTCAACGACTCGAGGGCCAGCAGGGTGCTGTCGATATTGGCGGAGTACCCGTTGTTATTGCTGATGTTCGATTGATTGAACATGATCAGCTCACGCAGATACACCTGCAGCGGGAAGAGGTTCCGGTCCGTCACATACAGGACGGTGTCAAAGAAGGCATTCCAATGTCCGACCGCATGGAACAAGGTAATGGTTGCAATGACCGGCATAGATAACGGAACGACGATCCGGACGAGCGTTCCGATATTGGAGGAGCCGTCAATCTTGGCGGATTCCTCCAATTCGGGCGGCACGCCTTGAAAGAAATTTCTCATAATAATAACATTGAACGCGCTAACCGCTCCAGGAATGATATAGACCCAGAAGGAATTCAGCAGCCCGGTCGCTTTTACGACCAGAAAGGTTGGAATCATGCCCCCGTTGAACAGCATCGTGAACACAATCAGGAACATGATCGCTGATCGTCCTGTAATATAAGCCTTGGACAGCGGATAGGCCAGCATACAAGTGATCACCACATTCAAGAGTGTGCCGATGACCGTGCGCAGCATACTGACCTTGAAGGCATTCACAAAAGCATGCTCGCTCAGCACCTTCACATACGCTTCGAAACTGAAATCTACAGGCCATAACGTCACCCTGCCGGAGGTTATCGCCTGATGACTGCTGAAAGACTGGGCCACGATATGCAGGAATGGCAGGAGCGCAAGCAGAGCAATGAAACCCAGGATCAGGTGATTAATCCTCGATGCCAGGCGTTCCCCCCTGGTAAGTCTCATAGATTCACCCCCTCTACCATAAGCTGTCCTGGCCAAGCTTTCTGGCGGCTTGGTTGGCGAGGACGACCAATATCAGACTGATGACCGATTTGAACAATCCGACAGCGGTAGTAAAGCTGAATTGGCCCTGCGTAATTCCGGTCCGGTAGACATAAGTCTCGATAACATCGGCCACATTGTACACCAGCGGATTGTAGAGCACAAAGATCTGTTCGAAGCCGACATCCAGAACGCTCCCGAGGCGCAGGACGAACAGGATCACGATGGTCCCGATGAGCGATGGCAGGGTAACGTGAATCAGCTGCTTCCATTTGCCCGCACCGTCTACGACAGCGGCCTCGTAGATCTGCGGATCGATCGAGGCCAGCGCAGCCAGATAGATAATGGCCCCCCAGCCCGCTTCTTTCCAGATATCGCTGACCACAAGCACTGTTCTGAACCATTCCGGACTGCCCAGGAAGAAGACCGGCTCCAAACCGAGCATCCCCAGAAACTGATTAACGATTCCCGTTGCCGGGGACAGCACGTTGATCAGAATACCTCCGATGATGACCCAGGACAGAAAATGCGGTAAATAGACCAGCGTCTGGACCCCGCGCTTGTACAGCATGTGCCGGACTTCATTCAGCATCAGGGCCAGGATGATCGGACCCGGAAATCCCCAGATCAGCTTGTATAAGCTGATCAGCAGCGTATTTTTGAATACCGTGTAAAACTCGCTGTCCATAAACATATTTTTAAAATGCGCAAGTCCCACCCATTCACTGCCGCGGATGCCGGCAAAGGCGTTGAAATCCTGAAAGGCAACAATGATACCTCCCATTGGCACATATTTGAAAATGATAAAATACGCAAGTCCCGGCAGCATAATCAGGTATAAGTCCCAGTACTTTTTCAGGGCTTGAAACCGCTCCCATTTTTCCGTACGAAGGGGATGTTTCCCGGGCTGCCGGTCCGCCGCTACCAAATCTGAATCCATAGGCTACCTCCTTTACCCTTAGTCATAATCTCTTATCCGTGTGACATCCTCATTGTACCTGCCGTTTGGCATTTGCTTTAAGGGCATTTGCATGACCTTTTAGGTGAATTTCTTGACCAATTGGCCGGAAATAACAATATTCCAAACCCAAACTCACCATCTGTGCTACTATACATACAGAAAAAAGCTGGCTAATTAGCCAGCTTCTAGTCCATCCAGTATTCTAAGTCTTTCTATTATTCTTTCAGGCCTCCCGCCTGGTTTCCTCTTCCCAAGAACGGTAGTAATCAATTTTACCCCGCAGAATATCCAAAGTCTGATGAATCGTCTGAGCCTGCTCGATTAATTTCCGCTCATGCTCCTCCAGAAGCTGTCTGCGCTGGGGAATGCCCTCATTGCCAAGCCGCATCATATCAGCGAACTGCTGCATAAGTGCGATCGGCATTCCTGTAGTCTTAAGCTTTGCGAGTAATACGATCCATTCAAAATCATGCTCCCGATAGATCCGATGACCATTCTCGGCACGGGGGATGGGATCCATCAGGCCGATCCTTTCGTAATAACGAAGAGTATGTACGCTTAACCCCGTCATCTCAGCTGCCTGCTGAATGGTCAGTTCTTTACCGGTCATAACCTTACGCTCCTTTCAACATCCGTTCAATTGATCAAGCTGTTCCGGGCTAATTTGCAGCTTAAGTGCCCCCAGATTTTCCTCCAATTGCGCTAGACCGCTTGCAGCAACAACGGGAAGAGCTCTCGGATGCTTGTGCAGCATCCAAGCCAGTATAAGCTGATTCGGTGTCGCTCCCAGCTCTCCGGCAACCTTCCTTAGCGTATGCAACCGGGTCATCTGATCCTCTCTCCGGTATGCCTCGGGCAGGACCGCTTCCTTCCTGTTGTACATACCTCCCAGGAGGGGGGAATATGCCAAGAGCGTAAAATCATCATTTTGACTGCAGTAAGCAAGTAAATCCTCATCCGCACTGACCTGCACTCCGAAATCCGCATCCGCTCTAGGCTGCAAATACGTATGCCGCTGCTGGATGCAGCAATAGGACTCCCATCCTTTTGACTGACTAATCGCCTTGGCCTCCAGGAGCCTGGAAAACCGGTAATTACTGCAGCCTATAGCCCTTACTTTACCTGATTTGACCAAGGAATCCAAGGTCTCCAAGGTTTCCTCAAGCTCAGTTTCGTTATCGTCAATATGAGCATAGTATAAATCTACATAATCTGTTCCAAGATTCAGCAAGCTTTCGTCAATTGCCTTCTCAATCGCTTGGCGGCCTAAGCCTTCCATTCTTTCGCTTTTTGGCACTACCGGTTTCGCTCCCACTTTGGTGGCCAAAATGATCTGATCTCTGTTTTTTCTTTCTTTCATCCATTCGCCAAGCAAAGACTCGCTTTCTCCGCCAACACAGCCTTCGTTCCATATCGCATAGTTGTTGGCTGTATCCAGAAAATTCCCGCCTGCTTCAACAAAATGATCAAGCAGCTGGAAAGAGGTTTGTTTGTCGGTTCGCGATCCAAAATTCAGACACCCCAAAGAATAAGCGCTTACCACCAATCCTGTATTTCCCAACGTATAATGCTTCACACTAAATCCTCCCTTTAACAAACTGAATGAACTTCCACTTTTTTGCATCCTACGTGACCAGTATAAGAGTTTAAGCGCACTCTAAGTCAATACTGCTAATCCAATATCTTCTCTATTTTTAAAAATGCAAAAACACCCTCAAAATAGTCTCCATATCTTCCGACATGAGAGCATCTCTTGAAGGTGTTTTAATGAGTACGATAAGCCAGCCTCATTCTCCCGGTTACCCCTATCGTAAAACAGTTATAAAAAGAGGCCAACCAGAAATCTCTGGCTGACCTAATAATAAGAGACCCGCTAAATTAGCGGCTCTGCTTGTTCATTTAGCGAGATTCATTTTCGGCGGAATATACCCGAGCTGCCTGCCCATTTTTACAATTTGACCTCTATGATGAAATTCGTGGGTGATGGTGTGCGTAAATAACCATAATTCGGTTAACTCTGCACTGTCACAATGCCAGGATGCTGGTTTGGTGGGATCCCATTTGTTTTTAAAGTCATTTAGAAATTCATACACCAGTTCATCCGTGTTCTTAAAAACCTGACGCATTTTCTCTACATTGTCAACGGATTCAGGATTTATTGTGGGAAGTGATTTGCCAAGGGCGCGAATCCCTAACCATATCCGGTAACAATCGGCTACATGAGCATGCAGACTGCGAATAGAAGCTCCGCCAAAGCTTTCTATTTCTTTCACATAATCTGCGGGGGACATGGACTCGCAATAACGAAATAATGATTCCCTTGTGCGCTGGATCATTTCATACTGACCTTTGAATACATCCATCTGCTCGCTCTCCTTTTGATTCTACTTACACAACGAACCTTCCGAATGAAGACTTTAGATATCTATAATAACTATTATATTTCGTTACGTCAAGGAGTTACCTTGCGAAGCCCTTCTCAGTAGTTAGTTCAATCATATGCCTCCACAGGATCAACGCGCTGCGAATCGGTTATATTTGCAACGGCCCGGTACAGATTTGGCGGATATTCGGCGATCCGGTGGCATAAGTACAAGTACCACTCATGGCCATAGGTCAAATAGATCTGCACCGGATAACCGGCTGATTTCAGCCTGCTGCCAAGCTCCGGCCGGATGCCGTACAGCATCTCCAGCTTCGCGCCATGCTCCGTCAATAGACCCCGCTGTATCGCTGCCTCGATGATGCTCTCATCATGCGTAGCAATTGAAACCCGGTGTCCGTCTGCGAGAGCCTGTCCCACTAGCTGTAAATATCGCTCATTTAGTGATTCAGATCGGGGTATTGCGACCTCTCCCGACTCTTGGTAGGCGCCCTTCACGATTCGTATCCGGCCTGGCGAAGCGGATAGCTCGGCCAAATCATCCGGTGTCCGATGTAAATGTGCCTGCAGCGTAATGCCGATATTCGGATACTTGGAGGCGGCCCGCTTGTATACCTCGAGGATCTGCTCTGTCTTAGCCGACTCTTCCATGCTGATGAACAGTTCCAGTTCCGTTCCCGGTGCCCGTGCCGCTAATTTGGTTAAGTTCGTATAAGCAAGCTCCATATCCAGCATCAGGCCGATATGCGACAAATCGAAGGATATACAGGCGGATGCCCCCTGTTCCCCGAGATCATCGATTAGCGCTGTTATCTCCAGAGCGGCCGCCTCACACTCCTCCGCATTTACCGTATTCTCGCCGATGTACTCTAGTGAAATGGCATAGCCTTTGGCAGTAAGCCTCTGCCCTGCTTCGAGCCCGTCTATACGGGATTCGCCTGTTACATACTGCAAAGCAGCCTTTTTCAGTAGCCCGTATAGCAGTGGTGTTTGCTCCACATACGCCTTAATATCCATTCGTCTGGCGACTGACTTTAATGCCTCTGCCGCTTGCTGTTCCCAATCTTTGTTATTATGCATTTGACATTTCCCCCTTCTAGAAGTATTTCAAGTGTACTTGCACAGAAGGGCGTAATCTTGTAAAAAATTGCTCATCTAGATCGACATCGCATATTGCCTGGGCGTTGCTCCTACAATTTTCGAAAAAGCCTTGGTAAAATGGCTTTGGTCATAATACCCTGCCTCAGCCGCGATATCAACGATCGGACGCTGCTTCGCCAGCTGAATTTTGGCATAATTGATGCGCAGCAGGTTTTGATAGGCATGAGGGGGCAGATGGCTCCCTTTCTTGAAGAGCCGGATCAGATGAAAGCGGCTGATTCCGGCTTCCTGTTCCAATTGCTCAAGCGTGACCTGCCCGGTAAAATTCGCCTGCAGGTAGTCTTTGATCAGCCTCACGTATTTGTGCTCCTGAACACCTGATAAGCCTGTGTGTCCCAGGTCATTCTCATTAGGGTCAACCAAAGCTTGGACAAGTTCAATGAGGGCCGTCTCGGTTTCAAGCGGAGAACCGCCGCCTGCGAGCGCGCCCATCGTGTAATTTAATCGTTCGCGGCACGCTTCATTCTTGCCTCCGCCCAGTAAGAACGGGATGTGCAGCTGGTTAAGCTCCTCCGGTCTAAGCTTTTGCAGCCAGTCAGGGCGGATAAACAACATCTTATACCGCCATTCCACGTCCGGTTCCGGATGGCAGGCATGCAGCATCATTGGCGGAAAACTGATCATCCTCCCAGCTGCCACCTGTATCTGTTTGCCGTCGCACCAGGCGTTCGTGCCGCCTGCATCTATGAGCCCGACCGAATATTCTTCGTGAAAATGCCTATGGTAGGCTAGATCGTCCGCCGTACAGTGCTTCCCCTCCAGAAAGGGCAGTGCTTCATCCCGGTAAAATGTAACTTCAGGCATGTTTTCGCCCCTTCCTCCTGATTGCGCATTGATGTTCAATGATTATTGTATCGGTTGTACTCTCATATTACATCAAGTGCTTCTCTTTATCGAATAATGATTGATCGCTAATAGGCTTGAAATTAATGATTGCATTTTTGAACCGTAAGGTCCATAATAATTATGGACTTATTGGTCCAAAATAAAAGAAGAGGAGTTTTACTATGAATACAACAAGTACAATGAATAAACCCTTAGCAGGCAGAAAGGCATTCGTTACCGGAGGAGCGCGCGGCATTGGCGCGGCCATTGTCAGACGGCTGGCAGAAGACGGTGCATCGGTTGCATTTACTTATGTAAGTGCGCACAGCAAGGCAGAGGAACTGGTAGAGGAAATTAAAAGCGCAGGAGGCCAAGCTTTAGCCATTCGCGCGGACAGCGCTGATTTCGAGGCCTTGAAAGGTGCTGCTGATGAGACGATCCAAACCTTTGGCGGTATTGACATTCTTGTCAATAATGCAGGCATTTCAAGTCTAAAGCCTTACGACCAATTCACCCTTGAGGAATTCGATCAAATCGTCGCGGTTAACCTGAAGGCGGTATTCGTTGCCGTTCAAGCAGCTGCTCCGCAAATGAAATCAGGTGGCCGTATCATTAATATTGGCAGTATTTCTGCCGAATTTAATCCTTTTCCGGGAAACAGCCTGTATGTCGCGACCAAGGCCGCTGTCGCCGGATTGACACGGGCGTTAGCCCGCGATCTGGCACCTCAGGGTGTTACCGTCAACAATATTCAACCCGGTATGATTGATACGGATATGAATCCGGAGAACGGCCCTTATGCTTCGGGCGCAGACATGATTCCGTTAGGAAGATATGGAAAGGCCTCCGAAATTGCAAGCATGGTGGCGTATCTCTCTTCCTCCGAGGCTGGCTATACTACAGGGGCAACTCTGAATATTGACGGAGGCGGAAGCATCTAATCATAGCCAGCTTTACAGAGAGGCCCGGGGAACGTAAACTAATAATTATCTTTTGCAAAGGGGAAATCATTATGGCAGCCGGACGCCCTCGGGCCTTTGACATTAATAAAGCACTTGAAAGTGCTCTGGAGATTTTTAGGAGGAAGGGATATGAAGGGACATCGTTGTCCGACCTGACCGAAGCCATGAAGATTAACCGTTCAAGCTTTTATGCGACCTTCGGAAGCAAGGAGAACCTGTTTCACAAGGCGTTAGATTTATATATGAACGAAGGACCGATTCAAGCTTCAGCAGCTGCTCTAAAAGAACCGACAGCCCGCCTGGTTATTGAGAAGCTTCTTCGGGCTACCGCAGATTCGGTGGTCGATCCCAACTATTCTCCGGGCTGTCTAACGGTCAAAGGTGCTCTTGCGTGCAGTGAGGAATCTGACCCGGTCCAGCAATTGTTAACCGATCTGCGCGTTCAAATGGAACAGGCACTCACCACCCGGCTGGAGCAGGCCAAGGAAGATGGAGATTTGCCCAAGCATAGTAATCCTGCCGCTCTATCCCGGTATGTCGCAACTCTCTTAGCGGGCATGTCGATTCAGGCCGTCAACGGAGCCAGCCGTGAAGATCTTGAAGACGTGATTAGCATCACTCTTTCTGCAATGTCCTATATCAATCAATAAGACTCTTTTCATTTGCCAGTCTATCGGGCTTCCCCCGCTGCAGAAATTCATCAATCATCGCTGTGTATTTGTCCAGACTGTACACTTTATACATCCGGGAAGTAAGCGTACGGGTATTTCCGAAGAAAAAGCGCTCAAACTGCTTCTGTCTGCCGCCGAAGGGACCGATCGCCAGTTCCCGGGCCAGCCGGAAAAGAGCAATCCGGTCGCGGGCTGATGTATCCTGTCCTTTAAGATAAAGACGGAGAAAATCGCCGGCATCTGATGCCAGGTCTGTCTCGGAAGGAAGCATTACCAGATTACTGGAGCTGATGTCCTGAAGCATCCCCAGCATCTCCTGATAAAAGGAGGAATACTGCATCGTAGCAGCAATCAGCGGCTTCGGGGCCGGTACATAATAGCCCTGGGAATCCGGTTCCGCCATCATTTCCGAAGCCAGGCGAAGAGATTTCAGGTTCTCAAGCATGGTCAGAATCCGGGATATCCGCTCCCTCGTAACCGCTTCGAGAGCGATATTCTGTTCATCTGACAATGCAGAGATCAAGCCGAGCAGAAATTCCGTCTTGGCAATGTAACGGGTAAGCACCTGATGACCGGCATGGCTGTGAAAATTCCCTTCGCTGAACAGTCTCTCTCCAATCTCTTCATCCCCTAAGTAAAAGATCCGGTTACGTGGAATAAGCACGTGATCGAAGATCACCATGGCGTCCATTTCTTCAAATCTGCTGCTCAGCGGATGATCATAATGCGATGTGCCTGAATAGCTCTCACGGCAAATGAAGGTCATTCCTTCCAGATCATTGGGAACGGCAAAGGCAAAGGCATACGGATTATCCGGCTCCAGCATGGAAGGGAGAGGTGTAGAGAATACCAGGATTTCATCGCAGGTTGCTGCCTGCGTAGCCATCATAAACGCACCGTTTACTACAATTCCGTTCTCCTTGCGGTCGATCACTTTGGCTGTAATCGAATCCTGGACATCGTCCACCAGCTCGGACAACCGGCTGGCAAAGGGCTGGATGAATACATGGGATAAGGTAATGTCCTGACTGCGGCAGTAATCATAGTATTTTGTGAGATTATCTTCATATTCGGGATTGTATTCTCGTAACAGATGAGCCGCGGTATATAAAGACATCAGCGTCGTGTTCATATAATCCGGGGATCTCCCTAAAAACCCGTGGTGCTTCTCTGCCCACAATTCCATCATGATTCTCCTGCGGACCAGGTCTTCCCTGCTTCTTGGTGCCAGGAAGGAAAGTCCGTAACGCTCCCCGTCCGTAACGCTTTGAAAGGTCATTTGTTCGATGGTTTCCTTCTGATGCTGCATATCATACATTTCCGCTTGGGTCTTCATTAATCCGTTGAAGGCAGGATGGCTGGATAAAGGCCTGTCGATGGTTTTACCCTGATACCATATCTTGATATGCTGGCGGTTGATCCGCTCGGTATATTCTTTGCCGTTCTTAACTGCCATGCCCCCACCCCATTCATGAACATTCAACAGTTCAGCTATCTGACCGAACCAGTTTCCGTAAAATATGTTGTGCCGCAAAAAGCAGTACATTGTCCATGTTCAAACATTTATTTTGCATAGTGAACGATCATAGGGGGTGGGGCAATAAGTCTAATTTTCTGACGTCAATATCCGCTTGTTTGAATCCCTGTCTGATTTCATGCACAACCTCTTTACCTTTCTCCACATTCCTTACCCCTTCTCTTCATTCGTTAAGTCTAAGATACTATTGATCAGGAGCCTGGTACATATACGCATCCACTGCGGATTTATCCGAATCTCTGTAATGTTCTGCCCCACGCCAAAAAACAGCATCCTCTGCAGCTACAGAATGCTGTTCTTCAAGTGTTATAGAATAAACTACAGTTCCTTCGTCATAAATCTGCTGTTCGGATCCGGGATGTAATCTGCAAACGGCTCACAATAGGTGAAGCCGAAATCTTCATACAGCTTGCGGGCAGGGATGAATGAATCCATGGAGCCGGTCTCCAGACTGATCCGTTTGTATCCGCGGCTTACGGCTTCTTCAATAATATGAGCAAGCATATTTCTGGCTACACCTTTGCGCAAATGCTTCTTGGCGGTCCGCATCGATTTGAGCTCGGCATGCTCTTTGTCCAATTCCTTGATCGCCCCGCAGCCCAGAAGCTCCTCATCCTCCCAAGCGCACCAGAACGTAATTTCCGGCTGCTTCAGCCCGTCCAGATTAAGGGCATGAATGCTCTCCGGCGGAGAGTCCTCTGCCATTCCCTGCAGATGTTCCGCAATTAATCCAATCACTTGTGTCCCGCTCAAATCATCTACAAGAATCTTCACTGAAAACCACTCCTACGTTAATGTTAAGTATGAACCATAGCTGTTAAACTTCTGTATATCATATTACCCCCATGGCAGGTTTTCTGACAAGTCTATTATGACTGCATATGAAATTTGATATATCACAACCCAAATTCTCGTCTTGGATTAACCTTTTAATATTTGCTTGTATTGCTTGTTAGCCTTATATGCAAAGTAAAAATACAAAAGAAATGTTACGAAAAAAGAAAACCATAGGACAGGGGTAACAAAGCTGAGCGGAGTTTTTAGAGAGAGAGTTTTAGAGTCTAAAGGCATCGTTGTTATAACTGCAACTCCGATAGGAAATAAAGAAAAGGACAGAGTTTGCCACATATCAGATAGCCGTTTGTAACGACCAGCTATAGAAGCGGTATCAGAGAATATTTCTTCTGACCCCTGCTTATTGGCTTTTCTAAAATATTGGTGCCCCGAATTTATCGTTCCGAAGATATGCTCCCATCCGCTGTCTTCGAATAATGCACAATAATCTTCAAAAGCATCCTGTGTCTTGAAGCTGCGGTAATCCAATTTAATGATCGACCTTCTAGATGAAGTTTTAGCAAATGTATAGATAAATAATCGTTTATTTATCATCTGAAAACCCTTTTGCTCCATACTCCCGAGCCACTTTTCTTCTTTCTCAAAGCTGGTGAAAAAATTGCAAGTTTTCATCCAAGGTTCCTCCGATCTTTTTTTAACTGTTCTTCTGCTGCAGACATCATATGATTCATTCTCTCTACATCAAGCTGCAATATCCGTTTTCCTTGTTCGGTAATGATATAGACCTTCCGGCGCCTATCATCGCTGGCTGTAGGCTCAATGAATCCAAGATTAACCAGATTTTCGATAGCGCCATACAAAGTCCCTGCCGCCATACGCACTTGACCACCGCTGAGTTCTTCAATTTTTTGCATAATAAGATATCCATGAGCCGGTTCAATAAGAGCTAAAAGAATGTAAAAGACGGTTTCAGTAAGCGGTAAATGTTTTTCTCGCTCCATGGTTATCCTCCAAAAAAGAAATAAACAAATTATACAGTTATACTATACAGTTGAACTGTATAGTGCAACTTAAAATCAAAAAAAGCCGCTAAATTAGCGGCTTCAACAGTACTATATATGCATAACCTTACCACTCCGCAATGCTGCCGTCGCGGTGCCGCCAGACCGGGTTTCTCCAGCGGTGGCCCTCCGCCGCCATCCTCCGTACATACTCCTCGTTCACGGTAATGCCAAGGCCGGGTCCGGAAGGGATATGGACATGACCGTAACTGTAGGCAAAGACGGCCGGATCGGTGATATAATCCAGCAGGTCATTGCCTTGATTATAATGGATGCCCAGGCTTTGTTCCTGAATGACTGCATTGTACGATGTTGCATCCACCTGAAGACAGGCGGCCAGAGCGATCGGCCCAAGCGGGCAATGCGGAGCGACTGCGACATCGAACGCCTCGGCCATGGCGAATATTTTCTTGCATTCCGTAATCCCTCCCGCATGGGACAAGTCGGGCTGGATAATGTCAACCACGCCATCTTTCAGCAGGTTTTTGAATTCCCAGCGCGAGTACATCCGTTCACCCGTGGCAATCGGAGTGCTGGTATGATGTGCGATCTCCCGCAGCACCTCATTGTTCTCCGGCAGCACCGGCTCCTCTATGAACATCAGGCGGTAAGGATCCAGCTCTCTGGCCAGTCCCCGTGCCATCGGCTTGTGCAGCCGTCCGTGAAAATCTACAGCAATTCCGAACTCCGGTCCGCAGGCCTCCCTGATGGCAGCGACCCGCTCGACGATAGCATAAATTTTGTCATGGGTATCAATGAACTGCATCTCTTCCGAGGCATTCATCTTAATCGCCGTGAACCCGGCGGCCTTCTTCTCCAGAGCCGCCTTGACAACATCGATGGGACGGTCTCCGCCGATCCAGGAATACACCCGCATGGAGTTGCGGCAAGCTCCGCCCAGCAGCTGGTACACAGGCGCATTGTAGATTTTCCCTTTAATATCCCATAACGCCTGATCGATCCCGGCTATCGCACTCATCAGAATCGCCCCGCCACGATAGAAGCCTCCCCGGTACATGAGCTGCCATAAGTCTTCAATCCGCTGCGGGTCCTGCCCAATCAAATAATCCATCAGCTCTTCCACTGCGGCCTGCACCGTATGCGCCTTGCCTTCGACCACCGGCTCCCCCCAGCCGGATAGGCCTTCATCGGTTTCAATCTTCAGAAACAGCCAGCGCGGAGGAACGATAAAGGTCTCAAATCCGGTGATTTTCATAGGTTATTGTGCTCCTTTGGTGTTGTTCATTCTGGCCTTGCGGACTTCCTCGGCGAATTGGCGGGCCGTCTCTGTGATCTTCCCATAATCCTCCTGCTCCACCGCTTCCCGGTCAACGAGAGCGCTTCCAAGACCGACGGCAACGGCACCGGCGGCAATGAAGGCTCCGGCATTCTGGAGGGTCACGCCTCCTGTCGGCATCATGCGGATGTGGCCAAGAGGCCCCTGCAGCTCCCTGATGTAGGAGGCACCCAGTGAACCGCCCGGGAATACCTTAAGCAGGTCTGCACCCGCTTCATGTCCTCTGACCGCTTCGGTCGGTGTCATTACACCTGGAATTGAGATTCGCCCGTGCTGTAAGGTCAGTTCTACAATCGCCTCATTCAAATTTGGGGAGAAAATAAAATCGGCTCCCGCTGCAAGCGCCTGCTCGGCCTGCGCCAGCTTCAGTACGGTACCCGCCCCCACCAGCAGGCGGTCTCCATATTTCGCCTTCATGTCCGCGATCAGCCGATAGACCTCCGGGCTATCGGCTGTTATCTCCAGCGCTCCGACCCCGCCGTCTGCCAATGCCGCAGCAATGTGCTCCACCCGTTCAGGCGGTGGTCTGCGAATAACGGCGACCAGCCCGGAGGTGATCAGCTGCTTAATCTGTCTATCTTTGTCCATTTCTTCTTCCTCCTTGGGAATGCGCCTCACTTACCGGATAATATCCTCTATGCCGGCTCCCCCGGCCAAGAGTAGGTCCACATCCTGCCGGGACGGGAGACCTTCGATGTCGCCGCTTACCCCCACAACAATGGAACCGACAGCATTGCCGCGCCGCACGGCAGCAGGCAGGTCCTCTCCCTGGAGCAAACCGCTGATAAAGCCTGCGGCAAAGCCGTCCCCGGCACCCATCGGATCAATGAGCCTCTTCACAGGAAAGCCGGGCGCATTTCCAGAGATTAGTCCGTTATTATAATAAGCTCCGTCCGCGCCGAGCTTGATGACGGCAGCACCGGCTCCAGCTTTCAGCAACCGGTCTGCGATCTCTGCAGGCGAACTGCATCCTGTCAGGAACCTCCCCTCATCGATGCCTGGCAGTACATAGTCGGCAAGCGCCGCAATTTCGTTAAGAACACGATAAGCCTCTTCTCTGTTCCACAGCTTCCAGCGGATATTGGGATCGAACACAATGGCTGTACCGTGTTTTTTGGCTGCCTCAAGAGCCTGGAAGGTTAATTTCCTGCACTCCGGGCTAAGGGCCGGTGTAATGCCGGTAATATGCAGGATGCGGGCACCGCCAACATATGCCTCATTAAGCTCCTCCGCTTGCATCAGGCTGGCCGCCGAACCTTTGCGATAGTAGTACACCTGTATTTGGTCTGGAGAGATTTGTTCTTTGAAGAACACTCCTGTGGGCGCTTCATCGGTAAACCTGACTTCGGAAATATCGACGCCATGTCCTCTGACGAATTGCCTGATATACCGGCCAAACGGATCATTTCCGAGCTTGCTGAACCAGCCGGCGGTGTGCCCCATCCGGGCAAGCCCAATGGCCACATTGGTCTCTGCTCCGGCAACATGCTTCTGAAAACCGTTCACATACTCCAGCGGAACCATCCGGTCCGGTGCCAGAAGCACCATGGTTTCCCCAAAGGTTACGACCTCCATTGCCCCTCCTCCTCTGCTGCGTGACTAATCGGGTTCCTCTTTAAAGATCGTATCTTTATCGCGAATTATTCGCTATAGATACTATCTTTACGGTATGATCATATTATCTTGTTCTTCGCTAGTCAACACTAAATCCATACTCAGACGTATCTGTTTATTGTCACGAAGCGCTTATGCTAGAATGAATGTATTCTAATACAAAGGGACGGCTAATCATGAAACAGAATAAACAAACCGCGTTTCAAGCGACCATAGAGCTTATGAAGCAGAAAATTACAGGCGGGGAATGGGCTCCGGGAGACCGGCTCCCTACTCTGCAGCAGCTGGCCGTTGATTTCTCTGTAAGTGTAACTACAGTTCGTGAGGCGCTGCGGACACTAGAGAGTCAGGGGAATGTCAGCATTGAGCACGGCCGCGGGATGTATGTGCGAAACGATCCGCTGCTCCTGGATGATCCGGCGGCTGGCTTAGAGGAATTAGACAACATTTCGATCGTGGATCTGCTGGAAGCCAGACTGCTCATTGAGCCTGAGCTTGCCGCTTTAGCCGCGCAGCGGGCCGATGAGGATCAGATCCGCCGGCTGCGGGTACTGGCTGACCGGATGGTGCAGCAAATGGAGGAAGGCGGCTCCTTCTTCGAGACCGACCTCGCCTTTCATCAGTTAATCGCTGAAGGGGCAGCCAATCCGGTAGTGGCGAGGATGCTCCATTCGATTCTTCCCTTGCTGGCCGAAGGCCGCAAGCAGACCAATACGCTGCCCAATATGCGCACCAAGGCTTCCAATTACCATGTTCTGATCGCCATAGCCATCGAGGAGCGGCAGAGCGAAACAGCACGGCAGCTAATGGAAAGCCATATTCAGAGTATGCTGACTACCCTTAAGCAGAAGAAGGAGATTTCTTAACGATAATTAAGGCCATCGATTTCGATGGCCTTAATCCGTTCAACGGGAAACTTCCCGCTTATTTTACATAAAATGTGGCATCCTGTTGATCTACAGACGTTGATATCGTGGATATCTCCAGCAAGCCGTTCCGGTGTCTCATATAAGCTCCCGGAATATTATAGGATTCAAAGGAAGCCGCCCATGAGCCGGTCAGTCCGACGCGCAATTGCCAAGTGGCATCATTCTTGAACAGGGCAGAATTGTCGTTAGCCTCCAGCCAGACCTTACCGTCCTTATGACGGAGATAGAAGCCCGGTTTCGTAACGGATTCGATCGACACGGCGGATTCATTGGCCAGTCCCTTGACCAGTCTCCACTGGGATTCTGCACTGTATTGTCCCCCGTCGATTCTTCCTCTTCCGTCCTGATATTGCACGTAGCTGTGCATGTTGAAGCTCTCGAGCTGATTGACCGGAATCTCCGTGTCTACCCGGACCAGCTTCCAGTTCTGCGTGTCCAGGTTATTGGCTCCCCACTGAATGACCTTGGTTCCGGCAGGCGAGCCGCCCCCGGCATTATCCAGCATCAGCCCGCTGCGCTGGTTCATGACGGTGTAATAGCTGCTGCCCTTGTGAGCGAATTTCCACCGCTGGGTGTCCAGGTCATTGTTCGCCGACAGGATGACCTTGGTCCCTGGAGTCGTCACTCCGTTCGGGTCCTCCCAGACCAGATTGTTGTTCACACTCATTCCCCGGAAAAAGCCGTTATTCCGGTAATCCAGCCGCCACCACTGGGTATCCGCGTTAAGCTCACCCCACTGGATGATTTCGGTACCGGCCGGCGAACCGCCTCCGGCATTATCCAGCAGCAGGTTATTATTCTGATTGATCAGCTTGTAGATCCCGCCGGATACGATCGAGGAATCCCCGTTCACCTGAGCCACATTGGCGCGGATTTCATTACGGCCCCCTACCTTCACCGTGTTGACTTCCAGCAGCATGGAATGGCTGAGGGGCAGAAGCGTCCCGCTCCATGCCGCAGGTGTGTTCTGGTTGGAGCCCTTTACCGTAAGCGGTGCATCAACCTGGGTCCAGGTGGCCCCGTAGTCACCGCTTGTAAACATTTTATTGGCGGAGGAGACCACATCGGTCATGCCGCGCACATATAATCTGCCGCTTGCCGTCCCGTCATCGATATAAGCAATCTCCGGCGTCTGGGAGGCGCGGTAAATCCCTGTACCCACTACGTTCCCCAGATCCGTTGCACTTCCCCAATCCACTCCGTTAGATGACGTTTTATAGCGGACGGCGAAATTCGGGGCCGCCCCTAGCATCTCAAAGAACATGAAATACGTTCCGTTATTCACCTTCACTACCCGCGGCATCCCCGGACGCCAGTCCCAGTTCGACGAATTGCCGACGATAATGCTGTAGCTCCCCCAGGTCAGTCCTCCATCGCTTGAAATTTCCCGGGCGATGGCCTGATTATAGCCCGGCTGCCGTTCATCCGAATAATAACAAATCAGCCGCCCGTCGCTGGTAACTGAGAATTCCGGCTCCCAGGTACGCTGGGTTCCCGCGGTCCCCCGTGCAGCCAGATTGCTATGGAACTGCCAAGAAGCTCCATTGTCGGTGCTTCTCCAGATATGGATCGTATACGGAACCGAATTGTTCCAATCTGTCGACGCGAACAGCAGCGTTCCCGCCGGATAATCGCCAACCTTCTGCGGTAACACATATAACGTTGTCATCCCTTGCTGATTCCGGTCCAGCCCGTAATTGTTGGGATCAATCTCACTGAGCAGCGACCAGGTTGCCCCGCCGTCCGTGCTCTGGTAAAACGGGAAAGGCTTCATACCTGTCCAATCCGCATTTCCGGGGAATCTCCGGGTGAAGGTGCTTAGCAGATTCCCGTTCTCCAGCTTCACCGCTCTCGCATAATACGGCTCCGGCTCCGCCGCACTGCTGGAGATTACCGTTCCTGTCGTTGCCGCCTGTACAGGCGCTACCGAAACTCCCATGACGAACAAGGCTGCGATTAGCGTCAATAGCATAGCTTTTTTCATACTGATCCTCATCCCTTCGCTATTAAATAGATAACAAGAAATGAATGGCCGCTTAGCTTATTCTCCTGACGGTGCTGCAATATCCTCATCTGCACGTACCGGAATACCGAAATCCGGGGTTCCATCCTCTTTCCAGGTGAAGCTCTGAATACAGGTGGCCCGCAGGCCCGCATCTGCGCCCGGAGCGGGAAGCGCGTGATAGACGATCCAGTCCTCCTCCCCGTCCGGCGACACGGTGAAGCTGTTATGACCGGTGGCATAGACTCCGTTCTCAGCACTTTTGCGAAACACAGGGACTGGGGATTTGGTCCAGGAAGACGGCTCCATCGGGTCAGCCGACTCCTCCATGGTCAGCATACCCAGCGCGTAATCCTCCGACCAGGTGGTGCTGGCCGAATAGACAAGATAGATCCGTCCGTTGCGGTGCAGCGTCACCGGCCCTTCATTAATCGCCATCCCCCCCTGCTTCTCCCAGTCCAGCGTCGGGGCTGTAAGCAGGACGTGATCTCCCTCCAGTGTCCATGGGGTACTCATGCGCATGATGTAGATGGCAGAACCATAATCAGGGAAATGTCCATATCCGGCATACAAAAAATAAAGCTGGCCCTGCACGGTAACCACAGTTCCATCCAGACCGGGGACAGGGGTCGGCAGCGCGCCCATCCATACCCACTCCCCTTCCATTGGATCGGCTCCCCCGTTCTCCAATACGCAAATGCGGCGCGACTCATCGCCTCCGCCGTCATTGGCGGTGAAGTAGATATACCATTTACCATGCAGATGGTGAATTTCCGGTGCCCACAGGTTGTGGCTATACCGTCCGCCAGGCTCCGGCGACCATATGATCTTCTTACGGCCTTGGGCAAGACCGGTCAGGCTGGCTGAGCTTGTTAACCCCAGCCCTCCGGACTGTGTGTGCATGAAGTAATAATTCCCGTCGGTGTGCCGCAGTACCCAAGGATCGGCAGCGCGGGCGACAATCGGATTGCGAAATGTTTGTCTACCTGCCATGTTCTTGTCTCCTCATCTTATCGGTGTTATCATTTAGCCCTTCATGCCTGTCAGGGCAATACCCTCAACGAAATATTTCTGTGCAAAAAAGAACACCAGCAGCGTGGGAATCAGCGCCAGCACGGACCCGGCCATAATATAGGTCCACTGTGAGGTGTAAAACCCCTGAAAGGACGCAAGCACCAGCTGCAGGGTATACTTCTCCGGCGAGTTGATATAAATCAGCGGTCCAAGATAATCGTTGTAGCCTGCTATAAAGTTCAAGAGTCCTTGCGTAATCAATGCCGGTTTAGATAGCGGCAGTATGATCCGGAGGAAGGTGTGGAACGGATTCATTCCGTCTACCTTGGCCGCATCCTCCAGCTCCTTCGGGATCGTCATGAAGAATTGCCTCAGCAGGAATACGGCGGCTGCCGCCCCGAACATCCCCGGTATGATCAGCGGCAGCCAGCTGTCAATCCAGCCGATGGTTTTGAACAGCATGAAGGTCGGAATCATCGTGACCACACCGGGGATCATCATGGTAGCCAGCAGCAGTCCGAACAGCAGATTTCGGGCCGGAAAAGCAAGCCGTGCGAAGGCATAAGCTGCCAGCGCGCTGGTAAACAAGCCTACCAGACATGGCAGCAGAATAATGAGCAGTGTGTTTACAAACCCTTGCACGATATCGGATTCAAATAATACAAAACGATAGTTGCTCCATTCCAAATGCTGAGGTATCCATTTCGGCGGCATTTCAAATTCCATCCCCTGCTGCTTCAGCGAAGTGGACACCATCCACAGAAACGGAACAGCCATAACCAGCGCTCCGGCCGACAGGAACAGATAGGCGAAGCCTTTGAAGGTGCGCTCTTTGGCCTGTTTTTGGCTGACCCAGGCGCCGCTTGCTGTTGTTATTCTCGTACTCACGCGTATCCTCTCCTATTCATAGTGCACCCAGCGCCGGGAAAAGTAGAAATTCAGCAGCGTGACGGCCAGAATGATGAACCCGAGAATCCACGCCATAGATGATGCAAATCCCATGTTCATATACCGGAATGCATTCTGGAAGAGATAGTAGACAATCGTCGTCGTGGAATAGTTCGGGCCGCCTTCGGTCATAATCTGGAACCGCGGATAATCCTGAAGCGCCCCGATGATGGCGGTGATTAGAATATAGAGTGTTGTAGGCGATATGCAGGCAACTGTGATATGGCGGAACCGTTGCCAGCCGCCTGCACCGTCAATCTCAGCCGCTTCATAGAAGCTTCTGGGCACACCCTGCAGCGCTGCGAGATACAGCACGATATTGATGCCAAGGCCCGACCATACCCCTTGAATGATCATGGCCGGCATCGCCCACTGCTCACTGCTGAGCCAGGCGGGCCCCTGGATGCCAATAAGCTCAAGCAAATGATTCAACAACCCGTAGGTATCATTAAATATCCATTTCCAGAGCAGCGTAAGTGCGATGACCGAGCTGATCGTCGGCAGGAAAAACATCGTCCGGAAAAAGCGGATCCCCCGTATTTTCTGATTCAACGCGGTGGCAAAGCCCAATGAGCAGATCATGCCAATCGGGATGCTTAGAGCGGAATAGAGCGTATTGCGCAACGTTTTCCAAAACAGCTCGTCCTGAACCAGCTTCACATAGTTGTCCCCTCCATTGAACACGGGCGTCTGGTAGCCGCTATAATCCGTGAAGCTTACATAGACGGAATAGCTGAGCGGGATGAACGCAAACAGCAGGAATCCCAGGATGGGTGCGGCAACGAATGAATAAGCCCATAGATATTCCCTTCGTTTCATTTGAACAGACCAGCATTGCCCTCTTTGATGGCTGCATCTATTTTGGGCTTCAGCTCATTTAAGACATCCGCTGCGGATTTCTTGCCTTCCCACATCGGGGCGAGCCCTTGGGCGAGCAGATCATACCACTTGGCGTTCGGCAGGGCCGTCCATGGTCCGGACACTTCTTTTTCCACCGCCTTGATGAACACCTCGGCGTGCTCCGGCTTCTGGCCCGGCTGCAGGAAGACATCGGTAGAGGCCATGGACTTGAAGCTTGGGATGGAGAAGCCCATCAGGGATTGCTCCTTCTGCCCTTCCGGTCCGCCAAGATACTCCACTAATTTGTAAGCCGCTTCCACATGCTTCGTCTTGCTGTAGATAGACAGTCCGACCGAACCGCTGATTCCGCCCCAGTCCTTGCCGGACAGCGGGGCAACATCCCAGTCAAAGCCCAGCTTGCGGAATTCCGGCACCATCCAGCGGCCGCTGACCATCATCGCCAGCTTGCCTGTCTTGAACATCTCACTGTCGTTCAGATCCTTGAGCGCAGAAGAGCTTGGCACGACTCCATGTTTGTTGGTAAGGTCCGCAGCAAACTGCAGGGCATCGATGGTCTCCTGGCTGTTGCCTACGAATTCCTGTTTGTTGTCACTGAGGAAGCTGCCGCCGTGTGCCAGCACGAAGTCCTCCCACCAGACCGGTCCCATACCATACTGTGTGGTCTTGCCATCCTTGCTGACCGTCAGCTTCTTAGCCGTATCCAGCAGCTGCTCCATGGACATCGGCGTCTCTGCGGACAGGAAGGGCACATTCATTTTGGTAAAAATATCCTTGTTGTAGTACAGCACGTGAGGACCGATATCCTTAGGCAGCGCATACAGCTCACCTTGCCCATTCGCCGAGCCGTCATAGCGGTAACGGTCAAGGCCCGACGCCCACATGTCGGCGGTATCAATGCTGCTCTTCTTCACCAATTCCTCAATAGGCAGCAGCAGACCCTGGCTGACCCAGCGGCCAAAGTCACCGTCCGGCACATACAGGACATCGGGGGCATTGCCTCCGGCCAGAATCGTATTCATCTTGCCTACATAATCCCCTGAGGGGATGTGCAGATAATCGACTTTAATGCCGGGGTTCGCCTTCTCGAAGGATTGAATCAGCTTGGTAAATACCTCCTTCTCCGACGGATCGCCCCACCCGGCGAACTGAATCTTAACCTGCCCTTCGGCGTCAGGGTTATTTCCGGCTTCCGCCTCCTTCTTGCTGTTACCACACCCGGCCAGCCCGCCGGTAAGCAGTGCCACGGATAGGGACAAGAGCAGAGCCTTGCCGGCATTTCTTTTCGGTACATTCATTTGAATTCGACACCCCTTAACGATTGATGTATTCCCTGCTCCTTAATTATTAGGGGAGGCGCTGTCCGGAACAATTGTGAAAACGCTTTAGTTTATAGCCAAAAAAATCTTAACTAAAAGCGTTTTCGACGGTCAAAAAAATAACCACTCCTAAGAGTGGTTATTCGTCAATGTCTGTTCAGCGGCTTTTTTACGCCATTCCAGGGGCGTGGCTCCCTCCGCTTTGACAAAAAAATGATAAAACCGGCTGGATGAAGTAAATCCGACCTCATGTGAAATGATCTCGACGGCCTTGTCCGTCTGCAGCAGCAGGCGCTTCGCTTCACGCAGGCGAAGATTGATCATATACTGCTTGGGCGAAATGCCCATCAGCTCTGTGAATTTCTTGCGCAGATTGCTTTCGGACAGAAAATACCGTGCAGCCAGCTCGCTCACCGTAAGCTGGGTATGATAGCCGGCATGGATCTCCTTCAATACCTCCTGGATGGTGAGCTGATCATCTAAGACATGGGGCATTCGCATGGTCACTCTGTTCCGCTGGAACAGCAGCAGGATCGTCTCCATGGCTACCCGCATTAAGACATAGGAATCTGCATCATAACTGTCTAATTTCCATTCCTTCTCCAGCTGAAGGAGGCTGATCTCCGCCCAGCGCATATCCTCTTCACTGAGATAGGCACTGCGGATGCGGTCCTGCTCCCGTTCCGCGTTATGAAACAGATACTGGCAGTATGCCGGCAGCTTGTCATGATAGAAATGTATAGAGATCCCCTGCCACGGCTCGGTACAGACAAAACCGTGGTGAAGCCGGGACGGGATCAGAATAAGATCCCCTTTGGACACCTTGATATTCTGGTCCAGCGAGCTGTAATACCCTTCCCCCTCCAAAATAAGAGTCAGTTCATCATATTCATGGGAATGCGACATAAACAGGCCTTCACCCTTCTCCGCCTGGAAGGTATGGGGCATAAAACGCTCCATGCTGATTACGAAGTTTTTAGTATCATTGTGCATTGTATACTCCCCTTTGTTCGATACATGAGTATATTTTAGCATGAACATAGATTTGGGAGAGAGGGGAGTGTATGTAAGTTCTCTAGCGGAGTAATACCCAATCAGTCCCAGGGCACCGGGGAGCATTGTTGCACATTTTGCAAGATTTCTCTTTAACCGTTACTGGCTGCGGTACATTGTTGCATTATTTGCACAAATTCCGGAGCAGAGAGCCAATTAGCGCTGGATTTGTTGCATTTCGTGCAGGATTTCTTTTGAAAAGTTACAGGCTGTTGAGCATGGGGGGCAAATCAAAAAGACTCTATCTTAACGACAGAGTCTTTCCATAATAAAGATAGAAATTCATTCTTCTCAAACAAGTCAGTGGCCCATACCGTGGCTATTGGTTGTCACTGTTGGGGCCTGAAGTGTAGTGATTTCCTCGGCGCTGGCGGCAGTCAAAATGGTTAATGAGCTAATCAGCAATACGGTTGTCAATAACAAAAGCTTCTTTTTCATCATTTTCATCATTGAACTCCCCTTCTAGAATATTTCGCATAATTGCATGATACTCTTGTAGCTGTGAAATATTGGCCTCTGCTCTAACAAGCTCATAAAAAGCAATGGCTTTTCTAAAGCCTGCTCTATCGGATAGTTTACCACTTAATACGATATTTTCCAGTGTTAGGTTTATTGCAATAGCTGACTTCCCCCGTTTAAATAAGTAAACGGATAACAAATGAATATATTCTATGTAGTACCTAACATCTACAGCAGGTGAGGTATCATCAGGCTTCTTAACTTCACTCTGCAGTTCCTCCAGTGCCCAGTCCACCTGGTAGTTGTATCTTAAAGCGGAGTCCAAAATATTTAACAAACCAGCGGTTAACTCTTCCCTAGCACCCTGCTTTAGAAATTTCACATATTCAGGCAATATTTCCTCGTTTCCCTCAAGTAAGTCAAGTACGAAGGCGTTTGCTCTAGCGGTATTTTTATAGTATTCAATTTCTTTCAATGACTCTTCGTCATCAAGTTGAACCCAGCTCAACTCTGAATACTTTTCTATACACTGCCGGGCGTTATTGTAATCGCCAAGCTTTTGAAGAGCAATACCCTTCGCACAAAGACTAAACCCATAGTAATACACTATAGAACGCCTTAATCTTTGGGCCTCAAATCCTTTGGGGGCTGTAGCATGTATTACTGCGATCATCCCAATAATCTTGTCAGATATATCTATCATTGCTGTAAAATTGTCTAAGGTGAATGAAGCTTTTAGCATAGCTATTAAAGAGTCGGCATCCATACCATCAAGTTCCAACAACTCCTATTTCACTCCTTACAGACCAATTTATTACAATGATAAATCTTTTCCATCCTATGGTCAATTAATTTGTTGGCTCTTAAATTGCCACTCCCCTCTTCAACGAAAAAAACCTGCAACTTGCGCAGGTTTCAAAGAGTTTAATCTCCTGTTTGTTCAATTTCAATCCTTCATCCGGCATTCACTATGTTCTGGAGACTTTCCTTGATCCGATGAGTAGCTCCGTTGCCGTGATAGGTGATCACTTTTTTAATATCCAGCTCTACCAGCTTAGCAATCGACTTCAGCGCAGTAGGGTGATCCAACGTGTAGTATTTGTCACAGGACAGGAGCTTTCCGTCTTTTGAATTTAGTGCATCGCCGGCAATTAATGTTTGGCTTGGAATATGATAGAGCGACATATGATCTGGCGTGTGTCCTGGGGTAAAGACGACTTGAATGCCGCCGGCCAGAGGCAGAATGTCTCCATCCTTCAGAGCCGTATGAACGTGCACGGGCGGTGCAAAAGTTGTACTTCTAACAAGCGGAATGGCACCCGTCAAATAGGGTACAGTCTCCTCATGTGCGAGCACCGTCAACTCATTCCCCCTGGCCTGAACTAGCTCCGGCAGACTGCCAATGTGATCGCTGTCTTGATGCGTAATGATGATATGCGTCAGCTGTCAATGATATCGGGAGGTTCTGATGTGACATAATCAGGAGAATCATTTGAAAATATTGGACAAAGAGGTGTATGGAACATGGCATTAACGTCCGCATTCACAAGCCTCAACCTGCCTGTAAAAAACGTAGCACAATCGAAAGCGTTCTTCACCGGACTTGGATTTGAGCTCAACCCGCAATATCCGGATAACGAGAATTCGGTAGCCATCCTAATCGGCGACAACCTGCAGGTCATGCTGATCCATCAAGCCTTCTTTAATACACTCACGGAGAAGGAAGCCGTCGATACGCGCAAGTATGCGCAGCTGACGATTGCTTTGGAATTCGAGAGCCGGGAAAAGGTCGATGAAATCGTGAATACCGCGCTCTCCTTAGGCGGAAAATTGCATGCTGAACCTGAAGATCATGGGTTTATGTATCATTGGGGCTTCGTGGATTTGGACGGCCATCTGTGGGCGATTAACTGCATGAGCCAGGAAGCGGCACAGAATTGAGGCTAACGAAGAGTACGCTCGTACTATGTCTTCAAAAAAGAAAGACGCCGGGTATCTTTCCAGGCGTCTTTCTTTTGATCATTAGTTCTGTTCGGTATAAGCTTTGAAATTGTCCAGGATCGCTTGCCAGCCTGCTTGCTGGAGCTCGACGGGATTGGCGTTTTCCGCATCAAATGTCTCGATGACCGTCGTCTTATCCCCCTGACCGATGAACGTAATCTCCACTTTTCTTCCGTCTTCTATGGTGTAGCTGATCACCTCATGCGGATTCACGACATCGTACACGCCGCCAAAATCAAACCCCATGCTGCCATCCTTCGCCTCCATCCGTGTCAGAAAGGTGCCGCCAACGTGCAGATTGTTCTCGGCTCTCGGTGCATGCCAGTCTTCGGACGCCTGATTCCACTTGGTGATGTGATCCGGCTCTGTCCAGTAGCGCCATACCTTTTCGACGGGAGCTTGAACCACGGCTTGTACAGTTACTTTCGTCGGCTGCTTCTCTTCCATTTCAATAGACACCTCTCTCAGTTGTTTGGATGTTCATATTATAATAACATAGTAACATAATTATTCGGGCAGTCCGTGAAAAGAATTCCCCCGTGTCAGGCTCTGACTCTGATCGGCCCAGCGGATCGGAAGCGAACGGGAGGTGAAGATGTCGGGCCCGTCCGATACCTGAAAATGCAAGTGTGCTTCACTGGAGTTCCCTGAATTACCGAGATGTCCGATGAGTTCTCCCTGCTTAACGTGTTCCCCTTTTTTGACGGCTACGCTGCCTTGCTTGATGTGTGCTGTTATGCTGTGCTCCCCGTTTCCATGATCAATGACCACGACATTCCCTTCCGGTGCTTCAGCGTTCATCACGCCCGGCGTATTATCCGGGATGTCATTTTTGACTTCAACCACCTTGCCGTCTGCTGCTGCATAGAGCGGTTCGCCAAAAGCATAATAGTCCTCATTATCCTTTCCATCACCCTGATAGCTGGAAGCATCCTGTGTGCGGATAATGTCGAGTGCGTAACGCTGGGTTTCATGAGCATAATGATAGTTGGATAACACATCGTTCCCGCCCCAGAACACAAACCATTCGCCCTTCAGCGGGAACTGGAATGTAGTCTTAGTCAACGCCTTATCCGTTGCGTCATGCCTCTCCAGCGGCTGAATAAGCAGCCCTGCAATCTGGTGATCTTCGGTAAAAGAGGCTTGAATCCCCTTCGTCCCCGTCTGATCCTTCCACGAAACATCAACCAGTTTGTTCAGTTTAACTTCCGTAACCTTGTTCCATGAAGTAACGCCTTCCATAAAGCTGTCGGCAGTCGACTTGAATTCGTCCAGCGATATGATTCCCTGCAGCTCCGGGCTCATCTGCTTGTAGATGTTCTCCTTCGATCCCTTCATTAAGGTATCCATGAAATTGTCAGGTGTAATCTCTTGTGGTTCAGAGGCTTCCGGGGTGCTGCAGGCAGACAATATCACACACATGCCAAGCGCTGCGGCAAGCCCCTTCCAGCTTTTCGAATATACTCTAGTCATTTCCCTGCACTCCTTTGTCAGAACGATATCTTTCCAGTCCAGTGTACGAAATCAATCTTATCTGCCGTCTAACCCACTCTTACGTCTATCTTAACTTTGCGGCGTGTTCTATCTCCAAAATTAAGCATCCGTTAAGGTTACCGGCACGCATCACAGTGTTTCAGAATGGTATGATACTTATATCAAAAGCTGGGAGGCTCTATTTCGTCATGGATGAAGTTTCAATCTTGCTTGTTGATGATGAACAGGCGATTCTGCATATGCTCCGAACGGTATTGCTCAAGGAGCAATTCCTGGATATTGATACGGTCACTACCGGTGAAGAGGCGATTGCTGCCTGTGAAAAGAAAACCTATCACTGCATCGTGCTGGACGTGATGCTTCCCGGGCGGAGCGGGCTGGAAATCTGCCCTTTTCTTCGGCAAATGACCGATGCCCCTATCCTCTTTCTGACTGCGAAAACCACTGATTATGACAAGCTGACCGGCTTCGCCGTTGGCGGAGACGATTATGTCGTTAAGCCCTTTAACCCGCTGGAGGTAGTCGCACGGATCAAATCCCTGCTGAGACGATATTTGCCCAGACAGACGGAAGCAGAGCAACTGCCGCAGGAAGGGATCTATGATTTTGGCCGTTTTCAGGTCATAGAGCCAGCCGGTGAACTCAGAGTCGAAGGTCAACCCGTGAGCTGCCCGGCGCTGGTGTATCAGTTGCTGCTGTACTTTTGCAAACATCCGAATCGGATCTTTACCAAGTCTGAATTGTATGAGCGGGTCTGGGGATCGGAGGCTATTTCGGATGACAACACCGTCATGGTGCATATTCACCGGATTCGTGAGCGTATTGAGGCAGATCCGTCCAACCCTGAACTATTAGTGAACGTTCGCGGGCTAGGGTATAAGCTCATTCAGTCCGACACGGGGCCCGGGCGATGAGTGTAAGACGCAGATTGATGACACGGTTCATTGGCCTGCTTGCGGGTACGGTGGTCCTGATCCTGGTCATCGCAGGAAGTATAGCTTACTGGGTCATTCAGCAGTTGAATGAAGCCAGCCTTGTTGAAGATTTTGCCACGGTCGGGCTCGATCAGTTAATCAGTACAGCCGATATTTTGCCGGACGGCAGGGTTAAGTATGATCCCGATCTGCTGAAGCGTATCGAAGAGAACAACGGCTGGCTGCAGATTCTCGACGAGCAGGGCCGTGTGCTGGATGCTTTCCATACCCCTCCCGATGTGCCGGATCACTATAAACCTGGAGAGCTCATATCCTATTGGCAAGGCCAAAAGCCTTTTCCCTACGAGCTATATCTGCTTATCCGGGAACGACAAGGGATTAATTTCACCCTGCTGTATGGAGAGAACAACCAGGCTGGAACCATGTTGCAGCAAATATATAACGGGGGCCGTTATGCCAATAACAAGCTGGAGCTGACATCCGGGCAGCAGGACATCATCCGCGCGGCGGATGCCTATCTGCAGATTTTGGACAAACAGGGACAGGAAATGGCTTCTTTCAACAAGCCGGCAAGCGGCATCCCGGACAGCTACAGCCTCCAGGAACTGATTCTGCGTACACGTTACCCGGCCCGGTATGGAATGACTGCAGTGACCAGCTATGATGAGCAGAACCATTCCACCTGGATGCTGAGCGTTCCTCTTGCGGGTAATCCGGCGGGCAGCAACGAGAATCCCTTCGGATTTATTTTTGGTCCTGCCCTGGCTGCCCTTCTGGTATCTATTATCGGCCTGCTGATCCTGCTTGCTGTCTGGTATGCTAACCTGTTCGGTTACCCGATGCTCCATATGCTCCAATGGCTGCAGCGGCTTGAACGCGGACAATATGAGGAGCCGGCCGGCCCCCGCGGCAGGCCGCTTAGCCAGAAGAAGAACGGGAAATGGCGGCGGAAATACCGGGTCTATACGGAAGTGTTAGGTTCCATCCAGACGTTATCCGATACCCTGAAGCAGGATAAAGAACTCCGTAAACAGAACGAATCTCTGCGGGAGGAATGGATTGCTGGAATTACCCATGATCTCAAGACACCCCTATCCTCGCTCCAGGGTTATGCACATATGCTAGAGGCTGAGAAATACCAATGGACTTCAGCAGAGGTGCGCGAATTCGCAGGCATTATGCTGGACAAGTCGATGTACATGGACAGGCTGGTAAGCGACTTGGCCATGACCTACCGTCTGCGCAGCGGCGGATACCAGCCTCCTGTTGAGCTAACGGATATCAATGCTCTGCTGCAGGATTTGGTACAGCGTGCTGAGCGGAATCCGGCTTATGGAGAGGGACGCATTACGTTCCAGCCTGCCCCGGCTCAGGTACAGGGCTATGTACACATCCCCTCCTTTGAACGGATCGTTGATAATCTGACTGCCAACGCCTTGCTGCATAATCCGCCGGACGCGAAGCTGACCGTAAGTGTGCAGCCGGGTAACGAGGCAGGCGATTTCATCGTTCAATTTGCCGATAATGGACGCGGGATGGATCAGGAGACGGTATGGAAGCTGTTCGAACGATACTACCGCGGCACAGATACAGCTGCACCCGATGTCGGCTCAGGCCTGGGCATGGCGGTAACCAAGGGACTGATCGAGGCGATGAAAGGGCGAATTGAGGTCCGATCGAATCCCGAGGAGGGAACGGAAATACGTTTGATATGGGATGCCCATAAAAAAACAACTCTTTAGGAGTTGTTTTTTTATTTTTCTAACCTTTTTGAAAAATACTTAGGAGCCTCCTTAAAACCTTGTCTCTCATAAAATTTATGAGCCTCTGTTCTTCTGGGATGACAATGAACTTGGATACTGCCACATCCCCTTTTCCTGGCCGAGGCAGAGGCAAATTCCTACCAATTGGGAGATATAATGAAGGGAAATGCAGGCAACCATATAATCAATACCCGGTAAAGACGTCCTTTGTTATATTTTTCTTGTGTACATTTTGATTTAGTAAATGAGTTGAAATAGAGTCAGTCATAGACTTAGGTCCGGCAATAAAATAATTCGCCTCATCCTTATAACTTGTTAAAAATTCATTGATTTTAAGATATAGTTCATCCCTGGAAGTAAGGTAATTAACGTTAAGCGAGGCTTGTTTGGAGATTTCATCCCATTCATTTTTGAACAGAAAAGACTGTTGGCTATCCATATAGAGCAGATGAACTTTATTGCCGAACCCGCTTGATTCATCACTTAATCGTTTTACAATCGACCGAAATGGAGTAATTCCAATTCCTCCTGCAACAAGGAGTGCCGGACGGTTATCTTTTAGATAAAATGGACCTAGAGGCCCGCTCATACTTACTTTAGAGCCCTTTTTTAATTCCAGCAAAGCTTTCTTGAAATCGCTGGGTTCATCAGGAATCACCGTGGTTATTTTAATAACATTTTCAGTAGGTGACGATGATAGACTAAACGGCTTAGTAGGGTTTTTAATTTTTTTGTGAGTGATGCTGAACAACCCGTATTGACCTGCTTTCCAGGTCATATCTTTTTCTTTTTCAAAGACAAAAGAAAATACATTCTCCGCCTCTTTGTAGCTTTCTTGAAACAACAATTCTCTCTTCTTAAATATTGGAATTAGATTATCTTGGAAAAAGCCCAATGACACCATCTCCTGAAATTGAGATTTTATATATCTGAATGGAAAGCCTTGCGCAAATACGTCCCTGTTATAGAATGTGCAGCAGCAGCAAGCTGGGCTGGCGTGCCCTCAAATACAATTTGGCCGCCCCGGTGTCCGCCCTCGGGACCCATGTCAATAATCCAGTCTGCACTCTTGATCACATCCAGGTTATGTTCGATGACCACCACTGAGTTGCCGCTGTCGACCAGGCGGTTCATAATGTCCATTAGACCAGAGATATCGGACATATGCAGTCCGGTTGTCGGCTCGTCCATAACGTAGAGGCTGCCCTCCTTGTGAAGCTCCTCAGCCAGCTTGATACGTTGGCATTCACCGCCCGACAGGGTGCTCAAAGGCTGGCCCAGCGTTACGTATCCCAGTCCCACATCCTCCAGCGTCTGCAGCTTGCGGAGCAACTCTTTCTTGCTGAAGAACGCCGAAGCCTCCCTTACGGTCATATTGAGGACGTCGCTGATGGATTGTCCCTTCAGTTTGTATTCCAGTACTTCATCGCTGAACCGCCTGCCTCCACAAGCTTCACAAGTCATCCGTATAGGCTCCAGAAATGCCAGATCTGTGTAGATCATGCCTAGACCCTGACAGTTGGCGCAAGCTCCCTTGGAATTGAAGCTGAACAGGGAAGCGCTTACCTTATTAGCGGCTGCGAACAGCCGGCGAATGTCGTCCATTATTCCCGTGTAGGTAGCGGGATTAGAGCGGATGGATGTGCCCGCAGCCGACTGATCAATCACGATGGCTTCTGGATGTGAGGAGAGGAAGGCTCCGTTAATCAGCGTGCTTTTACCTGAGCCGGCAACACCCGTTACCACAGTCAGTACTCCAACCGGGATATCAACGGTCACATTCTTCAGATTGTGCAGGCTGGTGCAGGCTACAGTCATTTGTCCCTTTGGCTCTCTTACAGATGTCTTCAAGGGCAGGCTTTGCTTCAAGTACCTTCCTGTTAACGTATCCGCACCGAGTAAGCCTGCAAAGTCGCCATCATAGACGATTGTACCGCCACGGGCACCTGCATGAGGTCCAACATCAATAATATAATCGGCGATTTCCATCACTTCGCGGTCATGTTCAACAACAAGTACTGTATTCCCTTTGTCCCTGAGCTGGCGCAGCATGCCGTTCAGACGATGAACATCCCGCGGATGCAGCCCGACGCTTGGCTCGTCAAAAATATAAATCATGTCGGTAAGACTGCTGCTCAAATGACGGACCATCTTAATGCGCTGCGACTCCCCGCCTGACAATGTTGAGGTCTGCCGGTCCAGACTGAGATACTCCAGCCCAATCGAGACCAGATGATTCAGCCGGGTCAGGATTCCCTCCTTCATGGGCCCGGCAACGGGGTCCTGAATGGCTTCGATTACACGAATAAGCCCGCCAATCTCCATTGCTGCACACTCTGCGATGTTGTATCCGTTAATCCGGCAGCCTAAAGCAACTTGGTTAAGCCGGCTGCCCTTACACAGTCTGCATTCACTGTAGGACAAGAACCGGTTAATGGATTCGCGTTTGGCTTCGGACAGCTCGCTGCTGTCCCGCTTCAGATACAGCCGTGTGAGCTTGGGCAGCAGACCTTCGTAATCCGATTCAATGGCTCCGCCCTTGGTGTTGTAGACGATTTTGCTCTTTTTGCCATGCAGGAGAACATCCCACTCTTCTTGTGTGTAGTCAGCGAGCTGCTTATCGTTGTCGAACAGTCCGGATTGGGCATAGGTATTCCATAACCAGCCCCCTACTTTGAAAGCGGGAAACAGGATAGCGCCTTCATTCAGCGACTTGGACCTGTCAAGCAGCTTCTCTACATCGAACTGCACGACTTGCCCTACTCCTGAGCATTCCGGGCACATACCGGCCGGATCGTTAAAGGAGAACACATGCGAATTACCAATGTACGGTTGACCGATTCTGGAGAACAGCAGCCGGAGCATTGCATAAATATCCGTGATCGTGCCAACCGTCGAACGGGAGTTGCCGCCGAGTCTTTTCTGATCGATGACAATAGCTGTTGACAAATTCTCGATAAGATCGGCATCCGGCTGACTAAACCGGGGCATCCGGTTGCGGATGTAAGCGGAGAAGGTCTCGTTAAGCTGCCGCTGAGCTTCGACACTAATAGTGTCGAAGACCAGCGAAGATTTGCCCGAACCTGAGACGCCGGTAAAGATCGTGATTTTTCGTTTCGGAATGCGGACATTGACGTTTTTCAGGTTATTCTCACGCGCGCCTTTAATGACGATATCATTAGCGTGCACCAAGCTCACCGTCCCAATGGTATATAAGCTGAACAAGTCCGGAGGAGAAGGTTCTGGTGTCAGCCAATTTTAAATTCAACCGATCTTTGATATCCGCAAACAGCGGTTTTCCTTCTCCAAGAACCACAGGGTGAACGGATAATCTGAATTCATCCACAAGTCCTAATTGGATAAACGTTGTAATCAGACTTGCTCCGCCATATAACCAGATGTCTTTACCGGGTCTCTGTTTGATTGCGCTTACTTCTTCGAGAATATGGTCGTTAATAAAAATCGCTTCATGACCTTCCCCCTGCTGCGACCTGGAGAACACATATTTCTCTTTGCTATGAATCAATGCCCAGAATTCTTTATCAGCGTCCGAATCTTCATCGTTAGACATATATTGTCCAAATTGGTCATAGCTTTTTCTTCCATAAAATATAGTATCCACTTGATTCAAAAATTGATTGAACTCCAGCTCAGGGTCCATAATGCACCAATCTACTTCCCCATTCTTCCCTTCAATGTAACCGTCCAAAGTTACTGCCAAGTCTAATAAGATCCTTCTGCTCATGATTTATTGCTCCTCTCGTTAATCTATAATCATTATAGAGCTTAATCATGTCACCATATGTCATATTAAAACTAACTGAGAAACGTTTGAACACAACTATTCTCTCCAAAAAGTGGAGCAATTAGCTTTTGATCCTATATTGAAATCAATCATTTTCTCAATTAGCGTGTAATCAATCGGGTTTTTCCAAGGGAAACGAACCAGTTCTTTAGTATAATCAAGTCCAGCCGTCACAATGTCATCCTCTAAATGCATGATCGTAAAACTTTCAGGAGATACTGCTAAATGCTTTTTAGAAGCGCTAAATCCAATAATAAATGTTCCGTGATCCGTTAACATCGGTTGATTCCATTTGATCACTTCATTTAGCTGGGGATACTTTTGTCTAATCCAATTAAACATTTCCTCTATTTTTTCTCTGTGGTTAGAGTCATCAATCCTTACTAAAAAATCCGAAAAATCTTCCATTATAATTCCTCCCTGAAATGATTAACTTAGTATGGAAAGTTATCTTCTATAATTGTTTGGGTATTGCTCTCCCAGTCATCTCTTATCATGGCATATCCAACAGAATCAAATAGTTGTCCGCCTTGTCTCCAGGATCTGCGGGTATAAGATTCTTTCACAAATCCGCTGTTAAAGAACGTTTTTCTCATAGCGAGATTATCATATCTGGTATGACCTTCAATTCTAATAATATGAGGATAATTATTAAATATATAAGTACTTAACCAATGAAGCACATGCTTTGCTATTCCTTTACCTCTAACCCTTTCTTTTAAACGCAAATCGAATAGACACGTAGGATCCTCTAGATCAAAAACTCTGATCAAACCAATTTTTGTATGACCGTCCATGATCCAAAAGGTTTGGTTCCCGTTTTGGTTATAATTTCCGTTGGAAAAATTATGTCTTATAGACTCTTCAGTAGGATTCTCCTGTCCATGAAACTTCCATGTTTCTGATGTTAAGAATTCTACTAATTCATCAATCATTTTATTTTCAAACTCTAGATATGCGTACATATGCATACCTCCATTTCTCCAGAAACTTTCCGGTCTAATATGATTCTCTGATTCATAATTTATTGCTCCTCTCGTTGATCTACTATCATTATAAAACTTAATCATGTCATCTTATGACATGATTAAAACGCCTGCTCTCATTCTTTTAGATAAAGTTTGAGCTGTTGATACAGCTTTCCACTTGCCAGTTGCAGCGGATATGCCGATGCTTTGCACAAGATCCCGAAGGTCATAGATATGAGGCTCCCGCTGACCATCCTGACAGTAGTCCCGCTTACTTCAGGTTCAATCATAATTTTAGGGACCAGCGCGATTCCTAAGCCATTCTCCACATAATGCTTTAATGCGGTCATGCTCCCGATCTCCATGGTATCCAGCATAAGGTTTCCACTTTCCTGCAATACCATCTCCAGCTTCCTGCGGTATGGACAAGTTGCCGATGTGATAAGCAGACGATATCCCTGAAATTCCTGAGGCGCGATCACCTCTTTCCGGGCAAGCGGATGATTCTCGGGCATTAACACGGCGAACTCTTCCTGGAATAGAGGCTCGAAATGTAGCTCCGATCCCAAGTCAGGTGCCGTAGAAAGTGCAAAATCGATTTCTCCTTGGAGGACCCGCTCTTTAAGAGTCGGGGTGTTTGAAATTTCCACGGAAATACGGACATTCGGATGCCCGGTCATAAAATTCCTCAGAACACCAGGTAAACGATAACTAGCCGTTGGTTCCGTTACCCCAATGCGTATATGTCCTGAATCCCCTGATTTCAAGTTGGATAAACTGGTCTGAAGGTACTCCATATGTTTGGTGATTTGTAAGCTTTGCTCGTGAAACAGCCTGCCGGCTTCCGTCAAGCTGATTTCTTTCCCCCGTTCGATCAGCTTAACCCCCAGTTCAGACTCAAGCTTTTGCATTTGCATCGTGACGGTTGATTGGGCATAATTCATTTCCTGGGCTGCGCGGTTAAAGCTCCCGTATTGCACAATCAAATGGAATGTTTTTAATGTTTTCAGATCCACTGTCCATCCTCCTGTATCAATTCAATATTATTGAACCAATCCTTCAATTAGTTCAATTATACAAATGCGAGATTAGGCTTTACAATAAATACATAAAAAGCATCGGAGGAGTGAAGTTATTATGGAATTAAAAGGTAAGGTAGGCCTTGTTACAGGGGGCGGTACGGGAATCGGAAGGGCAACAAGTCTCATGCTGGCTGAACGGGGGGCGACCGTTATTGTGAATTATTCACGTTCTCATTCCGAAGCGGAAGAAACCGTTCAATGGATCAATGATAAAGGCGGGCGGGCTATGGCCCTACAAGCTGATGTTTCCCGGGACATGGAGGTAGAAGCCATGGTTCAGACCGCTGTACAACAATTCGGTACAATCGATCTGCTTGTGAACAATGCCAGCATCACCAGACATATTCCGATGGATGATTTAGCATCAGTAACGGAGGAGGTATGGGATAACCTGTTCGATGTGAACGTGAAGGGTATGTTCTACTGCGCGAGGGCTGTCGCTCCCTTTATGAAGGAGAATAACCAGGGGGCGATTGTAAATGTTGGCAGCATTGCCGGGCAGACAGGACTAGGCTCATCGCTTCCCTATGCTGTAACCAAATCAGCGGTTCATGGACTTACGAAGTCCTTAGCCCGGGCTCTAGCTCCAGCTATTCGGGTTAATTGTGTCGTACCGGGAGCTGTTGCGACCAGATGGTGGGACGGAAGGGAAGAACAGATGAAGCGATTGGCCCCCCACCTTCTGCTGCAGCAGATTTCAACGCCCCGAGATATCGCTCAACTGATCTGTGCTGCTCTGGAACAGGAGGCAATGACCGGCCAGATCATAACCGTGGATAGCGGTCAAACCTTATAAGTCATCAGCAGGGCATCTATTCTCACGTTATTGGAGAATAGATGCCCTGTTTTACTTCGCCTTTAACTCATTCCCGGTTACCCACTTATGATTTCTTACCGGATCTCCGCCAGTTGCCGGAGTGTAGTCAACCATGTATACGGTTGTTCGCTCACCTGTGTCTACAGTTGCGGCAGCCCCTTTCATACCAGGCATATGATCCACGTTGAGCACCACTTTTGTGCCGGGTGCATAGAGCTCGTCTCCTGCATCTTGTAACTCCTGCTGAATAACCCACTTATGATCCGTAACCGGATTTCCTCCTGTTGTGGGTGTATATGATACCGCGTAGACATTAGTCTCATAAGCCCCTACAATGGTTGCGGCAGCCCCCTTCATCCCGTCCATATGTCCCTCAGTAATGATGACTTGATCGCCGACCTTATACTCCGGATTAGCGGCTTCCTTTAGTCCTTCAGGCACTTCGTTTGTCATATTCTCATGTTCTATCTCCGAATGATTCATGCTGGATGCAGCCTTACTGGATGTATCGGACGCCTGTTTTTCGTTATTTGCCGTGTTTCCACAGCCGCTGATGACGACCACCAGCGCTGCAGCCCAAATGAACAAACCTTTTTTCATGAAAAAAATCTCCTTTCGCTATCTGAATGAGGTGAAGCTATCCTCAATTAACCAGAAAATATGAAGATTTAATGTGGTTTTTGTGAAAAATCCTTATACTTCACTATTTGAGGATCCCGCTTGGCAGTATGAATGGATTTTGAAAGGATACTGCGGATATCGTCATACAACATATACCCATTGCGATCAAAAGAACAGCGATTAGCCATTCTGCTTTTTTCATTCGCCTGCCTCCTGACATGATGGCTGCCGGATAAACTGAATTTCAAACCGTGTACCTTGATTTACCTGACTGGTTACTGTAATTTGTCCGCCCTGCAATTCAACCAGTTTTTTCACTATGGAGAGTCCTAAGCCCGTTCCTCCATATTGGCGTGATCTCGACTTTTCCACCCGGTAAAAGCGTTCGAAAATGTATGGAAGCTCATCTTCTGGAATCCCCATCCCTGAGTCCTCCACGACCAGGAGCACCGCACTGCTGGTATATGTAAGGGAGACGTTAATTTCGCCTTTTTCGGTATAACGGACGGCATTCTCCAATAGATTAAGGATGATTTGCTCCATCCGCTTTTTATCTGCGTGTATCTGTCTCATCGTACCGGTTTCGTTGTATTTCAGGTTAAGCCCTTTTTCTATTGACTTGAGCTCCGCTTTCCGCACCACCTGTTGTGTCAAATCAGACATATTCACCCCGTCCAGCTGCAGATTAATCTTCCCTTCTTCCATTTTCGCCAGATCAAACAGATCCTCGACTAAGTGCCGCAGCCGTAATGCCTCGTCATGAATGATTTCCAGGTACTTGTTTTTTTCTTCTGCAGTTTCATAAAGTTCCTGCCGAAGCACCTGAGTGTAGCCTTCCAAATAGGTAATCGGTGTCCGGAGTTCATGCGAAATATTCGCGAGGAATTCCTGCCTTGTATCCCGGTATCGCTGAAGATCTGCGGCAAGATCGTTAATCGCTTGTGCCAAGCTGCCCAATTCATCCTTGCTCTTCATATCAAGACGCGTTTCCAGGTCTCCTGCAGCGATCTTGCGTGTAGCCTGTTGCATTATAAGTAACGGCCGCGATAAATACTGGGCGATAATCCATGTAATACCAAGAGCCAATAGAAAAGCGCCAATTCCAGACAAGATCAAAGGATTACGGGCCGCAAGTAAGGACTGCTCCATTTTCTCAGTGGAGGACATGACATACAGAGCGGAGGTCACTGCATCTTGCTCATAGATCGGTTGCCCGGACACGAAGTAACGAATTCCGGAAGGTCCGGTATATATGTAATTGACTTTCTCTCCCGCAAAGATTCTATCCAGATCCGCGCTTCGGATCATATTCCGGTCGGATGAATCATGCGTTCCTGAGTGTAGAATGACCTCACTTTTGGCGTTAACATTAAAAATACTGACATTCGAGAATTCGGCAAATGTCTTCATCATCTCACCAGAAGTACTATCCGATTGAGCCATAACGGCAAAATGAGAACCCAATTCCTCATTCTCCGTTTGCATCCGGTCGAAATAAAAACTTGTGAATAAACGGCCAATGGTCAAGCCCAGGAACACCAATACGATAAGAAACACCGCAATAATAATAAACCCTAATTTTAACGCGATACGGTTATTTTTCATTGGCCTCTCCCGGAATATTAAATTTATAACCAACCCCCCATACCGTTTGGATTGGGTTGTATTTCAAACCAGCCAGGTGCATCTTTTCTCTAATATTTTTGATATGCGTATCAACGACTCTGAATTCTCCTTCAAAATCATAGCCCCATAGCCGTTCCACTAATTCTTCTCTTGTATATGCTTTGTGGATATTCTGCGTAAAAGCCATCAGCAAATCGAATTCCTTCTGGGTGAAGTCTACAAATTCATCACAAATCCGGACTTCACGGGCTTCCGGTATGATCACGAGGTCTGGATAATGAAGCATGCGTGACAGCTGAGGGATTATCTCCTGGTTCATCACTGATCTGCGGATCAAGGAGAACACGCGGGCCAGTAATTCTTCCGGATCGAAGGGCTTGGTCAAGTAATCATCCGCGCCGATACCGAGACCCTTAACCTTATCTTTGGTTTCTGTTCGTGCAGACAGGAATAATACTGGTGTTGTGACAAGATCTCTGATCCGCTTGCAGATTTGCCAGCCATCCATATCAGGCAGCATTACATCGAGAATAATGACATCGAAGGAATGGGCTTGGACCAACGTTAAGGCTTCTTGCCCCGTGGCTGCCTCTTTAATCTCAAAACCTTCTTTCATTAAATAGATCCGCAGCAAATTTCTCATATTCCATTCATCATCTACAATTAATACCTGGAGTTTAGACACTGAATATTCACCTCGAATATCTCTGTTATATTAATGTTAGAATGCCGTAAGCGGTCCTCGCTTACGGCATATTCTCAACCTCTATTATATTATTTTTTTAAGCTTTGCAGTTCTTTGCTAATTCGTTCATTCTCTGCTTTCAGATCAACCAGCTGGTCTTGCAGGCTATCAGCAGCGACACGATGATTATGGGAGCCGTGCGGATGCCCCCCTTTCATTGTAAACATCATAACAATCATCATGACAGGACATACCAGTACGAGTAATGTAGACCATTCCATTTGAAATCCTCCTATGAGAGTTACTTTAATTGATATTTTTATTTTAATGTCTGAGTATGTGGAATTTATGTTGAAAGCATGCGTGAATCGTGAACAAGCGCTATAATAAAATCTTGCCAGCTTACTTGTTTCAACACTATACTGCTGCCGATTGGAGCCGATGATTATGGCGTTATTGTTCATTAATGCAGGACGGAAGCTCTCCACCATCAACAAAAACATCTACGGGCACTTTGCGGAACATCTGGGTAACGGAATTTATAATGGTATTTATGTGGGAGAAGACAGCATAATCCCCAATGTCCGGGGAATACGATGCGATGTTGTGGAGGCCCTCCGGAAGATCCAGGTGCCTGTGCTTCGCTGGCCCGGAGGCTGCTTTGCCGAATACTATAACTGGAAAGATGGAGTCGGACCGGACCGCAAACGCATTGTGAATGCCGGTTGGGGCGCTGTCGTGGAGGATAACTCCTTCGGTACACATGAATTTCTTGATCTGTGTGAGCAGGTCGGGTGCTCGCCTTATATTGCCGCTAATGTCGGCTCCGGTACTCCCCGGGAGGTTAGCGAATGGATTGAATATATGACCTTCAGCGGCGACTCCCCGATGGCGGATTGGAGACGGCAGAACGGCCGGGACCAGCCCTGGAAGGTGGAATTTGTAGGAGTAGGCAACGAGAACTGGGCTTGCGGCGGAAATATGCGGCCTGAATACTATGCGGATGTGTATAGACGCTTTGAGACTTATGTGCGGAATTATGGCGAATCCAAGCTGTACCGGATTGCCTGCGGAGCGAACGGCGGCGATTATGAATGGACCGAGGTTCTAATGAAGCAAGCCGGTAAGCAGATGGACGGACTTTCACTGCACTATTATACGATGCCCGGTTTTTATGACACGGAAGAATACCCGTGGGAGCAGAAGGGCCATGCCGTCGGATTTGATGCCGGAAGCTATTACCGCACCTTGCGCCGGGCACTGTATACCGATGAGCTGATCCGCAGACATAAACATGTAATGGATCAGTACGATCCGCAGGGACGGGTGAGCATTATTATGGATGAATGGGGGACCTGGCACCAGGTAGAGCCGGGCATGAATCCGGCATTCTTGTTCCAGCAGAATACGATGCGTGACGCTATGGTCGCTGCTGTGTCACTGAATATTTTTAACAGCCACAGCGACCGGGTACACATGGCCAATCTCGCGCAGATGGTCAATGTACTCCAGTCCGTAATTCTGACCGAAGGCGATAAGCTGCTTCTGACTCCTACTTACCACGTGTTTGACCTCTTTAAAGGGCATCAGGATGCTACGTTAATCGAGAGCTATGTGCAACAGCAACAGCAAACCGGGCCGGAAGATGCTCTGGTCCCCGCTCTGCATGTCAGTGCCTCTGAACGGACAGACGGTAAAATTCATGTCACGCTGGCTAACCTGTCCATGGAGGAAGCTCAGCCAATCACTTGGAAGCTGGACGGTAAGACTTTCTCCAACGCCTCCATCCGCTACATTAGCGGTGATATGAACAGCCACAATTCATTCGGGCAGCCGCCTCAGGTTGAAATCCAGGCGTTGCCGGACATGGAGATACAGGATAATTCCCTGGAGCTTTCCCTGCCTGCCTGCTGTGTTGCTGAGATTATTTTGGATTGAACTTAAGAAGCGCCAGACATGAGCTGAGCCAAAGTCATATTCCATGACTTTGGCTCAGTCTGTTCACGTATCATTCAGATCCATTACTCCTGCAATGATTCAATTCGTCTATACATTGCTCTACGTTTTGTTCTTTAAGATAATTAAGTAATAACTGGTTGAATTGATGGGGCTGGCACAGATGGCTAGGATACATGGCATTATCTATTATCGCCAAGCGGGCTTGCGGATATTTAGCCGCTGTTTTCTTCACCTGTTCCAGAACCCGTGCATTGTGGTTACCCGCAACAACGAGAACCGGAATTTGCAGCCGCAGCGCAAACCCGTAACTGTCAGAATACTTCAAGGCAAGCCGCTGCTTAATCCATTCCGTCGTCCGTTTATGCAAAAGCTCTTTTCTCAAAATATGATAGGCCAAGAGCCACTTGTTGTAGGTGACACGTAATGATCTGATGAACATTTCAGGAGGAAGATAATAAGAGAACAAGGCACAGAGCTGAAGGGCCTCAATCACCTTGCTCCCTTTTGCCCTGCAATCCTCTTGAAAATAACTATCCACCAGCGCCATCGTAATCACCCGCTCAGGGAACAAATAGGCGAATTTCTGGGCAAGTACAGCACCGCTGGAGCAAGCTACAATTACTGCTCTTTTTACTTCCAGTTCATCCAGCAAGCCTCGTAAGTCCTCCACTTGAGTATCTACGATCCGGTTGATCTCAACATTCATCTTCCCAGACTGCCCATTCCCTCTTAGGTCATACACGATGACCTTTGCGCGTTTGCTGAAATATTCCGCTTGAGGTTCAAAAAGATGATGAGAGGTCGAATAATCATGAATAAAAACAATAGGCAGACCACTGCCCGACATCTCATAATACAAGGTGGTTCCATTGACATCAACATGCGGCACTACATTTTTCCCCTCTCATGGACGCTTACGGGGTTAGCTGCCGGATTCGGGCCTGAGCAGCCCTACTCGATCTTCTCGAGATTCACCCCTAAATTCTCGGTTCCCCCGCTTCCTTTGCAGGAATTCAGCGATTACATATGATATCGTATACAGCTCCGCAAAAAGAGCCCGCTGGTGGCAGGCTCCTCCGGTTACATCCTATACAATTGGATTTAGTATATAGTTTTAAAGGGAGAAAGTAAAGAGAATTGCATGTGAGAATCGGACTATTAAGTGGCTGATTTATATGGAGTATCCTTATCCAGTACATCTCTAATATAACCTTTGCCCCATTCATACATCGCATCCAAAATCGGAATCAGACTCTCCCCGTATTCAGTCAATGAGTACTCCACTTTAGGCGGAACTACAGGATATACTTCCCGGTGTACGATGAGATGATCCTCAAGCTCGCGTAATTGATTCACAAGCATTCTCTGGGTGATATCCGGGATGAGGGCTTTTAATTCACCAAACCGTTTGGTTCCTTCCTTGCCCAGATGCCACAGAATCAGCATTTTCCACTTGCCCCCAATGACGGACAGCGTCAGCTCCTTCTCGCAGTTAAATGTCTTCTCTCTCAAATTTGGCATTGGTATGCGCCTCCCTGTTTGCTCCATAGTATACTTTTTAGCACTATATGCGATAAAAGTGCGTACTTTTAATTGAATGACATACTCAGTATACTAAAAAACGTGCTTGAGGGTAAATATAACTTGATTAGGAGCGATATAAATGAAATTACAATTAGCATTAGATCTTGTCGATATTCAGGGTGCCATTGAACTTGTGAAAGAGGTAGAAGAGCATGTGGATGTTGTAGAAATCGGTACGCCTGTGGTCATCAATGAAGGGCTTAGAGCGGTAAAGGAATTAAAAGCCGCTTTCCCTAACCTGACCGTATTGGCCGACCTGAAAATTATGGATGCAGCCGGCTATGAAGTAGGCCAAGCCTCCGCTGCAGGTGCCGACATCATCACGATTCTTGGCGCTGCGGAAGACGAGTCCATTAAAGGTGCCGTAGCAGAAGCTAAAAAATTGGGCAAGCAAATCCTGGCGGATATGATCGCCGTGAAAGATATTGCCGCCCGCGCACAGCAGCTCGATGAACTGGGTGTTGATTATATCTGCGTTCACACCGGTTACGATCTTCAAGCCGTTGGCAAGAATTCCTTCGAGGACCTTTCAACGATCAAAAGCGTGGTTAAGCATGCGAAAACCGCTGTTGCCGGCGGAATCAAATTAGAGACACTTCCTGAGGTCATCAAACAACAGCCGGATCTGGTGATCGTAGGCGGCGGAATTACGGGCAAAGAGGATAAGAAAGCCGCAGCGCGCGAAATGCAAGCATTAATTAAACAAGGTTAATCCTAGCGATGAAGACTACAGAGTATTTAGCGGAAGTCATTGAAGAGTTGAAGCAGACCGTTCATCTCATTAATGATGCAGAGGCTGAGAAGCTGGTACAGCAGATTTTAGCGTCCAAGAAGATTTTTGTGGCGGGTGCCGGCCGATCCGGACTGATGGGTAAAGCCTTTGTGATGCGAATGATGCACATGGGAATGGATGCTTATGTCGTCGGGGAAACCGTAACTGCTAATTTGGAAAAAGGCGATTTATTGATCCTTGGTTCAGGATCAGGGGAGACCAAAACCTTAGTTGCCATTGCCGAAAAAGCCAAGAGCTTAGGCGGTACCATCGCGGCTATAACGATTTCTCCAGCATCAACCATTGGACAGTTAGCGGATATTATTGTGAAACTGCCGGGTGTTACCAAGGATCAGTCAGATGGTGACTACCGGACGATCCAACCGATGGGATCACTGTTTGAGCAAGCCATGCTGTTATTGTATGATGCCATCATCCTGCGTTTCATGGAGGAAAGGAACCTGGACTCCAATAAGATGTATGGAAAACATGCGAATCTGGAATAGAGTCCATCATACAATGGATAATGAAAAGACGCCGGGGAATTCCCCGGCGTTTCTTCGCGATACTTAGTTGTGTCAGGTGCTCAGGTACGTCTGTTCTCCACCGATTTCATCCGGTTCTGGTCGTCAGGCAGCCGGTCGTTGCTGAATTCCTGGCCTGCTTCCACTTCACCGTCAGCGGATACGGCCCGGGCGAAGTTCGTGAACTGTCTTTTCTCCTCGTCCTGCTCGTGCTTAAGCTTCAACAGCTCCTTCGGGTCCTGAGTTGTCATAGGCTAACCTCCTGAGAAATCAAGTCATGCGGTTTATCTGCACGATAGAAGTTTTCCCATGAACCCGTGGTGCTTATGCAAGAAATCCCCGGTATTACTAGCGGTTGGCCTTATCCATCCTGCTGTTTGTGCAATATCCCCTGAAGAATCACTTCAATAGCCCAGAAGAACCTCTCCTGGGAGGCGGTATCCCCCGAGAATAAATCACTCTTCAGACTGTTCAGCAACGGATAACGTACCGGATCTGCTTCGTTATAGTAACTCTGGGCAGTTGCCATCAGTTCGCTTGCTCTCTTAGCCTTCTCCAAGGCAATGGAAGACACATACAGGAGCAACAGGTCCGTTCCCCAGGCAGCGGCCGTAGAGGTGATTCCGCCCTTCTGGAGGACGGTAAGTAAATGCTCATTCAGACGAAAGGCGTGATTCCCAATAGGAATCGTCTGTAGAGACAGCTCCGCTAATCCGGGCTGCCCGATAAGCAGCTCTGCATAAGTATGGAGTGCTTGAAATAACTGCTCCTTCCAATTATCGTCCGTAAGCTCCGGAAGGTTCAACTCTCCGAGACCAAGGTCAAGCACATATGAGCTCAATTCCTGCAGATTTTTAACGTAAACATACAGGGAGGAAGGGCCGGTGTCCAATTGCTTGGCTACCTTCCTCATGCTCATGCCGGAGGTCCCTTCCTGCTTCAGCAGCTCATACGCGGTTTTGACAATGATTTCATGACTAAGGGGTTCTTTGGCTGGCCGGTTGCGGCGGCTCACAATTTCACGTTTAGGTTTCATCATACTTTTCTTATAACATGCCGGGAGCCAATAGTAAATACGTCGCGGCAGATCACATCAGCCTTCCTGCTCATACAGGTCTTGATAAGATTGCATGAGTGCTGCAAACTTGGGAGCCGCGTTCTCTGAGAAGCTGAGGATGAGATTTTCGTTAGACACATAGGCTTTCTCTGAGGCATACTGGAACATTTTCTCCTCATATTCTTCAATGGCCGCAGGTGTCTGCTTGTTCCTTACTATGGCCAGGGCCAGCTCCAGCGCATCCAGCATCGCGAGGTTCACTCCTTCTCCGGCAAAAGGAGACATGACATGTGCTGCATCTCCAATCAGCGTGACACCAGTGCTGCGTTCCCAGCGGAACCCGACTGGCAGCATGTAGATCCGTCTGGGCACCACCGCATCCTCCGCATACCGGATATAATTCTTGAGCGGCTCACTCCAATCGTGAAATAGCTCAAGCAGCTTGGCCTTCGTCTCCTGCGGGTTATCGTTTCGGATTTCGTCTAACCAGTCCCGTTCGACCTTGAAGCTCGCATATACTTTGATCCGCCCATTGCCGTTCAACTGGCCCAGAATCCCTTTGTGATCATCCAGCGCGAACATCTTGCCACGTGCATTAAATGCTGCCAAGTCCGGGTGATCGGTTGCAATAACGTTAAGCTCCAGCATAGTCAGACCTGAATATTCCACATCGGTATCCGTAAGCAGAGGACGAATCCGGGAAAAGGCACCGTCCGCACCAATGACAAGATCAGCCACAGTGGTATGACCATTCCCAAAATGAAGCTCCGTCTGCCCCTCGCCCAGAGATACAGCCTTCTCCAGTTTATAGCCATACTGTATGGTAGACGGATCTAATTTGTTCAAAAGCAAGTCACAAAGCACACCACGGTCAATCTCCGGGCGTCTCTGCCCTTCCGAGCTCTCTTCGTCGGCCACTTCATCCAGGTATATGTTCCCCGTCTTATCCATAAGCCGGAAGTCTTCGCCTTCAAACCGTGCTGCCTGCAGAAAAGCTTCATATAACCCGGCCTCCTTCAAAGCGAGCTGCCCGGATTCTTCATGGATATCTAAGGAGCCTCCGCGTTCATGACTTAGGTCCTGATGCTCACGTTCGTAAACGATCGAGGAAATACCATGCTGCTGGAGAATCAGGGCAAGCGTTAGCCCCCCTGGTCCCCCTCCAAATTATAGCGATCCGGCGTTGTTCTGTAGAATGAACAGTTGTCATGTTTAGACATCTCCTTTTGTATTGATAGTTATTTTTTTAAGAAACCAGGATGCTAACCGGCACGTTGATGAAAAAGATCCAGTGCCAATTAATGTACTCGATCAGCCAGCCCGACAATAAGGGGCCTAGAATGGGAGCCAGCAGCATCGGGATTTCGAGGATGCCCATGACCGATCCTCTTTTGTCAGGTGGAGCGACCATGAATACATTGGCTATCCCGATCGGAGCCACCATGCCTCCGCCCAGACATTGAATGATGCGGAAGACGATAAGCTATGGATTAGTTAAGTTGATTCATTTATAACACTACGAACGGTGTTCGTCAAGAACGATGTTCGTTTGATCGTGTTTGAACTGCCGCCAGAAAACAAAAAAGAGCCCGCCGACCTGTTAAGGTTGACGGGCTGCAAATAAATTCAAAATAACATATGTAGTTACTTCGCTGCTTGCTTGGGTGTATATACTGAAACGTGTATTACTTCAAGCTAAACTGTCTGGCTCCATGTCTTGCGACCAGCTGTATTGCACTGATGAAATACACGACAGTGAGCAATGTGATGGTAACCGCTAAGCTCCACGGGTCCGGGCGCAACAAGAATGCTGCCAGGAAACCAATCGAACCCAGGCTGTTCAGCAAAGTAAACCAGGGGTTACCCGTTGTCATGTCTGAGGTATAAGGCTGGAGCAGATAATACAGCAATAAATGATGTACCGAGAAAATCACTGCCAACGCCAGCGTTAACAGCCATACGGGAAGAAGGATCGGATGGAATTTGCCGTCAGCGATGATCAGGATAAACACACTCAACATAGCGGCCAGAACCGCTCCAATCAGCATATTCCGCCCCAGCAGCCACCGGAGGCGCAGGCGGAAATGCAGCAGCGCATCCCTCCGGTAGAAGGAATACCGCAACAGCGGCAGATCGCAGTGATGAAACAGCACTCTGCATAGCTGATTGCCCATCGTCAATTGAAACATAGCCAGAATGATAAAGGATATATATCGTTCAAGCTGTGTTACCTTCAGATGATCTGCAAAGGTCAGTGCTGAGATTGTGAACAGGATGCCCATTACACTAATGATCACTAACCTTCTATATAATGGTGCGGTTATATGGCCTCTATGACGCTTAACAAAAACAGAGTGTAGGTAGGCGTAACCTCTCTTGCCCGCAACAGGCTGAAGTCCGCTACTATCGCTGGCGTTATCCGCCTGAACCTGTACACTTTTTTGCTGAAGATCCATCAGCATCCGTTCCATGTTAAGCAGCGGATCATCGAAGCTAGTTACCGCTCTTACCGCATCCGTGTAGTTCGTTCTGCGCAGCAGTATATATCCGGCGGCCAGGCCGCTTAGCAGTAGCACCACCAGAAGCAGCGGTTGACCAAGCACTATGGCACCGAACAGCGGCACATCCATCAATCCTGTCAATGGCAGATAGGCTGCTGCAAGTGTGAACAACATGACCACAGAGACGATCCCTGTCTTTTTCACTAAAATAATCTGAGATCTCCGGAAAAGCCTCAAATGCAGCAGTTCACATAAAATCCTCCAAAGGGTCACAGCACCAACCAGCAATAGAGCCTGTCTCGCAGAAATGCCCAAGCTGCTGGCAGTGACCATCATGGCAATCCATTGGAACACCAGAAAAGCTGTATACCGGTTAACCAAAACGGCCCGCGTATACCTTGTAGGCGTAATCCGCATCAGCCGGACCGCAGTGTATTTCATTTTACTGGATTCCAGCACCTTCGCACTTGATACTCCTGCCAGTAAAACACTGATGCAGAAATACATATGCATAAACAAAGCACGCCGTTCATCCACTGTCCAATCGTCTGTCCACAGCGCAATCGGCAGCGCAAGCAGCACTACGAAATAGAGCAAGCTTTCGGCTAAACCGCCTAACAGAATCAGCACAACGGCGATCCCGCCAGCGCGCCGCTTGGCTTGCACAGCCCCATACGCCCGGTCTGTAACTAACTTCCCGATAAAGGGCAGCCGCTGGGCATAAAAGATCAGCTTGTTAACAAAGAGGGCCACCTGTAACTGCCACATACGAACGAGCGTATTAAGCATCTCCGGCATGGGCATCCACCTCCCCGCTTTCGGGTACAAGGGCGGTAGCTTCGCTCAATAACTCAATCACCTGCTGCTCAACATCCGGCTGCTTCAGCACCTCTGCTGATACGCGCGTCAGCTTACCTTGATGAAGCAGGGCCAGCTCATCGCATAAATCGGCGGCCAGCTGCAGGATATGCGTGGAGAAGATCAGCACGTGATCGTCTTTCATCTTCCGTAATAGCTGCTTCATCTCTAAGGCAACAACGACATCAAGCGAAGTCAGCGGCTCATCCAGCAGAATGACGGGAGGCTTCATGAGCAGCACGAGCAGCATTTGCAGCTTGTTTTTCATGCCGTGCGAATAATGCTTAATCAGCTTGTGGCGGTCACTCTCTTCAATAGACATCAAGTCAAATAGCACATCTATATCGCCGCCCTGGTCTGCAATTGCTGCCTGATTCACATCTATATAGAAACGAATAAATTCATATCCGGTCAGGAATTCCGGTAAAATTGGCAGGGAATGGACATAACCGACATCCTCTGCGTGCAAATCACGGCTGGAATTGCCTTGTACCAGCTTCACCCTTCCACGATCTGCCTCTAATTCTCCGCTTAAGCAATTGAACAAAGTCGTCTTCCCTGCCCCGTTGCGGCCAAGCAGACCGTAAATCTTCCCCTGCTCAAACACCATGTCCGCACCGGTCAATACATGCTTACTATCGAAGCTTTTTTCCAGGTTCTCTACAACTAGCTCCATCCTCTTTTGATCTAGCCTCTGATTATCCCTTGTGATCTTTAACACACACCTTTGTATAGTTTTAGTTAAGGATAACACTGGCTTTTGAGGGATGGGTTGTAGAGAATTTTTAAAATTAAGTGTTATTACTGCAGTAGCTCTTTGATATCACTTGCTTCATGCTCCTCCAGCAGCCGCTTCAGCTTCTGCCGTTGGCGCTTTTCCCGTTGACGGCGCTCTTTGTCCTCTTCTTTGAGGGCCTTGAGCAGGGAGAAGCACATGCCGATCAAGACAATGGCGAACGGCAATGCAGCAACAATAGAAGCAGTCTGAAGGCCGCTTAATCCGCCGCTGATCAGCAGCACCACAGCGATGGCGGATTGCAGAATGCCCCAGGTTAATTTCACTCTGGCACTCGGGTTAAGCTTGCCGTCTGAAGTCAGCATGCCCAGTACAAAGGTAGCCGAATCGGCTGAAGTGATAAAAAAGATCATAATCAGCATCGTAGCGATAAACGATACTAGAGTGCCTAATGGGAGTTGCTCCAGCATGACAAATAGAGCGGTCGTCGTATCTGCTTTTACGGCGTCTGCCAGCTGGACAGCATCGAACAGTTCCATTTGCATGCCCGTTCCGCCAAATACCGAGAACCAGATGAAGCCGAACAGAGTCGGGATAATCAGCACGCAAATGACAAATTCCTTAATCGTTCTTCCCTTGGAGACCCTGGCAATGAATGTCCCGACAAACGGTGCCCAGGCAATCCACCAGGCCCAATAGAATAAGGTCCAGGCTCCGACCCAGGTTCCCTTGGAGAATGGCGTTAACCTCAGACTCATATTGACAATATTCTGCAGGTAGCTGCCTAGCGTGGTTGTAAAGGTATCAAAAATAAACGAGGTCGGCCCCATAATCCACACAAACAGCATCAATAGAATGGCGATTACTAAGTTGGTGTTGCTGAGGATTTTGATTCCCTTGTCCAAGCCGCTGGTAGCGGAGATTAGGAACAGCACAGTTACAATAGCGATAATAACAATCTGAGCAGATACGGTGTTAGGAACTCCGAATAAATAGTGCAACCCTCCGTTAATCTGCAGAGCTCCGAGGCCCAGAGAAGTCGCTACCCCAAAAATAGTAGCAATGACCGCCAAAATATCGATAGCCTTGCCCAGCCAGCCGGCAACCAGCCGCTCCCCAAGTAAAGGAATGAAGGCTGCGCTGATCAGGCCCTTATACCCTTTGCGGAACTGGAAATAAGCAAGCGTCAAGCCGATGACGGCATAGATCGCCCAAGGGTGCAGTCCCCAGTGGAAAAAGGAATACCGCATAGAGATCCGTGCTGCTTCGGTCGTCCCTCCAGCTACGCCCTCTGGCGGAGATAAATAATGGGACAGCGGTTCAGCGACTCCCCAGTAGACAAGCCCGATCCCCATCCCTGCGCTGAATAACATGGACAGCCAGGATATCGTGGAATATTCCGGTTCGTCGTCATCATCTCCCAGCCGGATACTGCCGAACCTGCTGAAGGCTAAGTAGAAAGTGAAGATCAGGAAGAACAAAGTAGCCAGCAAATAGAACCAGCCGAAATTATGGATGGAGAAATTGTATGCGGCATTAGCTGTCTCGGCCATCTGATCAGGCGCTACGGCTCCCCATAAAGCAAAAATCGCTACGATGGTAATTGAAATGATAAAGACCATAAGTGAACCTCCGTCGGTAGTTTATGTAAACCGCTCTTCACTAAAGTATGTGTAACTTTAGGCCGGACTATGAAATCATTCCGTACGAAAGAGCCCGCGCCATGCGTGTCCCTTTCTGTACCTTTAAATATAGTATTCGATATGAGCTTCATCGTATTTCGTCGGATTGGGCTGCGGAATACAGGTAATGGCCAGTGCTGCGAGCCCCATGACACTAATACAGACAAACGAGGCCCGAAAGGCCATAAGATTCCCTGCCTCCGGAAAAATATTCTGGGCCAGCCGGTAAAGTGTCCCGCCCAGCGTAATGCCCATTCCCATGCCGATGGTCCGGCTCATATTAAGCGTTGCTCCAGCCACGCCAAGCCGTGCCCCCGGTACATTGCCCATGACATTACTGTTGTTGGGCGGCGTAAACAGGCCCATGCCTCCCCCGACCAGCCCCAAACCGAGCAGGAGCCGGGCAATATCGCCATCACTGCGAATCGACGCCAGAGCGGCACAGCCGATCAGTAGCGCAACAATACCGGTGATAGCGGGCAGCCGGATGCCAAACCGGTCCGCGAGATAGCCCGAGACCGGCGTCATTAGCGTCATCCCGATCGGAACAAATGACAGATATAGCCCCGCACGGATAGAATTGGCATGGAAGACGGCTTCCATCAGAAACGGACTGAGCAGCAGCACGCCATACATGACGGTAAAGGACAGGAACCCTGTCAGATTTCCACGAATAAAGATACTGCTGCGGAACAGCGCCAGGTCCATCAGCGGAACGGGCGTATGCTGCTCTTCCCGGATGAACGAGGTTAAGGCCAGCAATGCGGTGAACGACCCGATCAATATAACCGGCGAAGCCCAGCCGAGTGCGGTTCCATTGTTGAGGATATAGACCAGGAAGACCAGAAACGGAATGAGGAACAGCATTCCCCAAAGGTCGAACGATTCCTTCTTCTTAGCGTTATCCTGCGGAAGCAGCAGAATCCCGAGAATCGTCCCGATGATCCCGATGGGAATGTTAATGTAGAATAGCCAGCGCCAATCTCCCATGGCCAAAAGTCCGCCGCCGATAACCGGCCCCAGACTGAGACCGATGCCTTGCGCACTGGCCTGGATGCCGATCGCTTTGCCCCGATGCTGCGGCGGGGTCACGGCCGTAATGATCGCTACGCTGTTCGCCTGGAGCATCGCTGCACCTACAGCCTGCAATACCCGGGCAAGCAAAAGAACGCCAAAGGTTGGCGCCAGCCCGCAGAGTAATGAACTGATCAGGAATACCGTGAACCCGCCGGTGTACATCCATTTGCGGCCCAGCATGTCTGCCAGGCGGCCGAAGGGAATGACGAGTGATGCGAGTGTGAGCAGATATACGAGGCTGATCCATTCCACCGTGGCCATAGATACATTCAGCTGCGTAACCAGGGACGGAAGAGCCAGATTGATGATGCTTGCGTCGAGCGCTGCCATGAATGCGCCGATGCATACGGTTGACACGACAAGCCAGTGATAGCCCTTGCGGGCAGACAGAGACTCAGGAGGGCTGTTGTGGATGAACTGGGATGGACTGATCAAGCTGTTATCCTCCTTTTTTATAGTGAATATACCACCCGGATTGTTTTCACACTTTAATAATCTTAACATGAATCGCGTTGTATTAGGGCTTGAGGGGGAACAAAAGAATGATCATTCCGTCACTTTTAGCAGCACGCCATCTTTATTTTCATAGATCCTTTTCTCATTTTTTTCGATCTTGTTCATGATCTCCTCTTCCAGGTTAATCCCAAGAATCTCCGAAAGACCTATTAGATAAATAGCGACGTCCGCCAATTCTTCACCGAGATCGTCCTTCTTCTTCCGGTAAGCATCGCAGGCTTCAGATAATTCACCGTGGAGCAGACAGAATTCCTGATAAATGTCGGTTACATTGAACCCCTTCGCGATTTTGTTCTGATACACTCTTTGTTGAAGCTGTGCTAAATCAATCATGGTAATCTCTCCTATGCCCCAATTTATTGATCCGACCCTATATGCTTGCGTAAATGAACGAGCGACATGGGCCTGATCCGCTTAGCTTCAGGAATATTCTCATACAAAAGCTGGCTCTTGCCAGCTTGGGCAAACCATTCCCGTAACCTGGTGATCCTGCCTTTATTGAAATCAATGAACTGGAAATCCACCTGCTTAAGATGCTCCATTCCGGTAAGAGGCTCTAAATCCTTCGCAGTCACGGTTGCGGATAGCTCTCTGAGCTCTAGCATTTCAAGCTGCGGTACGGCCCACAGTGGAGCGATGTGCTCCAGGGCTTTCATCTGATCCAGTTCAAGCTGTCTGAGCTTGTACATATTAGTGAAGTCACACAGAGCCTTCACCTTAGGTAAGGACAAGCGAAGGTAAGCGAGATTCTGCATGGACGCCAATACATCCAGTTCGCTGAGGTTACGGATAGCGGCCAGACTAAGCATGGTCACCGAGGAATCCGCAAGGGCATCTAGTGACCCGTTGAGTATAGAGTCATGTATGAAAAAGCATTGCAGCTTGGGTAACCGGCGGATAAACTCAAGTTCATGAATCGTAGTACGCAAGATTAAGGTATCCAGGCTGGAAGCATCGCCTATCGGCGTTAAGTCTGCATATTTTCCATGGACCGAGAGATATTGCAGCTCCTTGAAGCTGGAGATGAAGCTAAGGTCTACCGGCTTTTTGGTTGTAATGGATAGAAACTGCAGCCGCTCTAGCTTGCTAAGCACACTCAGGTCAATACTATGAATCAGGTTGAGCTGCAGTGCTGTGATGTGCTGCAACTCTGAAATGATATGTAGTAATTCCTTGGTGTAACGCCCTTTCATGTCGACTTGGCTAACAGATAATATCAAATCCGGGCGTTTTGCAAATATATGCTGATCTAAGTCCAGCAGATCCCGAGGCTTGTCTACATCAATGACATACGAAATAAGCGCCCGCTCGCGCAGCTGCTTCACCGCTTGATCCATTTTACCTTTTGTCCAAGGTGCACCATTCATCGAGCTGGTCCATACTCCCACCATTGCTCCCCCATTCGATCGGATATACAAAAAGCCCGCCTGTTGGTGGCAGACGGGCGTCAGCACTATAGCTTGCGCACAACGTAGATGAGATTCATTCCACAATCAAGCGTGCCCGGCAGTTTGGTGAACGCGATTTCGTGTTCGACAATCAGCTTCCAGAATTCCTGGTCGCCCCTGGCGTTCTCCAAGGCAGCGTCTCCAGCTTGTGTATATAATCCCGCAGAGCTTCTCTCCATAACATTAACCGGAAACCGGGCAAATAAAGCATCTAATTCAGAGCTTCTCATCATGTGGACATAATGCTTGCTGGGAACGGGGTAATGCTCTTCGTCTTGAATTCCCGTATTCATGATCCATCTTGTCGCATCGATCCCGAACTGTCCCTTTTCATAGCGGATGCCTTCGAGATAATACATGGATGCACCGATGAAGCTCATCGACCCGACAATCAGGATGCCGCCCGGCTTAAGTACTCTTAGCAGCTCCCGGATGCCATCCGTCTCTTTATCCAAGAGATAGTTGATCACACCGCCGATACAGACCGCAGAGTCAAAAGAAGCATCTGCAAATACGCTCATATCCAGTACATCTAACACATGATAAGCCTTGATTCTGTCATATAGAGACAGCTCCTGCATTTTGGACTTGTTGAATGCAATCTGATGGCTGGACAGATCAGCAACAGTCAATTCAGCACACATGGTAGCCAGATCTTTGGTGTACCTGCCTGAACCTGCGCCAATCTCCAGCACCTGATCTCCAGGCTTGATATAGCGCTGTAGAATGTCTAAATGTACCTGATACAAAAGCTCGCCTGGCCCATCCTTTGTCAGACGTGTCCATTCACGGTCGCCATAGTTGTCGTACCGGGTTCTCGGGATTTCGGGGTTGTAGCTCATGAAAGCCTCTCCTTTTCATATTCAATTGGGTAATGGGAGTAATACCGCTAATGTCGCTAATACCACTTTCACTCATACAACCACCTCCTAAGAATCCGTCTGTTCTCTATTATACTAAGCTTCGGATTTTTTGGCATCCTTAATTTCCCAGACTCATCAGCTCACTTCGCAGACTCGTCCCGGGACGGTTCTGCCTGCTTAAGCAGGTCATCGCGGATGCTGTCCTTCCACAGCGGCACTCCCGAACGGTAGGCTGCCCGGCCATTGAGATGACCGGCCACCGGCGAAGTAATGAATACAAACAGAATCGCGAGCAGCAGCTTGACACTGATGCTTCCATCCTTGAACCAGAAGTACAGGAATCCGCCGCCCAGCAGGCAGAGTACCCCGAAGGTGGCGCTTTTGGTAGCTGCATGTGAGCGCAAATATACATCCGGCAGCCGGATTAAGCCGAACGCGCTGATCGCACAGAATATGGCGCCAAGCACCACCAGAATGGAGCTGATTAATTCACCTGTCACGGGTTCTCTCCCCTTCCTCCATGACCACGCCACGCTCAATGTATCTGGCGAGGGCGGTTGTTCCAATAAACGTCAGAATGCCGATAACCAGAATAACCTCCAGGAAATCCTGGGTATTCAGCAGCATGCCGATCACAGTAATCATCGCAAGGATGTGAATTCCTATCGTATCCAGAGCGGCTACACGGTCTGATCGTGTCGGCCCCTTCAGCAGGCGGAACAGGCAGGCCAGCAGCGCGGCTCCCAGAATGACCAGTGCTGTAGTTAACAATGTCTGGACCATCAGCGGGTCACCTCCTGAATGACTTGCTCAAAGTTGGTTCTAATCTGCGTAGCCATAGCTTCAGCATCTTGAATATCAATCGCATGAATATATAAGGTGGTGCCGTCTGCGGATACATCCAGTGTCAGCGTACCCGGGGTCAGACAGATCAGACAGGATAACAGCGTGACTTCCCAGGCTGAGGTCAAGGAGGTCTCATAAGCAAAGATACCGGGACGGATCGCCAGCCTCGGACGGAGAATATGCCCGATCACTACAAAGTTCGAAATGGTCAATTCACGGATGAAGATCAGCACCAGCTTCAGAATCGACCACAGACGGCGCAGATAAAAGGGACGGGACTGAGACCGTGATCTTCTGAACAGCAGCAGTATCCCGATGCCGAGCAGGAAACCGATCAGGAAGCTGGAGAAGGAGCCATCGTTATTAATGCCCATCCACAGGAATGCAATTAACAGATTAAATAATAATTGTAAGGCCATCTCCTCTACTCCTTCATTATGGCTTGGATATATAGCTCAGGTGAAGCCAGGACCGAACCCGCCTGCGAGACATAGGCAAAAAGAGCCTCCGCCCCGATTCCCATCGCGGCGACGAGCACCAGAAGTCCTGCAGCTACGGCTAATGGCCCCTTCATGCTGACCCGAGGCCGCTCTGCCTCCACCTCATTGCCCCAGAAGGCCTGCCGGAACACTTTAATTAAGGAATAGAGCACCATGAAGCTTGAGCCCAGCCCGATCAGCGACAGGGTAAGCAGCTTCGCATCCAGAGCGCCCCGGATAATCAGCAGCTTCCCGGCAAAGCCGCTCAGCGGCGGAATCCCCATGAGGGCTAGTGCCAGAATAAAGAACATCCAGCCCAGCAGCGGATACCTGCGGATCATGCCGCCCATCCCGCTCAACCGGTCTGTTCCTGCCGCTGAGATGATTAAGCCGCCAAGGATGAACAGAAGGGCTTTGGCCAATATATCATGCAACAGATAGAAGACTGTCCCGTCCAGCGAATCCCGGGTTCCCGCAGCGAGTCCAAGGACCACGAACCCGACACTGATAATCACATTGTAATTCAGAATCCGCGGAATATCCTTGTAGGCCACTGCTCCCAGGCTGCCCAGAATCATCGTAGCCGCGGCCATCCAGAGGATCAGGCTATGGGTCAGGCCGGCGTTGTCAACGAACAGCAGTGTGAATGTACGGATAATGGCATACAGCCCCACTTTGGTCAGCAGAGCACCGAACAAGGCCCGGACCGCCGCCGGCGGAGCGCTGTAGGAGCCGGGAAGCCAGAAGAACAGGAACAGCCCGGCTTTCAGGGAGAATACGATGAGAAAGAGTACGGCAATGACGTTAAGCACGCCTCCCTGCCCTGCTTCACTGATCCGCTGGGACAAATGGGCCATGTTGAGTGTCCCGGCTGCTGCATAGAGATAGGCAACGGCTGCTACAAACAAGGTGGAGGAGACAATGTTGATGAGCAGGTACTTGGATGTCTCCTTGAGCTGAAGCCGGGTCCCTCCCAGGGACAGAAGCGCGTAGGATGAGATCAGCATCACCTCAAAGAAGACGAACAGATTGAAGATATCCCCGGTGAGGAACGAGCCGAATACTCCGACCAGCAAGAAATGATAGAACGTGTAGTAATAATAATGCTCCCGCTTCTCCCCGATGGTGCTAATGGAGTATAACAGGATGGCTAAGCTTGCAATTGAAGCCGCCGTCACCAGCAGGAGTGCGAACATATCACCGGCAAAGACAATGCCGTAAGGAGGAGCCCAGCCCCCCATCTGCAAGGTCAGGAAGCCCTCCTTGTGCACATGTGCAATCAGCAGGATGGATATAAGAACCGTAAGTACGCTGCTAACCACGCTGATTCCCCGCTGCAGGCGCAGCTTACCCCTGAGGAAGATCAGAAGCACTGCTGTGCACAGCGGAATCAGAATGGGCAGCACCAGTAGATTGCTCATTCCTTGGCCTCCTTGATGCTGTCAATTTCATCTGTGCCCAGCACCTGATAGGAGCGGTAAGCAAGTACGAAGAAGAAGGCTGTTACCCCGAAGCTGATGACGATCGAGGTCAGAATCAGAGCCTGCGGCAACGGGTCCACATATGATTCTGCCTTGCCCAGTACAGGAGCTGAGCCTGTCTTGAGACCGGCCATGGTCAGGAGCAGCAGATGCACGCCATGGGTGAGCAGCGAGGTTCCGAGCACAATCCGCAGCAGGCTCCGCGACAGAATCAGATAGACACCTATAGTAAAGAGAATGCCGATGGCCAGCGCCATTACGAGTTCCATCGTTTATCCCCTCCAATCGTTAGAATAATATTCATCGCTACCCCGACTACCGCCAGATAGACGCCCAGGTCAAACAGCACGGCAGTTGCCAGCTCCACATCGCCAAGTAGCGGCAGATGGAAGTGGCCGAAGGTGTGGCTTAGAAAAGGAGCCCCGAACAGGAACGAGCCTGAGGCAGTCAGAATCGCCAGCAGGAGTCCGGTTGCGGTAAGCAGACGGTAATTCACCGGAAAGGCTTGGCGGATCTGATCCATTCCGAAGGCAATGGACAGCAGCACCAGCGCGGCGGAGGTCATGAGTGCCCCGATGAAGCCTCCTCCCGGATGGTTATGGCCGGCCAGGAACAGATACAGCGAGAAGATAAGAATGATAATAATGATTCCCTTGGACATCGTCTGCAGAATGACATCGTTGCTGCGTAGCGGGACGGCCAGACGGCGTTGCTCCGGCTTCGGCCGGGTCAGATCTTCGTCCATCCGCAGCTGGATCAGGCCATAGATGGCCAGCGATGCGATACCCAGCACCATGATTTCAAACAACGTATCGAATCCGCGGAAGTCGACCAGGATGACGTTGACCACGTTTTTGCCTCCGGCCAGATTATAGCTCTCCTTCAGGAAGAACTCAGAGATCGGCTTGAACGGACTGCTGCCCATCGCGGCCAGAGCTACCAGCGTGACCGTCACCCCTACGCCAACCGCAATGATCAGATTCGGCAGCTTGAAGGGCAGCTTCTCCTTCTGCTGCTTCAGCTTCGGGAGATACCGGAAGCAGAGCAGGAACAGGATAACGGATACGGTCTCGATAATCATCTGCGTGAGCGCCAGATCAGGCGCGCGGAACAGGACGAACAGCAGAGTGACCATGTACCCGGTACCGCCGGTGAACAGGATTGCATTGACCCGTGATTTGGCAAAAGGGACAGCAAAGGCAGAGAGCAGCATGACTGCAATGACGGCCAGTTCATAGAACGATAGCTTCGCATAATGATCCATGCCCAGGCGGATCCCCGGCTCCCGCAGCAGGGCCGCCATCAGGGCGACGATGAAGAAGCTGAAGATGTATAGCAGGTAATGGCGGTTAGAGCCCGTCATATAGGCATTCGTAAACCGTCTGGAGCCACCTTCAAGCAGCTTCAGTGAACCATCATATATCCGGTTCAGCGTATTGCGCCCTCTCGCTTCGCGGTCCAGCACCCTTAGCCGGGTATAGCCCTTGAACAGAAGCCAGCCCGCTGCGACCACACCCATTGTCATGAAGAGCTCGGGTGTCCAGCCATGCCAGAAATGAATAGATACTTCCAGCGCCTCAACCGGTGTAAGGCGTCCGGTATGGATGGAAGCCAGCGCCGGCTCGACCAGGTTAATGGAGACCAGCTCCGGCCAGAAGGCGAACACCAGCGTAAGCGAGATAAGGATTACGGGCGGCAGCAGCAGGCCGACCGGGGCTTCATGCGGAGCTTTGTCCAGCTTGGCCCGCTGAAGCTTGCCGCCAAAGGTTTTGAATACAAGAATCATACTGTATACAAAAGTAAACACACTTGCAATCCAGGCAATAACCGGAAACAGCTGAATCCAGTATGCGGAGCTCAGCAGGTCAAATTCCTGGATATTCAGCACAGCCGTAAAGAACATCTCCTTGCTGAGAAATCCGCTGAACGGCGGCAGCCCTGCCATCGAGAACGCCCCCATCAAAGCGATGGAGAAGGTTACGGGCATCAGGGTCATCAGGCCGCCCAGCTTGCGCAGGTCGCGCGTTCCCGTCTCATGGTCAATGATGCCAACTACCATGAACAGGCTGCCTTTGAAGACGGCATGGTTAATCAGGTGGAAAAGTGCGGCTGACGTAGCCAGGGTATAGAACATGGCCTCCTGCGTCCCGCTGTAAAAGCCGGCAGCTGATCCAAGCCCCAGCAATGACATGATCAGTCCCAGCTGGCTGATGGTGGAGTAGGCCAGTAAGGCTTTGAGATCTGTCTGGCGTATGGCTTTGAAGGACCCGTATATTAAGGTGAGCAGTCCGGTTACTGACACCAGCCAGAACCATACGGACTGTCCTGCAAAGACAGGCGTCAGCCGGGCGACCAGATAAATCCCCGCCTTCACCATTGTAGCGGAATGGAGATATGCACTGACCGGAGTCGGCGCTTCCATGGCGTCAGGCAGCCAGATGTGGAACGGGAACTGGGCCGACTTCGTGAAGGCGCCCAGCAATATAAGCAGAATCGCCGGGAGCAGCAGGGCGTGGTCTGTCAAAGTCCCCGAGAGCGCAATAATCTCCCGGACACTGTAAGTACCGGTCATCACATACAGCAGATTGAAGCCCGCGAACATGGCCAGGCCGCCGAACACGGTGATCAGCATGGATTTGACGGCCCCATACCCGGAGCGTTCCCGGCCGTACCAGAAAGCGATCAGCAGGAACGAAGAAATACTGGTAAGCTCCCAGAACCCGTACAGGACGATCAGGTTATCGGACAGCACGACCCCAAGCATTGCTCCCATGAAGATCAGCAGATACAGATAGAACCGCCGGAGCCCTTCCGTCTGCTTATTAAGATAGAAAATGGAGTACAGCACGACAAGTGCCCCCATTCCCGTAATCAGCAAGACAAATATCAGGCTGAGGCCGTCCAGAATGAAATTCAGATTCACACCAAATGACGGCATCCAGGCCACTTGGTCTATCAGGGATTCACCTGCGCGGATCGCCGGGATTTTCGTCAGCACATACAGGAATAGAGCCGCCGGAACGGGCAGAATAATCCATCCCAGATGAAAGCGTGAGGTATGTCTAACCCCAAGCAAGAGTGCAGACCATATCAATGGCAGCAGAATAACCATAAACAGCACGGCTCAATCCCTCCTTCTCTCGTTTAGTTTGCTCATTCAGGTTTCACCCATTCGCTTTGTACAATTCGTAGATACTGTGCTTCACCGTTATTCACGATTTTGAACAGACCGGTGTTGAAGTCCGTGTCCAGCTCCCGGAAGAAGGTTCCCTTCAGCACTTCATCCCCGCGTGGCTCCTCCGCCAGACTATAACCGCTCCCCGTCTTCACCAGATAAGCGGTAAAGCCGCGCTCATGTGTCTGTTCCAGCAATTCGGGATAACGCTGCACAGCAACGATATGGAGATCTATTGTACCGACCAGCTCCATCAGCTCATTGATGAAGTTCCCCCGTGTAATCTCCTGCCACAGCGTTTGGGTAGACTGGCCGATGACGATTTGGGTTACTTGGTGTTCACGGGCAGCTTCCACAATGACCTGTGCGGGCTTTTTGCCGCCCGAGCTGCGGGTCAGGAATTGTCCCCCGGCCTCCTTCGTCTGGTTCGCCCAGCCGGACAGGTACAGCTGCTTCTCCGGGCTATACTCCTGGTATCCATCTGAGCCCGCATCCACCGTCAGGACAACGAGCGGCGCCTGCAGCTTCCTGGCCAGCTCACTGCCTCTCTGGATCAGCCGCTGCCCATGGGGACCGTAATGCACGCATACCATGATACTTTCCTGTTTCGTTTCCAGATTCATGTCCAACATTCATTTCCTCCGTAACAGTTAATTTTTGCCAATCCGCAACACAAAAAGAGCCCGCTGTTGGCAGGCTCCTCCGGTTACTCCCATATACAATTGGTCTTATTATATAGTCCCCGGAATTGAAAGTAAAGGATGAGGCAGGGAAAATCGGGTCGGGATGTCTAAATTTATCTATGCAACCCATTCTCACGAATAACTTCCTTGTACCAGTAAAAGCTATCCTTACGTCTGCGCTCCAGCGTCCCGTTTCCGTCATTATCCTGATCGACATGGATCAGACCATAACGCTTCTCCATCTCAGAGGAAGAATAGCTGATCAGGTCAATGATTCCCCAAGCCGTGTAGCCGATAACCTCTACCCCGTCCAGAATGGCTTCATGCATCTGTTCGATATGAGAGCGGAGATATTCGATCCGGTAAGGGTCATGAATGGCCCCGTCCTCCTCCACCTTATCATAGGCACCCAATCCGTTCTCTACCACATACAGCGGAATCTGATACCGGTTATACAGATTATTCAGCGTCAGCCGTAATCCGACCGGATCAATCTGCCAGCCCCATTCGCTAAGCGGGAGGTACGGATTCTTAATGCCGCCCATTGTATTTCCGCTGACCTTCTCCAGCCCCTCGCTCTGCGCACCGGCCACGAAGGAATTGTAATAGCTGAAGGAGATGAAATCGGCGGTATGCTCGCGCAGCACCAGATCGTCGCCTTCGGCCTTGGCAATGACGATACCTTTTTCCTTGAAGAAGCGCTGAATATATCTCGGATAAGCTCCACGCACCTGAACATCGGTGAAGAACAGGTTGAATTCATTATTCTTATGCGCGGCGAGTACATCCTGCGGATTGCAGGTGTGCGGGTAATGCAGCAGGCTTGTGAGCATACAACCGATCACTGCGCCCGGGATGATCTCATGACAATGCTTCACCGCCAGCGCACTGGCCACAAACTGATGATGCAGCGCCTGATAGACCGCCTGCTCCACTTGCTCCGCCTCTCCGAACCGGTCGGGCACAATGCCTCCGTTCGTGAACGGATGGCGGACAATCCCGTCAATCTCATTGAAGGTAATCCAATACTTCACCTTGTTCTTATAACGGTCAAATACAGTGGTGCAGTACCGCACGAAGAAATCAACCACCTCACGGGAGGTCCAGCCGCCGTACTGGTTCACCAGATGCATCGGCATTTCATAATGCGACAGGGTCACCAGCGGCTCGATGCCCCGCTTCAGCATTTCATCGAACACCCGGTCATAGAACGCCAGACCCGCCTCATTGGGAATTTGTTCATCACCGTTTGGATAGATCCGCGTCCAGGCGATGGAGAGCCGCAAGGTTCGGAGACCCATCTCCTGCATGTAGGCCAGGTCCTCGGGGTAACGGTGATAGAAGTCGATGCCTCTTCTTTTGGGATAGTCCTGGTCAGAATTATCTTCCATAGCTTTCTTCAGCTGCTCATCGCTCACTGCATTATGCTTCTTGTAGTCCCCTTTACCCAGGTTTCGCTTGTAAGTAGCCATGTCTGCCGTGGACAGCCCTTTGCCGTCTACGTTCCAGGCACCCTCTGCCTGATTGGCAGCGATGGCACCGCCCCATAAGAATCCGTCCGGAAAAATCCGCTGTGTACTCAATATGACCCCTCCACTATTCTTTTCTGTTCATCACCCGGCTGATATGGATAATCAGATAGAGCATCTCCTCATTAGACATGAACCGGTGGAACCTGGCTCCAATGTACGTATTGATGGATGCTACACATTTTCCTTCCTCCGGGTATTTATTCGATATCTGGTCAAGCAGCTCGCTGTCCTGCGATTCAAGCATTTTGTTCTCGATCAGGCGCTGCACAAAGAACTGGAGATGAGTCAAGAACCGCGAATAGTTAATGCTCATCGTATCAAAATCAACACCGTAATGAATTTTGATAATATTCAAAATATCGTTGACCGTCTTGGTCATCATCAGCACCTGGCTCATGTTGTCCTCGGTCTGCTGGGCATTCACCAGATGAAAGGCGATGTTCGCGGCTTCCTCTTCCGGCAAAGAAATTCCGATCTTGTCCCTGATCATCTCCAGCGCCTGCAGTCCAATCTGATATTCACGCGGGTAGAACTTCTGTACCTCCCACCGCATCCGGTTCTGGATCGTTATATTGGACTGGAAGCGTTTGGTTGCCATATATAAGTGATCGGTCAGAGAGACATAGAGGTTCTCGCTAAGATGCCTGGATAGAACGCTTTTTGCATACGATATGATCTCATCGGCCAGGATCAGGTATTCCTTGGGGGTCTCGCGCATTAAGGCGGTCATATCGGAAGCCATGTCCTTGTTCTCGACGATGTAGACCTTCTCGATCTCATGCTCATTAACGGTATCCCCCGGCTTGCTTTTGAAGCCGATTCCCTTCCCCATCACGATGACTTCCTTGCCATCCTCGCGGTCGGCCAGAACTATGTTTACATTGAGAATTTTCACTACTCTCATTAGCGTATACCTCACGTTCTCCAGGGCATCTTAGACCCCATAATGTCTTATAAAACGGTAATTAACGGCATCTCCGGCCCGATCTTTCCGCTGTATTCATGTCCGAGAATCTCCAGGTAATCCGGCGTGTTGGTGACGATCACCGGCGTAGTCGTATCGAATCCGGCTGCCTCAATCGCCTTCATATCGAATTCAATCAGCAGTTGTCCATGCTTGATCGTATCGCCTTCCTGCACTACAACATTGAAGTGCTGCCCCTTAAGCTTGACGGTATCCAGTCCCACATGAATGAGGATTTCTACTCCCTCCACCGATTTCAGCCCAATGGAATGCTTCGTTCTGAATACCGTCTCCACGGTTCCGTCGAACGGGGCAACAACCTCTCCCTTACTTGGCTTAATGGCCATCCCCTGGCCCATCGCCTCCTGTGCGAAGGCTTCATCCTTAACCTGTCTTAGAGGAATGGCTTCTCCCTCAATCGGTGAGAAGATAACCATCCGGGATTTCGGTCTTCCGGTTTCCTGCGGAGCTGCCGGTACATCGGCGGATTTCGCTGTGACAGCTTCCGGCTGCACTCCGCCGGTGTCCTCTTTGAAGCCGATGAAGTACACCGCAATTGGCGTAACGACCAGGGAGATCCCCAGCGTAATCAGGGCGTACATGAAGTTGTTCTTTTCCCCGATAAACATCGGCAGTGAAGCGATACCCGGACCTACAGCAGCGTAAGCCTTCAGATTGACGATCCCGGCAAACAGTCCGGCCGAACCGGCTCCGATCATACAGGCGACCATGGTTCTTTTCAGCTTAAGGTGTATTCCGTATAGTGCAGGCTCTGAGATCCCGAACAATCCGGAGATCCCGGCCGGTAAGGCGATCTGCTTCAGCTTCTTATCCTTAGCCAGGAACCATACCGCGAGCGCACCTGCGCCTTGCGCAATATTAGAGGACAACATGGCACTGTGAATCAGCGTTTCATACCCCGGCGACACCATTGCGGCAAAAATAACCGGGTAGAACACTTTGTGCATCCCGAACATGACGATGAACGGGAGAATGACAGATAATATCACCACCGTCAACCAGCCGAACTTCCCTTGAATCCAGAAGATTCCGTCGGACAAGCCTTGACCCAGGTAGTTTCCGAGCGGTCCCAGTGCGACTAAAGCCAGCGGAGCCATCACCAGAATGACAATCATCGGCTTCAGGAAAATCTTGACGGGTCCCGGCGAGACCTTCTCGGCAAACCGTTCCACATAAGACATCAGCCAGACAGTCAGGATAATCGGGATAACGCTTGATGCATACGAGACATTCGGCACCGGCAGTCCGGCGAACTGGACAGGGACTTCACCTGCCAGCAGGGCGATCAATTTGGGATGCAGGAGTACTCCGGCCAGAGTGACCGAGATGTACGGATTGGTTTTGAACTTCTGGGAGCTGGAGAAGGCCAGCAGCACCGGTAAGAAGTAGAACGCGGCGTCTGCAATGAAGCTGAGCAGCAGGTAGAGCTGGCTCTCCTTGGTCAGGAGGTTCAGCGAGGTGCTGAGCAGCAGCAACGCCTTCAGCATCCCCGAAGCGGCAATCGCCGGAATGATCGGCTGGAAAATCCCGGTGATGATTCCCGCGAAGCTGTCGAACAGTCCCTTGAAGCTCAGGTCTCTTTTCTTCGGCTCCTCCTGGGCGGGCGTCTTCTTCGTATCCATGAGTTTAATAAACTCATTGTACACATTACCGACATCGTTTCCAACAATCACCTGGTATTGGCCGCCGCTGTAGACGGCTCCCATAATCCCGTCTATGGATTTGATTTCATCGGTTTTGGCTGCTTGCGGATTCTTCAGATTCATGCGCAGACGGGTGGAACAGTGAATGACTTCATTGATATTATCATTGCCGCCCACTTTGTCAAAAATAGTCTTCGCGGTTTGTTTGTAGTCCATGCTGAGCACCTCACTTTAGGATATAGAAGCATAAAAAAAGGCCCAAATCGGGTAGGAATATCAAGCATTCCCACCCAATTCAAGCCTTGCCTGCCGAACAGTAACACGCTGTAATTGGATGATATGAAATTAATTTTTTGCTTTTCCGGAAATAAAAAATCAATTAACCGTTTACATTGCCACTTTAACATGTTCGGATCAAAAAAACAACACTTAATCTAGATTTAAAATCTTAAACTCGCCCGGAGTGTAGGATTGTCCTGCATACTTCTTAAATAGTACAGCACAAGCCCCTTCCACTTCCCTCCGATGACCTCTAGTGTGACTTCCAGTTCACAGTGAAAGATTTTCATAACAATCTACCATCTCCTGATACAGTGCATTAAGCTGAATTAGATTTGAGCCACTCCGCCGTCAGCGAATAATTCAATGCCGTTCAAATAACTGCTCTCCTCAGAGGCCAGGAACATGACTGCATTTGCGATTTCTTCTACCTGCGCTACTCTGCCTAACGGGACATCTGTTTTGGCCTGTTCCAGGTAATTGTCAAGCTCGGAGCCGAACAATTCATCGTACGCCGGTGTGACGACTGAACCCGGACTAAGGACGTTCATCCGAATCTCCGTCCCTTTTGTATCCAGAATCCAGTTGCGGACGAGCTGTCTGATCGCTGCCTTGGAGGCACCATAAACACTGAAAGCGGGTACCCCCATCGAGCCCGCTGTAGAGCCTGTCAGGATAATCGAACCTTTTTGATTAGGGAACAAGGGTAATGCTTTTTGTACGGTGAAAATCGTTCCTTTGACGTTGACATCAAAGGTCTTGTAGTAGTGATCTTCCGTAATTTCGCCTAACGGCAGGAATGACCCCAATCCGGCATTGGCAAAAAGAATGCCCAGATGCCGCTTGTTCCTCCGGTTACAACTGCTACTTTTCCATCAAATCTACCCATACTATTATACACTCCTTTTGTGGTTTGTAGTTCCTATGAACGCTAGTATGGAGGAAAAGTTACAAGAAAAACAGTACCCACTTTTTTGTGATATAGTCACCAAAAGGTGATAATTGAGGCGTGCGGCCCTGGTCCACGAGCAGGAGGACATCTGCATTCTTCACAGTGGACAGCCGTTGCGCGATTACCAGAATCGGCTCAGCAGGGTATCGTTCAGGTCACTCTCTTAGGTCCTGACTCTGTCGTCTTCAGGTTCAGTATTTCATTCAGGTTGTTAATAATGACCGTCATGCGGCTCCTATCGATGTTCAGTGTAAACAGAGACTTGAAAATGTTATACAGCCTGGGAAGAATCACAATGAAGGCCAGCAGTGTGCCTGGTGAGATGCGGCCTTTCAGGATCAGGTACAGGCTATAGCCGTAGATGATACTGGTAATTAAGGAGATAACCGTGTCCGCAAAATTCATGCCCTTATCCAGAATGCAATAATACTGCTCATCCAGCTTCTCCGTCTTGCTCCTGAAGCGCCTGAAGCCATACATACATAGCGGAAAAGTAATGATGGACGCGAGTGTAAGCTCGACACTCATCGAGAACATGATCAAAAAGGTAGCGGTTAGCAGAATAGCATTCGAGACTATAGACATCAGGGTATCTACTACAAAAACTTCACACAGCATTCCCACTTGTGTAGTGATCCGGTTAATAATCTCTCCTCTTCCGATGCTGTCCACATTCCTTGGCCGGGTCTCAAGCAAATGAGTAAACAGCCGGAGGCGAAGCTGCCTCGATAAATGGTTCCCTAGTTCATTGTTGTAATAAGAGGTGGCACTGTTCAAGGCGGCATACACAATGGGAATTAGAATGAGCAGAATGATATAGAGCGCAGCTGTACCGATCTGCTTATCTGGCAGGATGTCATCGAATAGGTTTTTGAACAGGAGGGGCTGAATTGTTGAGACGAGTGCGGCTGATATGTTGAAGAGTAGAATCATAACAAGGATTCGCTTACTGTTAGACAATATTTCCTTAATCAACGTCCGGATTGGATTCATAAGCCCGCAGAGCCTCCTTCGAAGAGCGTAGCTTAAGTAAGCATATCGGACATGGAAAATAAAGAGAACCTGTCTAATAATAGATAATAACCTGTCAGATTATAGATTTTTTTCGCGGTAAAACGCAAGAACAAAATCACTCTAACGGGTGAATAAGATAACCTTGGCGCAAACACAATGTATGCTGTTTTTCACATACATCCAGCAACAAGGTCACTTTGCGAACTCTTATACACCAATTAATATGCATCTTGTACAAAGAAAAAGCCAGCGTCCCCAAGGAATCACTGGCTTCTGACTAACAATATGAATAGTTACGGGAACCTACTTCCAATATCCCCGGCTGAAGGCGATCGAGCCGTCATAATCGATGTACACACCGGCAATCTGGGGATTGCGCAGAATATCGACCACATAATTATAGACTGGAATCATGACTGCTTCTTTTATCAGCAATTGCTCTGCCTTGGTGTAGAGCTGGACCCGCTTCGCCGCATCGAAGGTCTGTTCCGCCTGTTTGACGTATTGGTCATACGTCTTGTTCGACCAGCCCGAATCATTATCGGTACTGTCTGTACGGAAGAAATTCAGGAATGTAGCCGGATCATTATAATCAGCGGTCCAGCCAGTACGGGCTATCTGGAAGCTGCCGCTTTGCAGGTTGGCCAGGACAGTCTGCCAATTCTGTAACTTAATGGTGGCGCTTACGCCGAGCTTTTCATTCCATTGCTGTACAATCATTTCTGCAAATACCGCATGCTCATCCCCTTCATTCACAATGACGGTGAATGGCGGAAGCGCAGTCAGACCCTCTTGCTTGAGCCCCTTGGCCAGCAGTTCCTTGGCCTTGTTTGCATTAGACCGGTCGAAGGCGGTATCACTGACCTCTGCACGGTACTGTGCTCTGGAACCGAAAAGGGTCCAAGGCACGAAGCCATAGGCTGGTATGGCCATCGGCATCTCGTCCTGATCTATAGCCAAGGCCAGCGCCTTGCGGATATTAATGTTGCTGAAGGGCTTCTGCTTCAGATTGAACTGATAATAGTAGGTAGAGGCATAAGGGGCGTACAAGTAGTCATTCTCTGCAAACCTATTTCTGTATCCAAAATCAATCCTTGTATTGCCGCCGCCCACCCAGTCTACCTGTCCGTTGACGAAGGCCTCAGTCGCATTTTCTGATTTCTGACCCAGCGGAGACAGGAGATCTACTTCACTCAGCCGAATGGTTGCAGCACCGTAATAGTAGGGATTTTTGACCAGCTTGATCTCTGTAATGCTCCGTGATTGTAATTGAAACGGTCCATTGGTGATACCAGCAGCTTCCTTTGCCTCTTGCGACACCGGGAAATAGATCGGCTCGGCCAGCAGCGAAGGGAAATAAGCATATTTGCCCTTAAGAGTAACCTTAAGGGTGCTATCATCGATAGCCTTCACCCCAACCTTGGTAAAATCCTTCACCTTGCCGGTATGATAGCTCTCCGCTCCAGCGACATAATACATTTTGTACAGATATCCTGCCTCCCGCCCTGGCGTAAGTGCCTGCTTCCAGGCATATACGAAATCGGCAGCCTTCAGCTTCTTGCCGTTGCTCCACTTGGCATTCGTCCGCAGCTTGAACGTGTAGGTCTTCCCGTCAGCTCCTACGGTCCAAGACTGGGCTACACCTGGAACAGGCTTGCCGTTCTTGTCCAGCCTGACCAGGCCCTCGTACAATGCCTTGATGACGCTTGCTTTATCCTGGTCCCCGGCCTCAATACTTGGCGGGTCCAGCAAAATCGGCAATTCATCCATCCCGATGCGCAGCACCTGCTTCTCTGCGGCCGCAGCTACGCCGCTGCCAGGTACAGCCCCTAGCACCGTCAGCAGAATGACGAGCGAGGCTAACCAAACTTTTCTCATCTGAATTTCCCCTTAGCTATGTAATGTCACGCCCTCTCATCTTAGCATATACGGTAATATTTACCGCATGAAATTTGTAAGCTTGGACTGAAATTTAGCAAGTAGCCAACTTTACGTTATAATGGGAAAAGTACACTTTTGGCTATACCTACATAAGGGGAGATTATTGAATGCAGCAATCAAACGAGGTCTATGCGGCTACGGAGCGTCTGGTGCTCCGGCATTTTGATAAACAGGATGTGAACGCCCTGTATCAGTATCGTTCAGATCCGGACATTGCGCGGTTTCAATCATGGGAGAATTATACGTATGAGTCGGCTGAGGCGTTTGTTCAAGCGCAAATCGCGCAGAAGCCGGACGAGCCGGGCACCTGGCTTCAATACGCCGTTGCTCTGGCTGATTCCAATCTGCTCATCGGGGACTGTGCTGTTCACACCCTGCAGGCGGAGCCGCGGATTGTGGAGATTGGCTACACCCTTGCACCGGAGCACCAGGGAAAGGGTTATATTCATGAGGCGCTCGGCGGCTTGTTCGGCTACATTTTCGATACACTGGATAAGCATAAGATTATTGCTTTTACCGATGTGCGCAACGTCAAATCCATTCGGGTGCTGGAACGTCAGGGGATGAGACGCGAGGGGCATTTGCTGCAGAATTACTGGTCCAAGGGAAGCTGGACTGATGAATATCAGTATGCCCTGCTTGCGCCGGAGTGGCGGAGCAGATGAATATATTCCGGTCTTATTGAGCAGGGGATTCAGAATTGACCAGCTCCTTCAGCTTAGCGGTGAATGCTTCAGTAATTTTGGGAACCTGCCCGCCGCTTCTGGTAATTATACCCAATATGGCTTTGTCATGACTGAGTTGCTGCAGCGGAACCGATACTATGTGCTCCCGGTATATTTGGGGCAGAGCGTTCATTATAAAGTCCGGAGCGATAGTCACCGCGTCCCCTTTCACTACCATTTGGCATAATGTCTCCGTATTGTTGGTTACGAGGGCAATGCGGTTCGTGGGATGTGCTGCCATGAGATTGCGGGCAATTTTGCCGATATGCTCATCTTTATATAGTACAAATACTTCATTCTCCAGATCATCCGGAGAGATCGTCCGGTAAAAGCGCAACGGCGAGCTGGTGTTCATAATCAGTACCGCATTGCCTTCAACAATAGGAACCCAATCAAAGGCGGCATCCTGTTGGCTTATGCTGTATGCGATCAGCCCCAGATCGGAGGATCCTTCTTGTACCTGCTTCAATACAGTCTGCGTATCCCCCTCAATCATTTGCACCTTCAGGGTGGGGTATTTCTGCATGAGCTCCAGCATGACCTGAACCACCTGGGGCACGAAAACGGGAATGGCCGATATGGTCAGACTATCCACCTGCTCTTCTTTTAGACTGGCTAACCGGTTCTGCATCTGTTCCAGATTCTTGAGCATGGCAGCGGAATGCTGGAGAATCAGCGCCCCCTCCTTCGTGGGAGTCACGCCTTTCTTCGTCCGGTGAAAAATGACGGCGCCCATCTCATCCTCCAGCTGCCGGATCGCCTGGCTGATCGTAGGGACGGTCATATGGTGCGCCTCTGCTGCTTTGGTGAAGGAGCCCAGACTTGCTGCGGAGAGTAAATATTGCAATTGTGAAATATTCATGGAGTGCTTCATCCTTAAATTTTTATTTATGATACTAAATTATAATTAAATATCTTTTATAACTCAAATGAGGTACCTTGGAGTCAGGAGGTTGATCCCATGCGAAGCATACGAAGCTATCTAGTTGAACGGCTGCTGAAGCTCATGAAGAAGAAAATCGATGTAGATGAATACATGGAGCGCCGCAGACAAGTGAATGCTCTTCCATATGTTCTGCCTGCCAAGCTGGAAGCGAAGTATCAGATCACCAAAGACAGCCGCTTCCCGGTAGATACGTATATCTTGAAGTCTGCAAACAGCGCCGAGGCTAAGCACATTCTCTTCATTCATGGCGGGGGGTATGTTGAGCAGCCTCTGGTATGGCACTGGCGGTTCTTGCACAAGCTGACCCGTGAAGTGAACAGCACCGTGTACGTTCCAATCTATCCGAAAGCCCCCAACTATCAGGTTATGGATGCAGTGATGAGCGTTCTTAGTGTATACAAATCTCTTTTGGAAAAAGGGAAGCCTGAGCATATTATCATTATGGGTGATTCTGCCGGTGGGGGATTATCGTTGGCCTTCGCGCAATACCTGTCTGAGCAGAACTTGCCGCAGCCGGGACACATCGTCTTGTTGTCTCCTTGGCTTGACATTACCTTGAGCAATCCTGAGATCGTCAAGATGCTGGATCAGGAACCGATGCTGGATTGGGATTCGCTGGTTGAAGCGGGGAAAAGATATGCAGGGGATGTGCCAAGGACACACTATCTGGTCAGCCCTATCTATGGGGATCTTTCGAATCTGGGTCAAATTACACTGTTCATCGGAACCCACGAATTCTTCCTGCCCGATGCCCGTAAATTCAGAGACCTGGCCTCCCGGCAGTCTGTCAGCATTAATTATTATGAGTATCCGAAAATGAACCATGTCTTCCCGGTCTTCCCCATTCCTGAAGCCGGTCAGGCGTTGAAGCAGATTGTAGATATTATTTCAAAGCCTTAGTCCGGGAAGTTGCGGACTAAGGCTTTTTCGAAATATAAGAATTTATCTGTTCCACACGATAACTTATCCTTATATTTCTCGCTGAAACGGGTGCCGTCCTTAAAAGGACGGCAAAGCCGTTTCCGCTTGGGGCATTACACCTGGGTTTCGAACTCACGAACAGAAAGTATGCCGGCATTGATGCTCATAGACCCTAACGGTAGCTCTATCTCTCCCATGGAAAGATGCCCTGCTCAACATAACGTAATATTCCTTCCAGGTTACGCTGATCAGAGAACATTTCCCGGTTCGCTGCGAGTGCAATGGGGCGCGCCTGCTCGACCGAACCGTCCAGCTCTGCCATGAATTGCTTATAGCGTGTAATCCCCGGCTTGCCCAGACGCTTGAGACGCAGCAAATGCTTGCGCAGCAGCGAGTCGCTTGGGGCTTCGCAGGCATCCGCCAGCCCCCAGTCGCAGGCCTCCTGGGCGGAGAACGGCCGGGTCATCAGCGTCAGATAATGCGCCCGCTGACGGCCGGTCCTGCGGATCAGAAACGGCAAAACGCAAGCGGGAAACAAGCCGAACAACAGCTCCGACAAGCTGAACTTGGCGCCCGGATCAGCCAGGACAATGTCGCATGCTGCCGCAAATCCCACGCCTCCGGCGTTCACGGTTCCCCGGACATGCGCTACAGTGACGAACGGACCGTACGCCAGCCGTTGATACAGCTCATACAACGGTTCAGGGCTGCTCTCAAAGCCGGAACGGCCTGCCATAGCCTCATGAATTCCCTGGAAATCTGCACCTGTACAGAAGACATCCGGCAAGCCTTCCAGTATGACAACGGAAGCTTCTGCTTCATAGGCTGCAAGTGCATGCAGGCATTCCTCTACCAGCCTGTCGTTGATCGCGTTGTTTGCTTCCGGCCTGTGCAATTGCAGGTATAATACCTGATCCTCAATCCGGGTCCGTATGGTTTGTTCCTTCATAGAGTCCAGTTGCATCTCAAAACCTCCTCCGGCAATCCTGCATCTCTCTTTATATTTGAACTTAATCATTAAAAACGATTCCATTTATTGCTAACTTATTCCATTATCATCTATGATACTATGAAAATCACTTCTGGTCCAAGGGAAGCTGGACCGATGGATATCCGTATGCCCTGCTTACGTCGGAATGGTGAACAGGTGAGCAGATTCCGGTAAGATGAATTCTGAACCTAAGCATCCCGCTTACGATACAACAGGATCGCTGCTGTTATGAAGAGAAGTGTCCATAGTATGGATATGCCTGTCCCTTGCATTCGTGTGAGAGCATTGTGGGGATCTGCGGAAGGCGGCGCATACATGTAATAGCCAGCAGTATCTGGAAGATAGTCAGGCAGGTACGCTCCGGCCAATGGACTGACAATGAAATAATAACCGAGCAGGATCACCAGGGCGGGAGTCGTTCTTCTCCAAATAGCGCCTGCCGCTGCACCAAGCAGTGCGGTAAAGGTTAAATAGCCCGTGGCTCCTGCCAAGCTCGCAGCGATTAGATCTGGCTCAAGCCCAACTGCAGTGTCCCTCAGCATCAAGCTGGCATATAGCACTCCAGATGCGGCCATAAGGAATGCCGCAGGTACAGCGATCATAACCAATGCCAGATGCTTCACGGATAATTGCAGCCCGCGCCAGGGGAGTGCAGTAAGCGTCGTCCGAATTTGTCCCCCTGTGTACTCTGAAGCCGTGGCTGTTACTCCAAGCATCATGAAGCCTGCCTGGAGGTACCGCATGGAAGCCAATCCTGCACTAAGGATTGCTCCTTCCTGCAGGGCCACAGAAGTATAAGCCGCAGTCAATACCCACTGAGCAACGAATGTACCTGCGAGAATAAGCCATACCGCAGGCAAGGTGACTAACTTCCCCCATTCTGCACCAAGGATTCTTGTGAACTTCCTGCCAGCCTGGATATTCATGCGCCAACATCCCTTCTCTGGAAGACAATTGCGGCGATGGCAAGAAGGACGGCTACCCAGGCCAGCATCACCAGACCACCTGCTAGCGGGGTGTGGTAAGCGTCACTCATAGACATGAACATATCGATGCCTGCCCTGTCCGGTAAGTAATAGGCCAGCGTCGTCACCTTGGCGAGCAGGACGCTGAAGGATACCAGCGATGAATTGATCATCAGCAGAGTGAGCGGGATCATACCGTTCTTCGTCAGAACCGTGAAGCTGAAGGCAATTAGCGCAGTGAACATCCAGTATAAGGTGGCCCCGGCCAGTCTCGTCCACTCCATAGCCGGGGCGTATTCTCCGAGAATCAGGCGCGTTACCGGCACGATAGCCGCTATAGCCAAGCTGCACAGCAGGATGCTGACTACGCTCACCGCGGCTGCTTTTGCCAGGAGCACCTGAAGCCGGGAGGATACAGCCGTTAAGCTTGTTGTTATCTGCTGCCCGTGTCCGGCTTCGCTGCTCTCTGTTACATACTCACTGCTGACCGCCAGCACCCCCAGAAGAATGACGCCTTGTACTCCGAAGCCTAATCCAATAAAGCCTACTTCCGGCAGCCGGGTGCTGATACCGGCCAGGATATCCTCCTTCTCAGCGATACAGTCCAAAGCGGCAAAGGCCGCGGGTCCCAAGATTCCTATTAGGAAGGCCAGCCATATGCCCGGCAGGGAGAACAGCTTGGATAATTCCGCCTGAAGGGCCCTCATCGCAGATCACCTGCATGTTCCGAGGTTAGGGCGAAGAAAGCCTGCTCCAGCGTGGAATGGCTGCCGGTCACCTCTTCGAGTGTTCCATCCGCAACGATTCTCCCCTGCTTAATGATCACCACATCATCCACCGTCTCGGCAAGTTCGCCCATAAGATGACTGGAGAGCAGCACTGTATTCCCGGCTTCTGCACGTTGCCGCAGAAAGGTCCGAATCCAGCGGATGCCTTCCGGGTCAAGCCCGTTCACAGGTTCATCCAGAACCAGGAGCTCCGGGTCTGCAAGCAGCGCTGCCGCGATTCCCAGTCTTCTACCCATACCTAGAGAATACTGCTTCACTCTAGTGCCTGCTGCCTTAGTAAGACCAACGACATCCAGCACCTCTTCGACACGGGAGCGGGGCAGACCGGCGGCGCAAGCGATCCAGCGCAGGTGTGCCCGTCCTGTCCGCATCGGATGGGCTCCAGAGCCGTCCAGGGCAGCCCCAACGGTTCGCAGCGGATGCTGTAATTCTGCGAAGGGCTTGCCATGAATCAAAGCGCTCCCGGAGGTGGCATGATCCAGTCCGAGCAGGATACGGAGTGTGGAGCTTTTGCCGGCCCCATTGGGTCCCAGGAATCCTGTGACTCTTCCAGGTCTGGCCTCGAAGCTGATCCCGGATAGAATCTCCTGCGTACCACGGCGTTTGACTAAGTTATTGATGGTGAGCAACCATAACACATCCTTTCGTTATGGTGCTAAGTATACAGATGCAAGGTTACATCCCGGTGGGCAGACCGTTTACTTCTGGGTTAACTTCAGGTTACACTCTGCCAATGACTACACTTGTCCCCTCTTCGCTTGAGTTAAATTCTGCCTTCAGCTTCATTGTGTTCAGCATATAATGGATCGTCGACAGCCCCATTCCCGCTCCGCCATCGTATGTGGAATGATCCATGCCCTGGCCTCTGTCAGCGACAAGAATCCGTTCCTGCTGCACATCTACGGCAATATAAACATATCTGCCGCCTGCTGCATGGCGAATGACATTCTGGAACAAATTATCCAGCACCCGGGTCATCCATTTGGGATCTGCTGTCCAGTGAAAGGTCTCTTCTGCGGGTAGATCAACATCGACCTGAATGCCATGCTCTTCAAATACCGGATACCACGCAGCAACCGAGGCTCTTACCAGGCGTCCCATGTCTGTGGATGCAGGCTTGAAGGGATATTTGCCTGAGGTAAGCAAGGTATACGATAGCAAATCATCCATCAGCTCCCCGGTCCGGGTAATGGTCTGATTGATCTCGGCCAGGGAGCTCTGTCCCTCTGGACTCATCGGTTCTTGGCTCAGCCGGGTAACATGTCCCCGCATGATGGTCAGCGGCGTCCGCAGGTCGTGGGACATGTTGGCGATAAGCCGTTGCCGCAGCCCGGCCTCTTCCTGCTCCCGCCTGCGGCTGTCTTCCAGTTGCCGGATCATCCGGTTGAAGGAACCCCCTAACTGGTCTATTTCATCCATGCGATCCTTCTGAATCAGGACAGGCTCAGGCCATGAATCCGCAGTGGGAGCAGCGGACATAGCTTCCTGTAAGCGGTTCAGACGTTTGCGGAGTCTCCAGAAGAACAGCCAGGATAGAGCAACGAATGCTACAATGATACAAGTGAACATAAGCACTGTAATGTAAAACAGGCTCAGCGTATTGAATTTTGGCTCAGGCCCGGAGGTTCCAAAGAACGACGAGAAGACCAATAACACCAGCGGCGGGAGAAGGATGAACAGAAAATGCAGCTTTAGAAAATGGCGAAACAGGGATCGGGGCTGCTTCATAGCTTCACCCGGTAGCCGATTCCCTTCAGCGTCTCAATAATCTCCGGAGTCTCCGGGTCACGCTCCAGCTTCTGCCGCAGCCGGTGGAGATGCACCAGCAAAGTCTTGTCTCCAGGAATATAAGCTTCTTCCCAGACGGCTTCATAGAGCTGTTCCTTCGGCAGAACCTGGTTCGGATGGCGCAGGAAATACATTAAGATCTGATGCTGCTTCCCTGTCAAAATAATCTCTTCTCCTGTACGCTTGTCATAGATGGTCTGGAGCTTCGTGTCCACTTCGATGTGAGTGCCCAGTGTAATGCGGTCCGAAGAGATTCCGCCGCTCCGGCGGATTAATACCTCCAGCCTGGCCACTAATTCATCGGTATGGAAGGGCTTCGTCACATAATCATCTGCGAATTGTAAGCCCTCCACCTTATCATCGACGGACGTTCGGGCAGTTAAGAGCAACACAGGAACGGCGGGTGCCGCCTTTTTTAAGCGTTTGCCTACTGTGAATCCATCTAATCCAGGTAACATGATATCGAGAATAACGACGTCAACCTGCGCGGCCACTGCTTCGGCTCCTTCACCGGACAGCAGCCACTGTACCGTATATCCCCGCTGCTCCAGCTCCTCTTTGACCCAAGTGCCGATTCGCTCATTATCTTCAATATATAGTATGCTTGTTCTCAAGTGATTTCCTGCTCTCTATTAATCTCTGTTGCTCTCCCTTCCTATTATACTGGTTAATCAATTCATCCAATAGCATGGATTGCTTAAGGACAGCGGGATGCTGAAGATCATGATGTTTCTCGGCCAGCATGTGAAGCTGCTTCCGGGCACGTTCAATACGGATTTGCACAAGCATATTTCTGTTCGACATAAAACCCTCCCTTTATGCTATCATAGGATTTTATGTAAGATAATAGAATATTAGTTTAATTGCACAAAACAACCCCACAAAGTGAGGCTTTAGCTTTGAGGGTCAATCAGATACTTTGCGGGGAGCCCCGAATACAAAAAAATAGATGCCCCCGAAACTTCAGGAGCACCCCTGTATATTTTCGCGAAAATGATTTAAGTTCCCCAGCCATGCCCCATTGTAGTCACCAAGGTTAACGTTGTAGAAATAACAATTGAAACACTACAGAGCGTCAAGCAGAATAAAATCTTTTTTCGCATTGAGCTGATACACCTCACTTGATAGATTTTTGAATCTTTCCTGCTGTTCCTGATCTGCGAAATCTCTATATTCCTCAAAAAGTGTCATACAGGCAATCATATTTCTGCTGCTATTCATTGCAACTGATGTCTCCAAGGCTTGCAGTACTGTACTTAATGCCTGCTCCTTACTCTGGCTGTGATTGAAAAGATAAATTGCCAGCTCGATGAGCAGTTGCGCATAGTTCTCTTGCAAAATGGCCTGCTTGTAATCGCCACAATCTGTCGTGCCCGATTCATAGGGTATGTATGGTGCGAACCGCTCTAAGATGCTGTCGATATTAAGCTTAAATTCATTCGCCGCTTGAACCATATAACGCACTGCTACAAATATTTCATTCTCTTGAAGCGCTATATAGTCTGCATACTCATGGATTACATCCAATTCTCCGGACATTAAGCGGTACAGATAGGTGTTAGCAACAGCCCATTCTGTAAATTGTGCAGTGATCTGCCTGGATTGTTCATCGCTCTCCTGTACCCAGCGTTCGGTATTTGCATACAGCTCTACGAAGGATAAGGCCCGCCCGTAATCGCCGCTCGCTTCGCTGGCTGTAGCTCTGGCTAAATATGCATACAGGATGTAATAGTAGAAGGGATGCTCAGGACGCTTGAACCCTTCTTCGATGGTGTCAGACCGGCGGCCTTCCAGCTCATATTGAATGGATGCAACCCGGTGCATTTCCTTAGCGAGTTCATCTACTCTCTTCCACTTGTGTACCAGACCATAAATATGCATTAGCTGTTTCAGCGCATCGAGCTGATCGGCTGCGTCTAAGCGGCTTACATACAACTCAAATTGAGTGGCTGCACGTAACTTTTCCTCCAGATCCTGTTGTTCTTCTAAATCAATCTGAAAAATACGGTACTGACATAATGCTAACTGTTCGGAATGCTGATACTTTTCGGCTTCGCTCACACCCTGATACAATATCTTTGCAGAACTGCGTTTATTGTCCGAATAAAATTGCTCAGCGAATTCAAACAGTAAAGAGGCATAAGACAAATCCTCCAGCAGACGGTTCACAATCAGTTCAATACAATCCAAACGCCCCAGTTCCGCACACCGGAAAATAAACGGTCGTATCCGCCGCATGGAGACTACAAAAGAAAAGCATTCATGTACATAGTCTTCATAAAAATAATCTTCCGGCAGCTTCATTCCAGCAGTAATCGCAGCAAGCTGTGCCATAGAGATTGGATGGTTGCCTTTTAAGATCCGGCTGAGCGTACCTGAATTGATACCCGATAACTCCGCAAAATGTGAATGTATCATTTGATTGCTGTTCATGTACGTGAGCAGTTCTTCCCGGATAGAATTTACCAATCCCAAACCCACACACCTCCTTCCATAAAATAGGATTAGAAACATACAAGAAGTTGATACTAATGTTGAATCGAACGGTGAGTGATGATAAAGGGATATTTTACTATTTCATCCGTTTACATCTATTATTATATATGGAAAAACATTTTACGCAATATATTTCGTGTATTATAAAGCGTTAAATTAACTTGTTTCCTCCCCTATCATAAAAACATACCGAAACTATGAGGGAGATATTGCATTTTGAGGATAAAGGATGCACGGAAAGCCGCAGGGTATACTCAAGAATCCATCGTACATCAGATCAATGACACCATGAAATGCACCTTGCGCAACTACCAGAATATTGAGTACGGTGTGGTACTCCCGAATGTTACCCTGGCGCTGCTAATCAGTCACTTGTTTGGCGTTGATCCCCGTGAAATCGATGAATGGAAATACTCAAATCAGCGTGCAGATGCGGAGAAAAGTGGCAATTGAATTTCCATTGACCTATTTTTTCACGGCAATAAGGTTCATTTTATACGCAAAAAACCACCGATGAAGGCTCTACATCCGCCACCGGTGGTTTTTATTTTTACTGAAGCAGGTTCATTAATCCTTATAAATTCTCCTGTAGCTGTCACGCAAGCTGATCCCGTCTCCTTCCAACACCGTGACAGCATAATCCCCGAGCTCTTCCGAGTAATTAAAATGCACATTGGCACCCGTATCCATGAAGACGATCATGACATCCATGCTGCGGCATTGCTCCATGATCCCGATCCCGTTCCGGCGGGCAAAGTCCTCGAACTCACTCCAGTTGTAGAACTCATTCTCCTGCAGTCCACCCTCTGGAGCTCCCTTGCGGTGTTCCCCAATGAATTTCATATTCTCGCCCGTAAGCTGCAGCTGCTCATCATAAAAAATCTCCAGCAGCCAGCGCTTGAACTGAAAGCCCAATATTGTGCCTGTGATACTGCTGTGGCTTTCTTTGGTGGTGCACAGCATGAGCAACTCCGGGAACCGGAGGTTCTGCTGCCCCGGCAGCTTGAAGAACCCGCCTTGCTTCAGGTATTCGCTGACCGTACAGCCCATGCTCTCCATATCCAGGATCATGGGCTCAGCTATGATGCGGTTCAATTTTCTCTGATTGCCGTAACGGCTGGTGATCTGCTCCAGCAGATAATCGCCATGGTCCGCAGAGTATTGGAGAATAACCCGCAGTCCGTTGCTAAGCTGCACTCTAATACTCTTGCTGTTCTGTGTGCAGCGGACAATGGTCAGCCCCAACTCTGCCAGGTAATTCGGGAAGTTCCTCCATAGGTGCTTATCAATCCCAGTGATTCTTCGCCCTCTGCGGCTGAAGTCTAGCTGCGATCCGAAATAACCTTTACTATTGTAGATTACGATTACCCTGCATTGCCGGAACTCAAATTCCAGGCTGAGGCCGTGCTCACTTCTGGAGCTGGCTTGACAGTCAAGCATAAGCTCCTGAAGCGTCCGTCCGCGATTCTCCGGTATTTCTATATAACCGCCGTATGTTATGAAGTCATCAAGCTGGCTGAAGCTGCTTAATTTCTTGGAACGACTTATGTTCATCACCTCTTAGCTGCAATATCTATTTGTCTCGCACCGGAAAATACACCTGATAAGGCTCATACCCGATATCGCGGATTCTTCTGAGCTGGATGCCCGGGTCTTGACGGGTGGTTTTGAAGAAGTAACGCCAGCTCCCCCACTCCCGCTCGTTCTCCATGATGATCTCACCGGCTGAATCCGCTAACGGGGTGTACAGAATCCGTTCATGCTCAGTGATGCCAGCCAGCACTTCAGGACCATAACGGAACGCGCCGGTCTGCTCGTCGTCCGGCAGAGGGATGAAGCGGATACCTACGGGCAGAATGATGCTGATCCGGTCGCCGTCCTGCCAATTCCGCATTATGGTATAGAAGGCGGAGTGATCCGCAGATTTCCCATGCAACTGGTCGTTCACATAGATAACGGCCTCCGACATGATCCAGTCTGGTATCCGCAGGTGGATGGCGAATTCACGGTCAGCGCTGGTATGAACGGTGAAGTCATATTTTTTATAATCCGGCATATTCTCGTGCAGCGCTGTAATCTCGTTCAGCTCCTGCTGCCCAGCCGTGTTCGAGGAGTTCAGCATACTTCCGCTCATATAGTCCTGTGTCTGCTGAAGCCGCACGCCTGTGCCATGAATCTCTGTGGTCAGCTCTGAACGGAAATACTGGCAGACATACAGGTCATCCTGCTCCTGATAATAGATGCCTCTGTTCAGTGCAGCATTGGCCTGGACCATCGTTCCGTGGCAGCAGAAGAAGCTATCTGTTTCCGTGCTCCAGTCCTTCCGCAGCCCGGCCTTCATCGGCAGGAAATAGGTGAGCAGGCCGGTTGAAGGATTGCTGTGCTTATTGCCGGTCAGATGATATTCCTGATAGTATGCCTGCGCCATAATTCCGTTGTACATATTATATTCGATATACTGCGCATAGGCCGGATCTGAGGTATGCCGGAACAGAAATTCTGCCAGGCGGATCATATTATATACCGTACAGTGCTCCTGATTCTTGTCTCCGAGGCGGGCTTTGATCTTCATCTTCGGCATCCATACCTCACCGGCCGTGTTGCCGCCTGTGGCCAGCATTCCCCGCTCGGTGACCGCACATTTCCAGTACGCTGTAACAATATCCATCCAGCGCTGCTCGCCGGTGACCTCGTAAGCTCTGGCACAGCCAAGCACCTCAGGTATGGTTGTGTTGGCGTGCATGTTGGTCAAGGGGTCCTTATTCTCCAGCAATGGGCGGAACAGCCTGCCACGGTAATAACGCTCCAGCAGCGTCTTATATTTGGCATCTCCTGTAATCTGAAGCAGATCGGCCCACGCCTCCAGCATGCCGCCTGTTTCCATGTCGAGAATATCGTCGAATTTATCCCTGGTGAAGCCAGTGCTCCAATTCACGAACCAGTCGGCAAAATGGTCCGCAATCTCAAGCGCCTTGCTGCTGCCGGTGAACTGATACATGTCCACAAGTCCCATGAATAACTTATGAATATTATATTGCGGCGCCCAGATCGCCTTGCCTTGAGCTACCCAGTGCAGATATTTCTCGGGAATCGGCGCAGCCCATTGTCCGCCGTTGTCCTTCTGGCATTCAGCCAGCTCGTCCAGAATAAGGTCGGCCTTCACCTTAATCTCCATATCCCCGGTCTCATGATACCGGATCGCTGCCGCAGACAGCCAGTGCCCCAGGAAATGTCCGCGGATCTGGCAGACCGGTGTCTCCCAGCCCCCATGGGCATCCTCCGGGATGTCTCTCCCGTCATATCTCCCAGCCTCTACTTTATAGTTGAACAAAAGATTATCATTCGTAAGCTTCATCAGATACCGCCGGTTGGCGTCCTCTCTGCGCTTCAAATCATGGTCTTGAAGAACGACTTGCTTCCCCTTCAGCTCGATCATTAGTATAGGCTCCTTCATTATAATGACTTTGAATTCACACTGAAATTATAAAGAAGCCATCCGCTGAATCCAATGATGGATACGCATATAAAGTTGATTCATACGGCTTAATTGCATAAGCTCCGGGTGGAAATCACAGCTGCCTCAGATCCTCTTCGGTCAGGAACAGCGCTTTATGCTTTTTGCGGTTGTAGCTGATGCGGACAGAATCACCGACCTTAAGCGGAGTGAGGAAGGAAATGACTTGCTTAATCTCGACCTCCTTGAGCCGGCCTTCATCCTCGAACTCGACCACGAAGCGGACCATCGGCTGTTCGTTAACATACAGACCAGTCTCCTGCATACTCTTAATGCGGCCATGAACGATCTGCCCTGACCGGAGATGTTTGCTTCTTTTGTTGATCAGCATGCGTGGAAAAATAGCCATGCTTAGCAGCAAGAGCAAGGTAATCATGACCCATACTACCCAGTTGATGACAAGTCCTCCGCCCTGCTTGGCATAATTCAAGAAGCTTACGGGGGAGACCCGGGTATCTTTGTCTGTTATGAGCCAGCCCTCCACCTGCTGATTGGTGTATACGTTGGCCTTCCCGATCTCCAGATCGGCAGCTCCTACTTCCTGTTTGCCGCTGCTATAATAGAGCGTGCTGCTGCCGGATTGCTTATAGAACCGGGTGTCCGTAGCCTTGATATGGTCATACGCTAACTGCTTCAGAAGTGATGAGGCATCCTGAAACTGTCCGGTCCGTTCATTGAAAATATATCCTGTCACCTGCCCTTCCACTTCATCCTCTGCCGTAGATCCGGCGATTAGCACCTCATCGTCATTCAGCAGGAAGACACGGGCTTGATAGACCGGCTTCGGCACAGGAACAGCGGCTCCCCATTCCTTCTCGTTTCTGTTGTAGAAGGCAGCTATGCCCGGATAATCATCATGCACCCGGACCAGCTTGGCGTTATTGAAGCCAAAGACCTTGGCGAACTGTGCGCTGGCCCGGTCCTGCAGAGCGAATGAGGCTTCATCCTTCTGCCCCACCAGCACGGCAGGCTTGCCTGCCGTGTCCAGAATTCCGCTGACCAAGGCCGAACGGTTATCCTTCAAGCTGACCGAGAATAATGGGACCGACAGTTCATTCTGGAAGCTGCCTATCAACTCAGACATCCGGACCGGTCTGGCCGGGAGAAGCTTCTGCTTATCCAGGATCACCCGTTCCAGCTTGCCGTCCTTCACCTGGGCAATCACCCATTCGGAGTCCGTGATATTCCCGGCGGCAATTAATCTGCCCCGCCAGGAGAACGCATTCGAGCTCAAGGAGAACGGAATATGGAGCGTACCTTGCGACAGCTCCTCGATCTCGCCTGTGGGCCGGAAGAGATTCAGCATCAGTCCTGAGGTTTTGGTATAGATCGGGATGAGAATACCATCCTGCTGATAGGTGACGGGTCCCGGCTCGCTCTGGAAGCTGGTGGGGATGGTGGTCTGCCGGATCAGAGCCGCGGTAGCGGTGTCCCACACATATACGTCGTATTTCTCATCAAAGGTCTCTTCCTTGGACAGACCTAGTATCTGCTTGCCTCCGTCCAGCAGAAAGATTTGTTCCATGGCGGGGAAGTAGTCCTTCACATTCGTTAGATATTTTTTGTAGTCTTTCCAGGTGTAGAAGCTAAGAATGATAACTGGGATTAGAAAAAATAGATTCAATATCGAGACAGTGCGCTTCCTGTTCATCCTGTGTCTCCTCCTTCAGTGTCTGGTTGTATTCCCTCCAGGAATTGGGATTCTATGTATTAAACATATTACTATTTTTATCACTATCAACACAAATGAGAGCAGACCTCATATAGGGTATGAGAGTCTGCTCTTGATCATGTTGTCTGCTTAAAATATAGTATTAGACTGAATGTGCAGAGTACACGCGGCATTACGCATTACATAACCGCTAGACCCCGAAAAATAAGTATTGGACTGATCCCCAAAATCAAACCAGCGGCAGCCATAGACGGAAAAATAAAGTCCTAGACTGCCACTGGTTTAGTGAGCTATCGTACTCCGTTAACTCAATCAAGGATACAAACATACTTGCATGAAACACTCTTTTTCATCCCAAAAATGGGGTGGGACTGCAATAGTGAAATGAACGTAAAGTGTGGGATTCATCTAATAAATTTACTTACAGATGAGATCCCCCGCTTGCATCGAGCAATTGACCGGTTACCCAACGGCTGTCCGACGAAGCGAGAAAGGCAACAATATCCGCTACATCCTCGGGTTCTCCCCATCTGTTAAAGGTTGAAAGACCGGCCGCATATTTTTGCCCATTGGGATCTTGCAACGTCCCGGCATTCATCTCTGTGTTAATAATTCCGGGCTGGATGGCGTTTACCGTAATATTGCGGCTACCCAGCTGTTTAGCCAGAAGATGCGTAAATGTGTCGATGGCCCCTTTCGACATGCTGTAGGCGAACACACTTGGAGACGCTACGCGCGTCACAAAGGATGAAATATTTATAATGCGCCCTCCGTCTTTTAGACGCGGTAAAGCTTGCTGGGTAACAAAAACCTGTGCTTTGACGTTAACCTTCATCACCTCTTCAAAAGATTCTTCAGTTGTCTCATCTAGGCTAACTATTTGACCGATTCCAGCATTGTTGACAAGAATATCGAATCCGCTACCGCCAATACGTTCCCGAATGTCATCATCCAGTACCGCAAATAAATCATGAATGCCATCGAGAGTGCTCAGGTCAGCGCCAATCGCGCACGCGTTACCTCCGCTTTGCTCGATCTGGTGAACGACTGCCTCCGCTTCATTTCGTCTTTTTCCATAGTGCACGACGACAAATGCGCCCTCTTGTGCCAGACGCAATGCGATGCTGCGGCCAATTCCTCGGCTCGCTCCGGTTATTAAAGCGATTTTCCCCTCCAACTTACTCATGTTTTCATCTCCTTGTCCGAATTCAAATATAATTTTATCACAGGACAATATTTGAAATGTTGCTCTCTTATTCGGTTGCAAGGGGATGGCTACTGGTGGGTTTTTCCGTGGTTAATCTTAAACTATCCTGGTTTAATGGCCCTTCGTCAGTCTAATACTTTATTTTCTTCTGACACATGTTATTAAGCTTGCTTAACCAGTACCTCAGCCAGTGCCTGAAGCGAATAATCAGAGGTGGAGCACAGCAGAATACTTCCGGCGTTCTGCGGCAGGTAGGCATCGTCATACGGGTTGCGTAGCACCAGGTTCAGCAGCGGGCCAGCCGCAGCAAGCTGCGCGGCAAGTTCAAGCTGTCCCTGGAACAGATGGGCATTGAGCGTTCCCTGAATCACGGTATGTCCGTCAGCCTTGGCACATAAGTCAGCGATCTCCGCAGCTTCAGGCTTCATGCTGCAATACTCCACCTGCACGGACAGGCCTTGGTCTTCCAGTAAGGCAGCCAAGCCGATGGTCTGGCCGCCCGAATTGTCGGCGATGGTGAGCTGCTCCTGACGCGGCAAGATCAGCAGATATGAGCGTTCTGCAGATAGCGGCATTATTTGCTGCGGGTCGCGGCTGATCTTGACCGTGCGGCGCGCATATTGCAGGGCCGCCTCATTCCAGCCCTCGCGCGGAATAGGCCGGGCTGCCGCCTGGTATTGCCGGAATTTCGCGTAGAGGCGGTGAATGCGGCTGACTGATTCGTCAATTCTGGATTCGGCGATAACGCCGTCCAGAATAGCTTGTCGGATGCCGGCGATGACCCGCTCCTGGAATTCCGGCGTATGGCACATCAGAATCATGTCATTGCCGGCCAGTACAGCCAGTACCCCCACATCTTCCGGGTTGAAATTCTTCTTGATCGCGCCCATCTCAATGTCATCGGTGCAGATGACGCCTTCGAAGCCGAGACGCTTCCGCAGCAGCTCTCCGCCGAAGAATGGACTGAGCGATGCCGGCAGCCCCTGCGACTCAGGTATGGCCGGAAAGACGAGATGGCCCATCATGATTGAATCCGCCCCGGCTTCAATGGCGGAGATGAATGGCAGCAGCGGTCCGTTCATTAATTCCTCTATTGTGAGCTCACACTCTGGCAGGACCACATGGGAATCCCCGCTGACTTGTCCATGGCCGGGGAAATGCTTGGCCGTCACGGCCACCCCCGCCTCATGCATCCCCTGAATATAGGCCTTGCCGAAGGCTGCAACGACTTCAGGATCTTCGCCAAAAGAGCGCACCCCTACGACCGGATTGTCAATATTCGTATTTACATCCAGCACCGGTGCCCAGTTCATTGGAATGCCGAGCGCGTGGAGCTGGCTGCCAATGATTTTACCCTGGAGATAAGCGGTCTCCGCATCCGGGCTTAATCCGGCGGCCCGGTTGCCGGGGATGTAGGGATAGAAGGTCTTGAACTTGGAGAGCGTGCCTCCCTCCTCGTCGATGGATACATAGTAAGGCTGCGGAATACCGGAGTCCCCGGCAATCGACTGAACCTCGGCCATCAGCTGCAGCGTTTGCTGCTCATCCTTAACATTATGGGGGAACAAGCCGATCCCCCCGAGCCGGTTCCCGGACATCCGTTCACGGAACTCTGGCTCCGCTGTTGTAGAAGGTGTGCCAACTACGCACATTAGCGCGATTTTGTCCTCCAGACTCATGTCGGCCGGAGCTTGCAGGGCATCTGCAAGCCCGATCTCCCGGTAGAGCGTCCGCTCCAGATAATCATGCAGATAGAAGCGCGATGTCACAAAATGCTCGGCCATCTCCCGGGGCTGGTATTGCAGAAGTGCCTCCAGCATCCGGGGCCGGACGGCTTCGCGTCCGTTACGGTTACGTGTGTAATTGTTCAGCAGGGAGCGCCATTCTGCGCTGTCGCCCGGGTACAGCTCCCAGCGGTAAGCATACTTGTGAATCGCCCTGGAACGGTCGGTCGCCACCTCGAAATCATGCATAATGGCGATTAGCTCGGCGTAATCCTTATTCTTCAGTACGTTGTCCCGCAGCTTCCAGATGATATCGTAATAATCCTCTAACTGGTAGTTGCCAAGCAGCGAATGGCCTGTCTCAGGTGAGATACCATGGAATAACTCCAGGAAGCGGTCGATGAACGTATCTGCATCTGCCCGCCGGTTCCAGGCGAGATCAGCATGAAGCAGCATCGGATACCAGGTCGTCTCGAACACGCCATAAGGAACGCCAAGGCTAAACGGCCCGGTCCAGTTTGTAGCCACCATACAGCGGATATCCAGCTTCCCGGCAGTCTCTGCCCACTGCAGCAGATTGTCTGTCCGGTTATCAATCACCGGGTAGTTCTGATGCTCCGCCCAGTCGAAGCTGCGGACCGCAGGTGCACCCATCACCTCAATATCTAGTGCTCTGAACTTATTGGTCAGGGAAGTGACTTCCTCCTCTATATTCCGCCCATTATAGATCCAGATCATCGCCGCACTGCGCGGATCAAGCTTCGCCAGCTCTTCGGGCGGGCATTTGTCCAGCATGTCATGCCAGAAGATCGGCTGCCGTCCCCGGCTGGCCGTGAATTCAATGAGACGGTTCAGGAAGGAGATGAAGGCCCGTTCCCGCACACCTCCGAATTCCTTCCGGCATGCTTCACATTCGCACAGGCTATACACCTCGTCACAGCCGAGATGGATATAACGTGATTCGGGATGGGCGTCCATCATCTCCGCAAGCAGGCCGGTGATTAGTTCATACGTCTGCGGATGGGACGGGCAAATCTCGCCTGTAGACTCTTCGGTCTCCCGCAGATGCTTCCAGGCATCATGGCGCAGCACATACTCCAGGTGGCCGAAGCTCTGCTGCAATGGAGTAATCTCGATATAATGCTCATGCGCCGCAGCCTGAAGCGCCTCCAGCTGTTCCCGGCTAAGCGCGTGCTGCGGATGGGCGAATTCCCGGTGCTTGCTGAACGGGAACTTGTCCTCGTATTCAATGAGCACCGCGTTCGTCTTATAGCGGGAGAATTCGGCCAGATATCCGATCAGCCGCTCCGGCTTCGAGAAGGTCTGGCGCAGATCGAAATTCATCACCCGCAGTTCCGTATCAGGCCAGTCGATAATGGATACCGCCGGAATATCGCCCTCGCCGTGCAGGCTCCGCAATTGCAGCAGCGTCTGCAAGCCGTAATAAAGTCCGGGGGCGTCCAGGGCGCGGATTACTGCGCCACTTGCGCTAACCTCCAACAGGTAACCTTCTGCCCGGCCCTTCAGCGCGGACAGGTCTGCCTCAGCGGGATTAGGAGCTGAAGGGCTCTCACTCCCCTCACTCCCCTCAATTCCCTTGATTCCCCGCATCTCCTCAATCAGCAGCGAGTATCCCTCACCTGCTCCCGAGATGGCGGTGGTAATCTCCCGGCCGGGAAAAGCCCGCCGGCAATGAACCTCCAGCCGGGGGTCATCCACTTCCATAGCCAGTTGCAGACGGACTTCCCCGCTTGCCCGCCATTGCTCCTTCTCTGTACTCCTCACCTGCTTCGGCTCGGGTATCAAGCTAAGCATCACTCTCTCCTCCTAGTACCTTGTGTGGTTAAATTTACGGATGGGATCAGTATGACGAAGCTACCGCGCCACCCCCGTTCCGTATGTGATCGGTTTTTCGACTATATTTGGTCTACGCGCTGTTGCCGGTCCAAATGTAGTCGTTTTTTCGACTACATTGGGCCTGTGCGCCATCCCCGCTCCGAATGTAATCGGTTTTTCGATTACATTGGGCACACGCGCAGTCCCCGACCTCAATGTAATCGGTTTTTCGATTACATTTGGCCTACGCGCCGTCTAATCCTTACTGGCCGCCGCAAGCCGACCGTGCTTCCATACCGCTTGGATCTCCAGGCCTCCGCCGCCGACCTTGCGGTAGCCGATCAGATCCGCAGGTCTACCAGCGGTAAGTCCGGCAGCCTGCGGCAGCCCGAGCAGCCGGGCCGGGCGAAGTGAGGCACAGTCGATGGCATCTTCCAGCGGTACCAGCCCGGCCCCGGCCAGATAGGACACCTGGTCGGCGAGCATCATGGCCGATCCGGCCAGCAGCTGCGGATGGCCGGCCAGATGCAGCCGTCCCTCCGGCGTCAGCACCACGTCGCCGCCAATGTGCAGCCGGTAAGCGCCCGGCGCCATACCACTCAGCGAGACGGCATCGCTGACCAGAATCGCCCGGCTCTGCTTCACCCGCAGGATCACCTTCAGCAGCGCATCCGGCAGATGGCAGCCGTCCGCAATCATGCAGCCGAACAGCTCATCGGCCGCCAGCTGCTCCCACAGGTAGTGGGGATGGCGCGGAAGCGTGAGATGCATACCGTTGCCCAGATGCGTGGACATTACCGCGCCTGCGGCCACCGCTTCCCGGATCTGCTCCGGCGACGCGGCCGTGTGTCCGATGGAGACCCGCACGCCGGTGGCGCTGCACCGGGAGATGAAGGCTGCGGCACCCGGCCATTCTGGCGACACAGTAATGATCCGGATCAGCCCCTCCGCTGCTTCCTGCCAGCGGCAGAAGGCCTCCCAGTCAGGCGGGCAGATATGCTCTAAGGGATGCGCCCCGCGCGGACCGTCCTCCGGGGACAGGAACGGCCCCTCCAGATGGATGCCGGCAATCAGCCCGGCAATATCCGGCCGGGTCCGCACCGCTTCCGCAATGGCGGATGCAGCCTCAGCAAGCTGGTCCGGCCCGTTCGTGATCAGAGTCGGGCAATAAGAGGTGACTCCCCGGGTTAGCAGACGGCGCGAGAGTCCAGCCACGGTCTCCGGCTTAAGCGGCAGCGTGTTCAGGTCCAGGCCCCAGCCGCCGTTCACCTGCAAATCGACCAGCCCCGGCGCAAGCCAGGGCCAATCTGCCATATGCGGATTGGCGGACAGCGTATGAACGGCTTCAATAACGCCGCCGTTAACGTGGACCTCCAGCGGCAGGCCGGTTCTGTAGTGTCTTCCTGAGATCACACCGTTCATGAGCCGAAGGCATCCCGGTCCGTGTACAGCGTAATGGCGGGATGGGTCCGCAGTAGGCTCGCCGGGCACGCAGTGCTGAGCGGGCCATGAAGCGCAGCCTGCAGCGCAGCCCGTTTAGCCTTGCCGGGAACTATGGCGAACAAATGACGCCCAGCCATTAGGGCAGGCACGGTCAGCGTCAGCGCATGAGTAGGTACATCGTCCAGCGTAGCGAAGCAGCCGTCATTCACCTGCTGCTTCCGGCAGGCTTCATCCAATTCGACCGCTTTAACAAGCAGCGGATCGGCGAAATCGGCTACAGGCGGATCATTGAACGCAATATGCCCGTTCTCCCCGATGCCAAGGCAGACGATATCAATAGGCGCTTCATTCAGCAGCTCTGCGTATCTTCGGCACTCCCCTTCAATATTGTCTGTCCGGCCCAGCAGCTCGATCCGCCCGGGATTGACCCTGCTGAACAACCGTTCCTGCAAATAGTTCCCGAAGCGTTGGGGGGCCTTCTCCGGCAGGCCGATATATTCATCCATATGAAAAGCGTGCACCCGGGACCAGTCAATCCCCTGCTCCCGGACCAGCCCTTCATACAGCTCGTTCTGTGACGGGGCCGCGGCAAATACGATGCGGACCGGAGCTGCGGACTGCGCCTGCAAGTCTCTAATGCTCTGCCCGGCCGCTCCTGCCGCCGCAGCCCCCATCTGGCTGCGCTCGTTGTAGACGAGAACGCGCATACGTTCCGCTAAATGCTCCGCCGCCGGAATCAACATCTCTTCCATGATGAACCCTCTCCTTCTTATAGGGGCGGCAGTAACCGCCCCCTCATTGTTAAATCCCGCCGTTAACCAGCAAATATGGCTTGTTATCTGAATTCTCTGAACTGGCCAGCGATACCACTATGCCGGAGGTGTTGGGGTCGCTCCACTGGAAGGTCGGCTGCAGGCCAGCCGCCGCTGCTGTGACAACATAAGCGGTGACATCGGCGCTATACCAGCCAGCACCGGTGACCCGGACCGTTCCGAGATTGGTACCGCCGCTGACGGGACGGTTATTCCAGGTGATTCCGCTCTCGGTCCACTGCGCTCCGGTGTAGCCCTTCAGTGCAAGCGTAACCGGAGAAGCCGGAGCAGCGGTGACATACACGTTCAGGGTTACCGATTGCACCGCCGTCCCTGATAGATTCAGCTCCGCCTTCATGAAGGCGATGCGGTCCCCTCCACCCTGCGAATTCGGCAGATCGGCGACCTCCAGCACAGGCTCCTGACCGAAATTGACAGAAGGCTGATGCTCATGGACATAAGCATCCATGGTCACCGGGATCACCGGATCTACAGAAACACTTCTGACGATATGCAGCAGATAAAGATCTGCGGTTCCATCCTCGTGATACACCAGAACCGATACATCAGCAGGCTCTGAACCGATCGTGACAGATGCGGCTGTTCCCGATGCCACGGGCAGTCCGTTAATCCGTACTGCATCCGATGCCTTGGCGGTAACCGGTGTAACCTGCAGCGAACTTACATTGCTGTTGACAGTTACGGTATAAGCTTTGTCACTTGCACTAAATGGCTTATCCCACACTCCTGCCGACAACGTTAATCCGCTCAGTCCGCCATGCGGCAGCAGCGCGGTGGTATGCGGCTGGTCATGGGCGCTGGCATAATAATAACCGGCGGCCTGAACTCTTCTCGGCTCGAATCCGGCCTGACGGCCGGCGGGAATGGCCTCTGAGGTGAAGCTGGCCCGTCCATCTGCTCCTGTAACAGCCGCTGCATAACGGCCCGCCGAATAGGTGAACCGGCCTTCTATCGCTGCCCCTTCAAGCACCGCTCCGGTAGCATAATCGCGCACCTTCATGGTAGCGGAAGCCGAAGTGCCGGTGTAGGAGAGCTGCATATCTGTTACGATCATTGGCTTCAGCGCCGTACTTCCAGTGACCGCAGATACTTCACTGGAGAGCGGCCCGATATTACCCGCCAGATCGCGGGCGGCGATGCGGTAATAGTAGGTGGTGTCCGGGAGCAATCCCTTGTCCTGATAATTCAGTCCCCGGGCAAGTCCGGCAATATCCGCTGAGGTCGGCGTGAAGCCGGAGACGGTGCTGCGGTAGATAATGTAACGGTCTACCTCGTAGTTGTCAGTAGCCATTCCATAATTCAGCCTTACACTCTGATAGTCGCCGGCAACGGCGGTTGGCGTACCTGCAGGTGCGGACGGTGCTTCATGATCCTCCGGTGCTTCCCAGAAGACGCCGCCCGGTCCCCAATACGAAGGCAGTGCCCGATAGGAATCATAGTGATGGACAGCGATTCCGCCGAAGGCGCTGCTCTGTCCGGAAGCGGCGTATACCTTGTCCAGCTCGGCTTCCATATGGGTACGGCCTTCCTCCTGGAAGGTGATCGTCTCAGGGTCGCCGCTGTTTGCAATATCCAGCGTCTCCACCCCGATGACTACAGAATTTGGCTTATTGATGGCTTCGGCATAGGCCAGCTCACCGGCGGCCCCGGCAATAATGCCTGCGGTTCCCTCAGCGGAATCTCTGTAATCCATAATCGAGATATAATCGGAAATATCCTGTATATGCTCGGATAGCCACTTGGTTGTGCCGTTCCACTGGATATCCGCCCCCTGCTCGGAGGAGTCGTACCACTTAGGCACGGCCGGACCGAAGGGCAGCCGGATACCGGCTGTATCACGGCGGTCAATCATTTTCTGCAGACCATCCAGATACTCCTTCTGCAGGAACTTGCTTGGATCTTTGAAGTCCGGTGATATATATGGCTCGATGTCCACGTTGATCCCGTCGAACTTCTCATCTGCATCCGCTGCAAGATTGTAGTTGATAATTTGCTCTATCTCACGGACGGCATGGCTGTGGTAGCGCTCATATGCACCCATATAAGCCGGGGAGGTTCCGCCCGCCACCAGGGCATGGACACTTAAGTTCCGCTCATGCGCCCAGCGCATGAAGGAGCGCAGCTCGTCCTCCTGCTCCTCCAGCGCCCGGTAGCCGGCGTAGTTGCCCACAGCCAGATACAGTGTCGTGACCGGCTCCGACCCGAAGGTTGCGGTGTCCGTAACGAAGGACTCCAGCACCTCCCGCGAGCCCGGATTCAGCAGCAGCTTATAGCTCTCCGGCTCCCAGATCCACATCGCCCGGTCCTGGTCCGGCAGGGGAACCGCCGGCTCATTCGTACCGGCACCGACCTGCGCATAGACGGTCGGGCTGTAGCCGTAGCGTCCCGGCGCATTCGTGGCCCGGGCCTCCAGGCTGACCGTTCGGTCGCCGATGCCTGCCGTATTCCAGGTATACACATATTCTGTGCCGTTATAGGCGGCCTGCTGCCACGGTCCCCGGTTCACCCGGACCTGCACGCCCGAGACCGGCGCAGCCGAATCCGCCTGGACGGTAATGTCTACCTGTCCGCTCAAAGACACCCCTTCGTCCGGACCGGTAATCGTCACCACTGGTGCAACACCTGCGGAGTTGTTCACCTGAAGGGTCGCGGACGGACTCCATACCCCGTAGCGGGTGGAGGTATCCAGCCCGCGGGCCACCAGCTCCACCGGACCGTTATACCGGGAGGTGTCGAGTGTATAAGACCAGGTGCCGCTGTCATCCCCGTCCGGGTCATCCAGCAGCGCCTCGAACTGGGCCGTCCCGTTTACGTACAACCTGACATCATAGAGTCCGGTATAGGTTCCGCTAACTTCGACTGGTCCGCCGGAGGAGATGTATCCTCCGGGCGGTTCGTCCAGTGTAATCGTACCTGCGGCCCGGGCTGTGCCCGGAACCGCCACTGCTGAGAGTACAATGATCAGACCTACCACCGATAAAACCCATCCAAGCCGTTTGCCAGAGCCTTGCAGCCATTGCTTCATAAGCGCCGCCTCCTTGTAATGGTCAAGCGAATACCCTGATTGCCCTGCCTGTGCTTCTGCGGTTCTTGCCTGCGGTCAGTACCGGTTAATTGTTCAATTGAATATTTTGAACGCGGTCATACGCTTCCTTGTACGTCTCCAGCAGCTTGTCTACACCCAGATTGTTGATCTCTTCCACATATTTATCCCAATCCTCCAGCTTGCGGGAGCCGGTGACGAACTTGGCGAAGCTCTCATCGCGGTGCTTCTTGATCGCTTGTCCGGTGATGGAGATGACCTCATTCTCCTTCTCCGTGAAGGCCGGACGCGGCTGCATGTTGGCCGGATCGTATTTGACGGCCTCTTCATAAGCGTGCTTCAGATCCTCCGAGAACAGAGACAGATGGGCATTGAAGTCAATCCACGTATAGGTTCCGCTGGTCTGCAGCCCCGTCTGCTTCCGCATTTCAATCACATCGGTGAATTCCGGCTTGAACTTGATCGTATCGCCTTCCTTCAGATAGGTCTCGCCTTCCACACCCCAGCTGCTGAGCGTGCGGCCGTCTTCCGAATAGAAGAAGTCCATGTAACTCATGATATCTTCGATATTCTTCGAGGTTGAAGCAACCGTCAGGCCGCCCTCCATGTAATGGAAGTAAGGATTAAGCTGCTTGCCGCCTTCAAGCCCAGCGGGGGGAGCCATGAACTGCATATTGAATTCAGGATTCTCCTTACGCATTGCATTATTGAAGAAGTCCACCCGGCTGATATAATCCACGGTTACAAAAGACTTGCCGGTGGACACCATGTCCTGCCACTGCTTCGTCTGCAGCGAGAGGAAGTCCGGCGGAATCAGCCCTTCATCGTAGAACTGCTTCCACATGCCGACCATTTCCTTGTAGCTGTCCTCTGTCGGGCCGTAGCGCCATTCTTTTGTATCGAAATCGTAGTAAGCCCCCTCGCCTGTTCCATAGTTGACCGTCATGTTCGTGTTCATCTCATCGGGAATCTGGCCGTAACGGACCGATAGCGGATAGCTGTCCGGGTATTTCGCCTTCAGCGTCTTAAGGGCGGTGTGCAGCTCATCGTAGGTCTTCGGAGCCTCAATGCCTTCCTTCTCAAAAACATCCTGGCGGTACATCCAGATCATGCGGTTCGTCTCCCCGAAGCCCTGGTTCGGGAACATATACATTTTGCCGTCAGCGGAGAGTGCCGCCTTCGCCTCATCCGGGTACTGCTTCATCCAGGCGGTGAGATTCGGCAGCTTGTCCATGTATTCCATCAGGTCTACAAGCGCCCCTTGCTGGCCGAACTTGTTCGATTCCTTGCGGTTAGGCATATACATCAGATCTGGCAGTGAATTGGAGGCTACCGCCAGATTCAGCGCTTCGCCGAGCTTCCCGGAAGGTGTCTGCACCTCCAGGGTTACACCGGTCCGCTCCTTGATCCAGCCCCAAACGGGCCAATCCTTGGAGTAAGGGAAGGTGGGATTGTTGTCCAGCAGTGCGGTGAAGGTATGCTCCTGCTTCGCCCCCGCTGTGGCGGCGGCCTCTCCGCCCGGTGCTCCTGTAGCGGCAGGTGTGGCGTTATTGTTGTTGCCTCCGCTGCATCCAGTGACCAGCAGTGCGGCAGCCGCGAGTGGCAGCATTACAGACTTCCATTTGTTCATTCATCATCTCTCCCTTAAGTGTAATTATGGCATATACCGGCTCAGCCTTTCACTGCACCAATCATTGCGCCCTTCACAAAATACTTCTGTACAAACGGATATACGGTGAGAATCGGCAGTGTGGAGACCATAATCGTCGCGTATTTGAGCGATTCTTCAACGACCTGGTTGTCTCCCCCGATGCCGGTCACATCTCCCGAGCTTGCGCTTCCCGCCAGCACCAGATTGCGGAGCAGCACCTGAAGCGGGAACAGGTCCGGGGTGCGCAGATACAGCAGCGGATAGATGAAGTTATTCCACATGCCCACCGCATAAAACAAAGCAATGGTAGCGAAGGAAGCCTTCGACAGCGGAACAATGATCCGCAGGAAGATGCCGATATCATTCAATCCGTCGATGCGGCCGGACTCCTCCAGCTCCTTGGGAATGCCGGAGAAGAAGGTCCGCATCAGAATCAGATTCCAGGTACTGACCGCGCCCGGCAGCACCATCCCCCATACCGTATCCACCATGTCCAGGGAACGGACCACGAGGAAGGTCGGGATCATCCCGCCGCTGAAGAACATCGTAACGACGATCAGCATCGTGAAGGTCTTACGAAGCGCCATATCGCGGCGGGAGAGCGCGTAGGCTCCTGTGGATGTGACCACCAGCGAGATCAGGGTGCCGAGCACGGTGTAGATAATCGTATTTTTGTAGGCCGTCCAGATCTTCGGGTCTCCAAGCACCAGCTCGTACATCTTCACATTGAAGCCCTTGGGCCAGAACGAAACCGTGTTCTTGATCACGTTGACGTCGCTGCTCAGGGAGACCGCCAGCATATGCAGGAACGGATAGAGCGTAATGACTACAACGATCAGCAGAAAGAACGTGCTGACAATATTAAACCAGGATATTCTCGGTGATCTCATCACCACACCTCTTCTCTACCATAGACTTGTCTCGCTGACCCGGCGGCTGATGTAATTGGCGCTGTAGATGAAGACCAGGCTGATGATCCCCATGAACAGGTCAATGGAAGCCCCGTAGCTGAAGTTCCCCTGCTCCATCCCGACCCGGTACACATAGGTGCTGATGATGTCAGCCGTATCGTAGATCGCCGGGTTCTGCATCAGGAACACCTTCTCGAAGCCGATCTCCAGCACCTTGCCGATGTTCAGAATCAGCGTGATGACAATCGCCGGAGAGATGCCGGGCAGGGTGACATGCCAGATTTTGCGCATCCGGCTGGCGCCGTCCATATCGGCCGCTTCATAGAGCTGCGGATCAATTGCCGTCAGTGCGGCGAGATAGATGATCGTCTCCCAGCCGATGTGCTGCCAGATCTCCGACAGAACATAGATCCCCCGGAACAGCCCGGGCTCATTCATGAAGTTGATCGGCGAGATGCCGAACGTGCCCAGCAGATTGTTAATCAGGCCTCCGGTCGGCGACAGGAACATGATCACCATGCTCGCCACAATAACATTGGAGATGAAGTGCGGCAGATAGCTGACGGTTTGCACGAATTTTTTGAACGCAGCCTTGCGCACTTCATTGAGCAGAATCGCCAGGATGATCGGTGCCGGGAATCCGAAGAACAGCTTGTATAAGCCTAGCAGGAAGGTGTTCTTCATCAGCGGCCAGAAGTCAGGGTTCTCGAAGAACATCCTATAATACTTCAGCCCTACCCAGTCACTGGCCCAGATTCCTTTGAACAGATTGTAATCCTTGAACGTAATCACGAGGCCAAACATCGGCGCATACCGGAAAATCAGATAATACAGCAGGCACGGCAGAAACAGCAGCCAGAGCGCTTTGTTATGGTGCCAGGTACGCATAAACCGTCCTTGCCGCCGGTAGGGAAGCTTCACTTCCTTTCGCGTGTTGTCCTGTACTGCACTCGTTTGAGCCATAGGCATCCCCTCTTGTTCTTAAATGATAGCAGCTCACTTATATGTCAGCTAACTTCCCCTGTGCTTCCGGGGTTTGTCTCCGAATTATAGTGGCAAGACGCTGGAAAGCGCTATCAGCATGTTATATAACTTTTCTCCCGATCTGCATATTTCCCGGTTTAGGTGTATAAATCGGTAAAAGTGCATATTGTGCGTGTCAGCTTTGGGCCGCTATGATAGGATAAAACCATAGAAAAGCGGCTGCATCTGAAGGGGGACTACATATGAAAAGACCGCTTACCAGCCAATTTGCCCGTAACGGCCTGTTCGTCAAGCTGATGCTTAGCTTCCTGAGTGTCATCCTGCTATTGGCATCGTTCAACCTGTTCTCCCATCTATATTTAAGCGGGAAGGTCTATCAGGAGGTCGTCCGGCAGAATGAGCAGAGCCTGAAGCAGACCGTGGAGGGGTATGAGAATCACTTCCGGCTGACCCAGAATATGATTCTGGCTCTGACCCAGTCGGATACGTGGACGGCCAATCTGGGCATACTCAGCCATCTGAAGGAGAACCGGCGTTACGATATTGTCAGCGAGGTGAAGTCAGATCTGTTGACGCTGTACGGGAATCCTTTTCTGCATATTGAGAACTTCATTCTGTACTTTAAGGCGGAGGATTATGTACTTGAAAAGGATGGTTTGAGCAGCACGAATGATATGTTCGGCAAATATTATTACAGCCAGGACTATCCCGCTGACTTCTGGCGCAGCCAGACGGTAGGCAATCAGTATCTGAAGGTGCTGCCTGCTGCTTCGTTCACGGAGACGACGATCAACTCCACGCGCTCGCTCGGGCGGCTGATGCCGGTGCTGGTCAAGGCGATACCTTATGAAGAGGTGTATGGCGTGGTGATGCTGAATCCGCAGCGGCTGGAGCGGGCTTACGGGGATGCCGGGAAGAATCCCTTCTATATATTGGATGCGCAGGGTCAGCGGCTCTTCTCCACTGCGGAGACAGAATTGCCTGCGCTGAAGTATACAGCCAGTACAAGCTCTTATGAGCGGATTGGGAATCAGTATTATTTCTATGAAAAAGGGGCGCAGACCGGCTTCACCTATGTCCGCGTAACCGAGGTCGCTGCCATTGCCAGCGGTCTGCGCGGCATGAGACTGCTGCTGGCAGTACTGCTCACCGCTGCGGTGATGGTCAGCCTGCTGTTCTCCTTCCTGTTCAGCTTCCGGCTGAATCAGCCGCTTCAGCGCCTGGTTGCCGCGCTTGACCGCAAGAGCGGCAGCAGCCCCGGCAAGCTGAGCAGCGTCAAGGAATTCGCGATCATCGGAGACCGGCTAAGCTCCATTCTGGAGGACAACCGGTTCATCCGCAGCGATCTGGATCATAAAAATTCGCTGGTCCGCCAGTATGCGTACACTCACAAAGTGAAGAATATTCCGCTGGATGCAAGCCTTGGCGAGCTGGACGATGCGCTTCATTCCGAGCGGCCGTATGCGTCCATTCTGTTCAAGCTCGGCTTCACCCGTGCGCCGGAGGAGCCGGAGAAGCATACGCTGGCCCTGTGGCATCTGGTTCAGCGTCTGTTCGCCGGGGAGGATGGCGAGAATGTCGTCCTGCAGCCGGAGCAGGATCTGCTGCTGCTGTTGCTCTTCAGTCCCGGCCCGCAGAGCGGAATCCTCCAGGAGCTGGGCACATTGCAGGAGCTGCTGGCTGCGGAGGATTCTCTTTTCCTCACCATAGCTGTCAGTCCGGTATACTCCGGGGAGACTCCGTTCACGGATGCTTACCATAACCTGTCCGAACTGCTTAAGGAACGCAGATTAAACGGGGAAACTCAGATTATCGTGGAACCGCGGGCTTCCTCGGCCAAGGCATTCCATCTGAAGGTTACTTACGGGGAAGAGCTGCATAATCTGCTGCAATCCGGCAATGAGGAAGCGGTCTTTGGCTGGATCGACCGCCAACTGGAGCAGCTGCAGAACAAGGATGCCACCGCTGAGGACTTCCGGACATTTGCCCGCGGAGTGGCCGAGCAGGCCAGCAAAACCGTCATGAAGCTCAATCTGCCGGAGCTTGAAGCCGGGCTCCTCTCAGCCTTGTCCGGCGAGCCGTTCGCTGTTTTCCACTCTACCAGCCATTACAGGGAATGGCTGCGGGAGCTGGTTGCCCCGGTGCTTGCGGCCATCCGTAGCGGCTCGGAGACCCGGGACCCGGTCATCAGCTTCGTGCTGGAATATCTGGACAAGCATTACGGGGAAGACATCAATCTGAACATTGTAGCCGACAAGCTGAATCTGACCTCCGGTTATCTGTCGAGCATCTTCAAGGAGAAGACCGGCATCAACTTCAGCGAATACCTCAACACGCTGCGGATCGAGCGCGCCAAGGAGCTGCTGATGAACATCGACCTGCGCATCCAGGATATCGCGCTTCAGGTCGGCTACCAGAATGTGAACTCCTTCATCCGCATGTTCAAGCGCGCCTCCGGCTTAACGCCGGGCGAGTACCGCAAGCGGGTTGGCGGGGACAATCAGGGCGTGGCTTCGGCTTCGGGGGAGGAATGAGCGGAATATCGCGGATTGCATCAAGGGCGCATGAGCACCTTCTTCTTCAACTCAGCCGTAGCTTCCTTGGTCAGCTTATATCCCGTATTCGTATCTCTCATGTCCATAATCATGGCTTGCTCGATCTCCTCATTGATCCATAGCTGGAACGCATATTTCTTCTCTGCTGATTCGATAAAGATATCGTAGCTGGCATTAGACACATTTAGAATCCCCGGTATGGGGACTGCGCTTTGGATCGAGCGGGTAATCACTTCTATAGATTCCTGATCTGTGTATCTTCCCCGCCCGTATAAATGAGAATGATCGCATCCATATATTGCATGACTTCGGTGGTCATTCCGTAGACCCGTGCGGACTGGCCCTCATGCGGAGTAATGTAGTCCCAATATTTCTGAATGAGCTGCTCATCTCCGCCGAACATTTTATCCGCGTATTCCATAATAGAGGCTGCAAGCTGCTGCGCAGCTGCTGAATCGGGCGGTTCTGCCAGCAGTCCCGAGGCCCGTCTGAGAATATCGGCCCACTCCATCGTCAGCGGATCGCTTGCATCATTGACCGGCAACTGTTCGAGCTCCTCTGGTGAGAAATACTGCTCCCGTAGCGCTTTGCCTTGCCGAGGCTGCTCAAGCTCACGGATGAATCGAAGCATCTCGTCAATATTCACTTGTTCGCTAGCCCGCATGGCGTATAGGGTGGAATACAGCAGATGCTCTACCGACTGCAATTTCGCCTGCTGCTGCTTCACGATGGTCATTTGCTGCGTAAGGGCCCGGCTCCAGACGGCAACATCGTTGTGAGCCGTCTCCCCGTTGTCGAGGATGATCTTGATCTCACTCAGTTTAAAATGCATGTGCTTCAGCACAGCAATCTTTTGCAGCCGAAGAATATCATCCTCACTGTATGAACGGTACTGATTGCCGCTGTTCCGGTCAGGCTGGAGCAAGCCCAGCTTCTCATAATAATGCAGGGTGCGGACAGAAACTCCGGTAAGCTTGGACAACTGACCTACAGTATACATCGGCTTCTTCCCAACATTTACTGGCGCGAGCGACGCCGGCGCAATAACAGCCCCAAAAGCGCCAGCAGCAACACGCTGCCGATAACGATTATACCAAATTGGATGACCACCGCGCCTGTCCCCGCCTCAAGCTCAGTGTAGGTCAGTAACCTCTGGTCCCTCTGCAGAATCACAAACCGCGCTATTGTGAGGTACGCCAGATGAAAGCCGATGGACGCCCACAACGACCCGGTTAAGCTGCGCCATAGCTGAAGCACCGTGCCGAAGCATACCAGCATAATCACATAATCTGCGTTAATGATATTTCCGCGGCCCAGTCCGCTCCAGGCTTGGAGCTGGTTCACCGTAACCGGCACCAGTACAAACAGCAGCACCTGTGCGCCGTAGGCAGCATAGGCAGGCAGCCGCAGCCGCAAGCCGCTGTACACGATTCCTCTCATCGACAGCTCCTCCGGCAGCGCTTCGTACAGAAAGGCAATACAAATATTGAAGGCTACCGCCATCATTAGATCGATGGAGAAGTGCCAGGCAATAATGTTAGTCCAGCCCAGTGCGCCGGTAATGATAAAGCCGAGCCCTCCCCGCAATACCAAAAAACTGCGGCACCTCATCCGGCACCGCAGCTTGATCATCCATCCTCTATTGAGCTGGCTTCAATTGCACTTTAGAGATGTATTCCTTAAACTCTGCAGCGATTTCTTTGTATTTCGTATGGTGCAGGTAGTGGGAGCCTACCATCGGGATCAGTTTCCCCTGTGAAGACTGCTTAGCCTGTTCCTCATGCAGCGGAATCCACTGCTTGTTGTGCTCGTTATTGGATTGCGCGAACAGCAGTACCGGCAGATCCTGCGGGTATGTCAGCTTTTCAGCATTTTTGAAATTGGAGCCAAGGTGGCTGAGCTCATTCATCAGCGTAGAGTTACTGCCATGTACATTGGTGATCAGCCTGATCTGTTCTTTGGTGTGTTCATCGTAATCAAGCGACTTATAGGAATCTCCGCCAAGCTTCGTTAGCAGCCGCATCACACCGGAATCTTTAGCAAACTTCATCGCACCAAGAGGCAATTTGACATCCATCCCGGGCTGGTTCGGTACACTGCTGTCGATTCCGACGAACGCTTGCACTTCATCCGGATATTCCTTCACATATGACACGGCGTAGAGCCCCGTAATGGAATGTCCCATCAAAATGTAACGCTTTAGACCAAGCTCCTGTACAGCTTCGTGAATTTCACTGACGATATTTTCAGTTGTTCTTTCCTTGTCCGTCTCATCGCTGAGTCCGTAGCCGAACGGCTCAATAGTCACTACTTTGTAGGAAGGCGACAATTCATCAATCAGCGGCTTGAAGTCCAGTACAGGCGACGGAGTCCCTTGACCCGGCAGGAGAACGATAGTGTGCTCTCCATTGCCTTGAATCATTGCATTCATCTTCTTGCCGTCTACATTGACGAACTGGCCGTAAGGTTCGATCTTCTTCTTCTCGATCCCGCTGCTGATTGCATTCACTACATACGTGATGCCAAAAACGGCCACCAGCACAGCGAGTATACCACCTGCTATTTTCAGCCATAATTTGCGCTTCTTTCGGCTCTTCTTCCCGGGTTGCTGGTTATTCATTGTGTCTGCCATGTCCATCCTCTCCTGTCTCTCTATCTGTTGATCCGTCTTAACGGTATAGATAGAGTCTACTTGAGTAAGATGTCCTCATCATGACGGCACTATGAACGGAAGATGAACAGGCAGACCGTATGCTGCTACAATTCGGACAGATTAACAGCTATAGACTTCATCACTTCAATCACTCTGTCGGCAGACGGCTCACGGTAATAGAGCAAATCGTTTGACCGGGGAACAAGCTGAATCCGCAGGTCCAGGTCCGTACGGGAATAATCCAGCACCAGCACATTCTGTGTTTCCAACGCAAGGGCGATTCGGGACAGCCATTCTTCTGCCGGAATAGAGTTGTCATGAATCACAGCCACTTTATAGAGAGTGTTTAGCTGATTGTATAAGCCTCGTACAGACCTGACTGCCAGCTCGTACCGGATAAAAGCATCCTTCCAAGGCTTGCGGCGGGCCGGATCGAACCAGTCTCCGAGAATGCTCTGCAGCTCCACCTCCAGTGCCGGATGCTTTTGCTTGAATAATTCAAGATTCGTAAACCAGCCCAAGTATTTCTTGTCGTCATAAGAAGCGGGGTGATACTGGTGCAGGACAATACATTTCGTGTTCAGGATGAATGGGGTCCCGATCCTATAGAAACGGTAGGCAAGTTCACAATCCTCAAGCCCCCACTCGATGAAGTCTTCATCGAAGCCTCCGGCATCCCAGTAAATCGTCTTCTTCACCGAGAAGTTGCAGCTATAGAGCAAAGCCCAGATATTCTCGATGTTGCCCGCGTTCTCTGAGAAGCGCTGAATGATGGGCAGCCGCGGGTCCCTGCGCTCCAGAATTAGAGATGAGCGGTTGCTGTCTTCCACCTGGCTGAACGGGATCGGATTCTCCTTGGCCAGGAAGTCTCTTAATCCCATCACGACGACAGGCTCATCACACAACTGGTGAACCTTCCAGTGCTGATAGATGAAGTCTCTTTCAACCACTTGATCTCCATCCAGAAATAATAGAATGTCGCCGCCCGCCTGCGAAGCACCGAGGTTCCTTGCAGCCGATCTGCACTTGCTGGCATCCGGTGTTCTGTAGATGTACCGCAGGGAATAATCAAGGCGGAGCGCGGCAATCCGCTCCCTCGTTCCGTCATCAGAGCCATCATCTACCAGGACGACCTCGAAGCTTTCCTCCGGCACCTGAACCTGGCCGTTGAGCGATAACAGGCATTCGGTTACCAGTTCTTTGATATTGTAAGCCAGCACAAGGATGCTGATCTTCATATTTTACGGGCCTCCTTAGGGATGGTTCTTCTATTTACAGCGTTAACCAGTCCGAAGATGGACAGCGCGGCAAGAGATAAAGTCATACAGGCCACGAATACGGAACGGTAGCCGAACATTCCTGATATGCCCCCAGAGACCACGCCGCCCAGCGAAGAGCCGATTCTGGAGGTGTTGCTGTATAGAGTTGTAGCGGTTCCAGGCTCCTCCGGCAGCAGCTCCTGGAAATAACTGATGCCGTAGCCCATGATAATGGACACCGAAATGGCACTGAGCACCTGGGCGAAATAGAGCAGGACGATCGAGTGCGCCAGGGCAAACACCAGGAAATACAGGACATTGGAGATAATTCCGGTCAGGATGATCGCGGTTTTACCCATTTTGCGGGACATAACGCCTACCACAATCATCAAGGGCAGCTCGACGATCGCCGTAATGCTGAAGAGCCAGCCGAGCTGCTGGTAATTGCCATGCAGTGAAGACGTGAAGAATAAAGGCAGGACGATGCTGCTCATCGAAGAAGCTATGCTTAACAGAATAAATGTTCCCAGGACGGAGGAAATCTGCGGCTGCTTCATGAATTTGCCCAGATGCACGGGCGGTTTATCTTCCTGTACAGTTCTTGCCGCAGGCTGGCTGTGGAACAGCAGGAAGGCGATCAGGGCGATGAAGATATAGACTGCGGCCACAATCATGAATAGATACAAAAAGTTGTATTTATTCACTAAGACCGAACCGATCGGCGGCCCGGCAATCCAGCCCAGGGAGTAGAGCATTCTGAGAATATTCATCGCCAGCGGCTGGTTGATGGCACTGATATTGGACTTCGAGATTGAGTCTCTTGCATAAGCGAAGACCTGCGGGAACGTAGCAAATGAAATGCCGAAGAATACCGCAGATACAGCCAGCAGCACATAATAATTAGTGAACAAGGCAAATAAAGCGTAGGCGGCTGACGTGGAGAGGAACGTAAACAGGATGATTGTTTTTCTGCTGAATCTGGAATCAGAGGCTTTGCCAAGAAACGTACTGATCAGGAGGCCGAAGACCATGGTAATGGACATCAGCACTCCGTACGATAAAGGTGTCATACCTGCCTGTTGTATACAATATAGCGATAAAAAAGGATTGGTTGCCGATACACTAAGCCCCAGCATCGTTATGGTCAAGACCAGGGCTAAGAAACTTGGCATTCTGATAATGTCTCTGAGAAAGCCGGAATTCATTCTCATGATTCTGTCTCCAGTTATGATATAGTGTTCATTTCATCGCATGTTCGAACCAATCCCGCACATTATCAGCCATGATCTCTGCTAGAATGTCCTGTCCCACCCCTTGGCTGCTAAGATACGGTAAGACATCGCTCGTAATATGGGTCATGGACCAGTCGGGTGCAAAGGACTGCACCTCTTCCCTCTCCCACCAGTCAATGGTCCCGCAGTAATCTTGAGAGATAAGCAGCTGCTTGTGATAACCGTTCTGTATCAGCTTCAGCAGCATCGCAGGACGTTCCTCGTTGATCATCCCGACAGACAGACCGAACCGGTCTATGCCCAAATAGGCTTGCCGGTTCAGCAATCGGGACAGATAATCCATATCACAGGTGTCGCCTGAATGTCCGATAATGACCGCCCGGGCGGATACCCCTTCGTCCTCCAGCAGATCCAGCTGGTCCAGCCCGTTCCTGGAAGCTGCATGGGTATGGGTCATAATGGGGACCCCGGTCCTCATATGAGCACGGGCAGCCGCACGGATAATTTTCTCCACATCGGGTGTAACGCCCTGAACATCTGTCGCACATTTGATGAACCCCGCTTTAATGTCCGTATTCTGAATTCCCACCTCAATATCCCTGATAAATAGCTCCGCAATGTAGTCGATGCTCTTATTCCGTAAAGGCTCAGGCAGGTTCTGACAAGTATACATTCCGGTCGCTGCAATAATGGTTACCCCTGTACATTCGGACACCTCCCTTATGAAGGCAATATCCCTGTCCTGCCCCATGACAGTTGGATCACATATAGTCCGTATTCCGGCATTCCCGGCAGCCCTAACCTGCTCCTTCGCCAGCTGCAGCTCCTTGCTCTGGTCATATAGATGAGGAAATTGTGTGGCGACTTCAACGGTTCTGACCCGCAGATGCTCATGAGTTAGAGTGAGACCGAGCTGTGAGCTGTCAATCGGCCCTGTTACTGAGTTTATGATTGGCATAAGTATATTTTTCCTTTGTATTATGTTCGATATAGTATAATATTGCATTAAATCTATTATTTGCATATGATGATAGCAGACAGTAAGGGGGAATTCGTGATGGATTTCGATTATACCGGCAAGGTAGTCCTGATTACAGGCGGTTCACGGGGAATCGGCCGTCAGCTTGTGCAAGCTTTTAGTGCTATGAATGCCAAGGTGTACTATACTTATCTCTCTGCGGAACGGTTCCAGCCCGTAACAGTTGACTCCGGTTATGGACCACAGCCGGTAGGGGTTCAGGTCGATGCGGGCTCTGGTACGGACGTCGAAGCCTTCACTTCAGAGGTATGGGAGCAGAACCATGCCATTGATCTCCTGATTAACAATGCCGCATTCATCTGGAGAGCAGATTTCGGGAACACCACGACAGAGTTGTGGAACAGATCCCTTGAGACGAATCTGATGGGCGTTGTCCATCACTGCACCTCTGTCCTTCCCTATATGATCCGGCAAAAATCAGGCACGATCCTCAATATCTCTACCGTGTGCTCCGACCATCCTGTCCGCGGACAAGCCGCCTATGCCTCCACCAAACAAGCCGTCGATTCCCTGACCCAATCACTCAGTATTGAATATGGAGCCTTTGGCATCCGGGCCAACACCATCTCCCCAGGCCTCATCGTCACGGAGAAGCCAAAGCGGGTCACCGAGGAGGATGTCCGGAAGATACCGTTACAACGGGCGGGCAATGCCTTGGATGTGTGTCATGCGGCGGCTTTTTTGGGGAGCGAAGCGGCAAGCTTCATTACCGGAGCTGATCTGCTGGTTACGGGCGGTTCGCACCTGAATGGATAGCTGGGGATCACTGTATCACAGATTACGGGTTAGAATCCCCACCAGTGATTTACAAGGCTCTTCCCGGTGGAGTGCCCCGAAGCTGGCCTGCTTGAAGAGAATCGAGCCTTCACTGACAAGCTCTCCATCCCCGCAGGTGATCCTGGCCCGTCCCTTCAAGTTCTCCCCGCTGACGCTGTCCCCGAAGTTAAGTGCGATCTCCAGAATACTTGGAGGTGCAACCATCCGCAGAAATTTCAGCCGTTCAAAGCTCACGGGGACCAGCGAGCGGGTGTACTCGCTGTTAATCCAGGTGAAGATTCTGGATAATTGAATGACCGACTCTGTAATCAGTGCCGCTGGCAGTACAGGCTGTCCGGGAAAATGGTCTCTGAAGATATCTTCATTTAAAGAGAGATATTTCTTGCCGGAAACCGAGTCTCCCGTCATAGCAGTTATTTCATCAACGAAGATATATCTCATACTTTGCAGACTCCTTTGACGGCGGCGTATACTTCCTCAGGAATGGCAACGGGTTTCTTGGTCAACAGATCGACGGGAACCATCCGGTTCCCGGCAACATAGCGTGTATCCCCGTTCACCCGTATCTCGGTATGGAAGTCTATCCAGTAATGCATGAGCCTCTTCACAGAGGTCCTGATCTCGATGCTCTCGTCATAGTACACCGGGTGCAGGAAATCAATTTCAACCTTCTTCATCACCAAAAAAATACGGTGCTGATCCAGCATCTCCTTGAGCGACAGCGCGTGTAACCGCATCCATTCGGTACAGCTGGCTTCGAGAAACTCACATACGTTGCCGAAGTAGACTACCCCGCCGGCATCGGTGTTCTTGAAATAGATCCGTTTGTGGATGACCGAATAGGCCTCATTGTCCGGGGTCATGCTCGCGCCCCCTTTCTCCGGTGACCACCGTAGTGAATGGACTCTTCTGATGATACACGAGATTTCTCCATTCCATCTTATTGGAAATCACCGCCCACAGTGAACTTATGCAGTACAAGACAGACACGAAGGAAGAGAGAACCAGCCCCGCGATGCGGATCACGGATGGACGATACCCTTGAATCTGCGAAGCATCCCGGGATACGGCTGCCACGACCAGAGTTGCACCTGCAATATGCAATAACGGCCAGTATAAGAAGATTTGCAGCAAGGAAGGCACACTGCCGGTTAAGGCGAACATGAGGGAAACGAGAAACAAGACCGCTCCCAATAGCCGCGGCATCGTTACCAGGAAGAAGCCAAACGCCCACAGCCGTTTGTAATTCACCTTCGTATTCAATGCCTGTCGCTTCACCCACTTCACCCAGGCGAAGCCGTGAATATCGAAATGCTCCGGTACCAGGCAGTCAGGAACGTATTGGATGCGGTATCCTGCTCTCCGGACCACATCCGATATTGTGAAATTGTCATGGAAGGCTTCCGACCAGATTGACTTCATCCCGACCTGTTCAAACACGACCCTGCGTACCGCAAACGAGAATCCTCTCGCAAACCGGGTGAGCGGGAACGTAATCATGGTAGTTGCCAGGAAATCCCAGTATCTGGCTGCCAGCGCCATCACACTTCTGCTCTTCGATACGATCCATGCACTGCCGCTGGTCAGGCCGACAGCTTCCGCCTGCAATGGCTGCACCATCTGCTCAATCCAGGTCGGCTGGGGGACGATATCCGAATCAATAAATACATAGACCCCGGTATCCCCGGCCGCATGCGCGATCCCGGTTAACAGATTATTGACTTTATCGCTCCGGTATTGGGACACCTCGGAATGTGACGCCTTCACCAGATGTATCCGCGGTGATTGCGCCGCATATTGGCGCACCAGCACTTCCCCCCGGCCGTTCTCCTCCGAAGTAACTGCCAGCACCTCATAGCTCCCGGCGTACCTCTGATCCGCAAGGCTCTGCAGGGTAGATTCCAGGTTATAGTCCAGCCCCCGAAAGGGCAGCAGCACGGTTACCTTAGGATGGTAGGGTGCTAGAGCAGCCAATGTCCGGCGGGAGCGTCGTCTCTCCAGTATAAAATAAACTGCGAGAATTCCCGGTACCAGGAATAATGCCATCGCCGCAATATTAAAAATCCATATCCACACGCCTGTGCGCCCCCTCAACTTCCAGCAGATTCATTCCGTCTTCTACTGTCAGTCTCGTGTTATTATTCAAGCTATGCGTAGAGATAACATCCTCCTGCTTCGTAATTAATCTGCCGTCAGGTACAATCATCTCTCCCCCGGCCGAAATGGTAATCCGGAAGAAGAAGCTGCGGATCTCTTCGTTCACCGACAGCAGCTTGGCGGAATAGGTTATCTGCTCGTCCTGAAATACCGGTCTGGCAAATACGAAATTACTAAAGCTCACAATACCGGCGCCATACCGGTTATGCGTCACTTCGCGGGCAAGCCTGCCTGCGGTCTGGAAGACCGATTCCAGCAGAACATAGAATGGCACGCTCAGACCTGTGTCCAGTTCCGCTTCAAAGACATCCTCACGGGGCTGAAGAACCTGGCAGGCCTCCGCTTCACTGGCGCTTACTCTTGTAAAAGATACCAATTGCATATACCGCAAGCTGCTTCACATCCCTTACCCGCCAAAGTTAATCCAAATGTCTTCCTCCGGTCACCAGCAATTGGGTGCCTGTAATATATGAGGCGTAATCACTGGCGAGGAACAGCGCTGCGCTGCCGACATCGTCTACCGTGCCGATTCTCCCCAGCGGCGTGCGCTCTACAATCTTCTTCTTGAGCTCTGTTTGCATGGTGCCGGCGACATCGGTTTCGATTAAGCCGGGCGCAATGGTGTTAACGCGGATGTTATACGAACCGTATTCCAGCGCCAGTACCTTCGTAAGCGATTCAACCGCACCTTTGGTTGCAGAATATACCGCTTGTCCCCGCCCGGGATGCAGTGCCGAGCGTGATGAGATATTAATGATCGATCCCGATTTAGCCGGGATCATATATTTGATAGCCGAGGAGCAGAAGGCGATAACAGAATTCAGGTTGGCGCTGATCCCCTCGCTCCAATCCTGTCCGCTCATCTGCAGAAACAAGCCTCTTGGAATCCAGGCCGCGTTATTTACAACTACATCGATCCGATTGTGAGCCTTCCAGACCGTATCCATGAAGCTTTCCACATCAGGCCCCGATCTGCCGTCTACTCTCCGCCCGGTGACATCCGCGCCGTATTGCTCCTTGCACTCATGAACAACAGCAGCCGCCAGATCTTCATTGGACAGATAGGTGAAGTACACGGTCGCATGGGACCGTGCGAAATGTCTAACCAGACCCCGCCCGATGCCTCTGCTTCCGCCGGTAATAATGACCACTTTGCCCGAGAAATCAATGTTCACGTCCGGTCACACCCTATGTTCCGATTTCTCTAGCTTGGCGGATACGAAATCTACCATATTCTCTACAGTCAGATAATTGAACAGATCATAGGGACTGGCTATGCCTGTAAGGTCCTCGTCGGATACAGTGAAGTATTGCTTCACCGATGACATAGCTTCGGGAGACAGCCGGCCGTTTACGAACATTCCGCGGTTGGCAATCACATTGGGCAGATTCCAGAATTCCTGGCTGTCAATCTTGATGTTGAACGCCTGTTCAAGCATGAAGGTTAACTCCAGAGTCTCTGCACTTTCCAGGTTTAAATCACGGTACAGGTAAGTATTCGGCAAGATTCGAGCCTCCGGCAGATCAAGTACATCCTGCAACAATTTTTTCACTTTGCTGTAAATGGTTTGATCCATAAAGCACCTCCGCGTGAGAATAGATTTCTTTGTTATTGTATACATAATTTTCTATTAATAGCAATGATTTTTTTCGTCATAAATGCTATAAAAATAGAGTCATTTTCTATTGTATTTATTTTCATTGTGGGTTATCATCGGCAAAAATGGATAAAATCACCTAGCTATCTTTCAATCGATTTTTGGGAGGTTATGTCAATGAAGAGCGCTTTATCGGACTGCCGTGCGCTGGTGACAGGCGCATCCGGTTTTGTAGGAGCATGGCTCACTCATCATTTGCTTGAACAAGGTGCTGAACTAACCTCTATCCTGAGTGAGCTGAACCCGCGCAGCCCGTTCGCCAGAATGGGTCTGGACAAAGAAATACGCTGCTATTACGGCTCGATTGCCGACTACCACCTGATTGAACGCGCAGTCACGGACGGAAGGATCAACACCGTCTTCCATCTGGCCGCCGTCTCCATGCAGGATCTGGCTTACCAGATTCCCTGGCAGGCATTCGAGACGAATGTGAAGGGCACGTACAATCTTCTGGAGGTCTGCCGGATTCACAAGGACCAGATCTCCAAAATCATCATTGCCTCCAGTGACAAGGTATACGGTGACAGCCCCATCCTCCCCTACAATGAAGAGATGCCCATACAGGGCAGAAACCCTTACGACGCCTCGAAATCCTGTTCCGACCTGATCTCCCAGAGCTACCGGCACAGCTTCGGCCTGCCCGTTGTGGTCGGGCGCTTCGGCAATATTTACGGAGGGGGCGACCTCAACTTCCGCCGGCTCATTCCCGGAACCATTCAGCGGCTCTACAGCAGGCTTCAGCCTGTGATCCGTATTCCTTCAGACGGTATCTATATGAGAGACTTCCTGTATATTAAGGATCTGGTCCAGGCTTATATGGCGATGTACCATTATGAAGCACAGCCGGACGGGGAGCATGTGTTCAACTTCGGCACCGGCAAGCTATGGGACATCCAGCAGGTTACCGCACTTATTCAGCGCACCATGAATCTGGAGCATATTGAACCTCACTATGAGGTTCATGGCGGCAACGAAATCCTGCACCAGCATCTGTCCCCCGAGAGGGCCCGGACGATTCTTCAGTGGTCAGCAGATACTCCGCTGGAGGAAGGCATCCGCCAAACCGTAGACTGGTACGGCCGGTACTGGTTAACCGAATCCCATCAAGCAACGTCAGGAGCTGTATAAATCCATGAATTCATCCGTTGTTATATCCGCTATGGGCTGTATCACTCCACTCGGCGATACTCCCGGGGAGGTCCATGAAGCGATGCTTCAAGGTAAAACCGCTTACAGCGCCATTACCCAATTCGATGCATCCGCCTGCAGGTGTTCCACCGGAGGGGAGATCCCGGATTTCAGTATCAGGGAGCTGGGGATCTCCGGCTCGAATATGATGCTGAGATACAACAAGCTGCAGATGAAGGCCGCTTATCAGATGCTGAATGACTATGGACTGATGGCAAGTATGGAGAATCACGCCATGAATTGTGCGGTCTATGTGGCCAATCATCCGGTGAATCTGGACCCGGAGACGCTCCGGATTATCCGTTCGATCTGCAGCAGCGGCGGAGAGCAGCACATGGATTTTTCACGGCTGGGTGATCAGCTTCACCAGATCCCTCCGCTTAGCGGTGTGAAGCAGTTAACCACGGTCCCCTCCCACTTTATTGCCAAAACCACCGGGGCACACGGTCCCGGCAACCTGTACTGCAACAGCGATTGCGGCGGCATAACAGCGCTGCTGTCGGCGGCAAGGGCCATCGGGAACGGGCGAATTGAGCAAGCTATAGTCTCCGCCTCCTTCAGCCCCTTCAGCGCCCATGAATTCAGATGGTGGCTGGAGACCGGATTGATCCGAAGCACCACTTTGCAGGAGAGTACCGGTGAGCTGGTTACCCCTTTCAGCCCGTTGTCCTCCGGTACGCTGCTGAGCGAAGGGGCGGGCGCTATTTTCCTGGAAAAGGAAGAGATTGCCCAAAGGAACGGCCGCCCTATTCTTGCCAGAATCCAGGGCGGGGCAAGCCTGACCGTCCCCGGTGAGACCTACTTTGCGTTACCTATGGCAGGCTTCGCCATGACGCTGAAGCTTGCGCTTACGCGCGCAGGGCTTGCGCCGGATGCAATTGATCTGATCGTATGCAACGCACCCTCTGTTGCCGCTTGGGATGAAGCCGAGCTTGCTGGCATCTCTACCGTATGGAACAGCTCCAGCGTAAATGCTGCTGCGATGAAGGGATATTTAGGCTATCTGGGCCCGGTCTCCGGTCTCTTGGATGTGATACTGGCGGTGCAATCGATGAACAGCCACACCGCTGTGCCGCTGAACCACATGTCCGCCCCCCCGGATGAACGCGTGAAGTGGGTACGGCCGGAGAATGCAGACATGAATATGGAACGGACTATGGTGAACAGTGCAGGACCGGGCGGGGCCTACAGCGCTGTCATTCTTGGGAAAGGGGACATTCACTCGCGATGAGAAGCAAAGTTGTAGTGACCGGAATAAGCGCTATTACCCCTCTGGGCAACCGTCTGGAATTGATTACGGCCAATCTGAGGGCAGGCCATTCAGGAATCAAGCCGATTGAACGGTATCAGGTGGGCAGCCTGCCTGTTAAACATGCCGCGATGATTGACGATTCAGTGCTGAACGGGATTCGGTACCCTGCTCCCGCCAATCTGATCTTCAAGCTATTCTATTCCTGTGTGAAGGATCTGCTGGAGAGCAGCAGTCTGGAGAGGTATTATGCTCCCGAACGCATCCATATGATGGTGGGAACAGACCCCAATACTTCCACCTCTGAAGATCTCCAGTATCTGTACGGCTATGTTAATGAAGAGCAGCCCGCCTCGGAACCGGTGGAGCTGGAGAAGCTGCTCCCCAATCATCCCTCATATATGTTCTATCACGCTGCCCGTGATTTCGGCATCGGCGGCCCCTGCATAGCGAATTTCGGTACCTGCGCTGCTTCTGCGCAGGCGATTGGCGATGCTATGCTTACGCTGAGAGAAGGAGATGCTGATGCGGTGATTACCGGGGGCGTCTCGTCCAAGCTGGACCCGATGTCGCTGGCCCGTCTCTGCCGGCTCGGCGCACTGGAGCCTACGAAGGCTGACTGCAGAGAGAATTGCTCCCCGTTTGACCTGAACAGAAACGGCTTTACGATCGGGGAAGGTTCTGTTCTATTCCTGCTGGAGCGGGAAGAGGATGCGCTTCGCAGACATGCGCCCATCTACGCGGAGATTCAAGGCTATGGCAGCTCACTGGACGGGTACTCCATCACGGACCCGCATGAGTCTTCCCTGGGAATGATCCTGTCTATGGAGCGGGCAATTGAGGATGCCGGAGTGCCTCTGGAAGCTATCGGCTATATTAACGCCCATGGAACCGGAACGCCCAAGAACGACAAGCATGAGACCCAAGCGGTCAAGGCGGTCTTCGGCTCCCTCTCCGGTCAACTGGACATCAGCTCCACCAAGTCAATGCACGGCCATCTGATGACAGCCGCCGGAGCCATGGAGACGCTGGTTACGATTATCAGCCTGTGTAACGGGTTCATTCCGCCGACGGTGAATTACAGAACCCCTGATCCGCAGTGCGACCTGACTTATACGCCGAATGTGGCGAAAGCTGCGGATATAGAGACGGCACTCACCAATTCATTCGGCATGGGCGGACAGAATGCGTCTCTGGTCCTTGCTAAATACAAGCGGGGATAAACAAATGACGACTCCTTCAGCATGGGCCTCTATGTATCTGAAGCGGATAGGCATGGATGTGGAAGCACCCGGCCTGGATTATCTGCAGCGCTTGGTCAGGTCCCGGAGTACCCGGTTAGCTTTTGAGAATATCTCCAAGCTCCATTATCTTAAGGCTTACGAGGTACAGCAGTACTATCTTCCTCCGGCAGAGGTCTATCTGGATCATATGTACCGGTTCGATTACTCCGGCGTATGCCATACGGGCAATTATTATTTCTGCAGGCTGCTGCAGGAGCTTGGCTATGATGCCTATCCCATCAAATACGCATCGCATCTGGCTATAATCGTGAAGCTCGAAGACCGGCTCTACTATACGGATGTATCGCTGGGGCATCCGGCCTATTACCCGATGGATATCTCCCGGCCGCATGAGATTACGATTCACCAATCTCAAATCAAAGGGTATCCGGACCCTGGCAATAAGCTGAAATTCCATCTGGTGCACGGCATTAGCGGCAAAGAGCAGCATCATTGGGTATTCCGCCCCTATGAGCGCGCCGGCTTGCCGGAAGTTCATCAGCTGATTCATTGGAGCAACGAGCCGCAGCGCCTGTTCACCACCATCCTGCGTGTCTATCTGTGGCAGCCGGACCGGCAGCGCTCGTTGTCCCTCCTTAATAACACATTCACTATCCGGTATCAGGAGGGCCAGGAGCAGATGAAGCTGCATTCCATTCAGGAGATACAGGATATTGTGCACCATGAATTCGGGATGGCCAAGCTGCCGGTAAGCGAAGCTGCCGGTATCCTGGAATCTCTGGGCACACCAATATGGGGTGAATAAGCTTCACCCCATCTCTGTAACGTTCAGTCTCTCCCCACTCTACGCTGCACGCATCAGCTTGCGGACCACCTCGCGGCTGTACTTGCGCTTGGTGATGAAGAAGAAGCTGAGCTGGAACACGAAATAGATGGCGACTACAAATGTTGTGTTCTTCATGAACTCCCCGACAATATCGGATCCGCTCATGACATGGGTAATCAGGTAAATGACACAGTAGCCGAGTATGGTACCGAGCAGCAGCGGAACGAAGAAGGTGATGAGCAGCTCTGCCGAGACCACCGCGCGAATCTCCCGGTCACTGATTCCAATCTTGTACAGCTTGCGGAAGAAGACCGTAGCATTCCCGATTTCGGTATACTGCTTGAAGTACAGCACCATGCCGCCTGCCACGAAGAACAGGACACCAATCAGCGAAGTTACGAACACGAACAGGGAATAGTTCTTCTTCAGCTCCTTGAAGGCATCCACCTTGGAGGCGACAGCGAACATCTGCCCGCTTCCATCCTTGTCTGCGGCCTTCAATGTATCCTTGAGCTTCTGCACCACCTCTTCGGTTCCTTTCCAGGCGGTGAAGTCAATGCCGTAATGGGTTCCGAAGGCCTCCGGATTGACCTTGGCCTCCATATTCTTGTAATCCTCATTGCTGACTATCACCCCCGAGCTTGTCGGGTAAGAGGCGGCTGTGGCGAACCAGTCACCATGATAGGAGGCCTTTACTTTATAGTCGAAGGTCGTCTTGCCGTCCGTGAATTGAATGGCCTCCCCCTCCTTGATCCCATGTGTCCCCGGCTCCCAGGCGGTAACGATGTTAAGGATCTCTCCGCTGGCAACCGTAACCTTCCCGCCGGTTAAGGCGTTGTACATATCCTGTGACACGATCGGCTTCGTCTTCAGGACATCGTATTTGTCCCCTTCCAGATTCATTCTCAGATTCAGGAAGCGCGTCTCCTTGACCGACTTCAGCGGCTTGTCGGATGTCTTCAGCACTTGCTCCAGTTGTCCTTGCTCCAGCACATGGACCCCGGCCACCGAGATATACTCGGCATCATATTTATTGCGCTCCGCGATGCTCTCAGACAATTGCAGCAGCGAGAACGGTGAAGCGACCAGGAAGATGGTCATCCCGCTGAGGATACTCAGAATGAACATGATCCGCTTGTTCTGATTGAATTTGTGGTTGATTTCGGTGATGGACAGAATATGACGGTAGTAGAATTTCTTGTTCTTTAGGAAGGTAATTAAGGTGTTCCCAAGATGGGAGATCACCATGAAGATTCCGATGAAGCTCAGCAGAATGTAGGTGATAATCATGAAGGGATTGGTATTCAGGCTCTCGTGGTTAGCGATTACCACCAGGAAGATGATTGAGGCAACCACCAGCCCCACGCCGGTCATTCCCAGCTTCGTGTCGCTGGCCTTCGCCTGGTTATCCTGCTTGCGGGAATCCTTCATCAGATCGGCAATATCCAGCCTGCCGACCTTGACACTGGAGATCAGCTGCGATGCAGCAAAGATCACAGTGAAGACGACGGCCGTTACAATAAAGCTCGCAGCGCTCAGCGAATACGATACACCCTGCAGGTCCAGCAGGTTAATCGCGACATTCTGGAACAGCCTGGAGAAGATGGCTCCAGTGATAATGCCGGCAATCATGGAGGACACACTGATGATCAGATTCTCCACCAGGATAATCCGCTGCAGATCATTCTTGTGCATCCCAAGTGACATGAAGATGGCGAATTCCTTGCTTCTCGCCTTGATGAACGAGGAATGCGCGTAGTTGATGAAGAATACGGAGAATAGGGTCAGCGCCGCCAGACTCAGCATCAGCACGATCTGGATTACATCCTCTGTTGCGCCTTCCCGTATGCTGTTATTGAACAGCAAGGCGGCGTAGAGGAAAAAGATGGTGATTGCGAAGGTGCTGCAGATGAAATAGGAGAAGAAATTGCGGACATTGCGCTTGAAGTTCTTGATCGTCACGTCTCTAAAGGTCATTGCTTTCCCCTCCGATGACCGCCAGGCAGTCGAGGATCTGGTCGAAGAATTCCTTGCGGACGCCGCTGCTGACAATCTCCATGCTGATCGCGCCGTCTTTAATGAAGATAATCTTCTTGCAGAAGCTTGCGGCGAAAGCGTCATGTGTCACCATCAGGATGGTGCTGTCACGCTCCTGGTTCATTTTCTCAATACATTTCATCACCGCAGTAGACGATTTGGAATCCAGATTACCCGTAGGCTCATCGGCGAAAATAATATCCGGATCATTAATCAGCGCCCGGCTGACCGCCACCCGCTGCTGCTGGCCGCCGGAGATGTTATAGGGGTATTTACCGGCGATCTCATCGATGCCCAGCAGCTTCATAATCTCCTCGCTCTTGTTCTCCATTTGCTCCTTATCCCGCTTATCCAGAATCATGGGCAGCATCACATTCTCTTTGAGGGTGAGGCTATCCATCAGATTGAATTCCTGAAACACGAAGCCCAGATGCTGTCTGCGGAACAGCGCCATCTGATTCTTATCCATGGAGGTAATGTTCTGGCCCCCGATATAGACATCGCCGTAGGTCGGCTTGCCGATTCCGCTGAGGATATTCAGCAAGGTGGTCTTGCCGCTGCCGGAGGGCCCCATAATGCCGATGAAATCCCCCTTCTCGACATTAAAGCTGACGGAATCCAGGGCCACTGTTGAATGCTCGCCGTTCTGCACGCCATAGACCTTCTTAACCTCTTTAACTTCCAGTACTACGCTCACAGCTTCATCTCCCACTAATCATGTAGTGAATTCAAATTCCTGTCTATGCTTACATTGTAGTCAACACCGGATTCGCTATCCATCCATTTAGGTTACACTGTCTTTCATTTTTGAAAGGTAAGCAATCTGCACCTCGGTACCCCTTCCCACTTCGGAGGTAATGGTCAGGCGGTGGCCCAGCTTCCTGGCGATTTCCGAGCAGACATACAGGCCGATTCCGGTAGCCTGGTGGTGGGAACGGCCGTTTTTACCGGTAAAAAAGGGCTGGAAGACCCGCTGCAGATCAACAGGCTCGATGCCGATCCCTTCGTCCCGGATGGACAACACCACCTGATCGCCCTGCTGCTGTACACGAAAGTGAATCGACTTGGCGGCTTCGCCCGAATCGGAATATTTGATCGCATTAGAGATGATCTGGTCCAGCATCGCCGTGTTCCATTTGCTGTCAGTCATGACCATAATGCGCTCCTCGTCACACTCGATCACCGGATAGACATTGTTGTAGATGTACTGGTTGCGTTTGCTGTTGATCAAGCTTCTGAGCGAATCCAGCAGATTCACCTGCTCGGGGTTGTAATCCCGGGTGAAATGCTCCAGGCGGAAGAACTTCAGCATCTGGTTCAGCATACTGAGAATTTTGTCCTTCTCTTCCTCAATGTGCTGAAGGGCCAAGGCATGGCCGGTAGGATTCAATTTGTAATTCTGCAGAATCAGGTCAACGACCGACAGGGGGGTCTTCAGATTATGTATCCACTGGGAGATGAACTTATGGGTATTGTCGGCCCGGGCTTTGACCTCGTAGAGCTGATCCTGATAGCTGTGGTGAATCTGCTGGATTAATTGAATCACTGCCTGCTGCTCGGCTGAGTAGCTTTTCTCATCGATCTCGATATTCTCGGTCAGCCGCTGAATTTCCCGGTTCGTAGAGACATATCTGATGAACCGGAAGCCCATGAATATGACGAATACATATACATAAATGCTGAGCAGATACAGGAGCTGGATATGACTGCTGATGGCGAAATAGCAATAGAGGCTTACCAGCATATGGCTCAGAAAATAGACACAGGCGAACGGCAGTTGATCACGCGCGAAATCCCGGAACAGCTTGATGCTCAAGGGCGGGTCCCTCCGATCATAGCCGAATCGAAGATATAACCCACGCCCCGCTTAACGCGGATGACATCCTGAAAGCCCAGGCTTGCCAGTTTGCTTTTGACCCGGGTGACGTTAACGGTCAGCGTATTATCCACCACGAAATGCACATCATCCCACAGCTCCTCCAGCAGCTCTTCCCGGGTGACAATCGTATCCTTCTGCTCCATCAGCTTCTTCAGCAGCTTGTACTCATTCTTGCTCAGCTCCTCCACCGCTCCATTGCAGGAAATGCTGAAATTGCGGTCATCGAGATGAATGGGCAGCGGCTCGGGCTGAGGCTCAGGCTTGCCCGCATATTCCCCGTAATTGCGGCGGAGAATGGCCATAATCTTGGCCAGCAGCACCTGAATATTCAGCGGCTTAACGATATAATCATCAGCGCCCAGCTCCATGCTGAGCACCTGGCTGGACTCCTCATCCCTGGCGGAGATGATAATGATCGGCACGGTTGTTTTGCGGCGGAAGACCCGGCAGTAATAGAACCCGTCATAATAAGGCAGATTCAGGTCCAGCAGCACCAGCTGCGGCGCTTCCTGGTCGAAGATTCTCTCCACCTGCTGAAAATCGGCGACCTCCACCACCTCATAGCTGTATTTGCGCAGAATATCGGTCATCAGGGTTCTGATTTTGACATCGTCTTCGACGATCATAATTTTGAACAATTCGCTCACCTCTAAGCAGCCCGCTGTCGCTCTGAGACCTTGCCAGTTATGAAGCCTCCGCCAGCTTAGAACCAATGAAACCGGTAATCGTGGCTATGCTTGCGAAGTGGTCATGGATCAGTTCCTCGGGCAGAATAATGATCTTGAATTCCCGCTCCAGTCTGTCAACCAGGTCGAGCAGACCCAGGGAGGTCAGCAGCCGGGACTCGAAAATACCGGTGTCCGGGCACAGCTCCCCAGCCGGAACGCGGGTTAGACCCGCTACAATCATTGTAACTTGTTCAGTGATTTTCATATACTATTTTCTCCAATACTGGTGGATTTGTAATAAGGATCAAATACATGGGCAACTGCCCGGATGAAGTAAGTACCGCTGGTCGTGACTTGAATCCGCGGAGAATCCACGCCCTCCAGAAGCCCATCCTTCTCCATACTGCGCAGCACAGGCAGTTCCTGCCGGAAATAGGTATCAAATTCTACGCCGAAGCTGTCCTTCAGCGCCTGCTTATCAATGGGTGTGCCGCCCAGCAGCTGCTTCAGAATGATCTCTGCACGAATCGCATCATCCTCCGACCACGAATGGGTTGTCCCCTGCTCCACCGGAAGCCTGCCCTCATCCAGTGCAGCACGGTAACGGTCCATTGCCTGGACATTCTTGTAATAGAGTCTGCCGGTTCGGCTGACCGCCGATTTGCCGAGTCCCACAAGCTCCGGACTGCCGGTCTCGGAGGACCCCATGAAATCTCTTACGACATGCACTCCGGGATGCCGTTCACGCCCGTTGTTGCGGATGAAGGTGTCACTGCCCATCTCGGTATAGTCGCTGGACAAGATCTCGCGGGCCAGCGCGAAGAGGCGGGAGACAATATAGGAGTTCGGCAGGCTGAGCAGCGGGATTTTGCGTTGCAGCGGATAGATGGCCGGATAGTGGGCGTAGGGAAAAGCGACGATTTTGTCAGGAGCAATCTTCACAATCTCCTTCAGGGTACGTTCAAATTCCCCAAGTCCCTGATAAGGCAGACCGTAGCACAGATCTACATTCACAGTGAAGCCCAGGCTGCGGGCCAATCCAATCGTCTCCCGCGCGGCCTCCACATCGCATTCCCGATGGATCGCCTTCAACACCCGGGTGTCGAAATCCTGAATACCGAAGCTGATATAGTTGAAGCCCAGCGCCTTCAGCAGAAGCAGCTTCGCTTCCGTCACGATATGCTTATCCGGGTATGCCTCCAGCTTCATTCTGCCGTTGTCTTCCAGCTCTACATACTGCTTCAGGCTTACGGCAAGCCGCTCGATCTGCCGTTCATTCAGGTAGGCCGGGGTTCCCCCGCCCCAGTGGATATTCGCGGATTTCAATCTCCGGCTGCGGCCGGAGAGCTTAAGAGCCAGCTCCTGCTCCAGAGCGGAGATATAGCGGTCTTTGTCTTCCTCATTGCCGCCCAGCACCCGGTCACAGCAGCAGTAGTAACAGACGGACCGGCAGAACGGCACATGCACATAGACCTGCGCTGCTGCAAGCTGTTGAAGCTGAAGCGAGATGGCTGCTTCGTCCGCAGGCTGCCGCCAGTGGCTGTCCACCGGATAGCTCAGATACATGGGCAGGTTGTATTCATTGTACTTCTGCGACAGATAATGCAGTTGATGCTCCATAAGCTGATTCATGGCCAAGCTCCCTCCTTGCCCTCAATCACCGGGCTGCACATCAATGCGATAAGCTCCTGCTCGTTGCTGTGGATCTCTTCCAGCAGCCGGCCATGGATTGTCCGCCAGCCGGCCGGCAGCGGGACTCCCCTGCTCCACCGGATCAGGTCACTGCGGATATCCAGCCAGGCAGCGATAATCTTGGCGTATCTCTCTGCTGCGGCCGGCTGCTCCGGCAGAATAGCCTTCAGCCGGTACTGTTCGGCCCGCTTGGCATCGATGACAGTGTTAAACGCTGCAATCAGCTTCATCGAGTACTGTTCTGCGGGGAGCGAACGCATGGAAGTATAACCGTCTCTGAAGCGGGTTAAGGCCAGCAGCCCCTCTGCAGCAGCTTCCCGCCGGTTCCGGTACAGGCTGTGAAGCTGATTAATAGGTGACACTCTTTCACCGGTGTAGGACGGCTGAATCACCGGGAACTCCATCAACGTGTACGTCTGCTCCGGCATGAGATGCTCCCGGTATCCCTGCCAGCAGTTCAGCAAATCCTCTGCCGCTATCGGCCGTTCCTTATAGTTCAAGGCATCCTTATGGCTGTGCTCCAGCACGGTGAACTGGTCCGCTGCTTCGCTATAGCCGCAGACGAGCAATGTATGTGCGAGATGCTTTTTCCTGTAAGTATCTCTGCGGCCCGGCGCATAGTAGGTATCCACCCACACAATGTACAGGCTCTGCCGGGCCAATCCGGCGGTCAGTCTCTGCTTCAATCCTTCACTGGACGGCGGGGCCTCGTAGCGGACCGTCAGCCGCAGCTGCTCCAGAATGGCCTCCGTTGCTGCGGATTCCATACATGCCGCTGAGAGGGACGGTTGTGCCGCCTCCTCCAGGCAGTAGACAAACATATCACTGCAGAGGAATGTATTCAGCTCCCGGCCGAAGACCTTCAATACGGGAAATAGGGAGTTATACAGACAGCTTTTGTAATAGAGGTCGTTAAAAGGCTGCGGCCGGCTGGAGTCCTCCGGGGTGCCGGGGGACGGAGCGCGGTTAAGCGCCGGGGCACCGCTTTCCTTTGGGACACTGGCGGCTCCCGTCAGCCCCGCCTCTGCGAGAGCGGCCTGTTCACTGATTGTTGAGCGGCCCACCAGTTCCTCGTAGGACAACCGGATGCCTCTTCGGAGAAGCTCGCTCTGCAGTGCCACAGCTTCAATCGAGCTGCCGCCAATCTCATAGAAATCATGGTGAAGGCCGATCTCCTTCAGCTCCAGTACGGCCTCCCAGGCCCTGGCAATGGCCTGCTGTACGGGCGTGGTACAAGGAATGAAGGCCGTGTCTGCAAGCAGGTTATGCAAGGAGCCCTCCGGCAGCTGCTTGTAATCCACCTTACCGTTGGCGTTGAGCGGAAGCTGCTCCAGCCGGATGAACATGGACGGAATCATGTACGCAGGTAAATGTTCTGCCAGATGCTGCTTCAGCCCGGCAAGCGAAACGGGCTGCCTTACCGTCAGACAGGCGCACAGATACTTCTCCCCAGAGCTGTGGCTTCTGGCCAACACGGCAGCATCCCGTATTCCCGGATACTCCAGCAGCCGTTTCTCTACCTCCTTCGTCTCCACCCGGAAGCCGCGGATCTTAACCTGGTTGTCGCGCCGTCCCAGAAATTCGATATTTCCGTCGGGCTTCATCCGGCCCAGATCGCCAGTTCTGTACATCCGGCCATCCGCAGAGGGGCAGAAGGGGTCAGGCATGAAGGCCTGCGATGTCTTAATCGGGTCGTTAATATATCCGCGCGCCACGCCGATACCGCCGATATACAGCTCTCCCGTCTCACCGGCTGCAACCGGCCTTAAGCTATCATCAAGAATGTACCACCTGTTCTGCCCGATCGCTCTCCCGTAAGGAATGCTGGTCCAGTCCGTGCCGATCTCCTCTACCGGATAAAAGATGGACCACACCGCTGCTTCTGTAGCCCCGCCGAGCGCAGTCAGCTTCGCCCGGGGGAACGGGCGGTAGCAGGTGAGCGCCAGCTCCAGCGGAATCCAGTCACCGCTAAGGAAGACATGCCTTAGCTCCAGCTGGGCGTACTCCGGCTGGTGCTCCTCCAGATGCCGGATCAGTGCATGGAACGTTGTCGGAACGGAGTTCCAGAAGGTGATCCGCTGCTCGCAGAGCAGCCTTGACAGACTGCCCGGGTCGGTAATCTGCGGCTGCGGGCATAACACAACCGTGCCTCCGGCTGCCAGCAGTCCGAAGATATCATACACAGACAGGTCGAAGCATACTGACGTAACACATAACCCCCGGTCCCGGCTGGACAGCTTCAGCCTCCGGTTCACCCAGCGGACCAGGTTCACCGCTGAACGGTGCTCGATCATCACTCCTTTGGGCAAGCCTGTAGAGCCTGAAGTATACATGATATAGGCCAAGTCCCTGCCTTGAACGGAGACCTGAGGATTATCCTCGGAATAGGAAGCGGAGCCGCCTTCCGTTCCGGCAGGCCCCAGGCGGATCTGAACCGGCACAGCCAGCACTTCCCCGTCCTCACAGACCACGGCAGCGGACCCGGAATGGTGCAGAATATAGTTTTGGCGGCTGACCGGATAGGCGGGATCAACCGGCACGTAGGCGGCGCCGCTTTTTAACACAGCCAACAGGGCGATAATTAGATTCACATTCCGGTTCACAATGACACCGACATGATCATTCGGCCGGATGCCCCGGGCGGCCAGCTCATGCGCCAGACGGTTGGCGCGCCGGTTCAGCTCCCCGTAGCTGAGAGACTCCCCTGCGGCAAGGAGCGCGGGATGCTCCGGCTGCAGAGCCGCCCGGGCTTCGAAACACCCGTGCAGCGTAGCTGCAGATGAGACAGTCCGCCTGGAGCCGGACTTGGCCCAAGTCATACTGTTCACCTCTTCGCCTGCGGATCAGATACTTGCTGTTCCAGACCCAATTCAGCGGTCAAAGCCGTCAGGCCGCCCAAGGTGTCGCAGCCGAGCAGCTCATCCACATGCTCCTCCAGATTGATTCCCAGCCGCTGCTCCACATCCGCTATCATCTCCACAATCATCACCGAAGTCATTGCCAGATCATTGGCAACCGACAAGCCGGGATGCAGCTCCTCTTTATCGAAGTAGCATACACCGGCGATAATCTCGTATAGCTTGTCCTCTATCAGCACTTGCTTCTCTCCCCTCTTCATTAGAGCTGCCTGCAAAATTCTTGCTTCAGCTGTTGCCGGTCCACCTTGCCGCTGCCCCCAGCGGGGAACCCTTCAAAGACATGAACCAGATCAGGAATCATATATTGCGGCAGCAGACTGCCGACTGCCAGCTTCAGCCCAAGCACGGTGAAGCTGGCTGCGTCGTGTACGACCACCGCAGCGCAGATCAGCGGTGGGCTGTCGCCATCCTGGATATCGACAACAACGGCATCCGCAATATTCTCCAGGTTATGCAGCACGCGTTCAATCTCCGGCAGCTCAATGCGGCAGCCGGATCGCTTAATCATAGCGTCTCTGCGGCCAACCAGGACCAGCGCCCCGTCTTCATTGACTGTAGCGATGTCCCCGGTGCAATAGAGCTTGCCGCCCATTCCCCACTCCGGCGGAATGGAGCGGAAGCACTGCTCCGTTAGCTGGGGGTTACGGTAATAGCCCTGCATGACGATGGAACCTCTTACGCAGATCTCCCCCTCCTCCCCGGCACCGGCAAGGCGCCCGTCAGCGGTCACCACCACCACTCCGGTGTTGCCGCAGGCATAGCCGATCGGTACAGGGCCATCCTGACTGGCATCCTGCCGGGTAAGCGGATAACATGTGCAGACATTGGTCTCAATCAAGCCGTACAGGTTGTAGAAATCCGCCTGCGGCAGCAGCTCCATCATGCGCAGCAGCAGCTTGGGCTGGAGCACCTCGCCTGCGAGCAGTACACTCCGCAGTGAGGGCAGCCCGCCTCCGGGTAACCGGGCATACCGTACAACCGCCGTCCACAGGGAAGGTACGGTGTAGACCCAGTTAATGCGCTCCCGGGCAATGACCGCCGTAAACAGCGTTGGATTCTGGACAGTCTCTGGCGTCAGGATGACCAGGGTTGCTCCCACGGCTACCGGCACAAAGATATCGAATACCGAAAGGTCGAAATGAAAAGGTGCGACCGATGCGAAGCGGTCATCTGCTTCCGGTTTGAAGTACCGGCAGCACCAGTCAATGAAAGTCCTGGCATTCAGATGGGTAATCATCACACCCTTGGGTACACCTGTGGAACCGGAAGTGTATAGAATATAAGCGAGATCCGTGCTGATGGACGGTCTTCTGCCTTGGTGTAAATAGCTTAGAGGCGCATCTGGTGCAGCGAAGCTGAATAAGGCCTTGCCTGCTCCGCTTGTCACCTTATGCGTATCCAGAAGCAGTACATGAACCTGTTCCAGCCGCGCGGATTGTTCCGGGTCCGCCCCCTCCAGCAGCTGCAGCAGATGGGCGATCTCTGTAATCAGGTACCGTGTGCCGCTCTGCTCCAGAATGCTCAGCATTCTATGAACAGGCGAATATGTAGTATCCAGCGGGATATAGGCCCCGCCGGCGATCAGCACGCCGAACATGGCAGCTACCGCCTGCGGAGACTTGCCGAGGCAGATCGCTGCCGTCCCTCCCGGCTCCATGCCTGCGGTAATCAGCGCATCGGAGATCTGAATGCTGCGCCGGTGCAGACCGCCGTAGCTCAGCTCTTCTTCTCCGAAGTGCAACGCAGGCTGATCGGGACAATGTTCTGCCGTACGGATCAGGTAATGCTGCAGCAGGTAATCACTCATAACCTTCCCCCAGTCCTTCCAGCATGATCTTCTTCTGCATCTCGCTGGTACCCGAATACAGCTTGGCGGCAAGCGAATCGCGCATCTGCTTCTCCGGGGGACTCTCCTTGACATAGCCGTAAGCCCCCCAGATTTGAACAGCGGCGAGACTGTTCTGCACCTTCGATTCGGAGGTATGCAGCTTCAGCATTGAGGCGCTGTGCATCCCGCAGCGGCCACGGTCGAAATCTTCGCATACCTGATCCAGCATCAGCTTCCCCGTCTCCAGGCGGATTCTCATCTGGACCAGCTTGTCATAGACGCCCTCGAAGGAGAGGATGGCCTGACCAAACTGCTTCCTGCGGCTGGCATATTGGTAGGTCTGCGCATACTGCTGTTCCATGGCTCCGACATGGTAAGCACTGACAATAATCCGCTCCCACAGCATCGCCTTGAAGAAAATCCCCATGCCCTGCCGCTCCCGCCCCAGCAGCCGATGGGGCGGAAGCCGGGTCTGGTTCAGCAGCACCTCGCTCATTGGGCTGGTGCGCAGGCCCATCTTCGCGAAGACTTGTCCAATGCTGTACTCCTGCTGCCCCGCTTCCAGCAGGAAGGCCGATACATCCAGCATCGGCAATCCGTTAGCGTGCTTGCCGTACACCAGCAGGACATCCGCGTCCGGAGCCAGCGTGGCGAAGGTCTTCACCCCGTTCAGCAGATAGCCCTCCTGGTGCTTCTCGACCAGGGTGGTCATGGCGGAGGAATCCGAACCGGCCCCCGGCTCCGTGATGACACTGCTGCCGATGTACCTCCCGTCGATCAGCGGCTCCAGATAACGGGTCTGCTGTTCCTTCGTGCCGTAGATCCAGAGCGGCACCTGAGCCGCCGACATCTGGGCGCAGACCGAGAAGACCAGGCCTTCATCCTCACAGCGGCGGGCCAATGCCCTGACCGCCAGTGCCGTAGTGAGCATTCCCTGCTCTGCCCCCCCATGCGACGCCGGAAAAGGCAGCCCCAGCAACCCGGTTTCGGCTATTCTGGACCACTTGTCCCTGCGGAAGGTACCGCTCGCATCATCTGCGTATACCCGGTCATTCAAGTACCGGTCACAACATTCTTCCATCAGGCTGCAAATTTGCCGCTGCTCTTCGGAATAACTGAATTCCACCATAAGCGCCCCTCAACCCGTAGTTTTAGATCTCTTCAGCCTCGGCGGCCGCAAGGGCCATGCCTCTAACAATGGTGTCATTAAGCAGGAACTGGCTTTCGGCCGGAATTCCCTCTACAGCCCACCTTCTGAGGATATTCTTCTGAACCTTGCCCGATTCCAGCACCGGAAGCTGCGAGACCAGATGTACCCGGTCCGGGACTTTGTAATTGGCAATTTTGCCGCGGCAATAGGCTTTAACCTCCCCTTCAGTCAGCTGGAATCCGGGCCTTGGGATGACGAATGCGGCCAAGGCTTCACCCAGAATCTCATCCGGTTCCCCGACTACTGATACATCCTCCACCTTGTCCATGTTCAGCACGCATTCTTCAATATCTACCGGGTATACATTGAAGCCGCCGCGTATAACCATATCCTTGATCCGCCCGGCAATACAGATATTAACTCCATCCTTGTAATAGCAGGCCAGATCCCCGGTATAGAGCCACCCCTCCTCGTCAATAACTTCACGCGTCTTGGCTTCGTTCTTGTAATAACCTTTCATCAGATAGCCCCTAATCGCCAGCTCTCCAATCTCGCCCTGCGGCACCTCCCGGCGGTCCTTGTCGACAATCTTGACCTCGAAGCCCTCTATGGGCCTGCCCACCGTGTTCAGACGTACCTCAGGCGGATCATCCAGGCGCGTCATCGTGACCAGACCTGTAGCTTCAATAATGCCGTAGGCATTAATCAGGGTGCAGCGGGTAGTCTCCTCAATGGAACGGGCCAGGTAAGGGGTGCATAGGGAACCGGAGACCACCACCTTGCGCAGTTCGCGGAACAGGCCCGGCTTACAGTAGGGCATAGCCAGAATCAGGCTCCACATGGTCGGCTGGGTGTGAAACAGATTAATGCCGTTTTTGGCGACATGGCTAAGAATATCGTTCGGATTGAAGTTAGCAATCCATTTCATGGTAATGCAGGAGACGAAGTAGACCAGCACGGCGTTGAAGCCCTGTGCGGCATAGAGAGGGGCGATCGAAAAGCCGATATCCTCATCAATATCAAGTAATTGTCCGCCATAATAAGAGGTAGCCACCAGATTGTAGTGTGTAATCATTACACCCTTGGGATGACCGGTGGTTCCCGAGGTGTAGCCTAGAATGGCAACATCGTCAGGATTTACAGATTCAAGCAGCCTGTCATGAAAAGGAACAGCCGGCGGCTTCAGCAGCCCGGCAAAGGGCATACTGCCCGCCGGCAGCTCATCGCCCAGCACAATATAATGACGGATGGCCGGAAGTGCGGAGCGCAGTCCGGACAGAATCTGCCCATAATCAAAAATCCCCAGCCGGTCCTGATAGATGACGGTCTCCGCATCGGAGTTCTCCAGCACCCGCCTGATTTCATCGGGCTCATAACGCGTGCTGACGGGAACGATCCAAGCGCCGATTTTGAACAGGGCGAAGTAGACATACAGATATTCCAGGCAGTTGGGCAGCAGAACAGCCACCTTGTCATTCTTCTTGACGCCCAGGTCCAGCAGATTGCCGGCGATCGTGACGGCATTACCGTACAGCTGCGCGAAGGTTACGCTCTCCTGCTCGAACACCACTGCAGTCTTGCCGGGAACCTCCCGGTATAACGTGTCCAGTACACAATCAATGGTCATACGTTCATATTGGATCATGGGTGTGCCTTGTCTCCTTTATCAGCCCAAATAGGATGTATCAAAGCCCTCGAAATGCTGTGCTGCCTCTTCCTCGTTCAGAATGGCGCCGATGCAGCCCGGCTGCCTGCGGGGGCGCTGCATGGCCGTCATGATATACTGGATATAATTGAAATTGTTCGAGAACGAGCGGATGCCGATGGCCTGCATGATGATCCCGATACAAGCACCCGGGGCCAGGTTAGTGTTCATCATCTTATCCTCATAGCCGGGGAATACCGCTGCCTTCAGCTTCTCCACACATACGAACAGAAACTTCTGCATCCGGATGAAGATATAATCCTTCTCCTTCTGGTAGATTTCGTCCGCGTGCACTCTCACTCCATTCAGATAGAATTCCGCCTGGATAGGAGATTTCAGCTTCATATACCCCTCCTGGTCGAAGGTGATGTGATTGAATACATCATACAGAACCACCGTGTACCCGATGTCTGCTTGGCCGCTGAATGCCTGAAGCCCGTTCAAATACAGATTGCCTTCTTCCGCATAGATGTCCACAAGATCCTCTTCGCAGAACAAAGCGCCGGGAGCATCACCCGCCTGCTGCTTCTGCATGAAATAGGAGCTGTGAATCCCGCTCATAATCTCAAAAAGATGAAAGCATTTAAACCGGTCATAGCGGAGCCGGGCAGCAAGCTTCTTGTCAAACCTCTGGCCCTCCAGCTCCTCCTTCAGCTTCTGCTCCAGATAAGCTCTGGAACAGAGCACCCCCTTGCCGCCGTTGAACAGCTCGTCCACCGCAGCTTCCAGAATCAGTCCGTCCGTGCTGACGGTCAGGTGAATCATGAAGGACAGTGAGACATCCTGCTTGCGCATACGGGTGATATCCCGCTGCCAGCCGATGATATGTACATTGCCGTACTCATCGGTCTGAAGATTGGTGCCCCGTGCGCGGAGCATAGGCACCAGCTTGTCCGTACAGGAGTAATTACCGTAGGCGACCCTTTTGCGGATGAGCTCCCGGTCCAGCGGTTCTCTGACAATCAGCTTGGGAACAGGGAATTGCATAGCCGTCATTATCTAGCCTCCTCAGTTACCATATGAGGTACGCTGCCCCATAGGTTAAGCCACAGGCGCTGCCCAGCAGCAGTATGGAATCTCCTTCTCGCAGCAGCCCCTGTTCATCAGCAATAGCAAGGCCCGCCGGAATATTCGCGCTGCCCATGTTGCCGTTCTCGGGGAAGGTGTTGACCGGGAAGACCTTGTCTGTCTTAACCTCCAGCTTGTTCAGCAGCGAATTGGTAATATTTCGGCCGAGCTGGTGGGAGAAAATGTAATCCATGCTGTCCTTGCGCAGCTCATGTTCTTCTAAAAATTCGTACACGAAGCCGGGCATGTCCCGGATAACATTGGCGGCAATTCCGCGACCGTCCGCCCAGCTCATGAAATCCAGTCCCTCAAATCTGGGTGCGGGCATATGGATTTTGGGCGAGACATACAGCGATAGCTCCCAGTCCTCGTGGTTCCGCTGCTCACCATAATACCGGATCGACTTCCTGCCGTTATCGGCAGTCAGCAGCATCGCTGCGGCCCCCGCCCCGGCGAAGAGCAGATTCATTTTGTAATCCGCTTCCTCCAGGCTGTTCACCGTGCCCGTATAACCGGAGGCCTCCAGCAGCTCCAGCGGGTTCTCGCTGGTAACCACCAGGATATTGCGGTATTTGCCTGTAGAGATGTAGAGGCTGGACAGCTCCAGCGCTTTGAGGAAGCCGTTGCAGGTGTCGTTAATGTCGTAATAATTGCCCCGGGTCATCCCGAGCTCATGCGCAAGAATAATGGAATACGACGGCTCACGGAACGGATTGCATACGCCTACGAACAGCAGCAGGTCAATCTCGCCGGCGGAGATGCCTGCGGTACCGATAGCCTCCTGCGCAGCCTTCACGGCCATCTGCACCGAGCTGTCCTCGCGGTAATCTACAGAGCATGAGCGGGTCTTGATCTCCAGAAAATCAAGCTTGCGCCTGCTTCCATATACGAATTGCTCCAGATCCTCCAGCGGCAGATTCCGGCAATACTTCTCTGCAAATAAATCGACAATCTCCCCGTTGGTCATGCGCCCCTTGGGGATGTAATAGGATAAGGCGCGTATGGACAGATTCAACATGGTCATGTTCCTCTCTGTTCAGATGATAAACTGCGGGTCTGCCTTAACCAGGGGGTGTTCTTCTGTAGTAATCAAACCGTTCATAGGCTTCGCCCAGGGTCCGGGTCATCACCCGGTCTTCGGGGCTGAACATGATCTGATATTCCCGTTCCAGCCGGATCATCGCGTTCACCAGCGACAAGGAATCAATTCCCAGCTCCAGCAGCAGATTGACCTCCGGGGTCAATCTGGACGCTTCAATTCCCAGATATTCCGCAAACAGCGCTTGAAACTGGGCAAAGCTTATCCGATTTTCCATATCCTCACCTGCTTACTTTCATGTTTTGGCGAACCTGGGTAATGAGAAGCGGCAGCGCCTCGAACAGATCGGCTACAATTCCATGCGCAGCCAGCTTGAGAATTGGGGCGCTCCGGTCTCTATTGAAGGCAATCACCGTGTCCATACGCCGGATGCCTACCGTATGCTGCACCGCTCCTGATAGGCCCACTGCAATATAGATCCGGCCGCTGACGTTCTTGCCTGTCAGTCCGATCTGATGTGAATAATCCAGCCAGCCCTGGTCAATCACGGGCCTTGTAGCCCCCAGTTCTGCCCCCAGACAGGAGGCCAGCTCCCGCACCAGCTCTATCCCTTCCTTACTGCATACACCACGTCCGGCGGCAACGACTACGCCGGATGAGGCGGATGAGCCGTAGTCCTTCCGGCCACCGATCACCTCCAGAACCGAGGTGCGGAGCACCGCCGGCAGGGTAAGCTGCGGATGAATAATCCGCCCCTTCCGGTAAGGGTCGGTGGCCGGAGGAAGCATGGTCCCGGGGCGGATAGTAGCCATTTGCGGACGGGCTTCGGGACAGCAGACGGTAGCCATTAATGTACCTTCCCGTGCCGGCCGGATCTGCAGCAGCATCCGCTGAGCAGGATCGATGTTCAGCCCGGTGCAGTCTGCCGTTAAGCCAGTATGAAGCCTTGCGGCCAATCTTGCAGCGATGGATTTGCTATGTATAGTGGAGGGAAAGAGCAGAATCTCGGGCCGGATGTCCAGAACCAGCTGGTGGAGCAGCTCTGTATGTACTTCTTCGTTGAGGGGACTTCCTGCGGGCTGGTCAATCACATAGACGATGTCTGCTCCGTAGCTTATACAGGAAGCAGCATAGGCTCCGGCACCCGGGCCGGTCAGCACAACGGCAATATCTGTACGCAGTGTCCGGTTTAGATCCACGGCGCAGCCTAGCAGCTCATAGACTACCGGATTCAGTATGCCGTCCGTATATTCACAGGCAATCATAATCCCTTCGTACTCTCCGGCCCGCACGCGTTGAATCGGCATGGCTGCCTCCTTATCGAATAAACTGGGTGATTCCTGGTCTAGCTTAGCTACTAATAAGCCGGGCAATCTCCGCCACCTGTTCCTGAAGGCTCCTGCCGCTGACAATGAAGGACTCCTGCCGCTCTGCAGCATCACACACAGCCTTCACCCGGGTCGGCGAACCTGCAAGTCCGCAGGCCTGCTTGTCCAGCCCCAGCTCCGCTGCCGACAGCCGGACGATCCCGCAGCGGTTCGCCTTGAGGATTCCCTTAACGGTAGCCATTCGCGGCTGGTTCATGCCTTTGTGTACTGTTAGCAAGGCTGGAAGGGTCAGTTGAATCACCTCATACCCGTTGTCCGTCATCCGCTTGCAGGAGATTAGCCGTTCCTCCAGCGTCAGGATGTCAAGTACATGGGTGGTATGTGGGACGTCCAGCTTCTCCGCGAGGGCGGGACCGACCTGGCCGGTCTCACCGTCTGTGGAATGGGTGCCGCATAGGATCAGGTCCGGCTTCCGGGTATGTTCTAGCCCCCGGGCGAGAACGGTGGCTGTAGCCAGCGTGTCCCCGCCCGCGAAGCGCTTGTCGGTCAGAAGCACCCCTGCATCCGCGCCGAGAGCAATGCAGCTTCGCAGGATAACGGCTGCGGATTCCGCACCCATACTGACAACAGTCACCTGCCCGCCCACGCGCTCCCTGATCCGCAGCGCCTCCTCGAGCGCGAAGGCATCGGCAGGGTTCAACGCCGGGGCGGAGTCGGCCGCAGTGACCTGCTTGACGCAGACAGCGATGTGCCAGCCTTCCGTGCGGCTGCTCATGAGGACCGGCGCAGTTCCTGGAGAATCGGTGAAATATTCTCCTTACGTACATCGTCGCAGTTGCGCACCATTTCCTCGGCCATCTCCTTGCCCATGAACAGCCGGGTCATTTTTTGACCGACCCTCATCATCGTTTTGTCTTTGTCCGCGAGCTGTTCAAAGTTAAATCTTCCCTCCAGCGGGAAATAGGTCAGTCCGGCACGGATTTTCTCTGGAATGCTCTTGTTATAGTTCTTGACGGAGGCTTCGCTCTGCACTGGCGTCTTGGATACGGAGAAGAGGATGACCTTCTTATTCTGCAGCTGATTCCAGACCTTCTTCAGATAATCTGCAATAACCAGCTTCTGCACCCGGACATACGTACCTAAGATTACCGTGTCATACTGACCGGCCTGCTTCATGTCGAAGCTGTCGATATCTGCGAGGTCGGCTCCAAGCTCCTCTGCAATCCATTCCGCATACTGCTTCGTACTGCCATATACGCTTGTATATAGGACAAGACTTCTCATACAGCACCTCCTGAAATGTGGGTTGCCCGCTGGTTAATCCGGCAGCAGCTCCTGCAGAACTTGCAGCAGCATAGCTTCTGCAGAACCGCTCAAGGCCTTACCCGGCAGCACAATGCTAAAAACATATTCCCGGCGAACAACGGATAGAGCCTTAAATTGAGGGAAATTCCTGAACTCGCTGACCGCCGCCTGTCCTCTGCAGACACATTCTTTGATCTCGAACAGCTCGGTTGGTACGGTGAATCCGGTCTGAATTACTTTAGACATCGCTTCCTTGGCCGTCCAGAGCAGGGTCAGAAACTGCGGAGGCGCAAGCTCCGTCACCAGTGTCTCTTCCTCCTTACTGGTAATTCTCCGGATCGCATCCGCCGCCTTCTCATCTACACGCTCCATATCAACGCCTGCCATAAGACGCGGGTCATAGTCCGCCGCTGCTCCCATTGTGTCGCAATGGGTAATAGTTATCCGCCGTGTGCTACCGGTTATTATGGGCTGGCACAGAATACCGTGCTCGATCTGAATCGAGGACAGATCATCTTCTTCCTCCGCCACGGCCATTTTGGCTGCCAGCTTTCCAAGCAGATAGCTGTTACGCCTTCTGGAATATTGGAAGCCGAAATACTGCTCCTGCTCGGCCGGGCTCAGATATTCGAGCGGCGCATCCTCCGGCGGCAGAGAGACCACACTGAGCTTCAGCAAATAGCTTCCCTCCGGCCCCTTCAGCTGCAGGCTCCTTCTTTTCACCGTATTGGAGAGAAATTGCCGGTATTGCCTTGCGAACATTGTATATTGCATGATTAGCGCCCCTATTCTGTCTCCCAAGGAAGTCTGTATTTACTTGCACGATTGCGGCGTCCGGTCAGCTCCAGGCGTATTTGCGGTGAAAGTCATCCACTTCTGTCAGTACAAGATAGCCCTTGCCTCTGAAGAAATGATCATAAATACGGGAGAATCGCGAGAAGTTGACCTTCTTATCCCGCATGCCGAACAGCCATTCCACGTTCTGGTCCAGAATATCGTCGTATTCCTGGAAGGTCAGCTCATAGCGGCTGTCCAGTTGCCCCTGTAGATTCATGGCGCTTAGCTTTCTGGCTGATTCCGGCGTAATTACCCCGCTGTAGAATTCCGAAGAGCAGCCTGATCCGTAGGAGAACAAGCCCACTCTGGAATGATCCGTAATTCTTACATGGTCTATCAGACTGCACAGGCTGAGGTAGAGGGCGGCCGAATAGACGTTGCCCACCTGCATCCCGTAGGTTAGTGAGGGAGCCACTCTTTGGTCAAAATCCTGTTGGACTGCCGCACCCCGCAGCCGCAGCTCCTCATGAATCAGCTTGCGATGCGCGCCTTTAACCATGCCCCCGAACGGCGTATGAAAGGCCAGGAAGTCGAAGGTCTCCTGAAAATGGACGCCTTCCACTTTGTCTTTGTAATCCTTATAAGCATTCTCTAGGCAATCCAGATACGAGAGGAGCGACAGATCCGGGTTCCCCGTCTCGATCTCCGGCAGCGGCCGGCATGTATCCATGACCTCGTAGCTGTAATGTCCGGTTGCCCCGAAGTCCAGCTCCAGAATCTCGGGATTGGCACTGATGAGCATCGCTACCGCACCTACAGCCTGCGTCGGTTCCCCATAGGTGCTCTTAGCGGCGGCCCTGGCCACATCGGTGGCAATGACCAGTGCCTTTGCTCCGGGGGATGCCCCTGAGGCAATGTAGCAGGCGGCCATATGCAGCCCGGCGGTTCCGCCGTAACAGGCCTGCTTAAGCTCGAACAGCCGGCAGTGGCGGCTTAATCCCAGATAATCATGGATATAGGTGCTGAGCGATTTGCCGAAATCGAGGCCGGATTCGCTGGCAGTGATCACCAGGCTGATCCGGCTTTTGTCCTCCTCACTTAAGGCATCAATGATCGGCTTCGCCGCATTGACCCCGCCGGTTACGGCATCCTCGCAGGGGACCCCGACCGATTTGCGGTCCATCATCAGATTATCGAACCGGCTGAAGTCAAGTCCCCTGCCTTCAAAGATTGTGCGGGCCGGAATCACAGCCGGCCCCCCGTAGAAATTGATGCTCTCAATACCTACCCGCATTCAGCTTGCTCCTTTTCTGATAATAATTCCGGTATTGATTCCGCCGAACCCGTAGGAATTGCTGAGCCCGCAGACCAGGCTGGCCTGTTCCGCCCGGCGGGAGGCATAATAAGGCTCCCGGCTGACCGGATTCTCCAGATTAGGCAGCGGATGAAGGAACTTTCCCTGCTGCTGAATAATCGTTGCCACGGCCTCCACCACCCCGGCCGCATACAGGCAGTGTCCGGTCAGGGCTTTGGTAGAATTCAGCCGGAGATGACGGACATGGCTGCCGAAGACCTGCGAGATGGAGCTGAGCTCCGTCAGATCGCCCAGCGGTGTAGATGTGCCGTGCGCATTAATGTAATCAATGTCGTCGGGGGCAAGTCCGGCCGTATGAAGCGCCAGCTCCATTGTCCGTACCTGTCCGTCCTCGCTCGGATCAGAGAGGCTGTGTCCATCCAGCGTTACCGCCCCGCCGGCTATGGTTGCCAGCACCTCCGCTTCCCGGGCTGCTGCACTGTCCGCTCCCTCCAGGATCAGGCAGGCGGAGGCCTGCCCGAAGATGAAGCCCTCATGGCTGCTGTCGAACGGCCGGCAAGCTGCGGAGGGGTTATCATGGAAGCTGCGGCCGCCATAAGCACCTATGTTCAGGAAGGCTTGCAGCTCAAGCGGCGACAGCTCGGCCAGCGGTCCGATGACCATACAGATATCGGCAATACCGAGCTGGATGAGCTGGGCTGCCCTCAGCACCGCAGTGTTGCCGCTGGCTGAGGCACCGCCGGCCGTAGCGGCTTCGCCGTGGATAGCGAACATCTCGCTTAACACCCCGAGCTGATAGGTATCCATATAATTGAGCGCATATCTGGGATGGAGCAGCTCCGGCTGTTCCCGGTATTGCGCCATGGCTGCATAGCTGACGGCCGGTGAAATATTACTTCCGGCAAGGATCAGGCCGATCCGCTGCGACTCCGGTTTACGAATGTTCAGCTTAGCCTGCTGCCAGGCTTCAGCCGCTGCCAGCGCAGAGGCCTTAACCGATAAGCCTGATATGCGGAACAGGCGTCTGGCGCCCCGGCATAAATCCCCTTCATATTGAAGGAAGTTCTCCAGCAGTCCGTCCTCCTTCAGCGCTGCACCGATCAGCGGCTGGCCGTCCGTATAGACCGGCCCTTGAAGATAACCCATCGCGCTGCCGCCGTCATACAGGAATTGCTTGAAGGCTTCCGCTCCGCTTGCCGCTGCGCCGAGGAACCCCATTCCGGTAACGGTCACCGGACGGTAATCAGCAAAGCGGTAGCCGGCTCTGCCGCTAGAGATTCTCATGCAGGAAATCTACAACCTCTCCGATATTCTTCAGGCTCCCGAAGTGCAGCAGCGGAATCCGGATATTCAATTCCTCCATGGTGTCGGAAATAATATCAAACCGGTCAATCGAGTTCGCACCCAGCTCCTTCATGCTAACCTCCCGCCGAATCCGTTCTGCAGGCAAATCCGGCAGAATATCAAGCATCTTCGTTCTCATGATCTCCAGTACCTGATCCTTGTTCATCACTGTTGTCCTCCTTCAATGATCTGCGCTGCACCGTCCATCATCCGGACGGCAATATCTCCGGCCCGGCGGTTGCTCCAGGCTTCAAGTTTCGTTCCCTTCACCCATTGGTTGAAGGCTCCCATGGCAGGACCGCACATGATGCTGTAATTGACCTTATTAGCGGACTCGCCGGAGATAGCGGAGGCTGTGCCCTTGGCGATATACCATTTGAAAACCGCGGCCAGCTGCTGCCTGGAATCACTCTGGACCGCAGCCTGCTCCTCCGCAGGCATTCCATCCCTGCAGCTCTCCAGAATAGCGGCTATCGGCTGGCCGAAATACTTGTCCTCCAGCTGGTTCTTCGTCTTGCTGTCCAACTGCGTGATGGAGGGAGTGCTGCGGTACAGTTCATACAATTTATTCGCTCTGGCCGGGAAGAACAGGCCTTTCTTCAGCACCTGGGCTTTGCCGCCCAGCTCGAAGAGCTCGCGGGAAGGCACATAGGCCATGTCATAGACATTCACCTGCGCAAGCATCTCCTTGACTTCAGGGCTGGTGCCGCTCTCGACCGTACACTGATTAATCGATCCGGTCAGAATGAAGTCCGCACCCATCAGGAACATGGCCGCAGCGGCCTCGGGAGTGCCCAGCCCTCCGGAAGCGCCGATGTGCAGCTGCTGTACCGGTGCGAAGCTGTGCGACATTTCCTTCTTCAGACGCTGCAGTGTCGGCAACAGGCTTAACAGATTGGCCTGATCGGTCGGTCCCGCCGAATCCCCGGCGGCGCAGAGATCATCCGCTACCGGAACCAGCCGCCCAAGGGCCGCCTGCTCTGCCGTGATCTGCCGGTCAGCCAGCAGCTTGTCCACAATCCGCTCCGGAGCCGGAAGCATGAACAAGGAGGCAATATCAGGCCGTGAGACCTTGGCGATGATCCGGTGGGCGCAGCGCACGCTTCCATCCTCCGCTCTCGTAAGCCCCAGCAGCCGGAACTTGATGAGCGCCGGAGTCAGGGTCAGATAAGAGGACGCTTCAATAAGCTGGACCTTCTCCCTGAGCAGGAGATTAATCAGCTCCTCTTCCCGCTGCGGGTAGATCGGATGATAGGTTACAGCCACCCCCAGCGCCTTGCTGTCTCCCAGTTCCCGGCGGATACGCCGGATCGCGTCCGTGACCTTCGCAGGCTGCATTCCCCCGGCGCCCAGAAAAGCCAAACAGCCCGCCCTCCCGGCCTGCACAACCAGCTCCGGTGAGGATATTCCGTCATTCATCCCGCCCAGCAGATAAGCATACTCCAGGCCATAGCGCTGCTTGAAGCGGGTACTGCCGAGCCGGATTCCGGCAGCGGATGACCGTTCAGCAGACTGAAGCTCCAGCACAGGCGGCTCTTGGGAAGCCTCCGCTGTCTCAAGCCTTTCCGGCTTCTTAGGTATGACCGGCGTGGAGACAGCGAGAAGGGTTACCTCCTTCGCGGGCGCCTCAGCTTGGATTGCAGCTCCAGCTATGAATGGAGCAGACTCTTTAGCCTGCGGTGCTTCATCCGCTCCGGTGTCTGCGGCCCTGTCCGCTTCGGCGGTGGCTGCTGCTTCGGTGAAGGGCAATGCGGCTTCAAGGGTATCGTCAATAGTCAGCGGCTCGGCTTCCCGTCTGATTTTGCTGACGAGGCCTTCGATGACATGCCCCGGGCCGATCTGAAGCAGCTCGATTTCGGGATGTCTGCCCATCAGGTAACGGACCGATTCGGTCCACTTCACACTGCTGATCATCTGCTCGGTCATATAATCGATGGCGTTGCCCACGGAATAAGGCCGGGCGGTCAGATTGGCAATGACCGGAATGGAAGGTGCCGCGAACTTGAACTGGCTGAGGAATTCCCGGAACTGCGCCGCAGACGGACGCATATACCGGGAATGGAAGGCACCGCTGACATTAAGAATGACATAAGCGGCAGCGCCGTTCTGCTCGAAGATGGACTGGGCGGCCTCCACGTCCTCCTTCAGCCCGGAAAGGGCGATCTGCGTAGGCGTATTCAGGTTGGCCACATCCAGCTTATCGAGGCGGTGCTCATCCAGAATCCGCAGAATAGCTTCCTCCGTCAGCCCGATCACCGCAGCCATGCCTCCGCCGGTTGCCGAATTCATCAGCGCGCCTCTTTTTTGCACAATCTTAAGTCCCGTCTCGAAATCAAACACACCTGCCGCGTACAGTGCGCAATATTCGCCCAGACTGTGCCCGGCTACGAAATCTGGGGCTCCGGCATTCTGCAGCTCCTTGAGGTAAGACAGTATATTCACTACATAGAGCGCCGGCTGTGTATAAGCGGTTGAGTCCAGCAGCTTGCTGCTGTTCCTCAGGCACAGCTCTTCAATGGAATAACCCAGCACCCGGTCGGCAATCGCAGTATATTCGGGGAACTCCTTGAAGAGCGTGCCTCCCATGCCAACGAACTGTGCTCCCTGCCCGGGAAATAAATATGCCTTCATGCTCATCTGAGGATTCCACGCCTCTCTTGTTAGGTTGAGTTGCCCACATTCAGCCACCAGTTCATTCAGCTTCTTCAACTCGCTGCCCATCGGTGTAATCACAGAGCGGACCTGCCCGGCCTGTGGACCTTTTAGAATATATTTACTGAAATTCGCAAGCGTACCCGACGGGCCGAGGTCAAGGAGCAGCCGCGAACGGTCTTGCGGCAAGCTCTCCAGCGCCGCCCGGAAGTTCATTGGCTTACGCAGCACCTCCCACAAAAAGGACTGATCCACCTGCTTCACGCTTCCTCCGGCCATCGCGGACACCAGACTCATTCCGCGGGCAGGCGCCTGGAAATTCATCTGCTGCATATATGTAAGATAAGGCTCCTTCATGTTATCGATGGATGCGGAATGGAAAGCATAATTCACGGGCAGCTTCAGGCTGGCAATATCGCGTTCCTTGATAAACTGCTGGATACTCTTGATGTGCTCGCGTTTGCAGGCGATGGTGAAATGCTTGTCGAAATTCACGGAGATCAGCTCTGAGCGGGTATTCAGCTCCGCATGGCTATGATACAGCTGCTCATGGTCAAGAATGGCGATCATTGCACCGGTCCGGCAGGTCTGCTTGAGTAGTCTGACCTGCTTCACAATCAGCTCCAGCGCCTGTTCCGGCGTGATAACCCGGGCCACTGCCAGGGCTACATATTCTCCCAGGCTGACTCCCAGTGCATAGCTGGGTGTAATCCCTTCGGCCAGCAGGGTCTCGGCCAGAGCATACTGGATCATGAACACTGCGGGATGGGTATACAAGATATCATCGAATTTGGAGCCCTTGCGCTTTGTATTGTGATACAGCTCCCCGATTACGCTTTGGCCGGTCAGCTTCCGAAAGATCCGGTCCAGCTCCTCCAGGGTCTTACGGAACACCGGTTGCTGCTCATACAGTTCAAGTCCCATCTTGTTGTATTGCGAGCCTTGCCCGGAGAACATAAACACGATTTCAGTGTGCATTAAGGTACCTCCTGAATAAGAGCGGCTTATTTTAGCGGAAATCAAAGATTCGGGTGTTGTTCTTCCTGTTCCGGTACTTCACGAAATGATTGATGTCATCGATCTGGAAGTACAGATTTCTTTTGTAGAGATAACTCATCTCCTGGCCTGGCGGATCGCCGAAGGAATGGCCCGGGAATACCCGCACGCTTGGCGGGATCAGCCGGATCAGCCGGTGGATGCTGTAGAACATGTCCTCCGCCGAGCCGCCCTTGCTGTCGCACAGGCCGCAGCCTTCGATGAAGACTGTGTCCCCTGAGAACAGATTATCCCCGGCCCAGTAACAGACGCTGCCCGGCGTATGTCCGGGTGTCACCAGGCAGGTAATCTGGGTGTCGCCGATCCCGATGCGGTCCATGTCTTCGATTGTCCTGAGCCGGGTGCAGCGGTATCTGTAATAATCGGCCTCGGTTCTGGAAATGTAGACTGCGGGATGATAGAGCATTTCCAGTTTCTGCACCATATTGGTATGATCAAAATGAGAGTGGGTTAGCAGCACAGCCTCCAGGGAAGCTCCATGCCCCTCCAGAATCTGGATCATCTGTGATGCATCCCAGGACGGATCAACCACGAAGGCTTTGCGGGTGGTCTTGTCTATGCCGAGATATGCATAGTTCAGAAAGGTCATGCACTGCGTCTTGAGGGTAAACAGATCATAGGTTGCTTCCATGCCCGCCTCCTTGAAGAATTGTTATGTCACATTTCCAGAATTTACACTATGAATCTACTAAATTATCATCTACCCGCCTTCAAAATGTCAATGAATGTTTATGATGTATATTGTTAAAATTAGTTTCAATTTATTGTATTTTTACCTTTTATGTCCCGTGACCAGGATACAGTCGGCTGTAAAGCGCCGTTCATCATCTTGCGGAAAGGCGCGGACGTCCCGGTAACCCGCATCCGATACGGCCTGCTCCCAGGCATAGGGGTCAATAATAGGAGAACGGGTCCGAAGATTACGGTCCTCGAACAGCCACCAGCCTTCAGCCAGCCCCCAGACCATATCCACCCAGCGACGGCTGGTGCAGGCTTCAATCAACAGCATCAGGCCGCCAGGTACAAGCACCTGCTGCAAGTTATCCAGGGTACTCCCGATGTTCCTGGTGGCATGAACCACATTGAGTCCGATTACAGCATCGAAGCTGTCCGGTGCAAAACCCTGCTCTGCCGGATTCCGGCTGATATCGAGGATCTTGTAATGCAGAGCGCTAAAATCCGGATCCCCCTTCGCCCTGGTGATGAAATATTCACCAATATCAGTGAACCAGTAGTTCACATTCGGAAGCTCTGCCAGGTCAAGCAGCTGCCGGGTCAGCAGGCCTGTCCCGCCTCCAACCTCCAGGATATTGACCGGACCTTTCCCCTCTTTGCTCTTGATCAGCAGCGTGAGAATATCATGCACTACCCCGGCATATGCACGTTCCCTGCCATGCTCTACGGTATCCCGGTTGCTCTGCTCCAGGGCGTCCGCACTGCCTCCGGGGAACAGCACGCTGACCGGAGGCACCTTCCCGCTAAGTGCTTCCTTGTAATTCCCGGTACAATAATCAAGGAATTGGAGCATTCCCTGGAATGCGGGATAATCCTGCGTACACGCTTCATACAAGGCTTGCGCTGAGGGAATCTCGGCTTCCGGCTTGATGAACTTGATGCGGCTGTTCAGCCTCTTCACTACGCCGTCTTCCTCCAGCATGTCTATCATGCAGTCCAGAAGACGGATATAGGCCGGAAGAATGTTCAATTGCTTCACCCATTCCCTCCGGTCATGGATGGTGCCGGAATCCGTACAGATCCCAGCCTGTTTAAGATAGCGGTAAGCATAGCTCATGCACAGCTTATTCAGGCGTTCCTCCAGACCTGCGTAGCCTTCAATCCCCTTGATATCCAGCTCCGCCAGGCGGTGCTGTTCCATGCGGATAACATCTGGGAAGATGTCCTCCAGACGGAAGCACGCAGGGGCCGGCCGGCCGATGAATTCGTCAATCACCCGGTTCAGCTGCTCATGATGCGTCATGAACAGGAAGTGGGCGGCATCCTTCAGTTCTACACAGCGGGCACCGGGAATGGCGTCAGCCATGTCAGTGGACTGCCTATTCTGGATAATAGTATCTCTGGTGCCGTAGACGATCAGGACAGGCACCTGGATACGGCGGATCAGACCGGCAGTTGAATAGCTCTTGTGGTTGCCGGGCAGATAGTATTCCATATACTTAGTGAAAATCTGATTGTCGATGCTCTTTCCGGCTTCCAGCAGCTCCATGGCCTCCAGCCCGTGCTCCACAGCTTCAAGATCCTTCCTCATCGCCGTGTCGGCATTCAGCTGCGGATTCTCGTTGACAATCTCATAGATGGAGCTGACCAGAATAAGATTCGAGACCCGCTGCGGATACATGACGCTGAATGTCTGGCCGATCAGGCCTCCCCAGGATATTCCGACGAAGTCCACCGCCCCGTCCGCGCCAAGCTGATCCAGCACCTCTGCAATTACCCGGACCCGGTGCTCCAGTGAATAATCGCTGATCTCTTCACTGAGCCCGCAGCCCGGATTGTGAATGCTGATGACCCGTCTGTGTCTGGAGAAATAATCGAGCTGATGCAGGATCATCGGCGAGGCCATGCCCACACCTCCGACAATGACCAGCGGCTTACCCTGGCCGGAGATTACCGCCTCCATCTTCTGCCCGTCCGAGGTCCCCACCAGCAATTGAATATATTGGTGCGGGACCTGCTCCAGTTCATTCCTGGAGAGCGGGCGGGAGCCTGCACGGGCAGACTGTGCGCCGGATGGGGTCAGCTGTCTCCAGGCATCCGCAAAAAATCGGTCTGCGCTGTTAACCAGCCAGAGCGAATGCTCCAGGGCGCGGAACGTTTCCTCAGGAGCCGGGAGATCCGGAGGGAAGCCCAAGGCCACCCCCGCTTCATCGGCGGAATTGCTGCCGATGCCGGGCTCTCTGTCTGGAGCCCGGGCCAGCAGGAATCCGCTTAACCTGTTAATGGTGCTGTAATCAAAGAAGACATCCAGGGGAAAGCTGATCCCCAGCTTCTCTGTCAGATAACTGTGAAAGGCTGTGAAGCTGATTGAATCAAAGCCGAAGCTTCTCCAGTCGGCATCCGGGTGAATCCGGTCCTCGGGTATTTTGAGCAGCGCGGCAACCCCTTCCGCCAGCAGTCTGTTCAATGGAAGGATTGGGGAGGCTGCAGCCTGCGGCTGCTGTTGCGTCAGCACCTGATGCGTGCTGGCAGGACGCCGGCTGTTCTCCCGGATGATCCGCAGGGCTTCCTCCGGTGACATTTGCTGGTTCTCCACCAGCTGTAAGAGCTGCATTCTCGAATAAGTGCTCATTCCAAGAGATCCCCCACTAACAGATTTAGATTCTCGGCACTGATCTCCCCGCTGTGCACCTTGTTCAGCCACATTAGCAGCTGGTCATCGTCCAGGGTCTCCTGCTCCTCTTCCGTTATGGTGACTGCTTCTGAAGCAGCCTCCGGTCTTGGAAGCGGGCCCTTAATGCCCAAACGGTCAGGGCCGGGCAGCCAATACCGTTCTTCGTCAAATGCATATTCGGGAAGCGGAATCTTATACAGCGGCTGCGGATACCAGACTGTCCAGTCGATGTTCACTCCCTGCACCCATAGCTCAGCAAGCTTATCAAGTTTCCGTGCAGACAGCAGCTCATTCATGAACAGGCGGCTCTCTTCGCCTTCGAACAGCCTGCCGATAGCCGACTGTCCGCTGCTCTGCCCTTCATACACTCCCGGCTGTCCAGACCTTCCCGACAGGAATGCTTCCAGCTTCGTGTGAAGCCTGTCCAGACTATCCGTTACGATAGCCAGCCGCTCCGTCATCCCCGCACGTCCGGTCTGCAATCCGTAAGCCAGCTGCTCCAGCAGGAGTCGCCCCGGCCGTCCGGCTGCTAATTCCTGCGGTACAGCCCGGTGCGGAGCCGCATAATAGTCGCGGATTCCGGCAGGATCATGCTGCTGCAGGAACATCACCAGACTGTTCAGTGAGGAGAAGCCGTACACTGTGTCCTTGAACTCAAGGTTGAATTTGTCCTTCAAGAGCTCCATTAATTGCACCGTTTTGACAGCATCCAGTCCGTAATCCTCCAGCCCCGCCTCCAGGTCAATGTCCTCTGCGTCAAGCATCATCATCTGTCTGAACAAGGCCGTGACATCCCGCTGTAAGCCTGTCTCAATGCTGCAGGCGTCATTCCCGGCATTGAAGGCATTGACGGCTGGCTCTGTGATATTGCTGCGGGCAATGAAATCGCGGAGCCTGCGGGCGTTCTCCTTAAGGCTATTCCGGCTCTTCGCAGACAGGACAATGATCTGTCCGCTTGCACCTTGCCCAGACAGCCCGGCCGGCGGATTCCGGTATTCCTCCAGAATGATATGCGCATTGCTGCCGCCTACTCCAAAGGCGCTGATGCCTGCCCGGCGGGGGATGGCGCAGCCGTCGTTACCGCTGAGCGGCTGCCACGGGGCGGTATGTGCCGCAATGCGGAGACCGCTGTCTTCCAGCCGGATGTACGGATTCAGCTCTTGGAAATGGAGATTGCCCGGAATGATGCCGTGCTTCATAGACAGCAGCACTTTACTGACACCTGCTATCCCAGCTGCTGATTCCAGATGGCCGATGGCTGTTTTGACCGAACCGATCACGCATTGCGGCCGCTCATTCTCCGGCTTGCCCCACTTCAGGTAGAGTGCCTTGAAGGCCTTCTTCAGTCCCTCAACCTCAATCGGATCGCCCAGACTCGTGCCTGTGCCGTGTGTCTCAATATATGTGATTGTGGACGGGTCAATCCCTGCCGCTTCATGTGCACGGATGATGACCTCCGCCTGGGACTGGGCATTCGGCGACGTAATGGAGTTCGCCTTCCCGCCGTGATTCACCGCAGTTCCGCGGATGACTCCGTGAATATAATCCTTGTCTCTAACCGCGGCCGACAGCGGCTTCAGCAGCAGTGCCCCTGCACCTTCGCCGCGCACATATCCGTCAGCGTCCTTGTCGAAGGTCTTGCATTTCCCGTCCTTGCTAAGCATTCCCAGGCTGCCTCCGGCGATGAACAGGTTCGGACTGGCAATCAGATTAATTCCGCCTGCTACAGCATAAGGACAGCCGTCATGCCAGATGGATTCCACCGCCCGGTGAATCGCTACCAGCGAGCTGGAGCAAGCGGTATCGACAGGCTCACTGGGTCCGCTCCAGTTGAAGAAATAAGAGATCCGGTTCGTCAGCATGGTGCGGGTCAATGTGGTGGCAATCTCTTCCTTCAGCAGCAGCTCCTGATAATCCCCGTTGGATACCCCGATGAAAACAGAGGTTCGGGTGCCTGCCAGCGCCTCCGGCCGGTAGCCTGCATTCTCTAGCGTGTGCCATACCGTCATCAGCATATGCCGCTCCTGCGGGTCCATCTTCTCCGCTTCCGCCGGTGAAATCCCGAAGAATAACGGGTCAAAGGTGTCGATGCGCTTCAGGAAGGCACCGTATTTCACATCGGTCCGGCCCGCTTCCCGGCGCGGATCGCCATAGCGGTCCTGCCAGCTCCAGCGGTCTTGCGGAATAGTAGTCACCAGTTCCTTCCGGGCTTCCAGATTGGACCAGAACTGCTCCAGATTATCCGCGCCGGGCATCATTCCGCTCATCCCCACAATGGCAATGGGCTCTCTGGACGCCACCTGCGCATTTGTTCGTCCATCCGGCAGAGCGGACGGCGCCAGGGCTGCGGCTGTATAAGGCTGTCCGTTCATCATCCTGTATGCAGGGACCGCATGTAAGCCTTTGCCGGTCTCCTCAGCTTGCTTCACAGGAGTCTGATGAACTTCACCGCCCGGCTCTGCAGATGCGCAATAAGATTCCAGGACAGCCGGGTATTCGCCGTATATCGCTTCCGCAATCTCCGCCGGTGTGGATTGTTCAAAGAATAGCGTTGGCGTAATCCCGGTTCCCCATCTGCGGTTCACCGTGTTCGCCAGCTCGGTGAATGAGATCGAGTCAAACCCCAGCCCGCTCAGATCAGCATCGCGGCTGACCTCGCTCCGGTCGCTCTTGAGAATATCCGCCATCATACCGATTAGCTCCGCTTCCAGCAGCCGGCTGTAATCTTTGTCCTTAGATATTACTGGGGAATATTCCATCTGCTTCTGTCTGTTCTGCTTCGCTGTGCGGCCATACCCTGTAAACGCGGCAATAATCTTCTTCTTATCGCCTGCTGCTACCATCACCTGGTCCTGCCGGAACGACAGGCTGTCTTCCAGTGCCTGCAGCCCGCATTCATCGGACAGCGGGGCCATTCCGAACCGGGACCACAGCAATTCGCGGGTGGAGCTGTCCACCTGCATGCCGCCGTTCTCCCATAGCGACCAATTCACTGCGGTATCGCTCCGGCCCCGCTTCTCATTCATCTGTGCCACATAATGGTCCATGAAGCTGTTGGCATAGGCGTAATCAGACTGGCCGATGTTACCGATCAGCGCGGTGGAGGATGAGAACGGCAGGAACAGCAGCTCCGGGTTCTCCCGCGACAGCGCGCGGTACAGGTGAACCGTCCCGTACACCTTGGGATTCAGCACCTCGGCAATGTCCGTGATCCTTTTCTTCGCCAGCAGTGAATCCTTGATAACACCGGCGCAATGTATGACGCCATCGAGCCGGTTATACTTGCTCTTGGCCGCTGACACTGCCCGTTCCACCGCCTTCTCATCGGCCAAATCCAGCTGAAGATATTCCGCTGACTCAGCTCCGAGCGCCTTAAGGCGCTCCAGCCTGGCGGGATCCCCGCTGCTGCTTCTGCCGCAGAGCAGCAGTCTCGCTTGGACACTCACGGCAAGATGCTCGGCCACCCGGTAACCCAGTCCGCCCAGTCCGCCGGTAATGATGTAGGCTCCGCGGGTAATCAGTTTGCCGCTGCTGCCCTCAACCGGTCGGCCAGGAACAAGCTCGCGCACATAGCGGCGGTCCGCCTCATATTTCACTTCATGCTCCAGACTGATGGAAGAGAGCTCCCGGGTCAGGATTGAATCCAGCCTGCCGCCAGCCTTAATATGGATCAGACTTCCCTGCAGCCTGGAATTCTCCAGTGCCGCTGAACGGAGGAATCCGGCCAGCGCGCTGTATTCAGCTACTGTGCTTCCGTTCCGGTACACACAGAGTAGCCGGACAGGCGTAAGGAACCTGTTGGCAGCAAGCCATTGGCACAGATAGAAGACAGGGTAGACCTCCTGGTCTATCCGTTCTTTGACCGTCCGGCTGCCCGGACTGCCAAGCAGACAGACAATCTGCAGCCTGGTGTCAGCGGCAATTCCGCAGGCTTCAGCCAGGCTCGTATAGCTCTGCGGATTGGAAGGATCTATCTGAAACCGGTTCCCGCCAAGAGGGCTGTATGCTGCACCGAAGGTTACACGTATGGAAGCGTCTACCAGTTCCGGCGCTTGATCCAGCTGTCCATCCTGCGGAGCGCTCATGACCAGCACTTTCGCTCCGGCAGCGGGGGCTTGGGGCAACAGCGGCTCCGTTGCGCTCTCCACCCAGCTTGGCGCAAGATAGACCAGATCGCTTGCAGCTGGCTCCGGCTGTGCCCAATCTGCCGCTGCGTCCAGAGCGGCCGGATTCACTTGGAACGGACGGAGGGTCAGCTCCTTCATTCTGGAGACCACTTGTCCGGCTTCACTCAGAAAGGTGATATCGAACCGCAGGCTCTGGCCCGGCGAGCATTGAACATACGCATAAGCAGGCTGGACTGACGCTTCCAGAATCTCGAGCCGTCCCAGCACGAACGGTACATACAGCACCTGACGGTCAATCCGTCCGGTCTGGTATGCGTAGGCTACCGCTGACTGTAAGCCGCCGTCGGTCAAGGTCGGATGCAGCTGATAATCGTCCAGCGTAGACCGCAGGTTATCCGGCACACCCAGTCTGGAGAGCGCCTCTGAGGCATTGCAGTACAGCGCCTGAATCCCGGAGAACCGGCTGCCGAGCCCGGCACCAAGACTGCGCAGCAGCTCATAATAAGCATGTGCTTCCTGTCCGCCCCCGCTGCTCCGCTCCATGATGCTGCGGATATCCATACGCTCCTGCTCAGATTCCCCGATCTTTCCCAGCTCCAGCACGCCCTGTGCATGTTCCGCCTGATCTCCGCCCTCCCCGGAACAGATCCGGAAGCCGAGCCCTTGAGGGCCGGGCTGCAAGGATACGCTGACCTGCACGGCTTCCTTGTCCGCCACCACCGGACTGGACCACACCACATCGCGGATACCGGTTACCGTCTGCCTGGGATCAGCCAGAGCGCCCGCAGCACGGACCATCTCCAGATATACGACACCCGGCAGGACATGGCCGTGGTCGGCCAGATAGAACTCATTGCCCTGGTAGGTTTTCGTGAACATCTGCTCATACAGTGTAGACATATTGCGGTCAATCAGTGCGTGCAGGGCCATACCCGAAGCGGCAGGTGTAACGGAGCCGGGAGCTGCAGGCTTCAGCGGCATCCAATACCGGGTCTCGGCAAAAGGATACCCCGGCAGAGACAGCTTCTCCGGCAGCCGGTTCCCGTACAGCTCATGCCAGGCCACACGGGCTCCTGTTGTCCATGCCCGGGCAAGGGCTGCATAATCCGCAGCCGCTAAGGCAAGGGCAATCTTGTCAGGTGAATAGTCCGCGTGTTCCCCAAGAGAGCGGGTCAGCCTTGCGCCCCCTGTATACAGGCCGAACGCTTCATTTCCGCTGCAATAGGCGGCAAGACTGTCCTGCAGCTCCCCGGGCGTTGCGGCCACGATAGCCAGCCGCTCCTCCAGCTCCTCACGCCCGGTCTGCAGGGTGTAGGCTATTCTTCGCAAATCCGCGGTCTCCGTTAGAACATTGCGGAAGCGTGCGGCATATTCTCGCAGCCGCTCCGCACTCTTGGCTGACAGGAGGAAGACAACAGGCTGAGACATAGCCCGTGCAGGGGCCGCAGAGGGAAGATATTCCTCAATGACGGCATGGGCGTTGGTGCCGCCGAAGCCGAAGGAGCTGACACCGGCACAGCGCGGCAGGGGCCGTCCATAGCGGTCCGCCCGGGTGTCCCAGGGTACCGTGTGTTGCAGCACGTAGAACGGGGAGCCCTCCAGCTGAATATAAGGGTTCAATTCCTTGAAATGCAGGTTCCCGGGCAGCCGTCCTTTCGAGAGGGACAACAGAACCTTAATTACACCGGCGATGCCGGAAGCCGGCTCAAGGTGGCCAATGTTCGACTTGAGCGCACCCAGACCGATCTGCGGACCCGGCTCCGGAGCAGTCCCCCTGCGCCGGTACAGCTCGGAGAAGGCTTTCTTGAGTCCGTTGACCTCGACCGGATCGCCAAGTTCCGTTCCTGTGCCATGCGCCTCAATATACGCTACTGCAGCCGGATCAACCCCTGACTCCGTGAAGGCCTGCACAACCAGCTCGGCCTGCGCATCCGAATTCGGGGCGGTGAGGGATTGCCCTCTTCCTCCGTGATTCACGGCTGTGCCTTTGATTATGCCGTAGATCAGGTCGCCATCCGCCACCGCCTGATCCAGCGGCTTCAGCAGGACAACTCCAACACCTTCACCTTTGACATAGCCGTTAGCGCTGCGATCAAAGGTTCTGCACTGTCCCTCCGGGGAGAATACGCCCATCACTCCCGCACCCACATACGTATTGGGATCAAGCATCAGGCTCACTCCGCCTGCCAGCGCCAGGCTGCTCTCGCCATGCTGAATGGATTTCACTGCTCGGTGCAGTGCGACCAGACTGCTGGAGCATGCCGTGTCAATGGTCTCGCTCGGCCCTTTGAAATTGAACAGGTAAGAGATGCGGTTGCTGAGCAGGGCTGTTGCATTCCCTGTACTCGATTGGGCCTGGATTCTATCCATATGGGCAGATAACAGCTGCTGGTAATCGTTAAATTGCACCCCGGAGAATACGCCAACGGACTTCCCGGCCAGCGTGGACATGCGGGTTCCGCTGTCCTCCACTGCCTTCCACACAGCCTGAATATACAATCGGTGCTGCGGGTCCATCAGCTCGGCTTCCCGGGGCGACAGCTGAAAGAACTTCGCATCGAAGGTATCATGCCCGCTGATGAATCCGCCCCAGCGGGAATTGGTCCGGTTCTCAGCGAGCGGGTCTGTGCTGTAATAATCCTTCCAGTCCCAGCGTGCGGCTGGAATCTCCCGGACCTGATTCTCCTGGCGCTCCAGAAGCTGCCATAGCTCATCCGCCGTATCTGCGCCGGGCAGCTTGAAGCTCATGCCGATCACCGCTACCTCCCGCAGTGCGTTTGGCTGCGACGCGGTATTCTTGCTTCGGCCGGACTTGCCGCGGCTGGAGAACTTATGTGCCAGCGGCAGCAGCTCCGGCTGTTCCGGAAGCTCCGGCGGCTGCGCTGCTATACCGGACCCGGCGGATCGGTGCAGACGGTCAGGCACAGGCACCGCCGCATAATGATCCTCCACCTCCCAGCGGAATTCCTCCAGCAGGAACGGGACCAGCTCGTCCAGGGTGGTTTTGGCGAAGAAGACAGCCGGTGACAGTTCTATATCATACAGCCCGCTTAATGCGTCGGCGAATTCCTTCAACGAGATCGAATCGAAGCCGAAATCGCCCAGGTTCTCCTCCGGGCTTAGCTTACCGGGCTGTATCTGAAGCACATGCGCCGCCAGCTGCAGCACATCGTGCATTACCCTCCCATCCAGGGATCCGGCGATATTCTCTGTACGTTCCTCCACCTTGGCGATTCCTCCTTTGGCCTGCACGGCCTCTTTCGGCATCAGGCCCAGCTGCGATTCCAGGCTTGCCCGTACTCCGTATACAAGTGCGGCTTGCTGTTCCCAGCCTGCCAGTATGGACTCGAAAGCGCTGATACCCAGCGCCGTCGGCAAATATCCCATCCCGGAGGTCTGCAAATACAGCTGCTCCCCCTTCTCCTCAAGGTGCATGCCGCCAGCTTCCCATAGGGGCCAGTTCATGCTGATGCTGCTGCCCCGGCGCTTGCCCTGCTCCACCCGTTGCTGCCTCAGGCGGAGATACCGGTCCAGGAACCGGTTCGCTAAGGCATAGTCACATTGTCCGAAATCCCCGAAGAGGGCTGAAGTGGAAGAGAAAGCGGTGAAGAAATCCAGCGGCTCGTGCTGCGTTGCTTCATCCAGCGCGGCAATTCCAGCCACCTTCGGCTGTAGAGTCTCTATGAAAGCGGCCGTGCTTTTCTGGAAAATAAGCTCCCTGCTCTCTTGTCCGGCCGCATGAATGACTCCATTTAAGCTGCCATAATGCCGCTTGGCCTCCCGGACAGCTGATCGTACAGCAGCCGGATCGGAGACGTCGCAGGACAGATACAGCGCATCTCCGCCGGAGAGGCGCAAGGCAGCCAGCTGATCCCTGATGGAGCTGGTGAGCAGCCTTCTGCCCAGCAGAATCAGCTTTGCCTGCCACCGCTCTGCAAGATAAGCGCCCAGAATCATACCCAGCCCGCCTGCTCCGCCGGAGATCATATACACGCCGCCTTGCTTCAGAGGAACTGGTCCGGCAGCACTCAGCGCAAGCTCGCGGAACTGAAGCTCCTCCCGGCAATGCTTGCGGTACCTTACCGCATGGGCCAAACCATGGCGGGTCAGCAGAGCCTCCTCGCGGATCACCGCTGCCAGAGGTTTCGCTTCATCCTGCAGCTCGATATGGGTGAAACGGAGCCGCGGATAGACCTGCTGCAGCGAGCGGCCGTATGCTCCCAGCGCTGCGATGCCCGGCCGGACAGCAGCACCGCTCCGGGCGATGGACAGCCAGCGGAGCCTCAGCCGCAGCTTCAGGGCATGAAAGGCCTGAATCCAATGAAAAACAGTGAGCATCGCCCCGGTATCCGGCAATACGGTATCCTCCGCTTCCTCCGGCATTGCGGAATTCTTCCAGAGCATGACTGCGCAGGTGATGTTCAGCTGCTCCTTCACAGCATCAGCCAGTACGGCCGTATAATCCTGCTCTGTTGAAGGGCGGATCGTGTACTCATGCTCCCCCAGCCGCTGAAAGGCACCCCCTGACCGGACAATAATTAAGGTATTTTCCAGGCTTAACTCCACAGCCGCTGCCTGGCCTGCCGCATCGTCTGTATCCATGAACAGCAGCATGGCCGCTGCCTTGGAGGGCATCGCTGCCGAAGCCTCTGATGCGGGGACGGATTCCGTCCAATACTCCCGGAAGCAGATCAGTTCCTTGCCGTCTTCCTGTTTATCCCTGCTCATGTGCTGACCACCAACCTATATTTGATATACTGTATTCCGGTTTTCGGATTGTTCAGACGCTGGCATAGATGCTTGTAGGCTTGGAAGCAGAACCTCCTGTGCCGAAATACCGCTGAGCTTCAAGGTAAGCTCCTTCATTTCCACCAGAACCCGCTGCCGGGGATCAACAATGTTGAGGTCGTATACCGTCAGCCCGTCACTTCCCGTCCGCCACCGGGTAAGCACTGTGATCTCCCTGGGGAGCGGAGCAAATACAGTACATCTCCGCAGCCTGCGGTACTCGATCTGCTCAGCACCTGCGGTCAGCCGGACCAGGCAGGCCAGCAGCTCTTCCACGGCCTGATAATGAAACAGCGCCTGATGCTGTGCAGGGCTCGCAGTTACCTTCAAGCCAACGCGGAGCATTGCCTCATCCGTCCCTGTCCGCAATTCGTGAACCGCCCCGATATGCAGATAGGCATCGGAGGCGTCTGTCTCAGGCAGCTCCATGGCGGCAGACCATTTAGGACTATCGAGTAGCATAGCAGCTCCAGAATGAGGCATATCAGCCGCTGTGACCTTCCCCTGGGCACAAATGACATAATCACCATGCCCATTATCACAACCAGTCTCACATTCGATATGGTCCCCGGCCTCGTACAGGGAGGTCACGAGGCGGTCTGCCGATTCCAGCAGCGGCGCGCTTCCCCAGACCATATCTTCAATTACATGGCAAGGGGATTCAAGCGATAGCTCAGCGGTGAAGCGCAGCAGTTCAATTAAAGCAGGCTGTGACAATCCGCCCCCGCTGTCAGAGCCTTGCACGTCCGTCTCATACTGCTGCTTGCTGAAGCTGGACACATTGCGGTCCACCAGAGGATGCAGCTTCTGTCCTCCAGCACCCTTGGCGGGAGCCGGAGCATCGGTGCGCGGAATCCAATAACGTTCTCTCTCAAAAGCATAGGTTGGCAGCGGCATGATCCGTACCTGTCCTCCCGGATGCAGCTTCGCCCAATCCACTTCGGAGCCCTGCACCCATGCAGCCGCCACCTGCGGAGCATTAACCTCTGTGGTGACAGAGCCCTTCCTCCGTTTGGATACTGTCCCGGAGTAGATGCCGTCCAGTTCACCTGACAGATAGCTCTCCAGTCTAGCCTGGAGTTCAGTTATGGTGCGGCAGGTAAAGGCCAGGCGGCAGTGCATCTCCTCCCGTCCGGTCTGTAACGTATATGCGGCATCCGCAAGAGCGGTCTCCGGATTCCGGTCGAGGAACGCAAGCAGCTTGACAGCCATCTGCTTCAGGGAGTAAGGGGTCTTGGCAGACAGCACAATCACCTGGGTACCGCTGCTGCGCCCGTTGCCGGAAGTGCTTGCCCCCGCTTCCCCGCTGTATTCCTCCAGGAGTACATAGGCGTTGGTTCCGCCAGCGCCAAAGGAGCTGACTCCGGCCCGTCTTGCCGCTGAACCGTCCGTGCCAGTTGCTGCCCATGGGGCAAGCTCCCGCTGTACATGGAAATAAGAAGATTCAAAATCTATATTGGCGTTGGTTACCTCCGCATGAATAGAAGGGGCCAGTTGCTTATACTTCATCTGCAGCAGCACCTTCGTGACCGAAGCGATCCCTGCCGCCGCTTCCAGGTGGCCGATATTCGATTTGACCGAACCGATGGCACAGGACTGCTTGGGCGGATCCGACTCACTGAATACCTGATTGAGCGCTTGAACCTCGACCGGATCTCCCAGCTTGGTGCCTGTACCATGCGCTTCGGCATAGGAGATGCTTCGGGCATCCACTCCCGCCTGCTGCAATGCTTTTGAGATCAGGCGGGCTTGGGCATTCGGATTGGGAACGGTATATCCGCTGACCCTGCCGCCATGGTTCATGCCGGTCGCCTTAATGACCCCGTAGATATGATCCCGGTCTTTAACCGCTTCAGACAGCGGCTTGAGAATTATTGCTCCGGCGCCTTCGCCGGGGACAAAGCCGTCAGCATCATCGCCGAAGCTGTGGCATTTGCCCGTAGGAGACAGCATCTTGGTCTGGCACATCAGCACATATTTATAAGGATGAAGATACAGGTTCACTCCGCCCGCAACGGCGAGGCGGCATTCCCGTTTCTTCAGGCTCTCGCACGCTGCGTGAATGGCCGCAAGCGATGACGAGCAGGCCGTATCGATGGCCAGACTGGGACCGCTGAAGTTGAACATATAGGATATCCGGTTGGCAATGGACCACGGCGAGACGTTAGGCATCGCGGCAAGATTACCCCTTTCCCATTCCTCCGGGCCCCATAGCTGATAGGTGTAGGTAGTCGCACCGGCAAAAACACCGACATCTGCGCCTTCCTCCTCCGCGCGCTGAAGTTTCTGTCTGGTGTATCCCGCATCCTCCAGGGCCGACCATACGGTCTCGGCAAAAATCCGTTCCTGCGGGTCCATGATGACCGCCTCCCGCGGCGCAATATTGAAAAATGCCGGATCGAACTTGTCCACATCGTCCAGGAAGCCGCCCCACTTGCTGTACATTTTGCCTTCCTGTACGTTCGCGAAGCTTCCGCCCATATATTTCTTGTAGTCCCAGCGATCCGCCGGAATCTCGGTAATGCAGTCTTTACCGGCCGCAAGATTGTCCCAGAATTCATAAATATCCCCCGCCAGAGGATAGCGTCCGCTAAGGCCGATAATGGCAATCTCTTCCCCTGTCCCGGGTGTCTCACCTTCTGCATCTACGGAGCAGTTTTGCTCTGCGAAAGAGATTAGTGTTCTCCATACCGGAGCCTCTGTCTCCGTCTGGACCTCCGCCTCCTCGTGCATCGGCAGAAACGGGGCATTTTCTGGGGAATCCGTACTGAACAGCTTGCCCAGCTGTATGGCGTATTGGCTGGCCATATAGGCCGCGAGGTTCTCCAGAGTCTGGTATTCAAACAGCAGAGTCTTGGAGACCCCGCCAAGATCCTTTTCCAGCCTGGCGTTGAAATAGCCAACCGTAACCGATTCAATACCGTATTCCTCAAATTCGGCTGAGGTGTCGATCTCTTCCGGCGCAAGCTTCAGCAGTTCACCGAACAGCTCCTTCAAATATTGAAGCGTCTGTTCCTGCAGCCTTTCGTCTGATCCCCCGGTTAATTGGGCAGCTTCAATACCGGACCGGGCGGCCTCACCTTCCGGCGTGCTGGTGAGATTAACTTGTTCCAGCATCCGGCTTACCCGCTCAGGCTGGCCGTAACCGACGATCAGCGGGTTAAGATTGCCCTGTCCGAGCACGAGTTCAAAGGCAGCGATTCCCTGCTCTGCCGGAAGCGGCATCAGGCCCGTCTGCATCTCCAGCATTCTGCGCTGCTCCGCATCCAGCTGCATCCCGTCCGCTTCCCACAGCGGCCAGGCTACAGAGAAGGTGCGTCCGGAGCGCTCACCTGCCGAGACCAGCCGGTCGCGGTATACTGCGAATTCATTCAGGAAGCTGTTCGCATAGGCGTAATCCGCCTGGCCGGGATTCCCAGTCTCTCCTGTGATGGAGGAGAACAGCAGGATGAAATCGAGCTTCTCCCCTTGCGCGGCCTGATCGAGATTCAAGGTGCTGATGACTTTGGAGCGGATTACCGCATCAACTTCCGCGCGGTCTTTGTTCCGTATAAAAGCGTCGCGGTGTATTCCCGCGCAGTGCAGGATGCCGTCCACCCTGCCGTATTTCTGATTCACATAGCGGAGTAGCTCCTGCGCCCCCTGCCCGTCTGCGGCATCCGAGACAAGATATTCAGCCGATCCGCCATAAGCCTGGATGGCGGCAAGCTGCGCCGCCTTCTGCCCGTCCAGCGGAGAACGGCCGGTCAGAATGAGCCGGGCCTGGGCTGTCTCCGCCAGGTAAGCGGCGAACACGCGTCCCAGCCCGCCAAGGCCTCCGGTGATGATGTAGACCCCATGCGTTCTGATCCGGACTGCCGGACTGCCGGTCTGTGCTTCCGTTCCGGCTTGAACGAGCCGTTTAACGAGCCGGCCGGCATGGCTGAACTTCACCTCCTGCTCCCCGGGCTGGCGCAGCAGCTCCTGTTCAAGCAACGAGGGCATTGCCTCTGCAGGCAAGGCCGCTGCCAGGGAGACAGTCTTGAAGCAGCAGCCTGGATGCTCCAGCCGGAGCGTCTTGAAGAAACCGCCCAGCGCAGCATCCAGCAGACTGCCTGCATCCCCCGTGTCCCTGAAGGCGTACAGCAGCTGAAGATCAGCCGCTGCCTTGCTCTCCATCAGCGCCTGACACAGGAACAGCAGCGGGTATAAGCTGTGATCCAGCTTCTCCTGCGGATTCATGGCAGCACCGGCTGCCACATACAGGATCTGCTTCAGGCTTACACGCCGCTCCTGTAACGACTTCACCAGCATCTGAATGTGCTGCTTGTCATCCGGACACAGGCTGTAATGATTGTCGCCAAGCTGGGCATACCCGTCCGCAGCGGTGACGAAGATCCGTCTGGCTCCGGCAGCGAAGCTGCGCTTGAAGTGCGGCAGCATCAGCAGGTCGTCCAGGAAGAGCACCACATCCCCCGTCAGGCTTCCTTCCGGCTCCGGCAGGGTTGGAGTCCATGAAGCCGTGTAATATAGCGGAACCCCCTGCTTCACCGGCTGCAGCGGAGCCAGCTGGACGCCTTGCATCGCCCAGATTGCTTCCCCATCCGCAGCGAATACAGCCAGCGTATATTCGTTCTTGCCCGTACGGCCGGCACGAACGGTGAATTGCTGCAGCGGCTGATGCCGGAATGACATCTGCCGGATAGAATGCAGCACCGCCGGAACCTGCGGCTGCTCCAGCGCGGCCAGAGCCAGCAGTGTATGGCAGGCTGCATTCACGGCAGCCGCCGAGAGGGAATCTGCAGGCTCCGCTTCTCCCAGATCCACGAAGGCCAGCAATGCGGCTGGTTCTTGCCGCAAGCCCTTGACAGGCTTCAGTCCGTTCTCTATTCCATAGAGCAGGCGGAGTGTCTGACGGGCCTGCTTAAGAATCGGTTCTCCGTGTCCTGCCGCCGGAATATCCTTCACCGTATAGACTTCCGTCCCGGTCCGCTCAGCCTGCTCTGCTATCGTGCATTGAAAGAGAACCTGTTCCCCGCTGCGGACCTCGCCTGCTGCTGCGGCCTTGCCCGGGAAGACATACATATCCAGGGCCGGGGCAAGCTGCTGCATTGTGCTCAGACCTGCCCACTCCATATTCTCCAGCATTAGCCCTTCTTGCTGGTAGCCTGCCCGTTCCAGCGCTTCCCGCGCATAGGCGAGCAGACCGAACCCGTTCATATATGCCTGTCCCTGCCAGTTGCAGGGCTCATAGCTGTTACCGATCAGCGCAGTCCGCGAAGCGAAACGGTATCCGCCAACAGTGGACAGATTATGCTCTACCAGCCCGCCTATATTCAGATTGGCCGTATCCGGTAACATCGGCGTCCGGATCTCCCGCCGCTTCACCTCCTGAACCCAATAGCGGTTCCGCGCGAAGGGATAGGTCGGAAGCGAAACTCTATGGCCGCTGCCCGTTTCGTACAGCCTGTGCCAATCCACCTCGACACCCAGGGACCACAGCCGGGCGATCGTTGCTGTATTCCTGCTATCCAGCAGCAGATCCATATAGGAGCTTCCCGTCTGATCCGCATGGAACAGTCCGTGATAATCCTTGAAGCTCTTGATGTTCCCCCGGAAGACCTTGCCGTCCGGCAGAATGCCCTGATTGAATCCATCCAGCAGCGCCTGCAGCTCGGAGACCGAACCGGCAATGACTGCCACCCGCTCCGCGAAGGCCTCCCGTCCTACCTGCAGCGTGTAGGCAATATCCCGGAGATTAACAGCTCCGGCTTCAGGCCGCTTCAGATCATGCGCCAGCTTCAGCGCGTAAGCCTTGAGCCGGTCCTCTGCCCTTGCCGACAGGATGATGATCTGCGGCTCGCCGCTGTCTTCACTGTCCGGCATGCTCTCAGACTGTGCCGGGATATATTCCTCCAGAATAATATGTGCATTGGCTCCGCCTGCCCCGAAGGAGCTAACCCCCGCCCGGCGCGGATATTCCTTCGTAGCCCCGTTTACCTCCACCGTCACGCGTTCCCAAGGGCCGGCCTGCCGCTGCACATAAAAGGGCGTATCCTCAAAGCGGATGTGCCCATTCAGCTCCTCGGAGTGAAGCGAAGGCACAAGCATCTTGTATTTGAGCTGCAGCAGCACCTTGGCTATCGCTGCAACGCCTGCGGCCGACTCACAGTGCCCGATGTTGGACTTCACTGAGCCGATGGCGCAGAACTGCTTGTCCCCTGTTCCCTCCTTGAAGGCCTTGGCCAGGCCGCTTACTTCAATCGGATCACCGAGTGAAGTCCCAGTGCCGTGGGCTTCAATATAATTGATGGTGCGCGGGTGAATTCCTGCCGTGAGCAGCGCCTCCTGGATTACCGCAGCCTGCATGGACGGATTCGGCACCGTGTAGCCAGTGGTTTTGCCGCCATGGTTAATTGAGCTCCCCTTAATTACGGCATAGATATGATCGCCATCCTTAACGGCCTGATCCAGCGTCTTCAGCAGCAGAGCACCGACACCTTCCCCGGGAACATATCCGTCTCCGCCTTCGCCGAAGCTTCTGCACCGTCCGTCACTGGCCGCGAACTTCTGCTGGCTCAAGAATATGTATTTGTCAGGATGGATCGAGACATTTACACCTCCTGCAATCGCACAGTCACTCTCGCCCCGGCGGATGCTGTCACAAGCCAGATGAACCGAAGTGAGTGACGAGGAGCACATCGTATCCAGGGCAATACTGGGCCCGTTAAGATTGAGGTGGTAGGATACGCGGTTTGCAATCGACGCATAGACCGAGGATAAGGCGATTTTGCTGCCATCGATCTCGGCATCCAGCAGCTGATACTGGCCGTACATCACCCCGGCAAACACTCCGACCTTCCGGCTGCCCAGCGTATCACGGGTATACCCGGCATCCTCTATTGCACTGTAGGCACATTCCAGGAACAGCCGCTCCTGCGGGTCCATAATCTCCGCTTCCCGGGGAGAGATATTGAAGAATAAGGCGTCGAACCGGTCCACATCGTCCAGGAAGCCGCCCCATTTACAGTACATTTTGCCAAGCTGGTTCTTATCGGTTGTGTACAAATCGTCAATGCTCCAGCGGTCTGCGGGTATCTCGGTAATACAGTCCTGCGCCTGGAGAAGATTGTTCCAGAATGACTCCAGATCCGGGGACATCGGGAATTTGCCGCTGACTCCGACGATCGCAATATCCGCGTTACCGCTGCGTTCCCGTTCTCCGGCTCCCCGCCCTGTTCCAGGGGTAGGCTGTATCCGCTTCGGTGAAGCAGGCATTCTGCCTGGGGGCTTAGGACTTAGGACAGGATGGTGCATCTTCGCTCCGGGAGCCTTAGGCTGATCCTGAGGTTCAATGCATCCGGCAAGGACTCTGCCATGCTGCCCGATGAGATATTCGCTTAACTCCCGCAGCGTCTGATATTCGAATAACAACGTCTTGGAGAGTTCGCCGAAGCTTGCCTCCAATTCCTCGTTAATGCTCATGGCCATGATGGAATCAAAGCCGATCTTCTCGAAGGAGTCGTCGGGTCCGAGCACATGCGGCGGGATTTTGGTTACCTTGATGAATATATTATGCAAAAATTGGATTGTTCCTCGGCTAAGAGTCTCGGCATCTACAAGCAACGGCTCAGTTGCTTCAGCCATAACCGGCCGGGCAGCAATTGGCCTGTCCCCTTGAGCCGGATGATTCCAACTCTCCACGGTCTGCTCTATCCGTGAAGTATCGCCGTAGAGCACCATGGCGTTCGTTAGCCGCTGACGGCGGATCTGCTCGAAGGCCGTCAAGCCTTCAGCTGCAGGCAAGGCGGATATTCCCAGACTGCTGCGCATGAAGTCCAGGCTGGCCCCGGTGGTCATCATTCCGCCCTCCTGCCAAAGCGGCCAGTTAACGGAGAGAATGGCTGTATCCCCTGCCGCTCTTTTCTCATTGGCGAAATGGTCCATGAAGCTGTTGGCATAGGCGTAATCGCTCTGGCCCAGATTGCCGGTCACGGCCGAGACCGAGGAGAACAGCAGCATCACATCCAGCGGTTCCTGTCCGAACGCTTCATACAGATTCACAGTTCCGAATACCTTGGCCGCCAGCACCTGCTCCAACTGTTTCCTTGTTTTATAGAGGATGAAGGAATCGCTGGTTATTCCGGCACAGTGCAGAATGCCGTGCACCGTGGGATACTCTGCCTTAACAGCCGTGTACAGCCGCTGCATATCCGCAGAATCGGCAACATCGGCCCGGATATATCGGACCTGGTTATCGTCCCGGCGCAGCCTCTCCAGCCTCAATTCCAGCTCGGGGTTCAGCGGCGATCTGCCGGTCAGAATCAGGCTGGCCGCACTGGTATCTGCCAGATGGCGGGCCAGCGTGTAGCCGAGCGCTCCCAGACCGCCCGTGATCAGGTAGACCGGCCGGGCTGATGCATTATATGCCGGGAGCGGTTCGGTATTCGCCGTATGCCGCAGCAGAGCCGGCACATACCGCCGGGAATTGCGGTAATGGACCGTGCGGTGACCGTCCTGCATAGAGCCCAGCTCCTGCAGGAGCTGTTCCAGCCACTGCGGGTCAGAGGCACCGCGCCCCTTGTCGGTGGATACCGTCTTGTATAACAGGCCGGGGTTCTCCAGCATAACGCTTTTGACGAAGCCGTCCAGCGCGGCATGCACTGCACTCTCCTCACCGGATTTGTATTGAAACAGGATATTGATCCTGGTGCGCGCTTTGAAGGACAACAGAGCCTTGGTCAGTGCGAACATCGAATAGATGCCGCCCGACATGGCCTCCTCAGTCTCAACGCTCTGTACATCCTCCCGGGACAGCAGATGAAGAATGCTGCCGGGGAACCTTCCCTGCTGCTTCAAGCTGGTTAACAGACGTGCATAATCCTCCTGATTGTTCAGAGGAAGCCGGACCGGTCCTGTCTCTGAGCCGTCTCCGGCGTTATCTGCGACAACAAAGGTAAGCGACGGGTACACGGAACTGCAGCGGCTGCGCAGCAGAGGTTCCAGGCCGGCATCGGCAGCCAGCACCAGCAGGGGTCCGGGATTATGATCCTGGATGTCTGTAAGCGGCTGCTCCGCCAGTGTTCTGGTGTAGGTCAGCAGCTCCTGCTTATCCGACCTTTTGAGCGCTGCGATCTGCCGCAGGCCTTCCTCCTTAGTGATGGCTCCGCTGGCGATCCTTTCAATAATTGATCTCATTTAGATTCCCCCCAGCATTCTCTCGACTTCGTCGACTCCGGCTTCCCCGGCCAGCAGCCTGTCCAGCATCTGATCCAGCATTGCGATTCCCGCCGGAAGTACCGTCCCGCCAGCCTCTGCCTTGCTGTTCTTCCCCGCAGCGCTTAAATCTCTGCCGGCAAGACAAGCGAAATGTACCGCCGGGCGGCCCGAGCTGTCCAGCAGAAGCAGATTAAATTGCGCGCCCTGTTCCTGCCCGGTATTGTCAGCAGGCGTTACGAGACAATAGCTTACCGGCGATAACGCACCATAGACCTCTACAGCCTGCAGGCCAGCGGGAACGAAGGTTCCCTGCGGCCGCTGGCTGCTGAGCACCGCATACAATGCCGTCTGCATCGCGCCGTCGGCGAAGCCCGGATGCAGGATATACTCCTGAAGTGCCATCTGTGAGCCTGGAGGCAGAGAGAGTCTGGACAGAGTGCCATACTCCCCGGTATACACGGCTTCAATGGTCCGCAGGTTCGGGCCGTAGTTCATCCCATGCGCCGAGAACAGCCGGTAACAGTCTTCACCGGGAGTGGTCCGGCTGGAAGCCTGGAGGAGCTGTGAAATATCCACCGGCTCCATTTCCACTGAATCTGCTTCTGCTTCAGCTGGAATTTCTGCATAATTCACTGTGCAGGTGCAGTGCAGCGTTCTCTGGCCGTTCCCGTTCAGGGTGTAGATGCTGGCTTCAACCCCGTCTTCCCCGGCCACCAGTCCGGTATAGGCTTCCTGAACCTCAGTCTCAGCCGGCAGTTCAAGGGTTCTGCGCCATTGCACACCGGTCAGCGACTGTACTCTCCAATCCCGGCTGGACAGCTGTCCAGCCCGCCAGGCCATTTCGAGGTAGACCACTCCCGGAAGGAGCATCCGCCCTTGAATCACATGGTCATGCAGGTAGGCATCCGCTGCGCTTAAGCTTTTCAAGTAGCATTGTTCCTCAAATACGGATTGATTGGAATCGAGCACCGCCGACAGAACTGCGGGCTTGATTGCGGAGAGCGCTGACGCGCGATCTCCCGGGCTATACCAGTAACGGGTCCGGTCGAACGGATACGTAGGCAGAGAGATTCTTCCGGGTCTGCTTCCCGTATAGAGCAGCTGCCAATTGAAGTTCACCCCGCCGGTCCACAGCCGGCAGAGCTGGTCCAGCTTGCCTGATTGCACCAGTGACTGCAGGAAGGCTTCGCCCGCTGTGCTGTCTGAGAAGATATCGCTGAACCCGCTGCCCGAACCGCTATGTCCCGTGTAAAGTTCAGGAATGCTGCGGGTGCCGCCCACGAACAGAGCCAGCTTCTCTTGTAACTCCGGCATACTGGAGACGATAACCGCCAGCCTCTCGTCCATGGCCTCCCGGCCGACCTGGAGGGTGTAGATCAGTTCACTCAGCCGGACCTCGCAGACGGACTTTCTGGCAGAGCCGGATATCGTGCATGCACTCTGAGCTTCCGCTACAGATTCCGCAGCACCGGCTCCATGTCTGGCCGCAACCGCATCCGGGCCGAGCTGCTCCAGCAGGTGGCCGGCAATATCTTCAATTGTAGCTCCGCCAGTCAGGAGGCCCATCGGCAGCCGGACCGGGTAAGCCTCATAGAGAGTGTTAACGGCGGTCATCAGCTCTTCCTTGGATAACCCGTATTCCTCAATCGGCTCGCGGGCGCTGATATGTGCTGGCAGCGGCGCGGATTGCAGGAGACAGGCGGTTATATCCGCGATTATATATTTCTTGAATGCAGCGCCGCCGGATTGTTCCAGTCCGCGTTCCTGACGGGCCGTATGCAGCACCAGATAATCAAGAATATGCCCCGCGTAGGCCATGAGCCGGTCTTTGCTTTTGGCGGATAGAATGAAGATGTGCGGTCCCGGCTTAAGGTCACAACGTTCTTGTGCTCCGAATTCCTCCAGAATGACATGCACGTTCGTTCCGCCAGCACCGAATGAACTTACTGCCGCAACCCTCGGGCATTCCTTGGATTCTCCCTCCTCCTGCATAACAGCTGGCTTCCACTCTTCCAGAAGGCGTTGTACATAGAAGGGAGTCTCTTCAAAAAGAATATTCGGATTCAGCACTTCAGAATGGAGGGAAGGCACGAGCTGCTTGTGCTTCATCTGCAGGAGCACTTTGATAATAGACACAACACCGGCTGCCGACTCCAGATGGCCGACATTGCTTTTGACCGAACCGATGGCGCAGTACTGGTTGTCTTGCGTCTGCATCCGGTAAGCCCGGGTTAGACCGCTGATCTCAATCGGATCGCCGAGCGCGGTTCCCGTGCCATGGGCCTCTATATAGCTGACCGCCCGTGGATGGATACCTGATTTGTGCAGTGCCTCAGCGATAATCTCCGACTGGGCATTCGGATTAGGGACGGTGTAGCCATTCGTTTTGCCGCCATGGTTGATTGCAGTCGCGCGGATGACCCCGTAGATGTGGTCTCCATCCTCCAGCGCTCTGGCTAGCGGCTTCAGCAGCAGCGCACCCACGCCTTCACCGGGAACATACCCGTCCCCGCCGCTGCCGAAGGCCCGGCACTTGCCCTCACTTGAAGCGAACCGCTGATTGCAGAGAAACAGATATTTATCCGGGTGAATGGTAACGTTGACGCCCCCTGCAACGGCAAGCTCGCTGTCTCCTCTGTGAATGCTCTCGCAGGCTAGATGCAGCGCAGTAAGGGACGAAGAACACATCGTATCCAAGGCAATGCTGGGACCCTTGAAATTGAAGAAGTAGGAGACCCGGTTGGCGATGGAGGCGTATGATGAGCTGAGCGCCATAGGATTCCCTTTGGCCGTCTCCTCGGCTCCAAACAATTGATAATGGCCATACATAACGCCGACGAACACGCCGGTCCTGCTGTTCCACAGCGATTGACGGGTATAGCCGCCATCCTCGATTGCGCTGTGTGCGCTCTCCAGGAAGAGCCGTTCCTGCGGATCAAGCTGTTCTGCATCTCTTGGCGTCAGCTGGAAAAACAGCGGATCAAAGCAGTTGTATTCATCCATAAAGCCGCCCCATTTGCTGTACACTTTGCCTTGTTTGCCCTTCGCGGGATCGTAGTAACGGCTATGATCCCACCGTTCCGCAGGAATCTCGGAGATGGAGTCTACCCCGTTCTTCAGATTATTCCAGAATTCATCCAGATTCCGCGCCCCGGGAAAAGCGCCGCTGATGCCGATAATTGCAATGCCCTCGTCCTTCGCCGGGGGAGTCAGCTGCGGCGGCTGACGGTGTTGCTCCTCTGAGCGGCTGCGGCTGCGGCCGGGTGCTGTGAAGGACCTGTATTTCTTCGCAGCCTCAACGTCTCCTGCTGTTGTCCTCTTCTTATCCGGCAGTGTCTCTGGCGCCGCGTCGGCGGGCTTCGCCGCCATGCGGTATCCGGCCTGCCCCTCCAGCCCTGCACGCTGCTGCTGCACGAAGTACCCGGCCAGTCCGGCCAGATTGCTGTACTCAAACAGCAGCGTCTTCGGAAGATTCGGGAAATCCTTATCCAGCAGCGAATTGATCTCCATAATCGCCACCGAGTCCACCCCGTAATCCTCCAGATTCTGCCCTGCATGAATCCTGTCTGTACCCAGCCCGGTCACCTGTGACAAGAGCCCCTTCAAATACCGGACGGCATAGTCGTACAGTCCCTGGTCCCCCTGTTCCCGGGTATCCGGACCGTCTGTCAGCTCGCGCCCTGCCCCGGTCTGTCCAGGCGCTATACTGCTTAACTGCCGGATTAGCGCATATCCCTGCTCAGGGCCTATCTCTCCCCGCTTGATTCTCTCCAGTATTCTGCCCATCTCCAGATTCGCTTCACTCATCGTAGGCCCCCCATCGCTTGCTCCACTTCCGCTTCATCCACTTCTCCGGCCTGCAGACGGGCCAGCAGTTCGACAATCGCTTCCTTCTCATCAAGCGGTATTCTTGGAACCGGCTTGTCCGGTTTCAGCTTGAATGCCTGATCGATCTTCTGCTTGTTGCCGATAGCCGCAATGATACTGCCGCTGCCTGCCTGGCAGATCAATTCCAAAGCCCGGATACCCGTCTCCGCATCCATCATCTTCATGCCAAGATAGGTGGTATAGAACACCGACTCGTTCTCAGGAATCGTAAATCCGCCGTCCTGCCACAGCGGCCAATTGACCGAAATCGTCCTTCCCTTGCGCGTCCCTTGCGCTGCCGCTTCATTCCTGCGCCGCGCGTAGCGGTCCAGGAAGCTGTTCGCCATTGCGTAATAACCGACACCCAGATCACCCAGCTCCACCGATATGGAAGAGAAGAGAATCAGACCGTCCAGGTCGAAATCTGCACTGAACAGATCAAGATATATCAGGCCTTGGACCTTAGCTCTCATGATCTCCAGGCCTTGGGTGCGGTCTGCTTCGGTAACCGGCAGTTCACCGCCCTGGCCTGCACAATGGAGAATGCCGTTAAGCCCGCCGAATTCTTTGCGGATATGCTCCATGATCCGCTGCACATCCCCCGCGCCGGCAAGATCGCCCTGGAGATAACAGCCTTCTCCGCCAAGCTGCCGCAGCTCTGTAAGGAATGTGTCCGTCCGCTCACTTGCCGGCTGGCGTCCGGTACAGATCAGGGTGGCACGGTAAGCACGGGCAAGATACCGGGCCAAGATCATCCCGAGCGCGCCCGTGCCGCCAGGAATCAGATAGATGCCGCCTTCTCTGAGAACTATGGAATCCGCAGCCCCAGGGTAGCTGCCGCCGGGCGCAAACGGCCGGATTCTCCGCACCATCCGCTGGTCACCGGTATAGCGGATATCCGCATGACCTGTATCCGCTGCGCTGAACAATTCTTGAGCCAGCCGGTTCTGATAGTCCTTGGCAACCATGGCTTGCGAATCTGCTGCCACACTGATGATCTGGAATCGGTGATGCAGCGGTACTATGGATTTGGAGAAGCTGGCGAGCAGTTCATGGGGAGCCGAGAATCCTCCCTGTGCTTCCGGGTAGGCGAACAGCAGCTTCACGGGCTGCTGCCCGTAGACCTCCAGGAAGGCCTTGAACAGGGCAACGACGGACAGTACCCCTTCCTCCAGCATCTGCGTGAGCATTGGTTCAACCTTGTCTTCACACAGTGCGGCGAGCGGCAGCGGTGCTGCCGTTCCCGCCCACTGATGCAGCACATGGGTAGGGCGGAAGCCGCTGTCCCGCAGCTCCTTCAGCAGCCGGACATAATCTCCTTCCCGCTGCGGGTTCATCGCTATCTGATCTCCCTGGCGCTCCCGGTATTCATCGTCTGCCGCAATCCAGATGCAGGTGCCGGCTCCGCCCGGCAGGCGCCCCGCCCCGCCGGCACTGCTGAAGACCAGAACATTCCGCGGCTCTGCCGCCATCGCCGGGACGAGCGCCTCCTGCTCATAGACAGGGGCATAGTAGAACACTTCTTCCTCTGAATGGTTGTCAGAAGGCTTGCCGGTGTATGGCCGGACGATAAAGTCCTCGATTCTGACGAGCTCCCGGCCGGCGGGATCAAGAATAGCAATATCAAAAATATGAAGTCCCTGGTGATCCTCATCCGCCTCTTCCTTCACCTTCGTATACACATAGCAATCTGCCGGAATCGGTGCGAAGATCTCAATGCTGCCCACCGAGAACGGAATATGCGTCGCTCTGCCTGCTTCGTCCCTGCCTGCGGCTACCGAGCGCACAGCCCCGTCAAACAGCGCAGGGTGCAGTACAAATTCCGGCAATCCGGCTCTGTAGTCTTCATTCAGGGATAGCCGGGCCAGCGTCTCCTCCCGGCCGCTCAGCACCTCCTCCGTCACCTGGAAGGAAGGGCCATAGCTGAAGCCGATGTCTCTGAATATATGCTGATAGCACTCCTGCTTGTCTTTGCGTCCCGGACAGCGTCTCTTGATCGCATCCAGATCGAAGCTCCGGCTTGTCACAGCCGCTGGTCCGCCTTCAAATTCCAGAATCCCTCTGGCATGAACCACTCTGCCGCTTCCGTCCTGGCTGAAGATTTCATATTGCACATCATCTGCTGCAGGCTCCAGGACAATGTCAAGTTCCTGGACCGCCTCCGTCATGACCACCGGCTTCAGCCAGAGCACATCCCGCACCCGGCAGACGGCCGCTTCGGCGGCAAGCTCTCCGGCTGCCCGCGCCATTTCAATGTAAGCTACACCAGGCAGCAGCATTTGATCCGCAACGATGTGGTCCCGCAGATAGAATAGATCCGGTGTCAGCCGCTTACGGAACCGCTGCTCACGCAGCGTAGAGATGTTAACATCCACCAGCGGATGTAACGGGCGCAAGGCTGATTGTATGTCAGGCTGCGGATGGCCCGCTGCAAGTCCGTGCACCGCAGTTGCAGCCGGACCCGGGCTCTCCAGCCAGTAGCGCTCTCTGGCGAAAGGGTAGAGCGGCAGGGAGACCTTCTGCGGCTTCCCGCCTGTGAAGAGATGAGTCCAGTCGATCTGCGTTCCGAGCACCCACAGCTTCGCGAGCCGTTCCAGCTGCTGTTTGCGGATCAGGGCTGCAAGATACGCTGTATCCTCAGGATCATTGCCCAGAATAACAGCGCCATTCCCGGAAGCCGCTGCGGTATTGCTCCGGTGTACGCCTTCGGGTACGACGCCCGCTACAAGTGACTGCAGGGCTGACCTCAGCTCATCCAGCGAGGAGACAGTCAGCGCCAGCCGTTCCTCCATTTCTTCCCTGCCTGTACTCAGCGTATAGGCGATATTCGCCAGCGAATACTCTCCAGCCAGCGGTACTTCCAGGAAGCGGTACAGTTCTTGAACCTTCTCCATAAGCCGCTCCGGGTTCTTGGCCGACAGGATGATCAGCCTGCTTCCGGCGGGCTCTGCTGCTGCTTGCACCGGAATGTATTCTTCGGCAATCAGGTGCACGTTGGACCCGCCTGCCCCGAAGGAGCTGATCCCGGCTCGGCGCGTTCCGCCGCTGCCGGCATCCTGCTCCCAGGGCTCCAGGCTCCGCTGCACATAGAACGGCGTATCCCCGAAATGGATGCCGCTGTTCAGTTCATCCGCATGAATCGACGGTACCAGCGTCCGGTGCTTCATCTGGAGCATCACCTTGGCTAAGGAGGCGATGCCGGCAGCAGACTCAAGATGTCCGATATTCGACTTCACCGAGCTGATCGAACAGAATTGCTTCGCGTCCGTATACTTGCTGAATGCATTGGACAGCCCGGCGATTTCAATCGGGTCGCCCAGCGGGGTACCGGTACCATGGGCCTCCAGGCTGGTGATCGTTCTGGGATGTACACCTGATTTGCGGAGGGCTTCACTAATCGCAGCAGCCTGGGCTGCCGGATTCGGCACGGTGTACCCGCTGGTTTTGCCGCCGGAATTCATTGCGGATCCTTTAATGACCCCATAGATGTGATCCCCGTCTTCGATGGCTCTGCTGAGCGGTTTGAGCAGAACAGCCCCAACACCCTCACTCGCCACGTAGCCGTCGCCGCCTTCGCCGAATGCCCGGCATTTGCCTTCGCTGGAGGCGAACCGCTGGCTGCACAGGAATACGTATTTGTTGCGGTGGATCGTCACGTTGACGCCCCCGGCCAGCGCCGCTTCGCTCTCACCGCTGCGGATACTCTCGCAGGCCAGATGAATCGCCGTCAGCGAGGATGAGCACATGGTATCCACTGCCAGACTCGGTCCCTGGAAGTTGAACAGATACGATACCCGGTTGGCGATGGACGCGAATGACGAGTTGGGTGCCGTGAGTTGGCCAGAGTCATACCCTTCCGTTCCGATGAGCTGATAATGCCCATACATGACGCCTACAAAGACACCGACTCTGGAACGGGCCAGCTTCTCCCGGGTGTATCCGGCATCCTCAACCGTGTGGTAGGCACATTCCAGAAACAACCGCTCTTGCGGGTCCGTCAACTGGGCATCCCGCGGTGTCATTTGGAAGAATAACGGATCGAATTTATCCACATCCTCAATGAATCCGCCGTATTTGGTGTAAATTTTGCCCCGCTTGCCTTTCTCTGCATCGTAGTCGCGCGTATAGTCCCAGCGCCCGGCAGGAATCTCCGTTATACAGTCCCGGCCTTCTCTCAAGTTGTCCCACAGCTCCGAGATATTGCCTGCCATCGGGAATCTGCCGTCCAGGCCGATGACTGCGATGTCCATTGCCCCGTTCACTGCCGTGCTTCCTGTGTGCAGCACAGCGTTCACTGTCTCCGGCATGAAGCGGCCGGTCTTCTGCGGTTCTTCAGCTACCAGTCCCGGAGGCTTCACCGTACCGGATCTCTGCTTCAGTTCAAGCTTGAATAACGAGATGAGCTGAGCACTGTAATGTCCGGTTAGATAAGCAGCAAGTGATTCCACCGTATTATGCTCGTAGAAGAGCGTTGTCTTCAGTCCGCTGAATTCCCGCTGCAGCGATTCATTCAGCTCCAGGATCATAATCGAATCCAGGCCGAAGCTATCCAGCGGTGAGGTGATGCTGATCCGTTCCCGGGAGATTCCCAGTGTCTTGGCCAACAGCCTGAGGAGATAAGCGTGCGTCTGCTCCAGCAGTTCTCCGTTGTCTGACGCGATCCCGGCAGGCTGCGCCTGTTCAGCCGCTCGTCCTCCGGCAACGGCTTCGCTGCTCCCCAGCCTGCGGGCAATCTTCTGCGGGTCGCCATAGCCGATATAAGCCTGCACGGGCTCCTCCTTCAGCACGGCCTCCAGAATATCCAGGCCTGCCCTGCTGCTTAGAAGATGCATACCATAGTGATCGGCCAGCACCTGCTGCTGAGCAGCGGGCAGCTGATATCTTCCGCTCTCCCAGAGCGGCCAGTTAATGGATACCGTCTTGCCCTGCCGCCGCCCCTGTCCGGCCAGCAGATCACGGTATGCAGCATAGCGGTCCATGAAGCTGTTGGCCGCCGCATAGCTGCCTGCGCCCATATCTCCGATTTGCACTGAGGTGGATGAGAACAGGATGAACAGCTCCAGCGCCTCATCCTTGCTGGCGAGATCCAGATTCAGCGTCCCGTTCACCTTCGGGCTGAGTATCCGGGCGAATCCGGACTTGCTGCTCTCCGCCGCCTTCACTGTCTCGCCGGTCCCGGCACAATGAAGGATGCCGTTGATTGTGCCGAAGTGCGATTTGGTATGTCCGATAAGGCGGAGCACGCTGTCCATGTCGCCAACATCGGTCTGCAGGTAGAGCACCTCAGCACCAAGCTCTGCCAGCTGCGCAAGCTTCGTCTGGACGGAAGCATCCAGCGGCTGTCTTCCGGCGAGTACCAGCCTGGCTTGTACAGCAGCGGCCAGCTCTGCAGCCACCAGCATGCCGAGCGCGCCTGTACCTCCAGTGATGATATATACTCCGCCGCGGACGAATCTGGACGCCTCAGCCTGGTGAAGCATGGTGCGGGGAAGCATTTTCCGCACATAACGCACGTTGCCTTCATACCGGACCTCCGTCCCGTTCGCAAGCTGTGGCCGCAGCCATTCCTGAATCAGCTGCCCAGCGGCTTGCATGAGCGATTCAGCTTCCAGCCGGACCAGACTGATCTGGAATAAGGGGTGATCCGCCGCTATCGAATGGGCGAATCCGGCCGCCATTTCATTCAGCGGTTGCGACAGGTCCTCCACGTCCTTATAGGCGTACAAGCATCTGATGCCGGTCCCCGGCTTCAGAGCAGCCGATGCTTGCAGGAGGTGAAGCAGAGAGTACAGGCCCAGATCCATCCGGGTCTCCAGAGATTCCAGCAGCGCGTCCTGCCAGCTTCCTGCTCCGTTACTTCTATCCAGATTCCAGCCATGTACAATATGCCGGAGCTCTGTACCCTCTGCCTGCACGGCCTCCAGCAGGCGGAGATAATCCGCTGCCTTCCCGGCATCAATCACATATTCAGTGCTGCTCAGCCGGGCATAGCCGGTTCCAGCTGTCACTCCAATGCAGCGCTCCGGCGTTATTCCATACAGCGCAGCCTGGGTGCGTACTGCAGCTGTTAAGGCTGTACTGCCGAACACCAGCGCAGCAGATAGGCCTATGGATCCCGAAGCTGCACCTGTCGGAGATGCTGTCTCCACCCATTCCGGCGAGTAGAGCGTGACAGCAGCAGACGGAGTCGGAGCGGCAGCTGGGGAAGAATTATACTGCTTAATCGAGAACCCGGACAGCCGCACTGCCTCCCGGCCCTCCAAGTCGGTGATGCAGATATTATACTTGCGGGTGCCTTCATCATCTGTACCCGCTGTCCCTTCGACTGGCCTCGCATAGGCATAGCAATGCTGCGGAACTGAATCCAGCAGCTCTATGCGGTCTAGGGCAAACGGCACCCGGAGCCTCAGATCCTGCTCGCCGCGGCTTCCGGCCCAGGACAGTGAACGCACTGCGCCATCAAGGATGGAGGGATGCAGCACATAATCCGCATAACCCGGTTCTAGAGGCTCCGGCAGCATAATTTCCGCCAGGCCTTCCTCCTGAGAGCAATAAGCCGCTTCCGTTACCCGGAACGAAGGACCGTAATCGAAGCCGACTGCCTTGAAGATATGGCCGTAGCATTCCTCCCGGTTGAAGACAGAGGTGCTGCGCTGCTTAATCTCCGTAATCTGCAGCTTCCCGGCGGCGGCTGGCATATCCTGCAGAACGATTCCTGACGAATGAATAATGCGCTGGTCCCCGTCCTCACTGAACACCCGGAATTCAAGCTGTCCCTGTGTATCAAGTCTGAATGAGGTGTAAATATCCTGCCGCTCTGCCTCCAGCTCCACAGCCTTGATCCATCTGACATCCTGGAGTCCCGTGACCGGGCTGATTCCGGCTAAACCGGCAGCGGCTCGGACCAGCTCCAGATAAGCTACACCGGGCAGCAGCACCTTGCCGCCGACTACATGGTCCTTCAGGAAGAACTGATCTGGATGCAGTACCGTGCGGAACTTCTCTTCCTGCATCGTTGAGACGTTGCTGTCCACCATCGGATGGAGTACGGCAGGGGCTGCTCCGGCGGTGGCAGACAGCTTGGGAGCGATGCGTTCGCCATGTTTACGGACCCAGTATACTTCTCTTGCAAAAGGGTACACCGGCAGCGGAATACGTCTGCCCTTCCGGTCCGCGTACAGACAGGTCCAGTCTACGCTCTCTCCGGAGACCCACCGCTGCGCCAGCTCCGGCAGTTCCATTGAAGTCAACTTGCCGGACTTGTTGGCTGCGAGCGTTGATTCCCCGGCAGGCTGTGCCGGGATCTGGCCCCAATACATACCGTAAGCTTCCTCCGGCTGGTGCAGCAGGCGGTGCAGCGTGTCAATCAACTGCTCTTTATCTGAAGCAGTGCAAGCCAGCCGCTCTGCCATCTCCTCCCTGCCTGTCTGCAGTGTGAAGGCGATATTATGCAGCGACAGCTCTTCCCAATCTGCATGAGCCGTCAAATAGCTGTGAAGCTGCTGTGCTTGTTGAAGAAGCTGCAGCCTGCTTCGGGCCGAGAGGACGATCAGGTTGCCTTCCCCGTTACCCGGAGCACCAGCAGTTACAGCAGCGCCTGAAGGCGTATATTCCTCCAGCACGACATGGGCGTTCACCCCGCCGAAGCCGAAGGAGCTGACCCCGGCCCGTCTAGGCGCACCGTCAAGCGGCGTCCATGCTTGTGTGCGGTCCACGATATAGAAGGGCGAGTGTTCAAGCTCGATATACGGATTGAGCTGCTGGAAATGAACATTGCCCGGAAGAGATTTATGTTTCATCGCGAGGACCACCTTCAGAATACCGGCGATGCCGGCAGCAGCCTCCAGATGGCCGATATTGGTCTTGACTGCACCAATGCCGCAGTAGTTCTCCCGGGTCACAGGAAGCCCGTGCCGGCGGTACAGCTCGGCAAAAGCCTTCTTCAGCGCGTTAATCTCCACCGGGTCACCCAGAGAGGTGCCGGTGCCGTGCGCTTCTATATAACTAATGGTATCCGGTGAAATCCCCGCTTTCTCATAGGCTTCCACCAGTACCTCAGCTTGCGCTTTCGGATTCGGCACCGTCAGGGAGCTGACCTTGCCGCCGTGGTTGACCGCCGAACCCTTGATGACCGCATAGATATAATCCCCGTCCGCCTCCGCCTGGCTAAGCCGCTTAAGCAGAACGGCTCCGGTACCTTCGCCGCGCACATAGCCGTTCGCGCGCTGGTCAAAGGTGCGGCATCGTCCGTCAGGAGAGAGCATGCCTGCCCGGCTGAACGAGATATGCAGAGTCGGTGCGGCCATCACATTCACACCCCCGGCAATCGCCTGCTCGCAGTCGCCGCTTAGAATACTCTCCACCGCCCGGTGTACCGCCACCAATGAGCTGGAGCAGGCGGTATCCACCGGCTCGCTGGGACCGCGGAAATTGAACAGGTAGGAAATACGGTTCGCGAGAACACAATGCGAGCTGCCGGTGGAAGAATAAGCTTCAATCTCAATGCCGTTGTCCTGCAAAAGAGTGCTGTAATCGTTCGTCGACACCCCGGCGAACAGTCCTACCTTCCGGCCTGCCAGCGTCGAAGCCTTATATCCGGCATCCTCCAGGACGGACCATACCGTCTCCAGGAAGATCCGCTGCTGCGGGTCCATCAGGTCGGCTTCACGCGGATTGATACCGAAGAAGCCGGGGTCAAACTTGTCAACATCCGGCATGAATCCGCCCCAGCCGGAGACAGGCTTGCCCGGAACGCTGCCCTGCAGGCGGTTCAGCTCACAGGCATCCCAGCGGTCCACGGGAATCTCCGAGATCAGATCCTGCTGCTGCCGGAGCTGCTCCCAGAAGACCTCCAGATTCGCCGATTGCGGCAGCATGCCGCTGATGCCGATGATTGCTACCGGTTCGCGCATGCCCGAACCCGCAGGCTCCGCCTGGAGCGGCTTCCATGTTCTCCGTGCCTTCGGCACAACGGCTGCTGTAACCGGCCCGGGCTTGTCATTAACGGCGGCTGCCTGCGCTGCCACTGGATGAACAGCTTCAGCCAGCTCCTCCGCATAGGTCTCCGCCAGATAGGCAGACAATGCGCGGACCGTCGGATATTCGAAAAATACGGCCGGTGTCATTCGAACATGAAGTGTATCGTTGATGGCGTTCGCGGCGTCTGTGAACGTAAGCGAACTCATACCGTATTCGCCCAGATCCTGATCGGGATGAATAATGGCGGCATCAAGCTTCATCAGGCGGCTGAGGACACTGGTAATCTTCTGCTGTGTTAGTTCCAGTATTCGGGCAGCATTAGCGGCTAAGCCTATGGTGTCCCGGACTCCGGCTACACCTGCACCCGAATGCGCTGCTTCCAGACCCAGAATGCCGCTAATCTTCTTGCGGCTGGCCTGGAGCGTCAATAGCTGCGGCACCTCTGCGTTCAGGATAGCTTCCAGACCCCGGAGTCCGGCTTCAGTCTCCAGCGGCTTCAAACCTGCGGTGTTCTTGAAGAACAGCAGGGTTTCTTCTCCCACTGACATTCCGCCGTCCTTCCACAACGGCCAATTAATAGAGACCGACCGGCCATAGCGCTGTCCGGCTGACTCCAGCTCATTCCGGTACACCATGTATCTGTCCATATAGGCATTGGCATAGGCATAATCACTCTGTCCGACATTTCCTGTGACCGCAGCGATCGAAGAGAAGGCTGCTATGAAATCCAGCTTGTCCTCTGCCGTTGCCCGGTCGAGCTGCACCAGCCCCTGAATTTTGGCTCCGAGAACTTCATCGGCCTCCCCCGCTTCCTTCACCCGGATAAGAGCGTCCCGGGTAACACCGGCGGCATGAATAATGCCATGCAGGCGGCCGAACCGGCTCCGGACCTCGGCAACCGCTGAAGCGGCCGCCGGTTCCTGTGACAGATCCGCCTGGACATACAGTACCTCCCCCCCAAGATTATGCAGACGGGCGATTTGCTGCTCCAGCTCCGGCCGAAGGTCCGATCTGCCGATCAGGGCCAGCCTGGCCTGGTATTTCACAGCAAGATGCTCCGCCACCATCAGCCCCAGCTTGCCTAGTCCGCCAGTAATCAGATAAACGCCCTGTGGCCGGAGTATATTCCTGGAGGCTACCTGTTCAGGAAGAGCAATCTCCTTCAAGGTGTAGACGTATCTCTTTCCCTGCTTATACTGCACTTCCAGCTCTCCTGAGCGGACCTCTGCGGCAATCATCCGTGCTGTTTCCGGTCCGCTTGCCTGACCGGTGAACAGCGTGCTGAAATGCAGTCTGGAATATTCCAGCTTCAGCGTCTGGTTGAAGGCTCTCAGTGCCCCTAACGCCGGCGGCACCGGTGCTGCGGCTTCTCCACCCCGGTACAGCTGGATCACCCGGCTATGGCGGTTATCCTGCACTGCTATAAGCGCCTGCGCCAGATACAATTGGCGGCGGTAGACCGCGGCGGCGGCCTCCATGTCAGCAGCCGGCGCATAGTCTTCTGGCTGTTCATATACGAGGGTCTCCAGCGTACAGCCGCAGCTGCGCAGATCGCAGAGCAAGCGCACATAGTCTTCAGGCCGTTCCGGGTTCATCCGGTAGCATCCCGTCCCGTCCTGATGATATTCTGTCCCGTATTCAACAACGTACAACCGCCCTTCCGGCGCATGGATGCTGCCATTGATGAACGCCTGCTCCAGCCCGGACTGCGCCGGGAACAGGACCAGATCGCCTTGGACTGCGGAGTCCGCAGCACCTCTCTCCCCCTGCTCCTGCCACTCATAGGTGAAGCACATGTCCTCATAATGCTGCTTTCTTCCCTGATGGAATACCTTCAGCACGAAGCGTGTGAACCGGAGCAGGACCCGTCCCTGCCTGTCCGCCAACACCACATCGAATTCCAGATCACCGCCGTCATTCCCGGAGGCCCGCTTCGTCACATAGGACACACAATCTGCCGGGAGTCTGCCGAATATCTCCAGACTGTCGAAGGAATACGGCAATGCAGCCGTCCCCTCCAGCTTCCCGTGAGCGCTGATGAGGCCGATAACCGCTTCCAGTACACCGTCAGTCACCGTGGGATGGAGTGTATATGCCTCGAAGCCTTCACGCAAAAGTGCAGGCAGTTCAATGAAGGCTAATGCTTCTGTCTCCCCGGTGAGCAGTTCGGTAATGGACTGAAAGGACGGGCCGAGCATCAGCTGATGCTGCCTGAACCGGTCATAGACCTCAGCTCCGCTGATACCGGTCTTCCCCTGGCGAAGCCGGGCAAGATCAATGGTCTGCGGCGGCGGACCCGACGCACCGGCCTCTGTGTAGCTGATACTTCCCTGACTATGTACAATGGTGTCTCCTGCAGACTTGCTGGTTATCTCATACTCCAGCTCGGCTCCGCTCTTCCCCGGATAGAGGTGTATCTGAACAGTTCTAGAAGCCTCCCCCTCCTCCAATTGAATCGGATGAGCCCAGACAACTCCGTCCAGCCTGAGGATAGCTGTTCCCGGAAGGGAAGCAGCGGCCGCAGCACAGGCCATCTCAAGCTGAACCACACCCGGCAGCAGCTTATGGCCGGAGACTATATGATCCCTCAGATAGAAGACTTCTGCGGATAGCTCTTTACTGAAAATCTGCTCATGCACCGTCGACTGGTTGCTATCAAGCACCGGACCCAGCGGCGCTGCTGCGATGCCCGCTGATGCTGCCGAATCCCCTGCGGCTGTATGAAGCTCCAGCCAGTGCTTCTGCCTTTGGAACGGGTAGGTAGGCAGCGGGATTTTGTGATAGGGCCGTCCGTTGTACAGCACCTTCCAGTCGCAATTACAGCCCTCCAGGTATAATTGCGCGCACTCCTCCAGCACCTTACGGGAGAAGGCAGCCGGACTTGCACCGTTACTGTGGGCCAGTCCAGCAATCCGGTCGAGCCGGTACTGATCCCCGGGATCGGCTGTCCGCCGCCGCAGCTCCCCCGAGGCTGTATCCTTGTGCGCAGCAAGCCGGTTCAGTGTCCGCAGCAGCTCTGATTCCAGCTCCTGAAGATCGGCGGCGACCAGTGCTACACGTTCGGTAAAATGGCTTCTGCCGATGGATAACGTGTAGGCGATATTCCCGGGATCCGTAATCCTGCCGGCCGTATCGCTGAGCCACTCCATAAGGTCAGCTGTTCTCCGGGCCAAGCCATCGCGGGTCTTCGCGGACAGAAGAAACAGATAAGACGGGCGGTCGCCGCTGTAGTTGCCAATTTTGCTCATCCGAATAGCCTCCACTTCTCTTTCTAATGAATGTATAACTATGGGCAGGTTCCGCTCCTATGGTTCCACCCTCCGGCTGCTGCGGTACTCTTCGATGACGATATGGCAATTCGTTCCGCTGAAGCCGAACCCGCTGATAGCGGCCATCCGGGAGCCGCGCTTATTCTCCGGCCAGTCGGTCAGCTCTGTGTTGATATAGAACGGGCTTCCATCCAGGCGGATCTTCTCGTTAAGCCGTTTATAATGTATCAGCGGCGGGATTTGCCTGTGATTCAGCGACAGCAGAATTTTGAATATCCCGGCCACACCGGCAGCCATGGTGCAATGGCCGATGTTCGCTTTTACCGATCCGAGCGCGCAGTATCCGCTGTCCTGGGTGAAGGCACGGAACGCTTCTGTCAGCGCCTTCACTTCAATGGGATCACCCAGAGGGGTACCGGTTCCATGCGCTTCAACATAGTTGATCTCCGACGGATCGATGCGGAACTTCTCGTATACCCGCTGCTCCAATTGAATCTGTGAGTTCACGCTTGGCGCGGTTATGCCATTGGTCCGGCCGTCCTGGTTCACACCGCTGCCCCGGATTACACCATAGATATGATCCCTGCTCTCCAGCGCACGGCTTAGCGGCTTCAGGACCACAACTCCGGCTCCCTCGCTGAGCAGCGTTCCATCCGCATCCTGATCGAAGGGCCTACACACCCCCTGTGCCGACAAAATCTCCATCTGGCTGCTCTGCACGATGCTGTCCGGTGTAATCATCAGCCGGATGCCCCCGGCCAGCGCCATCTCGCATTCCCCGTTCCAGAGGCTTACACAAGCCTGGTGGACAGCGACCAGTGATGAGGAGCAGGCAGTGTCTATTGAAATACTTGGTCCCTTAAGATTCAGAACATAGGAGATCCGGGCCGCCAGGATGGAGGAGGAAGTCCCTGTAAAAGCTTCTGCGGTATTGCCCAGGCCGTTCGCCTCCAGATGCTTCGTGTAATCGCTGGGCGCACAGCCGACAAACACCCCGCAGCGGGTATCCTGTACTGCCTGGTCGGAATATCCCGCATCCTCCAGCGCCTTCCACGCCTCTTCCAGAAAAATGCGCTGCTGCGGGTCCATAATCTCCGCTTCCTTCGGTGAAATATTGAAGAACAACGGATCGAATTCATCAACCTGGTCAAGCAGTCCGGCTACCGTGCAGTACGTCTTCTGATCTGCTGTGCGGTCCTCATCGTACAGCGCATGGAGATCGAACCGGCTGCACGGAACCTCACCCGTGCTGGAGATGCCGTCCCGGAGATTGCGCCATAACGCTCCGGCGGAGGCGGCTCCGGGAAACCGGCCCGATAAGCCGACAATTGCAATTCCCTCCGGTACAGCAGCAGGGGCCACGAATTCAGGAGCGGCGGGTGCCGCTTCCGGTACTGTCTTGGCCGGCGCTTCCGCCTCCGCCCTGCGTGCAGTCTGGCTGAGCTTGATTTGGACCCCATGTGCTGCGTCGGGAGCGGAGACCTCACCGGTTCTGAGCATTAGCTTGGGCGCCCCGGAAGCTGACGGACCGGCGGGTGCGGTTACGGGTACCTGGGCAGCGGGCGGCTGCGCTTGTGCTTTGCCGGAAGAGAATTGGTCAATCAGATCATTCATGTATTCGTATCTGTGGTTCAGCCGTTGCGGCTTGACCGCATCAGCTCCCGGTAGCTCCTCTGCCGCCTTCACCCTCCGCTTCTCCCCGGCTGCACCACTGTGCTTCTGAACCTCACTAACAATATAGCGGGCCAGCTCGGGGATTGCGGGGTAATCGTAGAGCACGATGGTATCAAGCTGGATCTGCAGTGCTTCATTCAGGTCGCGGACAATCTCCACACTGCTGATTGAATCAATGCCCATGTCTTTAAAAGTCAGATCCGGGATCAGCTCCTCCGGCTTCAGTTTCACTACCTTGCACAGCACATCGCGGATCAGCTGCTCCACATCCGGCACAGGACCAATCTGACGTGTGCCGGAGGCTGTATCGTCCCGCTGCTTCAGCTCCTGAATACGCTTCAGTCCTTCGCGGGCCTCCAGCCTGTGGCTCTTGATCTGCTGCAGGATTTCCTTAATCAGCTCGCTGCTACTCATAGTACACCTCCAAAAACTGGGCCAGCTCGTCCACATCCAGCTCCTCCTGCTCCAGCCTGGACAGCAGCTCCAGCAGATCACGGTCCTCTGCCGGATGATCGGGAGACTCGGCGGATCGCGCCTCAGTCTGTGTCAACGCTTCTACCCTTAGCTCCTCTCCCTCATGCCGGGACGCCGCCTGTTTACGACCAATATGGGCGGCAAGCAAGGTGATGGAGTAGTGATCATAGATGTCGATCGTATCCAGCTGTAAGCCAAAGCTCTCGTTCACATCACGCACAATCTCTACACCGCTGATTGAATCCACGCCCATATCCTTGAAATTCATCTCCGTGTCAAGCTCAGCCTCATCCAGCTGAATGCGCCGGGCGATGATCCTGACCAGCTCATCCTGGTTGCTCTGCCCGCTAGGCCGGGATTGCTTGCGTTCCGGCTGTACCGTAGCCTGTACCGCAGGCTGTGCTTGCCCCTCCGGCCCATCAGCGCGGTACAGGTGGCGGATTCTGGCCTTCACCTCATCGGTGGTAAACGTAATCCGGTGCATCTCATTCTCACGCTCCACGCAGCGCAGCAGAGAATCCAGCACCCGGCCGGAGAGCTCCTGCTTCAGCACACTGACGGTTGTTCTGGGCTTCTCGGCAATCATCCGGGCTATCGAGACCGCCTCCTGCAGCACCTGATCCTTGGGCTGGAAGATAACGGAGGCCGATCTGCTTTTGAGCTGCACCCCGGAGTACATTTTGGCGGTGAACATCATCTCAACCGCGAGATTTTTGCCCAGCTTCTCCTCCAGAATGAAGGTAGCCCCCATCCCTGGTGTGAAGCCGTATTTAGCAAAAGCGGCAGAATAGACGCTCTCCTCGGCCATCACCACAAGATCCGCATACAGCCCGAACAGCAGGCCTCCGCCGGAGGCATGGCCTTCAATCGCGGAGATGACCGGCACAGGACATTCCAGCATCCCCCTGTACAGGATCGGCGCATCGGTAAAGCTCAGCTTGGAGTCGGATATATCCAGCAGCTGCTCCTGTGTGCCACCCATGGAGAAGATCCGGTCATTCCCGGCAACCACAACCGCCTTGATCTGTTCATCTTCCGAAATGGTCCGGAAGCAGTGAATCAGCCCCTGGATCACCTCATGGGTGAAGGTGTTGTTGTGCATAGCGTCCTGAATCCGCAAAAGTGCAATCCCCTGCCCGTCATATTCCAGCACAACCTCATTACCTGTGTATACTGCAGCGTTCTCAGTCACTGCGGGCATGGCCGATATTGTTTTGGCAGGCTCCTGTATCCTTGACATAGGCTGTGAGAGAGCTGCCGCCTCAATCCAATAGCTTTTGCGGGCAAACGGATAATGCGGCAGCGTCAAAAGCTTCGGCTTGTCCTTCCCGTACAATGCCTTCCAGTCAACGGCTCCGCCTCCCGTCCAGGTCCGGGCCAGGCGTTCTGCAGCTTGCCATGGGTCGGTTCTATTATCAGGCGTTTGCTCCTTGCCTGATTGTCCTTCCAAGTCTTCAGAGGTGAACAGCCGGCTGCAAGCTTTGGCTTCCAGATAATTCTCTAGCGCTTGAAGCAGTTCACCTGCCGTGAGGTGCACGATCGCCAGCCGGTGCTTCATAGGCTCCCTAGACACCTGAAGCGTATAGCTGAGTCTGGACAGCGGAAGCTCAGCAGGTCTGGCCGTGGAGGCATGGCGCTCCAGTTCCTCTCCTTCTGCCAATCCGGTTAATAATTGCCGACCAAGCTCCTTAATTGTCAAATCTCCGTGTAACGCTAACGTATGGGCCGCGATGCCGAAGCATGCCCCCAGCCGTTCACTTAACTGAACGAATTCAACGGGTCCAAGACCCAGCTCCTGCAGTGAATGCTCTTCCAAGCTGCCGGCGGCCGGAAGGTTAAGCAGGGGCTCGATTAACATATGAAGAGCAGCGGATACTTCCTGCATCTGTCCCTGTCCAGCGGATTGCCGTTGAGTGATGTACTCCCGCATCCGCCGGGCATAAGCTTTAAGCTGTTCAGAGGTCTGCGCTGATAATACAAAGACATAAGGTCCCTCACGTTCATCCCGCGCCCCAGCATTCTTGCTGCCGCTTGAATAATGCTCCAGAATAACGTGGGCATTCGACCCGCCTGCTCCAAAGGCGCTGATGCCTGCACGTCTTGGAAACTCCTGCATCTGTCCGTCCCGGAACCGCGTGACTGGCTGCCAATCCTCCAGCTTCTGCTGAATGCTGAAGCCTGTATTCTCCAGCCGGATATGCGGGTTGATCTCCTCTGAATGGATTGAGGGCACCAGCTGCCCGTGCTGCATCTGCAGGATCACCTTAGCGATGGACGCCATGCCTGCAGCCGCCTCTGCATGACCGATGTTCGACTTGACCGATCCGATGGCAGTCCGGAAAGGCGTGTCCTGATGAGGTGTAAAGGCATTGACCAGCGCCTGAATCTCAATCGGATCGCCAAGCGAGGTTCCGGTGCCGTGCGCTTCAATATAGTTGATGGTCGAGGGATCAACCCCGCTCCGGCGGAGCGCATCTGCCACCGCTTCCTCTTGCGCCCGCTGATTGGGAACCGTAAATCCGCTGGCTTCTCCGCCATGATTGACACTGCTGCCCTTGATGACCGCATAGATGCGGTCCTGATCCAGCTCGGCCTGGCGCAGCGGCTTGATCAGGACCGCGCCTGCAGCCTCCGCTGGCACATAACCATCCCCGCCCTCGCCGAAGCTGCGGCAGCGCCCGTCGGACGAAGCGAAATTCCCCTGGGACAGCAGAAGATATTTATCCGGATGCACCGAGAGGTTCACCCCTCCCACCAGAGCCATGGCGCAGTCCTGATTCCTAATACTTTGACAGGCCAGATGCAGTGCGGTCAGCGAGGAGGAACACATCGTATCGACGGCCAGTGAAGGCCCGGTCAGCCCAAAACAATAAGACACCCGGTTGGCAACCGACGAGAGCGTCGAGGTTGCCACCTGCCGGTCTGTATTGTAGAGCTGATAGTGCATCCACATTGCACCGGCGAACACGCCTACCTTCCGGCCTTTGAGCGCTGACCGTGGATATCCGCTATCCTCGAATGCTTCCCAGGCCAGCTCCAGAAAGATCCGTTCATGCGGGTCCATCAGCGCGGCCTGATACGGTGCAATCCCAAACAGCAGCGGATCGAACTTGTCCACATCCCGGAGGAAGCCTCCCCACCGGGAGCAATCCTTGCCCCAGCTCTCCCGGGCTGTGCGCTGCTGCTGTTCATGGCTCCAGCGCTGCGGACTAATCTCCGATACGGCATCACGTCCGGTCCGCAGCAGCTCCCAGTATTCATCCAGATTGTCTGCGCCGGGAAATCTACCGCTGATTCCGATAATTGCCAGGTCATTCTCTCCTGTATTTCCGGAGCGGTGCGGCAGCTCCAGCGCCGTCTCCGGCAGCGGTTCGGCCGTTTCCTCCACGATTGCCCCGTCCCGGATCAGGACACTGTCAATCCTGCTCTCCTCGCCCGGAGCCAGCAGCAGCAGCGATTCCTCCCGCCCAAGCGCCCATTCCAGCGCCCCGATTCCGGCGTCGGTCTCCAGCAGCGAGATGCCGAACCGGCGGTTTAGCGCAGGCTCGATGTGCCTGTCCCCCTTCATTCCGCCTTCGCGCCATAGCGGCCAGTTGACCGACAGGGATTTGCCGTTTCTTGTACCCAGGACCCTTTGCCGCTCCCTCAGCTCCATATAATGGTCCATGTACATGTTCGCATACGCATAATCACTTTGCGCAGGATTGCCGAGAACGCCGGCCACCGATGAAAACGCAGCGAAAAACGCCAGCGGCTCCGCCTTGAACACTTCATCGAGATGGGCTGTGCCGTCCGCCTTCACCCGCAGCACCTGAAGCAAATCCCCCGCGTCCTTATGTACCAGCAATGAATCCCTGGTAACACCGGCGCAATGAACAATGCCGTCCAGCCGTCCGTGCTTCGCCTTGACATAAGCATGGAGTTGTTCCACAGATCTCCGGTCTGCCACATTACAGCTTACATAGTCCAGCAGCGGATGCGCCGCCAATCCGTTCAACGAGCCTTCCGGCAGGCTGGCAGCTCTGCCGCAGAGAATGGCAGTTGCTCCTTGCTCCACAACATGCGCTGCCAGCCTCCGGCCGATGCCGCCGGCTCCGCCGGTAATCAGATAGATATGCCCGCTGCGGATGGACGTTCTGCCGGCTTCGGCCTCGGCTGTTCCGCACTTACGGTAAGTCTTCATTTTGCGAATACCCAGTTCATAGGCAATACGGTCTCCGCAGCTCCAGTCCTCATACAGCTCATCTTGAAGAACAGTCTGAAGCTTCTGGCGGCTCATCTCATCCATTCCGATGCATTTGTAGGCTAACTTATCACTTTCCGATCGGAGGCATTCCAGGAATCCTTCCATGGCCGCATCTCCCGGATGGGCAGCAGTATCCGTCTGATCGAAGCAATACATAAGTTTAACGGTTGTTTTTATTTTGCTGCGCAGCAGTTCCCGGAGCAGATAGAACATCGGCAGCACCTGGTGTTCGGACAGCTCCGGCAGAGCCGCCCGATCCTGTACGCCACAGTTCAATGTGTTGACCACTACAGCAGGCATACAGCCCGCCGCCATCAGCTCCCCGATCAATTGCTTGTAGCTGTCTTCACTGGTAAGGTTCAGGCGGTATATCCCTCCGCCCTCTGCACTGAACGCTTCTCCGGCAAACACGAAGCTGAAGCGTTTGCCCGCCTCCGTTCCCTTAAGCTGCAGCAGCTCATCCTGCGGACTGCACAGGACTAGAATCTGCTCCTGTCCTGGCCAGCGCCCTGCCGCTCCATGATTCCTAAGCGGGCTGCCGGTCCAGGCGGGGCTGTAAGCATGAACTGCATGACCGGCAGATGTCTCCGTAGCGGCTGCTTCGTATTCAGCAGAAGACAGTGCCTTCTCCGGTAATGGAACCGCAGGAAAGAATGCCGCCCCGTGCTCCCGCAGAATATACCCGCTCAATTCTTCGATGTTGGCATATTCAAACAGCAGTGTCGGATACAGATTGCTGCCGAGCCGCTCCTCCAGTTGCCTGACAATATCCAGCAAATGCTGAGAATTCAGTCCCTGATTATAGAAGCCCTCTCCGTTCTGAAGCTCCGCCGGGTCCACACCAGACAAAGTACTGATTAGTCCTTTTAAATAGGAAACAATAGTTTCTTTACGAACACGATCTCCTTCCTGGGACCCGCCGCTGCCCGGCGGAACCGGAACGGGGGACACTGCATGCTCCGGCTTAAGCTGCGCCGTGCCCGTAGATGCCACCGGCAGCAAGACCGGAGATTGATCCTTGCGGGAGCCGCTGATCAGCTCCCTGGAGCGGATCTTCTTCAGACCCCAGCGCCTGAAGGAGGCAATCTCCTCTCCTTGTTCGTTGTACACCTCAATATCAAAATACATCAGGTCCCTGATCTCACCGTCCGGGTAGCCTTCATCCTTGATATAGACATAGATTCTCTCCTTCATTGGCTCCCAGGACCGGAAGGATTCAATGAACATCGGAATGGAAGCCTGAATCTCCCGGGAGAAATCCAGCTCCTGAAGGACAACAAAGCCTTGAACCAGAGTGGCCGCATCCAGATAGCAAGGATGCATATAGAAGTGATCCATATACTGCTTGGCCAGCCCGCCCAAACTGATCTCTGCCAGAATGCGCTGGCTGCCGTAATACAGCTTCCCCAGCCCCTTCATGAATTCCAGATGACGGATATCAATCCGCCGTACATAGCTGTAGGCATGATCCATATCCTCTACTCGCGTGCTCCGGCTTTTAATCTGGCCGATATCGATGGTTCTCCGTTCAGCAGAAGGCACCGGGCGCACATGCAGCTCACAACGCAGATTTTCATCCCAGGCGCTGTCCAGGACGCGGCCCTCCTTCACTTTCTGGCTCTGCGCTACAACCTCGTACCCTTCCGTTTGTGCGGTGAAGGAGATTTGAATCTTTTTATCGTAATGACCGCTGGTGGTGACCGGCTCGCTGAACAGGACCCTGCGCAGCTCGATGTCCGGCAAGCGGAACCCCTTCGTCTGCAGGAACCGGTAGATCATGTCCAGCAGCGTAACTCCAGGCATCATCCGCACACCGTGGACCCGATGGTCTCTGACGATATAATTGCTGTTTGTGATTACGGTACTGAACCGCACACCGCTTAATACATCCATGCGTGACACCTCTCCGCTCCCGTATTCAAGCTCACTCTTCAATGAACTGCAGGAAGGACAGCTGATCCTGTTCTTCCTGAGCAGCCTGCCTGCGCTCTATCTTCAGGCGGTCTGTCCAGACCCGCTGCTTATTGTACACCGGTGCAGGCAGCGGCTTCCTCCGCGGGGTATAAGCTTGCAGTCCGGATTCGCTGCACTCCCCGATGATCATATGCACATTGGTGCCGCCGAAGCCGAAGGAGCTGACAGCCGCCCGCCGCACCTCCCCGGAGCTGTCCCAGGCTGCGGCGGTCTGCACCGGATAAAAGGGCGAATGCCCGAAGTCAAAACGCGGGTTCGGCCGGCGGCAATTCAGCGTAGGGACCAGCATCCGGTGATGGACGCACAGCGCCGTCTTGATGAAGCTGGCGATTCCGGCCGCACTGAGGCAATGGCCGATATTGGTCTTTACGCTGCCCACCCCGCAGAAGCCGGTGGCCGCTGTATATTTTTGATAGACCGAGGTCAGGGCCTTCAGCTCAATAGGATCGCCGATCATCGTTCCGGTGCCGTGCGTCTCCACATAACCGATCGTCTGCGGGTGGATACCGGCTTGGCGTAAGGCTTCTGCGATAACCTCTTCCTGGGCCTGCAAGTTCGGCGTAGTCACTCCCATAGTCCGCCCGTCATTGCCAGCGGCAGATGCTTCGATTACCGTATAGATTCTATCCCCGTCAGCAAGGGCCTGGGCCAGCGGCTTAAGCAGCACAGCTCCACACCCTTCACCCGGCACAATGCCGTTGGCGCCTTCATCGAAGGTATGGCATTTGCCGTCCGGTGACATGGCTCTGGAGGCGCTGAACACAAGATGGGGCCGCTCGTCCAGCAGCAGGTCCACCCCACCCGCTATCGCCATTTCCGACTCGCCTGAGCGGATGCTCTGGCAGGCCAGATGCAGACTGAGCAGCGAGGAGGAGCAGGCACTGTCCACCGTCAGGCTGGGGCCCTTGAGATTATAGAAATGAGAGGCATACGCCGCAATGAAATTCTGTCCGATTCCGATGATGGTATGCTTGTTGATCTCCTGCACCCAGCCCGGATAGGAGCCGGGGTGGGCACCGATGAATACACCGACCTTCCGCCCGCTGATCTCCGTCTGCGAATAGCCCGCGTCCAGCAAGGTTTCCGCCGTCACCTCCAGACACTGCCGCATGAGCGGACTGATCTGCTCGGTATTCTCCTTCAGTCCGAAATATCCGCCGTCGAAGGACTCAATATCGTCCAGGAACCCGCCCCATTTGCTGATGCTTTTGCCATCGGTATGAACTGGAGCGTAGTACTCATCCTGATCCCAGCGGCTGGCCGGAATCTCTGTAATGCTATCCACGCCCTGCACCAGATTATTCCAAAAGGTATCCTTGTCCCCAGCCCCGGGGAAATGGCAGCCCATGCCGATCACAGCAATCCGGCCGTCGTGATTATTCCGTGAGTTCTGTGCTTCAGCAAATGTGGCATGTGCTGATTGCTCTCCCGCCATGCGGCTGCGGCTGTCAGACCATTCCGGCATCCGGCTGTAAGGCTCGGCGAACTGAAGGATGTTGCTTACCGGTGCCTGAAGCTTCTCTTGTAGCCGGGACTCCGGCTGGACTGCAGATGCACCCCGCTTCAGGCTGAGGTGCGCCGCCAGCGCGCTCACGTCTCTCAGCTCGAAGAACAGTGCCGGATCAACAGAGGCCTGCATTGCGGCTTCCAGCTTCTTGATGACTCCGATCAGCAGAATGGAATCCACCCCCAGCTCTACAAAAGGCATATCCTCCCGCACCCGCTCACGGGGCAGCTTCAGCTCTGTACAGAATATATCTAGAATTAAAGCAGACATTTCTGCTTGTACGCCGGAATTGCTCTTGGGACCAGGAAGCCCAGGGGCTGCCCTAGCCGTCTCCAAGCGGGTCTGAGTCCATAAGTCCGGCCGGTACAGTTCCATGTTTAACATCGCCGGGATTACACTGGGCGGAGTATTGCCGCAGATCAGATCCTCCAGCATGAACAGGCCGTCAGCCAGACTGTGCGCGGTAAGTCCTGCCTGTGTATACAGCGGGCTGAGCTGAAATCCGGAATCCGCAAGCATCCCGGCCTCTGACCAGCTCGGCCACAGGACCGACTGATAATAGGTGTTGCCGAGGGTATGCTGATGCTGCGCATAGAGGTCCATATAATAGTTGGCTGCGCTGTAATCGCTCAGTCCGGCAGACAGCAGCGGCACAAGGGCAGAGACCGAAGAGAACAGAATACAGAAGTCAGGCGTATCTCCGGCGATGATATGCCCGAGCGCTGCGGCTCCATCGACCTTGGGCTCGAACACTTGCCTGATATCGGCAATGGTTTTGTGAATAAAGGCCGGATGCTCATTCCGGTTGGAGCCTGCACAATGAATCACACCGCCGATTTCGCCCCACTGTCCCCTGATCTTCTCCATAAAAGCCTTCAGCCGTGCAGTATCGGCCAACGAACCGGAATACACCTCAACCTGGGCGCCTGAGGCTTCCAGCTCCGCGATCCGCTTAATCCTGGCGAAGCTACCCGGGTCATGGCTTGTGCCGGACAGGAGATCCGGCCATTCTGCTCTTGCCGGCATCGCCTGAACCCCCATCAGCACCAGCTTCCGTGCACCCCGCCGGACCAGCAATCTTGCTGTCTCGGCCCCGATGCCCCGCGTCCCTCCAGTGATCACATAGACCTTGCCGGGGTCCGGCTTCAGCCGGTTCTGCGGTTCACGGTCCTGCCACCTGCTCTGCTGCTTCAACAACCTTACTACCGGCTCAAACCTGAAGCCGTCAGCATAAGCAGCTTCGGCGGTATGGCTATCTAACTGTAATTCATTACGGATCATCTGTAGCAGCTTGTCCATGTCTGTTCCTGCAAGTCCGATATCTATCGTTCGGGCCCTAATCCGGCTGTATTCCGCGCTGAGTGTACGGATGATTCCGGCGATATCCGCACCGGCCAACGTTAACGTGCCGCCCTCCGGACCTTGCAGCCCGCCGGTCAGATGAATAATCCGGAAATCTTCTCCTGCCTGCTTCACCAGCGCCTGCAGAAGCATTATCTTCCCGAAGCTCTGCTTGGAGGTATGCATCGGCAGGGCATGAAGATCCGAGAGATCAATGACCCCCTGAAGCCGAATCTTAACGGCAAGCAGCTCTTCAATGACCTGGGAGCTATTCCCGGTATCGGTGAAATTAACGTTCAGCATAGTGCTGAGTTTATGTTCCTTTCCGTCACATAGGATTAACGGTGAATCGAACCCTGTACGGATTGCCCCAAGTGCGGCTTCATCCATCTCCTGATTCACAATAATTAGATAATGCCCTTCTATCCGCTCCGGTGGAATCGGCTGTGCGGACTGCACCCATTCTTTGGCGAGCAGACCGTATTGTTCTCTGGTAATCAGGCCGCCGGTGCTGACAGGAACCATCTGAATGTCTTTATAGTAGAGGATCTCTTCACCGGACTCATCCAGCACATGTACCTCATAATGAAGTCCACTACTCCCGGAATCCGGCTGTCCCGATTGGAAATACAGGTAGCCCGGGGCTGCTTTAGGCCGGATGAACCGGATTTCGCCGATCTCGTAAGCGGTACCTATTGTACTGCCGATGCCGATAACATCTGCATTGAGACATTGCAGCACGGCTTCCGATAACCGGTAAGACAGAACATCGTCTTCCAGATGGAACAGCTCTGGCGCTAATACTGCCAGATGCCCGGTTAGACTGCTGTACAATTCTGTTATGCCGCGAGCCTGTTCTTCATAAGCCAAGCCCTGGTTCTCCAGTATGCGATAGACCTCCTGCCCGGACCGCACCTGTACGGCTTCCCGCCTAATCCGGCTGATATCCGCTGACAGCGGTGCACCGGATGCATGAACCGGACCCGTTCTGGCTGTACCGGCCGCCAGAATCTCCTGCGGCATCCCGTCGCGCTGCACTGCGAACCGCAGTGTTCCTCCCTCCTCCTGAAGCCGGATGCGCAGCTTCTTGAGCTTCAGAGCCGCAGCAGGATGGTGGAACTGCACCCGCTCCAGGGCGGTGATCCCGGAAAAGCCGCTGCCGAGCAGAGACGCCTGGGCGCCCATGGCCAGCAGGACGGCTTCGCTGTATACGTCAGTTCCGTAAATCCGTTTGCCGGATATCCCTGTTCCGGCTGGCTCTATTACAGTCTCGAAGCAAATCCCCTGTAAGGTAGACACATTGCGGTGAACTAACGGATGGAGCAGTCCTGCTGTTGCGCCGCCGCCGCTGTCTGCTGAACCGGAAGCTGCTGCACTGCCAGCCGCAGGGACATTTCCTTCTCCTCCCTCAATCCAGCAGCGCATATAATCGAAGGGGTAGCCCGGCAAAGGCACTCTGCGGAAGCCCGTACCAGCAGATAGGCTCCTGAAGTCAACGTCATAGCCTCTAATGTAGTAGTTGGCGATCAACCGCGTTGCCTGGTCCCGTTCCTGCGGCGGGAGGCTGTCCTGCTGAAATTGGGTGATCAACAGCTCCATCCTGCCCTTCAGCTCAGGATTGACCCGTTCGCCGCTGCCGGTGCCGCCACCGCTGAACCAGCCTGGGCCGGGGCGGTTATCCATATAAGCCTCAAGCTCCCGGATCAGCTCCTCCCGGCTTGCGGCCGCGAACATGCAGCGGTAAGGATAATGGTCTCTCCCGGCCAGCAGCGTATAGGATACATCGGCCAGTCCGGTTAATCCCGGATGCTTCTGCAGATGCTCCAGCAGGTTCCGGGCTTTGGCGGCAAGTGCCGCAGTGCTTTTGGCAGACAAGGCGAACAGCAGCATTTTCTCTTCATAATTCCCGGCACCAGCGCTTGCAGCAGTCGCTTCCAGATGCTCTGCAACAACCAAGTGGCAATTGGTGCCGCTCATGCCAAAAGAGCTGACCGCCGCCATCCGCGGCCGTCCTCCCTCTCCAGCCCATGTCTCAGTCTGTTTGCCAACATAGAAGGGACTGTCTGCGAATTCAATCAGCGAGTTCTCCCGGCCGGTATGCAGTGTAGCGGGAATCTTGCCATGCTTCATACTAAGCAGAACCTTAATCAGACCCGCAATTCCGGAAGCGGACAACGTGTGGCCGATGTTGCCTTTGACCGAACCAAGATGACAGTATTGCTTCCTTGCCGTGAATGTGCGGAAGGCCTCCGTGAGGGCAGCCACCTCAATGGGATCTCCCAGCCGCGTGCCCGTTCCATGCGCCTCTACATAAGTTATATGCTCAGGGTTAATCCGGCTGCTCTCATAGATCCCGCGTTCCAGCGCCGCCTGCGAGAGGCCGTTCGGAGCGGTGATACCATTGGTCTTGCCGTCCTGGTTGACTCCGATTCCCTTGATGACACCATAGATATGATCCCCGTCGCGTCTGGCGGAAGCAGCCTTCTTCAGCACTACAGCGCCTACCCCTTCACCCAGACCGATGCCGTCCGCCTCGTCCGCGAACGGCTTGCAGCGGCCATCGGTATTCAGCATTCCCAGCTTACCGAGCGACACGTAGATCCAGGGCGTGAGCATGAGCTGGACGCCACCGGCCACCGCCACCTCACTGCTGCCGCTGTGCAGGCTGTCACAAGCAAGCGACACGGCAACCAGAGAAGAGGAACAGGCGGTATCCACGGCAATACTGGGGCCCTTCAGGTTGAGCAGATAAGAGATTCTTGCCGCTATAACCGATAAGCTGTTCCCTGCGGGAACATGCTCGTTCGGCTCCCCTTGGAACCGTTCCAGATATTCCCCTTGCTGCAGCCCCACGAATATGCCGCATCTGCTTCCAGACATCTCTTGCAACGAATAGCCTGCATCCTCAATGGCCTTGCAGGATTCCTCCAGGAACAATCGCTGTCTGGGGTCCGTATATTCTGCTTCCTTAGGCGACATGCGGAAGAACAACGGGTCGAACTGATCCGCACCGGGAAGGAAGCCTGCGTAACGGATATGCTTATTCTGTGCCGGGTCCAGCCGGGTCAGCTCTGTACGCCCGGCAGGCGCTTCCTGGAGACTGCAAGCTTCCCCCACCAGATTACTCCAGTATTCCTCAACGTTCCGGGCACCGGAGAATCTTCCGGAGATGCCGATAATGGCTATGTCCTCCCTAGGGACGTGTCCCGCGCCTGGCGAACGGTCCGGTGCATATGTTCTGCTCTGCATAGGCGTTTATCTTCCCTCCAGTAAGAGTTCAAGTTCGTTCAGATCAATATGGCGGTCGGAGACTTGCACGGGGGTCCCTGGCACTGCCTCAACCTCCCCTGTAGTCTTGCGGATATGGTCAGCCAGCAGGCGAATCGTATTGTAGTTGAACAGATCGTTGGAATGCAGGCTCAGACCGAGCCGTTTATTCAGCTTATCCACCAGCTCCAGCATCAGCACCGAATTCACACCAAGCTCTGAGAATGGCAGATCGGCATGAACCCCGCCGGCCTCCATATAGATCACTTCCTCGAGCGTGCGGTTCAGGCAGTCCTCCAACATGTCTGCGTCGTGCGTATGGGAGGTTGTATCAGGCTGAACATAGACTTGTTCTGGCGCAGACTGGGCATGATTGGCCGCCGCTGCGGCTGAGAAGCTATTGCCGACCCAGTATCGTTTCTTGTCAAAAATATAATGCGGCAGCCGGATCATCCTTACCCCGCTTGCTTCATCATGCAGCTGTCTCCAGTCAATCTTCGCCTTCAGCAGCCAGAGCTGGGCCAATTGCGGGAGCTGGCGGTTATGCAGTGCACTGGAGATGAACTGTTGCCCCGCTCCGTCCTGGAAGAGAATTGAAGCGATATTATGCTGAGGATTCAGGCTGCCGGTATACACATCCGGCAGATTCGTTTCTCCGGCGGCAAAGCGGTTCAATACTAGACTCAGCTCCCGAAGATCCTGGCTTACAATGGCTACCCGTTCATCAAAAGCCTCCCGCCCCGCTTGCAGCGTATAGGCGACATCCTCCAGCCGCAGTGTGTAAGAGTCCGTATCTGCAGCCGTCCCGGGAGTTGAGGTTGTTCCGGCAATATTCCGGCTTCGCTCTAAGGTCTCCGCGCGATTCATCAGCTTCCTTAAGGACCAGCCCGACCATAATGCAGATCCGGCTGCCTCCTCCCCGTACCATTCCCGGATCACACCGGCCAGCCGTATCTGATGCACCGTATCGGTGCACAGCGCTGTCAAATCTTCGTCGGGGCCGATCTGTCCGGGAAGCACGCCAAGCGCTTCAGCAACTGCATTCAGACAGCGGTCCTGTACCGCCTTCAGCCCGGAGGCGGATCTGTGAAGCTCCGAAGGCCGCTCACGGTGCCGTTCAATATAGGTTGCCAGCTGCAGAGCCTGAGCCTGCAGCTTGTCCCGGCTCTTGGCCGACAGCAGGATCAACTGCCTTAGATGTTGTGCCGGCGGAGCAATGCACGGCTCGTACTGCTCAATAATAATGTGTGCATTGGTTCCGCCTGCCCCGAAGGAGCTGATGCCTGCCCGGAGCGGCTGAGCCTTCAGGCCATCCGGTGTCTGCTCCAGGAACGGCTCCCATGACTGAAGCGAACGCTGTACATAGAACGGGGTCCTGGTGAAATCAATGTTCCCGTTAAGCTCCTCTGCGTGAATTGAGGGCACTAGCTGCTTGTGCCTCATTTGCAGCAGTACCTTGGTTAAGGAAGCCATACCGGCAGCAGATTCCAGATGGCCGATATTGCTCTTGACCGAACCCAGAGCACAGAATTGCGTATCCGTGGTGTATGGCCGGAAGGCCTTCGTCAGCCCGGCCACCTCGATCGGGTCTCCCAGAGCCGTCCCGGTGCCATGCGCTTCGATATAGCTGATCTGACGGGGATGAAGGCCCGAGCGCTGCAAGGCCTCCCCGATCAGCTCGGATTGGGCATTTGGATTAGGCACCGTATATGAGCTGACCTTACCGCCGTGGTTGATGGCCGTACCTTTGATCACGCCATATATAGAATCCCCGTCCCGGAGCGCTGCGGTGAGTGGCTTCAGCAAGACAGCCCCAACGCCCTCACCTGGAACATAGCCGTCGCCGCCTTGGCCGAAGGCCCGGCATTTCCCTTCCGTAGAGCCGAACCGCTGATCGGCCAGAAAGATATATTTGGCCGGATGCACAATGGTGTTGACGCTTCCGGCCAGGGCCAGAGCGCTCTCTCCGCGCCGGATGCTCTCGCAGGCCATATGCAGCGCTACCAGTGCCGATGAGCACATTGTGTCAACCGCCAGACTCGGACCCTTGAAATTGAAGTGATAAGAGATCCGGTTGGCAATGGAGGCGAACGAAGACCGTACATCCATCAGGCGGCCGTGCTGAGCCTGTTCGGCACCAAGCAGCTGATAATGGGAATTCATGACCCCGATGAACACGCCCACCTTCCGGCCGGAGAGTGTATCTCCCGCCGCCCCCGCATCTTCCAGGGTGTGATAGGCCGTCTGGAGCATCAGCCGCTCCTGCGGATCCATCAGCTCCGCTTCGCGCGGGGAGACGTGGAAGAATCCCGCATCGAACAGTTCGACATCCTTCATGAATGCGCCCCACTTGGTATAGACCTTGTCCGGCTTCCCCGGCGCGGGATCATAATCCTTGCGGTAATCCCAGCGTTCCGGCGGTATCTCCGTGACACAATCCCGGCCCCGGCAGAGCACCTCCCAGAACTCCTCCAGCGTCTCTGCCATCGGATACTGACCGCTTAACCCGATAATGGCAATATCTGCAGCCATAGTCTCACTAGCCGAAGAGCTTGAGAGAGTCAGTGGCACTTCCTTGTTCACGGCTGGCGCCTGCCCTGTTCTGACCGGCCGTTCCGCTGCTTGCATGTGCTGCACCCCGGCCGATTGAGATTCATCCGCTCCTGCGGACGGGCGGAAGAATTCCGCATGATGATCCAGGAAGAAGCTCGTCAAGCCGGCAATGGAGCTGTACTCAAAGAATAAGGTGCTGGGGATATCGGAGAAGTCCTGTTCCAGAATGGTGTTCAGCTCCATAATCATAATTGAATCGATACCATAGCTGGCGAAATCAGCCGAAGCTTCCACCTGCGCCGCCGGAACCCGGGTTGCCCGGGAGACGACACCCTTCAGATACTGCTGAACGGCCTCTTCCACCTGCTCAGTGGCAATCCGGCCGGCTGGAGGCTGCTGTGCCTTCCTCTCTGTAACTGCCCCAAGGACCCGGAATGTCTGCTGCTCTTCCCCGCAGGCCACGATAATGCGCGGTTCGCCCGAGCGGACCAGCTGCTCCAGCAGCTCAAGACCTGTCTGCGTATCCAGTTGCATGAGCCCCGCATGTTGGCCGTATTGCACTGCTTCCTCTTCTGACAGCTGCATCGCACCGTCAGTCCATACCGGCCAGTTGACGGACAGGGAAGCCCCGGACCGGAGTCCCGCCTTAACCTGCTCTGTACGCTGGACAGCGTAACGGTCCATGAAGCTGTTCGCCGCCGCATAAGTGCCTCTGGCAAAATCTCCAATGACCGCCGACAGGGAGGAGAACAGTACGAAGAAATCCAGTTTCTCCTGCTGTGTAGCTTCATCCAGGTTGAGAGTTCCTTTAATTTTGGGCAGCAGCACTTCGGCTATTTGGTCTGGTTCTGCCTCCATCAGCGGCTGCCTGCCAAGTACCCCGGCACAGTGAATGACACCGTTAATAGACTCAAAAACTTCTTTGGCCCGGGACACAATCCGCTCCGCTGCCTGCTGTTGTGCGATATCCCCGGGTATATATACGACCCGGCCCGGATACCGCTGGAGCCGCTCCAGCTCCAGGCGTCTGACATTATCAAGTGCCGATCTGCCGGTCAGCACTACATTGGCTTCATAGTGCTGCAAGGCAAATTCGGCCACAGCAAGGCCCAGCTTGCCCATACCGCCGGTAATCAGGTAGGTTCCGTGCCTGCGGAAGCCGCTGAATTCTGCTTCCGGCAATGAAGCCAGCGGAACAATGATCCGGCTGCTTCTTGTCCCGTCTGCATAAGAGACTTCAGAGAAGGAGGTTCGTGCAGCGGTTAACAGCTCTTGTGCTGCGCGCAGCGTCATCTCCCCGCGGCGGCAGTATATAACGGATGGAATATAGCTGCGGTTAATCACCTGCATAGCCTTAGCCAGTCCTTGCAGCATACCCGCTCCAGGCTCATTGCCTGCTGACGTGGCTAAGAAGAAGCGGACCGGGTGCTGTGGATAGAGCCGGGTAACCGCCTTGAACAGATACAGAACCGGGTACCAGGCGTTCAGGATATCGGTGTGCTCCCCATCCCATTCATACAGAATGTTGTCTATCTTGATCCCCTTGTCCAGCAGCTCGCTGAGCAGCCTTACATAGTCAGCTTCCCATGCATAGCGGATGCTGAATTCCAGTCTGCCTGCGGCTGCACTGTAAGCTGCTTGGGGCTTGACCATGATGATATGTTCCGGCACCGTATGTTCCCGGGCAAAAGCCTCAGCCAGCCGGTTCACGTTGGTGTGTTCTGTGGTTAGATAGAGAATATTCCGTATTTCCGCCCTGCGCTTCGCTTCTCCTGAGCCGCCGGGGAGGTCCGCCGGCCCCGGAAGCCGAGCTTCCTGCCAGCGCTCGGTATACAAGCGGATGGGGCTTGGCAGAATTCCTGCCTTCAGCCCGCTGGCTTCGTTATACATTACAGACATTACAGGCTTATCCTGAATGGCCCGGATTGTGAAATCTCTGGCTTCCACCAGCACCTCTCCCTGCTCATTCAGCAGATAGACATTGAACCGCTTCATGCCTGCAGCCTTATCTGCTGTCTCCGGCACCAGTTCCGCATAAGAATAACAGCTTGGCGTAAGTCTGCCGAAGATGGCGACCTCACCCAGGGCGAACGGAATATGTAATCTTAGCTGCTTGTATGCTTCCGCTCCGCCAATCCAGGTAACTGCCCGCAGTGCAGCATCCATCAGCGCAGGATGCAGCATGTATTCATTGAAGGAAGGAAGCAGACTCTGCGGCAATTCAAGCTTCTCCAGTGAGTCTATGCTTCCGCATAATGCTTCTGCCGTAGCCTGGAAGCTTGGCCCGTACCGGAAGCCGATCGAACGGTCGAACACTTCGTTATAACAGAATTCCTTGGTGATTCCGGCTCTGTCACCCGACTGTATTTCAGCAAGATTGAATCGCTCTCTCTTCACCCGCTGGCCGCTTCCCGTGTATAGCTTGCCTGTACAATGAATCTTCTGGGCGGCCTTATCCCCGGTATATACCTGAAACCGCATATACCCGTCGTCCTGGCTGAGCTGAATATAAGCATCCTGAGGTTCAGTCACCTCCAGCCGGTTCACCCATAGGACATCCTTAATGGAATGCACCTGCGTCCCGGCTGCGAATTCGCCGGCTGCCCTGACCATCTCCAGATACGCTACACCCGGCAGAATCACCTGTTCATTGACAATATGCTCGCCCACATAGAAATCACTCACCTTCAGCGTCTTCACGAACAGCAGGCGCTCCGGAGCGGACTTCGCGAGATCAAGCATCGGATGGCTTGGAGCAGCAGCCGCTTGAGGAGCCGGCATCCAATGACTGGAACGGTTAAAGGCATACCCAGGCAACGGGCGCTTCCTGAAGCTGCCGCCGGGATACAGCCTGTCCCAGTTCAGATCTGCACCGGCCAGCCACAGCTGAAGCAACAGCTCGCGGAAGCCCTGCATTCCCTCGTTCTGAAGCGATAATGCGGCTACCTCCTGCCCCTCCGCCAATAACCGGACCGCTTGGGACTGCAGAATGCTCTGCCCTGCACATTCCTCCTGAAGCTGGTCTCGCCAGGCGGATTCGTCGCTAATTACAGCCATTGGCTGATTCGCTTCATACAAGCAGGAATAGGGAGCATCAGGACTCAATTGGCCTTGACGTTCATTGAGCTGATCTCTGGCAGCTTCAAGCACCGCTTCCAACTCATTGGCAGAAGATATCAGCAACTGTACTGCCATCTCCTTGGAGATCACTTCATCCAGTACAAGCTGGACCCACTCCCTCAGCCGTTCATCGTTTAGTGTGATCCGTTCGGACAGATCCCATTTCTGATTCAGCTTGAGCAGGGAGCCGTAAGCAATAAGCAGCAGCAATACACGCTCCCGCTGCAATGCTGGGTTGTCTTGACTGCCGGCCAGCAGCTCGTCATGTTGCAGCAGCGAGACCGCGGACAGATCCGGAGCATGCTGAGCCAACGCCTGATCCCAATCCCGTAAATATTTCTTGAACGTGAACTGTGTCCGGCTGAGGATGCGGGCTTTCTCAACATAATGCTTGAACGCCGCTTCGTCAGCCTCGCTAATCCGTAGGTCTCGGAGACCAGCTATATAGGGGATACTGATGTGCACAGGCTTGAGCTTCAGTAGCCGAAACGGCTCAATGAATGTCAGCACAGGCCGCTGCAGCTCTGACTCTGCCCAGGTGGTCCGGCCGGTCAGAAGGTCATACGCCTGGACTGGAGTAACCATACCGCTGACCGCCATTGCTAGAAGTGTGCCTTGCTGCGCACCGCTCACGGAATCCATTTCCACCCCTAGGCGGATCAGAGCCTTGGCCAGGGTATAATTGGCCAGGAAGGAATAGGCGGCCAGCCGCTCTTTATTCCATTTGGCCATTGAAATGCCAGTCTGGACAGAGGGTTCCCCTTCTGCCGGCACAATACCGGCAATTACTTCTTCGAATATCTTCCGGACATACGGTTCATCCATAACGCTCTTGATCTCCGCATACCCCTTATAGATGATGTTAGTGAATTGAACTGTCCATACCTTCCGGCCCGGTTCTAATCTGTCCGCACCAGCTACGGCAGATTCCAGGAAGGAAGCCAGCTCCTGGCTGCTCCGGACGATCGCACCAATTCTGTATTCCCGGCACTGCCGCCTTGCAGTAAGCAGTGTCCGGCTAATCTCCGCTATAGGCGCTTCCGTGATAGCCGGTGAATCAAGCTGCGACTTCCAGGCCGCAATTCCTTCGTGCAGACTCTCTATGCTCTGCGCAGAGAGAGTGATAATCTGCGGCTCCGCAGCCCGCGGTTTAGCAGGCCTAACGGGTACCGGCGGCTCGTAAGACTCAATAATGACATGGGCGTTAACCCCTCCGAAGCCAAAGCCGCTTACTCCGGCACGCAGCGGGGTCTGTCCGTTCACAGCAGCCCAGACGGTATTCTCTGTGACAGCCCTGAACGGAGTATGCTCCCAGTCCAGCAGCGGATTCAGGCTGTCCAGGTTCAGCTGGCCCGGAATCATCTGATGCTTCATCATCAGCAGCACCCGGATGATGCCGGCCATACCGGCGGCGCTTGCCAGATGGCCGATATTCGCCTTCACCGAGCCGATGGTACAGAACTGCTTCTCGCCGGTGTACTGCCGGAACACTCTGGTCAGCGCTTCGACTTCAATCGGGTCACCGAGCGCGGTTCCCGTACCGTGCGCCTCAATATAATTGACTGTTGAAGCGTCTACCCGGGCTTGGCGCAGAGCAGCCTCGACAACCTCCTTCTGCGCGTTCATGCTGGGTGCGGCAATGGTCTGTGAGGCCCCGCAGTGATTCACAGCGCTTCCCCGGATAACGCCATAGATGTGGTTGTTGTCCCGCACGGCATCCTCCAGCTTCTGGAGCAGCAGCACACCAACGCCTTCTCCCTGAACGAATCCGTCAGCACCCGCATCAAATGCCTTGCATTGTCCGTCCGGGCTCATCATATTCGCCTTGGAAAAGGTCACATACCGCCAAGGATGATAGGCAAGGCAGACGCCCGCCGCAATTGAATATTTCGCTTCTCCCGCCTGCAGATTCTGTCTTGCCTTGTGAACAGCAACCAGCGAGGAGGAGCAGGCAGTATCCAGGGACAGGCTCTCGCCGGTCAGACCGAGATAATGAGAGATCCGGTTCGCCGCTATACACTCGAAGTTACCGAGACCGGCGTAGTGATCCACCTTTTTGCCGCCGGTCAGGGCAACCAGAGCGTAATCGTTGCCCGTAACGCCGACATATACAGAGGTTCCGGCCTTCTGCAGCTCCTCCAGCGGAATCCCCGAATCCTCCAGACAGTGCCAGGTCTCTTCCAGCAGAATACGCTGCTGGGGGTCCATGCTTGCGACCTCACGGGGGGACAGATTGAAGAAGGCATGATCGAACTTGTCAATATCAGATAGCGAAGCACAATACTTCACGAATTGCTCCTGGTCCCAGCCGAGATCCGCTTCATTCTTCAATCCGTATCGTCCGTTCTGCCAGCGTTCGTAGCTAATTGGCTTCACGGAGTTCACATGGTTCATCATATTGTCCCAGTAGGCGCTGTAATGCCCGGCTCCCGGAAATCTGCTGCCGATGCCTACAATCGCGATATCTGCTCCCGTTGCAGCCCCGCTGGGCTTATTTCTGCTTGCCGCAGCCTTAGCGCTCATAGACGTTCTCCTTCTCTTCCAACGCCGCCTGCTCACTCATCCCTCTAAGCAACGAGCGGATGCTGTCCTCCTGATACTGCCGCTTGACCACCTTCTCCAGCGTGCTCTGCCAGGCGGCGAATTCAAATCCGAGCGATTGGAGCAAGGCACCCAGCATAACGAAATTCTCATTGCGCACATTGCCTGTTTCCTTCGCGATTGCCTGGGCTTCGACAAAAGTGACGCGCCTGTACCGGCTGAAGCTGTCCTCGTATTTGCCTTTGTATATATCCTCATTCAGCTCTGCAAGATTGACGAGCATCTGCCCGTCCTGCTTCAGGAAAGTCCCCCAGCGCAGGGCTTCAATCTGATCGAATCCGACAATGTAGTCCGCAGTACCCATTTCGATCAGGGGGGAGTAAATTTTGTCACCAAAACGCACCTGGGAGTGTACGCTTCCGCCTCTTTGTGACATTCCGTATACCTCGGAGACCTTCACGTCATACCCGAGGGCCACCAATCCGTGCGACAGAACATTGGTTACAGTAATGACACCTTTTCCGCCCACACCGGCCAAAATAATACTTGTAGCAGCTGTCATAGTCCGCTTAAGCCTCCTTAATGCTGTCATAGGGACAGACCTGCTGGCAGATGCTGCAGCCCTTGCATTCTTCGGGATCAATAATAATGTTCCGCTCCACGATTTTGATGGCTGAGCATCCCAGCATGGTGCATTTCTTGCAATTCACACAGCTGACGCTGTCAATGGTGTATGTAGGTCTCGGTTCCGTTTTATGTTTGAGGAGTTCGCAAGGATGTCTGGAGATAATAACGAATGGTTCAGTGCTGAGCTTGGCTGTCTCCACACACTGCTGCGTTTCTTGGAGGTTAGTGGGGTCTACGATTCTGAGGTTATCCGGTCTGACGCCCAGTGCGAGCACGATGTCTTCAATCCGCACAGGATCTGAAGCGCTGCCCTGCAGGGTGCGTCCGGTGCCGGGGTTCTCCTGATTGCCGGTCATAGAGGTGGAACGGTTGTCCAGGATGCAAATGACAATGGGAGTTTTATTATATACGGCGTTCACCAGACCGGTCATGCCAGAGTGAAAAAAAGTCGAGTCGCCGATGAAAGCAAATACCTTCTTGCCCATCGGCTTGAAATCCTGGGTCCGCTGCATGCCCGTTGCCATTGAGATTGAAGCACCCATACAGAGCACGGTATCGAGTGCCTTGATCGGCTCGGTGCCGCCCAGCGTGTAGCAGCCGATATCTCCTGCTGCAATGATATCCTTATGCTTCCTGACTGCGCTGTACAATCCCAGATATCCGCAGCCTGCGCACAGCCGGGGCGGTCTGGGCGGCACATGGACAGCCTCGTAGCAGCTGAACGCTTCCTGTGTGATGGACTGCCTGACAATCTCCGGGTTCAACTCCCCGCAGACAGGGATAAGCTCCTTGCCGGTACAGGCAATACCGAGTGTCTTGAGCGAGGTTTCGATGAACGGTTCCCCTTCCTCCACCACATAGATTCTGTGAACCTTAGCGGCGAAAGCCCGGGCCTTCTCATCCGGGAATGGATAGCTCATGCCCAGCTTCAGCACGGATACTGAATCTCCGAATACTTCCTTGACATATTGATAGGATACTCCGCTTGTTACAATACCGATCTCCGGGGAGCTGTACTCGATTACATTTAGAGGGGAGGAATTGGAGTAGGCCTGAATACTCAGGAGATTCTCTTCAATCTCAAGATGGCGTCTTCTGGAAATGGCCGGAAGCAGCAGCCGGTCCAGCTTGTTCTTCTTGTAGGGCCTATACCTCTCTTCCACAGAGGGATCTTCCTGAAATTCAACAATTCCCTTGGAGTGGGATACACGGGTGGTTGTCCTGAACAGAACCGGTGTGTTGAAGCGCTCGCTGATCTCATAGGCTTCAAGCATCATGTCTTTGCATTCCTGGGAGCTCGACGGCTCCAGCAGCGGAATCTTGGCATGGCTGGCATAGATACGGTTGTCCTGTTCATTCTGGGAAGAATGGATGCCCGGATCATCAGCTGATACGATAACCAGACCGGCATTTACGCCTTCATAGGTCATATTGAACAGCGGGTCTGCCGCCACGTTCAGTCCTACATGCTTCATAGTGGTCAAGCTGCGGACTCCGGCGATACAGGCACCCGCCGCTACCTCCAGAGCTACCTTTTCGTTAGGGGCCCACTCGGCATATACGCCTTCATAGATGCTGATGCTCTCGACAATCTCAGTGCTCGGTGTCCCGGGGTACGATGAAATGATTTTACAATTTGCTTCATAAGCGCCTCTCGCAATTGCCTCATTACCCATCATTAGAGCTTTCATCGGATCGTCCTCTTTTCCTTTACATTCAACAGCACAAATGAGCCTTCAGACTTACAAAATACTAGTTAATAGAATTAACATTTATAGGACTATATACTTTTTAATAGGATATATCCAATAATATAGCGTTACTATTAATTTTGTTACTTTTTTTTAATAAATTACTGATGTTTTATTCTTTAATCTGCTAATTTTCACAGAATTGAAATATTTAAAAAGCCTGCAACCTTACATCGCAGACTTTTCAAAGCAGAACTTATATTTTTCACGGAACAAAAAAATGTCGAATCTCCACAGGTTATACCACTATATTCAGTAAGGGGATGCTCCTATTCCAAACCATCCCGGACAATGGACCAGTTATGATCGACCTCCGGTGTGATCGTCTGGCGCTCCCGGATGTAACGGACCAGAATATCGCGGACACTGCAATCTGACTCCCAATGCTTGACGGCGCTAACCAGTCCTGAGGCCTTCAGCAGGCTGCTGTAGCGGTAATTGTTGACGGCAAGCTGCAGCTCGTCCGTCTCGGCAAGCGGTCTGCCCCGGTAGGCCAGATGGATGATCCGCCGTCCCACCGGCTGTGAGATGTCGATCTGGTAACTGACCCCGGCGAACATATCGTAGAGGTAGCTCGGCACCTCGGGATCGGCGGCGATCAAGGTGTCTCCCGGCTGCCATTGCCGGAAGTGGGCTGCGGAAGCTTCCATATAAGCCTTGAGCTCCTTGCCGGTGACGGTAACCACATACAGCACATTGTCAAAAGGATAAATGCGGTAGACATCGGCATACGTCAGCGGTCCCTGCTTCAGATCCGCCTTGTCGTTGAACAGGCTTGTGGCGGCAACATCCGCTCCGCTGGCCTCCAGCATGGCCCGCTGGATCAAGGTAATGACCGCCGTATCCTGCACCCTTCCGGCCGGCAGGCCGGCCGTCTCTTCAGGCTGGAAATCAGCGGCCGCAAAGCCCAGAATACCGCTCTCTCCTTCCACCAGAGAGCCTCCACCGCCTTCGGCGATGAACCGGAGGGTCTCTTCATGGGCCCCGGCAACCAGACTGCGGAATTCCGGGTCCGGCTCCCGGCCGCTCATATCGACCACTGTAACCTCGCGGTCCACGACCCTGGTCCGGCTGCCGTCCAGCTCCAGCGTAAGGTCGAAGCGGACCACTTCCCGCCCCCGGTCCCGCGGCCCGCCAATGACAGTATTTCCGATACGCTGATTCACCGTAATATGCATATGGCCGACCAGCAGCACATCGGCTTCAGGAACAAGCTCCGCAATCCGTCCGGCGGCATCTGAGCCGCCCTCTTCATCGAATTCTGCGACCATACCCGCATGGGCGCTGATCACTATCAGGTCCGCCTTCCCTTCCGCACGGAGAGAGGCGGCAATGGCCTGCGCAGTTTCGGCCATATGGCCGAATATTAAGCCCTCAACCTTGCCTCCATCCCAGCGCGGAACGTTGGGATTCGTTAGTCCGATGACGGCAACCCGGACTCCGTGCTGCTCAAGAATTACATACGGCTCAGCAAACGGTCTGCCTTCCGCATCCCAGACATTCGCCGCAAGCACCGGGAAGCTCAGCTCCTGCCGGATTCGCCCAATCAGGCCAAGGCCGAAGTTAAACTCATGGTTGCCCAGCGTCAGTGCCGCATAGCCCATGGCATTAAGCGCTGCCGCGACCGGATGCCTCTCCTCCGGGCGCTTATTGTAGACATCATCAGTCAGCATATTCCCCTGGAAAATATCTCCGTTATCGATCAGCAGGATCTCCGTCCCGCTCTCTCTAAGCTCCCGGACATAAGCGGCTATTCTGGCGAGCCCGTCATTTACGGTATCAAGTCCGTCTTCGTAACGGTAGCCCCACAGATTGCCGTGCACATCCGAGGTAGCGACAATCACGATTTTGCGCAGGTTATGGCTTGCTCCTGATTCCATCATCTCGTTCACCCTTCTTCCCTATCTTCATTTCAGAATTGCGCCTGCAGTGAAGCTCTTCTCCATCTGGTCGCTGAACAGCACATAAGCGAGCAGAATCGGCAGTGTAGAGATCACCATCGCGGCGGCCAGCGGTCCCCAGCTAATGCTGTACTGGCCGCTGAAATTCATCAGCCCGAGCGGCAGCGTCCGCAGCGTCTCCTTCTGGATGAAGGTTGCCGCCATTAGCAGCTCATTCCACACGGCGAGGAACACGAAGATCGCAACCGAGGCAAGCGGCGGCTTCAACAGCGGCAGCACAACCTTGAAGAAGGACTTCACCACCCCGCAGCCGTCGATGAACGCAGCCTCCTCCAGCTCCTTCGGCATACTCCGCAGAAACGCGGACAGCATATAGACACCGATCGGCAGATTCACAGCGATGTACGGCAGAATGATCGACAGACGCGAGCTGAGCAGGCCGAGATTCTTCAGGATCATGAACAGCGGGATCAGCGTAGCGTGAATCGGCACCATGACCCCCATGAGCAGAATGAACAGGATCAATCCGTTATATTTGAATCGCATCCGTGTCAGCGCGTAAGCCATCATTGAAGCGAGCAGCAGCACGCAGAAGAGGGTAATCAGCGTAACGGATACACTGTTGAAAAAGTATTGATTGACCTTGGCGCTTACCCAGGCCTCCGAGAAATTGCTAAACCGCCATTCACTGGGCAGCGCCCAGACCACTCCGCCGATAATCTCCGAATTATCCTTAAATGCACTTACCACAAGCCAGTAGAGCGGGAACAACTGGAGGACGGCAATGAGGCTCATCAGCAGATAGATGCCTGTGTTTTTGGTACTCTTCAGCATGTCCGGTCCTCCTTAATATTCGATTTTTTCACGGGTCAGCACCTTATTCAGCGCCCAGGCGATGACCAGACACTCCAGCACCATGAACACGGCCAGCGCGCTGCCGTAGCCGAAGTTCTGCTTCAGGAACGCTTCCTGGAACATCTTCAGGGCAATCATTGTTGTGGAATGCAGCGGCCCGCCGTTCGTCATCACATACACACTTTCAAAGGTCTTGAGCGCATAAATCACGTTCAGTACGATACAGATCCGCAGCACATCAGACAATAACGGAAGTGTGATATAACGGACAGCCTTCCAGCCGACAGCTCCGTCCAGCTTCGCGGCCTCATAATACTGCTCCGAGATGCCCTGAATACCGGCGAACAGGATCAGCATATTATAGCCCACGTAATGCCAGGTTGTTACGATCAGAACTGACAAGAGTGCCGTCTTCGTATCTCCAAGCCAGGCCTGGGCCCAGCTGCCCAGATGAGCAGCCTCCAGCAGCGTGTTCAGCATCCCGATGTTCGGATCGTAGATTTTGACCCACAGCAGACTGACCATCGTCGTTGACATGACCACCGGAAAAAAGTAAATATTACGGAACCATTTGCGTCCCTTCATCTTACGGGAGACCAGCAGCGCCAGGCCGAACGAGAGCGGAAGCTGGACGAATACGCCTGTCAGCAGGAAGGCTACACTGTTCCATACCGCCTTCCAGAAGCTTTTATCTGCAGTGAACATCTTGGTGTAATTGTCCAGACCCACGAAGGCCATCGGGTTGATTCCGTCCCACTCCTGGAAGCTGTAATACGCCGTCATGAGGATCGGCACGAAATAGAAGACGAGGAAGACAGTTAAGCCGGGTACTAGAAACAAAGCGATTAATTTCTTATCTGAGAGCGCTCTTTCCATCACTAACCACCTATCAGAGTGCAGAAAAGCGATGCGGCCCAAGAGACTGCATCGCCTTTCCCCTATTATATTAGTAAAGCGTGTCTTACTCTGCCGAACGGAGCAAGGATTCAAGCTGGGCCGTATATTCCTCTGGTGTCAGATTGCCGCCATAGAGCTGCTGTGTCACATCGCGGTATTCCTGACCCGTATCTGCCGACAGCAGCCCGAACCACATCGCCTGGGTTTTGGCTGTTTTGCTGATATCGGAAGCATAAGCGGAGAGCTGCTCATTCTGCGACTCCGACTTCACTTCGCTGGCCGCATAGCCCGGCAGACCTTTGCGCACGAATTCATCATTGAGCTTAAGCGACAGCTTAATGGCGAATTCCTTGGCTTTGTCCAGATGCTTAGAGCTGTTGTTCACGAACAAGGAGTAAGGCGCCGCCGAATTCTGGAAGCCGATCGTTGCACTGTAGACATCCTCTGCACCTGTCTTCGGGAAGGCGATATATCCCAGATTGTCACCCATAGCCTTCGACAGCGCGCCGAAGTTGAAGCTGCCGTCAATCCAGATCAGAGCCTTGTCGTTCTTGAACAGCTCCTGGGCATCCAGATACGCTGACCCGAGGAAGCCCTTCTGGAAGGCATTGCTGCTGACCAGGGTGGCTACCTGCTTTGCTGCATCGACAAATGGGGCATCGGTGAACTTGGCATCGCCCTTAAGCGCATTGTCGAAGGCGTTAACGTCCTGACGCGCTACGAGCATGTTGTACAGCAGATCGCCCTGCCATCTTTCCTTACCGCCGAGTGCGATCGGGATGATTCCTTTAGCTTCGGCCTTGGCCACTAGCGCCTGAAGATCGTCCCAGGTGGCCGGAGGCGTAGCGCCGAGATCGCCCATCAGCTTTTTGTTATAGTAGAAGACAAGGGTTGTACTGATATTGGAAGGAACGGAATAGATATTGCCGTCCTCCTCCTTCACCAGCTGGTTGTCCAGAAATTTCGCGCCAAGTCCCGTAGAATCGAGAGTATCATTCAGCGGGGCTACTGTTTTCGATTGCAGTACAGGGGTCCGGTAGGACTTCCCGGCATGCTGCTGGAATACATCCGGAAGCTCGTTGGCAGCCAGCGCAACACTGATTTTGGTCTTGTAGGTCTCGTCCTGTATGTACTCATAATTCAAATCTACGCCGACTTCCGCTGCGGTAGCCTCGGCAGCAGCCTGATACATCGGATCTGCATCGAACATCCATAAGGAGACAGATTCCTTACCTTCCGCCGGTTTCGCATCCTGGTTCTGAGCTGCCTCTTCATTACCGTTGGCTCCTCCGCAAGCACTAAGCACTACACTGCTGAGTGCGATGGATGCTGCAACTGCCCCAAGCTTTTTTCCGAACATTTTTGTTGGACCACCTTTCAATATTTCGGGTTTAGACTTACAGGTATCATCTTAACAAGTGAAACGCCGTGCACGAATGGAGATATATTGGTTCTAACAGTAAAATTTTTAGGTATGTTAGCTTACTTTACACTCAATTTACAAGGTGTTCCTGTGTTTACGGCGGCTTAACATGGGGTTAACTTAATTCAGCGAAAACTGAATCAAACGAAAACGAAAAAGCCCGGCGGCAAAACACCGGACTCTGCTTATCGCTGCTTTATGTATCCGAATAGGAACCGCTGTACACGGTATTCGGGGTCATGCCGTAACGTTTCTTGAAGCATTTGCTGAAATAGAACGGATCTTTATAGCCCACCTGGCGGGCAATCGTCGCAATCTTGGGAGCTGGGGCTTCATCCCCGGAGTTCCCCTGGCTCAGCAGCTTCATGGCCTCGCCAAGACGGACATTCGTCACATATTCCACAAAAGACTCGCCGGTCTCCTTCTTGAACGCATGGCTCAAATAGCTCGGGTTCACGAACAGGGCGCCGGCCGTACTCTGAAGCGACAGCGTATCCTCAGCGTAATGTGCTTTCACATAGGCGATGGTCTTACCGATTAAGGCCGTACTGCTGCTCTGCCGCTTCTGCGCACCAGCCTCACCTGCCTGCGGCTCCTGCACATCTCCGGCTTTGATTCTCAGCTGCTTGATATAGCGCTCTGCCTCCCACTTCTCTGTCAGCTGCGCCCGGATCGTGCGGAGGGCTTGCTCCACCGCATCCTCATCCACGGGCTTCAGAAGATAATGGTCCGCGCCAAGCGATATAGCCTGCTGTGCGTATGAGAAATTATCGTAGCTGGTGATGTAGATCAGCTTGACCGCCGAATTCAGCTTACGGACCTCCTGAATGAACTCAAGCCCGTTCATATTCGGCATCTCAATATCTGTAATAATGAGATCGATCGGCTGCTCCCCGATGATCTGCAATGCAGCCGAGCCGTCATCGGCTTCTGCGGCCACCTCGAACCCGGCGGCTTCCCAGTCCACCAGACGGATCAGGAGCTGCCTGAAATAATATTCGTCATCCACAATCAGGACGCGGGCTGCCGGTGCTGTGTTCATAGTCTGACTGTCCCCTCCTCCTGTTCGTTCGTCTGCTTAAGCAGCGGCAAGCGCAGCTTCACCTTTGTACCCTGTCCAGGCTCAGATGTCAGTAGGATTCCATAGGCCTCCCCAAACCGCAGGCGGATGCGGTCCTGAATATTAAGGAGTCCGAAGCTGTATCTCTCTGCGGTGTCTGGCCCGGACCAGATCAGCCGCTGCTGCTCTTCGCTCATCCCTTTACCGTTGTCGCGGACCGTGAAGAGAAGCAGGTGCTGTCCGTTCATGCTTTCTGCTTCGCAGGTAATCTCACACCAGCCGCCGTCCGCCATCCCTCTAATGCCATGGTGGATCGCATTCTCGACCAGCGGCTGAAGCAGCATGGTCGGCACCAGGCAGGACTCCAGCCCCGGCTCGAACGATATCCGGTAATTCAGCTTAGGGAAGCGGATCTGCTGGATATAGAGGTAGCTCTCCAGATGCTTCTGCTCCCGGGCCACCGTGATCAGCTCCTGGCCGTTGCTAAGCGAGATCCGGTAGAACTCCCCCAGGGCCTTCAGCATCTTGCTGATGTCCTTCGCCCCTGACATCACAGCCATCGACCGGATCGTATCCAGGGTATTGTACAAGAAATGCGGCTTGATCTGCGAGTAGAGCAGCCTCAGCTCCAGCATCCGTTTGGTCTTCTCTTCTGTCTCCACCTGAACCATCAGGCCCTGGATGCGCTCCACCATTTCATTGAAGGTAGCTCCCAGCTTGCCGACCTCATCCTCAGAATCGGCGGCGGCGCGCCGCTCCAGATTCCCGCTGCCCACTTCAACAATCACCTCACTAAGCTGGCTCAGCGGCCGGGTCAGCCGGCGGGCGAACAAAACGGACAGCAGCACGGCCGACACGATGCTGATCAGACCGAACGCGGCCAGCAGCAGTGCGATTTTCCAATAACCGTAGGTTAGCTCTGATATCGGCACCAGCTGGACTACCTTCCAGTCATAGGGCGCGAGACTCTGCATAGATACTAAATAGCGGTCTTCGGCCACCTCCTGAGTCCGGGTCCCTTGTGATAAGGACTTGACCCAGCCCGCGAGGGATGCCTCCGGGACCGGCCGGTTCACCCTTGAAGCTTCGTTCGCCGAGATGATCCTTCCGTCCCGGTTGATGACCAGTGTAGCACTCTCCGGGCTCTGTTCATTATGGTAGAGGCGGGCAAGCGTCCGCTCATCGATGTTGACATAGATATAACCAAGCGGGGTCCCGCTCTCCAGGCTCTTAATGACCCTGCCCACACTGATCATATTCTTATGCTTCATTCCGGACAGAAAGGCAGGCGTAAGCGAATCCGCCCACACCGCCCCGCCTCTGGCTGCATCAATCTCCGCTCTGGGGTAGATGCCAAGACGCTCCCGGGTCACCCCCGTCAGGTTGGAGGTGTAATAGAGGTCGCCGTTCAAGGATTCGATAATTACGGAGTCAATATTCGGCTCGGTGACCAGCATCGCAGCCAGTGTATTGTAGATCGACTTCAGTGCAGCAGCGTCATTGCCGGCACTGGTATCTCTGCTGAGCAGCTTCTGGGTGTCCTGATTAATCAGCACGAACTTGGTGAAATTCTGCACCGACTGGAACACTGTCTCCATGGACTGCTTGACCAGCCGCACCTCCTGCTGTGAGCTTGCTGTGGTCCGTTCCAGGGTCTGATTGAAGACAATCCGCTGAATGCTGGCCATGAAGATCACCAGTGCCAGCAGGACAATCAGAAGATTGCTTAGCAGAATCTTCCGCCGCAGCGGCATACTTCCGCTGAACAGAAAGGGCAGCTGCGCCCGGAGCCTCTTCAAGAGGGATGGATATGGCATGAATAGCTTCATCGTTCCCTCCGTAACATGTATGGTTGTACATGTATTATACACAAATTATAACAACAGCAAAGTGGGGGGGCTCCATAACTTAGAGTAAGCGCGATGATGATTCTGAGGTCTCCTCGTCTGCCGCCTGTATGAAGCAGCATTGTTGCACATTTTGCAGGATTTTTGTGAAAATGCTACTAGCTGCAGTACAATGTTGCATTATTTGCATGAATTCCGGTGTTTAGAGCAAGTTAGCTCTGGCTTTTTTGCATTTCGTGCATGATTTCAGCATCGGCTGCTTCTATTGAGCAACTTTGTTGCACTTCATGCATGATTTTTGTAAAAATATTTTCCTAAACAAAAACAAAGCCTGCAATCTACTTTGCAGACTTGGCCAAGCTGTCAAACTACAAGGTACGAAGGATCCCCAGCAGATCCTCGGACATCCGGCTCACATCTTCAATCGAGGCATTGACCTCTTCGGTCAGGGCGGCTTGCGCTTCGGTAAGGCTGGACATACTGTTAATTCGTGTAATAATGTCGTCAATCTTTTCATTCATCTGCTGTATAGTGGTTTCAATGTTGCCCGATGCCGTCTTGCTGTGCTCCGCGAGCTTCCTCACTTCACCAGCCACAATGGAGAATCCCCGGCCGTATTCGCCCGCATGGGCAGCTTCAATCGCAGCATTCAGTCCAAGCAGGCCTGTCTGGTTCGAGATCTCGCTGATGAATTGGGTAATCTCCTTGGTCTCCCCCGTCTTGACCTTGACCTCCATGGCCGCCTTGTGGGATTGCTCCTGAACCTCAGCCATATCCTGAGCCTGCTCGGTAACCGACACGATGCCGCGGACGATCTCATCAATAGCTGCCAGCAAGCCCTCCATCTGTACATTAACCTGCCGTACAATTTCCTCTTTGGTGACTTCATGAGTCACATCACGGATTGTACCGGCAACTCTCAGAGGGACGCCATGCTCATCGCGAACGGTTTCACCGCCGGCATGATACCAGCGGTATTCACCATTTTTGGAGCGCAGCCGGTAGTTCACCTTATAGTCCGTCTGCCCGGTGTAATCATTCAGATGATTGGCAAAGGCATCGAGCGTGGGCTGAAGATCCTCCGGGTGGAGCTGGTTGCTCCAGCTGCTTAACAGGTTCGGGAAATCATGCTCGCCTTCAAAACCAATCGTTCTGCGGAACTGCTCCGACCACCAGAACTCATTATCCGGGTTGACCGGATCGCCTGCGATGACCACCATATCCCACGGCGCTTCCACCAGGGCGCGGTTCACCAGGTCATAGCGGACCACTAGTGCGCTAAGCTCGTCCTGCTTGATTTTTTGGTCATGAATGTCGAACAAGGCTCCTGCCACCATGATGGGGGACCCGTCCGCAGAACGGGTGGTCGTGCCTGTTGCCTGGAACCATTTGTACTCGCCGGCTTTCGTCTTCAGTCTGTATTCAATGTCATATTTAATCGTGTCCGTCCGGTCCAGCATATGGTCTGCGAACAGCTGCAGCACCCCCTCTTTGTCTTCAGGATGAAGACAATTGGACCAGCTCTCCAGCACATTGGGGAAATCATGCTCATCCGTATACCCGATCATCCGGCGCAGCTCATCGGTCCACCTGAACTCATTGAGCGGATTAACCGGATCTCCCTCATAGACATCCATCTCCCAGAGGCCAATCTCAATCGCTTTGGTGATCATATTCAATCGAACCTTATAATAATCCTCTCGTTTATGTATTACGGATGTCAGACGGTCTAACAGACCGCGCAGTTCATCTTGGTTAGATGATAAATATGAGCCTGCTTGATCCTCCTGTTTACGCTCGGCCAGCTCAACATACTGCTGCAGTGCATTAATCAGCTGACGCTCGGCTTGCGGGACAGCCCCTTGGGATGGTTGGGCGGCGGCGTTTCCTTTGAATCGGTTCAGTAATGGCATGTGGTCTCAGTTCTCCTCATCTCGTGGTGTGCTCTGTTTGGGAAAGCTAGATTGAGTATATAACACGCCTGAACTTTAATATATAAATTTATATTTAAAATTCAACATAAAACAGCGGCAGAATAAGACTTGACAAAAAGTCTCAGACTGCCGCTGTTTTTAGCTGGCTTTTGCCGTTATCTTATAAATTTCCGTAGAAATCTAATCCACTTGGGTTCGTATGCTTGGCTAATTTGCAACCCTTTATAATAACTATTATAAGGGTCCATTGCCCATTGCTTTAAAAGTCCTTCAGGAACTGTATACTTATTTATAGGCGAGCTGGGGTCTGCTCTGTAAAAATACTCATTACATGCAACACAGTACAAAATCAGCGACCCACCAGAGCCATATGAATAAACATTAAGCTCCGTTTTACAGGTTTCACATTTACATATTCGATTGCGGTTTAGCCAATCAATTAGTAATTGCATGTTATCCCTCTTCCCTCATTACAAACAGTATGTTTGAGTAAAGAATTCAAGAACAACACCGCAACATCCTATCCGTTAGATCGATAAATGTAACTTTAGTCTAGACCTATTTTTCATTCTTGAACATTATTTACCTTGGCCAAAAGACAGCAGTTGGATTTACTACACTTGCTGATGGACGATTAGGTCATATTACGATAGGAGTTGGAGAAATGGCACTTAATTTTGCATATTTCCTACTAAGGAGCGAGACTGAAGCAATTTAGTTGTACAATTCCCACTTGCTTCCTCCGTTTTTGCTAAAACCGATAAACCAAGATACGTTTATCCACCTACTTGCTGCCAGGTAACATCGACCACTAGGCAGGTCATATCAAAAAGGCACCCCATTGACGAGGCACCTTATCTTGGTTATAGATTATAGCCAGTTGAGCTAAGGTGGATTGCTGGAGCATGTGCGTTTAAGTCTCTAACTCCTCCTTGGTCCAGTGCAGCTGGACACCAAGCGCAATCAACTGCTGCTGATAGGCCTCAAGATGCTCTGCCGTTTCCCTGACCTCAACCGGCTCTACCTGCTGCCTGATAGCATAGGCTGCGAGCGTTCCCGCTGCTTCGCCGATATTCCATTCGGTCGGGTGCAGACGGTAGCAGCCGTTCGCAATCTGAGTCATGGATATGTTCTTACATGCCGGCAGCAGGTTCTTGACCCGCACGGGAATCAAAGCGCCCAGCGGAATCTCATAAGGATGATTCGGAATGTAGAAGGTCCGCTGGCTTACGGTTGTGGGATGCAGATCGAGGTGATAGCTGCCAACGCCCACACTGTCCTCATAACGCTTCGGTCCCTCCGGCCCGCGCAGCTCCTTGCTCACATCCTGCTCGGCAATCGTGTACAGCCCGCGAATGCGCCTGGATTCCCGGATATAGGGAGCCTTGGCCAATCCATCCTCTGTGCCGAGCACATCCCCGCGCAGACGCACACCCGGATAGCCCTGTCCGCCGTCCAGACGGGGCGCTTCGGTCTGCAGCCAATATACGAGTGATAGGGTGAGCTGCCGTGCTCCCTCCAGGTGCTGTTCCCGTTCCTCCGGTGATACACCGATGATTGGCCCGGCATAATAATCGTTCAAAGCCCAGTTCAGCAATGTGACTTCACCGTCATTCAGCGGCTCCGTCCAGATGGCCGGGTCAACGATCCGCCGGTAATCCCACAGGGAGACAATACCCTGGTCATTCGGGAACATCGTGAACTGCTTCAGCTTGCTTGTATCGTCGGCATCTGAAGCGTACCAGCTTAAGATCGGATACTGTGAGAACGACGGGACATACCCGCGCCAGTAATCATAATCTCTTGGACGCGGAATCGTGTAATCCCCGCCGGGTACATAGTCTACGGCGGCTACATGGGTAATGGACTGCATATCCAGCGGGTCTGCTGTCTCTAGCGCATGGGGCTCCCCTGTCTCGCTGCGGGACTCGGCACCGCTGACATGCTCGACTCCGGCCAGCGGCAGCAGATCGCCGCATTCCGTGGCATCCAGATAATAATCCCCGCGCAGCCGGATCAGGTTACCGTCCGTTCCCTGCCGGACAGTGACTCCAGTGACGTGATCTTCTTCCGTATCCGCAGAGACCGGAACTGTATGATAGAGCACTTCGATCCGTCCGGTGTTCACATACGGGGCCAGCATCTCCTGGAGAACCGCCAGCGCCACCTTCGGCTCATGCGCCAGACGGCTGACCCAGCCGTTGCCGGGATTGAGTATTGGGTCGCTCTTCGCAGCCTCTGAAAGCGGATAATTCCGCCTGTAGTACTCCCTGACCCTGCTGCGGAATTCCCGGTATGAAGCGGTGCTGCCGGATTGCTCGATCCAGCGGTGCTCATCCGGCGGCACGGCCTGCGAGGTCAATTGCCCGCCCAGCCAGTCCGTCTCCTCCGTCACTAGTACCCGCAGTCCTGCCTTGGCGGCAGCCAGTGCCGCCGCCGTTCCGCCGAGACCGCCGCCGATAATTACCACATCCGAACGCTTCTCCTGTCTGTTAGCCATACTCCCTCTCCTCCTTGCCGCAGCAGTTATGGTTCTCCTTGCTGCTGTCTGCATCCCGGATCAGCCGCTCCAGCGCCAGCCGGGCCGCGCCGAAGCAGCCGGCCCGGTTGCCCAGCGCAGCCGGCACGATCCGCCCCGCCAGTTCCGCGCCTGCCTTAGCGGCCAGCAGCGGCCACCAAACGGCGCGGCTCTGGATAACGCCGCCGCCGATAATAATCAGCTCGGGGTCGATCGCCGCCCCGATATTAGCTGTCACCTGCGCCAGGTCTGCGGTGAAGCGCATAAGCACACCCAGCACTGCCGCGTCGCCCCGCTCCGCTGCCTCCATAATCTCCCGCCCGTGCGCATACGCCCGGCCGGTCTCCTCCCTTGCCAGCCGCAGCAGCGCGCGGCCGGACACATATTGCTCCACGCAGCCTCGCTTTCCGCAATTGCAGGGGCGGCCATCCGGCACCAGCACGCTGTGCCCCCAGTCGCCCCCGCTCCAGGCGGCCCCGCGCAGCAGCTGCCCGGCCGCCAGATTGGCTCCGCCGACCCCGGTGCCCAGGGTCAGCATGACCAGGCTCTGCCAGCCGCGTCCCGCGCCCAGCCAGGCCTCGCCTAGCAGTGCGGCGTTGGCATCGTTATCGGCCGCCGCAGGCCGCCCGAAGGCAGCCTCCGCCCACTGCGTCAGCTGCACCCCTTGCCAGCCTGGCAGATTACCGGTGGCGTAGACGACCTCGCCGGAGTTAGCATTAATCCGGCCCGCGGAGGCAATCCCTAGCGCCTCCACAGATGGATGCCCTGCGAGCAGCTCCTCCACGAGGCTGTGGAGCTGGGCTAGAATGGTATCCCGGCCCAGCCGGGCTTCCGTTTCGCGCTCCGCTTCCGCCAGAATCGTTCCCGCTCCATCGGTTACAAGCCCCTTGATGCCTGTCCCCCCAATGTCCACACCTATGACTTGCCGCATTCGCGCCACCTCCACTACTGCGTCTGACTCTTCATTCGATTTGTACTCGGTTTTCCGCATACATTCGCCCACGAACACCCGCGCTCGCCCAATGTATTCGGTTTTCCACTTACATCCGGCTCTCCCGCCGCACTATCACCGTTCCATTCCCCCGACACCCTAATAAATCCGGTCAATGACCGCCCGCGCGGTCAGCTCCTTCATCCGCTTGGTCTCCTCGCCATGCAGGCGCTCCAGTCCCTGGCAGAGCAGGTCAATGATGAACAGCTGCGAGATCTTGGCCCCGACAGACCCGCCCTCCAGCGGCGACTCCTTCCCGGCGGTCAGCAGCACGATGTCGGCTATCGAAGCGATCGGAGACTTTGCATAGTTAGTCATGGCAATGATCTTGGCCCCGTTCTGCTTGGCCTTCATCAGCATGTCGTTCGTATCCAGCGTGCTGCCGGAGACGCTGATGCCCACGGCAACGTCGCCCTCCCCCATCGTGACCGCCATCATCGACTGGATGTGGCTGTCGGAATTGGCCTCCACCCGCCGCCCGATACGCAGCAGACGGTTCTTGGCCTCCAGGGCGCTGATGCCGGAGGAGCCGACACCGAAGAACTGGACATAGCGGGCCTGATCCAGCGCATCTACGGCCTGCTGCAGCTGCTCCCGGTCAAGCATCCCCAGGCTGGATTGCAGCACGCCAACCATAGAAGCATACAGATGGTCGGCAAAATCACCTTCGCCTGCCCCCTGCTCCCCATCCTGCTGGGCTTGGCGCTTCGGCAATCCCTGGGCCAGCATCAGCTTGAAATCCTGATAGCCCTTGAAGCCGATTTTGCGGCAAAAGCGCATCACCGTAGTCTCGCCCGTTCCGGCAAAGTCGGCCAGCTCCGTGACCGACAGATAGATCAGATTGTCCGGGTGCTCCAGCACACAGCGGGCCACCTTTTGTTCTGATTTCGTCATCGAAGGATAATACGTGTTAATCCGGTCATTCATTTCCATTAAGGTTCATCCTCACTTTTCTAGCCGCTGCGGCGAACGGCCGGGTGATCAGCTGCGGCCGGGTGATAGCCGAGCCAACCACCACAGCGTAAGCGCCCAGCGTAAGCGCCGCTTCCACCTGAGCAGGCTGGCTGATCCGGCCTTCGGCAATGACCGGAATCTTCAAGCGCCGGGCGGCCTGCTCCAGCAGCTCCAGATTCGGGCCTTCCTGCTGCCGCGAATAGGGTGTATATCCCGATAAGGTGGTCGAGACACAGCTGACACCCAGCGACTCGACATATAATGCTTCCTCCAGGGTAGAGATATCCGCCATAGAAGCGGCGGGGCTGGTCTTCAGCAGATCTATAATCTGCTCCAGTGTACAGTTCTCCGGCCGGCTCTGCCGGGTCCCGTCAAAAGCGATAATATCCGCACCCGCCTCCAGCAGCTCCTCAATCTCCCGCAGCGTAGGCGTAATGTAGACGTCGGAACCGGGGTAATCACGCTTCACGATGCCAATCACCGGCAGCGGAACCGCCTGCTTGATCGCCCGCACATCCGCCGCCCCGTTCGCCCGGATGGCGATGGCCCCGCCCTCCGCAGCCGCTACGGCCATCCGGGCCATAATCTCCGGCCCGTGCAGCGGCTCATCCGGCAGCGCCTGGCAGGAGACAACTAATCCGAGGTGCAGGCTTTCCAGTATATTGTTGCTCAGGGTCCCCACCCTCTCTCCTTATATTATATATAAATTGAACCCGCTACCGCTCCTACAGCTCCAGCAGCTCCTCAATCCCCTCCGCCACTCTTCCCTGTCTGTATATTCCCAAGTTCAGTTTATATCATCAGCCTGACATCAACCAGGCACATACTCTACAGACAAACCAACCTCAAACATCCGGTTCCACGGCATATAACAGTCGGTAATCTTAACGCTTCCCTCCGGACTGTCAATCCGCACCGTCAGCTCTTCGCTCAGCCGTTCCTGCACACGGGCAGCCACACGGCCGCGCGGTCCGTCCAGCTCATATTTGCCGTAGCCCATCTCCTGCACGGGACCGTCACTAAGCTCACCCCGCACGACCGAGCAATAGCAGACATCCTCCGCATAACGGAGCGCAAGAAAATCCAGATGACCCTGGGTCCGTCCGCAGAGCAGATAGATCATTGCCTGAGAGATCACCGTTCCGAGCGAGTTGGAGCTGGTGTTCCAGCCGGCGTAACCGGCCAGGTCGAACAGCATGTTTTTTTGACGCAGCATTTTGACCAGCTTCTGATCGCCGCCATTGGCATAGCCGACATCGGCTACAGCAACCGGAAGGTTCTTGTGCCGCAGCAAATGCTCCCCATATTCTACCAGCTCCATCAGGTTCCGGTATATATCATAGCTGAAGTAAGCATGATGCTGAGATACCGCCTCTGCCATCGTCTCGCCTGGTGTGCTGACCAGCAGAACCAGATCCGCCTCCGCAGCGCTGGATGCAATCAATCCGCCGGCAGCCAGAATCTGATACTTCAATGTCTCATAGAAAAAGCGGTCCTCGAACAATGGCGTCACGAACGCTCCTTGTACAGCGGACAAACGCGGGTAGATCAGCGGCCTCCGCCCTTCGGCTATGTTCAGCATCCGGGCAAGCAGAGTACAGCCTACCTCATCTGCTCCGGGATACATATAGACCTTAAGCTCCAGATCAAGCGCTGTAATCCGCGCCCGTACCTTCTCCTGATCCTTGGCAGTATGTCCATACGGCGCTGAATCGTCCTGCGGCACAATCATGAAGTCGATCACCCCGTCCTGCACCAGCTCCAGCGCCAGCTTGTTCGCTTCAATATTAACGGCTCTGCGGCCGAGATAATCCTGCAGCACCTCGGCTGGCAGCCGGTGATCAATATCTGCCAGCTCGCGGATCTCCTCATCGGTGGCAATTCCTAGCTCCAGCCGGTGGCCGATGAAGCCCTTGCGGAAAATCTCCCGGCCCCAGTCGGCATAATAATCCGGCTCCTCGTCTGATAGAGAGTACTGCGGACAACGCATAATCAGCTGGAACGCATACAGCTTCAGCTGCGGATAACGCTCCTTGATCTCACGCAGCCGCTCCAGACGGGCGTCCAGCTCATCCGGCTTCAACTGGTGCAGCCGCGAGGGAATGATTCCGCCGTAGAGCAGCGTATCCAGCGCAACCACCGCACCGTCTGCCCCTTCGCAGGCAGCCTCGAACCAGGACCAGAGCTGTTCTACATCACCGGGACGTTTCTTCAGCCCCATGATTTCGGCGGGCGGACGCTCCACCATATAATCTGTCCCCTGAGCCAGCAGGTAAGGGAATTCATAATTGCAGGGCCGCTCATCCAGCGGAACCAGAATCAGCTTATGGTGCTTAGACATGCTGATCTTCCTCCTTTTCTGTCTCCTCCTTCATCTCCTCTTTCATCTCTTTAAGCTCCTCCTTCGTCTCCTCGGGCAGCTCCAGACCAAGCGCTTCAGCCGCACGCACCGCCGGATCACTGCCGAGCCGCACACCATAGCTGCGGCAGGTTTCGAGCCGCTGGAGCACTTCTGCCTGTGCATGCGGATTCAACGGGTCTGTTAGCTGTCTGCGCACCGCCCGCCACAGCGCTGCATCCGCAATCGCCCGGCGCAGCCAAGGTCCAGCTTCTTCGATGAATTTGGCATTATCTAATCCGCCAAGCTTAACGGCTGTCTGCTCCAGCCGGCTGAAATAAGCATCCAGCTGCTCCAGATCACGCTCCGCCAGCGCGTCGTCCAGCTCAGGGTATCCGCCCGAGTACAGGCGGCTGTTCAGATTCTGGCGGCAGAAGAACATCATGTCTTCCGCCAGCTCCCCGGCGAATTCACGAACGGACAGCTCCCAGGACAGCTCCGGCATGTAGCGCTCGCTGTTCCACATGTAGTGTGCCATGGTGGTGAGTGTGATTTTGGAGCATTCCCACTGGTTCATCGGGTTGGCCACGACGGCGGTATGCCCAAGCTGGCCGAGCCGCGAGCTGCGCCCGCGCACCGGATCAAGGAACAGCCGGTCCTTGTCGCAGTCATTCACCGGGATATTGTCCCACAGCCACAGCTCATGCCCGTAATAATTGAAGTTATCCTCCGCATGTCTGCGGCCGATCTCCGGGGCGAAAACGAAGTAGCCGGTCCAGAAGACCTTGACAGCGGGATGAAGCTGCTCGCGGATATCCTGCTTGTACTCCGTATTCCAATACGACCAGTATTCCGAAGGACACATCGCCAGGGTGAAGTACGGCAGAGCACCGGCTAAGTAATCGTAGACCCGGTTCGTCACATAGGCATGGGCGGTCCCGGAGCGCTCGAGGAACTGCTTGTTGTCACCTTTTAACACATAATCTATGTCATCCATCAGCAGCGCGAAATGCCGCACTCCAACCGCGATCATGGCCGCAAGCTTTTCCTCCAGCTTCGCGAAGTCGCCTTGGCTGCGGAATTCCAGATCATTGCCCGGGCTGATACAATAGTAGAAATCCACCAGATGCTTATCGCATTCCTGCTTCAGCTCATGAATCCTGGCGAACACCTCGTCCGGGTACGGCTCACGCCACAGCTTCCGGTGGTAAGGATCATCCTTCGGCGCGTACATGAACGTGTTCATCCGGTGCTCACTCATGTATCTCACCGAATCCATCCGGTCTGCGAAGCTCCAAGGTACACCATAGAACCCTTCAATAATGCCCCGCACCGCAAAAGAAGGCTCATCCTCCACCGTAACCACCGGCAGGCGGCAACGTTCCTTCTCCACCGTAAGCAGCCGTTTCAGCGTATCCAGACCGTATTTTAGCCCCCGCCGGTTAGACGCGGCAATGACCAGCTTCGCAGCCTCTCCAATCACAAGCCGGTAGCCGTCCGCAGCAAGCCCGCCGTCATACTCCAGCATGAGCTGCGCATTCCCCTTGTCGGCGGTGGCTACGCCCGGGCCAGCCGGTTCCAGAATTACGATGTCTCCGCCTGTTTCGATCAGACCGTGAGCATCCTGATTCATGGCATAGCGTGAGGCCAATTCACAGCGCAGCTGCGGGCCCTCTATAATCAGCTCTTTCCCTTGCGTATAATAGTCCTGGAACAGATACTGGCAGTCCCGTAACGAAATTCCCATTGAGTTATGCCTCCTTCGTTAGCCTTTTATCGCGCCGGCAATGCCTTCCATATAATACTTCTGGGTGAACAGGAACACGAGGATGATCGGCAGTACCGAGATCATGGTTCCGGCGGCAATCCAGCCGAAGTTGTAAGAGAATTGCCCGTTCAGATACGTGAGCGCCGCAGCAAGCGGATACTTCTGCGGGTCGTCCAGGACGACAATCGGCCACAGGAAGTTGTTCCAGAACGCCATAACCTCCAGCAGCCCGATGACGGCAATCCCCGGCTTGACGAGCGGCATCACCAGTTGAAGGAAGATCCGCAGCTCGGAGGCCCCGTCCATTTTACCCGAATCCCGGATGTCGGCAGGAATGCCCAGAAATGTCTGGCGCATCAGGAAGATATTGAACACCGACACTGCTGCCGGAAGGACCACACCCAGGAAGGTATTGCCCAGCCCAAAAGCCTGAATCGTCAAATAATGCACAATCATCGCCGTAGCCGACGGAATAATCATGGTCGAGATCAGCAGGGTGAACACCAGATTCCGGCCCTTGAACCGGAAGGCGGCCAGCGGATAGGCAGTCAGACAAGACAGCAGGATATTGAAGACAACCCCAAGCAGCGTAATAACGACCGTATTCAGAATGTAACGCGGGAAATCCATGAAGTTCCACACCTGCACATAGTTCTCGAACGCGATGAAGGTGGGCAGAATGGCCGGCGGATTCGCAAACACATTGCGCCCCGGCATCAGCGATACGCTGAGCAGCCACAGGAACGGCCCCATCATGAACAGGGCGAGCAGGATCAGCAGAATGTAAGTAATCAGATAACGCAAGCTACGCGGCATCAATAGGAATTCACCCCGCCTTTCCGGTTGAGCCGGAATACGAGCACGCTAAGCGCCCCAACCAGCACACTGACAATCAGCCCGAGCGCCGAGGCATAGCCGAAATTGAACTGCTCCAGCCCTTTTTGAAAAATATAGACACTTGAGGTCAGCGTGGACGTCCCCGGCCCGCCCTTGGTCAGAATGTAGACCTCATCGAACACGCGGATTGCGCCCATAACCGAGATCAGCGTACAAAACAGAATATGCGGACGCAACAGCGGCAGCGTTACATGTACAATCAGCCGCAGCGGCCCTGCTCCGTCCACCCTTGCGGCCTCATACAGGTCTGCGGGAATGCCCTGTAGCCCGGCCAGATAGAGCATCATGTAATAGCCGAGGCCCTTCCACATTGTAATGAACATTAGAACATACAGCGCCGTGCTGCTCGCGGAGAGCCAGGACACCTGCTCACTGATCATACCAACCTTCAGCAGCAGATAATTGACTACACCGTTATTGCCAAGCAGCCAGCTCCAGATCAGCGCTACTGCTACCATGGATGTTACGACCGGGATATAGTAGGCGGCCCGGAACATTTTGACCCCTGGAATCTTGCTGTTCACCAGAATCGCCATCAGGATCGACAGGATCTGAATGATCGGCACAATCAACACATACACCAGTGAGTTCCACAGGGAAATCAGGAAATTGTGATCCTGGAAGGCCCGGGTGAAGTTCTCCAGACCCACATATTTCGTCTCGGCAATGACTGAATAATCTGTCAATGAGAGCGGTACTCCATATATAATCGGCCAAAAGGTAAACAACGCCAGAAACAGCAGGCCCGGTGCCATAAAAGCCCATGCAGTAAACGTCTCGGACCGGATCCCCTTATACATCCGCTACACCTCCCTCTCCTTCAAAATAAACCTGCAAGATGGGGGGAATCTCCCCCACCCGCCTATGCTTCAGCAGCTTAGGAGCCCTGACTGATAATGTTGTTAACTTCCTTCTCTACCTTGTTGAGCGTCTCTTTGATATCTGCGCCGTTCATCAGAATCTCCTGCAGTCCCCGTGTCAGCGCAGAGTTGATATCCGCAGCACTTGGCACACCGACCATATAATCGGTAGCCTTATCCAGACTCTGCGAGGAAGCTACCTTCGCTTCGGCTTCCAGGGAACCGTCAGATTCGGTGAAGAACGAGTCCTGGATGGAGGCTTTGCTTGACGGCAGCGTATTAGCGACCTTGGAGAAGGCTGTCTGGTTCTCGGCGTTCGTAATGAAGGCGGCGAACTCCACCGCTTCCTTCGGGTTCTTCGACTTCTGCGGCACCACCAGGTTCATGGAATTGGAGAGGCGCAGATTTGCTTTGCCTGTCGGCAGCGGAACCGCAATCGTGTTCTTGTATACATCCGGTGCCGAGGTCTTGATGAAGTTAATGAAGGTCGGGCCGGATAACTGGAAGGCGACCTGCTCCCCGGAGAAATACTGGATCTGCTTGCTGAAATCCGCGTCCTCCTTCAGTACCACGCCTTCCTTCATCAGGTCGCGCATCTGGGCAATCATCGCTTCGGCTTCCGGCGTATTGAAGGCGGCGGCAGTCTTATCCTCGTTCAGGATCTGGATGCCGTCGATCGGGAACAGCTTGGAGACCAGCTGCTGGGCATACCCGGCGGCTCCGGTCTTCTCATGAACCTGACGCGCCCACTCCACCAGCTCCTCACGGGTCTGCGGCGGGTTCGCCGGGTCGAGGCCGGCTTTTTCCACCAGCTTCTTGTTCATGAACAGCACTTCTGTACCCGTGTACCAAGGAAGCGCGTAAGCCTTACCGCCAAGCACGGTAGAATTATAGATTCCCTCAAAATAACTCTTCGCCTGCTCATCCGTCAGGTATTCGTTCAGATCCAGCAGCGCCCCCTTGCTGCCTAACTGGCTGGCGAACTCAGTGTTCAGATTCACGACATCGGGACTCTTGCCGCTGGCTGTGCTGGTCAACAACCGCTGCGAGATGGCATCATACGGATAATCCTTCCACTCCACCTTCACTCCCGGGTGGCTGCCCTCATACTTGGCGATCAGATCATTGAAGTAATCATTGAATGTAGGCTGAAGTGCAATCGTCCAGAACTCCAGAGTCACGTCCTTCGCAGCAGCTGTTGCCTCGGCACCCGTGCCTGTCTGCCCGGCGTTTCCAGTATCCGTTGTACCCTTGGTGTTGCCATTCCCTCCGCAAGCGGCAAGCAGCATAGACATCGTCAGCAGTACTGATACCGTGAAGCCCTTCCTGTTCGTTCTCACACAACATTCCCCCTCAGTATAAGTGTAAGGTGAGCGCCCTTCCCGCGTCAGCAATCCTGACTTGTTGCTCCCTCTTTGCAATGAGTATAGCAGAATTCACATTTAAATAAAGTATTTTTCCTAAATTAAATTAAAAAAAGAAATAATTTTTCTTTTTAGGCCGAATAAACTGGAGTAAGTTCTTTTGAAAGATGAGAAATGCAGAAAATGATACAGGCATCTTATGCCATTCTTCAGCACTGTCTACCTTTTCCCGGCCGTTTGTTTCTTGGTAGGATATGTTAGGACGGACTAAGTGCACTCTCGCCGACGCAATGTAATCGGATTTTCGCTTACATTTGGCTCGCGTACCCGTGCACTTGTCCGATGTAATCGGTTTTTCCATTACATTGGGACCACATCCCCCTGCCTTGACGTTATGTAATCGGTTTTCCACATATATTGGGTCCTCACGTCTACACCGAGCGCATTGCGATCGGCTTTTCGCATTCAGGCTCTAATCCATGGGTGTACGTTTTTCTCCACAACAAAAAACCTCCGCCTGCACCGGAAGAGAGATCCCGGCAAAGCGGAGGTTGGAGATATGGATCAGAGTTGTGTACTCAGTGCCTATTGAACGGCAGCCTGCTCCGGTGCCTTCTGATTCATGATCGGCAGCATGACCATTGCGCCCAGCAGGAACAGCAAGCCGGCTCCGCCGTAGATCGCGCTTAGTGAGAAGGAGCTCTTCAGCGCGCCGGCGAAGGACATAGACACGACCATCATGCCGACGAACATCGGATTCAGCACGCCGTTGACCCGGCCGACGATGGCGGAATGGGACCATTTTAGAATCATGGTGCTGATTCCGATATGGATGCACGGGAACACCAGCCCGTTCAGGAACTGGATGGTCAATGTGAGCGGAATGCTGGTGGATAACCCGACAATCGTGGTACAGATCGCGCCCGAGACCATCCCGATGGCCAGCAGCAGCTGCGGAGGGACTTTTTTGGCAAAAGCAGCGACAATCCCTCCTCCGATCAGCATCGCGGCCCCATTAACCATCAGCATGTATTGCAGAAACTCCTCATTCTTGCCCAGCCGCTCTGTGACGATGAACAGATTCAGCGCCTGGGATACGCCAACAGCAAGCCCTGCCAGCACAAACGCCAGCCCAAGCATCCGCAGCACCCGGCTCTGCCAGACATAGCGGAAGCCTTCGGTGAAGTCCTTGCGGAATTGCCCTTTCACGGCCACCGTCTGGGTAACGGAATGGTCCTCTGGGAGACGGATAAGAACCAATGCTGAGAGAATAAATACCACGCCCATCACAGCAATGGAAATCTCCAGCCCGAATGTGCTGTACACAAACGTCCCCAGCATCGGCCCGAGCACCATGAAGATCGCCATCAGCGACTGGAAGAGCGCCATACCCTGCTGCAATTGCTCTTCTGGCACATGAACCTTGAACAATCTCATGCTCGACGGCTGGGAGAACTGGGACAGAATGGCCGAGATGAAGGCGACCAGATAGACGGACTCCCAGGACCCGAAATGAATGCTCAGCAGCACGGCGAAGACCGATACGGCGGATAGTGAATCACACCAGATCATCGTCCGCTTCGGCCGCCACCGGTCGGCAAAGGTGCCGCCAATGAACGAGAATACAAAAATCGGTGCAAACTCCGCTACGCTAATCAGGGAGATCGCATAGGGATCGTTGTTGGTCCGTTCCGCAACATACAGGAGAATGGCAAAATTCCGCACCCAGATCCCGATCTGCAGAAGCACACTCGACAAAAGAATCGTCTGCAGAAAGCGGTTACCGAACAAGCTGGGCGGTTTTGCGTTTTGTTCATGCCTAATCAATCTTGTTGACCCCCTAATAAATCCGTAAAATAAATGGTTAAACCTTAGTTCATTCCAGGCATGGTTCTCCTTTCACTCCCTTATTATACGGACCGGACCGTGATCAAGAAAGACCTGCGGACAGAAAAATTTGCAATTAATCTCCCACTGGTTTAGAAGGATGAATCTGATGAAATGTGAGCGTGATGTATGTGGAAAACCGATTACATTCGGCAGGTTCGGGGGTAACGAACCGGATGTGAGCGGGAGTTGTGCTCCTGCTCCCAAAGAAAAAGCTGCCCCAACCAGCCACTTGATGGCATTAGAGACAGCTTTTTGAGAGTGTACAGCCAGTTGGCTATAACGCTCTTACTTATGAATCGCCTTGAACGCCTCGGTCTGCTGGGTAATGCCCTTCTCAGCGGCAAACCGCTCGATGCTCGATGCGCCGAAGAAGCCGTCGATGCCCATCGTCCGCTCAATGACATATGCGGCATCCTCGGGCTCGGCAATCGGACCGCCGTGGCAGATGATCATGATATCAGGGTTCACGGCACGGCCGGCTGCGATAATCGCCTCGATGCGTTCCACGCAGTCATCCAGGGTAAGCGCGGTTACAGCACCGATCGTGCCCTTGGTAGTGAGGCCCATGTGCGCAACCAGAATGTCCGCACCAGCTTCAGCCATCGCTCGCGCCTGTTCCGGGTCGAACACATACGGGGTGGTCAGCAGATCCAGCTCATGGGCGGTTCGTATCATCTCCACTTCCAGGCCGTATCCCATGCCGGTCTCCTCCAGATTCTGCCGGAATACGCCGTCAATCAGTCCCACGGTCGGGAAGTTCTGTACTCCGCTGAAGCCCTGCTCCTTCAATTGCTTCAGATAGACCTCCATCACCCGGAACGGGTCGGTCCCGCATACTCCGGCCAGCACCGGCGTGTCTTTAACGACAGGCAGCACCTCAGATCCCATCTCGACAACAATCTGGTTCGCATCCCCGTAGGACAGCAGGCCGGCCAGTGAACCGCGCCCCGCCATTCTGTATCGTCCTGAATTATAGACAATCAGCATATCGGCTCCGCCGGCTTCACTGCTCTTGGCGGTAATGCCTGTGCCTGCCCCAACACCGAGGAGAATTTTGCCTGCCTTCACTTCTTCCTTGAATTTCGCCATAATCTCTGTTCTGCTCAGCTTATTCATGTATAGTTCCTCCTTGTGGTATGGTTCAGGTATGGGCATCCTGCATCAGATCAATTAGTTTATGAGCCGCCGCCTGGGCAAAAGCCGGATCGTTGATCGCTTGGTTCAGCTCAATGACTTCAACGACGGAGCGGTCCACCTGCCCGCGCAGGGTATCGAACAGCATCCGGTCCTCCTCAGGACCATAGAACGGCTGTCCCTCCACATCAATCGCCGAGATGCCCTGGAGCGGCAGCATCAGGACGGTTTTCTCCTTAGCCAGATTGAGCTTCTCTGCCAGCTTCTTACCGATCTGTTCATTTTCAGCCACGGTAGTTCGCATCAGCGTAACGGTCGGATTGTGATGGTAGAACTTGCGGTCCTTGAACTTCTCCGGCACACTATCCGCCGGGCCGAAGTTACACATATCCAGCGCGCCTACCGACACTACCTGCGGAATGCGCTTACGGCTTGCCGCCTCCAGGCGGTGCGGTCCGGCATTCAGAACGCCGCCGATGAGTTCATCCGCCCACTCGGTGGTCGTCAGGTCGAGCACCCCTTCAATGAACCCGGCCTCGATCAGCGCCTCCATGGATTGTCCGCCGATGCCGGTGGCATGGAACACAAGCACCTCGTAGCCCGCGTCCTCCAGAACTTTGCGCGCTTCGGTTACACATGGCGTGGTTACGCCGAACATGGTCGCGGCTACCAGCGGCTTTTTATCCGGCTGCTGCGCGGTCTCGAACCTTAGCATCCCTGCGATGGCGAATATAGCGTTGCTGAAGATTTTGGTGGAGATAGAATTGAGGCCTGCCACATCCACTACTGATGGAATCATGACAATATCACTTGTGCCCACATATGGAGCGGTGTTGCCGGACGCCACGGTCGATACCAGCACCTTCGGTACGCCGATCGGCAGTGCCCGCATCGCGGGGGCCACCAGTGAAGTTCCGCCGGTACCGCCGAAGGAGATCATGCCATCGAATCTGCCTTCCTTATATAGCTGCGGGACGAGCTGCTCCAGTCCTCTGGACAGCACCTCTGTCGCCAGGGCCCGGTCCTTCTTCGCTGTAAGCTCCTCGATGCTCATGCCTGCGGCACGCGCAACGTCGCTGTTCGGCACCTCCGGGACAAAAGCCGGCTCAAATACACCGGTATGAATCATCAGCGTCTTCAGTCCGAGCTCCTCGGCAAGCTTCTTGATATACAGGTACTCCTCGCCTTTGGTATCAAAGGTTCCGGCGATTGCGAGCGTCTTCGTCTTCATGCTGCGCCCTCCTCTATTCATTATAGATTCATCATACCGGGCTTGTTCATGAATGAAAACGCTTTTATGTTCTATGTTCTTGTGTTTAGGTTAGATCGGTATTGTCTGGGAGAGCAGCCCTTCAGTTTCTTGAACATCCGGCTGAACAGGGCATAGTCAGGATATCCTGCCATGGCAGCCACCTCAGACAGCTGAAGATGCGGCGACTGGAGCAGGGTGGCGGCTTTGTCGATCCGGTAGTTCACCAGGTAGCTCTGGAAGCTGCAGCCTACCTCTTTTTTGAACAAGCTGCTTAAGTAGCTCCGGGAGATATGGGCCACCTGGGCCAGATCCGCGAAAATAATCTCCTCGCTGTAATTCTGCGCCACATACTCCTTCACGAATTCAACGTAATCATAATGCTTGGTGATGCCGCTGAGCATCTGGACCATCAGATCGTCCTCATTCAGCTGGCCCAGGCGCTTGAAGTCGCGGGTGATCGCCGTAATCGACTGCTCGGAGGGAATCCGTTCAAAAGCCGACCCGCCGATGTAGCCCATAATCGCTGTATTGTTGCTGTACATATACTGGACATCGACTGGCGTCTTGACCGGCCCGCCGTAGATCATCTGGATCACCTCCGGCTTCACTTGCCCGCCGGCTGCGAGAATACGCAGCGCCTTCGACTTAGCGGCCTCCAGAGAGACCACCTTCCGCGCCCCCAGTAGCCCGCCAACGGTCAGTCCGAGATGCACACAGATCACATCCGCCCCCGCTTCGGCCATCTGAACCGCCTGCTGCTCATCGAATACGAACGCCACCGTGAACAGCTCCTGCTGATGGGCCACGCGTATCGCCTCTACCTCCTGCTCATAGCAGATGCCGTCTTCCTCCAGCGCCTCTCTGAACCTGCCGTCGATGAGGCCTACGGTCGGATAATTATTGATCCCCGCGAAGCCTCTGGCCTTGATCTCTTCAATATATTCAGCCATATCCCTGGTAGGGTCATTCGCATTCAGCCCGAACAGCACTGGCGTCTGTCTCACCAGCGGAATAATCTCTCTGGAGCCAAAATTCATCACCATTTCATTGCTGTTACAGAACGGCAGGAAGCCCGCCAAAGAGCTTCTTCCCATCTGCCGGAACTTGCCGGAATTCAGCATCAGGATGAAGTCCGCTCCACTCTCTGCGGCCACCTTGGCCGTGATCCCCGTCCCTGTCGAGACGCCGATGATGTGGTTGCCTTCATGAAGCTGTGTCTGCAGCCGTTTCAGAATAGCAGTACGGTTCAAGTCGTATCCCTTCTCTCTATTCGTGTTCTCTTCCCGTCCATCTTACCACGGCCGCCAGCCTGACAGAATCAGCAGCGTATACACAAGCATGATACCCCCGGCCGCAGCATCTATACGTGAAAAGTGCAGCACTCTGAACGAGGTCCGGCCCCGCCCGTTCCCGTAAGCTCTGGCTTCAATAGTCATCGCGAGCTGCTCCGCCCGGCCGATCGTGGTCGCCAGCAGCGGGATGACTAACCGCAGGCAGGCTTGAACCCGCTGGCGGCCTCGGAGAGAGCGGATCTCTAGCCCTCTGGCCTTCTGCGCCATAAGAATGCGGTCCAGCTCCTGGCTGATCGTCGGAATGAAGCGGACCGCCAGCATAACCATCAGGGCGAAGGCTTCCACGGGAATCCCCAGACGGATAAGCGGCTTGCATAGTACTTCCAGGCCTTTGGCCAGATCCAACGGCTTCGTCGTTCGTGTCAGGACCAGGGCAATGGAGACCGGCAGCAGAATCCGCCAGAGGTTGAAGACTTCCGTTAGGATGCCGTCCTGGCTCCGGTTGAACAGAAGATGATAGAGTAACGGCAGCAGCAGGAACAAGAGCACCGGGCGTAAGCCTCTAAGATACAAGCGCAGCGGGAGGCGGGATAACCGCATGGAGCCGGCCGCAAGCACGGTAGCTGCCACATATCCGGCGGGTGCTCTAAGCTGCATACAGCACAGGGTAAATACAACGACGCATAACAGCTTCGTCCGCGGATCAAGCCGGTGAATGACGGAAGCTGAATGGACGTACTGCCCCCAAGTGGCCGCAGTGTTCATGCCAGCTTGCCTTTGCCGTGCCAGACTGCCCTGACCCGTTCCATAATATCAGCTTCCCGGCAGCTTGCCGGCTCCAGACTCTGCCCGGATAACCTCTCGACAAGTCTTAAGAGCTGTACCGGCTCCGGCAGCGGCAGACCTGCCTGCTCCGGATGCTTCAGGAATAACTCGTTAACCTCATAATGGCCCAAGATGTTCCCTTCATTCAATAGAATGACCTCATCCGAATATTCGGCTACGTCCTCCAGCTGATGGGAGATGAACAGCACCGTCCGCCCGTTCTCCTTCTGCCAGCTTCGGAGCCGGGAGAGCAGCTTTCTTCTGCTTGCAGGATCAAGCCCTGCCGCCGGCTCATCCAGAATCAGCAGCTCGGGGTCCGCAATCAGCACCGAAGCAATTGCCACACGCCGCTTCAGTCCCCCGCTGAGCTGGAACGGATTCTGCGGAAGAAGCTCTGCGGGTATCCCCACCTTCTCCATAACCGCCTGAATAGCTTGGTCCACGCTTGTTCTGGATGCCCCCAGCATAGTGAGCGCGAAACCCAGCTCCTGCTCCACCGTCGCCGCAAACAGCTGCTGCTCCGGATACTGAAAAACATAGCCGATCTGCGGAACCGCCTTCAGCCGTCCCTTGCGGTCTCTTGGCATAGGCTGTCCATTCTGCCTGTACTCGCCGCTATAGAACGGAACCAGCCCTTTGACCACCTTGGCCAACGTTGACTTCCCGGCGCCGGTCCGGCCGATCAGCGAGATCCACTTCCCCTCCTGCAGATGGCAGCTAGCGGAATGCAGAATATCCCGGCCGTCCAGCCTTACACTTATATCCGTTAACGCATAGCCCATAGTTGTTCGATCGTCTCCTTCCAGTCCGCGCTTACAGGCACTTCAAGTCCAAGAGCTTGATACAATCTGGCGGCAAAAGGAAGCTCCAGCGGCTGCCCGGCGATAGTGTCACTACTGAATAAGCTCGCAGGCGGCCCGTCGTAGGCCATTTCCCCGCGGCTTAGCAGCAGAACGCGGTCAGCGGCCAGCACTTCATCCATATGATGAGTGATGTGGATGATCGTCAGGCCTTGCCCGTGCAGGCCGTGCAGAAGCTGAAGCAGCTCCTGTCTGCCTTGCGGGTCGAGCATGGAGGTCGCTTCATCCAGGATCAGAAACTCAGGCTGCATAGCGATAACTGCGGCCACAGCGACCCGCTGCTTCTGTCCGCCGGATAGCTGGTGCGGCGCAGAGTCCGCGTAGGACTCCATCAGCACGGACCGCAGCGCAGCGTCTGCACGGCGGCTCATCTCTGCTCTTGGCACCCGCAGATTCTCCAGCCCGAACACCACTTCATCCAGCACCGACGCCGTAATGAACTGATCGTCCGGGTTCTGGAAGACAAGTCCAATACGCTCACGGATCCTCACAAGATCATCACGGTTCAGGGTATTAAGCGACCCTAGTCTTACCTCTCCCGCCCTGGGCTGCAGCAGCCCGTTCATTAGCTTGGCGGCTGTGGATTTACCGCTGCCGTTCGCCCCAATGACGGCAACGAATTCGCCGGGTTGAATCCCGAAGCTAAGCTGACGGAGCACGGGCTCCCCCTGCCGGTAATCATAATCAACCCGGTCAAAAACCAGCATCGGCGTTGCCCCTTCCTGTTCTTTCCTTCATGATCACAATCCAGCTCAATTGCGCTGTATCCCCTCTACAAGTACAGCCAGCCCCATTCCGCCGCCGATGCCAAGGGTGGCCAGCCCTCTGCGGTAAGGGTGGTACAGCATCTCCGCGTATAAACGCGTCATCAGAATAGCGCCGGAGGCTCCATAAGGATGGCCCAGCGCAAGTGTGCCTCCGCCAAGGTTGACCTTATCCGGCGGAAGCTCAAGCTCTTGCAGTGAAGCCAATACCTGTGAGGCAAAGGCTTCATTGAATTCGACAATATCCAACTCACTGACGTGAAGCCGCTGACGCTGCAGCAGCCTCCGAACCGCCGGGACCGGCCCCATGCCCGGATAATGCGGATCAACTCCAGAGGCTTGCGAGTCAATGAAGCGGAGAACCGGGGTCAGGTTCAGCCGGTCGCATATATCACGGGACATCATAAGCACAAGTGCTGCGCCATCGTTAAGGGGACAAGCATTGCCGGCCGTGACCGTTCCCCCTTCCACAAAAGCAGGCTTCAGCCTGCTCAGCTTCAATAGGCTTGTGTCCGTTCTCGGGCATTCATCATCCGTAACAATGAAGCCGTCCACCGCTATGGGCATAAGCTCTGCTGCGAATCGGCCTGTGCGCTGGGCTTCCACGGCCTTCATATGGCTCTTCAGCGCATAGCGGTCCTGCATCTCCCGGGAAATACCGTATTTCTCTGCCGTGTACTCAGCAGCCAGTCCCATATCAGGGTCGCCAAACGCCGCAGGTATGAACGCTGCGCGGGTATACAGCTTAGGCGTACCGCTGGCCGTCTCCGGCCTGAGCATCCGCCAGGGGGCCCGGCTGGTGCTCTCGACCCCGCCTGCGAGGAAGATTTCACCTGCCCCGCTCTGGATCAGGCGCGCAGCCATAATAATGGCTTCAAGCCCTGAGCCGCACTGCCTGTCGACGGTAACGCCGGGAACTGTCTCGGGGAGTCCGGCTTCAAGCACCGACTTGCGGGCAATATTCCCGCCGGGTCCGACTACATTGCCAATGATGACATCGTCAATCCATTCGGGAGGCAGACGGGCCTCATGGACCAGGCTCTGAATCAGCGGAGCCAGCAGCTGCTCCGGTTCCAGCGTACGGAGCTGCCCGCCGATTCTGCCGACCGGTGTCCGCTTGGCCAGGACTACAACTGCCTCCTTCATGTCATCCCCTCCAGCGCCCGGTTCTTCATGAGCTGGCGGGCGATTTTGCCGGAGCCGGTGTAGCTGAATTCCTCCACACTGATCAGCCTCTTCGGCAGCTTATAGCTTGCCAGATAAGGCTGGCAATAGCTGCGGATGTCCTCCAGTGCAAGCCGCTGCGCGCCGCTCCACGCAATGAGCGCTGTGACCTGTTCTCCCCAGCGCTCATCCGGGAGTCCGCAGACCATCACCTCCCCGATCGCCGGGTGGCGGAGCAGCACGGCCTCCACTTCCTCAGGGAACACCTTCAGCCCCCCGCTCTTGATCATGCTGCCTGCGCGTCCGGCCAGACGCAGCTGCCCCTCATGGTCCAGAACGACATAATCTCCTGTCCGCAGCCATCCGTCCCGGAAAACTTGCTCCGTCTCGTCCGGCAGGCCGTAATATCCGGCGAACATCATACCGCTGCGCACATACAGCTCGCCAACGGTTCCCGGCGGCACCTCGCGGAACTGTCCGTCCCGGCTGGACAGCTCTACCCCGCTGAACGGCCGGCCCAGCGAGTCCGGCGGCTCCGCCCCGGTCAGCTCCTGATAACTGATGTAGCTGGCTTCAGATGAGCCGTAATACTCATAGAGCTTCGCTCCCCTGAACCTGTCGCGGCATTCCTGCACAGAAGCCGCAGGCCATTTGCCGCCAGAGCTGATTATGGCCTGCATGGTTGCCGCAGCTGCTGTCCTATCGGCATGATTCAGCAGGGCACCGGCCATGGCAGGCACCACGAACAGAATCATCTCCGGATGGCAGGAGCAGAGCTCAAGTACCCGCGCAGCGTCGAATGCCGCGAGAAGATGGAAGGTGGCCAGACTGTATAGCGATTGCAACAGAGCGAACAGCGACAGGGAGTGGACAAATGGCCCGGGTGCAAGCACATGCTGCATCTGATGCAGGCCGAAGGCCTGCTCCGTTGCGGCGAAGCTTGTTAGCCACGATTGATGGGTACGCATATAGCCCTTGGGTGCCCCGGTCGTTCCTGATGTGTATCCGATGAACAGCAGTTCAGGGTTCTTCTCTGCTTCAGCCTCCGTCCCGAAGCCGGACAACCAATTCCTGTAGCTCCCGGTAGTGTGGCCGTTGTCAAAGACTAACCGGACCAATCCGCAGAAGCTGCTGCCCGTGAGCATCGCAGCATGTTGTTCTTCACTCACGATCAGCCCGGGTTCGCATTGCCGGATCACCTGCTCCAGCACCGTCTGGGGCCAGTTCGGGTCCAGCAGCACGGGTGCACATCCGGCGTAGACAGCGCCAAGCAGAAACTCGGCGAATTCTATCCGGTTGCCGCTTAAAATAGCGATGGGCTGCTTCGTATGCCCGCCATGGCGCAAGCTGCCCGCCACCTGGCGGACACGCTCCGCAAGCTCTGCGTATGTAAGCTCTTCCTGCCCGTCCGATATTGCGATGCGATGTGGAACCTGCTGTGCACGCTCCACAATAAGCTCTGCCAGATTCATCGCTGCTTATCCCCTTCTCTTGTCTTCAAGCGGACTGAGCGGCCTAAGCTGCATCGTGATTACAGCGGCAAGCAGTGCCTTGATGAGATCTCCGGGCAGAAAAGCCGCGGAACCGGCAAGCCCGGTCCAGACCGGAGTATGCATAATCCATGCCATGCTGGTTGCGCCGATCAGATTCACCAGCAGGACGCCGAAGATCAGATTGACGGTGAACAGCTTCCAGGTCCGTACCTTCAGCCAGAGGGCTTCCGCATACCAGCCAATCAATCCGGCTGCGAGCGGCCAGCTTAACAGATAGCCCGCAGTCGGTCCGGCGAGAACCGCCAGCCCTCCGCGTCCGCCGGGCAGTACCGGCAGGCCAATTGCAATCAGGATCAGGAAAATGACCAGACTAAGTGCCCCTATCCGCCAGCCGAGGAAACAGCCGGCAAGCATGACACCTAGCGTCTGTGCGGTGACCGGAACGGGGATAAAGCCGAGGGATACAGGCGGAATCAGGGCAAGCACAGCAATCAGTGCGGCAAAAAGGGCCGCGTAAACTAGCTCTTTGGTTCTCAAGTGAATTAACCTCCATGAAATAAAATATGTGCACGGGCAGCCTTCTGGTGACGGGGGCTGACCGACAAGCTGAATTATAAGCGAGGCCCGGGCTATTGTAAACCTATTATTTATTTTGGTTTACAATTAATCCGGGTGCACAGTTTACACAACCTTGATTTCTCTAATGCCTCCTAAGCATGTTAATATACTTAAGAGAGATAGGATCGGAAAGTGATACTTCTGGAGGGTAACAGGCATGACAGTCAAAGAACATATTCTCGCCCTGCTGGACAGCCGCAAGGGTGAATATCTGTCGGGCGAGGACATCGCCGGACAATTATCCGTAACACGCAGCGCAGTCTGGAAGGCCATCAAATCGCTGCAGACCGAGGGCTACTCCATACAGGCCGTCACTAATAAGGGATATTCGCTGTCTGCTCAGACGGATATTTTGTCCGCCGCAGCGGTGTCCAAATACCTGGATGCCAAGGGGCAGAAGCTGCGCCTTGAAGTGTTCAAGACCGTAGCTTCAACCAATGAGCTGGTGAAGGCGCGGGCCTCCGGCGGCGAAGCGGAAGGCACCGTCATTCTGGCGGAGGAGCAGACGGCCGGGCGGGGCCGGAAAGGCCGGCCCTTCTTTTCCCCTGCGGGAACGGGCATCTATATGAGCATTCTCCTGCGGCCCAAGCTGTCGGCGGCGGATGCTACACTGCTGACCACTTCAGCGGCCGTTGCGGTCGCTCTCGCTATTGAGAGTGTGTCGGGCCTTAGCACACAGATCAAATGGGTCAATGATGTCTTCATGAACGGCAAAAAGGTATGCGGCATTCTCACCGAAGCTTCCCTGTCCCTGGAGAATGAGTGGCTGGATTATGCGGTGCTCGGAATCGGGATCAATGTGGCGCTGCCCTCCGGCGGTTTTCCCGGCGGATTGTCTCAGGTAGCAACTTCTGTGTACGAGGAAGGCAAGCCTCCGGCTGATCTGCGCAACCGGCTGGCTGCCGAGGTGCTGAACCGCTTCTTAGGTTATTATGAGCAGCTCAAGGATCGTCTGTTCCTGCCCGACTACCGGCAGCGGATGATGTCCCTGGGCCAGACGGTTATGGTCATTAAGGAGCACCAGCAGCAGGAAGCCACCGCTGTCGATATCGACAATGACTGCCGTCTGAAGGTCCGCTATCCGAATGGCGGGGAGGAGTATCTCTCCAGCGGCGAAGTCCACATTCTGGTTTAATGTGCCAACACAACACCACCCGCATACAACAGACCGCACCCCGCAAGCAACGCCTGCGGGGTGCGGTTTTTCAATTACGGCTTATTGCTTCGGTACTGAAATCACTTACGCCCCTGCGCTTGCTGGGTGGGTCCGTAATTAGCCGCTCCTGTGAATTGGACATCTTCCGGCGCGGGATACACTTTCGGGATGCGCAAATCCCGCTGATACAGCCGCAAGTGCTCTCCCCGGGGACTGATATCCACGACATCACTGCCTCTCCAGGATACCTGATATTCCCCGCCGCGCACCGTCTCCTTCACCACCACTGTCTCCAGCGGATGTGTAAGCTCAACCGTATCCCCTGCTCCTACACTGCGGATCACCAGCAGATTGCCTTCCCGGGCGGCTGTGCAGGGGGCTCCATTAAGCCTCATACTGATGTGCGCCCCCATCCAGTCATAGACCCGTACCGCAACATCGCACGGCTGTTTGGCTGTAATGGACAGATAGCCCTGATCGGGATAATTCATAGTAACCACAGCCTCGTCCGTCTCCTTATCCACCGGCATATTGACGAATACCGTTCCGTCATCGAACTCCACCGCCCGGTTCCAGACGATCTCCAGCGCTACCGGAGCCATGCCGACGCAGCAGCCCGCAATGGAGCGGAACTTGGACAACGAGATCGAATTGACGAGCGAGCCTCCGGTGAAGCCGCCGATCATCCTGCGGTCAATGTCCCTGTAGGTGATCCCCTCCCCGTCCGGGCGGGTGTTGTCTGTCACAACATAGGAGGCCACCCTGATCTGATTCTCCACCAGCTGGTTCCGCGCGAACCGCGTCAGATCCTCCCAATACTCTTCGTACCCGGCCAGAATCAGCTCATTCGCACATTCGATCATGTCCTTGATACAGCAGGTCTCGCAATGCTCCTCATGCGGCGGATGCCACTGGGCATATTCCGGCACCCAGCCGAAGGAGGAGGACAGGCTGCGGATATAATCATAGATCCCTTTGCCTGCGGTAATATACCGCTCCTTGCCTGTTACCCGGCCCAGCCGCACCAGCCCGGAAGCTACCCAGCCTGCCGAATGGACATGGCCGAAGAATTCCATCCTGTAATTGAAATAACGGGAAGGTCCAAGCAGGTGGTTGGCGATACCCGTTGCCAGATCAAGCGCTGCCTCATCTCCGGCGATTTCATATCTGCGCACCAGGGAATGCAGGACAATCGCATTGCGGATCGCCTGCTCCCCCCGCCCGGTATGCCTCGACAGATCGAAGCCGCCGTCCTTCAGATACACATCATTGGGGAATTCGTACAGCGGCTCCTGCTCCTCATAATCCCCCGACCAGAATGTCCGCACCTTCCGCTCAATCACCAGCGAGCGCATTCCCCTTACCAATCCTGCTGCTCTGCGCTCTGCCTCTTCATCCGCGGGATCATTCTCCAGCATCCGGTTCAGCGCGGGAAGAATATAACCCATCTCGTGAAAAGAGCTATGATTCGTATGCGTCCACGGATACGGCTCATGAAAGCGCAGGCCGTGCTCCCCCCAGGATTTCATCAGATGCCGGTACAAGGATTGCTGCACCGCAGCGCCTTCCTCTGTCTTCAGCATTTTGCGCACTGCGTCTATCGCCTCATACCAGGAGCCGACCAGCTCCGCATCGTCCACCCGGCAGTGAGCCGCCTCGGCAGGCTTCTTATGCGGCAGTACAAGCCAATAGGGCAGATTGTCTTCCTGCTCATCCACCATGGAGGTCAGATACCCCAGAACGAGCTTGGCATTGTGTAGCGGTGTGAACTTTTCGTAAGTTTGACTTGACATGTTGGCTATCCCTCCGCTGCTATTCGGTCACCCTAACCTTGAAATCGTCGAAGTCGATGGACGCATTCGCATAGCCGTCAACACCGAACAGCTGACCGGTCAGGGAGTTACCTCCGGTATGGCGGAAGGCGAAATCTGTAGCAGCCGGAGCAGTTTCATTGTTGATATAGACGCTGTACGTCTTGGCATCCCAGTTGGCGACCATTTTGATGGCATACCAGGTGTTAAGCGAGAAATCTCTCACCTTGACCTTGTTGGAGCCGCCGTTTTGAACCAGAATCTTACCCGAATCAAACGCTGTAACCATCGAATAGTTGCTTGTACCGCTATCATTTCTTACCATGGCACCGTTGGCATACTGGAAGTTACTGTTTAACCGGACACGGTACTCGATGACAATACGCTGATTCCCCGCAGCACTAACCTCCCCAAGATAAGGCAGGAACAGGTTGGCTTTCCCAGATACATTAGTTGTAGTCAGCCGCAGGAATTTGTTGCCGCCTTCCTCACGGACCACAGCCGTAGCGCCATTCGTCAGATCCTGGGTAGTAATGCCATAGGGATATTTGCCTGCTGTATCGCCGGAGAAATCCCGGTAGGCCTTATAGGTTATACCGTTCTGCGTGGTATTCAGTGAATTCAGCAGAGCGGTCTCCGCCTCTTCGAGTGCAGTCAGCGCTGCATTGAATTGCGCCTGCGTCAGCTCCGCATTGCCGGCCAGCACCTCCGCCTGATCCACGGCGGCAACGAAATCAGCATACTTGGCTGCGCTATAATTGCCTGCACCGCTTCCAAGCGGATAGGAGTTATTAGCCAGCTTGCTGCGAAGCTGATTTACGATCTCATCCAGGCCATAACCCGGCACAACCTCAACAGAAATTGTGGAAGCGAACTCCTGGCTGCCTATCTTGAGGATCACAGGAATCTGAACCGTGCCGATAGTGCTGAAGTCCAGTCCATCCCGTTCCCCGCTGACGACCTGGGCCTGCTGCGGCTGGTTCTGATAGACGGCATCCACAACGTCCGGAAGTGCGGGAACTACGCCTGAAGGCGTCTTCAGTGTTGTAGTGACCTGAACGGCATCTGAGGCGGCAATGACCGTTATACTGTAGGTGGCTTGCTTGCCCCCGGACGAAGCCGTAATTAGAGCGGTACCCGGTTGAAGAGCGTTTACCGTATGAGTTGCCGGGTCAATGGCAGCCACTCCTGGATTGCTGCTGGTGTACTGCGCACTCCCGGTTACATCCTGAACCTCATAATTGTTGTAAAGTGCTGTTGCCCGCAGCGGTGAGCTGGTCTGGCCGCTGATCAGCACAGGCTCCGGCCCGGTGAGTGCCAGGGATTGTACCGTTTTAGAGTCAGCCTTGACGTTAACGGCAGCGGTAGCGGTTTTGCCGTTATAGGTGGCGGTAATGGTTGCACTTCCTGCTCCAGTGGCCTTCACCACATTCCCGGATTGAATAACCGCCACATTCGTGTTGGACGAGCTCAGAACGACGCCTGCTGTGACCGCAGAATAGGTTGTCCCTGTTACGCTATAGAGCGGCAGGCTGCGGGCTTCATTCAGCCCGAGCGTATATCCGGGAGCCCCGAACAGCAGCTCAGAGGTATTCAGCCGGGATAGATCCAGGCTGTCGATGTCGGCCAGATTGTTCCCCTTGAAGAAGCGGAGAACGTTGTCTCCCTGCTGAAGATAGATTTTCGACGTGGAGGCTCCCCAGCGGTTCGCGCCGGAATAGACGATATTCATCGATGCTCCGGGACCGCCGTTGACCGATAAGATATGCGTGGCTTCCCCCGCATTCGCTGAGCCGTTGCTGTTGCGCACGGACAGCGTATAGAAGCCCGCCTCCGGTACGTTGACATTGAACTGGGCGTGGTCGTAGGTGTTCGCAAGATTGGTAATCTTCATCCCGCCCGAGGCAGAAGGTTCATGCCGGACCGCCGGAGATGAAGTGCCAGCCGGATCCTGCACGAGCAGAGCTTGTTCGGCTTCATAACGAATCCGGGCCGGCTCGCCTGACGGGATTGTGATCGGACTGTTCGGATTAACGGGCTCTCCCAGATTCGGCGTGTTGTCTGCGTTCCAGGAGAACTTCTGCGCGCGGACATTACGCGTCCAGCCTGAGCCCGGCCAGCGGGCGGAATGGTAGATGATCCAGTCCTCGGTGCCGTCCGGTGAGGTCACGATGCTGTGATGGCCCGGGCCGTAGACGCCATTCGCGCTGGAGAACAGCGGCTGATTACGCTTGGTCCAGGAAGCGGGATTCATCAGATCGGCGCTGGTGCTGGCCGTAATCAAGCCGAGACTATAACTGTCTGTCCAGCTTCCGTTGGCGGAGTAGACCAGATTGATCTTGTTCCCTTTGATCGTAATCTGCGGGCCTTCATTAATCTTGCCGGGGGAAGTCTCCCAGTCATACTCCGGTGTGGACAGGAGCACGCGCTGCGAGCTGATCGTCCACGGATTGCTCATTCTGGCGATGTACAGATTCTGAAAGCTTCCGTCCGTCTCTTCCCAGCCGGACCAGATGAAGTAGTGCTGGTTACCGATCGTCAGCACAGTGCCGTCAATGGCCCAGCGGTCCGTGGCATCGGTAATCTTGCCTTTGAAGGTCCAGCTTCCGCTCATCGGGTCGGCACTGGCATTCTCCAGCACATACATGCGGTGGTTGGCATTGGTTCCGTTATCGGCTGCGAAGTAGATATACCATTTGTACTGGCCATCCGTATCCTTGAGATAATGCATCTCCGGCGCCCATACATTGGAGCTGTACATGGTTCCCGGGACGGGCGACCAGGCCAGACTCCGCTCGCCGGCTTCAATCCCGGTGATCGTCTTCGACCTGCGGACCATCACTCCGCTGGGATTGACAAAGGTATTGTAATAATAACCGTCCGTGTGCTTGTATACCCAGGGATCGGCCCCGGTCTGCATGATGACATTGTAGAAATCCGTCACATTTGTTCCTCCTTGTGCAGCCACTACCGGATCCGTCGTAGCCGGCCCCGATTCCTCTGCCGCAGCGCTCCCTCCCCACTGAGGCAGCATGAGCAGGATCGCGAGGCTTAGCAACAGTGCTTTAACGCTTGTTCTGGACCACTTCTGTTCTTTCCGGGCAAAATTAACCGCTTTCATTTTTTCATCTCCTTCTCGTAGGAATGATGACTCGGTCTAGCGTCCTCATAATACCTTCCGCGCCGGATTAAAAAAATGGACGATCTTAAAATGTTTTTGTAACCGTTTTAGTTGTAAATACTGCCAGTATGATCGCGAGCGCAGGCCCAGGCCCGGAAATAAATAATTGGATACCTGGTAAACAAACAATTGGTTACTTGGAAAACAAATAATTGGATAAACGTAGCTTAATTTCTCGACTTCTGATCATTGCGGGGAAACAAGTGGAAAAAGAGCAACTGTTGCTCAAGGATTCGGGTACTTTAAGTAAATAGCGCTTGAATAAGTGTCGTTTATCCAACTGCTGCGCCCAGGCGGGCCGTATCTCCATCAGCAGGCGGACTAAATCCAACTGCTCCCCCTTCCATCAACTGTTTCCCCATCCGCTTCCCCCTCCCTCCACAGCAAACAAGGCATCTCCCGATAAACGGAGATGCCCCATTCCACACTCACTTGCTATTCCCGTTTCCGCCCCCCGGCAGCTTCGGAATCTTCACATTCACCGTCGTCCCGTAGTCCAAGCGGCTGTCAACGGTGAGGCCGTAGCCTTCTCCGAACAGATGCCGGAGCCGGTTATGAATATTCAGCAGCCCGATGCCCTGCGCTGTCGGATTGGCCGCATCACATCGCTCTGCGTTGTCTGTTCCGAGCTTGGCCTGAAGCGCAGCCAGCTCCTCCGGCTCCATGCCTCTCCCCGTATCTGTAATGCAGAAGCATACATCGCCATGTTCATCCAGGCTTCCGGTCACCAGGAGCCATCCGCCCTGATCCATCCGCTCCAGTCCATGATAGACCGAGTTCTCCACAATCGGCTGGAGGATCATTTTGGGGGTCTCCAAATCTAACAGCTGCTCCTCCACATCCAGCGCCAGGTTAAACTTGTTCTCATAACGGATCTGGATGATCTTCATGTAGGCCTGAATGCAGTCCACTTCCTCGCGGATCTGCACCAGATTATCCTTTTTGATGCTGTAGCGGAAGATCTTTGACATGCAGTACGTAATCTGGGCTATCTCCCGGCTGCCGTACTCCAGTCCGATGCTGCTGATACAATTCAGGGTGTTATAGAGGAAGTGAGGATTGATCTGGCTCTGCAGGGCGGCGAATTCCGCCTGCTTCTGGCCCAGCTCGGATTCATATAACCGGGCCTGGGTATCGATCATCTCTTTGGCCATCTCCTCCATCTCATCCATCATCCGGTTGATGTCGCGTGCCAGCAGGCCTACTTCATTGGTGAACCGTACCTTGATGCGGAAGCCCATGTCCCGCCGCGCCACCCTCTTCATATCCATGACCAGTCCCATCAGCGGACGCGTCAGATTATGCATGAAGAAGCTGCCTGTAATAATCATACTCACAATAATACCAAGGCCCACCATAATGCTGACCTTGCGCATCGGGGTCATGTCAGCCGTCAGCTCCTGCACCGGAATCATGCTGACCACCCGCCAGCCGTCGGCCTGCTCCAGCCCCTTGACCTGGACGAGGATATCCTCTCCGTCAATAGTGGCCTTCACACCCTCAAGCAGATTATCCTTATTCCTGGACAATACATCCTGAAGCAACGTTCCCCGGGCATCGGAGTTGGTGGAGGCAATGACCTCATCCCGGTTATTCACAATGTACAGGGTGGAGTTCCGCGTCAGCTCGGTATTCTCCACCAGCCCCTGCATTTTGTCTATATTGACCATGACCGTACAGTACCCTGTAATTTGCGAGAAATGGACGCCGCCAATATTCTCAATAATCGGTTCTATATAGAAGAACTGTTCCGTTCCCGTTCTCCCGTCTTTCAGAATGGTGGTGAACCGCCCCTTCTCCCGCAGCGAAGGGTCCTGCTTATATTCACGGATAAAGCTCTCATACTGGTTGATGAAAAAAATATCGCCGCTCGACGACTCCAGACTATAAATCCGTCTTCCTGCGATATCATTGATGACAATTCCGCTTACATAGGAATTAAAGGACCTCATGTAATCCATGAGATCCAGGGCATAGGGCCCGCTGTCGAACGCTCTTTTGTAATCATCGCTCACGACAGAGAACTCCTGGATCAGCTTGCTGTTAACCGCAATACTGGTGCTGATCCGGATATCATTGAACACCGAGTCGATCTTGCGGCGGGTCTGCTCAATCATCTGGTTGCTGTAGGTGACCGCCCGCTTCTGCGTCAGATTCGAGAAGCTGTAGAAGAAATAGAATTCCATGACCATGAATATCATGATCGAGCACACGATGAACAGCCATAGCTGATGCTTCAGTTTCACCCTGCTGCTCTTCATGGCCGGGCGCTCCGCTCAGCTTCGCTTTTTCTGAATTTGGCCGGGGTCATCCCTGAGTGCTTCTTGAACACTTTATTGAAATAGTAGTAATCCACGTATCCGGACTTGACGGCAATCTCCTCGATGGACAGATCTGTCCGTGTCAGGAGCTCCCGCGCCTTGCCGATCCTCAGCTCGGCCACATACTCAGAGAAGGTCTTGCCCAGATTCTTCCGGAACAGCTGGCAGCAGTATACCTGATTGATGAAGAATTGGACCGACAGCTCCTTCAGATACAGCTTCTGCTCATAATTCCGGTCGATATAAGCGAGCATCCGGTTGAAGCAGGAGAGAATATCCCCCTCCTGTAAGGCCCGGCTGTTCCCTTCGCGGATGACGCCCAGCACATCATGCAGGTAGCTGCACAGCGACTCCAGGTCCTCGAACCGCTCCTTCAGCTCGGCATAATTCAGGAACTCCAGCTCCATATCCTTCAGTTCTGCAGAATAGGCATTAATCAGAAGGCCGACCGCCTGATTCCATAAGTAGACGACCTCGCTCATCCCCAGCCGGTGAAGCCGGAAATATTCCGGCAGTCCGGCAGTGTAGGCATCAATGCTGTCATATTGATTCTCGTGAACGATGCTGTACAGATCATCGATGCAGGGCTTAACCAGATGGAGTCTGGGTTCATAATGGACGGTTCCGCAAATATCCGCAATGAACACCTGGGAGGCGGCTTGCTCTGCTTCCTTAATCAGCTTGCCGATCTGCTTCAGCCCGCTGGTGATGCTGCTGATGCCCAAGACATAAGGAAGGTCCGGGCTGTCAACCGGCCACTCTTCGAGTTCCAGACCGGCCTTCTGCCCGCAAACCAGCACAACCAGCAGTGTATTGGCTCCAGTCTCAATCTCCAGCGTCTGAACCGCCTGCCCTTCCAGCTTCAGCTGCTCGGTGATCTTCGGCCTGTCCTCTTCATAATTAACCGCAAGCACGCGGAACCAGCCCGCATCCGAGCCTGAAGGCAGGTAACGCCTGATTTCCTCCTCATCTGCTGAGGTAAGCGCATCCAGCAGAAGATGATTGCGGGCGGCGCTTCTCTGCGAGGAATGCAGGGCGAGCTTCGCCAGGAACGTATCAGCCATATCCACATCCAGCGGCTTCAGGAAGTAATCCAGCGCCCCGAAGCGCAGCGCTTCCTGGGCATACTCGAATTCCGCATAACCGCTGATAATGACGAATTCCGTGCTGAGTCCCCGTGCCTTGGCAAGCTTCATCAGCTCCAGGCCGGAGATGTCCGGCATACGGATATCGGTAAATACAAGGTCTGGCTCCTCTGACAGAATAGCCTCCCAGGCCTGATGCGCACTCGTGAACTGTCCTGTGATTTCAAAGCCATACCGTTCCCAGTCAAAGGCGTTGCAGATTCCCTTAATCGCCCACGACTCATCATCTACAATCATGACCTTGTACATGGGTCTCCTCCTGAGGCTGTGGATTCTTCTGATGTTTACACAAAGGAAATGCGGATAAACCAGGCCAATGAACAGCCAGTGGTTTATCCGTATTTCAGGTGTTACTTCTTATTCGCCGTGACTTCCCTGTAGTTCTTCACGTTCTCTTCCTGAACCGCTTTGCCGCCGGCATCCATGTATTCTTTGACCAGCTTATCGTACAAGGCATCGAATTCGGACGCCTTGGCCACGATCAGACGGTCAATCATCTGCTTGTTCATGTCGCCAAGCGTCTTGCCGTACTTGATATTAGCTTCGTTAGGAACCCCGTAATAGAAGGAGGAATAACCGTCTGTCGTGTTGATTTTGTAGGATTCCATCGCGAGGGACTCATACTGCTTATCCCCGGAGGCCAGAGCTGCGGCATAGGTTTTGACGTTCTTCTCCGTGTCGCCCAGCTCAGCGCCGTTAACAATCACGGTATAATCCATATTCAGATTACTTGTCATCATGTTCTCGCCGGTCTGTGAAATCCCCTGCGGGATCCCATCTTTCATGGTATGGTTAACGCCTTCTTCACCGAACTGCAGGAAGAACATCACTTCCGGGTCCGCCATCCAGTTCAGATATTTGATCGCCAGCTCAGCGTTTTTGCTGCTTTTAGGAATGAAGGAGAATATGCCATTCTCATTATATACCTCTTTGATATATTTGCCTTCGGCATTTTTGAAGGTATCAATCGGAATATAGTTGGCGTCCGGCGCATTTTGCTTCAGCGGTTCACGGATCTTCTGGGTCATCGGATAATCCCAGTTGGCGGCATAGAAGCCTACCTTGCCGTTGGTAACATCAGCATCCGCCTGCTTGGTTGTTTTGTCCAAGGCAAAGTCAGGGCTGATCAGCTTCTCATTATAGAGCTTGTTCAGCCATTTGTAAGCATCTTTGTTGCCCGGCTTCAGCCAGTTGGGGGTGGTGACGAATTCCTCCTCTGACATCTCGCCCCAGAAGGATTGAACCAGGTTGCCGAAGGTGTAGTTCATGCCTGCCGCTGCTGTTGCCCACGGAATGACGCCGTTCACGTTGCCCGGGTTCTTGTCGCGGAAGGCCACCAGCGTATTGTACAGCTCATCTCTATTGGTTGGGACCGGCATCCCCAGCTTGTCGAGCCAATCCTTGCGGATGAACATCCCGTTCCAGGCGAGCAGGGTACGTTTACCCGGAATGGATACCTGTTTATCTTTATATTTGCCGTATGCGAGCACGTTCTCCCCGAGATAAGCCTTCAGTTGCTGGCCGTGAGTATCCAGCAGCTCGTCAAGCGTGTAAAGACCGTCGCTTTTGGCAAAACGGGTAACCAGCGTCCCGTCATAGGTGAAGGAGATATCCGGAGCCTGGCCCGCAGCCATTAATACGTTCAGCTTATCGACCTCTTGCGACCGGGGGACAGGTACATATTCCACAATGGCGTTATTCGGCTTGCCGAAATGCTCATTAACGTATTTAGTCCAGGTATTATTATTCAGGTCCGGCTGGCCCTGTACCCCCCGGTCGAATACCTCTACGGTCAGTTTGGCAGGAGGATCAGAAGGAGACTTTGCTGCATTTGACGATCCCGGCGCGGCTGGCTCTTTGCTCTCTTTATCATTGCCGCCGCAGCCTGCTGCAACGCCGGCCAGCAGCACGGTGCTGCACAGTACAGCCGATACTTTCTTGATGCCTGTCTTCACGGTATACCACCCTTTCATCCCTTATCATGATAGTAATCCAGATTATAGCTTCCTTGCCCCGGCAGCTTCAACTTCCGCCGCTCCGGCCTCCCCCCTTCCGCAGAGTATACCTGCTTTAGCCCTTGATCGCGCCCGTCATTACACCGTCTACGAAGTACTTTTGCAGCTTGGGGTAGATCAGCAGAATCGGAATGGTAGTGAACATGACGCTTGCAGCCTTAAGCGACTCCGGCACAATGAAAGCGCCTGCGCCGCCCTCACCGCCCTGCTGGCTGTCCAGCTGCTGGTTGGCTGAGATGATCTGATACAGCTTGAGCTGCATGGGATAGAGTTCTTTTTTGGTAATATAGAATAAGGCATCCTGGAATCCGTTCCACCGGTCTACGGCATAGAAGAGGCTTAAGGTGGCAATCGAAGGCAGTGAGAGCGGCAGTACAATCCGCAGAAGAATCCCCAGATCCGAGCACCCGTCGATGGCCGCCGATTCCTCCAGGCTCTCCGGAAGAGAGCTGAAGAAGGTTTTCAGGATAATCAGGTTGAACACGCTCATTGCGCCCGGCAGCACCAGACTCCAGACCGTATCCATCATCCCCAGATTCTTGATCAGAATATAGGAAGGAATCAGACCGCCGCTGAAATACATGGTGAAGACGAGAGCGGACAGCAGGAAGTTTCTGCCCCACAGCCGCTTTTTGGTTAATGGATACGCTGCACAGATTGTCAGGAACATACATACCACGGTATAAAAAATCGTCAGGACAATACTGTAGCCCAGCGTATACAGCATATCAACATCAGTCAGAATCGTCTTATACGTCTCTGTAGTAAAGCCTACCGGCCACAATCCTACCTTTTGCGCGATAATCGCTTCGTTGGAGCTGAAGGAAAGCGCTATCATATATAGGAATGGAACGATGCACGTGAACGACAAAGCTACAATAAACACTATTATGGCGATGTCTGCCACACTTGTTTTCCGGCCAATCCTTCTGGTTCGTATCGTATCTGTAACTTTCACCATATCCCATCCTCACCTAATTTCTTCGCCACAAAGTTGGCACCGACCAGCAGGATCAGACCTACCACGGACTGGAACAGCCCGACGGCCGTAGCCTGGGAGAAGTCTCCCGAGCTGATTCCCACTCTGTACACGAAGGTACTGATGACATCGGAATATTCGCTGACCAGTGAATTCCCCATGACAAAGGGGCGGTCGAACCCGATTGAGACCATTCTGCCAATCTGGAGAATCAACAGGATGTTAATCGTAGATTTGATGCCGGGGAGGGTGATATGCCACATTTTACGGATTCTGCTGCAGCCGTCCATATCAGACGCTTCATACAGCTCCTTGTTGATGCCTGTAATGGCCGCCAGATAAATGATCGTTCCCCATCCGATGTTCTGCCAGACGCCTACGGAAATGTAAGTGACCAGCCATGGAACCCGTTGTGACAGAAATTCAATCTTCGCCAGCCCCAGACTATCCAGGAAGTGATTGACCATCCCGCCGTTCGAGAACATCAGGTAGACGATCCCGCCGATGATGACCCAGGACATGAAGTGCGGCAGATAGAGCACGGTCTGGGTCACTTTTTTGAATCTGGCCATCCGGACCTCGTTCAGCAGAATCGCGAGAATAATCGGGGCCGGGAAGCCTGCCACTAAGTCCAGAACATTCAGGACCAGCGTATTTTTAAGGGCACGGTAGAAGCTGTCCTGTTCAAAAATAAACCGGAACACATCGAGTCCGACCCATTCGCTTCCACTCGTCCCCTGAAAAATATTGTAGTCCTGAAACGCCATCACCAAGCCATAAATTGGAGCATATTTAAAAATGGCAATGTACAGGAGCGGCAGCAGCAAAAGGATGTAGAGTATCGCATCTCTCCTGATCCTGAGCCAAAAGGTGTGTTTGCGTGCTAATCCGATTTGATCTTGCTGACTGTTTAAAACCGCTTTCATTTCTACCATCCCTTCGGCTGTATTAAGGAGCTCTCTTGTTCTTCATTATAGCTACCCGGGGAAATATAAAAATGTAATCGCTTAAATGAATTTGGTAATAACTTAAAAGACAGCCCCGAGAAGGAGCTGCCTTAGGCTTCATTTCATGATCAGATCGATCTTGCCGAATACCAGCTTCACCAGCTCGGTGGGACCCGGCAGGCCTGGCTGAATGAATAGAAGAATGGTTAGCCCCGCCGTCATCAGAGTGATGCCTGCTGCAACCCGTCTCGCCTTCTTGCTTTTGGTGTCCCGGAATTCAATAATGATGATCGCCGCAGACAGCAGCAGAATGCCCAGGATCATTGCTATCTTCATGCTTCCCACATCCTTGTCTGGTTGCCGGAGCTCAGGCGTCTATCCGGTCAGTCGGAGGATTGCTCCGGTATGCCCTGGGGTCCGGTGGATCTGCCGTTGCCTGTAATAGCCGTCTTAACGGACACTTCCACCTGCAGCCCGGGATACATCGTCTCCCACTGCTCCTTTTTCTTCTTCCATTCTTGCGGGTAATGTCTGCGGAAGCTGTCGGCGAACCGGAAAAAGTCGGTTTTCTGCTCCTTTTGCGACATGTGAAGGGCTTGCTCAGCGAGATCCTTGAGCTTCTTCGCCCATGCCTCCTTCAGCGCCTTCACCTTCGCCGGATCAGTCAGGTTGGCATCCGTTGTATTGAGGACCACTTCTCCCTTAGCCTGAATCCCGATCTTCATCATCCACTCTCCGTTAACAATACGGGGGGTGAGCATTGTAGTGATCTGCTTCGACAGAATCGAGAAGGAGCCGTCCTCACCTTCCAGTGCAACCGGCATGATAATATTATTCAGCTCTTTTATCATGAGCAGCACTCCGAGGCTAACCGGCTCTTTCACAGTGAGAGTATACTTGCCGTGCTTATACAGGCTTAACCCTTTGAGTGAGGGAGTTGTTGCATTCGGGCCATCATTCGGCTCCGGCGGAGCAATCACGATACGGGTCAGAACGGCTGAACCGCTGGCACCCTGGAGGGATTGGGACAATTCCAGCATGGTAACACGTGTGCCGAGGTTCATATTAGCCATCTCCCGGAGGGATTCGGAGGTGCTCCGCTCCAGCGGGTCCAGTAAGGCAAGAATATCCCTGGCGGAATCCTGGCTGGAGAAGACAAAGGCATGTTCGCGGAACTGCGGATAACGAAGGAAGAAGTCAACGAATTCACGCAGCCCATGCTTCCCCGCCGCCTCACTGATCACAATCACCTCGCATTGGCCCCAGAACATATGGCGGGCCACCTTCCGCTGCAGCCGGTTCAGCGCTTCGGCAATGTTCTCCCCTTTGGCCGTGCGGGTCATGGTCACGCCGCTTGCGCCTTCTCCGGCTCCGCCGCTCTCTGATCCGCCGCCTCCCTTGCGCGGGATGAAGATCTGGGCCGTCAACTGGGCCTGCCCCTCCTCATAATCCACACCTGTGGCCAGTACGATGGCCAGGTCATTGATCTCCGTGCGGTCCCAGCATCCGGCGAGGAATATACTGCTAAGCAATAGTGCCAATAATGCTGTAATGACTCTGAAGCCCCGCATAACCCTCCCTCCTTTATCCTTCAGCCTTGCTACGCCGCTTCAGCCCCTTCTTGAGCAACGCCAGTCCATAGATTGCGGCGGGAAGCCCGATCAGGAACAGCATGGTATAGATATTCGCCGAAGCACTCACCAGCGCGGCCGCCCCGGCTTCGCCGGTTACTACCCAATACGAAAACACAATACTGAGGAAGGATAGCGGAATCACCAGCGGCTTATAATCGTCAAGCCCGAACCATTCTGCGGCTGCGGTGGCGAAGATGTAGAGGAAGACAGAAATTTTGACAAAGATCCCGAAGATCCAGATCGCAATAATCAGCGCCTCGATATGCTGCAGGAAATCGGCTATCGTAATGTAACGGGCAGCAATCATCACCGGAAAAGCGAAGCTGTCCGTCAAATCGCCCATCAGCAGCAGGCAGAACAGATTGGTCACCGTCATCGCCAGTGTCGTCACCACCAGCGTGACGAACAGCGTCCGGGCCAGTCGTTTCCTGCTGTTCACATAAGGCAGCAGGAAGGCCAGCACAATATATTCACTGAACCACGCAGCCGGAGCCACCGAGCCTTTGATAATGGGAACGAGCCCGTTCTCCATGAACGGGAGCAGCTCGGCAGGCCGCAGCTCCCCGGTCAGTAGGACAAAGATCAGGCAGAGCATCACCACCAGCAGCGTAACGAACACCTGGGCGGTCCGGCTGACCACCTCAATCCCCAGCCTGACATTGATCGCACAGACGATAACCATAGTGCTCATAATGACCAGCAGAGGCGTCTGCGGAAGTGCATTATTGACAATGAACTCGCCGTATTCCAGGATAATCAGACCGTTCAGATGGGGTAAATAGAGCAGAAAGGCCAGTCCGATCAGCTTCCCCGGCAGCCATCCGGCGATCAGCAGACTGGACTGCATAATCGTTTTGCCGGGATAGAGCCGGTTCAGTCCAAGAGAGATGCCAATCGCTACAAAGCCTGACAGCGAGCCCAATATGGGCGATAACCACATATCATGTCCCGCATAATGCATGGTGATGCCGGGAACAGACAATATGGCGGTGGCAAGAATCGAAGGAAACACCAGATAGGCCAGTTGGGTAACGGATATTTGCCCTTTATCAGTCAGCATATGGATCCCCCTCTATGGTGTAGTCCGGTTGCCGTCATTTGCTCCGGGGCTGGGAGAGCCACAGCACATCCTTCAGCCCCTTGCCGAATGTCGGAGCCGCTGGCGACAGATAGGGTCTGCCGAATGAGCGCAGACTGCTGAGGTGAATAACCACCAGAATGATGCCGAGCATCACACCGATCAGCCCCAGCGTGCCCGCCAGAACCATCATGGGGAAGCGCAGCAGGCGGGTGGCGATGCTGGCGGAATAACGCGGGACCATGAAGGAGGCGATGCCGGTAATCGCCACAATGATGATCATTGGAGCGGAGACAATGCCCGCAGTGGTGGCTGCCTGGCCTATTATCAACGCGCCGACGATACTGACAGCAGAACCGATCTGCTTCGGCAGCCGGACGCCGGCCTCCCGCAGCGCCTCGAAGGAAATCTCCATAATAAGCGCTTCAACCAGAGCCGGAAACGGGATCTCCTCTCTCGCCCGCGCGATACTGAGCAGCAGAACCGTCGGGATCATCTCCTGATGAAAGGTAGTGATTGCGACATAAGCGGAAGGCAGCAGGAGCGACAAGGCATAGAAAATATATCTGAGCCAGCGGACAAATATGCTCATGTAAATATTCTCGTAATAGTCCTCCGGTGATTGCAGCATGGAGAACATATTAACCGGGCCGATCAGACTGAACGGGGTCCCGTCAATCAGCAGCGCGAAGCGTCCCTCCTGCAGATTGGAGACCACCACATCAGGCCGCTCCGTAGCAATCATCTGCGGAAAAGGCGAACCAGGCTGGTCGATGATGCCCTGCTCAATATACTGGCTCTCCAGAACATCTTTGATCTTCAGGCGGCTAAGCCGCCGGTGTACTTCGGTGACCAGTTCCGGCTGAATAATGCCTTCTATATAGGCAAGGATCACATTCGTGTGGCTGTACTCCCCGATCTTCTTGGTGTGCAGCTTGAGCGAAGGCGTCTTCAGCCGCATACGCAGCAGAGACTGATTCGAGGCGAGGGTTTCAGTGAATCCGTCACGGGCTCCGCGTACAGTGGACTCTGCAGCCGGTTCTTCCGGGGTCCGTGTAGGCACCTTATATAGCGGATAGCCTGTGCCTGAAGCCTGTCCTTCCAGCAGCAGCACAGCTTCGCCGTCCAGAACAGCTTCAATGGCCTGCTCTGCAGTCGCGATCCGGTGAATTGAGGAGACCGGAAGCTGGGCCGGTAACGCCTCTGCCGGTTCAATCTCCAGACCGGCCTGCTCCAGCGGAGCCAACACCTGCTGCTCCAGCCGCTCAGTATTACAGAGTCCGGAACAGTAGACACAGAGTGCGGAAGTACGGTGAAGGGTCTGGAATGAATGGAACACAATATCATCACAACCCGCAAAAACATCCCGCAGGACCTGCTCATTCTCTGCCAGCCGCTGAGTCAACAGGATCTGTTGCTCCTTATCCGTTGCTGCCTTCACGTGTACTCCCCCTGCTCTATGCCTTGAATTCCAGTTTCATAGTAATGTTATCCTTTGCTGCTCAGGGAAGAATTATGCAGACCGGCGTTCCAGGCTTCCCGGTTCAGCTCACCATTCAGTGCAGCAGCGGCTAGTGCCCCTGATGCGGCGGCGGCTATCGATTGATGCATCATTGTAACTGCATCCCCTGCGGCGTAAATACCGGGAACGCTGGTCTGGCCTGACTCGCTCGTCTCAAGGATGCCCAGCTCGGATACCCGGCAGCCCAGAGACTGCGGCAGATCCGTTCCCGGAGCCAGCTCGGGCCGGAAGAAGATTCCGGTACACGGAATTTCGGTTCCGTCCGTCAGCTTCACATGGTTAACCATCCCTTCAGCGGAGGTAATCTCACGGATTGGGGTATCGAATAACGGAATCTCATGCGCACGCAATTCATCGCGTTCCGCCTCTGTGAGTTCATCGGGACCATTCGTGCAAACCGTGATCCGCTTGGACCAACCGGACAATAGCGGAGCCATATGCTTGAGCGCCTCCCCTCTGCTGATGAGCACCAGCGGCTGGTCTCTTAATTCCCAGCCGTCGCAGTACGGGCAGACAAAGGCACTTTTCCCGTAGACCTCGGCCAGCCCCGGAATGTCCAGCCTGCGGTCCTTCATGCCTGCGGCGAAAAGCAGCTTCTTGCTGGTAATTTTACGTCCTGAAGCTGTCTCCAGCAGGAATGCTCCATCTTCGCCGGCAATGGATATTACGGTATCTTCAATGTGAGAGACTGAGGGATAAGGTGCGAGCTGCTCGATGGCAATCCGCCGTAGCTCGAACGGAGCAATTCCGTCCCGGGTCAGGAAGCCATGCGCTTCCCGGGTGACCGCATTACGCGGCTGTCCCGCATCGATCACAACCGTCAGTTTCCGTGCGCGCCCCAGCATCAGCGCGGCGTTAAGGCCGGCAGGGCCACCGCCGATAATTACTGCGTCTGCATTAACTGCATTTGCGGGATCATGATTTTTCAAATTCGTCATTTGTAATTCCTCCTAGTGGTTGGTGTCCAGTGTGGCGGTGACGGCAGGCTAATTCGCGGATATTAGAGACTTCTATAGTCTGTGAATATTACAAAAAAATAGCTATCTCATCTTCCATCTGCGTCGTCCTAATAATATGCATCGCCACAATCAAGGACTATGAGTGTCTATAATAACTTTAAATTTAAATGATGTCAACTACGCTGCTTTGTCGCGGTTTGATAGCGGATGAGCCTGGGGATTGGCGTTTACTGGAGCGAATCGTTTGCTGGATCGAATATAGTTGGATTCCCTCCACTTGCTTAAGAACTTATGGTGTAAGCCGGGGAAACAGTTGGAAAAATGGCACTTAACTCATCAGGTTTTAGCTGAAATAGCCCAACTCGTGAATAGCAGATGCTGTTTTTCCAATTGTTACTGGCCATCCCGCAGAATGTGGGAAACTAAGATACGTTTATCCATTTACTTACCGGCAAGGTAGGTGTAGCGTGAAATTTCTCCGTTGAATTCTCGCAGAATTAGTCCAGCTAATCGACGGCGATGCTCCTCTATATGTTGAGAGTGGTATTCACCTTTCGCAGACCGGTCAAGGCTGCAAATAACCGATAATTTCCATCTTCCCGCCTATTCCCGATTGAAGACCGGCAAGATGTTGTTCCTCTGCCGCAAAAATCACCGCTGTCGCCGGCCCCCCGGATGCCTCCAGCATCTCCGTGATCCCCGGCACTGGGCGGAAGCTGCATCCATTCAGCTCAGCCATTAGTCCCGCCTCATACCCTGCTCCCTTCGAGCCGACCGGGTGAATATCATGGACTTCAGGGGCGGCCAACAGGAGCTGAAGCTGAGGGAGTGTGCATAGACTAGCCTCCTGCTCCAGCACGGCGCTGCCCACCAGCGGCTCGCCCAACATCACGATACAGTCGCCGGCCTGTGAGCAACCCAGCTTCAAGTGCGCTTCGTCTGCCTCCCCGATCACCGTAATTCCAATGCCGGTCTGGGAGGTTGCGAAGTTATCCTCCGTACTGCCGTTCACATGAGCGGCGGTGAGTCCGGCTTCCTCCAGCAGCCTGCTGATGCCCCGGATAATCTCATTGCCTGTAGGCTCCTTCTCTACAGCCAGAGTATCAACGACCGTCAGAATTTCCGCTCCAGCGGACAGCACCTCCATCACGGCTACCCTGGCCGCATAATACCCGGCGATCTCCGGCGAGGTCTGCACCGCATCCATCGGCTTGTTGCCGATGCTGGCACTGGAGTCACAGCCGATAACCAGCACCCGGCCCTCCCCTCTGCGCACTACGGTCAGATCGCGGATTCTTTGCACCTGCGGTTTGTTCATCATCATTCTCCCCTCCTGCGACTTGTCTCTTGCTAATTTCCGTTCCTGAGTGCGGCCCGGTATTCGCTCGGCGGCATCCCCGCAGCTTTGCGGAATTGCTTGGAGAAATACAGGGCGTCATTGAAGCCGACCGAGGAGGCTACCTGTTCGATGGTCAACGGGCTTGCCAGCAGCTCCCTTGCCTTGTCCATCCTGACTTTGAGCAAATATTGCTTGGGTGACATTCCGGTGCGTTGCTTGAAGGCCTTGGACAAATGAACCCGGTGATAGCCGAGTGAAGACGCGATGTGGTCAATGCTGAGCTGCTGGTGGAATTGCAGCGTAATCCAGCGGATCGCCTGGTCGATCTGCCGGTCGATCATCTCCGGCATTTCGCTTGGGTGCCGCGGCAATTCGTCCAGATTGTCCTGCCCAAACCGGTGGAGCAGCAGCCGTACCCAGCCGGAGGCCTCCAGGCTCTCCAGCCGTGGATGGGCGGATTGCTTGAAGGATTGCCGGATGCCCGAATACAGGTTATGCAGCTCCGTAACCGAATCCGAATGGACGAAAGGCCGTTCCCTGGTGATCCCGACCGCCCGGAGCTGATCCAGCACGCCGATGCCCTGCAAGGCGACCCACACATAATGCCACGGGTTGTCCGCATCGGCTCTATAGCTGAATAACATGCCCGGGATAATCACAAAGGTGTCCCCCGCCTTGCACTCCGCCGAGAACGTATCGGTCTCGAACCGGCCGCTGCCCTCAAGTACCGTATGGATCAGGTAAAAATCATGTACGGACGGCCCTATGGTATGTCCGGGAAGCGGTCTCCCCTCGCCGCTGAACAGCACGGACAGCTCCTGCTCCTCCGGCGTCAGGTTAATGCCCAGGGTGAATTGATAATGATCCGGGTCCATGCAACATTCCTCCATATGTATCTTGTCTTTCTCCATAGCCCGCGCAGCGGTTCTATTCTATAGTGATTATATTAGAAATCAGCGTAAAAAGCTTCTGTTTCAGCACATTTCTGTCAGAATCATCGGCAAGCGGCCATAGGACAGAAGGCTTTTTCCGCATCTTACAGGAGGCTACTCACTTATGTCCAAAGTTACATTTATCGGTGCCGGAAGTACCGTCTTCGCGAAGAATGTCCTCGGCGATATCATGGCTACTCCTGCCCTGCAGGGCTTCGAGCTTGCGCTGTTCGATATCGATCTTCAGCGCTTGAATGACTCAGCAAGTATGCTCCAGAATCTGAAGAAAAGCAGCGGCAGCACTTGTACCGTAACTACCTATACTGACCGTAAGGAAGCGCTGCGCGGTGCCAAGTATGTAGTTAACGCCATACAGGTGGGCGGGTATGATCCTTGTACGATTACCGATTTTGAGATTCCGAAGAAATACGGCCTGCGCCAGACGATTGCTGACACGGTGGGCATTGGCGGGATCTTCCGCAACCTGCGCACCATTCCGGTCATGCTGGACTTCGCGACCGATATCCGTGAGGTGTGCCCGGATGCGCTGTTCCTGAATTACACGAACCCGATGGCCGTTCTGACGAATGTCATGAACACCTACGGCGGCGTGAATACGATCGGCCTGTGTCACAGCGTACAGCAATGTATTCCCGGATTATTCGACCATCTGGGCATCGACAAGACAGGCGTTCAAGCCAAAATCGCCGGCATCAACCACATGGCCTGGCTGCTTGAAGTCACCAAAGACGGCGAGGACCTCTACCCGGAGATCAAGCGGCGTGCAGCCGAGAAGCAGCTTGAACCGCACTACGATATGGTCCGCTATGAGATGATGCTGAAATTCGGCTACTATATTACCGAGTCCTCTGAGCATAACGCCGAATACCATCCATACTTCATTAAGCGGAACTATCCCGAGCTGATCGAACGGTTCCAGATTCCGCTGGATGAATATCCGCGCCGCTGCGTGGAACAGATCAAGCAGTGGGAGCAGATGCGCGGGGAGCTGGTGAACAACCAGGATCTGACGCATGAGCGTTCCCATGAATATGCTTCATACATTCTGGAAGCCATGGAGACGGATGTGCCGTTCAAGATCGGCGGCAATGTGATGAACACCGGGCTGATCACCAACCTGCCGCGTGAAGCCTGCGTTGAGGTGCCTTGTCTCGTGGACCGAAGCGGCGTAACGCCAACCTTCGTCGGCGATCTGCCTCCGCAGTGCGCAGCGCTGAACCGGACCAATATCAACACCCAGCTCCTGACCATTGAAGCGGCTATGACGGGCAAGAAGGACCATATCTACCACGCCGCCATGCTGGACCCGCATACCGCTGCCGAGCTGTCGATGGATGACATTGTCAGCATGTGCGATGATTTGATCGAGGCCCATGGCGACTGGCTACCGAAGTATCAATAAACAGCAATAATGAAGGCAGCAATCCTCTGTAACAGGAGAATTGCTGCCTTATGTTTTTGCGTTACGCCCGCTTGCATAATCATTTATTTCACATAAATTTTAATTTGATTAGGTGCTGTTCTCGCAAGAACGCGGTACCCTTCTACTGAAGCGGTTGCTACTCCATCCTCACCAGGCAGACAGAATCCGTTCACCTGACAGGTTCCATCATCACGGACCAGCAGCTTGCCCATGGTTCCTACAGCCACCCACTCTGGACGATCCATCCGTGACACATAGGTTTGGGAAGAGTCGAATTGGGGATGAATCACAGCCGCTTTTAGAGTATGCGCAGGAGCCAGAACATTGCCCTCGCCGTCAGTCACAGCTTCTACTACCCGGTCTTCATATTTGACCCTGCCCCATTCATCCTTTTCGTATTTACCTTTCCAGTTCAAGGGGCTTGCATCGCCAAGGACAGAGGGCTTTGCACTGACTACGCCTAAGATATAATTGTCTGCCGGCGTTGCTTTTCTGACCCGCTCCCCAACCGTGGTCACAAAATATCCAGGCTCGATCGGCAATCCATCCACCGTCTCAAACATTTCGGCATAATCGGCGCCAGGAGATATTACCGTGCCTTGAAGGTACAAATTTCCCGTAGACCCCTGAAGTACAGCAGCCAGGTCAGGGTTGCCTGGAGTACCATTGGCTAAATGCCAGGAAGCGGGGTAAACTGTCTGACCATTGATACCCATAATGTGAGCTTCAAAGTGTTCTTCAAGAACAACTGTAGAATTACCTTCAGCATGAGAGCTCTGAGCACCGGCAATTGTAGAAACTCCTTCTGCATGAGAATAGTTTGCATTCGCCTCAGTAAAGGAACCTTCAGCATGAGACGAAAGCCCGTTCGCCTGAGTGGAAAAGCCTTCTGCATGAGCAGCTGGCCCGGCAGCTACAGTCAAGTAGCCTTCTGAGTGAGAGTATACACCACTTGCAGTGCTCTGATTGCCTTCCGCGTGTGAAGCTACACCCGAAGCAGTTGTCTGAGCACCCTCAGCGTGAGATTGAGTTCCGGAAGCAACAGTTAGACCTCCCTCAGCGTGGGCAGAGTCATTGATTGCATAGGTATTGTAACCTTCCGCATGTGCGGCCGGTCCTGAGGCAAGCGTCGCGTACCCTTCAGCATGGGACGTATCCAGAACTGCAAGAGTCTGGTATCCTTCAGCATGTGCCGCAGAAGCACTGGCTGTGGTCTGAGACCCCTCAGCATGAGAAGCAAACCCGCTTGCGGTAGTGGAGTTCCCCTCTGCATGCGAGCAAGCTCCGGAAGCATTCTGATTGCATCCTTCATCTGCCATAATCCATACCTCCTAATATTGTGGTTTTTATGGTCCTGCCCTACACAATATTACGGACTTGATGAAATGGACACGGCATGTCTCCCGGGTACAAAACACTATTTGTCATGGCTGCTACGGAAAGTCTCTTATATTAGCCCAAAGTCAGCCATTTGCGGTTATGGTGCTCCTGCACCTCAACCGGGGTATCGAAGAAATCGCTAAGCACCTCGGACTTCAGACACTCCGCGGTCCCGGCAGCTTTATAGATTTCCCCTTTCTTGACCAGAAGGGTATGCGTGAAGCAGGGTGCAATCTCCTCGATATGATGGGTTACATACAACAAAGTGGGGCCGCCCTCCTGCTTCGTGATCTTCTCAATCATCTGCAGCAGCTGCTCCCGCGCAAAAATATCCAGCCCCGTGCACGGCTCGTCCAGAATAAGCAGCTCGGGATTAGCAATCAGCGCGCGTGCAATAAGGATCTTCTGGCGCTGCCCCTGTGATAAGGTATCATAAGTGCGTGTGGCCAGGGCTGAGCAATCCAGGAATTCCAGCAGCTCCTCTGCCTGCTTCAGATCCTCTTCTTCCGTCTTGTCGTACAGCCCGATTGTGGCAAATTTGCCGCTCAGGACGATGTTCAGCGCCGTCTGATGGCCGTAGAGCTTCTGCTGCAAAGAGGTGCTGACCCAGCCGATCCGCTTGCGCAGCTCTCTCAGGTCTACATCGCCGAAGCGGTGGCCCAGCACCTCCACTTGACCTTGGGTAGGCCATATATAGCCATTCACGACATTCAGCATAGTCGTTTTGCCTGAGCCGTTCAGACCGACAATACACCAGTGCTGTCCCTGCTGTACCTGCCAATTCATATTTTGCAGAATCATCGTCTGCTCACGCCGCCAGGATACATTTTCAAGCGATATAATCATGTTCAGGTGCTCCCCCTTGCCTCAATAATAGTCTTTAATGAAACATTATAGCAGCTCGACATATCCTGCGCTTCCATTTATGCGAATTCGTTGCCCGTCCTGAATCCGTGAGGTCGCATTTTCCACACCGACAACGGCAGGCAAGCCGTACTCCCGGGCAATCACAGCCCCGTGGGTCATCAGCCCGCCGACCTCGGTAACCAGCCCTTTAATGGAGAAAAATAGCGGTGTCCAGCTGGGGTCTGTATACGAGGTGACCAGAATATCCCCATCCTCCAGCTCTGCCTCCTCCATGTTACAAATGACCCGTGCCCGGCCCTCGACCACTCCTGTAGAGACAGGCAGGCCTGCCAAGGCTCCGGGCGGGAGATCCTCCCGTCTGTAACGGCCGGACAGGATTTCACCCTCGGAGGTGATGACACGGGGCGGCGTAAGCTTTTCAGCTAATTTGAATTCGTCCTTGCGGCTCTTAATCAGCCCGTCATCGACCACACCAGTGCGAACGGCCTCGTGCAGCTCCTCAAACTGCAGATAGAAAATATCTTCCTTGTCATAGATGCTGCCTGCCAGCACGAGCCGTTCCGCCTCCTGCATCATCGCCTGTTTGTAAACCAGATAGCGGCTGACCATCCCGTATTTCGGATATTCCCGGTACCCGATATAATGCCGGACCAGCTCGATCCGTAGTCTGGTTTCCCGCACCTTGTCCCCGCCATCCGGCAACAACTGCAAGCGCTCAATAATCTCCTGTTCCTTTTCCAGGGCTTCCTTCAGCCCCTGCTGGAATTTCTGTCGGCCAGCTCCCGGTGCAAACTGCCTGATATTGCTGAGAATCATAGGAATCAGAATCGCCGGATTCTCGCTCCAGCGGGTTCGGGTAATGTCGATCTCTCCCGTACAGCGCATTCCGTATTTATCGAGATACTCTGTCAGTGCTGCATGTGCGGCTTGCCCGCCTTCTAATGGAAGGAGTCCGGCCAGGAAATCCCTGACCTGTAAGTGCTGCTGCAAATAATCGATGACCTGCGGAAAAGGACGGATCACATCGGCCACATCAAGCAGCGCAAGGCCCATGGCTGAGGTAATGTTGTTGTCCACCGATTGCGATAAGGTATCTGCTGCGTTGATTTCGCCGAGCCACTCGTTTAAATGTTCGTTTAACCACGCTGATGCATCCATGGCAGCCATGAACACCGCTGTACTCTGCGGATTGAACAGCAGGCGCTTAAGCTCCTTCATATCCTCCCGGATAAAATCAAACAATGCCGCGCCGGTTTTGCCTCGGATCTCCTGCTTCAGTTCTGCCACCGAGGCTTCGTTAATCTTAATCAGTTCTGTAACGATGGCCGGATCGGACTTGAGCGCAGCCTGCTCCTGGGGAGCGGGTATGTCTGGTTTGCTTGCAGCGGAGCCGGGTGCGGGCTCAGGCGCTGGCAGCAGGGGGATGAAATCCTCCCGCTGAGTGATCGTCAGCAGTGCATCTTTGACTAACGGATCGGACTTGCCAAGCGTATCAATAATCGTCTGTCTGGCGGGTGAAGCCAAATGCGCGGTGATGTCAACGAACAGTCTGGCACCGGCCACACGCATAGGGGCAGGAGTAACCATCAGGTGAAAAGATAAGCCCAGCGGCTTCATCGCATCTGTCATCATCTGCCCGTGTCCGACTGAGATATACGCGCGGTTCTCTGAATCCCCGGAATCAGGGATGGGAAATAAGGTAGTAATCGGCCGGCTCTGGACGATATAGAAGGTATCATCAGCCAGACACCACTCGATATCCTGTGGAACCCCAAAGTTGGCCTCAATCTGCCTCCCGATCCGGGCGAGCTGCACAATTTGCGGTTCCGTAAGCGTCTGCGCTTCCTGCTGAACGGGATTAAGCGGGCGGACTTCTGTACCGCCTTCGGGTAAGGCGTAGACCGCGAGTTTTTTGGAGGCAATCCGCTGCTCCACGATGCGCTCATCCCGTACCTTATAGACATCCGCAGATACTATGCCTGAGACGAGTGCTTCACCCAGACCATAACCGGCATCGATCGACAACAGCTTGCGGTTATTCGTAACGGGATCGGCGGTGAACATGATACCTGCGGCCTGTGGAAAGACCATTTTCTGCACAATGACAGATAAATAGACCTGGCTGTGATCATAGCCCTGCTGCATCCGGTAGCTCACTGCACGGTCCGTGAACAGCGACGCCCAGCATTTGCGGATGTGCTCCAGAATGGCGTCCAGGCCAATCACATTTAAATACGTATCCTGTTGACCGGCAAAAGAGGCCTGTGGCAGATCCTCAGCCGTGGCACTGGAGCGCACCGCATACGCCTGATCCTCCCCAAACCGCGAGAGCTGCCCCGTTACTGCGGCCACAACTCCGGGCGGAATCTCGGATGCTTCAATCGTCTGGCGGATCGCTCTGCTGATATCGGCCAATTGCGCCGGGTCCTGGTCTTCGGCTTGCATCGCCGTTAACCGTTCCAGCAACGCCTGATAAGCTTCATTATGCCGGGTAGCTTCCTGATAACCCTCCGTAGTCACACAGAAGCCTTCAGGTACATGAAGGCCTTCCATCCGCGACAGCTTGCCCAGGTTCAGCCCCTTCCCGCCAACCAACCGCAGCGGCGCGTTGTCTAATTCCTTAAGCCCCAGAACCAGTGATTCCATTCCAATCTCCCCTAACTGATGAAGTAGAAACCGTTAACCCATTCGGCGGAAAAATAAATTGACATCCTCATGGCCGCATGTTATATTAAAAATATAAGATGCGTTATTTATGTTCTCGTTCAAAAAAATAGTCGCAGTTGATTATATCATCGTGTATGTATAGATGCAATATAAAAGAACCCGGACGAATGTCCGGGTTCTTTTTTTGGCAGATAGCTATGTGGTGGAACTGGCCTCACCTAGTCTAGTTATTTCGCCCATAGTACAGCTTCAGGTTCGTTACATCTACCAGATACAAGATGTCAATCCCCTTCGGACTGCGGTCTGCCGCCAGCCGTTCAACCGGGATTCCTGGTGCAAGCGAGCTCTCCGTCCAGCCGCCGCCGGTATTCACTGCCATGAATGCACGGTCCGTACCGCTGCTTTTGACATAATAGATTCTGGCTGTTGTACCGGTCCAGGTCACATCGATCGCTGCGTTGGTGGGAGCAGCGTTATAGACGGTCTGCAGGTTCCAGCCCCCTGCACCGTAAGTAGCCTGCTTCACAGCAAAGCTTGTGCTGCCCTCCTCACGGTAACGGTAAGCAATCACTGGCCGGCCTTCAGAGTCAAGCGTCATCTTGGCGCTTTGCACGCCCGGGCCGCCGGGGTCGCTGCCGCTCTGCACATAGGCTTCGCTTGGTGCCATCGGCTGCACAATATCCGCCGTAGTCAGGGAGACCGGCGCTGTAACCGGAGTTCCGTCCGCTTTGCTGAATACGCCTGTGGACGGGCTGTACTTCATATAGGACAACTGGTGGCGCAGCGGACTGGCGGCGAAGTACGCCCACTCGAACAAGATATGCAGGTCGCCGTTTGCGTCAAAAACCAGGTCATCCGGATAGACTGACCGGTTCAGGTGCGCCGCAATGGTCTTGACCTGAGTCCATACAGAGTCGGCATTGTTCCAGCGGAACAGAACAGCCTCTCTTTTACCAGCCGGATCCTTGTCGATGCGCACCAGCAAATACAGGTCTCCATTCGGAGCAGTCGTGACTACCGGATAGGTTACGGTCATGCCTGCGGGCAGCTCGTCCGAGTGGTTCTGCGGAATCCCGCCTACGGTATCTGAACGGTAGTAGCGCCAGGGGTTGCTGTGCATGGAAGCAAAAACGTGGAACCGCCCGCTTCCGTCTCTCGCGATAGAAGGCTGGTTATGCCCGAGATCGTCCACATATTCGGCCGGGGTTGTCCCATCCATAAGCGGAAGCTTGCTCCATATCCCGTCGTTGTCTCTTCTCGCAATAGCTACTGTATGTTTACCAGGAATCGACCCCGGGGCGTTATAGGCCATATAGGCATACTCATAGCCAAGCCCGTAGGTGGCAAGAGGAGACCACCATCCTGCCTGATTGCTCGAATCCATCGGAAAAGGCACCTCCTCCAGCACAGCTGCCGCGCTCCCCGTCCCCGCGGGGACTGTGGTAAGCAGCAGCGTCATCACAAGAGCAAGTATCCAGTGTTTGATTGACTTCATCTATTACGCCTCCTTCATTTGATTTCAAACTCACCTGATTGTAAACGCATACATAATTCTCCGGCCCCGCCTCCCTTTTGAACAACTGAACTGGTATGAGGGTGCTGATTACTGCTAGTTACTACTGTGCTAGTGTGCGCTTGGTACGGTTCTAGTGTGGTATGTGCTACTATGCGCCAGGTGCTAGTGTTTCTGGCCCAAGAATAGCACGCGGTATACAGGATTGTTACTGTACAATTGCAAGATTGCTGTAACTGGAGGCAATTGAAGAACGTTTCAGGTGCACTAATACACTACATTTGCCCGTCTGGCCCGCATTCACTGGATTCAGAGGTATTAATGCACCTCATTTACGCTCGCCGCCTACTTTTGCCCAAATCAAGGGTATTAATGCACTTCACAGCTCGCCCTCCATCCTCATTCTGACCAATCTATGAAATTTATCTCTTGAAACGCAAAAAGCCCGGTTTCCCGGGCTTTTCCAGTAGAAATTCCAAACCACCAAGCGCATCATTCAAACCTTCAGCCAGCCGCTCACTCCCCCACCGTCACCGTCATCTTCTCAGATCGGGACTCGCCTGCCGCGTTGAGCAGGACAGCTTCATATTCATAGGTTCGGGGAGCTTTGCCGGAGATTGCAGTGACTGCGGACTGGGCATCCGGGGTATGCGGCTGCAGGGTTTGGGTATCAACCAATACACCGTTCTCATACAGCCGGTATTCCGCCGCATTCGTCCCCCACCACAGATTCATCGTAACCGCATAGCTGCCGTCCCCGTCCCAGTTATCGTTGGATAATACCGCCTGACCAGGGGAGGCATCGGTGACCGTTACTGTTAAGGGTGCACTTGTGACCGAACCATGCGGGTTGCTAAGTTCCAGCGTATACACGTATGTCCCGTTCGGCCTGCCGGTAATATCGATCTGTGCGGATTGGGCGGACGGTGACTGGTCTGTCAGAGCGCCCTCCTCAATCATTTCGCCGTTCTCATAGAGCTTGAAGCGGGTCCCATTATTCCCCCACCAGAGATCCATCGTAATCGTATAATCGCCGTCCTGCAGCCCTGTATCATGCCCGTTATTATCAGACAGCACCGGCATAGCTGGAACGCCGTCCGCGAGCGGTTCGTCCAGGGTAACCCATGCCGACAGCGGAATATTCTGCTCCTTCACCAGCCCCGCAACCAGCTCAGATACCTTGATCGCACCGTTCATCTGCAGATGGGTGTTGTCCTCTGTACTTCCCGTCCACATGAAAATAGACTTGCTGCCTTCCGGGCCCAGCTCCTGAAAATACTCCCAGCTGGCCTGATTCAGATCGATCAGCAGAGTACCGGTCTCCTGCGCCGTTTCTTTCATCGCCTGCACGTATGCCGGGAAGCTTTTGTTCAGCACCTCTCCGCTGAAATCCCTGCGGTTCACTGGTGTAACCAGCACTGGAACTGCACCTCTCTGCACAGCACCGTTAATATAATCCTTCAGATACACCTTGAACTGCTCCGGGGTAAGATAACGCTCCGGCCGGGAGGGCGTGGAATCATTATGCGACCACTGCATGAACAGATAATCCCCTTCGTGAATGCCGAGCAGAATATCGTTAAGATATCCGCCGGTGAGGAAGGTTTTGCTGCTTAGTCCGCCGACTGCCCGGTTATCAATAACAATCTTCTCTGAGTCAAAATAACGGCCTAACGTCTCGCCCCATCCGGCCTGCGGCCGGTAGCTCTCCGCATAATTGGCCACCGTGGAATCACTTGCCAGATACAGTGTTGGCTTATCGGCCGCCCCCTGCTCCGGCAGGCGTTCAATCTTCAGTGCGTTGATCTTCGGCGTGCTGCCGGCGAAGCTGAAATTAAAAATGCCATCAATCAAGGCGACATCATATGTCACTTCCTTGAATTGGCCTGAGGGGATGGTAGTAGCAGACAGTTTGCTCATTTGCTCCACTGTAACCCCGGTCTGGGTCACTTCCTGCGCATCTCCAATGGTCATCGTCACCCGGTAATTCGCCGGCTTCATCTCCACCAGAAACGAAGTGCCGTTTACGCGGGTAAAGTCCTCTGTCAGCGGATTGCCGGTTCCCCGGTTCTCATCCTGGACCAGCGCAGTGTCAGCGAACCCGTAACCGTTTCCTTCCACGTAGGCCCGTTTGGCATCCACCTTCGTATAGCCGTCTGCTGCGCTGCCGGAGCCAAAATCGAAGGAATACGCACTTACATCCCCAGCAGGCTCGCTGGTCAGGGAATCGCGTGCAACGGTTAGCATGTTCACCGCATGAATGATCTGCGCCTGCGTAGCTGTTGTCCCAATCAACGCTTCTGCAGCACCCAAGGCTCTACGCACCACAGCTGCTGAAGCCTCTGTATACGGTGCCAGATCAATCGCCTTCACCTCCTGTTGCAGCGCAATTAATGCCGTCATATCGCCTGCCGACACCGGAAGCTTCGTACCCTCAAGCTTTACGTTGTCGATCTTGGTGGTCCAGTTCAGCGTACCTCCGCCTCCTTTGCGCGTACCCAGGAACCGCAAGCCCCTAACGTTATTGGCATAGACACCAGGACTCAGCGGAATATCGCGGATCGTCTGGGTAACACTCGTATTAGCGAGACTGGTCAAGGTGAGATCCAGGCTTTTTCCGGCAAAATCAAGCTTCAGCTTCACATTCACCCACTGGTTCTTGGGAATATCCGTAGCGGTTCCGCCACCTGGAATGGCAGTGGTGCCGCTACCGTAGTCAGGTGAATACGGGCCGGTGAAATAATGAATGTTCGTATTGGGGCTTGCCGCTCCAGTCTTGGTGAACAGGGTGAAAATAATATTCTCATTCGCATCCTGAAGACTCAGATGCCCCTCTGACGGAGAAGCGCCCACATTGCCGGAATGCCAGTTGAAATCGACATCCACAATGTCACCATTCACCGCATCGAATAAGCGGAATACCTTGGCACGGTTGCCGGAGCCGGAACCCGTTACAGACAATACCTTGTTCCCGTTCTCTTCGGTAACCGTCCCCGCCATCGTTCCGGCAGTTCCCGTAGCATTCACCATCGAATATTGTGCGGCGGCCGGATCACCCTCGAAATCCTCCGCATATTGCTGTACCTCCGGTTCTGGCTCCGGTTCCGTGATCCCGGGATCAATCACGAACGGGGAGATACTGAGGCCCATATCCTTCACTGCGCCCGCCACCAGACCGGCAATGACCTGCGCGCCATAGCTGCTGAAATGGGTATTATCGCTCACTCCGTTCGGGTACTTCGGATACTCCCCCGGATTCGCATACAGGAAAAGCTTCTCCGTAGCGGCCAGGCCGACACGGTTATACTCCGCAATACTGAGCTGGCTCAGATCGATTAGCGGCACGTTCAGCTCCGCTGCTGTTTCTTTGGCTGCCTTCACATATTCAGGGAAGCTTACGTTGAATTCCTGAGTGATCGTATTGAAGTCCCTGCGTCCTACCGGCGTTAACAGAACCGGATGGGCCCCGCGCTGCTTGGCCCCGTTCACATAGCGGGTCAAGTACGCTGCATAATCTGCCGGAGAGGCATAACGGTCGGGGATACCTGCGCTGGCATCGTTATGGCCGAAAGAGATGAAGAAATAATCGCCCGGCCTGATCCGCTGCAGGATACTGTCCAGACGGCCGTCCACCATGAACGACTTGCTGCTTCTGCCGCCGATGGCATCATTCTGAATTGTTACTCCGCTGCTGAAGTACTTGCCGAATTGCTGGCCCCAGCCTTCCTGCGGAGCCTGCATTCCACTGTAGGACTGCATCGTTGAGTCCCCGGCCATATAGATGGTCTTTCCGGTTCCCGGAGCCTTCTGCGGGTATTTCTCGATCTTAATCTCCTGCACATCGGTCGCCGTGCCCGAGAAAATAAACTCTAACTGCCCGTCAACCACCGCAATGTCATAGGAATAAAGCAGGGGTGTTCCGGCAGGGATTTGGGTTTGCGCCAGCTTTTGTACAAATTCGGATTTCACCCCTACGTTCGAGTCTCTGCTGTCACTGCCCAACTTGAGCGTCACCTTGTAATTCGCATTCGGCAGGTCTACCGCAAACTTGGTGTTCTCTGGCATGGAAGCGTGGCCCGCGCCCAAAGTGATTCCGCTAATGCTCTCGAAACCATATCCCCTCCCCTCAGTATACGGCGTAGCCTGCACAGAGGTTGTTCCGGCTGGCGGCTGTGTGCCGAACCCGAAGTGATGTATCTGCTCCAGCGGTTGCGGGGCGCCGGTTAGTGTTAGATTTGCTTTTGGAAAAGTGGTGGCCTCCGTCCCCAGATAAAAACCCGTATGCGGCGGCTGGTTGTACGCTACGTTCTGCCAGGCAATTCCCAGCCGGTACACCGGATCTTGCATGAGCGCCGGAATCCTGTAGGTGGTTGGAATCGTGGTGGTGTAGAGCCGGAACTCCGTGCTGTCTTCGCTGCGCAGCAGCAGCTCCTCGCGCCAATCGCCCAGGAGGTCCGCCTGAAGGGCAGGATTGCCTTTGGTATGATTGTTGGTGAGCGTACCATTCGCCCGGAAAATCTCCTTCAGCTGCCTATTCTGATAATCCCATTTGTAAATGAGCGGAATGCCCTGCGCTGTCGTGTTATTCCAATCGTGGTCGAACAGCTCCCGCTGGAGATCCCCATCCCACCAGATGGCGAAATTCGCGCTTCGCGGCACTTCATTCTGTTCATAGATCACCTGTCCGTCTGCGGAATAGCCCCGGGATAACGGGTCCATCTGACCGTTCACGATGTTGGACGCCCAAGACTCATAGCCGGGATGCTCCGGATCGATATCTGCGGACATTCCCCGCCCGGTGTCTTTTCCGGTAAATTGGCCCCAAAGAATCTCGCCTGTTGCCGCATCGCGCATCTCCAGCCCGTAAGCTGCATCCTTATGCTCATGCACACTGACAACCTGATAGCCTTCTCGGTTCGGATCGAGCTTCCCGGCGTGCATCGCGTCTCCATGGCCGAGCCCTGTACTGTACAGCAATGTGCCATCATCATCAATCGCCAGCGCACCGTACATGATCTCATCTCTGCCGTCCCCGTCTGCATCCAGCACACTCAGGTTGTGATTGCCCTGTGCTTCGTACTGCGCGCCAGCTTGGTTCGTGTCGAAGTTCCAGCGCTTCACCAAAACGCCATTCGTATAGTCGTATGCGGTAAGCGTTGTTCTTGTATAGTAGCCGCGGGCCATCACCACGCTTGGCTTCACGCCGTCCAGGTAGGCAATTCCGGCCAGGAACCGGTCTACACGGTTGCCGTATCCGTCTCCCCACGAGCTGACATTGCCCCTTGGCGGATCATAGTCCACGGTGGACACCGCAGCGCCGGTCTGGCCGTCGAACAGCGTCAGATATTCCGGCCCGTCCAGGATATATCCGCCGTCATTGCGGTAATCCTTGGTGCCGTCGCCGATGACCGTGCCTTGGCCGTCTTTGGTACCGTCTGCTGTTTTGACCACGACCTCCGCTTTGCCGTTGCCGTCCAGATCATACACCATAAGCTGCGTATAGTGCGCCCCGGCCCGGATGTTCACGCCCAGGTCAATGCGCCAGAGCTTGGTGCCGTCCAGTTTGACCGCATCGATGTAGACATTCCCGGTATAACCGGCTTGTGAATTATCCTTGGAATTGCTTGGACTCCACAAAAACACAATCTCATACTCCCCGTCCCCATCCAGATCGCCAACGGAGGCATCCCCGGCATAATAGGAATACGTACCCCCGTCCTTGGTCCGGCCATCAGCAGGCTTATCCAGCGGGATCGGCAGATAGGAATTATGCCATACTGCTGCCCGTTCAGGCTGCATTTCCTCCTTCCCGTCAACAATCGTAGAGATCTGATATTGTGAGCTGTCTGCACCTGTCGTGTCCACATAATTCGTAGAGTTAACAATAGGTTCCGGGTTCACCTTCATCCCGTTCTTATAGACATTGTAAGCGATTTCATCTGAATCCGTATTCAAGTATCTCCAGCTCACAAAAACTCCGCCATCCGTCAGCACCGCCACCAAGCCACGATCCAGATATTCGGCCTGTCTGGCGGGATGATTTCCGGTAGACGCTGCGTGTGCCGGAGCGGGCGGGAGAGCAAGCGGTAAGACCAGCAGACAGGATAATAAGAACGTGAGCAATGATTTCTTTACAGACCTCTTTTTTCTACCCATGTACTTCATTCCTCCTATTATTCTAAAATCAATTTAGAAACCAGGGGATACTTGTGCAGATGCTCTCATGATTGTCTTCCAGCTTGAGCCTGAACTCTCCCGCCTCCTCTCCTGGTAACATTCATATGGAGCGTAACAAATAATAGGGATTCATTCTGCTCAAAAAAAAGCACTTTCAGCCTAGAATCGACTTTTATAACGGCCAAGGCGGGGGCCAACAAGTGGTATTATAAGGGATATGTTTGGTTAGGAGAGTGTTTATGGCTAAGGTATATGGAGTTTCGAATGAACAAATGGAACAAGAATATGTACATATTCTTTCTGGCCTGTCGGTTGCAGGTTCCCTAAAAGTAGCGCTCAGTGCCCTCGGTAAACGTGAGACAAGCCAGGTGCTGGCTTTTAATGAATTGTTCTCAATAGGGCCTATATCAGGGTTGGATACATTAACGGGAATGCAGAACAGGCATCAATGGATGGCGGAACGTGATGAGAATTACAGCATCACCGATCGTGAGGATTACTTATATATCGTAAAAAGCTATGGTCAAGGCGTCCCTCTTGAATCTGATCAGAGAAGGGCATACGAAGCGGATTGGCTCAGGCTGGCGGAAGAAAATCAAATGCTGCGTCTTTGGAATGATACCGCCATTGTTAGCTGTGATGAAAGTGCTTTGGATGAGGTAATTCTTAGTTCCGTTATTGAACTGGAGCAGGAGCAGGAACAAGCACGCAATCAGGCCAGCAAGGGATTCGTCAGCGCAGGGAGTATCTTCATCCGCGTGTTAGAGGTTTCACGGCAGCTTGTGGACACTTCATTTTTTGTCAATAGAATGCGGGAGATGATTAAGCGGGGAGTCTTGGTGTCCATCGGACAACCTGGGGCTTTGCATCAATTCTCGCTTAGACGGGCAGAGGTTGAATAAGTTAATGGATTATCCATTCATCCATCATGCAGGACGGTCAAAAAAGAGCACAGCGGGCCTCCCCATTCGGGAATCGCTGCACTCTTTAATTACTTCATATACATTTCAACCAGCTTATAACAACGCTCTTTAGTTACTGACGCCAGTGTCGCTGCGTACTCCAGCCCCTCCATCGTTCCGCCTTTATACTTGGCAGCCGCTTCCTCAGCGGCTTTATCGCGTTCCTTGATCCAGTTTAGCTGTTCCTCTTTCAGTGCGGCCATCTCACTCTCAGGGAGCTGCTTCTGGAGCGCCTGGTAGATTTCATTCAGCGCTTTGTCCCAGCGTTCATGTTCCTTGGAGGCGGCCTCCTTCATGTCTGTCATGACACCGCTGGCTGACATCGCCTCCAGATCGCTAAGGCCAGTCTCAATCTGATCCAGCTTGTCAAAATAAGTCTGACGCAGGGGTTCGCCTGCCGCCTCACTGGCCTGCGGCGTGGCTTGAGGTGCAGTTGTCTGCTCAGGTGCCTCAGCCGAAGCTTCCGCTTCCGGCTCCGTCGTAGCCTCAGCTGCCGGTTCCGGCGTGATCTCTGGTGTGACCTCCGGGCTTGCCGTCGCTGCCTGTCCGGTCTCTGCCGTAGCCGCCGCACCGCCATTTGCCGCCTCGTTATTGCCGCAGCCAGCCACTAACAGACTGGAGATGAGCAGGGTAGTCAGAATTACTTTTCGCATAAGTCCTCATCCTGTCTTTGGTTTATAGTCGAGACTCTATTGCATACCGGCTGTTCATAAGCCGTCTTGAGAGTTATTACCTGATTTCACCCGAGTGTAATCATTTTTTTTAAAAGACCCGGGGGCGCAGACGGCTGAGAATTGCTGCTTGACAGCGGTTTGTGATCGGAGTAGTATTTTGAAATACTTCTACATACAAACAAGCATTACTCCCTCAGAGAAAGGCGGTTCACTCATGATTGATGCATTACGCAAGCTCGGCTTATCCGATCTGGAAGCCCGCTGCTATCTGGCGCTGCACGGCCAGCCGCCCTCCTCCGGTTACGAGGTCGCCAAGCAGGTGTCCGTGTCCCGGTCCAACGTATACGCCGCGCTGCGCAGTCTGGTCGATAAAGGTGTCTGCCGCACTGTGGAAGGCGAACCGGTCACCTTCGCCGCGATTCCGGTCCGTCAGGTCGTCAAGCTGCTCCAGACGGAGTTCGAACGGACGGCCCGTCTGCTGGAGAACGAACTGACCTACCTGCCTGCCGCACCGCCCTTTTTCAGCAACTGGAAGGGGGATGCGCAGGTGGATCTGGCCGTTAAGCGGCTTGCTGCTAATGCCAGTGAGGAGATTCTGGCAGATATTTGGGCGGAGGATCTGCACAAGATAGAGGACACGCTACTTGCCGCCGAAGAGCGGGGCATCGCCGTGCACCTGATGGTGATCGGGGAGACTCCTACTGCGCTGTCGCGTGTTATCGTGCATAGCGTGCCGGCAGGCGGGCCGCCTGCGGCCCGGAACTTCTCGCTCCTGCTGGATAAGGAGACCTCGCTGCTGGGCAGCTTCACCCGCCACGGGCAGGCATCGGCGCTGGAGAGCAACCATCCGGCCGTGCTGGATGTGCTGCAGACGTCTTATTATCACGATGTGGTGATGATGCGTATTGAGCAGGATTTCGCCCCGGAGCTGGAGGCGCGTTACGGCAAAAATTATGACCTGATCTTCCGGGAGCACCCGGAGATGCGCAAACGGATGACAGAGCCTGCATCTGAACCCGATGACTTGGAGGATGACATCTATTGAATACACTGAATACACCGGATACGAACTCCCTCCGCCCGTCAGTGCTGCATAACCGCTCATTCCTGCGCTTATGGATCGCGCGGATCTTCTCCACCAGCGCTTTTCAGATGCTGTCGGTGGCGATTGGCTGGCAGATGTACGCGCTGACCGGCAGCGCCTACCAGCTTGGACTGGTCGGGCTGGCCCAATTCCTGCCGATGCTGCTGCTGACGTTGCCTGCCGGACAGACGGCAGACCGCTATGACCGCCGCACCATTGTGTTCCTGTGCCAGCTTACAGAGAGCCTCGTCGTGCTGCTGCTTGTTATCGGCAGCATCGAAGGCTGGCTCAGCGCAGTTCACCTGCTGGCCGCCGCTGCCATTCTTGGCGCGTGCCGCACCTTCGAGAGTCCTGCTTCTGCGGCGCTGGTGCCGGACATTGTGGATCGTGAGCAGCTCCCAAAGGCAGCAGCCTGGTCCGCATCCGCCATGCAGACAGCGATGATCGTCGGACCATCCCTTGGAGGTGTCCTCGTGGTCTGGGGCACGGCCGCTGCCTATATCGCCTCACTCGCTGCGCTATTGGTATCTACTGTACTCATTTTCTTCGTCAAGACTGTTCACTTCGTCAAAAAACTGGACGCCGTCAGCATGGACACCTTCCTCAGCGGCCTGCGGTTTGTCTTCGCCCGCAAAATTATCCTCGGCACGATCTCGCTGGACCTGTTCGCTGTGCTGCTCGGCGGAGCAACCGCGCTGCTGCCGATTTTCGCTGAGGATATTCTGAAAACCGGCTCTCTTGGTCTCGGCCTGCTGCGCTCCGCCCCGGCAGTGGGCGCGATCATCGTCTCGCTGATCCTGACGCGCTACTCGGTAGAACGGGCAATTGGCCGGATGCTGTTCGCCTCGCTGGTCGTTTTCGCCCTGGCCACGATGCTGTTTGGGATCTCCCACAGCTTCTGGCTGTCCCTGTTCGCGCTGGTTCTGATCGGCGGCTCGGATGTCGTCAGTGTCGTCATCCGCTCAACGCTGGTACAGGTCAACACGCCGCAGGAGATGCAGGGCCGGGTGAACGCGGTGAATTCGCTGTTCATCGGCACCTCGAACCAACTGGGCGAATTCGAGTCGGGTACGATGGCCGGGCTGGTCGGGGCCGTTCCGGCCACCGTGATTGGCGGCTTAGGCACCTTGCTTATTACCGTGCTCTGGATGTACCGATTCTTCCCGGTGCTCCGCACCCAGAAGACGTATACGGCGGAGGAGAATTGAACGCCATAAGGAAGGGGCTGCCAGTTGGCAGCCCCTTATGCATTAGAGAATGTATATGGTTTTGGAGCCCCCGCAAAGTTTCTGAATAGACTCCGAAGCTTAAGCTCCACTTTGTGGGGATGGAAATTAGTACTCGCCCTTAATCACGAAGAACGAGCCCCGGATCGTACCGGCCAGCTTCGACTTTTGCCGCGCGAACTTGAACTTATCCGCCAGCTCTGCCGGAACCTCCATCCCCTCAGAGAGCTTGAAGCCGACCGCCCGCTTCTTGGGATCATTCACCGTGTACATCACGTTAAGGGCAAGGCCATCCTCATAGAAAACGTATGTGAACCGGATATTCTCCACCTGAAACTGCGAGGTTTCCAGCGGCTTGGCGGCAAAATGAAGATCCCGCTCCTTGCTCAAAATCGTGTTCACATAATCCAGCGCCTCCTGGCTTTCACTGGCCGGCACGACTGTGAATTCATGCTTATATTTGTTCATGAAATAACGCGCCTCATTCGCACGCAGCCCTGCCAGCGCTTCGGCAACCGGCGAAGACTCCAGGCCTTGCACAGACACCTCTTTGAAATCAACGGTATATGCCACAGTTAGTTATCCTCCATTACAATACTTAATTTCTGACGACAGGAATCCACATTTCCCCGTACAGCGAGCCATCCCGCCGTCCCATCTCTACAGCCGCATTCGGCCCTCCTACGTAGGCGTACCCTTCTGCTTGCGGCAAGGCTTGTCCGAAGGCCAGACCCGTCACGGTATTACTTAATTCCTCAGTCGTCGCTCCTTCTCCTGCCACTACGAGGTATTCCCCCTTAGGGAACTGGATCACCCGGGCTTCCTGCGGAATCTGCGAGGCTGCATCGGCCATGACTCCGGCATAATGCATCATTTTGCCGTTCACTGCTTCGTTTACTACAAACACATAATCATTCACCGCAATTCCTTTTAAGAAATCGAGCCTGCCATCTTCACTGACCGCCTTCCAAAAATCCATCTTCTCCTTATAGATCCCCGCATAGTCCGTATAATCACTCTTAAGATCAACACCCAGACCGATCACCGTAAAGCTGTCTTTCTCTTCGATAGTATATCCTGCCATTGTCATATCCCGCCTTTATTCATATTTGTGTTCCTCACCTGCTATGGATATGATAACCTTAAACCATGTCAAAAAATGAACCTGTTTAGGAGCCGCCATGAAAAAAATAGAACGGATCAACACCATCATGCGGTATATTAACAATCGTGCCCATTTTACCCTGACGGAAATCATGCGGGAATTCAATATTTCGCGTTCCACCGCCCAGCGGGATATCCGGGAGATTGAGGCGCTCGGGATGCCGCTGGTTGCTGAGGTGGGCCGGGATGGCGGGTATTCCGTTATGCGCAACTCCGTGCTTCCCGTCGTCCACTTCACCGATAATGAGGTCAAAGCTCTCTTCATCGCCTTCATGGCGACAAGAAACGGCCAGCTTCCATATCTGCGGAGCCGCCAGTCTCTGACGGAGAAGCTGCTGGCGCTTATCTCGGAGAATCAGCAGGAGGAGCTGGTGCTTCTGAATCAGATTCTGCTGTTCGAGGGCACCCACCCGGGCAATCCCGATCTGCTGGATCTGTCCGATCTCCCCCACCCTATGCTGGACAAGCTGATCCGGCTCCTGCTGGCGGACCGTTATCTGCTAATTACCTGCCGGGAAGAGCAGAAGGACATCTCTTATGCTGTGTACCTTTTACGTCTTTATCAGGAGAAAAGCCTGTGGCTCATCGAATGCTTCGACCTGGACGCCTCCAGGAAACGGATCATCCCGGTTGATCAGCTAACGGATGTCATCCCCTACCCGGATCCCAATAAGCTAAGCGTGAAGATGATTCAGGAGAAGCTGAGCAGGCAGCAGGTGAAGAATAATCTTGTTCTGGAGCTGGGTCCCCGGGCCATTGCCCAATACCGCAAATATCACCCGTTCAGGGTCTCGCTGTCCTATACCAATCCCTATCAAACTAGCGCTATGCTGAAAATGGAGGTCGAGGTGAACCGGACGGAGGAGCTGAAGGAAATCACAAATTGGCTGTTATTCCTGGGCGATGACCTTAAGATGAAGGAAATTCCGGAGGAAGTACGAGCGGAGCTGCAAGCGAGGGTGGATCTGTTTCAGGATTAGGGAGTGCGCATTCTACTGTTGCCATAGTCGCCGTCCAATGTGATCGGTTTTTCGATTACATTTGGTCCACGCCCCCCTCGCCAGCAAAATATAATCGGTTTTTCGATTACATTCTCCACAGCCCCCTAAAGAAGTTGGAGTCCTCCCCCACAAAAATGTAGACTAGATATAGGAGGAGG
>NZ_JAIEUI010000007.1 GCF_022234545.1 Paenibacillus piscarius
TCGACTTGCATGTATTAGGCACGCCGCCAGCGTTCGTCCTGAGCCAGGATCAAACTCTCCAATTAGTTGTTATCGAGCGTTCACTTCCCCGAATCACTCCGAGAAAATCAACTTCCGATGACTATTGTTAGAGCGATTGCTCATTTTGAAACATCTGACGAGAATTATTATTCTCTGTTTTGAAATCACCGAAGTGATTTCTGATACTCACTCGTTGTTCAGTTTTCAAAGATCAAGCTCGTTGTCGGCGGCGATCAGCTCGTCACCAGCAACTTTTATAATATATCATGATTCTCATCCGAATGCAACACTTTTCTAAAACAAGTAAATCACACTCTTCAAAGCACCATGCTCCAATCGGCTTAATGGATATATATCCTGCAACTGGACATTTAATATACCATGGGTTGCCCCTCATAAACAACAGCATTTTTTACCATTTAGAGTATAATTCCCGAGACTCCCTAGGAGCACTATATATGACTTCCTACCTGCATCCTGGCAACGCGTTCAATTCTCTACCAGCATGCAAAAAAGCAGCAGATCCCCTTATAATGCAGGATCTGCCGCACTCTGACCATTCCGGATGGTTAATTTGGCACCCAAGGGCTACTATTCTTTTTGGCTGTATTGGCTCGTTCGCTCGTATTTTGGGCCGCACGCGGCTTGGAGGCTGGTTTGTTCTTGGTTGCCGGTGCCTGGCTGGACGTTTTTGCTTTTGCCGCTCCAGATTTGGACGCTCCCGCCTTGGCCGCTTTCGGCTCTTTGGCAGGTACAGCCTCGGAACTTGCTTGTACTGGGCTGGCTGCAGCAGTATCTTCCGGCGCAAGCTCGGGAACCTGAATCTCGGGGACACGGTTATGGGCGAAATTCTCCATTCCCGGATATGCCGGATACGGCGGAATAATCGATACCATCGGCTGCTCATACATGGGTGATACCATATTAGGCATAGCATTCATTCCTGACGAGTATGGAGAGACCATTCCCATCTGCGGCATGGCATACATCGGATATCCGTTGTACATCGGCTGTTCATACGGATAAGGCTGAACTGCCATTCCGCCGCAGCCGCAATTAGGCCAAGGTAGGTTAACCTGCTGCTCACCCTGATACTGCGGAGCGAAGGACATATTGTCACCTGCAGGACTGACCCCGGACATATTCATATTGTTATAATCCGGCGAAACATTAGGGTACCAGGTCCCAGGGTACTGATTAGGCGGATAAGCATTGGCCGGGTAGAATGGAGGACAGTCCGGCATGAAGGCAGCAGGCTGAACATAACCGGGAGCATTATTCGTATCCATCACCGCCATCGGCTCATACATCGGATAGACCGGTGCGTAATTCATGAAGTACGGATTCTCATTCAGGCCGGGGTAACCTTCCCCTTTGCCGCATGAGGAGCCTTTACCGTCATTCCAGTTCGTGGGCTGAACGTCTGATTTATGCGCTTCTTTGGATTTCTCATAGACTGGCGCTTCTTGGGGCGGGACCGAAATCTGCACATATAAGCTCTGCTTCTCATGGACGATCTCCTGGACCGGCATAACTTCCTGCGCTTTCACAGGCGCTGGATTTGGCGCCGGATTAGGTGCCGGCTTTGGCGCAGGCGCGGAGATCGGGATCGGCACCGCTTCTGCCGCAGGGGAGACCGGAGCCGGCTTCTCAATGACGCCTGTGTAGGTTTTTCCGCCAATAGCGGTCTTATCTACCACCGCCGGAGCCGTAGATTGAGGCTGAACGGGGGCATTATCATTCGCAGGAGCTGTCGATTGAGGCAGAATGGATGCTGTGTTATCTTTGGCAGGAGCTGTAGACTGGGCCGTAATCGGCGCAGTACTCACCTTCTTGGGGATATTAACCACTTCACCCGTCAACAGCGCATTGGGATTCTTAAGCTGCGGATTGGCATCGATCATATCCTTCAGTGTAATCCCCCATGCCTTGGACAGCTTCCACAGGGTATCTCCTTGTTTGACGGTATGCTTGTAATAGATATCATTGTTATCCGGTACAGGTACGGGTGCTGCCGGGATTTTGACTTTGTCTCCTATGGCCAGCACATCCGGATTGGTGATCTGCGGATTGGCCTCGATAATTTTGGACAGCGGCACTCCATACTTCTGGGATAATGCGAACAGTGTATCGCCTTGCTTGACAATGTGTATTTTCACGCAGCATTTACCTCCTAGGTATATATTGATCGACGTTGCACCCCGGTTCAGGGATGATAGCCCTCCAGCATCGGTAATTGCGGTACAGCCGCCTCCTTCGTTACTACATCTTATGCAGCCCATGGGCGAATGACATCCCTATATGCAAAAAAAATCCTTTCATGCTTGGCATGAAAGGATTTCGGCTCTATTCTACGGTCCTGGCGAGCCGCCGCTCTATTCCCAGACCTTATATCCGTCTTTATCTACTACATTGCGGAATTCTTCCAGCAATTGCAGCGTGATCGGCCCGGCATGACCGGAGCCAATAACCCGTCCGTCGATTTCGCGGGCGGCGATGACTTCTGCTGCTGTACCGGTGAAGAAGACTTCATCGGCAATATATACGTCATGCATGGTGAACGGCTCTTCCTTGAGCGGCAGGCCAAGCTTCTCGCACAGCTCAATGATCGCCAGACGCGTAATGCCTTCAAGTGCGCCCAGGTAGCAAGGCGGCGTGTAGACGACTCCTCTTTTGATAATGAAGATATTGTCGCCAGATCCTTCCGTGACATAACCCTGGGCATTCATCATAATCGCTTCATCGGCTTCCGCCAGGTTCGACTGAATCTTCACCAGAATGTTATTGAGATAGTTCAGCGATTTGATCTTCGGATTCAGCGCATCCGGGAGATTGCGGCGCTGGGATACCGAAACGGCACGGAGTCCGTTCAAGTAAGCCTGCTCCGGATAAATGGCCAGCTGCTCCACAATGATAATTACACTGGCCTTCGGACAGCGGCGCGGGTCCAATCCCAGGTTGCCGGGGCCGCGCGATACAATCAGCCGGATATATCCGTTGCGCATATCGTTAAGACGGATGGTCTCAGCCATCGCCTCCAGCATCTCGTCATAGGTCAGCGGAATGTCCAGCATAATCGACTTCGCTGAATCATACAGCCTGTCCAGGTGCTCCTTGCACTTGAAGATGTTGCCGTTATAGATACGGATACCCTCGAAGATTCCGTCTCCATATAAAAAGCCGTGATCGAATACCGATACCATTGCCTTGTCCTTCGTTACATGTTGTCCATCCAGATAGATCCATTGCTCCGCCATGAACTTACTGCACCTCCGCTTTCTCTTCCTCATAGGTGTATGTGGGATAAGACCCCAGAATCCGAACCTGACAGCCCAAGGCTTTGATCTCTTCGATCGCCCCCGGCAGCAGAACCGATTCTATCGGCTCCAGCACATCAATATAGAAATAATAAGTACCCAGCTTCTTCTTCGTCGGCCGTGATTCGATGCGGGACAGGTTCAGCTTACGCCACGAGAAGGCAGCCAGCACCTGATGCAGCGCCCCCGGGAAATCCTCAGGCAGCGTGACGAGAATACTGGTCTTATCACCGCTGCTCTTCTGCGGAAGCTCCAGCTTCTCCGGACCCGCCAGCACAAACCGCGTGTAATTGTTATTATGATCCGTAATCCGCTGCTTGACAACCTCCAGTCCATGAGTCGCAGCGCCAAGCGAGGTGCCGATGGCCGCCCAGCCTTTGCCGGGATTGGCCTTCACAATCTCAACAGCCTCAGAGGTGCTTCCTACAGACTCCAGCTCAGCCCACGGCACCGACTTACGGATAAACTGCGTACACTGAGCCATAGCGACCGGATGGGAGAGAATTCGGACAATCTTCTGATAATCCTTCTCCCCGCCTGTGCCGTCGAATTCCTGCGGATGACCGATCAAATTCTGAATTGAGGGGAAAATCCACTCCGCCTGCATCGGCAGATTCACTTCATTAATGAGCCAGTCAATATGCAGGCTGACAGAGCCTTCAATCGTGTTCTCAATCGGAATTACGCTATAGTCGGTAACTCCGTTTGCCGTAGACAGGAAGACATCAGAGATCAGCTTATGATGCTTAATCTGAACAGGGGTACTGCCGAATAAATACAGCAGCGCTTCATGCGAGACCGAGCCCTGCGGCAACATCGCTATCGATTTCATGAATGAAGTTCTCCTTTTATCATATCCAAAAATGTTCCGTTTGACATCCCGCTCCGCTCAAGCAGCTCTGCAGTCACACCTGCGGTACACGGAGTCAGCCATACGGTCCGCGAAGAAATACCATGCTCCTGCATCGTCCGGGTCAGGAACAGCTCCAGCTCCTGCTTCCGTGCCTCCTTGCGGTCCACCATGCACAAGAGTGTCGGGCCTGCGCCGCTAAGCGCAATGCCCAGCGCACCATGGCCGGGCGCTTCCGCCAGCAGCTTCTCCATCCCCGGAACCAGCGGTGCACGGTAGGGCTGATGCAGCCGGTCCTGCATTGCAGTGCCAAGCATATCCAGCCGGCCGGCGGCCAGCGCTGCTGTGAGCAGCGAGGTATGGCTGATGTTGTGAACCGCATCGCTCACCGTTACCTCCGCAGGCAGCGCCTCTCTGGCCTTGACGGTCTCCAGCTCGAATTCAGGAATGACCACCAGGAATTCCAGCTCCTGCGGCGGCTCAATCCGGATATAATCGGCATGTTCGCCATCCCACACGGCTGTAATAATTCCGCCGAAGAGCGAGGCCCCGACATTGTCGGGATGCTTCTCGATCGCTGTAGCCATATCGAACAGCTTCGCTTGACTAAGCGGTGAACCTATCATAGCATTGGCTGCTGCCAATGCGCCAATAATAGCGGAGGCGCTGCTGCCAAGGCCGCGGGTCAGCGGGATCTCTGAATACATCGAGATGGACAGCTCAGGGATCTGAACCCCCGCTTCCGCGAATACCATCTGGGCGACCTTGTAGAGCAGATTGCTTTTATCCCGGGGAAGACCTGCCATCTCATCACCATACAGATGAAATACGGTCTCGGCGGCCTCCTCCATTTCGATCCATGCATACAGCGACAGAGCCATCCCCAGCGTATCGAAGCCCGGACCGAGATTGGCGGTGCTGGCGGGGACCTTCACTCTAGACCTTCCGTAAATACTCATAGCAGGTAAATCTCCTTCATTATATTTATGCCCAGCCCCTGCAATCAAGGGCATTCAATGCTTAGCCCTCTACACGGTAATGGCTCTTGATGCGGTGAATCACATTCAGCTGCTCCAGATGCCGCAGCACCTTGTTCATGCTGGAACGGCTGGCATTATGCGTGACAATGATGATTTCGGCATCCGGGTTATTCGGGTTGGCCTGCTGAACCACAGAATCCAGGCTGACCTCGTATTCGGCAAACACCTGAGTGATCTTCGCGAGTACACCGGCCTTGTCATCGACATGAAGCAGGAGGAAATTTTTGTAGAAAATATCTTCATCGCTCTTCAGCTTCTTCTGCTTATAAGGAACAATCTGCTTCAGCCCGTTCACACCCAGCTTCAAGTTCTTGATGACTGCCACGAGATCGGCCACAATGGAGGTTGCCGTAGGCATCGCGCCCGCGCCTGCACCGTAGAACATCGTCTCGCCCACTGCTTCGCCATAGACATATACCGCATTGAACACACCATTGACGGAGGCAATCGGGTGGTTCTTACGGATCATCGTAGGCTGTACGCTAATGCTGAACTCTTCATCCTGGTGCTCAGCAATGCCGAGCAGCTTCATCTCATAGCCCAGCCGCTTGGCAAAAGCGATATCCTCCTTGCTCACCCCGGAAATCCCGCTCACACTGACATCGCTCAGCTCCACATTCGTCCGGAAGCCAAGTGTGCCCAGAATAGCCATCTTGCGGGCAGCATCCAGCCCCTCCACATCAGAGGTCGGATCGGATTCGGCATACCCCAGCTCCTGGGCTTCCCGGAGGACATCAGCGTATGATGCGCCTTCCTGGCTCATTTTGCTAAGTATGTAGTTGGTGGTTCCGTTGACAATCCCCATAATCTTCGTGATTCGGTCTGAGGAGAAGCCTTCAATCAATGTGCGGATAATGGGAATCCCTCCGGCGACACTGGCCTCATAGAACACATCACACTGTTTCTCCTGCGCCTTGGCCAGAATCTCCGAGCCGTGCAGAGCCATCAGGTCCTTGTTGGCAGTGACGATATGCTTGCCGCGCTCCAGCGCCTCCAGAATATATTCCTTCGTCCCGGCAATTCCGCCCATCACCTCGACGATGACATCAATCTCCGGATCACGGATCACCACCCACGGATCATCAGTGACCTTCGACGGGTCCACTTCAATCTCCCGGGGCTTCTCAGTGTTCTTCACGGCAATCCGTTCAATCAGAATCGGTGAACCGACCTGGCTGCTCAGATCCTCCTGATTTCCTTCAACAATACGGACAACGCCCGTTCCTACCGTACCCAGACCGAGCAATCCTACTCTAACCGGCTTCATTCGTCTCCCTCACCCCTGACCAATAATTAACGCCCGCTTCACGCCCGGAATCGCCTTGAGGCTGTCCAGCAGATCTCCGAGTTCTTCATTCAGATGAGAGATCTCGATGGAGATTACCACGTTGGCCCGTCCCTGCAGCGGTATACTCTGATGAATCGTCAGCACGTTAGCCCCATGGACCGCGACGGAACCGAGTACCTTGGACAGCATTCCCGACTCGTGCTCCAGATCAATCGAGATCGTAACGATACGTTCGCGTTCGAGCTGATGAATTAAGTGTATCCCGTCTTTGTATTTATAAAAAGCACTGCGGCTAAGCCCCACCTGCTCGACGCCTTCATGCACTGTCTTGGCATCCCCTGCTTCGAGCAGTTGTTTGACCTGCATGGTCTTCAGCACGGCATCGGGTAATATGTCCTCCCGGACCAAATAATAGCGTTCTTTCACGAACGTCCTCACCCCAAAGACTTTTGTGTGTACATAGTGGACATTATACGGGATGACCGGCTGTTATGGCAATAACTTTTCTTCAGAAGGCCTATAGAAAAGACTGTCCCTTCCATCATCAGGAGGAACAGTCTATTGTGCCCGAATCAGCTGTAGGCAATCATTGTGCCGCAGTAGGCACAGGCTGTGGACTGGCCGGGCGCTACGGTGTTCTGAGCTCCGCAGCCCGGACAGCGGACCGATTTCGGCAGCCCCTGCGGACCCCGCTGCTGAGGAGGCGGCCCGCCGGCAGGCGGCGAGAACGGGGATGAGGCGGCCTGGCCTCCCTGCGCTGCCGGAGCGGCCTCATCCGCCCCTTCGTGAAAGAGGAGGCCGGAATCCAGCAGCCTGTACTTTTGAAGATAGAGGAGATCCCGGTTCACATCCGCTTCGCTCTGTCCGGTCCGGTCTGCCAGATCCCCGGTATAGCGGACTCTCTCCACCGTAATCAGGTGCACATACTGATTGGCGAGCTGCGAGAAGCGGAATCTGGCTTTGGCTGCACTTCTGGCAAATATGGCCGCGGGCAGCAGCGTAACCAATGAGAACATCATTAACATTCCAATCAACGTACCAATATCAATCCCGTCTTCACTGAAGATGGAATAAATGACAATACCCAACAGCTGCACGAAGCCGCCCACAAACACATGATACAGCAAATTATAATTGGCAGCCTTGCGGTAATTCTTGTAATGGCTCGTGATCATGCGCAGCAGCGCAAGCGCAAACCCCAGCGGCATTAACAGATACCCGATGCATGTGATCACAAAATCCTTATTATTCCATTCATACACGGGAAGGCCGTCAGATGGCTGACCGGCCCGGCCCGGCAGCAATCCGCCCGGCTGATTCCCTATCCCCATTGCTTGCTATTCCTCCTATTTGAGCGCAGCCAGCTCTTGGTTACGCCGCGCAAGCGTGCTGGCTATACTATTCGTTAATTCTTGTGTCTCCACATCCCAATCGGCTGGCAGCTCTGTCAGCGTCAGCAGCAGCGCAACGTGATCATGCAGCAGCGAGAGCTGCTGGCGGAGAATGTCTTCGGTAGCGGATAGCCCCGGCCTGGATACCGGATCACTGTAACGAAACTTCTCCGCCAGCTCATCTAACAGCCCGGACAGTCTGCCGGCTTCAGGATGCTGCCAGCCGCGGGCGAGCCTGCTGATGTCCTGCAGCTCCTGCCGGTGGGTGCGCAGATGCCTTGAAGCATCCTTCGCCCTCCGTTCACCTGATGCAGCATTCCAGCCATGCAATCCTACTGCTGCAAGCACTGCGGCTGCGGCCAGGAGCAGAATTATTTGAATTCCTGCATACCAGAGCGGGTTCAATTCCAGTATCCAGTCAAGCATTATGGCTGCGGCCAGCACAACAGCCATATATAGGGCTACTATTATGGCACCGCTTATCCATACGGGCGAAGTCCGGCTGGCCTTACGGGCACCGCGCAGCCACATCAGAGCATATCCGTACACCACCGTCTCTGCAATACATACGGCAAGCAGTGTCACTACAAAACGCATGAGCGATTCAGAGAAACCTAGCGTAAAGAATGAGATAAGGGTTGCTGCCAATGCAGCAACATAGATACCCGTGATCAGACCTGTATAAGACCTGCTCTTCTCCATACGGCTCACCCGCTAACCGCTCTTGTTCCGCATTCCGGGCAGAATTTCTGCCCCGGCGCCAGCTCATGCCCGCAGCCCGTGCATTTGAGGCTCAGCCCCGCGCCGCAGTGCGGACAGAACTTGGCGCCTGGCGTTACGGCTTGGCCGCAGCTGTGGCAGGTACTCTCTGGAGCAGGTGCCGGCTGCAGCCGCTGTCCGCAGCCGGTGCAGAACCGTGCCTCTGCCGGATTCATGGTTCCGCAGCCTGTACAGGACTTGCCGGATGCGCCGGAGCCTGTGCTGCCCCCGCTGCCGCCCGTACTGCCGTCCAGCGACATGCTGCGGGTCATCCGCGCCACGATCTCCGCCGCCGGTCCTGCCATGCCCAGCCCCATACCCAGACCAAGGCCCGCATTCATCATTCCGACACCCGCATTGCCCGGATTACCGGCCGCCTCTTCCATCGTATCGAAGCTGCGTTCCTGCTGATAGGTGAAGCCGATGATATCCATCTCCGCCTTCTTGGCCAGCGCTTCCTTCAGCCGCACGGTTGCCGGATCATCATCGGGAATACTGATCGAATCAATATAGAAGTTATTGAGTTCAATTCCGCTATCCTGAAACGACGGGGCCAGTCTTCCCTGTATATGCTTTGAAATCTCGACGACATAGGCATTGATCTCCAGAATGCTGATCTTGCGGTGCACCAGATAGGAAGAGATCAGCTCGTTGATGTTAGACATCAGCAGCCCGCGGAAATAATTCACCATCGTGTCCTGATCGAAGACCGGCAGTGTTCCTACGAGCTTCAGCAGGAATTTGCGCGGATCATCAATACGGACGCCGAACTGCCCGAAGGCCCGTACCGCCACCATCACCTTATATTTAGGGTCCTGCAGCTGAAGCGGGGAGCTGGTTCCCCATTTGACATTCATGGAATTCATCTTGTTCACGAACCAGACCTCTGCCGTGAATGGGGATTTGCCGCCGAACGGCAGATTTACCACATTCGACAGAACCGGTATATTCGCAGTGCTCAGGGTGTGGCGGCCGGCTGTGAAGGAATCCAGCGCCTCTCCGCCCTTGAACAGAATCGCCTCCTGTGATTCATTAACGATCAGCTGAGTCCAGGTGCCCAGCTCCTGATTCGGATATTTCCAGGCGAACACTCCGGGAGGCCCGTCATATTTGACTACTTCAATAATTGCCATCTGTCCATTCCCTCTTTCTTGACAGGTATGTATGATATACGCAGTTCATGCCCTTAAGATTCAACCCGGGCGAAATTTCACATCCGCAGCAGAAGTCCCTTCAGACACTCCTTATAATTGTAGTACAAAGTATGCAGATAGATAAAGGAAAAAAAGGGCTGCATCCCCCAGCAGGAAGATACAGCCCTCACATCTGATCTATTAATAGTAGCTGCTGTTCTCGACAAATTCGAATTCAAAGTCACCAATCCGCACAATGGTTCCCTCAACAGCACCGCGTCTGCGCAGCTCGGCGTCCACACCCATATGACGCAAGGTACGGGCCAGCTTCAGAATAGCATCATGCGTGCTCAGCTGCATCCGCTTCAGCATCCGCTCGATCCGCGGGCTGGTGACAACAAATGCCTCGTTGTCGCGGGTAATGGTGAATGAATTATCCTCCTCCGCTTCCAGCTTATATACCTTACGCTCTGTGGTTTCCGCTACTTCTTCCACCACCGGCGCGACCGGAATGCTGTCCAGAAGATCCGCCGCCCGGTAGAGCAGCTCCTGAACCCCCTGGCGGGTTAGCGAGGAGATCGGCATAATCTCAAGGTCCGGGCGGAGCTCAGCCACCTGCTCCCGGAACGCTGCCAGGTTCGCTTCCGAATCCGGCATATCCATCTTGTTCGCTGCAACGATCTGCGGACGCTCCATCAGGGCCGCGTTATATTGCTTCAGCTCATCGTTAATTAACACCCAGTCTTCAAAAGGATCACGGCCCTCTGAGCCGGACATATCCACGACATGGATGATGACACGCGTGCGTTCAACGTGGCGCAGGAATTCATGTCCCAGCCCCACCCCTTCGCTTGCCCCTTCAATCAGCCCCGGCAGATCCGCCATTACGAAGCTGCGGCTGTCCCCTACATCCACAACCCCCAGATTCGGAGTAATCGTTGTGAAGTGATACGCTCCAATTTTCGGCTGGGCCGCAGATACTACAGACAGCAAGGTAGATTTGCCTACGCTCGGGAAGCCCACCAGTCCTACATCCGCCATCACCTTGAGCTCCATGACCACGTATCGTTCCTGGCCTTCTTCGCCGTTCTCGGCAAGCTCCGGCGCTGTGTTGGATGCGGTTGCGAAGCGGACGTTCCCCCGGCCGCCACGGCCTCCGCGGGCCACCACAACCTGCTGCCCGTGACGGGTCATATCGGCAATGATCTCCTGCGTATCGTCATCGATCAGCAGGGTTCCCGGAGGAATCCGCACAATCAGATGCTCCGCGTTCGCTCCGTGCTGGCTTTTGTTGCGGCCCTTTACTCCACGCTCGGCCTTGAAATGCCGCTGATACCGGAAATCCATCAGGGTGCGCAGCCCTTCATCCACCCGGAAGATCACATCTCCTCCACGGCCCCCATCGCCCCCGGCAGGTCCGCCTTCCGGCACATACTTCTCCCGCCGGAACGCTACGAGGCCATCTCCGCCGTCGCCGCCTTTTACATAAATCTTAGCTTTATCTACGAACATGAATGTTCACCTTCCTTACATCTCCAGCGGCAACCGCAGTTCCACATAGCCCTTGGCCGGCTGTACCTGCTCCGCCTTCATGATTTTTCCTTGTACTATATTATAAATTTGCTCCTGCAACAGTTCGGGGTGACCTTCTTCCCCTTCACCTCTGAAGGAGACCAGAACGTCCTTGCCCTCCTGGGAAAAGCTGAGCTGCAGCCTTCGTGTCTCTCCTTGCGGCGTGATTCCGCTGTATTGGTACGCTCTTACCGTCTGCATAATGACAGAAGTCAGCTCACTGCCCGTCTCAGGGCTTAGCTTGTCCTCCAGATTCAGTCCTTCCTCCACCTGTATGTCCAGCTCCAGGCTGCTTCTGAACGTACGGAAGGATTGCAGATAGAACACCAGCGATGGAACTCCGAGCTTGGCAATCCGGCTGTCCAGCGCGATACGCTCCTTTATTCTTTCCACACATTGCACCGATTTATCAGGCTTGCCCAGCTGGATATATCCGTAAAGCACCTGCAGATCGTTCATCCAATCATGACGATGATGATTCAGTGTCCGGTTGGCCGCCTGCTGCAGAGTGTTCTCCTGTATCCGCAGTTCCTCTTCATAATGACGCCGGTTGTATACAAAGCTGAATGCAAGCACTGCCGCTACCCAGACTCCGAGCAGCAGGCATGTGAAAAGGGACGTATGCCAATACACGAGACCTAAAGGAAGCACTACGGATAACATGACTGCCCAGATGATACTTTTCCAGGATTTCATTCTTTCTCCCCGTCCCTTGGTTCGCAAAATTAATTCCAATGTAGAAGCTGCTTCTCTTGCTTAGACGTACCATTTCCTCAGTATAACACAGGCTTTTCCTGCAATCACCAGCATCTCGCCTACAAAGTAAGGCTTAAGCTTCGATGCTATTAACTCAAGTGGAAACGGCTTTGCCGTCCTTTTTAAGGACGGCATCGTTTCAGCGAGAAATATAAGGATAAGTTATCGTGTGCAATATATAAATTCTTATATTTCCAAAAAAAGCCCCCGGCACTCATGCCGGAGGCTTCTCATCTAAACAGGTCCGAAAGCTTACGCTTCCAGTGCCGCTGCTACCGGAGCGACATCAACCGGGTACACGCTCACCTTTTTGCGGTCGCGGCCCCAACGTTCGAACTTCACTACGCCATCCACCATGGCGAACAGGGTATCATCCTTACCGATGCCCACGTTCGTGCCTGGATGAATCTTGGTTCCGCGTTGACGAACCAGGATGTTGCCGCCGGTCACTGCCTGACCGTCAGCACGTTTCACGCCAAGACGCTTGGAGTGGGAATCACGTCCGTTCTTGGTGGAACCTACACCCTTCTTCGATGCGAATAGCTGAAGATCCAATTTCAACATGTTGTCAACCTCCTTCTTCAAATGATGACTTCCTGTATCTGAACATATTTCCTGTAGGATGTGGCTATGTCCTTGAGCATCAGCACCATGGATTCCAGCAATAGCTGTACCTTGGCGGAAACTTCGGGATCACTCACCGGAACCAGAGTTCCGCTTAAGAATCCGTCCTTCATCGAAGTATCCAGAACTACGCCGGTCAGACTTTCGATCGAATTCACCGTGCCCACCGTAACGGTTGAGACACCTGCGCAGACGATATCCTTGCCATTCCTGGCGTACTCCGCATGGCCCTTGACAGCAAAACCGACAATGACACCTTGAGCAGAAGCCCGTGTAATCCGCACGTTAATCATTAACGCACCTTCTTACGCCTGAATCTTCTCAATAGTTACTTTGGTGTACGGTTGACGATGGCCTTGCTTCTTGTGGTAGTTCTTCTTTGGTTTGTATTTGTAGACTACAACCTTCTGACCCTTACCATGCTTCTCAACCTTGGCTGTTACAGACGCGCCGCTTACCAGCGGAGTTCCTGCAGTCAGACCGCCTTCGTTGGAAACAGCCAATACACGGTCAAACGTTACGCTTGCGCCGTCTTCAGCTTCCAGCTTCTCGATGAACAGAACATCGCCCTCTTGGACTCTGTATTGTTTACCGCCAGTTTCGATAATTGCATACATTGTACTTGCACCTCCTCATGTCTCAGACTCGCCTAGTCTAGGTGGCATCTCCCGCAGGAGCTGCGCTTCAGATACCCGATCGGAGCGGTTACAGCATGTGCAGGTAGAGAACAACCAAACACATACTTGAAGATATTATCATACTTATCCGCTTAAGTCAACGGTGCTTATTCCAGCCATTCCCCCACTTTGCCGGTTCCCCCGCAGCAATGACAGATCACCGGGGCATATCCGGCCGAATCATGTCTGGCCTTCTTGCGGGTCATCTCCAGCAGACCGAGATGGGTCCAGCCGAGAATATGCGTCTTGGTGCGGTCACGGCTGATGATGCTCTCCAGCTTGTCCGTCACCTGCTTGCGGTGCTCTCCCCGCTCCATATCAATGAAGTCGACGATGATGATGCCGCCGGTATCGCGAAGCCGGACCAGCCTTCCTATCTCTTCCGCGGCCAGCAGGTTGGTCCGTGTTACCGTGTCCTCCAGATTCGTCCCGCCGGTATACTGCGCAGTGTTGACATCAATGACGGTCAGCGCCTCGGTCTCATCCCAGATCAGCGTGGCTCCGCCTTCGAGAATGATTTTGCGGCCGAAGCTCTTGTGAAGCTGCTCCATGACACCGTATGCCGTGAAAATAGACTCCGGCCCCCGGTAGAAGCCTACCGGCTTGTGGCCTTCAGGAGCCAGCTCGTCCAGGAAGGCTTCAGCTTCCTTGGCCGCCTTGGCCGAATCGATCATCAGCTCATCACGCTGCGGATTGAAGGCATCACGGATGAACCGCTGGACAATGCTGAGATCCGAGTGAAGCAGAGCCGGAGCAGCCGATTCCTTCGCCCGCCGGGTGATGCCTTCCCATTGCGCCCGCAGGAAGGCCAGATCTCCCTCTACCGCATCCGCCGGCTCATCCTCGGAGACCGTCCGCATGATGAGCCCCTCCTCGCCCTGACGCAGCCGCTCACCGATAGCCTTGAGCCGGCTGCGCTCGGATTCGCGGCTGATTTTTTTGGACACGCCGACGTATTCCGCAAACGGCATGTACACGATCCAGCGTCCGGGCAAGGTGTAATGTGTGGTGACCCGCGCGCCCTTGCCGCCCCGCGGCTCTTTTCTCACCTGAACCACAATCTCCTGGCCCGGCTGCAGCAGCGTCTCGATAGAAGGCTTGACCTCCGGCTGCTTCTCCAGGTGGGGGTGCAGGACATCATCTACATACAGGAACGCATTCTTCTTCTGACCGATATCCACAAAAGCCGCCTGCATTCCAGGCAGCACATTCATAACACGTCCTTTATAGTAACTCCCTACCAGCCCCTGCTGCTGGTCGCGTTCAGCCGCATACTCCACCAGCCTCCCGTTCTCCAGAAGTGCCATCCGGGTAGTATGCTGTGTGCAGTGAACGATCATTTGTTTCATGGCTTCACCTCTGGTTTGAATCATTCCGTTCCTAGCTTTACATTCCGAAATAAGAAGCAATCAGCCGCTGCTCCGGTACCACGGCCACGATGTCCCTGTCCTTGTTCATAACATAGATATAATGATAATGGTTACGTTTAAATAGACGCACTATCTCATCCAAAGGTTTCGCGAGAGAAGCAACTATCGGCCGGGCCAGGCCCTCCGACTGCTGATAACGCTCATAGATCCGTTCACGGTTCATCAGAAAAGCAACAAACCGGTAGGGCAGATTGCGCTGGTCTGTGGCATTGGAGTAGAGCAGAAATGCCCCGATCATCAGCAGATTGAGACGCAGACCGCCCCCGGCTCCAAGCGGCAGCAGGGCAAACAGGATGACCATCAGGCTGGCGCCGATGCTGACTCTGCCGGTCCACAGCAGGGTGTAATAATACGGAAGCAGCAGGCTCAGAAGCCCCTGCAGGATCTTGCCGCCATCAAGCGGCAGCACCGGCAGGAGATTGAACAGCGCAATCATCGCATTCGCTCCAATGAAATAGTTCAGATAAGCTATATTTCCATACTCGGCCTGCTTGAGCACAAGCGCCATCAGAATCAGAATGCCGTTCTGCAGCGGCCCGGCCAGCGCGATGCCGATCTCCCGCCCGGCTGTAAGCCGGCCGTGGTCTTCAATGACCGCTACACCGCCGAAGGGCAGCAGCTGCACCGAGCGGACCGTCACTCCCGCCAGGTATGCGGCGCAGACATGTCCAAGCTCATGGATGAAGACGATCATGAATAAGGTCAGCAGCTCCAGGAACTGTCCGGTCAACACAGAGAACATCAGAATCAGCACGAAGAGCGGGTGCAGCGACAGCTCAATGCCGAAGACCCTAATCAAACGATACCACTTCGGCGGGATCAATATAAGACTTGTCTTTCATCATCGCCAGAAAAAGCAGCGGGCGCTCCGCCTCTCCCGCCCCCTGAATCCAGCCGACTGCGTCCCCGCTCTGAACCCAGTCGTCAACTGCAAGCTGTGTTCCGCTCAAATGGCCGTATTCCGCTGTAAGTCCCGCAGTATGGCGGACCGTGACACGGACGCCCCCTGAGGTCTCCTTGGAAACAGACAGAACACGGCCCGTATCTACACTTTTCACCGTGACACCGGCACTTGAATCGCCTGACGGCAGAATTTCAATCCCCTTGAAAGAAGCCGTGAACGGGCTGACTACTATGCCTGCCAGCGGTGCGCCAAGCTGACGGTCCGCTGTCACCTTCTCCGCCGGCACCTGCTGGTCGCCGAAGATGGGAATGAAGGACGGGGCTCCGTTAAAGTGCTCCTCATACCATACCTGCACCGCTGCAAAATCCATATCATTGCTGAGAACATTCGTAATGAAATACTGCGACCTCAGAGCCCACGGCTCCTGAACGGCAAAGATGCCCCAGACCGCACCGAAGACCAGTGCACTGGCTGCCGTACGCCGCAGCAGGCCTCTGCCAAACCGCGGCCTTCCTCCGCCTCCGCCGCTGTCATCGTTCCAGCTGCGGTGCTGCCGCTTCCACAGGTCCTCCGGATCAGGCTCGGGGGAAGCCTCTTCCCCGGGACCCGGCCCCCACTCCCTGTAAGGGGGAGGACTGCCGCTGCCGGGCTGCCGGAACAGCTCCGGTACAGCGCCGCCAACGGGCTGATCCTCCAGCAGGTGCTGTATTCGTTTGTGGCGGCGGTTGTTGAACTTATTAGGGGTTGTCATATCGATCCCTCCGGCGGGCTTGTTTTACTTCCATTTTATGAATGGCGGAAGCATTTTTAGAACAAGCCTGCCAATCGAGCCGGATACTGGGCCACAGCAAAAAGCCCGCTGGAAATGACTCCACAGCGGACCTTGGGCGAAGAATGCCATATATAAGTGCCTGGCCGGAAGGTTAGCCCATTCCGAAGAATTTCTTGAGCTTCTTAAACGCACCCTGCTTCTGGTCTAGCTGCATCAGCGGGACCGCATCGCCCAGAATGCGCCGGGCAATATTACGGTAAGCAATCGCTGCGGAAGAATCAGGGTTCATTACGGTAGGCTCTCCGTTATTCGCCGCCCGGATGACCAGCTCATCATCAGGCACGATCCCGATCAGATCGATATTCAGCACCTGAAGAATGTCTTCAATATCCAGCATATCGCCGGATTTCATCAGCCCGTGGCGGATCCGGTTGACGACCAGCTTCGGCGATTCTACCGGCGACTGCTCCAGCAGGCCGATAATCCGGTCCGCATCGCGCACCGCCGCATGCTCCGGAGTAGTGACAACAATGGCCTTGTCGGCACCGGCTATCGCATTGCGGAAGCCATGCTCAATCCCGGCCGGACAATCGATCAGAATATATTCATATTCTTTCTTGAGCTCCAGAATGATATCCTTCACCTGCTCCGGCGTCACTGCGGTCTTGTCCTTCGTCTGCGCTGCGGGCAGCATGTACAGCTCATCAAAGCGCTTGTCCTTGACGAGCGCCTGGTTCAGGCGGCAGCGGCCTTCCGCCACATCAACAAGATCATATATAATGCGGTTCTCCAGCCCCATAACCACATCCAGATTCCGCAGCCCGATGTCTGTGTCCACCAGACATACTTTTTTGCCTTGCAAGGCAAGCGCGGTCCCAATATTGGCCGTTGTAGTTGTCTTGCCAACTCCGCCTTTGCCCGAGGTTACGACGATTGCTTCTCCCATGGAGGCTACACCCCTTTAAACACATTTAAATCCTGACGTAATCTGACTATATTATGAATCTTGTCAATTTGCATAGCGCCGTCTGATAAATACGCGAATTCCATGCTGCTCTCCCGGGTTCCCCATTCATCCGGGGGTCTGCTGATGACATCAGCAATCCGCAGCTGGGTAGGAGCCAGCAGGGAAGCGGCAATAATCGCATCCGGGTTGCCGTTGATTCCTGCGTGCGCCATTCCCTTGAGCGCCCCGAGAATATAGATGTCACCTGAGCAGGTAATCGTTCCCCCCGGATTGACATCTCCCAGAAACAGCAGATTGCCCTCATGATGCAGCACTTGGCCGGAACGGAGCATTCCGCTCAGCATAAACAAGGCTTCCGGGTCCTTCTCTTGAGGATCTTCAATAGCTTCTACAGAGCGGATGAGCAGGTTTCCCTGTCCTTTGAGGATCTCCAGAACCGCTTCCTTGTCTTCTTCAGTCACTGCACGGTTGCCCAGCTTAATATCCACATGCACAATCGGTCCGGTCAGAATATTTTGATGGCTGTGCTCCAGCTTATAGCGAAGCTCGCTTAAGAGATCGTCAAAGGGACATTTGTCGTCTAACAGGAATACCAGGCCATCCTTGATGCCCTTGATCCTTACATGCTTGGATTTAACTGTCATATGCCTGTCCCCCTATCCTCATTCATTCGTGCCGGGCCGGGCAAATTCCTTCTTTGGCAGACAAGAAACTGCCGCAGCCGCTTACGCGGCCTCCTCATTACGGTTCTCCTTGCCCAGCAGCTCCAGCTGGCGCCGGAGAGGAACATAGAGCAGCAGGCCGGCAGCGAAATGAAACAGCATAGTAGGCAGCATATGATGCAGCAGCGCCCAGTTATAAGGCTGCTGTCCCAGATTGAAGACACTGTATATGCCATACAGCATACTGTCCTCCAGCAGGCTGCCCAGCAGCACCACCGTCATCATAAGCGGCAGTGGTGCGCGGGGAATCTGAAACACCAGACCGATCAGGTATGCAGACAAGCCCATTGTGAAGGAATGAGCCCCAAGAATGCGGCCGTAGAACACCACATCATGCAGCATCCCGAAGGACAGACCGAGGATAAGTGCTGTATGCCGGTGATGGTACACGGTAACGAACAGAATGACGATAAAGACAAGATTAGGTATGATCCGCATCTGCCAGGCATCAGGGATCAGCCAGGGAAGAATCGTGCCTTCGATAATAAATAAGAGGAACAATACCAGTATAAGAACGGATCTGCGCATCCTCACTATTCCACACGCTCCTCCGTAAAGACGACGAAGAGTTCCTTCCAGTCCTGGAATCCTGCCGCCGGCTTGATAATGGCCGTAGAGGTCAGGCCGAACTGGCTGATCTTGACTTCCTCCACAATACCAATCGTCATCCCGCGCGGATACGTTCCGCCACTGCCCGAAGAAATAATCTTATCATCCTTGGCGATTGGATCTCCGACTGGGATTTTGTTCATGAGCAGCATCCCGGTCTTCTGGTCGTAGCTCTCGATCATCCCGAACGTCTTGCCTTCCTTGTTCACGGCGGTTGCCGCTATCGGCGGCTGGGAATTCGGATCATGGATGTCCATCATCGTCATCAGCTTCACCGTCGAGGTGAAGTTGCTCACATTACTGATCACCCCTACCAGACCCTCAGTGGAAGTGACGGACATATTCAGCCTGATGCCATCCTTCGAACCGAGATCAATCACAAGCGTATTGTTGCCTGGCTCTGTTGTCACACTGACAACATTAGCAATATGATATTCGTATTTATAAAGATTCCTTTGAGCTTCGGTAAATTTAAGAGCTACTTCTAATTCTTCATTTTTGGACATAACAAAATTATACTGCGCCTTATCCCGGGCGTATTGCGCCATCAGAATCTTCAGCCGCTTGTTCTCTTCAGCCATGTCGCGGAGATTACCAATATCTTCGAAGAAGCCCGCTATATATCCAGCGGGCTTGTAGAACAACTTCTGTACGAAACCGGTCGTATCTCTCAGGAAGTTCTCCGGCCAGGACAAGCTCTTCCGCGGTCCCAGGCTGAAGCCCATTAGAACGATAAAGGCAACCAGTGTAATGAGTAATATAAACAGACGTTTATTGTTAAACAGCTTAAACAATCTCAAGCACCCTCTAACAACCGTATTTCACCCGTATCAGGGGTTGACCTTCCCCATCCGAATGGTTCTAGCGCTTGGAACGGAGACCCATGCCGCTGCGGCTCTTGAACAGATGAATATTCTCCAGCGCCTTGCCTGTGCCGATCGCAACACAGTCGAGCGGATTCTCGGCAACAATCACCGGCATTCCTGTCTCGCGCGCCAGCAGCTTGTCGAGATTGCGCAGCAGCGCACCGCCGCCGGTAAGCACAATTCCGCGGTCCATAATATCGGCAGCCAGCTCCGGCGGACATTTCTCCAGCGTAACCTTCACAGCTTCAACAATGGCATTGACGGTATCCGACAATGCTTCGCAGATCTCATCAGAGGTAATCGTCAGGGTCTTCGGCAGACCGGTCACCAGATCGCGTCCGCGGATCTCCATCGTCTCAGCCTTCTCCAGCGGCAGGGCAGAGCCCACATCCATCTTGAGCTGCTCAGAAGTGCGTTCCCCGATCATCAGATTGTACTGGCGCTTGATGTATTGGATGATCGAATCATCCGCTTCATCACCGGCCACACGTACGGAACGGCTGGTTACAATCCCGCCGAGTGAGATTACAGCCACCTCGGTGGTACCGCCGCCGATATCCACAACCATACTGCCTGTAGGCTCCCATACCGGAAGATCCGCACCGATCGCAGCAGCAAAAGGCTCTTCGATGATGTAGGCTTCCCGTGCGCCGGCCTGCTTCGTCGCATCCTCAACGGCACGCTGTTCCACAGCTGTTATCCCGGAAGGTACACATACCATCACATTCGGGTGGCGCTGGAACATCGAGCGCTGCTTCTGGGCCTGGCGGATGAAATATTTAATCATAGTTGCCGTAGTATCGAAGTCGGCAATGACCCCGTCCTTCATCGGACGGATCGCACGAATGTTGCCGGGGGTGCGTCCGATCATTTTTTTGGCGGATTCCCCTACAGCTTCAATCGATTTCGTATCCGTATTAATGGCTACCACGGAAGGCTCTCTGACAACAATTCCTTTACCGCGCACATAGACCAGCGTGTTCGCTGTTCCCAGGTCAATTCCTAAATCTTTCGTAAAACCACCTAACATCGTGTATGCTCCTTTTCCTTGTGGATCTAGACAATTGTATTACATATAACCTTTTTGTTTCAAACTTACATAGCTGCTGTCCCCGATGACCAGATGGTCCAGGACGTCAATGCCGACAATCTCGCCGGCCTGCACCAGCCTGGAGGTCAGGGAGATGTCTTCCGGGCTTGGCGTAGGATCGCCGCTCGGGTGATTGTGTGCGCATATGATAGCTGCGCTGCTGCATTTCATGGCTGCCCGGAACACCTCGCGGGGATGCACAATGGAGGCGTTAAGGCTGCCCATGGACAATGTTTCCTGCGCAATAACATGATTCTTCGTATTCAGGAACAGACAGATGAAATGTTCCTTCTGCAAATAACGAAGCTGCTCGGTCAGAATCTCCGCCGCGTCCTGGGGACTGCGGATGACCACCGCTTCGGTAAGCCGGGAGTTCGCCATGCGTCTTCCCAGTTCTATGCCAGCTTTCAGTTGCACCGCCTTGGCCGGGCCGATGCCTTTGATTGTCGTCAGTTCTTCAATGCTCAGATCCGCAAGTCCCCGGAGGCCGCCGGCAATGTTCAGCAGCCGCTGGGCAATATGAATGGCTGATTCGCTCTGCGCACCCGTGCGCAGCAGAATCGCCAGCAGCTCCGCTTGACTTAAAGATTCCGCCCCATAATGCATCATGCGCTCTCGTGGTCGTTCTTCATGGGGGAGGTCACGCAACATAAGTGATTGCAGTTCCATCCCTAACCCTCTTTCCTTAGCTTCCCTGCCCGTTCAGCACCGAAATCCCGAACCCGGACAGCATCCCGGACAGCAGTGACAACGGCAGGCCGACCACATTAAAATAACAGCCTTCAATGGCTTCCACCAAGGTGGCGCCCAGTCCTTGAATGGCATAAGAGCCGGCTTTGTCGGCAGGCTCCCCGGTCGCTATGTAAGCGGAGATTTCTTCTTCGCTTATGGCCCTCATTGATACCGAGGTGACTCTGTAATCCACCTGTGTGATTCTCTCCGGCAGGCCGATACAGGCCACCCCGGTATAGACCTGGTGGGTCCTGCCCTGAAGCATGCGCAGCATTCTCGCACTGTCCGGCTTGTCCGCCGGCTTGCCGAGCACCTGCCCGTCCAGGACAACGATCGTGTCGCTGCCGATAATCAGGGCATTCCGGTCTCCGGCCTGCGGAATGACAGCCTCCGCCTTGCGCAGAGCGAGGCTCTGCACGATCGCTTCCGGCGTCCATTCCGGCGGTGTACTCTCATCCGCATCGCTGGCCAGGACCTCAAAGGATAGGCCAAGCGAGGACAACAGCTCGCGCCGCCGCGGTGAACCCGAGGCCAGAATAATATGCCGTGTGTTGTTATGCTCCACAGTAATTAACGTCCCTTCCTGATCCCGGCAGCCAAGGCTACAGCCTGCGGTACAGCCATACCGCTGTAATAATTCCGGCAAGGCTGAGCAGGCACAACTTCAAATGGATAGTGATGTCATAGGATATGATGTCCAAATCGGCTTGCGGCGACCACTTCAGAACAGTCGAAGCTGTAAGAAAAGACAATGCTTGAACAGGTTCCAGCAGCTTGGCAATCCAGGCTCCGGCCAGCCAGCCCAGAATAAGAAATAACAGCAGTGTGCCTACATTTTTTTTCTTCATTCAAGTCTTCCCTCGCCATTTTTTGACACCCTAATTATTATACGGTGAAACGGGATGCAATACAAACGCAAAATCCGCTCAGGAAATGTTTACCACGCTGCCGGACGGAACCGGCATCACCCTCAGGGTCACCCGCAGAAAGACAGTAATCCCCCGCCGGGCCTATGGCCCTGTACGGGGGATTACCGTTATCAGCTTATGGAGGTCAGCAGACTCCTCTGGCCGGTCAGGAAGCTCATCATAGCCTCCTGTACTTCCCAGAGCAGGCCCTCCGCCTTATTCTTGCCGTATTCGTTCAGCGCGGCAATACCCTGGCTCATCGATTGCGTAAGCCCGGCAGCCAGCTTCTGCCCCTCCGGGGTCAAGCCCGGCTCAAGCGCTTTGGCCGCCTGGAGCCACTGCATATGCAGATCGCTGACCGCAGCAGTGCTGCTCTCTCCGGCGGCTCCGCTTAGCAGCGAAGCGGACAGGCTGCTTAGCTCGTTCAGGAGCTTGGCACTGACGGTAAAATAATTGTCCACCGCCTCGGCCGTTCCGCTGTAGCGCACCTGCTGCAGAGCTGGCAGGGCCAGCTCTCTTACATACAGGGCAATCCCCTGGTTCTTCAGGCTGCTGCTGAGCAGCTTAGCCTGCTCGCGGTCAGGCGACATGCCGGCGTATACCCGGTTGCCGTCTGCCGGATCAAGGCCTGCGGCCAGACCCGCCGCCAGCAGCTCCTGCTTCGCCTGCTCCGCACCCGCCGGTGTGCTGAAGACGCCATACTGCAGCAGATAATAGCTCTGCGCGGCAACCTGCACCGGCACAGGCGCCGCTGCCGTTTCACTGCTCTGTGCCGCCGGCACGCCGGTGATATCTGCACCGGCATTGCCGCCGCTTGCGGCATTCTGCTCCTGAACGGCTCCCGTCTTAACCGCCGCATTGCCTGTCTCTTTCAAGGAACCTGCCGGCCCGCCGCCGATGAAGGACAGCGCGGCGTATCCGAGCAGGATACCAGTTCCCAGCGCGCCCGTAATCGCGAGCGCGAACTTCCACCAATAGGAGGGACGGCGGGTCTGGTATGAGCCTCCATAGCTGCCTCCAGACGAACCCGATGCCCCATATCCGTCCGCACCTTCATCCAGGCTGTCGTCCAGCAGCGGGTAATGCCTGTCTGCTTCGTCCTCATCCTGGCCGTAGCTCTCTTCATACAGGGGTGGACCGTCCTTCCAGCCGCCCTGATCCCATAGATTCCTCGAAGCCGGACGGACTGTATAAGGCTGCTCCAGCCCGTCATCCTCCGGCTGGACAACCGGGTTCCATCGGCTGGACCGCTGAGAATTCAGATAAGAAATCTCAGCGGTCCGGGGAGTCTTTACCTGCGGCAGCTCAACAATGTATTCATCCGGCCGCAGCGGCCGGGGTTCCGGCGGCGTCCCTGTATCTTCAGTCAGCAGCTCGTCCTTGGCCTCCAGTACTGCACCGTTGATCCGGACGGTCCGGCGGTCTGCCGCTTCGCTCCGCCGCTCCTTCCCCTCACCGTCAAACCGGAACGTCATTCTCCCGTTATTCAAGCGCCTGCACCTCGCTATCTTCAGTTCTATACTGAACTATATGAGAGATATCAGGGGGATATGCTATTTTACTATTTTACTATTTTCATATCAGATATCAGATTCAGCAGCTTCTTCCTCACGCTGTCTGCCGTATAGTGTTTCCTGAGCGTACGGTAGGCCTGATCGGCGATGATGGAGCCCAGCTCCGGCATTGTCAGCAGCCGCACAAGATGTTCAGCATAAGCGTCCGTTGTTTCCGCCAGCAGAATGTTCCGGCCCGGTTCACAGAACAGCGCCTCTGCCCCCGTCAGACTGCTGACTACAGGTGTACGATGGGCCCAGGCCTCCAGAATGTTGGCCGGATCGCCGCAGCCTTCCTCCAAGGAAGCAACCACGGCTCTGGCACGGCGCATATAACCGGCAGCCTCCTCAGCCTCCCCAATGATCTTAAGGGAAGAATCCCTCTGCACCGCCGCTGCTACCTCGGGATGCACATTGCCGCTAATGCTAATAATGTAGCAGCTGGAATCCGCCACCGCCGCCTTCACAAGCGGATAGATACTCTCAATGAACACCAAAGCTTGCTCCCGGCCCTGTACCGTATTCGTGTTCCAGCGTAGAATGACCGAGTTCTCCCTGCTTACCTTATCGTGTTCGTTATAAGGAGGCTTGTTCAAATCAATGCAGGGGGGAATGACATGCACCTTGTTCGCGTCCGCAAAAGATAATGCCTTATAAGACAGCGCGTCCCATTCCGTTGCCGTAAGCAGCAGACCGGTCCGGCTCAGCACTCTCTGCTCTTCACGGCGCCGCAGCGCCGCATTTAGCTTGTGATAGCCTCTGCTGAACCCGTTCACCCCATCGGTCTGCCGCCCTGTCTCACTTCCTGCGGCACGGCGGGCATCGGTGATGATGAATGCTCCCGGCAGCAGCGAGGCTACCAGATCCAGCGTAGTCCCAGGCATATTATAGGGGATAAAGACATGGCTGTAGGTCTGCAGCCGGCATCGCTCACTAAGGGCCGTACGCAGCGGCTTAATGCTGCCGCTCCTGGAAGAGCAGCAATCCTCCAGCAGATCAATATCAAACCGTTCCTGCAGAATCCCAAGAATATTCTTTGTTCTATGGTCTTCCTCCTTATCTTGTTCCGTGGCATGGCGGCGGGCGGACAGAAACAACATTTTCTCTTTCATGGCTATAGCTCCTTGGCTCTATGTAAATATGTGCTAATATGTACGCAGCAAAGAGGCTGGATGACATCCAGCCCAGAAATAATGAAACTTAAGATGTAGATCTATAGTAGCGTATTCCCGTGGAAAAGACTGTCGAATTGTGGGAGAAAATATTTTTTTCTATCCAGCGTCTCGTCAGCACAGTACGCAAGCACTACTCCCCTTGCATGATCCTGAAGCAGCTCAATGAAATCAAGGCGCACGCAAAAAAGCGGCCCCCATCCCCTTAACAGAGAATGGAGACCGCTAGTGACTCTTAACGCTTCTTCAGGCTGTCGGCCAGAGCATAGCCCACCTTCCAGATATCGCCGGCTCCCATGGTGATGACCAGATCACCGGGAGCGATACGGTTCTGCAGATCAGCCAGCACCGCTTCCTTCGTCGGCAGATGCCTTGCACCGGCGTTGCTGTTCTGCACAATCAGCTCCACCAGCTTGGCAGAGGTGACCCCCTCAATCTGCTTCTCGCCGGCCGGCGAGTAGATATCGGTGATAATGACCTCGTCCGCTTCGCTGAACGCACGGCTGAACGCATCCAGCAGGAAGAAGGTCCGTGTGTACCGCTGCGGCTGGAACACGGCGATAATCCGTTTGCCGGTAGCCTTGGCGGCACTGATAGTGGCCTGAATCTCTGTAGGATGGTGCGCATAGTCATCGATGACGAGGATATCGTCTACCTCGCCGAGCACCTGGAACCGCCGCTTGGCGCCGTGGAACTTCACGATTGCTTCCGCAATCGCCTCAAAGGCAATGCCGGACTTCAGACAGGTAATTACCGCCGCCATTGAATTATACAGATTGTACTGTCCCGGAATGGAGAGCTCAATCCGGCCCAGCACTTCCGTTCCGTGATTCATCGTGTAGGATACCTGGCGGTCGCCCAGCACAATATCTGTCGCTCTGTAATCCGCCGTGTCTGAATGAATGCCGTAGGTGATCACCTGCCCCTTGACCTTAGGCAGCAGGGACTTCGCCGTCTCATCATCTGCACAGACAATAGCCGTCCCGTCCTCACGCAGCTGATTGAGGAACTGTACGTAGGCATCCTTCAGCTTACCGAAGTCACCGCCGTAATTCTCCAGATGGTCCGCTTCAATGTTCGTGACAATGGCAAGCCATGGATGGTACTGCAGGAAGGAGCCGTCACTCTCATCCGCTTCGGCAACCACGAACTCCCCTTGTCCCGCTTTGGCATTCGTACCGACATTCATGATCTCCCCGCCTATAATATAGGTAGGGTCCACGCCGCACTCCTCCATAATCAGAGCGATCATAGAAGAGGTCGTCGTCTTGCCGTGCGCTCCGGCAACGGCCACACCCTTGCGCTCATTCAGCAGCCGGGCCAGCATCTGCGATCGGTGCAGAACCGGAATCTTCAGCCGCTCGGCCTCGACCCACTCCACATTATCTGCAGCCAGCGCCGTAGAATAGACGACCAGATCCGCGCCCTTCACCTGCTCCGCCGTATGCCCGATGAACACCTTGGCCCCCTTGGCGATCAGCTTCTCCGTTAACTCTTGTGCAGCTACGTCTGAGCCCGTAACCGTATATCCCATCTCCAGCATCACCCGGGCAATCGCGCTCATGCCATAGCCGCCGATCCCAATAAAATGCACACGTTCAGTAGTATCCAACAGTTCGTCACCAGCCTTTTTCAGAATCGGGTTGCCCTAAAAGCGTACTGCGCACATCAGAAATCAGATACAGCGTTCCGGACACAACCGCCAGGTCATCATCCGTTGTGATCGTCTGCAGCCTCTGCAGCGCTTGGCCCCAATTACGTTCTACTATAATTTCCAAGTGTTCCTTGGCATATTGACTCCGCAGACTCTCCGCGATTGCCTGCAGGTCTTCCGCGTCCATGCGCTTACGGAAATCGGGTTCGGTCAGGATGAGCGTATCCACTATAGGCAGTATATGCTTGAGATACGACTCGTGATGCTTATTTGCAAGCATCCCCATGAGCAAATTTAATTTGCCGTAGGGCTGGAACTGGGCAAGACTCTTGGCCAGGCTCTCGGCACCTTCCGGATTATGCGCTCCGTCCAGAATAATCCGGGGCGAAGCACTGACTTCCTCCAGCCGGCCGGCCCAGAACGTGCTGCGGAATCCCGCCTGCATATCCTCGTCCTCAAGCATGAAGGCCATGTATTGACGCAGCACCTCCAGGACCATCATAGCCCCGGCGGCGTTCTCCAGCTGATGCTCACCCTTCATGGCGACCTCCAGCTCCAGACTGCGGAAGGGGCCCTTGAAGGTGAACTGCTGGTTGCCGTTCTTCAGTCCGGCATCGCTATAGCTGAACTGCTCCCCGATCAAATAGAGGGTAGAACGGGCAGCAGCCGCCTTGTCCTTCAGGACGGCAACGGCTTCCGGCTGGCGCACACAGCTCACGGCCGGAACGCCAGGCTTGATGATTCCGGCCTTCTCCCCGGCGATCAGCTCCAGCGTATCCCCCAGCACATCGGTATGATCGTGGCCGACATTGGTAATAACAGACACAATTGGTGTCACAATGTTCGTTACATCCAGCCTTCCCCCAAGTCCGGTCTCCCATACGATTACATCGGGATAACAGACTTCCCCGTAATAGAGAATCGCCAGCGCCGTGGATACCTCGAACATCGTCGGGGAGCCAAGCTCGCTGTCTGCAATCTCCTCAACCAGCGGACGCAGCCTGTTGGCGAGCGCCAGCAGGGTCTCTTCAGGAATATCAGTTCCATTGTATTGGAACCGGTCCGTGAATTTCGTGATATAGGGGGAGGTAAAGGTCCCCACCGTATAACCGCTCTCCAGCAGCACACGGGTCAAAAAGGCGCACGTCGAGCCTTTACCGTTCGTCCCGGCCACATGAATGAACTTAAGCCGTCTGTGCGGAGAGTCCAGCTTCTCCATCAGAAGCTCAATCCGGCCCAGACCCGGTCTGATTCCAAAAGGAATCAGGCTGTTAATCCAATCGACCGCCTCGGTGTACGAGCTTAAGGGGGCGGTGTTGCCGCCCCGGATGATCTCTTCCATATCCCTTATCCTCTCAGCTCTGCGATACGGGCCAGCACGGTCTCGCGCTTCGCGGAGTAATCCGCCTGCTTGGCCCGCTCCTCTTCGATGACCTTGGCCGGTGCTTTGGCAACAAAGCCCGGATTGCCAAGCTTCTTCTCGACGCGCTCAACCTCGCTGTTCAGCGTCTGCACTTCTTTCTCAAGACGGGCAATCTCCTGGTCGATATCGATCAGGCCCGACAGCGGCAGCAGCAGCTCGGCACCGGTAACCACAGCGGACATCACTTTGTCCGGCGCCTGCGGCGCAAGTCCTGCCTCCAGGGAGGAGGTGTTGCAGAAGCGTCCGATGTAATGCTCATTGCGGGAGATAATGTCCAGGGTGTCCTGGCTGCCCGCCTTAATCATCAGCTCTACCTTCTTGCTCATCGGCACATTCACTTCGGCACGGATGTTGCGTACCGCCCGGATCATATCCATCAGCAGATTCATCTCGGTGACCGACTGCGGATTCTCCAGCGAAGCATCATACCGCGGCCATTCGGCCAGCATAATGGTCTCGCCCTCATGCGGCAGATGCTGCCAGATCTCCTCTGTGATGAACGGCATGAACGGATGAATCAGGCGCAGCGTGCGGTCCAGCACATAGGCCAGTACAGACTGGGTCTTGGCCTTCGCTGCTGCGTCCGCACCATACAGGGACAGCTTCGCGAACTCGATATACCAGTCGCACAGATCATCCCAGATGAAGTTGTAGAGCAGGCGTCCGGTCTCGCCGAACTCGTACGAGTCAATTAGACGCGTAATATCGCGGGAAGTTTCGTTCAGGCGGTGCAGAATCCAGCGGTCAGCTGTACTCAGCTCCCCGGTAATGTCAATATCTTCAAAGGTTACGCCCTCCAGATTCATCAGCGCGAAGCGGGAGGCGTTCCAGATTTTGTTGGCGAAATTGCGGGCCTGCTCCACCTTCTCCATCCGGAACCGCAGATCCTGGCCTGCCGTAATCCCGGTCGAGATCATATAGCGCATCGCATCGGCACCGTACTGTTCAATAACATCCAGCGGATTGATGCCGTTGCCGAGGGATTTGGACATTTTGCGGCCCTCGGCATCCCGTACCAGACCGTGCATGTATACATCAGCGAACGGCTTCTGGCCGGTAAACTCGAAGGCGGAGAAGATCATCCGCGCTACCCAGAAGTAGATGATGTCATAGCCGGTAACCAGCACATTGTTAGGATAGTAACGCTTATAGTCAGCGCTGTTCTCATCCGGCCAGCCCAGTGTGGCAAACGGCCACAGGTTCGAGCTGAACCAGGTATCCAGCACGTCCTCATCCTGCTTCAGATCATCAAGGCCGCCGCTCATCTCACGGGCTTCCTCTTCACTGTAAGCGACGAAGACTTCACCGGTTGACTCCGAATACCAGGCCGGAATCCGGTGACCCCACCACAGCTGGCGGGAGATACACCAGTCGCGTACATTCTCGATCCAGTTCAGGTAAGTCTTCTCGAACCGCTCAGGAACAAATTGAACCCCTTTGTTATCCTTCTGCGCCTGGATAGCAACTTCAGCCAGCGGCTGCATTTTGACGAACCACTGGGTGGACAGATAAGGCTCAACTACGGCACCGGAACGCTCGCTGTGTCCAACCTGGTGGACATGATCCTCGATAGAGATCAGGACACCCTGCTCCTTCAGATCAGCCACAATATTCTTGCGGCATTCGCTGCGGTCCTGGCCCTGATACGGACCGGCTTCCTCATTCATGATGCCGCCCTCATCCATCACGTTGATCTGCGGCAGGTTGTGGCGCTGGCCGACCTCGAAGTCATTCGGGTCATGTGCAGGTGTGATTTTGACTGCCCCACTGCCGAACTCTTTATCTACATATTCATCCGCAACCACCGGAATCTCCCGGCCGATAATCGGCAGAATCAGCGTCTTGCCGATCAGATCCTTGTAACGCTCATCCGCAGGATGTACCGCTACCGCCGTATCGCCCAGCATCGTCTCGGGCCGGGTGGTAGCGACAGTGATGAAGCCGCTGCCGTCCTTGAGCGGATAACGCAGATGGTACAGATGCCCGTTCACTTCCTTGTATTCAACCTCGATGTCAGACAGCGCTGTCCGGGCGGACGGGTCCCAGTTGATGATGCGCTTGCCGCGGTAGATCAGACCTTTGCGGTACAGCTCAACAAAGACCTGGCGCACCCCCTTGGTCAAGCCTTCATCCAGCGTGAACCGCTCACGGGAGTAGTCCAGCGACAGCCCCATCTTGGCCCACTGCTCGTGGATAGTCTCTGCGTACTGATCCTTCCAGGCCCATACCTGCTCGAGGAACTTCTCGCGTCCCAGATCATGGCGGGAGATGCCCTGCCCGCGCAGCTTCTGCTCTACCTTAGTCTGTGTAGCGATACCGGCATGATCCGTACCCGGCAGCCAGAGGGTATCATAGCCCTGCATCCGCTTGGTGCGGATCAGCACATCCTGAAGTGTGAAATCGAGTGCGTGTCCGATATGCAGCATACCAGTTACATTGGGCGGCGGAATCACGATGCTGTACGGCTCCGCATCCGGCCGTTTGCCGGCTTCAAAGAAGCCGTTCTCCATCCAGTAGCTATACCATTTCTTCTCTGCCGCCCCCGGGTTATATGTAGTCGGCATATCGCTCTGCTTGTGATCCGCCGTCCCGGCGGCTTCTGCCGCTTCCTGCTGGTTCGGCAGCTCCGCTGCCTTGTTGTGATCAGCCATTGTGAACCCTCCAATTTGGATAATGAAATAACGCATTATGGTCTGGAAATACAAAAAGGCCTTTCGTCTCAAAGGACGAAAGGCCATTCTTTCGCGGTACCACCTTTGTTTCGCGCCAATACAAAGCAGCAAAGCTGCTCCAAGCTCCCGGACGGGCGCTTCAAGCTTAGCGCGACACTCATGCAGATAACGGCTGCATCCGGCCACATCCTAACCTGCATCAACAGCAGGCTCAGAAGGGCAACTCCGGGGCGACTTCGGGGGCTGCATCCTGCGGAAATTCACAGCAACTACCATTCCGCTCTCTGAAGGGCTGACCGCCTACTCTTCCCGTTCCCAGTCTTTATGCTAGTTATTACTTAGTACAATAATACCTTCAGTATTATCCCTAGTCAACCAGCATATGCACAAACCTGTCACCGGATGAAACTTAAGGCTTACTCTCCGCTCCAGATCACCTGAATCACATTGAAGCCCTGGCGGCTGCCCGTTCCGGGAGCCCCGTCCACAGTAACAGCAAATGTGCTTCCTGAATCAATAATCTGGAAGGCGGCAGCGGAGACCTCCTCCGATTTGGAGGTGGCACCCTTTTGCGCAAAATAGTCCTTGTACATATTGCCCAGCGCCTCAAGCCCCAGCTTCGTAGTGTAGCTGAAGGTAGCGGACGGCTTGCCGGTCGCCGAGCCTTCGATCAAGTCATATATTTTGGCATCGGCCGGAAGCGGGAAGTCCGCCGGCAGGCTCTTCGGACGCTTCACAGCTTCCGCGTTTGTTCCTGCAGAGGTGCCGCCGGAGCCGGATGGAGCGCCTGTGGAGGCGGAGCCGCCGCCGATAATGACCTTGCTGGTTGCGGCATCGTAGGTGACCGGAGTATTCAGCGCTTCACCGATCGAGCGTACCGGCAGATACGTAATGCCATTATACGTAATCGGGGCAAGTGTTTTGCCGTTGCCGTCCTTAGGTGTATAAGCCTGGCCGTTCACGACGATTCCAATCTTGTTGTTCAGCGCCGCTTTGATCTGCTGCAGACCACCCGCGGCATAGGCGCCAGCGGAAACGGCCAGTGTTAAGCCTAATGCAGCCGCAGTAACCGCTACTTTTCTCTTCATGTTGATCTCTCATCCTTTCAGAGGGGAAATTCCGGCGCAGAGATGCCACGTTCTGTGATGTATGTAATGCCGGTAGGGACTATTACCCCCGGCAGCAAGGTTTGTAAACCTGTGGCGGAGATACAGCTCACTCACCTCGCGCTGGCCCAATGTGGTCGGTTTTTCGATTACATTCCACCCACACGCCTCCGCCACGCCCAATGTAATCGGTTTTTCGATTACATTCCGTCCACGCGCCTCTGCCACGCCCAATGTGGTCGGTTTTTCGATTACATTGGGCATGTCACCATTACACAAAAAACAGAAACAGCCCCGTCCATAAGGCTGGGGCCCTTCCTGTTACAAGCCTGCATGCTCTCGACACACCGCCGGCCTCAGGGAATATACAGCACCTGACCCTCTTCCACAATCTGCCCGGAGAGGCGGTTGTACATCGACAGCTCCCGGGTGCTGAGCTGATATTTCTCGGCGATTGTATCGAGCGTCTCCTCGCGCTGGACGATGCAGAGCCGGACCTTGCGGAACATCTCGGAGCCGCCAAGCCCGCCGATGAACCGGCTCTTCCATTCTGTATCATTACCAACCTCAGGAGCATCTGCCGCCGTCTGGGAAGCCATCTCTTCAGCCTGCAGGTTCTCCTGCTCCCGGTTGACCCGGCTGGAACTGAGCAGCGAGGAGAAGGTCAGCGGCTCCTGGCCGGCAGCGCCGGAGTCCTTCTTGCTGCCAAGCGCAACCTTGAGATCCGGCTTCTCCTCTTGGGGAGGCAAGGATTCCGATGACAGGAAGACATCGTTGTCCCCAGCCTGAATCTCTTCCCCTGCTTCCCCGCCTTCCTTCCCGGCCAGAAAAGCAGCGGCGTCACCGGCAGCATTGCCGGTGACCGGCTCCGCATCGGGTACGGCATGAAGATTCGCATGGCTCCAGTGATCTATGGTACTGGCAGGTGTAGCGGTACTGCCTCCAGTGCTGGCCGGAGACGGATCTTTAGGAGCTGTTGCCTCTGCCTTCTCCCTTGAAGTGAGAAAATGGCCGGAGACCGGCTCCGCTGCCGGCTTGCCGGTATGCGGCGCGGCCTGCGCAGCCGTCTCCAGGCTGTGGGTTCTTGCCTTAGGTTCCTTGTCCTTCGGCTGTGCAGAAGCCAGAGCTGCCGGCTGGGTATACACAGCGCCGTCCGGAAATAACGGATTCGCCGCAGCATCAGCCGCCTCCGCTTCAAGCTGTTCTTCCGGGGAGGATTCGGCTTCCCCTTCACCGTAAGTCCACACCGAATTCTCATACAAGGAATCTGTCTCTGCATTGCCCGCCCGCTCCCCGGGTTTCGCCTGAAGGTCCTTGGCCTCCGGCGAGTAGGCAACCGTATATTCCTCCTGCTGCCAGGCCGGCTGGGCATCTGCGCTTCCGATGCCGCGCAGGGAGAGCACACCGGTAATGTTAACGGTTCGCATCGTAAGCAGGTCAATATCGAAATTCTCGATCTCCACCCCTATGTCATCCAATGAGCTGACCCGGGTCAGCGGGACCGTAATTTCAACGGGAATCGCATGCTCCAGACGCTGCGTGCGATCATCCTCCCCCCGGTAGAGTCCGGTCAGAAGCAGCTGTCCATGCAATTCGGCCCGGTCCTCCCGCTGGATCACCTGGATGTCAGGAACAAGCTCGACTTCCTCCAGTTCTGCTATTCCCGGAAGCTCTTCCGAAAGGTGAATGCGTTCATAAATATCAAACCGCAAGCCGTGGGACTGGTCAAACACGGGAAATGTCCTCCTTCTTGGCATAATCTATCCCTGAGACAAGCCCAGAGCATAAGCCCAAAATGTTACTCGACTCATGTATATGCTTCAAACAGGAAGGCATGACAACTTTGCCGCTTCTTCCTGCAGACAAAGACCTATTCCTGCAGAGCGAGAGCGGTACGCGCATCCGGGACGGAGTAATGCTGCGGCAGTCTGCTGCGCATAAGCTCTGCCAGCGGGAATGCCGCCCCGCTTCCGGCCAGCACATCGGCCGGATGAAAGGCTGAAGCAAGCGGCGCTCCAGGCATATCTGCAAAGCGGACATGATCGGGAATGCCCGGCCGAGCCGCCTGGAGCTCAATCGCCTTACGGTATACATTCAGCGTGCCCGCAGCCATTACATCCAGAGAACGGGTACGCTCCGCCCACGCTCTGGCCTGACGGCCGGTGCGCTGCCTCAGCTCCCCGTCCTCCAGCAGCTGCTCCAGCTGCCGGGCAAGTGCGCCGGCATCTCCGGGCGGAACAATCCAGCCGGTCTCGCCTTGCCGGACCATCTCCGGCATCCCCGAGGTTCCGGCGACCACCGGGGCGATTCCGGCCAGCTGTGCCTCTGTGACCGAGAACGGCTGTGTATCCTGCAGCGAGGGCTGCACATAGATGTCTGCCGCCTTCAGCGCCGCAGGAATATTATCGAGCGTTCCGGTGAAGTGGACCTGATCCGCGATGCCCAGACGCCGGATCTGCTCCTGCAGCTCTTCCAGCAGGCTGCCCATGCCGGCCACGGCGCAGATCCACCGCTGGCAGCGCTGATGCAGCATTCCCAGCGCTTCAATCAGCACATGAACTCCCTTGATATATTCCAGCCGTCCGGCATACATGATGACCGGAATGCCTTCCTGGAACCGGAGCGGCGCAGGCTCCGCCGCCCTGGCTGCATACGCCGCCAGATTCACCCCGTACGGCAAGGTATGAATACGGTCAGCACTGACTCCAAGCTCCCGGGTCAGCTGTCCGATCCACTGCGAAGAGACCAGGATCTGGTCGGCTGACCGGGCACCCAGCGACTCGATCCGGCGGAAATACCTCCAGATCGGCCGCTGCTCATACGCTTCCCGGGTCAAGCCCGGCTCCAAGCCCCGATATTCATAATAAGTCTCCAGGGACAGTGCCCCGTGAACACTGGTGACCAGCGGAACGGGATGACGCATAATCCGGCGCAGTGCATACGAGGCGATCGGGTCCTGGGCATGAATGACATCATAGTCCTCCAGCCCCAGCACCGCAGCCCCTCCTTCAAACACATATCGTCCCAGCTCGAAGCTGAAGATCCCGTGTTCCAGGTGCATCGCCGGGAAGCGGCCCGCATCGAAATGCGGCAGCAGCTGTGTGTAGAATTCTTTTTTATCGAAAAACTCCGGCCGGTCCAGCAAATAAAGCGTGTTGCTCTCCGCATGACTCCCCATCATAGTCACGGAATGGCCCTCTGCACCCAGCTTCTCTGCCAGCTGCTTCATATAGGTCCAGATCCCGCCCAGATTAGTGAGTCCCCAGTAGGTAACCAGCAGTATCTTCATGCATCCCTCTCCCCGGCTATAGATTCATATAAGTTCAGGAGCGGACTGCCCCCATTTATCAGAACAGTATATGAGCAGTATAGACAGCAAGGAAACGGACAGATGTTCGTCCCATATAAATTTCAAAATAACTTTTAATCAGGAATCATCTTTTCGGGTATAATCGGTATAAATCCTGAAAGGAATCTTCTGTCATGTCCAAAGCAAGGGTATTTGACATCTCCCTGTTCATCGCTTCCCTGGCTATAGCCTTCATTCCTGCACATGCTGTAGTCCTGGATGGTTCATATATGCAAGCGCTGCTGCTCTACACGATATTCTCCAGCATTTATTTCCAGTTGCGCATTGTGACCCGGAGCGGGAATTCCACAATTGATTATGCAATCAGTTATACGTCATCATTCGGGATTTTTGCCGGCCCGCTGGGTACATTGATCTTCGAGACGGTGTACCGGTCAATCGTATTTATCTATAAAAAGAAAACGAAAACCGCCGATCCCGGTGAGTTCCTGGATACCTTCTACAATATCGGCTCCTTCACGCTGGGCGGGTCCGCTGCGTATTATTTGTACACGCTGCTCAAGCCCTTGGCGGACAGGCTTCCGCTGGGGTATTGGCTGCTGTTTCTCCTCGTGGTCTGTGTCACTACGCTGCTGTCATCGGCCTTTCTGGTGATAACCTTCGCCCTGTCGGGAGACATCAAGACCCGCCGCGAAGCGGAGAATCTGCTGTTCCGCAGCCGGAGCCTGCTGGACTTCTGCAAGGTCGCGCTGACCAACGCCCTGCTGCTAAGGCTGCTGCAGATGGAGAAATGGGAGATGCTGATTGCGCTGTTCCTGCTCAACTACATCGTCAGCCTCTCGTTCTATTCCAAGTCGCAGAGTGCCCAGCACAAATATGAGCGCGACAAATTCGAGCAGATGGCCTACCGCGACTTCCTCACCGGAACCTACAACCGGGCGCACATGGACAAGATGATGAAGGAGCTGAATCAGAGCGGTGAATATATCGGCATTGTAGTGGCAGACATCGACCGCTTCAAAAAAATCAACGACTCCTACAACCACGCCGTCGGCGACCGGGTCATCGTCCATTTCGCCGATACACTGGAGCGCCACCTTCAGCCGGAGGACATCCTGTTCCGCAGCGGGGGAGAAGAGTTCACCCTGTTCCTCAGAAACAAAACCTTTGAAGAATGCAAGGTGCAGATTGAGGAGATCCTGGACAGCCTGCACGGCAATAGCGTAAGTGCTGAGTACGAGGAGCAGACGATCTCTGTACCGTATTCAGCTTCCTTCGGCCTCTATTATTACAAGGCTGACCCCGGACACAAGACCTCGATGGAAAAAGGTTATGTCTACGCCGACCAGCTGCTGCTGGAATCCAAGAAGCTGGGACGCAACCGCCTCTCGTACCGCAATGACCTCGGGGCATGAAACTCCCCGCACCCAGAAGAGCCGCCCCTCCATGATATGGAAGAACGGCTCTTCGTGCGTCTCTGCAGCTTATAAATCACTAGCCTTAAAGGTATCACCGCCGGCAATCGTGCCGGATTCATAACCTTTGTAGAACCAGCGCTTGCGTTGCTCGGAGGTTCCGTGCGTGAAGCTGTCCGGTACGACATACCCCCGGGCCCGCTTCTGGATCGTATCATCCCCGACGGCACTCGCCGCCGTCAGCGCCTCATCCAAATCGCCTTCCTCCAGCAGATTCTGACCCTGAACATGATGCGCCCACACCCCGGCATAATAATCGGCCTGCAGCTCAAAGCGGACCTGATATTTGTTGAATTCGGTCTCGCTGAGGCGCTGGCGCAGCGAATTCAGCTGCTCGGAAGCACCCAGCAGGGTCTGCACATGATGGCCTACCTCGTGGGCAATCACGTACGCCATAGCGAAATCGCCCGGTGCCTGGAACTGCTGCTGCAGCTCGTCATAAAAGCTGAGATCAATATACAGCTTGGCATCTCCCGGACAATAGAAGGGCCCAACCGCCGAGCTGGCGGTGCCGCAGGCCGAATTCACACTCCCGCTATACAGCACCAGCGTCGGGTCCTGATACGTCATCCCCTGCTCCCGGAAAATCTCCGACCAGACATCCTCGGTATCTGCCAGCACCACAGAGACGAACTCTGACAGCTCCTTCTCCTGCGCAGTCTGCTCATACGGAGCGTTCGTGTTCGTGCCTGAACCGGTGGACAGCAGATTGCCCATAATATCGCCGATGTTCCCGCCGCTCAGCAGCGTAACAATCACGATCACCACAATCCCGGTGATTCCGCCGCCAACCAGCCGGCCGCCGCCCATGCCCCCTCCGCGCCCTCGGCGGTCCTCCACATTTGAACTGCCTCTTCTGCCCTGCCACTTCATGGCCTAACCCCCAGTTATCGATTGCGAATAGCTTCCTGTAGTATAACTTAATACTGTTATACCCATAATCCCGGGGGTTCCACTCTCTGCGGGCGGATAAGTTAAAAACCCCTTCACAGCCGCAGCCGGAAAGGGTCTTGTAATTGAATATGTGAATATAAACCAGGGGAATTACTTGGCAGCTTTGGCTGCGTCAAGAATAGCCTTCAGATAGCCCTGGGTGTCCACCAGCGTTGCACCGCTGACCGCATCAACCACTTGCTCCTTGGTCTTCTTAGTCACAGTTGCTTCCAGAGATTTGATCGTTTTGCCGGTTGCAAATTTCTCGATAGCGGCCATGTTCTTGTCATAGGATACGGTCGATTTGGCTTCTTCCTTCATATGTTCGCTGTAATATTTGGCATTGGCCTTCTTGGAAGCCAGCACCATGTTAGGCTCCTTGTAGTTCTGCCCGAAATCCTTATCGGAGTTAGGCACGCCCTTAGCCACATCGGTGCTCAGGAATTGATAATCATCCAGCGAAGCAGCGACAATTACGCCATTCTGTACCACGGCTACAGCTACGGTGAAGCATTTGGTGCCATGGGCTGCTGCTTCTACCCGGCCTACCTTAAGCGGTGCGCTCGCTGCAGAAGTCACGTTGTTCAGAGCACCGCTGCTGCCTACACCGACAAGAGCCAAAGAGATTCCTGCTGCGAACATTAACTTTGTAACTTTTTTCACAATAATTCCCCCAGTGATTGTTATGAATTACGCTTACATACTATATTTATCAAGTTATTGGACAAGCGTCAGTTACAAATGTTACTCGGAAAATGCAAATAATTGGGAGGACATAAAAAACCAAGCCTATCCTCCCGCTATTAGAGGATTATGGCTTGGCTCATCATCTAACTTATAACCTGTATAACTGGTCTCCGCTGCCGATCCGTTCTCGCAGGAGAAGCATATCCTCCGGCCAGGGGTCGGCTACCTCGACCGGGCTCCGGGTCCAGGGATGGGCGAACACCAGCTTCTCTCCGTGCAGCGCCTGGCGCTCCGGTACGCTGTCAGGAACGCCGGCGGTACGCCAGCCGGGGCCGCCGTAGAGCTGATCGCCCAGCAGCGGGTGGCCCGCATGGCTGAGATGGACACGAATCTGATGCGTCCGCCCCGTCTCCAGCTCCAGCCTCACTACCGTTCCGCCGGGCAGCGCTTCGCGCTCTATGATTCGTGTCACAGCCTCCTGGCCCCCCGGGGATACCCGCCTGCGCGCCGCATGATGGCGGTCCCGCCCGATCGGGGCATCAATCACTGTCAGCTCCGGCGGAACGGCACCTGCCACAATAGCGGCATAGATGCGGGATACGCCTTTGCCGCGCATCTCTTCATCCAGCACGAGCTGGGCATATTCGTTCTTCGCATACAGCACAGGCCCGGTAGTGTCCTTGTCCAGCCGGTGAATATGACGGACCGCTATCCCTCCGCCGGAAGCTTCATAGTGCGCAGCGACAAGATGATCCAGTGTCACCCCGCTGCCGCTGCCATCCGGGTGAACCGCCAGACCTGCCGGCTTATGGACCACCAGACAGAAGTCGTCCTCGTACAGCACCTCGGCACCAGCCTCCTGCCACACCGCCCCGATGCCCGCTTCCCTGTGCGGGAACAGGGCCAGCCGCAGCCGGTCGCCCCGCCACTGGATGCCGTCCTCGCGGCGCAGCCGGGCATGCAGCTTCGCCGGCATCCCGGCGGTGCCCAGCAGCCAGGCGTCGAGGGCGGCCTGCTTATCGGCCGCCCCCGTAATGACCCGGCCCGGCATGGCCTCCAGCCATTCCCCGCGCCGGGTCCATTTGCCGCCTCCGGCGAAGGGGCCGCTGCCCTGGCCGGACAGCTCCTCCGGTCCGGCCGTCATAGCGATTTCAGGGCCTGGTAATGGGCCTCAATCGTATCATCGATATCCTGCTCGCTGTGCACAGCGGAGACGAACATCCCCTCGAACTGGGAAGGCGGAACGCTGATGCCCTGATCCAGCATTTTACCGAAATAGCGGTTGAAATGGTCCAGATTACTGGTCTTAGCCGTCTCGAAGTTAATCACCGGCTCAGCGGTGAAGAACGGGCACACCATCGAGCCGACACGGTTAATCGTCAGCGGAACGCCCGTCTCCTGCGCATTGCGCATAAGGCCGGCTTCCAGTCTCGCGCCAAGCGATTCCAGCCGGGCATACACCTCAGGAGTCAGCAGGGACAGCGTGCTGTAGCCCGCCGCCATCGCCAGCGGATTGCCGCTGAGTGTGCCTGCCTGATAGATCGGGCCGGACGGGGCAATTTGGGCCATGATCTCTTTTTTGCCGCCATAAGCACCTACAGGCAGACCGCCGCCGATTACCTTGCCGAAGCAGGTCAGATCCGGGTCCATCCCGAACAAGCCCTGTGCGCAGCCCCGGTCCACCCGGAAGCCGGTCATCACCTCATCAAAAATCAGCAGCGCCCCGTACCCCGTAGTCACCTTGCGCAGCCCCTCCAGGAAGCCCGGCAGCGGCGTTACCACGCCCATATTCCCGGCGATAGGCTCTACGATCACAGCGGCGATCTCGTTGCCGTAACGCTCAAATGCGATTTTGACCCCTTCCAGGTCATTGTAAGGCACTGTGATCGTGTTGACCGCAACACCCTCCGGCACGCCCGGGCTGTCCGGCAGCCCCAGAGTAGCTACCCCGGAACCGGCTTTGATCAGCAGACTGTCGGCGTGGCCGTGGTAGGAGCCTTCGAACTTAAGGATTTTGCTGCGTCCGGTGAAGCCGCGGGCCAGGCGGATTGCACTCATCGTCGCTTCTGTTCCCGAGTTGACCATCCGCACAATATCGACTGAGGCTACGCGCTCAACCACGGCTTTGGCCATTTCCGTCTCCATCAGGGTAGGCGCGCCGAAGCTCGTCCCCTTCACCGCAGTCTCCTGCAGCGCCTTCACCACCTCAGGATGGGCATGTCCCATAATTAGCGGTCCCCACGAACATACATAATCAATGAAGCTGTTGCCGTCAATATCGTAGATCCGCGAGCCCTCGCCGCGCTCCACATACACCGGGGTTAACCCTACGGATTTGAACGCCCGGACCGGACTGTTCACTCCTCCGGGAATATACTGCTTGGCTTCTTCAAAAGCGGTCCGGGAAGCCTCTTCCCGGCGTCTAAGTGGCGTATCGCCCATACTTGTCCCCTCCTGCTCCTAGCCGCGCAGCCAGCGGGCTGCGTCCTTGGCGAAATAAGTAATAATCACATCAGCTCCGGCGCGCTTCATGCCGGTCAGCATCTCCAGCACGACTGCCTGCTCATCGATCCAGCCCTGCTGCGCCGCCGCCTTGACCATCGAATATTCACCGCTGACGTTGTACGCCACGAGCGGCAGATCGAACTGGTCGCGGATGGTACGGATGACATCGAGGTAGGCCAGTGCAGGCTTCACCATCAGCATATCCGCGCCTTCCAGCACATCGGAATCCGCTTCACGGATCGCTTCCCGGAGGTTGGCCGGGTCCATCTGGTAGGTTTTGCGGTTGCCGAACTGCGGGGCGGAATCCGCCGCTTCCCGGAACGGGCCGTAGAAGGCGGAGGCGTACTTCACTGAATAGGACATAATCGGCACCTGCTCGAAGCCGTTCTCGTCAAGACCGGCGCGGATCGCCTGCACGAAGCCGTCCATCATGTTCGACGGGGCAATAATGTCTGCACCCGCCCGGGCCTGCGAGACCGCCGTGCGGGTAAGCAATTCGAGTGAGGCATCGTTGATTACATCGCCGTGGACCACCCCATTAACGGTATGGGTATGCACCATGCCGCAGTGGCCGTGGTCGGTGAATTCACACAGACAGGTATCGGCTACGACCAGCAGGTCGGGATGCCACTTTTTGATCAGGCGCGTGGCCTCCTGCACAATCCCGTCGTCAGCGAAGCCCGAGGAGCCGACCGCATCCTTCGTCTCAGGAATGCCGAACAGCAATACCGCCGGAATGCCCAGAGATGCAATCTCATCCACCTCGGCCTTCAAGGTATCCAGCGAGAAATGAAACACGCCGGGCATGGAGCTGATCTCATTCTTCACACCGGTTCCATAGGTTACAAATATCGGCTGGATGAAATCCAGCACATTTAATACGGTCTCGCGCACCATGCCGCGAATGCCGGCCGACCCGCGCAAACGGCGGTGTCTGGTTATTGGAAAGCTCATTGCTGTTAACCTCCTGTTCAGTACGTTTTTTTCAGTATGGGAACGCCGTGACTCCAGTGAAGTTTTGGGCTTCCGGCCGCTGTTGTCCCCAGATTTCTTCAATTGTACCGCTGTTCACGGTTGAAATCCGGTGACAAAGGCGGACGCTTTCGCTCCTACAGCTCCAAAATTCCCCTCCGTCACTTTTCCCTGTCTGTATTTTTTACTTTCAATTTATATCGTGAAGTCTCGTCGTTTCATTCCATCTGCAGAGCTCCTGCACCAGCCCTTCAATAGTAGCCTCAGCCGGGAGCAGGCCAGGGGTAAGCCCGGCTTCCACAGCCGTCTGCTCCGTGACGGGCCCGATGCAGGCAATCTTCACGTCCTTCAGCAGCGCCAGCGGATCCTCCAGTCCCATCCGGTTCAGGATGCCGAGGAAGTTGCGTACTGTGGATGAACTGGTGAAGGTCACCGCATGAATCCGCTTCTCTTCCAGCAGCTTGACCAGTTCTATATCATCCTCGCCCGTAACAACCGTCTCATACGTATCGATCTCGGTCACGCCGAGCCCCAGCTCCCTCAGCTTCGCAGGCAGCCAGTCGCGGGCCAGATCGCCGCGCGGCAGCAGCACCTTCTGCCCTGGCTTAAGCTCGGGACCAAAGGTTTCAATCAGCCCTTCGGCCTGGAAGCGTCCGGGCAGCTCCTCAGCGATCAGCCCGCGTTCAGCGAGCGCCGCCGCAGTGCCCGGCCCCACAGCGCAGAGACGTGCCCCGTGAAGGGCGCGGATATCAGCCTTCAGCTGCGTCAGATGCCGCATGAAGAAGTCGACGCCGTTCGGACTGGTGAAGAACACCCAGTCATAGGAAGCAAGCCCGCCAAGCGCTGCGAATATCTCCGCCTGCTTATCCGCATCGCGCTGCATGACCGTCTCAATGACCGGGAACTCGTACGGCTCGCCGCCCAGCTCCTCGATCCGGTCCACCAGCTCACTTGCCTGCGCCCGCGCGCGGGTCACAACAATCCGCTTGCCGAACAGCGGCATCGCCTCCGCCCACATCAGATGCTCGCGCTGGAGTACGACATCGCCGACCACGATGACCGCCGGCGGCTGGAAATCCGCTGCCAGCACCTTCGCTTCAATGTCAGCAAGCGTGCCGGTCAATGTCTCCTGGTCGGCGCGGGTTCCCCAGCGCACCAATGCCACCGGGGTCTCCGGCGGGCGGCCGTGCTTCATGAGCTGGGCGCTGATGTAGCCGATTTTGGCGACACCCATCAGGAATACCAGCGTGCCCGTAGCATTCGTTACTTTGTCCCATTGAATGGAATGATCCAGCTTATCCGGGCTCTCATGGCCGGTAATAATCGACAGAGATGACGAAGCCTCCCGGTGGGTCACCGGAATCCCGGCATAGGCCGGGACGCTGATGGCCGAGGTAATCCCCGGGACGATCTCGTAATAGATGCCATGCCGGCGCAGCAGCTCCGCTTCTTCCCCCACGCGGCCAAAAATCACCGGGTCTCCGCCCTTCAGCCGCACCACCGTCTTGCCCTCCAGCGCGAGATCGACCAGCAGCTGGTTGATATCCTCCTGCTTCATCGTATGGCGGTCAGAGAGCTTGCCTACGTATATTTTCTCCCCGCCGGGCTTCATCCACTTCAGCAGCCTTGGACTGGCCAGCCGGTCGTAGACCAGCACATCCGCCTTGCGGATACACTCCAGCCCTTTCACTGTAATCAGCTTCGCATCCCCCGGGCCTGCACCTACCAGATATACCTTCCCCGCCATCTCCGTCATCCCCTTATCCCTGTACACATACTAATCAACCAACGTTACTCCCCAGTCAAGCCTGCAACCGCTATTGTTCCCTGACATCCGCCAAAATCTTCTCCGCACCCCGTCCAATCAGCTTGCGGGCCACCTCTTCGCCAAGCTCCACCGGATCTTCACCGGTGCAGGTCTCCTTCAGAATAACCGATCCGTCCGGCGTCCCCACCATTCCGGTCAGTGTGATCTGCGGTTGCCCGGCTTCGCCTTCCGTCTCAAGGACGGCGTAGGCGCCGATCGGTACCTGGCAGCCCCCGTTCAGGGCGCCGAGGAACGTCCGCTCGGCTGCCACGGTAAGCGCTGTATATTCATCATTATACAGCGAGAGCAGGCTGCGCAGCTCCTCATCATCCTCGCGGCATTCGATGCCAAGTGCTCCCTGTCCGACAGCGGGCAGACAGACCTCCGGCGGCAGGTAGGCTGTGACCCGGTCCTGCCAGCCCATGCGTGACAGCCCGGCTGCGGCCAGCAGGATCGCATCATATTCGCCGCTCTCCAGCTTCTTCAGCCGGGAGTCGATATTGCCGCGTACCGGCTCGATCAGCAGATCCGGCCGGAGCGCCGCCAGCTGGCTGGAGCGCCGCAGGCTGCTCGTGCCTACACGTGCGCCTTGCGGCAGCTCATCCAGACCCGCACCGCTGCTGGAGATCAGCACATCGCGCGGATCTTTCCGCAGGGGCACAGCTCCGTTAATTAAGCCCTCCGGCAATTCGGAAGGCATATCCTTCATGCTATGTACCGCCATATCAATGACCTTATCCAGCATCGCCTGCTCAATCTCCTTGACGAACAAGCCTTTGCCGCCCACCTTGGACAGAGTGACATCGAGAATACGGTCACCCTTGGTCACAATCTTATGCACCTCAAAAGTAAACGCAAACCCATGCTCCGCGCACAGCCGCTCCAGGTCAGTAATAACCTGCCCCGTCTGCGTCAGCGCCAGCGCACTTTGCCGGCTGCCTACGATAATCTTCCGCATGAACCCATTCCCCCTGTTCAAGTCAGTCTCTTACACCTGTGCCGCTTGGGGCACGGGCAGGCGGCTGCGGGCAGAATCTCCCACGTCAGCCGCTTTGGGCGGAATCAAGTGTATTTTTACACTTGATTTGCTCGTCTCGGCCGCTTTGGGCGGAATCAAGTGTATTTTTACACTTGATTTGCTCGTCTCGGCCGCTTTGGGCCGAATCAAGTGTATTTTTACACCTGATTTGCTCGTCTCGGCCGCCTTGGGCCGAATCAAGTGTATTTTTACACCTGATTTGCTCGTCTCGGCCGCCTTGGGCCGAATCAAGTGTATTTTTACACTTGATTCGCTCGTTTCGGCCGCTTTGGGCGGAATCAGGTGTATTTCTACACCTGATTTGCTCACCTAGGGAGCTTGCGCTGAAATCAGGGGCCTTTTTGCCCCTCACTCGCCCGCTCCCACCCATTTCCCCGCCACCTACTCCTCCCGGCTCTGCGCCACCCAAGCTTCGATCTCCTGCCGCGTCCAGGAGCTGAAGCTGCCCTGCCGCATCTCCTGCAGCACCGGCAGCTTCGCCAGCCGCCGCAGCAGCCGCGCACGCGTCTTCGCGTCAGGCACGAGCCGCTTGATCTCCGTCCGCAGCTCGTGCAGGAACTCCAGATACGGCTCGTATTCCTCGCCGAGCAGCCCCGCAAGCTGCTGCGTAATCTCCGCAGCTGCCGCCGGTCCCGCCCCGGAGGTCGAGACCGCAACCGTCAACCGCCCGCGGCGCAGCACGCCGGGCGTAATGAAGCTGCCAGCCTCCGCGTGGCTGGCCACATTGCAGAGGAGCCCCAGCCTCCGGGCCTCCCCTGCAACCGCCTCATTCACCGCTCGGTCGTCACTCGCGGCATAGACCAGGACCGCTCCCTGGAGGTCTCCGGGAGCATACGGGCGGCTGATCCATTCCAGCCGCCCCCCGTCAGCCATCGCTGCCAGCGTCCCGCTGAGCGAGGGGCTGATTACCACCAGCTCCGCGCCCGCTTCCAGCAGCGGAGCCGTCTTCCGTGCAGCCACCGCCCCGCCGCCAACCACCACCACGCGCCGGCCTTCCACATCCAGCATAATCGGCAGATACTTTGTCATCCCACTCACTCCAGCTCTAACCAGCACTCAACTCGTCCTCATCCAACGTTCATCCACTGACTAGCTACTCTCCATCCCGCTCACTCCAGTTCAGCACAGCTATTCTCCTTACAGTGACCTCATTATTCTCACATAGCATCATGGGCCCAACCTGCAACATCCATCTTCCACTTCACTCCCCGCCCCATCCATGGAACTCGGACCATGAATTCAGCAGGAAATTAAGGATAATGAATCCGTACCCGGCGATCGCCCAGCGGGCCATGACGGAACCGCTCCTGCGGCCGGTGGCCTTCAGGATGAGGTAGACGATATAGACGCCGAGGCCCATGAGCGTGGTCAGCACCTTCGTATCCTGAAACAGCGGTGTCCTTCCTTCCGCGATAATCGACAGGCCGGCCAGCACTAGCGATGCCAGCAGCAGCGGAACTCCGGCCAGGATGGCGGTGAATGAATATTTGTCCATCGTCTCCAGGCTGGGCAGCCGGCGGATGCGGTCATCCCACTTCTTATTCTTCAGGCGGGAGTGCAGGAATAAATACATTATCGCAAAAACCGTCCCCAGTGTCAGTGCGGCAAAGCTCAGATTGGCCAGCATCACATGCATCGCCAGCCAGCCATGCACCGCGCTCCAGCTCTGCAGCGTATGGTCCTCGGCCGTCAGCCAGACCCGGTTCAGCAGGAACACGCTGAAGCCGGCCATGCTCAGCAGCAGGACGGTGAATTCACCGCCGCGGGTGAAGGTGACCGCGAATGAAGTAACCACCATGCTGAACGAGAACCAGAAGAGGAAGTCATACGGCGTGAAGATCGGCAGACCGCCCTCCTGGGAGAAGCGGATGCCAAGGCCCGCAAGCTGCAGCAGGCCCACAACAGCAAGAAGCCCTGTACCTAGCCGCTTACCGCCCGGATTGCGCTTCAGGCAATCCGAGAAAACAAACAGCAGGCTCAGGGCATATAGCAGCAGAGCGGCATCATATATTCCGTTCAGCAGTAGCATATCGCTCACCCGCCCAGCAGACCCGCCGGGGCGAGCATGGCTCCCGGTACCCGCAGCTCAGCGCCAGTGGCCCGTTCATCCGCTACCCGGGCAGCAGGCTCAGGGCTGCCGCCGGATGAACTTGAATCCAGCTGCTCCTGCAGGGCAAAAATTTTGGTGAAGTAATCCAAAGCTTCATTCCCCTGCTTACCGCCGGACATTTCTTTAATCACATTGATCGGGTCATGCATCATCTGGTTCACGATGCTCTTGGTCAGCCGCCGGATCACCTTGCGCTGATGCTCATCCAGCTCAGGCAGCTTGTTAAACAGACTGTCCATCGTCTCTTCATAGATGCCGTTGGACTTGTCCTGCAGGGCCCGGATGACCGGTCTGACGCCGAGCGTCTTCAGCCAGAGCTGGAACTCCTCCATCTCTGCGGCAATCATCACTTCAATCTTGGCGGCTTCGCTGCGGCGCATCTCCAGATTGCTCTCCACAATGCCTTCCAGATCATCGATATCGTAGAGGAACACATCCGGCACACTGGCCGCAGCCGGGTCAATATCACGGGGCACGGCAATATCTATCATGAACAGGGGACGCGAAGGGCGGCGCTTCATTCCTTCAGCCACCTGGGCAGCCGTCAGCACATAGCCGTCAGCACCTGTGGAGCTGATCACAATATCCACCTCATCGAGCTTCTTCAGCGCGTCCTCAATCGTGCTCGGCCGGCCCGAGAATTTCTCGGCCAGCTCGGCAGCACGGGCCCATGTGCGGTTGGCGACAATGACTTCCGCCGCTCCGCTGCTGTACAGATGCTTGACCGTCAGCTCGCTCATTTTGCCGGCGCCGAGAATGAGCACTCTTTTGCCGGTGAACATGCCGAAGATCCGCTTGCCCAGCTCTACCGCCGCGTAGCTGACCGAGACCGCACTCTCACCGATGGAAGTCTCACTATGCGCACGCTTGCCGAGTGTCACCGCCTGCTTGAACAGCCGGTTGAACCAGGTGCCGGTAACCCCTTCGGCCTGTGCGGTCAGGAAGGCGCTGCGCACCTGTCCCAGAATCTGCGTCTCGCCAATCACCATGGAATCCAGACCGCAGGTCACACGCATCAGGTGGGCAATCGCCTGCTCGTCTTCATATATATACATATGCTGTGCAAACACATCACTTTTTACACCGAACCACTGCTCCATGTAGCTGCGGATGAAATAACCGCACATATGAAGGCGGTCCACGACCACATAAATTTCCGTCCGGTTACAGGTGGCGACAACGACCCCTTCCAGAACGCTCTTCGTCTGCAGCAGCTGATGAAGCGCAGCCGGCAGATCCTTCTCGGCAAAAGCGAACTGTTCCCTCACCTCTACGGGAGCCGTACGGTAATTCAGGCCAACGACGACAATATGCATCGCTTGTTCACCATCCTAATCTCTATTCATTGGTGTAGGCACTGTTACTGCTAATCAGCAGAGATAACTACGAATTTCACAGGATCTCAAAACACTGTGTTAAGTATATCACATCAAAATACGGCTTTTTACAAAACCTTTGAACTATTTATGAATTGCAGATAATAATGATTATAAACAAGAACAAGCAAAATTTCTATAACTAAGCCACGCAATTTGCCTATCTGCTTAAAATACAGTGTTCCCCGAATTTTTAGTCATCTGTAACCGAATCTCCAAACTTCGCCCGCCGGATTTGCTTATCATCAGCAAGATCAGCCCGCCATTTCAAAGTTATAATTAATAACATGGTAATGTATATTGACAGAGAACAGCTGCGGTGTTAGCATAATAAAAACAATTTTAAGTTATATTTTATAACACTCAAAATCAGATTATCACAAAAACAAGTAACTAACGCAGTGTTTAAGTCATATTTTATGACAATAAGCATAATTTACTCTCTTGTATAAGCCCGTTAATGTGGAATGGGCGTCTCTACAGGCAACCGTAAATTGCCCCAGGCTACGAGAGGCCAGCCAAGTGCTGGAGTATTCAGTGACGGAATAAGAGCCTAACAGGGCTTGTCCGCCTGCTAATGCTTCATGCTCGCTCGGGCTGCGCCTCCTGGTCCTGGGGCTTTTTACATCCATATATAATAGAAGGAGTGAGGGCAATGAGTGCATCCTATGCGCGCTTAACGGAATCAATCAGCCAGGCCAGAAACGTGAGAATCTACAAAAATAAAGATACCGCCTATGACTTCAAGCTCTATCCCTTCGGCGAACGCGGAACGTATATTGCCCCTGAGCTGATTCATGAGATCACCGATAATCTGGCTGAAGCTGTCACCGGTCAATTCCCGGATTTCGACTACATTGTCTCTCCAGAGCCCGGCGGGCATACGTGGGGTATGCTGACGGCCTATAAGCTGATGAAGCCGATGAATATTCTGCGCCTCAGCACTGAGCTGTATGAGAATTACGAGATCAGTGTGAGACGGGAGACGGCTTATAATGAGAATTATATTTATTTTGACGGCTTCTCCGCCGGGGACCGGGTGCTGCTGCTGGATGATGTGATCAGCTCCGGGGCGACGATCCGCTGCATTGCGGAGCAACTGTCCGTTATGGGCATCGAACTTGTCGGGGTGCAGGCCATTCTGGCCAAAGGCGGGCATTACCGGCAGCTTGAAGCAGACATCGGCGTACCTGTCCGGGTGCTATCTAATGTATGAGGGGGGAGTGACAAGCAATGGCCTATTATTATGAGCAGCCTTCGAGAACCTTCAGCGAGTTCCTGCTGGTGCCCGGACTGACGACCAGGGATTGCATTCCGGGCAATGTGGACCTGAGCACCCCGGTTACCAAGTTCCGCCAAGGGGAAGCACCTGCGCTGACCATGAACGTCCCGGTGACCTCTGCGGTAATGCAGGCGGTGTCCGACCACAACATGGCGATTGCCCTGGCCAAAAGCGGCGGCATCTCCTTCATCTACGGCTCCCAATCCATAGGGCAGCAGGCTGAGATGGTCCGCCGGGTCAAGAAGTTCAAGGCCGGATTCGTCCTCAGCGATTCCAATCTGCGGCCCGAGGATACCCTTCAGGATGTCTTGACGCTAAAAGCAAGCACCGGCCACTCCACCATCGCCATCACGGATAACGGAGAGCCGACAGGTAAGCTGATGGGTATCGTCACCAGCCGCGATTACCGCGAGAACCGGCTGCCGCCGGACTGCCCGATTACCGCGTTCATGACCCCTTTATCCTCGCTCATCTACGCCCCTGAAGGGACTTCCCTGACCGAAGCCAACGATCTGATCTGGGACCATAAGCTGAACTGTCTGCCGATTGTGAGTGCCAGCGGCCATCTGGTCCATCTGGTCTTCCGCAAGGATTATGACAGCCATCAGGAGTATCCGCTGGAGCTGCATGACGATAACAAGCAGCTGATTGTCGGCGCGGGCATCAACTCCCGGGATTACAAGGAACGCGTACCGGCTCTGGTCGAAGCTGGTGCAGATATTCTCTGCATCGACTCCTCCGACGGGTATTCGGAATGGCAGGCGGAGACCCTCCGCTATATTAAGGAGACTTACGGGGAGAAGGTGAAGGTGGGCGCAGGCAATGTCGTAGACAAGGAGGGCTTCCTGTATCTCGCCGAGGCTGGAGCTGACTTCATTAAGGTCGGCATCGGCGGCGGCTCGATCTGCATCACCCGGGAGCAGAAGGGCATCGGCAGGGGGCAGGCTTCCTCCGTGATCGAAGTGGCAGCGGCCCGCCAGGAATATTATGAGCAGACGGGCATGTACATCCCGATCTGCTCGGACGGCGGAATTGTCCATGATTACCACATTGTGCTGGCGCTGGCGATGGGGGCGGACTTCGTGATGCTCGGGCGCTACTTCGCCAGATTCGATGAGAGTCCGGGCCGTAAGCTGCTGGTTGGCGGAAACTTTGTGAAGGAATACTGGGGCGAAGGCTCCAGCCGGGCCCGCAACTGGCAGCGGTATGACTTCGGCAATGATGACAAGAAGAGCAAGCTGGAGTTCGAGGAGGGAGTGGATTCCTTCATTCCTTATGCCGGCCGGCTGAAGGACAATCTGGATATCAGCATCAGCAAAATCAAATCCACCATGTGCAACTGCGGCGCGCTCACCATCCCGGAATTGCAGCAGAAGGCGAAGATTACCCTGGTCTCCTCGACGACGATCTTTGAAGGCGGCGCTCATGATGTTATGCTTAAGGAAAAGGACAGATCATCCTCCTGATCTCATCCTAAACCATAAGGAGCGTCAACCATGACAGAAATTACTACGATTCTGGTAAGCAAGGAACAGCTTCAGCAGCGCGTCAAGGAGCTGGGCGCGGAAATCTCGCGCGATTATGCAGGCAAGGAGCTGGTGCTGGTCGGCATCCTGAAGGGCGGGGCGGTGTTCATGTCCGACCTGATGCGTGAGATTACTTTTCCGGTGGGAGTGGACTATATGTCCGTGTCCAGCTACGGTGCCAGCTCCACCTCCTCCGGCGTCATCACGATCAAGAAGGATATCGACCTGGATATCCGCGGCAAGCATGTACTGCTCGTCGAGGATCTGATCGACACCGGACAGACGCTGCAGCATCTCAAGGAGCTGTTCGCCCTGCGCGAAGCAGCCAGCGTGCGGATCTGCACCATCCTCAGCAAGCCGTCCCGCCGTCTGGTCGATGTTCCGATTGATTACAGCGGGATCGATATTCCAGACGAATTCGTCGTCGGCTACGGTCTGGATTACGCCGAGCAGTACCGCAACCTGCCGGAGGTCTGGATTGTGAAGACCGGGGAATAGCCGGAATCACCATTCCGTACAATACAATACATCTCAGCCTTATTCTCTCAACCGCCATGCCTTAGCCTACGCAAAAAGCACCCGCCAGGGTGCTTCGCGCGCAGGCTATTTTATTGCAGGATTCTTACGTTGGACCTCTTACGCGTTCTTCCGGTACACCGGTGCACCCAGCGGCGAGCTGCCAGCGCCGCCATCTACAGCGATATCGGCCCCCTGGATATAAGACGAATCGTCAGAGGCCAGGAACAGCGCCACTCTGGCTACTTCCTCCGGTTCCCCTGCCCGGCCCAGCGGAATGGACTGCGACATGGCTGCCTCTGCCTGCTTCCAGTGCTCCATCGCCGCCTGTCCCCAGATTGGTGTCCGGGTTACTCCGGGTGCAATATTGTTCACCCGGATACCCAGCGGCGACAGCTCGGACGCCAGCACCTTCGTCATGCTGCTGACCGCCCCTTTACTTGCAGCATAGGCCGCGTTGCCGGGTCTCCCGGTCTTAGCCAGCACCGAGCCGGTCAGAATGACCGAGGCTCCTGCCTTCAGATGCGGGAGAGCCGCCTGGACGGTGAAGAAAACACCGGTCACATTGACTCTAAGCACTTCCTCGAAGGCGGCCTGCTCTGTCCCGCCAAGCGGAGTTGAAGCGGCGATGCCCGCATTCGCGTACACCACATCCAGCCTGCCGAATGCTTCAATGGCTGTATTCACAGCCTGTACAGCGCTGCTTGGATCGGCCACATCCCCCTGGACCGCACGGGCCTGCTCCGCGCCCAGCTCCGCCAGCGCCGCCTGCAGCGATACCGGATTACGGCCGGTAATGACCACTTTCGCTCCTTCTGCCACGAACAATTTTGCCGCTGTAAGCCCGATGCCGCTGTTTCCCCCTGTAATCAGGGCAACCTTCCCGTCAAGCTTTCCCATCGTTAACACTCCTCCACATGTAATCCATCGTTAGCACTCTTCTGCTTGTAATGGCCTTTCCTGTCCTAGCGAAACGTACTCTGCGCGTTTTTGAGACCGTTCGTTCTAGTAATGTCAAAAAAAATACTTCCTTAATATTTGCCATCTTTGATATTTGTCATCTTAGCACATTTGAGAACGTTCGGTAAAGTATTATTTTCGCGCGCACCCTTAGGTCCTTCAGTGCCTCCTCCAACCAGTTCGGTTTATCGCACACATCTTCCCTCACACCTGCACATTGTAGTCGGTTTTCCAGCCCCAACTGTCGTATTGTAGTCGGTTTTCCGATTACATTTGGTCCGCGCAGCACCAGCTGACGTAATGTAGTCGGTTTTTCGATTACATTTGGTTCGCACAGCCCCAACTGACGTAATGTAGTCGGTTTTTCGATTACATTTGGTCCGCACAGCCCCAGCTGACGTAATGTAGTCGGTTTTTCGATTACATTGGGCACGTGCAGCACCAGCCGGCGTAATGTAGTCGGTTTTCCGATTACATTGGGCACGTGCAGCACCAGCTGACGTAATGTAGTCGGTTTTCCGATTACATTGGGCACGTGCAGCACCAGCCGGCGTAATGTAGTCGGTTTTCCGATTACATTTGGTCCGCACAGCCCCAGCCGGCGTAATGTAGTCGGTTTTTCGATTACATTTGGTTCGCACAGCCCCAGCCGGCGTAATGTAGTCGGTTTTCCGATTACATTGGGTCAACGCGCCCATACTGCGCCGAATGTAGTCGGTTTTCCGATTACAGCAAAAAGACGGGTCTGTCCCCCTCACAGGGGTCAAGACCCGTCTTCTTCTTCTTATACCGTTTACTGCTTACCGCGCCGCAGTCTCTAGAGTAAACTTCGGCGTCCAGGTGACGCCTGCATCCTTGGTGGAATACAAGGTAGAGCTGTTCAACCCCTTCACCGTCATCCAGCCGTGATTCGGATCGGTGAACGAGATCCTGCCCTCGAAGCCGGGGACCGCAGGCTGATTCTTCCAGGTCTTCCCGTTGTCCCTGGTCAATCCCACGCCTACCTCCTCTGCGGCAGGCTGATAACCAACCAGAACCGCTGCGTCTCCGGCCAGCACCAGATTGCCGGGCGTTCCCGCAGCCGGCCCTTTCTTCACCTTGGCCGTGCCGCTTCCGGGAGCCGGACCGCCGCCTGCGGTCTCCTGGGCAATAATTCGGGTCCAATCCGCTCCAGCGTTACTGCTGCCATACAGCGAATAAGAAGTCTGCGACATGCCAGCCCCGCCGTACAGCAACGCGTATACCTGATTACCCCCGGCATAGAGCTGGCCGTAACTGGCCTCAGGAGCGGACACGCTCAGCACCCGGCTCCAGCTCTTCCCGCCGTCAGCCGTATGCATCACCCGGTAGCCGCTGCCCGGCACAACAACTGCAGCCCAGCCGTTATTCCGGCTGGTGAACTGCGCGCCCCGTGTATTGGCCGGCGTCTGCACCAGGCTCCAGCTCTCGCCGCCATCCCGGGTGTAATAGGTGGAGGCACGGCTATAACCGAAGCCTATGCTTCCATCCAGGAATTCCACCCGCTCGAAGGTGACCGGCTTGTTCATCAGCCGGGTCCAGGTAGAGCCGCCGTCGGCCGTCCGGAGCAGATAGACGGCCTGGCCGCCATTAACGGTTGCCAGCGCCCAGCCATGCACATTATCCGGGAACTCGATCTGCCGGAAGCTCCACTGCCCGGTATAGATCTGCTGGAAATGGCAGCCCCCGTCCGAGGTTCCGATCAGGAAGCCGTTCCCGGCGGCCCGTCCTGTATCCGCGCTCAGGAAATCCACATCCGCGATGCTGAGCGGCGTAGAGCCAGTACCGCTATGCGCCTTCTGCAGCTCCTGCAGAAGGCCATGGTCGCCGCTGCCGCAGGCCGGCGCTGCCTCCGCAGAAGAACCCGCCCCCCAGCCGGGCAGGGTGATGAGAATAACGGTAAGTAACGCCGTAACAGTCTGCTGTAATCTGCTCTTCAAGTTCATCGGTGACACCTCCTGAATATATATACCCTCTGTGCAAGTTTAACCATACACTCACAAGCATCCCCTTTTCCAGACGAAGTTATATAAGAAAAGGTACAAAACTGTAACTTATTCGGCTGTTAAAATCTCCTAATGAGGTTTAATAATAAGTAACATCATTATTACGAGCTTAGCGCATCCGAGGGGGAAGTGAACCATATGATTAAACAGGATATCCAGCACGCACTTCTCTCCAACCTGTCGCAGCGCGTTCACTTAATCAGCGGGGAAACTTACACCGGCGTATGCAGAATCGACCACCATGCAGACGCGCTGCAGATCGAAACGAAGAAGGGGAATTTAACCGTACCGTATTGGACCATCAAGCGTTTCGTGTAACCCAAAGACCTCAGCTTCCGCAAGTGCGGAGGCTGAGGTCTTATTCATGAGTCTTATTTGCGTTACAGCACAGGATTCGGCACGGGGCTGCCGCCCCGGCACCGCTTCAGATAATTCAGTGCATGGACCTGGCCGGTCATCTCCAGCTCATCCCGATAGACCGGATCATGCCAGCCTTCGATATCAATTGTGCCCTGATAGCCGCCCTGCCGGAGAATCGTGATAACATCCGTCCAGTTCGTATCCCCGAAGCCCGGCGTCCGGTCCCAGACATAAGACTTCGGACCATGAATCCCGTATTCCCTGACGACATCCCAGGCGATGGTGGCATCCTTGCCATGCACATGAAAAATCTTGTCTACCCATTTGCGCAGCTGCGGAATCGGATCAATCAGCGCAGTCATCTGGTGGGCAGGCTCCCATTCCAGCCCGAGATTATCTGCCGTAACGGCGTTGAACATCCGCTCCCAGGCTGTAGGATTATGGGCGATATTCCAGTCACCCTTCTGCCAGCTCCCGCCCATCGCACAATTCTCAAAAGCGATCCGCAGACCCTTGTCCGCCGCCCGCTTCGACAATTCCCCGAACACCTCAGCGAACCGCGGAAGCGATTCGTCGATGGACGAGCCGGGCAGCCGCCCGGTGAAGCCGCTGATAATATCGGTGCCGAACAGATGGGCATGCTCAATCAGCTGCTCCCAGCCTGCCAGGGTCGCCCCGCTCTCTTCGCTGCCGCCGAGCGGATTGCCATAAATGCCGACGGAGGAGATCACGAAGCCATGCTCGGCCGCAAGCTCGCCGACCCGTGCCGCAGTCGCTGCCAGATCCGTCTCCCCTATCGTCTGCCAGAAGTTCAGCTGAAATGACTCAAAGCCATGCTGCACAATCTGCGGAATGGTCCGGACGGCTTCGCCGCCAGGGACCAGCGTGCCTATTCTCAGTGTATCCTGCATCCTTGTTACCAGCTCCAATTCATGTTGTATAGTCAGCGCCCTGCGGTTACAGGGTTAACGGCCCTTGATCATTTTGCAGGAGCCCCGCTTCAGCAAGACCGCATCATAGACAATATGCTGATGGGAAGTCCGGTTCGCGATCAGATCGAACAGCACACCTACACTGGACAGCGCCATTTCCGTGCCCGGCTGGCTGATCGTGTCCAGCGCCGGATGATAATATTCCGCCATCTCAATTCCGTCGAAGCCGATAATAGAGATATCGTCCGGGATCGAGAGGCCTGCGGTCAGCACCGCCTTGGCTGCACCGATGGCGATGGTGTCGGCTGCCGAGAAGATCGCGGTTACGCTCCGGTCGCGGTTAAGGAGTCTGCGCGCAGCGTTGAAGCCCGAGCTGGGACTGTATTCACAATCCTCTACCAGCCCTGCGTTGTAAGGCAGATTATGCTCCTCAAGGGCCTTCTTGTATCCTAGAAGCCGCCGGCTGCCTGTCGTATCCTCCAGCAGAGGAGATTTGGCGAGGAAGCCGATGCTTGTATGTCCGAGAGAAATAAGATAAGAGGTTGCCTTATAGGCTTCCTTGGATTCGTCAATCGTTACACTGGAGAAGATCGACGGGTCCACCTCCTGTGAGGTAGTGATCGTCGTGAGTACGAACGGTACGGTGAGCTGCTTGAATTTCTCTTCGGAATGATTATAAGTACCGCCCATGAAAATAATTCCGCTAAGGTTCTTCTCCTTCACCAATTGAATCGCCGCGTTAATCTCATCGGTTCCGTCCTCCACCTGGTGGATAAGAAACGGATAGCCGCGAAGATTCACCTGACGCTCAATTTCTTTGATCATAATGGAGAAGAACGGGTTCGTGATCCCTTTAACCATGAGTGCAATATTTTTGGATTGCGTGGTTTTCAGATTGCGCGCGTTGGAATTGGGAATATAATTGTATTCCTTGACGACTCGCAGAACCTTCTCCCGGGTTGCATCACTCACCAGGCCTTTATTGTTGATGACTCTGGACACGGTCGAGATTCCGACACCTGACAGCCTTGCGATATCCTTAATGTTTACATCCACACTACTCCCCCATTTACAAGGCAGGGGAGCTATATAATATAGCTCCCCTGTCCCCTAGCTTTCTTTAGTTAACAGGTGTAAATTCTGCCAATTGTTTCTCTACTTCGGCAATGACCTTGTCAACTCCTGCTTTTTTCAGCTGATCACGATATTCTGCTACAGCAGTCTTCGGATCTTTGCTGGTCTTGCCGAGCATCAGCTGAATACCAAGCTGTGCATTGACGTTCGAGATGGACGCAATTTCAGTCGTTACATTGGCCGGATCGAAGCTGAAGCCATTGTACGGATCATCGATCGCTTCTTTATCCCATGCCGCGAACAGATCTTTACGGACCGGATTCTCGGTATCTGTCGGAATGACGAACTTATCGTTGCGGAGCGACCAGGCAGAGAAGCCGCCGCCGTCCGTTTTCTCATTATAGCCTGGAGGCTGCTTCTTCACGCCGTCTTCAATGATATATTGCTGGCCTTCAATACCGTATTGAATCAGGTCATAGTAGCTCTTATCCGTCATGAACTTCTCGATGACCATCAGCGCGCGCTCCGGATTGTTGGAATTGGCACTGATTACGGTCGAGTTGTCTACACCCATTTTACGTTTGATTTTTTTGTTGGCTTCGGCAAAAGTATAGAAGGCTGTAGGAGAGTCAGGCAATGCCTTGATATCTCCGCCATATTGTCCGATCCAGTCCTGCGCATGAGTCAGGTAACCCGCGGAGTTCGCCGCTCTGAAGTTATCCTTGCTGCCAAGGGAAGCGGATAGAACGTCCTTGCCCCAATAGCCCTTGTCGCCCCATTCACGCATCTTCACAGCCCAATCCTCGAACTCCTGGGTGAAGGCCGGATGGAACACGGTTTTGTAATCTTCCGGGCTCTTGGTCACCAGATTCAGCTCGTTCAGGGAGATACCAGGCGCGTTCAGCCACATGCCTGTAGTATCTACAAGCATTCTGTACATGTTCTGTGCATCCTCAGCCTTGCCGTTGATCGGAGGGAAGGCTTCGTTCTTCACTACGTTATCCATGTACTTCTCCATATCGGCAATCGACTTGATCTCGGTCATACCGTATTTCTTCAGCAGATCCGTGCGGTAAGCATATCCGGCTGGCGTATATTCGCTGTACAAGCTTGGGACGCCGTAGATTTTGCCTTTCACCTTAGTATTCTGCCAGGAGGATTCCGGAATTTCTGCTTTCAGCTTAGGTGCCACCTTGTCCAGCATATCGGTAATGTCGGTCAGTGCCCCTTCACTAGCCAGTGTGTAATAAGACACTGCGGCCCCTGGAGAGGCATGGGACATGTCGAAGGACTCGCCGGAAGCGAACAGCAGCGGATACTTGGTGGCTACGTCACCCCAGTCAATATATTTGATTTCAAGCGTCGTATTCAGATCAGCCTTAAGCTTCTTGTTAATCTCAGCCAGAATCTCCTTATTTTTAACCCCTTCACTACCCCAGAGGTAGTAGACCAGGTTCGCTTCCTTGGAAGTATCAACAGCTCCGGTATCAGTGGATGCGGAATTCGACCCTGCCGGTGTATTGCCTTTTGCATTATTGTCCGATGAACAAGCGGATAGCACTCCAGTAAGCATGAGGACAGCGGCTAGAGTAGACGCAATCTTTTTACCTTTCATTCGGTAAGCCTCCCTTTTCTCTTCTATATTATGGATGTTGCATATATAACAAACACCTTATGTGAAGCAGGCGTCCATTAACCCTTGACAGCACCGATGGTCAGACCGGTTACGAAGTAACGCTGGATGAACGGGTACAGGAGAATGATCGGGCCTGTAGCCAGAACAGCTGTAGCCATTTTGATGGATTGGGTCGGCAGATCGGCTGTATTAATGACCGCTCCCGAGTTGATGAGACTGCCCAGATTCGTCTGGTTGACCATTCGCTGGAGGAAGTACTGGAGCGGGAACTTGGATTGCGTGTCCATGTACAGCATCCCGTTGTACCATTCATTCCAGAAGCCCAGCGCCGAGAACAGCCCGATGGTCGCCAGCGACGGAACGGCCAGCGGCATGAAGATGCGCCAGTAGATGTGGAAATCGCCCGCACCGTCAATGGTAGCTGATTCATACAGGGAATCCGGGATCGCCTTCATGAAGTTACGCATCAGGAAGATCGACCAGGCTCCAACCACACCCGGAAGGATCATGGCGAACAGGCTGTCCTTCAGATGCAGATGCTTGACCATCAGAATGTAGGTCGGAATCAGTCCTCCGCTGAACAGTGTCGTGAAGTAGATCAGGAAGGAGAAGAAGTTGCGGTATCTGAAATCCTTGCGGTTCAGGACAAATCCGGCCATGGACATCATGAACAGTCCGAGCACCGTACCCACAACCGTGATGAAGATCGTAACCTGATAAGCATCCACCAGCTTGGAGGAGTTGCTTAAGAGCAATTCGTAGGCCTTGAACGAAATATCATTTGGAATCAGCTTGTACCCCTCGCGGACAATCTCCTGCTCATTCATGAAGGAGGATGAGATCATCAGCGCAAAAGGAAATAGGCAGAACAGCGCAAACACCGAGATGCAAATGTAACTGATGACCTTAATGATCACACTGCCTGAATCCTGTTTGATTTTGATAGTATTGCTTGCCATATTAACACCCCTGTTTCTTATCTTGACTTAGAACAACGCGCTATCCGGTTCAACCTTGCGCACAATGAAGTTAACAACAAGCACCAGAATCAGACCGAACAAGGATTGGTAGAAGCCGACTGCAGCACCCATGGAGAAGTTAAATTGTCCTACCAGGGAGCGGAAGACGTACGTATCTATGATATCCGTCTGCGGATACAGCACGGAGTTGGTTCCGATCAGATTGTAGAACAGGTCGAAGGAGCCTTTGAGAATTCCGCCCATCCCGAACAGCAGGAGCAGAATGAAGGTCGGCTTCAGAATCGGCAGGGTCATATAGCGGATACGCTGCCAGGTTGTAGCCCCGTCCATATAAGCCGCCTCATAGAGATCATGGTTAATGCCCGTGATGGCCGCCAGATAGACGATCATCCCGTAGCCTGTGCTGGCCCAGATCTTGAAGCCCACAATAATGTACTTCCAGATGCCTTGATCAGAGTAGAACTCGATTTTGTCGAGGCCTGCACCCGCGAGCATCGTGTTAATGAACCCGGAGTTGAAGTTGAACAGGTTGTAAGCAAACACGCCGACAATAACCATTGAGATGAAGTTCGGCAGGAGAATAACCGACTGGGAGATCTTCTTGAACCATTTACCGGCGATCTCCGAGAGCATGATCGCAAATATAATCTGAATAATATTGCCCAGAGCAAGGAACACCAGATTGTAGAGCAGCGTATTCTTGGTAATATTCCATAGATCACCGTTCTGCACCAGGAATTCGAAGTTCTTGAGCCCGATGAAGTTACTGCCAAAAATCCCCTTGTTCAGCTTGTAATCCACGAATGCAACGTAAGCGCCGGGCATTACCGCATAATGGAAGACTGCAAAATACACGAGGACAGGGAGCAGCATGAGATACAGCACCTTGTTCTTCAATAAATCCCGGGCGATATTTCTGCCCGAACGTATAACCTTTGCCAATGAACCCACCTCCAAATTGAACAATGCATTCTCTCGTATGCATTTCTTAGATATGCATATCCTTGTTACACCTTAGCCTTGCAGCTTCTTAAGACCGCTTGTCCGTCCTGCCGGCTTGTTCTTTATGTAGCGAAGACTTACCCCGCTGCATTCCTTGCCTAATGTATTACCCTTTGCAAACGATATAGAAACGTTTCCATTATTTCTTTGTGTTTCCCCTTGCTCAGAGCATACTCCTTCCTTGTATACGCTGTCAAACATTTTTTATTTTTAAATGACAAGTAATAAATTTACATTTTTCAGTTCATATTAAAGAAAAAGCTGATTTTTTGATAGATAATTGACTTTTTTTCGTCAAAAGTCTAAACTCGTTGTATATTCCTTGTGGAAACGTTTCTATTTATTTTTCACCCATCATGTCAGCCTTCAGATAATGACCGCTATGACCGCTGTTCATGAATACCCCTCCCCATACTGTGCAACATATTAAGGATTAGAAAGAGAGGCCGTTATGATATTCAAACAACAGATGCACATGATTACGTTAACCCGGGACGACCTGTCGTATACATTTTTGCCAACAGGCGATATCTATGAGTTCACCCAGGGGCCTGTTCTGATTAATCAGTTCCAGGGCAATCCGGCAGACGGATCCGCCAATAATATTTATCTGCGTATTCACACCGAAGAAGGCATCCGCAGCTATCCGCTGCTGGGCATCCGTTCCCATTCCACACTGTCCCGCACATCGGACAAGCTGATCTATGAAGGTACGGCCGAATCGATCCGCTACCGCGTGATCTTCGCTCCGGCCAAGAGCGGCATCTGGTTCTGGCAGCTTCAGCTCTCCGGGAGCGGCGAGACGGTGGATGTCATGTACGGGCAGGATATCGGGGTTGCCGAGAAGGGCGGCGTGCTGGCCAACGAGCTGTACATGAGCCAGTATCTGGACCACAGCATCTGGGAAGGCGAGAACGGTTATGCCGTATGCTCCCGCCAGAACCAGCCGCAGGCAACCGGCTTCCCTTATCTTCAGCAGGGCGCGATCGGCAAGCGGGCGACCTTCTACTCCACGGATGCTATGCAATTCTTCGGCATTTCCTATAAGGGAAGCTATGTACCGGAGGCGCTGTCAGGCAATCTGCAGAACCGTAATTACCAGTATGAGCTGGCCTACACGGCGCTCCAGACAGAGCCTATGACTCTGTCCGCTCCGGTGGAATTCGCCTTCTACGGGCTGTTCCGCCCGACTCATCCGGCTGCGGTGACGGAGCTTGAATTCCAGGAAGAGTTACAGGCTGCCTATGCGGAGATCGACTGGAACACAGCCGCGGCTGAGCCAGTCAGAGATGTGCCTGAGCTCAGCCGGGAGATCGGCCAGCCTTACGTCTCCTCCCAGTGGTCGCAGGCTGAGATTGAAGCCGCCTATCCTGAGCGCAAGCTGGAGGAAATCGAGAACGGCGAGTTGCTCTCCTTCTTCACGGATGAGCATGTCCATGTCGTCCTCCAGCCCAAAGAGCTGATGGTGGAGCGCCCGCACGGCCATATCATCACTTCGCTGCTGGATGACAAGCAGGTGGATAATAATCTGATTTCAACGACCAACTATATGTACGGGTTATTCAACGGCCAGACTGTGGTCGGCAATACCTCTTTCCATAAAGGGCTCTCCACGCCGCGCGGGCTGCTGAATATTCTGCGCAACAGCGGCCAGCGGATTTATGTCCGGCTGGATGGCGTCTACCGGATTCTTACCCTGCCGGCGGCTTATGAGATGGGCGTCAATTTCGCCAAATGGCATTACCAGATTGCGGATGATGTGCTGACCGTTACTGTCTTCACTGCAGCGGACCAGCCGGATGCTGCGCTTCAGGTAAGGTCGAAGCTGGGCAGAACCTATGATTATCTGATCACGAATCAGCTGGTCATGGGCGAGCATGAATTCCAGCAGCCGGTGAGAGTGGAAGCCAAGGAAGGTGTTCTGCAGATTCTTCCTGACGAAGCCTCTGTACGGAAGCTGCCTTATCCGGGCCTGCACTTCGATATCCAGCTGCCGGGAACGGAGTACACCTACAGTGATGACCGTGTATTCTATGCGGACAAACAGCCGCGTAACGGTACTCTGCTAACCCTGTCTGTAGCACAGTCGGCAGGCTTCCAGCTTGTACTGCAAGGACGGCTTGAAGCCGCAGACGTTCAACCGCTGGCGGCTCCTTACACATTGGAGAAGGAACAGGCACTATATAACAAGTTCTACAGCTCGCTCACTTCCGGCTTCCAGCTCCAGATGGACGGCGCAGAGCAGCAGCGGACCGATATCCTGAATGAGACTGCATGGTGGTACACCCATAATGCGATGACTCACTTTATTGTGCCGCATGGTCTGGAACAGCCGGGCGGAGCCGCCTGGGGTACCCGCGACGTCTGCCAGGGACCGATGGAATATTTCCTGATGACCCAGCACTATGAAATGGCCCGCAATGTCCTGCTGAAGATCTATTCGCATCAGCTGTGGGAGAGCCGGGAATGGCCGCAATGGTTCATGTTCGATCAGCATCCGGTGCAGGCCCATGAATGGCACGGCGACGTGGTGCTCTGGCCGCTGAAATGCATCAGCGACTACATCATGGCTACCGGAGATTACGCCATTCTTCAAGAGAGAATCGGCTACCACCATCTTGAAGATGCTAAGCCAACGGTGCAGACCGAGACACTTCTGGCCCATGTGAAGGCTGCTGTAGAGACGATCCGGGAACGCTTCATTCCGGGAACATCCCTGATTAACTACGCCGGCGGCGACTGGGACGACACACTCCAGCCTGCCAATGAAGCGCTGAAGACCAAGCTGGTCAGCGCCTGGACAGTGGCACTAGCCTTCCAGGTTGTGCGCAACCTGTCCCAGGTAACCGCAAGCGACCCTGAATTCTCCGCCAGTCTGGCCAAGATGGCCGAAGAGATGAAGGAATCGTTCCGGACGCTCCTGATCAAGGACGGCGTTATCGCCGGGTTCGCCTACTTCCAGGAGGACGGCAGCATTGATTATATGCTTCACCCGCTGGACCGGCAGACCGGTATTCATTACCGGCTGCTCCCGATGACCCGCAGCATCATTGCCGAGCTGGTCACACCTGAACAGGCTGCAGCTAACCTGCGCCTGATCGATGAGCATCTGAACTGCCCGGATGGCGTGCGTCTGATGGACCGTCCTGCCCGCTATGAGGGCGGCGTCAGCACCATCTTCCGCCGCGCCGAGCAGGCCGCCAGCGTCGGCCGCGAGATCAGCCTGCAGTATGTACACGCGCATATCCGCTATCTCGAAGCGTCTGCGAAGCTGGGCGAGGCTCAGCGCGCCTGGGACGGATTGTTCCAGATCAACCCTATCAACATCCGCAAGACCGTGCCGAATGCCCAGCTCCGCCAGAGCAATATGTACTTCAGCAGCTCGGACGGCGATTTCCCTGACCGTTACAGCTACCAGGAGAACTTCGACAGGCTGCGTGACGGCAGCGTAGAGGTGAAGGGCGGATGGCGCCTGTATTCCAGCGGCCCGGGGATCTATCTCAATCAGCTGATCTCTGCCATTCTGGGTATCCGCTTCAGTGAGGATACACTGATTATCGACCCTGTGCTCCCTGCAAGCCTGGACGGACTGCGCTTCACTTACGAGTGCTTCGGCCGCAAGCTGACCTTCGTCTATCACATCGGTGCAGGTGCGGCGCATACGCCTGAGCTTCAGGCAGGCGGAGCCGCTGTTGCCGGACAGGTACTGGCTAACCCTTACCGCCCGGGTGCGGTGAGCCTGGCCAAGGAGCAACTGCTGGCCCTGCCTGGCGATGAGCTGCACATCTATTTATAAATACAAGGATAAGCTCTAATGTGAAGCCTATAGATGATATTGGACTATCACTTTCAGTACGCTTATGAAGGAGTTAGCTATGACGAAACCGTTTATCCAAGATCTCGTGAACGATATGACACTGGAGGAAAAGCTGGCCCAGCTCACCCAGCTCGGTCCGTATTACTGGGGTCTGGATGATACCGTGGATTTGACGGGTCCATTCAAGGAGCTGAACATTCAGCCGCAGATTATGTCAAGCATCGGCAGCGTACTGAACGGCATCGGTGCACGCAATGTCATCGAGCTGCAGAAGCGCCATCTGGAGACCAGCCGCCAGAAGATTCCGCTGCTGTTCATGGCCGATGTCATCCATGGCTACCGGACCATTCTGCCGATTCCGCTGGCGATGGGCGCAAGCTTCGACCTCGAAGCCTGCGAGCGCTTCGCGGAAGTCGCTGCCCGTGAGAGCGCGGCTGCCGGTATCCACCTCACCTTCTCCCCGATGACCGACCTCGTGCGCGATCCGCGCTGGGGCCGGGTCATGGAGACCTCGGGTGAGGACCCTTACCTGAACGCCCGCGTGACCGAGAGCATGGTCCGGGGCTACCAGGGCAAGGACCTGAAGGAGCCGGGGCGGATCGCTGCCTGCGTGAAGCACTTCGCCGGCTACGGCGCGCCAGAGGGCGGCCGTGAATACAACACCGTGGACATGTCCACCGGGGTACTCCGTGAATTCTACCTGCCCGCCTACAAGGCGGCGGTAGATGCCGGGGTCGCCATGGTTATGGCCGCGTTCAATACGATTGACCGCATCCCGGCCAGCGGCAACAGCAAGCTGCTGCGCGGCATCCTCCGCGGGGAGTGGGGCTTCGATGGCGTCACCATCGCCGACTTCAACTCGGTGAACGAGCTGGTGCCCCACGGGGCGGCAGAGGACGGCCGTGAGGCGGCGCGCAAGAGTATCGCCGCCGGGCTGGACATTGAGATGATGTCCACCCACTATCTGAACCACGGCGCTGCGCTCGTTGAGGAAGGGCTGCTTGACATCGCCCTGATCGACGAAGCAGTGACCCGGGTGCTGGAGCTGAAGGATGCGCTCGGCCTGTTCGACAATCCGTTCAAGGATGCCGACCCGGCAGCAGACGAAGCCGAGAAGCCAAGCCCCGGGCATCTTCAGGCTGCGCGGGAGATGGGCGCCAGCTCCATCGTGCTGCTGAAGAACGATCACGGCGTGCTCCCGCTGAAGCCTGGTGTGAAGCTGGGCCTCGCCGGTCCTTTTGCCGCCTCGGTCAATGTTCTGGGCGGCTGGGCCGGCACCGAGAAGGACCCTGCGGTCTCGCTCTATGAGGGTATCACCGGCAAGATTCCGGCCGCAGATATCGTAACCGCCATGACGGGCGAGCTGGGCAGTATGCTGGAGGGCGTCTTCGATGTGGAGGATGAGGTTGAAGCGGCGTATGAACGCCTGAAGGATTGTGATGTGATTCTGGCCGCCGTCGGCGAGAATCAGCATGACACCGGAGAGGGCGGCAGCAAGGCCAGCCTGCGGCTGTCCGCTAACCAGGAGAAGCTGATCCGCCGCCTGAAGGAGACCGGCAAGCCAGTCGTCACCATCGTATTCAGCGGCCGTCCGCTGGAGCTTGCACCGGTGCTTCCTGACAGCGATGCGCTGGTTCAGGCCTGGTTCCTGGGCAGCGAGTCGGGCAATTCGATTGCCGATGTGCTGTTCGGCGACTATAATCCATCCGGACGCCTCTCGATGAGCTTCCCGTACTCAGTCGGCCAGATTCCCGTGTATTACAACGCGTATCAGACGGGACGCCCGTATGATCCCCAGTATCCGAACGTGCGTTATGTGACGCGCTATCTGGATATCCCGAATGATCCGCTGTTCTGCTTCGGCTATGGCCTCAGCTACTCCAGCTTCACCTACAGCGGCTTCCAGGTGGAGACTGCGGCTGACGGCCGGGTGCTCGCCTCCATCACGGTAGAGAATACCTCGGAGGTTACCGGCAAGGAGACGGTGCAGCTCTACATCCGCGATGTTAGCGCCAGTGTGGTCCGCCCGTGTAAGGAGCTGAAGGGCTTCCGGCAGATTACGCTGGCCCCGCATGAGCAGCAGACGGTGAGCTTCGAGATCACCCGCGACATGCTCATGTTCTACGGCCAGGATGATCAGTTGGTATTCGAGCCGGGAGACTTCGATATTATGCTGGGCAGAAGCTCCGGCGACCACAGCACACAGCGGATCTGGATCGGCTGACACTTGAACGAACGGGTATGCCCAAAAAGCGCCAATCCTTCACCTTAGGGTGGATGGATTGGCGCTTTTTTTGTTGCACAGCCTGTGTTACTCCCCCGTCAGCAGCTCTATATCCAGCCGGGCGAAGGTCTCCTTCCACTCCGCAGAGCAGCCGCTGTCGGTCAGTACCATCGAGATATGCGCTACCGGGGCAATCTGGGCGAAGGTCGTGACGCCGAATTTGGTATGGTCCGCCACCAGAATGGATTCCTCGGCCCGCTCCATCATCTTCCGGGAGATGAGCGCCTCTTCCAGATGGTAGTCGGTGATGCCCTCGGAGAGCGACAGCCCCCCGGCCGAGATGAACGCCTTGTTCACCTTGAACTGGCCCAGCAGGTCATGGGCAGTCACGCCCACCGCCGCCCGATACGCCGCATTCACCTCTCCCCCTGCAAAAATCACTTTTCCCTGAAACTGCTCCAGCGCACAATTCAGCACCGGGACCGAGTTCGTAATCACCGTCACCTGGGCCCGGTCCTTCAGGGCGCGCATTATCTCCAGTGTGGTAGTTCCATTATCCAGGATGACCGTCTCGCCGTCCTGAATCAGCGACGCCGCAAGTCTGCCGATCTCCTGCTTCCCGGCCAGGTTCATCTGCGAACGCTTCATGAAGGTCGGCTCATAATTCTCTGAGCGAATCCGCACCGCTCCCCCATACACCTTGCGCAGCCGCCCTTCCTTCTCCAGCCGGTCCAGATCGCGCCGGATCGTCTCTGTCGTCACCCCGAACCGCTCGGCCAGAGAATGCACCTGCACCTTCCCCGCCAGCTCCAGCTCGTCAAGAATGGTCTGCTTGCGTTCTTCATAAGTCAAGGACATGCCAGCCCGCCTCCAGTCGTGGGATTTATAAAAGATTGCGTGATCCATGATTGATATTTATTGAATTCAATGTGGTTTTAAGTGTTTTGTTGTTGATTTCCTCAGTACCTCAGTATATGGAGCACCATCACGCTTGTCAATCTGCTTGGTGGTTGGTTGGCGGTTCCTGCCCCGTTCCTCCCCTGCCCGCATAAGATTGAAGTTGAATAAGCCGCCCCCACTCTATTCACTCTAATGCACAAACTGCAATCAGCCAGGTAAACACGGCCTAAATCTTTATATTTTCGATTGACAGATTCGCACACTCCGCCTACAATCAACATTAAACAACATGAATCAATAACAAACAACAAATGATTCAGCTCTATTTGAACTTATTCCTAGCTTGATCCACAGAGAGGGGTTTTCCTGCATGAAACGTAAATTAACCTACCGGCCTGACGGCACCTTCACCATCGTCCAGTTCACCGACCTGCATTGGATGGATGGAAGAGAGGAGGACCAGCAGACCCGGGCACTGATGAAGCATGTGCTTGAGGCGGAGCAGCCGGACCTCGTTATGTTCACCGGAGACACGATCTACACCGGACCTGTCCGGGAAGGCGAGCTTCCGTGTCAGGACCCGCAGCAGGCGTTCCGGGATGCGATAGCTGCTGTGGTGGAGGCGGATGTGCCTTGGGCCTTCGTCTTCGGCAACCATGATACCGAGAACGGAGTGACCTACGCTGAGCTGATGGAGATCGCCCGGGAGCATCCCCGCTGCCTGGCGGAGGCCGGTCCCGCAGAGCTTGGCGGGTCAGGCAATTACATTCTGGAGATTGAAGGCACAGAGGCTGACGCCGGAACGCTCCTCTATATGCTGGATACCGGCGCTTACTCGCCGCTTGAGCAGATTCCCGGGTATAGCTGGGTCCGGCAGAACCAGATCCGCTGGCTGATGGAGCAGTCGGCACGGCTGAATTCCGGGGAGAACGGGCCTAAGCGGCCTGCACTGGCCTTCTTCCACATCCCGCTGCCCGAATACCTGGAGATGTGGAACACGCAGGTCTGCTACGGACAGAAGCATGAGAATGTCTGCGCTCCGGTGCTGAATTCGGGGTTGTTCACCGCCCTGGTGGAGATGGGAGATGTGGCAGGCACGTTCTGCGGCCATGACCATATCAATGATTTCACCGGCACACTGCACGGCATCCGGCTCAGCTACGGCCGCGCGACCGGCTACAATACCTACGGCCATGAAGGCATGATGCGGGGAGCGCGCGTCATCCGGCTGAAGCAAGGCGCTTCAACCTTCGATACCTGGCTGCGGCTGGAGGATGGTTCAGCGCTGCTGGAACAGCCCGCCCATTCCCCTGCCAGCGGCTTGGACCGATAAGGAGTGAGGCGTTAATGCTGCTGCCAATTCTTTTGGTGCTGGCTTCCGGGATGTGTCACGCAGTATGGAGTATGTTCACCAAAAGAAGCCTGAACAAAAGCATCTTTCTCTGGTCGATCATGATGGTGTCCACGGTTCTTCTGCTTCCTACACTTGTTACCGAGCTGTGGAGTCTGCCGCCGCTGCCCGCCGGAGCCTACGCGCTGCTGTTGTTGTCCATTGCCCTCCAGGCCCTCTATTCGTGGCTGCTGTCCATTACTTACGAGATGGGCGACCTGTCCCAGGTCTACCCGGTCATGCGGGGAACGAGCACGCTGCTGATTCCGCTGATTGGGGTGCTTTTTCTGAAGGAATCCCTGTCGGTCTATGGCTGGATCGGAATCGCATGCATGCTCGGCGGCTTCGCTGTTCTCAGCGGAATAGGCCCTGCAGCCCGCCGTCCTATGCCCGCTGCCAACGGCACAGCCGCAGGCTTGACCAGCTATAGACCAATGCTCATGGCGCTCTGTGTTGGGTTATGTACCACCTGTTATGTGTTCGTGGATAAGCTGAACCTCCAGTATCTGTCACCGCTCGCGCTGCTGGAAGTAACCAACATCGGCTTCGTCGCCGGACTGACCCCGGCGGTGCTGCGGTCGCGGAAGCTGCTTGAAGAGTGGCGCCGCAACCGGTCCACGATCCTGCTGGGAAGCGTGCTGAATCCGGGCTCCTATCTGCTGTTCCTGTTCGCGCTGCAGCAGGCGCCTCTCGCCCATATCAGCCCGCTGCGGGAGATCGGAACCATCTTCGCCACCTTCCTCGGCATTCTGCTGCTGAAGGAGCGGCAAGGTATGCGACGTATGGTGTGCTCGGTGGTGATTTTTGGCGGCATCCTGCTGGTTGGGGTATGGGGTTAGCCTTGAACTCCCTGCCTCTTCCAGCAGGATAACCCTCCTGTTTGTCGAATTGAATCCGTATGAACAAGTTAAAGCGAACCCTCAACAACATCATACAAGTAACTGCCCGCTTCAATCTTAAGCACGCGCTGCTGCTGCTCTTCTATCTGACCCTGCTGATCGGGCTGCGCTATCTGTGGTTCAATGCTTTTGCGGCGGCAGAGCATCCGGAAGCCCGGCAGGGCGTGCTGGATATGAGGGGCTGGGACTTCGAGAACTCCCGTTCCGTCCGGCTGGATGGAGAATGGGAATTCTATCCCGGTCAATTCCTGAGCGATCAGGATACTGACGCACAAGCCCTGGCGAAGCCGAATTACGTTCAAGTGCCGGGGGACTGGCGCTCAGGCTTCCCTGAAGGAGAGCAATCCTCTCTGGGCTATGGAACGTATAAGCTGCGCATTCTGGTCGACCCTTCACAGACACAGCATTACAGCTTCTGGATTCAGCGCATCCAAGCTTCCTCCAGCATCTATATTAATGAGAAGAAGGAGACCTCCTTCGGGAAGCTCGCTGACAATCCGGACGACTATGTCCCCGAAGCCGTCTCTTATTTGGCATCCTACGATGAACCTGGACATGAGGAGATCGTGCTGCTCATCCGGGCAGCCAATTACGATCACCCGATCGAAGGCGGAATCGTCAAGTCCATCCGCTTTGGCTCCGACGCTGCAATCAGCACTGAGCGCATGTATTCCATCGGCTTCCAGCTGGTCAGCTTTGTGATTATGCTGCTTCATGCGCTGTATGCGGCTATTCTGTACTTTTTCAACCGGCGTCAGGGTGTGTTCATGGTCTTCTTCCTGCTGCTGGTCGCTGTTGCGGTCTCCATTATCGCCGACAACGACACGATCCTGCTGATCTGGTTCCCGATCAATTATACCTGGGCGCTGAAGATCAAAATGCTGGCCTACCCGGCAGTGTCTCTGTTCATGCTGCTGCTGACGCGCAGCTTCTATGCCCATCAGCGCTCCGGCCGTCTGTTCAAGACATACTTGGCGGGTCTGCTCATCTACACCCTCTATGTTCTGATTCTGCCTGCGCACCTGGTGGTGTATGCACGAGTATTCTTCTCTGTGTTCTATCTGCTTCCTGTAGTTGGAGTCGTCTATCATATCGGCCGGCTGGTGGTAAGGCAGGAGCAGGACGCCTTCTTCCTGCTGTTCGCGGCTGCCGCGATCGGCTCCAGTGTCATTGGCGGCGCTCTGGAATCGAACAGCCGGACAAGCATCCTGTATTATCCTGTGGATGTAATTGCCGCCATTATCGGCTTCTCTGCCTATTGGTTCAAGCGGTATTTCCGCAATTCAGAGGAGAACCGGCTGCTCAACCAGCAGCTGAAGGAAAGCGACCGCAAGAAGGACCAGTTCCTGGCCAATACCTCGCATGAGCTGAGAACTCCGCTGCACGGCATCATCAGCATTGCCCAGACGGTGGCCTCCAAGGAGCAGGCCGCCCTGGACAGCCAGAGCTATCAGGATCTGCAGCTGCTGATTACGATCAGCCGCAGGATGTCACTGTTGCTTAATGATCTGCTGGATGTCACCCGCTTACAGGAGAAGCGGATCATCCTCCAGCAGGAGCCGCTCGCCATCGGGTCGCTGACGGCAGGGGTGCTGGGCATGTTCGAATTCATGATCGAAGGCAGGCCGCTGCAATTAAGGAACGAGCTGCCTGCCTCCCTGCCCCCGGTCTGGGGCGATGAGAAACGGATTGTGCAGATTCTGTATAACCTGCTGCACAATGCTATCAAATACACACACGAGGGAACGGTTACTGTATCTGCTGCAGTGGACGGAGAATACGCGCGGATCAGTGTATCCGATACCGGAGCAGGTATCGATCAGGAGACGCAGGCGCGAATCTTCTCGCCGTACGAGCAGGGCAGCGAGGGAATTATTGACGGAGGCGGCATCGGTCTGGGCTTAAGCATCAGCAAGCTGCTGACCGAGCTGCATGGCGGCGACCTCACCGTTGAATCGGAGCCGGGGAAGGGATCGGTGTTCACCTTCACGCTTCCGCTGGTCTCTTCCGCAATCGCCCAGCAGGCGCAGTTTCAACATCACGGGCCGGTCCCTCCCGCTCCGAAGGACGGGTTGTCCGCAGAGGAGCAGGGCTTCCTCCGGCAGCGGGAGGCTGACCTGCTCCCGGTTCCCCGGGAGCTGTCCGCTGCGCCGCCGGTGCACGAAGCCGCGCCGGGCGCCAAGACTTACATTCTGGCTGTAGATGATGATCCGGTCAATCTTAAGGTGCTCGCCAGCATTCTCTCGGATGAACAGATTCAGCTGGTCACCGCCAACAGCGCGCAGGAAGCACTGGAGCTGCTAGGCACCGAGCCCTGGGATTTGCTGATCGCCGATGTAATGATGCCGTATATGTCCGGCTATGACTTAACCCGGATCGTGCGGCAGCGCTTCACCATCTCAGAGCTGCCCATCCTGCTGCTCACGGCCCGCAACCAGCCGGCGGATATCTATACCGGCTTCCTGTCAGGAGCCAATGATTATGTCGCCAAGCCGGTGGATGCCCTGGAGCTGAAGTACCGGGTCCGCTCCCTGACCGGGCTGAAGCAGTCCATTACCCGGAGCCTGCGGATGGAGGCCGCTTACCTCCAGGCCCAGATTCAGCCGCATTTCCTGTTCAATACGCTGAATTCGCTGCTGGCACTAAGTGAATTCGATCTGCCGAAGATGCGCGAATTTGGAGAGGCTTTCTCCTCCTATTTGCGGATCAGCTTCGATTATATGAATTCCCAGCAGCTCGTAGGGCTATCTCACGAGCTGGAGCTGGTCAAATCCTATCTGTTCATCGAGAAGGCGCGGTTCGAGGAGCGCCTGGAGATCAAGTGGGAGGTGGAGCCGGGCATCGACCTGCTCCTGCCCCCGCTCACCCTCCAGCCGCTGGTGGAGAATGCCGTCCGGCACGGCCTGCTGAGCCGCAAGGCCGGAGGCCTCCTGCAGATCCGCATTCACCGCCATGACGGCTACACCTCCTTCGCGGTACAGGATAACGGCAAGGGCATGAGCGAAGAGCAGGTCAAGCACCTGCTGGATGAACGCGGACCCGGGCTGCCCTCCCGCGGCATCGGCCTCCTGAACACCAACCGGCGGCTGACCCAGCTCTACGGCCAGGGCCTTGTGATCGAGAGCCGGCTGGAGGAGGGCACTACGGTGTCGTTTGTGGTGCCGGAGCGGCGGTGATAATAAAAGGAGCTGTCCCAGAAGCCGTGAAACGGCTGCTTGGGACAGCTCTTTATGCTGGAGTAGATTCAGCGTGTGCACTTGTGGCAGGGGGACGCTCCGCAACAGAACGTTGGTCCCAACGGCGATATTACCTGCGCACCAGCAAAATGTATGCTGTTTTTCGCATACATTCGGACCTCACGCCTGCGCGCCAGCCAATGTATGCTGTTTTTCGCATACATTCAGGCCTCACGTATGCGCGCCAGCAAAATGTATGCTGTTTTTCGCATACATTCGGACCTCACGCCTGCGCGCCAGCAAAATGTATGCTGTTTTTCGCATACATTCGGACCTCACGCCTGCGCGCCAGCAAAATGTATGCTGTTTTTCGCATACATAATTCCCGCAATACGAAGGGGCTGTCCCAAAAGGGACAGCCCCTTCAATCTAAATGCTTAATGCTTCAACTGATACAACCGGTAGATCAAGGCAGCCGCTTCTGCTTTGGTGGCCGTCTGGGCAGGGCGGAAGCTCTGATCCCCGAAGCCTTCGAATAGATGCGTACTCTTGGTCAGCGCAACGCTGGAAACGGCCCATTTCGATATTTTGGCTCCATCCGTAAAGGCAGCAGTCACTGACTCCGGCTGGGCAACAGCCGACTTGCCGTTATACGTTGTCAGTGCCCGTGCAAGCATCGTTGCGATCTCCTCACGGGTGATGGTTGCCTCAGGGTCAAAAGCTGACGGCGATTTACCGTTGATAATCCCGGCAGCATAAGCCGCAGCAATCTCATCCGCGTAAGGATTCGTTGTCTTAATATCCTTGAACGGCAAGACCAGCCCATCCCCGTTCAGTCCGTAAGCTCTGGATATCATTGCCGCGAACTGCTGGCGGGTAATCTTGTCCGATGGGGCAAATACTCCACCCTCATCGAGAATACCTTTGTTCAGCAGGTAATTGATCTCCTTAACGGCCCAGTGACTGGCAGGCACATCCGTATATGCAGCAGCTCCAAGCATCACAGTGTACTTGCTGAAGTGTCCTCTCGGAGCAGTTACGGTCTGAGTAACAGGGTCATATTTACCGCCAACGGCTTCCCAGGTCAGACTCTGCTCATTCAGGACATACACAGTCAGATTCTCCAGATTAGCCTCCGAGTATTTCGAAGTATCAATGGAAGACACATCAAAAGTCACGTCGATCGGCTTGGCGAAGCTCTTCACCGGTTGGCCTCCAACAGAAGCACTGAATTCCATTACAGGAATGCTGGCCAGCGGTTCTGCCTGACGGGGTTTGTTAACAACAGCATTCTCTACAACTTCTGCTGCCAGATTAATCTTCTGGCCTGCCTCAACCTTACCAAAGGTATCAGGCTCAATAGTGAATGCCGTCTGGTCCATTTGAATCTTCAATCCGGCAATATCATTCTCTTGCACCAGCGTAAGAATCTCGGATGGCAGCGTGGTATTCAGCTTATGAATCCCTTTATCCACCGGAGGTACTTTCACCGTTAGAGTCAGCTTCAGATCCGCAGCTGCCCCGGCTCCCAGTTTGCTGGCCAGTTCTCCGGAGACAGTACCTAACGCCTGCTTCGCCGTTTCAATCTGTGCGCTGATGAATCCCGAATCCAGCTGTGAGGAGACCGCGTTGCCTTCCACTTTAACATTTTCTTTGGCAATTGTGACTTCACTGGCTTTGTTCAGTGCAGCCTGGCTGGAATGGATAACCGCCTCTTTTAACTTCTGAACTTCATCAGCCGGGATGCCCTGTGCATTATTCAGCACCGCAGCCGCATTATTAATAAGCGCCTGGGCAACCTCTACCGCCTTGCTGGAGCTATCCAGCTTGTTCAATAAATACGGCGCACTTCCTACAAGTTCAGTAATGGAACTCACAATCTTCTGTTTCTCTGCGGAATCCTGAATAGCTCCCAGGAGCTGCGCTGCCGTATCCATGGCCTGGGACAGACTCTTGCTGTTCTGTTCAGCCTGTGCAGGCGTGTTAGCCGATTTGAGGGACTCGGCAATGCTGGACAGCGCATTCTGTGCTGCCGAGGCCTTCTCTGCTGTGGAGCCGGAGGTGTTCTTCAGCAAGTCCTGCAGCTTATCATTCTGCTGTTGAACATTCTCGTTATTCCCCGTTGCCGCAGCAGGAGCGGGAGTAGCAGGAGCCCCAACAGGTCCAGTTGTTCCTGGTCCGCTTCCCCCTGGTGCCGGCGCAGGATTAGGATTCGTACCGGTATTGCCGCCGCTGCTGCCATTATCGCTTCCCGGCGGGTTCGGGGCCGGATTAACCACAGTACCTCCCGACGACTCCAGGATTACTCTTTTGTCCATGGAATAGGTCTGTCCATCAATGGTCATCGAAGCTTTGATCACATAAGTACCGTCAGTCAAAAACTTGTTATCTGTATAATCATAAGTAATCGCACTTAGCGGGTATCCCAGAAAAATCTCTTCGGATAGCACTTTTCCCGCTTCGTTCTGAAGCTCATAAGTAGCCTTGTCCGGGTACAGATTCTTGCTGCCTCTGCTTGTTCCCCCATTGGCAACCAGAATTTGCGGCTTCTTGATTTGTCCGATGGAGTTGCCTGCCGTATCGACCAGTCCAATCTCAAGCAAGGTCGTACCCGCGGGACGGATCAGCTTGCCATTCTGCAGCCCTATAACGTCGAGCCCTTTCAAGGCCGGTGGCGTAATCTGGGTGAGCGTACCTGCCTGAAGCGTTCCAGGTGCGAAATGAATATCGTACTGGTATTCGACGGCACCCACGAGTTGGTCTACACTTACTATTACATCGCCAGGAGTTACTTGTACCTGATTGGCATTGTACGCGTAGCCTTGGAGTGTCGATTGGCCCGCAGTCTTATATTTAACCGCATAGACGGTCCCGGATTCGGGCGCCACCAGCGTAGCCAGTGCAGACGAAGTGTCATCCATCGACAAGCTATTGTCTCCTGCACCGATTACAACCTGATCACGGTATACAAAAGTGTCTCCCCGGGTATGTGCCAGCATACTGTAGGTTCCTTGAGTGGCGTAGAAATAATTCTCCCCTGCAGGATTGCTGTCGATCACAAAAGGAATATATTTAGCCCCTGCTAAATCCTGCCGCACCACATACAGCTCGTCTGCTGGCTGATCTAAGATAACCTTGCTGACTTCCTGAAGCTCTTGTCTTGCGTCCAGCACCAGCGAGTAATCCTTGCCGGGTTCTGTATTGATGGAGCCATACATGTAGTAACCATATTTGGCCTGCACTCCGTTATGGCTTCTGTTGTAGCGTATGAAGTCAACGTCTACAGCTGAAGGAGCATCTACCACCAGGAATCCCTGTGATCCGGGAGTGCGAACGGAAGCAGATGCAACGGAAGAAGTTCCGTCGTTTCTTTTCACTACAGCCTGGATATTCGCCTCGTCCAGCGGAACCCCGCCCGCATAGCTCCCGCCTTCAGCCTTATCGAGGCCCCGCACACGGATGACAGCCTGCGATTGCGGATCAACGATCGCAACATACACGCTTTTGGATAAATAATCAGTCTTCTTAAAATACAGCTCACCTATATAATAAGCCTTGTCAGCAGGAATGGTGAACGTTCCCTGCTCATCGGTGGTGCCGAGTACCTCTTCATAACGGCGGATCTGCACTCCGGCTACCGGTTGCCCCTGGGCACCCGTATCATGCTGGCGTACAGTAATCGTTACCTTTTGCGCCTGGTCAACGGTCAGGTAGGGCTTGTCTACCAGGTCAACCAGCTGGCCATCATTGCCTCTGATCTCAATATCCATTTCGTTCTTCGGCAGAACCTTCAGCTCAGCCTCGCTAAGCAGCTCTCCCTGCACATAACCGCCATTAATCCAGGGGTTAGGGAATAATTGAATCTTATACGTCCCTGATTTGGCAGGCTTCCAGTCCCGCTTATTGATCCGCTGCAGCTGGCCTTCCTGTTCCTCAGTGGACCAATACAGCGTTTCATCCGAGACCACTGCGCCGTTCTCATCTGTGATGATCAGCTTATAATCACTGCTGAGATCCAGACGATTCTCATACTCATCGGTCACCTTCACCAGAACATTCACACTCTCGCCCAGAACCACCTGATCGCGGAGTTCAGCCTCTTCATAGTAACTGGAGCCCGGTACCCGGAAGCTGATCGCGGCCTTATAGGTACTGCCGCCGCTGAAGGTATACTCATCGTCAACCGGAGTGAAATATGAATCCAGCACAAGCTCATTCGGGTTGCTGCTATTCGGACCGCCAAAAGTGGTGTTTGCTGTCAGGCGGTGAATTTGTTCGCCCTTAGGTACATACAGGTTACCGCCTTCGGCAAGAACCGTAGGACTAATCTGGTTATAGTTATATCTTTCGTTCAGATAAGATATGTTTATTTTACCTTGATTTCCCCCCGTAGCAGGCACCTGAAAATGCAGCTTGCTGAAGTCCCGGGAATGTCCATCATAGAATACTTCATGCTTTGCTTCGGTCGGTGTGATTTTATTGCGGAATATGATCCTGTCCTTGGTATCATACCCTCTTGCAATTGACGTGAATTCATATTCCTTATTCTTCTCCAGATAGATACTTTGCCCATAGAAGAGCTGAGAGCCTCTCGTATTATCAATCTGTTTGTACCTGTTGTTATCAATGAGAGAATAGTTCTCTACAGATAACGGCTCACCATCCCAGGAAGCGCGGAAGCTGATCCGGCTGTAGTCACTGGCATCCTTGATGATTTCTTTGTGTATCCCTTCTTCGTTCGCGTACAGGGAGGAAGCAGGAACCCGGAACATGTAAGCTTCACGGTTCGTCGTTGCTATATAGGCTTGGTAATCTCCAGCTACCTCTCCCTTTCTGAATACCAGCACCATATATCCCGGCACAGAAATCTGTTTCACGGTTCCGCTGGGTGAGGAGCTGCTCAGGAACTGATCGGTGAACAGCTTCCCGTTGGCATTCAGATAACGGACAGCCACCATATAGGTCCCCGCCTGCTCCAGATCAGTGACATAAATAGGCTTAGCCTCGTACTGTTCGCTTCCCTGCTTAAGCAATACGAACATCACCGGACTATTCAGGTATAATTGCTGATTATCCCTAAGCTGAATCTGTCCGTTCACATCCGTGGTATAGGAATAAGAACGATAATTCGTCCAGACCGCCACCGATTCATTCACAAGCGGAACACCGTTATTCAGGATGGTAAACCTTACATTCTTATCATCACTGCGGATCTCCGATTGTGTTGCACTTTCATATGTATTGGATTCCTTAGTCATCCGTTCTACAGAGATATCAATACCTGTAGTTGAAGGCACCCGGATGCTCTGCGGCGGTGTCACCACCAGCCCCTGCTCGCCTGTATATTCGGCATGAAGAGAATATTCCTGACCGGCAGCCAGCCCTTCAAAAGAAAGATTGCTGTACGTCATAGACGTATACACGGCATCCAGCACAGTAAGCTTGGCTTCACTTCCCGCCTTCACGTTATTGGCTATCTCCACATCTTCTTTCATAAGTACGAACTTAACCTCATTCAGAACCTTAAGATCGCGATAAGTCACATCTACTACACTGTTGACCGTAATCTTCTGTGTGCCGTCCGGCAGCCGGTCATTAGAGATCACGCCTGCCTTGAACGAGGCAGCTGATACCTCAAGCACACTCAATAGAGATAACAATAGGACCAGAACCATTGAAACCGCCGTTCTTAATTTCTTCGGATACATACTCCATCTCCTTCTCCCCAGTTCATACATTACCATCGATAGTTATAGTTATATCATTACTCCTTCCCCAGTTAGTCCCATTAAGAAGAGTCACAACAAGGATGGTACATTTTTTTCGCGAAAATGTCTATTACTTCCTTAACGAGGTCGCAGAAAATCAACTTTACGCCAGGGTTTTGTCACATTTTGTCTTCAACTCTATCGAAGATTCACAAAAAAAGGCAAAACAGAGGGATTCTCTGTTTCGCCGTCTAATCCGTTACTATTAAACTGCAAGGCTACTCCTTACTCTCCTCCGGCGTATAAACCACCGTTTTCTCCACCGTAACCACCTTGCCGAAGCTGTTGGTCACGTTGAATACGAACGTATTGCTGCCCTCGGTCAGCGTCACCGACTTATAGAAGCTGCCATAGCTGCCGACCAGCTCGTCGTTCAGATAGATTTTGGGGCTGCTGTCATTCGCGTCTGTCGCATTCCCGCTCAAGGTAAGCTGCTTCGTCTTCGTCGTCTCAGGAATATAATCCAGCTTCAGCACCGGCTCACTCACGTTAAACGTAATAGTCTTGGTCACAGGCTCCGAGCTTTTGCCCAAGCTGTTAGTCACTTTGAAGGTGAACGTATTTGTTCCTTCTTGGAGCGTTACCGTCTTGTTGAAGGAGCCGTATTCGCCTACGAGCTCGTCATTCATGTAGATCTTCGGATAGCTGTCATTCTTGTCACTAGCCTTACCGCTTAAGGTAACCGACTTGCTGGTGCTCGTCTCAGGGATCAGATCAAGCGTCAGCACGGGACTGTCCACAGCAAAAGTAATGTTCTTGGTAGCAACCGCCGAACTTTTACCCAGACTATTAACCGCCTTGAAGGTGAACGTATTCACTCCTTCTTTGAGCGTTACGGTCTTGTTGAAGGAACCGTATTCGCCTACGAGTTCGTCATTCATGTAGATCTTCGGGTAGCTGTCATTCTTGTCCGTCGCTTTACCACTGAGGGTTACTGTCTTGCTGCTGCTGGTCTCCGGGATCAGATCAAGCGTCAGCGCTGGTCCATCTACATTAAAGGTGATTACCTTAGTAATGACTGCGCTGCTTTTGCCCAAGCTGTTCGTAGCCTTGAAGTTAAAAGTATTCGCCCCTTCTTTCAGGGTTACCGTCTTGTTGAAGGAGCCGTATTCGCCAACAAGCTGATCATTCATGTAGATCTTCGGATAGCTGTCGTTCTTGTCGGTCGCCTTCCCGCTCAGGGTAACCGTCTTACTGGTGCTGGTCTCCGGGATCAGATCGAGCGTCAGCACAGGACCGCCGAGGGTAACGGTAATCTGCTTTTCTACCACAGCTTTTTTATCATATTTATTCGTGGCGGTGACGACAATCTTGTTCAGGCCTTCCTTCAGCGTCACATCCGTACTGAACTCCCCGTTGTACGCCACATACGCCGTTTTATCATTAACCTTAACTTCCGGATTCATGTCGCCGCTGTCCTTCACTTTACCGGTAATCTTGGCTGTAAGCTGACTGGACGTCTCTGGAGCCTGCACCGTAAGCTGCGGCCCGGAGGTCTGATAGGTCACCTGCTTCGTCACCGTATTCGAGCGTCCGTTCGGCAGCACCGCCTTGAAGACGAATTCGTAGACCTTCTCTCCCCCATCCAGATCATATGCCTCGGCAAAAGAGCCATCCACATTCTCCACTTCTTCATCGTTGATGTACACCTTGGCGTCCGCATTTACTTTGCCCGTAAGCTTAACCGTTCTGTCCGATACCTGTGCCGGCACCTGCACGTCCAGCTTCACATCCTGGGTAGCGGTAGTATAGGAGGACTTCAGGACACGATACAGCAGAGTAGCTACAGAAGCCCGGTTAATCGGACTCGTCGGCCCAAAGGTTCCATCAGGGAATCCCTGAATCAGCTTATGCTCCACCGCAACCGCTACTTCCTTCGCCAGCTGAGGGGTCACATCCTCATAGTCGTCGAATCTGTACTGCAGAATGCTGTCTGCGTCCACCCCGTCTGTCTCCAGGCCCATAGCCCGCACCAGAGCGACCGCCACATCTTCACGGGTAGCATTTGCCTGAGGATCGAAGAACGGCTTGCCCTTCACCGGAAAATAGCCGGTCAGATAGTCCTTGGCCGCCTCTACATACTTGTAAGCCCACGAGGAGGGAGCCACATCCGAGAACGTCTGCGTCCCATCCGTAACCAGCTCCAGTCCAAAAGTCAGGGTAATCAGCTTCGCTAACTGCTCCCGCGTAATCGCCGCTTCCGGCTTGAAGGAGCCGTCCGGGTTCCCCGTAATAATGCCCTGATTCGCCATACTCTGTATCGCTTCATTGGCCCAATACGTGGTCTTCACATCCACGAACACATATGAGGATGTCTGCTTTACAACCGTTGCCGCACTGGCCACTCCCCCGCACAGCATACTCAGCAGCATCAGCCACGCTGCCGCCACCTTCCATCTTCTTGCCTTCACCATCATCGCCCCCAACCATAGTAAGCAGCCCCGGCCGTCAACTCTTCTATTACTCTCCATATTTTCCTCACATCACCACAGCCGCCGTCTCCCGCTTCAGCCACGCCCGGTGCTCCTCATCCAGCAGCGGAGCCAGCTTATCATATACCTCAGCATGATAGCTATTCAGCCAATCCAGCTCCCCGCTGCTCAGCATAGACGTCTCAATCGCCCGGTAATCAATCGGCAAAAAGCAGAGATCCTCAAACCGCAGGAATCTGCCGAACTCCGTAGTCACATCCTCTGTAATCAGCAGCGTGTTCTCGGTACGGATGCCGTGACGGCCTTCCTTATAGACCCCCGGCTCCACCGTGATAATCATCCCGGGCTCCAGGACGACAGGATTGGGCTTGAAGCTGAACCGCTGCGGATCTTCATGCACATTGGAGTAATAGCCCACACCATGTCCGGTGCCGCACTTATAATCGAGGCCGTTGTCCCACATCGGCTTGCGGGCAAGAATGTCGAGGGTGGAGCCTGTAGAGCCATACAGGAACTTCGCCGTAGACAGCGCAATCACCGATTTCAGCACCAAGGTGAAGTCTCTCTTCTCTTCATCCGTCAGCGCACCCAGCGCCAGCGTGCGTGTGATATCGGTCGTCCCGTTCAGGAAGTGTGAACCCGAGTCGAGCAGATACAGTCCCTTGGGCTCCAGCAGCACCGGATGGTCCGCAGACGGCGAGTAGTGCATCATCGCAGCGTTCGCACCGTAGGCAGAGATGCTGGAGAAGCTTAGCTCGGCAAAAAGAGGCTGCTGCCGCCGCAGCTCCAGCCCCTTCTGATCTGCTTCCAGCTCCGTCACCGGACGGAGCGGGACCGTCTCCTGCAGCCATTTGAACAGTCCGACAAGGGCGGCCGCATCCTTCAGATAGACATCACGGATATTGCGGATCTCCACCTCGTTCTTGATCGACTTAAGGGCCACCACCAGACCCGGCGCCTCGATGGTACGAACCGGGGCCGGGATTGCAGCCGCCAGGCTATACCCGGTTTTATTGGGATCATACAGCACGGATACCCCTTCAGAGAGTGTCTGCAGGAAGGGAATAACCGCATCGTACTCCCTGATCTCCACCCCATCCCGGGCCAGCGTCTCCTTATCTTCCGGGGTGGCCTTATGGCCTCCGGCGAACAACCATGCATTATGTACACCTACAATAGCAAAAGCAGTCACATACGGATTATACAGAATATCCCGTCCCCGGATGTTGAACAGCCAGCATAGATCATCCAGCGCGGACATCACATAATAATCAGCACCTGCGCCCTTCATCGCGGCCCGGACCTGCTCCAGCTTAGCCATCCGGCTGAGGCCGGCATACTGTTCATCATGCAGCATCAGCGGCTCAGCCGGAATGGCCGGCCGGTCCGTCCAGATCGCGCCTACCGGGTCGAGGTCCGTGACCGCCTGAATCGCCTTATCCGCGAACTTGGCCTGCAAGCCCTTCATAGCGGAAACGGACAGCGTTCTGCCGTCAACAGCCATACGTGCGCCTTCCGGCAATTGCCCGGCCAGCCATTCATCCCATGACGGAACCCCCGGTTCGGCCATGCGGAACAGACGGATCCCCGAGCCTGCAAGCTCCCGCTCCGCCTGAATGAAGTACCTGCCATCCGTCCACAGCCCGGCATCCGCTCTTGTGATCACAGCCGTTCCGGCTGAACCGGTGAAGCCGGTAAGCCAGCGGCGGCTTTTCCAATGCTCTCCCTCATATTCACTGATGTGCGCATCTCCGCTGGGCACCACACAGGCGTCCATCTGGCGCTCTGCCATCCATTCTCTTAATTGACGTACCTTCTCCTTCGGCTCCATATCTATCGCTTCCTCTCTAGTGTCTACTGAATGATCATACACCTGCCTCTCATCAAAAAAAAGGAAGAATGATACGCAAAAAAAGATGAAGACCCTCAGGTCTCCATCGTTTCACTATCATCTTTGCGAACCAGCTTCCGCCGCTGCTTCCCCTTCTTGATCCACAGCCGCCCGCTGTCATCCTTGAAGAACCGGATCCCCACCAGCTTCAACGGCGTCCATACTTCCCTAAAATAATAATTAGGCATAGTACATTTCTCCCAGACTATAAGTAGATTTGCTACTAATTATAGACCGGGATACCTGGTTTGTTTGTCGCATTGTGGAGGGGGAGGAGGAAAAAGTTGACTAGGACCTAAATTCGCTGCCTGTAAGCATCAACCGCCACCATAACCGTGATTCATAATTTGAATAAGACTTTGAGTACTGGTGTTTACTACAAGCTCAGCAGTACCAACAGTTATAATAATTGCAATAGCCAGACTACAGGAAGCTAGAAGCTTGAACAATTTTCTTTTCATGTGAATCCTGCACCTCTCTAATTAGAAGTTTGTATTGCTCTTGCTCGTCTTCATCTGCCAGATGCCGATGCTGCTCGAACAAATCAACACATTTGATGATATTGCTCTCATTATTGATTCTAGCAGACGATTCCAAACTTTGTAGGATGAATCTAATACCTTCTTTACGCTCATTATGTAAATAATAGGCTGCCATTTCAGCAAGGAATTGAGTGTGTTTATCCAACATTACCTGCCGGTTATAATCGCCAAATTCTGTAGAATACGTCCGGTAAGGAATATAGGAAGCAAATCGCTCTAGAATAGAATCAACATTCCAGTCATAACGGTTAGCCGACAAGATAATATTGTATAACCCTATGAATATCTCATCTGGCCGGTGGGAGATATATTCGACATATGCTGAGAGTACTTCGGACTGTCCTCCCAGCACCTGATAGAGCAGTCTGTTCGCGGCACCCCACTCCTGGAACTGAGCCATAGTCCGCTTCACTTCTTCATTGTCCTCCTGTATCCAGCTCCCATCCATATAGAGGGATACCCAATCTAATGCCGAATTGAAGTCTCCTAATTCCTTACACACAGCTGAACGGATAAGCTGCGCGTACAGGACGTAGAAGTACAGGGGTTTCTCGGTTTTTTTCTCGTTACTCTCTCTACGGTTCGACTGCTGTTGGAGATTATAACGAAGAGTTGCTAATTCCAGCATCTTCTTCGCAAGCTCATCCACCTTATGCCACCGATTCATTGAACCGTAAACATGCCCCATATGATTCAACCCGTCCAATTGATCCGCTTCATCGAGCCGATCCAGGTAGCATTCGAAGAGATGTGCCGCCTGTAAATTCCGCGCCTGGTCATCACCAATGGCGATACGGAACAGACGGTATTGGCATAACGCGAGCCGCTCGGAATTCTGATACTTCTCACTGGCACTCACATTCTTATACAGCAATTCGGCAGCTTGCCACAGCCCCTCTTGAAACAGTCCTTCAGCCACCTCGAACAGCATGGAGGCATAGACCAGATTCTCCAGCAGATTCTGCACAACCTGTTCAACGCAATCCAGACGGCCCAGCTCAGCCGAACGCACAAGAAAAGGCCGCAGACGTCGCCAGGTGGGTGACGAGAAATAGAAGCATTCATCCACATATAAGCTGTAGAAATGATCCTCCGGCAGCTCCATCGCCTTGGTGATTCGCTCCAGATGATTCATAGCAATAGGCTGCTGACCATTAATGATCCGGCTGAGCGTTCCTGAATTAATTCCGGATTGTAAGGAGAATTGATGAATAGACATTCCCTTCTGCGACAAATACGACGCTACATGATCGCGAATCATAGTTGTAGTAGGGACCACACAAACACCACCTAACTGGAATCCAATATTATTTATTCTATAGTTGTAATAATATGTCACATTATTCCAATGGTCAATAACGTAGACTGTGGCAGATTAGTCTAATCCGTGAACGACAGGCAAACGGGTTGCCACAATGGCAAAAAAATAGAGACCTCAAGGGTCTCATAAGGTCTCTGTTATCTCGATATCACATTGGCGAAGCCGCTTCTTGCGCTGCCTCCTCTGTTGACTCCGCTATTTTCCCCCGCCTCACCCGCTGCCGATCCCGGTCCTCCCGCTACCTGCGGAACCAGCGCTTAATCTGCTCCAGCGAGCTTTTCGCTTCCGGGCCATTATAGCCGAAGGCATTGCCAATCATTTTGATATATTCGTTAAAAGTCGTCTCCCGGCTATACCGGTCCCCCCACCAAGCCTTCGCGTTATACCCCGAATCCGCCCCGATATAAGTCAGCTCAATCCCCGACTTCTTATACACATGATTGAAAATAAACTTCACCCGCCGCATATGAAAATCCGACGACACCACAATCGCCGACTTGAAGCCATGCTGCTTCATCATCGGAAGCGTGAGCTGCGCGTTCTGGTAGGTACTCTCCGCAGCATCTTCGGTCAGAATCGCGCCCTCCGGTATTCCCAGGGAGAGTGCAGTTTCGCGCATGTCCCCGGCTGGGCCGGTGATCTCTTCAGAGTTAGACAGCAGGAGCTTCGGCGCATAGCCTTCTTCATACAGCTTAACCCCTTGCTCCACCCGGCCCGCTCCGCCGCTGAGGACGATGATGACATCGGCCTGCTTGGGTGCTTCGGAGAGTGGAAGGAAGCGTCCCGCACAGAAGAGCAACACGACTAGTAACAGAAGAGGCAAGTACAGAAAAAGCATTCTTTTTCCGCGCTTGCCCGGCTTGGTCTTGGATATTGTACGTCTCATAAGCTACTTCCTGTACTCGCCGCTAAGAATCTGCTCCCACCACTGCGTATTCTCCGTATACCACTGGATGGTCTGGGCGATCCCGGTCTCAAACGTATACGTAGGCTTCCAGCCCAACCGCTCCAGCTTCGTTGGATCAATCGCATAACGCTTATCATGGCCGAGCCGGTCGGCAACGAATTCAATTAGTTCCTCAGATTTCCCCAAGGTATGGATAATCGTCTTCACGACCTCAAGATTGGTGCGCTCATTATGACCACCTACGTTATACACCTCACCGCTCACGCCCTCATGCAGCACCAGATCAATTGCAGCACAATGATCCCACACATGCAGCCAATCCCGGATATTCGCCCCGTCTCCATAGACTGGAACCTTCTGCTCATTCAGCACCTTCGAGATCGTAAGAGGAATCAGCTTCTCCGGGAAATGGTAAGGACCATAATTATTAGAGCAGCGTGTAATGTTCATCGGCAAGCCGAAGGTCTCATAATAAGCCCGGACCAGCAGATCAGAGGATGCCTTACTCGCGCTATAAGGACTATTCGGCTGGAGCGGTGTCTCTTCTGTGAAGAATACCGCAGGGTCGAAATCCAGTTCGCCATACACCTCATCTGTAGACACATGAACAAACTTGGTAACGCCAATCGTCCGTGCCGCATCTAGCAACACCTGGGTTCCCATGACATTCGTGCGGACAAATATTGCCGGATCAGTAATGGAACGGTCCACATGACTCTCGGCTGCGAAGTGGACAACATAGTCAAAGCGCTCCTGCGTAAAAAGAGACATCACCGCTTCACGGTCAGCAATATCGGCCTGCACGAAATGGTAATTCTCCCGGCCTTCAATGCCCTTGTGCTTGCTCAGATCCCCGGCATACGTCAACAGGTCCAGGTTATAGACATCGTAATCGGTATACTTATCGATAATATACTGCACGAAGTTCCCGCCAATGAACCCGGCCCCTCCGGTAATCAGCATTTTCTTTCTACTCATTAATTACACCTCAGAATCATTCGAGTTAGCCAGTGTTATACGGAAACTCACACTTAGTCTATAATAGATCAATGGATAAAAAGTAAAACTTACTCTATCTAGCCTCAGATAAAATCTTTATTGTTCTTTTCAATCCATCCTCAATATCATATCGCGCTTTCCATCCCAAGCTTTGGAGTTTTGTAGAATTCATTATTGCTTTTGTGGCTTTAGAATATCCTAGCTTTTCTTCTATTTCAGGCATTTCAAATATTACATTTGTATTTACCTCACTAGCTAGTAAGTAGGCCAATTCTTTAAGTGTTATGTCTGAACCTTTGTCAGATATATTATATACTTCTCCAGAAATTCCTCTAAACAAGATTACCAATATGCCCGCTACAGTATCGGCAATATAGTTATAGGAATACAGTTGTGTACCTTCGCTTTTAAGGATTATGGATTCTTTTGAAACTGCTCTCTTAATAAACTGTGACAAAGCTTTGGTATCCGATAATTGCATAGTAGGACCATAAGTTCGAGAGAGCCTTGCATTTACAACATCAATCCTATGCTGTTTCATAAAAGCTTGACATAGCGCTTCACCAACACGTTTACTCTCTGGATATCCGGCTCTCAATGTATTACAGTTAATATAACCGCTGTAGGACTCATCAAATCCTTCCACATCGCCTCTATTTTCTCCATAAATTTCAACACTAGAGGCAAAAAGGAATCTTTTAACCTTACTAGCAACGGCGTAATTAAGTAAGTTATAAGTACCAATAACATTAGTCGTTATAGTCCCAATTGGATCTGAAGCATACGCAACAGGATGTGTATTACTTGCAGCATGAATAATATAATCAAAATCACCAAAGTTATTTAATGGTACATTAATATCATGATTCTCAAAAGAAAAGAATTCGGATTCCCATATATTATCAAATCTAATTCTAGCCTTCTCTTTATCTCTCCCCAAGCCAAGAACAAAACAATTGTCATTATAGAATTCATTTCTATACATCAATACATCTATAAGAAAACTCCCTATCATGCCACTTACCCCAGATAACAGTATTCTTTTATTTTTTAATAGATCCCATGGTAGCATTAGATTAGCAACATATTCTATATCTTCCTTGTAAACAGGGTTATTTTGGATATTCATTTTAACCACGAATCCTTATCCAATTTTAAATAGGCTTTGAACATCTCTAAGTCGTCTCTAGTTGTAAGTTTTATATTTTTTTCAGATCCAGCAGCAAAATATAGCGTTTCACCTAAATCAACCATCATGGTGTTAGTATAAGCCGATCCAAATATACCAATTTTCTTATCAAAGGCCTCCTGATAGGCCCATATTAATTTACCAAATTTATAGGCTTGTGGAGTAGAGACTCTTCTGAGAGTTTCTCTTGGTATATATTCAGAAGTAGAGATATTGTCCTTAACTCTAAAAATTTGTTCGTTATATGGAAGAGAGCTAACTGCATTACCATATTTCTCACATTTAATAATTACATCAGATAGGACTGAGTCATCTACCATAGGCCTAATACCATCATGAATAATAATAGTATCATCATCTTCACATACATCTTTGAGGTAATTTACTCCATTTCTTATCGATTCTTGACCAGAATCACCACCTGAAATTATCCATTGTAACTTAGTTATATTAAATTGATTTGCGTAAGCTTTTAATATATCATGCCAACCATCTAGACAAACAACTCCAATACCATCAATTTCAGGATGTTTTTGAAATCCTTCTAAAGTATAAATTAGAATTGGCTTATCATATATATTTATAAATTGCTTAGGAATATCTTGATTCATTCTACTTCCACTACCAGCAGCAATAATAATTGCAAAATTCATTCATACTCCCCCTTCACTTCAAAAATGCTTTGAAATCATGATGTGTGACTTGTTTCTCAAGCGGAGGGAATTTCATATAGTCTCCGTAAATGCTTGAAAGCCACTTATGATATCCAGCAGGAACATTATAATAGTTACCTTCAAATTCTTTTTTTACTATTGATTCAAAAACCTCATTCGATACGATCTCAGATTCTCCATAACCCCAAACAATTATGCCTAACTTGTTAGAATTAAAAGAATAGTTTGAAATTGCTAAATCATTAATTTTCTTCACAACATTAGGAATAGACTTGAAGGAAAATACTAGTTTCCCAACGGAAAGAATGGAACTTTTAATAATAGATCTATTTCTATTATGCTTAATTAATTTTGCATTTAATATTTTTCGTTGAAATGATATCTTCCCCAAAATCTTTTTCTGCAATTTCCCATCTTCCGGGATAGTGTCAATGGGGAAGACATCAATATTAATACCTATATTGTAAGTATTTTTTTCATCAGTATTTTCTTTAAGCAGGCTAGCTTCATAAGAAATTTTCGAAAAAGGAAAGGGGAATTTCCCCATTTCATTTGAATTATAAAGCTTATATAGGGAATTAAAACCATTAAAACTCTCAATAAGCTTTTCATAATCGCCTCGAAGCATTGCAACATCAATATCATCATCCCAAGGAATATAACCTTTATGTCTTACAGCACCGATTAATGTACCGCCACAAAGAAAATAGTTTAGTTTAGATTTTTCACAGTATTCAGCAAATACATTTAATATATTAATTTGAATATCTCTTATCTCTTGTATACTTAGTTCTTGCATCTGCTATGATCTCCTTAGAAGCAAATGTAATTAAAAATCATATCTGGTTAATAATCCTCTACTGAATTCAATTAACTCTCTTAGAGGGATGTATAGTGGTAGCGAGTGACAGGATCAGTTCTGCTGAATAACTTGGTAATGCATCGGTAAATAATTCTTTGATTTCTTCAAATGAAATACTTAAATCAAAGATTTTTTCACAAAATTCTTCATACTTAATGGAGTTTTCTTTTATCTTAGAGTTATCTTGTTGTAAACAAAGTGATAGAGGATATTTATTAAGAATTTTTAAATTGACGTCATTTTGAACAGTATACAAATGAATTATTGGTTTTTTATTAGATATATAGTCAAATATTTTGCTAGACATTTGTATACCTTCTTTTTCTGCTATGCTCACTAAAATATCACTTTCAGAAATAGCTTGATCTGCAGTTTCCTTATCAACACTTCCATGATTAACTATCTTCCCTGGGAAATATCCACTATATTTATTTACCATTTCATTGCAGTTACCTATTATATAAAAATTCAATATTGAGTTCACATTATTTGCAGATTTGAATATTTTAAAGAGATATTCAGGAGTAACATATCTTTTATACAAGCCTCCGACATATGAAATAATTAAAGGTTTATTAGGATATTTTTCACCCTCACTTTTTTTATTTTTATCTAAAATTAGTGGATGTTCAACAAACTTTATTTTCCCTAAATTTCCTGGAAAGTGGAGTTCAAAATGTTTTTTCAAAGAATGCATTGCTAGTACATTGAAAGAGAGATTTAACATTTCTTTCTCTAGTTTTAAATGCCTACTTTTTTTGAATTTCTTATTTATTTCACTTCTATGCAAAGTTTGGCTATTTACAAACTGGTCAAACAAAAAAGGAATTAACTTTACCTCTCTATCAATATTTTCAATGTATTTACTTGCGGCAAGCACACTTTCAAAAGGTAAACTAAATGGAACAATAACATCTATCGGACTGGAAATTTTTTCTATAGCATGAATATAGGCATCTCTTAATTGATTATTTACAGACGTATAAGAGAGTATTGTCTTTAATGCACTACGAATCTTATAAAGATTATCTGCCGCCCGATAAAACTTTTTAATAATTCCCTTTCGAGCCTTTATATTCATTTTCAATCTATTTCTCATACTAATATCTTTTGTATCTACTCTAATAATGTCATGTTTACTTAATTTTTCATAAGATAACTGCAATTCATTATTTTTAAGGCATATCACTGTTACTTTATTATTTTTTTCAAGTTCTTGAGCTATATTACCTGCACATCTTCCTACTGCAGAATAATAGGGATAATAGCTCCCTACAATTAAAACAATGTGCATTATCTATCATCCCCTTTGCTTAAGATACTTCTTATGATTCTGGATAAAAACTTCATGTTAGTGCACACATATAATAAAAGAATTGTTATGTACAAAATTAATCCAGTAATTTTTTCGAATTTATAAGAAACAAGAAAAAATAGTGTTATTAGTATAACTTCAAAAACAATTGTTTTATATTCCCTCAAATTTAATTTTCTGTACATAAAAAACTCAGATAAATAAAGACGAATTCCCATAGCTATAAAAGTTCCTATAGCAATTGCTGATACAGATTTAAAAATCAGATAAGATGGAATTATAATTGTAACAGCCAAAATTAAACCAGCTACATTAGCCTTCAACATCGATCTTTCTTCACGCAATAGTTTATAAAACGGATTAATTAGTATTTGCATTTTAATTTGTATATAAAGAATGCCAAAAATAAATGGAAGGTAAGTAAGGATACCAGTATAACTTTCCATGAATTTTCGAATAAAATAAACTAACAAATAATAACTTAGTAAAGTAACAAAAGAAAAGATAGATGTTAATATATTAATATTTTTAAAATATTCTTTGAACTTTTTCGAATCTAATCTATTCAATGTTGGATATAAAACAAGTCCTATTGCTGAAATTAATACCAAAACTAAATTGAGGGTTGATATCGCAAAGGAGTATCCTCCATAAATTGATACATTTTCAAAGCGTTCAACAACAAAACGCCCAAATCCCAATACTAGCATACCAGCTAAGTTAGCCAGCATAAGTTGGATACCTACTCTAATATTTTCGACAAACTCTGGTATTGCAAGTTTTAGGCTTGCCCCCCTTCCAAATAATATATCTCTACAAGAATAACAAAGTATAACAAGTACTATTATTCTTGAAAAAGAGTCTGCGATAATAAATAAATTAACTTGATTCTTATTCAACAAAAATAAAATTCCAATAACGATTAATACTAATAATTTATCTATAACGTTATAAAAGCTATATTTTTTAAGTTGATTAGTAATTTGTAATACATATATAAAGACTCCACTTAACCCTGCAACAGGAATATTAATAGCCACCCAGAATAATGCATACAACTTATCTTTGTTGGGTTCATATTGTACAATAAGAAAAAAGCAAATAAACATAAGTACAATTTGAAATAGCACAAAGAATCTTATACTAGTTCTGAATAAGGACTTGGGTAAATCTTTATAATTATAAGTTCCATATCTTAAATATATCCCATCATTAAAGCCAAATGATAATATACCTACATAAGAGAGATATAGCAAATAAACTTGCCAGTAACCAAAGTTCATTATACTAAGGGTAAGTGGCAAAACAAGAGCTTTCACAATACCTAACACCAAACTTACACCTTGAGAGATCATCACAAATAAAAGATTCTGAATTCCAGACCTAACTGTCATATTACTTCGGTTCATGAACAACCTCACTATTTCGTTTAAGGTAGTTTTTTTGCGAGACTGAAGTTCCTAACATAAACCAAAATAAAATGTCTATTGTGTTGGTGAATAAGGTAACCTCCCCCAAACCCTGTATCAAAATAACTAATACTAAAGAAAATATCGATTTTATAAAATTATCTTTTGACAAATAACCTACAATACTTTTCAACCAGATAAAAATCGCTAAAATAAAAATCAAAAAACCAAAAATGCCAGACTGTACTAACAAATCAATTATCCAATTATGTGATCTCATTTGACCTAAAGAGTACGATAAGCCATTTCCAAAAAATAAATGTTGATTCCATCTTATAAATTCATTTGAATATACCTCCAATCTATTACTCGACAAAGCATTTATTATTTCGTAAATAGAAGAGTTATTTAAATCCATCCCCATATACCACTTATTTAGAAAAAATTCAGTCCCTAAGTAAGAAACGATTAACAAAAAAATAAAAATAGGCAAAAATGATATGATTTTTAAATGTTTATTAATATTAGATCTATTCCTAATAGATCCAAGGTATTTTTTTATTACGGAAAAAGCAGCTAAAACTATTACGATAATAATTGCATTTTTAGATTGGATAACTACAAGAGTTAGAAGTCCTAAACCAATCAAAATATATTTATGGAAGGTACTAATATTAGACATATAAAAAAATACTAGAAAAGGGAGAATAATTGCAGCAATATAATTAGAACTACCAACAGGTACTACTAAATAGTATTTAAGAATACCAACGTCCAATTTTCCGTACTTAGTTATAATTTGGATGTATGTGTAAACAACTTGGATACATAATACTATAAAATATAAAGAAGCTATCTTATTAATTATTCTTGAGATTTCAATTTTATGCGTCTGTGTCGCTATGAAATAACCAACAAAAGAAGCAATTACCGCCAAGTAATTCCCCCAATAATTTTCAACATTCTCTATATAGAGCAACGGCACTAGGTAAACTCCTAATCTTAATAACAGCAAATAAGTTATGGCATCTGTATATACTTTCCCTTTAATTAATATTAAGAAGATAGCTACACAAAATAAAAAAATCAAGGAATTTATCGAAGAAAATGACACGTATAGTTTATATTCCATTTTCTTATCACTTACAAACAATATAATAAAAAAAAGAAAAAAGAAAAAAAACAGTTTTAATTTACCATTACACTTATTATTTTCAAAATGATATATATTCAATTATTTTCCTCTCATTCCTATTATTTAAATATAACATCAACAATAGTAGTTTTTTTCTGAGAATCAGTTTCTTCAATGGGTAAATAAGGTATTTCATTTAAAATCATTTTTTTTAGTAGTTGCATAAGTTCCATAGGATTAAAAGGATCAAAGAAATAAGCATTATTATAGTTTAATAAAACTTCTTTTGAAAAAAAACAGTTAGAAGAAAATACAATAGAATTATGAAGTTTTGCTTCAAGTAAAGGCAATCCAAAAGTTTCAATATATGAAGGAAATATCAAAATTGATTTTGAATAGTAGTCAAACACTTCTTCCCGAGACAACCGACCTATAAATTTTATAGGTAAATTCAGATGATTCACTCTTTCATATAATTGTAAAACATGTTGATTCTCGTCACCTTTTAAAGTGAAAACAACTTTATAATCATAAATATTTTCTTCAGCTAGTTTAATACATGCATCAATTACTAATTTATGATTCTTATATTCATATTCGCTGGCAGGATAAAAGAATGTTGTCGAACTCTTCTTATTAAAAGAAAAATACTTCTTTATATCCATTTTTATATCAGGAGGAATAACAACAAGTTTTTCATTTGGAACTTTAACTCTTTTTAAACAAACTTCTTTAATCCAATTAGATTGAACAATTGTTTTCTTTGCTTTTTTAATAGACTTGAATATTTTCTTTGCCATTACATTTTGATACAGCCAAAGTCTCTTATTACTTAAAAATGAGAATTTATGCTCTACAAATGGCAAGGAATTATGCATGTATAATATCTGTGGAACTGAAGTTAATGGAATGGTGATATTTTGAAATGAAACTATCTTGTCAATATTGAACTTTTTAATTAACTTTGGTGCTATAACATAATCAAAAAATAGCCGATGCCCCCAGCTTTTTTTTATCCATGGAAATCGAATAATCTGAATATTCGATGACTCTGTTAAGTTTGGCTTGCTCAGAACCAAAAACCATTTCACTTCATCTTCTCTCATCTTTACTTCACATAAAAAATCATTTAATACAGATAAAGCACCTACAGATTCTGCCGGAACATTAAACACCATTATATTCATAATTTTCTCCACACCATTGTATTAATTATTTCGGTGTAGCTCTGAATGATTTTTATTAGCTTAACACTAACGTTTTTCTCCCGATAATCAGGTACATCTTCACCTAAGTGACCATCAAAATCTAAATTCACCGCTAAACTCACCGCTTGAATGACTTTGTCACTTGTGATACTCCCAATTATAAATGTCCCTTTATCTATCCCCTCTGGTCGCTCAGTGCTTGTTCTAATTGATACCGCAGGAAATTTAAAATATGCGGCCTCCTCAGATAACGTTCCACTATCAGAAACAACACAAAAAGCATTTTTCTGTAAAGTAATAAAATCATAGAAACCAAACGGTTTAAGATTCCTCACTAGTGGGTGAAATTCAAATCCTCTTTGGGCGACATGTTTCTCACTTCTCGGATGCATACTATAAATTATAGGAATATTATATTTTTCAGCCAAAATATTCACAGCATTCATCAATGCAAAGAAATTTCGTTCATCATCAATATTTTCTTCTCTATGTGCTGAGAGCAATATATATTTTTTCTTTTCCAAATTGAGAACATCTAGAACATTACTTTTCTCGATACTTTCAATATTAGCAAATAAAACTTCTGCCATGGGCGAACCTACTACATAAGTACGTTCCTTAGGCACTCCAGATGAATTCAAGTACCTCCTTGCATGTTCTGTATAACACAAGTTCACATCACTTGTTACATCAACAATTCTTCTATTTATCTCTTCAGGAAGATTCTCATCAAAACACCTGTTCCCAGCCTCCATGTGAAAAATTGGAATCTTGAGCCTTTTAGCTGAAATAACACTCAAACAGGAATTTGTGTCTCCCAGAACTAAAAGTGCATCCGGAGCCTGATCAACCATTAATTCATAAGATTTTGAGAGAACATTTCCCATTGTTTGGCCAAGGTTATCTCCAACAACTCCTAAATAAAAGTCGGGTTCTCTTAACCCTAACTCTTTGAAAAAGATCTCATTTAGGGTAAAATCATAATTTTGACCTGTATGTACTAATATATGCTCAAAATATTTATCACACTTCTTTATGATTTCAGAAAGTTTAATAATTTCAGGTCTTGTGCCCACAATTGTCATTAATTTTAACTTACGCATTTTTGTGACTCCCTTATTGAAAATAATGTGGATAAAATTCTTTATGCTCTTCAATCCATACTCTCATCTCAGAAACCATTTCTTCGTAGCTAGGTACTATAAATGAAAAATCATTCCTTTTATTCACAAGAGATTTATCTACTTCAATTGCATCACTTTTTAAAATAGTTAATGTATCACTTCTTAAATATTTGTTAAAGAGCTTCAATAAATCAAATTTGCTAATCATATTATTATTAACTAAGTTATATAAACCAGTTAAATTTTCTTCGAGTGCCTTTTCCATCGCTTTCGCCAAAGTCAAAGTTGTTACTCCGGTCCAAATAGCTTTAGTAAATCCATTAACTTCTCCCTTTTGCTTCATAAACCAATTCAATAGTCCAATTCCATTCATATTCTGGTCTGGTCCTATTATGGAGTTTCTGAAAGTTAAATCTTTATTATTCTCAACTTCACCTAATGCTTTTGATCTATCATAGAATGTTTCTCCATCCCTAAACGAATTTTCTGAATAACCACCTTTTTCTCCAGAAAACACACAATCAGTACTCATTTGGATTATTCGAGTCTTCGTATTTTGTGTTATATCAACTAAAAAGTGCGGCAAATAGCTATTTATAAGAACTGCCAGAGCTTTATTGTCTTCTGCATCTTTATTCAATATACCGATAGCATTAATAATAGCATCGTAGTTTCCTTCATCCACTATCCTATTGAGATATGTAAAGTCAGTTACATCGCCCGTTATACTTTTGTCACAATATTCAATTTTATTTCTGCTGAAACCCGTTACCTCATGCCCTTTTTCTTTGAAATAGAGGGAAATTGTATGTCCGGCCATACCAGTTGCTCCAAGAACAAGTACTTTCATTTAGAATTGCCCTTTCCAAGTTCTTAATTCATTTTGGATATATTCTAGTTTCAATAATTTATCTTTGATCTCACTAACTCCAAGTCTTTCAGTATTATGTGAATTGTAATCTTCTGCTTGTTGAATTTGCTTATTCCCTTCAACAAAATACTTATCATAATTTAGATCTCTTTTATCAGCAGGCACTCTATAAAATCCTTCTAGATCCTCTGCCACTACATGCTCTTCTTTAGTAAGAAGAGTTTCGTATAATTTCTCCCCATGCCTTGTACCAATAATTTTTATTTCATTATCTACATCAAACAATTCGATCAGGGCCTGCGCTAGATCTCTAATAGTAGATGCTGGAGATTTCTGAACCATAATATCTCCTGTTTGTGCGTTATGAAAAGCAAATACAACAAGTTCAACCGCTTCCTCAAGACTCATAAGGAATCTAGTCATATTAGGATCAGTGATAGTAAGAGGCTCTCCACTTTTAATCTGATCAACAAAAAGCGGAATTACCGAACCTCTAGATGCCATTACATTTCCATAACGCGTTCCACAGATCAAAGTTTTATTAGGGCTAACAGTATTAGATTTAGCTACAAACACTTTTTCCATCATTGCTTTGGAAATACCCATTGCATTTATCGGATATGCTGCTTTATCAGTAGATAAGCATATGACTTTTCTAACTCCCATCTCTATAGCACCAGTTATAACATTATCCGTTCCGATAACATTGGTTTTCACGGCTTCTAATGGAAAGAACTCACAAGAAGGTACTTGCTTCAGTGCTGCTGCATGGAATACATAATCCACATCATGCATTGCATTCTTAACGCTTGCTAAATCTCGAACATCACCAATATAAAACTTTAATTTTTCATTTCTATACAATTTTCGCATATCATCTTGTTTCTTTTCATCGCGTGAAAATATTCTAATTTCTCGAACATTTGTATCTAAGAATCTTTTCATTACTGCATTCCCAAATGATCCTGTGCCACCAGTTATTAATAAAGTTTTATCAGTAAACATTCACATTAACTCCAATCAAGTTTAATTAGTTAAACCAGAAATCCATTCTATTCAAAAGTTTTTCTTTGTTAAAGTGAGTTTGATAATAATGAAGTGCGTTTTGAGCCATATCCTCACGGTCATGCTTTGTAGATGATGCCATGTTTAATATATTTTCAGCTAAACCATCTGCGTCTCCAGCATTACTACAAAAACCTGCCTCAGCTTCTTTAATAACTTTCTGGATCTCTCCATCTGCGGAAACTAGTATCGGAATTCCGCAAGCAAGACAAGATTGAGTTTTGGCAGGCAATGTTATTGAGAATACTTTACTTCTTGATAGACATATCAAAGTGGCATCACATACAGACATAAATTCAGGTATGCGAGAACTAGGTTGTTTATCAATAAAATTGAACATATAATCGACACCATTTTGCTCTACTATATTAATTAAAGTTTCTTTGTATCGTCCTTCACCAACAATATTAAATCTAATTTTTGCTCCTAATGCTTTAAGTTTTAGAGCAGCAGCGGCCAATACATCTAACCCCTGAGCAACACCGATATTTCCTGCAAAAATTATATTAAAATAATCATCTTGTGGTATTTCGTTTATAACAACATTTTTATTGTTTATAGGAACATAAAAATCCTCTGCATACTGAGGCCAAAATTCTATTTTATTATTTTCTATTCCTCGTTCGGATATAGCCTCTATGAAACTTTCAGAAGAGGTGAAAATTCTATTACTACGTTTATATATATAATCAACCATCATACCTATACTTTTTAGAATACGTTGATTTTTAATCCCAGCCACAATTTCAACATTTTCCGGCCATAAATCTGTAACGTACAGATAGCAAGGTATTTTTTTTCTTTTTGCATACCAAACACCAGGTAATGCTTGAGTCATTGGAGATACTTCATAAATGAAAACATAATCTGCTTTAACCCTAGTAAAGATACTCCAAAAAAATCCTGATATTACAAAAGAAAGATAATTCAGCATCAACATAATTGAACTTTTCCCACGAGGAATTAATGGAATTCTGATAATATTTATGCCGTAATACGTTTCTTTTCTTTTTTTAAAGATCCCATAACCCTTATAATATTTTCCTTGAGGGTAATTAGGGATGCCAGTAATAACTGTAACTTCGTATCCCTTTTTCACCCATTCCGCACATATATCATTTATCCGAAATTGTTCTGGAAAGAAATATTGTGCTATAACCAGAATTTTCTTTTTCAATTCACTGTCTCATTCCCGTTCATATTTTCTGTCAACTTGATTGACTCCTTCAGAGTTCTAATTTGATAATTTTCTTTATAAGTACTGATCCTTTGGTCATAAATTAAATCCCCAAATATCTTTCGAAATGCATTTATTTTTTTCATTGTTATTTTAATAACTGGGTTGAACAACTTTGTAAAATAAATTTTGTTCCCATGGACTAGAGATATTTGTCTAACCATTTCTGTTGTTGAAGAATACTGTTTATTTTGGGGATAAAAGAATCCATTATCTTCATTAATTATGATAAACCTTAATAACTCGCACAAATTATCAATATGTAACATGCTTCTTTTATTATTGAAATCAGGGAAAAATCGAATTTTCCTTGATATTTGAGCCATTTTCCTATAGTTTCCCTTAGAATCTTTACCGTAAATCATTGGGGGTCTTAATATTGCTATTTTAAACGTCTCTTCCTCAAGTGCTCGTATACCTTTTTCAGCTTGCAGTTTACTCTTCCCATAAAAATTGCTAGGTGTTGCTGGTGTATCACTATTGATAAAAGTAACCTTTCCATTATCTTCATACACAATAATACTACTCATAAAAATAAACTGCCCTACCCCATCTTGCTTTGCCTTGCTAGCCACTTCTATGGTCAAATCACGATTAACTCTATAGTACTCCTGCTCCATACTAGGATCAGTAGAGACATGTGCTATGCCAGCTACATGCAGCACCACATCATAGGCAGAGAAATCATGTTCTTTCCAAGCTTCGCCTCTTACTGATAACTCTTCAACTTCGTACTGATCGGGCCACTGTTTTACCCAGTTCATGAAGCTTGTTCCTACATAGCTCCCCTTACCTGTAATAAGAATTCTTTTCTTCTCCATTTATAACGAGGCTCCTTTGGTGTTGGGAGGTGCTTCTGTGTTCGCTGCGCCTTCTCTAACCCCGTCCGACTTCAGAACACTGAGGATTGTCATAGCGAATACTTTGAGATCGAAGCCCATCGTGATGCTTCGTGTGTATTCTCCATCCAGATTTGCCTTTACTTCATTCGGCAACTCATCCCGCCCATTAATCTGCGCCCATCCGGTCAGCCCAGGCTTAATGTCATTCGCACCGTACTTGTCCCGCTCTGCGATCAGGTCATATTGGTTCCACAGCGCCGGGCGTGGGCCGATGATGCTCATGTCGCCTTTGAGAATATTGATGATCTGAGGAAGCTCGTCCAGGCTGGTCTTCCTGAGGAATTTGCCTACTTTGGTGATGAAGAAGTCAGGGTCTTGCAGCAGATGGGTAGGCATTTCGCTTGGCGTATCTGTACGCATCGTCCTGAATTTGAGAATATAGAATTCCTTCTTGTGCTTGCCTAAGCGCTTCTGCCGGAACAAAACCGGACCTTTGGAGGTAGACTTAATTACTACGGCGATAATCAAGAAAAAAGGCCATAACAGGAGCATTCCGATTAGAGCCAATATGAAATCCAGCATGGGTTTGATAATAATATAAGGCTTCATTCTCTCACCTTGTCCTTAAGATACTATGGTTTACAGCTAGAGCTGAATGGAGGGTGCTTGCGACTGTAAACCATATCTTCATAATACCTGTTGATGTCTATACTATTTATTTGCCTATTCCTTCAGCAATCGCTCTTCCCTTTTCCAGATCAGCCTCGAACGCCGCTCGATACTGGGAGATGATTGCCGTACTATACCCGTTATTGTTTAGTTTTTGTTCAGCGTCCGCGATTATACTGTTGAATGAAGCTGTAAAAGAGGCCAGTTGCTGGATGCCCTTCGCCTTGATGCTTTGCTTAGCCGCTGCATCTGTAGCAGCTACATATTCAAAGGCAATGCTCATTAATGCAGAAGTACTCTGCGACTGTAACGCACTCAGCTTCGCTTCGGTCTCGCTAGTAATTGACTCATAAGAGACTTTGCCTGATCCTGTGCCTCCTCCAGCTCCCGCTGATCCAGCACCGCCTGCGGCTGCTCCGCTAGGTTCAGGGGTTGCGGCTGGTGCAGGTGTAGCACTTGCAGATGGACTAGTTCCGTTGTCGGCTGGTTTCGAAGAAGCCATAATCCCTTCAAAGTCCTTAGAACTTGCAGTAATCGTCTTTGTTTTCGGATTCCAGCTAATGGAATTTCCTACAGATTCCGATAAGAATCTTAGGGGGACATAGATGGAACCGTTCAGCAGGTAGCTGGACTGGCCTGCGGGCAAGGCCTTAGCCGTTCCATTGAATACATAACTTGCTTTTACATTGTTCAAGGCAATACTCTTCTGCGTGAAGGCAGCATCCGCTGTGGCGTTCATCAGGTATTCCTTAATGACTACCAGCTCTGAGCTGCTGGGCTCAGCCACGGTTACCTTAAGGCTCTTGGCATCCCAGCTTACACTCTTCTGCAGAGCATAGGACATGAAGCGTAACGGAACGTAGGTCGTGTTATTGTACATGAACACATATTGTCCGGCTGGCGGCTGCAATTCCACACCGTCGAAGAGCATGGTCACATCGGTGTTCTGCACTTTAATCGGAGCGGCAGCCTTTGGCGCAGGAGCAGCTTTTGCCGTTGATGCTGGAGTAGCTGCGGCTACGGTAACAGGAGCCGATGCGGTCAGAGGTGTGCAGCCGATTAAGGCCACGGTTAGCAGTGCTGCGGCTGGAGCTTTCATCTTAAACATGCTTATTCACTTCCTTTTTCCTTAGCTTTGAGCTGTTCTTCTTCAGCCAGGATCTGATCCCGGGTCTTGCCTTGGCTGACGCCGTACTTCTTGGCAATCTGAGCTAATTCGTTGTACTGTTCTTCTGTGACTTTGCCGAGGATAATGCTGCGGGCTTCGCGCTTCTCTTCGTTCGTAAGTCCGCCTTTGGCTAACTCCTGCAAGCGCTTGATGTCAGAGACGCTTAGCTGGGAGGCTACGATTGAAGCAACGCTGGCTTTGTCGCTGAGCGTCACGCTCTCTTGCACTTCCTTGGCCTTATTAGTGGAGATATGAGCTAATCCGTCTACCCCTTCGGGTGTCGGAGCTGGCGTACTTGCAGGCTTGTCTGTATTAACAGGCTTGTCCTTACCAGCAGCAGTCTGGTCTCCGGCTCCGCTGGAAGCAGGAGTACTATCCGGTGCAGCGCTTGAAGCAGGATCTGCGGAAGTCGCTTGCTCGGCGGACGGATCACTGTCTGCAACTACAGGCTCGACTACCTTCCCTTGTGGAACGCTGGCGTTATCGTCCGCTTCCACATCGAAGCCGGTAGCCATGGAGCTCATCAGCTTGTCAACTGCATAATTGGCGGCGAATAACCCGCCGACACCTAGCACCACGATCACTGACAGCGACCAGATTAATACCTTTTTCCATCGTTTCACTTCAGTACCTCCGAATCTCTAATTAGCTAAGGCTGGCTGGATGACCGGCTGCATCGGCACGATCTGGTTAATCAATTCACGGATCGCTTCCGGTTCCTCGGAGATGACCCGCTCCAGCCGTTTGAATTCCAGCTCCATCTGGCTCTGGGTGTAGACGTTCGGCCGGCCGATGAAGATCCGGTCATGCTGGGTGGAGGTCAGATTCTCTTCATCCGTCAGCAGTTCTTCATACAGCTTCTCGCCCTCACGGATGCCTGAGAAGGTGATATCGATATCCTTGTAAGGCTCGTAGCCGGACAGGGTAATGAGGTCCTCTGCCAATGTCAGAATCTTCACCGGGGCACCCATATCGAGCACGAAGACTTCACCACCGCTGGCGAAGGAGCCGGATTGGATCACCAGTTGAACCGCCTCAGGGATCGTCATGAAGTAGCGGACCATCTCAGGATGGGTAACGGTGACAGGTCCGCCGGCCGCAATCTGCTGCTTGAAGGCAGGAATGACGCTTCCCCGGCTGCCGAGAACATTACCGAACCGCACTGCCGTGAACTTGGTCGGGCTGGTTACATTAAGACTCTGTACGTACATCTCGGCAATCCGTTTCGTAGCCCCCATGACGCTGGTCGGATTGACGGCCTTGTCGGAGGAGATCATCACGAAGCGCTCTGCGCCATATTTGTCCGCGCAGTCGGCTACATTGCGTGTTCCGAAGACGTTATTCTTAATCGCTTCAGACGGGTTCCGCTCCATCAGAGGAACGTGCTTATGTGCTGCTGCATGAAAGACCACCTGCGGCTTGTAGCACTGGAACACATCCATCAGCCTGGCCCGGTCCTGAACATCGGCAATCACGGTCACGATCTCGAGGTGCGGGAAGCTCTTGCGCAGCTCCATCTCAATCGTATAGATGCTGTTCTCCCCGTGTCCGAGGATCATCAGCTTGTCCGGGGCAAAAGGTGCAATCTGGCGGCATAGCTCCGATCCGATCGAGCCGCCTGCTCCCGTAATCAGCACGGTCTTGTTATGAACATATCCCAGGATGCTGTTCATATCGGCTACAATCGGCTCGCGGCCGAGAAGGTCCTCTACGCTGACGTCGCGGAGCTTCTTGACGGAGATTTTGCCGGCGATCAGGTCATTGAGGGCTGGAATAATCTTCAGCTTCGCACCCGTGGCCTTCGCAAGATTGATGATCTCCGAGATCTGTGTGCGGGAGACGGAAGGCATGGCGATAATGATCTCATGAATCGTTTGTTCCTTCACAATCCGCGGAATGTCATAACGGTTACCCAGCACGGGCACACCCAGGATGGACAGGTGATACTTGTCTGCGCTGTCGTCGATGAATCCAACCAGCCGGGTATGCGCGAAGGAAGGGCCCATCATCTCTTTGGCAATCAGAATGCCGCAATCTCCGGCACCGACAATCAGTGTATGAGTCTCCGTAGCCTTATTGTTATTCCGGTCATTGCGGAAGACTCTCCAGAAGAAGCGGGCTCCCCCGACCAGCAGCAGAATAGTCTCCATTGACCGGACTTCAATGCTGAAGGGTACACGCTCCGGCAGGATGAAATAGGCTGCGGCGTAGGACAGAATGGCTCCGACGACAATAGCTTTGAGAACCGAGATAATCTCACCGATGCTGGCATATTGCCACATTCTGCGATACAGCCCGAAGTAGACCAGGCTGCCCCCAATCGCTACGGTTGAGATCATTCCGAATACGACCATCTGGACCACATATTCCGGCGGGATGTCATTATAGAAGCGGAACAGGTACGATGTCACGATGCTGAACCATATGATCGCAATATCGATCATGAATAATAGCAACACTCTAGTTTTTGCTGTCATTTTCAGTGCCTCCAAAAACAACATTTTATCTCTGTCTAATATTCAGTTGCCATAATAGTAATAATAGTAGCCTTCACTGGCCTTGCGCTTCACGTTGTTCAGCACCACGCCCAGCATTCTTGCACCGACCCGGTCCAGACTTGCCTTGGCCTTGGCCGCAATATCCCGCTTCACCTTGCCGTAGCTGACCACCATAATCACGCCGTCACTCTTGGAGGCTACAATCTGCGCATCGGTCACTGCAAGCAGCGGCGGGGTATCGATCAGGATCACATCGTACAGCTGGCGAAGCTCCTGCAGCACGGCGCTCATCCGGTTGGAGGCCATCATCTCGGCCGGGTTCGGCGGAATAGGGCCGGAGGTCATCAGCGACAGGTTATTCACCCCGGAGGGTTGAATGACATCGGACAGGTCCGCTTGCTGGGACAGCAGGGAGGACAATCCGTAGCGGTTACTGAGTGAGAAGGTCTTATGTGCTGTCGGCTTGCGTAAGTCACCGTCGATCAGCAGCACCTTCTTGTCCGCTTGCGCATACGCAGCAGCCAGATTCGCGGTAACGGTGGACTTGCCTTCCTCCGGTCCAGAAGAGGTGACCATCACGACCTGGATCTGCTCATCGACCGAGGAGAAATCAATATTCGTGCGCAGGGCGCGAAAAGCCTCCGATACCGGCGAGCGCGGGTTCGTCACGGTGATCAGATGGCGTTGTTTATTTGGCTGCTGTGACATGTTCGAGTTCTCCCGCCTTTCTGGTCTTAAGCTGTGCCTGCTGCTCCGTGGCCTTCGTCTCTTCCTGGCCGAGCCGGGTAATCATGGCAATGGTCGGAAGTCCAAGGTATTTCTTGATGTCATCTTCCGTCTTCAGCGTGTCATCCAGGTACTCCAGCAGGAAGGCGATGCCGAGGCCGATCATCAGGGAGACAATCAGGGCAATGGCCAGGTTCATTACGACGTTCGGTTCGACCGGACCCGGTGCCACCGGCGGATTCAGCTTCGCTTCATTGAGAATGGACACATTCTGTACGTTGAACAGGGATGGGATCTCCTGCTTGAACACAAGTGATATGGCATTCACGATCTCTGCAGCTCTCTGGTATGAATTATCTCGAACGACAAGTGTCATCACCTGCGTATTATTTACAGAACTCACGTTAACCTTCTTCAGCATCTCCTCTGCGGTCAAGCCGAACTGCGGATAGTTCTTGGCTACCACGTCGAGGATGGCCGGGGTCTTAATAATTTCTTTGTACGTGTTGATGAGCTGAATGTTCGTATTGATCTGATTGAGATCCAGCTGCGCTACCGAAGCTTGGGTAGGCGTCTGATTGACGATGATCTTCGTCGAAGCTTCATAGACCGGATTCTTGATGTACAGGCTGTAGATTCCGGCAAGAACACACGCCACAATAACAATGCTGACAATCATCCACAGTCGCTTCCTGACAATCTGGAAATAATCGCGCAGATCCAATTCTTGTGCTGACAAGTGCATTTCCCTCCAAGCGGTTTCAATAATCGTTCTTTAGGCGAGCAAATCATACTGATCTGTTCTAAAAAAGTGCCCCCTCTCTAAACAGACGAGAGGAGGCTCTCCACATTACTATTGACTTACTTGAAGTTGATCGTGCGGTAGATAATTACGGCTGCTTCTGCGCGTGTAGCTGTGTTGTTCGGATTGAACTTGCCGGCATTGCCGATAACCAGGTTATTGCTGGCAGCGAAGGCTACGCCGTCCTTCAGGGAAGCAGCGATCTTGCCTGCATCGGAGAACTTGCTCAGGGAGCTGGCATTAGTTACAGCTTCAGGCTTCTGCGCCTTCACAGCACGGGCAATCATCGTTGCCATTTCCGCACGGGTAATGGTTGCCGTAGGATCGAACTGTGCTGCACTGCGTCCAGTGATGATTCCCTTCTCAGCAGCAACGGCTACGTAAGGGGCATACCATGCTGTGGAGCTTACATCGCTGAAGCTCTGCTTCGCGGAGTTGTTCTCCAGGTTCAGTGCACGGATCAGCATCTTGGCGAATTCTGCACGGGTTACATTGCTCTTCGGAGCAAAGTTATCGTTGCCTACGCCTTCAATGGCGCCCTTAGCTGCTACCACGGAGATCTGTCTTCCGGCCCAAGCCTGAACACTTGCGATATCCTTGAAGGTAACTTTGTTCTCCAGTACTGCATAGGAGGAGAAGGTGTCACGCGGTTCAGTGATATGATCGCCGTCTACAACACCGCCCTGGAATTGCAGTGCGCCGTAGACTACCTTAGCTACGGACAGCAGTTCGCGGTCCAGGCCTTCAGTGTTCTTAAGCGGCAGCTTCAGGGTGATTGGCTCCTTGAAGGTAGTTGTAGCAACACCGCCAACCTTCAGATCGAAATCATATACGCTGGATGCCAGCTTCAGGCTGGATACCGAGGTTACTGTTGTATCTGCTACGGTGGAAGCAGTCAGGGTAACCGCTTCGCTGAACTGTCCTACCGGAATCGTTACGGTCAAGCCGTTGAAGGTAATGGCGATATTGGCAATGCCTTTGGCCTTAGCCGCTTCGATGATTGCCTTGGACAATGGTACTTCAACTGTAGCCGCATTCACTGTACCCAGGTTCAGGGTCAGCGTCAGGCCCGTCTTACCGGCATTGGCTGCAACCAGGGCATCGAATGCCTTCAGTACATCGGCATCTACCAACTTCAGGGTAGCCTTGTCGCCTACGATGGTTACCAGCTTGGATACATCATACAGGCCAGGTGTAGCTGTTGGGTTCGTAACCGGAGTTGTTACGCCACCAGTACCGCCGCCAGTGCCGCCACCATCTGGATTGCTAGGTCCAGGAGTTACGGGTTCGTTGATGTACGCTCTTACATACGCTAGAGCAAGAGCCTTCACTGCAGGCTTAGCAGTTGGAACTATATCATTCAGGTTCTTCAGGCTGAGCTTAATATCGCCAGGGGTAATATTAAGATTGTAAACTACTTGACTTACAGTCAGGCCACCCTCAACAGTGTTGTGGTTAAGTACCTTTTCAATAGCTTCATTCAGCAATGTATTCAGAGCATCATCGGTGCTGGAAGCATTAGCGATCAGGTTAATCAAATCAGCCTTGGACTTACTGCTGATCATTGTGCGAAGTTCAGCTTCAATGCCTTTAGTACCGAACAGGAATTCAGTGAAGTCCTCAGCTGTAAGATTATCTACGCCAGCCTTAGCTGCAATCTTCTTTGCAAGCTCAACATTCTTGACGTTATAACGGATATCCTTAATTGCCGTGTAATCCTTCTCATACACATCGTAGACAACGCTGGATACGCTCTTAAAAGCTTCATGAGCAGTTTCTACGTCAGCTTCATTCAGGAAGGTAAGTTTGTCCAGCACTGGCTTGAATATCTGCTCGAACTTCTCAGCGCTAATATTTCCAGCTTCCAACTCATAAGCAAGCAACGCTTTTCTGTCTGCTTCTGTCAACTGAGCATAAATCTTCTCAACCTTCGCCTTCACATCTGCCTGGGATACAGCTGCCGCAGATGCGGTACTGATTCCGAAATGCTCAGCCAGCCCCTTGCTGCTGAACGGGAATCCGGCAACGGATGCCGCTGCCATACTTACTGCTAGAGTAGATACTGCCAGTTTTTTCTTCAAAGTCACTTGTCATCCACCTCTTTGTATGTATTTGGAATATATAGTAGTGCAAGAATCCAGTAATACCCATTCTACCATTAATGACATGAGCGGTCACCCTTTACGCGAAAAAAATCCGAACAATCTATGAAGTTTGTTGTTAGATTGAGCAGGATTAGCTCGAAAGACCTCATCATTTGCAATGATGGAACGCGAATTATGCAGAAAAAAGTCGAACGCCTCGGCGCCCAATTCCCGCTTCACCACCCCGTAAGCCTCACTTAATCCAAAGGGACGGTTCACATGATCATGCGCATCTGAAGCAATGACATGGACCGCCTGCCGTCTGCACAGCTCGAGCGACAGCTTCTGCAGCTTGCTCCCGAACACGCCGGCAATACTCTGTGCAGTAAGCTGGCCCAGTGCGCCAAGCTCAATGAGCTTCACCAGCCTGGACGGGTCTGCGGCAATCTCTGCGTTGCGCTCCGGGTGGGCGATCACGGGAACGAATCCCTGGATGATCAGCTCATGGCAGGTCTCCTCCATATTGCGCGGCACCCGCGAGGAGGGCATCTCTAGAAGAATATACCGGGAGCCAGCCAGCGTCAGCAGTTGTCCCCGCTCCAGATCATCGAGCAGATCCCCGTAGAGCCGGATCTCCTGGCCGGGCAGCACCTGCAGCGGGTTACCCGCCTCCTGGAGCTTCGCGTTAAGCGCCTTCACCGCCGCTTCAATCTCCTGAGCCGGATTCATATAGACTCCGTTCGCATGGTGAGGCGTAGCAACTACAACCGAAATACCGTCGTTATGGGCGTCTTGCGCCATGGCGAGAGCGGCCTCAACATCAGCGGCCCCGTCATCCATGAAGGGTAGAATGTGGCTATGGATATCTATCATATGTTGTTTATCGGTCCCTTCGTCAAGGTTTTGTATAGATTTCGTCAAAAAAATACAACCATTTCACTAGGAAATGATTGCCATCTTTTTAAACATTATCACTTACGCTTCCAATTGAAACAGCCGGAAAGCAGCGGCAGCAAGCTGCTCATCCACTTCGCAGACTACCGCTTCCTGCCTAACGCGGTTGCGGATATCCAGCAGACGGTTAATCTCTTGCCGGATCAGCCTAATCTCGGATTCTACCGTCTGCCGCTTATAGATAGAGTGCATCTCTGCCAGCGAATATTTGTGCTGATAGATCAGCTTGGTGCCTTCCGGACGAACCTCGGAAATCCGGCGCACCGAGCCGCCCTCATAGTAATACATCATGGTAATATCTTTATAAATGCGGTTCACGGTTCCCGTGCCTTTGTAGGTGAAGAATAGCTTGCGCACTGCATTCATCAGATGAGGATTCTCGACTCTGCAGGACAAGGAGCCGATATAGACGCCGCCCTTGCGTTCAAACGTCAGGTGGACCTCCTCGCCCCCGGCCTCCTCCAGCACTAGCTCCTGTTCACCCGCGCCCAGCACCTTCACCCGGTGGCTGATATGCCGCGTACCTTCGGTATGCAGAAGCTGTTCGAGCTGAAATTCGGTCATTTGCATCGTTGCATTCACATATTCCATCGCCAGACGCTGAGCCATAACCATCCCTCGATTCTTCCTGACAAACCCTTAAGTCTCGGAAGAGGCCTCGTGCTGCGGTTCATCCCCGGAATCCTGATCCTCCGGTTCTGCCGGAAGCCCTTCTTCAGTAGGTAGAGTATGTCTATCAATAAGTTCCCATAGTTCGTCTTTGCCGAGTCCAAGCTCGGATGAATAGGCAATGAAGCTGTCCCCCGGCAGCACACCGAGCTCCTGCTTCATGATCTTGATATGCTTCGGCCAGCGGGTCTTCGGAATCTTATCCGCTTTGGTGGCCACTACGCAGAGCGGCAGATCGTAATGCTTCAGCCAGTCGAACATCATTTTGTCGTCACTGGTCGGCGGGTGGCGCAGATCCACCACCAGCAGCACCATCTTCAGCGTCTCGCGCTCCGCCATGTATTTCTCCACCATTTTGCCCCAGGAGGCGCGCTGCGTCTTCGAGACCTTGGCATAACCATAGCCCGGAAAATCAACAAAATACATGCTCTCATTCACACGGTAATAGTTCATATGCTGCGTCTTGCCCGGTGTAGAACTGGTGCGGGCCAGATTCTTGCGGTTAATCATCTTGTTGATCAGAGAGGACTTCCCTACGTTGGAGCGCCCTGCCAGAGCAATCTCCGGCAAGGCATCCACAGGGTATTGATCAGGGCCGACGGCACTAATCACAAATTCAGCGTTGTTAACTTTCATAGGACTCCCTTTCTAATGCACACTACTCGGCGCTTCAATGCTTATTTCTTCGGTATCCGGCGAGGCGTCTCTGCTGACCGCAGGATCTACGAGCGCGTGCTTCAGCACCTGATCCATATGGGAGACCGGCACGAACTCTACATCATTACGGACGCTCTCCGGGATATCCTTAAGGTCGCGCTCATTGTCCTTCGGCATGAGAATCTTCTTATAGCCTGCACGGTGCGCGGCCAGCGATTTCTCCTTAAGCCCTCCGATGGGCAGGACGCGTCCGCGCAGCGTAATCTCGCCGGTCATCGCCACATGCTTGGAGACATACCGCTTGGTGAGCGCCGAGATCAGCGCCGTAGCGATCGTAATCCCGGCGGACGGGCCGTCCTTGGGAATGGCCCCTTCGGGAATGTGGATATGAATATCGTTCTTCTCGTGAAAATCGGGCGCCAGCCCCAGCTCCTCCGCCTTCGAGCGGGTATAGCTGAAGGCGGCCTGCGCCGACTCCTTCATCACATCGCCGAGCTGTCCGGTCAGCGTCAGCTTGCCGGTGCCCTGAACGACCGTCACCTCGATCAGCAGCGTATCGCCGCCCACCTCGGTCCAGGCCAGCCCGGTGACGGTGCCGATCTGATCCTCCAGCTCTGCCATTCCATAGCGGAACTTGGCGGCTCCCAGATAATCCTTGACCTCCTCCGGGAGGATGCTGACGCGTTCCTTCTCTTCCGAGACAATCTGCTTGGCCGCCTTGCGGCAGAGAGCGGCAATCTGCTGTTCCAGGTTCCGCACCCCGGATTCCCGGGTATACTCGCGGACGATCTTCAGCAGCGTATCGTCCCCGATAGATAACTGCTCCTCCGCAAGGCCGTGGCTCTTGCGCTGCTTCGGCAGCAGATAACGGCTGGCAATCTGCAGCTTCTCCAGCTCCGTATAACCGGGAATGAACAGCATCTCCATCCGGTCCAGCAGCGGGCGCGGAATGTTGTGCACTGCATTCGCCGTGGTGACGAACATGACATTCGACAGGTCGAACGGCAGCTCGACGAAGTGGTCGCTGAACGTGTTGTTCTGCTCCGGGTCCAGCACCTCCAGCAAGGCTGCCGACGGATCGCCGCGGAAGTCTGCGGCCATCTTGTCGATCTCATCCAGCAGGAACACCGGATTAATGCTGCCTGCGGTCTTCATCCCCTGGATGATCCGGCCCGGCATCGCCCCGACATAGGTCCGGCGGTGGCCGCGGATCTCCGCTTCATCCCGCACGCCGCCCAGCGAGATACGGACGAACTTGCGGTTCAGGGAGCGGGCGATGGAGCGGGCGAGCGAGGTTTTGCCGACACCCGGAGGACCTACCAGACACAGAATCGGGCCCTTCAGACCCTTGACCAGCTTCTGCACGGCCAGATATTCCAGCACGCGTTCCTTCGGCTTCTCAAGACCGTAATGGTCCGCATCCAGCACCTCTTCCGCCTTGCGGATATCAAGGTCATCCTCTGTCGATTCGCTCCAGGGCAGACCCAGCAGCCAATCCACGTAGTTGCGGATAACGCTGCCTTCTGCCGAGCTTGCCGGCATTTTCTCCAGACGGTCGATCTCCTTCTCAATCTTCTCCTGCACCCGTTCGGGGAGGTTCTTCTCCTCCATCAGGGCGCGCAGCTCATCGGCTTCACCGGCCCGGCCTTCCTTCTCGCCTAGCTCCTTCTGGATCGCCTTCATCTGCTCGCGCAGGTAATATTCCTTCTGGGTCTTCTCCATCTGCTTCTTCACACGCTGGCTGATCTTGCGTTCGAGCTCCAGCACCTCGCGCTCATTGTTGAGAATATCGAGCAGCTTCTCCAGACGCTTGCTGACATCGATCGTCTCCAGAATCTCCTGCTTATCCTTGATCTTCAGCGCCAGATGACTGGTGATCACATCCGCCAGCCGCCCGGGCTCCTCGATATCGGACACGGCAGCGAGCGTCTCCGGGGTGACCTTCTTGGACAGGGTGATATAGTGCTCGAACTGGCTCAGCACGCTGCGCATCAGGGCATCGCTCTCCTGGTCCACATCCTCCTGCTCCGGCAGCTCGCGCGCCATCACCTCATAGTAATCCTCGTTGTCCGTATAATGAATGATCTCCGCCCGCTCTACGCCTTCCACCAGCACACGGATCGTGCCGTTCGGAAGCTTCAGCATCTGCCGCACATTGGCAACCGTTCCGACGCGGAATATATCCTCTTGTCCCGGCTCCTCAATATTCACTTCCGACTGGGAGCAGAGGAGAATCAGGTTATCTTCAACCATAGCTTTCTCTAGTGCCCGGACGGACTTCTCGCGGCCCACATCCAGATGCAGAACCATACTGGGATACACAAGAAGACCTCTAAGCGGTAATAAAGGAAAACGACGACCTTTGGATTTGCTTTGTATCATCGCTTTCGCACCTCCCATGGTTCATAAGTAGTGTCATATGCATTCATTCTAACAAAAGCGGCATCAAAACACCAACAGCCCCTGCCCATAATGCCGCTTAACCGGCACAGTCACCCGCTAGTATTCGCTCAATCCCGGCGTCCTATGCCGTGAGACGGTTCATTAAAAAATCCCCCGGCAGATAACTGCCGGGGGATTCCTCTGTCAGTCTATCCAGCTTAGCCCGGCAGACTCTCTCCCGAAGCATCCGCCTTCAGCAGAGAAGGCGAAGAAGAGAAGGTCTCGCCGGACACGGCGGGCATTCTGATGTCCGCCGTACCGGTGCCGAACAGGTGGCGGAAGGCCTCCTCCACCGTCTCCAGCGGTATGACCCGCAAGGGGCCGAGATCAGCGAACAGCGACTGCCAGTTCTCCTTCGGGATCAGTACAGTCGTAGCTCCCGCCTGGAAGGCGGCCTCTACCTTGGCGACTACGCCGCCGACCGGCTTCACCCGGCCATGGATGCCGATCTCCCCGGTGATTGCCACCGTGTTGTCCACCGGCAGCTGCCGGATGGCGGAGACAATCGCCACCGCCATCGCTACGCCGGCCGACGGCCCGTCAATCGGCGTCCCGCCGGGAAAGTTAATGTGCAGATCGTACCGGTCCGGGTCCAGCTTCATTGTCCGCAGGACGGTCAGCACATTCTCGACCGAGCCGCGGGCCATGCTCTTGCGCCGCACGGTCCGCGAGCCGCCGCGGGTCTCCTCTTCGTCAACCACGCCAGTGATATTCACCCGTCCCTGCCCGCCCGCTGCCGGGGAGGCCGAGACCTCAATCTCCAGCAGGGTGCCCATGCCCGGACCATAGACCGCAAGGCCGTTCACCAGCCCGATCTGCGGCGCGGACGGGATCTTGCGCTCCGTGCGCAGCGGCAGCTGGCTGCTGCTGGCAACCCACTCCACCTCTGCCGCGCTCAGCGTATCGCGGCCTTCGGTCAAGGCCAGACCGGCGGCGAGCTGAATCATGTTCACCGCCTCGCGGCCGTTCGTGGCATACTGCTGTACAACCTCCACCGCTTCGGGGCTTGGCTTCAGCCCGATCTTCTGGATCGCATCGCGGCCGATCACCGCAATCTCCTCCGGCAGCAGCGGCCGGAAATAGATCTCCATGCAGCGCGAACGCAGCGCAGGCGAGATCTCCTCCGGTGACCGTGTCGTCGCGCCTACCAGCCGGAAATCGGCAGGCAGGCCATTCTGAAAGATATCGTGGATATACGCCGGCGTATTGCTGTCCTCCGAATTGTAATAGGCGCTCTCCAGCAGCACCTTACGGTCCTCCAGCACCTTCAGCAGCTTGTTCATCTGGATGGGATGCAGCTCTCCAATCTCATCGAGGAACAGAATTCCCCCATGCGCCTTGGTTACCGCACCCGGCTTCGGCTGCGGGACTCCGGCCACGCCCATCGCTCCTGCCCCCTGATAGATCGGATCATGCACAGAGCCGATTAACGGATCGGCAATTCCCCGCTCATCGAACCGCGCGGTAGTAGCGTCAATCTCGGTGAATTTGGCATCACGCTTGAATGGGGAGAGCGCGCTTTTCTTCGCTTCCTCCATAACGACCCGCGCCGCTGCCGTCTTCCCTACACCGGGCGGCCCGTAGATAATGACATGCTGCGGATTCGCACTGCAGAGTGCAGCCTTCAGCGCACGCAGCCCGTCCTTCTGTCCGACAATATCATCAATGGAAGCCGGGCGGGTGCGCTCCGAGAGCGGCTTGGTCAGCGAGATCATCCGCATCTTGCGCAGCTTGTCCAGCTCCTTGCGCGATTCCCTGTCCACCGCCGTCTTGTTCGTTTTTTGCCCCCGCAGCAGATTCCAAAAATAAACGCCGATGACCAGCGCGAAAAAGAGCTGCACGACCATCAGCAATATACTTAGTTCCATAGGTCAACCCTCCTGTATCCTTCCTGCTACCTGTTCTGTATTCAGCTTTCAGCTACTACTAGGTAGTATAGCCTTTTCCCTCATTCATAAACGCCAGCGCCAAAAAAACCGGAATCCCTTCTCCCTGTCCGCACGCCCATAGATTGCATAGGATTTCCACAAACGGAAAGACTATACGCGACGGGAGGAGGTAATAAGTTATGCGACAGACGAAACTTATAGAGGAAACGCAGGAGAAGCTCCCGCAATCCATGGCTTCATTCATCGATGAGCTGCAGGACCGCCTGGGCACAAGTACAGATATTATCTACCGGTTCATCAAGCTCGGACCGCTCTCCGCTGTCATTATCTATATTGAAGGCATGGCTGAACCCCAGGATTTGATCCAGGCCATCCATGAGGATGAGAGTCTGTTCAATGACATCAGCACCCCGGAGCCGGCAAGCTGCCTGAGGCTGCTGCAAGAACGGACTCTATCACTCGGCAAGGTCGGGGAGCTCCGCCAATATTCCAGGGTGGAGAAGGAACTGCTCGCCGGCAATTCTATCGTATTCCTGGACGGAAGTGATGTGGCCCTGTCGGCCGGGACGGAAGCACTGAAGCAGCGTGCCGTGGAGGACGCCGGCTCCCAGACTGTGGTCAGAGGGCCGCGTGAAGGCTTCACGGAATCCTTGCGGGATAACACCGCCCTCATCCGCCGCAGAATTCAGAATCCGAAGCTGCGTATTGAAGAGAGGATCCTGGGGGAGCAGACACAGACTAACGTTGCCGTCATGTATATTGAAGGCAATGTGGATTCTGAAGTATTGCAGGAGCTGCGGAGGAGGCTGGATGCCGCCAAGCTGGACAGTGTGCTGGAGAGCAATTACATCGAGGAGATGATCCAGTACCCGCATTACACCCCTTTTCCAACAGTGTACAATACAGAGCGCCCGGATTCGGCCGCCTCAGCACTGCTTGAAGGACGGGTCACGATTCTGGTGGAAGGAACGCCATTCGTGCTCATCGTCCCCGCTTTGTTCGTCCAGTTCTTCCAGTCGAGTGAGGATTACTATCAGCGGAGCGATTTTGCCAGTCTGGTCCGTATTCTCCGGTATTTCTGCTTCGCGGTAGCCCTGCTGACCCCGGCCTTCTATATTGCAATTACGACCTTCCACCAGGAGATGATTCCGACCACCCTGCTGATCAGCCTGATCGGGCAGCGTGAAGGTATTCCGTTCCCGGCCTTCCTGGAAGCCTTCCTGATGGAGATCACCTTCGAGATTCTGCGCGAGGCCGGCATCCGGCTGCCCAAATCGATGGGCCAGTCCGTCTCTATCGTAGGTACACTCGTGATCGGCCAGGCGGCGGTGGATGCGGGGCTGGTGTCGGCTGCTATGGTCATCGTCGTCTCTATTACAGCCATCTCCAACTTCGCACTGCCCGCCTTCAATGTCGGGATCTCGGTACGGATTCTCCGCTTCGTGATGATGGCCATTGGCGCATCCTTCGGCTTATACGGAATTATTGTCGCCTTACTCATTCTGGGTCTCCATCTATGCAGCCTGGAGTCCATGGGCATTCCTTACATGACTTCCTACGCCCCTTGGCAGACGCTGAGCCAGAAGGACAGTCTCATCCGGCTGTCCAGGCGCAGCATGAAGAAATACACCGGGCATAACTGACAGAGAGGAGTGCTTCTATGCTTACCCACCGTATCCAACAGGCTGTCTGCCTGCTGCTGGTCCTTAGTCTGGCAGTGCTGCCTGGCTGCTGGAGCAGCAAGGAGCTGAATGAGCTGGCGGTGGTGATGGCGCTGGGGATTGATGCCGCTCCTGAAGGGTACGCCGTGTCCGCACAGGTGCTGAATTCCGGGGAAGCCCGCAATAATAAGGGAGAATCAGGCAAAAGCCTGCCGGTTATTACCTACAAAGCGGTAGGCCAGACAGTTCCCGACGCCCTTCAGCATATGCTCAGCACAGCCCCGCGCACCCTCTACTTATCTCATATCCGGGTGCTTGTCCTGGGAGAGAAGCTCGCCCGGCAGGGGGTCAGTGATATCGTAGACTTCATTACACGGGCTCACCAGCTCCGCAGTGATTTCTTCCTGGTAGTGGCGAAGCAATCCCAGGCCTCTGACATCCTGGAGATTAACACGCCCTTCGAGCAGATTCCCGCCAATTCACTCTATTCCTCCATCCTGGTCTCCCACAAGCATTGGGCGGCGACCGGCAGCATTACCTTGCAGCAGTTCATTCTTGAGCTGGAGCGCGGCGGCTCCAATCCCATTATGTCAGGGGTGCGGCTGAAGGGAGATGTGACTGACGGCAGCTCCCTCAAGAACGTTGAATCGATTGTGCCGAAGTCACAGATTGTCCAGGCGGGAATCGCTATTTTCAAAAAAGACCGTCTGGTCGGCTGGCTGAATGAAAGCTCCAGCAAAACGCTTAATTACGCGCTGAATGAGGTCGATTCCTCCAACGGCAATGTCACCTGCCCGGATGGAGGCAAGGTCGGATTCATCATCACCCGCTCGGAGAGCCGCATTGTGCCCCGCCTCAACTCTGCCGGTGAGCCTGAATTCACGCTCTCCATCCATGCGGAGGCCGATCTTACCACCGTTCAGAGTACCCTTGACCTCACTAAGCCGGCCAATATCATGATCGTCCAGGCCGGGATTGAGGATAAGTTCATCTCGAATATGGAGGGAAATATCCAGAATGTGCAGCAGGAATATGGTTCGGACATCTTCGGCTTCGGCGAAGCGCTCCACCGCAAATACCCCCGGGTGTGGAAGAAGTACCGGGATGAATGGGATGATTACTTCAAGCATGTGAAGGTACAGATCAAGAGCAAGGTAGAAATCCGGCGGATTGGTTCCATTATTCAGCCGCAGAGAAGGGAGATGGAGCGTAAATGATCTGGAACTGGCTGCTGCTCCTGTTCCTGCTTGGCGCTGTCCTGATACAGCTCCCCCGGTTGATCCGGCTGCATTCTCCGCAGGATACGGCGGTCTTCTGTACGCTCTGTCTGCTTGCAGCATCGTTCACAATTGCTGATATGGCAGGCTCCACGGTGATCCGCCCAATGGACTGGGTCTACGGTATCATCAAGCTGCTATCCTTCTAAACACTAACCGAACTGAAAGGATGACGGGCCTGTGAGCAATTCCAAGAACCTCTCCTCCTTACAATTATTCATCCTGACCTTCGGGCTGATGACCGGAACCTCCATTCTGGACCTGCCCGGAACCATGGCGCAAATCGGCAGAGAGGATGCCTGGATTGCTGCTCTCCTCACCCTGTTCATCAATCTTATGATGGCACTCTTATGTCTTGCCCTCTGCCGTCTGTATCCGGGCCAGACCCTGTTCGAGATTCTGGAGTCTGTGCTGGGCCGTTGGGCTGGCAAGGCATTGTCACTCATTTATTTATTCTATTTACTCATCCTTACCAGTGCACTGCTGGGCGATCTGAGCACCTTCATCACCACAGAGGTTATGCCTGAGACCCCGCTGGAGGCAACCAAAATCATCTTCCTGCTCGTCCTCGTTATCAGCGCACGCAAAGGCATCGTCATTCTCGCCCGCTTGAGTGAGCTGCTCTTCCCCTGGCTCCTGCTTCTGCTGATGCTGCTCATTCTGGCACTGGTTCCTCAAGCCAATTGGACGCATATCCGTCCTATCCTGGAGGATGGTCCGGGACCAGCCCTGTCTGCCAGCATCCAGTCCGCCATGTTCCAGGAGCCTATCGTCATGATGGGCTTCCTCCCCCTGGTGAAGCTGCCCGGCAAACAAGCACGGGCCTTCCTCGGCGGAATCACCGCCGGCGGGCTAGTCCTCTGCGTGCTGGCACTTCTCAGCGTGCTGGTTCTCGGAATTGAACAGACCTCGAATAGCACTTATCCGGTGTTCGTACTGGCGAAGGCGATTAATATCGGCAACGTCCTGCAACGGGTCGAAGGCGTATTGGTGACGATCTGGATCATGACCTTCTTCATCAAGATCTCCTTGCTCTTCCTGCTGCTCCTGCAGAATCTGCAGACGGTCTTCCAGCTGAAGCGCACCACTCATCTGATCTATCCTTTCGCCGTGCTGCTCTTCGTCCTTGCCTCCAATATTTATATCAACATCGTCTATCTTCTGGATATGGTGCAGAAGGTCTGGTGGAAGTTCGCTTCAATCTACCTCGTATTTCTCCCGCTGCTGGTCTATGGGGTTGCGCTGATCCGGCGCAAGCTGGCTTCCTCCGCTGCCAAGCCGTAAGACACTGTTGCCCCAGGACACGCAACAAGCCCTGCCCGCTTGCGGATGATCCGCAGGCGGGCAGGGCTACTATATAAAAGACAGAGATAACCCGGATTATGTACCGGCCTACACCAAAAAGCGCCCCACATACAGACCGTCGAATAGAGCCGGCTTCTGCATGGGGCGCTTCATCAATATGGAGCGCAGTTATTATTAGGAATTAGGAAAAATAGGATAAATCAGTTCGCTTCCTTACCGCTCTCTGAATGACCCGCGGTTACTGCCGGAGCCAGTCCGGCATGCTTGCGGCCGGGGATCTCACCCGTCCGTTCAAAGTGCTCCACAATGATGTCGATTTCCTTCTTCAGTTCGTTGACCAGTTCCGCTTCAGGTACCTTACGGATCATCTGTCCATAACGGAACAGCAGCCCTTCGCCGCGTGCCCCGGCGATGCCAATGTCCGCTTCACGGGCTTCCCCCGGACCATTCACGGCACAGCCGAGAACGGATACCTTGATCGGCACCTTCAGCTTGGAGATGTACTCTTCCACTTCATTGGCAATGGAGAAGAGGTCAATATCCAGACGCCCGCAGGTCGGGCAGGAGATCAGTGTCGCCGCGTTCGAGATCAGACCGAAGGTCTTGAGCAGCTCACGGGCCACCTTCACTTCCTCTACCGGATCAGCACTCAGGGAGATGCGCACGGTGCTGCCGATGCCCATAGACAGCAGCGCGCCGATACCCGCTGAGCTCTTCACGGTTCCGGCGAACAAGGTGCCGGATTCGGTAATCCCCAGGTGCAGCGGATAAGGAATGACCTCCGCCGCCTTGCGGTAGGCCTCAATGGCCATCGGCACATCCGAGGCCTTCAAGGACACGATAATATCGTGGAAATCCAGTTCTTCGAGAATCCCGATATGGTATAAGGCACTCTCCACCATCGCCTCCGCTGTCGGATAGCCGTATTTCTCCAGCAGGTGATTCTCCAGCGAGCCTGCATTCACTCCGATACGGATGGGAATTCCCTTGTCCTTACAAGCCTTAACGACCGCTTCCACCTTATCGCGGCGCCCAATGTTGCCGGGGTTGATCCGCACCTTGTCGATGCCGTTCTCAATTGCCAGCAGGGCCAGCTTGTAGTTGAAGTGAATATCTGCAACCAATGGAATATGAATCTGCCGCTTGATCTCTTTAATGGCTGCCGCCGCTTCTTCATTGTTGACTGTCACGCGTACAATCTGGCAGCCGGCTTCCTCCAGCCGCAGAATCTCAGCTACGGTTGCTTCCACATCGGCGGTTTTGGTTGTACACATGCTTTGGATGGCAACCTCGTTGTTTCCCCCAATGATCACCCCGCCTACATTTACAGGACGGGTCTGGTGTCTCAAGAACATGGTTTTCTCCCCCATAACGAGCAGAGTCCCCACCCTCTCCGCCCGGAGAAAGTGGAGACTCTGCATGTATTGTTAAGCGGCTTACGCGCTCTCTTCCTTCTTCTTATCCTTCTTGAGACTCAGCTCAGGCAAGGATTTCTCCTGCACGACCTGTTCGGTAATGACACAATCTCTGATGTCATCACGCGAAGGCACCTCGTACATTACGTCGAGCATGATGCTCTCGATAATGGCACGCAGTCCACGGGCGCCGGTATTGCGCTTGATCGCTTCCTTGGCAATGGCTTCAAGGGCCAGCGGCTCGAACTTCAGTGCGACATTGTCCATCTCCAGCAGCTTCACATACTGCTTCACGAGCGCATTCTTCGGCTCGGAGAGGATACGGACCAGCGTATGCTCATCCAGCGGCTCCAAGGTGGAGATAACCGGCAGACGCCCTACGAACTCAGGGATCAGACCGAACTTCAGCAGATCCTCAGGCAATACCATCGACAGGTATTCGCCAGGCTTGAGATCCTTCTGTCCTTCCACTGCGGCGTTGAAGCCGATGACCTTCTTACCGATCCGGCGCTTGATCATTTGCTCCAGACCGTCAAAGGCACCGCCAACGATGAACAGAATGTTCGTGGTATCAATCTGGATGAATTCCTGATGAGGGTGCTTGCGTCCGCCCTGCGGCGGAACCGAAGCCACTGTACCTTCCAGGATCTTCAGCAGCGCCTGCTGTACACCTTCACCGGAGACGTCACGCGTAATCGAAGGGTTCTCGGATTTGCGTGCTACCTTGTCAATTTCATCAATATAGATAATGCCGCGTTCCGCCTTCTCCACATCATAATCCGCTGCTTGAATCAGCTTCAGGAGAATGTTCTCAACGTCTTCGCCCACATAACCAGCTTCCGTCAGGGAAGTAGCATCGGCAATAGCAAACGGCACGTTAAGAATCTTCGCCATCGTCTGCGCCAGCAGTGTCTTACCGGAGCCTGTCGGTCCGAGCAGCAGGATGTTGCTCTTCGTCAGCTCTACATCCTCAACCTTACTCTGGCTGTTCACACGCTTGTAGTGGTTGTATACGGCAACGGAGAGTGATTTCTTCGCCTGCTCCTGACCGATTACGTATTGATCGAGAATATCACGGATTTCCTTCGGCTTCGGGATATCCTTCAGATCCAGCTCTTCCTCGTGCCCGAGCTCCTCTTCCACAATCTCCGTGCACAGCTCGATGCACTCATCACATATATAAACACCAGGTCCGGCTACCAGCTTGCGGACCTGCTCTTGAGATTTACCGCAAAAGGAGCATTTCAGCTGACCCTTTTCATCGTTAAATTTAAACATCTTACCACCCCTTTAAGATATGATCGGTGAAGATAGAACCTGGTCAACGAGCCCGTATTCCTTCGCTTCCTCTGCGCTCATGAAGTTATCGCGGTCTGTATCCCGTTCGATTTTGTCAAGGGGCTGTCCTGTGCGTTCTACATAGATCTGATTCAGCTTCTGTCTCGTCTTGAGAATCCAGTCGGTGTGAATCCAGATATCGGACGCCTGCCCCTGAACGCCGCCAAGCGGCTGATGAATCATGACTTCACTGTTGGTCAGCGCGTATCTCTTGCCGGGCGCTCCCGCTGTCAGGAGCAGTGAGCCCATACTCGCAGCCATGCCTACGCAAATCGTTGAAACATCCGGTTTGATATATTGCATTGTATCATATATACCCATGCCGGCTGTTACAGAACCACCGGGCGAATTGATGTACAAGTGTATGTCTTTCTCGGGGTCATCCGCGGCCAGGAACAGCAACTGTGCAATAACCAGATTGGCGACATCATCGTCAATCGCATTACTCAGAAAGATGATGCGATCCTTGAGCAGACGGGAATAGATATCGTATGAGCGTTCTCCCCGGCTTGTCGTTTCCACAACCATTGGTACCAGACTCATGCCACCAACCTCTTTTCTCTGTCCAGATTAGTCTTTCCGTTTCAGAAATATTTTAACACGTTCCAGGCGGTATGTCATTTATTCACTGTGCGCCCATACTGCATCGCCCGTGTGCAAGCCATTATATCGCAATTCCACAGACAATGCCAATTCACTGAATCATGATATGTACTTGCAAGCGTCAGCCCCGATAAAAATAAGGCACGTAACAAAAACTTACGTGCCTTATCTGATCTCTATGGAGGCTAATGGAAATAGCCGTTAGGTAAAGGTTAGAATACTACTCAGCGCTTGCTTCTTCAGCAGCAGCTTCTTCAGCCGGTGCAGCCGGAGCTTCAACTTCCACACTGTTCTCAACCAGAAGGTCGATGGTCTTGCGCAGGGAGATCTCATCGTTCAGGCTGTTCAGGGAGCCGTTGGCTGCCAGAATGCTGCGGATTTCGTCAGGAGTACGCTTGTAAGCTTCAGCCATAGTAGCCAGCTCCTGCGTAACTTCTTCTTCCGAAACCTCGATCTTCTCTTCCTTAGCAATCACTTCAAGAACAAGATTGTTGCGGACGCGCTTCTCAGCATCGCCTCTCATCTGGTTCTGCAGGTCTTCACGGGTCTGGCCGGAGAAGCTGAGGAACATATCCATGTTCATGCCCTGCTGGCGGAGACGGGTGTCGAAATCGCGCACCATGTTATCTACTTCGCTGGCAATCATCGCCTCAGGAATTTCAACCTCAGCGTTAGCGGCTGCCAGATCAACTACTGCAGACTCGCGCGCGCCCTTAATTTCGTCCTGCTTGCGGGATTCGAGCTGTGCCTTCAGGTCTGCCTTGTATTCTTCCAGCGTGTCGAATTCACTTACATCCTTAGCGAATTCATCATCCAGCTCAGGAAGCTGTTTGCGCTTGATTTCGTGCAGCTTCACTTGGAATACAGCAGCCTTGCCTGCCAGCTCAGCAGCGTGGTAAGTCTCAGGGAAGGTAACTTCAACATCCTTGAAGTCGCCGGTGGACATGCCCACTACCTGCTCTTCGAATCCTGGAATGAAGGAGTTGCTGCCCAGCTCCAGGGAATGACGCTCGCCCTTGCCGCCTTCGAACGGAACGCCGTCAACAGAACCTTCGAAGTCGATGACTGCGATATCGCCGTTCACTGCTGCATCCTCTTCAATAACAACCAGCTCGGCATGACGCTCCTGCAGACGCTTCAGTTCAGCGTTCAGCTCTTCGTCCGTTACTTCAGCCTTCTGGACAGGAACTTCCAGGCCCTTGTACTGGCCCAGCTTCACTTCAGGCTTAACGGTGATCTTCGCTTTGAAGATGAACGGCTGGCCCTTGGCGAACTGCTCGATGTCTACTTCCGGACGGTCTACCGGGAAGATGTCGGTCTGTTCAACCGCTTCACCATAGGCTTGAGGAAGAAGAATGTCGATGGCATCCTGATACAGGCTCTCTACACCGAAGCGGGATTCAAAAATCGGCCGCGGCACTTTACCTTTACGGAATCCAGGTACGTTTGCTTTCTTTACCACTTTATTAAAAGCTTTGTCGAGTGCTGCAGCTACGCGTTCTGCTTCAACTTCGACTTCAAGAACGCCAAGGTTCTTCTCTATTTTTTCCCAGGTTGCTTTCATAATATACTTTTCCCTCCAAAAATAGGTTGCATGTTAACTTAATAGTCCAACATTTCACGCACAGAATAACCACTATAGTATATCCAAGATTACTTTATTTATCAAGTAGAGAACTCTTTACAAATCCCCGGAGCGAACGGTACGCCCCTTCAAACTGGAAGCGCATGGTTCCTGTGATTCCGTACATGCCCCGCGTCTCTTCCTCCTGGCGGCTGCCGTTCAGGCTCTCGGACACGATCTGGTGCAGCGCTCCCGCCCAGATATCCAGCTGCGAATCGTCTCCGTCCAGCAGGGTGCGGTAATCGCCCGACCCGTAAATCGACATGATGAACTGCCCCCACAGCTCCTGTGCAAAATAGTACAGCGTCGGCTCATGCACCTCCGCCTGCTCCGCCACCCGCTCCAGCACCTGGCTGACCTGCGGCGGGAACTCATCGCTGCTAAGCGGCACCGTCTCAATCTCCACCTCGGCGGTCTCATGTCCGCGGCTTAGTATAATCGTCCCCTGCACTCCCCTGCGGCGGAGCGTCTGTAATGTACGGAACTGCAGCAGCGGATGCACCTCGGCCTGCTGCAGCCAGCCCGTCAGGGCCTCATCGACCTGACCGCCCTCCAGATAGGAGAGCTGCTCCAGCGCAAGCACTGTTGATTCGGACAAGGGCTCGTCCATCACCCGCTTCAGCAGCTTGTCAGCGTAGCCCGCATCCTCCGCAAGCTTCGATCTGGCGAGCGTCCGGGCCATGTCCTCTTCGCCCACCTCCGGCTCCTCCGCCTGGAAGGCCGCATCTGTATCCCCGCCTTGCACCGCATAGGGAAAAGCTGCGGCCAGCCAGTCGTGCAGCGACTGCCACTCCTCGTAGTGCCGCTCCTCCTGCCCCTGGCACTGCAGCAGGAAACGCAGCAGCTCCATCGCCTCCCCGTAACGTTCGCTCTCCAGCATGACCGTCAGCTGGATCTGGTAATAATCCAGCGTCTTCGGAAACAGCACGATATTCTCTTTGGCCGGGGCATTGAATTCATTCATGAGGGCACCTCCTTTTTATGCAAACTGTTTATGCAGATTGTGAGCCTCCGAACCTTAATCAATTGTAGATTATAGCATATCCCCATGCCGTTTCAAAAAAACAAGTTGAAAAGTTGAATCAGGTATGATAACATAATTTTTGCTTGCTTTTCAGTCATTGTTCATGTCCCGGTAGCTCAGCTGGATAGAGCATGCGCCTTCTAAGCGCACGGTCGGGGGTTCGAATCCCTTCCGGGACGTCATATGAAACAGCCTTCCTTCGGGAAGGCTGTTTTGGCGTCCGGGGGGATGAGAACCCAGGCGGCAGCCGGGGGACGTTGGAGCATACGCTTCGTTAGCATCTGCTTCGCAATCAGCCCGAATGGGCTGTATCCCTTCCGGGACGTCATACAAACAGCCTTCCTTCGGGAAGGCTGTTTTGGCGTCCGGGGGGATGAGAACCCAGCGCGGCAGCGGGGGGACGTTGGAGCATACGCTTCGTTAGCATCTGCTTCGCAATCAGCCCGAATGGGCTGTATCCCTTCCGGGACGTCATATGAAACAGCCTTCCTTTGGGAAGGCTGTTTTGGCGTCCGGGGGATGAGAAGCCCCTATTTACTTTAAGTAGGATCAACGTTGGGGCTTGGGTGGACGCTGCGCGAACGGACTGGAGTTCCGCTATTTCGGCGGATTCCGGCCTGTTCGCCGGTTAGGCGGACTCAGAATCCGTTAAGTAACCCTTTTCGCATCATTTGGAGCTCGAACGTGCCGATTAGCGGCCTCTCAGTCCGCAGCGGGCAGTGAATCGGGCATTTACAGCCAAATAGCGTCCTCTCCGTCCGCAAACCACAGGTGGTGACCACTGGCCAGTACGTTGCGCCTGTTCGCTGTACGCCAAATCGCTGGCGGAGAACTCCCAAACGGCGGCGAACCCTACCCGCACCCTCGCGGACTGGAGTTCCGCTATTTCGGCGGATTCCGGCCTGTCCGCCGGTTAGGCGGACTCAGATTCCGTTAAGTAACCCTTTTCGCATCATTTGGAGCTCGAACGTGCCGATTAGCGGCCTCCCAGTCCGCAGCGGGCAGGGAATCGGGCATTTACAGCCAAATAGCGTACTCTCAGTCCGATTACCTCCGCTGGTGACACCTCCCACTACAGTAGGCCCCGGCGGCTACGCCCCACAGCATTTTTTGAACTTCTTGCCGCTGCCGCAGGAGCATGGGTCATTCCGGCCGACTTTATTGGGGTTCGTATATGTTTTTTCGTTGCCGTTTATCCGGTTATACGTCCCTGCGGAAGGCTCGACTCCCTTGAACATCCCCTCCATTTCTCTCTGATGCTTGGCCCTCTGCGCTTCTTCCGCATCCAGCTCCTTCTTCCACTGCGGCAGTGAAGGATGCGCCAGCCCTAAGATGATACAGCACGAATACAGGGACTCCTTGAGATTCAGATAACCATCATCATAGCCTTGCTCCATCATCGCCTGCACAAGCGGGATTCCCTTCTCAGACCCCAGCTCGCACAGACAATCAGCCAGCTTTGTTGCATAGGTAATATCGTGCTCTTCCGGCAGCAAAGCAAGCACCGCCTCTTCGGACTCCGGCAGCTTAATTTTGCCAAAGACATCGGTGGCAAACAGCCGGAAGTCGGCTTCTGAAGCAGAGACGTATTGTCCGGTCAGTGTCTTGATGACGCCGGCTGTCCCGATCCGGACAAGCGCATCAGAGGAAGTAGTCGGAAGGATATCATCGTCTGCACCCAAAAAACCGCACAGCAGAGGGATAGCCGCCTCCAGCTTCATCAGCCCTGCCAGCTGAATGAGATAAGGAACCTCGTAGCTTGGGTCATCGGGGTCGTTATCCCGCAGCTTCTGCAGCACCATATCGGCACCAAGGCATTGCCGCAGAGACAGCTCCTTCACGATCTCATCCCCATACACATTGTCGAACTCATTGAAGTATTTACCCGTGCTCTGCTCAATGAACAGGCGGAATTCCTCCAGCAGCTCTTCATCTGTCATTTGGGCGAGGCGCAGCTTCTGGTCTAACTTCTTTTGCCATTCAGGGATTTTCCCGATGTAATCCATGAATGGAGCCGCTAGCTGAGGGTCGGTATTCATCAGGACTTTCAGCGCTTGGAATCTCGTATTTGCAGGAGTGGAAGAGGATAGGTACCAATGGAGCAATTCCCGGAGAGTCTCCTCTGTCTGAGGGAACTTCTCGGCATAGATCAGGTGGACTTTCTCGATGTCCTTGGATTCCTTAAGTTTCTGCAGCACCAGCGGCATCAGCTCAGCATCGTTCTCATACAAGTAGCTCTCGGCAAAATATTGTAACGCGGCATTGCTCACTGCCGGCTCCGGGTGGACGATAAAGCTTCTTACTTGTTCAGGTGTGAACATATGAATCCCTCACTTCTTATAATCTTGGCTAACTACATAATGTGTAGTATAACGCTGTTCCATCGTTGGATCACCAGACTTGGAAAAACGAAGCGGGCGCTTCGGCCCCTTGCCCCATTTGACATAAGCGGTGTGGGACGGCTTCAGCTCAAGCTCCCGCGCCTGCTTACGGATCAGCGACAGGATGAAGTTGAACTGCGACAGGTTGCCGCGCAGGACCCGCTCCAGATAAGGCACCCTACCGAAACGCCACTCTTCTACCTGTTCAGGACTGACTGCTCCAAGTCTGAGGAACACTTCTAACGGAGCGACAAAGCCCTTCCCGGCAATGAGCTTCTTCACAATTTGGTCGACTTTCTTGTTAAGTTCCTGCCTATTCATTCATGCTATCCTCCGAATTCCTGCAACGCTCGCACTTCTCCGGAAAATAAATGCCATCTGCCCGGTAGCAGCTCAAATCATGGTGATCAAATACATACGGATCGCCGCATTCCGCACACTGCAGAATCACTGGATCGCGCGTGTGTTGGATCAGCGCTTGCGCACGATCCCGCAGCAGCTGATGCCATGCGCTCTCCTCCAGCCGGTCACGCTCCTGCAGATCAGTGGCGACCCTCCGGATCTCAACCTTTACCTTCGCGTAGTCTACAGCATGCCACTGCTCCAGGAAGGGGATGTATTTCCGGTCACCGGAACACAGGATTTTGAACAGAAACAACAGAATCATGCCCCGGTTACGATCCTTCAAATATTCCATACTGGCCGGCGCAATCCCATGCTCCAGCCAGTTCTCCCACTCCCTCAGCAGCTCTTCCGCCGCCCGTTCCCGCCGGACAGTCCAGCCGTAGACGGTGAACTCGATGAGGGGGAGCTTCCCGGACAGCACGGTCCTCAGATACCCGGCGTCTATGAGGACATCCACCTTCTCCATGATCTGCTCCAGCGTCAGCTCGCGGTAGAAGCCATAGGCGGGTATGTGATCCAGGCCGAGTTCAAGCAGCTTCTTCTCCTTCGAGCCCTTCAGGATCTTGGCCAGAAGCGTGCGTCCTCCGGCGGCGATAATCTCATCGGCTGCCTGCAGTATGGCAAGCATCTCCGGTCTCGGCAGCGGTGTATTCAGCGCATACTCGGGCGGCTGCTTCCGGTTCGGCTTACGGCGGTTGGTCTTCTGTGTGCTCACAGCGTCCTGCCTCCTTGTCCTTATAATGGGCACAGGCTAGTCCAGCCTGCACCGATTTCATAGTCAAATTATAGCATACCCAGGCTATCAACCAGGAAAACAGAGGCCACGCAAACGCAAACAAGCCGCCCGCCATGAAACCTCCATAGCAGAGCAGCCTGTTCTTACAGAATTATAGCGATAGCGTGAATCCACGCGTCCACATTCGTATCTGAATCCGTATCTGAATCTGTCTCAGCGCCCCCGGCGGCGGTTGCCCAGCCACAGCGGGAACCGGAAAATAAAGTTGATCATCAGCACGACAAACACCAGCACCGCCGCGGATTTGTCGGCAATCTGCCGCGCGTCCTCGACAATGGCCTCGGACTGTACGTACCACAAGTGCACGGCCAGGGTCTCGCCCGGCGAGAACAGGTTGAAATCCCACATCTCGCCGGAGGTGCTGAGTCCGGCGGTCAGGATAATGACCGCCGACTCCCCGAAGGCGCGTCCGGCCACCAGGCAGACGCCGGTAACGATCGCCGGCAGAGCAACCGGCAGCACGACCTTACGGATGACATGGAACTTCGTCATGCCGAGGGCATAGCCGGCTTCACGGATGTCGCCGGGAACCGCGCGCACCGCTTCCTCGGTGACGCGGGCCAGCATCGGCAGGTTCAGCAGCGCCAGGCTGACGCCCCCGCCGAGGATCGTCAGGCCGACCCCGAAGTACTCGGCGAAGATCGCCAGGCCGAGCAGGCCGAAGACGATGGACGGCACTGAGGACAACGACTCCACGCAGATGCGCAGCGCGCCCGTGAAGGCATTATCCGGCGCATATTCCGCCATATAGATGCCAGCGCCGATTCCAATCGGAACCGAGATCAGCAGGGAGATGAACAGGATGTAGAAGGAGTTGAAGAGGACGGGACCGATCCCGCCGCCGGCATCGATCTCCTCGGGCTGCTTCAGCAGGAAGTCCGGCCGGAGTGACGGCAGGCCCTTGCTGAGAATGGTGAACAGCAGCCAGAAGATCAGCAGCATGACCAGTGCGCCCAGCGTATAGAAGCCGATCGTCGCCAGCTTGTTCCGGCGCTGGGCTCTGATGGTATGGCGTGTGCGTGTGAATCCGTTCATCAGGCGTCCCTCCGTTTGCGGCCCAGCAGCCGGATAATCAGAATCAGCACGAACGAAATCAGCAGCAGCAGGAACGCCATCATATGCAGGGCATAGTTCCAGGTGGAGTCGAATTCGACGTTCGAGATCTGCATGACGATGTTGCTGGTCAGCACCGAGGTTGGCGCGAACAGACTCTTCGCGAGCTGCGGCGTGTTCCCGATGACCATAACCACAGCCATAGTCTCACCGACGGCGCGGGTCATCCCCAGAATGACAGCCGAGATAATGCCCCGGCTGGCGGCGGGCAGCACGACGCGCATAATGACCTGGAGCCGGGTCGAGCCGAGCGCATAGGCGGCATCCCGGTATTTGCGCGGGACGGCGATGATTGCGTCATCGCTGATCCGGCAGATGGTCGGCAGCACCATCAGCGCCAGCACCAGGGCAGCGGCCAGCAGCCCGTCCCCCAGACCTTCTCCGCTGATTCTGCGCAGGAAGGGGAGCAATACGGTCAGGCCGAGATAGCCGTATACTATAGAAGGAATGCCGACCAGCAGGTCCAGCACCGGGCGGATGAAGCTCTTCAGCCACTTCGGCGCAATCTCCGCACAGAGCACCGCCATGCCGACTGAGACCGGAACGGCAATGACCAGCGTCAGCGCGGTAAGCGATAATGTATTTACAATGAAGGCTGCCGCTCCGAACATCTCTTCCTCCGGCGACCAGTTGAACGAGAAGAAGAAGTCCATAGGCGAGATTTGGCCGAAGAGCAGCAGCGCTGTTTTGCCGATAAAAATAATAACGAGCCCAAGCACCACACAGAGTGCAAGGATGCTGAACAGGAAATAATAACGCGATACGGTGTTGCCCAGCAGATGTCTGCGGTGCCGTTTGGTATTATGCTTAACCTTCTGAGCGCTTGTCTGTGTCTGCGACTGTGCTGTCAGGCCGTGAACCGGTGCCCCCATACTTTCCCTCCTGTAAGAGGCCAACCCCGGAATCCCGGAGCTGGCCGCTGTTGCCTATCAGTCTATGCGCTTGCCGAATATCTTCTTACTTAAGATTGCATTGCGGAAATCGGAATGAACTTCAGCTTCTTCAGCGAGCCGGACTGGAACTTCTTGCTCTGTACATATTCAATGAATTCCTTGGTTGCGCCGGTTGGCTGGCCCTTGGTCATGTAGTAGCCGTAAGCCCAGATCTTGTAGGAGCCGTTGATTACGTTATCCGTAGTCGCTTCCACACCGTTGAACTTCACAGCCTTGATGTCGCTGCCGGTTACATAGACCAGGTCGATATATCCGATGGCGTTAGGCGTAGTACCTACTGCGGTCTTCATGTCGCCGCTGGAGCCGGTTTCCTTGTAGTTCTTCTCTTTCTTCACGATATCCCCGCCGCCCAGCGCCTTGGCCTGGTAGTTGACCCGGGTGCCGGAGCCGAAGGCACGGGTGATCACAACGATATTCGCATCCGCTCCGCCGACCTCTTTCCAGTTGGTGATTTTGCCGGAATAGATGCCCTTCAGCTGTTCTGTAGTCAGATTATCCACGCCCACGTTCTTGTTCACGATTGTAGCGAACGGAATAACAGCGACCTTATTGGCAACCTGTCCGTCAAAAGCCTTGAAGCCCGGCACATCCACGCTGGCATCCCAGTCGCAGGCGCCGATGTCGGCGATCCCCTTCTTCACGGCCTGCGGCCCGGTCACGGAGCCTTTGCCGGAAGCGGCGATTTTCACCTTAGGGTGCAGCTTCTGGAATTCCTTGGCCGCCTGCAGAGTCAGCGGAAGCAATGCTGTAGATCCGTTAACGGTGATTTTCCCCTTCAAGCTGTCCGCTGCTGCGGCTACGCCGGCAAAGGATGCGGTTACTGCGATAACAGCGGTGAGCGCTGTAACTGTTAATTTTTTGAAAACCTTCATGTCTGATTTCTCCTCCCGGCTATGTGCCGATAAATGTTGTTATTACTTCTCTTCCTCAGGTGTGGTTGACAGCTGCAGAGTCTTACCGTTCTGTACCGCAACCACTATACCGTCGCTGACGATCGCCAGCTTGCTGCCGTCTGCGGACACTGACACTTCGGACACATCGTCCGCTGTACGGAACACTTCTACCGGAGCTCCGCCGTCTGGAATCGAATAGATAACCGTGCCTCCGTCTGCCGCAGTACCGGCAACCATCAGGCCTGTGCTGACACGTTCAACCCAGTTTGCTTCCACACTGAGGGCAATATCTTTGCTGGTGCCGTCTGCCGCAATCTGCTTCAGAGTATTGGCTGCATTGCCTTCCGGGTCAGCACTCAGGTAGACTACGCTGCCCCCAGCCAGAATCTCAGGATACAGCTTGTTGTCAGGCGAAGTGGTCAAGGCAACCGGTTTAGCACCTTTGGTGGCCAGATCCAGCTTATACAGCTGCTCTCCGGCTTTGCTGTAGTCGACGGTGAGGGAATCCTCTGTGCTGTCTGCATCATTCTTGGCAGTGGCTGTGATGTTGACGATGTACACGGCGCTTGTGCCGTCAGCAGAAATACGCAGCTCGGACTTATTCTCTACCTTATCTTCCAGCAGAGCCTTCACTTCGCCAGTCTCTACAGAGATCTGGGCCAGCTTCTCCTGCTTGTCGCCCTGAATGAAATAGATCGTCTTGCCGTCGCCGGACCACACAAAATCCGTCTTCACGCTGGCATCCTTGCCGAGTGGTGTAATGAGGCCGGTGGACAGGTTCATCAGCTTCACCTGACCGGTCTCGTCGCTGAATACGCCCCACTGCTGATCAGGCGATACCGCATAATCTACAGCACTCTCGTTAGTAGAGAACACCTCGTAATCCCCCGGCGTCTGGGTGAACTTATAGAGCACCGTGGATTCCGCATCGCTCTGATTTGCAATCAGTCTGCCGTCCGCACTCCAGTGAAGCGTATCGAATTGGCCGGATGGCCGGGCGAAGCTTAGAATACTGTGGGTCTCTGCGTTCAGCTCCCCGCCAAGCGAGGTCACCAGCTTCGTGAGTTCCACATACGTTTTACCGTTACGCACTACAGGTGCAACTGTGAATTCCTTCGTTTCGCCGTCGGCCTGGTAGCTTTTGACGCCGGCCTGAATCTGTACATTATGTAATCCTTTGCTGTCATTCAACTGGAAGCCGCTGCTGCTGCGCACGAGTCCTGCTCCCAGTTCTCCGGCAACCTGGCTTAAGGAGTAGAGCTTATATCCGCCGCTGTTGATCGTGCTGAGTGCGACCTGTGTACCGTTAATGCTCCAGGTCATGCTGCCCTCCTGGACTGCGGCTTGCTTGACGGCAGCGGCGGCGTCCACATGGCTGCCCGTAGCCAGAACGCTAACGGATCCCCCTGTTACGAGAAGTGCTGAAGCCAGAGCCGCGCCGATCCATTTACTGTTTGTCAATTCGATCCACCCTTTTCCTATAGGTAACTGCTATAGCTATTGTCGTCTACGAGTGTCAATTCTGTTGCGGAGGAATGTTATGGAAATATTAACTGCGGACAACATTTGAAAAAGACCTGCCCGGGAATTCTCCCGAAACAGGCCTTATGTAAAAACGGTGTTAATTCACGATCCAGGTCACGATAATTTCATTCCCGCCGCCGGGCGATTCCGCGCTGCTGCCAATAATAGAATAAGAGTACGAACCGTTTACCTTGCCGTTAATCAGAATGTTGTGGCTATCCACAATCGCTGTTCCCAGCTCCAGCCGCTTCTCCCTTACATACCTCTGATAGGCAGTGCCGAGAGAGGCCATGCTCTCCTCCGTCTTGTAGACCAGCATGGAGGAAGTCTTCCCCTCTGTCTGCTCGCCCTTGGCCAAAGTAATGCCAGCCCCAGCGGGAATCGGCAGATCCCCGGGCAGATATTGCTGCGCCTCCGTGTTCTCCTCCGCCAGGGTGTGAAAGCTTCCGCTGTCTGCCTCTTGAGCGGGACCGCCGCAGCCGCCCAGTCCGGCCGCTGCCGCTAATACGCCCAAGGTCAGGAGCAGCCTGTGTCCTGCCATAATTCCACCGCCTTAAGTGAATTGTGTTCTAAGGATGCCGGGGATTCTCAAGAAGTTGTACTATTTATTACCCGGCTGCCGGGCCGCTGGAAACGGACAATCCAACAAATTTGATGTACTTGCGGCATAATAAAGGATTTACTTTGCAGGTGGAAAGGAATATATTATGAGTGAGTACTCACTCATTATTTGAGAAATCGAGGGGATAACCATGAATCAGACGATGCATCAGGCGAATCCGGTGATTGAAGTGGCCCATGTCGACCGCTCTTTTGGTCAGAAGAGGGTACTCCAGGATATCACGCTGGAGGTGAACCGGGCAGAGACGTTCGGGATTCTCGGTCCCTCCGGCTCCGGCAAAACGACGCTGGTCCGGCTGCTGACCGGCATTGACGAGGCCACCTCCGGTGAGGTCAGTGTACTGGGGGTGCGGATGCCGAAGCTCGCGATGCTTCAGAGAATCGGTTACATGGCCCAGTCGGATGCCTTGTATACTGAACTGAGCGCTAAGGAGAATCTGGAATTCTTCGCCTCCCTCTATGGCCTGAAGGGCGGCAACCGCACACGGCGGATCGGGGATGTGATGGAGCTCGTGAACCTGCAGGAGCATCTGCGTAAGCGGGTGGACCAATATTCCGGCGGCATGAAGCGGCGGCTCTCTCTGGCCATTGCCCTGCTGCACGAGCCGCCGCTGCTGCTGCTGGATGAGCCGACGGTCGGCATTGATCCTGTGCTGCGCCAGTCGATCTGGAAGGAGCTGAAGGCGCTGAACCGCAAGGGCACGACCATCGTACTGACCACCCATGTGATGGATGAAGCGGAGAAATGCGACCGGCTGGCTATGATCCGGGAGGGTGTGCTGCTGGCCGCAGACACCCCGGCGGGACTGCTTCAGGCGACCGGCTCTGCCACGATTGAGGATGCTTTTCTCTATTACGGAGGGGTGCGGTCATGAGAATCCGGGCGATTACCCTGAGAATTCTGCAGCAGTTCATCCATGACCGGAGAACGATGGCACTCATGTTCATCGCGCCCCTGGTGGTGCTTAGCCTCATGAGCCTGGTGTTCAACGGCAAGGACTATGAGCCCAAGATTGGCGTCGCTGGCGGTAGCGAAGTGTTCATTGCGGCGCTGGAAACCCGGCAGGCTGAGATTACCGTCTACAAAGACGCAGCAGCCGGAAATGCCGCTCTGAAGGCCGGTGGCCTGGATGCGTTCATTGTCATGAAGGGAGCTCAGCCTGAGGTTATGCTCGAAGGCAGCAATCCGGATGCGAACCGTGCTGTGCTCAGGACGTTGCAGGAGGCCACTCAGAGCCCTGCACCTGCGGGAGCAGCAGGCGGCAGCGTTTCTCCGCAGCCGCAGATTAGCTACCTCTACGGTGCGGAGGATATGAAGATGATTGACCGCTTCGGCCCGATTATGATCGGCGTGTTCGTCTTCTTCTTTGTCTTCCTGATTGCCGGAGTCTCCTTCCTGCGGGAACGGACCACGGGAACGCTGGAGCGGCTGCTCTCCACCCCGCTGAAGCGCTGGGAGATCGTTACCGGTTATGTCTGCGGCTTCGGCATCTTCACCGTCTTCCAGGCCCTGCTGATCTCCTGGTTCTCCATCCAGGTGCTGGGCATCCTGATGACCGGCAGCTTCGGCTACGTCCTCCTGATGACCCTGCTATTGTCGATGTCTGCGCTGACGCTCGGCACCCTGCTCTCCGCCTTCGCCGCCAATGAGCTGCAGATGATCCAGTTCATTCCGCTGGTCATTGTGCCGCAGATCTTCCTCAGCGGGCTGTTCCCGCTGGATACCCTCCCGCTCTGGCTCCAGCGCCTGGGGCTGGCAACGCCCATCTATTACGGTGCACAGGCGCTGATGGACATCATGCTGCGGGGCAAGGGCTGGAGCGACATCGCCCCGGATGTACTCGTGCTGGCCGGCTTCTCCCTGCTGTTCATGGTGCTGAATGTGCTGGCGCTGCGTAAGCACCGCCGCATGTAATCGGCGACTACGCTATGGTACACTAGGAGGAACTGCAAGAGTCTGGGAGGTTTCTATTCATGGAGAAAGACCCTGCTGCTGAACAGGAGCAGACAGAGCAAGACCAATGGGTCCAGGAGCTGCTGGCCCTCAGCGAGAAGGAGAAGATGACGCCCAAGCAGCTGTCCATTCTGGGGGCAGCAATCGATGTGTTTGCCGAGAAGGGCTTCTCGGCAGCCGCTACCAGTGAGATTGCCCAGAAGGCGGGTGTAGCCGAGGGCACGATTTTCCGCTATTACCGGACCAAAAAAGATCTGCTGCTCGCCATCGTTGTGCCTACCATGAGCCGGATGATCGCTCCGTTTGTCATGCGCAATTTCAGCGGTGTGCTGGATGCTCCCTTTGAGAGCTACGAAGCCTTCCTTAAGGCCTTCATGGTGAACCGGCTGGAGTTCGTCCGCAGGAATCTGAAGATCGTCAAAATTCTCATTCAGGAAATCCCCTTTCAGCCTGCGTTGAAGGAGCAGTTGACCGAGAATATTTTCGAGCAGGTGCTGGCCCGTGTCACTGCAATTACAGAGCACTTCAAGGCGCAGGGCGAGGTCATTGAAGCGCCTACTCCTGCGATTATCCGCTTCACCATCTCCGCAATTGCCGGCTATCTGCTGACCCGGCTGGTGCTGATGCCGGACCAGGAGTGGGACGATGAGGAGGAGATCGGGCGGACCGTCAGCTTCATTCTCCATGGAATCGGCGGAGCGGGAACCGGAGCGGACCCGGCTAACGGGTAAGAACGGGTACATCATGAGCGATAAGGAAGAAGAGGAAGTGATCATGCCGTGGGTTATCAGGTACCCGAACGGGTAATCAAGCTGCTGTGCGGCAATGCCGCTTACGACCAGGGGGCGGCTTATTATCATGCCCATAAGGTGGACCTTGTCTATACGGAGCATAACGAGGAAGAGGAATATTCCAAATACCGCGCTGAGGTTCATGGCCTGATCAGCCATGAGATTGCGCTGATTATCGACAGCGACGGGGATGTACAGGGGGATTGTACCTGCCCGGCCTATGTTCACGGCGGACCCTTCTGCAAGCATATTGCGGCGGCGCTGGTAACGGTCCTCTACCGCAGCCGGGCTGCAGGAGCCGAACGGCCTGAGGACAGGACGGCAGATACAGAAGTGGCATATCCCGGGAGGACCGGCAGTCTGCCGCTGGTGCAAGGCAGCGTTGGCCCTTCTGGGGCTGAGCACAGGGAGCGCAGCGTAGACAAGCAACTGGTAAGCAGCATGCTTGGGATGTTCACCGGAGGACGGCAGCAGCCAAGCGGTGCCGGCACATATATCGACCTGCGGACACCGCTCCAGGTCGAGTTCATCTGCCGGCCCTTCAACATCGGCTACAGCAGCACGATGCTTGGTATCGAAGTGAAGCTGGGTCCCAAGCGCCTCTATATCGCGCAGAAGATCAGACCTTTTCTGGAGCAGGTCCGTAGGGGCGAGCCTTTTGAGTTCACCGCGCACTTCAGCTATGATCCCGCCCTGCACAGCTTCTCCAAGGAGGATAACGCGGTCCTGCTGAGGCTGATCGAAATCATGCGGAATGAGAAGGTCTACAACAGCCTCCACAATCCGTACTCTGCCAGCCCCAGCCATTCGGGGAATGACCGGCTGCTGCCGGTGGCCCCTTTTTTCTGGGAGAGTCTGTACCCCCTGCTGGAAGCAGCGCCTGCGGTACGCCTTCAGCATGGACAGCTTCAGCTTGACCGCTTGGCTGTCTCGGATGAACCGCTGCCGCTCAGCTTCCAGTTCGACCAGGCACAGGAGGAAGGCTACCGGCTGGATGTCCGGGGACTTGAGCAGCTCACGATTCTGGAGAACTACGGGCTGGTCTTGACCGAAGACCGGCTGCTGAAGCTCCCGGCACAGGAATGCGGGCGTCTCTCCGAGCTGAAGCGGATGCTCAGCGGCAGCCGGCGGGATAGCCTGGCGATTGCGCCTGAGCAGATGGAGCCCTTCCTGGAGGGCGTTGTCCCGGGGCTGCGGCAGATCGGGCAGGTAAGCATCGCCGACGCCATTGCCGACCGCATCGTCCAGACCCGGCTTCAGGCCAGACTCTATCTGGACCGGGTGAGGGACCGGCTGCTGGCCGGACTTGAATTCCAGTACGGCGGCATTGTCATCAATCCGCTGGAGGAGAAGGTGCAGGAGCGGAGCCGTGAGGTGATTCTCATGCGGGACGGAGCTGCAGAGCAGCGGATTCTCGACCTGATGGCGCATGAGTCGTTCGCGCGGACCGAGAGCGGGTATATCATGCGTGATGAGGAGGGGGAATTCGACTTCCTGCATCATACCATACCGCTGCTGGAGCCGCTGCTGCAGATCTATGCCACAACGGCGGTCAAGGAAAGAGTCCTCACGGATCACGCCATGCCCAAGGTCAGCCTGAGCTGGAACGAGAAGACCGACTGGCTGGACTTCAAGTTCGCGATGGAGGGAATCGGCGAGCAGGATATTGTAGAGGTGCTGAAATCGCTGCAGGAAAAGCGCAAATATTACCGGCTGCCGGACGGTGCCCTGCTCCCGCTGGAAGGCGCTGAATTCCAGGAGATTATCGCTCTGATGAACGAGCTCGGCGTCTATAGCGTGGATATCCGCAGTTCGGAATTTTCCCTGCCGCTGCTCCGCACCCTTCACCTTCGTGCCGATACCGGCCAAGGAGACGCCATTCAGCTTGGGCGCTCCTTCCGGCGGCTGCTGGCCAATCTGTCGAATCCCGAGAATCTGGACTTCCCGCTGCCGGAGAGTCTTGCTCCCGTGCTGCGGGATTATCAGCAATACGGCTTCCAGTGGATGAAGACGCTGGCCCATTACTGCTTCGGCGGGATTCTGGCGGACGATATGGGCCTCGGCAAAACGCTCCAGAGCATCGCCTTCCTGCTCTCAGAGCTGGAGGACATCCGGGAGAGCGGCGTACCAGCGCTGGTGGTTGCCCCTGCTTCCCTGGTCTATAACTGGCAGAATGAGCTGAAGCGCTTCGCCCCGGAGATCAAGGCGGTTATTGCTGACGGCAACGCCGGGGAGCGCAGCCGGACGCTGCGGAAGACGTCTGGGCAGGATGTGATCATCACCTCCTATCCGCTGCTGCGCAGAGATGTGGAGGAATATGTGAAGCACTCCTTCCATACCCTCATCCTGGATGAAGCGCAGATGATCAAGAATCATGAGACCCAGACTGCCCGGGCGGTCAAGCTGCTCCAGGCCCGCTACCGCTTTGCGCTGACCGGCACACCGGTGGAGAATGCGCTGGAGGATCTGTGGTCGATCTTCAGCGTGATCTTCCCGGGCCTGTTCCCCGGCAAGAAGGCCTTCCATGACCTGCCCCGGGAGACGGTGGCCAGACGTATCCGGCCCTTCCTGCTGCGCCGGCTCAAGAGCGATGTGCTGAAGGAGCTGCCTGACAAAATCGAGTCCCTGCAGGCCTCCGAGCTGCTGCCGGAGCAGAAGAAGCTCTACGTCGCCTATCTGGCCCGGCTGCGCAAGGAAGCGCTCAAGCATCTGGACAGCGACACCTTCGGGAACGGCCGGCTCAAGGTGCTGGCCGGGCTGACCCGGCTGCGCCAGCTCTGCTGCCATCCCGCTCTGTTCGTGGACGGCTACACCGGCGGCTCCGGCAAGTTCGAGCAACTGCTGGAGATCATCGATGAATGCCGCAGCGCCGGCAAGCGGATGCTGATCTTCTCGCAGTTCACGCAGATGCTGGGCATCATCAGCCGCGAATTGGCGCTGCTGGGCATTCCGCATTTCTATCTGGACGGCCAGACCCCGGCCGCGCAGCGGGTGGAGCTGTGCAGCCGCTTCAATGAAGGCGAGCGCGACCTGTTCCTGATCTCGCTCAAGGCGGGCGGCACCGGCCTTAACCTGACCGGGGCCGAGACGGTCATCCTCTACGACCTGTGGTGGAACCCTGCCGTCGAACAGCAGGCCGCTGACCGTGCCCACCGGATCGGGCAGAAGCGGATCGTCCAGGTGATCCGGCTGGTTGCCCAAGGAACGGTGGAGGACAAGATGTACGAGCTGCAGCAGAAAAAGAAAAGTCTGATAGACGAGGTCATTCAGCCGGGCCAGGAGGCGCTGTCCAGCCTGAGCGAGCAGGATATCCGCGAGATCCTCGCGCTCTGAGGCGTCTGCCGGTTTGGAAGCGCTGCGCAAGTCCGGTATACTACAAGAGAACGCATACAACTAACTCAGGAGGTGCTTGTACATGAGCTTTACTTTGGCCCTTGGAGACTCAGCCCCTGACTTCGCCCTGATGGCAACGGATGGGCGCACGTATTCGCTGGAGGATTTTGCATCCGCCCGGTTCCTGGTTGTCTTCTTCACCTGCAATCATTGCCCGTTCGTCGTCGGCTCCGATGAGATTACCCGCCAGACTGCGGAGAAATTCCATGATCACAGGGTCCGCTTCGTCGGCATCAATGCCAACAGCGAGACCACCCATCCCGATGATTCGCTTGAGCATATGATCGGCCGGATGGAGAAGCATAAGTTCCCCTGGGTCTATCTGCGGGATGCCACCCAGGATACGGCCCGGGCCTACGGCGCGCTGCGCACGCCCCATTTCTATATTTTCGATGAGGACCGCAAGCTGGTTTATACCGGACGCGGTGTCGATAATCCGCGCGAGACCGGCAAAATGACCGTAAACGACCTGGACAATGCTCTGACGGAGCTGGTCTCCGGCCAACCTGTAAGTGTGCCTCTGACCAACCCGATCGGCTGCAACGTGAAATGGGACGGCCAGGATGCGCACTGGATGCCTGCCGAAGCCTGCGATCTGGTATAAACGCTGAAACAGGGACTCTCCTAAGCTGGAGGGTCCCTGCTGTTATGTTACCTTTTCCCGGCGAAATCCTACACTCCCTCTTCCGAGCCGAGGTTCTCGCGCGACACCACCCGGTGGGCGTTCACAAGCTGCCCGGATGCGTTTTTGCCCCAGACTGAAATGCCGATATCTTCTTCCGTCAACGCTCCGGTGGTAAATACAAATTCATAACCATCCAGATCTGCATAATAATCGCGGGTCACCACCTGATTCGGCACTACTTCAATTACCTCACTGACATACAGCGTTCTGGACGAGCCCAGCACATACCCCTGAATACTGACAGCGGAGCTGCCTGCGGTATTGCGCACCACCATTTTAACGGTAACCCTCTGCGTCGGCCTTACTCCCGATACCGCATTATTCTCAATTGGTCCTGTTGATAAAATAGCCATCCTGCACCTCTCCCCTTCCTGTTTATGGACCCAGCCGCCGGCAAAAGTGGATTCATTCCTGCCCTATACTCTATTCCTCCGCCGGCTTAACGGTGTGGACACTGCTCTGGTCTATTTCACCAAATCCTGCCGGAAAGCATATCTTTAGAATAAGGAGAATCTGCCCTGCTGCACTGTCCCTGCGAACACCATACGGAAGAAGGGAGTCCCATGCCCCCTCCTGGAAAAGGAAAGAAGCCTGCCGCCAAAAGAACGCCGCCCGGCCCCAAAACCCAAATTCCCAAAGGTCTGGAATACACCGTTGCCGCACTGCTGCTGACCGGTAAATTGAAGGTTGACTCCATCCAGATGTATACGGACGCCTCGCTGTTCGTCAGTCTGGTCGGTAAATATAAAACGCTGGGTGATCTGACCAACAATAACGTCGACAAGCTGGTCAGCTTTCTGGATGACAACAGCAGTCTGACGCTGAATGAGATCATGGCCGCCTTGAAAAAGAAAGCCGACAACTCTTGAGCACGCACACGCCAGAGAAAGGGAGGTACGGGGAAATGGACAGTTTTGACGGAGAGGGCTTTGCCGGCGGACTTCTGCTGGTCATTGTCATCGCACTGCTGATTTACGGCTCAACAGACATCAAGGATCTGACGGGAGCGCCTACTGCGGATTAAGGCCTCAGCAGAAATCTGCCGGTCATGCGGACATTGGCTATTGCTTTCTGCCGGAAATTCGTTATACTGAGACAAACTCATATTGAATCGATGAACGGGAGAGTAATCGTCTTGAAGTCTAGTCCCCAGCGAGCCGGGTTGGTGTAAGCCGGTACAGACGAAGGCGGCGAAGCGCACCCGTGAGATGGACTTCTGAACGTATAGTAGGAAGCCCCGGCCCAGGACCGTTATCCTGTAAGGTGGCTGAACCCGGGTTCAGCAACAGGAGTGGTACCGCGAGCGCACAGGCCTCGTCTCTTTGGAGACGCAGGCTTTTTTTTGTCGTTATTTGATCCATACCCATACACAGGAGGTTCTGTTACATGCCAATACTAAGTGAGCTTATCAGACAACATCTGGAGCAGGCCGTCCGCGCCGTCTCCCCAGACCCCGGCCCAGCTGGTCTCCCTCTGGGAACCGTGGCGCTGGAGCAGCCTGCGAATGCTGATCACGGCGATTATTCCAGCAATATCGCCATGCAGCTGGCCCGTTCCCTGCGCAAGTCCCCGCTTGTCATCGCAGAGCAGATTGCCGCAGAGATGAAGGCGTCCGGCTCCGTGAACGGGCTGGTGCAGACAATCAGCGTAGCTGCGCCCGGATTCATTAACCTGTACTTGAACTGGCAGGCGTGGGCGGAGGCCAAGGATGATTTTGCGCTGCCTCCAGGTGCGGGCCTGAAGGTGATAGTTGAGCATACCTCGGTGAATCCGAACAAAAGTATGCACGTCGGCCATCTGAGAAATGCCTGTATCGGCGATGCCCTGGTGCGGATGCTGCGGGCCACCGGCCACACCGTTGAGGTACACAACTACGTGGACGATCTCGGCAATCAGCTGGCCGATACGGTGGCCGGTCTGCTGCATGTTCCGCTGGCGGGCGGGCATGTCCGGTTCGGTGATTATTGCTGGGACATCTATGCCGAGATCAATAAGACGTATGCACAGCATCCCGAGATGGTCCAGAAGCGGACTGAGATTCTTCACGAGCTGGAGGAAGGTAACGGCAACACGGCCTGGATGGGCACGCTGGTTGCCGGCCAGATCGTCAGAGAGCATATCGAGGAGATGCGCGGCTTCGGCATAGACTACGACCTGCTGGTATGGGAGAGCAGCATTCTGAGAGAGGGCTTCTGGTCAGCCGCCTTCAGCCTGCTGTCGCAGACAGGGGTGTTCGTGCAGGAGACCGAAGGTAAGCTGGCCGGCTGCTGGATTCTGAAGCAATCGGAAGACAATACAGCGCCGGATGGGCTGGAGGAGCATCAGAAGGACAAGGTGCTGGTGCGCTCGAACGGGATTTTAACCTATACGGCCAAGGATATTGCCTATCATCTGTGGAAGTTCGGACTGCTGGACAAGGACTTCAAGTACAGTGAATTCACCAGCGGGCTGTGGACGACCGGCTTGACGGGACAGGCACTGCCTTTTGGACAGGCCGACCGGGTGGTCAATGTCATCGATTACCGGCAGGAGTATCCTCAGGCGATGGTCAAGCAGGCTCTGGAGGCACTGGGGTTCGGTGAGCAAGCGGACTCGCTGCACCATGTCAGCTACGGCGTAGTCTCGCTTAGTCCCGCATCGGCGGCTGAGCTCGGCATCGACACCTCCGGCGGCAAAAGCTCCTACGCCATGTCCGGGCGCCAGGGCATCGGCATTAAGGTCGCCGATCTCGTCCAGCTTATGGAGGATACCATCGAAGCCACCCGTTCCGATAAAAACGGGCTGTCCAGCCGGCTCATCGCCACCGCTGCCATCCGCTACTACCTGCTGCGCTTCAATCTGGGTACCGAGATTGTGTTCGACTTCAAGCAGGCGATGGAAATCTCCGGCAATACCGGCGTCTACCTGATGTACGCCTACGCCCGGGCCAGCCGGGTGATTAGTAAGGGCGTTGCGGCGGGCAGTGCGGGCGAGGACACGGACAGTGTGACAAGCGGACTGCCGCCCTTCCCGGCGCAGCTTGAAGCCGCTGAACTGGCCCTGCTGCGCCAGCTCAGCCTGTGGCAGGAGATCCTGTATACCGCCAGCCGGGAGCTGACGCCGAACACAATCTGCAATTATGCCCATAGCTTGGCCTCGCTGTTCAGTAACTTCTACTCCGCCTGCCCGATCCTCAAAGGGGAAGCGGCAAGCATCGCCTTCCGCCTCTGGCTGACCCGCTGCTTCACCGATACACTGGGCGAGGCGCTGGATGTACTCGGTCTGCCTAAGCCGGAGCGGATGTAAGTAACTGTATAGCGGAATCACAGTCCGCTAGGTTCGTGTAAGGTCCGCCGCCGTTGGAGCGTTCTCCATAGCCAGCCATTTAGAGTACAGGCATGGTCACCAGCGGTGTTACGCGGACTCAGAGGACCTTATTCGCTGAAAAAGCCGGATTTTCTCCCCGTGGCGGACTCAGAGGCTCTTATCCCACCCTTTGGAGCTGAAATCAGCGCATCAATAGTTACTTAACGGATTCTGTGTCCGCATAATCTGCGCACAGGCAGTAATCCGCCGAAATAGCGGAATCACAGTCCGCGAGGTTCGTGCTGGGTTCGCTGCGCGCCTGGGTTCTCCTCCCCCAGACATCAAAACAGCCTTCCAATGGAAGGCTGCTGATGTGACGTCCCGGAAGGGATTCGAACCCCCGACCGTGCGCTTAGAAGGCGCATGCTCTATCCAGCTGAGCTACCGGGACATGAACACTATGTATTAATGCAACGTTATTCATTATAACTGATTCAGCAGAATTTTCAAGACCAAACTCTTCCAGAACAAGAAGCTTTCCGTGACCCCCGTGCACGGAAAGCCTCCCTTCTATAGGTCAAGCCCTGATAGGATCGCCGGGAAATCGCGTTAGGGAAGCTGCCGGAAATGCTCGCCCAGCTGCCGCTTCAGGTCGCCGAAGATCAGCAGCTCACGCTGGAACTTGGAACGCTCATCCTCCGGGCTCATCACCGGGCTGCCGGTGAAGCCGCTGACCGTCACATCCTTGAAGGCATCATGGAGATTGTTGTCGAACCAGTCGGTGGACGTATCCGCATCATTCGTCAGAATCCGGACAATCTCGTAGCCGTCCTCGCGCCGGTCCTCCACAATATACACGAGCAGCGGAAGATCGCCTACCGCTCCGGGCAGTACGCCAACCTCTGCGCAGGGCGCACCGTCGTATTCGGTCATTCTGCGGATTTTGGCGTCTTTAATGTAATACACTTGTCATCATCCCTCCTGGCAAATTTCCCTCTCCCCTAGTGTTCGGATAAGGACATACATTTTATGCCTTCAATCGGCATATATCTGAATTACTTGGCAAAAAAGAAAGGACAGACAACAATCGCACAAAAGAGAGGATGAATAGTCATGTGCGGAATAACCGGATTTGTCCAGTGGCGCGGTGATCTTACAGGGCACTCGCAACTGCTTGTCAGAATGACTGAAACGTTGGCGAACCGCGGACCGGACGCAGCCGGAACCTGGATTTCAGGCCCGATCGCCTTCGGACACCGCCGGCTCAGCGTCATCGACCCTGAGAACGGTGCACAGCCGATGATTGCCCGCCATGACGATAAGGTGTACGCCATAGTCTACAACGGCGAGTTATACAATGCCCCTGAGCTGAAAAAGGAGCTGAAGCAGCGCGGGCACCATTTTCTCACCGAATGCGATACCGAGGTGCTGCTCCATGCCTATATTGAATGGGGACCGGACTGCACAGAGAAGCTCAATGGCATCTTCGCCTTTGCCGTCTGGGACAGTCTGCGCGATCAGGTCTTCCTGGCCCGTGACCGCCTGGGTGTGAAGCCGTTGTTCTACAGCCAGGTGGACGATGTCTTCGTGTTCGGCTCGGAGCCCAAGGCGCTGCTGCAGCATCCCAAGATTCAGCCGAAGGTCGGACCGGAAGGACTGGCAGAAATTTTCATCATCGGTCCGGCCCGCACCCCGGGACAGGGGGTATACCAAGATATATTCGAGCTTCGTCCCGGTCATGCCATGATTTATAGCCGCAGCGGCATCCGTTCTTATGCCTATTGGGAGCTGGAGAGCGTCCAGCACACGGATAATGTGGAGGAGACGGCGGCGCGGGTGCGCGAGCTGCTTCAGGATACACTTGAGCGCCAGCTGGTCTCGGACGTCCCCGTCTGCTCGCTGCTCTCCGGCGGGCTGGACTCCAGTGCTTTGACTGCCCTTGCCGTGGATTACTACAACCGGACCGGCCAGGGCCGCATCGATACCTTCTCGGTAGACTATGTCGACAACGATAAGCATTTCAAAAGCCATGCCTTCCAGCCCGGAGCCGACGGCCCCTGGATTCAGCGGATGATCGACGAGCTCAAGACGAACCATCATTTTATTGCTTTTGACACCCCGGAGCTGGTCGCTGCACTCGACAATGCTCTCTACTCCCGCGACCTGCCCGGGATGACCGATGTGGATTCATCGCTGTATCTGTTCTGCCAGGAGATCAAGAAGAAGGCTACGGTCGCCATCTCCGGCGAAGCGGCAGACGAAATCTTCGGCGGCTACCCCTGGTTCCACCGTGAGGAGATGCTGTCGTCGGGCACTTTTCCCTGGTCAGTAGCTCCCAAAATGCGCGCCGGGCTGCTGTCGCCGGAGATCCGGGAGTGGATACGTCCGCTGGAGTATCTGGGTGACCGTTACAGCGATGCCGTAGCTGAAGTCCCCAAGCTGGACGGCGAGACCGGCAAACAGGCCCAGATGCGCGTGATGTCTTATCTCAACATTACCCGCTTCATGCCGACGCTGCTGGACCGCAAGGACCGGATGAGCATGGGGGTGGGCCTGGAGGTCCGCGTGCCGTATTGCGACCACCGGCTGGTACAATATGTGTTCAACATTCCCTGGGAAATTAAAACAGTTGGCAACCGGGAGAAAGGGATTCTGCGCAAAGCGCTGGAGGGTGTACTGCCTGACGATGTGCTCTACCGCAAAAAAAGCCCGTACCCCAAAACGCATAATCCCGCTTATCTGAACATGGTGCGTTCGCAGATGCTGAGCATTCTGGATGATCCGTCCTCCCCCATTCTGCCGCTGATTGATCCGGCCAAAATCCGGGAAATCGCCGCATCGCCAGAGTCCTCCTCCAACCTGCCGTGGTTCGGCCAGCTGATGTCCGGCCCGCAATTATTCGCCTATCTGGCCCAGGTCAACCTGTGGCTAAAAACATACAATGTGTCGATCGGCTGATGCACCACATCACGCAAGCAAAAAACAGCGGCTCTCCTTTTAGAGAATCGCTGTTTTTGTTTTTCCAGCCTTATTTCTCAGCGCAAATCATGAACATCGGTGTTGACCGGTACAAGACCTGCTGTTTCTCCTCCAGCACCTTACCGTTCAGCTTCTCTTCCGTATAGACAGAGGAGAAGCCAAGCTCTGTGAGTGTCCGCACATCCCACTCCGGCCGCCACTCTCTGGTCAGCGGCAGGGCAAGGCTCAGACGGTCAGTCTCTTCAACGTCCTTATGATGCGGAAGCTCACCATAGCCCTTATCCATATAAGCCTGCTGATCCTCCCTATGCTTCCGCGCCATCTCTTCATCCCATAGATGACGGTTCCAGTTGGCATCGAACACCAGCAGCCGTCCCCCCGGCTTAAGTACTCTTCCCCATTCCTTATAGGCTGCCTGAGGATCGGCAAGACTCCATGTGACATTGCGGCAGACAATTAGATCAAAGCTCCCGGCAGCAAAATCCAGCTTGTGCGAGTCCATCTTGCGGAACGTAACGTTGACCCCTTCCCGGCTGGAATGGATACGCGCCTCTTCCAGCATATTGTCTGTGCAATCAATTGCCGTAACTAAATGCCCGGCGCTTGAGAGAATGACGGAGAAGAAGCCTGGACCACAGCCAATATCCAGAACATGCAGGCTCTCCTTCTGCGGAGCATGCTCAAGGATCAGCTTCAGCCACGCCTCCCGCTGGAAGCCGTTCAGTTCCTTTTGAATGCCTTCACTGTACAGCTCTGCTTCGCCTTCCCAATACTGTTCTACCTCTTGTTGTATACTCAATCCCATTCACTCCTTCGTGGCAAGTACATTACCTTAATCATTACTACCCACATCCAGCTGGTTCCAAAGAATAGGCGTGAACGTGGTGTATCCCGGCTTGAATCCGGTCACTCTATGATTTACAGCCAATATGTCATCAGGGAAATATACAGCTGCAAACATCGCTTCCTGATACATTCTTAAGAATAAGGAATCATAGGCACTCTGACGTTCCTGAAGATCCATGGCTCCGACTGCGGTATCAATCTGAGCTTCCAGCTCCGCATCCGACCATACCACAGCGGGTGCTTCAGCTGTCCGGTGGAACAGGGACAACAAGAACGAATGAGGATTATAGGCATCATCATAGGTCCGATACAGGATAAGATCATAAGCTTTGCTCGTCCATAAGGCATCATAATAGGCATTTGGCTCAAGCACCTGAAGATTGACAGCAATGCCAATCTCTTTGAGCTCGGACTGAATCAGTTCACTGATGGTCTTCCATTCCGGATATTCGGCTTGCTGAAGCACAAGATTGAACTCAAGCGGCATTCCGTCCTTATCAGCAATTCCATCTCCATCCGAATCCTTATAGCCGGCAGCTGCCAGCAGTTGCTTGGCTTCCTCCGGATCGAAGCCGTACCATGTGTTATTCGACTCTGTGACATAGGGAATGGTCAGCGGGAACAAGCCTTTGGCCTCCTGTCCGATGCCGTTCATAAGATCGTCTACAATGCTTTTTTTGTTCATCGCGAGATTAATCGCTTTGCGGACATTCAAGTCTTGCAGAGCAGGCGTATTATAGTTGAAAATCATGAAATGTGAGCTCGTTCCCGGTGTCTTTTGCAGGCTTAGTGCGGCATCCGCTTCGATTAAGGGTACACTTTCAACCGGGATTTTTCCCATTTGTCCTCCGGCAATGTCCACATCCCCGCTTTGCAGCGCCAGTATTCTGGACTGCGGATCAGGAATTACCTTCATAATGATTTTGGACAGCTTCGGCTTCTCTCCCCAATAATTAGGATTGCTGACCAGCACCGCCTCCTGATCGGTCTTATAGCTCTCTGCCATCCAGGCACCGGTTCCAATCGCTTTGACAAAAGTACCGTTAATATCACCTGCCGGCTCCACTGCGGTAGGGCTGATAATCCGTACCGGTCTGGCAAAGGACAGCTCGGTCAGGAAAGGATAATACGCTTTGTTGAATGTCATAGTAATGGTATGCTCGTCCACAACATCAAGAGATTCCATAGCGGTAGCTACATTCAGCGAGTTGGACGGGTCCTTAATCCAGCGTTCGAAGGAGAACTTGACCGCCTCCGCATTAAATTCCGTACCGTCTGAGAACTTGACGCCCTGACGAAGATGGAAGGTATAGACCTTTCCGTCCTCTGAGATGTCCCATGACTCCGCAAGCGAAGGCACAATCTCACCCTTCTCGCCGTACTCTACTAATCCGTCGTATATCATCGCATGCACATTCATCGAGCCGTCATAGGCCCCGGCATCCAGCCGGTCGAGGCCGGCATCAGCCGATATGGCGACAGTAATCGCCTTGCCCCCGGATTCAGAGGTTTGGGCTGCTCTATCAGAATTACTACAACCTGACACTCCCATAATGATTACGAGAAGCATGAAGAATAGCGGTGTTGCTAATACACTTTTTAACTTTGAGCGGGTTCTCATCCTCTGTACTCCTTTTCTCTGTCTTTTCTCCTTAAGCGGGGGTCTTGCACCGGTACCGAGGAGAGCAATCTTCTTGTATACGGGTGGTCTGCCTGCTGCATGATATGCGCACCTGTTTGCTTCTCCACAATCCCCCCTTGAACCATCACAGCTACGCTGTCGCAAAAACGGTTGACTACGGACAAGTCATGTGTAATGAACACGTAGGATAATCCCAGCTCCCGCTTCAATGCCTGCAGCAGATCCATCATTTGCTTCCGCAGAGTGACATCGAGACTTGAGAACGGTTCATCACAGATAATCAGCTCCGGGCGCAGGGCGATGGCTCTGGCAATTCCGACCCTCTGCTGCTGGCCGCCGCTGAGTTCATGCGGATAACTGTGAATGTACTTCCGCTCAAGTCCTACAAGCTCTAGCGTGTCAGCTACCCTTCCCCGGCGTGCACCGGCCTTCCGCTCCCCGTAGTTCCGAAGAGGCTCTCCGATAATTTGCTCTACGGTAAACAAGGGATTGAAGGAAGCCAGGCTGTTCTGGAACACCATCTGCATCCTGCTGCGGAGCTTACGCATCTCGCTGAAGCTCCAGTCTGTATAATCCACACTCCGGTACAGTACCCTTCCAGAGGTCGGCTTCTCCAGTCCCAGCAAGAGTCTGGCCAAGGTGCTCTTCCCGCAGCCGCTCTCACCCACCAGTCCCAGGGTTTCTCCGCTCTCCAGACTGAGGGACACATCATTCACCGCTTGTACACTCCTGGCTTCAGGTGTGAACCACCCCCTTTTCATGCTATATTGTTTGTTCAGGCCTACCGCCTCCAGCAGCTTCACCAATCACCACACTCCCAGCAAGTCATGTAATATTATGGTTGTTATCTGCAATCCATTAAGTATTTAGTGTAGGGATGCACGGGTCTCGAAAAGATGTCAAAGACGTCTCCTGATTCCACAATCCTGCCCGATTTCATTACATAGACATAGTCTGCAAGCTCAGCGACCACGCCGAGATCATGCGTAATGAGCAGGATCCCCATATGATTCGCCTGTCTGATCCGGTCCAGCTCCTTGAGAATCTGTGCTTGAATGGTTACATCCAGCGCCGTTGTGGGTTCATCTGCAATTAGCAAGCCCGCTCCGGAAGCCAGTGCGATAGCAATCATGACCCGTTGGCACATCCCGCCGCTAATTTGAAACGGATATTTAGTGAATAGCTGTACAGGATCGCTAAGACCTGCTTGCTGCATCTGCTCCATGGCCAGCTGCTTGGCTGCTTGTCCAGTGACTTGCCGGTGCAAGGTAATCGTCTCCATAATCTGCCTTCCAATCGGGAGCACAGGATTCAATGCGTTCACGGGATCTTGAAAAATAACTGACATTTCGCTCCCCCGGAGCTTCCTTAGCTGCCGGGGAGAGCACTCCCGGAGATTGTTGCCGCGAAGCCATATCTCTCCGCTGTCAATGACGCCTGGAGGATCCACTAATCCCAGAATAGACATCGCCGTAACACTTTTACCGCTTCCGCTCTCGCCGACCAGAGCAACAATCTGCCCGGATCTCACTTCGAGACTGACATCCTCTACAGCCCTGACCTGCTGACTTCCCGTATGGAAGCTGGTGTACAAATGACTGACCTTCAGCAGTGTAGATTCATTGTTCATGTACCGGATGTTCACCTCCCGAGAGTATCGTAATTATGCGCCGACCGGCGCAAGCCTTCTCCTAAGAGATTGAAGCCCAGTACTGCCAGCAGGATTGCCGCTCCAGGGAAGAGCATCAGACGCGGCTCCGTCTGAATATAAGCACGGCTGTCGTTCAGCATCACTCCCCATTCCGGTATAGGCGGCTGGGCGCCCAGACCAAGAAAGGACAACCCCGCAATCGAGAGCATTATCGTCCCCACCTCCATAGACGCCAGGACGAGAATCGGGTGGGCTGCAAGCGGCAGGATATGCCTCAGCACAATTTGCAGATGCGTAGTGCCCGACGCTTTGGCAGCGGCAATATATCCGCCTTCCTTGATCTGAAGCACCACACTGCGGATCACTCGGGCATATCCCGTCCACCAGACGGCTGCAAATGCGATCAGCAGATTCTTCATACTGGGGCCCAACATGGCTGTGATCGCGAGCGATAGAATTAAGCTGGGAAAAGCAAGCAGGATGTCGATGATCCGCATAATCAGGTGATCAATTTTGCCGCCGGCGTAACCAGCCAGCAAGCCTACAGGGATGCTAATGGCAAAAACAACAGTCAAGATGACAAACGAATAGTACAAGGTAGTTCTTGTCCCATAGATTAAGCGGGACAGGACACAGCGTCCCAGATGGTCCGTACCAAGCGGATAGTGCCAGGAAGGCGAGCTCAGCTTATGCTCCAGGTGAATCTGCAGCGGGTCGGAGGGGGCGAGCCATGGGGCAAGGAGTCCCGCGCCAATGAATACAAGGATAATCCCCGCCCCCAGCCTCGCTCCGTTATTTTTGAATAAGCTAATTCGAAACATAAACCTTTGCTCCTTATTACAGCTTTAGCGCAGCCTGATTCGCGGGTCCAGCATCAGCTGCAGCGAATCTGCTGCCAGATTCACCAGGACAACGACAACAGCCATCCCTAATACATAACCTTGAATGACAATATAGTCTTTGGCAAAAATCGCCTCAATCACATACTTCCCGATTCCCGGCCAGGAAAATATCGTCTCTACGATCACAGAACCGCCGAGCAGCCCTGCTATGTTCACCCCAAGGAGGGTAAGACTCGGAAGAAGTGCATTGCGAAGCGCATGTATGGTAATGATTCTCCATTCCTGCAGTCCCTTGGCCCTTGCCGCTCTGATGTAGAGCGTACCCAGAACCTCCAGCAGACTGGAACGAATCAGACGGATATACACCCCCGCCATACCAAATCCGAGTGTGAATGCAGGCAGAATCACACTGGAGATCCCATCCATTCCCGTTACAGGAAACAATCCCATCTTCACTGAACCATAATAAATCAGGAGCAGACCCAGCCAGTAGCCTGGCATTGACACGCTAAGCAGTGCACATCCCCTGCCCAGCCGGTCCAACCATCTCCCCGGATACAGAGCAGAGCCTACACCCAGAGGCAAGGCTATAAGAATAGCGGCCAACAGAGAACAGCCGCCTAACAGCGCAGTAGCCGGGAAACGGCTCATCAGCTCTGTGAATACGGGACGGTTGCTGCTGTAAGAGATACCCAGATCGAGATGGAGCACCCGGTTCAACCAATGCAAATACTGCATATATACAGGACCATCCAAACCAAGGGCCTGTCTGGTCGCCTCAATGGCTTCATATGTAGGCTTAATACCGTCAGCACGCAGCATAATCTCTGCAGGATCACCCGGGGTTAAGTGCATCAGCGCGAAGGTTATGACTGAGATGCCCAGCAGCACTGGAATGAGCTGCAATAAGCGTTGCAACAAAGTTCGTATTATGGCATTCAACTCCACTTAATTAATCGTAATTATTACGATTATAACATAAAAATTTAAAATTAGAAGTGTTAATGAAAAATAGTATGCTGCCGCCAAATGCAAAAAGCAGCCCCCTTAAGGAGACCGCTCTTTGTATTCAAGGCATATAAAACCAGCTCAGAAGTTGAAATTATCCGGGTCCGGGCCGAAGCGGCGGTTCTGGTTCAGATTCTCAATGGCCTTGACGTCCTCGTCACTTAACGTGAAGTCGAAGAATCCGGCGTTCTCGATGATCCGCTCCTTATGGACCGACTTCGGAATCGTAATGACGCCCTGCTGCAGATCCCAGCGCAGGACAATCTGCGCTGGCGTCTTGCCATACCGCTCCGCCAGCTCCTTCAGCAGCGGCAGATCTAGATTACCCTGCATCAGCGGGCTCCAGGCTTCGAGCTGGATGTCGTGCTCCTGCGTGTATTTCAGCAGCTCGCGCTGGGTCAGCAGCGGGTGAAATTCCACCTGGTCCACTACCGGCACTACACCGCTATCCTCAATGATATCCTGCAGATGATGAATCTGAAAGTTGCTGACGCCGATCGATTTGACCAGGCCTTCCTTTTGCAGATGGATCAGCGCTCTCCAGGTTTCTTTATATTTGCCGGCCACCGGCCAGTGAATCAGGTACAGATCGACCTGCTCCAGACCCAGCTTCTTGCGGCTTAATTCAAAAGCCTTCAAGGTGGACTCATAGCCCTGATCCGGATTGCGGACCTTCGTGGTAATGAACAGCTCTTCCCGGGGTACTCCGCATTCACGGATGGCTTGTCCCACGCCCTCTTCATTGTTGTAGCCGGCGGCCGTATCAATGCTGCGGTATCCGGTCTCCACTGCCGACTTCACGGCCGAGATCACCTCATCGCCGTCCTTGGCCTGCCAGACCCCCAGCCCCAGCCACGGCATCGTCACGCCGTCGTTCAAGGTTGGGCCGCCTGTAAATGGTGCGTTCCATTGACTCATCATATGTTTGCCCTCCAAGCCTTATTGTGTTGAGTTCATCACATGCTTCCTTAACCTTATTACCGTATGTATAATCAGCCAAATGCAGAATCCATATACCAGATTGCACATCAAAAATGGAGTACAGCCCCTCTTCAGGCTCCACTCCATCTCCACCGCTTATTTCTTGTCAATCAGCTTGAAATCGTCGAAGTGGAACTCCGGCGATACGATGCAGGAGACCAGCGCCGGTTCTTCACCGAGCGGGCGGGCCGCCTGCCATACGCCGGGAGGAATGACCACCTGCGGCTGCTGGCCTGCAGCAATATCCAGACCCAGGATCACCTCAGTGACATTCTCCGGTTCGGCACCGCTGCCTCCCAGGCTGAGCACAATCGGGCTTCCGGAATGATACAGCCAGATTTCGGACGACACAACCGTGTGCCAATCTGAGGTCTCGTCTGCATGGAGCAGGAAATAAATCGACGAAGCTGAGGCCCGCGGCCCCGAATAGGCTGCGCCCAGAGTCTCCTGCGGAATCTCAAAGGGAGCGTTCCACAGCCTCTTGTACCATCCGCCTTCCACATGAGGCTGCAGCCCCAGCATGTCTACGAGCGGGGAAATTTCTTTTTGCGTCACGGTATCTTCTCCTTCAGGTTCTGCACGGCGGCAAAACAGTCTACATAAGCAAAGGCTTAAGAGGCAGCGATTGCCTTCTAAGCCTTGTCATGATTGTGCTATTAACTCTAACGGATAAAGCAGCAATTGTAAATTGCCGTCTCCTTACTTGCCGTCCTTGCCGGCCTTGAACACTTCGGATATCGCTCCCAGACTGCCCAGCGTCTCAACCGCACTGGTCGGCAGGAATACCTTGTTCGCAGGTCCCTTGGAGATATCGGTCAAGGCTTCAAAGGACTGGTATGCCAGCACCCGCTCATCCAATCCGGCAGAGGCAATCATGGCAATCCGGCTCTTCTCGGCTTCTGCAACCGCCTCGATCGCCTTGGCCTGCCCCAGCGCCTCCAGCTCCTGTGCCTGACGCTGACCTTCCGCCTGACGGATACGCGCTTCCTTATCCCCTTCAGCCTTCAGGATCTTACTCTGCTTATCCCCTTCTGCACGCAGGATCATATCCTGCTTGGCGGCTTCCGCCTCCAGGACAATCGCACGCTTGCTGCGCTCGGCCTTCATCTGTTTGTCCATGGCTTCCTGGATATCGAGCGGCGGCTTGATGTCGATGACTTCAACGCGCTCAATACGCACGCCCCATTTCTCCGTCGCTTCATCCAGAGCGAGACGGATGTCGGAAGAGATCTTTTCACGGCCGGACAAGGTCTCATCCAGCTCCAGCTTACCGATAATCTGACGCATGGTGGCTGTGGAGATATTCCGCACCCCATACACATAATCGGAGATGCCATATGTTGCTTCTTCCGGGCCAACGACCTGATAGAAGATAATCGTGTCGATCTGAACCTGCACGTTATCCTTCGTAATTACGGTCTGCGGCGGTACATTCGCCTGTTGAATCCGCAGGTCATGATAGACCCGGATCTGATCAATTACCGGAATCAGAATGTTCAGACCTGGTGTGAGCAGACGGTTGAATTTACCCAGACGCTCCACAACGCCTACTCTTTGCTGCGGGACAATCTTGATCGTCATTGCGATAAATACTACGACGACGACAATAATAATTCCGATAATCACCAATTCCATTAGTACATATCCCCCCATCGTTCTACTTCAATAATAGTTGTGCCTCTTCTTACCACAATTACTTGCTGACCCTTGCCAAGCGCCACTGTAGAGGTTGCACTCCATGTATCGCCGCCTACCTTGACCTGCCCGTAACGGCCAGGCTCAATCGGTTCGGTCACCAGACCCTGCCGCCCGATAATCTCGGTCCCGGTATCCTTGAAGCCCCGTGAATGGCGCAGACGCTCCGACAGAGGCTTGGTGAAGAACGTCAGGACCAGGGCTAACAGCGAACCCGCTATGACCTGGAGCAGCCATGCATCCGGAAGCACAAGCGCGACCACTCCGGCTGCCAGGGCTCCCAGGCTAAGCCATAACAAATAGAATGTAAACGTAAACATCTCTACAACAAACAAGACGCCAGCGGCAATTAACCATAATACCCACATACTCATCGGTGAACCCACCACCTTCCGCTATATACTACTATAACGAAATATTCGGCTTCACGTTTCATAAATATTTTCGGGAAGCAACTGCCCGCCTCTACATTATATTTCAGCAGGAGGCCGCTTATTCAAGCCGTGATATTTCTGCAGAGTGAAACAGGGTCAACTGTGGACCAGATATCTATATTTAACCACAAACAGCTCCCGGCGAAGCGGAAAGTCTCCTCATTCTGTGAAACAAGACACGTCAAAACGGCGCCTTCCCCGGGAAGGCACCGCTTCAGTGTAATGGAGTGACTTAAAGATTACTTGCCGCAGACTGCTGTACGTCGCCTGCTCTAATTCAGCTTCCAGAGTGCAGGGGTGACCGCAGGCTCCCACCCGGCCAGCGCGGTGTGGGCCTGCAGGCAGGTGTACGATTTGCCGCTGTAAGTGACCACATTGCCGGCGCTATAGGCGGTTCCCGCTGTCCAGGCGGCTGCGCCAGGTGTAGCGGACGGAGCTGGCGTTACCGCTGGTGTATTCGTAGGCTGCACTGTCGGCGATGCAGTCGGGGAAGGGGTTACGGTCGGCTGCGGTGTTGCATTGCCGCAGGTGCCGGTGACCCGCCATACCCCGAAGGCGCCGCTGAGATCCGGCCGGTCCCCTTGCGTCCACCACTGGGCCTGATAGATTAGCCCGCCGTAGGAGACCTGCTGGCCTTGTGTATAAACCGCAGTTGAACTCCACGCGCCAACCGTGCATTGCCCCGGTGTCGCGGTCGGCGTCGCAGTAGCGGTTGGTGTGGCCGATGGTTTCACCGTCGGAGTCGGTGTGGCTGTCGTACCCGGTGTGGCCGACGGCTTCACCGTTGGTGTTGGCGTGGCTGTCGCGCTCGGCACCGGTGTCGGTGTCGGCGTTACCACTCCGCCGCTCAGCTCGGCGCTGAGCTTGGTCTGCAGAGTTTTGTTGCGGTCGCCGCTGGTCTCCCAGAACATAGCCCCGGCCAGGCCCTTGCTCTTAAGATAGCTGGCCTTGTGGCCGATGGATTCGGCATCGTCATAGCTGATAAAGGTCTGATTGGAAGCATTATAGAGGTAAGGCACTTTGGACGTGTTGTTCCAGTAGCGGGTGTAGCCGTTCTTATTAATGTAATTGGCTTCCAGATCACTGAAGTCATAGTTGCCCTTCTCCCAGGTTCCGGTCTGGGAGATGCCGGCGGACACCTGATACTGTCCGTTACCCGCAGCGGGCGCACCTCCCCAGCCCCGGCCGTAGAACGGCATTCCCAGTACCAGCTTGCTTGCCGGTACACCTGCACTGAGATAGCTGGTGACCGCTTTGTCGACATTATAATTCGCCGGCTCGGTCAGCCCGGATGAAGCAGCGGCCGGGTCATAATACAGCGGCGCATTGTGGCCGGTAGTAGGATTCCAGCTGCCGTTGAAGTCATAGGTCATAATGTTGATCCAGTCCACCACGGACGCGATTCCGCTAAGATTATTATTCTGGATGTAGGTAGGGCCTGCACCGGAGGCGATGGTCAGCAGATACGTTCTGCCATCGGCTGCACCGGCTGCGTTCAGCTTCTCGCGGATCTTCTGGAGCAGCAGGACATAGTTCTGCTTATCCTCAGGGCGGTAGCTGTTGCCTGCAAGTCCTCCGCTGACCGGATACTCCCAGTCCAGATCGACGCCGTCCATCTTATATTTGCGGATGAAATCCACGGAGGAATTCGCGAACACCTCGCGGGTTGCTGCGGTCGCAGCCACATCCGAGAAGCGGTTCGACCAGGTCCAGCCTCCGACGGAGATCATCGTCTTCAGATTCGGATTCTTCTCCTTCAGCTTCCAGAGCTGCTTCAGATTCCCCTTGATGGGATCATCCCACTTGTCATCCCCGAAGCTTTTCTGGGCATCGATCCACGGATCGCCCAGCACAACGGTGCCGTTCGGAACGCTGATCGCCTGTCCCTGCTCATTCTGGCAGGACCAGGTGACCGGATTCGGCCCGGTCGGGTCCGGGTTGCCGTGGATGCCGTTCCAGCAAATATCGGCGAAGGCGTAGTTGATGACATTCATTTTGCTGGTATCGATATCCGATACATTATAAGCCCGCCCGTAAGCGGCCCATGAGGCATAATAACCGACAATCTTGTAATCGCCTGCTGCATTAGCCGTCTTGCCGTTTGGACCAACCGCCGATATCAGTGTAAGGATCAGGACCGCCGCCAAGCCAAGCACAAAGGATTTACGGAATTTGCTTGTCATAAAAGCCATTCGTATATTACCTCCCCGGTTCTATGCGTAACCTGCAAATCTGCTTCTTGCGCATGTGCTCTGCCGTTGCCCCCTCATGGGGATGAAGCGCTCACCTCCCGGACCGGATTGACCCCACCCTGTGAAACTATGAAATTGACAAAGACTTGATAATAGAATGACAACAAACCAATAACGCAGCGCAAACGGCACACGGACAGACTATTGCCCCGCTGCAAACCTGTTTCGAATATATAACCTGCAGTTGCTTATGGATGGATAACTTGTGCTGATGCCAGTGCTGGTGCAGTAAGTTTTGCAGAATTCTGTTAAGCCGCCTGTGTCATGCAAAACTTGCGGAAGGTATTCATTAGTGGATGGATGCGGATGGTGCGAAGGGGTGAAGTCAACTCTAATTCTCATACAAAGGCTGCGGATTTACTAGGGGGAGATTTCCATAATCAGGGGATAATATTATCTTGTGCAGTCATAATGTAATGTGATATCCCCCTGAAAGCCCCTTCACAATGCAAAAAAAAGAGGATGCCGCAAATTCAGGCATCCTCTGGTTCTATATCCCCTATGCAACTAGGCGTCTCCACCCTGTGCAGCTGCCAGCTTCTCGGTCAGCAGGCGGAGCGCCGCTCCACGGTGGCTGATCATCTGCTTCTCCTCCAGTGTCAGCTCGGCCATCGTCTTCTCATACTCCGGGAGATAGAACAGCGGGTCATAACCGAAGCCGGCCCCGCCCGCAGGCTCCGAGGTAATCCAGCCTTCAACCGTCCCCTCCGCCGTCCACTCGCGGCCGTCGTCCGGGTCATACAGCGACAGGGCACAGACGAAGCGGGCGGGACTCAGCAGCGGCTGGTCCGTATCCTCACCCTGCTTCAGCCGCTCCAGCTCGCTGAGCAGCTTCAGGTTATTCGCTTCATCATCCGCAGCCTCCCCGGCATAGCGGGCCGAATACACCCCCGGCCTTCCGTCCAGCGCCTCCACGCACAGGCCGGAATCATCGGCAAGCACCGGCAGTCCGAGGGCGTCGCCTACAGCACGGGATTTTTTGAAGGCATTCTCGGCAAAGGTGGCTCCGTCCTCAACCACATCCGGGAGCCCGGGGTAGTCGAACATGCTCTTAACTGTTAGCCCCAGCGGAGCAAAAGCATGCTGAAATTCCCGCACCTTCCCTTTGTTCTTCGTCGCAACAATCAGAATACCGCTGCCGGACTTCATCCTACACCTCCTGGCCGGTTAGGCCGGAAGGGATTTTGAGCGCAATGGGTCCGAGAACTTCCTTCTGTACTGCGATCAGCTCATGAATCCCTTTCTCGCCGAGACCCAGCAGCTCGTCCAGCTCCTGGCGGGTGAACGGACGTTCCTCTCCGGTTCCCTGCAGCTCCACCAGCGCTCCGTTGCCTGTCATAACCACGTTCATATCGACCTTCGCCTTGGAATCCTCTTCATAATTGAGATCAAGCAGTGTCTTGTCCCCGACGACACCCACACTAATCGCTGCAAGATAGTCTGTAATCGGGAACACAGTCAGCTTATTCTGGAGTGCCAGCTTGTTCATCGCAAAGGCCATGGCGACAAAAGCGCCTGTAATCGAAGCCGTCCGCGTCCCGCCGTCCGCCTGGATGACGTCACAGTCCAGCGTAATGCTGCGCTCACCGAGCGCCTGCAGATTCACGACCGAACGCAGAGCCCGTCCGATCAGACGCTGGATCTCCATGGTCCGGCCGGTCAGCTTGCCGCGCGCCGCTTCCCGCTGGTTGCGGGTCTGGGTCGCCCGGGGCAGCATTGAATATTCGGCGGTGACCCAGCCTTTGCCCTGTCCTTTCAGGAACGGCGGCACCTTCTCCTCCACAGTTGCTGTGCAGATGACCTTGGTATCTCCCATCTCAATAAGGACGGAGCCCTCTGCATATTTGTTGGTCTGTGTGGTTATCGTCAGCGGCCGAAGCTGGTCTTCGTTGCGTCCGTTTGATCTCATCTTGTCTGCCTCCTACATTGTATAGCGCGGGTATACGCAGAAGCGGGTGCCGCCCTCCAAGTAAAGAAGAGAACGGCACCGCAGCTCCTGACACGCTATTCGGATAAATAATACTTTATTCTATCAAAGAGTAGGCAATAAAGCATCTTTTTAAACCCAGGGGCGAATGATTCTTCCCCTCTACAGCGGCAGCTCGTTCACATACTCCGGTGCCGAGACCGGCTGACCGTAATCGATGTTGTTGGTGCCCTTGACCGTCTCTTTGCCGTTCAGGCGGATCTGCACCAGCGAATCCTCTGTATTCTGGGCCACCGTCAGCACGACCGATTCCAGCATCTCCTCGGGAATGCTTGTGCTGCCTTCGAACATGTCATCCTTCAGTGATACAGTAACTACGCCGTTCTGCCCGGCCTTGACGGAATCCACCACCGTTCCCTGCGTCATGACCATCTCCAGGCCGTTCTCCGACTGCGGTCCGGCAATCAGCTCGCTGAGGGCAGCCTTCACCGCATCCCCGCCTGCGGGTACAAAACGCGTAACCGGAACATAATACTGATGCTTCCCATCCGGCGAGGCTGCGGCAAAATACACGGTGACCGCACTGGAGTTCATCATCAGCGCGTTGTGCTTGGACAGATTAATGCCCATCGTCCGTGTCAGCGGCCGGTCCAGCGGAGTGCCCTGCAGCGGCATTTCAGTAAGCTTGCGGCCATCGACCCAGAGCTGGACGCCCTTGATGTCGTCCTGCCCGGTCAGCGTCCAGGTGAGCGCTTCGAGTATTTTGCGTTCATCTGCAGGATCATAGTCTGTGAATGCCGAGTTGAACTCCACAATGGCCACCTGATCCTGGCCGATTGACACATCCTTCACTTCTGTTCCGGCGGGCAGTACGCCCTGGAAGCCTTCCGGCAGGGCCGCAGCATAGTCCCCCTTGCTGACCAGCGCTGTAAGCGAATCCTTCAGCATCGCCTGGTCTCCCGCTTGCGGAAGCGCCAGCGATACCGGAGCCAGCAGGCCGTTCTGATCCTCCAGGTACACGGTGGTCCGTTCCCCGGACGCAGCGGCTGTTCCTGCATCCTTCACTTCCGCTGCTGTCTTCTCTTCATCCTGGGAGACAGGTCCGAATACTCCCGTATCTGCCGTGCTCTCGCCGCTGACCTGCAGCATTTGCGCTTCTACCTCAGCCGGAGGCGGGTCCACCGCAGCCGATTCCGAACCGAACAAGCTGCAACCGGAGAGCACCAGAGGGACGGCCAACAGGCAAGCCGCGGAGATTCCGCGGATATGTTTCACAGGCTTCATCAATCTTCATTACCCCTTTCAAGGCTAAGATCAGTTTGTACTGCTATGTATACGAGCCCTGTGTCCAAAAAATAACAACAGCTTATCCTAAAATGTATAAGGCTTGTCCGTTCATTCACCTGCTGCTGTCTCCTGTCACAGCACATAGGCGTGCCGCTGAGTCCGGCCACTTCTGGACATCGGTCTGCTGCTTGCGTACAATCTAGTACATACCGGTATCTAAGCGAACATAACCCACTTACAAATGGAGGACTTCCCATGACCGATGCCAAAATTCCTTACAGCCTTAACAGCAAAGCCGTTGCCGAAGCCACCCGTTACTGGCTGCACAAGCGCGGGGTCACCCTGGAGGAGATTGCCGAGCTTGTCATGATGCTGCAGAAGAAGTACTATCCGGGCCTGACCATGGAAGAATGTATTCACAACGTGGAGATGGTGCTCAGCAAGCGCGAGGTGCAGAATGCAGTGCTGACCGGCATCCAGCTCGATGTATTGGCGGAAGAGGGCAAGCTGTTCTCCCCGCTGCAGGATATGATTGAGAATGACGAAGGCTTGTATGGAGTGGACGAGATTCTCGCCTTCTCCATCGTTAATGTGTACGGAAGCATCGGCTTCACCAACTACGGCTATGTGGACAAGCTGAAGCCGGGTGTGCTGGAGAGGCTGAATGACAAGTCTACCGGCGAGGTGCACACGTATCTGGACGACATCGTCGGTGCGGTGGCCGCAGCTGCCAGCAGCCGGATTGCCCACCGCAAGCAGGCGGAACGTGAACAGGAGCTGGGCCAGCCCCATGCCCCGGAGGATGTGGAGGAAGCGGCACGGCGCAGTGCACTTGAGGACACGGAGCCGGAATAAGCCAATTGACCATATACAGTAGAGAGGTGCGAAGTACGCATGAGTTATTCGTTCGTAGTGGAGCCTTTGGCTATCCAGGATTTTGAGAGTGAAGACGAATTAATTGAACGGTGCAAGGAATGGAATCTGCTGTCCGGGTCTGCGACCCGGCCCAAGACCTATCAGTACAAGCGGCAGGGCCTGTCCCTGCCTTGTGAAATTGTAGGCTACGTGGACAATCAGACGGTGGTCATCCAGTTCGAGAACAAGCAGCAGCACTGCATCCACCCGGCCTATCTGAAGGAAATGCAGACGGCCAGCTTCGGCCAGCGCGGATTCTCGGCGGTCGAGGCGAAGACGGAGGATCAGGAAGAGGGCGCGGAGGCGCATAGTGAAGACGGGCTCGGGGAGAGTGACGCTGCAAAAGTGAGCGCGGTGAGCGACGTTGCTGAAGTGAGCGCAGGGAGTGAAGCTGGTGCAGGTAGCGCAGCTTCTGCGACGCAAGCTGCTGCTGAGAGCAAGCCGCCGAAGCCAGCCGCCAAAAAGAAGGCAGCCCTGCAGCTCCCTGAGGACAAGCTCAAGATTACGGCAGTGGTCAAGGAGTTCACCACGGTGCCGAACCATTTCTCGGATAACGACGACGAGGTCATCATCTATGAAGGGATCACCATCGAGGGACATGATCTGCCCATCGAAGAGGTCTGGTCCAGCCACAGCGCCACGCTGAAGAAGCTGGAGCTGAAGGAGGGCGACCGTCTCTCCTGCGAAGCCAAGATCGTAGCCAAGAAGCTCACCCAGCACCCGGTCAAATACAAAATCAACAACCCCTCCAAGCTCCAAGTCATCCCGCCGGAGGAATAGGAACGCTGGATGGGGACCAGGTGATAGACAACAAAGATAGGGCCGCCGAGCATGGACTTTAGTCTGTGCTTTGGCGGCCCTATATACGTCCAGCTGCGGGATTCGGGTGCACTTGTGCTCCACATTTCTGCGCACAGCCCACTTTCGGCGGATTCGGGTGCACTATTGCTCCTCATTCGCCCATCCAGCCAACTATCCACGAATTCAGGTGCACTTGTGCTCCACATTTCTGCGCACAGCCTACTTTCGCCTTATCATAGCGCTGACGGACTGGGAGGACGCTATTTAGTTGTTCAAGACCCATTATATGCCTGCCGCGGACTGAAGAGCCGTTATCGAGCCATTTGGAGCACAAATTTCAGTACAGCAGGTTAGCTAAGGGCCTCTGAGTCCGCACGACATGCAAAAGGAGGCTGTTGGCCCGAAATAACGTCCTCCCTGTCCGCATAGCCGCGGGTGAGCGGGGCGCGGGTGAGCGGGGAATGTGAATTATCTTCGCAGGATGCAGGTGGTGATGCAGTTGATGCAGGTGGTGCCATTGTCCCAGCCGCCTCGCCGCCGTGAACAGCAAGCCACCGACCGTGCCGCCTCCGTCTTGGCGACCTGGCACCGCCCACTCCCCCAGCCGCCTCAATCCACCGCTGCGAACAGCAGGCTGCCGCCCGCGCTGTCCGCGATCTCGGCGGCCCGCCCCCGCCGCACCAGCTCCGCCAGGTGCGCCAGCGCTTCGCTCATCGCGAAGCGCATCTGATGCGCCGTCGTGACCCGGCTGCGGAACAACCCCTCGCAGACGGCGAACCCGCTCCGCGGCCCGTCTGCAAGCAGAGCGGCTGCTGTATCCAGCCGCTCCTCATGGTGCCGGAGCAGGCTGTCCGCCCGCGCCGTGAAGGCCTGGAACGGTTCCCGGTGGCCCGGGAACGCCAGGGTAACCGGCAGGCTGCGCAGCTCGCGCAGCCCTTCGATGAACGTCTGCAGCGGCTGCGGATCGCTGCCCGGCTGCAGGCCGACATTGGGCGAGATCTGCGGCAGCACCGCATCGCCGCACAGAATCTGCCCGCTGCCGGCGTGGTAGAACGACACATGCCCCGGGGCATGGCCGCCGGTGACGATGGGCTGCCACTTGCGGCTGCCCATCACGAACGGCTCCGAGGCATTAAGGTAGGTGACCTCCGGCTGCGGGGTCACCTCCGGCAGGAACTGCTCCAGATGCTCACGGATGCCCGTGAGCCACGCCTCCGGCATCCCGTGCTGCCGGAACAGGAGCGGCAGCGCCTCGTTCAGAATTGCACCGCTGCCCCAGGCCAGTCCGGCTTCGGCATGAGCCTGCTGACTCATCCACACCCGCGCCCCGCTGCGGTCTTGCAGCCAGCCCGCAAGGCCGTAATGGTCGGGATGATGGTGGGTGACCACGATATCCCGCACCTGTGTCCAGGTCAGGCCCATAGCCTCCAGCACCCCTTGCCAGGCAAGCTCGGCATCCGGTGTATGCGGCCCCGGGTCAATCACTGTCACTTGGCCGTCCCGGTCCGGCAGAATATAGCTGTTCACCTGGCGCAGCGGCGGCCTCATCGGCACGGACACCTGAACTATGCCGCCTTCCCAGGATTGAATGATCTCCTTGCTCAAGTCTCCTCCGCCTCCTCTAAGCCCTCTTCCCCGCACCATATCAGGGTCTCACTCCCGTGAAAATCATCCGCCGCGAATTCTCCGCGTCATAGCTGCTCTCGTCATAACTGCCGTGAACGGCTTCCAGCTTCAGTCCGGCGGCGGAAATCAGGCTGCGGAAATCCTCTAGGGTGTACAGCTTCACCCGCTCCTGATACTTGCGGGGCGGACCGCCGGCTTGCTTCGACGTCAGCCGGATCTCCTTCTTCACGTACCCGTGCTCAATCCGGCGCGATTCATCGATCAGAGTATCCCCGTCCTCCCGGACGGAGTGGGGGACCAGATGTTCCGTAACGTAAGCGGGATTCAAGAAGTCAATGATGAACCGTCCTCCAGGCTTCAGCATCCGGAAGACCTCCTTCAGCACCTTGACCTGCTCCTCATCCTCTTCGAAATACCCGAAGGAGGTGAACAGATTGACCACGGCATCAAAGCCCCCGTCAAGCGGAAGCTCACGCATATCCGAGCGTATCCAGGTGACCTTGTCCGCACCTTCCTGCGCCCGCGCCTCACGGAGCAGCACCTCGGACAGATCTACACCGGTGACCTCGTACCCCGCCTGTGACAAGGCCAGCGAATGGCGGCCCATACCGCAGCACAGATCAAGCACCCGGGCACCTTGGGGCAGGTCCAGCCACTGGATCATCCGCTCCACCTCATGGCGCGCGCCGCAGAAATCTCTGTGTCTGTATACGATCAGATAATCCTCGCCAAAGCTTGTTTCATACCACTCACTCATCTCTCGGACTCCCTCCACAGCCTGCTTCACCGCACGGGCTTATCTCTAATTAACGCCTATTGTACCGTCTTTTTCCTTAGAAACCTAGCAAAGTCACAGACCTGCAACAGATAAAAGCGAATTCAACCCATAAGGCTGCACAGCACAAACAGCGGCAGCCCCGATCATCCGACCGGGGCTGCCGCTGCTCACAGGCTTTTATCAGCACTCCTAGGAACCTTTGCTTAAGCGCTGGAGATACACGCGCGCTTCATATGGGCAAAGCTTCAGCTCACTCAGATCCTCCCCCCTCGCCGGCGGATAATTGGAGATCAGCAGCTCCAGCTGCTCGGCCGGACGGAAGTCCTCCGGCAGCGTGAATACCGGCTCATGCCCGAAGAAATTCAGAATAACGAGCAGGCGCTGGTCCTCCAGCGTCCGCGAGTACGCATAGATTTCCGGATGATCCTCCAGCAGCAGCTCATATTCACCGTAGACAATGACCTGATGCTTTTTACGGAGCTGAATCAGCTTCTTGTAGTAATTGTAGATGGAATCCGGGTCCTTGACGCTGCTGGCGGCATTGATCTCTCTGGAGTTGGAGTTGACTCTGATCCAGGGGGTGCCTGCCGTGAAGCCGCCCTCGTCGCTGTCATCCCATTGCATCGGCGTGCGGGCATTGTCCCGGCTTTTGGTGTGGATGGCGGCCATGATATCAGCTTCGGGCACGCCGTTCTTGCGCTTTTCCTCATAATAGTTGAGCGTCTCCACATCCCGGTAATCATCAATCGACTCGAATGCCACATTCGTCATCCCCAGCTCCTCCCCCTGATAGATATAGGGAGTGCCTTCGAGCATGTGGACGAAGGTGGCGAGCATTTTGGCCGACGGAATGCGGTAATAGAGATCATCTCCGAACCGCGAGACCGCGCGCGGCTGGTCATGGTTGTTCAAGTAATTAGCATTCCAGCCCCGGTTATGGAGCACGGTCTGCCAGTTGCTGATAATCGCCTTAAGGTCCGCCAGCTTCCAGGGCACCACATCCCACTTCCCGCTGCCCGGCGAAGCCGCATCCAGGTTCATATGCTCGAATTGAAACGTCATATTCAGCTCGCGCCGCCCGTCCCCGACATAATCCAGCGCCTCCTCGGGCCCTAGCCCAGAGGTCTCTCCTACCGTCATGATGTCGTAGTAATAGAGCACCTGGTCATGCAGATTCTGCAGCAGGGTATGCACGTGGTCCAGGTTCGAGAACATATCATAAGCCCGCACCGTCGGGGTTCCGGCAGGATTCAGGGCATCCGGGTAGCCTTCCGCCTTCACGATATGGGCAATCGCATCGAACCGGAAGCCATCCACCCCCTTCTTCAGCCACCACTGCACCATCTCGTGCAGCTTGTCGATGACCGCCGGATTCTCCCAGTTGAGATCGGGCTGGAACCGGGAGTACAGGTGCAGATAATACTCATCCGTCCGGGGGTCCAGCTCCCAGACCGAGCCGCTGAAATAGGATTCCCAGTTGTTCGGGGGCCCGCCGTTTTTGCCTTTGCGCCAGATATAATAGTCACGCTTGGGATTGTCCTTCGAGCTTCTCGACTCAACGAACCACGGGTGCTCATGCGAGGTATGGTTCAGCACCAGGTCCATCATCAGCTTCATGCCGCGGGAATGCATGTCGCGCAGCAGCTCATCGAAATCCGCCATCGTGCCGAATTCCTTCATAATGTCGCAATAATCGCTGATATCATAGCCGTTGTCGTGGTTCGGCGATTTATAAATCGGGCAGACCCAGATCACATCCACCCCAAGGTCCTGCAGATAATCCAGCTTCGATATGATGCCGCGCAGATCTCCAATCCCGTCCCCGTTACTGTCCATGAAGCTGATCGGATAAATCTGGTACACGACGCACTCTTTCCACCATTTGGGGTTCACTTCAGATTCCCTCCGCTCTTTCGTTCCTGTTGTGTAAGATATTTAATATATCTTAACCACACTGGCTGAAGAGAATAACAACAGGGCCGAAGAATCCGCCAAAATAACCTCACAAAGCGGGGGCTTCGATGATGAATCAGGTACTTTGCGGGCGGGGACGCCAAAACAAAAAAATTCTTATCTATCAAGTGGAAACGGCTTTGCCGTCCTTTTAAAGGACGGTACCGTTTCGGCGAGAAATAGAAGGATAATGTACAGTGTGAAACATATACATTCTTATATTTGAACAAAAATCATCCTAACGGATGAACGAGATTACCTTCGAGTGAACACAATGGATGCTGTTTTTGCCATACATTCGGAGCATTTGGTCCGGTTGCCGTTGTACCATCCAATTTCTACACACACCTTTCCCACTGCAGCAGCAGGAAACTATTGTTTCCTATACAACAAAAAAGCCGCGCCCGCCCTCCCCAAGGAAGACCGCCGCAGCCGCAATATCATTAAATATTATAGCCGTTCAGCTTAATACTGATCGCCTGTACACAAAGGCTTAAGCCGGACTATCAGCTTCCATATAATAGACCTCTACACCGCATTCTGCGCACGCTGCTGCTCCTCCATCAGCCATTGCACCAGCATGTACTCCGGTACGGTGCTTTTGAAGGCTTCCGCGTAGGCGCGTACCTTCTCCAGCAGGCGGCCCGCTGTCTCATGGCTGACCTCAAGCCCCCGCTGCTCCAGCACATGCGTCACCCCTCCGCTGCCGGAATGCTTGCCGAGCACGAAGCGGTGGGCCCGCCCGATCTCGGCCGGATCGAAGGACTGATAGGTCGCCTGCTCCTTCATCAGCCCGTCCACATGAATGCCCGATTCATGGGTGAAGGCAAGCTGTCCCACAATCGGCTTCGCATCGCCGACACTTCGCCCTGAGGCGGCGATGACCTTGTCCGCGAGGCCCTGAAGCAGGTCCACCCGGACGGCGCATTCCCCGCCGTACAAATAACGCCAGGCCATGGCAACTTCCTCCATGGCCGCATTGCCGGTCCGCTCCCCGATACCGGCCACCGTGGTGCTGGCCCACACCGCCCCGGCAGCGATACCGCTGAGGGTATTGGCACAGGCCAGGCCGAAATCATTGTGGCAGTGCACCTCCAGCTCCACATCGCCGGGCACTTCTGCAAGCAGCAGGCGCACCCGGTCTGATATCTGCCCCGGATGATGCACCGAGACGGTATCCGCATAGCGGAACCTGCGGATACCTTCCTTGTACAGCGTATTTACCAGCTGGGTCAGGAAGGCCATATCCGCCCGGGAGGCGTCCTCCATGCCGACGGACACCGTCATACCCTGCCTCAGCCCGTATTCTGCAGCACGAAGCAGCTTGTTCAGGCCTTCCCCGGACGTCAGCCCCAGCTTGCCCTTCAGCTGAATCTCCGACACCGGCAGGGAGACATGGCTCCAATTCACTCCGGTAGCCCTGGCCTTGTCAATATCCGCAGGGACCGACCGGTTCCAGGTCATCAGCTTCATCGGCAGCCCCAATGCAGCGATGGCCGCGATGTCCTCCTGCTCCCGCTTGCCCATGGCAGGAATGCCTACCTCTGCCTGCTCTACTCCGCTCTCCGACAGCAACTTTGCGATTTCCAGCTTTTCCGCCCTCGTGAATGATACCCCAGCCGCCTGTTCACCATCCCTCAGTGTCGTGTCACATAGCTTGAGACGTCTCACGGTTTACCTCCCTCTCCGCAGCAAGCGCAATTCGGATTACGGGCAATACGGACGCTATAACAGGCGAAGTCGAGTGAGCTGAAGCGATGCATTACGCCCGCATAAGTTGTCCCTACCCCTGTAATCCATTTTACGGCCTCCAGCGCAGCCAGACAACCTGCCATCCCGGCGGTAGCCCCCAGAACCGGGAACCCGAGCGGCTCCCACTCCGGCTGCAGATCCGGGTACAGGCATTCCAGGCAAGGCGTAAGTCCCGGAATCACCGTGGTGAGCGATATTTCGAAGCCATACATCGCCGCCTCCACCATCGGCGTGTCCAGCTCTACACACAGACGGTTCAGCGCATACCGCTCCGGGAAGTCGTACCGGGCATCAATCACAATATCCGCAGCCTCCACCCAAGGCGCAGCAGTATGGGGTTCAATTCGGGCATTATGGCCTTCAATCTCCACATGCGGGTTAAGCTGCTTCAGCCGGGCCACCGCCGTGCTCATCCGCTCCTGGCCCAGATGGGCGGTATCCATCAGAATCTGACGGTTCAGATCCGGGGCGACGATCACTCCCTCATGCGCCAGAATCAGCCGGCCCACGCCGGCCGCAGCCAGATATAGCGCAGCCGTTCCGCCCAGACCGCCGATCCCCGCCACCAGGACGGTCGCTTCCTTCAAGGCCTTCTGGCCGTCCTCCCCGAGCAGCTTCAGCTGCCGGGCATACCGCTCCAGCTCCACACCTCCGGCAAGCTGCTCCATTTCAGACGCCCCCTATCCCCCAAGAATTCAGCGGCCCCTAGCCCTCAAGACTAAGCAGGCCATGCTCTGAAGTCAGCTCATGATATTTGTCCAGAAAAGCCAGCCCTTCCTCAACACACTCCGCTCCGTAACGGATCGTCTTCTCCACCGAGGTGAACGGGAACGGGAAGCCGGCCCGCAGGCTGCGCAGCACCAGGATGACCCGCCCGCTGTACAGCAGTCCCCGGCCGAAGCCCTCGCCGTTAATCTCTGCCGCGCTCTGGATCAGGAGCCCGCTCCGCTCCTCCATCACCCCGGCCATTGCCTGGAACAGCAGGGGCACCTGCTCCCGGACCTTGGGCGACACCGCGCAATTGAATTCCGATTGCTGCCGGTCTCCGGCGGAAGCCAGGAACAGCTTGCCGATCTTCTCCGCCGCCGGTAGCCCGGCATGACGGCCATAGAAGTCTCCGGCATCCAGCACATCGCACAGGCGGCGGGTCAGGGCTTCCACCGTGCCGGGATTCAGATCAGCACGGGCTTTCCGGCCGCGCGGTCTCAGGACCGCCCCCTCCGCCACCGCCGGATTCAGCAGCACCGCATTCTCATTAGCCATGGGTTCCATCCGCTTCTCCTCCTTCGCTCTCTTCCAGCTCCTCCGCCCGCAGCACCTTGGCCAGCCACATCGGCGGCTTGCCCTGAAGCATCTCCGCCAGCCGCTTCAGCTGTTCCTCGATGGAACTGCCCATAGGTACCTTCACCGGCATAATCTTCCGGCGCGTTACCCGCGCGGCTGCGGATGCACCGATCTGCATGATGAAGATCAGGGTGCAGTCGCCTACCGCCTCCAGGCGGCTGTCGATTTTGCCCGCTTCATCCTGGCCCGGAACTATGGTTAACCGGCGCAGCTCCACCAGGGAGGCACCGGCTTTCGTAACCTCATATACAGCAAACATCGGGCTTTGCCCGAAATGGGCATTCACACGGCTTCCATCATCTGTGGCGAACGCTACCTTCACGGCTGCCAGCCTCCCTTTGCATGATCAGATTTCCTGCTCTGTTGCTCCATTCCATTGCTCCCCGGTACCCGACCGAGACCGACATATAAGCCCCCAGCTCACTCCATACCGGGAACCCGGCCGCCAGGAACGCTGCGGAGATCCGCTTCGCACCGGCGATTCCGTGGGAATTGCTGATCCAGAGATCGGCACCCTTGCCGAGCACCTCCGCATCGTCCAGATCGCCCACCCATACCTCACGTTCCATTCCCGCTACCAGCGGGGTCTCGAAGGAGGTTAGCAGCGCCTTCTGCTCAACTCCCAGTTCCTCCAGCCAGCCGGAGACTGAATACAGATGATCCGGCTCCAGCGCAGCCAGCACAGACATCCCGGCGAACTGAAAATGGGCATCAAGCATGCTGTCGAGCAGATTCTCACGCTGCCAGCAATAACGCATCGGCACCGGCTCCCCGCTGATCTGATGCAGGAAATGCAGCAGTTCATCCGTAGCCTTCAGCCCCATGGCCCCTTCAAACACCTTATACGGTGTGCCGAGCGCATTATGCAGCCGTCTGGCCGGACGCTCCATGCTGCCGCCAACGGCAATCGTCAGCCCGGACTGCAGGCTCTGCAGCATCGAATCCAGCGGAACCCCGCCCCGCGTCAGCGGCGAGAAGCCGGTCAGCAGATGTCCCGACAAGGAGGTTGAAATATCCGGCAGGGCAATCACCTCGAAGCCGAACGAGGAGATCATCTCCTTCAGCTCCATCACATCGGCCGGAGTGAGGAAAGAGCCGGGCAGCAGGGTGATTTGCCTGCTGTTCACACTCTTTGCGCCCCGGTGACCCGCCTGCTGGATCATCTCGTCGATCATCGCTTCAACGGTTGCACTGAAGCCCGATTCCAGCGATCCGCGAAAATCCGGCAGCACCACAGTGAAGGCAAGGCCTCCGCGCATATTCCGCTCTCTTTTGTACGACTTCAGCATGTTCTGGTAATCCACGCCGGCCACATCGGTCAGCTCGGTCCCAATGATGCCGATGATGTCCGGGCGGTGCTTGCTCAGCACCAGATTCAGCGCCTCCTCCAGATTGCGGTTCGCGTCGAAGATGACATCCATCTCCTGCAGCGCCGAGGTCTGCAAGGCAATCGGTTCGCGGAAATGCCGGGTCAGGAGCGCCTTTGGAAAAGCAGAGCAGCCCTGCGCCCCGTGAATCAGCGGCATCGCCCGGTAACAGCCCTGCAGGGCCAATACCGCCCCCAGCGACTGCCCGATCTTCAGCGGATTCACCGATGCGGGCTTCTTTCTGCGGCTAACGGTCATAGGGCGGCGCCTCCTTATCCCAGGGGGCCGGGCTGGAAGCCAGCTTCCAGATCGGGTTCGCCAGCGAATAAGCCAGCTCCTTCGCCAGCCTCAGCAGCCCTTCATATCCGGCATACGCCTTGTGGCGCTCCTGATTAATGTCGATGAAGGGGATCTGCTCTTTCATCGCCACATACATATTGCGGCCCCCGGCAATCATAATGTCGGCCTTGCGCTCTCTGACCGTCTTAATAATCCGGCTGGCCCCGCCTTCGGGGATGTATTCCGTGTCGTCGCCCACCCGGTCCGCGATCCGGCGCACATCATCCTGGGTGCTTTTGTTCGTGCCTACCCCGACAACCTGCACGCCCAGTTCCTTCAGCGCCGAGATTACGGACCAGCTCTTGACACCGCCGGTGTAGAGCACGGCCCGCTTGCCCTTCAGCAGCTTGCGGTAAGGCCGCAGCTCCTGGTGGAGCCGCGCCTCCTCCCGTTCGGTCAGCCGGTCCACCCGCCGCTCCATTTCGCGGTCATTCATCAGATAAGCCATCTGACGCAGCGAATAGGTCGTTTCCTTCGCCCCGTAGAACGAGCCCTCGAAGAAAGGGATCCCGTATCTCGCCTCCATCTCCCGGGCCAGGCCCAGCAGCGCCCGGCTGCACACCACCATATTCACCTTCGCCCGGTGCGCCCAGGTGATCTCCTTGTACCTGGCATCCCCGGTAATCCGCGAGGTCACTGCGATTCCGGCGCTGCCCATGAGCTTCTCGATATCCCACATTTCTCCGGCAATATTGTATTCGCCGATCAAGTTAACCCCCATCACCGTCTCCGGCTCAGGCTCTCCCGTCCCGATGACATACTGCAGCAGGGCATCTCCCGCCAGCCGGTTGCCGAGATTCTTGCTGCCGATGAAGCCGGGGCTGTTCACCGGAATAACCGGGAGACCGGTCCGCTCCGTTGCCGCCTTGCAGACGGCATCCAGATCCTCGCCGGTCAGCGCGGTCACACAGGTTGAATATACAAATATTGCCGGAGGCGCAAAGCGCCCGGCAATATAGTCAATGCTGTCCTTCAGCTTCTTCTCTCCGCCGAAGATAATATCGGAATCCGTCAGATCTGTAGCGAAGCCGTACTGGGAGAGGGAGGGGCCGCTGGACAGCGCCCCCCTGCTCTCCCAGCTGTTCCCCGCACAGGCAACCGGTCCATGGACCAGATGAGCAGCGTCCATAATAGGCAATAGGGTGATCTGGGCTCCATCGAAGGAGCAGCCGCCAGCGGCTTCTCCCGGCTTGGGCCGGGGACAGGCCTTCACCTTGGGCGCGATGCTCCCGCAAGCCTCGGAATCGAATTCGTCATGCCGAACAGGGTCCATCGGCGGTCATCTCCTTCGCTTAAGATGCTGTAGTTAGCGCACCAGTTCAAAGTTAAAGCCGGAATTATGATCATCAAGCTGCTGCAGGATCGTGTTGACGATCAGGCTCAGCAGGTTAAGCGTGCCCTGATACCCGATAACCGGATACCGGTGCATATGATGGCGGTCGAAGATCGGGAAGCCTACCCGCACCAGCGGCACCTCAGCATCCTTAGCTGCAAATTTCAGATGCGAGCTGCCCACCGCTAAGTCCACCTTGTCATTCAGCAGCAGCGAGCGCATATGCCACAGGTCCTTGCCGACATGCACAGTGGCTTCGGAACCATACGGGCTTGCGGCCAGCAGCGCCTCGGCCTCCTCCTTGAACTTGATGTCATTGTAATCGACATCCCCGTTCGAGCAGATGATATGCACCGGCTCCATCCCGGTCTCCAGGCAGAACCCGATCAGGCCGATCAGCAGATCCGGGTCACCCACCAGTGCAACCCGCTTGCCGTGCAGGTACGGATGACTGTCCATCAGTGCATCGACCACCCGGCCGCGTTCCTCCATCAGCGAGGATGGAACCGGCAGGCCGGTCAGCTCGCTGATCGCTTCCAGCAGCTTATCCGTGCCCGTAATGCCAAGCGGCGTCGACAATGCCGCAATCTGCTGCTTCCAAGTGCTGCTGATATAATCCTGCGTCTTCTTCAGCGTATACTTCTGCAGGGACAGCGTGCCCAGTGCATTGGCTGCCTGCGGCACCTCCTCCAGCTTCGTGCCGCCGTAATAATATTCGTATTCGCCGGTTGCCGGCGAATCGTAGTTTCCGCTGTGATCCCCCAGAATCGTATACTTGGTATCGAAGGCGGCCAGAATCTTGCGCATCTCCGTGAAGTTGCCGGTGTACGGCTCGAAGCCCAGCATGACATTCAGCTTCTCCCCGCTCTCCGCCCCGCTGCCCGGCTTGCTCTCAATCCCGGAACGCGTGTAGAGATAGCTCAGAATCCCCTTCAGCATCGCATCGTAGCCGGTGATATGGGAGCCGACGAAGCTTGGCGTATTGCAGTAAGCGACCGGATACTCTTCGCTGATCACTCCCTTGACCCGGGCATTGCCGATAAAAGCGTTCAGGTCATCCCCGATAACCTCGGCCATACAGGTGGTGCAGATGGCGATCATCTCCGGCTTATACAGCGCGATGCTGTTCTCCAGACCATCGATCAGATTGTTCATCCCGCCGAAGACGGCCGCATCCTCGGTCATGGAGGTGGAGACGGACGGCGTAGGCTCCTTGAAATGGCGGCTGAGATGGCTGCGGAAATAGGCGTTGCAGCCCTGCGAGCCGTGCACGAACGGCAGGGTCTTCTCGAATCCGAGTGCGGCCATGACTGAGCCGAGCGGCTGGCAGGCTTTATGCGGATTGATTACGACATTCTGGCGGCTGAAGTTCTTCTCCATATATTCGGCAGACTTGGAGTACGCCAGCGCCTCAGCGGTCTCCTGCCCGCTGCAGGGCGCTTCGAACTGCTTCTTGTTCTCCCGCTGCTGAATATAACGCTCTTCCTTGAACAGGCTGGTATTATCCTTAATATTCAGTTCGTCTCTGCTCATACGCCCGCCTCCTCCGGCTGAATGCTTCCCTTGCGGCCTACCAGCTTCCATACCGGGCTGTTCACGGTCATATCCATATCCTTGGCGAACACCTTGAAGCCGTCAAAACCATGATACGGACCGCTGTAATCCCAGGAGTGCATCTGGCGGAACGGAACCCCCATTTTGTGATAGACATATTTCTCCTTCACACCCGAGCCTACCAGATCAATATTCATCTTCTTGGTCAGCTCCTCCAGCTCATAGGCTGTCGGGTCATCCATGACGATGGTTCCCTCCTCCAGCATCGGCAGCATCTTCTCATAGTCATCCTTGTGGGCGAACTCATAACCTGAAGCTACGATATCCATCCCCAGGTCCTCATACGCTCCGATGGTATGCCGGGAACGCAGGCCGCCGATCATCAGCATGACGGTCTTGTTCTCCAGACGCGGCCGGTACTTGCGGATCACCGCATCCATAACCGGCTTGTATCTGGCAATCATCTGCTCGCAGTTCTCCTGGATCGTCTCATCGAACAGCGCCGCAATCGCCCGCAGGCTCTCATAGGTCTTCGTGGGTCCGAAGAAATTGTATTCCAGATAAGGGATGCCGTAGGCCTTCTCCATATGATCCACCATGTAGTTCATCGACCGGTGGCAGTGAATCAGGTTCAGCTTCGCCTTGTGCGCGATCTCCAGCTCATTAAGCGAGCCGTCCCCTGACCACTGGGCGATCACACGCAGGCCCATCTCCTCCAGCAGGATACGCGAGGCCCAGGCATCGCCGCCGATGTTGTAGTCCCCGATAATATTGACATCGTAAGGTCCGGTCTCCGCCAGCTCGGCACGGCCCATCACGAAATCGCGGATCGCGTCGTTCGCGATATGGTGGCCCAGCGACTGGCTGACCCCGCGGAAGCCCTCGCAGCGCACCGGCACAACCGGCATATCCAGCTCTTTGGACATTTTTTTGGACACTGCTTCGATATCATCGCCAATCAGGCCCACCGGACATTCGGACTGCACCGAGATCCCTTTGGCCAGCGGGAACATCTCGGTGATCTCACGCATAATGACGGCCAGCTTCTTATCCCCGCCGAAGACAATATCCGTCTCCTGAAAATCACTGGTGATCTGCATCGCAGTGAAATTGTCGATGCCCAGCGTCCCGTTCGCGAAGTTGCGGCGCGAGCCCCAGCTATACTGGCCGCAGCCTACAGGACCATGGCTGATATGAACCATATCCTTAATCGGGCCCCAGACGACCCCTTTGGACCCGGCATAGGCGCAGCCGCGCGGCGTCATAACACCCGGACGGGATTTGATATTGGACTTCACCGCGCAGGTGCCGCAGTCAATTGCCTGATCGTTAGCAACCTGGAAGTGCTTCTCACGGTCCTTCCGCGCTTTTTTCGGGTAGGCTTCCAGAATGCCGGCAACGAGCTTCTGATTCTCTTCAATATTCAGCCCCATGAATTGACCCTCCTTTATCTAATGGCTTACTCCTACAGTTCCAAATTTCCCCTCCGCTCCTTTTCGCTTTTCGTTAAGTTCTTTTGTAAGTCTTATAGTCCCGAAGCCTTCAGCTTCTTGATCGCCGCTTCCTCGTCTTCAATGATGCCGAATTCCATCAGCAGCTCCTCCAGCTCCTCCATCGAGATCGGAGTCGGGATGGTCAGCATTTTGTTATTGAGGATCTTCTCAGCCAGCTGCTCGTATTCTTGAGCCTGCGGGTGCAGCGGATTATACTGGGCCACGGTCATTCTGCGCAGCTCGGCGTGCTGGACCACATTGTCACGGGGCACGAAATGGATCATCTGCGTATTCAGGCGGCGGGCCAATTCGGTGATCAGTTCATCCTCGCGGTCGGTGTTACGGCTGTTGCAGATCAGGCCGCCCAGTCTCACCCCGCCGCTGGTCGCATACTTCAGAATCCCGCGGGCGATATTGTTCGCGGCATACATCGCCATCATCTCGCCGGAGCAGACGATATAGATCTCCTGGGCCTTGCCCTCACGGATTGGCATCGCGAAGCCGCCGCATACTACGTCACCGAGTACATCGTAGGAGACGAAATCGAGATCCTGATAAGCGCCCTCCTGCTCCAGGAAGTTGATGGCGGTAATGATCCCGCGCCCGGCGCAGCCTACACCCGGCTCCGGTCCGCCGCATTCCACATTGATGATATCGCCGAAGCCGGTCTGCAGGACATCATCCAGCTCCAGATCCTCTACGGAGCCGAGCTCAGCGGCCATCTCCAGTACAGAGTTCTGGGCCTTCGTGTTCAGAATCAGGCGGGTGGAGTCTGCCTTGGGGTCACAGCCTACGATCATTACTCTTTGCCCGAATTTGGTAGCCAGCTGGGCCAGGGTATTTTGTGAAGTAGTCGATTTGCCGATACCGCCTTTACCGTAGAACGCGATTTGTCTCATGATTGATCATCCCTTCAGATTGGTTTATATTTTCAAAATAAGAGCTGTACTTGATGCTTTCGAGAATGGCTTCACGGATGCCGCCTTTGCGCACGAGCGGCAGCACCCCCGCCTGGCTCAGGCTGGCCTTCGGCACATCGCCGATGCCGGAGCAGAGCAGAATGCGGCAATCGCTCAGAATGGAGACAATCTCCTGCAGGGTATCGGCTTTATCGCCGTTGCAGTCTGCCTTGCCGTGACAATACGCCTGAATCTTGCGGACACCCAGCAGCTTCACCTCTGTTCCATCTGTATCGTAGACTAAGAATTCAGTCGCATGTCCGAAATGCTGGTTCACTTTATCGCCGCCCCGTGTAGCCACGGCAACCCTGGTCCGGGGCCCGCCTTCGTGTAAGCGTCTGGCCTTTCTGGCCTGAACCCGCTCACGGATGGTGTCGTCCAGCTCACGCTGGAACATCGCCCTCGCTTCCTGATCAACCACCGGTTCGGCTCCCATCGCTTCCAGCGGGAAGTCCTGATTACGGTCCTGCCCCAACAGCCCGATAGCGTCGGCCCGGCATTGCCGGCAGTGGCGCATAACCTTCATGCCGCCGCGGCCAAGCTGCTCCTGCAGGTTAAGCAGTTCCTTGGGGCGGGGCGCCTTACGCCCGTCCGCTTCGTACCGGCTGCCCGGGGCGATGATCAGCGGCGTTACATTGTGCAGCGTCGCCCCCAACTCTTTCACCCGCCTGGACACTTCCGGGAGATGGTGATCGTTAACCCCGGGAATCATAATGGAGTTCACTTTGACCAGCACACCCAGCTTTGCCAGTAGCTCTAGGCCCAGCAACTGCCGGCTGATCAGCAGCTCCGCGGCCTCTCTTCCTTCATAACGGATGCCCTCATCAACGACCCAGGGATAGATCGCCTCGGCAACCGCCGGATCGGTGGCATTGATGGTGATTGTGACGTGGCGGATGCCAAGCTCCATAATCTCCTCTATATGCCGGTATAGCGTGAGACCATTGGTACTCAGGCATAGGGAGACATCCGGCACCTGCTTCCTGACCCGGGCAAAGGTCTCGAACGTCTGCTCCGGATTCGCCAGCGGATCACCCGGTCCGGCCACCCCCACCACAGAGAGCTGCATGAGCTGTGCGGCAACGCCCCGCACCTTGCGTTCTGCCTGCTCCGGTGTCAGCACCTCACTGACCACGCCCGGCCTGCTCTCATTCACACAGTCGAACTTGCGGTTGCAGTAATTGCACTGGATGTTACAGGCGGGAGCAACCGGGATGTGCATCCGGGCATAGAACCTGTGGGCTTCCTCGCTGTAGCACGGGTGGCGGCTAATCTCCTCCTCCGCTTCACTTGATAGACATGACGGCTGCATGTTCCCACCTCCTTTACTATTTTCCTGCTTGATGTGGTTCAGATGTCTCTTGTCTGTTTAATGTTATTTTAGTTAACACTCAGCTGACTTGATTGCTTTGATTAGTTTCATCATATTTTCAAGACTGGGGATCGTCAATCGTCCAGGCGCTGTATTTGCCCTCATTTTCCTTTTGTTTGCAGTTTCGCCATAACACATGTCAACTTATATAACCTATAGTTATCATGTTTCCGTTTTCACTTCCATTCCTTTTGTCTGATATTTGTTTTCACTGGGCATTGACAACGTCTCTTAACTCGGATATGATACTTTTAGCAAAACCGCAAAACTTCAAAATTTCATATAATCCCGTAAAGGGGAGTAGCTGTTAGATAAAATCGTCAATACGAGAATATGAGGATATTCTCCGGTTTTATCGGCAATAACCATTGTTAGCGAGACCTTTACCAACCAGGTTACCTTTATTCCAAAGGCTAATCTGTTTGGTAAAGGTCTTTTTTATATATATTTTTGGTTAAACTAATGGTATCACCGGCAGTTTTTTCAAAAAAAGCAGCTAAACCACTTGAGGAGGAAACAGCAATGGATTGGGGACTATTATTAGAATACGGATGGGTATTACTCGTTCTCGTAGCACTGGAGGGACTGCTTGCCGCGGACAACGCACTGGTACTTGCAATTATGGTAAAGCATCTTCCGGATGAAGAACGCAAAAAGGCCCTGTTTTACGGCTTGGCCGGAGCCTTTGTGTTCCGCTTCGGATCGCTGTTTGTCATCTCCTATCTGGTGGATATCTGGCAGGTACAAGCCATCGGTGCGATCTATCTGTTATTCATTGCGGGGAATCATATTTTCCGGAAGGTATTGTTTAAGAAGCCGGTTACGGAAGAAGCCAATGAAAGCGGCAGCCCTGAGGCCGTCAATAAGAAAAAAGCCAGCTTCTGGTTCACCGTACTTAAGGTTGAAGTCGCTGATATCGCCTTTGCCGTGGACTCCATCCTCGCGGCTGTAGCCCTCGCCGTTGCCCTTCCGCCAAGCGGAATCGGTCACATCGGCGGTCTCGACGGCGGACAGTTCCTCGTCATCTTCGCAGGGGGCTTCATTGGTCTGGTGATTATGCGGTTCGCTGCTTCCTTCTTCGTCAAGCTGCTTCACACCCGTCCGGGCCTGGAGGTTGCTGCCTTCTTCATCGTCGGCTGGGTTGGGATTAAGCTCGCTGTCATCACCCTGGCGCACCCTTCACTGGGCGTATTGTCCGAAGACTTCGCACACAGCACCTGGTGGAAGCTGACCTTCTACGTCGTGCTGATCATCATCGCCGCAACCGGCTGGTTCATGAGCAGTGTCAAGACTGAAGAGAACGCAGGCGAGAATCCGGTACGCGAAGTAGACAAACAGCTCGGTAAATAAGTCTTACCTCTAAAATGAACACACAAAATAACCCCACAAAGTGGAGCATTAGCGTAGGTGAGGACTCAAGTACTTTGCAGGGACCCCAAATTCTATCCAAAAAGCCCGTTCTCCCCATCAGGGAAACGGGCTTCACTTTGTCTATCTCCGCCACTTCATAAACCGGTAATCGAGCAGATCGACCAGCAGGAACAGCACGAATCCGACCAGACTGAACAGCATGATGCCCGCATACATCTCGGGATAGTCCAGCCGCAGCCAGGCATCCATAATGAAGAAGCCCATGCCATGCTCTGTACCATAGATCTCTGTAAAAAAAAGGACCGATATCGCCGTACCCAGCGAAATGCGGATCGTGCTGAGGATCACCGATAAGGCACCCGGCAGGGTGACATTCCAGAACTTCTGCAGGGGGCTGGCGCCAATGCTGGTCAGGACATCATAGGTACTCTCGGGAATGGCCTTCACGCCATCACGTACCGAGATGATGATCTGGAACAGCAGAATCAGCATAATCATCAGCACCTTGGAGGTCTCCCCCAGACCGAAGAACAGCATCACCACCGGCAGGAGCGCAATCTTGGGAATCGGGTAAGTCAGATAGACCACCGGGTCCAGCAGCTTGTTCCAGAGCGGGGAGCGGCCCATCAGCAGACCTATAAGCAGACCGAGGAGCAGCGCCAGCAGCACCCCCTCGAAGATCCGCAGCAGGCTGTAGCCGACATTCACCGCCACCTCGCGGGCTCCAAGCTGGAACATCGCCTCATAGACTGCGCCGGGACTGGGCAGAATGGCATGATTCATGAGCAGATAGGCGACATACCATACCCCGTTCATTCCGGCAAAAACCAGCAGCAGACGCAGCACATACACCATATACCGTGGCTTCACCATTTCTCCATCATGACCTTTCGGATATGCTTGCTCTGCTCGAAGTATTCCTGGCTCTCGCGCTTGTCCTCATGCTTCATCGCGAATACGTCAGCGTTATCCACCAGCTCCGGCGGCTCCTGCTGCCCTGCCGCCAGGACGATAATCTTCTGCCCGAGCAGAATCGCCTCCTCGACGTCATGGGTTACAAACAGCGCGGTCACCGGATGCTCCTGCCAGCTGCGGATGAACATCTGCTGCAGTCCCTCCCGTGTCATGGCGTCCAGCGCCGAGAACGGCTCATCCAGCAGCAGAATCGTGGGCCGGATGGCAAAAGCGCGGGCAATCGCCACCCGCTGCTGCTGCCCTCCGCTGAGAGAGAGCGGGTATCTGCCCGCAAGCTCTGCAATTCCCATTGACGCAAGCCACCGTGTAATTTGCCGCTCCTGCTCCAGCTTGTGCTTGCCGCCCTTTCCGGGGCGGGCAATATTCATAGCGATCCGCAGATTATCCCGAACTGTCTTCCAGGGCAGCAGCCCGTAATTCTGCGGCACCAGCCCGATCAGCGTGTCCTTGTCATGAACCGGCCGGCCGTTGAACAGCAGCTCCCCGCCGTAACCTGGCAGCAGACCTGCGATGGCCCGCAGAAGCGTAGATTTGCCGCTGCCTGAGGGTCCGATGACTGTGTATATCCCATGCTCGGGCAAGTCCAGGTTCATGCCGCCGAGTACAAGCTGCCCATTCTGGTATGCCACTTGCAGGTTATGGATGTGCAGACCGCTAGTTTTTAAACTGGACATCGGAGATCACTTCTTCAGCCGCCAGATCCTTGGTCAGCAGCCCCTTCTCGCGGGCCCAGGCGAAGGCAGCCTCTACTTCCTTCACATCCACCTGGTTCGCCGGGAGGTAATCCGGCACCTTAATATCCTGCTTCAGCGTGTCAGGGTAACCCACTTCCTTGATAATCAGATCGATATAGTCCGATTGGTCATGTGTCTTCATATATTCAACAGCCTCGTCATAAGCGGCATACATATCGCGGATTCCCTGTGCCTTGTCATCAATCGCGCTCTGGGGAAAAGCCAGCACAAACGGATTAATTCCCGCACTATGGGTGGAGCTGAGGACGCGCAGTCCGGCAGATTTGCCCATGGTTACGAACGGCTCCGGCAGCACCGCCGCATCAGCCTTCTGATTCTTGAGCAGCTCCAGACGGGTCGGAATCTGCGGCACCTCGGTCACGGTAATATCGTCTTCCGTCAGGCCTGCCTGCTTCAGCATCATAGCTACGGTATATTGGGTCGAAGTGTTCTTGGACAGAATCACCGTTTTCCCCTTCAGATCCTTCACCTCTTTGACCTCGTCGTTCCCGGTCAGCAGGTCGAATTCGCCTGTAGTGGTGCTGGTGATTTTGACATCAAGGCCTGCTTCATTATAGATCGAAATGGCAACCAGATCCGCGCTGAGGCCATCCACCTTCCCGGCTTGAAAAGCTACATCGCGGTCCTTGGCACTCTTGAAGGTCTGAATATCCAGGTTCACATGATGCTGTTTATCAAAGCCCTGTTCATGGGCAATAATAAAAGGAATCGCATCGATCGAAGGCAGCAGCCCTAGCGATATCGTAACGGCCTCAGCGGGTGTGCCCGCCGCATTCCCGGCCCCTGTGTTCTTGGCATTGTTCCCCTGACTTGCACTGCCGCAGCCGGCAGCAACCATACTGACCGCAGCGGTCAGCAGCAATAGCTTCGTAATATGTTTCCAGTTTCTTGTCTTCATGAATCCTGATTCCCCCATCTCCATATCGGTTACTCTTGTTGCTGTGTCTTACATACATATGCCTCCGGGAGCAGCCCGCACAGAATCATGCGCATTTATTCACATACACCTCTGTGCAGACCCTGCGCTCCGGGAAGTCCAAGTAATGCAATAGTACACCTATTGTCCTATTTTGTATATTTATAAATTGAAATATCAGTCCTCTTATGTCCAATATGTTCATGGAATTCTTTTTACAGCAGCCGCCCAAAATGACGCAAATATGCTATAATGACGTATACCTGCCCTCCAGGTACCCACTATTTATTACAATCCCATACCAAGCCTAATCTAAGGAGTTGTGTGTATGAGCGATGTCATTCTCCAGCAGATTCTAACTGAGCTGCAAGGGATGAAGTCTGAAATCACGGATATCAAATCAGATGTTAGAAGCCTTCAGTCAGAATTCGGCACATTTAAGTCAGAATTCGGTACATTCAAGTCGGAATTCAATACATTCAAGTCGGAATTCAATACATTCAAGTCGGAATTCAATACATTCAAGTCGGAATTCAACACATTAAAGTCAGAATTCAAGACATTCAAGTCAGAATTCAACACATTCAAGTCGGAAGTTGTTGCGGAGCTGGTTACGATCAAGGCCGATATCGTGGGCATCAAAGAAGATATCGTGGGTATCAAAGAAGATGTCGAGAGCATCAAGGAAGATACGAAGCTGATCCCGCTGATTCAGCAGGCAGTGTCCGAAGTCAACGCTGAAGTCGTTGCCGGCCGGGATACGCTGGAGCGGATCGACCGGACCCTTAGAGGACATGATGCCACGCTGGATATACTGGCCCGGCGTTCTATAGATCATGAAGCTGAATTGAAGCGTTTATCTGCTTCAGCATAAGCTTCTGCCACAAGCGACCGCCACCATCCGGCTGTCGCTTTTTTGTTACACATTCATTGTCTCTCCCACAAGGACACCATTCCCTTCATGAAACACAAGTCCAGTTACCATCAACTTCATCCTCTTTTTTTGTCTTTTTCAGGCGGACATTTATTTGATTTTTGGATTTCGTATGTTATAATGAAAGCGTAATCACAAGTGGATAACAGAGAGATCAAATCATTGTATTTCATCGCCAAGGAGGATGAATGAAATGCTGGCAGGAATCAAGGAATTGAAGAATTGGGTAACCGGAATGTGGCAGCCCGGAATGACTTCAGGGGAAGAAGACTACCGGAAGATGGAATACAGCGCACACCGCCATCTGCACACGCCGCCAGCGCCGCGCCCGCTGACTTACGAACAGGAATCCCGCATCAAGAGCGTCAAGTTTCATTAAGCGCACCCGGCTCACATATAGATTAGCTTACATCTCACATAAGAACTTCACATAAAATCAAGGCCGCTGAGAAGCCGGAGCAACCCGGTTCATGCGGCCTTTTATTTATCTTCAACGGGCAGGCTCTATCTTCCGCTTCAGCCACTCCAGCACCGTCTGAACACCCTCCAGATACCGCTGCCCTACGAGCAGACCGGTATGGGTGATGTTCCACAAGCCAGAATACTCTGCGCGGAAATAGTCTGCATTCGCTTGCCCCCGGCGGTCTTCCTCCTCCGTGTTCACTGCATGAATCACCAGACAAGGGCAATGGACTGCACGGCTGTCCACCGGTATGCCTGTTGCACCGTAGAAGAAGGAGAAGGCGCTGAACGCCCTGGCCGACTCCATCGTCAGATATTTCTGCTGAAAGGCGATGTCCTCTGCCGATTCATCTATGCTTGCCGCTTCCTCACGAACCGGCGCAGGCACTACGTTCCCCGGTATGGACGGAACGAGATCGCTGTATGGCACAAGGTCATGGACCTCGCGGCATACACTGGAATCCATTAAAACAAGTCCTGCGAGCACTTCACTCTCAGCCAGCTTCTGGCTCAGAATCCCGCCCATGCTGAAGCCGATGACAATCGGGGCCTCCCCGCGCTCAGCAATCACTTCATACAGGACTTCCCGTATATCCTCCAGATAGTCCTCGAAGGTAAGCCGAGTCATGTCCAGCACCCTGCTGCGGTAATGGCCTCTCAGATTCATGACATAGCAGGTCCAGCCTTCGCGGATGAAATGCGGAATGTATTTACTCCACATCCAGCTTCCCGTATAAGCACCGTGTACCAGCAGCAGCGGAGGCTTCTGTCCCGTTCCCCGTGCCTGCTCCTCCCCCTCAAAGATCTCCAGGTATAGGTCGTGCTCACCGAGGTACCTCTCTGTATGCGGCGGCAGCTCCTTGGTATAATCTCTCATTGATAACCTGCTCCTTCTACATAGTTTGATATCAAACTATCATCCAAAAATTTTTATAAGTTGGCGTTGATCTTCTGCAAAATAGCAAGCAGTGTCTGCTTCTCCTCCTCCGAAATATTACGGTAGAACTGATCCAGCATGGCGGAGGATATCGCTTCAAATACCGTCTCCAGCTCCTGCCCCCGGGCGGTCAGAGCAACATATACGTACCGGGTGTCCTCCTGATTCCTTACCTTTGTCACCAGCCCCAGCCGGACCAGCTTGTCTACAAGCGCTGTAACGGTCGATTTGTCCTTATGAATCCGGGTTGAGATCTCTGCCATTGTCAGCCTCTCTGTATGAAGCAGCGCATAGATAATATCCCCATGCGAAGTGCCGATACCCTCCAGTCCCTGCTTCGCCATCTCCTGCACCAGGAACCGGTTAACCTTCTCTCTGATTCTGGACATTAGTGAAATTACATCTCTGGTTTCCATAAACGCATTATAGTTTGATATAAAACTATTGTCAATGCCGCAGGACATTCACTCCTGACTGGAGTCATTCTCCAGCAGGATGATCTCCTCGCCCCGCTGCTGCCGGATGGCAATATTGGTTCTGCCCCAGGAGCACATCAGGTCAATAATGGCATTGGCAGTAATTCCGTACTCTGTAATATAGTACTCGACCTTGGGCGGCATTTGCTGGTACACCTGTCTGCCGATGATGCCGTCGCGCTCAAGCTCGCGGAGCTGCTGGATCAGCACCTTTTGCGAGATTCCCCGAATGCTGCGCTGAAGCTCGCTGGTTCTTTGCGGCCCGGGCATCAGTCTGCAGATGATCAGTGACTTCCACTTGCCCCCGATAATGTCCAGTGTAGCTTCAATCCCCAAATGATATTCCTTCACACCGCACCTCCAGACCAGCTATAACCATGCAGCCTATCTAATGATTTCTATTTTGCCATATCCGGCTCCCGATTCCAATGCACACCTGGAGGTAACTAGGTTACTTCATTGTGTGTATTTACATTTTCAGGAATTTACAAAATAATAGAACCAGCCGCATCGGCCAAATCTCTACCGGAAGGTGATTCCTAATGACAACCCTTGTAATCCTTGCCCATCCCAATGTAGAAGCTTCCCGGGTAAACCGGAGATGGAGACAGGAGCTGCTGCTGCACCCGGACAAAGTGACGATCCATGAGTTATATAAAAAGTATCCGGACTGGAAAATCGACGTGACGAGCGAGCAGCAATTGCTGGAGGCGCATCAGCATATTATTTTCCAGTTCCCGCTGTACTGGTACAGCTATCCTCCGCTGCTAAAAAAATGGCTCGACGATGTCTTCACCCACGGCTGGGCCTACGGTTCTAATGGTAACAAGCTGAATGGGAAAAGAATGGGGCTGGCGATGTCGATCGGGGATAAACAAGAAAATTATCTGCCTACCGGCTCTGTTTCTTTTACAGTGGATGAAGTGATCGCCCCGTTCAAGGCCAGCGCAATCCATGTCGGTGCAACGACGCTGCCTTACTTCGCAGTCTTCGGGGCCTCCTTCCAGGCGAGTGACGAAGCCATCGACCAGAGTGCCGCCGATTATATCCGGTATATTGTGCAGCATCAATAAGCCCCCGCCTGGGGGCTATTCCCGTTTCTTCCCCACCGCTTGCCCCTAAGTCAGGAATAGGGCGCTGATTGGGACAATCATGGGAACGGGTATTGGATAGGAAGATCAGCTAATCGTTGAAGTGGGAGGAATGAAGTTCCATGTTCTCAAGATCAAGAATAAATCCGTACTTTCTTAAAATATCCAATCCCAGTAAACCTTTATGAGATTTGCCGATGAAATGGACAGAGACAACAAAAACCTCCCTCCGCCGCGAAAGGCAAAGGAAGGCTGAAACGCATCACCTCAGAAGCCCGGCAGCTAGATCTTCAGCTCCCCAAGCTTAATCAGCTCGACTACCGCTTGTGAACGGCCTTTTACGTTTAATTTCTGCATTACGTTGGAGATGTGGTTGCGGACGGTTTTTTCGCTGATGAACAGAAGTCCTGCAATATCCCGTGTAGTTTTGTCCTGCACAAGAAGCTCGAATACTTCGCGTTCACGATGCGTCAACAAAAATTTGCTATGATGTTCGTTCCCCTTCAATGGTGTCACCCCTCCTTGCCCTGGGTTTGTTTGGTATAACAAGGTAAAGGGATACAGTCAAACCATACTATGTGGTGGGGCAGTTAATGGTGCTGTCACAGCATTAAAATGGGCGGGGGCAGCGGCGGATTCGGGACAATCCCGGGGAATCAGGGTCAGGGCACAGCAAAAAGACTGCATTCCCTTAGCATTAAGGGTTGCAGCCGGCGGAAGGTACAAGCCACAAGCTTTACCGGTCCGTCACGCCCTTGCGGTCACGCCGGTTTCTCCGGTAGAGCTGCTGTTGCACCCCCAGTGTATTGTATGAAATGGATTCCATAGCAAGCTTTTTTATATGCCGCAATAGATGGCGCAACAGTCTGCCGTAACGGCCGATATTAATATGATTTATGACTGGATTTCAGAACGAGAAGCTGAATTTTTCCTCCATGACCAGGCAACTACCGGAATAAGCAGCAAGGACATCAAACCTCCGGCAAGTGAAAGCATGGAATAGCCGGCACCAGCCATAACCACGCCAGACATAGCGCCGCCGGATGCGCCAGCTAGCGCAATCAGCACATCGACCGTACCTTGCGTCTTCGCACGAACCTTCGGCATTGTGGAGTCGATAATGGCTGCCGTTCCGCTAATCAGGCCAAAGTTCCAGCCTAAGCCAAGAAGCGCCAACGCTACAATAAGCAAGCCCATGGATTCGCCTGGTGCAAAAGCCGCAGTTAAACCCGCCAGCAGCAATGTTACGCCTGATGCATAGGACATAAAGGAGCGCCCAAGCTTATCCACCAGCACGCCAGTCAGCAGGGAAGGCAAATACATGCATGCAACATGGATGCCGATCACCAGACCTGCATCACCAAGACCATGGCCATGCTGCTTCATATGAACGGGCGTCATGACCATAATGCCTACCATTACGATTTGGGTAAGCACCATAACCGTTGCTCCGACAATAAGTCCTGTCCGGTTATGGGTGCTCCGCGGACGGCCTGCGTCCCCCTTCGCCTGGAGGTTTATTCCGCCTTTCACCTGCGTGCCTGTATTCAGGCTCTCCCCTTCGGCTATTGCCTTGGCAACGATAAACGGATCAGGGTGAAGAAACAGCAGCAGCACCAGGCCCGCTATCAAATAAGCAGCTGCCGCCAGAATAAACGGCCCCGATAAGGCAGGAAGACCGATGGAGGCTGCCATACGGCCAGTCGGTTCTACCAGATTGGGACCTGCCACCGCACCAATCGTCGTAAACACCAGCGCTGTACTGATTGCTTGGGCCCGCTGATCCGGCTGCGCCAGGTCCGTACCGGCGTAACGGGCTTGCAGGTTGGTTGCCGTGCCTGCTCCATAAATCAACAGGGACACAAACAGCAGCGCTATTTGATCCCAAAGCGCGGCAAACACAACGCCAACCGCTCCGGCTCCGCCCGCTATGAAACCGGCTGCCAGCCCGACTCTCCGTCCAAATCGCTGTGACAAGCTTCCTACAACAAGCGCTGCCGCCGCGGAGCCCAGCGTAAACAAAGCTGCGGGAAGACCGGAAAGGCTGTCGCTGCCCAGCATGTCCTGCGCAAGCAGCGCTCCGACGGTAAGCCCGGCAGCTAGCCCCGCCCCTCCGAATATTTGTGAGATAACAACAAGCCATAACGTTTTTTTATACAGCTTCCTCTGTTTTTCCGGCGATTTTACGTAAGCATTGACTCTGTCAGAACCGATTATTTGCCGTCCCGGCGCCATTGATGTCTGATTATTCATATGAATCCTCCTTCTCGGCACCTCCGCCGCTATCCAGATCATCTCCAAACCAATATCCGAATTATAGCGGTATTCGTCCTTCCTCTTCCATCCCTTAAAGTTGGGATATTCCAATTCTTTGATTGATATGAAGTTCTCTGTATCCCTTTTTGCACATTTATAGTTAGAATAATGTCATACGATTCTCACACAGGAGGCGCAGACGAACGTGGCTAATATTAAAGAAATTGCCCGGATAGCCGGAGTATCCGTAACCACTGTCTCGCGGGTGCTGAACAACCATCCTTATGTCAGCAAGGACAAAAGAGCCGCCGTGCTGAATACAATCGAGCAGCTCGACTATACCCGCAATATGAACGCCGTTCATCTGATTACCGGGCGTACCGGTGCGGTGGCGGTGATTCTTCCCTATATCAGTGCCTTTTATTTCTCCATTATGATGAACGGAATCGCCCATGAGGCACTGCTCTCACAATACCGGCTGATTGTGTGCCAGAGCAATTATCTGGAGGAAGAAGAAGTGAAGGTGCTGGAGATGCTGCGCCATAAAGAAATTGACGGTGTCATTATTGTATCGACTGCGCTGAAGCCGGAGATCATCGAGGAGTATACGGCCTACGGTCCGGTCGTCACCTGCCAGGACAGCGGAGAGCGGCGCTATTCTTCTGTCTATATTGAGCATTATGCGGCGTTCAGGCAGGGGCTGGAATACTTGACCGGCAAGGGTTACCGCTCCATCGGTTATTGCGAGGGCCGGCGTAACGGCAGCAGTGCGGTGATCCGGCAGGCGGCTTACCGCGAATTCATTACCGGGCAGCAGCTTGCTTTTGAAGAGGAATGGATGATCTATGATTGTACTACGGAGGAAGAAGGCGCCGCCGCGGCCAGGTCCCTGCTGAAGATGGCAGAGCGGCCGGAGGCCATGATTATCACTGGAGATCATGTAGCCGCCGGGCTGATCATAGAGGCGCGCAGAGCGGGTCTCAGCATCCCTGGTGACCTTGCGGTACTGAGCTTCGACAACCAGCCGATCGGCCGGCTGCTTGAGATCACCACCATCGACAACCACCTGTATGAGATGGGAGCCGCCGCCTTCCGCATCATCCATGAACAGATCCATTCGGGCAGCCCCCGGCCGGTATACCGTAAGCTGGACTACCGGATTATTGAGCGGTCTACGGTTTAGAATAAGCTGGAGAGCCCGCCAATTATAGAATCAGAAGCTTCAAAATATATATTCAGCGTCCTCTGCGGGGGACGTTTTTTGTGCGTTTCAAGTGAGTTTAATGTGAGTTTTCTGTGCGATTTCTGTAAGTATGACAATTATCACATTTTTGTTGACAGGCGGATTACGGAGATTTATGATAAGTCCATCATTGATAATCATTATCATTTACATATGTTAAAGTCACACATTCTTATCATTTACCTTAAGGGGTGTTCAGCCAAATGAAGATCAGTTATGCAGTGCCTGCCGGTTTACTCGCAGCGTCCCTTCTGTTCGCCGGATGTGCGGGTAAGGACAACAGTAACAACAATGGGGATAACAATAATTCCGGGAATAATGCTGCAGCCCAGGCAAGCAGCGGGACAGCCAATGTTGTGAAGGCCGGGGACGAGACTAGCGCAGACTTCACCACTGCCATTAATGAATACCGCAAATATGTCATTGAAGAATGCGATGAGTTCGTCAAGCAGACCGAAGGCTTCACGGATGCCGTCAAGGCGGGCAAGCTGGAAGCGGCCAAGGCGCTGTATGCTCCGGCGCGGATGCATTATGAGCGGATCGAGCCGATCGCCGAAGCGCTCGGTGACCTGGACCCGAACATCGATGCCCGTGAGAATGATGTAGATGCTGCGCAGTGGCGCGGTTTCCATAAGCTCGAGCTGGCGTTGTGGCAGAACAACACTACAGAGGGCATGACAGATGTCGCCGACCGTCTGCTGAAGGATGCGCAATTGCTGCGCGCCAAGGTGGAGACTGCAGGGATTGACGCCAACCTGCTCGTTACCGGAGCTGTGGAGCTGCTGAATGAAGTCTCGTCCTCCAAAGTAACTGGGGAAGAGGAGCGTTATTCGCATACGGATTTGTATGATTTTGTGGCGAATGTGGAGGGAGCCCAGAAGATCTATGAGCTGTTGAAGCCGGAGCTGTCCAAAAAAGACCCGGATCTCGCGCAAACGATCGGTGACCGGTTCACAGCCCTGCTGAATGAGCTGGCTCCGTTCAAGTCCGGGGATGGCTACGTGTCTTACGAGACCCTGAAGGAAGATGAAATCCGCAAGCTAAGCCAGAATCTCGATGCCTTGGCCGAGCCGCTATCCAACATGGGAACGATTCTGGGAGTGTGACCCCGAGATGACTAAGAAGGACAAGATTACCTTAAGCCATGCAGACGCAGAGGGCAGCCCTCCTGCCGGGGACAACAGTCTGCTCCGTCAAAAAATCAGCCGCCGCGATATGCTGCGGCTTACCGGAGCCTCAGGCCTCGGCCTCCTGCTCGGTGGAGGCGGTGTGGGCAGCATCATGGCTGCACGTCAGGCGGCAGGACGGGCAGTCCCGGCCGCCGCAGCCTCCGGGCTGAGTGCAGGAGCAGCAGACACGATTCCCTTCTACGGTAAGCATCAGGCGGGGATTATTACGCCTGCACAGAACTTCCTCTGCTTCGCCTCCTTCGATCTGACCACTTCGAGGCTCAGCGATGTACAGAAGCTTTTGCAAGCCTGGACTACAGCCGCTGCCGCGCTGACTTCCGGTACGCTGATCGGCAGCGCTAACGACAACCCCAACCTTCCGCCGGCAGATACTGGCGAGGCCGATGGCCTAACGCCCTCCAAATGTACACTTACATTCGGGGTGGGGCCGGCTCTGTTTGACGGGCGGTTCGGACTGGCGGGGAAGCGGCCCGGCTCCTTCACTGAGCTTCCGGCCTTCCCGGGAGACAGTCTCGAATCCCGGTGGAGCGGCGGCGATCTCTGTGTCCAGGCCTGTGCAGACGATATGCAGGTGGCGTTCCATGCTATCCGCAATTTAGCCCGCCTCGCCCGGGGAACCGCGGTGCTGCGCTGGACGCAGGAAGGCTTCCAGCGCAGCGGCAGCGCCGATCCGTCAGGCGGCACCCCGCGTAATCTGCTGGGCTTCAAGGACGGCACGGGGAACCCGGATGTTACCGATGACGCCAAGATGCGCAGCATCGTCTGGAGCGGCGGCACGGACGGTCCCGCCTGGATGAACGGCGGCTCCTATCTGGCGCTGCGCCGGGTGCGCTTCCGTATCGAGGTCTGGGACCGCTCCTCCCTGAGCGACCAGGAGGCCACCTTCGGCCGCCACCGGCAGAGCGGGGCCCCGCTAGGAGCACGGGACGAATTCGCGAAGCTTGATCTTACGGCCACCGATGCCGGCGGCAAGCCGGTCATCCCGCCGGATTCGCATTCGGCGCTCGCCCACGGGGATGGCTCGATCCAGATGCTGCGCCGCTCTTACTCCTATTCCAGCGGCATGGACCTCAAGACCGGACAGCTTGATGCCGGGCTGGTCTTTATCAGCTTCCAGAAGGATCTGAAGCAATTCGTAACTATCCAGCAGCGCCTCGCCGCAAACGACCGGCTGAATGAATATATGGCGCATACGGGCAGCGCTGTTTTTGCCTGCTTCCCCGGCGTACGGGAAGGCGGCACCATCGGGGAGCAGCTGCTTGAGGGATGAAACGCCTAGGCTGTGTCGGGTGGCGCTGAGGAAGCAGGAGCCAAGGGATTCTGGGGACGGAAGGGTAACGGCGATTCGGGCACCGGAGAGGACGGACAGGTAGCTGATCGTTGCGGACTGAGAGGCGCTTATTTTCTCTTTTCAAGCATATTTAGCTACTCCAACGGACTCCACGGCGCTTATTTCCGTTACGGCGGGCGGTTTCCTCCCAATTATTTGTACATAAGCTCCACTGAGTCCGTTCAACTTGCAGAAACGTTAATATTGCTAAAATAAGCGCAGCTGAGTCCGTTGCAAGCGCCCCCCTACTCGCTAAACTTGAAGGGAATGATCCCGATGAAACTCACGGTTAAAAAGAATCCATGGCGGCAGTTCCGGACAGCGGTGCTGCTGTTCTGCCTGCTGCTGTCCGGCGCGCCGTCTTCGGCTTCAGGCGCGCCGGCGGATGAGCTGCTGCCGCCCGTAGGCAGCGCGCTGGTCGAGGCCGGCCAGAGCCGCTGGGAAGCGGCGGCGGCCGATGTCGACGCGTTCGCGGCGCTATGGCGCAGCGCGAACGAAGGCACGCCGGACCCGGCACTCGCCGGTCCGGCGGCCGAGGTGGACGCCGCGCTCGCCGCCGCGGCGGAGGCTCTGGCGGGCGGCGGCGGAGCGCCCGCCAGGACGGCCCTGTCCACGCTCGCCCGCAGCGTGGACGCCTATGTCACCGCCGCCGCAGGCGAAGGCGGCGGTGACACCAGCGCCGCCGGACGCGCAGCGGCGGCGAAGCTGCTGCCCGCGGCGGAGCGCACGCGGGAAGCGGCGCGCAGCGCCGACTGGACGGCGGCGGCGGAAGCCTACCGCGCCGTCGTGAGCGGCTGGACGCCGGCGGAGCGCGGCATCCGGGCCGACAATCCCGACGTCTACAGCCTGCTGGAGACGAAGATGAGCCTGCTGCGCATCGCGCTGCAGGCAGAGCCTCCCCGCGGGGAGGCCGCGCGGGCCGAAGCGGAAGCACTGGTCACGCTGCTGACCGATTACAGCGAGGGCAAGGCTGTCAACGCCGGGGGCTCCCCGGCTGAACCAGCTTCAATTGAAGGCTTGCTCCGCTACCTGAATCAAGCCTCAGCGGCAGCGAAGGCTGGAGACAGCGCTGGAGCCGCAGCCGTGATGGAAGCATTCATCACAGCCTGGCCTTCAGCAGAAGGTCAGGTTCAGCTGGCCTCGCCCAAGGTCTATGCCAGCATCGAGAATGAGAGCACCGCTGTGACAGGGGATCTGCTCTCCAATCCCCCGAAGCTGAATCAGGCGCTGGCGCTGCTGGACAAGATGTCCGCCGAGCTGGCCCCGCTGGCCGGGGAGCAGACCTACACCGCCTGGGATGCAGCATTGATTCTCCTGCGCGAAGGACTGGAGGCAATCCTGGTGCTCGCTGCACTCCTGGCTTATCTGCGCCGGGAGGCACAGCCGGCCGCCCGGCGGTGGGTCTGGTCGGGTGCCGCAGCAGGACTTGCCGGAAGCATCGGGCTTGCGGTTTTGTTAACGTACTCTCTCTCGAAGGCTGCCTCCGGCGGGGCGCGCGAGCTGATTGAAGGGATTACCGGCCTGGTAGCTGTAGCCATGATGCTTACCGTCGGCCGCTGGCTGCACGGCAAGTCCAGTACTGCGGCCTGGAACAAGTATGTGGACCGCCGGATGCAGGGTGCACTCGCCAGAGGCAATTTATGGACTCTATTCTTCATCGCTGCACTGGCTATCTTGCGCGAAGGCGCAGAGACGACCATTTTCTATGCCGGCATGGCCTCGGCCATTAAGCCCTCCCAGCTGCTGCTCGGGATCGGGTCAGCACTTGCCGTTCTGGTTGTACTGGGCTATGCCATCATTGCACTCAGTGTAAGGCTGCCGATTGCCGCCTTCTTCCGTGCCGGAGCGCTGCTGATCTACTATCTGGTGTTCCGCTTCCTGGGCGAGAGCATCCATGCACTGCAAATCGCCGGCCAGCTTCCGGCCCATACCGGAACCGGCCTGCCTTCTATCGGGTGGCTTGGTCTGTACCCAACCTGGGAGACCGCGATACCGCAGCTGCTTATACTCCTCTTCATCCTCTGGGAGCTGCTGCGCGGCCGGATGACCGGCGGCAGAAGCGCCGGACAGACTGAATAAAAAGCAGCAACCTGCACGGCCGATCAAAGGCCCAGGTTGCTGCTTTATTTCTGTTTAGGCGATTATAATTTTCGCTTTTGTTGTAAGTGTACCATTATGCCCGCACAGTGCATCTGTTCCCCGGCAATATGCCACCCGGGCCCTTAATCCAGCCCAAAACAAAAATCCCTATTGCAACCGGTACGGATTTGATTTATCCTGATGATGAATGAAAATAATTTTCTTTTTTATATCATTTATTATGTAAAACAATTTCACAGACTAACAGCCGTACTACCACTAAGCATGTCATATGTTAGCAGCATGTCCGGTGTATGATTAGTAAAAACTACATGAATCTATAGCAAGGAAGGTGAGCGTTTGTCTCCTATTCTGCACGCCCTGGAGCACGGCAAGCCCAAGCTGTCACAAACGGAGCGCAAGCTGGCGGAGCATATCCTGGCTTCGCCCGGGGAGATTGTCCGCATGGGCATCACAGAGCTGGCGGAAGCCTGCGGCACCAGTACGGCGACGATCACAAGATTCTGCAAGGCCCTGCATTTCAAAGGCTTCCCCGACTTCAAGCTCAAGCTGGCGGCGGAGCTGGCACACAGCGACGGGGCTCCGCAGGATGGCAGCTCCTCCTACCAGGATATTGTGGCCGGCAATCCGCTGCAGGTTATTGTAGAAGCCATGCAGGCCAATCATCTGGCCTCCATCCGGGATACCACCTCGCTCCTGGACCTGGACCGGCTGCAGCGCGTCATTGATCTGCTGTGCCGGGCGCGCCGGGTCGATCTGTACGGGATGGCGACATCCTCAATCGTGGCCCAGGATTTCTACCAGAAGCTGGTGCGCATTGGCGTGAACTGCACCGCTTTTGCCGATTCCCATATGCAGATCACTTCCGCGTCTTCCCTCTCCGCCGGGGATGTCGCCTTCGCTGTCTCTTATTCCGGGGAAACGCCGGAGACCATCGATGCCTTAACCTGCGCAGCAGCAAGCGGTGCAGCTACCGTATCGTTAACCTCCTATGGCAGCAGCACCCTGGCTGCACTGGCCGATATTCCGCTGTTCTCCTCCTCGCTGGAGCAGGGAATGCGGCGCGGGGATATGGCTTCGCGTATCGCTCAGCTTCACATCATTGATATTCTGTTCACCGGCATGGTCAGCACCCGGTTTGGGGAATTCATCCCCAAGCTGGAGCAGTCTTATCGGAACGTCCAACATTACCGTCATAAACGGGGAGGTCAAAACTAATGAATATTTTGAAATTTCAGCATGAAGAAGACTTCGCAGCAACCGGAGCGAACCTCATTGCCAGTCTGCTGCAGAGCAATCCCAGAGCTGTTCTGGGTCTGGCTACCGGAAGCTCTCCGATCGGAGTATATGCCAAGCTGGTTGAGATGCACCGCAAGGGCATGGTCAGCTTCGCCAGAGCCTCTTCCTTCAATCTGGATGAATATGTCGGACTGCCCGCCGATCATCCGCAGAGCTACCGCAGCTTCATGAACGAGCACCTGTTCAGCCATATCGATATCGACCCGGCCCGCACCTATATTCCCAGCGGCAATGCGGCCGATCTGGATGCGGAATGCCGCGCTTATGACAAGCTTCTGGAGGAGCAAGGTCCGGCCGATCTGCAGATTCTCGGCATCGGGAGCAATGGCCATATCGGCTTCAACGAGCCGGATGCCAGCCTGAGCAGCGGAACCCATGTGGTCGATCTGCTGGAAGAGACTCTGGAGGCCAACGCCCGCTTCTTCGACCGGCTGGAGGATGTGCCCCGCCAGGCGGTAACGATGGGCATCGGCGGCATTCTCAAGGCGAAGCAGATTGTGCTGCTGGTCCGCGGGGAAGAGAAGGCTGAGGCCGTCAAACAGGCTTTACAGGGGCCCATTACCACCCAGTGCCCGGCCTCACTGCTGCAGAGCCATCCGAATGTGGTTGTGCTGCTGGATGAAGGAGCTGCCAAATGGTTAAAATAGGCGCTGCTGCCGGGGAACTGCTGTACGGCAGAGTGCTTACGCCTGCCGGTGTCGTTGAGCAAGGGGTCATCGCCATCTCGGAAGGCCTGATTCACTATGCGGGAGAAGCCGCCTGGCTGCCCGCAGCTTATGAAGGCTGGCCGGCTGTAACCCGGGAGCCGGAGGCTCTGTTCATTCCAGGTTTCGTTGATGTCCATGTCCATGGCGGGGCGGGGCATGATTTCATGTACAGTGATACCGATGCTCTCGACACCATTACGCGGTTTCATGCTTCTCATGGCACCACCTCCATGCTGGCTACAACCATGACCGCCTCCAAGGCAGATATTGACCAGGTGCTTGCAGAAGTGAACACTTACCGTAACCGTGAGGACGGGATGCCTTATGCCCGGCTGGAGGGAGTCCATCTGGAAGGACCGTTCATCAGCCAGCGGTGGCCCGGGGCGCAGAATCCGGAGCATATCGTTCCGGCAAACATTGCATGGCTGGAAGAATGGGAAGCCCGGTATCCGGGCATGATCCGCCAGGTGACGCTCGCTCCTGAGCGTGAAGGCGCACTGGAAGCGGTCCGCTGGCTGCGGGGGCGCGGCATCACTGCCGCACTGGGCCACACTGACGCCAAATTCGAAGAGGTCATTGCCGCAGCAGATGCCGGATTGAATCAGGCTGTCCACCAGTTCAATGCCATGACGCCGCTGCATCACCGTAAGCCGGGTGCCGCCGGAGCCGTAATGTACGAGCCGAGAATCCGCGCAGAGATTATCGCTGACGGCATCCACGTCCATCCGGCTGCCATCAGCATCGTGGCCCGGCTGAAGAATGCACAGAACCTGCTGCTGATTACCGATGCCATGTCAGCAACCGGACTCAGCGACGGGGAATACGCCATCGGCGATCTGCCTGTGATTGTCAAAGACGGCATCGCTACGCTGAAGGAGCATCCCGAAGCACTTGCCGGGAGCACCCTGACGATGATCAGCGGCTTCCGTTACCTGGTCCGCACCGTCGGCCTCAGTCTGCTGGAGGCCTCGCAGGCGGCCAGCCTGACGCCAGCGGCTTCGCTGGGCATGGAGCGGTTCATCGGATCGCTTGAAGCCGGTAAGCGGGGAGACATTCTGCAACTCGACAACGACCTGAATCTGCACGCCGTCTGGATTGGCGGGCGGAAGCTGGAATCATAACAGATGACAAGCGGAAACGGCTTTGCCGTCCTTTTAATGGACGGTACCGTTTCAGCGAGAAATAGAAGGATAAGTTATCGTGTGCAACATATAAACTCTTATATTTATACAAACACAGCCATGCAGCCCGCTGCCCGTCTGAAGGGGAGCGCCGGCCAGCATGGCTGTTCGCTTTCATGCAGTGCCGATGTCCTTTTACCTGAATAAGCCTCATATTCCGCTGGAATACTAGCTATATTCGAGGGCACCGCCCGCCTGCTTAGTATCCGCTGTGTGTCGGGAAAATACGCTCCACCATAATGCGGAACTCATTGGCAAAGCCTTTCAGCGGATGCCCTGCCCCGAATTCCCGGGCATAATAATCAGCCCGTTCCACGAAATCAGGGTTCGCCGAGACATAGACATTCTTAATATTCCGGTCTGCTTTGTGCACCTCTGCCGCAATCTTGCTCTTCACCTCTGCGGGCAGCGTGTCTGCATCCCGTGCGGCGGTTCCCTGATCGTTCACACTGCGCGTGCCGATGCTGCCGCCCGGATTCCCCCGGGACATCATCCCGTTGCTACCGCTAACACTATAATTCCCGGAGTTCGCCATCCCCGTACCGCCTACAGTACCGGTACCCGTCGTGCTCTTTGGAACACCGGCCATAGAACCGCCCGTTCCCGTCATTCCGGGAGTCCCTGCCGTTGTTCCTCTTCCGGTCATGTCCCCTGTATTCCGGGAATGCATACCGCCCGCTGCATTCTCCAGCATGACAGCGACATAAACACTTCGGCCCACCTGTATAACGTTGGCTGAACGGACCTCCGGCATCGCCGCTACCCGGTCAGCCAGCTTACGGCTGATTTCCATGCTGCCGAAGTCATTGTCTCCTGCTCCGGCCCGGTTGTTCTGTACAGCGTTGACGTGAATGCGTCCATCCGTCCCCCGTACACTTTTGGTCTGCATGTTTCCGTCATTGGCTGAGTGGTTGGCACCGCATCCGGTGATGCTTATGGCGCCCAGCAGCAGGGCCGCAGAAACTGACAGCCCCCATTTCGATCGCAGCATTCATTCATCCCCTATCACAGAATAATGTAGTGCGGTGTGACAACCATTAGCATGGCCCCGGCCCGGGGAAGCTATGCTGAAAGGATTTGGCAGGCACCGCCCCATTCCAGTCACGGGATCAGGGAATCTTGCGTATGCTATAGAACAGCAGACTGTGTTTCCGCAGGGTTAATGTCAGGAGGGAATAGCTTGAAGGTGTTGTTTACGTTCTATGTACCGAGCGGCGGGGTCGAGACCCTGAACAGGCTGCGGTGCGAGAGTCTTCAGCAGAATGGCATTGAATGCCATGTGCTGTATCTCATGCCCGGGACTGGAAGCCAGAACAGTGTAAGCTTCCCTGTGTTCATCACAGCGCAGGATGAAGATATCCAAGCGATACTCAATACCCATCATTATGACGCTATTATTGTCACTTCAGATTATTTCATGCTGGAGCGGCTGCGCAGACTCGGTTACGGCGGTATCATTATTTATGAGTCGCAAGGGCTGGGAACCCGTGACGAAGCCAGATGTGTAATTACGGAAGCAGTCCCCTTCCTGCAGGCCTTCTGTAACGCCGTATTAATTCCTCCGACAGACCATCTGCTGGAGCTGTTTATCGAAATCTGCCCCTGGCAGCAGCGCTATGTTATTTCCAATCTGGTTGATGTGCATACCTTCCGGCCTATTCCCGGTGAGAAGCCCGTTGATCCGGTGATTGCCTGGGTCGGACGGCTGGAACCCAATAAGAACTGGAGCGAATACCTGAAGATCGCCCACCGGCTCCGCAAGCATAAGCCCGCACTGCATCTCTGGATGTTCCATGATCCGGCGCTGGCCTCGGAAGATCAGAAGCAGAAGTTCAATGAAGAACTTCATATGCTCGGATTAAACGACCGGCTCATTGTATTCACCAATATACCTAATCAGATGATGCCGCTGTATTACTCCGCTATCGCCAGCTCCGGCGGCTTCCTTCTGTCCAGCTCGGTCACTGAAGGATTCGGTTATGCGGTTGCCGAGGCAGCAAGCTGCTCCTGTCCGGTGCTTAGCACAGATTCAGACGGGGTCCGTTCCTTCATCACCCATAATGTTACGGGCAAATTCTATCCCATCGGTAACGTGGAGGCTGCGGTAAATGAGGCTGTGGAGCTGATGGACAACATTCCGCTGCGGGTAGCGATCTGTGAGCAGAGCCGCCAGCATATGATCACCCATTTTGGCGCCGGCCGGTACGCCCAATCCTTCCGTGAGATGATGAACTCCTTCGCAATTTTTTAAAATTCAAAGCACCAGGCTCCGCATAAAAAACCTTCAATCCCATCAGTGCCCCGGGGTTGAAGGTTTTCTAATTATGCCTATAAATCATAAGCCCTGTCTCGATACCAGCTCGAACAGTTCGGCCTGGAAGACCGCAACGCTCCGCTCCCAGGTAAAGCGCCGGGAGTCCTCCTCGCCTCTGGCTGCCAGGCGCAGCCGGAGCTCCCGGTCATTGATGAGTGTATCCACATCCACAGCGAGTCGGTTCTCATACCGGTAGGACATCAGGCAGTTCTGCCGGTGCAGGCCGTATTCGCGGTTGCCTCCGGAATATAGCGTGACCAATGCTGCGCCGCAGCGCATGGCCTCGAGCCCCGGCAATGAACCCGTGTCATAGGTGCTGGAGCTGACGAAGATATCCGTCTCATTATAATGGTAAGCAAGTTCCTCATCATTTCCGGGTGTCCGGACCTGATAACGCCCGACGCCAAGCTTGGTCTGCAGACTCTCTGAGGCGGCATATTCAGCAGGAGGAACCATGATACAGATCACCGCCTCAGGGTGAAGCTGCTTCACCATATCGAGCTGCTCCAGCAGATAATCCTGCTCACGGTGGCCTGCGAATCCCCCCTCCGGCCGCCGCATAATAGCCGAGATTACCAGCGGCTTGCCCGGTGCATCCCGCAGATGCATATTTCTGAAGTCTGAACTGACGCCGACCGGTACGATTCTTCCCTTAATGCCGTGATTCTGCCGGACCATCTCTTGCTGCCAGCGTGACAAGACCATCAGGTTGCGGGTGATATGATAAGAAGCGAAGGACAGCGCATTGTCCGGCAGAAAGGTTGGTTCGTAGCACAAGGCCAGCCGGATATGCAGCCCTTTGCCCTGTCTGCTGGCCTGCTCTGCAACGGGAACGGTGGTATAAAAATTGGATATAATCACATCGCTGTAGGGAAAATCATCTGCCATAAGCACCTCCGCGGGCGCGGTGATGATCGGGCATTTCATCTCATATTCTACCCTTCCATTGGAAGGAAGCAGCACAGCAACCTCATGGCCGATGACCGCCAGACGGTTGGCGAGCTCGGTCAACATCCGCTGTGCGCCGCCTCTGGATAACGTCAGCACTGCAAAGACAATTCTCACGTCCCTTCCTCCTTTATCAGCACCTGTGTCAATGCCTCCCGGTGTCTGGTCTGGACAAGGGCGATTTCCCGCTTCTGCCCTTCGCTGAACAAGACAGAGCCCATTCCGCTGTGGATCCGGTAGTCCAGGAGCGGCTGATTAATATAGGACCACTCAAAGTGCGGCAGGATCCGCAGCCACATATCATAGTCCTGGGTATACAGAAGAGCCTCGTTGAACAAACCAACGGAAGAGAAAATGTTCATATCAAGCAGCACCGAGCTGCCGTTCACCGGACAGCCTGCCATCATAGTCCGGATCAAAGCCGCCCTGCTGAAGGACGGCATACGGACGATTTCGGAGAAACGCTCCCCGTTCTCATTGATATAATAATAAGCCGTGTGGTTGAAGGAGGTCCCGGAGCTGCGGATGGCCTTCATCTGCCGGATGATTTTGCCCGGATGAAATTGATCGTCTGCACTTAACCAGGCAAAATACGCTCCGCTGGACGCCTGAATTCCCATGTTCAGTGCCGAAGCCGTCCCTCCGTTCGCCTTCCGGATATAGGTGATCCTCCCCATGTACGGCTCCAGCTTCTCCATGTGAAGCGTAGAGCCGTCATCGACAACAATCAGCTCGATCTCCGGGTAGCTTTGTGCCAGTACACTCTCTACCGCAAGATGCACGTAAGGACAATTATAGAATGGAATCACTACCGAGACCCTGGTCTTCCAACTCATGCGCCGGCCTCCTTCCCGATTCAATATTAGACTGTTTTGCAGGCAAGCAGAGCATCCAGCGGCGCGTGATGCTCACCAAAGGCTTCCCGGAAGGAGGGGTTCTCGGCATGATGATACCCCTTCAGTACAGTGACGGCATATCCCCGCTGCAGGAAATCCTCCGGCTCCCAGCCGCTCCAGTGCCGCTGGTAGTATTCCCCGTGCAGGTTGTAGTGGTCCTTTCCTTCCTGCGGGAAGAAGCCCCGGGGTGTGAATACCACCACACGGTTCGCAGCAATCATCTCCGCCTTACGCAGCAGCTCTGAACCCTCGTTCATCGGGAAATGCTCCAGGGAATCAATTAAAGTGACCGCAGAGAAGGTTCCCGGCAGAAACAGCTTATCGATATGCCCGGCATCGGCATGGACGGGAATAATATGGGGAGATGTATACATCCGGTGCAGCAGATAAGGTCTGTGAATATCCAGTCCCAGTACAACAGCCGCTTCATACCGCTCCAGCAGCGTACCGGTACCGCTGCCGATATCCAGAATGCTCTCGGAGAATTTCAGCTGCTCCAGCAGGACCGGCAGGAAGTCCTTCACTTCGATTTCCCGGTACATAGGCTTCCCTCCTGAGAATTAGTTGCTTACAGTCTAAGCATCCTGCCCGTTTCCGCTGGCCGGAATCTATCCGCCCATCGAAGCGATCAAGGCGCTAAGCGGAGCATGATAACGGGCGCTGGTCGCGGCAGCCTCCGCCATGATGACATCGTAATGCCTGAGTGTGCCCATCCCCTCGTGCCTCCGGTAGGCTGTCAGGGACTGGTTGAGCATCACCGGCGGATACCCGTTCAGAATCGCGCGGTACCACAGATCATAATCATGGGTATACGGCAGGGCTTCATCGAACATTCCGATCGCGCCGAACACCTCACGCTTGAACATGACGGTACAGCCATTAATAGGATTCCCGTAGAGGAAGCAGCGCAGATAATCAAGCTGGCTCGGGAACACCGCCGCCGCGTTCAGCTCCGTCAGCTGGGAGCTTCCGTTGATATAGTTGAAGTTGGTATACGAGATCAGCAAACGGTTCTGTTCCATGAACAGAACCTGGTTGTTGATTTTGTCCCGGTAGAACATATCATCCGAGCTCAGCCAGACCACATAATCCCCTGAGGCATGGGCAATGCCGTGATTAAGTGCTGAAGCTGTTCCTCCATTGGCTTTGCCCAGATAATTGATATAAGGCAGATAGGGGGTAATGCGCTCCGAATGCATCGTTGACCCGTCATCAACCACAATAATCTCATGAGGCTGCCAGGACTGGGCCAGGGCGCTCTGCAGCGCCTGCTCTATATAAGGGCAATTATAAAAAGGAATGACTACGGAGACTCTGGGCTTCATCACATTCTTCCTTCCTTGCCGGCCCTTGCGTAGCCGATAATATCCGCCAGGGACTGGTCCAGCCCGATTCCGGGCCTCCAGCCTGGAACAACAGCAGAGCCTGCGGATTCGTCAGGTGTTATCTTTCTATTAACAGATTCAGAAGGCGGCCCCGCCGGAACGGCAGATGCCGCAGAGCCATTGCCCCGGTCTGCCTCCACCGGCTCAGGTCCCCAATCCATAGGAACCGGAACAGCGGCGTGGGCCAGCAGCTTCTCCGCGATCTCCCCCAGCCCGTGTTCCGTGCCGGAATCAATGCGGTAGATCCTGCCGGCCTCCCCTGCATCAAGAATACAGCCATACGCACGCACAGCGTCACGCACATCCAAGAAGTCACGCTTGGCCTGGCGCGAAGAGAGCCGGAAGACTGCAGGCGCAGCCTCGCCGGCTGCCGCAGCCGCTTCGCTGCGTACAATATGCCCGGCCAGCAGGGAACAGAAGCCTGTGGACGGGCCGGGACCGATCAGATTCGAGGGCTCTGCCATCAGGACAGGCAGCTTGAACAAGGTTCCCCAGGCCAGTGAGACCAATTCTTCCAGTGTCTTGCTGAGGCTGTATGGATGAGGAGGCACCTCACTGGCCGGTCTGTACTTAAGCCGGGAGCCGGCGACCAGAATACGGCCGGCCGGCTGGGAACGCAGCGCCTCAAGCAGATACAGGGTTGCCATAACATTGGTCTCCATATAGAGCAGCGGGTCCCGCCAGGACTCCGGGACCGAATTCCTGCCGGCCAAATGCAAGACAAGTTCAGGCTTAATTGCCGCAACCATGGCCGCAACCGCCCGGCGGTCCCCCAGGTCACAGACATAAGACTGTACGCCGGGGGGAAACAGGGAAGCTTCCCCGGTGCTGCGGCGTACTACGGCGGTTACCTCTGCTCCCTCACCGGCAAAATAAGCTGCGGCATGCCGGCCTGTAAAGCCGGCTGCTCCGGTAATCAGCAGCCGCCGCCCCTTCATGTCGGCATCTCCCGGTTGTACATGAAGCGGGCCAGCTCTTCAAGCATCCGTGGATAGGCTGGAAGCTGCACCTTTACATCGCTCCGGGTGCTGACCAGTGTCCGGTCTTGAACCGGGTCCTGCACGGGAATAATCTCCACATTCTCTTTATGGAAGACCGACTGCATCATCTGCAGCAGCCGGTATTTGCTTACAGGCTCCGGATGGGCCAGATGGATCAGCCCGGAGAGACCGGAGTCCAGCTGGGCATCGATCACCTTGGCCAGCTCCAGAGTGGTAACCCCGTTCCACATCACGCGTTCATATCCGCTCACCCGGCCCTCCTGGGCCAGGAACCATTCCATCAGCCCGATGCCGCCCTGGCGGATTTCCGGCCCGATGATCGAGGTGCGGATGGTCAGATGTCCGGGAGCGTGCACCTCGCCAAGACTTTTGGTCAGGGCATAGACGGATGTACCGTCGGGGATGTCCTCCTCGGTATACCCTCCGCGCGTTCCTTCAAACACACAGTCGCTGCTGATATGGATCAGCCGGGCCTGGATATTATCTGCTGCCCGCCGCAGGCGGTGGGGAAGGAACCCGTTGACATGGTACGCGCCAATCCGGTCCCGTTCCGCGAATTGATTGAGTACCCCCATCGCATTAATCATGCAATGGGGGGAGACGATCTCGACCAGCTTCTCCACGCCGGCGATGTCATCTGCATCGACATACAACCCGCCTAGGTCATTCTTATCCCGGGTTGTATGGAAGACGTGATGCTTGCCCTGGCGGCGAAAGTACTCCGCCAGCATGTGACCTGCCATACCATTTCCGCCGAGAATCAGAAGTTTCACTTGAGGAACCCTCCCCGGATCAGGATATCCTTGATTTCGGAGCGCTCCATCAGATTGTTCTCCGAGCTGAAGCTGTTGAAGGACACCGGCGGGAATGAACGGTAATGCTCCTTCAGCTCCGGCATATCCAGGGTAGGAAGGATGACCAGATATTGCTCGTCATAGACAACCGTGGTCTGGCTCTCGAAATCGCTCATTAGAATTTCGTGGATTTTCTCCCCCGGCCGGATACCGGCCTCCACCATGGTGACATCACTCCGGCCCGAAGCCTCGATCAGCACCTCGGCCAGATCTACAATCCGGCAGGTTGGCATGGTCATGACGAAGATCTCGCCGCCGATGCTGACATCGGAAGCCTTGAACAGCAGCGTAATGGCATCGCGCAGCGTGAAGAAGAACCGGGTCATGTTCATGTCGGTAATCCGCACCTGCCCTTTATCCTGAATCTGCTTCATGAACAGATGCACGACGCTGCCGTTGGTACCCAGGACATTGCCTCCCCGTACTGTAACGAACCGTGTACCTGAGCCGATCAGATTGGCATAGACGAACAGCTTCTCGCCGATAGCCTTGGTCATGCCGTAGAAGTTCGACGGATTGGCCGCCTTGTCGGTAGAGATGTAGATCGCCTTCTCCACCTGATTGGCAATCGCCGCTTCAATGACATTCTGCGTGCCGACCACATTGGTCTTGAGCGCCTCATACGGCTGGTCTTCACAGACGGGTACATGCTTGAGCGCCGCCAGATGGAAGATATAATCGACGCCGCGGCAGGCGGCAACAAGCGCCTCCTTGTCACGGATATCGCCGATGATGAAGCTGAGCCGCTGATCCTCAAACTCACGGCTCATGGCTACCTGTGCAGACTCGCTGCGGGAGAATATGATGATTTCCTCAGGATGCTGCGGCAGCAGCTGCCGGATCAGCTCATGCCCCCAGGAACCGGTACCGCCAGTCACCAGAATCCGTTTATTATTGAACATGCAGGTTCCCTCCAAGCAGAAATTTAACTACTTTATCCGAGACATCGGGGGCCAGATAGCCCTCCGGCGCCTTCCAGTCAGGCTTAAGCGACGTCATCAGCACGGTGCAGCGCAGAATGCTGTCTTTCTCTACACCAGACACTATATTACTGCCGCAATCAACCGTCTCCGGACGCTCTGTCGTCCGGCGGATGGTCACAGTGGGCACGCCCATCAGGCAGCATTCCTCCTGAACGGTCCCGCTGTCGGTAATGGCGCACAGGGCATGCCGTTCCAGATGAACGAAATCAAAAAATCCGAACGGCTCATGGAATTCTACCAGCGGGTGCATGGTCAGCGGGAACTGCTCCGTCAGCTTGGAGCGTGTGCGGGGATGGATGCTGCAGATCAGGCGGAGCCCGAAATGTTCGGCCACCAGGTTCAGCCCGGACATAATTTGGAGCAGGGCTTCAGGATCATCCACGTTCTCGGCCCGGTGGGCTGTCACCAGCAGATACTGTCCTGCTGTCAGTTCAAGCCGGGACAGTATGCCGCTGCCCCCGATTCTCTCTTCATAATGCGTAATGACTTCATGAATAGGGTTGCCGGTCAGCACGATCCGCTGGCTGGGGAACCCTTCGCTGAGCAGATGTCTTTTGCTCTGCTGGGTATAAGGCATATTTATGGTTGAGACGGCATCTATGACACGGCGGTTCTTCTCCTCCGGTACTCTCAGATCGTAGCAGCGGTTCCCGGCCTCCATATGAACGACAGGAATGCCCATCCGCTCGGCAAGAATGGCACACAGCGCACTGTTGGTATCCCCCAGCAGCAGAATCCGGTCCGGCTGCTCCTGAAGCAGGATGCCCTCCAGGCTGCCGAACATGGCGGCAAGCTGCCCGCCGAGTCCGGCCTGCTTCTCCTGCAGCACATAGTCCGGTGCGCGGAGCCCCAGCTCAGCGAAGAAAATTCCGCTGAGGCTTGCGGTAAAGTTCTGTCCCGTGTGCACCAGCACATGCCGCCCGGCATACTTATCGAGCAGAGGGATGATGAGGCTGAGCCGGATAATCTCGGGCCGTGTGCCCAAAATCGTCATGATCTTCATGGGTTCACTCCCCTTCGATGTTGGCCTGCCCTTCTGCAGGGGGCAGGCGGTTCTGGCGTGCCGTCCGCGGCATTGCGCGCGGACCTTAAGCCCCCTTGCGCCGCCGCTTCGTCCGGCGGCGCACAGCCCGGCCCGCGCGGCGCTTCTTGCCGCCGCCGCTGGCCCTCCGGCGCGCGGTGCCGGCCGCGCGCTTCCTGCGGCCCGTGCGCTTGCCGGCACGGGCCTTGGCCGAGCGGCGCAGCTTGCCGCGCCGCAGCTTCGCCGCCCGCAGCCGTGAGGCGCGCCGGGCGGAACGCTCCCGCGGCTGCGCAGCTGCGGGTGACTCTTCGCCCGCTGGCGGCGCTGCGGGCGGAAGGGCCTCGCCGCCGTGGGCTTGCGGCGGGTGGAGGCAATAGCGGAGATGCCATCTCTCCGCTAAGCCCTGCAGACGGGCGCGGTAAGCCGCCGGGCCGTAAGCGGCCCAGATGCGTTCCCGCGCCTGGCTGCCGATGGCCGCCGCCTGCGCCTGATCGGCCAGAAGAACGTTCACCCGCTCGGCCAGCAGACCGGTTTCCCCCACAGGCACAAGCAGGTCAGCATAACCTGCAGCGATCAGAATCTCCCGCAGGCCGCCGGAATCATAGGCCACAACCGGCTTGCTGAAGGCATAGCCCTCTAATGCCGTCATTCCGAAGCCTTCGCGGATCAGGCTGGGGACGACAAGAATATCCATGGCGCAATAAGCAGCGGGCAGACATTCTTCGTATCCGACGAACCGGAAGCGGGAGGTCAGACCCTCCATTTTCACTCTGCGGACACAGCGGTCATAATAGCTTTTATCGCCTGGAGTCCCGACAACGAGGTAACGGGTAGCCGGATGCTGCTCATGCACCAGCGCGGCCATGCGGACGAAATGCTCCAGCCCCTTCTCCTTATTAATGAAGGAAGAGACATAACCGATCAACGGCTCCCCCGGTGCAATCCCGAGCTCACCCCGCCGTTCGCCCCTCAGCTTGCTCCAGGCATCTAACATCATATCCGCATCATTCCAGGACGGGGGGAGCTGCGTCACCTTGCCCTCGCGGATATCGTCCGGGAAGCAGGCCGCCGCCGTCTGCGAGATCGCCAGAATCTCATCGCTGTGCTGATGGATCAGATCTACGCTCAGCGGAGTGAACTCATTGTCGATGATTCTCTCGGAGATCTTCCAGACCACCGGTATTCCCAGCGACTTCGCCGCAATCGGCGGCAGGGCATGGACACAGGTACTGGAGATAATGAAGGCCGGACACTGTACCGCCAGCCAGCGGCACAGCTCCTGGTAATCCGCGCTCTCCTGAAGCTTGCGGAGATCGGCGGGAAGACCCGCATACGGAGTGTACATTCCATAGACCAGCGGAATCGACATCAGCCGGACCTCAATCCCGTAGCTCCGGGCCAGACGTGTCAGCTTCCCGTCCTGCGGAGCTACAAGGATACAATTGAAGTAAGCTGACAGCTCCCGGCTGAAGAACAACAGCAGCTTCTCCGCACCCGTAATGCTGCGAGTATTAGATACATGGGAAAAGAGGACAATGGTAGCTTTGTCGGCCATGGTGTCTCGGCGCTCCCCCGCGAGGGGCTGTGGAGCAGCCATTCACCTCCCTAAAAGTTTTACGAAGCATCAGCTTAAGTTTTACCAAGCCTTACTCTAGGGCAGGCTAACATCTCTGCCCGGTAATCCAGTATATTGGGGGGACAAAGAGGCCGGCACGACATCTGACCCCTGTACAAATGCACATTTTTGCCCCCACCGGCCGCAGGGGTCCCTCCTCCGGTCAGCCGTAAATGATCCCCAGCATCTGGGTCAGGCGTTTGCTGTACGTGTGATCCTTCAGCGTCCGCTCGAAGGCGCGCAGCGCCATCTCCCGGCGTTCTTCCTCATGCGTCAGGTAATACTGGATTTTGTCCATCATCTCCCGGGGGCTGCTGAAGGTGTCAATCTCCTCCCCGACCTTGTAGAAGGAGCCCATATCCTCGCGGGCATCGCAGAGCTGCAGCGTGCCGCTGGCGGCGATTTCGAACGTGCGCGGATTCGGCGATACCGCCGGGATAATCAGCGTGTTATTGTTGACAGCCTCATCGATGTGCGAGCGGTGGAGGTTGATGACCACCTTCGAGCCGCTGTAGGCGACCGCCGTCTCCTGCGGAGACATCCACTTGCCGATCTCAATCCGGTCACCGTAGAGCGGCGCTTCAGGCAACCGGTCCCACCAGATCCCGTTAATAACCGTGTTATAGCTCATGAGCTCAGGCATAATATCGCGGAAGAAGTTGATCCGGTTCCAGTACGCCGACCCGATGAAGCTGACGTCGCGGCTGATCGGCGAACGTCCGGTCGTCGGGCGGTAATGCTCGCGGTGGGCGGCGAACGGAAGGTAATGGACCTCACTGCAGCCGAGGCCCCGGTAGAACTCCACGCAATTACGCTCCAATGTGAATACATAGTCATAGTGGTTCACAATCTTAATTGTGAAGTCGGTATAGTACGGATCGTCCGTAAGCCAGATGGCTGTTCTGATCCCCTGGCCGCGCAGCACGGCAACCTGCTCCAGCGGCAGGTCCATGCCGTCCAGCACCAGCACGAGATCGGGGCGCTGGGCCGCAGCCAGCTCCACCAGATTCTGGCGCACATCGGTAACCGTCACCTGGGCCGTCAGTCTTTGGAGTGAGGAGAGCACCGCCTCATCCAGCGGAGAGTACGGGTAACCTTTGCCTGAAGCTACGTACATCACATGGATGTTATGCACTGGCTGAGGCTCTTCGGGCCGGCCGTCCAGAATGGCCAGGCGTCCCCGCAGATAACCCTCATCGTAGCCGGTCTTGAAGCCGGTTAGGCGTCCCCGCAGCTTCTCCTCCTCCGCAGGGGTCCGCGGCAATGGAGGGGCAGGCATAATAAACTCGTTGTTCATAACTATTCGCTCCTTTAATAATCCAGATTGAATTTCACCCTTGCGCAGTAAGAACTCCCAGTAAGTGAGGCAGGCGCGAAGTAAACGTATGGCGCAGCAGCGTCGTCCGCAGCCCGCGCAGCGCATACTGTCGGCGCTCTTTCTCGTGATTCAGGTAATATTCAATTTTGCGCTTCAGCTCATCGGCCGAAGCGAAGGTCTCCAGATCGCGGCCCGGTGTATAGTGGCTGCCCAGATCCCCGCGGATATCCGTCAGCTGCATGGTTCCGCAGGCGCTGATCTCGTAGGTCCGCGGATTAATGGAGAGGGAAGGACGCTGGAAGGTATTCCGGTTATCCTGCCCGCCTTCCCAGGGGCGGTGGATGTTAATGACAAGCTTCGCGCCGCTGTAATAATTGGCGGTCTCCTCCGGCGGCATGAACCCGCTTTTGATAAAAGGCGACAGCTCCTGGTAGCAGTTCAGCCGCTCCCAGAACCCGCCGGCAATCAGCACCTTCTTGCCGCGCAGGTACGGGGCCAGCTGATCGAACAGCTCCGTCCGGTTGCGGAAGGCGTTGCCGATGAAGACCACATCGTAGTGATACTGCGGCCCGGTCCGGCGGGGGTAGAACATCTTCGGATTGACGCACAGCGGAAGATAGTGCACTGAGGTCATTCCAAGGGAACGGTAGAATTCCACACAATTCAGCTCATGCGTAAACACATAATCATAGTGCCTGCAGATGACCGAGGTATCCTCTGTGAAATAAGGGTCATCCACGAACCAGATCGCCGTCTTGATACCCAGCTGCCGGATTGCGGCAATCTGCTCCAGATGATTCTCAGGGAACACATGCAGCCCGTTCATCACCAGCACCGCTTCCGGCGACTCTCTCGCCGCCACCTCCAGCATCGTTTCCGGAGAACAGATAATCAGTTCGCTTACCAGTTGGCGCAGCGCTTCTGCCATTCCGGTGTCAATTGCCTGAAACCCCTGCGGGACATACATCAGCCTTAGCGGCCGGGACACTCCCACCTCAGGGGTACTCATGCGCTTGACGGCTTCACACAGGCCGAGATGGTATCCTTGCAGATAACCCTCCCGGTAATCGCGCGGATGTCCGCTTCTCTTTTTTGCTATCACGGCCCTCACCCTGCCCCGTCGTATTCTCAAGACAGTAGTACTATATGCGGAGTCAGCATCCGCCTCATGGACATCTGTCTGTATTGCGCTGAAATTGGCAGATGCCCCCTGTCTTTCGCCCGCTTGGCCCGAACCCTTGCCGTTTGTCCACGCTCTTTGCGGGGTCCGCAGAAATCATTTACAATTAGAGGAATAACCGTTCGCGGGAGGAGAGCCTACCGAGGGGGAATATGGTCATGAATTCAAGTTCAATCTACAGCCCGGCGCTGTACCTCCGTCATGCGGAGCTGCTGCGGGAGCAGGTCCCTTCCTTCGGGACATATCCGTTTAAGCTGCCCGTGGTTCGTACGCTTCAGAAGCTTGTATTTGAGAAACAGGTCACTTTTCTGGTCGGGGAGAACGGATCCGGCAAATCAACACTGCTGGAGGGGATCGCGGCAGCCTGGGGCTTTAACCCGGAGGGCGGTACGCTGAACTTCTCATTCAACACCCGTGCCTCGCATTCGGGTCTCTATGAATATCTGCGGATTGCTAGAGGGGTAAGACGGCCGAAGGACGGCTTTTTCCTGCGGGCGGAGAGTTATTACAATGTGGCTTCTTATATTGATGAGCTGGATGAGGACCCGTCCGCGGGAAGGCCGGTCAAAGACTCTTATGGCGGGAAATCGCTGCATGAGCAGTCGCATGGAGAATCCTTCTTCGCCACCTTCGTCCACCGCTTCGGGGGACAGGGCCTCTATATTCTGGACGAGCCGGAGGCGGCCCTGTCTCCTGTGCGGCAAATGTCGCTTCTGGCACGGATGCATGAGCTGGTGAAGCAGCATTCACAGTTCATCATTGCGACCCATTCACCGATTCTCATGGCTTATCCTGGGGCAGATATCTACTTGCTGGAGGGGGAACAGATTACACCGGTGGCGCTGGAGGATACGGAGCATTATTCGGTGACCCGCGCGTTCATGACAGACCGTCGGAAGATGCTGCGCGAGCTGCTGGGCGACTAACTCGCAACCCTTCGCCCCCCTGACGGGTGAGCAACATAGGTGGCAGTACCTCACATCACTCCAACGGCGGCGCCCAATGTGGTCGCTTTTTCGACCACATCCGGCTCACGCGCCACTGCCACACCAAATGTGGTCGCTTTTTCGACCACATCCGGCTCACGCGCCACTACCACGCCCTATGTGGTCGCTTTTTCGACCACATTCAGCCCACGCGCCGCTGCCACACCAAATGTGGTCGCTTTTTCGGCTACATTCGTTGCGGAACCGGTATTTACCCGCAGGTACAAGGTAATTTTAATTTGCTAACCAATTAAAAAAGACACTCTGCGGTATTCACCGTCAAAGTGTCTTTGGGATTGGCATAGCTTCTGGTTTATTCTCTAATAAAGCGAATCATCCTTCTCTGCACTGCAATCACTATACTCGTTCAGGAGCGCATCCAGCTTCACCGATTGACGGAGCACCCGATCATCCTGCATCCCGTATTCCAGGGCCAGTCTGTTCAGCTCCTGCCTCGCCTGTTCAATCTTATGCTTGTGTTCATCATTTCCCATAGCGGCCCCCTTATAGGATGAGGCTGTTTCAAGCCATTTCCACTCTTGTACTAAAGTTCCAAACACATTGTATTCTATAATCCGCTATGGGTCAATCAATCGGTTGGACAGGACTACTGTTTCAGCACCAGGACCAGCTTATGCACGGCCCAGCCGAACATGGCCACCGCCATCATATCGAAGCTGACATTGAACAGGAACAGATGCTTGCCGATATCCGCCCGGCCGTCGCCAAGGATCGGAACAAGGAAGGAGAACAGCCCGATCAGGCCGAGCAGCATCATTAATTCTCCGGCTATCCGCCCGGCTGTCTCCTTGCTGCGGAAGTATTGGTACAGCACTCCGGCATAATATACCAGATAGAATATGGCTAGGAAGCCCAGGGAATGCGGCAGATGCTTGTTCTTCAGCTCGCTCCACCCGCTGTAGATCCCCGCTACGGCTCCCGGCTGCTTGCCTTCACTCTTCTCATAGCTTCCCAGATAATAGGGGCGGATCGACATGCTGTTCTCGGCAGCATATTTCATATTGTCCAGCAGCCGCACCGGATGCTTCAGATAGAAGAACAGCACATCCTTATGCGAGACCCGGTCATAGAAATCCGGAATCAATGACGGATCATCCTGCTTAATGGCTGTATCCCCCTGGAAGTAGTTCGTGCCCGCCAGCACCTCCAGACGCTCCGGCAAGCCCAGATCGCGCAGGTCCCCCCGCACATCCGGCGATTCATTCAGAATTCCGAAGAATACCGTCTGGTAGAGATTGATATGCTTCAGCTCCTTGGGCGCGGCCGCATACATGATAACCGACACCAGCGCAGTACTTACGGCCAGCGTGAGCGCCAGCTTGCGCCAATTGCCTGTTCCATTCAGCATCCGCAGGCGGAGGAAGATCAGGGCAAAGGCCAGACCGACCGGCGCATTCTGGATTTTGGAGCAGACCAGGAACAGCACGGCGACGAAGAACAGCACCAGGCTGCGCGGAGTTGGCCGTTCTTGGCTCACCAGTCTTAGACCCAGCGCGAACGTCAGCAGCATGAAGACCATGGACACCGGTTCGCCGAACAGGGAATTGAAGTAGGCCAGATAGCCGATATCATAGAAAACGAACAGCACCGCTGCCCCAAGCAGCAGGCCGGTTACATAAGAAGCCTTCGCCCCCACCTTGACAATCAGCCAGGTTGCCGCCAGCAGCAGCAGGCCGTAGACAGCCGCCAGAATGCGGATATCGAAATAACTGCCGTGCACCAGCCCGGCAATCAGCCGCGGCACCAGCACCACCAGAATCTGCGAGGAGGGGTAGAAGCCCCGGAACAGATCATCATAGGCAAATCCGGAATGGCTGAAGCTGAAAAAGCGGTCAGCATAACTCTCCGCAGCATCGAGGTAATTCAGCCCGATCGTGTTCATCATCCGCAGGAAATCGCCATTGTCGGCTACGCCTCTAAATGGTCCTGTGAACAGCAAATAAATAATAAGAACGGAGCCAGCCAGGGCGATCAGATACTCCGCTTTGAACCGTTGTCTCATAGCTCCTCCTAACGCTGCGGCAGCAGCTTCACATATTGATCCGATAAGCCCATCAGCTTCAGGATATAGTCATAATCACTCTGGTATTTACTGAAATCCTCTACCTTCTCATACGTATCCAGCGAGAATGCCTCGCCGTCCGCGAAGCCTGTCCCCGGCACGAACATCACTTCATCATTGAAGAACGAGCCTGTCGGCAGATAATACCGCATGCCCACAACATTGCGGTCAATATTGAGCAGATCATGCCCGAACGCCGTGAAGCCTTCCTGCTTCAGCGAGATTCCGAGCAGATTGGCCACAGTAGGCAGCACATCAAGCTGTCCGCCGGTCCGCTCCACCACCTGCCCCTGGTTCATGCCGGGCACATGAATAATCAGCGGGATGTTAAAGCGGCTGATCCGGTCATCGTATTGGATACCGAGCGCTTCCTCCACCTGCTCCGCCGGAACATCCTTCGGCTGCAGGCCGAAGTGGTCGCCGTACAGCACCAGTACAGTGTTCTCCCACATGCCCTCCCGCTTCAGGCCGTCAATCAGCGTGCCTATCGCATAATCGGTATAATTCACCGCCGTCAGGTAATCGCCCAGCATCGTATCCTGCAGCCGTTCCGGCACCTCAAGCTTCCTGAAGCTGTCCGGGACCCGGAACGGATGATGGCTGGAGGCGGTGACCAGTTGGGCATAGTAAGGCGTCCCCTTCTTCTGCAGCGCAGCCAGCTTCTCCACAGCGGTGGCGTAGAGCTGCTCATCGGAGGCCCCGAAGTTATTGAAGTGGTCATTCTTGAACGCCGGCTTGTCATAATACCCGTTGAAGCCAAGGGCGGGATACAGCTTATTGCGGTTCCAGAAGCCCGCCTTATTGATATGGAACGTATAAGCCTCATACCCCTGATCTCTTACAAGGCGCGGCAGTGCGGGCAGCTCCCGGTCGCCGAAGCCGGTGGACATGGCGAGTGTGGCAATCGGGTAGATTGAAGTATTGCTCATGAACTCTGCATCGGAGGTATTGCCCGGACCGACCTGCTGATACACATGCGGGAAATAAAAGCCTTCGTCCGCCAGACGGTTCATCACCGGTGTCAGCTCCCGGCCCTCCAGCTTCTGATGCAGCGGGAAGTTCTGGAACGCCTCCAGCTGGATGATGATGACATTCTTGTTCTTCTGCGAGCCGAAATACTTCGGTTCAGTTGTGCTTGCCTGGATCTGATAGGGATAAGCTGCCTCCAGCTCCCTTACCTTCGCTATCGTCTCCTGAATATCTCCGGTGCCGATTAGACCGTTATCCTCCCGGGTCTTAATCGCTGCCACCACCTCATAATTCAGGAAGCCGGCGCTCTCCGCCTGGACCAGCTCATTGGTGATCCCCCTTGCCGATTGGATCGAATAGACCGAGAGCAGGCCGCCGCCGATGATTCCTGCAAGCCATACAACCTGGTAGATCTGCCGGGCCAACCGTGAGGGCGGACTGCTCCGGTACAGCGCCGGTCCCTGCTTCCATCTGCGGAAGAGCGAATAGAGCAGAATAACGGCCAGATCGGCAAAAAACAAATAATCCACCAGCTCAATCGTAGATTCCACGCTCTCTTTTACCTGGAAGACCTGATTCAGTTCGTAGAGCGCCAGGTATGTCGGGACAGAACCGAAGTGATTGAAGTACACACTGGCGGCAAAGAGCAGCAGCGACATCAGGCCGTTAAAACCCCAGAAGACCGCCTTCTTCATCCGCCTTGGGGTAATGACAGCCAGCACGCCCATCAGCAGCAGCACCGGCGCCAGATCTGCCGCGATCCATTGCCAGGCAATCCGCTCAAAGAACAGCATCCGCAGGAGCAGCAGCTTCAGCCAGACCAGCCCCGCCACGACATAGAAATGAGCCTGCCAAGACGCAGGTTTGCCCTCTCTCATTACAATCCCCTCTAACTCTCTTCATTAATAGTTGTGAATAGTTGTGTAAGAAGAATTCCTTGTTTCTGTAAAAAGCTCACGTTGCTCTAGTATAGCAATACTTGTAAAAGGAATCAAAAGAGGGCCATACTACTAAACCATTCAGAGGGTGAAAAGGTTCATTTTTCAGAAAACACAGCACTGCGGCTTGCGTACCCTCGTGCCTGCTCATCCCACGCCCCTGCACAATGCTCCACAGCCCACGCCTGTCCAATGTGGTCGGTTTTTCGATTACACCTCACAGCAACAAAAAAGCAGAGGAGCGGAGTCCCCTGCACAGTTATAGATCCATTCTCCGTTACATTAGTCTGGCAACCCGCCCTTCCCGCTCAAGCCAACCGCGTCTTCCCCAGCAGTCTGGTAATCGAACGGTTGGCTTCACGAAGCACAACCTCCTTATCGACCGTCTTCAGCAGCCCCTTCTCCATCAGAATCTCACCGTCCACGATGGTTGTCTCCACATCGGCACGGGTGGCGGAATAGACAATCCGCGAAATCGGGTCCACATCATAGGAGGGGAACGTATGGAAGTTGTAGAGATTGAGGATCGCCAGATCCGCTTTTTTGCCGACCTCGATGCTGCCGATCTGCTCCTCCATGCCTACCGCCTTCGCCCCGCCGATGGTGGCCATCCGAAATACGCTCCTGGCGTCCATCGCCGTAGGGCCATGCGCCGGCTTCTGGATGATTGCCGCCAGACGCATCTCATTGAACATATCGAGGTTATTATTGCACGGCGCGCCGTCTGCCCCCAGACTGAGATGTATATGCTCCTGCAGCATTCCCGGGGTATCGGCGATGCCGGAGGCGAGCTTGAGGTTGGAGCCCGGGCAATGGCTGACATGGACGCCGCGTTCCCGCAGAATCCGCTTCTCCTCCGCATCCAGCCACACACAGTGAGCCAGAATCAGCCGGTCATTGGCCAGTCCCAAGTGATCCAGATAGACGACATTGCGCATCCCGGTCATCGCCTGCACCAGCTCGATCTCCCCCGGATTCTCCGAGGCATGGGTATGCACCTTAACCCCGTAGCGGGCCGAGAGGCTGCCCACCTCCCTCAGCAGCTCCTCCGTACAGGAGATCACAAAACGCGGCGAGAACGCGTACTGAATCCGGCCGTTCCCGTAACCGTTCCACTTCTCCAGCAGATCCACACTCTCCTGCAGCGAAGCTGCGGTCTCCTCCTGGAGCGCCGCTGGCGCCTCCGGGTTCTTCTGATCCATCATCACCTTGCCGGACAACGCGCGGATGCCGCTTGCGGCAATCGCCTGGAAGGCGTAATCCGTGTGATGAACGGTCTCCATATCAACGATCGTTGTTGTCCCGCTGGTGATCAGCTCTCCGATGCCCAGCATTGCAGAGTAATACAGGGAATCCTCATCATGCGCCGCCTCGAGCGGCCAGATCCGCTTGCGCAGCCAGTCCATCAGCTCCAGATCATCCCCTTTCCCGCGGAAGAGGGTCTGGCACAGGTGAATATGGGTCTGTACGAAGCCGGGAATCACCGTCCGGTTCATAGCGTCGATTACCCTCTCGTCCCCCTGCGCTTCAAGGCCGCTCCCGATCTCCACAATCAGGTTATCCCTGATACGGATGTCTCCGTGGATGATATCCTCCTGTTTGTTCATTGTAATAATCTCCGCATGTCTGATCAGGATATTGGCCATTGTCTTCTCCTCCTGGCTGATTGATGTCCGGCTTGATTTCAACGCAAAATAGCCACAAAAATATGCCGCAGCATATTTTCGTAGCCAGAAATTTACGGTTCCCGGTAGAGACCCTTAACCCAATTATTAAGGATATACGAAAAGGACTATTCCATTGCTTATGAATAATCCCATCATACTCCGAAGACAACTTTCATGTCAATACACGTTAATTAAATTAACACAATTATTCTCGAAATGTATTATTGTCCGGAATTATGTTTTTCACGCGAATAAAATGTTATTTTATATAACACATTTCCTGTCATCCCTCTGAAATATCCGTCAATACCTTCTCGAATACCGGAAAAGCCGCCGTTCGGCCGGGAAAACGTATCTCTCCCCTCTGCAGGTAGCCCAGTGAAGGGTACAGCTTGAGCGCCTTGTCGTTCTTCGCATAGGTATCCAGCCGGATGCTGCTGTATCCGCCGCTGCGGGCGAACTCCTCGGCAAAGGCGATAAGCCGCCGGGCAATTCCCTTGCCCTGAATCTCCGGATGGACCGCTAGCCGGTGCATGATCAGATGCGGGCCTTGCGTCTCGGTCCACTCGATGTCCCGGTACTGCTCCGCCTGATTCTCATCCAGCACCAGAATTCCGGCAATAGCCCCGTGATCTGTACAGACAAACAAGGTCCCGCTCCTGATATCCTCACTGATCACTTCGCGGTTCGGATACCCCTCATCCCATTGATCGCTGCCGCCGGCCTGCATGACTTGTACACATTTGGCAATCAGATTCATAATCTCCTGGATCTCTCCGCTGTGCGCTCTGCGTATCTCATTCCCGCTCATGTACATCCCTGCTTTCCTGTCCGAATGGTGAACCCGGTAAAGATTCATTTAAGCAGTCTACCACATCCGGCCGGAAATTCCGATCCCCCCGCTTCACACGCTATCCTTAATCAGGGCTATAGAAGACGGCGCATGCTGCACCCTCCTCTATAGCCCTATCACTCAGCCCGTCAGCCGCCTGCTGCCTGCGGCTCTGTCAGCCCAGCTCCAGCTTGTGTCCGTCCTCGAAGCCCTTGGCGAATCCGGCGTCGAACCCCACGTTGTATGCTTCGGTGTAGCCCTGCTGATAGGCGTCTCCCGGCGGCAGCTCCGGAGGGACGCCCAGGTCCGGGGGGAGCGGCACCACCTGGGGCGAGAGCGGCGTCTCGATGGCTGGTGTCACCTGCACCGGCGGGTGTACAGCGCGCCGTCTGCGGATCAGGCGGCGGCGCAGTCTTCTTTTTTTGCGCAGCAGCAGCGGATTCTTCCCGCCCTTGCGGAGCAAGGATCTGCGTGTCTTGCGGCTAGGTCCTTTGCGCAGCCGTGCTTTGCGGGACAGCAGCGGTCTGCGTTTTGCCCCTCTGCTTGCGGAACGAAGCTTGCCCTGTCTCTTAGTCTTCATATCTCTACGCCTCCTGTACTTCTTCTACTGCCGGCGTCCCCCCACTGAGCAGCCTTGCTCAGCCAGGGAGCAGCAGGCACTCCTTCTTTGGGCTCATGCAGCGAGATTCCGGACATCATCCGGCACATCGCGCTCTGATACCCGCTAAGAATACGGATATTGTCGCTTAGCTTGCGGGCTGTCAGCTCCGATTGCCCCGTAACCTCGGCAATACTCTCCAGAATAGCTGCGAGCGCTGCCTGGCTGCGGGCGATCGAGCGGATCATCTCCAGCTTGACGGCGTGTTCGGAGAGCAGCCCGCCGCTCATTTGCTGTCATCTCCGAAGCTGAATCCATCCCCGTCCCCGCCGAAGTCGCCGCCCTCATCCTCACCGCTGCCCAGCACCGCCTTCAGATTGCTGTACAGCCCGTTCTCCAGCTTCGTCAATCCCTCTACCATCTCGACGATGACATCATGAATGGAGATAGACTCCTTCAGCTGATCTTCATGAGAGTCGAATGCTCTAGCGTGGATATGATGATGGGTCCACTGCTTCACTTTTTCCGCTTCCACCGCTTTGGCCTCAAGAATCATCGCGATGTTCCACTGGATAACAGCGGTTGACTCCAGCATTTGCAGATATGCCTTTTCTCTGCTCATCCTCCGCCTCCTTGCTCAGGGGATGCGCTCCCCTTACTCTTCTTCCTGACCGTTGAGTTCCTTGATGACTCTGCCCACGCCCTCAGCCATGGCCTCTTCGAGATCGGCAAAGGCGTTCAAGTAGGCAATAATGCTTTTGTTGACCTGACCTGAGCTTTCGACCAGCCCACTGAATCCGCCGAAATCAGGGTCCGCATCCGGCAGATCGTGAACTATTTGCGACATACGGACGGCTACGTGGCGTTCGGCGTCGAGAATCCGTGCCATTTGTTCGTGCGTATGGGCCATGTGCTGCAGGACTTTCGTAATTTTACTCTGCACCTTCATGTCTCCTTTGCTCAAACGCCCTGCTACAGCATATGCGGCATCCGCCTTGACGGTGCGGGGGAAGGGCGGCAAGTTGCGGGGAGCGGGCCGGCCGGCAGAAGGGCAAGAATCGGATATTGACAAAGGGCCGGGCGCGGACTATGTTTGGCTAATCCCGGAATGTACGCGTTCGGGCCGGAACAGGAGGCACTATATGATACATAGAAATAACCGGTTGGCCCTGCGGCCCTTAACCGCAGCCGAGCTGGCCTTAGCCTTGGATAATTACGCGGAGCTGGAGCAGACGATCGGGCTAAAGATTGCTCCAGCTCCAACACTGCTGGATGATGAAGATATGCGTTATGCGATGCGGGTCAGACACACTAAGGTACTTCAGGATGAAGAGAATTACACATGGCTCACCAATTGGGCGGTTATTCATCTGGAGGATCAGCGGCTGATCGGCTTCCTTATTCTGAAGGGTGCACCGAATGAATCAGGCGAGGTCATCGTAGGTTATGTTCTGGATGAGCGTTACCGGGGTCAAGGCTACGCTACGGAAGCGATGCGGCAGATCACCGCCTGGATCTTCAACCATCCCGGTGCGGCCTGGGTCATCGCCGATACCGAGAAGGACAATTTCGCCTCACACCGTGTTCTGCAGCATCTGGGTGCAGAGATGTACCGGGAGACCGAAGATTTGTTATGGTGGAGAGTCGCCCGGCCGTCCGGCGGTTGACCGGGGCGGGGGCGGCAGGGGGCGCCCCTGACTTGTAACGTGACTCAGGTGCGTTAATGCACCACATTCCGGCCCGGTGTCCGCTTTTGCCGGATTCAGGTGCACTTGTGCACCACATTTCCACCTCATGCCCGCTTTTGCCGGATTCAAGTGCACTTCTGCTCCTCATTCGCACGTTCCGCCCACCTCCGGCCGCACCAGAGGGATTTATCCCCTTCACTCCAGCACTCAGCCCACTTTCGCCCAACTCAGAGGGAGTTATCCCTCTGAGTCACCCTTTCTTTTCCTATGTAGCCCAATTAGCCGCTTCCCCCGCCTCAGCCGCAAAAAAACGCCGCCCCTCAGGGCAGCGTATCCCGCAGCTTCTCGCCGGCTTCGCGCAGAGACTGGAAGGTTCCCGCGTCACTCCACCAGCCTTGCAGCACATCATAGCTCAGCTTGCGCTCGGCGGCATAGATATTGTTCACATCGGTGATCTCCAGCTCGCCTCTCCGCGAAGGAGACACCCGGCGGATAATATCGAATACCGCTTCATCGTACATATATATGCCGGTCACACAGTATTTCGTCTTCGGCTGCTCCGGCTTCTCTTCAATATAAGCAATCAGGGAGGCATCTTCGCTGTCAAACACCGGAACCCCGTATCTCCGAGCATCCTCAACCGGCTTCAGGAGCACCTTGGCGGTCCCCTCCGGCTGCTGCAGATAACTCTCCATGTAGGGCCCCAGCTCATCCGTAAACAAATTATCGCCCAGCAGCACGACAAACCGTTCACCCGGCAGAACGAACCCTTCCGCCAGCTCCAGCGCTTCTGCGATGCCGCCTGCAGCCTCCTGGATTTTGTAAGTCAGAGATACGCCGAATTCCGCGCCGCTGCCCAAAAAGTCAGTATACTGTCCTGCGGACTGTTTGCTGATGACCAGGAGAATATCGGTAATCCCCCCCTGGCGCAGCCGTTCGATCCCGTAGCACACCATAGGGTATTTGCCGACCGGAAGCAAATGTTTGTTCATAAGCCGGGTGAGCGGGTATAGCCTTGTTCCTGTTCCGCCGGCCAGTATGACTCCTTTCACTTACTTTCCTCCTTTTTATCTACGTCTTTAGCCTTCAGCCAGATGGCTCAGATGAACTGTGACGGGTCCACTTGCCATTTCTCCATAAAAATCCTGCGGTTGCGCTCCACCAGCTCCTGCAGCGAAGCGGAATAGACCTCCCTGAAGCTGGCGCTGCCTTCATGATGAACCAGACAATCTCCGGCTATCAGCAGGCGGTAGCCCTGGAGCCGGGCGCGGTAGCAGTAATCATCATCTTCGTAATGGCCCGGCGAATACCGTTCATCGAGCAGGCCGATGGTGTCCATGAGCTGTCTTGTGAACAAAAAGCACAGACCTACCAGCCTCCGCGTCTCTATCCATTTGGCCGCATCCGGGAGATTCGCCCGGGCCGCTTCGGCATGGTAGCCGGGAATATCCGTATAGCCGGTCTGCACCTGCTGCCGGCCGCTGGCATAATTCGTCACCGGTCCGACAATACCGATATCGGGGGCACTGTACAAGGCTCTCTTCAGATTATCCAGCCAGCCCTGCGATACAATGACATCATTGTTCAGCAGCAGCAGCTCATCGCCCGCCGCCAGCTGCAGCCCCAGATTGCAGGCCTGCGGGAACCCCCGGTTCTCCGGCAGGGAGATGAAAGCCAGGCTGTTCGCGCGGCAATAAGCTTCTGTACCGTCATTCGAGGCATTGTCCACTACAATAATTTCATAGGCAGACCCGGTGTACGCCCTGATCGATTCCACACAGGAGCGCAGCAGCCCGAGTCTGTTATAGGTTGGAATAATGATGCTGGTCATTGTCATAGAGCGTTCCTCCAGGCGGCGATCTGTCTGCGGTGCTCCTGCAGATGCTCTGCCGTCAGCTGTCCGCCGGACCGCTGCTGCGCAATCACCCAGGCCAGCGCTTCGGCATGGTCGCCGGAAATCAGCCGTTCGGTGGGATTCCCTGCCCCCGTGTTGCCCAGGCGGAGACGGTTCTGCTTAATCACATTCACCGCACCGGCCTTCTCGACCTGCAGCCCTCCCAGAACGGCCAGCGCCAGTGCCTTGGGCGGAACCATGAGCTCGCGGTAACCGATGCTCTCCAGCGCCCGGCGCGACAAGGCATGGGGTACAGCCGTCATAGAGCTGGCCCCGAGATCCGGGCGGCCGAGTACCTGGTTCAGATACAGCTTGCAGCGGGTCACCGCATCGCTTAAGCCGAATGGCGGCAGCAGGGGATCCAGATCATTCAGCGCTACATCCACGCCCCGGTCCACCGCCGCGACGAACGGAGTCAGCTGCCCGGCAGGAATGACCATATCCCCGTCCAGAAAAAGCAGCAGCTCCCCCCGGCTGAGCTTCGCGCCCAGCGAACGCCCAACGTCATGCCCGGCCGGTTCCGGCAGACAGACAACCGTGGCCTGGGGACACAGCCGGGTACGCCGAAAGCTGCGGTCACTGCAGCCGTTCAGCACCACAATAATCTCCAGCGGCCGGAGCCGCATGACCTGCTCCAGCAGCTTCGGCAAGGTCTCTTCCTCATTCCTTGCCGAGATAATGACCGACAGTGAGCCGCGCCAGGCGGGAGAGGTCCGGGCTGCGGCCCGGGAGGCGGAGCCCCGCCCGGACCGGGAGCGCCGCGGACCGGCCCCTGCCGGTCTGCGGCGGCCGGTCCGCTTGACGCTCTTAACCGCCCCCCGTGCAGTGCCGCGTCCGGCAGCATGGCCCGGAGCGCCGCTGCGCCCGGACGCTGTGCGTCCCGCTGAAGACAGCCCGCTGACGGATAGTTCCTGCTCTGCCATCATCTCACCCATTCCCTTCGCCTTGTACCGTCGCCGAAGCCTGCCCGGCCCCCCCTGTGCTCCAGTACCAGGGCCGCAGCGTCCAGATGGTCCCGGAGGATGATCTCCTGCAGGGGATCGCTGCCGCTCGCCTTCCGGCGGACGGCATTCATCCTGCCCACAGGCACATGATGCACCGCCGTCACTGCCAGGCCGTTCAGCACCGCTTGCGCATGGGCGAGCGGAGGCCGTGACAACAGCCCGCTGCCCAGAACCTCCAGGGCTCTGCGGCTGATCGCATGGGGGACGGCTGTAAGGGAGCAGCCCTTCAGGTCAGGTCTTCCAAGCAGCAGGTTAAGCACATGCTTGGAGAGCACGACCGGATGCGGCAGCCTGCTCCGGACGGGGCCGGAATAATCGTTGAGGGCAAGATCCGCCCCGCCGCTAACCGCTGTCACGAAAGGCTGCAGCTTCGCAGCGGGAATGACCAGATCCCCGTCCGTGAACAGCAGAACCTCCCCCTTGGCTGCCGCCGCGCCCACGCTGCGCCCGGCATCATGGCCAAGCGGCTGCTCATACCAGATCACATCCGCTCCGCAGGAGCGCGCAAGTTCTGCTGTCCGGTCAGCAGAACCGTTAACAATGACAATAACCTCACAGCGGGAATGAACGCCTCTGGCTCCGGCAATTACGGCTTCAATCGTCTGCTCTTCATTCATCGCGGGGATAATCACCGATACATAAGGCTCAGGGTGATTCACCGCAGGCGGCACGGCAGAGGGGACCGGCCGGATCGGCCGCCGTGCCGGCCGGGCTGCCCGGCGTCCAGTGCGGCGGGCTGTTGTTCGTCTGGGCTTCATACTCATTCACCTTCCTTCAGAGGGCTGTTCCCGGGCTGAGGGTTACACCATAGTCTATGTATGCGGTCATCCCCGGTAACGGCAAGTGTCACCCCGGTGCCAGATAATTGGACAAATGCCGCTGCGCCCGCCCTGATCATGCCACAAGGCGCAGCCGACGGCTGCGCCCCAGATCGTTATATTCTGTTCCCGTTCAGTCAATCAAAGGCACGGTGGTCTGCAGAAGGTCTGCTCAGTGGCGTCCCGAGGGCAATCCAGGACAGCACGCCATAGAAATGCTGGGTCTCCTTCAGCCGCACCACTTCAATCGTCGCTTCTCCGCCCGCCCTGTTCTTCAACGAAGCATGGAAGTAGGGCTGATTGGTCATGGCGACCAGCACATAGCCGGTATGACCGAAGCTCTCGTCAAAAGATACCGTCACCTCAACACTCTGGGCATCCCCGTTAAACATAAACGCAGTCATGCCAAACTGCTGCAGCACATCACGGTTCCCGGCACTCTGCACCGGACGGAAGGAGAGATGCTCCGGGTTCACCGATCCGGGAGCCAGATGATCCCCGGTCACCGCCCCCTGGACAATGTGATGGCTGTGCACACTCTCTTCGTCGATATGACGGGACTGGATGGCGAAGGGGCTGATTTTGGTGCCGTCTACCGCCTCATCCTGCAGCGCGGAACGGCCCACTGCGCCTTCGGCCAGCTCTCTGGCCCCGATACTGCCGGAAGCCAGCTTCCCGCCGGCGATGCTGCCGTCCGGGAGCTGATCTGCGGTCATTACATCTCCCGCCAGATGCTCCGGCCGGATGCTGCCCGCGCGGATATGATGCCCGTCAATGATGGCTGGGGCCAGATGCTCCCCGATCACCGCTCCCTCGACAATGTGATAGCTCTGTACGCTGTCCTCTTCCAGATGGCGGGATTGGATGGCGAAGGAGCTGATTTTGGTGCCGTCTACCGCCTCATCCTGCAGTGCGGAATGGCTAACTGCGCCTTCAGCCAGCTCTCTTGGGCCAATGCTGCCGGAAGCCAGCTTCCCGCCGGCAATGCTGCCTTCCGGGAGCTGATCTGCGGTCACTACATCTCCCGCCAGATGCTCCGGCCGGATACTGCCTGCGCGGATATGATGTCCGTCAATGATGGCTGGGGCCAGATGGTCCCCGGTCACCGCCCCCTGGACGATGTGATGACTGTGCACACTGCCTTCGCCGAGATGGCGGGACTGGATGGCGGAGGGGCTGATTTTGGTGCCGTCTACCGCCTCATCCTGCAGTGCGGAATGGCTAACTGCGCCTTCAGCCAGCTCTCTTGGGCCAACGCTGCCGGAAACCAGCTTCCCCCCGGTAATGCTGCCGTCCGGCAGCTGCTCAGCGGTCATTATTTCTCCCGCCAGATGCTCCCGCCGGATGCTGCCTGCACGGAGATGGCAGCTGTCCACTGCTTCAGGAGCCAGGTGCCCGCCGTAGACACTGCCGGAGGCCAGATGAACAGTGCCCACCGCGCCGGCCGCCAGTTTGTTTCCTTGTATGCTGCCGTCCGGAAGCAGGTCCGCACTCCGCACCTCTCCTGCAAGATGGGCCAGCCTGATGACTCCGGCTCCCAGATGCTGCTCCTGTACTGCACCGTCTGCAAGATGTTCGGCATCCACGCTCTGCGGCTGCAGATGCAGCGAGCCTACGGCTTCTATCGCCAGCTTCCCGCTATCAATACTGCCGTCCGGCAACAGCTCCGCACTCCGTACCTCCTCCGCCAGATGGGCAAGGCCTACGATCCCGGCCCCCAGATGACGCTGCTGTACGGCTTCGTCTGCAAGATGCACCCCTTCTATGCTCTGAGGCTGCAAATGCTGTGATTGCACAGCACCGGCGGCCAGCTTCACGCTGTCGATGCTGCCGTCCGGCAGCAGCTCCGCACTGAGTGTCTCGGCAGCCAGATGCTCCAGCTGAATGCTGCCCGGACGGATATGACGGCCGTCTACCGCATCCGCTGCCAGATGACCTCCATACACACTGCCCGCCGCCAGATGGAAGGACCCTACCGCGCCTGCGGCCAGCTTGCTGCCGCCAATGCTGCCATCCGGCAGGAGCTCTGTGCTCCGCACTTCCTCCGCCAGATGGGCAAGCTTGATCAGGCCGGGGCGCAGATGACGCTCCTGGACAATGGCGTCAACCAGATGCTCGCCGTAGATGCTCTCCTGCTGCAGATTCAGCGAGCTCACCGCACCGGCAGCCAGCTTCACGCTGCCGATGCTGCCGTCCGGCAGCAGCTCTGCACTCAGTGTCTCTTCCGCCAGATGCCCGCGCAGGATGCTGCCGGGGCGCAGATGGCGGCTGTCTACTGCGCCAGCAGCCAGATGTCCGCCGTAGACACTTCCCGCAGCCAGGTGGTAGGCCCCCACTGCGCCTGCACCCAGCTTGCTGCCTGTAATGCTGCTGTCCGGAAGAAGATCGGCGGTACGCGTCTCCTCAGCCAGATGGGCAAGCGTAATTTCACCGGGCCGGATGTGCCGGCCTTCCACCGCTTGCCGGGCCAAGTGAACCGCCTGCACACTGCCGTCGGCCAGATGATTCGCTTCCACCGCGGCCGCAGCCAGCTTCTCCGGCCCGATACTGCCGTCCGGCAGAATTCGTGCGCTGCGTACTTCCTCTGCCAGATGTTCCAGCGCGATGGCTCCATCCGCGACATGCCGCCCTTTAACCGCTGCTTCAGCCAAGTGCGCTCCCTCCACACTCTCAGGGGACAGGTGACGGGAAGCAACCGCTCCGTCCGCCAGCTTGGCGGAACCGATGCTGCCATCCTGTATCTGGATGGAGGAGACTGAGCTTGGAAGAATATGCCCGTTGCCGACCGACATGGGCCGGATATGGGCTCCGCCTACACTGCCTGGTGCAAGATGTCTGCCTTGGACCGACAGATTGCCGAGGGAATCCGGGCCTACCGCCCCTGCTGACAGGTGCTCGCCTTGTACAGCGGACACCGCCAACTTATCAGCACTAACACTGCCGTCCGCCAGCTTGACGGACGTAACCGACAAGTCGCCCAGCTTATCTGTCGTAACACTCTCCGGCGACAGCTTAAGCGAGGTTACGGCATAATCGGCGAGATGATGGGGCTGTACAATGGCTGCGGAGAGATGGGCTTCCTTCACGGCACCGGAGGACAGCTTATCTCCAGTAACCGAACCGGCTTGCAGGGCCGACGAGGTCACGCTGCTCTCGCCAAGATGGCGGCGCTCGATCGCGCCGGGGGCCAGATGCCCGGCATCGACCGCTTCCTCCTGCAGCGCCCGGCTGCTGATGCTTCCATCCGCCAGATGCTTCTCTTCCACAGCACAGACGGCAATATGCTCACCGCTTACCGCTTCTTTAGCTATGATGTAACCGCCGACAGCGCCACTGGCCAGCTTAGCTGATGTGATACTGCCGTCCGCCAGCTTGGCTGCGGTGATACTCTGCGGGCTCAGATGCTCCCCGGTTACCGCTTCATAACCCAGCTGTTCCTCGGTAACCGCACCTCTGGCGAGATGAACGGTCTGCACAGAGTGCTCCTGCAGTTCCACCGATCCTACGGATTCCGGGGCCAGATGGGAATTCTCCACCGCTTCGCGGGCCAGGTGAGCCGCTGTGACAGCCTGCAGGGCGATCTGCGGACCGCGCACAGCCGATTTGGCAATATGGCGTGTGGTTACCGCTTCGTCCGCCAGCTTATGGGGCAGAATGCTCTGATCGGCTATTTTGGAGGAGGTGACCGCCTGCTCGATTAGCTGGGTTGTGCCGACTGCACCCTCCGCCAGCTTCACGAAGGAAATGCTGCGGTCGGCCAGATGCCGGCTGCCGATCTCCCCTTCGGCGATATGCTCCGCTGTAACACTCTCAGGACCCAGATGCTGGCTGCGGACCGCCTTCGCTGCGATCTGCCGTGACCCCACAGCCCCGTCCGCGAGCTGCCCGCTGTCGATAATGCCGGGCTGAAGCTGCTCCTTGCCGATGAGCCGTGCAGCCAGCTGTTCCCGCCCGATCGCACCCGGTGCCAGATGCTTGGCGGTAATAACGCCTTCGCCCACATGCCGGCTCTCGATGACCGCATCGGCCAGCTTGGTACTGCTGACTTCGCCGTCGGCAATTTTGTCGCCGGATACGGCTTCATCCGCCAGCTTGGAGCGGTCGATGCTGCCGTTGCTGATATGGCGGCTGACAATGCTGCTGCTGAGAATTTTCTCGCCGGTGACCGCCCCGTCGTCCAGCAGCTCTGCCGTGATGATGCATTCACTGAGATGCCGGCTGCTGACCGCGCCATCCGCAATATGTCCTCCGTCGATAATCCGGTCCGCCAGCTTCTCTGGGCCGATGCTGCCGTCCTTCAGCTTCTCGCCGCCGATGGAATGATCGAGCAGCTTCCCTCCGCTGATGCTGCTGTCAGCCAGATGCTCACCGGTGACCGATTCCGGTGCAATTTTGGAGGAGGTTACGGCCTTGTCCGCAAGGTTGATATTCTGCACTGCATAATCCTGAAGCCATAGTGTCCCGATGATGCCATGCTTCAGCTTGGAGCCGTCAATGGTCCGGGGAGCAATCTTCGCACCGGTAACGGCCGCGTCGGAGAGGTCGTCGGTGTAGACCGGCTGGAGGCGTTCTTTTTCCACAGGAGCTGCTGCGGTTGCTTCAAATATGGTCACTGTGCCTTCGTTCAGCGCTTCCTCCGCCGGTGCCGTTTCCTGAATATTCTCTTGATCAATCAGGGGTTGCCGGACCAGCTCTGCCGCCACCCCGCTTACCTGCAGCGCCTCATCCTGGGCCATAGCGGCCCTCACCTCAGCAGACTCTCTGTCTTCCTGTGTTCCGGGACTGCTGTTCAACATGCTAAGTTCAGTCTTATTGGGATCATCGATGAAATAAAGCGGTTTTTTGGAACGGCGTTGCTGTTTCCGTTTGGGACTCTTCACAAGCAGTCTCCTCCTTCCCTCTGTTGTTTCTTCTAGGCATCATATGCAGCCGCATGGGCGGATGACACCATTATCTTCCATAGAGAACCTGACCTTCCCCCCTGTAAAAAAGGGCATCTGCCACCGCGCATCCGTCCAACCCTGGCGGGCAAGTACATACATACAATGACAAGAGACGTCAATCTCCGGGAAGCTACTTCTAGATAACGGGAGGAACAAACATGGGGCAAACGCTCGTTGGGATACTGCTAAATGCCGCTATGCACGGGGGCGTTCCCCGGCTAAGAACCGGACAGGAGTCTCTGGCTAACTACGAAGAGGCTGCTGCCGCATACGGGTTAACCCCTTGCTTTGTGAAGCTGTCCGACATCGATACACAGTCCGGCTTCAGCAGGGTCTATATGAAGACAGGGACTCAAGGATACCGGACGCACATCGTCCCGACACCGCAAATCATCCATAACCGGGCGATTTATGATCCGCATAGCAGCGGTATAGATCGCCTGGTTCAGCAGGGGATTCAGGTCTATAACAGATGCAACCGCTACGGCAAGGATCAGATTCATGCCTTGCTGGAGCGTAACAAGGAGCTGCAGGCAGCACTGCCGGCCACCTCCTCCGGATTATCCGGCTTAAGGGAGATGATGGACCGCTATCCCGATCTCATCCTCAAGCCATGCCGGGGCAGTGTCGGCAACGGCGTGATGCGCCTGACGCGCAGCGGCGGAGAACGTTGGATCTGGAGCTACTCACCCGCCGGCTCCAGGCGCTCGTTCATCCGGCCAGTCCGCCCGGACGCGCTGCCCCGGGCTCTCCGCGCCCGCCTCGCTGCCGTGCCTTATCTGGTTCAGGAACGGATTCCGCTGGCTGAAATCGGCGGACGCCCGTTCGATCTGCGCGTCACCGTGCAGCGGGGCTGGGGCGGGGCATGGCAGGTGACCGGGATGTTCGCGAAGCTCGCCGCACCGGGAGGATTCGTCTCCAATATTGCCAGGGGAGGGGAAGCGCTGCAGACCTCATTTGTACTCGAACGGGCATTCCCCGGGGAGGAGGCAGCCAGGGTGCGCATGTCCGTCCTCTCCCTGAGTCTGGCGGTTGCCCGGGAGCTGGAGCAGAGCCTGCCGGGCCTGGCAGATCTCGGTCTGGACATCGGGGTGACGAAGCAAGGAAATCTCTATTTCATCGAATGCAACGGGCGCGACCAGCGTTACGGGTTCCGCAAGGCCGGGCTCAGCAGCGTCTGGAAAGACAGCTACCGGCAGCCGATGGGCTATGCCAGATATCTGTACGAAGCAGCATTAAGAATGAACTCTTATTGATTTGTCTCCTATTCTATGTCAATATAATGCAGAGCGGGTGGAGTCCCTTGGCACGGGCTTACACAGCTTGCATGACGGAAGGGAGATGGGCATGGTTAAACAATTGCTGCGGCTGATGACCGAGCTGTCCTCGCACAGATGGCTTTCCCGCTTGATGGGGGCTTTTTCCCACAGCAGACTTAGCCGCTTTATGATTCCGGTATTCATTCGTTCCTATGGTATTCCTGCGGCCGAGGCAGAGAAGGCTGCCGGAGAATACCGCACACTGAATGAATTCTTCAGCCGCCGCCTGAAGCCGGGAATGCGCCCGGTGGCCAGCGGCGACCATACGGTGGCCAGTCCGGTGGACGCGATGATTACGGCCATGGGCGAGATCAACTGCGGAACGATAATGAATGTGAAGGGGCAGGATTATACGCTGGAGGACTTGCTTAATCACTCGCCACACCTCGAACTCTACAAAAAAGGCTATTATTTCGTGCTCTACCTGAGTCCCACCGATTATCACCGGATTCATTCCCCGTTAACCGGACAACTGCGGGAGAGCGACTATATCCGTGGACGGGCTTACCCCGTGAACGATTTCGGGATGCGGCATATGAAGAGTGTCCTGAGCCGTAACGAGCGGCTGATTACCTATATAGCCGGCAGCTACGGCGAGACCGCCGTGGTCAAGGTAGGCGCAATGAACGTGAGCAGTATCCGTTACACCGACGAAGCTGCCACGGAATGGCAGCGGGGAGACGACCTGGCCTATTTCGAATTCGGCTCGACGGTGGTCCTGCTGATGGAGAGCGGCACCTTCACCCCGCGCCCGGGGCTGGCCCCGGACACCAAGGTGAAGATGGGCGAGCTGCTGGGTGAGATGCGGCGGCCGGTATAACCTTAATTTAACTAAAAAAGGACTTAAGGCAGAAACAGCCTGAAGTCCTTTTTAAGCTGCGGATATTGCTATTCTTCCAGAGCCTTCTTAATACGATGAGATTACTCTTGGTAAAGAGCTTATTCATGTGTACCTTCTCATCTGACAAAAGTATTTCTTACCCGTTCAGATTTCCGGAAATAAGCGATCCATATCGCACAGGTGAGCACCCCCCGGACCAGGCCGCGCAGCGTGCTTCCATCCTCAAACTCAAAGGCCATTGGAATACTCCGGAGCAGAGCATAATCAATGATGACTATCAGCAGGTTAAGTGTGTAGAGCAAAATGATCATGCGCGGCATGAGCGCTTTCTTTTGATAGAACAGAATCAAAGTTAGGACAGCAAGCAATAGAAGCACTCCATTGGCTGCGGCTTCAAATATAAGCGCAGGCGCCCAGAGCGGATGATACAATTCGCCTTGCGGGGATGCCAACACTCCCCAATATTCCCGGCCGAAGCTCGGAATATTATAATTGACCAATTGTAACGCTACGTTAAATATGGTTAAGATTAATCCGATCTGCACCAGCACCAGCCAGCCTCCTAGGCCTGACGGGCCTAGCGGTGAATAGGCCTTTGCCGGCTGCGGCTGTAAATTTGTCTCCAAAATCTGTTCCTCCTTATAATTGGTTGTTGCCTTAACAAGGATAACCAGATCACCACTTTTTTCTCAACCACAAAATTAATACAACCAAAACAAAAAGGGAGCTTCCCTGCCGAAACGGCCGAATCACTCCCTCTACTATTCCTATTCACTATAACTGACCATAAACCTGCTCCTGCTACTCCGTCACCTTACTCTGATTCGCCACCTCACGCGCCTTCTGCTGCACCTCTTCGGGTTCGCCGAGGTAGAAGCGGCTGAGCGGCTTCACATCGTCATCGAGCTTGTAGACGAGCGGGACGCCGGTCGGGATGTTGAGGTCGAGCAGCGCGGTCTCGTCGATATCCTCCATGTACTTGATCAACGCCCGCAGCGTATTGCCGTGCGCCGAGATCAGCACCCGCTCCTTCTTGCGGATCAGCGGGACAATCCGGTTGGCCCAGAAGTCGCCGACCCGGTGCACGGTGTCCTCCAGGCTCTCCCCGTGCGGAATGTCGCCGGGCCGGACTTCCTTGTAACGGACATCATTCCTTGCATAACGCGGGTCATCCGACTCCAGCTGCGGAGGCCGGACCGAGAGGCTGCGCCGCCAGATATGAAGCTGCTCTTCACCGTATTTCAGCGCGGTCTCGCTCTTGCTGAGGCCCTGCAGCGCCCCGTAATGGCGCTCGTTCAGCTTCCACGACTTCTGCACCGGAATCCACAGCAGGTCCATCTCGTCCAGGATATAGTTCAGCGTCTTGATCGAACGCTTCAGCACCGAGGCGAACGCCAGATCGAAGGTGTATCCGTTCTCCTTCAGCAGCCGGCCCGCTTTCTTGGCCTCCTCCACGCCCTTCTCCGTCAGATCGGGATCACTCCAGCCCGTAAACAGATTCTGCCGGTTATATTCACTCTCTCCATGCCGTATCAGAACGATTTCGTACATAAGCTCTCTCCTTCTCCCGTGTATAAGTGTACATTTCGCGGTGCTTTCCCTCTATTGTGTCACAGAGCGGTGTCCGCTTCAACTTCAGGCCCGCCTGCTGCACCAATCCTATGTATATACCCCGGCAGGCAGGATTTCAACACGTTGTGCGGGCCCATTCCCTGCTGTGCTGGACGGTTTGCGGACTGGAGAGCCGCTATTGCAGCGATACAGCCAGACCACGCAACTCAGGCGGACTCAGATGCGCTTAAGCCGGCCCACACGCCTCCATTTCGGCCCCAATCCGCCAGATAACGGCCCCTGAGTCCGCAGCGGGCGGAAGTAGTGCTTTTTTCGCAAAATAAGGTCCTCTCAGTCCGCATAGCACACAATGGCACGTTAAACATCTAAGCCCTCATAGCACCCATCACACTACACATTGGCACATCAGGCACTCATAGCACTTATAGCACACCCAGCACAACTCCCCCGCTTCAGCGGATCTCCGACGGACTCTTCCCGGTGTGCTGCTTGAACTGGCGGCTGAAGAAGAAAATATCCCGGTAGCCGAGCGCATCCGCCACCTCTGTGACGTTCATGCCCGCGTAGAGCAGCAGGTGCTGGGCCCGTTCAATCCGTGCGCGGATCACATAGGACTGGACCGAGGAGCCGGTAATCTCCTTGAACTTGATCGAGAAGTAGCGCGGGGACAGCCCGGCCCGGGAGGCCAGGTCCTCGACCCGGTGGGCCGCGCCGGGATGCTGGCTGACATAGTTCGCGACCTCATGGATTACCTCGGCGAGCTGGTTGCTGACATGGCGCTCCACCGGCACCACCTGATCCTGCCGCAGCAGATGGATCATCAGCTGCTTCAGAATCAGCCGGCCCTCCTCCTCCGCAGCATAGGTCTGCACCAGGAACAGACGGACGTAACGGGCCAGCAGGTGCTCGAATTCCACCGTCTCCTCCAGCTCATGATAAGCGGCCGGAAGCTCGGTGACCTCCTCGGTCACATCGAAGTGAATATATGTAATGACGAGCGGTTTTTGCGGATTATGTGTTGCGCTGGTGTAATCCCCCGGCCGGAACAGGAAGCAGCTTCCCTTTCCCACCTGATAAGGCACTCCGTTACGCACAACCGTACCCTCTCCGCTCCAGACATAGAACAAGTCATAATTTTGCAGCGGCTTCTCTCTTTTTTGCCACTTCCAGCCCGGTTCACAGACAATCTTCGCCAGGGCCGGGAGGATGACAAAAGAGGATGGCGATGCATGAAGCATATCATTCCCTCCTAAACATAATGCGGATAGCCCGCTTCTTCAGAATAACAGTACAGCAAATTCACAGTAAAAGTGTACGCTTACTTTTTTATAATACCTTGTCCGCTTCCTGTTTGTACATCTTCACACCAGCCGCTGTTCAGGCTTCTGCAAAAGTATTTATGAAAAGACAGCATTCTTCGTGACGGGGGCAATCGGCGATGTTATAATGTTAGGCAATGTTAACGTATCTATCCCAGAAGAATACCGGAAGGATGAAACTGATGAATCCACTGGCTGGACAATTGAATGACAGCATTAAGGCAGGCAATGAATATGTGTACGATATGCTCTCTAGTCTCGGCAAAGCGATCTATTTCCCCAAAGAGGGAATCTTGAGCCAATCCGCAGAAGCAGCGGCTCATGCCAAAAAGTATAATGCGACCATCGGGATTGCTACCGAGCACGGGATGCCGATGCATCTTGATGTGATTCAGAATAAGTTATCCGCGTTCAGCCCCAAGGACCTGTACGGTTACGCGCCTCCGGCGGGCAAGCCTGAGCTGCGCTCGGTCTGGCGGGAGAAGATGATCCGCGAGAATCCGTCGCTTGAAGGCAAGTCGATCAGCAATCCGGTGGTCACGAACGCGCTGACCCACGGGCTGAGCATCGTTGCCGATCTGTTCGCAGAGCCAGGGGACGCCGTCATCTATCCGGACAAAAACTGGGAGAACTACGAGCTGACCTTCGGCATCCGCCGTCTGACCGAGACGGTGAATTACCCGCTGTTCACCGAAGACATGAGCTTCAACAGCGAGGGGCTGCTGGATGCCCTGCTGGCCCAGAAGGAGCGCGGCAAGGCGATTGTGCTGCTGAACTTCCCGAACAACCCGACCGGCTATACCCCGGGCCTCAAGGAAGGCGAAGCCATCGTCGCCGCCATTGCGCGCGCCGCCGAGGAAGGCATCAATGTGGTGGTGGTGAGCGATGATGCTTATTTCGGACTCTTTTTCGAGGAGTCGCTGAAGGAATCACTGTTCGGCAAGCTGGCGAACCTGCATCCGCGCGTGCTGGCCGTCAAGATTGACGGAGCCACCAAAGAGGAATTCGTCTGGGGCTTCCGCGTCGGCTTCATCACCTACGCCTCGGAGAATAAGGAGCTGCTGGCAGCGCTGGAGCAGAAGACGCTCGGTATTATCCGGGCCACCATCTCCAGCGGAGCGCATCCTTCGCAGACCTTCGTGCTGGACGCCCTGAAGTCGCCGGAATTCGCCGCCCAGAAGGAAGAGAAGTTCCAGATCATGAAGGGCCGGGCCAACAAGGTGAAGGCGCTGCTGGACAGCGGCAAATACGGCTCTGACGTATGGACCTATTATCCGTTCAACTCCGGGTATTTCATGTGCCTGAAGCTGCTGACCGTGCCTGCGGAAGAGCTGCGGCTCCACCTGATCCACACCTACGGACTGGGAACCATCGCGCTCGGCGACAGCGATCTGCGCATTGCCTTCTCCTGCATCGAGGAAGATCAGCTGGAGGATCTGTTTGATCTGGTCTATGCGGGCATCCGCGACCTGGAGAAGGCCTGATTCGCAATTTACATGTGTTTTCATCAGCTCCCGGACGGGGGCTGATTTTTTTATGCGGTGCTGCGGCATTGGCCTATACACGTTCTTCCCTCCGCACATACAATACGGTGTACTCAAGTACAACAACTCACACGCGAAAGGGGAATGAACATGAGCGAAGAAGTTAGAGGCGGATACGGATACGGTCCTTTCACAAGTACAGGTGCGATCCTGGTTCTCTTCATCCTGCTGGTTATCATCAGCCGTTCACTGTTTGTCTAATCGGGAATAACCCCCGGGAGGGAGCCCCGCGCTCTCTCCGCTCTACGTGTTATAGCATTCCCTGCTCCACCGGATATGAAGAGAGGGACTCCTCTTTACAATGAATGACAATGGCCTCACGTCTCTGCAGCAGCAGAGCGTGAGGCCATTTGTGATATGCCTACAGATCATCCTCATCCGCGCGCGCTTCCTTGCGGACCGCTGCGGCCCTGAACAGATACGCCAGCAGAAGCCCGCAGGCGAAGGTTCCGAGGACCGGCAGCAGCCGCTCACCAAGCTGAAGCAGAAGAGGCAGTCCGGTCAGCAGGGCCAGCGCCAGATGACAGCGGAACACCAGCCGGATCGTCTCCCGGCCCTTGCTGCCTTCCGGCAGCGGGTAGACCGTCAGCCAGAACGATTCGCTGTGCAGCTTGCGCAGCGCAGTGAGCTGAACGCCCAGCAGGAAGAGGAAGACGAGATAAATGCCGCTGGCAAGATAGCTGTCCTGTGTCATCCAGACCAGGAACAGGTCCAGCAGGGCAATCCGCAGAACAATGCCGAAGATGTCGCCGCGGGCGAAGCTTTTGGTCAGGAGGAACCGGTAGGCCGTGCCCCGCGTCCAATGGATACCGCTGCCCCACTTCGACAGGTAACGCCGGGCGTATACCCGCTGCTCGCGCCCGGGAATATCGACGAACCAGCCGAGGACCATCAGCGCCCGGGTGCCTTGATTCTTCTCCATCGTAATCAGTCGTTCCCAGGCCACGGCATGGCGGCCGGGTACGGCCAGCGCCGCCGCATAGGCGGCGCCCAGAATCAGAATGAAGATCACGGCCCGGATGGACGGCTGCCAGAACCAGGCGAAGACCATCAGACCGCCCACCGCCCAACGCAGCAGCGTATACCCTGCCGCAGCCGGCCGGGAGAGCATCGCCGTCTCCCGCCATAGCCCATAGCTGGCAAGCAGCTTGACCAGAATCAGCACCAGCAGGGTGGCCAGCAGATTCTTCGGGGACACATCAGTGCGTATGTACAGCGGCCATAACGTAATGAGGACAAAAGCCAGACGCAGAATCTTCCACACATTGCCGCTAACCCAGGATGGAGCGAAGTACTCCCTCATCCGGTGGCCCTGCGGCAGCAGGAAGATCGTATCCGGGGTCTGCAGATACGTCCGGAAGCTGCTGTGTACCGCCGCAGGCACCAGCAGAACAAACATAATCCAGCGGATGGGCAGGCCGGCCGGAATGTCGCGCAGCAGCGCCGTGTACCAGGCGGAGAACATGATCAGCACCAGCAGGAACACCATGGCTACTCCGCTCTGAATGATATATCCGGCATAAGGAATCAGACTGCCTGTGAACCGGCTGCGCCGCTGCCGCCGCAGCTCCTTCAAATCCATATCATTTCCCTCCCTGCACCAGCTCGTAGAACAGCTGCTCCAGATTCAGGCCCTGCCGCCCGGCCTTCGCGGTCATCTCGGCAAGTGTACCCTCTGCAATGACCTGCCCGCGGTGCAGCACAATGAACCGGTCGCAATAGTTCTCAATCGTGGAGAGGATATGCGAGCTGAGCAGAATCGACGCCCCGGAGCGCTTCAGCTCCAGCATGAAATCCAGCAGCGAGCGGATGCCCAGCGGGTCCAGACCGAGGAACGGCTCATCGATTACATACAGGGCCGGACGCGCTACAAAAGCACACATAATCATAACCTTCTGCTTCATGCCCTTGGACAGGTGAGAGGACAAGGTATCCATCTTGTCCTCCATATTGAAGAGTGCCGCCAGCTGGCCGGTGCGCGATTCATAATCGCTGCGGTCCACACCGTAGGCTCTGGCGGTGAATTCCACATGCTCACGGACTGTCATTTCCTCATAGAGCAGGGGCGATTCCGGTACAAAAGACAACGCGCTGTGATAGCTCTCGGGATCACTGCTGCGCGTCTTGCCCTGTACAGTAATCTCGCCTTTGTGCGGGGACATCAGCCCCAGGATATGCTTCATTGTCGTGCTCTTGCCCGCGCCGTTCAGTCCGATCAGCCCGACCATCTCACCGGGCTGTACCTGCAGGCCGATGTCATGCAGCACCGGCTTGTTCAGGCTGTAGCCTCCGCTGAGGCCCGTAATCTCCAATACAGGAGCAGTACTCATTGACCGTCACCTCTCGGGGTCTTATTCTTGAGCCATTTCGGGGCTCCCTTATTCTTGCGGTCTCTATCCCGCTCCGCCTGGCTGCGGGCCTTGCCCCCGCGCCCGGGCCCTCCCGCCGCGCGCGGCGCGCCGGCGGCCTGTCCCGGCCGGTGCTGCTCGCGCCGCACCGGCCCCTCACTGCTGGCAGCCGCTGTGCCCGGCTGCCCGGCCGGCAAGCCTTCGGCGCCTCCGGCGGCTGTACCAGCCGCCGAGATCCGCGCCTGCGGCTTGCCGGAGCGCGGCGCAGTGAAGCCGCCGCCCTTAAGCCCGTCGCGCCCGCCCTGGGCCAGCGCCTGGCCGAAGGCCATCTCCCGCTCGTCCAGCTGGATATCCAGCTCGCGGGCGAATTTGCGCATGATGAACGTCTGCTGCTCCGTAACGATCGTTACGGACAGCCCACGTTTGCCCATGCGCCCGGTCCGTCCGGCACGGTGGACATAGTGCTCGGAGTCGAAGGCCGGGTCGAAGCTGACGACCAGCGTCAGATTCTCAATATCCAGACCGCGCGCCGCCACATCGCTGGCGACCAGCACCTTGAACTTGCCGTCCCGGAAGCGGGCCAGCACACTTGCACGCGTCACCTTGTCGGCATCGCCGTACAGTGCTGCAGCACTCAGCCCCAGATGGTTCAGCTTGGCTGTTACCTCGGCGATCGTCTCGGTGGCGTTGACGAAAACAATCGCCCGCTCCGGCTTGTAGTGGCGGAGAACCCGGCGCAGCATGTCGATCTTGTTCCGTTCCTCGCACACTACATAATGATGCTCCAGGCTCTGGGCCGTCATCATGCCGGGATCGATGCCGACCTCCGCCGGGTTCTTCATCTCCCGGCTGGCCAGCAGCCGGGTCTCAGGTCCGATCGTGGCTGACAGCATGACCAGCTGCCGGGTGCGCAGCGCGCTGCTGACGATCTTCGTCACTTCACCGGCGCCGCTGAGCTGGAACATCTGATCCGCCTCATCCAGCACAATCGTACTCACCTCATGCATCTTCAGCTTGCGCAGCCCGATCAGCTCCCTTACGCGTCCCGGTGTGCCTACCACCAGGTGGGGATGCTCCCGCAGCTTGTCAATCTGGCGCTTGATCGCCGCCCCGCCGATCAGACCCATCGCCCGGATGCCGCGGTGCGCCCCGTAGCGCTCGGCCTCGCGGAGAATCTGCATGGCCAGCTCCTGGGTCGGGGCCAGCACCAGCTTCTGGAGGGAGCGCTGGTCCGGGTTAATCCCTTGCAGCAGCGGCAGCAGGTAAGCCAGCGTCTTGCCTGTGCCGGTCTGGGATGCGGCCAGAACATCTCTTCCTTCCAGCAGAAGCGGAATCGTCTGCTCCTGTACAGGGGATGGTTCAGTAATGCCGAATTCAGCCAACCGGGCCGCAAGGTCCTCCTGGATGCCGATCGCCGCAAAAGAAGCTTTATTCATAATAGGGTTTCATCCTTTACACTTAATATAATATGTTCATTATATGCCAAAAAGGCCTCTCCACCAAATGGAAGGCCATACATTCCCGTCCCGGCCGGGGAACAAACGGTTGCTTGAGTGGCCGGAGCGTCATTTTCGGTTCATCATGTTGTACGTCAGCTTATCCGCCAGCCGGGGGAACAGGTTATAGAGACGGATGCCGAAGCCCGCCAGACCGGGAAGATCCACTTCCTCCCTGCCCTTCTCCATCAGCTTCACCATCTTGGCGGACACATGCTCCGGAGTCATCATGATCCGGCTGACGCTCCGCTCATAATTGCCGGAAGGGTCGGCGGTCTTGAAGAAGTCCGTAGCGATCGGTCCGGGATTCACCGCAGAGACGGTAATCCCGCTCTTGCGCAGCTCCTGGCGGAGCGCATTGGTGAAGCCGAGCACCGCATGCTTGGTCGCGGTATAGGCAACCGAGCGGGCTGTGCCGATCTTGCCGGCCATTGAGGCCACATTCACAATCTGGCCGCTGCCGCGCGCCAGCATATGCGGCACAACAGCCTTGGTGCAGCGGACGATCCCCATATAGTTCACATCCATCATGGCAGCGAATTCACCAGGCTCCATCTCGGTAAAAGCAGCAAACTTGCCATAACCCGCATTATTCAGCAGAATGTCAATCCGCCCGTACCGGTCCAGCACCGCTTCCATGGTCCGGTTAACCTCGGCCTCATCGGTCACATCACAGACGAACCACCCGGATTCGCCCTTCAGCTCTGCGGCAAGCGCCCGGAGCTTGTCCTCCGAACGGGCCAGCAGCACAGGAACAGCCCCGCGCTCACTCAGCATCTGTGCCGTAATCGCGCCGATTCCGCTGGAAGCGCCCGTAATCACCACAATCTTGCCCTGCAACTTCATCGAATCTTCAGCTCCCGGTTTCCGCTTAAAAGGACATTCTAAGAGATCATCACCTGAATATCAAGCTCTCCAATGCCTTCCATCATCAGCGGGATGCTCAGCGCCTTGCGCGGCAGGACGGACATCCCATCCGACTTCATCAGCCGCGGCGGAGTAATGTCTACCGCTACTCCCTGATTGGAGAGAATAGTACTGGCATTACCGCTGATCATATTGCCCAGCTCGGAGATGGCACTCTGCCCCATCTCATCCATCTCTGTAATCACATAACCGCCCATCATCGCCGATACGATCTTCAGCGCCACCTGTTCAGCAATACCGAAGATAATATCCCCGCTGAGCTGACCTGTCATTCCCACTTGAATCCATATATGATTATCGATCAGTTCGATGTCCTTGATCCCCAGCATACCGGTGGATGGCGAGACCTGGATTACCTGCTCAATTACGGTTCGTGCAGACTCTAGAAACGGATTAATGACTTCTGCTTTCATGAAAGTGCTGTCCCCCCTCGACCAGTCTTTGGTCATATACCAAAAGTCCTAAGCAATAATGATTTATTATACTTCATATATCGGTATTATTCACCAAAAATTAATGGTCTTGTCGAATGAATTCTGAAGTTAGTTGAGACCGCAACATTGCCCTCCCGGGAGTAATCTCCTATAATTTAATAAAATGACGACACCCGAGCGGATACGCCTGCACCAGCCTTAACCCTCCGAGTCAGCCATCAGCAGCACATCTCCTGTGTATTTTGCCGGAACCGGCAGCCTGCAGACTCTTGTGACAGGAACCATGCCTTAAGCGTATCCACCTTCCGGAAAGCAGCGGCTTTCCCTGTATGTACAACTATTCGGCGGCACGATTCCGGTGCCATAAGGGGGCAAGTCCATGAACATCAGCCAGCTCGAAACACTGATTACCATCTCCAAAACCATGAGCTTCCGCAAAGCGGGCGAACTGCTCAACCTGACCCAGCCGGCGGTCTCGGCGCAGATCAAAAGCCTGGAGGAAGAATTCAAAACCCAGCTCGTTGACCGGAACCAGCCGGTGACGCTGACGGACAGGGGCAAGGTCTTCCTCGCCCATGCAGAGCAAATTGTCGGAATTGTGGACGAGCTTAAGCAGCGCCTTGCCGATCTCGAAGAGAATCCCCAAGGGCATATTATTCTCGGCACCACAACCTCCATCGCCATCCAGATCCTACCGCGGGTGCTCTCTTATTTCCAGGACCAGTTCCCCCATATCAAAACCTCGATCTCGTCCATGTCCTCCTCCCAGATCTATCAGCAGGTCGAGAACGGGATTGTAGATGTCGGCATCGGTTACCTGATCGGGCGCAATCCCGGGATGACCACCTCTGTGCTGTATTATGATACTTTTGAACTGGTTGTCTCGCCCCGCCATCCGCTGGCCCAGGTCAAATCGGCCGGGATTGAGGCCCTGGGACGCATTCCGCTGATCCTGCTCTCGCCGGATACCGTCGGCCGCAAGTTCGTCGATGAGGTGCTGGCCAAGCACGGCATTCACCCTCAGGTCATCATGGAGCTGACCAGCAGCGAGGAAGTGAAGCGGATGGTCGAGCTGGATCTCGGGGCCGCAGTCATCTCCAAGCAGTCGGTGATGGCCGAGGTCAGGAGCGGCACCCTCCGGATCGTCCCGATTATCGAGCTTGAGGTGACACACCCTGTAGGAGTCATTACCAAATCCGGCAAATACGTCAATTCAGCGATGCGGCAGTTTCTGAGCGATCTTAAGGGAATGCCCGAGACCCAGTTCATCGGTTCAGAGTAAACGTACCTAATCCGCCATTTTGGCCTAAGGAGATGTTTCTATTTATGAATTTCGACCTGCACACCCATCATTTCCGCTGCGGTCATGCGGACGGCAATATCAGAGATTATATTGAAGCGGGCATATCCGCCGGTCTGGATGTCATCGGGATTTCTGACCATTCGCCTTACTTCGGCAGCCCGGAGGAGCAGGCTTTCCCGCGAATCGCCATGGCGAAGTCTGAGCTGGTTCATTACGTAGAGGAAGTACTGGCGCTGCAGAAGGAATACGCGGGGCGTATCGATGTCCTGCTCGGCATGGAGTCCGACTATTTCCCGGAGCATGCGGAGCTGTACCGCCAGATCTATGCCGCATATCCGTTCGATTATATTATCGGCTCGGTGCATCACGTAGAAGAGGTCAGTATCTTCAATCAGGGCCGCTGGAAGGGACTGACGGACGGGCAGAAGCTGGCATCCAAAAGCGAATATTACCGGCTGATCGCCGAATCCGCGCGCAGCGGCATCTTCCAGATTCTCGGCCATATTGACGCGATGAAAGGCAACTATCCGCCGTTCTCGGAGATACTTGCACCCAGGGAGATTGACGAAGCCCTGCGCGTCATAGGCGAGTGCGGAACGGCGATTGAGATCAATACCTCCGGCGGCACCAAGCTGTGCGGCGGCTGGTATCCGTCAGACGAGATTCTGGAGCGGGCGCTGCATTTCGGTGTAGAGGTTACCTTCGGCTCCGATGCGCATTTGCCTGCCCGTGTGGCTGACCAGCGCAATCAGGTGGCGGCCCGGCTGAAGGAGATTGGCTTCAGACATTGGGTCTATTACAAGCAGCGGCAGAAGGTTACGGTTGCGCTGTAGACGTTGTTAGACTTAGCTGGAATTCCCCGCATTAAAAAGCACCGCGCTATCAGGTACAGACGTGACTATCCCCTGTCACGCTGCCTGCTGCTGCGGTGCTTTTATGTTGTACAACTCTGCTTATTGCTGATTCAGATTCCTGCAGGTGAAGCCCTGCTGCTTCAGCGTCCGCTGGGCATCCCCGTACTGCGGATTCAGGGCATAGAAGCGGGCGATCATGCTGCTCCAGTCCCGCTCCGTCAGTCCCTGCGCCTTCAGCGATTCGCGGTGGACCACGTTGTATTCTTCGATCAGGCCTAACTGATCCGGGTTATAGATCTCTTCGTGGCAGACAGCGGCCATAGGCAGGCGCGGCCGCTGCGGCTGCTCCTCCGCCGGATAGCCGATACAGAGGCCTACCACCGGGAAAACATACTGCGGCAATTGCAGCAGCTTGATCACTTCAGCGGTATTGCGGCGGACGCCGCCAATCGGGATAATGCCCAGCCCCAGCGATTCCGCGGCTGCCACCGCATTCGCCAAGGCGATGCCGACATCGGCCGCGCCGACCAGCAGGGCATCCACATCCTCAGCCGTCTCAAACGGCTGCCCCTCCAGCTCGGCCGCCAGCTTCGCCCGGTGGAAGTCCATGCAGAAGACCAGGAAGACCGGCGCTTCCGCCACATGCTTCTGGTTGCCGCTCAGCACCGACAGCTGCTGCCTGCGTTCTTCACTCCGTACAGCAATAACCGATACCTGCTGGCCGTTCACCCAGGATGGCGCTGCCTGGGCCGCTTCCATAATCAGCCTCAGCTTCTCCGGCTCCACCGCCTGGGCAGAATAGTGCCGGTAAGAGCGGTGGTTCTTAAGTAATCTAATCACATCATTCAAGAGCTCATACCCTCCCCAATTTACATACTGTTCCAATGTACCATGTACACTATCATAGCCCAATTCCCGTCAGGACCGCCAGCGTACAATGGAATGCTCCTCATTCGCCCGTTCGTTCCGCCCATTAACCTCGAATTCAGGTGCACTAATGCTCCTCATCCGCTCGATCCGCCCATTATCCACGAATTCAGGTGCACTAATGCTCTTCACCCGCTCCGCCCACAGAAAGTAGCAATAAATCAAATATCGTGGTCTAAGCAAAAGGTTAGTTACAATATGTGGTAAGATAAATGATATGAGGACAAAGTTAATTCAAGGGAGATGAATTCATAATTGAAAAAGATCATTGCCGGAAGCATTCTATTATTCTCTGGAATAATCTTATACTTAGGAGTATATATTGAGGCCGCACGTCATTCGTCCACTTTAGGAGGTTGGACAACTCCTCCTGGACGATTCGCAACAGCTTTGAATGAAGTGGGTGGAACAACCACGTTTTATAGTTCTATAGTGATGATTATTTGCGGTATCATTTTATTACTTTGGGGCTGCTTTGAAGATGATGTGGTGAAATTAATAAAACTTATCGTAAAGAAAAAGGATACATGAATGTAACGTTAATTAAACAAGACGTGACATAGCCAGACAGACAAATTCAGGTGCACTAGTGCTCCTCATTCGCTCATTCCGCCCACTAACTACGAATTCAGGTGCACTAGTGCTCTTCATTTGCCCGTTCCACCCGCTATCCACGAATTCAGGTGCACTAGTGCTCTTCATTCGCTCATTCCGCCCGCTATCCACGAATTCAGGTGCACTAATGCTCCTTATTCGCTCATTCCACCCGCTATCCACGAATTCAGGTGTACTAGTGCTCCTCATCCGCTCAATTCGCCCACGCCCCGTAAATTCATGGTTCTCCTACAGCTACTCACAGCCGTACCAAAAGGATTTATCCCTTTCATTCCACCTCTCAGCCCACTTTCAGCCGCACCAGAGGGATTTATCCCTTTCATTCCACCTCTCAGCCCACTTCCAGCCGCACCAGAGGGATTTATCCCTTTCATTTCCCCTCACAGCCCACTTTCAGCCGCACCAGAGGGATTTATCCCTTTCATTTCCCCTCACAGCCCACTTCCAGCTGCACCAGAGGGATTTCTCCCTTTCATGCGCCCTCCCATCCCACTTTCCGCCCACTTCCACCCACGCCTCAATAAAACCGCACAAAAAAATGGACCCGAAGCATCGGGTCCGAGCAGCAGTTATATTTTCAAAAGGGGGTCATGTACTTAGTTTAACCGCTGACTGTTAGAGTTTGATAACGGCTTTATTTCAATTGTGTAACAAGTGTGTAGATCTTCATTACATCGCCCGAGCCGTCCGCCATCGGCAGTGTCCGCTCCAGGGTCAGCCCATTCTTGAGCATCACCCGGGCGGAGCGGAGATTGTCTCCCCGGCAGCGTCCCTCCACCTGCCGGAGTCCAAGCTCACGGAAGCTGTAGTCCAGCAGCAGCCTGAGCGCCTCTGTCGCATAGCCGCGGCCCCACCATTGCGGACTAAGCATGTAGCCTAGCACCGCCTTGCCCTCATGGCGGCTCCAGTTCTGCAGCGAGACCGACCCGATCAGCTCCGGCTGTCCCTTGATATAGATTCCGGCGTGAAGCGCAGAGGGATCATAGCCGTGCAGCATCCGCTTCACCAGCTTATCCAGTACCCCCTGCTGTGAAGAGGATCCTTGGCGGAGTTGGATATGCGGCTGCACCTCCGGGTGGGAGAGCAGCGACTTCAGCATTGCCCCGTCAGCGGGCGCCATGGTCTTCAGTTCAACGGCCTGGCCTTGCAGCGCCATGCCCATAATCATCTCATACGTGCTCATGAGCTCTCCTTCTTCCGCTCTTGTTAGGCCACTCCCCGGAGCCGGAGCCTGACCCTCCAGCGTCCACTACGCCCGGCGCAACGTGAAGACGGTAAGCTCCGGGCGGCACAGGAAGCGCAGCGGCATCATCGTCTCGCCGAAGCCCCGGTTCACATACACCGGCATCCCTGTATTCTCTGTATAATACAGGCCGTCTATGTATTTGCGCGACCCGTAAGGCGTGAACGGGGCTCCGGCCAGCGGCAGGCGGATCTGTCCGCCGTGGCTGTGTCCCGAGAGCTGCAGGTGGAACGGATATGCCTCGGCAATATCAGCGTAATCCGGCTCATGCATCAGCAGCACCGTGAACGTGCCGTCCGGAATATCCTTGACTGCCGCCTCCGGGTCCGGCTTGCCGTGCAGCATATCATCCAGTCCGGCTACCGCCATTACTGCGCCACCCTGCCGGATCAGGTAGGCCTGGTTGCGCAGCACCCGGAATCCGGCTTCCTTCAGCAGCTTGGTCAGCAGCTCTGTATTCTTGTAATCATGATTGCCGAGGATGGCGTACTTCCCAAGCGGGGCCTCCAGTTCAGCCAGTATAGATACCGAATCGGTCAGGTCCTCAGCATAGCTGTCCACGATATCCCCTGTGAAGCAGATCAGGTCCGGCTGCTCTTCCCGGATATTCTTCACCAGCCGGGCCACATCGCGGGCATCCTTATTGAACCCTAGGTGCACATCGCTGAAATGAACCAGCCGGGTTCCGGCAAAAGCCGAAGGCAGCTCCTTCAGCGGCAGCTCCAAGCGGTTCACCTCTAACCAGTTCGGCTCTCCCTGCCAGGCATAGCCGCCGGTCAGCAGAGCCGCACCGGCCAGCGTCCCCAGCCCGCGGGCCAGGAACTGGCGGCGCGTCATGGTGCGCCTTCCCGGTTCTTCCGGCTGCGGCGGGACCTGTCCTCCGCCTTCCGCAGCAGCGGGTATCGTCTTGCCCGGAGAGCCTCCGAACGATGGTTTGCTCATCAGGAGATTCTCCTCTCTGTCTTGAATTCTAATTGGATTATTGCCGATCTTCTACGGCTTCGTCCACCTTGTCATCAATATCTACTTCAATGGCTGCCTCAACCTCTTCCTCCGTGGTATTTACCCCAAGAATCTTACGGAACAAGCCCAGCATGGACAGCGCATAAGCGACCGTAATGAAGCTGAAGCAGATCTGCATAACTACAACCAGCCTTGAGGAATTGTCTATGGGAGCAATATCCCCGTAACCGACGGTCGTAAAGGTAGCCACGCTGAAATAGAGAAACGTAACCAACTGGCTGAGCAGATCCTGGCCTAAGCCCTTCCCCTCGAACGAGGACTGTCCAAACAGCTTATAAATCGATGTATATACGACTGTAAAGAAAATAATGCAGGTAAACGTAGCGATGCTGATCCGGACCAGCGTCTGCTGCAGCCTGACTTCCTTGCTGTTGGAATCCCTGATTTCATGGAAAATAAACAAAATATAGAACAGGACTGAAGCCAGGACAAAAAGCAGAATCAGTCCGCGCAGGCCCCGGTTGCCGGGCACAATCGTACCCAGATCGATCAGATTCAGCAGATCCTCCACCGAGAACAGCGCATAGATCAGAATAGGAGCAAGCAGCACGCCTCTGCCCATCCAGTTCAGATTCAACCGGGCAAACCTCAGTACCAGCAATACAATGACAACGATATTGAAAGCCCAGATCCACCATGCCATGGCTTTTACGCTCCTGTTCTATGCTCTTGCCTTCCCGCCAAGGTCCTTATCCGTTCTTAGCCCGCGAATCTTCTTCCGGTCCGCTTATGACTCTGATCTTGCATTCTTCCTCCGGCGCCTCATGGTAAGCCCGGGCGATGCCCTTATCCTGTACCGCCTTAAGGCTGACCCGCCGCTGCTTGAAGCTGACCTCGATGTCCTGTGTGAACGGGAACGGGGCCAGCGTCAGCGTACGGTTGTCCCGCCACTTCGCATGGATCGCACGGCCGGAGGTGAAGCTGAACTCCTCGCTGCCGGAGAAGCCGTCCACGAACCACGGATGCTTCTTGGATTCCTTGCTGCCCGGCTCGTTCAACGCCAGGAACAGTGAGAGATCGTCGCAGAACTGGAGCAGTCTGGCATCGTAATACAGCTCGCCCTCTTCGAGCGGCTTCTCCTGCTCCAGCCTGCGGTGGATGCGCGCTCTGCGCTCTGCCTCATCCTCCAGGTACTGCGTCAGCTCAGGGCACTCTTCCCCGGACACCTCGATCAGCCGTTCAAAATGCGAGCTGCACAGCAGCGCCCCGTAAGGCGTCTTGGCTTCAATCTCATCGATGCCCCGTCTGTAGAAGGTCAGCTTCGGCACCACCGGGAAATCGATGAAGCTGTACGGCTGTCCCTCCGCATCATTCCAGAACGGCGTCTCGTCCAGATCGATCCAGCCCCGGTCATGATGGCTCACCGCCCACAGCACCTCGGCCCGCCGCCCTTCGGCCGGCGTATGCTCCTCCTTGAACCATTTCGCGAAATTCCCGGCCAGCAGCCCGTGATCATGCTGCTTCATCATAATGAGTGCGCCGTCCTGCTCACGACATATCATTGCTCATTCCTCCCCGTTGTCCATTGCCCTTAGCTATGTAGATTAATGTAGATTATAACATATCCGCCTATATTTCTCGGAATCCGGCGGCCTATGGATATTGTATGTGTACCCTCTTTGAGACTGTACAGAAACATTACAGCGAGTGGCAGTCATAACCAAACAGGCCATTCAGGAGGAGTCCCGAATGGCCTGCGGCTATGGTTATGGCTTAGACACCCAGCCAGCGCTTGAACATATGCTTGGTGGTCTGCTTATTAATCTCTGCAATGGAGGTCGTCAGCGGAATGCCCTTAGGACAGGCGCGGACACAGTTCTGCGAGTTGCCGCAGCCGTCAATGCCGCCGTCCTCCATCAGCGCATCCAGGCGTTCCTCCGCATTCATCTCACCTGTAGGGTGAGCGTTGAACAGGCGGACCTGGGAGATGGCTGCCGGACCGATGAAGTCGGTCTTCTCATTGACATTCGGGCAAGCCTCCAGGCAGACGCCGCAGGTCATGCATTTGGATAATTCATAAGCCCACTGCCGCTTCTTCTCCGGCATACGCGGTCCCGGACCGAGATCATAGGTGCCGTCAATCGGAATCCAGGCCTTGACCCGCTTCAGGGCGTTGAACATCCGGCTGCGGTCAATCACCAGGTCACGCACGACCGGGAAGGTCTTCATCGGCTCAATGCGCACCGGCTGCTCCAGATTATCGATCAGCGCAGCGCAGGCCTGACGCGGCTTGCCGTTGATGACCATGGAGCAGGCGCCGCACACCTCTTCCAGACAGTTGGATTCCCAGCATACGGGAACGGTGCTGTCGCCCTTTGCATTCACCGGATTGCGCTGAATCTCCATCAGTGCGCTGATCACGTTCATCCCCGGACGGTAAGGAAGCTCGAATTCCTCTGTATACGGGCTTGTCTCCGGTTCATCCTGGCGGGTAATAACGAATTTAACATTTTTGGGAGCTGCTGCAGTTTCCGCCATGTCAGTTACCTCCTAGAAAGTTTGGATAGTCCGGCCTGCTTCCGAATCTTTGTTCGCCAAGCCGGCTTCACTTAATCCTTCGAATAATCGCGTACCCGCGGAGGAATCAGCGACACATCCACATCCTCATAAGAGATCTGCGGACCGTCTGCCGTCCAGGCGGCTATAGTCGTCTTCAGGAACTCCTCGTCATTGCGCTGCGGGAATTCCGGCTTATAATGTGCGCCCCGGCTCTCGTTGCGCATCAGTGCTCCGAGCGTCATCGCCTCCGACAGCTCCAGCATGTTCCACAGCTGGCGGGTGAACGCTACTGCCTGGTTGCTCCAGCGGGAAGTGTCGCTCATGTTAATGTTTCGGTAGCGCTCCTTCAGCTCTTTGATTTTGCCGATGGTGGATTCAAGCCGCTTGTTCTCACGCACCACGGTCATGTTCGCTGTCATCCATTCGCCAAGCTCCTTGTGGATCACATAAGCGTTCTCCGTGCCGGTCATGCCGAGCAGCGCCTCATATTTATCGGTCTGTGTCTTGTGGAAGCGGTCGAATACCGTGGAGGAGATATCCTGCACCGATTTCTTCAGCCCCTTAATATATTCAACAGCCTTCGGCCCGGCCACCATGCCGCCGTAGATCGCCGAGACGAGCGAGTTCGCTCCCAGACGGTTCGCACCGTGGTATTGATATTCACATTCCCCTGCAGCGAACAAGCCGGGAATATTGGTCATCTGGTTGTAATCAACCCACATGCCGCCCATCGAATAATGGACTGCCGGGAAAATTTTCATCGGAATCTTACGCGGATCATCGCCCATGAATTTCTCATAGATCTCGATGATGCCGCCCAGCTTAACGTCAAGCTCCTTCGGGTCTTTGTGGGACAAGTCGAGGTAGACCATGTTCTCGCCGTTGATGCCCAGGCCCTGATCCACACAGACATTGAAGATCTCACGGGTAGCAATGTCGCGCGGCACCAGGTTCCCGTAGGAAGGATACTTCTCTTCGAGGAAGTACCACGGCTTACCGTCCTTATACGTCCAGATCCGTCCGCCTTCACCGCGCGCCGATTCCGACATCAGCCGCAGCTTGTCATCGCCGGGAATCGCCGTCGGGTGAATCTGGATGAATTCCCCGTTCGCATAATGCACACCCTGCTGATAGACCGCACTGGCCGCGGTTCCGGTATTAATGACGGAATTCGTGGTTTTGCCAAAAATAATCCCCGGGCCGCCGCTGGCCAGAATGACCGCATCCGCCGGGAAGGTCTGAATCTCCATCGTCTTCAGGTTCTGGGCGCTGATGCCGCGGCAGACCCGCTCATCATCCAGGATCACAGAGAGGAACTCCCAGTTCTCGCTCTTGGTGACCAATCCTTCGGCCTCCCAGCGGCGCACCTGCTCATCCAGCGCATAGAGCAGCTGCTGGCCGGTAGTCGCCCCGGCAAAGGCCGTGCGGTGGCGCTTCGTGCCGCCGAACCGGCGGAAGTCAAGCAGCCCCTCCGGCGTGCGGTTAAACATCACGCCCATCCGGTCCATCAGGTGGATAATGCCCGGTGCGGCCTCACACATGGCCTTCACCGGAGGCTGATTCGCCAGGAAGTCGCCTCCGTAGACGGTATCGTCGAAATGCTCCCAGGGCGAATCTCCTTCGCCCTTGGTGTTCACAGCGCCATTGATGCCGCCTTGTGCGCAGACGGAATGCGATCTTTTGACAGGGACCAGTGAGAATAGATGTACATGCGCGCCGGATTCGGCGGCCTTAATGGTAGCCATCAGGCCGGCCAGACCGCCGCCCACGATGATGATATCGGCTGATGCCATGATTGTTCCCTCCTAAAAGTAATGCGGAAGCTCCGCTTCTTCGTCTGTATTCTTAAACCCCGCTGCCTATCGACTGCATTGCCGTAGCTGCGGCTTGGAATTCATCACCACGGAAGGTCACCAGGGACAGCACGAACATGAAGGTGACAATCACGAATATTCCCAGGCAGAGAACCGATGATACTCTCTGGGAACGCGGGCCGACCGTAATTCCCCAGCTGATCAGGAACGACCACAGACCATTGGAGAAGTGGAAGCAGGCGGCCACGATACCGACGATATAGAGTGTCATCAGCAGCGGCTGGGTCACAATGTTATGCATGACTCCGCCAAGCTGATCATGCTCCACCTTGCCGAGCGCTACCTGGACCCGCGTATCCCACAGATGCCAGATAATGAAGACGAAGGTGATCACGCCGGTGATGCGCTGCAGCGTATAACGCCAGTTGCGCTCCAGATTGAAGCGGTTCAGGTTCGGCTTCGACTGGTAAGCAATGTACAGCCCGTACACGCCATGGTACAGCAGCGGCAGCCAGATGCCGAACAATTCCAGGAAGAAGACCAGCGGCAGGCTGTTCAGCCACAGCACACTGTCAGTGAAACCGGAAGCACCACCCTCAACAGCCGAGAAGTTCGTCAGCATGTGCTCAAGGAAAAAGGCCCCGAGCGGGATGATGCCGAGCAAGGAATGAATCTTTCTGGAATAAAATCCTCTCATGCAAAGTGTCCCCTTTCCAATTAAAAAAACAGCGTTTTCACAAGTTGAAACGGCTGCTCTGTCCTTGAGAAAGGACGGTACCGTTTCAGCGAGAAAGATAAGCAAAATTTAATGTGCAGAGCACATAAATTCTTATCTTTTTAAGAGCATACACAGCCGGAAGTACAGTTGAAACAGGGCGGCGGCAGGCCTACAACTGCTGGAATAAGCCATTTTCGCCACATATCATTGTTTTCCCGGACTTTGCTCTATCATTCACAATATGTGAATATCTTGTGTCACTTTTCATGTTACTCTTTTTTCGCTTATAAGGGAATTGCAATCTAATTATTAATCGTTATACAATATCTGCATAAGAATATTTTTAATGTGATAATAATTCTCATTTAGCTTGCGGATTGACTTCATGATATTGCATATATCCTATAATTTCGACAACTCCCCCGTCTCCTGCTATGCCTTTTATCACAATCTGCGGTTTGAAGGAGGGTAAGAAATGTACGATGACTTAGATGCTTTTGCTGCAGTAGTGGAGCATTCCAGCCTGAACCGCGCTTCCCGCCAGCTCAATCTGTCCCAGCCCGCCCTCTCCCGCAAAATCTCCAAGCTGGAGGAGCGCCTGGGCGTTGCCCTGTTCAACCGCTTCGGCAAGCGGCTGGAGCTTACGGAGGTGGGCCGCCTTGCCTACACCTATGCGCTGGAGCAGCGGCAGCAGCGGTCCAGGTTCCTGGAGGCATTATCCAAGTTCAAGGAAGGCGAGCCGCAGTTCGTGACGCTGGGTGCCAGCCTCACCACTCTGCAGACGACGCTGCCCCCGCTGGTGAAGGCCTATACAGAGAAATACCCGGCTGCCGAGCTGAAGCTCATCACCGGGAAGACGCATGAGATGGTGACGGCGGTCAGCGAAGGCAAATGCGATGTCGGCCTCATCGCCTCCCAGGTGCATGAGCCGGGCCTGCGCTCGATTCCCTTATTCGAGGACCAGCTCCGGCTGGTCGTCTCCGAGCAGCACCCGCTGACCCTGACGCCCCGGCTCACCATGGACCACCTGTCCCGGCTGCCGATGATCCTGTTCTCCAAGGGAACATGGTACCGCCGGACCACCGACGATCTGTTCCACCGCTGCGGGGTGGAGCCGGATGTGCGGATGGAGATCGATTCGTTCGAGGCGATCGTCCGCCTGCTGCCGACCGTCAAGGCGGCCGCCCTGCTGCCCAACTCCTATCTCCGCCCCGAGCTGCTGAACGGAGGGGGACTGGTGTCACTGCACATCAAGGAGCTGGAGCAGACCCAGCGCACCACCTGCCTGATCTATCAGAGCAGCGGCGGACTCAGCACAGCGGCCCGCTGCCTGGTGCAGGTCACGGAGGATGTGTTCCTGAACACCCGGGACTAGCCGCCCGCCGCAGCTCACAGCAATGACCCGGCAAGCCTTCTGATCGCTAAGGATCGGCCTGCCGGGTCATTTTATCCAAGGTTAAGTTATTTCTGCTATTGTCCTCTGCTCCTTCGCCTTACCGGAACTTGCCGGCATCGATGGCTGCCTGCTTCTCATCGAGAATCTCCTGATAGCCCGCTTCCAGATAGGTCTTCTTGGCCGCCTCATAGGTGGCGTCGAATTCGGCTTCCGGGGCCAGCACCACCTTCACGTACAGCTCCTGGAACAGTGTATTCAGGTCAGCCTTATATTCATTCACCTTCTCCAGCACCGTGCTGAACAGGGCATCCGGCGTACGGAATTCAGCCGTCTCGTCATAATATTTCACTAAGTCCTCCGCCAGCTGCTCGTAACCGGCCGGAGCCCAGTTGCGCAGGTTAGCCTTGCGGGTCTTGGCCTCATCCGGGTACTGGGCAATTTCCGTCACCAGACCCCAGTAGTCCTTGTTGTTGTTCTGCGCCAGCACCGCTTCACCCTTGTAATCCGGGTTCTTCAGGGCAATGCCGTCCGCATCCAGCGTATAGTTCTCCCCTTCAATCCCGTTCTGGAACTTGAACAGGTTCTCCGGCTGGCTGAGCCATTCCAGGTACATCCAGACCGCTGCCCGTTCCTCCGGCGTGGATTCATAGTTGATGCCCATGATGAAGCCGAACGGCCAGTAGGCGCGCCCCTGCGGCTTCTTGCCTTCCGGTACGCCTGCATACGGCGGCACTACAGCGAATTCAGCCTCCGGGTTGTTCTGGAGCGTTGCAGCGAAGACGTCGGTGTTATTGGCGAGATAGAAGCCGAAGGTGCCTGTTTTGCCGGCTACGAATTCCGCCTTAATCTTAGGCTCATCGTTGCGGAGGTAGAACTCCTTGTCGATTAGGCCGTTATTATACTGATAGTTGAGATTGCGCAGATAAGCCTCTGTCTCCTTCGTGGTCAGGTCAGCCACACTAAGGTCGGAGTACAGCGCGCGGTATTTGGGGTCAACCGGCCAGTCCCGGAATGGATAATTGAAGTTGAAGAAGTTCTGCAGCAGCGCTCCGCCCGTCACGCCAAGACCCGCTTCCTTCCATTTGACCAGCATCTCGTTATACTTCTCCAGGGAGGTCAGATCCTCCACCTTCATGCCGACCTTCTCCACCCAGTCCTTGCGGATAATGCCGACAAAGTTATCTGCCTCCGGCCGTGCGGCGAAGAAGAACGTATTCTTCTCATCCACCACCCCGTACTGCTTAATAGTCTCGCCCATATTCTTCCAGTAGGTAGGTGCATAATTCTCAATTTCGCTCCAGTCCAGCTGCTGCAAGACGTCTTCACCATAATAAGTAAGCGCTTGCGGCATATCATAATGGAAAATAATATCCGGCGCCTTATGCGAGGCCAGCAGCTGTTCGAAATCGGTGACCTCCTTGGAGCGCGTAATCGGCACATAATTCACCTGAATATTGTACTTGTCGCCGAACTCTGCCTGCACCCAACGGGTATAGTAGTTATCGGACACGTTCCAGCCCTCATAGGCGCGTTCGTAGACAGGGATGTCGAGCGAGACTTTTTTCTCGAAGCCCTTGGAATAATCCGGATAGGCCCCTTCCGCCTGGTTCGTAGCTGCCGCTGTCTCCGCAGGCGCATTGGTGGCTTCGGCATTCTTGGCCTTGTTCCCCCCGGTGCATCCTGCCAGCAGACCGGCTGTCATGACTGATGCCATCAGTATTGAATATACACTTCTTCGGTTCATCGCAATTCCCCCATGAATTCATATTCTTTACTCCTTGACCGCCCCTAACATCACGCCTTGAACAAAATATTTCTGAACGAACGGGTACACACAAAGAATAGGCAGCGTAGCGAACACAACGACCGATGCCTTCAGCACCTCCGGGTTACTGAGCTGCACCTGGCTTGCTTCCAGCTGGAAGCTCTCACTGGCCTGAATGACCAGATAATACAGCTTAAGCTGCAGCGGTCGGAGCGAGGTCTCATGCTTGATATAGAACAGGGCATCCTGATAGGCATTCCAGCGGCCGACTGCGTAGAAGAGAGACAGTGTGGCCATAATCGGCTTGGACAGGGGCAGCACAATACTGAACAGAATGCGGAAATGCCCGGCCCCGTCAATGCGCGCCGATTCCTCCAGACTGACCGGAATGCTGCTGGTCAGCGAGGTTTTCATAATCAGCAGGTTGAACGCACTGAAGGAGAGCGGCAGCACCAGCGACCAGATCGTATCCATCAGTCCCAGATTGTTGATGTTCATATAATCGGGAATAATGCCGCCGCTGAAATACATCGTGAACAGGAAAATGAAGGTGATCACCCTCCGCCCCTTGAACTGGGTCCGGGACAGCGGATACGCGGCGCAGATGGTCAGAATCATGCCCAGAATCGTGAACAGCACGGTTACAATCACCGAGATGTACAAGGAACGGAGGATGCTGGCATCCGCGAAGATTTTGCGGTACGCTTCGATGGTGAAGCCCTGCGGCCACAGGAAGACCTTATTGGCGATGACGAAGGAATCAGCGCTTAAGGATTTGGAGACGACATGCACGAACGGCAGCAGGCAGATCAGGGAAGCGGTAATGATGACGAGGCGGATCAGCCATTCCCAGATATCAACTCGCGCTTTATGGGATACGGCCGGGCCTCCGGTTGCAGCTTTCATGGTTCCTCTCCTCTCTACAGGATTCCATCCTCACCCAGCTTCTTGGCCACACGGTCGGCGGAGATGACCAGGATAATACCGATCACGGACTGGAATAATCCGATGGCGGTGGCACGGCTGAAATTGCCGCTCTCGATCCCCCAGCGGTAGACCAGCACCGGAATGGTGGTGGTGAACTCCGTGGTCGCCTTATTCTGCAGCGCATAGATCCGCTCGAAGGAGCCGTCCATCACTTTGCCGAGGGCCATGATCAGCAGCGTGACAATCGTCGCCCGGATGGACGGGAGCGTAATATTCCATACTTTTCTCCAGCGGCCTGCCCCGTCAACCGTAGCGGCTTCATACATTTCGGGGTTGATGCCGCTCATCGCCGCCAGATAGATAATCGTCCCCCAGCCCATGCTCTGCCACACGCCGATGACCAGATAGCTGACCAGCCAGTGGTTATCCTGCTGCAGGAACGGAATCCGCTTCCCGCCCATCAGCTCTATCAGATTGTTGACCACCCCGCCGCCCTCACTGAGCAGCTGGTAGGCGATCGCGCCGATAATGACCCAGGACAGAAAGTGCGGCAGGTACAGCACCGTCTGGTTAATGCGCTTGAAGCGGATGCTCCTGATCTCATTAAGGAGCAGCGCCAGCACGATCGGCATCGTGAAGCTGAAGATGAGGTCCAGCACGTTCAGCAGCAGGGTGTTGCGGATAGCCTTCATGAAATCCGGCTTGGCAAACAGCTGCTGGAAGACCTCCATTCCCGCCCATTCACTGCCCCAGAAGCCACGTGCGATCTTGTAGTCCTTGAAGGCGATGACCAGGCCGCCCATCGGCAGGTACTTGAATACGATGACAAAAGCGAGCGGAAGCATCACGAGCAGATAGAGCTGCCAGTCCCGCTGCAGATAATAGCTGAAGCCTTGTTTTCTTTTTAATAGAGGACTGTGATCTGTTTGTGAAGCGCTTGCAACTTTCAATATGTTCACCCCCCGGCTGAAAGTTCTATGACCGGTCTAATGTGATCCGGCTTGCTTCCTATGCTATCCGCTCAGCCCGGGCTTTGAATATCATGACTATTGATGATTGCCTATCACATTTGATGAAGCCACGCCCCTCAAGGCCTCAGCAGCGGGCAAATAATCAAATCTGATAGGCATTGCCAAAAGTTATAAAGCGCTTACAATAAGCTGTTCTAGGAACTTTTGCTCTTGGCCGATCTGTAGCCGCTCGGCGGCATCCCTTCATACTTGCGGAAGAAGCGGTTGAAGCTCTGCACATTATAGTAGCCGACCTCTGCGGCAATCTGCTTGATGCTTAATCCCGGCTCCAGCAGCAGCTCCTTGGCCTTCTCGATCCGCAGCTGATTGACGAAGTCGATCATGCTTTTCCCGGTCTGCTCGTAGACAAGCTTGCGCATATAGGAGTAGCTGATGCCAAGCTGCTTGGCCATCTCCTCGAACACAATCTCTTCCTTGTAATGCTGCGTCAGATAGTCAATGATCCGCTGCGCATGATTGGTCTCCCGGGGGCTGCGGTCCAGGCTCTGGACAATGTCGCAATAGAACCCGTACAGATATTCCTCCAGCTCATCCAATGTATCCATAGCGGCAAGATTAGAGTATACATTGCCCTGGCCCGTCATCATCCGCCCGGTCCCGAGATGGTTCTCCCGGAGATGCTTGAGGGTCGCCCCCACCAGCTGGTAATAGATAAACATAATATTATCGTAGGCGATATTCTCCTCAGCGGCGATCCGGCTGCGGAGGCTCTGCAGCTCCTTGAAGATTCCGGCCAGGTTGCCCGCATCCAGGAAGTTGAGAATCCGCCGCTCGCTGCTCTCAGAATCGAGATACTTGCGGCTGTTCTCCTCTTCCTCCTCCTCATGCCAGTACATAATGCTTCCGGCTCCGTTAATCATCCGGCGCTTGATCAGCTCCATCGCTTCGAACAGCCGCAGCGCCACTCTTCCCGGGGTATCCGCAGGGTCGCTTACCCCAATCGTGACGGAGTGCTCCAGCAATTCAAGCGACTCATCCCGGATCTCCTCCAGCGCCTGATGGATCTGGCCGCTGAACGCCTCCCCCTCCTCCGGGTCAAAGTTCAGAACGATCACCATACAGCCGTCATGATGATAGACACTGCGGGCGTTCAGCGGCTCCGGGAACAGGCCTTCATACTTGGCACCCAGCAGATATTGGTGATAACTCCGCGTCTCTGTGTTTGTATGGGCGGCATATCTCCGGTACTGGTCAATGGAGACAACGATGACCCGGTAGCAGCGATAGGGGAACACCTCCGCAATCCGCGGCGGAATCTCGCCGCGCAGCAGGCGGTGCACCGCCAGGCTGCGGGTATCCTGCTCACGCTCCTGCAGCAGCTGGAACAGGCTCTCTTCCTCCTCCTGCATCCGTTTGAAGGCCAGGCTCAGGAAGGCCAGCTCATTCCTGTTCACTACCCCCAGATCGCTCTTCGCACGGATCGTCCGTACCAGCTGCCGCAGCGGCCTGGACAGCCAGGTGGCCAGAAGAATCGCCAGCAGCGTTCCGAGCACAATAATGGTTCCGGTCAGCAGGATGATCTTCCCCTGCATCTCCTTGGAACGCTGCATCAGCTCATCCATCGAGCTCCAGCTTACATTCCACCAGCCCGACATGGGCGAACGGCTCCAGGCATAGACCATCCGGTTGCCCTCAAGCTCACGGAAGGTATACCCCTCATTGGACTCCTGGCCCATAATCTCCCGGAGGAAAGGGAGCTTCCGGCCGTCGGATAGCAGCCGGGCCCGGTCATTGAAGGAGATCACTGTTCCCGAGGCATCCAGCAGCAGGCTGTTGCTTCCGGCGGTCTCCGTACCGTGAAGGTAATTGCCGATCTGGCTCTCCTTCAGATTAACTACAATAATCCCGCTGGTGGTAGTGGACAGACGGTTGAGCGGATACACATACGATACTACATACTCCCCTGACGCCAGCCTGCGGGGGACCCATACCCCGCTGATTCCCTTGTGCCCTTCGAGCGCCTTGTCCATCCAGTCCAGCGGCTCATAACGGGCAAGCGTGGTGATGCTACTGTCGGTCGAGAAGACATAATCCGAATCCTTCAGATAGAAGAAAGAGGAATACACACCGTCCACGCGGCGGTTCAGATTCAGCAGCTCCTTGGTCACCGAGAGCGCCAGGCTCACATTGTTGTAATTGGCGTTGATGTCTTCGTACGTCCTGAAGCTGCGGATGCGGTCAAAAATATTCGTCGCCGCCAGACGCGACGTATCCTGGGCCAGATTGGCCAGCGCCGTCTCGTTCAGGCGGCGGCTTGCATTCAGTCCGGCCAGCGAGGACTCCCCGATGGCTGCCTCAGAGTTCTCTATAATCTGCGATCCGCTGTACCAGGTCAGAACCGCCGTGGGAATGGCCATAATGCAGAACAGAATGAAGGCCAGCTGCAGGAGCATCGGCGTTTTTTTCATTATCTATCCCCCTAAGATCAGAAATTCAACATTTTTATTTTATCATTACAGGATACATTTAACATATATGTATAGAGAAATTAGCGATGAGGAACATAGCGGTTTTTCGATTACATTTGGTACACACGCCCCCGCTTGGCGCAATGTGGTCGGTTTTTCGATTATATTTGGCCCGTACGCCTTCACTTGGCGCAATGTGGTCGGTTTTTCAATTACATTTGGCACACACGCCCCCGCTTGGCGAATTGTGGTCGGTTTTTCGATTACATCCGGCCAGTATACGCAAAAAAGCCCGGATGTCTAATCATCCAGGCCCGGGCTGCGGCTATTCGCCTGCTTACCCTTCCACGTTCACCGCTTCATCCTCGAACTCCTCGATGCTCTCGTTGGAGCCGATCACCACCATGATGTCCCCCTGCTGCACGTAATCATGCGCTGTCGGGGCGACGATGATCCCATCCCCGCGGTTCAGGGCGATGATGCTGCAGCCGTACTTGGCACGCGTGTTCAGCTCGGAGAGGCTTTTGCCGTTCATACAGGCAGGCACGGCCAGCTCTACAACCTTGTAGTCCTTGGAGATCTCGATATAGTCCAGCAGATTCGGCGTCACGAGCTGATGTGCTACACGGATGCCCATATCCCGCTCCGGAAAAATCACCCGGTCCACCCCCAGCTTCGACAACGCCCGCCCGTGCAGAATCGAGATCGCCTTGCCGACCACCTGCTTAACGCCGAGCTCCTTGAGCAGAATCGCAGCCAGGATGCTCCGCTCCATATTATCGCCGATCGCCACAATGCCGCAGTCGAAATTACGCACCCCGAGGGAGCGCATAATCCCTTCATCCGTGGCATCCGCCATCACGGCATGGGTCAGCTGCCCGGTCATGGCCTCCACCCGTTCCTCCTGGTGGTCGATGCCAAGCACCTCATAGCCCATGGACATCAGCTCCAGCGCCAGGCTCGAACCGAAACGGCCCAGGCCGATTACAACAAACTGCTGTGGTCTCATATTCCGTTTACCCCTTATCCAATTATCATTTTGCCTTCCGGGTACTTATACAATGGTTTACCCTGTTTCGGCCCCAGCGCATAAGCCAGCGTCAGCAGCCCCAGCCGTCCGGCGAACATCGTCAGGCAGATCAGCACCTTGCCGACCTGTGTCAGCTCGGGCGTCAGCCCCAGGCTCAGTCCCACATTGGCGAAAGCCGAGGTTGTCTCGAACAGGATGATCAGGAAGGGCAGCTTCTCCGTAGTCGAGAGCATCATCGAGACCGTGACGATCAAGAGCAGCGCGAGCAGGGTAATCGTCAGTGCCTTGAACACGCGCTCCTGGGCCAGCCGGTAGCGGAAGAGTACAATATCCTCCCGCCCGCGCAGCATGGAGATGACCGATCCGACCATCAGTGTGAAGGTCGTCGTCTTGATGCCGCCGCCGGTGGAGCCCGGCGAAGCACCGATGAACATCAGAATCACGAGGAAGAACTGGGTCGCCTGGCGCAGGCCCGTAATATCAACTGTATTGGCCCCGGCCGTACGCGGAGCGGCAGATTGGAACAGGGATGCCCACAGCTTGCTGCACAGGTTCAGCGGACCCAGCGTCCGCGTATTGGTGAATTCGAAGATGAAGATCACAGCCATCCCGGTCAGAATCAGTCCGGCGGTCATCGACAGAACCACCTTGCTGTGCAGCGATAACCGCCGCTTGCGGCGGTAGTCCGCGAGATCGGAGATGACAATGAAGCCAATCCCCCCGCTGATGATCAGGGCCAGCACCGTCAGATTGATGACCGGATCGCCGACATAGCTGATCAGGCTGTGGTCATGTCCGCCGAACAGATCGAAGCCGGCGTTGTTGAACATAGATACCGCATGAAATACTCCATAATATATAGCACGGCCCAGCGGCATATCGAAGGACCAGCGGACCGACAGCAGAACCGCCCCAGCCGCTTCGATCATCAGAGAATAGAGCAACACCTTGCGGATCAGCCGCACGATTCCCTCCATCGAGCTCTGATTCATCGCCTCCTGAAGAATCAGCCGGTCGCGCAGGGAGATTCTGCGCCGGAACACCAGCGCAAGCAGCGTAGCCATCGTCATGAAGCCGAGCCCGCCGATCTGAATCAGCACCAGGATGACCGCTTGTCCGAAGCCGCTCAGATGGGTTCCCGTGTCAACCACAGCCAGCCCGGTAACACAGGCCGCAGAGGTAGCGGTGAACAGCGCATCCATGAAGCTGAGCGGGTGGCCGGATACTGCGGATACGGGCAGCATCAGCAGCAGCGTTCCGATAAATATGACAGCGGCGAAGCCAAGCACGAGAATCTGCGGCGGAGCCAGCTTCAGGAACCGGAAGTTCGTATTCTTGGGAAACGGTGAAGCCACACCCCTCATCCTTTCAGAGTTCAAATAAACATACCAAATTATATACGTTATTGCCGAACTTCACAAAGCATCATTTCTTCAATAAAATCCCCCGCTTGAAATTGTATGGTGCCAAGTGGTACACTATAAATATAAAGTGTATGGTCAGTATCCATACACACCATAATGAATAGAATTTAGAAAGGAGGCCCCCGGTGGATTCATCCTATGAGCTGTTGCCGGAGCAATTCCTGATCAACCCTTCACTGCCGATCTATGAGCAATTTGTCCAGGCCATCCGGGAACGGATTGTCAGCGGTATGATTCCGCCTGGCGTACGCCTGCCCTCTGTCAGGGATCTGGCCGCCAGCAGAGGCGTCAATCCTACTACAGCTGCCCGCACGTATCAGGAGCTGGAGCGGATGGGACTGATTGTAACCTACCGTGGTCAGGGAACCTTCGTCACCCGGGAGGAAGGGGTCATTGCAGATGCACGCAAGGCAATTATTCGCCAAGCTGTACAGCAGTTTAAGGAGATTGCGGCCTCACTTGGACTAACCGCTGAGCAAATGCTGCAAATGAATAAGGAGGAATGAAGAAACTATGAATATAAATAGAACGGCACAAGACGCACCGGCCGCTCCCGCGGCGGTAGAGTGCCGGGATTTACGGTTCGTGATTAAGAACCGGGTGATCCTGGACGGCATCAGCTTCCATATTCCCCAGGGCAGCATCACCGGCCTGCTTGGACCGAACGGTGCAGGCAAGTCCTCCCTGCTGCGGATTATATCCGGTCTGACTCCCGCAGGGTCCGGCACGGTCAACATTAACGGCAGACCCGCCGGTATTGAGCGGCTCGGGGAGATCTCCATGCTTCCTGACCGCAGCAGTCTGCCCGGCTGGCTGACCGTGCAGGAATGGCTGGGCTTCGCCGCAGGCATCTATCCGGACTGGGACAGCGGCAAGGCGGCAGAGCTGCTGCTCAGCCTATCCGTCACACCGGACTCGCTAATCTCCACCATGTCCCGCGGCGAGGAAGCCCGCCTGCAGCTCTTAACCTGCCTCTCGCGTCAGGCAGCGCTGATTATCCTGGATGAACCGTTCACCGGCGTGGATCTGATCTCCAGAGAAGTGATTGCCTCTGCTGTTGTAGGAGAGATGGCAGGCGGTTGCCGTACCTTCCTGATTGCCACCCATGACATCCGTGAGATGGAGCTGCTCTTTGACCGCCTGATTCTGATCGGCGGAGGACGGATTCAGGGAATTGATGATGTGGATCAGCTGCGGCGCTCCGGCTATTCTGTGGAATCACGTTACCGGGAAGTGTTCGCATGACGGCGCTTAAGACTATTGTGAAGCTGGAATACAGCCGCTATCGTCTGAAGAAGGTGCATGAGCTGCTGGCCGGCCTGGCTCTGATGGCAGTATTGCTGCCTGCCGGCCTGTTCTTTCCGCTCTCCGGCATCACTCCACAGTCTCCGTTCCTTACGGCTGCGATCCTGCTGTGGATTATCGCGATGGGAGTATCCGCAATACATATGATCAGCTTCTACGGGCAGCGGCATAAGGATTGGTTCCTGACCTTTCCGGCTCCGCGGCTTACCCTGCTCCGGGCCAAGGCGCACAGCCTGCTGAAGCTCTGCCTGAGAATAGCCGGTCCCGTCTTCACTGCTGCCGCTCTGCTCTATGGGCTCTCTGTTCTGTCCGGCCGGTATGAGCCGCTGCCCGCCTTCGGGTTCATCTATACATTGATTGCTTACAGCTTGCTTATTCTCACCCTGTTGCCCCTGGCCATCATGAGCGGTCTGCTGGTCAGTGTGCTGATGTCTATCCGCAGCCAGGTTCTGCTCCTGCTGCTTGCAGTTCCTTATTCACTGCTCTGGCTGGCGCCTTTAACCGCCGCCATTCTGTTGAATGATGCCGCCACTGCTGCCGCCTTCTACGGATCTGAGTATCTATCACCGCAATATATGCTAATATATAGCGTGATATTGCTTATACTCGACTTGAGCGTCTACTACGTTCTGCTGCCCGTGATTGCCGGCAAGGGCTTCAGCATGCTGCCCCAGCCGGAGAGCAAGCCGGCTGAAGGCTCACCCCTGCATTCGGGCTATAAGACGCCCCGGGGTCTGGCCCGGTCTGCATGTTCTACAGGCAGCCGCTCCCCCTTGCTGAGCTTATACAGATTGGATGCCAGCCGGCTCCGCTCCATGGAAAGGCACAGGAGTGTAGTGGTATTGAAGCTCGCTCTTCCGGTTCTTATGGCGGTTGCCGCTTATTTCTTAACCGGCGACCTTGAGGCTTTCCTCACATGTCTCGGAATTCCCTTTACTCTTCCTGTGATGTTCGGGTTCTTGTGGATGCTTTCCCGTAGCAGCCTGGAACAGAAGCAGCTGTCCTGGTGGCTGCTATTCCCCCAGAGCCGGCTGCGTCTGCTGCTCTCCGGAGTTGCCGCTGTATGGGTTACGGTTATGCGCATTCTGCTTGTACTGGCCTGTTCTATGCTTGCCGGCATTGCTGCAACACAGGTTATCGGGAGTCCTGCTCCATATCACATAAGCCTGTACATATCCTGGCTATGGTATTCCCTTGTTGTCTACACACTGGCCTTAACACTGGGCCTGGGTGTGCTGCAAAGCATCTATTACCTGATGAAATCCAAGGCACTGGCACCATTGCTCTTTGTAGTGATAGTGGCCGTCTTACTTATCCTGCCTCAGATCAACAAATACTTGTTCCCGGACCAGTTCACCGTCGCTCCTTATCCGTCATGGTCCATCCCCGGCCTAGCCGCATTGATCGGTTTGCCGCTTGCCATGTGCTGCACCGTGGCAGGTGCCAAGTATTTTCACCTGGCACTCGGAACAAATAAAGAGCAGGCGGCTAAGAAACAGGCATAAGCCCGGCCATCTTGACGTAAGAGGATAGTACGGCTTTTCAAGCAGCACAGCTAAATTCAAACCAAGGAGGCATTCCATGAATCCCATCGGCCAGCCCCTAGAGTCCCGGCCCCCTGCGCTCAAGCTAATCATTGCCGGAATTCTCGGACTGATCCTGTTCGTTCTGTTCCAGATTGCCCCTCAGCTGCTCCAGGAATCCGGAGGGAATCCGGCTCCCCTCCCCAAGGCGGATATCCGCGAGAAGGCTGCTGATTTCGCCGCGAAGCAGCTCGGCTACGAAGCCGCAGCCGGGGATGAATGGGTGGTTCTGTATAAGACGGACTCCTCATTCTACGGCTATATGTCCCGGGAGAAGCTGCTGAGCGATTATTCCAAAAACAAGCTCGATCAGCGCTACCCGTTCGATGTCTATCACGCCGTGCTCTACACCTCCGGGGAAGCGGCGGCCCGGCTTGCGGTAGACCTCAATATGTATACCGGCCAGGTCGCCGCTTTCGCCACCGGGCCCGATGCCGATGCGGCGGCCGGACGTGACTACGGGGAGAGACCGGCCGCACCGGCGGCTGGGCGCAACGGAAAGGCTAATCCCGCCAGCAGCATACCGGACTTAAGTCTGGAGAAGAAGGAGAGCCTCGCCCGCCCCTGGCTGCAGCAATGGGGAGCCAACCCCGCGAAGCTGCAGATGGAGTCTGGCACAGGTGGCTTCGGGCTTGTCTACTCGGACAGCTCGGTCAAAGTAGGCGAATCTCCACTGTATTACCAGTTTAATTATGACGGGGAAGCGGTCTCTTATTTCCGCGCCGGATTCTCCGCCCCCGCCTGGCATGATTCCTATGTGGACGGGCAGACCTCCCTGGCCAAGAAGCTGACCTTGTACGGATATGGCCTGCCTACGCTGCTGCTGGGCATTCTGGCGCTGATCTACGGCATTCTGCGCAGACGGCACACATCCTGGCGGCGCGGGCTCTTCCTCAGCTCGGTCCACTTCGTGATTATGATGGTCAGCAGCTACAACGCGGTGTCCGAAACCGGCAGCGGCAGTGCCGAAGCGCGGGTTACAGCGGTCGTCATGTTCATCATCTATGTGCTGTACAGCCTGCTGATGTCGCTGCTGCTCTACTTCTCACTGGTTGGCGGCGACGGCCTCTGGCGCTCCGAGGAGAAGCTGAACCCCTGGCCCCGGGCGAAGGAGCCGGGGTATGGCCGCTATGTGCTGAACAGCATCCAGGCCGGTTATATCTGGGCCTTCATTCTGCTTGGCGTTCAGACCGTTATGTTCATTATCCTGTCATATACGCTGGATAACTGGTCCACCACCGATGCGGCACAGTCGCCCTACAACATGAAGTATGCCTGGCTGCTGCCGATTGTCGCCTGGCTGGCCGGCCTCTCTGAGGAGGCAGTCTACCGGCTGTTCGGGATTCAGATGCTGAAGAAGCTGGTCAGGAATACGTTCATCGCTTCACTGATTACGACCCTGATCTGGGCGCTCGGACATACGCTCTACCCGATCTATCCGGTCATCTCGCGGCCGATTGAGCTGACGGTGATCGGGCTCTTGTTCAGTTACATTTTCCTGCGCCACGGGTTCATCGCCGCGATGTTCAGCCATGTCGTGTTCGACAGCATCCTGATGGGCGCGACGCTGATCTTCATGCAGGATAAAGTGAATGTAGGGGCAGGCATCGTGACCATCATTCTCCCATTCATCGTCGGTTATCTGGTATACCGCTTCAACCCTCCACGGGAGCCGAAGCCGGCAGAACCAGTCCCTACTCCATAAGCACCAGCAGCGGCTGCGCCTCCTGATCCGGGATAGCGCAGCCGCTGCTGCTGTAAAGAGCTATAATTTTTTGCTATGCCTCTTCCGGCACAGAATGATAAGGGCGGTAAGGAAAGCGGAGCCTAATCAGCGTGCCTTCGCCCAGCGAGCTGTGAATCGCTACGCCATACGGTCTGCCGTACTGCAGCTTGATCCGCTGGTCCACGTTGCGGATGCCGTAGCCGATGCCCTGGCCCGCAGGCGCAAGGATCTGCCCGATCAGCTCCTCCTTCATTCCGAGCCCATTATCCTCCACCTCGAAGACCACATCCCCCTCTTCCAGATAAGCACGGATCATTAGTGAAATCTCATCGTCATACCAGGCATGCTCCAGCGCATTTTCTATAAACGGCTGCAGAATAAATTTCACGCTCTCGCTCTCCAGTACCTCCGGTGCAATCGCATAGGCAACCTGAATCCGGTCGGCATTCTTGATCCGCTGAATATCGAGATACGATTCGGCAATCTGCAGCTCCTGCTTCACGGGAATAATCATCTCTCCCCGGTGCAGCGTCAGCCGGTAGAACCGGGCCAGCGAGCGGATGACCTCATGCAGCTTATCAATCTCCCCCAGCTTGGCCATCCGGCTGATGGAGGAGAAGGTGTTGTAGAGGAAATGCGGGTTCATCTGGGAATGCAGCACCTGAAGCTCGGTCTCCTTTTTCTCCAGACTGACGACATAGACCTCATCAATTAACCGCTGAATCGTTGAAGCCATCTCGTTAAAAGCACTGCTGATCTCCGCAAACTCATCCTTGCCCCGGACCGGCATCCGCTTATGAAAGTCCCCTTCCTGAAAAGACTTCAGGGAAGCAACCAGCTTCTGGAAGCTGCGCGAGAAATACTGGGACATCGCCAGACTGATCAGCACGAGCAGCACCAGGGTGACCAGACAGATGCCGATGGTTACATTACGGACCTGCTGTGAATTCTTTTGCAGGGAGGCATAGGGAATCCAGGCCACTACACTGGCTGGCATATTCGTTACCGGCCGTTTAATCTCCATATAAGATTTGGGCTGCTTCATATAACCTGAAGCATCCGAAGAGAGCGGATCAGGGATAAGCCCGTTCCGGGGGCTGGTGAAGAGCAGGCGGCCGCCGTTGTCCACGACGAACAGGATGCTGTCCTCCCCCAGCTGCCCCGATACGGCATCCGAGAAGATGTACTTCATATCCGCTGTCATCATGATCAGACCGTTCAGTTGCAGAGTATCATAGTTAATCAAGGGCCGCAGGTAGGAGATGCTGCCGTTCGCCCTGTCATTCCCCACCTGCCGCCATTCCCTGGAGCCGTAATGCAGATTGAGCTTGGTGTACCATTCTTCCTCCTCAATCCGGTCCATGTGAAACAAAGAATACTTCCGGACATCCTCTGCGGCATGATCGTTATAATAGAATTCCCCTACAGCCGGATTGCTTACATACATGGACAGCTCGACCTCCGGGTCGGGCAGATTCGCCGCGTTCTTCAGCCTGGGAAGAATATACTGCGACATAATGCTGTATTTCTCCCAGCCGGAATGATAGCCTGCCAGATAACGCGCCAGGGCCTGGTCTGCGTACAGCTCATCGGTACTGCGGACCATATCTTTCAGCCGGAAATCCACGTTGCTGGCCATTTGCTTGACTGCCACCTCCAGATTGCTTCTGGTGTGCTCCTCGATGGAACGCACAGACGACAGGTAGGCATAACTGCCGATGGCAATGATCGGTGTCAGTACCAGTACCAGATAGGAGATAAGCAGCTTATAACTTAAGGGAAGGTATACGGATTTCGCACGCTTCATCTGCATGAGAGATCAGCTCTGCTTCCTGTAATCGGCTGCGGTCATATGGAAATATTCCCGGAACTGCCTGCTGAAATAAGCGATGTTCTTGTAGCCGACCTGATCAGCCACCTCATAGATTTTGTATTGAGGCTGGTCGAGCAGGAGAATCGCCTTCTCCATGCGGAGCCGCACAAGATACTCATTGAAGCTCTCGCCCGTGTGTTCTTTGAACAGAACTCCGAGATGATTCGGCGAATAGGCGAAATGGCCGGCCACCCCCCGCAAGGTAAGATTCTCCGTTAATCTCTCCCTTATATAGGCTTCAATTCCCTCCATCAGCCGGCGGTTCTTGTGCCGCTTCTTCAGGAACAGCAGCTCGGAAATCTCGAATAAGGTACGCCGCAGCCAGCGTTTGATATCGTCAACAGTCTCCAGGTGATGAATAGCGTCCATCTGCTGCAGACTCTCGTAAGTTTCGTTGAGTGTGCCCAGATACGCCTCCAGCCGGGTAACGATATGAATGGAGAAATGATAGACCTTCACCGGATGCTCGAACAGTGCCGCTATCTCGAACAGCTCATCAAGCCAGTCGCAAATATCCGCCAGCCTGTAGGCAGCCATAGCCGCGAACATCCCCTCCAGAACCACGCTCAGCTCCTTGATATCCTGGACCATGCCCGGCTTGTTCATCACCGGCGGAATGACCCTGTTCTTGCCGATGAACATCTTGCCGTTCATATAAGCCTTAGCCTGGGAAAAGGAGGCGGCCAGCTCCCCCAGAGACCACACCTCGGCTCCATAACTCACAGTTATGGTGTAGTCGGTGTGCTCACGGACCCTCAGCACAAGTTGCTGGAGCCACTCTTCCAGTGTCCGGCGCGGGCCGGTATAGACGAAGCCGAGCTGTGAACGGTTCAGCCGGCACCATTTTCCGGCAGCGGAAGCGTCAATCTCTGAGCCGATATATTGAAACAGCCTGTCCAGACCGGCATAGCCCCCCTCCGGCTGCTCCTGCACCCGCATCAGAACATCATCGGCCTCAATCAGCACGGCGGAGGCGCTGGTGAAGGACAAATCCAGCGGATACCGGGCCAGAAATTCACCCAGTGTAGCCCCGTCAATGCTGCCTTCCAGCAGATGCTGCAGCACATCATTCTTAATGAAATTGAAGGAAGCGATCATGCCGCCGTCTTCCGGCACCCTCCTTCGTTCCAGCTCGAGCTCGGCGGTAGCTGTGCGCAGCACGCTGATCAGCTCCTCATCATCTACCGGCTTAAGAATGTAGGCATGGGCCTTCAAATCGAGGGCCTGCTTGGCATAATGAAATTCCTGGTAGCCGCTGATGAACACGATTTTGAGCCCCGGATTCAGCTCCAGCGCCACGCGGGACAGCTCCATACCGGAAACAGCCGGCATCCTGATGTCCGTAATCAGCAGGTCGATCTCATGATTCTCGATATATTGAAGAGCAGCCAGCGGATTGCTCTCGCTGCAGACCGCTTCAATCCCAAGCTCACGCCAGGGAATCAGGCAGCGCAGCCCCTCCAGGTCATAATTCTCATCATCCACCAAGACGGCTCTATACATCGCATTCAGCATCCCTTCATGCGGAAAAGAGGGTACATGACGTATCCCTCTTTTCCCTAACGTTTAGTTTTCCGGTGAATCGTCCTTGATCTTCTTAAGATTGCTCTGCCACACTTCTGTCTTCCAGGCCAGCAGCCTGTCATACCCTATGTCCGTTGCTTCCTTGTCTGCTTCCTGGAGCAGTTCCAGAAGTTCTTCATCACTTGCCGCAAAAATCATCCGGGGAACCGCCTGCGCGTATTGATCCCTCAGCCTTTGCAGGATAAGCCCCTCTTCCGAGGCGGGCGCCGGATCAAGATTGGAGAATTCGGTGATATTCATCGAAGTCTTGAACGTTATATTCGCCTGTCCCAGGGTCGTCCAGTCCCGGGCCCCGGCGGGCAGCAGCTTCTCGCGCCTTGCCTTGGCGGCATCAATATAAGAAGTATTGCCGTACCAGTTGAATTCTCCGAGCTTCAGCTCATCATACCGCTTCAAATCCCGTCCAATATAGGCACCATTTGGAATGGGGATTTCATCCTCTACTGTATCATAAAACAACCCTTCCGGCCCGAAAAAAAGAATCCGCTGCCCCTCGGGACTCGTCGCCCAGTTCATATAAGAGAAGATGGCCTCCGGGTCTTCTGCAGAGGTTGTAATGACATTGACATTCCAGCCCAGCGTATTGTACCCGGAGGGGTAGACCTTGCCCGGATCCACACCTTCCCGGTGCACCGGCCAGATAAGCTCATAACCGCCCAGCGGATCCTTCGCCGAGAGCAGATTATTCGCTTCCCGGCCAATCCCCTCCACGACGGCGTCATAAGCGCCGAATACGGCGATCCGGCCGCTCTTCAGCTTCTCCAGCACCTGATCCCGAGTCCCGGTCAACAGATCCGGGGAGGTCAGCCCCTGGCGGACCAGCCGGCTTGCCAGCAGCAGCGTCTCCCGGAATGCCGGGTCCCGGTACACGGAAGTCAGCCGGGTCCCGGCGGGTACACCGAAGATTTGGCCTGAACCGGGAGCGGTGAAGACTGGCGTCCGGTTCTCCGCCGCCCCGCTGTAGAGCATACCGATCATCTGGATATCCACGCTGTCCCGGGTCTCCCCGAAATCAATGGGCACAACATCCGGGTACTTCTTCTGCACTTGCTTCAGATATCCTTCTAGATCATCCCATGTTTCCAGCTTAGGAGAGCCTAGAGCACTGTATATTTTCTTCTCCACCAGGAAGCCGGCATTGCCGCTGCCTCCGCTGCCGTTAATATACCAGTTCGGAATCTGGTACAGTCTGCCGTCTTCACTGCGCAGCATGTTCAGCGTGTTCTCGCCGATCATTCGGGCGAATTCAGGATATTGCTCCAGATAAGGGTCCAGCGCCACCAGCTTACCCGCCTTCTGCAGCCGTTCCACCTCCTTGCCGCGATCCATAACCAGGACATCGGGAAGCTGATCCGACACAATCATCGCGTTCAGCTTCTGGGCGGCGGCCCCGCCCGAGGGGACCGGGCGAAGTGTGACCTTCAGGTGATCGGTGATCCACCGGGTATGCGGCCTTCCCTCCCAGTCCGGCGCGGTATACCAGTCATAGTTCACAAAGACGGAGAACCGGACCGGCTTCACCTTGGCGGCCAACTCCGAGAGGGGGGCGGCTGAAGGATGGCCCGCAGGCAGCGGATTGCCGGAACCGCTGCTGTCTGCGGCCCCCCTGCGGTTAGCGCTATCGGCATTGCCGGTGGTAGTCGCGTTAGCGGCACTGCTTGCCGTATGGAGAGCCGCCGGCTTCCCCGGATCGCTGCCCGAGCAGGCACTGAGGCTGCCCAGAACCAGTAAGAACAAGAGTGCTGCTGACCTGTGCCTTAATAGATTGACAATTCCCATAACGAATAGCCGTATTGTGTGCCGCGCTCCGTCCCGTTCACCTTCACATACCGCGCACTGACCGGGGTGAAGCTAATATCGTCGATGTCTCCATCTCCGGTGGTTGTGGAATACGCCGTTGTCCAGTTCGTTCCGTCTGCCGACGTCTCAATGGTATAGGCTTTGGCGTACGCCCCCTCCCAGTTCAGCAGCACACGGCTGACTGTCTGGGCAGAGCCGAGATCCACCTGAATCCATTGCGGGTCACTGAAGTCCGATTCCCAGCGGGTGCCCAGATCTCCGTCCACCGCTCCGGCAGCGGGCTGCTTCGGATTCTCCGAAGCGGTTACCGCCTTGTTCAGGGCCAGGTTCACAAGCGGCGGTGTTCCGCCGGTAATCACCTGCTGCACAGATGCGTCATTATATCCGGCTGCAGTGATTGTAACGGTGTAAGTCTTCCCCGTAGGGAACAGCGCTGGATTCAGGGTGATTTTACCGGCTGCCACGGTATAATTCGCCGCCGCTGCCGCCACTCCATCCACCCTCACCGCAGTGATTGCATTTCTCCAGGCTGCATCCTCCGTGAATGTCAGCTCAATCGGCTGGCCGGCTGCGTTCTCAGTGGTATCAGCTGCCAGGGCAGGCGGAGCCAGCGGTGTCACGGCGCTGCCGCTGCCGTACACCTCCAGTTCCCATAAGGAATACCCGTACGGCGTACCGCGTTCTGTCCCGTGCACCTTCACATACCGCGCATTGACCGGGGTGAAGCTGATGTCATCGATGTCTCCGTCTCCGGTTGTTGTCGAATAGACCGTTGCCCAGTTCGCGCCGTCTGCCGATGTCTCGATCGTGTAGGCTTTGGCGTATGCCCCCTCCCAGTTCAGCAGGATACGGCTGACCGTCTGGGCAGAGCCGAGGTCCACCTGAATCCACTGCGGATCACTGAAATCCGATTCCCAGCGGGTGCCGTCATTACCGTCCACAGCGCCGGCAGCCGGCTGCTTCGGATTCTCCGAAGCAGTAACCGCCTTATTCAGCGCAAGATTCCCAGACGGCGTTGTTCCGCCAGTGATCACTTGCTGCACCGAAGTATCGGTATATCCGTCTGCTGTTACGGTAACCGTGTAAGTCTTCGCCGTGGGGAACAGCGCGGTGTTCAGGGTGATTTTACCGGCTTCTACAGAATAATTCGCTGCCGTTGCTGTCACTCCATCCACCTTCACCGCAGTGATTGCATTTCTCCAGGCCGCATTCTCCGTGAACATCAGCTCAATCGGCTGGCCGGCTGCATTATCAGTGGTATCGGCTGTCAGTGCAGGCGGAGTAAGCAGCGTATCCGTGGTCACCTTCGTCGGGTCGACCTTCACCAGCTTACCGGCTTGAACCAGAGCCGAGCCTGTAACCCCTCCGCTATTACGGAACGTAACGGTTATGGCCGCATTCGTCGGATTCCAGACCAGCGCGCGGTAGTCCGAACCTTTTTTATACACCGTTGCACTGTATCCGTTCTCTGCCCAAATGTCCTTGGTGCGTGATCCAAGCGTTGCCATATTGTGCACGAACCAATACGTATTGAACAATTCGTTCTGCTGCGGCAGTGCCGGGTTCCATTTATTCAGCACAGCCTGCGGATCGCTCAGCGCCTGAATCGGCCAGACAATATGGTACCAGTCCGGTTCCGGCCCGCCGTTATCGGCCACGAAGCCATTATATAATCCGGCCGCCTTGGCCGTATCGAACCCGTAGCTGGTCAAATATTCTGCTGTAGGCAGCCAGTGAATGCCATAGACATACACCGGATTCCCGTTGAAAAAGGTGCCGAAGAAATTCGAGCTTCCGTAAATCTGACCCACCGTTTTATGCGTATAGCCCGGCAGCCAGTTATCCTGGTCGTAGTTGAACCAGTACTGCTGTACCGCTCTAAGCTCTGTCGTGAAGCCCATAATAGACGCATCCCGGAAGGCAGTGTTGCCGGTGAGTGTGCTCCACATATACTGGCCGACCCAGCCGAACAGCGACTCTCCTGCCGCTTCCTGATTATTGCCGCTGTCATTGTCGGCATAACCGCCGGCCCATGAATGCCCTTCATACGGGTCGAAGTTGCGGAAGTACGGATACTTCGAGTCCGTCTTCGACGGGTTGGCATAATCCCGGATCAGCTCATCGACCATGCCGCTGAACTTATTTCTGAAGTCGGTATCATAGGTGGCAAGCACGGCTGATGCAAAAACATAATAGCCATACGTGAAATGATGGTCCGTAATGCCGGAGTTCGCGCCGAACTCGCTGTTTTTATAGATCAATGTTCCCCAGTCAGAGTTGTAGTCGAAATAATAATCGGTTTCCCCCGAGGTGTACGTATACCAGTCTGTAAGCACCGTCTTCATCCGGGACAGGAACAGATTCTTGTAGCTCTCATTGCCGATCTGATCGGCGATCAGCACACCCATGGCCAGCGGATGCAGCTTCTTGCCCTGCCAATACGCATCGGCCTGCATCAGATTCGTGGCGGTGTCCGTATCGAGCAGCGCCAGGTAATCAAGCAGATCCTGACGGGAATAGGTGGAATCGCCCGGCTCAGTGAACTGCGGCACAATACCGTGGAATTTATCCTTAGTGGCAAACGAATTGCCCTCTGTCACCTTCATCGTTCCGCGGATGGACGGGAAGGAGACGGCAGTCAGCGGTGTTGTGGTGACCTTCCATTGGTGGGGAAGCTGCGCCATCAGCGTGGTATTCGGGAAGCCTGAACGCTTGAGTTCTGTTACCGCATTGAAGGTAGTTGTGACATCCGAAGTCGTCTCGTTGAAGGTATAAGCCACCTTCGTGTCCGTCACGAAAGCATAGCCGTGCTGGTAGAAGAAATTCAGATTAGACGGTGCCGGAAGTGCCGACAGGGACAGGTAATTCTGGCCTCCGCCGAGCTGGATTTTGAGCTTGGCGCCGACCCGCTTGAAGGTTGTACCGGCCGGAGCATACAGCCCGTAGTGTCTGGTCACCATCTCAGGTGTTGGCGCGCCGTTGGAATTGGTGACCGCAATGCCGATATGGTCTGCCGTTACTGTAGCGCCGTCTGCAGCGAGAATCGTAGTGTTGCTGTCGTTGAAGAAGCGGGCCCCGGCTGGCAGATACAGTTCAGGACTGGACGGATCGCTGAATTGCGAATAGAGGTACGGCGAGCCTTTGACGAACGTTGTCTTCAGCTTCTCCGCAGCGCCGTCGCTTAGCACCGCAGTCGCCGACCAGTCGCCGTAACCGGTAATCCGGTTGGACATGCCCGAAGTATTGATATTGCCGGCCATCAGGTACAAGTCCGGGCTTCCCGCGGCTTCCTGTGCCTTGCCGTCAGCACTTAAGTAGCCTGCGCCCGGATTCAGAATGCTCAGTCCCTGCTTGGTATATTTCGATTTAAGCGGAAGTGTGATAATGCCGTTACCAAGCTGATTGATCATGATCGACTGCCACCAGTCATTGGAAGGCAGCGGCGCAGTCAGTGAATCCGATTTATACAGCGGATATTTGGGCTGGGGAACCGAGAGGTCATTCGCCGCATGGCTGCCTTGGCCTACGGGCACTGTGGTCAGCTGCGGCAAGGCCGGAATGTTATAGACTGGCTTCGGATCACCTGCCACATAATCATAGGCCTGGAATTCAAAGATCGAGTACCCGAAGGAGGTGGCTCTGCTGATACCCTTCATCCGCAGATAACGGCCACTCGCATAGACGGGAAGATTAAGGGTGCCGCCGTCGCCGTGAAGCTCCCGGTATACTGTAGTCCATGAGCTGCCGTTATCTGACACCTGAATATCATAGATCCGGCCGGCGGCTGCCTCCCAGTTAATGATCACCCGGCCCAGCGTACGTACGCTGCCAAGGTCAACGCTCAGCCATTCATTATCGGTAGCGTTGGAGGACCAGCGTGTGTTCAGGTTGCCGTCCACCGCCAGCTCCGGCAAGGTAGAGCCGACAGGCAGATAGTCGGCCACCTGGTAGGATGAGGCCGTCGCGGGCTTATTCAAAGCCACATTCGGCCCAAGAACCACCGGAGGAGGATTAACGCCGCCGGTGCCGTAGACCTCGAACTCATAGAGGGAGATGCCGTATTGTGTCAGAATTCGCTCCGTGGCGAATACCCGGACATACCGGCCTGTGCCGCTGATCGTCAATTCATCCACACCGCCATTTCCGGTAGTTGTGGAATAGACATCCGTCCAGTTCAATTCGTCAGGGGATACCTGGATTTTGTAAGCCTTGGCGTAAGCTCCTTCCCAGCGGAGCACTACACGGTCAATAGTAGCCGTTGCCCCGAGATCCACATAAATCCAGTTCGGGTCCGTGCCCCACGAGCTGCTCCACCTTGAACCTGTATTGCCATCCACCGCCAGATCCGGGGTATTATTGCCCTCCGTGCCCGAGGCATACGCCGGCCGGTCTTTGGAGAGCAGATACGAGTCCGCCGCATGTGCCCGTCCTGGCGGAAGGGCCAGCACGACACTCAGCAGCATGATGATGCTCAAACCCAGAGCGATTCCGCTCATTCCCTTCTTTCGCCTTACTGTTCTTGAATACGCCATTCCTTCATCCTCCTCTATACGATAGATTGCAGCTTTTCAGCCTGTAAATCTGACTTTTCCCGGAGTTCATTCTCGGAGTTCATTCTCGGAGTCCATTTCCGGGAGTACTTATCCTGGCATCCCTATGCCGGAGTCGTTACCCGGAGTCCTCATCAGCCCCCCTTACCTTGATTCTGGAAGTCTTCACCTTTCACACAAACACTTTCATAGATTCATAATAAGTATCCATAATAAGCGTACCCTTTACCGAAACCGGTTGCAATTGCACAAATCAACGATTTTATGCAGAAAGTAAAGATTAAGTAAATTATGCAGCAGTTCGTAGTGTTCAGTTTACTATGTACATTTGATCCACACGCTTCCGCCATGCGCATTGGGCCCACACAGCGCCACCATGAGCAATGTAGTCGGTTTTTCGATTACATTTGGTCCGCGTGCCTCCATCATGCCCAATGTAGTCGGTTTTTCGATTACATTTGGTCCGCGCGCCTCCATCATGCCCAATGTAGTCGGTTTTTCGATTACATTTGGTCCGCGCACCACCACCCGACGCAATGTAGT
>NZ_JAIEUI010000008.1 GCF_022234545.1 Paenibacillus piscarius
TTATCATAAGGAGGTGCTCGTTAAATTTCAAAGCCCAAATTTAAGGGGATACAGGAATGCTTTGTCAGCCGATTTCAACCGCCGAAGAGCGGATTAAATCAGGAAATCTGATGACAACAGCGGCTGGAAGTCCAAATGTTCACCGCAGTTACGGCTAACATCTAGATTGGGGTCTCTTTCGTTCTGCTATGAGTCCGCCTTATCCGAAAGCGCAAACCCTTTTCACACCAAACCGACGAAAGGAAGTGAAGTCATGCCGAATCCGGCAGAAGCGGTGATGCCTGTAGCCAGTCTGAAGGGCGTCACCAAGAAGATAGGCTCCAAAACGCTGGTCAGCGATCTGACGCTTGATATTCCACCCGGGCAGATCTTCGGGTTCCTGGGACCGAACGGGGCAGGTAAGACGACCACCATCCGAATGATGGTGGGATTAATCTCTATAAGCCGCGGGGATATCATGATCTGCGGGCACAGCATCAAAGACCATTACGAAGAGGCCATCGCCCAGGTCGGAGCGATCGTGGAGAACCCGGAGATGTACAAGTTCCTCACCGGCTATCAGAACCTGCGCCAGTATGCGCGCATGGTGCCAGGCGTAACCAAAGCCCGGATACAAGAGGTCGTGGAGCTGGTGGGGCTGAGCCAGCGCATCCATGACAAGGTCAAATCGTACTCCCTGGGGATGCGTCAACGGCTCGGCGTAGCCCAGGCCCTTCTGCACCGTCCGAAGCTGCTCATCCTGGACGAGCCGACCAACGGGCTCGACCCGCAGGGAATCCGCGAGCTGCGTGATTATCTCCGCCAGCTGTGCCGGACGGAAGGAACCACGGTATTCGTCTCCAGCCATCTGTTGTCCGAGATGGAGCTGATGTGCGACAGTGTGGCGATTATCCAGAACGGCCGTCTGATCGATGTGAAGCAGCTCAAGGCCGTCGGCGATATGATAATCCCGGCCGGTGAGACCTTCTTCGAGGTCGATAATCCTGAGGCTGCACTGGCGCTAATCGCAGGCGGTCTGATGAAGGAAGGCGGAGTCGCTGTCCAGGCATCCCGGGAGGAGATTGCCGAGCTGAATGCGAAGCTGGTGGGCGGCGGGGTTAAAGTGTACAGCATTAAGGCGCTGTCGCGTTCGCTGGAGGATCAATTCTTGGAAATTACAGGAGGTGAAGGCATTGGCTGAGTTCATTGCTCTCATACATAATGAGAACATCAAAATATTCCGGCGTCTGCGGACCTGGATCATGCTGTTCATTCTGGCACTGATGAGCGCGCTGTTTCCGGCGCTGATTTATTTCACGACCAGCGGCGGCGATGCTATGGGACTATGGGGCAGCTTCCGGACCACGATGACGATTGCCTTTTTCCTGAACACGATCTTTACCGCTCTGGTGGCAGCTGACTCCGTGGCGGGCGAATTCACCTGGGGAACGATCAAGCTGCTGCTGATCCGCCCATGGAGCCGTTCCAAGATCCTGCTCTCCAAATATTTATCCATGATCTGCTTCAGCCTGGTCAGCACAGCGGTTTTAATTGCATTCGGCTACGGCTCCGCCCTGATCTTCTCATCCTCGGCTTCTACGGGCGGGCAGGCGATGGGCTGGAGCGATGGGGAATATGTGTTCATGCTGATTCTGTGCAGCTATATTGAGCTGTTCCTGACGGCAGCGATTGCCTTCATGATCTCCAGCGTCTTCCGTTCGAGCGGCCTGGCGATTGTGCTGTCCCTGTCAATTATGTTCACCAAAGATATCTTCATTGCGATCTTCAGCCCGGAGCGGTATGAATGGGCGAACTACCTGATCTTTGCCCACATGAACCTGAGCGGCTATCTGCTGTCAGATACCGGACCGGGTGGAGCTACTCTGTGGTTCGCGGTCTCTGTCCTGGCAGTATATTATGTGATTATCATGGCAGCTTCATGGCTTGTATTCAGTAAAAGAGATGTAGCTGCGTAACATTTTCTGTGTTGATACGGGGAGCAGACAGCCGAAAGAAAGGCGAACGGCAACAATTCGTCTACGCGCCTTCCAGACTGCTCTGCTGGCCCTCTCTGCGTTTGCCTTGCTTCTTCTTGGCAGCAACAGGATGCAGCCCCCCGGCCTTCTCGGCGGCGGGCTGTTCTGTCATGGCCACTGCCCCGTTAAGCAAGCTGCCTTCGGTGATGCTCAGCGCGCCTGCGGCAATATTGCCGTGAAGCTGTCCAGTCTCTGTAAGGATCAGCTTCCCCTGGGCCGTTACATTGCCATAGACCGTACCGGCAATTATAATCTCCTTCGCCTCGATGCTGGAGTGGACCTGTCCTTGTTCTCCTACGGTCACTGTGCCTTCACACAGAATCTCCCCGCTGAAATTTCCTTCAATCCGCAGATTGGTGTCACAATGCACCTTCCCTTCAAGCGTGCCTCCATGTCCGATCAGCGAGTCCGTTGACTTGTAGACCGCGGCAGGTGTACGTCTCTTCCACATGCTCATTCCTCCTTGTATGATCTATTCGGTACTGACAGCCAGGCTTAAGGCTTGACATAGTTAAGCGGATTCACCGGCTGGTTCTGCTTCACCACCTGGAAGTGGAGATGGGGGCCTGTACTGCGTCCGGTATTGCCCAGCTTCCCGATCTGCTGCCCCTTGACAATCTGATCTCCGGGCGAGACCAGCATCTGGTCCAAATGCATGTACAAGGTCTCCAGCCCGTTGTCATGCCGGACCGCAATGTATTTGCCTCTGGCTCCCAGCCGTTCCGCGGCGATTACTTCACCGCCGAGCGCTGCATAGACGGGATCGCCGATGCTCCCGGCAATATCAATGCCGGAATGATAAGCCGAGACGCCCTTGAACGGGTCGGTGCGGTAGCCGAAGCTTGATGTAATGACCTTCGAGCCGGTGGGCCACATTACCGTCCGGGCCAGCCGGGCTTTGGCCTCCTGGGCCTGCTGGGCCTGAAGATTCGCCCGCCGGGTGTTCACCTTCCGTGCTTCTGTAATCGTGGAGGAGATGCTGTCAATCATCTCATCCATGATGCTGTGAATCTCCTGGAAGTCGTCTCTCGTCTCCTGAATCAGCCCCTGCGGATCATTCTCGTAGACGGCGATATATTCACCGCCGACCTGGGGTTGCCCGGCAGCGGGCAGGAGGGCGGCGGCCAGCTTCACCCGGAATTGGGCGGCAGGCGAAACGGCTGCCGGGCGGGCAGCCAGACGGGTTGTGGGCTGCTCTTGGATGAACGGTCCCGCGCTTAGCCGGCTGACTTTGCCATAGGTTCCGGCCGGTTCCGTACGGGTGGCTTCTGCGATGGACGCCGCGCTTGCCGTCTCTTCAGCTGTGGCGGACGTTGCCTCGCTGCTCGTCTTACCAGACTCCTTGCCGGAGCCGGAGCCGGTGGAGGCGGCCTTCTCCTCCTGTCCAATCAGTGACTGCAGCTGCTGCTCCAGCTCCGTTACGCTCTTCAGCTTGTCCTTGATGTTCTCCGCTTCCTCGGAGAGCTCGGACACCTGGCCGCGTAATTGCTGCAGCGCTTCTTCTTTGTCGGCGACCTTCATCTCCATACGGATGTTGGTCAGTGACAATTGAGCTGCTTCAGCCTCCAGTTCGGCGATGGACCGGGAGGCATGGATGTGCATGGAGGTGACCAGACTGGAGAGGGACAATGCAGCAGCGGCGGGCAAGGCCAGCGCGAGCGGCTTGGAGATCTGGAGTTGCTTCACAGGCTGTCCGGCTTCACGAATAACAAGCAGCTTAATCGGTTTACCTCGCTGACGTTTCATAACTACTCCTTCCTGCGGCCTGGAACCGCCGCGGGATATTGACTGTCTGTTCCGGTCTGTTCCTGGTGTAAGGGCTTATCCGGTTCGTCCTACTACTCTATGTATTCCATAATCAGGTTGAACATGACAACGGTTTGCTTGAATAAAGAATACGAGTTAAGGCAAGACCTGTAGTAGTGCACAGCATCCGCTGTAAACCTAGTACTCGTTTATTTCTTTGTCCAGGAGGATGGATATGAGAATTTTCGCCTTGATTTTATGTATTTTTATTGTGCAGCTGGCTGTGATCTTCATTCTGGAGTTCCGGCGCCCCCAGCGGGCCCTGGCCTGGATCTGCATTACCTTCTGCTGTCCGCCGCTCGGGCTGCTGTTCTATTATGCCCTGGGGCGGGATTACCGCCAGAGCCGCCGGCTCGGCCGGAGATGCGTGTCCCTGCAGCGGGAGATCCGTGCCCATGTGGCCGGCAAGATTCATAAGGTCAAAGAGGCGGCGGATACGGGAAACCGCGCCTTCGCCGGGCGGCCGGAGCTGCTGCATCTGCTCTCGGGGCTGGCCGGGAGTCCTCTTACGCAGCATAATGACTGTCAGGTATTCTCCGGGACCCGCGAAGCATATGAAGCGATGCTGGAGGCGATGGAGCAGGCGGAGGAGAATATCCATATGGAATTCTATATCTTCCGGGAAGACGGAATCGGGCGGCAGTTCCAGGAGGTAATGATCCGCAAGGCGCGCCAGGGAGTTAGGGTCCGGCTGTTATGCGACGGGCTGGGCAGCCATAAGCTTGGCCGGAGATTTCTGAGGGAGCTGGAGGCTGCGGGCGTCCAGGTCTATTTTTTTCTGCCTCCGCTGACCTCGCTCCTGGACCGCCGCTTCAACTACCGCAATCACCGCAAAATCCTCGTGGTCGACGGCCGGACCGGCTTCACCGGAGGAATGAATATAGGCGACGATTATCTCGGCCAAGACCCGAAGATGGGCTTCTGGCGGGATACTCATCTGCGCCTGGAAGGCGATTCGGTCTATCATCTGCAATATGTATTTCTCCGCGACTGGAGGCTGGCAGCAGGTGAGACCATGAGCCATCCACGTTTTTTTCCGCGCCACAGCTGTCCTGGCCGGGAGGCGGTGCAGATTGTTGCCGGCGGTCCGGACGGGTCCATAGACGCTATGCAAGAGCTGTTCTTTGCATCCATCTGTGCGGCGAAGCAGCGGATCTGGATGACCTCGCCGTATTTCATCCCGGACCCTGCCATACAGCGGGCGCTGAAGCATGCTGTGCTGAGCGGAGTGGATGTACGGATGATTATCCCGGCGAAGCCCGATAACCGGGTCGTCTATTATGCAACGCTGTCTTACCTGGAGGATCTGCAGGATGCCGGCGTGAAATTTTACCGTTACACCAAAGGGTTCATGCATGCCAAAGTGATGATTGTCGATCATCTGCTGGCCTCGGTCGGCAGTGCCAATCTGGACATGCGCAGCTTCTATTCCAATTTTGAGCTGACAGCGGTTCTGCTTGCGCCGGAACGGATTGCAGAGCTGGCGGAAGACTTCAGCCGGGACCTTACGCACAGCGAGGTGATTGATCCGCAGAGCTTCCGGGAGAGACCGAAGAATGTCAAACGGTTAGAAAGTCTGTGTAAGCTCTTATCTCCGCTATTATGACAGAAAAGTTGATGGAAGCATCGTTTATCGAAGGTTATATCAATTTCCATGCGTTATTTGACCTTCTTTTATGATATAATGGAAATATAAGATGAACAGGGGGAGTTCTATGACTGTAAGCCAACATGTCTTTACGGGTGAGGAGCAGAAGAAGCCGCAGAAGTCCGGGGCGATCAAGACGGCAAGGCTGGCTCAGCGCATTATCATGATTGTTGTCGGAGCGGCTATGATGTCTGTTGCGCTTGAAATTTTTCTCGTTCCCAATAAGTTGATTGATGGCGGAATAACCGGCATTTCCATTATGTTGTCCCATATTTTCAATATACCGCTGGGTATTCTGTTGACCCTGCTTAACCTGCCCTTCCTGATCATCGGCTATAAGCAGATCGGGAAGACCTTTGCCTTATCTACACTTTTTGCTGTAGTTGTAATGTCCATTGGAACCCAACTGCTGCATCCGGTGCATCCCATTACGGTGGAGCCGCTGCTGGCCGCTGTCTTCGGCGGGGTTATCCTCGGCGTCGGGGTCGGACTGGTTGTCCGTTACGGCGGTTCGCTGGACGGCACCGAGATTGTGGCTATCCTTGTAGCCAAGCGGCTTCCGTTCTCTGTAGGGGAAGTTGTGATGTTCTTCAACGTATTCATTTTGTCCGGTGCAGGGTTTGTGTTCGGCTGGAATAATGCGATGTTCTCGCTCATTGCCTACTATATTGCCTTTAAGCTGATTGATATTACGCTCGAAGGTCTGGATCAGTCGAAATCGGTGTGGATTATCAGCGATAAGTTTCGTGATATCGGCGAAGCCTTAACGGAGCGTCTGGGACGCGGAGTCACCTACCTGGATGGTGAAGGCGGATTCTCCGGCGATGACAAGAAAGTGATTTTTGTCGTCATTACCCGGCTTGAGGAGGCTAAGCTGAAGTCGATTGTGGAGGATTGGGATTCTGACGCATTCATCGCGATCGGCAATATCCATGATGTCAAGGGCGGCCGCTTCAAAAAGAAAGCCATTCATTAGCACAGCATTGGCCCGCCACGGCTGGAATGCTTCCGAAGGAAGGTATATTTACGAACGTCAGAGTACTCAATACGGCGGAACTGACTTGCTGTGCCGTATTATCATATAGTTTTACCTTCCGTCCAGATCTGGACGCCACCTAAGCCCGCAGCCTGAATTCAGGTGTCTGCGGGCTTATTGCTGTCTTACGGTCCTTGCTCCGTCAAGGCAGCCTGGCAATAATGTCTGCAACCGGCTGCGGGGGCACCTTGGCGATCAGATCACCCAGCTGCTCCAGCCGCCCTCCGATATTCAGCAGGTGGTAATCGGCAGGCTTGACATCCTGCTGCACCTCCTCCCACAGCAGGGGGGTTGAGACGGTTGCCAGCGGCCGGGCGCGCGGCGTGTAGGGAGCAGCGAGCGTCTTGCCGCCATAGTGCTGGAGATAATCGAAATAGATTTTGTCCCCCCGGTGCTTCTTAAGACGCTCCAGCGTGAACAGATCCGGCCGCTTCTCGGTCACATAACGGCCGACGAAATGACCGGCCCGGCGCAGCCCGTCGAAGGTGACGCCCGGCTGGATGGGAACGATAATTTGCACGCCGGTGGCTCCGGAGGTTTTGGGGACGGATTGCAGCCCAAGCGACCTCAGCACCTCTCCCACCAGGAAAGCTGCTTCCATAATCCGCGGCTCCACCTCGCGGGAGGGGTCCAGATCAATCATCCATTCGCAGGGAAGAGGGCTGCCGACAACATGCAGCGAAGGGTGGAATTCGAGCGCAGCGAGATTGCCGAGCCAGAGCAGCTCCGGCAGACCCTGCAGGACAATGTAATGGATACCGTCCTGCTCCGCCGTGCGGACGAATTCCGGCAGCGGCTCGGGGGCGTTCTTCTGGTAGAAGGACATCCCGGGCACTCCGTGGGGATAGCGGATCACCGTGAGCAGCCGGTCCCTGCAATAACGCAGCAGATAAGGGGAGAGGATAGCCAGCTTTTGCAGGTAGATCTGCTTGGTGATGCCCTGCTCCGGCCAGAGCGGCTTGTCCGGGTTCGTAATAACGATCTCATGACCGTCAGCGGTAATGGTGCCTTTAACCTTCTGCGGCATACAGTATCACTCCTTAGGGTCGTCCAGGTCTGACTATTATTTGCTGTATGGCCGGTTTTCAGTCCGAATTCCGGGCGGATAAGTTGTGCTCGTAGACACTTGAGCCGGATGTGGCCGGAAAACCGACCACATAGCGATGCCGCAGGAGTTATGTTCTGCCAAATGTCCCGTTTGGCCCCATCCGGTGCTTATACGGGGTGTAAGGAACAAGTGAAGGGGGGTGGTTCAGATTGTAGAGGAGATGGAACATCTCGTTGTCCGGGTACAAAAGGGCGATGTGGAGCTGTACGGACAGATCGTCGAGGCTGTTCAGCAGCCGATATACCGTTATTGCTGCCGTCTGCTCAGCAGCAGGGCAGAGGCGGAGGATGCCGTGCAGGAGATTCTGGTAAAAGCTTATCAGAATATAGGCCAATATCGTCCGCGGGTAAGCTTCTCTTCATGGCTCTATAAAATCGCCTATCATCATTGCCTGGGGGTCATCCGCCAGCGGCAGCGGCAGTACCGTCTGCTGATGCTGCTGCGGCCGCAGACATACGCGGAGAGCCCGGAGCAGCAGATGGACCGCTACCTGTTCGATGAACCGCTCGCAGTAGCGCTCTCCCGGCTGAAGGCGGAGGAGAGGAATCTGCTGGTGCTGCGGATTTTTGAGGAGCAGAGCTTTGCGGACATTGCTGAGATCTTGGGCAAGAATACAGAGGCGGTCAAGAAGAGATACCAGCGCACCATCGTTAAGCTCGCTAACCTGCTGCAAGCCCACAGAGAGGAGGAGGAACCACAATGGACAAGCGCTTCGCTGCTGAAGAAAAAAGGATAAAACGAATGGGCTCCGCTGAAGCCTTGGGCAGTATTGATGTCAAGTCCTCTGTTATGGAGCGGGTCCGGGCCATCCATGCGCAGCAGAATGCTCCGGAGCATGAGACGTTGGCTTCGCCCGGACAGCCGGTGCCTGGAATGGATGCGCAAGCGGCTCCTGTGATGACCAGGCAGCAGATGCCTTCGCAGCGCCCTGCGCCATTGCGGGGCCGGAGGCTGGCTGCCGGACTGTGTGCTATGGTGCTGCTTGGGGCGGCAGGCTTTGGCGTTGTGCGTAATGTGCTGGATCAGGGAACTATGGGTAAGGCGCAGCGCCTGGACTTTGCGGTGATCCGGCAGACGGAGGGGCAGCCTCTGGCCTTGAAGGACAGCAGCGGCAGAGTTGTGGCGCAGCTTAAGAACGCTGAATCGAAGGTGTACACGCCCTACATTGGCTCAAGCTCTGCCCGGGAACGTTTCTTTAAGTTAAAAGAACAATATGAAAGGCAGGCGCAAGCCGGCCTGCAGCCGGGAGAGACAGCAGCTTATTATGTCAATGACAGTGAACTCATTGCATTGATGAACGGGCTGGGGTATGGAGCTCCGCTTTTTTTCACCAGCAGAACGGTTACGTATACCAATTACGCGCAGTTGTCGGCAGCCCGTGAGCAGATGGGGAAGTGGAGCTTCACGCTGCCGCCCGAGAGAATAGACGGATTCCAGTTTACTGGGGGCCGGCTGATCGCGAAAGTCCCCTCTTCCTTTGAGCCGGAGTACGGGCAGGTCCTGAAGGAGCTGAAGGCCGAAGCCGAAGGTGAGCCGGACGGGAACCCGCTGGCTGTAACCATATGGCCCGTGAAGAGAATTGCAGAGGTCGAGGTGGCCTATCAGGACGGCAGCCAGCAGCTCCAGCTTCGGTTATTCTGGAATAATGCAGCAACAACCGGCCCGGTTCAAATCATTCTGTCCGCCGGCGAAACTGCCGAAATGTGGTCCTATGAAGATAAGGAGCTGCTATATATTCCCGGGGTAGGTGCCGTGAACAACGGGGGTTCAGTAAGCAGATTGTATTGGTATGACAGCGCCTACGGCGGGCTTGCTGTGATGACCGACCCGCCTGATAAGCGGCTGACCCGGGAACAATGGGAGAGTATTGCCGCCGGGATGGTGCAGCAGTGAGGCAACAACCAATCAACCGGAAGGAAGGGATTGAACGATGTTTCATTATAAAAAAGCGGCAGCTGCCGTAATGTGCTTGTCTATGCTGCTAAGCGGGGCTGGTGCTACGGCCGGAGCTAAGGGCACGCTGCCCGACAAATTAAAGAATAAAAGCAACGGCATCCTGGCTACAGAAATCGCCAAGCCGGCTGCGCCGTCTCCGCTGGACGCTTTGCTGGCCCAGGCGAACGCGGTTCCCCTGAAAGCAGGGGAAATCCGGGTGGTGTACGTCAATGATGCCAAAATGAACACGCTGGATAACCTGAATATCAGTTATGTGCCTTTCAGCTATACTACTGTAAGCCAAGCCGCGCAGAAATTATCGTCGATGGGCGGAGGTGTATTGATGGCTCCGGCTTCGCTGCCGAAGGAGTATGTGCTGAAGGAGGCAACCATCAGCCCGGATATTCCTTTGTCTTATGAAGCAAGATACATCCAGCTCAGGGATGAGCTCAAGGGGCAAACCAAAGCCGCCGGCAAAAAGGTCATCGCCGAGATGCTCCCATGGAGCGGCCATGTGACTACCCTGACCTATACCCGTAAGGGAGAGGTACTGAGCCTGCGCGCCGAGCCTGCCAGTGAGCTTCCGGCTGGAGTTACCCTAGCCTTATTGCCGGGAGACAAGGATACGCAGGTGCAGGTTAACGGGCAGCAGATGATGTTCACCTCCTTCGGTCCGCATCACGGTAAACTGAAATCGCAATTACAGTGGACCAGCCTGGACGGCAATACCGAATATACATTGACGGATACCCGGAACACAGTACAGAGCAAGGCGGAGCTGCTGAAAATGGCAGGCAGCCTGTCAGCCCAATAAATTCTATATATCCCTCTGGCTCAACGAACATGACCGGGGCGGCAGGTCCACCTGGGCCTGTATAACCGGCTGGCGAAAGGTGCCGGAGGGATTCCACTCCAGGAAATTCAGCTTGAACACCAGCTCCGGTCTAATCCAGACGGAGCCTTTGCTGCGCTGCGGAAGCCCGGCAAACGGCATCTGCTCCGTAACCAGCCCGGGGATTCGTGCCGTTAGCGTCCGCCAGTCCTGAACGGTCATTTTGCCTGCCCCGGCATGGCCGATATAGTGCAGCTTCCCGGCATCATCATACAGGCCGAAAAGCAGCGCGTTGACGATTCCGTCCCGGAAGGTGACACCGCCCGCGACAGCGGTGACATCGGAGATGATCTTGAGCTTCTGCCAGCGCTTGTCCTTGCCGCCGGGGGCATAGGTGCTGTTCAGATCCTTGCAGACAATCCCCTCCAGACTGCCCTGCCTTGCCGCAGCCAGCAGTTGTGCGGCGTCAGGGTAGCTGGGCACCTGCTGCACATGCGGATGGGGCAGCAACATTTCGCTTAGCATCTCCTGCCGCCGGGACAAGGGCATGTCCAGCAGCCACAAGCCGTTGCAGTACAGGATGTCGAATACCATGTACAGCACCGGCACCTGCGGCTGCACTGCCCGGATTGCCGCCTCGTTCTTCAGGCTGTCCCGCCGCATCACCTCATGGAAGGAGGGCTTGCCGCCGCTCAGTGCAATGATCTCGCCATCGAGTATAAAAGAGCCCGCCCGGCAATAGGCCTCCGGCTTCGCCAGCTCGGGGTATTGCAGGGTGCGCCTGTTGCCCCGGCGGTTGATCAGCTCAGCCTGGCTTCCATCGAACAGCGAGAGCATCCGCACCCCGTCCCATTTAATCTGGGCGATCCACTGGCTTCCGGCCGGAGGAACGGCTGCCAGCACCGGCTCAAACGGGGTGGGCGGCTGCAGCTTTCCGGAACCGGCAGCCGGCCTTGCCCCGGATACAGCTAAGCGGCCGCTAGGCATCCTTGCTCTTGGCGCTCCGGCGCTTCGGCTTTGGAGCAATCACCGGAATCGGTCCGGTGGCTTCATCTACAACCGGGGTTGCCGGGGCATCAGCCTGAGCCCCGGCAGAAGCGGCTTTGGCCTTGGCTGGACGCTTCTTGGTCCCGGCGGCTGTCCGCGGCTTCGCGCCTGCTCCAGTCTTGGCCGGTCCGGGATCGGACGGGATATGCTGGACCGCTTCGATACTGGCCTGCAGAGCCGCCATCAGATCGATGACATTGGTCTCCTGGCGTGCAGGAGCAATGTGGAACTCTTCTCCGGCAATTTTATGCGTAATCAGATCCAGCATCCGCTGGCGGTAATCGTCGGTATATTTGGCGGGCTCGAACGGGGTGGACAGCTGGGAGATCAGCAGCTTGGCCATGTCCAGCTCCTTGTCGTTCACCTGGCCCGGCTCCGGCAGGCCCGGGACCTGCGATACCGGACGGACCTCATCGGGATAAAAAAACGTCTCAATCGCGATACAGTCCTGCAGCACACGAATCGCGGCCAGGCTGCTTTTGGAGCGGATGGAGATTTTGGCGATACCGATCTTGCCGGTCTGACGCATAGCCTCCATCAGCAGACGGTAAGCATTAGCACCTGCCTGATCGGGGGAGAGGTAATAGGTCTTCTGGAAATAGATCGGGTCAATCTCTGTCAGATCCACGAAATCCAGGATGGTGATGCTCTTGCTGCTCTCCTCCGTCAGCTGATCCAGCTCCTCTTTGTCGAACAGCACGAACTTGCCTTTCTCATATTCGTAGCCCTTGCCGATCTCCTCCCACGCTACTTCCTTGTCACAGACCGGGCATTTACGCACATAGGACAGCGGGCTGCCGCATTCTTTGTGGATGTAGCGCAGGGAGATGTCCTTGTCTTCCGTAGCGGAGAACATTTTGACGGGAACATGTACCAGGCCGAAGCTGATGGCTCCTTTCCAAACGGTATGCACGGTTATCGCCTCCTGATAATTAGTGTTATGGCTTAGTATGAGGCGGGCGGGCTGATTCTAGCCATGCTTGAGGAAGGATGCATTATTTGAGAGCGGTGGGAAAAAATAAACCTGCTTCCGTTCGGCGGAGCCATGTGTAACGAAGGAGGCTGTTATGGATAACGAGCAGTATCACTGGAGCGATGCTCTGTCGGAGCAGGATATTCCGGCGGAGGCTGTCAACTGGGACAATATTATTGCGGGCCCGGAGGATGAGGAGCTGGATGCCGAACCGGGACTGCTGGATGCCGAAGCCACGATTGGCGATCTTCCGGCTGATGAAGATGAAGAGGACTAAGGAGGATGGGCAGAATGGATATAGCACGGGCAAAGGCTATTTATGCCTCAAAGGACACTATTGCGGTGCATCTTGACGGAGAGCCGGTCTGGATTGAGCATGTCGATACCGACAACGGTATGGCTACCGTTCAGGTCGGCTCGCGGCCGACGAATACTCACACTGTTGGCGTGGAGCGGCTGGAGGAGCAGGGGAAGTAGGTGTGGTGTGGGAGTAGCGTAGGAGTAGGCGTAGAAGTAGCAGGATTAGGCGAAGTGTAGAAGGAGCAGGGTGTAAAAGTAACCAGTAATTCATTATTGGAGCAGGGTCTTATTGGCGGTGTTATCACCGCCGGGGGTCCTGCTTTTTTGGTGCGTTGGGAAGTGGGCGTGGCGGAGGAGGGGCGTGGGGCGGGAATGAGGTGCAGAAGTGCACTTGAATATGAGGAAAGTAGGCGTGGAGTCGGGATGAGGTGCAAAAGTGCACTTGAATATGAGGGAAGTGGGCATGTGGCGGCGTAAGGGGATGGGAGAGTTGGGGAGAAGGCGGGGGCGTACTGGAGTGCTCTTATTTGGATGAAACTTCTCGTTTTGTGGACCCCAGCGGACTCAGATGTCGTTAAGTAACATGTTCGGGGTAACATTTGGCTTAAAAGTTGAGGTTAACGGCCTCACAGTCCGCAACATGCAGCAAAATGAGGTTTTAAGCCAAATAGCGGCTTCTGTGTCCGCTTACCTCCCAGTGCTCCACTCATCCGCAACACGCTCACATATCACCTTACACACATCACCACGCACTTCCGCATCCACACCCACCGGTCACCTCACGCACTTGCCAGTCTGCCTTCGGTCACCTCACGCACTTGCCAGCTACACTCGCTCCACCTCACGCACCCGCCTTGCCCTCATACTCGCCCGCCACCTTAGACATCGTCCATACCGCTCATCCGCACCACACACCTGCCCCTTCATCCCCGCCACCTCGGCCAGCAACCTCACCACGTACTCCAACCCGCTACGGTCCCATAATAATAGCTGACACAAGGGTTGACGCAGGAAGGGGCGAACCCCTATATTGGGGGGAGAATTTGGAGGAAAAGAGATGATGGACATGCGCCCGATATTGCTGGGGATCTGCTCGGCGCTGTTTTTTGCGGTGACTTTTGTGCTGAACCGTAGGATGGAGCTGGCCGGGGGAAGCTGGGCCTGGAGCGCCTCGCTGCGTTACTTGTTTACCCTGCCGCTACTGGTGGCGGTCGTGGCAGGACGGGGACGGCTCAAGCCGTTGCTTCAGGCCATGCGAGAACGTCCGGGCGCTTGGCTGCTGTGGGGAACGGTCGGCTTCGGCCTGTTCTATGCGCCCATCTGCTTCGCAGCAGCGTATGCGCCGGGCTGGCTGACAGCGGGGACGTGGCAGATTACAATTATCTCCGGTTCGCTGCTGGCCCCATTCTTCGGGCAGTGGATCAGCTGCCCCTCAGGCCCGGTATACATAAAAGGCAGAATTCCGCTGCGCGGGCTGCTCCTATCCCTGATTATTCTGGCCGGTGTTGCCCTGCTGCAAGCCGATCATGCGCGCAGTATAGCCCCGTCACAGGTGCTGCTCGGCATCCTTCCGGTGCTGATTGCCTCCTTCGCCTATCCGCTGGGTAACCGCAAAATGATGGCGCTCTGCGGAGACAAGCTGGATGTCTTTCAGCGGATTCTCGGCATGACGCTGGCCAGCCTGCCCTTCTGGCTGCTGCTTGCCCTGTACGGGCTGGCGGATGCTGGCCTGCCGTCTTCCCCGCAGGTGGGCCAGTCTGTCATCGTTGCACTCAGTTCGGGGATTGTGGCGACGGTGCTCTTTTTCCGGGCTACAGATCTGGTACGGGACAGCATGAGCGGCCTGGCTGCCGTGGAGGCCACCCAGTCGCTGGAGGTTCTCTTCGCCCTGATCGGGGAGATCCTGCTGCTGCATTCCCCGCTGCCTTCGCTGCTGTCATGGATAGGAATTGCGGTCATTATTGGCGGAATGGTGCTGCACAGCCTGTTCTCCAGACACCCGGAGGAGGTCCGTGCTCCCAGTGCTGCCGCCTGAACGGACGCCTGTTGCGGTACATGTAGCATACCGATATAATTAAAAGTATTGTTAACCGGTAAGGTTATATAAAAGGTGGTTGCAGCTTTGGACAATATGACAGAAACGGTGTTTACCTGCCGTTCTTATAGCCTTCAGGATACAGACGCGCTGGCCGCTGCTATTGCTGCAGAGTCATTCCCGGGGATGGTCATCGGCCTGGACGGTGATCTGGGTGCAGGCAAAACAGCATTCTCGCAGGGATATGCCCGGCATCTGGGGGTAGAGGGGATTGTGAACAGTCCTACTTTTACAATTATCAAGGAATATCAGGGCCGTCTGCCGCTGTACCATATGGATGTCTACCGGATCTCGGTGCAGGAAGCGGATGAGCTGGGGCTGGAGGAATATTTCTACGGCCAGGGTGTGAGTCTGGTGGAATGGAGCAGTGTCATTACGGACCTGTTGCCGCCGCGGCATCTGCACATCGGGCTGAAAACGACCGGCCCGGAGGAACGGGAGATTACGGTGACCGGAATCGGAGAACCTTACGGCGAAGTGTGCCGCGGGCTGATCCAGAAGTGGGGTAAAAGAGATGAGTAATTTGAATAATGAGCCGCGCAAGCGGCTTTTGTCGCTGGATACATCAACGGCTGTTCTCGGCGTAGCCGTAACCGCCGGCAGCGAGCTGCTGCATGAGATCAATGCTTCGGGCGAGCGGAACCACTCGGTTCATCTGCTGCCTATTATTGAACAAGCGCTGCAGGCGTCTGCGGCAACTGCGGATAAGATCGGCGGAATCGCGGTCGGCATCGGTCCGGGCTCCTATACGGGAACGCGGATTGCGGTCACTGCCGCCAAGACGCTGGCCTGGGCCTGGAATGTGCCGGTAACCGGCGTGTCGAGTCTCCATGCGCTGGCCTGGGGCGGGTATCATGCTGCATCTGAGCAACGGGGGAATGCTGTGGAGGCTGGGCTGGAATCTGCGCCCGGAACCGGTGGACCGGACTGGATTATCCCGCTGATTGATGCCCGGCGGGGGCAGGCGTACACCGCTGTATTTGCGGCGGACGGGGACAAGCCTCCCCGGCGGCTTGCCGGGGACGCTATCCGGCTGATGGCGGACTGGGTGCAGGAGCTGGCGGAGCGGCTTAAGGAAGCTGAACGTGAAGGCAGCATGCCGGGCAGCCTGTGGTTTGTAGGGGAGACGGGACTGCACGGGACAGCGGAATCGCTTGCTCCGCTCACCGGTGCAGGCAATGTTCATACGGTGCCTTATGAGCTGGAAGGCCGCTGGACCGGCTTCCTGGCGGAAGCGGGGGTCTATGAGGCGGACGAAGAGCTCCATGCGCTGATCCCCAACTATACGCAGCTCTCGGAAGCAGAGGCCAATTTGCGGCGGAGCAGCGAAGGGAGCCTGAATACAAGATGATAGAACCGGAAGCAGGAAGGGTTCAGGAGGATGAGCTTGTTTTTCGGCTGATGCGGCTGGAGGATATCCCCGACATTCTTGTCATTGAACGGGAAGCCTTCACCATGCCGTGGACCGAGGATGCCTTCCGTAACGAGCTGACCCATAACCACTTCGCCAAATATATGGTGATGGAGCTGGAAGGACATATTATCGGCTATGCGGGAATGTGGGCGATTGTCGATGAGGCGCATGTGACCAACATCGCGCTGCTGGAGGCGTACCGGGGGCGCAAATGGGGCGAGCGGCTGCTGGACGAGCTGATGAAGACGGCGGCTTATCTCGGGATGCAGTCGATTACGCTGGAGGTGCGGGTCTCCAATGAGGTGGCCCAGAATCTGTACCGCAAAAAAGGCTTCCGCCCCGCCGGCACCCGCAAGGGTTATTATTCGGACAACCGCGAGGATGCGCTCATTATGTGGGCCACTCTGCCGGAGTACGGGGAGCAAGCTGCAACGGAAGGAAGCGTGGATTTGAAATGAAGACAGACACGGGTGCTGCAGAGCCTATACTTATACTTGCGATTGAAACCAGTTGTGACGAGACCTCGGTGGCTGTTGTGCAAGACGGCTGCAAGGTGCTGTCCAATATTATTTCCAGCCAGATTGAGACGCACCGGGCCTTCGGGGGAGTCGTGCCGGAGGTCGCCTCGCGCAAGCATGTCGAGGTTATTACGCTGGTGATTGAAGAAGCGCTAAGCGCAGCGGGCGTCCGTCCGCAGGAGCTGAGTGCGGTGGCGGTCACCCAGGGTCCCGGGCTGGTGGGGGCGCTGCTGGTCGGCGTCGTCGCTGCCAAAAGCCTTGCGCTGGCCTGGAACAAGCCGCTCATCGGCACCCATCATATCGCCGGCCATATCTATGCCAACCGGCTGGTGAAGGAGCTGAAGTACCCCAATATGACGCTGGTTGTCTCCGGCGGACATACCGAGCTGGTTCATATGGAACGGGAAGGCGCGTTCCGGATCATTGGCCGTACCCGGGACGATGCGGTCGGGGAGGCGTATGACAAGGTAGCCCGGGCGCTGGGCTTCCCTTACCCGGGTGGTCCGTATGTGGACCGGCTGGCGCATGAAGCGGAGGAGGCTTATCCGCTGCCCCGGGTCTGGCTGGAGCCGGGCTCATACGATTTCAGCTTCAGCGGCCTGAAGTCTGCTGTGCTGAACGCAGTGAACCAGAGCAAGATGAAGGGACTTGAACCGGATACAGCCGGCATTGCCCGCGGCTTCCAGGAATCTGTTGTGGAGGTGCTTGTGGAGAAGGCGGTCCGTGCAGTCCGGGAGTACCGTGCAGAGCAGCTTCTGCTCTCCGGCGGGGTGGCGGCGAACAAGGGACTGCGTGAAGCCTTGACCCGGCGCTGCGCAGCAGAGGGAATCGAGCTGATCGTTCCGCCGCCGGTCTATTGTACAGATAATGCGGCGATGATCGGTGCAGCCGCTTATGTCAAATGGAGACATGACGGCGGCATTCCGCTGGACATGGTTGCTGATCCCGGCCTGCCGCTGGAGAAGTGGTCGGTATCTGCCTATTGACTTTTGCCGGGGCAGGCGGGTATAATCAGTTCAATTCATAACATCTTATATTTGAACAAACGCGATGAAGGGAAGCAGTAAGGTGACTCCGGGATAAGAGAGCTGCGGGTAGGTGCGACGCAGTCGAAGGAGACCTGAACTCGTCCGGGAGCGGAGCGGTGGAAGCAGGGAGTACAGGCCGGTGCAGCATAGCCGGGGCCCTGAAGAGTACACCGACTACGGATAACCTCCGTGATCAGGTTATGGAGTGGATATCACGTGATTGGCTGATAGGTAGCTGATCCGGGTATCAACAAGAGTGGTACCGCGAGGGTAATCAGCCTGTCGTCTCTTGAATGAGACGGCAGGCTTTTTGGTGCGCTAATACAGGCATCCATAAGATACAATACGCTATGATCGGGAGCAGTAGACGGCTAAGGTGAACAGAGAGCTGCGGGGTGGTGCGACGCAGTCACCGGAGGCCGGCGAATCTCGCCCGTGAGCGGAGCGGCGGAAAGGGCTACAGGTACGCTGCTACGGATGTCCCCGTTACCGGACGATTCATATTCCCGTTTTGGATAACGGAAGGGGAAGTATGAAGCTGAGCTGGACGCAGCTTGGGCTTGCCAAGACAGGAAGCCTGTATGCGTCAACAAGAGTGGTACCGCGGAGGGGTGACCCGCCGTCTCTTATGAGACGGCGGTTTTTTGTGTTTTTCTGGAGTTGGGCAAGGCACATTATGAACCTAAATTGAGGAGGAGTACATGATGATTATTCCGGTAAAGAAACGAATTCAGATTTTTGACACGACGCTGCGGGACGGGGAGCAAGCCCCGGGGGCCAGTCTGACCCCTGAGCAGAAAATCATTCTGGCCGGCAAGCTGGCCGAGCTGGGGGTCGATGTGATGGAGCCGGGGTTCCCGGTATCCAGTCCGGGCGATTTCGCTGCGGTGGAGACGATCTCGCGGAAGATTCAGGGGGTGGAGATCTGCGGATTTGCCCGAGCAGTCAAGGGAGATATTGATGCCGCAGTCCGGGCCACCCGGGATGCTGCGCGGCGGCGGATTCATATCTTCATCTCCTCCTCTGACATTCATCTGCGCCATCAGCTGCGCATGAGCCGTCCGGAAGTAGTGGCCGTCGCGCGCGAAATGACAGCCTATGCCCGCCAGTTCTGCGACGTGGTCGAGTTCACCGCCATGGATGCCGCGCGCACAGGAATCGACGACCTGATCGAAATGGTGGAGGCGGTGATCGAAGAGGGGGCGTCGATTATCAATCTGCCCGACACCGTGGGGTATGCGCTGCCGCAGGAATACGGCGAGATGTTCCGGCGGGTGCGGCTCGGGGCGAGAGGCGGCGATAAGGTTATCTACAGTGCCCATTGCCATAACGATCTGGGCCTGGCGGTAGCGAACAGCCTGGCAGCCATTGAAGGCGGGGCTACCCAGATCGAGGTGACCGTCAACGGCGTCGGCGAGCGCACCGGGAACTGTGCACTGGAGGAGCTGGTTATGGCGCTGGAGACGCGTGGTGATGCTATTGGCGCAGAGACCGGCATTGTGCTGGATAAGCTGTACGATACCTCGCGGATGATTAGCGGGGCGATGCATTTCCCGATCGCCTTCAACAAGCCGGTGGTCGGACGGAATGCCTTCCAGCATGAATCCGGCATCCACCAGGACGGCCTGCTGAAGGACCGCAGCACGTACGAGATTATGGACCCGGAACGGCTGGGCATTCCGCGCAGCATGATTATCCTCGGCAAGCATTCGGGCAGACACGCGCTGAAGGACCGGGCAGCGAAATACGGGATTGCCCTGGATTCGGCAGAGCTGGACGCGCTCTACGAATCGTTCAAGGAGACCGCTGACCGCCAGAAGGCGGTCAGCGATGATGAGCTGCTGCGGATGGTCAGCAGCACGACAGGACAGCAGGCGCAGGTCTACGCGCTCGGCGAGGTCCAGGTATTGGCCGGCAGCGCGCCGCGCCGGGTGGCCGCTGTGACGGTGCGCCATCTGCAGAGCGGCGCCGAAGCCACGCATACCAGCACCGGAGACGGTCCGCTGGAGGCCATCATTGCCGCGATCGGGCAAGGGATTGCCGAGGAGATCCGCTTCGACGGGCTGGAGCTGCATTCGCTGGGCAGCGGCGGCAATGCCCAGGCGGAGGCTGCGGTGATGGTGGAATGGAAGGGCGCAAAATTCCGCGGCACCGCCATCCATCACGATATCGTGATGGCAGCGGGCATCGCTTATATCGCCGCGTGCAATGCGGCGCTGCTGTCGGATCAGGCGGCGGACACCCAAGATGCGGCGGTAAACAGCTAGAAGGTAGAGGTTAGTAACGAAAGACCAGAATGATGCTGCCCCGCAGGTTTAGTACAATGCAAGGACTGAACGCCTCTGCCAAGTCACCGACATCGGCAGAGGCGTTTTTGCTGTCATGGCTGGTGCGACGGCGCGTGTGCCGAATGGTTGTGAGCCCAATGTAATCGAAAAACCGACCACATTCGGCGCCGGGTGGGCGCGTGGACCAATCGGCGTTGCGTAAGCTACCCGGTTCTGCGTGGGCGCGTCGGCTAAATGAGCGGCTGACATATGTGCCGGATGGCGGCAAGCAGACATCCGCCTACCCAAAACCGACCATATTTTTGCCCCCTGCGGCTTTTGTCAAGTTGTGGACAACGTTATCCACATATTCCGCGCGAGTTGTGTAAAAAGCGTGTAAAATGAGTAATAACGCCTATTTTTTAAATAGCATAAACCGGCACTTATACAATGAAACATTTTTGTGGGAATTGTGGATAATGTGGATAATTCGGTGGATAAAAAGTCCTTGACAACGAAACTAGCTATTTTAAGCCTAAAAAAAGCCCCGAAGGGCTAATTCGGGGCATCAGTTATACACGGAAACTGTGGATGAGTCTGTGGATAACCGGATTTGAACAAAATGGAAACTGTTAAAATTTATTTTGGGCAGCTTTTACATTATTCTGCAGCCAGTATCTCCCATTCGCTAAATAAATCTGTCAGCTGCTCCTTATGATCCTTCAGCTTGCCCTCATGCTCCTGAAGCGCCATGTAATCCTGGAATACCTCAGGCCTAGTCATCTCATGCTCAATGTCTGCGATGGCTTCCTCCAGCGCGGAGATTTTCTCCTCCAGCTCTGTAATCCGCCGCTGACGGTTGCGTTCCTCACGCTTGGCCTGCTTGTCCGCTTCATAGGAGAGGGCAGTTCCCTTCTCTGCTGCCGGAGCTTCGCTGACTGCACTGCGCGAGAGTCTGGCCGCAGCAAGCTCCGCTTCCTCTGCCGCAATCGCTTCAAGCTCCTGCTTCTTCGCAATATAATCGTCATAATTACCCAAATACTGATCAATTCCGTCCGGGTGCAGCTCCAGCACACGTTCTGCCATCTTATTCAGGAAGTAACGGTCATGGGAAATGAACAACAGTGTCCCTTCAAAATCCATCAGCGCCGCCTCCAGCACCTCGCGGCTGACCAGATCGAGGTGGTTGGTCGGCTCATCGAGAATCAGCATGTTGGCTCCGCGCAGCATCAGCTTGGATAACGCGACCCGGGCCTTCTCGCCACCGCTCAGTGCGGCCACCTTCTTGAGCACATCCTCGCCGCTGAACAGGAAATTGCCGAGAATGGTCCGGATTCTGGCTTCCTCCAGCATCGGATACTCGCTCCACAGCTCTTCCAGCACGGTGTTGTTCGGATTCAATCTCGTCTGCTCCTGGTCGTAGTAGGCGATCTTCACCTTAGTGCCCCAGTTCACCGTTCCGGCGGAGGGCTGACGGGTACCGGTCAGACATTGCAGCAGTGTGGATTTGCCGATCCCGTTCGGCCCGATCAGCGCGGCGGTCTCCCCGCGTCTAAGCTCGAAGGACGCCTTCTGGAACAGCGGTTTCGCCCCTTCACTGAACGCTACAGCCACCTCGCGGAGCTGCAGCACCTCCTTGCCGGACATGAAATCCGGCTCGAAGGAGAAGCTGGCCTTCTTCAGATCGCCCAGCGGCTTGTCAATGCGCTCCATCTTATCCAGCGCCTTGCGCCGGCTCTGGGCCCGCTTGGTGGTGGAGGCCCGCACGATGTTGCGCTGTACGAAATCCTCCATCCGCGAGATTTCCTCCTGCTGCTTCTCATATTGCTTCATGCGGATCTCATATTCCGCCGCCTTCAGCTCCATGTAACGGCTGTAGTTGCCCGTATACCGGCGGGACTGGTGCCGCTCAATCTCCACGATGGTTGTTACCAGCCGGTCGAGGAAATACCGGTCATGGGACACGACCAGAATGCCGCCGGCATACCCGCGCAGATAATCCTCCAGCCAAGTGAGCGTCTCGATGTCCAGATGGTTGGTCGGCTCATCGAGCATGAGCAGGTCCGGGGCCTGCAGCAGGATGCGGGCCAGGGCCAGGCGCGTCTTCTGGCCTCCGCTTAAGGTGGCGATCGGTGTATCGGGGGAGAAGTCCCCGAAGCCCATCCCGTGCAGGACGCTGCGGATGCGCGTATTCATCTCATAGCCGCCGTGATCCCTGAACCAGTCGGAACGTCTGGCATAGCGTTCGAGCAGCTCCTCGTAGCGCTTCGGATCATCCGCAAGCGCCGGATCGGCGATATCCGTCTCCAGCTGGCGCAGCTCCGCTTCGGCCTCCAGCAGCGGCGCGAATACGGCCAGCATCTCCTCCTGAATAGTCTTATCCGACTGCAGGCCGCTATTCTGGGCCAGATAGCCGATGGTTGTCTCTTTGGCCTTGTGAATCTGCCCGCTGTCGTAGGACAGCTCCCCGGCGAGAATCTGCAGGAAGGTCGATTTGCCGGCTCCGTTGACGCCGACAAGCCCGACCCGCTCCTTCTCATTCACCATCAGGCTGATGCCGTCCAATATGTTCTGTATTCCATATGATTTCGTAATTCCTGTCGCTTGAAGAAGCATTCTGATGAAACCTCCGCCCTTGCAATTTGGCCCGGCGGCTTGCGTCCGGGCAATATCCTGATCTTATTCTCCAGTTTACATGAAAAAGCTGTACCGTGCGAGGTTCATTCTCCTAACAAGGGGAATGATACAACCTTGGCGAACCGGTAGGAAGAGTGGTAAACTGAGCTTACAAACTATGATAAGCTATTGAACAACACGATAAAGGAGGAGGCTGCCTATGCCCGAGCGCAGCATGGAACTTGCCGCGCGGAAGCGGGAGCTGCGGGCCGGGAAGGCCGCTGAGAGGGATAGCCTGTCCCTGGTGCAGAGAGAGCAGTTATCAGCCCGGGTCTGCCATCATGCCTGGAGCTGGTTCACGCAGGCCGGTGCTGTATCCCTGCTCGCCTACGCCCCTTTCCGCTCCGAGCTGGACTGCCTCCCCCTGCTGAGGGAGGCATGGGCGGGCGGCCATGATGTGTGGCTTCCCCGGGTGGACCGGGAGAGCGGAACCCTGAGCCTCCATTCCGTAGGCGCCTGGGAAGAGCTGGTTCCGGGAGCCTTTGGAATACCGGAGCCTGCCGCCGGAAGCATAACGCTTGCCGGAGCAGAGACAGGCACAGGAGGGAATCTGCCGGATGCGGTATTCGTGCCTGGCTTGGCCTTTGATCTGCGGGGCGGGCGCCTGGGCTACGGGCGCGGTTATTATGACCGCCTTAGGGCCGGCTGGGAGCAGACTCCTTCCGGGAATAACCGCAGACCCTTATGGGTCGGTCTGGCTTTTGGAGTGCAGCTTGTTCCTGAGGTCCCGCTTGAAGAGCATGATGCCCTGATGGATCTGCTGATTACGGAGAACGGCATCTGGGATTGCCGGAAGGAGAGGTTACATGGAATTAACTCATTTCAATGAGCAGGGCAGAGCCCGGATGGTGGATGTCAGCGACAAGGCTGTCACCAAGCGGACGGCTGCGGCCAGAAGTCTGGTGCGGATGAATCCGGAGACGCTGACGGCAATCAAGTCCGGCCAGATCCGCAAAGGGGATGTCCTTGCGGTCGCCCAGGTAGCCGGGATTATGGCGGCCAAGCAGACCTCAAGCTGGATTCCGATGTGCCATCCGCTGCCGCTGACCGGAGTGGATATCGGCTTCACGGATAACAACAAAGATGAACTATATATAGAAGCAACCGTCAGCATCACCGGTAAGACCGGGGTGGAGATGGAGGCGCTGACGGCGGTATCCGCCGCAGCCCTGACCGTATATGACATGTGTAAGGCGCTGCAGAAGGACATGATCATCGGACCTACGATGCTGGTGTCCAAGAGCGGCGGCAAGAATGGGGATTACGCGCTGGAAGCTGAATAGGATAGCAGTCTGGAGACCGTGCCCCTGCGTACCGGCCGCTGCTGAAGCAGCCGGAAGATATACATAATACATAGAGAGGGAGGGACAAACCGATGGCGTGGAAAACAGCGATCCTGACAGCCAGCGACAAAGGGTCCAGAGGCGAGCGGGAAGACACGAGCGCCCAGGTGATTCGGGAGCTGGTGGAGGAGGAGCTTGGCGGGGAGATTATTGAATACCGGATCGTGCCCGATGAGCAGGATGAGATTATTGCCGCACTGATTGAGCTAACGGATTATTTCCAGGCGGACCTGGTGCTGACCACCGGCGGAACCGATCTGGCCATCCGTGATGTAACGCCTGAGGCGACGCGGCGGGTCATTGAACGCGAGGTGCCTGGACTCTCCGAGGCCATGCGCAGTACAGTCATGCAGAAGAACCGGGCAGCGATGCTGTTCCGGGGGATCAGCGGCATCCGCGGCCGGACGCTGATTGTCAATCTGCCCGGTACCCCGAAGGGAGTACATGAGAATCTGGCGGCTATAATGGACCAGTTGCCGGAGGCCCTGCTGATGGTTACGGGGCAATACCGCCAGTAATCGGGACAATCCCATCACTTGTGCGTTAATCGTTCAGGATAGATAATGGATGTGTGATATAAGTTATGGTATTATTGATACATTGATGACGTTATCATGAACGGACATAAGGATGGGAGGAAACCGGAATGTTAAATGGTATTGGCGCACCGGGAATTATATTGCTGGTTATCTTGGCACTGCTGCTCTTTGGTCCCAATAAGCTTCCTGAGCTTGGGCGGGCTGTCGGACGCACCTTCCGTGAATTCAAGGACGGTGCGCGTGAGATTATCAATGAGCCGGAACCGGCCAAGCGGAGCGAAGCGCCGTCTGCGGCGGCTCCGAAGGCCGCAGCCGCAGAGCTTCCGCAGGACCGCCGTCTGCCGGAGTAATTATTTTTTGACCTATGCAGGGGCGTCCTTCCCAGTTATACAGACCGGGACGGCGCCCTTTTAAATTGTAGAGGTGGTGTCAGTCATGTCTCTTGATGCGCAAGAAGCTGAGGAAATGTCCCTGGTCGATCATCTGACCGAGCTGCGCAGGCGGGTCATCTATGTGCTTGTCATGTTCGTGGCCGGGCTGGTACTGGGGTTATTCGTGGCCAAACCGATCTACCTGTACCTGATCAGTGCTGATCATGCGCAAGGCTTTATCCTGCACGCCTTCTCCTTCTGGGACGGTATAGGCATGTATATGAAGATCGCCATGGCGGTCTCCCTGATCTTCTCCGTACCGTTCATTGCCTATCAGCTATGGGCGTTCATCAGCCCCGGCTTGCGTCCGGAGGAACGGAGTGCTGCACTGCGTTATGTGCCGTACGTGTTCGTTTTGTTTATTGTCGGGATCGCTTTTGCCTATTACATAGTTTTTCCGATGGCCTTGTCCTTCACGATCTCGATTACGCGTAATATGGGGCTGGAGGAGACCTACGGGATCGCCGAATATTTCAGCTTCCTGTTCAGTCTGGTCATTCCGCTGGCGCTGCTCTTCGAGCTGCCGCTGCTTGTGATGTTCCTGACCAAGCTTAGAGTGCTGAACCCGCTGCGCTTGCGCAAGATGCGGCGGTATGCTTATTTTGCGCTCGTATTCATTGCAGTGGTCATTACGCCGCCGGATTTCATCTCGGACTTCCTGGTGACCATTCCGCTGCTGGTGTTGTATGAATTCAGTGTCTTTCTATCCTCATTCGTGTACCGCAGGCAACTGGCCGAGGACGCCAAACGGGAAGCGCGATATGTTAAAGTAGAGTAAAGGCGGGGGCATAAATTGCCCCTTCATGGACAGAATGATAAAATTCCCCGGACATCGATGATTTTTACGTAAAAGGACTTGAAATCCGCCTTCAAGTTGAGTATCATAAACATTGTTGTTAGCACTACAGAGGGTTGAGTGCTAACGCTGCACAAAAAAAGGAAAATGAGCGGAAGTTCTCCTTCAAGGAGACAACCGGCAGCAATGCCGTTTTGCCGCGCCGTTTTCCCGCAGCTCATCTATGTTTTTAAGGCAAACAACATAATTTCAAAGGAGGCTATTTTTTCATGATTAAACCACTGGGTGAACGCGTTTTGGTACAACCAAGCGAGCAGCAGGAAACCACTTCTTTCGGGATCGTGCTTCCGGACTCTTCCAAAGAGAAACCGCAGGAAGGCACTGTGATCGCTGTAGGCAGCGGAGCACTGAAAGACGGAGTCCGTGTAGCGCTGGAAGTTAAAGAAGGCGACCGTGTGCTTTTCTCGAAATATGCCGGCACTGAAATCAAATACGAAGGCAAAGAATATCTGATTATGAAGGAAAGCGACATCCACGCGATTCTTGACTAATTGAGATCAGCCGCTCATAAGCCAGAATACCAATTACTTACGATGATAATTGCGATAACCACACTTTTAGGAGGTTAATACACAATGGCAAAAGAAATTAAGTTCAGTGAAGATGCCCGCCGCTCGATGCTCCGCGGGGTTGATGCTTTGGCAAATGCGGTTAAAGTAACACTGGGTCCAAAAGGCCGCAACGTGGTGCTGGAGAAGAAATTCGGCAGCCCGCTGATCACCAATGACGGTGTAACGATCGCCAAGGAAATCGAACTCGAAGATGCCTTCGAGAACATGGGCGCACAGCTCGTGAAGGAAGTAGCTACCAAGACTAATGATGTAGCCGGTGACGGTACTACAACTGCTACAGTTCTGGCTCAGGCTATGATCCGTGAAGGTCTGAAGAACGTAACTGCCGGCGCTAACCCGATGGTTATCCGTAAAGGGATCGACAAAGCGGTGAAGACAGCTGTTGCTGAACTGCAGAAGATTGCTAAGCCAATCGAAGATTCCCAGTCCATTGCACAGGTTGCGGCAATCTCCGCTGCTGACGATGAAGTGGGCCAACTGATCGCTGAAGCTATGGAAAAGGTGGGCAAAGACGGTGTCATCACTGTTGAAGAATCCCGCGGCTTCCTGACCGAGCTTGAAGTGGTTGAAGGTATGCAGTTCGACCGTGGTTATATCTCCCCTTACATGATCACAGATACCGACAAAATGGAAGCTGTACTGGAGAACCCGTACATCCTGATCACTGACAAGAAGATCAGCAGCACTCAGGAAATTCTTCCGCTCTTGGAGAAGATCGTTCAACAGGCGCGTCCGCTGGTAATCATCGCTGAAGACATCGAAGGCGAAGCTCAGGCAATGCTGATCGTGAACAAGCTGCGCGGAACCTTCAATGCTGTAGCCGTTAAGGCTCCTGGCTTCGGCGACCGCCGTGAAGCCATGCTGCAGGATATCGCTGCCCTGACAGGCGGCCAAGTGATCACTGAGAAGCTTGGACTTGATCTGAAGAGCACTTCCATCGAGCAACTGGGTAACGCCCGTCAAGTGCGCGTAACCAAAGAGAACACTACCATCGTAGACGGCAGCGGCGACAAAGCGGACATCAACGCACGTGTAAGCCAAATCCGTTCCCAGCTGGAAGAAACGACTTCCGAATTCGACAAAGAAAAACTGCAGGAGCGTCTGGCTAAACTGGCTGGCGGCGTAGCCGTTGTCAAAGTCGGTGCTGCTACTGAAACAGAACTCAAAGAACGCAAGCTCCGCATCGAAGATGCCCTGAACGCAACCCGCGCTGCGGTTGAAGAAGGTATCGTATCCGGTGGGGGTACAGCCCTTGTGAACGTATATAACGCTGTTGCTGGCGTAGAAGTATCCGGCGACGAAAGAACCGGAGTGAACATTGTTCTCCGCGCCCTGGAAGAGCCAATCCGCACCATCGCAGCAAATGCCGGTGAAGAAGGCTCTGTCATCGTGGACCGCCTGAAGAAAGAAGCTGTAGGCATCGGCTACAACGCTGCAACCGGCGAATGGGTGAACATGTTTGAAGCCGGAATCGTTGACCCTGCGAAGGTAACTCGCTCCGCGCTGCAGAACGCAGCTTCCGTTGCTGCAATGTTCCTGACTACTGAAGCGGTTATCGCTGACAAGCCTGAGCCTGAGAAAGCCGGCGCTATGCCGGATATGGGCGGCATGGGCGGTATGGGCGGCATGATGTAAGACAGCGAAAAACCCTTGCTGTAACAAGGGTTTAGCTGTTAGGGGAGCTCGATTCCCCACATTTTCCCCACACGGGGTAACATAATTAGAGGCTTCTCATGAGTTCACTGAACTTCTGGGAAGCTTCTTTTTTCATGGTCTTGGTTACGTGCAGGTATACGCTTCGGGTAGTGTCGTCATCCTTGTGGCCCAGCCGCTCCATGATCTCAGTCAGCCCTACGCCAGCCTCTGCCATTAGGGAAGTGTGGGTGTGGCGCAGGGAGTGGGGGGTTAGCTTCTCATTTAAGCCGGCCAGCTTAAGCAGCCGCCTCATGCGATTCTCAATGGTTTTGATGAACTCTGGATAGCCGACATTCAAGGCATCAGTCTTGGCGAATATGAAATCTCCATCGTGGTAGATCTTGCGGTATTCCATCTTAATGGCATTCTGCTTCGCGCGATGCTTCTTTAATTCATCAATTACAAGCTTATCCACATCAATGGTCCGCTTTGAGCTTTTGGTCTTCGGTGTAAGCAACTGATACTCCCTGGTCCTATTCGTAGGGTTGTAATAGGTCCTAGCGATGCTGATGCTCTGTTCCTTCTCATTCAGATCCGGCCAGCGCAGCGCACATAATTCTCCGGCGCGCATCCCGCTGTAGGCCAGTGTCAAGAAGATCGGGTAATCCTGCTCTAAGCCCTGCTCCTTTGCTGTCTGTAGGAATTTGGCAAGCTGCTCTTTTTCCAGGTATTTGACTGTGGCCTCCTCTTGTTCGACTTCCACCAGAGTCTTCCGGACACGTGGTACCCGGGCATATAAGGTCGGGTTTGTCTTGACTTCATCCAATTCCATAGCCTTGGTGAAGATCATCCGGCCGGTGGTGTGTACGCCGGAGACGGTGTTATCCCCCAGCCCCTCTTTTTTTAATGCGTTCAAGGCCGCTTGGTACTTCTTCTTCGTGATGTCCTTCAGTTTGAGATTGCCGAAATATTTAATCAGCTTGTCTGACTCATGCTTACGCACCCGGAGCGAGCTGACTTTCACGGTAGGGCCGTAGATCTCTAGCCAGGTCTTTACGAAATCCTTGAACAGAGTATTCTTCTCAGCAACATAGCTTCCGCGCTCATATTCGGTCATGAGCTCCGCACAGGCCTTGATTGCCTCCCGCTTGGTTTTGAAGCCGCCGACTTCTTTTTGCTTTCGCTTGTTGGTGACAGGATCGCGGCCAATGTCCAGTGTGAAGGACCAGGTAGCTCCGCAGGTGCATTTCTTTCCTTCTTCGCATTTACAGCCGCGCTTTCTGTAGTAGCCTGCCATTTATGAGCCTCCTTGTGATCGTTTCGTATTGAGCGATAGAACTGTACATTTCAGAACGTTTGTAGTTGAGGGGTGTATTTGTACCTCTCTGCGTAGTCAGGTTTTAATTCCTGACTATAACGTCACGAATTACGGCTTAAAATGCGTGTTTGGGGGAAACTATCACTCAAGAGTGTGTCGCAAACACGCATGCTGTCTCTATTCGCCTTCAGGAAGAAGCTTGTTTTCCTTCTGAAGCTTCCGCTCAACCTTTTTAACATCTTCGTGTACCGGCAGATTCTCCGGCATTGTGCCACCCAATTCTTTAATGGTCTGCCGTACTTTGGCCCCAACATCATAATGAGCACGGTTGGCGTTGTCCTTACCCTGGATATCCTCTCGGCGTATTTTCTCTTCGGCCTGGGTTGCCCGGAAAAGGTTGGCTGCCAACTCGGTGCTGCCCATGTGATCGAGGATCTTCTGTGACTTCTTCAGACCCTTGTGGCTATGGATGGCCTTTGCGTCCAGTCCGCCGTACAACCCTTTGTAACCGTGATTCTGGAACACTGCAAAATCCACTGTAGTGAGCACGCCAGCCTGATACGCTGCATCTGCCAGTTGGGTGTTATGCTTACGCAGTTCCTCCCGCAACATGACACGCCGCTGCTCTTCTGTGGCCTGCTCGAAGACTTCCTGTTTCCGGGTCTGGACAGCAAAGTAAGTTTGGCCCAGGGCGACAATCTCCTTGGTAGGATCAGCGTTCTGAATGATTAGGTAGCATGCGTAGCGGGATAAACGGTAATCACGAATGGAACGACGAGCACTAGAGCCGATTTCGACCATTTCGTTGGACTCAACAAAATGGTCCTCTACAGGTTGTTCGCTATTAACACAGGCAGTCTTGGCTTTCTTGACTGCCTTTTCAAAGTTACGGAAGTCAGTATAGTCTAGAATACGAGCGAGAACACGGCCGGTCCAGTATTCGTTGCCGTTCTCATCTTCCTGCCTTGCTTGTTCAAATGGGGTTTCGTGTTCGTTGGTTGGTTTGTTGGTCATAATAATTCAACTCCTTAATGGATTATGGAAGATAATAGCGGTGAATCTTTTTTGCAGAGGCATTTATACGGCGGGTAAAATGAACTTTCGCGTGCAGGGTACGCATAACTATGTTACATCAGTTTTGTGCGAGCGCCACATAAAAATAGTTTTCGACGCTCATGTGAGAAATTCTTTTTCTTCACGCAGTGAAGGAAATACATTACGTTCTGCCGAGCTTCGGCAAAAACATCAGATACCCCAATCTGACTATTCACCGAAGCTCGGTGAAAACTAAATTTCAGTCGCCCGACGACCAAAAAGGGAGTTTCGTACGCCGGGCGGACAAAACCTTTTTACCAACTGTTGGTGAAAAATATTATCAAAATAAGGCCAATGCTTTCCGTCACCGCATGACGGAAACTCTTTCCGCTGGCTAGGTTATTTTGTACGACCTCCGTACGAAACTCCTGTTTTGTTCAATGCGTGAACAGAACTATTCAGAGAGCTTTCTGAGTGGCAATAGTTTTCACCGCCCGGCAGTAAAAAGTAGCTTGCCGTTTTTTGACGGAGATCGTCAATAACTCCTCAATAAGTACTTCTGACATGTGCTTGAGTTTTTTGCCACACGGCGGCAAAAACTCACTTCATTGAATTTTCAACGCCTAGCGCCGAAAACTCATTCCATATCTTTAGCCGGTTGCTTTCTTGCATGCATACGCAGGCGGGGTTTCAATCCTTTTTTATGTTCTTCAGCTCCTTATTTGTGCAGGGGATGGCTTTCAAACATCGAATACTACCTATATGGAGGGGATGAAAATGCAAGATATTATTGATGCTTACGTAATTGAAAGGGTTGAATTAGACAAGCCTGAATACTTTATTAATGAATACATATCACTATCAGCAGTTGATGATAAAAAAGTCCTGGTGAGTATAAGTAAAACTGAACCTGGTTCTGTAACCTATGAATCTAATGGATACTTGTTCTATCATGCACTTCAATTAGGGCTTCCAAAACTAAACATTCGCATCTCGGAGCCACCTAGGCCATATGGTCGAATTGCTTATGGAATAGTAGGGAAGTGGAATACTCCATTATTTAAATATTCTTCAGCTGTTAACGACAATATTGAAGAAGATAACTCTTCTGCAAGTATTACAGAACAAGATATACAGAATATAATTAAGTTTTTTGAAATTTACATAGCGTTTAGTAAAGCTTCAAGGGAAAAACGGTTTGCTTCTGAATGGAAAGAAACAAGATGGAGTTACGCTCTTGATCAATACACCGGAGCGTGCCTCTCTACCACATTAGAAAGTAGTAACCAAGCTCTTATTACAGGTTTAGAAGCATTATTGGTAACAGGTGAAGGTAACCTCCAGTATAAGGTTTCTCTCAATGCGGCCCTCATGTTAGCTGATTCCTACGAGCAAAGAATTGGTATTATGGACCTTGTCAAAAAGATGTATAACTTACGCAGCAAAGCTACTCATGGTGAAATTGCAGCGCTAGTTAAGCTTCTAAACAAATCAAGTGTCTATGACGATTACTTCGAATTGAAGAGAATCTTTTCCCAGTTGTTGCTCCTTACATATGGTAAAAGTGAAGAAGATATATTTAATAGATTGGACGTTGTGCTACTCAGCGGCCCTTCATTCTCAGCACCCTAACCGGTGCTTTTTCTATGTTCGAATAAAATGAGAAACGCATTTGAAGTGTTCAATTAGAATTTCCTGTTTTTAATTTCTCGTTCCAACTTTTGGGCCCTCTATTTCCTTCGCTTTACCTCCTTGTCTTCGGATCACCCTTCCAGCCATTCAATGAACATCGCTCGTGACACAAACATACGCCGCCCAACCCTTGTAAGGTGGAATACTTTGGAGTTCAGTAACTCGTATACCTGGCGCTGCCCGATTCCTAGAAAGTTCCGAATGTCAGTTGGGGAGAGGACAGGCGGTAGAAGTTTCTCAGTTCTAGTAATATTCAACAGCTGCGGGCACGCTAATGGGAGAGGGTTGGTGATAGTTGCGATGGGATCTCCAGGAGATCGGATATTCACCGTTACCTCTATCTTCATTTCCTTTAGCTCCTTGAGAGCAGAGAATAGCAGATCAGTTGCGGGTGAATTGCTATCAAGTTCACTGCTCATCGGCCAGCACCGTGGTGATGTACTTGTCCATTACTTCATCAAGATTGGTTGAAATTACTCCATGCTGGTGCATTAGCTTATGCATTTCTAATCGTACGAGTTGCTTAACGATAGCTTCTGACTGATCAGGCATAGCAACACTGATGAATTCGATTTTGAAACGTTTCTTCACCAACCTTATCCCTCCCACACTTATTGTATTGGTAGTTGGTCTTTGAACATTTCTTTTAAGAGGTATAGCAATTTCTGCTTCTCCCCTTCCGCTAATCGAATGCCTTCGTAATTCACATCACACAGTTCAATTACATATGCCAAGTCAGTGTTTATAGGTGGCGATTTAGCATCTTCGATTTTCTTGAATATTGCCATCCTCTTTTCATAGGCTTTCCGTTCTTCACTTTTTGGAATAAGTGCAGTAATTTCACTGTGAATTCCTGTAAATTGGAAACTAATAAAATCTTCATCATTTGAAATTTCGACTTTACTCTGAACTTGTGCTGTATCCATGTTGAGCACTCCTTAATTAAATTCATGATGTTTGATTGGTGAAAACGAGAGCGGCGGTTTATGTGAATCTTTTCTTGGCATTGTACGGGATGTGGCTGTATGGGACATATAAAGCCTCTGAAGAGGTATGTGGGTCAGATCAGCGTGCCACTTTAGAAGTTTCATAAGGGGTAATCCAATGCTGCCGGGCAACAGAACGATCCTTAATGAGTTTAGTAACCTTTACTGTGATATTCAGGCAATAATCTCGTTTTGCTAATTCTTCAATTCCACGTTCAGCCAGGGCTCAATTGAGAGAGTGCCATTGATCTCTCGGATGTTGAAATGCTTCTCTTTCCTCATATGGACAGCTCCTTTTATCTAGCTAGGATTTCTTCTTAGCAAAAAGACCATCTAAATAAGCTATTATTAATTTTCTTTCTTCGTTTGTGATGAGAATATCACGGTATGTGATATGTGGTTCCTTGGTTAGAAGGTTATTCAATTCTGTCCAATAGGGCTCTTCATCATCAAATTCTTCAAGATCCATACTCTGTTCTCTACGATATCGCTCCTCTTCTAACTCTTCGTTGTAATCATCAATGTCAACGTTCACAAGGTAGCCAGCCTCTCTTAGAAGCTCTCCATAGTAAACACCAAGTGGTCCTGAAAGATTTATCAACACTTCACTTGAGGGGAAGTTTTTCTTTTTACCATTTTCGATCTGTGACAAATACGAGTGAGACACTTTTGATGCCTCAGCAAGTTGTGCTAAAGTAAGCCCTCTTTCATTTCGTAATTTTTTTAAATATTTACCGAACTCTAATAGCTCCAATTCTTTTCACGTCCCTTCATAAACATATAATACACTAAAATTCGCTGCAGTAACATTGTTTGTACATAAATACTTGCCACAGGAACATTTATATGCTTTAATGTAACCAGTAACATAAAAGTTTACCGTGGTAACATTGAGGAGGGATGGTATGAAAATTAAGCTAAAGGATGCAATCGGCTTTGAAGAGATGCTTATTCGTAAAGGGTTATCCAAAAAAGCATTTGCAGAAGCTGCTGAGATTGGTCAGGTTACAGCATTGCAAATATGCAATGGGGATCGAAAACCGAGCCCGCGAATTGCAAAACGTATATGTGACACTTTAGAAGTGAAATTTGACGATATTTTCGAGATCGTCAAAACACCACAGCAAGCAGCCAAGTAACCCCCACCGCCACACATTATAGCTTTCCCCGCATCACCCGAGTATAAGCATACCCCCGGAGGCTCCCAGCCGCTAAAACCTGCTTAGATTTTAGGTAAATACAGTTTTAAGAAGGAGATAAGAGATCATGAAAACAATAGCTAAACCCGCCGTAGTCCAGATCCCGCAGCTCATGCTTACAGATTGCTACTGGCGCGCATTGAATCACCTGTTCACGCAGCACAGCCTGCTGCAGCGGTACCTGACCACTCAATACTTTGACATGGAAGAAGGCACAGTTGATGCCGCAGCGCTCAAGCGGCTGTCGCGGCCGTGGTCCCAATCGGAGAAGTTCATGCTCAACCTAGCGCTGCATCTGTTCAATGAGCGGCTAGCAAAGGTGAACCTCTCAGATATGGACTATCTGGACGATTTCAATAAGCTGCTCGTTATTGAGGCGTTACGGTTACGTTTTAATTAAGAATTCGCTGTTCTCTTGTTGAGCTAAGCAATTATTCACTCAATGCTCGTCAACTACTGATTTGTATATAAGAACATACGACACTGGACTAAAAGGAGAAACTGAGATGTATTCAAACGAGGAAAAGGAGACCACGGCCGTTTTCGATTATGTGAGCAATAGCTGGGAGGTTTACAGTTGCGTCCCGCGTCACATGTCTAAGCTACGCAAGATCATTGCCCCTCATTGGGAGGAAACGACTGATGGCAAAGTGACGGCGGCGAAGTTTCGGCTTAGCGGCAAGCAGGTCAGTTTTGTAATGGGGAGAACATCGACTCTCACGGAAGAACAGCGGGGGGCTATTAGTTCCCGGATGAAGGGTTTGCATCAAAAACGTAATCAAGAAGTTACAAAATAGCACTCATAACTCATATTAGGAAGGTGAGCAACATGGAACGCAATGATTATCCTATTGTCCTTCAAGCGAAGCATGTTACACAGATCCTTGGCGTGGCAAAATCAACTACCTACGAACTTTTCGCCAGTCCAGGATTCCCATTGCTGCAGTTGAATGGCCGGAAGCTCGTTTATAGAGATTCCTTTTTTGAATGGTTGGATGGCAAGCAGAAGGAGGCGCAATGAGTAGGGCGAGGCAACGATCAATGAGCCTGCGCCTGCTTGAGTTGCTGGGCCTGATGGCTGGGAACAGGGCGGTGGTGAAGATATGTGACGACTCGAAGAGTAAATAAGAAGGGCGCTAAGGCCCCGCCGTTCACCCGGATTGTCAACGAATCACTTCAGGACAATCGCCTTAGCTTCAAGGCTCGGGGGCTGCTCGCTTATATGCTCTCAAAACCGGACACATTCAAATTTCATATTGATGAGCTGGTGAAACATGGCACTGACGGTAAGGATAGCGTGCGCGCCGGATTAAAAGAGCTTGAACAATGCGGCTACATCAAACGATATTCCGTGAAAGCAAAGGGGAAAATCCAGTCCTGGGAGATGGATATCTACGAGAAACCAGAATCGGGTTTTCCAGTTGTGGAAAATCCAACGCTATTAACTAATGATAAAGAACTAACGAATGAAAAAGAAAAAGATATTAACAGATACATCGATTTTCCAATCGACGATCATGTTTTTCTAAGCATTTATAGTTCTGAATTCAGAAGAGCATTGAAAAAGGATCATCCCCAGATCACAGAGGAGCAGCTTCTTCACATCATTCATCATATGGAGCTCCTTCAGGAATGGGAGATAACGGCAGGGGAATTCAGGGAACAGGTGAGAGATCACTTTGAAACCCTGGCTAAGAAGAATAACGGCAGCATCCTTGCCTTCATACCATCATTCATGAGGCGTTTTGAGATTCCGTACACAGGATTAGATAACTAGAATAAGTCAATTACGAGGATGAAGTGGAATGCTCAGCAAAGAAGTTGAAAAAGAGGTAATTCGACACCTAAATCAGATTCGCCTTCTCTTATTTCTTGAGAAAGAGGACACTAAAGCCAGATTAATCGTCTCTGTTGTTAATAAGATGCCGGATCTGGAAAAGGATATCATTACGAGAAAATACCTTCATCGTGATTCAGAATATACCCGCCATCAGATGATTTACAAGGATATGGAAATTTCACATGGGTTATACGGTAAAGTTCGCTTGAGAGGATTATTTAAGATTGCTCTTGTCTTGGGATTAACAAAGACTATGACGGCATCAATTATACAAAAAGACTGGAGACAAGAGCGTATGCTAAATGAGAATTTCCTATCAGTAGACGATAATGAAGCACTTGTAAGTTTTTTATATGAATCTGGAATCTATATAACGCTGGATTTGGAGCGAGAAGGCCAGGTTGAACTACAGCAGGCAATGAAAAAGCTGGAACCACTTGAGGCGGAAGTTATCGCTCGTAAATATTTGTCCCGTGAAGCCGAGTATACTCGCCACCAGGCAGTCTATAAAGAACTAGGATTGAGCTCCGGTACGTATAAGAAGTATCGGCTGAGGGCGCTCACTAAATTGGCAGCGAAGCTGAGTGACCTCATTAAGTGAGACGGCCCATCAGCGGGAGAGCGGCAGAAGGTAGGGCTCTTACTTCGGCTCGACTTAAATATTTACTTCCGTAACAGGCAAAACAAACTCATATAGCGGAGGGAATAAGCCATGAAGAATATTATTACATCGGATCGGAATTCAGCGCGGGCAGATCGTTCCAAGTATCTTGCCCAATGCGCTGTATCTAATGGCCGGCACATGATTACGTTGCAGGAAGCCAGAGAGAACGCAATGCGGTCAATTAAGGAAGCTGCTGATGCTGCGGGTATCACAGTAAGAACATTAAGGAAATGGGAAGAAAACTGCGGCAGAGCTGAATTGTTTGCCCTGACACGACTTTGCATATTTTACGGTGCGTCAGCTGATCATATTTTCCCAGGCAAGGCAACTGATCTGCTGGAGGCAAGAAGGGAGGGAAGCAAGTTGGAGAAGAAGACGTTTGAAGTTGATGATCTTATCAAAGTCCTGAAAAAAAGGGGCTGTGACACTACAGAGCTTGAGAATTTCGTTGAAGAGATCCGGAGGAGCAGGGAAGTAGAAATGAAAAACGCCTCCAGTGCGTCAACACCGGAGACGTTCAATCAATCAGTTATGTAATTGTTTCCCAATGAAACTATTATACCGCATTTCACTTATAGGATGCAACTATTGAAATGTGCCCATATATTGCAAGGGGGAATAAGTTTGTTGAAGATCAGTGCAACAGAACGCGCCCCCCCTCCAACATCATTTGAGGTGAGACACATAGTGAAATGAACGTCAAGGGAAGGGAGTATTCAATGGAAAGAGCCATTTATGGTATGGCAATGCCGTTTAACGACTTCTATGCAGAGCCTAATCTGGAGAATAACACATATTCTGTAGAGCGGACACACCGCAAAGGTGTATTCTTTGATAGCAAAATCGGAATTACATTGGGTCATGACTATACTCAGGTAATTGGAACAACTGTAGACGGATTACAGGTTCAGACAACCGAAGGCGGTGTATTCTTCAAACTCATTCCAAATAGTCCGTTAGGTTGGAGTGTTTATAAGAAGGTTAAGCGAGCAGCACTTAGGCACTGTAGTATTTCATTCCGGAAAATACTAAGTGAACAGAATGCTTTTGAGGAGAAGGTTTGTACTGAAATCTTTCGTTCTGCGGGATATACCGATGAGGTAACTGTCTACGATCTGAAGAAGATCGTCGTTCATGAGATTTGTCTTACGAATGGACCAGCTAATGAGCTGACATTTTGTACTACGAACGTGCAGGATTCAAGACTAAAGGGTCTTAGTTGGGATAACACCTCACCTATACCGGAAGCTCTGATTTTGCCTAGTGAACGTTCGAGATTTGATTATGAACAATGGATGGCTGAAGAAACTGAAGCCTTATCGAAGGATATAGCAGAATTCAAGCGAAACGTTCAAAAATTTAAAGGCCTGGGAGGCAGAGAATGAATAATATCACACGGAGTGGATTAGAAGTGATTATCCGGGATAACCAATTGAAAGCTGCAGATAAGCTGGCTGAGCAACAGGAATTAAATCGGCAAGACAAGGAGAGCATGGCCGAATTAAAGCAGAAATACCTCGCGGCTGTGACTTCCGGTGATACGACATCCATTGATGCACTGAATGAGCAATTGAAGGGGATCTCACAGCGCATTCATGACCGTAGTATTGTGATTGAAGCTCTCTCAGTCAAGGGGAACCCTGCTATGCAACAAACCATTTCTGAAGCTGTAAATGCTTGGGCGACAGAGAGGAACAAGCTGATTACTCAAGCAGAAGAACTGTATAACGAGCTGCAGCCGCATCATGCTTCATTGATTAAGGGTCTGGCAAAGCTAAATGAATTGCGCAAAAACGTAATCGGACTTGAAGGGAATATCCGAGATTATAACGATCAATTGACTGTTGACAAGAGAGTTTCTGTCGAAGACCTGCACCATACTATCGCTTCTCAGTATATGAATACGTTACTCATTCAGCAGTATGTAAAACAGTCAGGAGGAGTGTAAATGATAGGTATCGGACGGACAATTATGCAGCAACGGCGCATAAGTGAAATGTTTATGAAGGCGGTCTTCAAAAATGCTCCAGTTGGAGTTCTGGAGATGTACCAAAGCGTACTTGCTGCTGGACCTAATGGTAATGGAAGCTATGAACTTCAAAAGCGGCAGGAGTTAATAATGCGGACAGAAGCTGAACTGATAGAACTTAATAAGCAGCTTAGCGTTGTAAGGATCTGTATGGAACAAGACGAACGAATGGGGATCAATTAAGTGTTTTCTGGAGGGGGAGGTAATTCCTTGGACTCTTTTCACTTGGAGACCGGGCGACCTCTTCCATTTTACGAAGCCAGGTTTTGATAAGAGGGGGATAATATGATCGATAAATGGCATTGTTATTCAAAAGCGATAGAATCTTCGCCTGCTGTTTCATCAGGTCCAAGTAGCACACAGACAGCAGGAGCCAGCACCAGGAACACAGCCGGCCCAAGTAGCAGGGATACAGCTGGACCAAGCAGTAGGGAAACATCTGGCCCTAGCAGCAGGGATACTGCTGGCCCTAGCACCCGCGACACCTCAGGTCCGAGTAGTATTAATACTACAGGTCCGAGGAATATATCTGGAGCAACTCAAACGGAAGGGACCTATTTTGGGGAAGGAGGGCATAATCACGGATGGCCAGCAGGAACAGTATTTAAGGACGTCAATGGTGTGGCTAGAACGTGGGTTCCTTCAGGTAATCACAGTCATCCAATAACACTGTCGAGTCATGAGCATGACATGAACCATACTCACGACATGGATCACACCCATGATATGGATCATACGCATGATATGAACCACACTCATAATATGGAGCACACCCACGATATGAGTCATACACATAGCATGGAGCATACGCACCAGATCCCAGCACATACGCATGATATTAAGTATGGGATATATGAGGGTCCAACGCCCAGCAGCTTGAAGATTGAGGTGGACGGGAATCTGGTACCTTATACGGAAACAAGCGGAGCAGACATTGATATCATCCCTTATTTGAGCAAAGACACTAGCGGACGGGTAAACCGTGGTTCATTCCACGAAATCAAGATTACCCCGGACACACTTGGACGTATCGTAGCTAATGTAGTTACCCAGCTCTTCGTTACTTCCAGAGGAGGCGGGAGCTACTGATGACATTGGTTGCTGTGTTCTCCACGAAAGATTTTGCTGTTGCCGTTGCTGATCGGCGTAGAGTCCAACTCAGTACCGGCATCCATATAGACGATGTTAGGAAGCTTCATCAATTGAATGACCAGGTTATTGTGGGCTACTCAGGAATATATCTGCCCATAGGAAACAATGAATTTCAAGGATTGGCAGAAGAACTCATTATGGATAATAGTGTGTTGATAAGCGCGAGATCAACTGTAGAAGATGTAACGGATATCTTTAGTAAGTCGTTGCTGAGGAATATCGAATTAGGCATCCCGAAGGAGTCATTGGAGCTTACATTTCATTTCGGCGGCAAGGGCAAGGACGGGCGGTACCTGCTGGGTAGAGTCAGCTGCTGGGAGGAGTTTCAGCCAATCCTAATGGAATCAAATGAAAATGGTTTGATCTGGAGCCTATCCCGTGCAGAGTACGCTGTAGATCCATGGTTGACGGCACAGATAGCCTCTTTACCTAAGATCAATGATCAAACAGTTAGGGATCTGGCAGTGTCTCTGATAGAGCATACAGCAGAACATGATGGATATGTCAGTGGAACTTATGATCTGATCGTCATATAGGATAACCCGATCAATAGATGTGTGCGCTCATGTGGTTTGAAGGTGAACTTATCACCCGGATCATCTGAGCGCTTTTATGTAATGGATCACTGGAATATTGAAATTAGCTTTAGGTATGAGAAAGAGAGAATTTTTTGAAGTTCTCTCCCCCCTCCCTTGGAGCTTGGGAACAAGACGAGTGGGGACCGGGCTGCCAGTTTCGTTTTCGGCGTATGATTATTTCATATATGAGGGGGGGGCAGTTTTCTTATTTACATATATCAAACGGACTATTTTGTCAATTGAAATTCAGAGGTGCTCAATTTTAATTGAAGTGGCTATTGACTCGTGATATGCTCTAGACAAGGTTGAAATTAAAAAGTATGTGCTTTAAGGAGAAGTCCGTTTAAACGGCTATTCCTTATAGTACATACTTTTTTTCATATGAAGGGATAGTGATGAGAATGAAAGTGAGTAGAGTCAAAGAGCGTGAAGGAATACTTGTAGTACAGATTAATCTGATTGAACAGCAAGTTAAGAAATTACAGCGATTCATGAACGATGAGATGGATTCACTACTAAGCCAACTGCAACATTTGAGGGAACTAGAAGTAATGAAAGAAGTTCCGTTACAAAGAGAACCGAGGAAAGTAAAGCTAAATTCGTGGGAGCATATCCCAGATGTATTAAGGGTCAAGGACATTCAAACTATTTTAGGAATAGGTAATATGCAAGCTTATGCTCTGGCAAAGAGCGGAGAGTTTCACTATATCCATATCGGCAACAGAATACTTGTGCCTAAGCCAGGATTTATTGATTGGCTGGAGGGTAAGGAATAGTAAATGTCGGAAAGGAGTGAGTATATTGGAATACATCTTGAGAGCTGGATTATTTGATTATGAACTTGCTGATAAAGTAATTAATGTCGTGCTACCAGACATTAACCAATTTGAAAAGGAGCTACACTACAAGATAGCTATTAGCTTCCATGTTGATTTGCTAAATGATCCTCGTATGGATTTAGTTGATGTTCCATTGAAAAAATGGGAACGAAACGACTCTAGGAAAGATAAGATTTATAACTTATTAGGTTTCCAGATAAATAGAATAGATCAAGCATTTTGTAATAATGAACTGCAAATAATTGATGCTTCTATACAAGGTGAGCAGCTAGAGGCACCAGATATGATTAAAATCAAAATAGAAAAGAAGGAGGTTGACGCGGATCCACCTAGAAAGAAGAACAAGTCTAAACCCTTCAAAATTACAAACGTAATACCAAGTCTGCCATTTACACAAGAAACGACTTCAAAATTAGCCAATGAAAGGTTGTCTAGGATCTATAATGATCTCATGAAGGCAATTCGTGATAAGAAGATAATGTCCGAGATATTAGAAATTGAAGCTACGGAAGATGATAAAGAACTTTACAATGCTTTTTTCAAGCAATACTGGGACTTATGGTTATGCACTGATGATCAAAGAAAAACCATAGTCAACAAACTGATAGAAAGAACCGAAATTGTGTTTAATAAGCATTTGGAGAAGGATAACTCCGGAAAATGAATATACTAAATCTAGGTCAAACAGAACTACAACTTCCCCACACGTTTCCCCACAAACGGATCAGAAGTAGCAGGATTTAACGGAGACATATGACGGGAATTCCTTGTAAGCCGGACACTCTGGACAAGGTGAACAGCAAAAAACGGCCCAAAATCATGGGCGGCATGATGTAATAAGGGTTACAACCCCTTGATGCAAAAATAAGAGGCTTCCTACGAGTTCATTGAACTTGTGGGAAGTCTCTTTTTCATGGCTTTAGACTTTAATATTCTTCAATCTAATTCTTGATCTAACAGAGGTTTTACTAAACGACGCACTTCGTCTGTTGAAGTGGTGTCCATTAATTGGTCGATTAGTTCGTCTGCGCCTCTAAATCCACGAACATAGATTTTGAAATAGCGAAGAAGGGGTCTAAATGAACGCGGCAAGGCTTCTGTCGAATATTTATCGTGAAGATCCAACTGTAAAAGAAGTAAATTGAGAAAATCCTTCGCGCTATGTTCTTTAGAGTCTTTCTCAAAAGCAAATGGATTAGTGAAAATGCCGCGGCCAATCATGATACCATCAACGCCGTATTGTTCAACTATTTTTAATCCTGTTGCGCGGTCCGGAATATCTCCATTAATGGTTAACAACGTATTTGGGGCAATTTCATCGCGCAATTTTTTTATTTCAGGAATGAGTTCCCAGTGTGCAGCTACTTTACTCTTCTCTTTTTTAGTACGAAGGTGAATGGACAGATTCGCAATATCTTGTTTCAATATATGTCCTAACCAATCGCGCCACTCATCAATTTTGGAGTAACCTAATCTTGTTTTAACACTAACCGGCAATCCACCTGCTTTTGCTGCTTGAATAATTTCTGCTGCAACTTCAGGATGAAGTATTAATCCAGCCCCTTTTCCACTGGCTGCGGCGTTTTGTGCCGGGCATCCCATGTTTATATCGATACCACGAAAACCAAGTTTTTTCATATCAATACTCATCTGTTCAAAAAGTGCAGGTTTATTGCCCCAAATATGAGCGACAATCGGTTGCTCATCAGCTGTAAACATTAACCGGCCACCTACATTTTCTTTTCCAACAGGGTGACAATAATTTTCAGCACTTGTGAATTCTGTGAAAAATACGTCAGGTTGTGCAGCTTCACTAATGACGTGACGAAATACAATATCCGTGACGTGTTCCATTGGAGCTAATATAAAAAACGGTTTCGGTAAATCCAGCCAAAAATTTGGTTCGTTACTCATATTATCTTCTCCTGTTGCAACATATAAAAACGATATAATTTATAGCTAAATCTTTTACCCATCATACATAGACTAACACATTTTGTTAGGTGCTGTGAATCAATTAGGTATCCTCTAAAGTCTGTTCTCCTAAAGATCAGGCTCTTTTTGCTGTTGGCCAGAAGGGAGCGGCAAGTGCGAACTTAAAGATTTCTTTAACTTTCACACAGGGGTTAAACTGTCATGTTAGAGTAGCTTGATAAGGTTAATTAGCGAATTTTGGAGCAAAGAAGGGGATTTCCAATTGAAAAGCCGGAATTTGATGACAAAAATCCGAGGTTTTATCATTTTTTTAGCCTTTTTCCTTGCAACCACTCCATCAGCAACAGCAGCACAAAGCTCCAGCTATGCAGAAGGGCTTAACCATTTGGGATTGTTCAGTGGAACGGAGAATGGAGTTGAGCTGTCGCGGGTGCCTACCAGAGCAGAAGCCCTTGTAATGATGCTGCGTCTGTGGGGGAAGGAGAAGGAGGTCCTGAAAAGCAACTACCAAAGTCCATTTACGGATACAGGGTGGGAAAGCCGCTACGTGTCGTATGCCTATACCAAGAGTGTAGTTAATGGAATGGATGAGTTTCGTTTTGGCGGTAACCGGCCCGTCTCGCTTAACCAATATTGTTCAATGGTGTTAAGGGTGCTCGGATATTCAGAAATAAAGGGTGACTTTACCTATACAACCGCAGTTTCTTTCGCCTCAACAGTTCTGGGAGTAGACCTTACCAAAGAACGCGAATTCAACCGGGGGACTCTTGCAACAATAAGCAGTTATGTTCTAGACACAAGACCCAAGAATCAGCTTGCAACGTTAGGTCAAACCCTTAGCGCAACAAATGTGTTCACCACGCAAGCTTTAAACGAGGCAAGGTCACTTTGGGAGCAGGATAAAAAGCTGAATGGAACGACGATTTTAATCTATGCAGTGGGTTCTGACCTTGAATCACAGCAAGGCCGGCTAACCGATGACCTGGAAGAAATTTTGCGCGGTCAGCCAAACCAGAATACGAAAATCCTGCTGCAAACAGGCGGAACGCTCAAGTATCACAACAAATATATGACCGATGGAGCATCCGAACGCTTTGAAGTCAGCAATGGACAACTGCAAAAGCACGATAGCCGTATCCAAACCGCCGCATCAGACCCTGAAACACTAAGGGATTTTCTTGTATGGGGCAAAACCGTTGCACCAAGTGAGCGTTATATCCTGGTTCTGTGGGACCATGGGTACGGTACAATGGGCGGATTTGGTGCAGACGAGCTGAACGAACGAAAAACGATGAAGGTCTCGGAGCTTTCCAAAGCAATCGATTCATCAGGTATGTATTTCGACTTAATCGTCTTTGATGCCTGTCTTATGGGCACCGTTGAAACTGCCTATGCGCTTAGAGATCAAGGCAAATATCTCATAGCCTCTGAAGATTCAACCCCCGCAGCAGGCTTGTACTATACCACATGGATAGGTGCGATCGAGCGAAACCCGCAGATTAGCACTGAAAGGATAGGGCGTTTAATTTTAGATTCCTTTACCCTTCATTCGGGGATTGAATCTCAAATGCAAACAACCATGTCCATGATGAAGCTGTCTCAGGCGGAATCACTGGTTAAGGCCATAGAACAGGCAGAGTTTGATCGCTCCCTGACCGACCTTGCAAACCGCTCAGAGCTATTAGGCAAAAACGACGGGATATTCGATCAATATGATCTGATAGAGCTTATGGGCCAATCATCAGAAGTCACTGCCGCCGCCCAAGCACTTGCCTTTGAAGTAAGAAATTCAGCAGGTTACAAAAATCGCAACGGCGTGGCTTTATATGTCCCTAGCAGAAAAATCGCACGCACACATGAAATGAAAGAAGAACTGCAAGCTATCGGTCTAAGCGCAAAGTATATAGAAACTATTTTCTAACGAGGAGGCATGTTATGAAGAAGATTATAAGTTTGATGCTGGTAATTTCGCTCTTACTATCAGTAGCGCCTGTGTATGCGAATGTAGCAACAGAGTACACTTATGTGTTTGGTGTGAAAACAGGAGGCAACGAGAACGGCGGAACAGGTGATGATATTCATATGGGAGTAAGCACCTATGAATCTGGAATAAACTCTGATCATGTGGCAAATTTTGGCGGTGCTCCCGCTTGGTCTAATACACAACATACATTTAAAATGGAAAATATTCCACCGTGGAGAATGAACGAGCTTGTTTTTTGGCTGGTGGGCAGTGATGACTGGTACGGTGAATATGTGGATTTGTATCTTCCCTATCTTGAGGGGAATACCAATCCGACTAAGGTAAAGACTATTAGAATCGATTCATGGACAAAAGACCAGGGCAGACTGTATCGTGACATTTCGGATGTAACCAAAAGAAAATTCACCGATATAGGTTATGTTGATGAGCTCGGCGGAGAGTTCTATCTGGATGCGAATTCATCAGGCTCTGAACATGCAGAGTGGAACAAATACGTCAGAGATCAATACGGTTACTATGACATTATGAAATATGAGGATGCTCCTGTGTTCAGCTATACCGTTTCGGACGACGCCGTAGGCAATGATTGGTTGAACTTTCAGGAACCCACAGCCACGCAAGCCTTCCAACTGGATATTGACCGCAAAAAGCTTCACGATCAGATGGTTGCCAAGGACAAAGCAGAGATTTCTCTAACCTATAGAGTGGCGCTCCTTGCCCAGTCTACCAATCCTGAGAGCCTCGGGGGAACCTTTGCCCATACAAGCTCAGGAGATCCGGAAGTGAAAACCTATCTAACAACAAAGATAGGGCAAGCGGATTACTATTATAAAGATGTAACGTATACGTTCTATCGTAGCATCTATAACCTCGGCAACCCCGATATCACTCACACGGTTACCTATTCACCGAGCCGGGACAATCTGTATCTCAACCGTAAATTCACAGATGTTAATATCACGGTTGAAGCGGTGTCCATTCACAAAAAAAACATGACGCAAGAAATTAAAACGGAGCTGATTACCAACTTCAAAGCCACGCCTTCGTTATATATTGGGAACAACACGACAACACCGCTTGCCAACCTGACCATGACCAAACTTGCGGGCAATGACGGCAAACCAAACGGCAAGCTTCAGTTCACTGGACAAGTCCCGCTGGATGTTAGCGCAGTAGAAAGCGAGGGCATAAGGCTTCAGCTTGACAACGTATCTACCCATCTGACGAAGAAAGGCCGGGCTCAGGCCTATTATTTAGAGAATCCAACTCCAGAATCACCGGCATCACAAAGCTTTTATTTCTCAACTCATAAAGTGGACACCAAAACCCCAACGGTAAGAGTGACCGACCAGAATGGTAATGACCTGGCGGGGGCAAATTCCATTCAAGGCAACATCAAAAAGCTGCATGAATTTTATATGGTTGCCAGCGAAACACTCTATCCAGACGGAAATGTCGCCCACAACGAGTCGAATCAAAACTATTTTAATTATGAGCTGTACAAGAAAACCGGTGATTCCTATGAACCGGCCATGACCCGAATCACAAACTTTGACGGTACAGGAAACAGAACAAGAGTTACCGCACCTATTAACACGCAGGTTATCAATGGCGTTAGCATCAAACTAAGTCCAATCGACCCTACTGAAGGTGAATTTAAGCTTCGGCTGTACGGATGGGATCAAGCCGACAATCCGCTTGGCGGAGATGCCGGATATGCAGAAATTGAAAATATTCAAATCGATAATCAGGCTCCGCGGGTGACCGTAAACGAGACGGTACATCCGCAAGATGCACAACATCGCAAAAGAAATGACTATAGCTTTGAAATGAATGACCTTCAGCAAAGCAATAACGGCTGGTCAAGGACTTATTATACCTTTATTAGCGGAATTACGGCGCCGCCTGACACGCCAATCAATCAAATTAAACCTGCCTCTGCAGAAATTGCTTCAACTCAAGGGGTGTGGGCATTTGTAGACTCAGAAGGTGACAGCACAACTGCCATTCTATCCATTCCCAAAGGGGACAACTTTGAAGGAACGCTCTATTATTTCACAGTAGACTCACTTGGCAATGATTCTAGAAACGAGCAAGCCTCCAGATACTATAAAAAACCTGTGAGTATTTTCAATGGAAATGTTGCTGACACACTGATTACGGAGGATTCCAGTCTTCCCAAGCCGCATTTTGACATTAGCTTTGACGTCAGCAATCCAAACCTGGAAACGAGTTACCGGTGGATTTCTGATCCTGGCAATGACCAAAGCTTTACACAAAAATATAAAGTGTACGAATCAAGCGATGCTGTTGGTGCAGCTGAAAAAACGAATCTTAGCGGAACCAAGGTGCTGATGGACGGAAAATATATCCTTGAATATCGTGTGAAAAATAAACAGTCTGGTAACACTGCCGAATTCTCACAAGTATACACGTATGACGCCAATCCTCCGGAGATTAAATTTACCGCATTAAGTCAGCACGATTATTTCAAATCATCCCATCAGTTTAACGTGAAAGTGACAGACCGCAGTGGAATTGCAAGTGCATATTACTATATATCCCAGCCGGACTCAGAGATCAGAACCGAAGATATGCCGAACTATCCGCTGATACTGACACTTGACAGTGAGAACATAGCGCAGGTTAATCAAACCTTGACCCTGACCGGACTTCCATCAGGTGCGTACAGCATTGTTGTTGTGGCACAAGACCTGCATGGCCGAGAAAGCAAAAAGGTTTCCCCATACTTTGGGATGAGGTCAGAGCCTGCGGTAATTGAAAGCTTAAACTTTACCGGGTCCAAAATTTTAAACGAAATGAGTACAACAACGGATGGAACCTATGGTGTCTATGCTGTTTTGAGGGAGCGCCATGCCTCATGGACTTCTGACAGCCCAACGAAATATCAAAACCCGGTATATTATGCAACAACGGACGGTATGCCAACAGATAACGGCGCTTTAGTTCCTGAGTTTACGGCGAGCAACTATTCGGGCGGGGAATACGCATTTACACTCGACACACCGGTTCCGCTTCAAGAAGGGGTCAATACCATATATCTCCAGTTTGGACTCATCAATGCTCCTGCTGACGACAAACCTGAGTTTTTAACAGAATCAAGACCGCTCACCATTCTGTATGACAGCCAGGCACCAACCTTTGAATTGCCGGACTATAACACCATTCAGCCAACCAACGCATCCGTGACCGCAACAATCGTCGCAAATGATGCCGGCACAGGGATCAGCAAGCTGACCGTTGCACCCGAGGACGCTGACAAAATCACGGTTTCTCCATATACAGACGGTGCGTTCACAGTAACGGTAAGCGAGAATATAACCACAAAACTGATCCTCTCTGACGAGCTTGGAAATCGTGTTCTGGTTCCTATTTCCGTATCTAACATTGACCGGGCAGCTCCATCTGCGCTTGCTTCAAGTGACATCGTGACCTCAGGAGCAAGACAGGATGGTGTGATTACCGTTGATGTCTCAGACAAGAATGACACAACCGTCTCATTCGCCCTTATTCAAGACCCGGCAGCAAACCATATTCTAACCGAAGCGGACTATGCGTTGTTTCAATCAAGCCCATCCGTGGAAATGCAGAGCAGTCCGGTCATCATTAATGGCGAAGGCAACAAACAGAGAACCTACACCATTGACTTGAAGGGGCTTAGCGGAAGCTATGCCATCGGGGTCAAAGCCGTCGACACCGCAGGAAATGTGACTGAAAAAGTGTTCTTTGACGCAAAACTGGACCTGGTTGACGCGGAGGCATCCATTGTAAGGGTCAGCGCAAACCCTGCTACCACAAAAACCACCGCAACGGTTAGCGTTTATTTTAACGTTCCAGTAACCGTAATGCCAAACGCACCTGTAGAGGGTGATGTTGTGGGTGATATGGCCAGGTCGAACCTTCTGTATACAGGACTTTTAACAACCTCCGCTAACTATGTAATGGACTATGAGGTCGTTATTCAAAACAATAATAAAATCAGCCTCTATGTTCAGGACGAGGTTGGAAGAGATAGCGTTCTGGAATTCACGCCTGATGTTAATTTCGTTACAGGATATGATATTTCCGGTCATGTAGAGAGAAATGGTCAAACGATCCAAAACGGCGGGTTCATATCCTATAACCAGGGCGACAAGCTGTATTATATTGTGGTTCCGAATCCAAAGTATTCCGGACAATATTTCTTTGTTGAAAATGCCGTGTTATCCGGATTAGAACTGAGTACAGAGCTAAGTGTCCCTGACCCTTCGTTTACAGAAGTTGAAGGAAGAACAGCTTATTCTAAGCTTGTATTTGAAGCGCTAAGAGACGGCAAAACAACAAAATCAGCTTATTTTGAGACCTATACGGCAGAAGGTATGGAAGCTGACCGGATGGAAGCGGAATATGTTGCCATTGCATCGGTTGACGAAACTGCACCAGCTGCAAAGGTGAACTATTCGACCACGGAGCCAACCAACCAAAATGTTACCGCAACACTTTCTGTATATGACCCGGAAAGCGGAATTCTAAAACTTGAACGTTCGTATGACGGCATAAGCTTCAGCCCGATTGACTCTGTTGTTTCGCATATCGAAACCTTCGAGCAGAATGCGACGGTATACTTCAAAGTGACAAACAAAGCCGGAATAGCAACGGTACTGCCGGTCACAGTCTCGAATATTGATAAAACGCCAATTACACAAGACAAGCACTACACGGTGGAATACAGCTATGAGAACTATCTTGGGAACTGGGTTCCAATCCAAGAAGGAAAAGCCTATAGAAGGGTTATGGCCACGCTCAAGTTTACCGGAGGCGGAAAAACTCTTGCTATGACCAACAACAACGCAGCCTTCTCAAGGACTCTAACGGAGGATAATCACACATTCACGTTTGAGTTTAGGGATCAATCAGGCAACACAGGTTCTCAAACGGTTAGCTATAACCAGTTTGACAACACCATTGGACAAACCTCCTATGTGTTATCCAATACGGCCAAGACCAACCAAAATGTCTTTGCAACGATCACTTTAACAGATGATTCAGGTGAAATTGCATTTGCAGAGGTGAAGAAGGGCGATGTGGTCTATCCCTTCAAAGGGGAGCCGCTTGAGAATGAATATGTCGTTGAACTGGACAGCTCAGGAATTTACAATGTGACAGCCTATGACTACGCCGGAAACCGTTGGACGACACCGATCACCGTCTCAAACATTAACAAAGTAGTGCCAACTGCAATTGCAAAAACGTACAGCACGCCTCCCGCCACCATTACTGCGCAAAGCGTGAATGTGGAGCTGACACAGTTCAGCAAGGAGCTCAAGACGATTACAGTCACCGGTGTAGAGCCTGCCGGAAGCCTAACTGCGGGCGATATTGTCCATATCCCCGGCACAAAAGCTGTCCGCTTTAGAAAAAATGGTACAGTGTCCATGTTCTTTGTTGACGACTATGGCAATGAAGGCCAGGAAGTGATTACCGTATCCAATATCGTGTCCACACCGCCGCAAATCAAAGCCACTGCCACATTAGCTGAAGATAAGCTGAGCGTAAATGTGACCTTTGACCAGATCCGTGACAGTGACGGCGTTCCGCTGGATATTCTTAGAAAACTGACAGACCTTACCGTTTCTTATCGCGGCTATGAACATGCACTTCTGACTGAAGTGAAGGACGAAGCCGGCGATGTTCTGTCCTATAAAGAGGCAGTGATCAACGTTAAAACGAACGGAGAGCACGTCTTTCAAGTTAGGGACCAAACAGGCATCACGCAAAAAATACTTGTAACGGTTGAAGGCATTGAAGTGGGCGGCCCAAGGGTAAAAGAGGTTCGCTGGACATACAAATATCTCGAAAAGAACCAAAGCGGCGAGTGGGTGGAAAAGGATCACCAAAACAAGATTGTGGTTGGTGTTGACACCTCTGGAAAAGAAGAAGGATATGTTGTGGGGATCGACAAGAACCCGGCAACGAACCAGAATGTGAATGTCACGGTAATCACGGATAAGGATGCTAAGCTCGTGGGCGGAAACGATCCTTGGGAACAAGAGAAGTCAATGAACTATAGAGAAAATGGACTTTACAATTTCAATCTGGAAGGAAGAACAGGGACCTATACCTCGTATGGTGTTGACATTGGTCTGATCGACAAAACACCCCCTGTGCTAAAACTTAAAAATGGTGAGGAGCTCATCTTCATCGAAGGCATGACGCCGAAAAAAGATGCCTCCATTGCCTATGACAAGTCCAAGCTTCTGGACTTCGAGGCATGGGATATGGTTGCGGGTAAAAAGATTGACCTGACGAACCGGGTCACTATAAGCTATGGGGCCGGCGGGCGGGTGTTTAACCCGGACAACATCTCAGCCAATGAATTTGTCCGCTCGAACCCGTACTATATCGACTATACCGTAAGAGATGATGCAGGGAATCAGACCACCATTCGCCGGACCGTTCGCCTTGTGGGTCTTTATGACACCATAGCCCTTGTGAACGGCGTGATGCCAGACAGTTCAAATGCTGCGTCCGTTCTTGGAAACAAGGTTGAAATTTCATTGAAGAACTTCTCCGGGATCTCGTATGCACGTTATGAAAAAGGTATCTTAACCCAAGGTCAGATGAAAACCAAAGGAACGGTCCTTCGGGAGAAAAGCGGTGTGTATACCCTCGATAATGTTACGAGCGGTTGGTACACCGTATACATCCAGACGGATAAACGCGACTATTTCAACATTCATGTATATGTCTCGAATCAAGGAGGGAAATAGGCAATGACGTTCTATAGAACAATGAAACGCAGCATAGCTGCAGCTATTATTCTATCCATGCTTTTCACCTTTGCAAGTTTCCCTGTTCATGCTGACGCCAGTAGTGCGGATTATTCCATTGCGAACGAATATATGAAATATTCAATCAATTCAAAAACGGGAGGTTTCTCTATAGAAACCATTGACGGTCATCCGCAAAAAGCGTTTGATAACAACCTTCCGCTTCTGTATAAGGAAGATGCGGCAAGGAGCAACGGAACATCGTTCACTACCATTCGTATCGACGGAAAGGATTTTATCTTCGGTCAGGACTATGGCTGGTTTGGAATGGATACCAAGCTTCATGAACCTGTCGTTTCAGAGCAAAACAGGCTGTTAACCATTGCATGGGACATTAAGGGCTATACCATCACACAAAAGGTGTCCATCTCGATCGACCCTAACAATTCAAGGACTGGCAACATTGGTATTTCATATGATGTGAAAAATAACAATGCCACAGCCGGAACGGTGGGGATTCGGCTTCTTCTGGACAACGCGCTGGGTTCAGAGATTGACGCACCTTATGTGCTGGTTGACCCGTCGCAGCCGACCATCGTTGAAACCGAATATAGCGGTGACAATCTTCCGCAGCAAATCAGATATGTTGATTCTCTATCCGCTTCGAGCAAGACGGCTTATGCCCTCTTGTCCGGCTGGAGCGGCAACAAGGATGTGAACGTTGACAAGGTGATTGTCGGACACTGGATTAATCTTGCAAACACCAGATACGAGTATACGCCAAACCCTAGTGTTGACTTTACTAATTATTCCAACCAATACTTGGTTCCTGACACGGCAACGGCCTACTATTGGAATGAAAAACCCATTGAGCCGGGTCAAGTCAGAATTTCTGAAATGCTCTATGGGATCGGCAGCTTTGCTGAACAAACCCAAAAGGAGCATGTGTCCATAGGAATCCAAACCGAAAATGTAGTACTGGCTAACGACAAAAAAGGGTATGAAAACAACGGTGTATTTAAAGCAAATGTCACCATTGACAACAGTGTCTCAGGAGCAAGAGAACTTATAGAACCCATTGTGAAGCTTAGCCTCGAAGAGGGGCTTGTGTTTGCAGCCACGAAGACACGGGAATACACGGTGAAGATTTCGGGCGGCCTTAACATTGGAACGGTATTCAATATTCCGGATGTTGACATTATTGCCGAGACACAGTCTATGATTACGTCAAAACGGCTGGTCGTTTCACTAAACGCCACAGAAATTATTGATGCTAATACCAATAAAGTGGTTGACTACAGTGCCAACACAAACATTTTGATTCCTGCAGTGGAAGGAAAGCTCCCGGAGGTTTCAATGAAGCATGTTTTCCCGGCGGCCGTTTATTATGAAGGCGACAAAAACCTTACCGTTTCCGGCGATATGAAGGTGTTGTCAGGGGCCCTCTCGGGAAGTGACGGATGGAGTCTGTACCTTGTTTCATCAACAAGCGGCGAGGCTGCTCTGATTGACAAAAGAAAAATAAGCTTTATTGATGAAGGCCAAACACTTGCGTTCTCAACGAATCAGACGTTGGCCGTCGGGAAGTATGACATTGAATTCAGATTTACCAATCAACAGCTGATCGACGCCTTCGGTACCAAAATTAAAGCAGCAGCTTCAGTGGACGTTACCGATAATTTAGCAGATAAAAGTGCAAGCTACGGTATTGTTTCGCTAGTCCGGTTCACAGACGCTGCGAACCACAGACAGTTATATGACTATATCAGTTTTACAAACGAAGATGTCATGAAGAAATTCATAGCCGGCGGTGTGGGCAAAGACGGCATTCTTCACAAAGGAATTGCCTTTAAAGAAGACGAAACAGAAATTCTGTTGACCCTTCGCGGAAAAATCAGACTTATGGATACGGGGACAGAAAAATATTACTCTGCCAGCCCGGCCGACGGCGACATTACCATCAACAGCATCTTGACCTATGACAGCACCGAAGCCTTGAAGATGACCGTTGACAGCAAGGGGGCCAGGCTGGAAGGCGACGGTACCGTCAAAGTGATCAACTCGATTAATATTTGGCATAATAAGTGGCATTTTGAAGCCAGCAATGGAACCAAATATACGCTAAACCGGGAGGCTGTTGCCGGGAAGAATGCTGAGGCCTTTGAACTTCAGCTCGGCGATGCCGGTTATATGCTGCAAAATATTGCAGGTTTTTTGATCAATATTAAATACGGTGTTATGACCCGGGACGACGATGATTTCGGAATTAGCTTTGGCGGAAGAATTTCAATGCCTTTAAAAGCTGCTGACTCATCCAAGGGTGAGGAGCATTATGATTATAAAGGCTCGCTCACAGCGGACGTTCAAGATGTTCTCTATGGAAGTAAAGACAGCGAGATTGGTTTTGTTGGCATTAACACAACACTCTCAGTAGCTCTGCCCAAAGATATATTAGGCCCGTTAGTAGGAAACGAAGCCGGTGTTAAAGCGGATATCACCATTAACACCATTGAAGATATTTATAGTATTGATGCCGGTGTATCTGTTACCATGCTCGAAGTAGAAGGGTCATTGGCCCTCAAAAAGGTTCCTATTAACTCCGTTCCCAAGATGATGCTGGACAAGCTCACCTTCTTTTTAGCGCCATCCACAATGAAGGTTCCTGTGGTTGCACCTTATGTATTTATCACAGGCCTTGGCGGAGGCATTTCGAACCTTGCAGACACCGTTGCCGGAGAACCGGCAGGCGAGCTTCCGCCCCTTACCATCCATCTTCAGACGAGGCTATTGATTAATGCCATTATTGTGGGTGATTTTAAGCTGGATGCGAAGCTATCCGGTCTTGCCATAGAAGGCAGCGGCCACCTGGAGAAAGACGAAGAGGGAAGGCTGCTTAATATTGGGGCGGGGATGAATGTTCAATGGATCTCGCCGTTTCAGCTTAATGCCTTCGGCAACATCAGTATTCATGCCGGAGCCATTCGCGGCGGGATCACGATAAAAATCACGGAAGATTATTTCTATGGTTATGTGTACGCAGGGCTGTTCATTCCAGACTCCATCCCGCTAGTGGGGGGCAAGGAGCTGCAAGGAGTTGAGGCAGCCGTCTCCTCTGACTTTGTTGGCGCAAACTTTAAAGTCATTGGGATTAAGCTTGGCTTCATCTATTATTGGAACGGGGATCTCAGCTTTGGCGGGTCCATCGACTTATCTTCAAGAGGAAACGCCGTGCATTATGTGAAGTCGGAAGCGCTGGACGAGAGCGGCAACCTTGTGCCAACCACCATGATCTATGGAACGAATATGAGAAGACTGAGTACGGAGGCCGTCGCTAAGACAAGGGCCGGCAATGGGGTTACCAAAGAGATTAACCCGGCATCAAAGGATGCCCTTCTCTTTGAAATTCCGCTTCGCGGTTTAATCAAGCCTTCTGCATCAGACATCATTGTCACCAATCCAAATGGAAAAAAATTGACCATGGTTGAAGACGACAACAAGGGCAACGGAAACTATCTTGTTCAATCTTTAGACGGCACCAATTATTTGTACATTTCAGTCACTGATCCCTCTCTGATTGTTGGGGGGAACTGGTCCGTTTCAGTTTCAACACCTGACGTTTATATAGACGACTTTGCAGTAAACAGTGTTGACTATATGCCAGAGCTTACAGGAATCAGTGCTTCTACCAGCTCAAATACAAGCCGTGATATTAACGTTTCCTGGACAACGGACAAGCAGGGCAAATATTCGGGTGCACTTAATGTCTATGTTACGAAGGACCCGTCCGTCATGAAAACCATTGAATCCTCTAACATTCAAGATACTTCATCACTAATTAGTATTGGCAACCTGGAGTTAGATGAAATTAAATCAGGTTCTCATGGATTCACGCTTCCTGAGTCCTTCCCTGAAGGGAAATATCATGTGGTGGCAATGCTTGTGAACCATCAAGGCGGAATGAGCAAGAAAATCACGGCTTCAACATTTACTTTCACCAATCCATTGCTCCCTCAGAACCCGAAATCTGTGTCTGCGGCCTACAGCGGTGACGGCTATGTGAAGGTTGGCATAACGGGCAGCGACGATACTGCAACACATTATTTTGTGGCGATCCAAGACGAAGATGGGGATGAGGTCGAGAATTCCTTTGGTCAATTTAAAGTGGGCAGTGACATCATTCTCAAACCGTTAGAAAACCAGACCAACCGGCCTCTATTACAGGAAGGCAAGACTTATTCGGTTAAAGTGCAGGCGGTTAGAATTGTGGAGTCTGCCCTTAAACAGGCGGAATATTATCGTTCAACCGAATTTGCCTCATCGCCAAGCTTTGTTATGCCTGCAACGGATAAGCCTAAGCTTGTAAGCCTTGAGACAAACATTGACAGATCAAAGGAGCTCTATTACTTAAACACTGACCAATTCAAGGCGACGTACACCTTCGACAGACCTGTTAAAATGACCTTAAACCTTAACACCGAGGATAAAAACACGCCTCAGGAATTTAAGAAGGTGTGGTCCTTTGAAGAAAAGCTTGAAGACGGCCAGCACCTGGCTGACTTTACAGCGGTTGCCGAGAACCGTGACACCCTCCAAGGCAGCCGCTCATCAGGAGCCCTAGGATTTACTGTGGATACAAAAGCGCCTGTATTACTCCTTGATGAAGAGGTTAAAACCAGTCTGGATAAGGAAAACGTGGATAACACGGTCAGCAATCAGGTTGTTTTTGTGGGCGCGGACCTAAGTTACAGCTTCCATGGCCTAACAGAACCATCCGCAGCCTTAACGTTAGACGGCAGTTCAGACGGAATTGTTATCAATTCTGACGGAACCTTCGTGGTCAATCGGAAGGCCTCAAGTGAGGAGCCAAACCAGACTCTGATGCTTAAAGCGGTTGATGATGCCGGTAACGAAACGGTGGTTCCAGTGTATCTGGTGAATCGCGTTCTGTCGGAGTTTGAAAGCATCAAACTCATCTCTGACCTGGAAGGCTCCGAGGATCAGCCTGATTCGATCGAGCTTGGCATAGGCGGGACAACGGCGCTGTCTGTGAAAGCTCTCCGCACAGTTAACGGCACCGTTCTAAAAGCAGAAGACGTTGTGTGGGACGTTCTGTATAATCAGAACATCATCAGACTTTCACAAGACGGGACCATTGAAGCATTGGCTCCAGGCGAAACGGCCATCAAGGTTAGCTACAGACTGTCTGCTTTTGAAGGCCAGAACGGGAAGACGGTCTATAAAGAGCTGTCAGACGTTATCAAAATTAAGGTAAAAGATTATGGTTACCGTTATGAAATTCGTCAGACCCAAGGGTTCTCGTTGTACACCATATATACTGAAATGAGCATGGGCAAGACAACGGTTGTAATTGGAGGCAACAAGCAAACTCTGTTATATGACAATCTCAAGAAAGCCTATATCGGTGCTTCAAAGGAGCTTGTCACAGGTGAGCAATTGACAGCCAAGCTTGGTTTTGAACCAACGGTGAAATCTCCTGTTCTTCTGCGGGGAGACACCGATGGCAGTGGTGCTATTGATAAAGTCGATGTTTTGGCAACCTTGAAGGCTATTTTAGACAATGTTTACAACGGTTTTGGTTCTGTAGAAAATTGGATGAGAGCAGATACAAACGGCGACGGCGTGGTTGACATTGTAGATGCGCAGCTCACCCTAATGGAGGCACTGAAAAGATGATCAAATACGTAAAAGTCATTTTGTGCATCATGCTTCTAGGGGCTGTTCTGCCATCCTATGCCTACGGCGCAAATGATGCTGCAGACCTTAGTTATCGTGTAGGTATCACCGTAACGGACAGCTCGGGTACCTTGAAATCGTCCTTTAAGGTAGGAGAAAAAATATTTGTTAAGCTTAGTCTTGCCTATACGGGTGCCGGAAGGGCACCGGTATATGGCTTTCAAGGAAAGCTGCTGTTTGATTCTTATGTCCTGGAAAATACCGGTGTGAATATGGAAAAGGATATTTCAATGAAGTATTCCGATGGTGCCATCAACTATGTCTATCTGGATATGACCGCCAAGGGAACAGCGGATTCCATACTGAACAATATTGGAACGGCTGTATTTCAGGCTAAAAACAGCGGCACGTTCAGCATTTCCTCAAGCAGCTTCATTCTAACGAACAAAGATGCGACACACCGGTATATTGAACCGGTTGAAGCTGTGCAAATCATTGTGGGCGATGGAGTAAAGGATGCCTCGAAATCTCTGTTATATGAAAACATTGTTGCTGCAAAAGCTCTACTAGCTTCAGTTACTATTGCGGATAATCCCCAAAATATCTATTATCCGGATTATTGGTATGAGGCAAAGTCCGCGCAAAAATTGAGAGCTGTGATTGCTGAGGCTGAGGCTGTTTTTGATAAAAAAGATGCGCTGGCTGCTGAAATCTCTGAAGCCATCGAAAAGCTTAGCATTGGCGTTTCCGATTTCGGGAACTCCAAAATTACCGGTCCGAAACGTTGGGCTGCCCAGGCTGGAGACAGCACAGCCGATAAGGCTGCAGTGGATCTATATTATTCCGTTAAAGCTTCTGTGAAAGGCGGAAATGGCAAAATTGCCGAGGGCTTTGAGGCTCAGACCATTCGCGCCACAACCTCTGCCACCATCCGAATGATTGCGGATGAAGGGTATGAAACCGAATATATCTTTGTCAACGGTGAGAAATTTATAGGCCATGACATTTACACCATTCCAGAGGTTAGCCGTGACACCATCGTGGTGGTTACCTTTGCGACAAAACCTCCTTTTACAGATATAGCCCATGCCGATTGGTTCTATTCTTCTGTAAGGTATGTGTACAACAAGGGACTGTTCACGGGAACCTCTGAGACGGAATTCTCACCCTCCGGGAAAATGAGCCGTGCCATGCTGGCCACTGTACTCTATCGCATGGAGAATAAACCGAAGGTTACATTTGTGAGTGCATTCTCAGATGTTCAAAGTGGCCGCTGGTATTCAGATCCGGTGATGTGGGCCAATCAAAAGAGCATTGTTAACGGGTATGATAAGGGGAGATTTGCTCCCAATGATGCCATCACCCGTGAGCAAATTGCTGTTATGCTGCATCGATACGCAAAGCTTAAAGGGTATGGCCTCCAAGCTAAAAATGCAAGCCTGAGCTTCAAAGATGCAAATCGAATTTCAGGCTATGCCAAAGAGTCCATTACTTGGGCTGTGTCTAAGGGCATCATGAAGGGCAACACGGATTTGACTATAAATCCTTCTGGTCTTGCAACCCGAGCGGAGGTTGCCACGATGCTCGAAAGGTTTAGTGAGCTGAATTGAATTTTCATTAGATTTAAAGTTAATTAATCTCTGCTTCAGCTACCCCAGGAGACCCGGATTACGGGTCTTCCGGGGTTTTTTGCTGCGCTACCCAATCAGAATTCCAATTGCTAGAGTAGATTAGCATGAGGGTGCTTCTGAAGGGTGGAGCAGAGGTACCCAAAATGTGGACAGGGGTGAAGGCGTGGAACCGTTCCGATTACATGATGAAATGGGGGGATACAGATGGATTTCAGTGCATTGACTGGCCTCTTCGTTGACAATAACGGTTCAGTCGTGCTGAATGTTCTGTTATCTACTGCCTTAATATGGAGTGTCAAGCAAATCGCGAATAAGGAGAAGGTCATTCAGAATTACCAGAAACGGGATGAGGAGAATGAGAAGCAGCTTAGCGAATATAATCGTACGCTCGTGAAGCTGCTGATCGAGAGAGGTACGGCGGACAGAAAACCAAATGATGAGGAGGTCGTCAACAAGTGAAGCTCCTCGATATCTTCCGAAAACACGAGCTGAAGCCCAGCCGGGTCAAACGGGAAATAGAGACCTTGGGCAAGATTCAGGAAGCGTATGAATCCAATGATCTTGAGAAACTTATTGATCTGCACCGCACCGGTTTAGGTAGAAGGGGAGATGATCTGCATGGACATTATTGATCTGGTTCTGATCACACTGGAGCTGATTGCCCTGATTGCTTTTACCGCGTATGTGATCCGTTATGCCAAGTATTTCATGGGCCGTGGCCCCCTGCGCACCTATAATCTGTACCTACGGAGCGTGTGGGTGACCTACGGCGCTGTTGCGCTGCTGTGCCTCAATCTGTTATGGGGCAGGCTGAATATCGTCCTCGGCTACAATACCGAAGGGAGCTTGTCCAATATTCTGCGTGAATATGTCCTGGTGCTGACGCTTGTGGTGCTGGTGTGCGCGGGCTGGATGCACAAGGAATTATGGGATGCCAACCGGAGGAGCAAGCCCAAGACAGAGCGGGAGAAGCTCGAATAGCCTGAACAGGCCGCCGTCCCTGTATCCCCGTAACATCAGCCGCCCGGCAGCAACACCCCGTAATCTCTGTCTACATGAAAAAGCACCAGCTCCAGCTCAAACAGACCGCCGCTGTATGAAAAATCAAACAATCCGCCCGCGCGCTGAATAGTCTGGCGGATATTCTGCAGTCCGATACCGTGGTTACGCTTATCGTCCTTGGTGGTTAGTAGCCCGCCGCGCCGGCCTTGATGAAGGGGCCCGGAGTAAGGGTTCTGAATCCGAATGAACAAGCTGTCATTCAGGTAATGCATATGTACCGCAATGTACCGTTCCGCTTCTCCCTCCTCCGGCCGCCGGCTTACGGCTTCCAGCGCATTATCCAGAGCATTGCCCAGAACTACGCTGATGACAGCCGTATCCAGCCTCAGTCCGGGCGGAAGCTTCAGCGTAAGGCGCATGGCAATTCCTGCGGCAGCCGCTTCCCGCTGCTTGTAATCCAGGATGGTATCGATCACCGGATTTCCGGTATTGCAGTAAGCTCTGGAGGGCCCGCTCCAGTTCAGCAGAGCGTCCAGCTCTGCGGCGGAGGCCGCTTCTTCTCCGCTGAGGATCCGGGCACGCAGACCAAGCAGGATATGGTTGAAATCATGACGGAACCGGAGAGCCTCCTCCTGAAATTCCCGGTTCCGGTGATACTGGTTCATATAATAGCTGTTCTGCTGCTCCAGCAGCAGCCGCTGGCTGCGTTCAGCCTTGGCGCTCATTGCCCGGTCCATGAGAAGCAGGACCAGCACATTAATGGCCAGCAGGAGAGCAGGGACGACAGGGAACAGCTGCGGATAGTGCTGAAAGAAGAGATGGCCGGATAACTCAAGCAGCACAGCAATGCTGAGAACAGGACAGAGGAAGAGCACCGGCCACAGCCATCCGCTGAGCTGCCCGCGGCCCTCTCCCTTGGCGATCCGGCGCAGCAAAAGGACCAGTAAAAGCATCAGCATTTTGGAGAGCACCAGACCGAGCCTGTACCCGGTCTCTGTGTAGCGCAGCGGAATTGCGGCATCACTCAGGACAATCACTGTTGAGATGAACAAGGCCGTATATAGCCGCCACTTCAGACTGCCGTGGTAGAACAGTGACAGTCCCAGGATCAGCCCGACATTGCCGGCCATCAGGACCAGTCCGGGCAATGAGCTGTAATGCAGCAGGACCTGGGAGGCCATATACAGAAGATAGAGCGTCATCAGCTCCAGCCGGGAGTCTGTGCGGAAGCAGAAGAAGCAGCCGAAGCACAGATGCAGGATAACAGGCAGCAGCGGAAGTGCGGCCAGATAGATGATCTCATCCAGAAGTACAGGATTCACGCCAGCTCCCCCCTGAAGCGCAGATACGCCTGACGGACAGCCTGGCTATACTTGGCGCTGACGGGCAGCTCACAGCCGGTGATGAGGAGAATCCTTTTGGCGCTGATGGCTCTGATGGAATAGAAGTTTACAATATAGGACTGATGAATCCTTACAAAATGGCTGTCCGGCAGCTTCCGCGCCTCCTCAGCCAGCTTCCCGTAATATTGCAGCCGTTCTTCCCGCGTCACCAGTGTGATCCGCCGGATGCTGCTCTCCAAGTAATGGATGTCCCGGTAGGAAATCCGCAGTTCTCCGCTCTTCAGCTGCACCGGAAGAAAGCCGGTCTGCCCCTGCTGTCTGGTGCGGATCGTCTTATGAATTGCTCCCGTTAACTTCCGCGTGAAGTCCTCCGGAGCTACAGGCTTCTTGATGAACCCGGACGGACGCAGATCGAACAGCTGCAGATGGTATTCCTCGTGACTGGATATGAAGATCAGCTGTGCCGGATCGTTGGCGTCATCCGCCCGCAGCAGATGCCCTGCTGCAATGCCGTCCAGACCGCCCAGCTCAATATCCATCAGAATAATATCGAAGCGCTCTCCGTCCTGAAGGGCGCGGGCGAAGCGTTCTCCCGAATAATAGAGCGAGACATCTACAGGCTCGTTTAAGTGTTTTCCCGTTTCCAGAAGAAGGCTTTCTGCCTCCCCGGCTGTACGGGGTTCATCCTCGCATACAGCAATACGAATCATCGCTTCCTCCAGTTTTGCAGTTATCCCTATATTATACAGGGGCTATCCTGAAAACGACATAATCTCCCGTAATTATGACATCTGCGGCAGCGGCTGCGGCAAGGTGTGTTACCGTTAGGCCGTCAGGACGGATTTGAACAAAAGAAGGAGTGTGCTTAGGTTGACGGCAACGGTATTTGAAGCTCAGGGATTAACCAAGAAGTACTCTTCAGGGTATGCCCTGGACCGGCTCAGTATGAGGATTGAAGCAGGGGATGTATACGGGTTCGTAGGGGAGAACGGGGCAGGCAAAACAACGCTGATGCGAATCATCGGAGGCGTCGTGCATCCGACCGCCGGGATCATGGAATTATTCGGAGCGCAGCACAGGGAGGGATGGATTGCAGCCAGACGCCGGATCGGCTTCCTGATTGAACGGCCTTCCCTCTACCCGCATATGAATGCAATGGAGAACCTGGGCTTCTACAGCCGGGTCTTCGGGATCAGGAAGCAGGGCAGGGAGGCTGAAGTTCTGCGGATCGTAGGACTTGAGGATGCCGGACCCAAGAAGATCGAGCAATATTCACTCGGCATGAGGCAGCGGCTGGGGATAGCCGTCGCTCTGCTGAACCGGCCCGATTTCCTGGTGCTGGACGAGCCGGTGAACGGGCTGGACCCGACGGGAATTGTCGAGATCAGGCGCATCCTGGAGCATCTGGCTCAGGAGCAGGGGGTAACGATGCTCATCTCCAGCCATATTCTAAGTGAACTGCAATTATTGGCCGGGAAATACGGCTTCCTCCATCAAGGTAGGCTGATTCAAGAGATTACGGCTGCTGAGCTGCAGCAGTCTGCGCGGACTGCAATCTGTATTAAGACATCTGATCCGGCAGCGGCAGCGGAAATGCTGAAGCAGGAGCTGCACTGCGGGGATATCCGCATCAATGGAGCCGGAGAGATCGAGCTTCCGCGGGATGCAGTGAACCTGGAGCAGCTGATGAAGCTGCTGGTCCAGCGGGGAATCCCGGTGGAAGGCTTGAATCTGACTGCACCCAATCTGGAGCAATATTATATGAAGCTGATCGGGGGCAGAGGAAGATGAAGAGCTTTATGCAGGCGGAGATCTATTTCTTGCGCAAAGACCGGGCGTTCTGGAGTGTCACAGCCGTGTTCGCGCTCGCCAGTCTCGTGCTTGTCCTTATCATCGGGAGCGGCGGAGGTAGCTATGATATTAGCAGCTACGCCGGGCCGCTGAAGTCAGCCGCTACGTTCTCCATCCTGTTCTATCTGGTGGTTCCGCTTCATGCCTGCTTCTTCGCCGTGGAGGGATTCGAGCAGGGGTCGGTGCAGAATATCATTGCTGCCGGCCTCAGCCGGAAGCAATATTTCACCGGAAAATATGTACTTGAGCTGCTTACCGTTCTGGTCTGGCTGCTGGAGTTCTATGGATTGTTCTGGCTGTTCTATCTTGGGGCAGCGCTGGTTACCGGAGCGCCGGCAGGTCCTGGCAGCTTCGGCGCCGATCTGGCGGCCGGCATGACCGCACTTGGCTTGAATCTGCTCTATCTTGCCGCTTACTGTGCGGCTGTGATGATGCTGGGGTTCCTGCTCCGCAAGCCGTTTGCGGCGGCGGTAGCCGCCTTTTTCTTCATATTCGGCAACCTGCTGCTCTCCGGCTATCTCAAGGATTCCTCTTCTGCGCTCCTGCGCACCATCTCCGGGCATTCTCTGATGACGCAGATTCTCACCTTCTCAGGGCTCTATGTAGAGCATTCACAGGTAATTCTCCTGTCGGGTGCGGGGGACTATGTGCGGGCGGTGCTGATCCCTGCCGTCTGGATTGCCGCCTGTGTGAGCGCTGCGCTCGTGATTTTGGAGAATGCAGAACTTCATATATAATAGGATAAAAGTGTGCGGGGAGGCGGCTAAAAGTTGGCTGAAGAATCAAAGCTTGCGCTGGCGACCTTCGCCGGGGGCTGCTTCTGGTGTATGGTGAAGCCGTTCGATGAGCTGCCCGGCATTGAATCCGTGGTTTCGGGGTATACAGGCGGACATACAGAGCATCCGACCTATGCCGAGGTAGGGACGGAAACCACCGGGCACCGCGAGGCAGTGCAGATCGTCTATAACCCGGAGCTGTTCCCCTATGAGCGGCTGCTCGACATCTATTGGCAGCTCATTGATCCAACCGATAACGGCGGGCAATTCATGGACCGGGGGCATTCTTACTCGCCGGCGATTTATGTTCATAATGATGGGCAGCGGAGAGAGGCCGAGCAGTCGAAGGAGAAGCTGAAGGCCAGCAAACGGTTCAAAGCGCCGATTGTGACCGAGATTCTGCCGGCAGCACTGTTCTACCCGGCGGAGACGGAGCATCAGCACTATTACCGGACGCATCCGCTGGATTACAAGCTGTACCAGAAAGGCTCGGGCCGGGACGATTTCACGGCGCTCCACTGGAACAGCCGTAAGGACCAGCAACGGCTGCGGGAGCAGCTCACGGAGCTGCAGTATGAGGTCACTCAGAACAAAGGCATGGAGCCTCCATTCCAGAATGCGTATTGGGACCACTACGAAGCTGGGATTTACACGGATATCATCAGCGGAGATCCGCTGTTCAGCTCGGCGGACAAGTTCGACTCCGGTACAGGCTGGCCCAGCTTCACCCGGCCCGTGGAGGAAGGGCTGGTCCGGCGGGAGGCCGATTATGGCGGCGGGCAGGTGCGCACCGTGCTGCGCAGCAGATTAAGCGGAGCCTATCTGGGGTATGTAAGCTATGACGGCCCGGACCAAGCGAAGCCCTACCATCTGATTAATTCTGCTGCATTGCAGTTTATCCCCGAGGGTGAGCTTGAGCGCAGCGGGCTGGGACGGTATCTGCGGCGGCTTGAGCGCGGAGCTGGAGAGTAGAACCCACACAAGCTTGGTCATATTTAAGGCTGCCGGGTGCATATGCTTGATCTATAGTCCTGTCTACAAAAGGGGTTGAAGATTTGGCAGCTGCACTTCTAGGCAGTTTTTGTTCTGCAATGGCCACCGTGCTGGGTGTAATTCCGATTCTGTTCGTCAAGCGGCTGTCCGAGCTGTGGAAGGATGTACTGGTGGCTTTTACCGCCGGAATCATGGTCTCGGCCAGTACCTTCGGGCTGATGCCGCAGGCGCTCAGGGAGTCGGGCATGATAGCGCTGACCCTTGGGCTCGTTACCGGCGTGTTGCTGCTGGATCTGATTGAGAGCCATATTCCGCATATTGATGTCGAGAACAAGCCCGGCCTCAGCAATCTGGATTCCAAGGCGCTGCTTGTCATGATTGCGCTGTTCATCCACAACATACCGGAAGGGCTCAGCACAGGCTTCAGCTATGCCAGTGAGCAGACAAGCCTCGGCCCCATGGTGGCGATTGCCATCGGCGCGCAGAATATGCCGGAGGGATTAATTCTGGCCGTCTTCCTGATGAATGCCCGCGCCACCCGGCGCAAAGCTCTGATCATCGCGGCCCTGACCGGCCTGATGGAGATGGTATCGGCCGTCATCGGGTATTTCACCGCCAGCTATGTGCAGAATGTGGTCGGATACGGACTGGCTTTCGCTGCCGGAGCGATGCTCTTCATTGTGTATAAGGAGCTGATCCCGGAGAGCCATGGACACGGCTATGAACGGCCTTCGACGTATTCGTTCATCTTCGGGCTGCTGGCGATGGTGTATATTACATTGTTTTTTGGATAATTGGATAGTGTGGTGTGGGATGGACCCCATAAGGATAAGGAGTGGTGACAGGATGGTTAGACTCGAATGGCAAGCTGTATTATCCTTCGTCTTATTAATTGCTTCATACCTCTGCTTGTACGCTGCTATTCATAAGCGGACGGCCTTCGCCCGCTACAGCATGACGGTTCTCTTCATCGCAAGCTCAGCGCCGCTTGCGGTGATGCTGATTCTGGAGAGCCAGAGGGAAGCGCTGGATGCCAATATCGGCCTGGGCATGGCGTTCCTGCTGACCTGGTTCATTACGGCAGTGGTATTTGTGGCTGCATTGATTACGTGGGTAGTTAAAGCAAGGAAACGCACTCACAGGTAGAACATAAGAAGCTAAGCCAAAAATAAGAAGCTGTCCAGAGACTGTAACGCCTACAGTTTCCAGACAGCTTCTTCTGTTAACCGTAAGGCGGCTCTACACGTGCAGGGTATACCGGTTGGCCTTGCTGTTCGCCCGTACCGCGGCAGCCTCTTGCGCAGAGAGCGGCGGCGAGCCGGCTGCCGCTATATTCTGCCGCAACTGCTCCAGGCTGCTCGCCCCCGGAATCACGGCAGCAACGGCCGGATCAGCCAGCGGATATTGCAGCGCCGTCTGCGTCAGTGTCCGGGTGAGGGGGGGCTGGCTCATCAGCTGCTCATGGAGCGCCATGAGCTCGGCCTCCGTATAGTCCAGATAAGAAGCCCGCTGAGCCTTGCTGCGGCCATGATCGGTCAGAATGCCGCTGGCCAGCGGCCCCCGGGCAATCAGGCTGATCCCTTCGCGGGCCAGCAGCGGAAGTACAGTCTCCTCCGGGCGCCGGTCTAGAATGCTATACTGGCTCATCACGCTGACGATGCCGGAGCGCTGTACATATTCGCGGATTACATTCGGCCGGATGGAAGAGATGCCGTAATACCGGATGACCCCCTCCTGCTTCAGCTCCTCGAAGGCCTCTATGGTCTCATCGATATTGTCCTCCAGTGTTCCTCCGTGCAGCTGATACAGATCGATATAATCGGTCTGCAGCCTGCGCAGACTCTCCTTCACCGCCGAGCGGATGTAGGCCTTGGACGCATCCCACACCCAGCCCTCCCGGCCGGGAACTCTGCGGTTGCCCACCTTGGTGGCCAGAATAACCTCTGACCGGCGGTCCCGGATGGCCTTGCCGATGATCTCCTCATTACGCCCTTCATCGTAGAGATCGGCGGTGTCCAGGAAGTTAATTCCCTGCTCCAGCGCCTCATGAATAATGGCAGCAGCCCGCGCTTCCTCGGTTCCCAGCGACATGCAGCCGAGGCCCATGGCACTTACATGTAAATCGGATGATCCCAAACGGTTGGTCTTCATCGGATAATCTCCTCTCGTGACAATAGTGTGTCTATTATAGCATTCGGCTGGTCCGGAGGCACTTTGCAGCGGAAGAGTCCGACTCTCTGGACGCAAAAACAGCAATCCTGCCCACCCTCCAAGTTGAGAAGGGATGGGCAGAATTGCTGTCATCGTCGAGTCGGTCTCTGACCGGACTAGGCTATTTAGCCGCGCAGAATGCTCTCAATCTGCTCCAGCTCTTCGGTGCTCAGCTCCGGTGCATTCAGCGAAGCCACCGCATCCTCGATCTGGCTGACTTTGCTTGCGCCGATCAGGGCAGAGGTGACCTTGCCGCCGCGCAGCACCCAGGACAAGGCGAGCTGCGACATCTTCTGACCGCGCGCAGCCGCGATCTCGTTCAGCTTGCCGACCTTGGCCAGCACCTCAGGCGTAAGCTCCTTCTCGGAGAGGAACACGCTGGGTCCGGCTGCACGGGAATCGGAGGCGATGCCGTTCAGGTAACGGTCGGTGAGGATACCCTTCTGCAGCGGGGAGAAGGCAATGGTGCCGATACCTTCCTCTTCAAGCACATCCTGCAGCCCGTCCTCGATCCAGCGCGACATCATCGAATAGTTCGGCTGGTGGATCAGGCATGGCGTGCCCAGGCGGCGGAGAATCTGCGCTGCTTCACGCGCTTCCTCCGGCTTGTAGTTCGAGAGGCCGACATACAGCGCCTTGCCCTGGCGGACCAGGAAATCAAGGGCGGACATCGTCTCTTCCAGCGGTGTGTTCGGGTCCGGGCGGTGATGGTAGAAGATATCGACATAATCCAGCCCCATCCGCTTCAGGCTCTGGTCCAGACTGGAGACCAGATACTTCCTGGAGCCCCATTCGCCGTAAGGTCCTGGCCACATATAATATCCGGCCTTGCTGGAGATGATCAGCTCATCACGGTAAGGCGCGAGGTCCGTCTTCAGCATCCGGCCGAAGCTCTCTTCCGCAGAGCCTGCCGGCGGGCCGTAGTTATTGGCCAGGTCGAAGTGGGTAATCCCCAGGTCAAAGGCCCGGCGCACCATGGCGCGGCCGTTCTCATACACATCATTGCCGCCGAAGTTATGCCACAGCCCAAGGGAGATGGCCGGGAGCAGCAGTCCGCTGCGTCCGGTGCGGTTATATTTCATCGAGTCATAGCGTTCAGGGTTAGCGATATACATTCTGGATTCCTCCTAAGTTTGAGTTATGCAGACTTAATCCTCCCTAATTGTAGCGGATAAACGCTTTCAATCGTATGTCAGCATGGATGAATTTTATAGCACAATGTCCGTATCTGCATGGCGTAGCCGGTATTCTTTGGGGGAGCAGCCCTTCACCTTCTTGAACATCCGGGAAAAGAGCAGCGCATCCTGATACCCCACCGATTGCGAGATCTCCCCTATGGTGCAGCCCGTCTCGGTCAGCAGCTCGCAGGCCTTGGACATTCGGAATTGGAGCAGATATTGCTGCGGAGGCATACCGACCGTCCGCTTGAACAGCGCCGACATATATTTGCGGTCCAGCTTCAAGGATGCGGACAGGCTCTCCATCGTCACATTCTCGGCGTAATGGGCTTGAAGATAATGCAGGCACTGCTCAACATAGACGCTTCTGCTGCGCGGAGCCGGGCTGCCGGCAGCCGGGACCGTGTGCAGCAGGAGGGAGAAGAACTCATAGAGCATCACCTTCAGCGGCAGATCCAGCCGCTCCCCGCTGCTCCCCGTTTCAGATAACCTGGCAGACAGCGAGGGCATCAGCTCCTGATCCATCGGGAACACCGGCTGCTCCGGGGTAAGCGAAGTCCGTGATAACAGATAGGCCGCCTCCTCCCCGGTAAAAGCAATCCAGGAATACAGCCAAGGGTCATCCTGGTCTGCGGCATAATGTGTCACCACATGAGGGTAAGTGAGGAAGGCTTGTCCGGCGCCCAGTGTATGGGTGGCTTCCCCGACGGTTACCCGGCCGGTTCCGGCATGAATGAAGTGGATTTTGTACAGGCTTCGCACCCCGGGTCCGAACGAATGGCCTGGTACACACTGCTCCTTGCCCCAGTAATGCAGATACAAGTCAGGATTGGCCCGGTGGGGGCGGTGGGCGTTGTATTTGAATACAGTCATGCTTGCAGCCTCATTTCCTGAAGGATAAGGGTACTCCGTAATGAACGCACATACTTCCATTATACCGCAGAAGGGGCAAGGCCGGTTAACCGCAAATAGTCCCAGCCCGGGGAGGGGAGGGACCAGGAGTATGCAGGCTGAATGCAAGCCGGATAAGGATTCCTAGGGTCAGGGTCAGGCCTCCATTTTGAGCATCACAAGCTCTTCTACCGGCTGCCCGTTCACCAGATGCTCCTCCACAATCCGTGCTACATCGTCCACTGTTACATTGTAATACCAGATCCCGTCAGGATACACGATGACAAAAGGCCCGTTGCCGCATAAGCCGAGACAGCTGGTTTTGTTGATTTTGACTGTCTTGTTGATGCCCTGCTCGACCATCTGTTCCTTGAATTCCTGCATGACCTCCTCTACCTCCTGGTTATTGCAGTGCTCGCTGCAGCAGAAGAGCAGATGCTTCTTCAGTACCTTCAGACGCATATTCATCGCGGTTCCCCCTGATTTGAATTAGAATGGTGTACCAGTCTTACGAGGAGTATAGCTCCTTTTGGGCGGCGCGGTAATGCGGCTGGCGCATTGTTCCCAAAGGCTTAATAACTGCCGTCACGCGGGGAATTCTGCGTCATTTAACCTGCCCTTCAATCTCTGAATGTGAGCAAAATGTGTCTGTACCGCAAATTTCCTGTTTCAGAAATTAATTTGCGGAACCGCGATAAAGTTGGGGATTAGGCAGTTTCGCAGAGGGCTGTGTGGTTAAGTAAGGGGTGTGAAAGTTAAAGCGTAACTACAAAACAGCTACCAGGAGGGAATCGTTATGAACAAGAAAATTGTAGGTGTATTCTATACCGAGCATGAAGCCTCTCAGGCTATTGAAGACTTGAAGGCACGCGGGTTTCTGACAGAGGATATCTCAGTGATAGCGAGAAATAGACAGGATACCGAAGCGCTTACCGAGGAGACAGGAACGAAGGCACCTGAAGGACTGGCCTCAGGAGCGGCAACCGGCGGGATTCTTGGAGGGGTGACCGGACTGCTGGCAGGCATCGGTGCACTGGCGATTCCGGGCATCGGGCCGATTATCGCAGCGGGACCGATTGCGGCCACCTTAACAGGCGTTGCAGTTGGGGCCGGAACCGGCGGTCTGGTCGGCGGTCTGATCGGGCTGGGTATCCCGGAGGATGAGGCAGCGAGTTACGACAACTATGTAGACGAAGGCCGTATTCTGGTCATGGTCGATGCAGATAACAAGCGGGCAGATGATGTGTACACGGTATTCCGCAACCATAACTCGGCAAATGCCGACCGCTATATGAGTGATTCTATGCCGGCGGATAACACTACGGAGGCTCCCCGCAATCCGGTCACAGACGCTGTAGATGCCGCGTTCAACGGCTCGGGTCTTGAAGGCCGACATGATACAGGGCTGGATACGATGAATTCAGCTACCGAGCATGATCTGCCGGACCGGAGAGCGGCGGAGGATATGAACCGTCCGGGGATGACCGGAGATGTGTACTCCGGCTCGCGGCACGGCATGGACCGGGTGCCGGACCATAACGCGGACCGCAGGCTCACCGATGCGGAGGAAGAGCAGGAACGCCGCCGCAACGCGGCCAGACTTGAGGATATGCGGGGACGGCAGGGGCGGTAAGCAGATAGCCCGCAGTTAGCAATGAAATGTTGAGCAGCCCCTGATGCAGCGGGCAGAATTAATAGTGTATACGATAAAAACAGCCGGAACCCCCCGTATGCGGGTTTCCGGCTGTTTTTGTGTGTGACGCAGAGACCGTTACTCCTGCGGCAGAGCTTCTATGTTTGCTTTTTGCAGAACGGGGATGGCCGGTTTGGGCCTGCGTATTAGCTGCTTCAACGCCTTCGCATTCACAAGAACCGTTCCCGTGATAATCGTGATTACGCCAAGCAGGGTCATCCAGGTGACGGCTTCGTTATAGAACAGGAAGCCTACCCCGACAGCAATCGGCGGAGAGATATACAGCCAGGTGGACGGGAAGACCGGGTTCGTCTTGGCAACAAGCCAGTAGAACAGAGTGTGCCCCACCATGGACCCGATGACGGTCAGATAGAGCAGAGAGCCGGCGGCCTGGAAGGACATCAGATAAGAAGGATGCAGCGGCTCCGAGAATAGGGACAGCAGGAACAGCAGCGCGCCGCCGTACATCATCTGGGCCGCATTCAACGCAATGGGGGAGACCCCGGTGAAGGCGGTGGTTACTTTTTTGGAATAGATCGCCCCGGCCGCATAACATAGCTCTCCAAGCAGTACGACGATGCAGCCGATCAGCCAGAGGGGAGTAACAGCAGCCGTAAGGCTGGGCAGCAGCAGAAGAAGCACGCCGGTGAAGCCGATGATACAGCCGAGCAGCGAGGAGGCGGGCGCTTTTTGCCGCAGGAAGGCCATCTGCATCAGCAAAATCATCATCGGCCCGGTAGCGGACAGGACGGCGGCGAGCCCGGAGGATACATATTGTTCGGCCCAGTAGAGCGCAGAGAAGGTGCCGAAGGTCAGCGCGGCTCCCGTGAGCAGCATTTCCTTGCGCAGCAGCAGGGAGAAGCGGGCTTTGCCCCGCAGAACCATGAACAGGAACAGGACAGCTCCAGCCAGGAAAAAACGTAAGCCCGCAGAGAAGAACGGCGGCGCTCCGGCGTCTACGCCGATTTTGATGGCCAGGAAGGTGGTGCCGAAGATCAGACAGACCAGTGAATAAGCGAGCATAATCATGGTTGGTTTCCCCTTTGCGGTAGTTGTGTGGCGTTTGCCTTACAAGTAGTCTGTTAATCATAGCTGCATAGGCACAGAACAGATTGCAGATCATAGAACAGTTACCGGGCGGAATGCGGTACAATAGCTGCATAACAGATTAGCTCGGGAAGCTGGAGAGGCGGGTAGAATAGATGAGTAAAATAGCCGGAAGCGGGCAAAGCAATCCTTTGTTCCGTCAGATCTGTGAGTTCATGCTGAACCGGATGGCGCGCGGTGAATGGAAGGCACACGACAAGCTTCCTTCGGTCCGGGGGCTGGCAGAGGAGCTGGGGGTCCACCGGTTAACGGTGTTCAAGGCGTACCGGGCACTGACCGAGAACGGCAAGCTGTATGTCAGAGACAAATCCGGTTATTATGTAGCGCCCGGCAGCAGGCTGGAGCAGACGGATGAAGAAGAAGCGGCTGTGCCAGGTTACAGGGTCTCCAGCCCAATGTCTGACATCCAGCGGATGCCCGTCACGTATCAGTTCTCACAGGCGTTGATTGATCCGGGGCTGCTGCCGAACCTGTTTCTGTCCGATTATGTCAAAAAAGTATTCGACCTTTACCCGAAGGTCATGGGTACGTATTCCACCGTTCAGGGGGATGAGGAGCTGCGCAGCACGCTGAGCCGCCATTTCCAAGGTAAATATCAGCTTCAGTTATCTGCGCATGAGCTGCTGATTACTTCGGGTGCCCAGCAGGCCATCAACCTCATTGCCGGGATCATGCTGGGACCGATGGATGCAGTGCTGGTGGAGCGGCCTACGTATAGTGTGGCGCTGGATATTTTTCGCCGGGCTGGTGCGCGGCTGGTTGCGGTAGAGATCACCCCGCAGGGGTATGATCTGGCGGCGGTGGAGGAGCTGATGCGTAAGGTTAAGCCGAGGATGTTCTATCTGAATCCTACGAATCATAATCCGACCGGATATACGGTGCCTGTGGAGCAGCGCAAGCTGCTGGTCGAGCTGGCGGAGCGCTACCGTTGTCTGCTGGTCGAGGATGACCCGTTCCGGGACATGTATTTCGGGGCGGAGCCGCCCCCGCCGATCTTCAGCTATGATACAGAGGGCTGGGTCATCTATATCAGCAGCTTCAGCAAATATGTCGCACCCGGCCTGCGGATCTGTGCGGTGGCCTGCCGGCATCCGTTCATGGACCGGCTGATCGCCGCCAAATCCCTGGCGGACAACGGGACGCCGCTGCTGAATCAGAAGATCTTCCTGCACTACTACACCTCGCCGCGCCTGCAGCAGCATCTCGGCAAGCTGCGGATTGCCCTGCAGGTACACAAAGAGCTGATGGAGGAGGCGCTTGCCGCTACCGGCTGGGAGTGGACAACGCCGCAGGGCGGGCTCAATCTGTGGGTGAAGCTGCCGGACAGTATCCCGGTAGATACACTGTTCGCCCGCTGCATGGAGCAGTCGGTCTCCTTCGTCCCCGGTGAACTCTGTGATCCGCAGGGGACGATGAAGTCCTGGCTGCGCCTCAGCTATTCCTTCGCGAGTGAAGCGCTGCTGCGCGAGGGGATGCAGCGGATGATTACCATTGCCAGGGAGATTGAGGCGGAGGGATGGAGCGGAAGAATGGGAGGGTAATTTGTTGGAGGATGCTAGGGCAGCTAGAGTGGATAGAGGTAAGGCATTATTTTGCTGGCTCACCTTAGCGTGTGCAGGTTATCCGTGGATGGTTTGCTGAAAGGTCTTAGTTTGAACACTGGCAGAGCAACCTTTCTTTGTCAATCCCGTCTGGAGTGTAAGGAGGGGATTGCAATGCTTGAGAGAAAAAATGTCCGAAGCGGGCTGCTTCTGATGCTCAGTGTGCTGGTGGTGTTCATGACTCTGCTGACGGTACGCCCACAGGTAACCTACGCTTGTTCCTGTGCAGTACCTTCATCGCCGGTTGAGGCAATGGAGAAGAGTACAGCGGTGTTTGAAGGTACAGTAACTTCAATGGAGAAGTCGTCTAAACTTGTGCAATCCAGCGGGGACCCGGTGTATGTCACCTTTCTGACGGGGGCGCACTGGAAGGGTGAAGTGGGGGAGCAGATCACGGTGAGTACAGCGCAGTCATCGGCAAGCTGCGGCTTTGAGTTCACCGAGGGGGAACGTTACCTGGTCTATGCCCGGGGCGGAGCAGAAGGAGCGAATGGAACAGGTGGAGCGGATGGCGGAGCAGGGGGCACAGAGGGGACAAAAGGGGCAGATGGAAAGGCTAAGCTCACAGTCAGCCTGTGCAGCCGGACGACCTTGTACTCTAATGCACAGGAAGACCTGAATGAGCTGGGGGCCGGGATGTCCGTGGGCTCGCCCACAGAGCCGCCCGGAATCGCCGGCGACAATAGGACGGCAGCCCCTGCGGATGATCACGGGGCAGACTCAGATAATAATCCAACAACCGAGCCTGAAACCGCATCTGCACCTTGGCTGCTATACGCTGGAGCTGGAGCCGGAATCATAGTTCTTGGAGCCGCCGCACTGATTCTCCTGCGCCGGCGGTCGAACGGCTCGCGGAGATAATGCGGAGATGGCGGGCGGAGGTCGGCTGGCGCTGATTGTTGCGGATTGGCGCCATCGCAAGTCTATCCGGACTACAGGGCGCTTATTTCGACCAAATAACCTGATTATTGGACACTCGCGGACACACAGGACCTTATGTTCCGATTCAGCCGCTGCTGAGGCCGATTTGGCTGAGAATAAGGGCTTCCCAGTCCGCAAAGGAGAGAAAAAGGTGGTTTTTAGCCGAATAAGCGCATTACAGTCCGGTGGGGAGCATCAGCCACTGTATCTCGCCACCATGTAAACAAAGAACTAACCAATCCAATACATGCAGCATACGTGTGCAGCGCTAATAGGCAGCTTCTAACCAACAGACCTCCACATGCGAGCCGCACGGCATCAAAAAAGGGGGAGTTATAGCGATCAGCTATAACTCCCCCTTCCTAATTGTCTACCGCATTCACATTGTATTCGCCTCGCATCCACGCCGCATTCGCGAGGAATCCCCCGCGCTGAGCGATAAACTGTCACATCGGATACAGCCGATGCTCCGTCAGCCAGCTTATCAGCTCTTCTATGCATTCCTCCGGTGTCTGTTCCGCCGTATAAAGCGTCAGCTCCGGGTCAGCCGGAGCTTCATAGGGATCGGAGATTCCGGTGAAGGCCGGAATCTCCCTGGAGCGGGCCTTGGCGTACAGCCCTTTGACATCCCGCGCTTCGCAGACGGGGAGCGGGCAGTCGACATAGACCTCCACGAAGCCCGGCAGCGCCTGCCGGGCATAGCTGCGCATCTCAGCATAAGGACTGATCACCGAGACTATAGTGATCACGCCATGCCGGTTCAGCATCCCGGCAAGGTAGACCGCCCGGCGGATGTTCTCGAACCGGTCCTCGCGGCTGAAGCCGAGTCCCCGGCCCAGATTGCGCCGCAGCACATCGCCGTCCAGCCATTCCACCGCCTGCCCCTGCTCCCGGAGCCGGTCCGTAAGTAAGGCGGCAAGCGTGGATTTGCCCGCCCCGGACAGACCGGTGAGCCATATCGTTAACCCGGCAGAGGTGTTACGTGCCTGTACCTGATCATTCATAGCGCTGTCCTCCCCGCACCATAAGGTATCCGCTCCAGCAGACCGGAGCCGTAGACCTGCTCCAGACCCAGCTCCGGCATATGGATGTAGCCGATGTAGCAGTCGCAGACCTTCATGCGGCAGCTCCGCTCAGCGGCCAGGCCCTCCAGCCCGTCGCGGTACAGGTTGCCGATCACCGCCCGGTCCTTATAGCAGCGCTTCACCAGGCCGGGGCCCTGCACGTAGAAGACGCTGCTCCCGGCATTACAGCGCGCGCCGAGACTGTCGTAGTCTACCGCATTAATCTGGAAGTGCGGATCAATGCCGCTAAGGAAGGTGATATCTTCAGCAGTGTAATAATCCGGCCTGTCCTTGAAGGCGTTCACCCACAGGTAGACCTCCTCCGGCAAGGCCGCGCGCAGCGAGCCAATAGCCGGGAAAGCACTGCGAATCCCCACACTCCCCACGCTAAAAGGAATTCCTCGCCGGTACACCTCCATACACTGGGCCAGAAACCGCTCTTCGCTGACCTGGCCCGGGTGATAGGTCGCCCAGAAGGCGGCTTTGGCCGGGTTCAGCTTGCTGGTGAAGTCCAAACGGGCCGACAGATTGGTCTGGATGGCGACCTTGTCCACATGGTCCAGATGGGAGAGGGTGACCATCGTCTCCCGGTACCAGCGGTGAATCAACCCTTCACCGTAGGGGTTGAAGAAAATGGACAGCCGGTGCCCTGCCTCCCCCTGCGCCTTGACCCACTCCACGAAGGCGGCAAGCTGTTCGCGGTCCTTGGCGAGGGTGGCGGCGCTGTCTTTGGTTTTGCCGAAAGGGCAGTAAGGACAGTCATAATTGCAGGAAGAGAGGGAGCCGCGGTAGTAGAGAACCGCCTTCATGGCAGGACGAATTCCTTCATCTGCTCCCGGATCTCGCCGGAGATGAACCAGTCGCCGATGGAATCGGAGTAGCCGAGACCGTCCGCGCTCAGCCGCAGGATGCCCTCATCATCCGTGGCGAAGCCGCTCTGCACCAGCAGGCCCAGCTCGGGATGATCCGCCCACAGCGAAGTCCCGAACCGCTCGTTGTAGTCTGAAATCGCCAGTCCTTCACTGTGCAGGATAGCCTTGAGGATGAACCGCCGTTTCTGCTCTGCCAGGCTCAGTACAATGCCATAGTCGGCGGTGTCATAACGCTCCGCTGCCACATAATCCGCGATAATGCTCTCCGTCGCCCGGCGGCTGACACCGTAGCGGGAGGCATAATGCACATTCCGGGTGTAGGAGCGTGCGCCGCAGCCGAGGCCGACCATCCCTTCCTCCTGGCAGCTGTAATCCAGAATGGCTTTACCGCTGCCCGCATCCGCCTTGGCGAATCGGCGCATCGAGTATTGGCGGTAGCCATGCTGTGCCAGCACTTCACGTGCCGCTTCGTAACATTCATGACGGATATCGAGCTGGTCCGCCAGATCGCCCGGCTTCACAATCGTGTGCTCCCGGGTGTAGAGCGGATAGAGGAAGATCTCCTCAGGATCATGCGCCAGCGCCTGCTTCAGTGAATAAAGCCAGGAGTCCACCGTCTGCCCGGGAAGCCCGTAGATCAGATCCAGATTCAGAATGGGAAAATCATACTTGCCCAGCAGCTCCAGCGCACGGTACACCACCTCCGGGTCCTGCGGCCGGTAGATGGCGGCCGACTCGGCGGCCACGAAGCTCTGGATGCCCATGCTGACCCGGTCCACGGTATGCTCCTTCAGAATCGACAGCTTTTCTTCGGTCAGCGTCTCCGGTGAGGTCTCGACGGAAATGGAGACCGTGCTGAGGTCCACGCCCATAATGTCCGTAGCGATGCTGAATAACCGTCTAAGCTGCTCAGGCGCGAGCAGACTTGGCGTTCCGCCGCCGACCGCGAAGCGCGCGTAAGGCTTGTGTCCGGTGAAGGCCGCCCACTGCCGGGCCTGCCGTTCCAGCGCATCCACGTATTCGGCGTGGACATTCGCTCTTTTGTCGGGCAGCGTGAACAGGTTGCAGAAGCCGCAGCGTGCGCCGCAGAAGGGAATATGCATATACAGAAAAAAGCTCTCCGCAGGCTCATCCCGCCACAGCTCTTCGAGCGAAAGAGGCGGATCGAGCTTGCGGTAAGCGGTTTTGTGCGGATAAGAATAGAGATAATTGCGGTAAGGATGGGCCGTAATCTGCTCCGTCCACTGCTGAAGCTCCCCTGAAGAGAAGGGAGGCGGTCCGTCTTGGTTCGTGTGATGCGGTTGCCGGATGGACGTCATACGTTCTCCTTTCTTTTGCAGGTGATAGATTATAAGAAAAATTCGCGGTAAGGCACATTCCAGACCGTCTCATGAGCCAGCCGGTGGCCCTGGTAGCCGTCTTCGCCGTACGCCGTGCCGTGGTCGGAGAAGGCCAGGCAGAAGACCGGGTTACCTCGCTCGCGGAACGCATCGAACAGACGCCCCAGCTCCCCGTCAGCATAACGCAGCGCAGCGCGCTGGCTGTCCACTGAATCCTTGCGGGCCCCCGGCAGGAACATATGGTTCGGGCCGTGGATCGCCGAGACATTCAGGAACAGGAACAGCCGCTGGTCCAGCGGTGTGTTGCCGAGCAGCTTAAGCGCGTGATTCACCTGATGCTCGGTGGAGCGCGGATTCGTCACCCCGAAGGTCATCCGCCAGTAGCTGTGCTGGAAGTAGCCGGGGAGGACGCGGGCGAGGGGCACTTTTTTGGTGAAAAAGATGACGCCCCCGATACACACCGTCTGATACCCCGCCGCCGCCAGCCCCGACACCATATCGGGCGTATCGAACAGCCAAGTGTGAGGATGGGTCTTCAGTCCGGTATTCCGCGAATGGAACAGCCGCACATGCTCAGCCTTATTTGTGTTAGCCGGAGTGGGCAGGAAGCCGCCAAAGAAGGCGTGATGGGCCGCATACGTGAAGCTCCCGGGGGTATGCCGCTTCTCCCAGGAGCCGCTGCCGCACAGATTCGGACAGTTCGCCTCCTCCAGCACAGCTGCATCATAGCGCAAGGTATCGAGTGTGATCATTAAGATATCGTGGGTGCCAACGATGGCATTCATATCGGTCATGGGGCCGGATTCCTCCCGGAGAGCTGCTTCATTTCCCATTCGTAGGTGCTGCAGCCCTGGTATTCAACATCATATAATAAGTCGCCAAAAGGATTCACATCCGCCGTATACATCCGTCCCGCACTGCCCACCAGCACATCAATCCCCGCGATAGAACAGCGCGGAAAAGCGGCCAGCGAAGCCTCCGCTGTCCGCCGTACCTCCGCCTCCTGCGCCTCCGTCAGCCCGGCCTCCTCCGGAGACATCCGGCGGCTGCGCAGATGCAGATTCGTGATCGGCGTCGTACTGACCCGGGCTACGGCATGGCAGGCTTCCCCGGCCACCACCAGCTGGCGGATGTCGAAGGACTGCCCGTCCTTACCGGGCTTGGGAATCCACTGCTCGGCATAAGCGCCGTGGCGGTACAGCCAGTTGATGATTCCGGCCAGGCGGGTGGAGTCGGTGTAACGCTGCAGCCTGCCGGAATTATAATACACCGGAGGCCGGGTAATATAGTTCTCAACCCCGATGGTGGTCACCGCCAGCTCGGCTCCGGTCGCCGGATTGAGCTGATACGCGATCACCCCGGAGGCAGCGGACCCGCTGGCCAGCTTGATGAACACGCGGTGCATCCGCTGCTCATGCATCAGCTCGCGCAGGGACGCATAGTCCATGGGGGATTGCCCGCTGCTGCTGCATAGCGGCCGGGGCACCGGAACGCCAGCCTCTGCGAGGATCTGCTGGGTGCGGCGCTTGTCGGTCATAGCGGCAATCTCCGCCGGATCATTGGTCCAGCGCGAGCCGGGCAGGAGCTGCCCGGCCTCCCGCCGGAGCCGCGCCAGCAGGCGGCAGTAGCCCCGGAACCACTGGGACGGATGATGCAGCACGCCTGGCAGCTCCTGCAGGGCGGCGGCCGCTTTGGAGCTTAGCGGCCGCAGGTCCGGCTGCTGCCCGAACGGGTGCAGCGAGTCGTCGGCGTCCGGCGCGTCCGGCGCACCGAGCGCGATCAGCGCCCGCTCCAGCGCGAAGCTGCCGCCCGGGGATTCCAGGCGCAGCTGCGGCGCCTGGCCCCCGGCCTGCAAGGCGGGGGACAGCAGCTCAGCCAGCGGCTGGCCTTGCAGCAGCGCGGCGTAGGGAATCAGGAGCGCCGGGGGCAGACCCAGGCGCTCCCTAGCCTGCTGGATGCCCGCCGAGCGCCGGTCGCCGGGCTGGCAGAACACAATCAGCGGTGCTGCGGACCGCATTATTCGGTGATGGACGGGTACCGCCAGTCATCATCGTCAGCGCTGTCCTGCTGGTCGCTGACATCGACCGGCAGTCCGCTGTTCTTCAGGCGGTCCATCATTTCGTCCGACATATAGTGATAGCTCAGGTTAATATGCTTCAGGCCCTTCACCCGTTCACTGGCCAGAATCGCCTCCGCGCCTTCATCACTGAGCGTCCCGAGCGACATATCGAGCGTATCGAGCTGATCGAGAATTGGAGCGTCCGCCAGAGCAGCGGCGATCTCATCCTGGATTTCACTGTTTTTGAGTCCGAGATAGGTAAGCTTAGGGAACTTCCCGGGCTCGATCAGCGGCAGAATATCCTCCAGCCCGCCGTCGAAGCCGTAATTGTCCACACCTAGGTATAGTTCCAGCTTGCGCAGATTCGGCAGGCGGGAGGCGGCAATGTCCGCCAGCACGGCCTTGCTGAGTCCGCCGGTAATAATAATGAGCTCTTCGAGCTTGTCATGCTGCAGCTGGCTCAGACGCAGATCGGTACCGCCTTGTGCAGTCAGGGATTGCAGCTCAGGATAAGCGGGCAGCAGCGGCGAGAGATCGGTCTGGTTAATCCACGAGATTTCACATTCCTCATAGCTCATGTCCCCGATGAACAGCTTGCGCAGCGCCGGGAAGCTTGCTTTATGCTTCACCAGAGCCTCGACGGCAACCTCCGAACTCTGCTCGTAAGCTTGTCCCCAGTCGCCAATCGTCAGGCTGGTCAGGGTAGCCGCTTCTGGGCTGCTGCTTAAGCGTTCAATCTCCGTCTCCATCCGTTTGCCTTCCTCAAATGCATCGTAATCAATACTGAGCTTCACTGCTGTCATGAACAATCCCTCCCGGAAAATAATAGCTTCCAAATCACCCTAACATGTAGGGTGAGGGAGAGTCAAATAAGAGAGGAACAGGTGTCCCTATTTGCCCGTTAACTCCTGTAACCACGGGGGTCTGCGGACCCAATGTAATCGAAAAACCGATCATATTTGTCGTGGTAGAGGTGCGTGGGCGGAATGTAATCGAAAAACCGACTACATTGAGCATGGTAGAGGTGCGTGGGCCAAATGTAATCGAAAAACCGATCACATTTGTCGTGGTGGAGGCGCGTTGGCGGAATGTAATCGAAAAACAGATCACAATGCCCCAGCGCAAAGCAGACCGTTAATCGCCCATTAGAGCGAAAAACGGTCTGCCTAAAGCCTGTGCTCCTACTGTTATCCTGTCCCGCCCCGCTCACACCCAGCCGAACAGCCGGGCCAGCGTTGCCACTGCGAAGGTTACGGATATGGCGATGGCGAGCGGAATGACGGCCGAGAGTACGGCCCACTTCATGCTCTTGGTCTCCTTGTAGATGTTCACCAGCGTGGTGCCGCAGGGATAATGAAGCAGCGAGAACAGCATCATGTTCAGCGCGGTCAGCCAGGTCCAGCCGTGGCTCAGGAAGATATCCTTGATGCTGCCGAGGCCTTCGATATCCACCATGGCACCGGAGGACATATAGCCCATGAGCAGGATGGGCAGCACGATTTCATTGGCCGGCAGCCCGAGGATGAAGGCCATGATGATGAAGCCGTCGAGGCCGAGCAGCTGGGCGAACGGATCGAAGAAGGCGGCCATATGGTTCAGCACACTTTCCCCGCCGACCATAATGTTGCCGAGCACCCAGGTGATGATGCCCGCCGGAGCGGCCACAATGATGGCCCGGGTCAGGACATTCAGCGACTTTTCCTTGGACGAGCGTACTATAGTCTTCCAGATCTGCGGGCGCCGGTAGGGCGGAAGCTCCAGCGTGTAGTGTGTAGGCACCCCGCGCAGCGCGGTTCTGGACATGACCCAGGATACGCTCAGCGTAACGATAATTCCGATCAGCACAATGCCCATCAGGACCAGCGCGGTGGAGAAGGTGCGCAGTGCCCCGGTCGTGGCCGCCCCGACCATGAACATGGAGGAGAGCAGTATCAGTGTCGGCCAGCGTCCGTTGCAGGGCACGAAATTATTGGTCAGAATAGCCAGCATCCGCTCGCGCGGCGATTCGATAATGCGGGTGGACAGAATGGCGGCGGCGTTGCACCCGAAGCCCATCGACATCGTGAGCGCCTGCTTGCCGTGGCCGCCGGACTTCTTGAACAAGCGGTCCATATTAAAAGCCACCCGGGGCAGATACCCGAAATTCTCCAGCAGCGCGAACACCGGGAAAAAAATCATCATAGGCGGCAGCATGACGCTGATGACCCAAGAGGTGCCCCGGTAGAGCCCGAGGACCAGGACGCCGTGCAGCCAGTCTGGTGCATGGAGCGCCGTGAACCCGGCCGTCAGATATCCTTCGATCCAGCTGAAGAGGGAGGCCAGCCAGCCTGACGGATAGTTCGCTCCGGCGATGGTGATCCAGAAAACCAGCCCGAGACCGGCGAACATAATCGGGAACCCCCACAGCCTGGAGGTGACGATACTGTCCAGCTTATAGGTACTGCTGAGCTTCTTCTTGTCCTGATAGGTGACGGCCTCGCTGCAGATGCCGGCGGACACGCCGTAGATTCCGCTGACAATCTCGTCGCGCACCCCTCCCCGGTCGGCCAGCTTCTTCGCGGCAGCGAACAGGGAGTCGATCCGGTCGTGGCCGTTAATGGCATGCGGTGACTCCATGGCCGGCCACCTCCCCGCTTACGGGAATATCCTTGCGGGATATTCTGGATTTGAGTGAACTGAGCAGACTGTGGTCGCCGTCCAGCAGCCGCAGGGCGATCCAGCGCGCCGGGTAACGGGAGCCGATGGTCTGCTCCACCATCGGGATCAGCTCGGCGATGCCCTGCTCAATCTCCTTACTGTAGGTAATCTTCAGCGGCTCAGCCTGGAAGGCTCCCGTAGCGACGCGCTCAATCTGGTCGAGCAGCTCATCGATGCCGGTCCGGTTACGGGCAGAGATGGCCGTGACCGGAACCCCGAGCCGCTTCGCAATTCTTTTCAGATTAATATCAATGCCGAGCCGCCGGGCTTCATCAATCAGGTTGATACAGACGACGGCCCGTCCGGTAATCTCCAGCACCTGCAGGGCAAGATTGAGATTGCGCTCCAGCGACGTTGCATCCAGAACCACCAGCGTAACATCCGGCTGCTCGAAGATAATGTAGTCCCGCGCAGCCTCTTCATCAGCGGAATTCGAATAGAGTGAGTAGGTGCCGGGAAGGTCAACGGCCACATAAGTATGCTCTTTATGGGTGAATCGTCCCTCGGCGGTGACCACGGTCTTGCCCGCCCAGTTGCCGGTATGCTGGCGCAGGCCGGTGAGCAGATTGAACAGCGTGCTTTTGCCGGTATTGGGATTGCCTGCGAAAGCGACAGTATACTGGCTCATCCTTCATCACCTCCAACGATCTCTCCATAGATCAGGGAACTCTCTTCCCGGCGCAGGGCAATGGTTGTATTGCTGATCCGGTAAGCGGTAGGGTCTCCAAGCGGACTGCGCCGCAGCACTTCTACACGGTTCCCGGCGACAAATCCGAGATCCAGCAGCCTTCTCCGCAGCACACCCTGTACCTCGATGCCGCTGATGCGCAGCGTGCTGCCATTCGCAGCTTCGGATAATGGAATAACGGCTCCAGCCATAAGATCACCTGCTTTCATATCGTTTCGCTTTTCGTTAAATCTGAATGTTCTTATATAATTATCCTTAAGTATGAAATATGCACTTGTACCGTAAATTGTGCCTGGCACAGATTATTGCGGGTTACCACAATATTAGTATAAGAGAATGAATTTGTCCTTGCAACAATAAAGTTTCCTTAGGGAAACAAAAAGACAGCAAGATTGATCAAAAGGGTTCACGGAGCCTGTTATATACTTTGAATTGCCGGGGGGTGAGAGAACATTGCACTACCAACTGATCCACAAGAGCATCGAGTACATTGAGCAGCATTTGGAAGAGGAATTGGACCTTGAGAAGGTGGCTAAGGCGGCGGGGTTGTCCAAATATCATTTTCACCGGGTGTTCCGCAAATACGTGAACAAGAACGTCCACGAATATATCCGGGCCCGCCGTCTCAGCCAAGCCGCCAATCTCCTGCTGTATTCCGAGGAGCGGATATTGGACATTGCCCTGCAATACGGCTTCGAGAGCCAGGAGGCCTTCACCAGAGCCTTCAAAGAAATCTACGCTTTGCCGCCTGCCCAGTACAGAGCGCAGGTGAGACAACTCATTCAGGAAAGAGAGGTATACACAATGACAGAGATTACAGGCTGGAAAATAACCGGGACCCATCCCGAGAAGTACAAGGTGGAGATCGATCCCCGGGTCTGCTATAAGACAAGCCCCTCGATGCATCTTCAGTCCATTGAGGACACAGGTCCGGACGAGAGTGTATTCGGAACCTTAATGCAGCAGTTTCAGGCAAGCCGGTATGTGGGCAAACGGATGCGCTTCTCCGGATTTATAAGAGCGGAGGAGGTCGCCGGCTGGAGCGGACTGTGGATGAGGGTTGATGACAAAAGCGAGAATCTGCTGGCGTTCGATAACATGCAGAACCGGAGCATCCGGGGGACCACGGAATGGAACCATTATGCCTGTGTACTCGATATTCCGCCTGAAGCCAATGTGATCAATATCGGCATTCTCTTAAGCGGAAACGGACAGGTATGGCTGGGGGAATGTGAATTCGAGGAAGTGGGCAAGGATGTTCCGGAGACCGGCGGACAGGCGGCAGAGCTTCTGCCGGAGGAGCCGCAGAATCTGAAGTTCAACCAGCAGGCGGCGGACTAAGCTTCATGCCGAACGCCGGCCCCGTACCCATATCGATAAGGCCAGCAGCAGCGGAACAGCAACCTGGAAGAGCGGGTCCAGCTTCAGGCTGGGCCCCAGGCCGATAGCAATATGCTGGGTATAATCCCGTTCAATGAAAGATGCACCGTAGATCACCGCCCCGACAGGAAATACCCACCACTTGGCCGGCTTGCCCGTCAGCTCTGCCATAGCTTTGACCGAGCAGAAATAGAAGAGCATCATCTTGATCAGCAGCCCCAGGAAGAGCTGGATGGTGACCAGGATATCCAGCCGCTCCACGAATTTGAGGTTGGACAGGACCCGGACCGTTTTGAGAAAAGGCAGCTGGCTGATCCCCGCAATCACCGGGCCGAGCACCGCCACGTTGAGCGCGTTCATGAAGATCAGGAACGCGCTGATTAGCAGATAAGCGTTCACTGTTGCTTTTACAGGCACACCGGGCTTCTCCCATAACGTCCACAGCATCAGGAATACTACCATCTGCCCGAAGGGGAATGAGACGATCTCCGGCAGGGCAGCTTCAAGGACCGGCAACGGTCCTTGTTCCATGACCGGGAGCAGACGGCTGAAGTCGATGGCACCCATTATGGCCAGCATCAGAACAAGCAGCGCATAGAAGAACAGCATGAACGGCAGCAGCACCTCGGGCAGCCGGAAGACGACCTCGGCCCCCTTCCAGATGGCGTACAAGGCCAATAGCACGAAGATCAGCATCGTGACCGAGATTGGGGTCCGGGGCAGCATGGTCATCGCTGTCAGTTCGCCGAGATCGCGGACATTGCGCATGGACTGATAGGCAAAATACAGGCTGTAGACCCCGCCGATCAAGGCGCCGGGCACCCTGCCGAAATGCAGCCTGAGCATCCCGACCAGATCGGTGCCTGCCGAGCGGTGCTGAATCCACAGCAGCAGCAGGAGCAGCACGAAGCCGGCGGCTGAGCCTGCACACATCGCCAGCCAGGAATCCTGCTGCGCTGTGCCACCGAGCAGGAAGAGCGGCGTGCTGCCGATTTCAAATAGCATAATCATGAACGCAATCTGCAGGGAAGAGACCTGTTCTTTGCTTGGCATCCTGCTGCTCAGCCTCCTAACCAATAGATTATCGCTCTGCCGGCAGGCTGGAAGACCGCCGTGTACAGGGTGCCCAGCGAGAGATGCGGGGTCTCTGTAATGCCGCAGAGATGAAGATAGGCGGCATAGGCCAGGATACCACCCAGCCACAGCCGGTGCAGTCCGCGGCCTTCCCCGCGCAGCCGGGTACAACCCCAAAGATAAGCAAGGACATAGAGTACAAGGATGATCGCTATTTTCACAGGTAAGCTCCTTTACTCCTGCTGGACAGACTTGAAGGATTTGTTGCTGAGGCCCGTCCGCTCAATCTTCAGCGAGACCCGGGGGCGGATCTCCAGCTCCTGGAAGACCCGGTCCCAGCTCTTCTCCTGCTTGATCTGCTTCCAGCGCTTCGGGTCACTCCGGTGGATTCTCACAGCGAATCCGGTGATGTCAGCGCCCAGCCTTTGCACCTCTGCCCATGAATTCTTCATCAGCTCCAGCACACGCTGCTCCAGCGATTCTTCCATTTCCCGGATGGCCTTACGGTCATTAAGATCGATAACGCTCCCCAGCTCGGTAAGCACGCCTGCACCCTTGACATTAACATCCATCACATAATGATCCTTGGCCCAGACCGGCCGGACCGTGGTCGCAGAATTCTGCAGGATGAACGATGCATCCAGCTTATCGCTTACGGAGGGGCGGGAGGCGAAGGCGATGGTGGCAGAGTCAACCGTACCGGTCAGAAAAGACAGCCCAAAAGCCTGCTGCTGGCTGAGCCACCCCGCAAATGTATCCCCTTTAATGACCCCCAGCCTGCCCAGCGCGAGGCGCGAAGGCAGATCGGTCACGCCGGTCTCGCTGATCTCATCCATCGTCTGGGGCCCGGTCAGCAGAATCTCCGGCAATACCGCGCTCCCTGACTCCGAGGAGAGGGCCATCGCCAGCTGATACAGGCGGATTCCCGGGTAATAAGACAAGAGCTTCGATTCCTGCTCAATCATCAGCTGGATGCCGGCGCCCTGATTCTTGGTCATCTGCATCAGCTGATCCAGAATCTCCCCGGCATCCCCTTCGGACAGAAAGACAAAGACCGTCTCTCTCGCATCCTGCTTGCGCAGGAACATATCAATGAGCTGACTGATCCCCTGCTCGGCCAGGCTCCGGCCAATCACGGTGATTCTGGAGTGGGAGAAGAACATCTCGCGCGTGCTGGTCAGATTGGTCCGTTCAACCGCCTCCATGATCGTCTTGCCTTTGACGGTGAAGGTGAGGAAGGGCGGAGAGCTGGTGCTGCCGCCCCCGCTGCCGCCCATCCCGCTGGAGCCGGAGGACGGATTGATCACCTGGTAGGTTGCCTTCCACTGGTTATCCTCCCAGTCATAAGCTGAGCCGGAGGTAATGCCCAGCTCGTTCAGCTCGCGGTCATCCCAGCAGCCGGAGAGCAGAAGCGTGAGCAGCGGAAGACAGAGCATCAGGCGAAGCAGACCCGTTCTATTCATGTCTCCCACTCCTTCCGTTTCCTTCTTGACTGGTGTACCCGGTTCAGCAGGAGCGCCCCCAGCGGAACCAGTACATTGAACAGGAAGAAGACGACGAACCGTGCTTCCTGGTTATAGTTGTTCAGTCTGTCCATGCTCTGCCAGGAGAAGAGGCATTCCAGGGCAATGACCAGGCCAAGCGCGCCGGTGAAGGGGCTGCTGCTTACCCGGAACGTCTGCTTGAAGCATTCCACGGTTGCGAACAGGAAGATTCCGAATTTCAGATAGATCGACAGCACCCAGTAGGAGATGAAGAGGATATCCAGCTTCTCAATGAATTTCCCGATCCGGAGGATTCCGACAGTAGCGAACCCTGGATAGGCGCTAATCTTGATGAATTCCGGGCCAAAAGCCATCAGGGCAGTAACCAGGGAGAACATCATCAGCACAGCTACGAATAACAGTCCCGTCCAGCCGATAATTCGCGCCCGCTTGGGATATTGCAGATACGGAGCGAGGAACAGCAGCACTGCTACTTCGGACATCCAGGCGGTTGGTGTCAGGCTGGCCAGTGTGATTTCGGACAGATTATGGTCGAACATGGGCAAGAGCTGATGCACATTCAGATCAGGGTACAGTCCGAAGAGATACAGCGGAATGAAGAACAGGAACAGCAGAATAACGAGGCTGTTGACCCTGGCCATCGCTTCGATCCCTTGTCTGACCATATAGATCGTAATGAGCAGAATCAGGATGACCAGCACGGTGACCGGAGTCTTGATCAGCACATTATCCTTGATGAAATTGACGAATTCCCGCAGAATCGTGGCTGAGGTATCGAGATAGAATTGGAGCATCAGCAGACCAAGGATGCAGGCGGCTGCAGGAGAGCTCCGTTTCCCGACCCACTCCAGAAAAGGTGCGCCGTTGCTCTCCTGAATGACAGTCCCTATAATCCATGCAATGAGCAGGCCGGCGGCGGTGGACAGGAGAATCGCCAGCGGAGCATCTTGCTCAGCATAGGTGCTTATAATAATAGGCAGCACAACTGTGGCTGTCGGCAAAATGGTGTTGACGACGAGCATGGCTGCTTGGGTGGTGCCGATTTTACCGTTCAAGCAGAGCCCTCCCCCTGCGGCTGAGGCTGTGCCGGTGAAGGTCTGTCTGTTCCTTCCGACGGCTGCGGCCTCTGGTCCGGTGATTGTCTGCGGGTCTCCTTGCCCAGATACGTCTTGGGCCGCATATTCATGTTCCATAGCGGAACGCGGATGAAGATGTCCTTCAGATAACGCGGGACCATCGGCGCAACCGGAGTCAGATAGGGAACCCCGAAGGAGCGCAGGCCCGCCATATGAATCAGCAGTACCATCAGGAAGGACATGATGCCGAATAGTCCAAGCGTTGCCGCGATAATCATCATGACGAAGCGGATCAGCCGGATCGAGTTGGCGATGGCCAGCGACGGAATGACAAAGTTCGAGATGGCGGTAAAAGAGACCACGATGACCATCGCCGCGGAGACCAGCCCGGCCGATACGGCCGCCTGCCCCAGCACCAGTGCGCCGACAATGGAGATCGCCGGCCCAATGGTGCGGGGCATCCGCACGCCCGCTTCCCGCAGCACATCGAAGGTCAGCTCCATCAGCAGCGCCTCCGCGAAGGCAGGCAGCGGCACCCCTTCACGCTGGGCGGCCAGGCTGATCAGCAGCGTGGTCGGCAGCATCTCCTGATGGAAGGTCGTAACGGCAATATAGAGGGCAGGCAGCAGCATGGATACGAAAAAAGCGCTGTAACGGATCAGCCGCAGGAAAGAGGAGATATCGAACCGCTGGTAATAATCCTCGCTGGATTGAAAGAAATTGAAGAAGGTTGACGGAGCCAGCAGGGCAAAGGGCGTACCGTCAATAATAATACCGATTTGACCCTCCAGGATGCCTCCGGCCAGCGCGTCGGGCCGCTCGGTATTCTGAATAGTGGGAAAGGGGGTGAGTCCCCCGTCCTGGATGAATTCTTCAATATAATTGCTCTCCAGAATAGCGTCCGTGTTGATAGCCTCCAGCCGGCGGCGGATTTCCGCCAGCACCTGCTCACTGGCCAGGCCCTGCAGATAGATGAGGGCAATCCCGGTCCCGGTACGCTGCCCGATCCGGTATTCCTCCATCCGCAGGTCAGGAGTTTTGAGCCGGCGGCGCAGCATGGCGGTGCCTGTACGGAGGTTCTCCGTGAAGCCTTCCTTGGGGCCGCGGATCACGCCCTGGGAGGTTGGCTCGTTGATGCTCCGTTTCTCCCACCCGGAGGTGTCGGCGGCAAGAGCGTCCTGAAGGCCTTCGAACAGAATCAGTGTATAGCCGTCGAAGAGCAGGGCCAGCAGGACTTCCAGCGTTGGACTTTGCTTGACGCTCCCGACCGGGAGCAGGTGATCCTTAGCCAGACGGAAGACTGTTTCAGCGGTACGTCCGTCCCCGTCCGGCAGTTCCATCTCCATCAGCGGCTGAAGTACCGTCTGGTTGACCATGTCGCTGTTGACCAGGCCATCGATATAGATGAAGGCAAGAGCAGAAGAATCTGAGGATGCATTGCGCAGATGGCGGATAACGATATCCGGGCTATCGCCGACCCGGCGGCGGATCTCTTCCAGATTGGCCGCCAGCGAGGGCTGCAGCGGGAAGGATACGGGTACGGAGGCTGCTACGGGGTCTTGGGAGGGTTGGCGGCGCGTCTTACGGTTATGAGGCATGATCAAGGCCCCTTTCTGCAGAAATCTGGATGTTGTGGATGTATTATCCCCCGCAGAGGGATTCCTTATTCTGCCTGAAGCCGCAAAAAAAAGCATTTCTCCCGCCTGTCAGCTTGAGGAGAAATGCTTGATCATTGTAAGGTCTTAACGGGTCTGAACGACCAGCGCGTTGCTGATCAGGCGTCCTGGAGTGGTCAGGTATTTGCCGTTATAGTACAGGCCGCTGGAGGCCCCACCGTCCAGGTTCATGGCCTGATACGCTCCTGCTTGCTTCATAATCTCGGCAAGCTGCGGGATGGTTGCCCCGCCGGTGGTCAGCAGGATCAGCTTATGGTCCCGGGTGAGGCCCAGCGCGCTGCGGGCACCTCCGCCGGTCAGGATTTTGGGATCCCGGAAGCCTTCGGCCGCCACATTCAGCGAGACCTTCCCGTTGACCAGCAGCCGCGGGCCCGCCTGAAGGGCACCTTCGATAGTACCGATATCGAAGCGGGACTTGAATTCACTGCCGGGGATCAGCTCGGCCAGCATGTTGCGGTCGTAGGCGAAGACGGCCCGGTTGTCTCCGGGGCTGTTCTTCAGCATTTTGCCGCCGCTGATGATGTAGCCGTAGGGCGCCTTGAAGGCACCGTCCGTATAGGCGGCGAAGAACGTGCCGTTAATGGCGGCCACCGCATTACTGCGCTTGGCAATGCTGGCGAGCGCTTCCGTCCGGCCGACGGTATTGCCTGCCAGTACGGCATCCAGCTTCACGGACGGATGGAGCAGCGAGACTGTAACCGTCTGTACACTGAAAGAACGTCCGCCAACCTTGTAGGTATGCTTGCCGCTGACGACAGCGGGCGAGCCGCTCTGGATCAGGCTGCCGTTCTGCACAGGCAGGGTGGCTGTATACGGGGTGGCTGTATCTGCACCGCCTGTCAGCGTCAGCGATCCGGCTTCTTTGTTCCACTGGAGCTGTATTCCGAGCGTCTGGCTTACGAGCGATAATGGAACATAGGTGGTCCCGTTGTCGCTGAACGGCCGGAGACTGGTGGCCACAGGCTTGCCGTTGACGGATGCCCCGGCAGTGCCCGGAGTGAATGTAACGGATTGCCCATCGCGTGTAATCTGGATCTGATCCCCGGAAGGGGAGAGCACCGACTGGATGCCGGCGAATCCGTTCAGGAACCGGAGCGGGATGAAGGAATGATTCTGCTTGTCCACGTATACGGCAAGCTTGGGCTTGGACGCCGCAGCGGCGCTGGAGTGCAGAGCGGGAAGCAGTACAGCCAGCAGGCAGAAGGCGGTGAAGAGGGTGAACACTTTTTTCATAATACACATAATCTCCTTTAGCAATATAGCAGTATGACTGCGGTGTAGGGTGAATCTGGAATGGACTCCAGAATGCGGAACTCAAGGTTCCATCATATAATTAGCGTTATGAATCGTCAATGGGATGAGTACTCTCCTGAACATCCCAGCTCACGATTAGTCTGCTTCTGCCGATAATATGTTTAACGCTATTAGAAGTTATAGGTTTAACATGATAAAATAAGCTTTTGTTCAGAATATGTTCAGTCCGGACATGTACAGTAGCGCTTGAACGCGATGAATAGATGACAGGCCACAGGAGGGTACAGGCATAATGGAAGAGGCCCGTAATTATATATTGACGATTCTATCCTTAGGTATAGGATTCCTGACGGTATACACAATGCTCCGGCTGACCCGGAGCTTCTCCAGACAATCCCCGAAGAACCGTGCAGTCCGCTCCAGTCTGGTGGGGCTGGTGGTCCTTAGCGGACTTGGCGGAATGCATCTGTTGGGCAGTACCAGTACATTACAGTCCGGCTTCGCACACGATCGGGGCAGCCAGCTGATTCCTCTGGCACTCTACATGCTGACCATGGCGGTGATCCTGTATCTGTTCCTGCGGGTGCGCCTGCTGCTGGGCGAACGCGAGCAGCTGAAGGAGCTGGCCTACCGGGATACGCTGACCGGACTGATGAACAAGAACGGGATGGATCATTTCTGGGGACATTGCAAATCAAGTGAGCCGCTGGCGGTCTTCTATCTGGATCTGAACCGCTTCAAATCGATCAATGATACGCTTGGCCATCATACCGGGGATCTGCTGCTTCAGGCTGTGGGCACCTGCCTGCAGCAGTTTACCCGCAAAGGCAAGCGGCATATTTACCGGGTAGGCGGGGATGAATTTGTCATTATCGCCAAACGCTGCAGCCGCAAGGAAGCAGAGCAGCTGGCCTTGAACATGCTGGAGCGTCTGAACCGAAACTACAGGCTGGAGAGCCATGACTTGTTCGTCTCAGCCAGTATCGGGGTCACCATCAGCCAGGGCAGAATTGACCCGAAGCGGCTGATCCAGGAGGCAGATTCCGCTATGTACACGGCGAAGCAGCTTGGAAGCGGGCGGTATGCCGTCTACAAAGAGGAGGGCTATAAACCGCCCGTAAGGCTGATTAGCAGCTCCAAGGCGCAATAAGAAATACATAAACGGCGTTGCCTCCTTCATCAAGGATGGCAACGCCGTTTCTATTTAAATATATAATTTATATGTTCCACACGATAACTTATCCTTATATTTCTCGCTGACCCGGGTGCCGTCCTTAAAAAGGACGACATAGCCGTTTCCACTTGCTGTCCTTAGAGGCCTCTGGCGGATAGAAGTCCGGCCAGGACATCGGGATAATCGGTAATGATGCCTGCGACTCCGGCTTCGATCAGCTCCTGCATCCGCGAGGAATCATTCACGGTCCAGGGGTGGTAGACAACCCCCTGCGCTGCCGCTGCGCTCACGAACTCCGGCAGAGCCGAGGAGTGATGAGCGTGAAGCGCCTCCGCCTGCAGACTGGCGGCATAATCCCACGGGCGGTACAAGCCCTCCCCGTATAGAATCCCTGTACGGATCTCTGGAGCGAGCTTCTTGCAGTGGGCCAGGGAATAGTGATTGAAGCTGGAGATGACGACCCGCTCGCTCATGCCCTGCTCCCGGACAGCGGCGATCACCTTCTCTTCCATACCCGGGTAGAAGAAGGTCCCGTTCTTCAGCTCGATATTCAGAACGGTGTCGCGGCCCTGAAGCAGATCCAGCAGCTCCTCCAGCGTTGGAATCCGTTCTCCGGCGAACTCAGGGCTGAACCAGGAGCCGGCGTCCACCTCCAGAATCTCACGAAGCGTCTTATCCTTCACGTAACCGCTGCCGGTAGTGGTGCGGTCCAGACTCTCGTCATGTATGACAACCACTGCTCCGTCACTCGTCATCTGTACGTCGGTCTCAATGCCGGTTGCCCCCAGCTCAAGGCCCTTGCGGAATGCCGCCATCGTGTTCTCCGGGGCGGCTGCGGATGCGCCGCGGTGCGCAAAATTAATGATGTTCATGTAGAGTCGTTCCCTCCGTCTCTGTGATGTGCTGCTGCCCGTGATGGACGGGCCTCCTATAGTATATTCCACATGCCTGCAAGAAACCATGTCCTGGAACCGAGGCGGGTCCGGCTGTACCGGGACCTGAACATGGTGTGCAAGGCAGCAATCGCTTAGAATAGACATTAATCATATTACATATAGAAGGATGCGATAGAATTGAAATTTTGTCTGGAATGCGGAAGCCGGCTGGTGCTTAAGGAATGCAGCGGGGAAGGGGATGTACCGTACTGTGAACCATGCGGCGCCTTCCGGTTCCCCGTGTTCAGTACAGCGATGAGTACGGCAGTGCTGAACCGGGAACTGGACAGGATTCTGCTGATCCAGCAGTACGGACGCAAGAATTACATTCTGCTCGCCGGTTATGTGAATCAGGGGGAGAATGCCGAAGCTGCGCTTATCCGTGAAGTGAAGGAAGAAGCGGGGCTTGCGGTTATTGCCTATGAATATATGCGCAGCGAATATTTTGCCCCGTCCAATACGCTTATGCTCAATTTCATCAGTGTGGCGGATACAGAGGATCTTAGCGGGATAAGTGACGAACTGGATCATGCCGCCTGGTTCACTCTGGATGAGGCCGAGGAGGCCATTCTCAAGGGCAGCCTCGCCGAGAGCTTCCTGCTGACCATCATCGCCAAGCTGAGACAGGGGCAGACTCTGGAGGATTTCACGCCTGCAGCCGGTGCTGTCCTGTAAAAGGAAGTCTGCCACACCGTCATCCCTTACGCTTACGCCGAGACGATACTGCGGATTCGCTCTTGCACCTGATGCGCCTCCATAAGCGCTGCGGAGTAATGCAGATCCGTCCTGCGGGCCGGCTGTACCCGGGGCAGGAAGGGAATGGAGACAACCGGTGTCTCTTCACTGTTAAGGTAGATTTTGAGGGTTAGCTCGCTGACCTCCTCCGCGTTTGCGTTCACCGGAACAACGTCTGCGGAAGCAGGGGCCATGCCTGTATTCTGGCGCATTCTTGGCGGGCTGGTGATAATCCGGCTGGTCTTGCTGACTTTGCTGAGGGTTAAGGCATTCTCGACAAGCTCAGCGCCGAGGATCGTATCGAACCTGTACACCGCAGCTGTTGCCGGTTCCGGCTGGCCGGGATGCAGCTGGCCGATCGCCAGCGTCTGGCCGTCTTCATCCAGAGCGATCAGATGGGACTTGTCAGGAGTGATGAACCGCTGGGGGAACTTGAGGCTGAAGGCAGAGAGGGCAAGGGCAGCCTCGCCGCCGCCTGCCTTCCCGGAACGGGAGAGTCTGTACTGAAGCACCGCAGCCGACAGCAGGCATGAGACACCGAGTACACCGAACACGTACACCAGGATCATAAGCACTGAAACCGCCTCCTTAGCATGGCTAGTGAACTGTTTAATAGATATGCAGGGTGTAGATCAACAAATACATTGGATTAATAGCAGGCTGTCCCCTTTTCTGGCGGGTACAGTCTTTTTTTTGGGGCTTATCAGAAAACTAGAGACTCTGCGGCAAACACTAGCATGATAATGAGCAGCGTAGAGTCGTCCATTTACAGAAAATCCGACTACATCGGAGCCGGGAGCGGCGCGCAGGCCAAATGTAATCGAAAAACCGACTACATTGGAGCCGGGAGCGGCGCGCAGGCCAAATGTAATCGAAAAACCGACTACATTGGAGCCGGAAACAGCGCGCAGGCCAAATGTAATCGAAAAACCGACCACATCGGAGCCGGGAGCGGCGCGCAGGCCAAATGTAAGTATGTTACGTTCACCCGCAGGTTGATGTCGTCCTTAGCGTAGCGGCTTAAGTATGTACGACTTCTAGCGGGGCGCTGGCGGAATGCAGATGTGTTCCAGCGACCTTGCTGATCCATGCCGCATATACACGTCCAATGCCCACAAGCAGCAACGGCAATATCAGCAGCAGTACAAAGCCCAGTCCGCACAGTATCCAGGCGCGTTCATCCGGGGAGACACCGGACAGGAAGAAGAAAAACTCCGGGTCCAGCAGGTTCAGATCATAGGAGAAGACCGATGAACTGATGCCCTGGGCGAGCGGCGACAGAAGAGCGCTGAAGGCTGTTAAGGGCAGGACAAGCGCCAGGGTGAAGCCCGCAATCCCTGCAGGCAGCTGCAGGAGGCTGTACAGAATTCCCCGGTACGACGCTCCATCGCGGAGCAGCTGCCCTAAGGTCCGCAGCCCTTCCCAGCGGAAGGCAGGAGAATGCACCATGTCAGCGGACTGTGCGTTTCCCCGGGGGCCTTCTGACCAGGCTGTCACGATCCTCTCTTCACTGGACAGCAGGCTGCGGCACCAGGCCAGGGTCAGAGCCAGCAGGGGCAGTCCCACCCATACGATAATCAGCGGCAGGCTGGCACACAGTCCTGTAACGGCAATCACGAAGGCAATGATGCCTTTGGGCAGGGAGAGCATGAGAATTTTCCATGCCTGTATACTTTGTTTGATCATTCAGGCCATTCCTTTCCCGATTTCCAAATTTCAACTTCTTCAGTATAGAAGCTTCATCCGGATAACACACTCTCCAAAAGGCGGGAAAAATCCTGGGCGCAGGTCTAGTGTTGCTTCCGGTCATTGCTGCTTGTAATAGAACATGGTGACTTTCATTGCTAAACCGGAAGGAATGGGCAACTGGAGCTAAAGAGAACGGAAAATTTTTGTGGTATTTGTTAATAACATATTGATAATATCACGAAGGTCTGCTATGATGTTGTTAATAACAAATTAATAATAACACTTAATTCATAACAACCAGCTATGAAGAATGAAAATCAAATTACAGGAGGTAATAACCATGTTCGGATTCCGGTTTGTGAAATTTCAACCCAGTGAGTATGTGATGAAGGTGAAGAATGGCAAGGTTGTACGTGAAGGGGTGGGCCTGTCCTTTCGTTATTATGCGCCGACGACATCGGTGGTGGTCGTGCCGGTCTCCTCGATTGATGTGCCGTTCATGTTCGAGGAGATTACGGCAGACTACCAGACGGTGACGGTGCAGGGACAGCTGACCTACCGGATCGCAGATTACCGCAAGACAACACAGATTCTGAACTACACCTATAATCTCAAGAAGAACACCTATCTCTCCGACGACCCCCACAAGCTGTCCCAGCGGGTAATCAATGTCGCCAAGGTGCTGACCAAGAAGCAGCTCGGGCAGCTGCCGCTGAAGGAGGCCATTAAGTCGAGTGAACGTCTGGCCAAGGCGATTACCCAGGACATCGGACAGAGTACAGAGATTGAGAAGCTGGGCATTGAACTGATGGGCCTGTCCATTCTGGCGATTGTTCCTAATAAGGAGACACTGCGCGCTCTGGAGGCGACAGCCAGAGAGGAGATTCTCCGCAGCGCTGATGATGCGCTCTATGAACGGCGTAACGCTTCTATCGAGCAGGAGCGGCGGGTGAAGGAGAATGAGCTGAATACAGAGATTGCCGTTCAGACGAAGAAGCGGCAGATGCGTGAGGCGCTGCTGGACTCGGACCGCGCAGCGAAGCAGAAGCAGAATGAGATGAAGGAAGAGCAGCTGGCCTTCGATACCGAGCTGGAGGAGAAGAAGCAGGCGCTGATCGAACTGGCCATAGCGAACAAGCGGGCCGAAGCGGATGCCAAAGCTTACGAGCTGTCGGCTGTGATGAATTCGCTGCAGGATGTATCGCCTAATGTGCTGCAGGCGCTGACCAATGTAGGCATGAAGCCGGATAAGCTGATCGCGATCGCGTTCCAGGAGCTGGCGGAGAATGCCGGCAAGATTGGCCAGCTGAATATTACGCCTGATCTTCTGCAGGGAATCATGAACGGCTCGTCAGGCAGCGGTGCAGGTGCAGTCAAAGGGGGCAATGAACGATGAGCAGCCGGGGTTCGGAGAACAAGATTATTCTGGTCAAACGCAAGACACGCCTGGAAGAGCTGGTGGTCCGCTACAATACCGTCCAGCAGGCCCAGTTCTATATTGAGCGGCTGGGCGCCGACTTCAGCGATTACCTGAGCGAGGATTTCCAGTACCGCAAGGCGGTGGAGACCGCAGTCACCGAGCTGAGCGCGGTTGGCCGGCTGCAGGTGCTGGAGCGGCATCATGTGCCGAACTTTATTTTTGGCCCTGAGGATACGGTAGTGGTCCTGGGGCAGGATGGCCTGGTGGCTAACACGCTGAAGTATCTGAACGAGCAGCCGCTGATTGGTGTCAATCCCGATCCGCTGCGCTGGGATGGTGTGCTGCTGCCCTTCAGGGTCAAGGAGCTGCGGACGCTGGTGACAGAGGTGCTGCGCGGACAGCGCCAGGTCCGCGAGGTCAGTCTGGCCAAGGTGCAGCTGAATGACGGACAGAGCCTGTACGGCGTGAACGACCTGTTCATCGGCCGGCGGACACATGTCTCCGCGCGTTACCAGCTGGAGCTGGAGGGGCAGCAGGAGCAGCAGTCCTCCAGCGGCATCATTGTCTCCACCGGGCTGGGCTCCACCGGCTGGCTGAAGAGTGTGCTCGCCGGAGCGGCTGGTATTGTCAGCCGGGCTGCGCAATTGCAGAACACGGAAGCTGGCCAGACAGCTGCCGCCCAGCGCGAGACCGGTCTGGTGAATGCCGGCAGGGCACTGGCCTGGGATCACCCGGAGCTGTATTTCACCGTGCGGGAGCCGTTTCCGAGCCGGACGACCTCGGCGGAGCTGGTGTTCGGGCGGATTAACAGCAGACAGCCGCTGCGGATCATCTCGCAGATGCCGGAGGATGGCGTGATTTTCAGTGATGGTGTGGAGAGTGACTATCTGGAATTCAATTCCGGTGTGGAGGCAACGGTGGGTCTGGCGGAGAAGCGGGGAAGGTTAGTGGTCTAAGTCATGCACCGGCAGGCACTGCGGAGCAGCGGATATACAGACAAGGGGTTCCCGGTAATGTCCGCACATGCGATGCGGCTCTGCGGGAACCCCTTGCCAGTGTAAGGTGCAAAGGCTCAGGCCGTTCAGCCGGAGAGGAGCCTGCTGCCTGCTGGTGTTACTGGAAGCTGCGTCCCTGGTTCATGTTCATGGACCCGAAGGATGAACCCGTAGACATTGGTGAATGCACCGGCTGATGGTTGATCGCGCTGTTAATCGGACTGTGCAGCGAGTTCACCGGCTGGCTGCCGGACGAGAAGGACGGGCTGAACGAAGAGTTGAACCCCATGCCTGAGCTCATTCCCCCCATACTGTGATTCTGGCCCATGGAGTTGAAGCCCTGAATGCCTGTGCCGAAGCTCTGATGCTCGGGATTCATTCTATGAATATCACCGGTATTGAAGCCGGAGGTCTGCGGGAACTGCTCCAGCGATCTGACAGATTGGGAGATCTGCTGCAGCTGCTGCATTGCTGTCTGATGTCCCTGCAGCGCCTGCTGGATCATCTGAATGGATTTGCTGTTATGCTGGCTAAGCTCCTGCAGCTTGGCCGCGTCCTGCTGCTCCTGCTGAAGCAGCTGCTGATAATTCTGTGTTCCCTGCTGGGTCTGTGCGATCAGCTGCTGTACGATTTGCTCGCATTCTCTGATCTGTGCGGATGGGTTGGTATTCAACGTATTTTGCCTCCTTGATATGGGTGTTATGGTCATGCGGGCTTATTATCTCTGATCGGGTTAACGAATATTCATGCTCCGTGTCTGCAGGGGAGGCGTCCCGCCGGAACGGTTACAATTCTGCAACACCTGCTTCAAGGCGGCGGGACAGGTTGATAGGAATAGGTACAGGCTGCTGTGCAACTATTGCGGCTCATTTACGTCTATGTAAAAAGAACTTTCCAGAAACACCCATAATCCGGAGGTGGGCAACCATGAATCTGCATGAACAATCAAGCTGGCTAAGGAGGTATTGGCCGAGAAGTATCGCACTCACCCTAGTGTTCGTGATGCTGCTGACCGCAGGCTTTGCAGGATCCGCTGCAGCAGCGTCAGCATCCTCAGACCTGATCATCGTCAACAAAAAAACGAACAAACTCGCCTACTACAGTGACGGCAAGCTGGTGAAGACCTTCCCGGTAGGTACCGGCAAGACGAAGAGCCTGACCCCTGAAGGCAGCTTCAAGATCGTCGTCAAAATCAAGAACCGGCCCTACTACAAAGAGAAGATTCCCGGAGGCGATCCGGCCAATCCGCTGGGCGACCGCTGGCTGGGGCTTGAGGTGAACGGCACCTACGGTACAACCTACGCTATACACGGCAATAATAATGAATCCTCTATCGGAAAATATGTCAGCGCCGGATGCATCCGGATGCACAATGACGATATCCACTGGCTGTATCCGAAGATCGCCAAGAATACCCGGGTCATCATCACAACCTCCGGGCTGGACATGGCCAGCATCGCCGAGAAGAACGGCTATCAGCTAGGGTCCAAGATGATCGCCGGCTCGTTCATTAAGAACGGGGAGAAGACCAAGGTGAAGGACTCCTTCCTGCTGGAGGATTCACGGGTCTACATCCCGCTGAAGGAGACAGTGGCTGTGCTGGGTGGAAGCCTGGAGCAGGAGGCCGGAACGGGAGCGCTGATCATCACCGTAGGCAAATATAGAGCCGTTCATAAGCCGCTCAGTGAGTCGGCCCAAGTGAACGGCAAAGCCGTCAAGATGCTCGCCTCCAAGCGTGTAGACGGCCGAATCTATATCCCGCTCGGCAGCTTGACGCCGGTGCTCGGCGTTCCGTTCACCTGGAACGCGAAGGATGGAGCGGTGAAGCTGTAGACGGCAATTCTGTAGCCGGCGGGTCATGGACCCGCCGGCCTTTTCTTTTAGCAGCATAGGACAGGATGAACCGGATGTGCGGAGAATTTGTTATGATAAGAATCAAACGGCACATAGGAGGGACTTGCATATTCGTATACGCATTATAGGCGGCTGCGGAAGCGGGAAGACGTATATCGCCAAGTTACTGGCTGGAACATACGGGATACCGTATTATGAGACGGATAACTTCGTCTGGGACCGGAGCGGAGACAATATCCGCAACACCCCGGAGACCAGGGACGCACAGCTCGCACGGACCGTGGCGTCGGAGTCATGGATTATTGAAGGCGTTCATCACAAATGGGGCATGGAGAGCTTCCGGGAAGCGGATCTGATTTTTCTGATTCTCCCGAATGCTTACATACAGGATGCCCGGGTTATCCGCAGGTTCGTCAGAACCAGGCTTGGGCTGGAGCAGGGGAACTATAAGCAGACGTTCAAGGGGCTGCGCAAGATGCTGTTTGAATGGAACCGCGGCTTCCGCAAGGAGAGCATTCCTGAGATTCTGGAGCTGACAGAGCCTTACCGCGCCAAGCGGATCATCGTACGCCACAACCGGGAGATCCTGCGGCATGTCACCAGTTATGCGGCGCAGGGGAACGGGAAGAAGATGAAAGAATAGAACGGAGGGAAGGTATGGGGAGAATGGCGGTTTTTTTGATCGAGATGGTGCGTATGGTTGTGTTGCTAGTGCTTACGTTACTTCTGCTGGGAGCCACAGAGCAGTGGCTGTTCACTATGTTGTATGGACGGGAAGGGTTTCTTTATACGGCTGTGCCGGGGAATGTGCTGTTGTTCGCGGTGATGTACCGGAACCATTTGCAGTTCAAAGGCTGGTACAGATCAGAGCAGAACCTGAAGCTGAACCCGGGATGGACGCGGGGATTAAGCGTGACGGCGCTGCTGCTGATCGCCCTGCCTTTTGTCATACCTATGTAGTGGACCTAAGCTGCCGGACAGAACGCCAAGGGGCTTGATCCCGTCCTTCAGGGTGCAACCTTTGCGTCGTTCCCTGCGTTATAGGGGTACAATTTCAGGAGGACGTTCCCCATATACGAAGGAGATGGCATCATGATCGCATCATTCAAAAAATTAACCAGTCTATTGTTATTAAGCGTGCTGCTCAGCCTTACCGCCTGCAGCTCGGAGAAGCCGGATGCTGCTGCTGACAGCACTTCAACCCCGGCGGCTGCAACGGAAGCGCCGGCGGCCGGCAATGTGAGCGGCGGTGATGAAGGCGCTGCGGCCAATGCAGAGCCGGTCACTACCGATGGCGGAGCCGCAGACGGAGCCACTACAGTCACAGGAGATGCCGGAGCTTCAGAGGATACCGTGGCCGCCGTCACGCCGGAAGAGCGCAGCAAGCTTCTGAATGAGCTGCTTGCGCTGGCCAAGCAGGGTAAGGTGCCCGGTGTGGAATATGCTGCGCATAGCGGGATGATCGACGAGGTGGAAGCTGCCTGGGGAGAACCGGATCTGAAGGAGTCGGCCGGCAAGGGAGTCTATTCTACCTACTCGAAGAAGAATGTGGTATTTGGTTTTAACAAGGGTATGAAGATTTTTGATGTGCGCTCCAGCGCCCCGGAGCTGCAGAGTCTTACGCTGAAGCAGATTGAAGCGGTACTCGGCAAGCCGGATGCCACCGCGGTGAACGGTGAAGACAACATCTATATATACCAGGCCGACAAGCAGTATCAGCTCAAGTTCATCATTCCTACATCCACCGGCACTGTGAATCATATCTCTGTATTTTCTGAACAGGATTCTTTTAATAATATGGCCGGGTAATCAGCTCAGAGCAGCTCAAAGCATCCTAGAGCGAGTACCCATGCGTCCCCTTGCAGCGGCAACTGCAGGGGGATTTTTCGGTAGACGGGCTGTATAGGTTGTTACATCCTCCGCCTGCTATCGTGCAAGTAAGTTCTAGCTGATATAATTGACTTATGGATATCTTAGCAGAAGAAGAAAAGAGGCACCGCCATGCATCTGGAGTTGAACGGAAGTGAATATAAGGTATCCGCCGGAGGATTAACGGTGGAGCTGCTGCCCAAGGAGTATGCGCTGCTGCAGTTTCTGTACCGCAACCGGGGGCGGACCTTCAGCCGCGAGCAGCTGCTGGATAAAGTCTGGCCGATGGAGTATCCGGTGGAGCGGACGGTGGACGATCACATCTACCGGCTGCGCAAGAAGCTGCGGCCATTAGGCGGCATCGATATTAAGACGATCCGCGGCTTCGGCTACAGTCTGACGATTCCCGGCAGCCTTGCGGGCGTGGCGGTGAATCCGGCAACGCATGACTCTGAGCTGCGGGAGACCATGCGCGAGGTTTTCTCGAAATTCCATGTGTACGGCCAGGGCAAGTCGATACTGACGCTGGCCCGCCAGCAGGACATCCTGGGCTATGAGCTGGACCCGCATTATGCGATGGTTGTTCATTTCGTGCAGGGAGATTTGGAGTGGCTGATTCATACGGACGAGATTCCGCTGCAGGAGCGGCTCTTCTACCTCAATCTGTTCTACTTCTTCACTGGCAATCCCAAGAAGAAGGTGGAGTACGCTGAGCGTCTCATAGAGCGGAAGCTGCTGAATCCGACAGATCAGCTGGAGCTGGAGATTCTGACCATGCTGGACTTATACACCCTTGCCGGGCAGCCGGAGCTAGCACTGGAACGCCTGAAGCGCACCTATCAGGTTATCGCCGGACCCGGGTTCGAGAACTTCATACCCGTCACGATGATTACGGAGCTGTTCATCCATCTTACCGCGGGTGCAGGAGATGAAGAGCTGGAACGGCTGGATGAAGCGGTCAGCAAGATCCTGCGGGATAAGCCGTTTTTGCGCGAGATTGGCAGTTATAAGGTGGTAAAAGGACTCTGGGCGCTGCGGCGCGAACAATGGGCGGATGGGGACAAGCTGCTCCAGGAGGGACTGCAGGTGATGGAGATGTCCGGTTTCATTCCGCTGCGGCTCTACTCGATCTACCGGATTCATCATTTCTGCCGCATGTTCCTGGCAGGAAGCACCTTGGACCGCAAATACGAGGAGCTGTTCACTACAGGGCTTGAAGCCTGCGGCCTGCCCCGGCTGGAGCAGACGCTTGAGGATCTGCTGCTGGGACTGCCGGAAGCCCCCTGATATTTCTCTGACAATCCTCCGTTATCTTAGGATCATAGATGAATCATAGATGGATCATCTAAGATTACAGGTAACCTGGAGGAATGTCAGATGGAGAATTCAACCAAGCAGGGAACAAGCCTGCTTCATAACAAGACGTACATGCGGGTCTACACTGCGTTCGCCACCGCCAGCTTCGGCGACTGGTTCGACGCACTGGCCATTCAGGTGCTGGTCGGCTACCGCTGGCATGCCAGTCCGCTGATGCTGGCACTCATACCCGTAGCGCTGGCACTGCCAAGCATTCTGCTCGGCTCGGTTGCCGGCGCAGCCGCCGACCGGATGAACAAGCTGAAGCTGATGCGTACCTGCGACTTACTGACCGCGCTGCTGACCCTGCTGGTGCTGTTCGCGCCGAATATGCTCTGGCTATTGCCGCTGCTGGCGCTTCGCTCCGCGCTGTCCACGCTGAATATGCCGGCCCAGCAGTCCCTGACCCGCAGTCTGGTCCGGGAGGACCAGCTGATGCAGGCCTCGTCACTGAACGGACTGGTCAATCAGGGCTCCAAGATCGCCGGTCCCTTGCTTGGTGGCCTGGCGCTCGCGTTCCTTACGCCACAGTGGTGTATCCTGCTGAATGCCTTGCTGCGCGGCTGCTCTTATCTGCTGTTATTGTCTATTAAGCATATCCGCACAGGTGAAGCAGACAGCGGGCAGCCCGAAGCCGAAGCGCCGGCAGGCAAGCTGACGCTGCTCACAATGTGGCGGGAAGGCTGGGGCTTCCTGTTGCGCAGCCGGCTGCTGCTGACGGCGATGTTCTTCGGACTGGCCGGAGCACTGGTGATTCAGGTGGTCGATTTTCAATTCACCAGTCTGTTCCGGATCTTCGCCCCCGAGCGCGAGTCACTGCTGGGCTGGATGGTGGCCGCCACGGGAGCAGGGGCTGTGATAATCATTCTGATTCTGAACAAGCTGAAATCCGAAGGCGGTTACGGCTGGAAGCTGGGCTTGGGATACGTGCTGATTGGCGGGTCGATTGCGGCGCTGGGTCTGCTTCAGCCGGGGGCGTCGATGCTGTGGGTGCTGCTCTTCGGGTTTGTGCTGGGGACCGGCAACGGCATGTTTATGGTTACGTTCAATTATTGCCTGCAAAAAGAGACCCCGCCGCACATGACCGGCCGCATCTTCGGCATTCAGAATACCGTACTCAGCGCGGTAATGATTGTAGCGCCTCTGCTGGGCGGTGTGCTGGTGCAGTATGCGGGTCCGGCCCGGATTTTTGTCAACATCGGCTTGCTGCTGTTGATTCTGGGGGCTGCGGGGCTGCTGCTTCAGCGCCAGCTCTGGCCGGCGGCAAGGAAGACCGCAGAGAGCGCCGTCCAGGGCGCGGTGCAATAGTAGACGAATAGGAGGACTTATGACAACTTATATCTATATGGTGAGACACGGGGATTCGCTGCGGACCGGGGTGGATGAATGGACGCGCGGCCTGTCGCCCAAGGGGGAAGAGGATGCCCTGAGGGTCACCGAATGCCTGAAGGATGAAGGGATAGATGTGATGTACAGCAGCCCCTATATCCGGGCAGTCAATACAATTGCGGACTTGGCGGATAAGCTGGAGCAGGAAATCATTCTAGTGGATGATCTGAGAGAAAAGGTGTGGATGGAGGGCGAACAGCAACTCTCCGACGAAGACCTGTACCTTGAACTCCAGAAGATGTACACCGATCCGGATTACGCTCTGCCGGGCGGGGAATCAAACCGGGAGTGCCAGACGCGGGCAGTGAAGGCGCTGCAGGATATTCTGCGGACCCATGAAGGGAAAAAAGTGGCCATCGGCACCCACGGTATGGTGATGTCCTTGATGATGGGCTATTTTGTCCCGGGCTACGGTCTGGACTTCTTACTACAGACGACCAAGCCGGATATCTATGTCATGGAGTTCAAAGAAGATGAATTATCGGTCCGGCGGATGCCTATTTAAGCTAAGTAGAGTTCGAGGTGGTAAGTGTGAGTATATTAAGATCGTGACGGAGAGCCTAACTTAGAGAAGGAATTAACGAAAATATGCTAAAGGGCAGCCGACCAATGTGGTTGGCTGCCCTTTGCTATTAAGTTTGCATTTATACGACCTTGAGCACAATTTTACCCTGAATGTGACCGTCTGCGGACCTTTCATGTGCCATACGGGCATCAGCCAGCGGGAATGTGCTATCAATAGCAACGCGAACTGTTCCGGCATCTAACAAACGGCCTATTTCAGCTAGTTGGAGACCATTGGAGCGTACTTGGGCACTGGAGACGTAAATCCCTAAATTTGCGGCCTCATCGGCATCGGCGAAGCCCATGAACAACGGGAACAAAGCACCGCCTTGCTTGAGTGTACGTAAGAAACGACCGGTAGCCGGACCTCCTACAGCATCGAGGACAAGATCAACGTTACTGACGATATCCTCTGGAGTATTCTTGGTATAATCAATGAATTCGTCAGCACCGAGCATGCGCAGGAACGATTCATGTTTGCCTGATGCTACCGCTATCACATGCGCTCCTTGCCATTTGGCCAGCTGCAACGCTATATGGCCTACACCACCCGCTGCACCATTGATTAGAACCGTCTTACCTTGTAAGGGAACAGGGCGGTGAGCTTCCGGCTGAAAAGGATTGGCTTCTGTATGGCCCAGTTCAATAAGGAACTGCCATCCAGTGAGACCGGCCATGGGAACGGCAGCTGCGTGAACATGATCTATGCCAGCCGGTTTAAGAGCCAGATCGGACGCCGGGGCAGCCACGTACTCTGCATAACCCATGCTTTCACCCGTGCTGGGAAAGCGGACCATACCGAATACTTCATCCCCAATAGAAAAGCCTAGCACATCTTCGGCTACTGCCTCGACTACACCAGACACATCCGACCCTAAAATTAAGGGGAATTCCACTACTGGCTGCCAATCTGGAGGAAGATCCTTGTAGCCCTCACGCAGGTACCAGTCAGGTGGATTGATGCCGACTGCATGAACACGGACAAGCACCTCACCCGTCTTCAGCTCAGGAATCGGAGCCTCCTCGTAATGTAGTACCTCAGGGCCGCCGAACTCATGCTGGCGAATGGCCTTCATTGTATATGCTGACATTATACTTTCTCCTTTCATGCAGATGAGTTATAATTACCAGAGCAGTGCTCCGATTAAGTGGAGCGTCGTTCCGTTTATTATTATATGGAGCAGTGTTCCGTTTGTCAAGGAGGGGAATTATGCGGGCTGATGCAATGAAAAACTATGAACACATACTTGCAGTCGCAAAAGTCGTTATAGCCGAGCACGGCGTGGATGCATCGCTGCGCGACATCGCACGCAAAGCTGATGTTGGGCTTGGGACGCTTTATCGTCATTTTCCGACGAGAGAGGCGTTGCTTGAGGCTTTGCTCCGCGAAAGCTTCGACGAATCTACAAAAAAGGCAGAAATGCTTGAAAATGCGAGTGCTGCGGATGAAGCACTAGTCTCATGGTTACGGGAAGTCGTTGACTTTACGGGTACCTATCAAGGGGTTGTGGACGTAATGATGGTTGCCAAGGAAGACCCGGAGTCTGCGCTCCATGCTTCATGCGTCACGATGCGTATGGCAGGGACAAGACTGCTCATTCGTGCTCAAGCGGAGGGGCTGGTTCGCCCGGATATGGATGGTGATGACTTGTACTCGCTGGCGGCTGCACTTGCGTGGCTCAGCAACCAGCCGTCGTCCGCGTCAAAAGCTAACCATCTCTTTAGTATTATCGCAAGCGCGATCCTGACGAATCGATCAAGCATTGATTTCGAGGGGACCCCGGTATAAGTGGGGAGAGATAGTTCAGTATAATGAAAAGAGGCAGCCGATCTCGCGAGATCGGCTGCCTCTTTAGTTTATCGTAATCAGCTGGCCGCAAACGGATAATCAATAACGATGATCCATCAACAAATGGGCCGCGTCTAACAGCATCTTCTTGCTCTGCAATAGAAACATCTTCAAAGGCTCGGTTCGAAACGAACATTCAGGGATAGTTGTATTGGAACGGCTAACCCTATAACCCATAAAATCGCACCGTATTCGCCGTCAGCTTCGCCTTCGCATCAGCCAGCGTATAGCCATGCAGCGCCGCCCAGGCGGCGGCAACATCATGCACCATCGCCGGATGAGTGGGGCGTCCCTCAAAAGGCCCCTCGAACGGCCAGGGGCCGTCAGTTTCGGCCATAACCAGCTCCGGCGGGTAGCGGCGCGCCAGGTCCTGAATCTCCGGCTCATACAGGATGTCGGGCGTGAAGGAGATGTAATACCCTTGGCGGATCATCCGCTCAATGGCAGCCTCCGGCCCCTTGAACCAATGAAAATGGGCGCGGGTAATCCGGTGCTGCTCCAGCAGATCGCAGACGGTCCAGGCATCGTCATAGACAGCATGCAGTACGACCGGTTTGTCCAGCCGGGCCGCCAGGCCAAGCAGCCTGTCCAGCAGCCGGAGGTAAGGCTCCTGGTTCCAGGCTTCGCCCCGCGCTGCTGCCTCCGCCCGGGCATAGTAAGGCAGCCCGATCTCGCCGACGGCTGCCATGTTCTCCGCATGGACGGTAATCCACTCCAGCAGCGCGTCCAGCTCTTCCTCAGCAGGCAGCGGCTGCTCGGGATGGAAGCCGTAAGCGGGCTTCACCAGGCCGGGATATCCGGCTGCGAGCTCCCGGGTACGCTTGCTGGAGGCGAGGTTCATGGATACGGCGATCAGGCCCTCAATGCCCTGATCCTCCAGCCCCGCCAGCACCTTGTCTTCATATTGATCGAGATGAATATGGGCATCAATCATTCTGCGAGCTCTCCTTCCGGCAGCGGATTATTTCTCCACGATGACTTCACCGGTATCCTCCGGCTCAAAAGCAATAGCCCCCAGCTCCATCCCCGTCTTGCCTGCCTTATATTCCAGCTTCAAGGTTCCTACGCTCTCGGTCATGCCGACCATCAGGCTGGTGTCCGCAAGCAGCTTGTTATTCTCTACGGTGTAGTAGGTCACTGCGCCAATTGCCGCTTTGCTGCCGAAATACGTCAGGCCGTCCTCAGCACGGTCCGGGATTCTCAGCGTTACCTTGGAGGGGACGGGTCCCTGAAGCTCCAGCTTCAGCAGCACATCCTTCTGATCCAGTACAATACTGGATGAGACTGCTGCGCGGGCAGCCTCATCCGCAGCAGGGACGGAGATCTCCTTCCCCTGCTCCGGCTTCACCACATGAACCTCCTGCGCGACCAGCGAAGTTCCGGTTCCCACGGTGAATACAACCGTAGCCTCCGGTTTACCATCCCCGTCTACATCGGCATAGAATAGCTGAGGCGGGTGCGAGTAGTCTCTGGGTACGGTCCAGTTGAAGCGCTGCTTCTTGCCGTTAGCCTCAAGGATAAAGCCTTTGTAGCTATTGCCGTCCTTCAGCGCGGCGTACAGCTTCACCTTGCTGTTATTGCCCGCAACGGCAAGAGGCTCTGTCGGGACTCTGACGGTGGTGCTCAGATCGCCTGGAGTAACAGTGACCCGGCTTCCGCCAGGCTTGAGCTCCGTGACAGCTCCCGTAAGGGAATCCAGCGTAGCTGCTGCGATATATACACGCCCCGCCTTCAGCAGTACGGGCGCGTCCAGCGTCTCATTATAGTCTCCGTCTGTCTGGGTATAGCTGACCTTCATGGAAGCGCTGCCGGGTGTAAGAATGGTCTTGTCCCAACTCGTGAACAGCGTAAGCTGCTTGAGGGTGTTGTTCCATTGTAATTGCATCGGGTAGAACTCCAGCAGCGTGCGGGCCGGAACATAAAGAATGCCGCCGGCATGAAAGGGCGCAGCATAGGACAGAACGGCTTGTCCATCGACCACAAGAGATAGCGGTGCAGAAGCAGAATGAGCTGTATCTATAGGTGAGGCCGCGGCAGCGCCAGCGAGGAGCAGGGCAAGGGCAGTTGCGGCGATGAATTTTTTCATAAGATAACCTCCGGAGTCTGGAAATTCCAATCCCTTGTATTATAAATGAAAAACCCCGCCAGCGGGTCACGTTCTGTTAACAAAGATAAGTCAAGCCTGTTACAGGTGTGCGGCAACCGGTTTCTCTCTAAGCCTCAATCCCCTCAAACGCCAGCAGCACCAGCGCCCGGACAGATTCCTCTCCCAGCTCACCCCCGGTCAGCAGCAGCCGGTAGAAGATGGGGCCGTAGACGAGATCGATACAGCTTCCGATATCCAGCTCCTGCTTCAGCTCCCCCTTGTCGATTCCCTGCTCAAAAAGCTTCCACGCTTCCTGGCGGCGCGGGCCGAAATATCTGCTCCGGTACGCCTCAGCCAGTCCTGCATCCGATTGTCCTTCACCGATCAGCTCCGTAATCACTTTGCCTTCCCGGCTGGAGAGGAACTGCGCGAGCGTACCCGCATGGATCAGAATATCCTCCTTGGCAGACCCGGTATCCGGGACCGGCAGCCGGGCGTTCGCGGCGTACAGATAGCCGTCCATGACGACAGCGGCCTTATTCGGCCACCATTTATAGATCGTAGCTTTGCTGACCTGTGCCTGCTCGGCAATCTTCTCGACCGTAACAGCAGCGAATCCCATCTCCAGCAATAGATCATATGAAGCCTTCAGAATGGCATTCTTGGCCTCGGTATTACGCGGACGTCCCCTTTTTCTCTCCATAATGATTCCTCCTATAAGAACGAACTCAACTATAATGGAGTATATCATAAAACTGCCTATTTACAATACTGAACGTTTAGTATATTATTTGCTCATGACAATTAATGAACTGAACGTTCAGTATTTAAAAAGTGGAAGGTGGCGCTTCAAATGAAAGCTGGAATTCATACGCAACAACAAACCGAATCCTCTGTTCCCCAAAAGGCTGTCCCCGGCTGGATCACATTCCTGCTGGCCGTATCCTGCGGACTGATCGTAGCGAATCTCTATTATACCCAGACGCTGATCGGCCCCATCGGGCAGGCGATTCATCTGTCGGCCGGAGCGACGGGGCTGATCGTTACCCTGACGCAAATCGGGTATGTCGCCGGGCTGCTGTTCATCGTCCCGCTCAGTGATATTATCGAGAACCGCCGGCTGACAGTGATGTCGCTGATGCTGGTAGTGGCCGCCCTGGCGCTGTCCGTCCTGGTACCGAATGCACCGCTGTTCCTGACCGCCTCCTTGCTGATCGGGCTGGGCTCAGTAGCGGCGCAGGTTCTGGTGCCATATGCCTCCTATCTGGCTACTGAAGAAGAACGCGGCCGTGTCGTCGGCAATGTCATGAGCGGGCTGCTGCTGGGCATTATGTTCGCCCGTCCCGTCGCCAGCTTCATGGCCGGACTCTGGGGCTGGAAGTCCATCTTCATCGTCTCGGCTGTCGTAACTGCGCTGCTGACGGTGCTCCTGTCCCGTATCCTGCCGGCCCGCCAGCCGGCCCCGGGCTTGAATTATGGACAATTAATCCGCTCGCTGGGCACACTGCTTATGCATACACCGGTGCTGCGGCGCCGGGCTCTCTATCAGGCCAGCCTATTCGGCGCATTCAGCTTGTTCTGGACGACAGTTCCTCTGCATTTGTCCAGCGAGTACCATCTGTCCCAGCAAGGGATCGCCCTGTTTGCCCTCGCTGGCGTGGGCGGAGCGGTAGCCGCGCCGATTGCGGGAAGACTGGCCGACAAGGGCTGGACCCGCCTATTAACGGGAATAGGGATTGCTCTTGCGGCAGTTTCATTCATCCTGGCCTATCTGCTGCGGGATTCCTCCAATCTTACACTGGGCCTGCTGGTGCTCACGGCCATTCTGCTCGACATGAGCGTGTCCGGCAATCTGGTGCTGGGGCAGCGGGCGATTTATTCACTGGGCAACGAGACCCGGGGACGGCTGAACGGGCTGTTTATGGCGATCTTTTTTGTAGGCGGTGCTGTCGGCTCTTCACTGGGCGGCTGGGCCTATGCGTATGGCGGCTGGAGCCTGGCGACCCTGATCGGGCTGGCGCTTCCGGTGCTGACGCTGGTGTATTTCATGACAGAGAAGTAATATTCTCTGTCTTTTTTTCGTCTGCCGATGTAATGGAATCGATACATAGAGCGTATTAACTCACGTAACAATACTTGGCCAAGTATATTCTTCCTGGAAAGGAGGGCCACAAGGATGCAAGAGCGCGCATTGCTGCCTTTGATTCATGATCAGACCGCTCCGGATATAGAGACAGAGCTGGAATTTGCTCCGGTTTTTGAGGCTTATTACAAAAGGATATTCAACTATATCGCATACCGGGTGGACTGCCGTTACACCGCTGAGGACTTAGCCAGTCAGGTGTTCGAGAAGGCACTGTCCAGGCTTCCTAGTTACTCCCCAGGGAAGGCGCCGCTTGAAGTATGGCTGTTCTCCATTGCCCGCAATGTAGTGAATGATTATTACCGCAGCCGGGCAAGGCAGCGCTTCTTCTCGCTGGACAGCTTCCGGGAGCTGGTCTCCGGACGGAAAGAGCCGGAGGCCAGGATGCTGGACATCGAGCGCAGCGGCAGGCTGCAGCAGGCGCTGGATACACTTAGCGCGAAGGAGCGCAACCTGATCGCCCTGAAATATGGGGCGGACCTGAAGAATACCGAAATTGCCCAGATTACCGGAATATCGGAGAGCAATGTCGGAGTCATTCTCTATCGCAGCATGAGAAAATTGAAATCTGAAATAGGGAGTGTGGAAGAGCTATGAACAGTAAGAAGAATGTGATGCAGCCGGATTTTAAGGAGCAGGAGCTGCAGGAGCTGGGAGCCTACCTTGGCCGCCAGGACTTCTCCAGGCAGTCCGATCCGGCGGCTGTTCTCCGCAAGGCAAGAAGCCGCTCCATTCAGAAGACACAGGAGGCATATCGAATGAAGAACAAACAACGGATCAGACGTCCGGTGATGATTGCAGCATCCCTGCTGGTGGCAGCGGTGGTAAGCGTATCTTTTGTCAGACCCTCGTTCGCACAGGAGATGGTGGAGCGTATACTGAATTCGGTCAATCTGGGACACATTGAGGTTGCCCAGACCGACTCAAGCGTACCACCTGTGTTCCCGGAGGCGTGGAAGGGCCGGATCTTTGATCAGGAGGGGAACCCGGTTACTTCCTTTGACCACATGCCAAAGGCCATCTTCAATGAAGCCGGAGAGGCGATCGTCAATTTGGACGGGGATAAGCTGGTTACCCTGAGCGAGCAGGAGCAGCGCGACAAAGAAGCGGCAGCGCAGATCTTCACCGTTAATGAGCCTGCCAAACTTAATCAATATGCCGCCTTCAAGGTGAAGCTGCCGGAGTACCTGCCGGAGGGGTTTGCCTTTGACCATGGACAATTCTATAAAGATGGGAAAGACATTAACGGGCAGATTGTGGAGCTGTTCTTTGGAAGCAAGGATAAGGACAAGCGGATCTGGATGCAGCTGCGTCAGGCTAATGAAGAGAATGCTTATGCCATGTCAACGGACGACAAGGTTGAGCGGGTGAAGCTCAAGGGGACGGATGCGGTTCTGGTTGGTGACAGAAGTCTGGACTGGGAAGTAAACGGCGTGATGTACAGCCTCAGCACCCGCGGTCTTGACCGGGCTGAGGTTCTGAAGATCGCAGAGTCGATCAACTGGTAAAATAAACATGAACGCGTCAGACCGCAGCCCCGGAGGGAAGCGGCTGGCGCTTTTTACTGCAAATATAAGAATTTATATGTTGCACACGATAACTTATCCTTATATTTCTCGCTGAAACGGGTGCCATCCTTAAAAAGGACGGCATAACCGTTTCCACTTGGTCTATATAATCACCTGAGGTCCGGCTGTCTAATACTTCTTCTTCCGGCTTGTCATGCCCGTCTGCATATTGAGGCCAAGTCCCTCATAGACATGTACTAATCAATGCATTCAAAACAGGTTAAGGGGATGATGTCATGCGCCGGATAACATGGGTACTCGCGATCATTATGAGCGTGGCCTTAGTATTGGCGGGGTGCGGGAAGAAGGATGCCGCCTCTGTGGTCAAGGATCTGAATCAAGTGTCTGACAAGCTGGAGAGCAAGCAGGGGGCTTATCAGGGCTCAGGCACGATGACCTTGTACACCGGGGAGCAGCCGCAGGAATACAAGGTGGAGGTATGGTACAAGAATCCTTCGTATTACCGGATCAGTCTGTCGAATGTGCAGAAGGATCTGAAGCAGATTGTACTGCGCAATGATGAGGGCGTATTCGTACTAACCCCAAGCCTTGGCAAAAGCTTCCGCTTCCAGAGCGACTGGCCGGACAGCCAGGGGCAGGTGTACCTCTACCAGACGCTGCTGAGGGGCATTGTCTCCGATAATAACCGGCAGTTCGTCGAGGACGGGGATAATTATGTGTTCGAGGTCGCTGCGAATTATCAGAGCAGCGCACTGGTCCGCCAGAAGATCTGGCTGGCCAAAAAGACTTATGAACCGAAGCAGGTTCAGGTATCGGATTCCGAAGCCAAGGTGGTCGTGAATGTAACCTTTGACAGCTTCCAATTCGATCCGGAATTTGCCGCCGATGCGTTTGATATGCAGAAGAATATGGCCGCCGGCAGCCCTTCCGAGAACACCATGGCGGAAGTGGATGAGAACGGCAACCCGGTGGTGTCCGCGGGCGGCGAACAGGCCGGCGAGCCGGTAGCGGCTGACCAGGGTGACTTCGGGATCATCGAGCCGGATTACATCCCGGCCGGCGTGAAGCTGAAGGATACCAACAAGATTGAAGGCAGCAAGGATCATGCCGTGCTGATCCGGTATGACGGCCTCTACCAGTACACGATTATGGAGTCCCGACCGCTCGACCATGCGGTGTCGCTGGCTCCCGGAACAGTGATTGATCTCGGATTCACAGCCGGCCTGCTCAGCGGGGATGAACAGCAGACGCTGACCTGGATGAGCGATGGTGTAGAGTACCGGATTACAAGCTCGAATCTGCCAGTTACGGAAATGATGCAAATAGCCGCTTCTATGGAGGAACAATCGGGTAAATAGAAATCAGCGGGCGGATACTGCGCAAGGTAGGAATTTTTTTCCTCTACCCGCAGTGTCCGTTTTCTGCTCTTTTGCCCGCATTGACAGCGGCCTTCGCGAGCATTACCATTGCAGTAAGACTTCTGATCTGTGCGACAAATAAGGCAGAGATGTTTTACTACAATGTAAGAAGGTGACCTGAAGTGCAAGCAAGTTATCGCCCGACCGCAGCCGAGATTCATCTGGATGACCTGCGGGCCAATTACGAGGCTTTCCGCTCGGTATTGCCGCAGGAGACGAGATTCATGGGCTGCGTCAAAGCCAATGCGTACGGACATGGAGCGGTGGAAGTCACGCGGGAGCTGGAACGGCTGGGAGCGGATTATGTCAGCGTTGCTTTTCTGGATGAGGCATTGGAGCTGCGTCAGGCGGGAATACTACTTCCTGTACTGGTGCTTGGCTATACTTCACCGGAAGGCATAGCCGCTGCCTGGGAGAACAACATCACCGTAACCTTGTTCACACCGGAGGTACTGGAGGCCGTCCGAGCGCTTCCTGTTCACCCGGAGCACCGGCTTAAGGTGCACATCAAGATTGACAGCGGAATGGGACGGCTGGGATTATCGCCGGAGGATGCACCTGCATTCATCGCTGAAGCGCAGAGCATCGCGCAGGCGGAGCTTGAAGGGATGTTCACCCATTTTGCCAGAGCAGACGAACACAACAAAAGCTATACACTAATGCAGCACCGGCGGTTCATGAGCGTGGCGGAAGCGCTTCGGGACATGAATATTAACATCCCGATCATACATACGGGTAACAGCGCTACGGCCATTGATACACCTCTACTATCCATTAACATGGTGCGTGTAGGCATAAGCTTGTACGGAATCTATCCCTCGGCTGAGGTGAACCGTGAGCAGGTCGCTCTACATCCGGTAATGACGCTGAAGACGCAGGCAGTCTACGTGAAGACCCTGCCGCCTGACTCAGGCATCAGCTACGGCACCCGCTACTTCACGGCAGGCGATGAGGTTATCGCTACGCTCCCTGTGGGGTATGCTGACGGATATTCCCGTATGCTAACGGGCAAAGCGGAGGTGCTAATACGCGGACGCCGCGTTCCTGTCGTCGGAACCATCTGCATGGACCAGTGTATGGTGTCACTGAAATCTTTCGCAGGAGAAGCAGAACAAATTCAAGCAGGCGAAGAGGTTGTACTCATCGGCCGCCAGGGCACCGAGTCGATCACGGCAGATGAACTGGCGCTCCATCTAGGGACGATCCCCTACGAAATAATCTGTATGGTGGCCCACCGGGTACCGCGTGTATATGTGCGCGAAGGCAAGACGGTCACCCTGGTGAATCCCCTCCTGCGGACCTAATGACCTGGCCGGTTACAGGTACAGGAATTAAATATCAGGAATAAGCCGTATAGTCCTTGTGACTTATAGTCTATACGAACCGCCATTTCTAGTTTATAATGGGATGCAGCATACTTGATATACTGGCGGCATATATTCCTTGTATAAAATTCCTTGTATATTGTAACACTGGAACACAAGGGCAGAAGGTTTGTGGGGGTGGAAGAGAAGGTGGCCAATTTGCAGAACACCAAAAGAATCATGATCAGCTTGCCCGATCATCTCTTGCAGGAAGTAGATGGGATCGTTCAAATGGAGAACTCTAACCGTAGTGAATTGATCAGGCAGGCCATGAAGCTGTATTTAAGCGATCGGAGGAAGCGTACCATCCGGGAGTCCATGCAGCGGGGCTATATGGAAATGGCTAAGATTAATTTGACGATGGCATGCGAGGCCTTTCTCGCTGAGGAAGATGCAGACAGTACTCTTGGCCGCTTAGTAAGCGGGGTGTAACTATTGATTGTTAAACGCGGCGACGTTTTTTTTGCCGACCTTTCACCGGTTGTAGGTTCTGAACAGGGTGGGGTCCGGCCGGTACTGATTATTCAGAACGACATTGGCAACCGCTTCAGCCCGACGGTGATTGTGGCGGCCATTACTGCCCAGATCCAGAAGGCCAAGCTGCCGACGCATGTGGAGATTGATGCGGCTGCACATGGCTTCGACCGGGATTCGGTCATCTTGCTGGAGCAGGTTCGTACCATTGACAAACAACGCTTAACCGATAAGATCACCCACCTGGACGATGAGACAATGAAGCTGGTGGATGATTCGCTGCAGATCAGCCTTGGGCTGATTGATTTCTGAACCTTACGGAGATTAACATCAATAATGGGTATGGAAGGCGGGCCGATATTTCCGGTGCCGCCTTTTTGGGTTGCGCTGGGCGGATGTATGCGAAAAAGTGAACACATTGGGCGAGGTGGAGCTTGTGCGGGCGGATTTAGGTAACTTTGTCCGTAGGGCAGGCGCTTTAGCCGGACCAGACAATAAGGGGGTAGGACCGGGTTGCACCCTGGCCTGACCTCATGATACAATTAGACCGGATGGTCGGTCTAGAGGAGGGGTAACGATAAAAATACAGATAAAGGGACGTTCAGATGGAGAAGAAACCAAGCGCCGGATTCTGCATACGGCTGCTGTTTTATTTGCGCAAAAGGGCTACGGTGCAGTTAGCATGAATGAGGTCTGTGCGGCTGCTGAGGTCAGCAAGGGCAGTCTGTATCACCATTTTCCGAGTAAGGATGAGTTATTCCTGGATGTGGTGGAAGAGGATATGCAGAAGTGGCTGCAGGAGTGGGAGGAGCAAAAGAGCCGGATTAGCGGCACGGAAGCCCGTTTGTTCGCGCTCGGCGATCATTATGCGAATGATTTCCAGAATCCGCTCACGCACGCCCTGGAGGAATATGCCCGGTCCCGCACATTGCCGGATGATTTCCAGCGCCGTCTCTCGGAGAGCTTCAATAGGGTGATGCAGGTCTGCCGTGAGCTGCTGCAGGAGGGCATGGAATCGGGTTACCTGAGAAGCGGTGATCTGGACAATAGTGTGGTTACCCTGAGCGGGTTACTGGAGGGCATCAGCCGGGTCAACGAGATTGCAGCGGTTGCGAGGAACCGGGAGGAGATCAGGGCATACTATCGTGCGGCCGTGCAGATGCTGCTTCAGGGAATGCGCGCCGGAGAAGAGTAGATACACAGATAGACAAGATTTGCACCCGGAGCTTACATACAGATCGGCCCGGGGATACACGGAGGGAATTACACCATGGCATTACTGTTAAAAAACCGGGGAGCGATGCTGCTCCTCATGCTGAATATTTTTCTGGCGTTCACGGGGATCGGTCTTGTGGTTCCCATTATGCCAACGTATATGAATGAGCTGGGCATCGGAGGAAGTGTGGTCGGACTGCTGGTCGCTGCCTTCTCACTCACCCAGCTGCTGGTCTCGCCCTTCGCGGGGCGACTCTCCGACAAGATGGGCCGTAAAAGGATTATTGTCGGCGGGCTGATCGTCTTCGCATTGTCGGAGCTGCTGTTCGGTGTGGCTAACGCATCGTGGGTGCTGTTCATTTCCAGAATGCTTGGCGGTATCGGGGCAGCTATGATTATGCCTGCGGTGATGGCTTATGTTGCAGACACGACGACCTCGGAAGAGCGGGCCCAGGGGATGGGCTTCATCAACGCGGCGATTACTACAGGCTTCATTATCGGGCCGGGCATCGGCGGTTATCTGGCGGAGCTGGGGATCCGCGTCCCCTTCTTTGTTGCTGCGGGGGCTGCTGCCGTCGTATCGGTGATTACGTTACTGGTCCTGCCGGAATCGCGTTCAGCGATGAAGCGTGAAGAAGCGGGAGCTGCTGTAAGCAATAACGACAGTCTAATCATGCAGCTGATGCGCTCTTACCGGGAGTCTTATTTTTTCGGACTGGTCATTGTCTTCGTGCTCTCCTTCGGGCTGGCCAACTACGAGACGGTCTTCGGCCTATTCGTGGATCATAAGTTCGGGTTCACGCCGAAGGATATCGCCTTCGTCCTGACGTTCGGCTCGATCGCCGGGGCGGTCATTCAGGTTACCGCGTTCAGCTGGATTCTGAACCGGTTCGGCGAGAATAAAGTGATCTCGGTCTCACTGCTTAGCTCGGGAGTGTTCATTCTGCTGACGCTGCTGGTTCACGGCTATTGGGCGATTGTTACGGTTACGTTCATCGTGTTCCTGTCCATGGATATGCTGAGGCCGGCAGTTGGCACCCAGCTCTCCCGCCTGGCGGACGAGTCGCAGCAGGGGTTCGTGATGGGCATGAATTCCGCTTATACGAGCCTTGGCAACATCGCAGGTCCGATTGTGGCCGGAGTTCTGTTCGATCTCAATATTAATCTGCCGTATGGAGCAGCGTCGCTGGTGCTGGTGTTGTGCTTCGTGCTGTCCCTCAGCTTCGGGAAGCGGATGAAGCGCGGGCTGAGGACGGAATAGGATTATAGAATTGCTTATAAGATACAGCGGTCTCTCTGGGAGAGGCCGCTGTTCTTTTGCCGGCTACACTTTGGAAGAGGGGCGGATTGTGATACTATTTGAGGTATGGTCTTAAGGAAAAGCTAAGCATGTGTGCGGAAAGAGGGATACTATTGGCAGCAGAGAATACGAATGCCGGTACTGCACCGGAAGAGGAAGCGAAGCGTCAGGAGCAGGAAACGATCAACGGGGCAATTGCCAAGGAGCTGGGCATCAGCCTGAAGCAGGTACGGACTACGGTGGGACTGCTCGATGAGGGCAACACGATACCGTTCATCGCCCGCTACCGCAAGGAGATGACCGGGGAGCTGGATGAGAATGTGCTGCGCGACATCGAGGAACGGCTGGGCTATCTGCGCAATCTGGGCGAACGCAAGCGGGATGTCATCCGCAGCATTGAGGAGCAGGGCAAGCTCACATCGGAGCTGCAGGAGCAGATCCTGCGTGCGGTGAAGCTCCAGGAAGTGGAGGACCTGTACCGTCCGTTCAAGCAGAAGCGCAAGACGAGAGCCAGTGTGGCGAAGGAGAAGGGGCTGGAGCCGCTGGCGGATTGGATCATGGAGCAGCGCCGCCAGGGCCAGCCGCTGGAGGAAGCGGCGAAGTATATCGATGCGGAGAAGGGCGTGGACAGTGCGGAGCTGGCGCTGCAAGGGGCGATGGACATCATCGCCGAGAATATTGCCGATGATCCGGCGATCCGCTCCTGGGTGCGCCAGTATACGGCCAGCCAGGGTATTCTCGTCTCCGAGGCAAAGGATGCTGAGCAGGAGAGTGTGTATGAGAATTATTATGCCTACCGCGAGCCTGTGCACCGGATGCCGCCGCACCGCATTCTCGCCATCAACCGCGGGGAGCGGGAGAATGTGCTGAAGGTCGGCATCGAGGTGGTGCCGGACAAGATTCATGCCTTCATCCTCCGCAAGCTGGTGAAGGGCCCTTCGCCGGTTAAGGAGCTGCTGGAGGCTGTGACCAGCGATGCCTACAAGCGGCTGATCGCGCCTTCCGTGGAGCGCGAGGTGCGCGGCGAGATGACAGAGAAGGGGGAGACGCAGGCGATCTCCATTTTCTCCGGGAATCTGCGCAGCCTGCTCCTGCAGCCGCCGGTGAAGGGGCGGCATGTCCTGGGCGTCGATCCGGCGTACCGTACCGGATGCAAGCTGGCCGTAGTGGACGATACCGGCAAGCTGCTGGAGGTAGCGGTCACCTATCCGACGCCGCCGAATAATAAGAAGCGTGAGGCGGCGGCCAAGTTCAAGGAGCTGATCGCCAAATATGGCATCCAGCTCATCGTCATCGGCAACGGCACCGGCTCGCGGGAGACGGAGCAGTTCACGGCCGAGGTGATCGCCGAGGTCGGCGACCCTGAGCTGGCCTACCTGATCGTCAACGAGGCAGGGGCCAGTGTGTATTCGGCCTCCAAGCTGGCGCAGGAGGAATTCCCGGACCTGGATGTGGCGGAGCGCAGCGCCGCCTCCATCGCCCGCCGCGTGCAGGACCCGCTCGCGGAGCTGGTGAAGATCGACCCGAAGGCGATCGGGGTCGGGCAGTACCAGCATGATGTGTCGCAGAAGCATCTGGAGGAGAGTCTGAAGGCCGTCGTGGAATCGGCCGTCAACCATGTCGGTGTGGACGTCAATACCGCGTCCGCGTCCCTTTTGTCATATGTGGCCGGAGTTAACTCGACGATTGCGAAGAATATTGTCAAGTTCCGCGAGGAGAACGGCAAGTTCGTGACGCGGAAGGCACTGCAGAAGGTGCCGCGCCTGGGCGCGAAGTCCTATGAGCAGTGCATCGGGTTCCTGCGGATTCCCGGCGGGGAGAATACGCTGGACCGCACGCCGATCCACCCGGAATCGTATCCGGTGGTCGACCGGCTGTTCCGCGAGCTGGGGCTGGACGTGAAGCAGCTTGGCAGCAAGGAGGTCGCGTCGCAGCTTGCTGTCCAGGACGCGGCTGAGCTGGCCGTGAAGCTTGAGGTCGGCGTGCCGACGCTGCGCGACATCCTGGAGAGCCTGCAGCGCCCGGGCCGCGATCCGCGCGAGGAGCTGCCGCTGCCGATCTTCCGCACCGATGTGCTGAAGATCGAGGACCTGGTTCCCGGCATGGAGCTGCAGGGAACCGTCCGCAATGTCATCGACTTCGGCGCGTTCGTCGATATTGGGATCAAGAACGACGGGCTGGTGCATATCTCCCAGCTCAGCGGCAGCTTCGTGAAGCACCCGATGGATGTAGTCTCCGTCGGAGACAACGTCACCGTATGGGTGCTGGGCGTCGATCTGAAGAAGGGCCGCGTCAGCCTGACCATGCGTGAGCCGCGCGAGGCGGCGGGCAGCGGGAAGTAAGGAGTGTGAGAAGCGGAAGGGGCGTAAGGAGTGTGAGGGGCGTAAGGAGCGTAAGGGCGTAAGGGCGTAAGGGCGTTAGGATCGTAATCTTTAGGAGCGTTTGGAGCGTTGCGGTTTGCGTCTGCGGACTCAGAGGACCCTATTTTGCGGAAAGCGGCGTTTTCCCGATCCTAGCGGACTCAGGGGCCCTTAATTCAGGCTGCGGAGCCTGTAATTATGCCCGGCAGCCTCAATAGCGTCTTCTGAGTCCGGCTAGGCTGACAAAAGGCGCTTTTCACAGAAATAACGGCATTCGGGTCCGCAAGCGGTCGGAGGCTGAAGCATTAAGGCTGTGCACTCCCTTATCAGGACGTGCACAGCTTTTTGAAATATAAGCGAAGGAGGGTGTTGCGCATGGATCTAAAGCTACGAGGTAAAAACGTATTGGTTGCCGCCTCCAGCAAAGGCATCGGGAGAGCGGTGGCTGAGGAATTTGCCAGGGAGGGTGCGAACGTCGCGCTTTGTTCACGGAATGAAGAGCAGCTCCACAAGACGGCGGAGGAGATCAGGGAGCGTTACGGCGTGAAGGTGTACAGTCATCAGGCCGATCTGACGGTCAAGGCGGACATTGAAGCGTTCGTACAGGGAACGGTCTCCGCTCTGGGCGGGCTTGATGTGCTGGTAACCAATTCAGGAGGTCCTCCGGGAGGAACGTTCGAGGAGATGGAGGATGAACAGTGGGAGCAGGCGTTCCAGCAGAATCTGATGAGCGTGATCCGGCTGATCCGCGGTGCCTTGCCGCATTTGAAGCAATCCGGCGCTGGCCGAATAGCCAATGTCGCCTCCATCTCGGTGAAGCAGCCCATCGACGGACTGATTCTTTCCAATACGTTCCGCACCGGAATCGCCGGTCTGGCTAAGACGCTGGCTGGTGAGCTGGCTCCTTACGGCATTCTGATTAACACAGTGGGGCCGGGACGCATTGCTACGGACCGGACGCTGTATCTGGATGGGCTCAAGGCAGAGGCCCGGCAGGTCAGCATTGAAGAGATTCGTGCCGAGTCCGAGCGGAGCGTTCCCCTTGGGCGTTACGGCCAGCCTGAGGAGATTGCGCGAACGATCGTTTTTTTCTGCTCCGAAGCGAACTCTTACAGTACGGGCCAGACCGTAATGGTGGATGGCGGGTTGGTTAAAGGGCTTTAGTTTTAGGCTATAAGATGAGGTCAGCCATTTTTCTGGCTGGCCTTTTTTGGTGCCCGGATTAGGGCGGAATAGAGGGTTAAACTTTTTAAGTATGACTGCTATCCGTTGAGTCAAAAACTAAATTTTTTAATCAATAATCCATCCTTCTTAATAAAATTACAAGTTCCAAAGACTCCGTTTTCTTTTTTTATCCATATCGTATAATTTACCTAAAAGGAGTGAGCGGAATGGATGATACTGATCTGCAAATTCTGGAGCTGCTGAAGAAGAACAGCCGTATGACCAGCTCCGATATCTCGAAGGTGATTCATTTGTCGGTTCCATCTATTGCGGAGAGAATCCGGAAGCTGGAGCGGAACGGGATGATCGAGCAGTTCACCGTCAAGCTGAATCGCAAGGCCATGGGGCAGAGCTGTGTATTCTACATCTTTCTGCAGTTCCATGGTTCGCAGGAGACCCAAGCTTTTCGTGAAGGAATCATTCAATCCCCGGAGGTGCTGGAATGTCACCATATTTCGGGCGAATATGATTATCTTTTGAAGGTGGCGCTGGAGGACTTGTCCGCTGTGGAGGCATTTATTACACACACACTTAAGGCACACTATAACATTGTGAGGTCCAACACCTTCTTCATTCTATCTACGCTGAAAGAGGAATAGTGGCGAAGGAGGGCTTCATATGCCATGGGAGTGGATAACAAAAGGGATGCTGCTGGGGCTGTCCATTGCGGCTCCAGTAGGACCCATCAGTGTATTATGCATCAGGAAGACGATGGCCAGGGGGTTCCAAGCCGGACTCTTCAGCGGGCTGGGGGCAGCAACAGCAGATGCGGTGTATGGCATTCTTGCCGGGTTCAGCCTAACCGCTCTGACTGCCGCACTAATGGATTACAAGATATTACTCCAGGTGCTTGGCGGATTGTTTATCTGCGGGTTCGGTATACAATCGCTGTTCCAGCTTCCGGCTAAAGAAGCGCCTCAATCCCCTCCGTCCCCTCCGCCAGCAGGGACTCTGGGTTCTTACGCAATAACGTTTCTGTTGACGTTGTCGAACCCGATGACGATTATGTTCTTCCTGGGCGTATTCAGCGCTTCGGGCATTCTGGTATCCCATACGCTCACGAATATGCTGTCTTTGGTTGCGGGTGTGTTTCTTGGCTCGGCGTTATGGTGGGTCTTCCTGGCGGGAGCAGCAGCGCTATTGCGCAATCATTTGCTGGGGGGGCGCATGAGGCTGTCCATATTTAACAAGGTGTCCGGAGGAATCATGTGTGCATTCGGAGTAGTGACCCTGGTGAAATCCGCAGCCTGGTTCATATGAACATCACTTAGCAGAGAATAATTATACCTGTTCTTGCACGCACCCTCCCTGCCCGGCAATGTTATGATCATTACAAAACCAAACTTGGAGGACATTGAGTGAACAATCGAATCATACGGCAGTTTACACAGAGTGATATGGCGGCGCTTGGGGAGTTGTATGGGCTGGTGTCGGCCAGCGGGGATGTGCTGTTCTGGTGGGTGGGGGAGGAGAGCAACTGGGCGAATGTGTTCTGTGCCTTTGAAGGCGAGCAGATGGTGGCCAAGGGCCAGCTTCAGGTGTTCAATGTAGTGCCTCCGGGACGCGCGGCAGGGAGCAAGCACAAGATATTCGTGAATCTGAAGCTGCGGCCCGGCCGGGAAAAGGACACGGAGCTGCGTGACAGTGTCTACGCTCTGCTGCTGGAACGGGTGCATGTGCTGAAGAGCACGCTGCCCCCGGAATATGGAACGATCCTGTGCACCGGCAATTATGCGGCGGAGGAGAGCTGCCATGCTTATTTTGCAGAGCATCTCGGTTACCTGCCGGACAGCAGCCTGTACACACTTCATCGGGATCTGCATGAACCCATTCATGCAGCGGAGCTTGAGGAAGGTCTGGAATTCGCGGATGAGCCGCTGGATACGCCGGAGCAGCGGGCGGCTTATCTGGAGCTGGAGGCGGAGATCTGGCCGGATAATCCTCTCGGTATGGAACGGCTGCTGGAATACCAGGAGCGTCCGCTCTGGACATCGATGGTGGTCCGGGACGGCGGGCAAGTGGCGGGCAGCCTGATGGTCTGGCAGGAGGAGCAGAAGGGCGTTATCGAGGATGTGTTCGTCCGGGATGCCTGGCGAAGACGCGGAATTGCCCAGGCGCTGCTGAGCCGTGCGCTGTCGTACCTGAAGCAGCACGGCCTGGAGCAGGCGGAGCTGATTGTGCTGACGGACAACGACTCGGCGCTTGCCCTGTACAAGTCTGCCGGATTCCGGACGGGACGTCAGGAGATCCGCTATCACATGGAACTGGAATAAGCAGCGATCCCCTATATAAAAAAACACAGCGCACCAGCCCGGATACCCGGCGGTGCGCTGTTTGTGCATTAACGCTAAGCAATTACTTCTGTGCTGAAGGAGCTGACGAAGCCGCGGGGCCGTTCACGGACCGCGCTACGGCGGTGTAGCCTTCCGGCAGATAAGTAACCGCTGTGCCTGAAGAGATGACCTGCGGGTTCATCGAGCCGGGTGCCGGTGATGTGACTCTGAAGTAGATGACAGCAGTCTTCCCGGAGCCGAATTCAATCCGCTCAATAACCAGACCGTACCCCGGGTTCGGCAGGTTGGATACCGTAACTGTGGCTTTGTTGACACCATCGGCGGCTTTATCCAGCTTGACCGCGGCTTCGTAGGTGTAGGATGGAGCGGAATGATCGTTATCCATCATAATCACTTCCTTCACGAATTTGGCTGCATCGTAGATCCAGACCGCAGCTTCCGCACGTGTGACCGCTTCATTCGGGCGGAAGGTATTGTTCTTCTCCAGCGTGATCAGCCCGGTGTTGATCAGAATCTGCAGGCTGTTCATCTCCGGGGCAGACAGCTTGCTGCCGTCCGTAATCTCTGCGTATCTCTCAGTATACGCGAAATCCCCCTTGCTCTGAAGCGCCTGAAGCAGCAACTCTGCGAACTGGATCCGTGACATCTCGGCATTAGGGTCAATCGAGCGGTCCAACGACAAGCCGCTCTCCTTAGCTGCCAAGAAGGCAGGGGCGTACCATGCCGAAGTCTTTACCTTGTCGAAGTAATCCCCGGGTTGCTTGCCGGAGGACGGCTGCGGGGACAGCTTCAGGCCGTTCACGATGAGCTGCACGCCTTGGGCAACCGTAAGCTTGGACTTCGGGGCAAACTTATCGCTGGTCACCCCGTTAATGATCCCCTCCTGATGCAGAGCATTGATTTTGGTTTCGGCCGCATGGCCCTTGATGTCCGAGAAAGCGGACGCCGATGCTCCGAAAGATACCGTTGCCGCCAGAATGCCGCAGGCCAGAGTGAATTTAGCTGTGCGCATCCGGGAGTTTCTGTTCTTCACTTTCACATCACCTCTTTATATTCTTAGATGGAACGAACCGGTAAAAAGTTGCAGTCACCACCGAAACAAGCAGTACCCCGCGTCCCAAAAAGATTCATTATGTGTCAATTTTCACCTACCCAATAGCCGTTAAAGCCCCGAATTCTGTCACTCCCTCCAGCAAAAAGGTCAAAATACGATGATTAAAAGGTAATATACGGTGAGACAGCCGCAGGAAGAGAAACTATAATTGTGGTAACGCTTACTTAAACGCTGCTGAAGAATTAACTGTATATATTGTTAAATTATGCACCCGCGAGCTTTTTACCATTCATACAATTCTCCCATGGCGGATAGAGCTCTGCTCTTAAGCATATATGCTTGTCGTGCATTTCCAATTACTACTAAGGGGGTAAGTCAAATGAGAAAAAAGAGTATTCTTGCCTTAGTCATGGCCGGCTGTCTGGCAGGATTATCACTCGCGGGTTGCAGCAAGGGAAATAACAGTACAGATGCGGATTCCACCAATTCGCCGGAAGGGAAGACGAAGCTGAAGGCGATTATTGTCAAGCATTCACTCACCAAGGATGTCGGGGAGATGAAATGGCTCACTGATCTGGAAGAGAAGGCGGGCGTTGAGGTGGAATGGCAGCAGATCTCCGCAGATTGGGATCAGAAGAAGAGCGCCCTGTTTGCCAGCGGCGAAATTCCTGATTTGCTGTTCAATGCGACCGCAAATTCCGATTTTGTCCAGTTCAACGGGTTATTTGAGGACCTGGGTCCCCTGATTGAGAAGGATGCGCCGAACATCCAGAAGATGTTCAGTGATCACCCGGAATTGAAAACGCTTGCCACACAGAATGACGGCAAAATCTACGGCACTCCGCGCTACAAGGGCATCTGGCCCGCCTCGACTGCTTCAATGTTCATCAACAAAACGTGGCTGGATAACCTCGGCCTTCAGGTTCCCACGACCTGGGATGAGCTGGAGACGGTGCTGGTCGCCTTCCGTGACGGGGACCCGAACGGGAATGGTGACAAGACGGATGAGATCCCGATGGATTTCAATCCGATCGGCTGGGACTTCACGCCGAAGCTGCTACTGGGCAGCTTAGGGCTGCCTTTGTCCAACGGGGCAAGCGATGGCTACTTCGCGGAAGGGGCACAGGTCAAGAATTTCTATGTGGATGAACGGTTCAAGACCCTGATGCAGTTCCTGCAGAAGCTGTACAGCCAGAACCTGATCAGCAAGGAAGTGGTCACGCAGGATTACTCCAAATACCAGTCGGTAGCCCGGGGCAGCGGAACCACAGCCAAGGTCGGCTTCACCTGGGGCTGGGAGACGGGCGACCGCTTCGGCAACGAGCTGAAGGACCAGTATATTACCCTGCCGCAGCTCAAGCAGCACGCGGATTCAACGGATGAGCTGTACTGGAGCAATGATTACTACTACCAGAACTACGGCTCCAATGCGGTGTCGATCAGCGCCAGCTCGAAGAAGAAGGAAGCGGCGATGCGCTTCATTGATGCTTTTTATGAGCCGGAGGTCAGCTTGCAGGTCCTGTTCGGCGGGATGAATGACACGGATAAGGGCATTAAGGACAACGGGGACGGAACCTTTGCGATTCTGCCTCCTGCGGATGCTTCCCTCGATCCTGGTTCATGGAAATGGACGAATTCCTTCGCGGACAACGGACCGATGTACATTGCCGATGCGCTGAAGGATAAGGTGACGCTGGGCACGGATATGCAGAATGTGCTGAAGGAGAAGGCGGTCTATGAAGAGCTGATCAGCAAGGCGGACGAGAAGACCAATGTCTATCCGCAGAACTTCATGAAGTACAGTACGGAGGATACCAACACGCTGGCGATGAACCAGGCGAACATCAACAATATTACGGATCAGAAATGGGCCAGCTGGCTGACGACCAAGGCGGATATTGATAAGGAATGGGATGCTTATGTTTCCTCCGTCAACAGCTCCGGTCTGGAGCAGAACCTGCAAATCCGGCAAAAAGCGTATGAGGAATACCTCGCGAGCCTGAAATAGCGGCGGGAAACGGAAGGAGCGCTCACAATGAAACCAGCACAGACGTCACTACGCGGAGGCGGGCGGATGCGCAAGTATGCCGGGAATTATCAGCTATGGATTATGGTGCTGCCCGCAGTCATTTACATCGCCATTTTCTGTTATGGTCCGATGTATGGCATCCAGCTTGCTTTTCGCGAATTCGATTTCAGCAAGGGGCTGACCGGGGGCGATTGGGCCGGCTTCAAGTATTTCGAGCAGTATTTCAACAGCCCGATGTTCTGGCCTACGCTCCGCAATACGTTCGTTCTCGCCTTCTTCTCTATTCTGCTGGGCTTCCCGATGCCGATTCTGCTGGCGCTGGTGGTCAACTCGATCCGCAGCAACCGGCGCAAGCGCATCCTGCAGACTACGGTATATATGCCTTACTTCATCTCCACCGTAGTCCTGGTGGCCCTGCTGCAGATTATGCTCTCGCCTACCACAGGACTGCTCGACGGCTTCCTCAAAGCGCTGCATCTGATTCCGGCGGATACGAATCTGGTCGGCGACCCCGGCGCCTTCGTGCCGGTCTATGTCCTCTCGGGAATCTGGCAGGCCTGCGGCTGGAACAGCATTATCTTCATTGCCGCCCTGTCCTCGGTGGACGGACAGCAGTATGATGCCGCCCGCATCGACGGGGCGAACCGCTGGCAGACCGTCTGGCATGTGGAGATTCCGGCGATTCTGCCGACCATTATCATCCTGCTGATTATGAACATGGGGAACATTCTCAGCGTAGGCTTCGAGAAAACCTTCCTCATGCAGAACAGCCTGAACAAGCCGGTGTCCGAGGTCATCTCCACGTATGTCTTCAACGTCGGGGTGAAATCCAACCAGTTCAGCTTCGGCTCGGCCGTCGGGTTATTCAATACGGTTATTAACTTTACGTTCCTGATTCTGGCGAACAGTTTGGCCAAACGCACCTCAAAAATCAGTCTGATGTAAGGAGGGAATGGGATGTCAAGCAAACAAGCCTCTCATTCGCAGAGCCTGAACTATTCAGGCGGCATTGCAGACAGGCTGTATACGCTGATGGTTGCGGTGATCGGAATTGCAGCGTTCATCATGGTTGCGTACCCGCTGTATTTCATCATCATTGCTTCGGTCAGTAACTCGACGATGGTCAACCAGGGGCAGGTCATTCTGTGGCCGAAGGCGGTTAACTTCTACGGATATGAGCAGATTTTCAAGGACAGCCGGATCTGGCAGGGGTATATGAACACGATCATCTACACCGTGCTGGGCACACTGCTGAACCTGCTGGTGACGCTGCCTGCGGCCTATGCCCTGTCCCAGCGGAAATTCAAGGCGCGGCGGTTCATTATGCCGATGTTCGTCATTACGATGTATTTCGGCGGGGGCATGATCCCTACGTATCTGCTGATCCGCGACCTGAATCTGCTGAATACGCCCTGGGTGATGATTGTGAACGGCGCGGTCAGCGTATACAATCTGATTATTACCAGAACCTTCTTCGAGACGTCGATCCCGGAGGAGCTGCATGAGGCGGCGACGCTGGACGGCTGCTCGCATTTCCGCTACTTCCTGTCGGTGGTGGTTCCGCTGTCCAAGGCGGTCATCTCGGTCATCACGCTCTATTATATGGTGGGCCACTGGAATGACTTCTTCAATGCCTTGCTCTACATCAATACGGACAGCTTGCAGCCGCTGCAGATTGTCCTGCGCAATATTCTGCTCTCTAACCAGGCCTTCGCCGGGGGAGCCGGATCAGGGGCCGGGGCAGGTGCGGGCAGCTATGCCCAGCAGTTCGCCGATCAGATCAAGTATGCGGTCATTATCGTCTCGACGGTGCCGGTGCTGATTATCTATCCGTTTATCCAGAAGTATTTCGAGAAGGGTGTTATGATCGGTGCGGTGAAGGGGTAACGCTTAGTAATGACGCGGGCCTGCGGGCCGGGAGGGAGGAAGCCTCTTATGAAAAAAAGTCTTGAACTGCTGGAAGCCATCGGCGAGCCAGTCTCTCAGGATATGAAGGAGAAGCTGACTCACGGCAGCAGGCAGTTCCGCATGAGTGTGCATGTGACCAAGGTATCGTCCACGAATAATCTCGTGCTGTATTCCCATTGGCATGAGGAGCTGGAGCTGCTGTTCATGCTTAAGGGGACCGCCAAGTTCCATGTGGGGCAGGAGAAAATCGTGGTGCAGAGCGGCGAGGTGATCTTCATTCAGCCCAATATGCTGCACTCTGCAATCCGGGTGGATCAGGAGGAGATTGTGTTCTGCGCGGTGCTGGTGCATTTCAACTTCCTGACCAGCCTGGAGAATGACAGGATTCAGCAGCAGTATATCTTCCCGCTCTTCCTGCAGGGCGGCCGCTATCCGCTGCTGATCCACCGGGAGCTGGAGCAGGAGCTGAAGCTAATCCCTCTGCTTGAGGAAGTGCGCGATCTCTATCAGCAGGAGGAGCACGGCTATGAGATGCTGATTAAGGCCAGGCTGTTCGAGGTGCTGTACCGGCTGGAGAAGTGTGCGGCTGAGCATCCGCCGTCGGAGCTGCCCGGGCAATCCAGAGGCGGCAACAGCTCGATGCTGGCCAAAAAAACGCTGGCCTACGTCCAGCAGAACTACAACAAGCGGATCACACTCACCGACATGGCGCAGCAGGTCAATATGAGCCCGTCTTACTTCTGCCGCTTCATGAAGAAGCAATTCGACCTGTCTCCGATGGACTTCCTGAACGAATACCGGATCTCGGAGGCGGTCAGCCTGCTGGAGACCACGGATAAGAAGATTATGGAGATCTCCGGGCTGACCGGCTTCAGTAATGTCAACCGCTTCACCGAGATGTTCAAGAAGACCTACGGCTGCCGCCCGATGGATTACCGGAACCGGTTAAGGCAGAATAAGTAGGCTTCCCGATGAAAAAAGCAGCCCCTGCTGTGAAGTGCAGGGACTGCTTTTTGTTGTGGTCTGGTTATGGTGCTGCAAGGGTGCTGCTTACTTAGCTGCCTCAGACGGCTGGAGCCAGCGCGAGCCCATCACAGGCTCTGCTGTTGCAGTGTAGCCTGCAGGCAGATACGTGGAGACCGTGCCTTTGGAGATCATCTGCGGATACATTTTATCCGGGTCTGGCAGGGTGACCTTGAAGTAGATCACCGCTTTGGTGTCGCTGGTGAACTCGATGCGTTCCACAGCCAGGCCGTACCCGGGGTTCGGGAGATTATCCACCGTGATGGTGGCTTTGTTGACACCTTCAGCGATTTTGTCCAGCGTTACCTCAGAAGTGTATTGATTCTCCGGCACCGGCTCCGGCTCGGAAGGCTCATTCCCCGGATTGTTCGGCGTAATGACCCGGTCGGCGAAATCAGCGGCATCATGGATCATCACCGCCGCCTCAGCGCGGGTAATGGCATCGGACGGGCGGAATTTGCCGTTGTCCAGCGTCAGGACCTTCGTGTTCAGCAGGACCTGCAGGCTGTAATTCACCTCTGCAGGAAGCTTATCGCCATCCTCGATCATGAAGTACATTTTGGTCACCGGGAAACTCCCCTTGCTCTGCAGTGCTTGTGTCAGGAGATGGGCGAATTCCGCCCGGGTCATCGCCTCATTCGGCTTGATGTCCTTCGCCAGCGTCAGGCCGCTCTGCTTGGCAATCGCGAACGATGACGCATACCAGGCATTATCTTTAACATTATCAAACAATTGGCTGGCTGTAGCATTGCTGTCTGTCTTGGGGGTCAGCGACAGCCCCTTCACCAGAAACTGTACAGCTTGTGCATTCGTTACTTTTGCATTCGGAGCAAACAGGTCATTGGTAATACCGTTAATTACACCGGCATTATGCAGCGAGTTGATTTTCGTCTCGGCCGCATTTCCCTTGAGGTCCGAAAAGGCAAATGCGGACGCTCCGAACGACAAGCTGGCAGCCAGGATTCCGCACGCGATGCTTATGGTTTTTGCGCGCTTTGTTAAGTTAGTAGTTTTCATTGTGCATCACCTCTATATACTATGATGGTTAATAGGGCGAAAAAGTTGCAGTCGGCAGAAAATTAATACTTAGCCGTTAAGACAACGGGATAAAACGGGTAGTCCACAGGTAAAATTTATTCCGGGGATCGATAAATCCTCTTTTATCCTCATCCAGGGCTGCGATCTGCTTCATCTCTTCGTCAGACAGAGTAAAGTCAAACAGTTCCATATTCTGCTTCAGTCTTGCGGGAGTAACCGATTTGGGAATGACTGCAATGTTCCGTTCAAGGTTCCACCTCAGGATGACCTGCGCCGCTGTCTTATCGTACTTGGCTGCTATCCCGGTGAGTACAGGGTGAGTAAGCATCTGCTGGTTGCCGTGTCCAAACGGGCTCCAGGCCACATGCTGGATCCCATGCTTGCTCATATAGTCATGAAGCGCTTCCTGCTGGAGCAGCGGGTTCGTCTGGATCTGATTCACAGCGGGGATGATCGTGCCCTGCTTCATGACTTTTTCCAGATGCTCCGGCTCGAAATTGGACACCCCAATCGCCCTGATCATACCCTCCTTGTATAAGGACTCCATGATCTGCCAGCTCTCCATATAATTCTTGGCCGGCCAATGGATCAGGTAGAGGTCAATATAATCGGTTTGCAGCTTGCGTAGACTGTCCTCAAACGCCTTACGGGTCTTTCGCCCCAGGTCCGTACTCCATACTTTAGTTGTGATAAAAAGCTCGCTTCGCGGCACTCCGGATTTCCGGATCGCGCTGGCAATCAGCTCTTCGTTGCGGTAAGCTGCCGCAGTATCCAGATGGCGGTACCCTTGTTCGAGTGCATAGAGCAGCGCATCTTCATTTTCATTTTTGATGTTATATACGCCTAGACCGATTTTGGGCATCTGCACACCGTTGTTCAGCACGAAATTTTCCATTGCGAGTCACCCTTCCTCTTCCATTGTAGTTGTGGCCCCATCCTGAAGCTGGTAAATAAATGCCGCAGAGTCGTCAAATAGCTGCTTCAGCTTGAACAGGTCGCTCTGCTGGACTTCCAAATAGTAGTAATTTTTGGTCCCCTTCCGTCTCATCCCGATTAAGTTGGCGTCCTTCAGGATCTTCAGGTGGTGGGAGACGGCGGGGCGGGACAGGCTGGTTCTCGAAGCAATCTCTCCGACCCGTGTGCCGCCCTCACTGCATTCCCCGGTGCTATCAATCAGGGACAGAATGATCAATTGCCGGGTCGGGTCCCCAACCGCAAATAAGGCCTGCTGACATTCACGAAAAGCTGCTGCCAGCCCGTTCAATCGTTCCTTCCGCTCAGTATTGTCCAATGTGCCAATCACCTTCAATCAATGGTTTAATCTTTTGAACGATTATAGCATGGGACAAGTGCAAATGAGCATTGGTAAAGCAAATCGAGACGAATGGGCAGGTTAGTGTAATCACTTCACGAATACTTAAGGTATGGGGCGTTTGTGAAGTTCGTAAATAAGAAAGTTATATAAGGAGATAATCTATGAAAGGCAAGATACTCTTATTATTTTTTATAGCGACAGTTTTATCAGCTTGTCACAATAGCAGTCAGCCGACAATGTTGAACAGCGAAACTAAATCAATAATGAAAGGTAATATGTTACCCAAGAGCATTGGGAACTATGATCTCAAAGGGGAATTTTATGATGAAATGCTTCAGAATCCTATAGATCATGATTATGAAGTGGAATTTAATGAATTTCAAAATTCCGAAGAATTCACAACATTTGCATGGAGGGCGTTGGTAGGCAAATATACAGAGGTTTGGGATAAAGAGTTGAATCAGGTATACAACAAGCTTCTTGCTAAGTTGGATAGAGAATCAAAGCAAGCACTAATTGAATCGCAGAGAGAATGGTTAAAGTATCACTTGAGGGAAACAGAGTTTGTAGGGAAGACATTTATTGATAATGGCTATCTTGGAACACAAGGATCTGTAAGCCTAGACACGGTTACAATGGAGAGAATTAGAGAAAGAACCATGCAGCTGTTTGAATATCGTTTTTTGCTGGATGGTGAAGTTGAGTTTGTATACCAAGGCAAAAAGTAGAGCTGGATTCGAAGATATGAAGCTTGCGAAATAGTAGCCGACATTACGATTAACGGCGCCGGACTTGCCGGGCAGGCGATGAGCGCGGGACTGGCCGAAGAGTGCCATCTGCTTCATAATCCGGTTATCTTAGACGGAGGCAAGCGAGCATTGCCTGTCAACCTCCGCATACAGCTTGAGCTGCTCGGTGAGCACTGCTTCAGATTACTGAAGCTGAAACTCTAATTGATAATCGTTTGGATCGTTTTCGTATAGTTTCTTATTCATTTCTACCGTCTCTTTACAGCCAATTGCAAAATAAAATGCAATAGTCTCCTCGGCAGAACCAGCACAAATATATATTTTATCTGCTTTCCACTCTTTAGCTTTTTCTGCGATGATTAAGAATAGCATTTTACCGATTCCTTTATTCCTATGCTCTAACGAAATAAATAATTGGTCTAATAAAACGTATTTATAATTTTCACCAAAGAACTCACGGTTTAATGTTATAAACCCTATTAATTTGTTATTTTGATCAAAAGCACCAACCGCTTCACCATTATTTAAAATAGTTGCTTTTAAACTATTGAAATGGTGTTCATAACCATTAGCCCAATCAGTATCTTGATAATTGATTTTGACTAATTGGCGTTTTCCATCAACTTCTCTCCAGGCATTATTTATGTATTGTGATGGATTAATATCATTTATTAGAACACAATCTTCAATCGCTAATTTTCTATACTCCACGCTCAACATAAACGACCTCCAACTGCTATTTTTAATATAATATTACTTCAATTTCTTCCTTGAGATTGGGAAAATACTCTTGTAGTCAAAATTTACTGTCAAGGAGCTTAATTAACCGTTTTGCAAAATGTATTATGTATTGTTATATTTGTATAATATAACGAACGAAGGAGGTGCTAGTTCTTGAATGCTATACACATCAGGATAGGAAACAACCTGCAGCGTATTAGAAAGAGCAGGCGGTTAAGCTTAGATAAGCTCGCTGATTTAACAAAGGTCAGCAAAGGGATGCTTCATCAAATTGAGCGGGGGGAAACGCAGCCCACAGTGACCACCGTGTGGAAAATCGCTACGGGACTCAATATTTCGTTCTCATCTTTGCTTAAAGAGGATGAGGCAGTAGTATCCATTGCAGCGCGAAAAGAAACTCCAGACTTAACAGAGGACAATGGAAAATGCAGAGCATATTTACTGTTTCCGTTTGATCCGCAGACACGTATTGAAACATTTACGCTCATCCTCAGCCCTGCCTGTAACTATGTTTCACTCCCGCACAATGACGGAGTTCAAGAGTACATCACCGTTACCTCTGGAGTATTCAGTATACAGATTAAGGACGAAATATACACCTTACCAGAAGGACAGGCTATAAGATTTGCAGGCAATGTTGAACACCGTTATATGAATACAACGGACGAAGATGTGACGATACAAGTGATTATGCATTATATGGATTCTTAACTGCATGTCTTAATTGCATGTAATGAATTAAGGAGGAATACACGGTGACAAGTCAACTTAAAGATAGTGCCAAACAGGTACAAAACAAACTATTAGAGCTGGGGTATACAAATCAAGTTGTAGAACTGCCAGACAGTACACGGACTGCACAGGAAGCTGCTGATGCGATAGGCTGCGAGGTTGCACATATAGCGAAGTCCATTATTTTTTGGCTCAAAAATGAAGATAAACCCTTACTGGTCATAGCATGCGGAGTAAACCGGATTAATGAAAAACTAATTACCGGCCATCTGAATGACAAATTGGGCAAAGCTGACGCTGATTTTGTACGTGAACACACAGGATTTGTGATTGGAGGCGTACCGCCGTTGGGACATAAAGAGCCCATCCTCACTTTTATTGATGAAGACTTGTTACAATACAGAGAAATATGGGCTGCTGCCGGGCATCCAAGAGCAGTGTTTCAATTAACACCCGAAGAATTAATACAAATGACAAATGGGCGGGTAATCTGTGTCAAATAAATAACGCCGGGGTGAGAATATGATACACCCCACGTACATAAGTACTAGCCTTTGGCAAGCGGAGTGCCGCATAGAAATATGCTGTCTCTGCTTGTTCATTTTTAGGGGTGAATGCTATGATATTTTTCCTTTTTTATCCTTTTTAATGCTATAAAATAGAAAATAAAACCTTGGTGAAATCCGGACGGCATTGAAAAGAACGGGATTGGAGAGAAGCTCATGCGTGTTGCATTGGTTTGTTGTGCGGGTTCGATGGAGCCTTGTGAGGAGTGCAGATTTAAGAATATTCATACTTTTTTTGCGCGGGAGTACGGGTGTAAGGTGTTTCATTTCAGGGAGCTGGAAGCGCTGGCGGATATTGTGAAGGAGGGCTTGCGGTTCGATGGTGTGATCGTCAGCACCCCGGATTTCAACCTCGGATTCATCCATACGATGCAATCGCTGCAGCAGCTATCGACGCTGAAGATGTTCATCATTGTCGGAGAGATCGGCACTCAGGGCGGGGCGGTTCCGATCCCGACCAATCATATGTTTATCGGGAGCTATGAACGCCAGGGCTTCCAGGAGGAATTATTCAGCCGCCTTCGCTGCTGGTTCGACGAAGGGATCAGCCGCAGCGCGAATGGCACCCGTCAATCCGGAGGCATTACGCTTAATATTCACTCCAAGTCCCTGAAGGTGGGCGATTTCGTCATTGAACTCACCTGTAAGGAATTTGAACTCTTAGATCTGCTGCTGGAGAGCCAGGGCCAGTTCATCCCGACCGAGCAGATCCTGCACCATCTGTGGGACCGGTATACGTCGCCGGAAATTGTGAGGCAATACGTATACAAGCTGAGGCACAAAATTGAAGTGACCTCGGGCCGGAGCGACATCATTCTGTTCCGCCGGGGCATCGGATATTCGGTGAGCGTGTAGATCTGACAGTTGCCTGTCAGGTCTTTTTTTAACGATTTATATGTTTTGGGGTCCCCGCAAAGTACCTGAGTCATCATCAAAACTAGAGCTTCACTTTGTGGGGGGGGGGCTGCAAACTAACTGTAGATTAACGCAAGACTAACATCCGGGTTATGTCACCCTGCGAAATTTAGCGTTACGATGTCTGTAAACCTATTGGGGAGGCATGTGGAGTGACAACGATTCAGAACAGTATCTGGATTCATGCAGACCGAAGCACCGTATTCGACAGGACTAACGATATTGCGAACTGGACGGAGCTATTCACGGAGTACCAGGAGAGCCGGGTGCTGGAGCAGACTGAGGCGTACATCCGCTTCGAGCTGACGACATATCCCGAGGAGAACCGGCCAGCCCGTTCCTGGACCTCCGAGCGGTGGCTCGACCGTCCGAACTTCCGGATCACCGCCCGCCGACTCGCACCGCTGCTGCCGTTCAAGCATATGAACCTGGAATGGCTCTATGAGGAGCAGAACGATGGGACGTATATGACCTGGATTCAGGAGTTCGAGGTCGATCCCGCAAGCGGGCTTACCGGGCAGCAGGTGGAGGCGCATCTGAACCGGACGACGAAGGAGCAGATGGCGGCGATTAAGCAGAATATTGAGAAGCAAGCCGTTCGGAGCTGAGCCGCAGATGGAGAAGACGAAGGGAAGAAGAGTTGTGATCACCGGCATGGGGCTGCTTACCCCGCTGGGAAACACGCCGGAGCAGTTCTGGGAGAACAGCCTCCAGGGCAAGGTTGGGTATGACCGCCTTCAAGGTTACGAGGACATGAATCTGAAAAGCCGGGTAGTGGGAACAATCCCTGAATTCGAGCATGTTGGCCGAACGGCAGACGAAGCGGTAAGGGGAGCGATGGGCCGGCCGGCCATTCTGGCGGTCAATGCCGCCGTCCGGGCGGTGGAGGATGCCGGGCTGGAATTCACCAAGGAGCTGCGGGAGCGCTCGGGAGTCTGCATCGCCAATGCGATTGCCGACACGCCGTTCTCGGAGCAGACGTTCCTGGGTCTGACGGCAAGCGGCCAAGGGCCGATTGACTATGGACTGGGTGAAGGGGATCTGTACCGCAAAGGCATGTTCTCCTATATCGCCTTCGATGTGGCACATCAGTTCGGGTTGCAGGGCGAAGCGCTGGTCATGTCAACAGGCTGTACAGGCGGCATTGACGCAGTTGGGTACGGATACGAATCCATTGCGGCGGGTGAGCATGATGTGATGCTGTGCGGGGCTTCGGAAGCGCCAATCAGCTCGATGACGATCTCCTCGTTTGACGCGATCGGCGCACTCACCACCAAGTTCAACGATAATCCTAAGCGGGCTTCGCGGCCGTTCGAGCGCAGCCGCAGCGGCTTCGTGCTTAGTGAGGGCTGCGCGGTTGTTGTCCTGGAGGAGCTGGACCATGCACTCCGGCGGAACGCGCCGATCTACGGTGAGGTGACCGGGTTCGCCAGCACGAACAATGCTTACCATATGACCGACCTGCCCCAGGACGGGGAGGCGCTGGCCCTGACGATGGACGAGGCGCTGCGCAGTGCCGGTATCCGGCCGGAGGAGATCGGGTACATCAACGCCCACGGAAGCTCGACTCCGCAGAATGATGCTTTTGAGACCGCTGCCTACAAAAAAACCTTCGGGGAGTATGCCTACTCCATTCCGATCAGCTCCACCAAATCGATGACCGGCCATCCGCTGTCGGCCGCCAGCGCCATCGAGATTGTACATTGCCTGCTGGCCTTGAACGAAGGCTATATCCCGCCGACGGCGAATCTGGATGAGCCGGACCCGGCCTGTGACCTGAATTACGTGCCGAAGCAGGCGGTAAAGCGTGAGCTGTACCAGATTCTGACTAATGCCAGCGGGTTCTCCGGCATCCATTCGGCAATGGTGCTGGAGAGGAACGAATTCTGCAACCGGACGGGGAGGCTTCAGACGGAACAATGGATGTGCAGCCCATGAATAACAAAGTGTATGTAACCGGTGTCGGCATGTTCGGGCCTTGCGGCCATAACGCTTCGGCCTTCTGGGACGGGCTGCTGAGCGGACGCAATTATATGTCCCCGCTAGGGCTGGAGGATACGATGGGCGCAGCACCTCCGTTCGCCGGACAAGTCAGCGGGCTGGATCCCGGACAGGTGATCTCGAAGCGGCTGTTCAAGAAGTGCTCCCGCTTCTCCGTGATGTCGATTCTGGCCGCGAAGGATGCGATGGACGATGCGGGCTGGAGCCTTGGCACCATGAGCCTGGAGCGGATCGGGATCTTCGTCGGCAACAACTCCGGCGGATGGGAGAGTGCAAGGAAGGGCTTGCGTGTGCTGCATACCGAAGGCGCTGCCTTCACCGACCCCAACCTGGCGAGCAACTGGTTCCCGGCGGCTGCTCAGGGGCATATGTCGCTGGCCTTCGGCATCAAGGGCTACAGCAAGACCGTGATTGCCGACCGGTGCAGCGGCCTGCTGGCTATCGCTTATGCGGCCCGGGCGATCCGCAGCGGAATCATCGATGCCGCTGTGGTGGGCGGGGCAGAGACGCCGATTGATCCATGGGCGCTCGCCTTCTACAACGCGGAGGGACTGCTGAACCTGAAGGCGGACAGCCCGGAGACGGCTTACCGCCCGTATGTGCAGTCGCGCAGCGGGATGGTGCTGGCTGAAGGCGCGGCTTTCCTCTGCCTGGAATCGGAGCGCAGCCTCCGGCGGCGCGAAGCGGCCAGCAGGGTACGGGCCAATATCCAGGGCTTCGGCTTCACCAGCGCCGGCCAGGAGGCCGCGCCGGTTGAGGAGAGCGTAGCGCAGTGTGCCCGTGCGGTACGGCTGGCGGTAGAGCATTCGGAGACGCAGCCGGAGGCCATCGGCTATCTCTCGCTGGACGGAGCGGCCTCGGCCCGTGAGGACGGGATCGAATGCGCGGCCATCCAGCAGGTGTTCGGCGACAGTGTCCAAGACAAATGGGCAGGCTGCCCCAAGACGGCCTTCGGGAATTCCATCGGAGCGGCAGGCGCGTTCGATACCGCCTTAAGCGTGCTGGCCATGAATCACGGCGAGCTGCCCGGCCTGACGTATCTGGGAGCATCGATTCAGGATAACAGCCTCCGGTTCGTGCCGGGCATCAGCAGCCGGGTCTCCACCAGGTCCTCGCTGATTCTGTCGAGAGGGAGGGGAGGCGGCTCTGCGGCACTGGTCGTGAACAATGAAGAGTCGTGAACGGGCGGATTTTAACTTTTATTCAATCTAACGGGAGGGTGTTAGCAATGGTATTCGTGAAGATCAAAACGATCATTGAGGATATCGGAATCGAAGAGGAAATTACCGAGGCCTCGCGGCTGTATGAGGATCTGGCGCTGGATTCAACGGAGCTGGCGCTGGTCTCAACCGCGCTGGCCAAGACGTTCGGCATCCATATTGAGAGCAGGGCGCTCCGGACGTATTCCGTAGGTCAGGTGATGGAAGCCATTGCCCTGAAGGCATGATCCGCGGGACCGGTATGGATCTGATCAGCATCCGCTTCGTAGAGCAGATGCTGGCCAAGGGCGGTGATCTCTTCACCGCACAGTTTTTCTCAGCCGGGGAAAGGGAGCTGTTCTCCGGCAAAAAAAGACATGCCGCCGACTTCCTGGCCGGCCGCTTCGCCGCCAAGGAGGCGCTGCTGAAGGCCTTCGGTACCGGCATGGACTGCGAGCTGGGCTGGAACGAGCTGGAGTTCCTCAATCAGGCCAGCGGCCAGCCTTATCTGGTCCGTACCCCGCGCCTTGCGCTGTATCTCCAGCCGCAGGACAGCATACATGTAAGCATTAGTCATCACGGTGATTATGCTGCCGCATTTATCATTATTGAGAGCAGTCAATGACTGTGAGGAGGACGATTTCCATGAGCAACAACAAAATTTTTATGCTTTTGGCTGTAAATATTCTACTGATTTTCTCGATTATGGTCAGTATCTTCCCGATTGCCCCGCTGATCAGCAGTGAGCTGGGCATGAGCTCCAGCGAGATCGGCTCGATCGCGGGCGTTGCCTCGCTGGTCATGACCTTCCTGTCGATTCCCTCCGGTGTGCTCGCGGACCGGTACGGGCGGAAGAAGATTATTCTGGCGGCGATGGTCCTGTCAGCCGTAGCCGTATTCATGGTGGCTGCTTCCCATGGCGTGGTCCTGTTCACAGCAGGCTGGCTGCTGTTCGGCTTCGCCAGAGGCTTCATATCTACTCCCATCTTCGCTGTGGTAACGGATGTATGCAAGCCGGAAGAACGGGGCAGAGCCATGGGCATTGTGTCCGGGGCGATCGGCGCCGGGTCGGTGCTCGGTTATGTCATTAGCGGCCTGCTCAGCAACTACTTCGGCTGGCATACCTCCTTCGCGGTGCTGGGCTCACTGCTGGTGCTGTCCTCGGCCGTGACCGCTGTGATGCTGCCGGAGACCGGTGTGCGGAATGCAGGCAAGAGCATCGGGCAAGCGTTCAAAAATTCGTTCAAATGGCTTGGCGTCCGCGAAATTCTGCTGGCGGGCATTGTAGGAACCCTGTGCTTCATGGTCGGGGTGTTCACCACCTTCCTGGTGCCGTTCGCAGCCAAGGAACAGAATATCTCACTGGTGCTGCTCAGCCTGCTGTTCATTCCTTATGAGGCGGTTGCTTCGTTCGGGGCCGTATTCATCGGCTGGATTTCGGATAAGGTCGGCAGACATGCGCCTCTAATCTGGGCTCAGTCGATCTGTTTGGGAGCGCTCTTGCTGCTGTTTGCCCTGGATTTCAATCCGTGGCTGCTGACCTTCGGCTATGCGCTGATCGGATTAACGGAAGGGCCGATTATTACGCTGGCCAACACGATTATTACTGATAAGGTGGTCAAGATCAATCCGATGGAGATGGGGGCGGCCTTAGGCACCTTCCGCACGCTGCAGGGGGTCGGGATTGCGCTGGGTTCCACGCTCGGCGGATTCTTTTACAACCGGATCGGAACTCATCCCAGCTATCTGGTGGCCGCGGGAATGATGGTGCTGACCATTCTGATCTCGCTGGGACTCGGCAAAAAGGAACAAACAAACGTAACCGAATATAAATCAGCCGGATAAGGGGTGCTTAGATGACACAAGTGTACGCGGGAACGGTGGTGCAATTCGGCGATGTCCCGGTGGTTCATGCCAGAGGAGGACAGATGCGCGTGCTGGCAACTCCGGCTACAGTCGGGGCCACGCAGCTCATTATGGGCCATGTCCTGCTCCAGCCGGGAGAGGAGATCAAGGAGCATCTCCATGATTACGGGGAAGAGAGTGTATTCGTCATCCGGGGGCAAGGCACGGTGTTCATTGAGGATGTGCCGTACTCTCTACAGGAGCAATGTGTGTTCCTGGTCGCCAAGGGGCTGCGCCACCGCGTAGTCAATGAAGGACCGGGCGATATGGAGCTGGTGTTCGCGACGGCTCCGCTGGCCCCAAGACCAGAGATCGGTCACAGGGATGTCTAGCGATCAGGCTATAGATCTGCCGCAGCAAATTCTAACCAAAGAGGTGAGTAGACGAAGGTGAAGAGCAATCTTGTCATTGTGGATACACATGCGCATTTTGCCGTCAAGGAGAATAAGACCCGGGAGCTTAGCCTGGCTGCGGCCGGTGCTGTCCCGGATTACAAGAAGCAGAAGGGCTTCGATGACCTGCAGTATCTGAAGAAAATGGTGGGCGCTGACGGAGACGGCTTCGTGGACGAGAACAATATGCTGGAGGACTACCTGGACTGTATGGCCGAGAACCAGATTGCCATGAGCTGGGTGCATCAGCTCAGCTTCGAGGATGTCTACGGCTATGAGGTGCTGTCCAATGAGCGAATCGCCGAGGCGGTCCGGGCCCACCCCGACAAGCTGCGCGGCTTCGCGAGCGTTAATCCCTACAAGGGGAAGGAAGCGCTGGCGGAGCTGGATTATGCCATTAACACGCTTGGGATGCAGGGCTTCAAGCTGAATCCCAATGATTACGGGGGCTTCGTGCTGAATGACCGCGAGCTGCTCTATCCGCTGTACGAGCGGTGCAGCGAGCTGGGGATTCCGGTCAGCGTGCATACCGGGATTACGCCCGGCAGTATTTTTCGGATGAAGCATAACTACCCGATTCTGCTGGATGATGTGGCGGTGGATTTTCCCGATCTGACCTTGATTGTGGAGCATATGGGCCATCCCTGGAATGACCTGTGCTATTACATGGTCGGCCGGCACGACAATATGTATGTGACCATCACGGCGGTAGCTAATATCCTGATCCACAATAACCCCAAGGTATTCCGTATGGAGCTGGCGAAGATGATCTCCGTCTGCGGCAGCCATAAGATCCTCTGGGGCTCGGACTGGACCGTTACTCCGAACATCGCCGAGGTGCTGAATTACATGCAGAAGGTGGTCATACCGCTGCCGATGAAGCTGATGATGGGGGTGAAGGAGATCCGCAAGGAGGATGTCCAGAACATCCTGGGACTGAATGCGATGAGAATTATGAAGTAGGTGAGAGCATGGGATACCGGATTATTGATCTAAGCGTGCGGGTGGAGGAGAATGCGGGCGAGCCGGCTCCGTACAAGGTCGAGCACACCGGCCACTCGGAAGGGGCAGACCGCTTCGCCCGCCAGTTCGACGGAAGCCGCAAGGACTTCCCGGATGAAGAGTTCCTGAACATGGAGATGATCACCGCGTCCACGCACACAGGCACGCATCTGGATGCTCCGCTGCACTTCGGCTCGCTGAGTGAAGGACAGCCGGCGTCGTCGATTGACCAGATTCCGCTGGAGTGGTGCTATGGCGATGGCGTGGTACTGGATGTGACGCATAAGCAGGCGGGCGAATTCATTGAGACGCAGGATATTGAGCAGGCAATAGACAGGACCGGTTACAAGCTGAAGCCGCTGGACATTGTGCTGATCCGTACCGGTGCAGACCGCCACTGGGGCACTCCGCAGTATCTGACCGATTATCCGGGGATGAGCAAAGAAGCGACCAAGCTGCTCACTGACCGGGGCATCCGGGTGATGGGCATCGACAGCTACGGCTTCGACCGTCCGTTCCGGGATATGATCGGCGATTATAAGCGGACCGGGGATAATGCCTATCTGTTTCCGGCTCATTTCTGGGGCAGAGAGCAGACGTATTGCCATATGGAGCGGATGACGAATCTGGATCAGCTTCCGGCAGCATACGGCTTCAAGGTAGCCTGCTTCCCGATCAAGCTCGGCGGGGCCGGAGCGGCCTGGGTACGGGCAGTAGCAATCATTGGGGAGTAGCCGGACGGTTAAGTGAAAACGATCACAAAATTTTAAAGAGGAGGCAATATGCATGAACTATGAATTTGAACTGAAGGTAACGGGTGTTAAGGGGCACTGCCGGGCAGGACATAAAGAAGGGGACATTATGAAGGTCTCCCCGCTGAACGCGGGTAATCTGTGCGGCACGGCCTTTCATGCGGTGTTCCCGATGCTGCTGGCACTGAATATGGATGCGAAGCTGCCGTGGGACCCGGAAGGCAATATCGTGCACTCGGCCTGCCCGGATCTGCGCAACCAGATGACGATGGAGATCCGCCGGATTCCGGTAGAGCCGTCTGAAGACTCCCCTTACGCCGGACGGATGCTGCAATCCAAATGAGGGGGAGGCCCGATATGAGCACAGCCGAGCAATATGTAGAACTATTCAAGGAGCGGGATTCAATCTGTGTCTCGCATTATCCTGTGCCGATCTCCCAGCATGAAGAAGCCGAGGTCCGCTCCCTGATGGAGCTGGAACAGCCGAATACCAAAGATACGCCAACAGCCTTGTATTTGCATATTCCCTTTTGTGACGCGACCTGCTCGTTCTGCCCGTTCAACCGTTATCTGAAGCGGCAGGAGCAGGTGGATGAATATCTGGCGGCGGTGCGGCAGGAGATCGACCGGTATGCGGGGACGCCTTTTGGCCGCAGCACTACGGTCTCCTCGATCAATCTCGGCGGTGGTACCCCCTCCTGCCTGTCGTCGGAGGAGCTGACCGGCATTCTGCAATACCTGAAGCAGTCCTTCCAGGTGGCGGAGGATGCCATGATCTTCATTGAAGGCAATCCGCGGAACTTCACGCAGGACAAGCTGGAGACGCTGGCCTTGCAGGGGCTGAACCGGATTAGCGTAGGCGTGCAGACCTTTCAGGAGGAGCTGGCTGAGGTGCTGGGGCTGTACCACAGTGTCGAGGATTCGTTTGATTTAGTCCAAAATGCGCGTAACAGCGGGATTGAGAACGTCGGCATTGATCTGATGTACAATCTGCCGGGCCAGACGCTGGACCAGTGGCGGGCGGATATCCTCACCTCGATTGAGCAGGAGATCGACCACATCTGCGTGATCTCGTTCTGTGTCGTCCCGCATACCCAGATCGCCTCGCGGATTGCCAGCGGGAAGCTTCCGGGCATCGGGGATGTCTACCGGGAGATTGAGCTGTATACCATCGCCAAGGAGATGCTGCTGGAAGCCGGGTATGAGCAGTACAGCGTCATTGATTTCGCCAAGCCGGGCAAAACCGACCGCCACGCCACCCTCTACTTCTCGGAGCAGGCGCATATGATCGGGATCGGCGCGGCCGCTTTTGGCATCATCAACGGCTATATGTATATCAACAGCGGCAATCTGAACGAATATATCTCCCGCGTGCAGGAGGGGCTGCTTCCGGTCAACTGCGGCGAGAAGGCAGATAGGCGGGAGCTTGCGCACGGGGCGATGGCGAAAGGACTGCGGATGCTGTCAGTGAACCGTGCTGACTTCGTCAGAATGTTCGGACAGGAGCCGGAGGCGCTTTTCCCGGAGACGATTGAGCGTCTGGTGAAGGAAGGGCTGCTGATTCAGGATGCTGAAGGCATTTGGCTGACCGAGGACGGCATTATATGGGGCAATAATGTGAGCAAGCAATTCTTCTCGGCGAAGTATGCCGATTACGGTCTGCAGCACCGGATGAAGCTGGCCAAGGGCCGGCCCGTGCAGCCTATACAATCTTGAGGAGGGGTTAGCAATGAGCGAGATGTTGATGAGAGTCAATCCCCGGGTGGGGGCCGCTTTTGATAGCATGTGCAAGTCGATTGAGGATACGGGGACGCTTGAGCCCAAGGTCCGGGAGTTAATCCGCCTGGCTTGTGTGGTTACGGACCGTTCCACGTACGGCATCCGGCTGCACGCACTGAAGGCGTATGAGCTGGGAGCAACGGCGGACGAAGTGGCAGAGACCGTGATGAATTGTCTGCCGGTGGCCGGCGTTGAGGCGGTATCCTCGGGTCTGGCTGCGGCACTGTCGGCTGTGGAAGCCAAGCGGGGTGTTCACCATGGCAGTTAAAACGTCGAACGAACGCTTTTATAATATTTATCCTCATAGAGATCCTATCTGCGTATCGCACTATCCGAATCCTGTGAACGAGCTTGCTCCGGCTGACATCTACGGCACGATTGGGCTGGACAGTCCGCCTCCGCAGGACAATGCGGGTGCCGTCTATGTGCATGTTCCCTTCTGCGCTTCGGTCTGCATCTTCTGTCCCTTCAACAAGATGGCCTACCAGGAAAAACAGGTGGAGGACTACATGCAGGCCGTCAAAGCCGAGATCGGCATCTATGCCTCGTCTCCTTACGGCTCCGGGTCCACGATCAGCGCGGTAACGTTCGGGGGCGGTACGCCTTCGGCCCTGTCTGCGGAGCAGATGGTGGATATGCTGAAGAGTGTGCAGGCGAATTACAAGGTGCAGCCGGATGCGCAGATCTCCTACGAGGGCAGCCCGTCCACCCTGACGCTTGAGAAAATGCAGGCGATCCGCGCCCAGGGCGCAAACCGGATCAGCATCGGTATCCAGACGTTCAACGACAAGATGGGGCACCATCTGCGGATGAGCCATGACTCCCGGCGCGCCTTCGAGGTGCTGGAGGAAGCAAAGGCAGCGGGCTTTGAGAACATCGGCATTGACCTGATGTACAATCTGCCGGAGCAGACCATGGAGGAATGGCTGGAGGATGTCCGTACAGCAATCCGGCTCGGCATTGACCATATCACCGTATTCTCGCTGTGTGTTGTCCCGTTCACTGCACTGTTCAAAATGATCAAGGAAGGAAAAATTCCGCCTACCGGCAGTGTCGAGCTGGAAGTAGATATGTACCTGGAAGCCAAGCGTCTGCTGCAGGAAGAGGGCTATGTCCAGTACAGCGTATGGGATTTCGCCAAGCCCGGCTTCGAGGACCGGCATGTCCTGCTCTACTATACCCAGCAAAAGGATCTGTTCGCGCACGGCCCGGCCGCGTTCGGCTATGTCAACAAGCTGATGTATATCAACCAGGGCGATATCCATGAGTACAGCGACCGGCTGGCACAGCAGTTCCTGTCCGTCTTCATCGCCAGTAAGGCGGATGATCTGGAGGCGATGCACGGGATGATGGCCAAGGGCCTGCGGATGCTGTCCGTGAAGCGGGATGACTTCAGCGGGATGTTCGGCTTCCAGCCGGAGGAGGTCTTCGGGAAGACGATCGATGATCTGGTAGCCAAAGGCCTGCTCGAAACGGATGAGCATGAGCTCCGCCTGTCTGCAAGGGGCATTGTCTGGGGCAACAATGTGTGCAAGGAATTCTTCTCGGAGGCCAACCAGCAATCGTTCGAGAGCCGGGTGAAGCTGGCGCGCGGACAGAAGCCGGCCGAGCCGGCCGGAGAGGAGCTGAAGGCATGAGGCTGTCTGTCGGCACCAACTTCGATGACCGCTTGCCAATCCTGCTGAAGGATTCGCATGTGGATGTCTTTTATGGCAAATTATCCTCTGACCTGGTCGGCGGGGGCAGACCCACCTTCGCGCTGCCCACGATCGACCGGACACGGGTGGAGGAGCATGTGAAGCTGCTTCATGCCTACGGGTTCAAGTTCAATTATCTGCTGAATGCGACTTGTCTGGACAACCTGGAGACGACCAAGGAATTCCACTACCGCCTGCGCGAGCTGCTGGAGTGGATCGGGACGCTGCAGCCGGAATACGTGACTGTGTCCCTCCCGATGCTGATTGATATGGTGCGGTCCGCGCTGCCGGATGTGAAGATCAGCCTATCCACCTTCGCGAACATCAATACGATCAGACAGGCCCAATATTTCGAGGAAAAAGGGGTCAGCGAAATCACCCTGCCGGAGAGCCGCAACCGTGACTTCGCCTTCCTGGAGAGCCTGCGCAAAAGCACACGCTGCGAATATCAGCTCATTGCGACCAATGACTGTATGCTGGATTGCCCGATGCGCCACAACCATGCGAACTTCCAGAGCCATGCCTCGCAGTGCAATCATGTTACGGACGGCTTCGCGCTGGATTATTACATGCTGCGCTGTACAGAGCGCAAGCTCCAGCACCCGGAGGAGCTGCTGAAGTCGCAGTGGATCCGCCCGGAGGATATGCATATCTACGAGGAGCTGGGCTATCACAAGTTCAAGCTGACCGAGCGGATGAAGACTACGGAGAAGATTGCGGCAACTGCGCAGTCCTACTCCTCGCGGAAATATCAGGGCAACCTGCTGAGCCTGCTCAATTCGCGGATGGCGGAGGCCGATTTCGAAATGCCGAACTTCTCCAAGAATATCAAGGAGGACTTCGCACCGTCGGACAAAATGAGACAGGTCTACCGCCTGCTGTTCAGCTTCCAGGCCAGTATCGACAACGAGAGCCTGGAAGGCTTCCTGGAGGGCTTCCGCGCCAAGCGCTGTGACCGGATGGACTGCGATAAATGCGGTTACTGTGCCGAGTGGGCCAGCAAAACCGTGTCGATGGCGAAGCCGGGGGACGAGGCGCTGAAGGAATTCGGGGAGCTGTTCGCAGCGCTGGCCTCGGGCAGCTTCTTCGAGTCGGCGGCCGCCGTGAAGGCGGTCTGGAGCACGGAGGGCGAGAGTCTCTTCGGCGGCATCATCGCCCGCAAGCCGGAGTTCATCCGCGACATGGCCGCACCGGAGATCCGCAGGAAGGCTGAGGAGCTGGCAACGGCGCGCGGAAGCGCCCAGGTCTTAAGGCAGGATGTCGCCAAGGCGAATATACTGTGTACTCCGGCGGACTTCCGGATGTTCGCGCTCAGCGATCTGCGGGCGCTGGGCTTCGATACGGCTGAGCTGGACGTAGAGGAGGCGGCCGGATGAAGAAGGTCATCGGGCTGGCCGGGTCGATGAAGAAGCACCACAGCTCCAGCGAATACCTGCTCTCTGTCGCACTGGAAGCCGCAGCGGAGCAGGGGGTGCAGACCGAGCTGCTGCGGCTGAATGATTATAATATTCTGCCCTGTGACGGCTGCGGCAACTGCATGAACGGCAAGCACTGCCACCTGCTGAACGACCCGGAGGACCAGTTGACGGAGCTGTACGACAAGCTGAAGGAAGCGGACGGCTTCGTCTTCGCCTCCCCGGTCTATGCGCTCTCGCTTCCGGCTGTCTGGAAGAACTGGATCGACCGCTGCGAGCCTTGCACCGACGAGGATCTGGACTTCGAGTACTACAATTACGACCGCGTGGCCGGAGTGAAGGGCAAAGCGTTCAAGGGCAAGGTGGCCGGGCAGATTGTCGTCGCCGCCGGTCCCGGGCATGAATGGGCGTTGTCCTCGCTGATGCCCTGCTTCACGGCGATCAAGCTGTCCATGATTGCCAGCGCAGGCATCAGCCTGATTGAATATGACGGCCAGCCCGGCATCCGCAAGCGCCCGTGGAGCAAGCCGATTGAAGAAGCGGAGGAGGCGAAGATGATGGCCCGGGCTGTCGGGATGCGCGTAGCCTCGTCCTTGGGCTTCTCCTATTTCGATCTCCCGGCAAGCCAGGAGAGCTGGGAGCAGCAGCAGACCGGCGGGAAGGAAGCCCCTGCCTGGTCATCCTTCGTCATCCAGAATGCGGAGGATGAGGAGGTGCTGCTCGGTGACCTGGCTGCGGAGCGGCCGCAGGTCTTCGTGATCGGCGACCAGCAGGCCAGCATCCGCTGCGGTCCGCTGCTGGAGCAATTGCAGCAGCAGCTTGGCGGTAAGGCGGACTGCGCGCTGATCGCCAGAGTGGGTCAGCTGCCGCACTTCATTACCCATGAGTTCGTGAAGGGCAAGACGAAGGAGACGGTTCCGGGCTTCAAGCTCTATTATGACTGGGAAGACAAGCTGGGTGTACGCTGCGCCCTTGCCCCCGGCCAGCCGGTAATTCTGGTTGGGCGCTCCCGGGAGGAGTGGGAGCTATTCACACTGGATGAGACGGACGGCCGGGAAACGGGCCGGGCTCTGGAATATCTGGCGGAAGCTGTCGTATGAGCCGTCCGGCAGGGAAGTTCAAGGGAGGAACGAACGTACATGTTGAAGACGAAGGGTAACCCTTTATTTTATAGCTGCCAGGGTACGGGGGAGGCGGTGCTGTGCCTGCACGGCAACCGGGATTCCTCAGAGGTCTTCCGCGAACTGGCCCAGTCGCTGGGACCATATTATCAGGTGCTGTGTGCTGACCTGCGAGGACACGGGCAGTCGGAATACACCGGTCCTGCCTTCACGCTGGAGGACATGGTGGATGATCTGATCCGGCTGCTGGATGAGCGTGGTCTGAAGCGGGTCACCCTGATCGGGCATTCTCTGGGCAGCACGCTGGCGTTGCTGCTGGCCTCAAGGGAGCCGGAGCGGGTGCACAAGCTGGTCCTGATGGGGGCGGCCGCCACCTTCAAGGTTCCGTTCAAGCGGCCGGACCAGGGGGAAGAGATCACGCCGGATACGGTGAAGCAGACGAATGCGGCGGCGGTTCCTTTTTTCTTCACGGAGGGCCATGAAGAGGTACAGCAGCGGATTCTGGCGGGATGGTCCCGGCTGCCTGCGGCGACTCACCGCCTGATGATCCAGATTCAGCATCCTGATCTGCGCCCGTTCCTGCAGGGCATCCGGCAGCGGACGCTCATCGTCACCGGCCAGGAGGACCGGATCACACCGCTGCTCAAGGCACTGGAGCTGAACCGGTATTTGCCGGATTCGCGGATGCTGGCGGTGCCGGGAACCGGGCATTTCATGTTCCTGGAGGAGCCTGCTGTGGTCAGCGAGGCTATCCTCACGTTCCTCCGGGAGGCGTGAGCATGGGCAGAGTGCTGCTGATCTCGGCGAACACGGAGAAGCGGCCGCCTGTATTTCCGCTGGGGCTGAGCTATATCCATGCTGCGCTTACCGCTTCCGGGCGGGAGGCGGGGATGCTGGATATGACCCAGTTGGAGTATACCCGCGAGGCGGTCACCTCCTACCTGGATGATTATGCGCCGGATTACATCGGCCTCTCGATCCGCAATCTGGATAATTGCTGTATGCAATATCCCCGCAGCTTCGTGGAGCAGACCTCTGCTCTGGTGGGCTGGGTCCGGCAATGGAACCCCGCGGCACCGGTCATTCTGGGGGGAGCGGGCTTCTCGCTCCTGCCCCGGCAGTGGCTGGAGGAGACGGGGGCGGAATATGGCATTGTGGGCGATGGCTGCAACAGCATCGTTGAGCTGATTGACCAGCTTGAGGCCGGGAAGACTCCTTCTTCGGTCAGCGGCCTGATGTTCAGGGCAGCGGACGGGGAGTGGCAGTACTGGCCGCCGGATGCGCCGGAGCAATTGGATCAGGCGTATTTCCCGAGCCGCAGCGGATTCCTGCATAGCTATGATGTGGAGGGCAAGGTGCGCCATAATGTTCTGACCAAAAGAGGCTGCGCCCTAAGCTGCACGTACTGTGCCTACCCCTCTCTGGAGGGTCGTAACGTCCGTCTGCGGTCGCCGGAAGCGGTGGCCGAAGAGGTGGAGCAGATGGCGCTGGTGCATGGTATCCGCTCTTTTGACTTCGTGGACAGTGTGTTCAACTTCCCGCTGGAGCACGCCGAGGATATCTGCCGGGAGCTGATTCTGCGGGACGCACCTGTATCCTGGGGCTGCTTCCTGAATCCCCGGTTCTTCACCGCAGAGTTCGCCCGGCTGCTCAAGCAGTCAGGCTGCACAGAGGTGGAGTTCGGCATCGATTCCGGCAGCGACATCTGCCTGCGGTCGTTCAAGAAGAACTTCCGGCAGGGTGAGATCCGTACCGTGGTGCAGCTCTGCCGTGAGGCGGAGCTTACCTTCAGCTTCTGTCTGCTGATTGGCGGGCCGGAGGAGACGCCGGAGACCTTGACCGAGACGCTGGAGCTGATGGAGGAGCTTGCCGTTCAGCGCATCTTCGGCCTGTTCGGCATCCGCATTCTGCCGTCGACCGATATGTACAGCTATGCCGGTTCCCCGGAGCCGGATGAGCTGCTGCAGCCGAAGTTCTTCATGTCCCCGGAGCTGAGTCTGGAGCAGGCGAACAGCATCTGCCGTCCGTACCGGGAGCGTAACCCGGAGTGGATGTTCATATGAGAATAGTTATGCCCGAAGAAACGGATGCCTTCTCTTGCGGAGTAACGTGCAGCCGTTTCTTCTTATCTAAGGAGAACAAGGTGGAACGCGAATCATGAGAAAGAACAGAGTGGAGCGCGAATCATGAGAGTATTGGTTGTGTCTGCGAATACGCTGCTGAAGCCGCTGCCCGCCCTTCCGGTCGGGGCGGGGATGGTCTATTCAGCGCTGACGGCTGCCGGGTTCGAGACTTGTTTTGTGGACCTGGCCTTCGTTGAGGAGCCGCTTGAAGTGCTGCGCGAAGCGCTGGAGGCGTTTCGCCCGGAGCTGATCTGCCTGTCGGTGCGCAACATCGACAACCAGGTGATCCAGCAGCCGGAGAGCTATCTTCCATTCATCCGCGAAGTCATGGAGGTCTGCCGGACCAGCAGTTCAGCCCGGGTACTGTTGGGCGGTGCAGCCATGCTGGTCATGCCGGAGGAGCTGGTGCAGGCGCTCGGAGCGGACTATGGGATCAAGGGGAGCGGAGGCGAAGCGGAAGCGGTGCGGCTGGCCTGTGAGCTGGAGCAAGGACTGGCCCCGGAGTCAGGGACGGTACGGATCGCAGACCCCGCCTATCATCCGGTGTACAGCCGTATTCCGCCGAAGTCGCTGTTCGCTCCGCAGTATTTTATTCCAAATCCACGAATCAAGAAGGCCTCCATGGGCTATCAGGCCTCCCGGGGGTGCAGCCGTCACTGTATCTACTGCTCGGAGGGCTACAACCAGCCCGTGGCCTGCCGTATTCCGGCGGAGCAATTCTGCGAGGACATGAGGATTCTGGAGACGGAATATCAGGTGCACAACATTACGTTCGTAGACGGTGTGTTCAATCATGATGTGGAGGAGACGGTGGAGTTCTGCCGGCTGATCGGCCGCACCAGCCCCACGCTGGAATGGAGTTGCGCCTTGACCCCGGCCCAGATTACGGAGGAGCTGATCCGCGCGCTGAAGGAGAACGGCTGCCGCTTCGTGGACATCGGGGCCGACTCCGGTTCCCGGCAGATGCTGAGGCGGATGGGCAAGCAATTCACTCCCGAGCAGCTAGTGACGCTGGGTCGCCTGCTAGAGCAATATCACCTCCCCTATTCGGTATCGTTGCTGTTCGGCGGACCGGGGGAGTGCGAAGTGACCGTGCAGGAGACGGTAGAGACCGTGAATCAGATGAATCCTGTGTACATTCTGGCGAGCCAGGGCATCCGGGTCTATCCGCATACGTCGCTGTACCATGTTGCACTGAAGGAGCAGGTGATCCGGCCGGAGGATGATTTGCTGGCTCCGGTCTTTTACCAGTCCAAGGATTATAGCGCTGACCTGCTTGTGAAGGCGCTGGAGAGATCGCGCCACATCTATAAGGATATGCTTATGAATTCAATTGGAGGAAGGACTTGATCGAATGAACAAGCCGCTATACCCGTTCCGCGAGATCGGGATCGGACATTATCCCATGGGGAACACGCCGGTCACGCCGGAGGACAGCCAGCGCCTGCCGTCCCTGATGAACCTCGACCGTACGGCTGCCAGCCCGAAGCTGGCGTACGTACATATTCCCTTTTGCGACTCCATCTGCCCGTTCTGCCCGTACCCTAAGGCGTTCAATGAGCAGGAAGCCCGCCAGGAGTATCTGGCTGCTCTCTTCCGGGAGCTGGAGATGTACGGGAATACGCCGCAGATCCGTAATAGCTCGGTGGAAGCACTCTATATCGGCGGTGGGACGCCCAGTGTGCTGGAGGAGGAAGAGATCACCGCCCTATTCGAACAGCTCCAGGCCACCCTTCCCATGCAGCATATCGAAGAGATCACGTTCGAGGGGAATCCCGCCTCGTTCACGGCTTCCAAGCTGAAGCTGCTTCAGGCGCTAGGTGTGAACCGGATCAGCCTGGGGGTGCAGACCTTCAACGATGTGCTGGGCAGACGCCTCGGCTTGCTCCAGAACGGGGAGGATTCGCTGCGGAGTATTGAGGAGTCCAGAGAGGCGGGAATTGCGAATGTCAGCCTGGATCTGATGTACAATCTGCCGGGCCAGACAATGGCGGAATGGCTGGAGGATCTGGCGAAGGTGGCGGAGCTTGGCATCGGCCATGTCACGTTATTCCCGCTGAAGATCATCCCCGGCTTCGGGCTGGCCAAGCGTATTGTCAGCGGCGAGCTGCCGCCCTGCGGCGGAATTGAGCTGGAGCAGCAGATGTATGTGGAGGCCTGCCATTACCTGGAGTCGCAGGGGTATGCGGTTGAATCGACCTATGACTTTGTGCTGCCGGGCGGGCATCATGTCTACAGCCGCAAGCATTTCGACGATCACCTGGACCTGCTCTCGGTCGGGCTGGGGGCCTTCGGGGATGTGGGCGGCTACGCCTACCAGAATGTGAAACTGCTCCCTGAATATGTGAAAAAGATTACATCCGGCAGCCTGCCCATTGCTTTAGGCTACGAAGTGAAGGCAGACGATCTGCCTAACCAGTTTCTCGCGATGGGTCTGCGCCGCACAGCCATTGACCGCCAGAAGTTCCGGCGTAAGTTCGGCAACTTCCCGGAGGAGATGTTCCCTGACTTGTTCGCCAAGTTCGTGATGGAGGGACTGGTGGAGATCCGCGAGGACACCATTGCGCTGACACGGTTCGAAGGGTTATTCTGGGGCAACAATGTATGTAAGGAGTTCTGCGAGGAACATATCAAGCTGGCTTTTCCAAAATGATGGAGGGGTACTGGGATGAACAGTAAAGTGAGCAAAAACGTCTTCTACGGCGATCTGCAGGAGGCCGGGAAGTATGCGGAGCTGGAGCAGCGTTTGATGGGCGAGTCGAACCTGCCGGGGCCGAGGGCTAATCTGGGGGCGGCTTCCGCCTTCGCGGACGCGTTCGCGTCCGACTGGGTGACGGACGAAGCGTGGGAGCTGGTGCTGGCATGGAGCAGCAAGCCGGAGGCCGAAGCGCCGACCGACGATGCCCGCGAGTTCCTGCCATTCTGCGCCTTACAGGCGATGGGAAGCTATTACGGCTATGCGGAGCCTGCCCGGCAGCAGGTCATTCTGGAGCGCTGCCAGGCTGCGATGAATGACGGCCGCTGGCGGATGCGCGAGGCGGCAGCGATGGCGCTGCAGCGCATCGGGGAGCAGGATTTCGGCGCTCTGCGGCGCTTGTTCGATGAGATGAAGGGCAGCGCCAGCGCGCTGGAGCAGCGGGCCTTCGTCGCCGCGCTGGCTCACCCGCCGATGCTGAAGGGGCAGGCGAACGTGCTGTATGCGCTGGAGCTGTCGGACGAGATCCTGGACGGCATCGCCGAAGGCCGCACCCGCTGCGGCGCGGAGGAATTCCGCGTGCTGTCCAAGGGCCTGGAGTACGCGCTCAGCGTCTTCGTCGAGCGAGCCCCCGAAGCCGGATTCAAGATGCTGGCCAAGTTCGCCGTCAACGGCGACAAGCGGATGCAAAAAATAGTGAAGTCCAACCTCGGCAAAGCCCGCCTGGCCAAGAAATTCAGCCAGGACGTGGAGCGCATTCAGTTGTTGCTGAATGCTTGATGGGGGAGGGGCGGAATGCGGCGCTTCGTGGGGGATTGGATGGGGGCGGTAGCGTAAGGCTCCTGGGAAATACGCTTGTTGAGGGAGCGAACCCGTCTGCTTGCCCAACTCTGCCCCTCCATGCACCTTCGCGGACCTGAGGGCCGTTATTTTCAAACAAACCTTGTTTTTTGTTACTTGGCGGACTGTGGTGCGCTTATTGTCTCCCTGTGAGGCGTTTTCAGGTGGATTATCCATCAATAACAGCCCTGTGGTCCGCGAATGCTGCAAAAGTTGGATTTTTCGCGGAATAAGGGCCTCTGAGTCCACTTGGAAGTGTGGGAGGGAGCACCTTGCTGAGGCCCTAGTCACGTAAAAGTAACTGAGATAGCCGGCCTGCATACTGAAGTATGCGGTCCGGCTTATTTGCAGTGTGTTGTAAGGCTTTGGCGGATACCGTGTTGAGACAATTTAGGATTATGCAGAATATGGCCGAAGAGGTACAATAGAAACAAAGAGCCGGTGCGAATGCCAAGCTCCCATGAAATCCCCAGGGGTTTCGCACCTCGGAATTTGTCGAAACCCTCAGAAATCGAGTGAGCACTTGAAAAGTCAAGGGTAGACATATACCTTTTCGAGATTGGAGTAAGGGAATAGGTAGTGAATAAATGCGGAAAAAGCATAGGTCATGCTGTTTTCCGCTGTCGCACTCTGTGTGAGTGCGTGGATTGAAATAGGATGGGGCGTATATGCGTGTAAATCTCGCTATAGTCGCACTCTATGTGAGTGCGTGGATTGAAATTCAGATCGCCAAGAAATTCGACTTCATGGGCCTGGTCGCACTCTATGTGAGTGCGTGGATTGAAATCAACATCGAGCAGCAGGGCATTGACTTTGTGACCCGTCGCACTCTATGTGAGTGCGTGGATTGAAATAATTTCTGAACGATCCCTGCGGGTATCAAGCCAACTGTCGCACTCTACGTGAGTGCGTGGATTGAAATCATCAACGCCGCAGCCGTCTTGTATTTCCGGTCAGGTCGCACTCTACGTGAGTGCGTGGATTGAAATCAAAAGGGAAGTGGTACCGGGACATGGAGCTTTTTGTCGCACTCTACGTGAGTGCGTGGATTGAAATTCCGTTGGTGTCGGATAGAAACCCAGCCCCGTCTTGTCGCACTCTACGTGAGTGCGTGGATTGAAATAAGAAGCTGAGCGACGATGGTGTGAATCAAATACTCGTCGCACTCTACGTGAGTGCGTGGATTGAAATATCGGATATGCAGTCGGCCACACCAAAGCGATTCATGTCGCACTCTGTGTGAGTGCGTGGATTGAAATATAGCCCGGTGTACCGGTGACGGCGATGAAACTGTCGCGTCGCACTCTATGTGAGTGCGTGGATTGAAATAGCATGTCGCCCGCTGTCTGCGCGGCCACCAGCAGCGTCGCACTCCGTGTGAGTGCGTGGATTGAAATGTTGATGAGGTCTGTTTGGTTAGTCATGGGTACCTCTTCGCACTCTATGTGAGTGAGTGGATTGGAATCCGTTTTTGTAGATCCAGAGACCTTCGACTTGTTGTCGCATTCTATGTGAATGCGCGAATTGAAATGCGTAATGATTAATGATGTCGGCTACCGTCTTAGTCGCACTCTACGTGAGTGTGTGGATTGAAATCTAAGGTCGTCAAGCTGGACACCAAGGGAGAGGGTTGCACTCTGTGTGAGTGCGTGGATTGAAATTCGTATATTTTTGGTATAGTTTATGTATGTCCCAGTTGTGCTCTAAATGAGTACATGGATAGAACTTTACCAAAAAGGCCGACCGCTATACGGCCGACCAAGAGGATCTTAAACCTTTCCTATCCTGATACGTCTGATTTATGTTGCCCGGAATTTTCCAGCGCCGCAGTAAGCCGCGGCAAAGCGATCCCTAACTTTTTCCCTTCCCGCACAACTTCATGTATCGCAAAGCCTGCTTTGCTATTGTTGTATTCCATGAAAAGCCGTGCTAAGCTGCCTTTTGCAAAAATCACCTTGTTAAACAGCGTGCCTAGCAGTGCTGGCGGGATCTTAGTCAACAGCAGAGAAGTCATATCAGCGTTTCCGCCTCTGGCTTTTATTACGGGGATCATTTCCCTCATATTCCTGCCAACATTTGCGAAGGAATCGCTATCATTCATGAGTGCCGCAAAACTTCCCAGTCTCAACACCTCGGTTTCCATCGCCGCATTCATCGCGAAGTGATTCCAGAGCCAGTTCTGCATATCCTTGAGCCAGTTAATTTTAAAATGGGCACTTTCAAATAGCTTTTTGACCTTGTTGTTAATAGGTTCGGTGCCTACTCGTGGTTGTTCCAGAAACAGCATTTTTAAAAAGCCGCCTCTAAGCCTGTTGTCCTCAATGCCACCGCCGCCTCCCGGGAACCCAAAGACCACATTGTTCATAGACAGGGGTGAGATCGATGATTTCAAATCCTGCCAAAGGTTATTGAAGATCAGAACAGGCGTGTTTCCTGCATGAGTCGATAAAAGTTGTGCTGCTGCCGGAAGCTGTTCCGTGTTGACACTCACAATAATGAGATCATAATCTGGCCGAATCTCCTCATGCAGCTTGACGTTCCAGCGTTCTTTTATGAGCTGTTTCCTTTTTCGTGCGTCCCACATTTCAAGCTCAATGCTTCTGCCGAAGGTTGCTTTTCTCCCTTGTCTAACGTAGAACTCCACTGTATGCCCTGCCTGTTCAAAAGCCCAACCATACTGAGTCGATATGACACCTCTGCCGAAAAATAAAATTCGCATATTAGCCTCCTGAGCCTATATATTAATCCTGGTTGATTATCCAACAACGTGTTGTATAATGTCATTGTATAGGTCTGCTATAGGACCATCAACCATCAGATTTTTAAGATCTGTCGTATAATCGATGTACAGAACCTGGAGGCCAATAATGAAGAAGCAACCTGAAATTACAGATAAAACAAGGCAAACCTTTATTAATGTATTCTGCGATTTATATAGCCAGAAACCAATTGAAAAAATAACGATCCAAGAGATCGCGAAACGATCAGGATATAACCGCAGTACATTTTATCAATACTTTACGGATATCTATGAGTTGTTGGACTACGTGGAAGAGCGTGTCTTTACATCCATTAAAGAGGAAATGGCAACCAGAGAGTTCTCCACTCATTCTTTCCAAGACGCACTGCAATGCCTGGAAAATGCAGAGGAAATTTCAGTTCTGAAAGCCCTCTTGGGCGACTATGGTTCTGTTCATTTTATCGAACGCCTGAAAAGAGAAATTCCCTTGGAGAAATTGATTGTGGACCTTCCGGCAAATGAAGCTTTAGCACCGTATATCATTGAGTTTTACATATCCACCTTAATGTCGATGTTTCGCCTGTGGATACGCAATGACAAAGATCTGTCGTCGGAAGAATTGGTCAAGCTGGTAGATACCCTGTTTACAAACGGAATTGGGACTACTGTAATTCCTTAATATGTTAAGATACCTCTTGGGAGCTGCTGCAAGCCATGGGTTACTCTAATCTGGAGCCAATTTGGGTTAAGCGGTGGTAGATCCTCATTCTCGGTGCTCTCTGTGATAAGATAGTTGAAAAAACGTAGAGGATAGGATGCCATGAAAGCGTTAAAATCCATGTACTATCAATTTATAAGGGAACCGCTATGGTTTCAAATTTTTATATCTTTGACTTTACTTGCTTCTATTCTATTTAGCAGTTCAATGTTTTCGAATTATGCCTATTCTAATAGTATTGCCAAGCTAGCAGCCGCAATCTTCTTTTGCTCGTACGGAATCAAAATGCGCAGGAACCGCCAAATTTCTGTTATTTTCTTTGCACTAACTGGTGTAAGTATTATTCTGGCACTAATTTAATTGTCTGGAGAAGATTACATTGACATTACGCAGATCAAAAAGGATCAAAATAATCGGCTTTTCTACCATTCTAGGATTCGTTCTCATCTTACTGCTCTTATATTTAATTTATACTAAGCAAACTAATGCTGTATTAGTCAAGTTCTCAAATATGAAGCAAATTGCTCATAACGTATACGTTGAACCTGATATCAATGAGAGTGAGCAAGCAGAAGTAAGCCATTTTGTTAAGACCTCTGCTGAGAAAATCAAATCACTTTTTAGCCAGAAAGAGTCGATCCCTGTTGTAATCTATGCAAAATCCAATGAGACTCTGGAAAATTACGCAGACTCAGATATTGGGCAAACTTATTATTATCCATGGAATAGTTATATTGTAATCGGACCACGCGGTTATAACGTAAACGTCATTGCTCATGAATTTACCCATGCAGAATTAAGGAAGAGGCTCAAAAACAGCAGCAAGGTGCCAGTATGGTTCGACGAGGGTTTAGCTGCTATGGTGGATGGCCGGTTTACCGATTATGAGAAGACTTGGAGCATTCAAACGAATGGCGGTAAAGAGCCCGTGGATTTCAATCTTCTGGACTCCCATTCTGCATTTCAGGCTAAGGCTACAAGTACTATGAATTATGAATTGGCATGTTATGAGGTTTCGAGATGGTACGGGATTGTTGGAACACCTGGTTTATTGCAGCTTATTGATTCTCTAAATGAAGGTGAAGATTTCAGTGCGCTTTATAAAGGGATTGAAAGTAATGGGGCTGAAAAAACTGAATGATTTGGGTGAGAACGTGACAATAGTAAATAATAATATCCTTAAATTGGTACAAAGGACTGTACGCGAATATATAAACCCTAAGGCAGAAGTCCTAAGTATTGAGAGCAATTCTATGGGCTTGGGTTTTCAAGCTGTGGAGTTAAATCGCCATTCGGTTATAATCCAGGCGGATTACAAAACATCGAGGGTATCCCTAGTTTCAAAGCAGGCAACCAGGCTGGAACGGCAAGTATTGCGCGCGCTTTATGCCCAAAGAGCCAATGTACCGTATTCTTATTCAGATGGTGCTGAATCAGAGGAGAGATCCCTGGTTTGTTTACAGGACGTTGACGCTCAGACAGACTATGGGAGCCTGGATATTCATTCACTTCAGCTCAGTGAGACGAAAACGCTATCACATATCCACCTCACTAACTTTGGTCAAAAGAAAGAACTTTCATGGTTACCTGAAGCAGACAGCTTACATATCGAAAAGATGATTCTTGAACGTTGGAAGCCCCAATGGCAGAAGGCCAAGGAAAACGAGCAGTTTATAGACGTCTTTGGGGATTACATCCTCTCTGTAGAAGCAGCAGCTAATACGATTCTGGAGGATATTCAACAGGTAATTCATGATGAAACCAGCCAGACGTTAATCCATAACGACCTTAATCCGGGAAATGTGCTGGTGCATAACAATGCGGATGTATACTTTATTGATTGGGAAGAGACACGGTACGGATCTATATTTTTAGATATCCCATTACGGTTTCGTACTTCGGAACAACTGGAGGAGTATAAGCGGCAACTGGCTGTCTCAAACATCGAATTTCCTATTAATCAGTTCAGTCAACTGTATGCGATCGCCTCCCGTTACTTAGGACTTAGATATATGAGTTGGAATTTAGGAGCTTGGACCAGTGATTCGCGAGCTAAAGATGATCTAAGGAAATACTTAGACATGGTGACGGGAGCTTGAAGCTTCGAGAGTAAGATGCTAACAATGGGCTGTTTACGGAACAATTTCCTTTTTGCTTAAGTACATAGAACGGCATACGAAGGAAGGGAAGGATCATGAATTTAAAACGAATGGTTTTAGGAATTGCAGTCCTGGTTATACTTTTCTGTTCTCTGGCCTTAACACCTTTAGGTAAAAACCTAAGAATTAATACTGCAAAAATGTTAATATCAACTCGGTTTCAAAACGAAACTTGGATGCTTGTTGGAAAAGATAAAAGGGATGAATTAATCAAAGAATTTAGAGAGAAGTATGCCATACCTTGATACCTTACTATAATTCTTCCAAATCTAATGAGTGAGGAGATTGAAAAATGACTGATCAAACAGTGGCTAGTAGATTAGCAACATTAGGAATCGTTCTCCCCCATGCAAGCGAACCGGCAGCTAAGTACGCAAATTACGTAAAAGTAAACGGGTTATTGTTCGTTTCAGGCAAAGGACCTGCTGGTACGCCTAAAGGTAAGTTAGGTCAGGAGTATTCCACAGCAGAAGGTTACCAGTTTGCACGACAAACGGGGATTGAAATTTTGGCTGTACTACAAACAGCTTTAGATACACTGGATAAAGTGAAACGAGTCGTTAAAATTCAGGGTTTTGTTAATGCGGTCGCTAGTTTCGAAGAGCATCATAAAGTGCTTAATGGCTGTTCTGACCTGATGCTGGATGTTTTCGGTGAAAAAGGTATCCATGCCCGTTCAGTCTTTGGAGCTGTTTCGGTTAGAGACAATCTTCCCATCATTATTGATTCCATATTTGAGGTTGAGGAGTAAAGGATGCGAGAGATTTATAGTTATGCAGAATCACTTGCGATGGATTAAAATAGAAAAGAGAGCCGGTGCGAATGCCAAGCTCCCATGAAATTCCTGGGGGTTTCGCACCTCAGAATTTGTCGAAAGTCTATAAATCTGAGGGTAGTCTTAAAAAGTCAAGGGTGGACGTATATCTTTTCAAGAATAGAATTAGGGAACAGATAGTAAATGGATACGGGAAAAGCATAGGTTATGCTCTTTTTCGCTGTCGCACTCCGTGTGAGTGCGTGGATTGAAATTTCGATGTCGCCGCGACGTCTCCTCCGGACGTGTGGTCGCACTCCGTGTGAGTGCGTGGATTGAAATGCCAAGGACGACGCGGTTAAACGCACACTTGACGAGGTCGCACTCCGTGTGAGTGCGTGGATTGAAATGTTAATCCCTACGCAGATATATCGGTGGCCGGCGTCGCACTCCGTGTGAGTGTGTGGATTGAAATGTTGGCTCATTGCCGCGCCGTCCGTTGCGTATGCGTCGCACTCCGTGTGAGTGCGTGGATTGAAATATCCTCGCGGTGGCGTCGCTGACGTATCAGGTGCTCGTCGCACTCCGTGTGAGTGCGTGGATTGAAATTTTTGTTTGATCAGCTTCATCTTGCGCATAGGGCTCGTCGCACTCCGTGTGAGTGCGTGGATTGAAATCTCCAAAGCATAGGAAGAGAGGATGAGTCTAATCCGGTCGCACTCCGTGTGAGTGCGTGGATTGAAATTACCAGTGCGCTTAAGGTGGTCCTGGACCACAGCCGTCGCACTCCAGGTGAGTGCGTGGATTGAAATAGTTTGGGGTTAGTACGGATGTTGGTTGTTGCAATCGTCGCACTCCATGTGAGTGCGTGGATTGAAATTTAATGGGGACGAAGCTCATACCTTTGTAGCTGTAAGTCGCACTCCGTGTGAGTGCGTGGATTGAAATGCCTCCTGGCTCTGTGGGGACTATGATCTTGCTTGCCGTCGCACTCTGTGTGAGTGCCTGGATTGAAATTGGAGCATGTCCAGATAGTGTTGAATCATGTTTAGTCGCACTCCGTGTGAGTGCGTGGATTGAAATCAAGCCTTTGTCATTTTCGATCTTGGCGATGACTGTCGCACTCCCTGTGAGTGCATGCATGAAATACCGAACAACGGACTAAAAGCCTGCGAATATTAAGATTTGGCTAAGCTTTTAAGAAAAAATCAAGCACCACAGAAAACTACTTAAGTTCTAATTAGGAGGAGTGAATTTTGCAAAACATATCAGACGCAGAAAAGTTGGAATCCATCAAATCATTACAATCAACGATCATGAAGCTGGAGAATGCCCTGTCCCAGATGACGCAAAAAGGTACGAATACGACCTTAGTCCAAAAACGTCTTAAAGCGCTTAGCATTGGCTTAGCAGTGCTAGAACAGCTATGGAATCAAAAACCCCATTCTTACACCCCGGACGATTGTGCAGAAGCACGCAATGTTATAATCGGGTTGACCCCATCCGTCGAATCCAGCTATGCGAAGTCTAAGGAAGGCAGTCCGCAAAGAACGCTTTTGGAAAGAAGGCTTAGAGCTCTGGAATTAGCGGTTCAAGCGCTTACCGACTCATGATATAATCCTCAAAAGGGGTGATAGTCATGAGCGGTTTTGTGATTGTTGTTTTGATTTTTGTTGTGTTTTTTGGATGGTTCAGAAAGAAAAAGCAATAACCCCATATCCTTGCCCTTAAACAAATTTATCGGGATGCCTTCGTGTATACATGGAGGCTATTTGCGCTTTCTTTGCTCCACTTAACTAAAAATGTTAGAATTATACTGTGGAGTGAAATTAATCTTCCTGATCATTTTAAACGAGGTGAAAACAATGGTAATGATGATCTTAGGCTTGCTATTACTTGCTGTTTCAGTACTCCAGTATTTTAAACCCGAGTCCAAGATAATCCGTTTAGCTAACCGGGGGTCTAAAGACACTAATAATGTCCATGCACTAAGAAACAACGCTTTAATGGGTCTTACTACTGGAGTAGTATTCATCATAATTGGCGTAATCGCCCAGGTATTGACCACAACGTAGGTAGCTTACAGCAGCAACTTTACAGTGAGGGAGGATCCCACTTGACCCTTCAGGCTGTATTTATTGATCGCGATGGAACCTTGGGCGGGAACGGCCATTTCATTCATCCGCGGGATTTTGAATTATATCCATCCTCAACAGAAGCGTTGCAACTGCTCAAAGAACATGGAATCCCGATCATCGCCCTTACGAATCAGCACAACATATCGAGGGGACGGGCTACAGAAATAGATTTCCGGAATGAATTTGACAGTTACGGATTCGACGCTGCCTACATATGTCCCCATGAGCCCGAAGACGGCTGTGTATGCCACAAACCGCAACCTGGAATGCTCCAGCAAGCGGCCGCCGATCTTGGAATAGATTTAACCCGGTGTGCGGTGATTGGCGATGTGGGTTCCACGGATATGCTTGCAGCGGCAGCAGTGGGGGCCAGCAGGATTCTGGTCGAGACAGGCTGGGGGATGCAGTCTTTGGATAAATACCGTCACCTCTGGTATGAGCAGGCAGCACCGGATTATATTGCGAAGGACCTCCTGGATGCGGCAAAATGGCTGGTTAGCACAATAAAGCGGACAACGGCTGAGTAGGGCAGTGTTGTCCGCTTTGCTTTTTTACAGATGTATGTTGGAACGATTTTGAATGTATAGCTGCGATGGATTATTGTACGTTTTCCGGGTTGAACTCCTTTAGGCGGATCAAAGGCTTTTTCCTCTGAGTTCCTTTTTTCGTTGTGGTATGTCCTTGTTCGTCCGTTCGCCGCTCTATAAATTGTCCGGTCAGATAGTTAATGTCATCCTCGTCCGCCTGATCCATGGTGGTGGCTCCTGTAAAGTAGCTTCCCTGGGTGGAACCAATCAGAAACCAATCCTGATCCTGATACCGGAACCGGTACTTGTTGTACCATCTCCAGTTGCTCCCCCCGTAATCGCTAACCAGCACAGAACCCCGGTCAATCGTCAGGCTATCAAAAGGATCGCCCCAGATGCCGCCCTCATCTGCCTGTAAAATGACATTTTTGGCGATGATCGAGAGGGTGTATGTGTTATTTTTGCCGCCAAAAGCGATTAAAAGGGATCGCGGAGACGCCTCTCCCTTGACCGCATCCTTCTCGATGACCATTGCAAGATCGGGGATACCATCTTTATTTAAGTCGCCTTTGGCGAGGGCCTTCTCCCCCAGGTATGGCTCCAAAATATGCCACCCGGCTGGAATTAAGGCATCTATGCTCTGTGCTTTAGGTACTGGCGTAGGGGAGGGGGCTAATTTTGGTGATGGGGTGTGGGAAGGAGTCGGTTTACTGGATGGGACTAGGGTGTGAGATGGAGTTGCTTTTGACTGGGCTTGGAGTGCATAAGTATCATTAGACCCCATTAGGTAACTTAAAAGTGCAATAGCGCCGATAGACGTTAATATATATTTTTTCATTGAGCTCGATTCCTTTCCTCTTCAGGTATATAGTTTAATGGCGAGCTTTACCACCACTACCAGTATATCTAATGGCCTGATGCATAAGATACGCTGCACACACAACAAAAAAACTACAATATTGAGAGATTTATCGTTATGCAGAGTGACTTGAGATGGATTAAAATAGGAGGAGAGGGCTGTCGCACTCTATGTGAGTGCGTGGATTGAAATTTGGTCTATGGAAAATATGTATTGTTCGCGGATCGTCGCACTTTAATACGAGAGGAGACATCCTACCTTGCAACGATACACCGTAATTAAAACTCATATGTCTAGTTATCCTGATCCAATCATCCTGCAAAAGGGACAAGAAGTGTGGTATGGCAGGGAAGATACTGAATTCCCTAACTGGATTTTTTGTAAATCAGTGTCTACTAATAAAGAGGGATGGGTGCCGAAGCAGATTTTAACGTCTCCAGATCGCCAAGGCATCGCAATCGTTACTGAAGATTATTCCGCGCATGAACTAACAGTTGCTCAACGGGAATTGCTGTGGGGATTAAAGCACTTGAACGATTGGACTTACTGTAAAACAGAGAATAACGAATACGGATGGGTCCCAACTTTTTGTTTATCCGAATACAAGAATCTGGTTTGATCCTTTTCCTAAGTAAAAGTACTGAATAATCTGCGAAGCCGCAGGACTCAGTGCTTTTTATCCTATCCTATTCCTTCCGGCGTACCTCAAATAAATCGTTAGGGCTGACCTCGAAATAGAGACATAGCTTCATAATTAGTTCTGCGGATATTTTCTTTTTATCCATGTTGGTGTTGTGTACTAATTCCATAATGGTTGTTCTTCGGTGTCCGATTTCATTGGAAAGTTTAAGTACTGAGATATTGTGTGCCTTTAAAATTTGGTCGAGTTTACAGTGCAATGTGTATTTATCAAAATCCATATGTCTCCTCTTAAATTAAAATATTTAAATTTGAAGGCATGTTATTTATTGTTGATACCTATCTCTAAGCCATCCAACAACTCCCTAGCCAGTGGATCTTTGCCTGAATAACCTTGATCGAAAGCGGGGTTAGCAGAAGCGAGGGTTGTAATAAAGTAATGATCCAATAACCCGAAGGTATAGTTTATCTTTGTGATTTGTGAGTTGTATTGCTTAGGGCAGGTACTTTCGCCGCTCAGGATCTGATCGATGGATAGTCGGGGTATCCCTGTTTGTTTCGCTAAAGATAATTTAGACATACCTCTAAGCCGCAAAAAGTTCACCAAGTTCGCAGCAATCATCTCCTGGTGCTCGAAGTAATTGATGTTCATTTTTCACACCTCTTTTTAAGGAATGTTTAACCACAAGTTTCAGTCCACGCATTCTCACGGAGCGATAGCACTTCATTTATATTATATGTTTTAGCAGGATCACAAACCAGCTAACTACTTATACAATCGCGAGATTCAATCCCACAACCCCATCCTGTCCTTTCGCCCCCGATAACCATCCCGCTCCCCCACCCCCGTACATATCCCACAAGTGAGTATTCTTGCCAGAGCAGACGTGATAAAATAGGAGCAATGTGTACAACGAAGTTGGAGATAGAATCTGGGGGCAGCGGGTGAGAGCGTTGAGATTGAGAGATTACATGGGCCCTTCGGAGACTTCGGCGCACCGGCAGGCGAAGTGGGTCAAGCGGTTTCTGTATACGTATTGGCTGGTGATTGCTCTGCATTTTCTGGCCCAGCTGGGGGCTTACATCAGCTTGCCGTATCCGATGGGAGCGCATGAGTTCTACTATGATGTACTGCTCTATCCGACCGTGCTGATGAGTGCGGTGGTGGGGATCACGCAGCTGGTGGATTATGCGGCGCCGAAGTATTCGTTCGTGCTGCTGTTTGTGGCGGGAACCATTATTGCGATGATGATCATCCATCTGAATATGGATATCCGGATTATCGGGGCGCTGATGCTGCTGCCGATTATTGCGTCCGCGATCTTTTTCCGGCTGGATCTGACCTTGTTCACGTCTGCTCTGCAGGCGGCGGCCTTCTTCATTCTCTACCGCTGGGATTACTGGTTCAAGTATTACCTTACGGACTTCGATCTGATTGCGATTCCGCTCTTTCTGCTGGTCGGCACGCTGGTGGCGGGCATTGTCATCATTAACGGGCGTGAGCTGGCGAGCGATCTGGAGGCTACCCTGACGGCGAAGCAGGACCTGATGATCGAGAACGCGGTGATCCGCAAGCTGTCTACCACCGATGCGCTGACGGGGCTGTATAACCATATTTCTTTTCACGAATTCTATGAAAAAGCATTGGAGTTCGGCAGCCGCGGCGCCCCGTTCCATCTGGCCCTGATTGATATTGATAACTTCAAGCTGATCAACGATAAATATGGACACCGCACGGGAGATGTGGTGCTGGCACGGGTGGCCCAGATCATCAAGGACCATATCTCGCCCGCCGATATTGCCGCCCGTTATGGCGGGGAGGAGTTCGCGATTCTGCTCTTCGAGAAAAGCTTCGAGGAAGCTTACAGCCTCATCGAGCAGGTCCGCCAGGAGCTGGCGCAGACGCCCCATGAGGAGATGGACCAGCGGGCGGTTACCGTGAGCATCGGGCTCCAGAGTTATGCCGAAGGTAACTCCAAAGAGAAGCTGTTCGAGGAAGTGGACCATCTGCTCTATACCGCCAAGCATTCCGGCAAAAACAAGACACTGACCCCGCCGACGCAGAGGAACGCTGTGTAGGTATGGCTCACGCTGCCGGCTCCTAACTGCTCGGTCCGATTTGCCGCAACTGCACCTCTGCCTATAACGGGTTAGCCGCCCCCGGCAATCCGCTCACTCCGCCGTACCTTCATCCGCTGCCGCCTTTTGCCGTGCCCGGAACCGCCTTACCTTCATCAGATTCCCGCATAGCTTGTCGTCGCAATACCGCTTCGAGCGGTTGCGGGTGTCGTCATAATAGACCCAGAGGCAGTCGGGATTCCCGCAGATGCGGAAGCGCGAGGGCTCCTTCTCTAATAACGCCTCCACAAAAGACGCCGCAATCTCCGCCATAATCTGTCCCCAGTCCGCACGCTGCGGCAACAGTGAGATTCTCGGTTCGCCTTCAGCTATCCCGGTCACTTGCCGTACTACAGGCCCGTTATCCATATATGCATTCAACTGCTCCAGCAGCGCCATTTCCGGCTCTTCACCTGCAACCAGCCGCTGTAACTCGTCCCATAACCGCCCGCGCAGCTCCTTCAGCCGCTCCAATTCCTCCAGCAAAAGAGGGCCCGCAGCCGGCAGCTTCTGCCCTGTCAGCCAGTTCTCTACCCACTCCGGCTCGTCCAGCCGGTCCCGGTCCTTGCTCCGGTCGCCCGTCCGCCAATCCCGCCAATAGCTGTTCATGAAATCTACCCACAGCACGTAACATCGGTCCTTTCGTTTCTTCCTTCCTTTGATTGTAACAGTTAAATATAAGCTTTGCTAGTTACTTGATCCGCTCCGGCAAATATGTTACAGTTCCAATGTAACTGTTGTTTGGCGTGTTTAATCGTTACATTGTTGCTCCACCAAATTGCAGGAGGGATACAGATGAAGAACAAAATTAGCGATGTGCTGGTAGAAAATTGGGATTATGTGATGGATATCGAGGATTGGGCACCGCCGCTAAGTGCTGCGCTGGAGGGTGTGACCAGTGAGCAGGCGCTCTGGAAGCCGGAGGGGGCTGCGGGCAATTCGATCTGGGAGAATGTGAATCATCTGACGTATTATAAGGAGCGCCTGCTGCGCAAGCTTAAGGGAATGGAGAAATTGCCGGATCTGGAGAGCAATGACGCTACGTTCACTGTAACGGAGAGCGGGGAAGAGGCCTGGAAGCAGGCGGTGGCCAAGCTGAAGTCGGTTCATGCCGGACTGCGTGAGGTGATTGTGGCCCTGGAAGAGGGTGCCTACGACTGGGGCGGCTCTGGGCATGCTCCAGGCGAAGAGGTAATGAGCCTGATTCTGCATGACGCGTACCATACCGGACAGATTGTGCTGGTCCGCAAGCTGCAGGGCTCCTGGCCGGGGACACGCCGTTTTGATTAAAGGGACAGCCATATTTTACAAGTAATCTGTGCTTCTCCCGCACTGTTTCACCTCCAAATCCCCGGGTTAATGGATGACATGCAACTACAACCCGAGAGGAGAGAGTGAAGATGGAGCCGAATTACAAGGACAGAAGCGTAGAGGTTGAACGGACAGAGGTGCACCGGAAGTCGGATTCCAGTCTGGTCGCCTCCACTTTCATCAAATATGCAGCTTACATTATTATCACGTTCGGGGTGCTGTTCTTCCTGGTGAAATACGTCTTCCCGATGTTTAAGTAACGCCGCAGTCAAGCACGGACCTGAGACGGAAGCCATACCAAAAAGCCACGATCCCTCAAGGGAATCGCGGCTTTTTTTGAAATATAAGAATGTATATGTTCCACACGATAATTTATCCCTATATTTCTCGCTGAAACGATACCGCCCTTAAAAAGGACGGCATAGCCGTTTCCACTTGACACCACCCGGGTTATACGTTCTTCCGGATCATCTCAGGGGAATCTGAGGTATTCCGGTAAAAGAACCAGCATTCGTTGAGCAGCTTGATCTGACGGCGGTCTTTCTTGAGATAGGCCTTCATGAGCTGTTGACGGAGCCACTGTGGCAAGGCAATCCCTCCTCTAACATGCATCCTGTGTATAGATAGCATATGGGGAAATCCGCCCAAAGGTGCGTCTTCGGCAATAGTTGTGCAAGCTCTAATTGATGATGGCTGTCCCAACCGGGGGCTATTGCACCCGTTCTTCCTCTTCTTCGTACCATTGTTCAAGCTGGGCCTGGAGCGCCCGGATTTCAGTCAATAGTGAGATCAGGGGGTAATGCTCCTCCTTAATGGAGGCAAAAGCCTGCTCCAGCCGGTTAATATACGCCAGCCCCGACTCCAGGTGATGCTCTTCACGCAATAGCTCCAGTGACTCGCATTCGGCCACCGCCCGCGGCAGTCCGGGTACATTCTCGGCTGTCAGCTTGTCGATTTCTTTGTTCAGGCGGAGATTGAGGGCGCTTAACTGGTAAGCATACTCCTCCGGCATCTCCACGAATTGAAGCTCCTGCTCCTGCTGCATAATGACGTACCGCATTCTTGGCATCACTCATTCTCCCTCCGGACTTGTCTTCCTTCTTGACAGTGTAGCGTATGGGCAAGTTACAATTCAAGTAGAGATCTAAATTCAGGCAGAGAGGACCGTGAAGGAACGCTATGACCAGTATGAGCAACGAAGAGCTGCAGCAATGGATTGAGCAGGTGTCGCTGAACAGCTTCGGCGTGCCTTTCCGGCATACGGCCAGCTTCAACAGCAGACTGACGACCACGGGCGGACGGTATTTCACCAAAAGCCATAATATAGAGATTAATCCCCGGCAGCTTGCCACCTACGGGCGGGAGGAGACGGAGAAAATTATCAAGCATGAGCTCTGCCACTACCACCTGCATCTGGCGAAGCGGGGGTATATGCACCGGGATGCCGATTTCAAGGCACTGCTCGCCCGCGTGGGCGGCAGCCGTTACTGCCAGACCCTGCCGGGTGCCCAGGCCCGCAAGCCGCAGCCGTACCGCTATAAGCTGGTATGCATCGCCTGTGCCACCGAATACCTGCGCAAGCGCAGAGCCGATCCGGGACGTTACCGCTGCGGCCGTTGCTCCGGAATGCTGAAGCTGGTTACGCTGGAGGTTAGCAAGGGGCCCGCTACTTAATAACAAGTCCAAGCAATCCGGCAAAAGAAGCCGCCTGCTCCGCAGAGATGATGCAGCCGTCCAGATCCTGAAGATCCACCAGCAGGCCGGTGAATTCGCAGTCGCTCAGGTCCACGCCTTGCAGCTTACAGCCCGCCAGCGTGGCCTGCTCCAGATTGCACTCGGAGAAATAGAGGCCCTTGATGCCGGCCTGATAATAATCCGCACTCACCAGTGAGCAGCGATCGAAGGAAGCGCCTTTGAACTGGGCGAAGCGGAATACGGCATACTCCCCGATACAATCCGTAACCGATACATTCTGGAACCGTGCCCCGGTGAAGTCCGTACCGGTCAGCCGGCAATCCCTGAACACCGTCCGGTGCATGAAGGCTTCGCTGAAATCCACGTTCGACAGGTCGCAATGATCGAAGATTACATCCGTAAGCTCGATGCGGCGCAGGGCGGATTCGGTGATGGTCACATTTTTGAATACCACTTGGTCAAAAGCTACCCGCTCCGCCTCCTGATATTCAATCAGCGCCCCTTCGATCACGTAGCGGGAGAATTCATCTTTGGAAGCGAGAGCGTGAATAGACAGCGGCGGCAGCAGCTCCGGCTCGGAGAGTCTGGGTGGTTCAATGGTATGGCTCATCTTGGCCTCCTTATTTGATCTGGCCCATGTCCAGGCTGAGCCGGTAATTCCCATACTTCAATAGCTCGTCCAGAAATACATTCAGTGCCTCCTGATCCGCCGTGCGCACACGCATCCAGTAACAGCCTTCCCCGCTGATGCGGTATAGCTCGGTAACACTCGCATTGGCCTTCGCAAACGCCTGGAATGGCTGATGAGCATTATTGCTGCTGAGAAAAACAGCTATAAAAGCGTGAATATTCTGGCCGATCCGCAGCGGGTTCCACCGGATAGTGTAGCCTTCAATAATGCCAAGCTCCCGCATTCTGCGGACACGTGCGCCTACGGCCTGGCCGGTCAGATGGACCAACGCCCCGATATCCTTATGGCTTAGGGTGGAGTCTTCGATAAGCAGCTGGAGGATGCGGTAATCGGTATTGTCGATGAGGTGTGGGGTCATTTCCTTGATTTCCTTTCCGGCTGAAAGCAGAACATAAGAATCTCTTTCGCGGCACAATGTCTTCTATTCTTGCCCTGATTTATACTTATTGTATCAGAAATTGATCTTAAGGTAGACATCCGGGAAGAGGTGCATATGATGAAAATAAAGCTGATCCGCCACGCCACCCTATGGCTGGAATACGGCGGTGTAACGTTCCTGATCGATCCGATGCTGAGTGCGCAGGGTGTGAATCCGCCGATTATGAATTCGGGCGATGACCGCCGGAATCCGTTGGTGCCCCTGCCGGGCCCTGTTCAGCAGTGGCTGGAGCCGGATGTGGTGCTGGTTACGCATCTGCATCCCGATCACTGGGATGCTGCGGCAGCAGAGCAGCTGTCCAAGGAGCTGCCGGTGTATTGCCAGGAAGGCGACGGTGAGATTATTGCAGCCCAAGGCTATGGGCATGTTACAGAGATCGAGGACAGCGGCTCTGCGTCCTATGGCGGGGTGACCCTGATACGTACAGGCGGACATCACGGGACCGGGGAGATCGGGGAATTAATGGGTAAGGTCTCCGGCTTCGTCTTCCGGGCAGAGGGCGAGCCTGTGCTGTACCTGGCGGGAGATACGATCTGGTGCGAAGAGGTTCAGCAGGCAATTGACGGACAGGCACCTGAGGTGATTATCGTCAATGCCGGAGGGGCACAGTTCCTGAGCGGAGGACCGATTACCATGAATGAACAGGATATTGTGGAGGTGTGTTATGCCGCTCCGTCCGCCTCTGTGATTGCCGTGCACATGGATACGATTAACCACTGCCATGTGACCCGGGACCTGCTGAAGCAGCGTCTGGAACAGGTAGGCTTGTCCAGCCGTGTTGCCGTGCCGCTGGATGGGGAGTGGGTCTGAATTGTAAACGATCTCACAATCTCTCGTTTCCCGCTTGACTAACCTGAAGAATCATGATAAATTAATCCTTAGTTCATGTGAATGTTCCCTGATAGCTCAGTTGGTAGAGCACTCGACTGTTAATCGAGTTGTCACAGGTTCGAGTCCTGTTCGGGGAGCCATTACTTGGAGAGATACCCAAGTGGCTATAAGGGGACCCTCTGCTAAGGGGTTAGACTGCGTAAGCGGTGCGAGGGTTCGAATCCCTCTCTCTCCGTTTGATTAAACTTCCCTGCCAGGGATGAGAACCCTCAGTGGTTCGTTGGAGCATAAGCTTCGTTAGCAATGGCATCGCAATCTCTCGCGCAGCGAGAGTATCCCTCTCTCTCCGTTCTTTAATTAACACAAAAGGAGCTCATAACGAGCTCCTTTTATTATTGATTAGGAATTATAATTTTAGTCTGATGTGGATTCAACGAACACAATGGGCAGCGCGTGGTCATTTGGGCCAGAGATGGATGTAGTCGAAAAACCGACCACATTCGGTACGGCAGAGGCGTGTGGGCGGGATATGGTCGAAAAACCGACCACATTCGGTACGGCAGAGGCGTGTGGGCGGGATGTAGTCGAAAAACCGACCACATTCGGTACGGCAGAGGCGTGTGGGCGGGATATGGTCGAAAAACCGACCACATTCGGTACGGCAGAGGCGTATGGGTGGGATATGGTCGAAAAACCGACCACATTCGGTGCGGCAGAGGCGTGTGGGCGGAATGTAGTCGAAAAACCGACCACAATGGCGATACAGCAGGCATTTTGTTTTAAATATAAGAGTTGATATGTTTGGGACCCCCGCTAAGTACCTGCTTTGTGGGGGTGTTTTGCGTTCTTTTTGCGGGAACATCTAAACCTCTGAACGATACGATTCACCTGTCTGATGTCGTAATTCCATATAATTAATGTCGCATTTATCTACTAATAATCCTGCTTATTATATGATACTTTATAGGTGATGTCAGAATAATGTATATGGAGGTGCAGGCGGGTGAGCATCAGGATTGGCAAGATTAGCTATTGGCATGTACATGCCTGGGATTATACGAAGCAGGCTCAGGAGCATAGCGATACGGAGATCGTAGCGGTATGGGACGAGGACGCGGAGCGGGGCAGGAAGGCGGCAGAGAGCTTGAATGTCCCGTTTTATGATTCTCTGGAGGACATGCTTGCCCGGAAGGATATCGATGCTGTGATTGTCGACGCGCCAACCCGGATGCACCGGGAGGTTATGATTGCAGCGGCCAGAGCCGGCAAGCACATTTTCACCGAAAAGGTTGTCGCTGCAACACTGAGTGAGGTTAACGAGATCCTCTCAGAGGTCGCGGAGCATGGAGTGAAGCTAACCGTGTCGCTGCCGCGGCTGAATGACGGTTATACGTTATCGGTTACCGACATTCTAAGCCAGGGACTGCTTGGGGAGATCACTTATGTCAGAGTCCGCTTATCTCATAACGGTGCAACGGCTAACTGGCTTCCCGAGCATTTCTATAGCCTTGAGCAATGCCAGGGCGGGGCTTTGATTGATCTGGGCTGTCATCCTATGTACCTGACGAGACTGTTCCTGGGTCAAGAGGTGACCGGGGTAAGCGCGGGCTTCGGATATGTGACGGGCAAGGAAGTAGAAGACAACGCAGTAGCGACGCTCTATACGGATTCTGGAGCAATTGGTGTGGTGGAAGCCGGCTTCGTGAACAGCTACTCGCCTTTTACCATTGAAGTGCATGGAACGGAAGGAACTCTGCTCTATGGAACGCCTGAAGCGAAGCTGCTCGTCAGAAGCAATAAAGCGGCAGATCAAGGGGCCTCCTGGAGCGATACGCCTGTGCTGGCCAATCGTGATAGCGCTTTTACACAGTGGGTTGCCCACATCCGGGATAACACGGTTGCTTCCGACAATATTCAAGCGGCAACGGAGCTTACCCGGTTAATGGAGGCGGCGAATCTCTCGGCAAAGGCAGGACGGGTGGTCCGGTTAGCCGAGCTGAAGTCTTGATCAATTATCTTATCCGGTACAGAGCGTAGCTTGAGCAGGAGGTTAACATGAGCCCTTTTCCCTTCGAGATAATGTTTGAGAAGACGGATCTACTGGAAAGACTGGATATTTCCATCCTGTGGGGACATTATGAAATTTCCGTGCTCCGGTTTCATTTGACCTCTTTTCCGCCGGGGAGGGTCATTGATTTCCATAACCATGCTGAATTTGAATTTCATTTCATCCCGCGGGGCAAGGGAACGGTCATTCTTGGCGATCAGCAGTATCCTTTAGCGGAGGGAATGCTCTATCTGACCGGACCGGGAGTGATGCACCGTCAGGAAGCAGATGCGGAAGAGTCGATGGAGGAGCTGTGTCTGCATGTCCATATTACGGAGAAGCAGAGGGACGATGCAGATCCGTGGGAGGTTGCGGAAGCGGAGGAATGTGTGGAGAAGCTGAGGAAGCTGCCGCTTGTCCCGGCGCAGGATTATCACAGGGCGATGAAGTGTTTTCTGGAAGCCTATGAAGCCTGTGACGGCAAGCTTGCGGGATATTACACCTCCATCAAGCATCTCGTAATCAGCATCCTGCTGAAGGTAACCAGAGCTTATGATACAGGCGGGATGGGAGCTGCGGCACCTGTTCGGGATATGGTGACCTCCCGTTACCAATATGCTGTTCAGTACATGGAAGCGAATTATTCAGCAGCTGTGACGCTGGAGAATGTGGCGGAGAAGCTGAACATCAGCGCAAGACAGCTACAGCGGATATTTAAGCAGATTGATCCGGAGCAAACCTTCAGCCGTATTCTTGAAGAGATCCGGCTCCAGGCGGTGTGCAGCAAGCTTGAAGCCAGTAACCTGTCCATCGAACAGATCGCGGAGTCCGAAGGGTTCACCAATGCGACGTATCTGCATTCGGTATTCCGCAAGCGGCTGGGCATGACCCCGGCGGCATACCGCAAGGCCCGAAAACTACATGAACAGTGAGGATGAGATGACGATGAGCAAAGTGTATCGTGTTGGCGTGATCGGCTGTGGAGGAATTGCGAACGGGAAGCATCTGCCTGCTTTAAGCAGACAGGATAAGGTTCAGGTGGTGGCTTTTTGCGATATTATTAAGGAACGGGCTGAGGCGGCTGCTGAACAATACGGCAGTGCGGAAGCTGCTGTCTATACGGATTACCGGGAATTATTGAAGGATGCTTCCATTGATATTGTTCATGTGCTTACTCCCAATGATGCGCATGCGGAAATATCCATTGCGGGTCTGGAAGCGGGCAAGCATGTAATGTGTGAGAAGCCCATGGCCAAAACAGCGGCAGACGCCAAACGTATGGCTGAAGCTGCGAAGCGTACAGGGAAGAAGCTGACCATCGGGTATGATAACCGGTTCCGGCAGGACAGCTTGTATCTGAAAAAAGTCTGCGAAGCAGGCGAGCTCGGCCATATCTATTATGCCAAAGCTCATGCCATCCGGCGCAGAGCGGTCCCTACCTGGGGAGTATTCCTGGATGAGGAGAAGCAGGGGGGCGGCCCGCTGATTGATATCGGAACCCATGCGCTCGATCTGACGCTCTGGATGATGGATAACTACAAGCCGAAGGTTGTGCTGGGAACGAAATACCACGAGCTCTCCCAAAAAGAAGACGCTGCCAACGCCTGGGGACCCTGGGACCCGAAGAAATTCACCGTGGAAGACTCGGCGTTCGGGATGATTGTGATGGAGAACGGGGCAACGATTACGCTGGAGGCAAGCTGGGCGCTGAATTCGCTGGATGTGGACGAAGCCAAGTGCAGCTTAAGCGGAACCGAAGCGGGTGCGGACATGAAGGATGGTCTGCGGATTAACGGGGAGAAGCACAGCAAACTGTACACGAATAAAATTGAGCTTGGTGCCGGGGGAGTAGCCTTCTATGATGGCAAAGAGGAGAAAGCTACGGATATCGAATTAAGAAAGTGGCTCGAAGCGATCGAAGAGGATAAAGATCCGGTCGTCACTCCTGAACAGGCTTATGTAGTCTCCCGCATTCTGGAGGCCATCTATGAATCGGCCCGGACGGGGAAGGCGGTATATTTGGACTAGGTGATCATTGTTGAGTGACGAGGGTTCGGATACGATGACCTGCACTCCAGTTCAGTGAGAAAGTGCTGTCCCAGGAGCCATGAAACGGCTGCTTGGGATAGCTCTTTATGCTGGAGTAAATTCAGCGTGAGTACTTTGGGGAGGGGGCGCTCCGCAACAGAACGTTGTTCCCATCGATGTTATTACCTGCGCGACAGCAAATGTATGTTGTTTTCCGCATACATTCAGGCCTCACGCCATCCGGGTTGCTGCCGCATGGCCATTTATAACCGGGCATCTTGTAATGACGCAGATTGTCTGCAAAAGAACCAAGCTGCGATCACAAGCGTAACCGCCACCAGTATCCCGGACTCACCTGTCCAGAGATAAGCATTCTGCCCGCTGGTGAACCGGTCGAAGGCGTCCTGGATGATCGCATTCCAGGAGGCGTGGAGCAGAACCGCCGGCCACACGCTGCCCGTGCTTAAGCGCAGCAGGCTGATAATGACATTGAACGAGCTTATCGTCACCATGAATACGACCACCGATACCGCCAGCGAAGGCCCGGAATAGTAACTCCCGATCAGAATGGCTGGGATATGCCACATGCCCCAGATTAGTCCGCTCATCAGAATAGGCTTCGGGACGCGGGCCTGGATGAGCCGGGTCAGCATGTAGCCTCGCCAGCCTAATTCCTCACCCGTGCTGCTGATGATCCCCATTGCGGTACCGACAGACATTTGAATCAGAATCGCCCCGGCTAACGCCCCGATCACATTACCATTGTGCCCCGTATACTCCGCCAGCCCCGTCATCCAGGCGGCCCCATAAGCCAGCAGTCCTACCGCCACCGGCAATAGCAAGATGAACGGAATCGCCTTCAAGGTGCGCCGGCCTCCGAACCTCAGCGAGATATCCGCGAAGCCCTCACGCAGCAGCAGGCGGGCAAGGATCGAGGAAATCCCAGGGGCCCACATCAGCAGCAAGCCGAACACGGGTGTGACTGTAAGAGCCAATATGTAACTGAGCGCCGTCAGCGGAATCAGGAACATGAAGAACACCAGCAATCCTCTTCTGGCAGACTGGACCGTCCCCTTGCTGTCATCTGTACTCATTTGCATTCCACTCCTTTAATTGTGTTTTGTTCCCTGATAGAGTATAGCAACGCACCCTCATGAGAAAAACAACCCGCAGCCCAGCCTTCCGCCGGGACCTTGGCCCAGTGATCCATGAGTCTGTAGACGGAGCGGAGACTTTTATACGCTTAAGCCAGACCTCCCGCCGCACACTATTAGTGCAACCCGTTACCCCTTTAATAAATTGAAGGAATGATGCTGTAAAGAGACAAATGTTATATTAATTCCGCAGAAAAAAAGTATTGTATAAGAATAGGAAACATCTTCTAAAACGTTCCTGCTCCAAAATCCTCTGTTTTACTCCTGTTTTCTACGCATTTTTCAAAAACCTACTGGAACCTATCCAATCCTACATATACCATGTTATGTAATATAACACCAACTATTGAATTTTATTTTAATATGCACAAAAATTAGTGACGATTCGTAGGCCTTGTGTTAATATAAATGACATCATAATCCAAGAAGCAAGAAACAGCACAGAGAAAGGGGTTATCAAAAATGAATATGGGGAAAAGGGGATGGCGATGGAGTATTTCATTCAGCAGCTCATTAACGGAATCTCGGTAGGCAGCATTTACGCTCTGATCGCCCTTGGTTACACGATGGTGTACGGGATTATCAAGCTGATTAATTTTGCACATGGCGATGTGTTTATGGTCGGGTCCTTCATTGGACTGTATAGTGCCAAATATCTGGCCAGCGCCGGACTGCCGCCGATTGTGGTGCTGCTTCTGTCGCTCATGATCTCGATGACGATCAGTGCCTTGCTGGGGATCAGCATCGAACGTCTGGCCTACAAGCCGCTGCGCAGGTCCACCCGGATTGCCGCGCTGATTACAGCCATCGGGGTCTCCTTCCTGCTCGAATATACCGGAGTGCTGATTCTCGGGCCGCAGGCCAAGGGCTTCCCGGATATTATGGATAAGAAGCAATACCACCTGTTCGGTTCCTCCATTCAGGTCGAATCCAATCAGATCATGATTCTGCTAACAACGATAATTCTTATGCTTGTGCTGCAATATATCGTGCGGTACACCCGGACAGGCAAAGCCATGCGGGCCGTATCCTTCGATGTGGAAGCAGCACGGCTGATGGGCATCAACGTGGACCGTACCATTTCAGCGACCTTCGCCATCGGTTCGGCGCTTGCTGCCGCAGCCGGCGTGATTTTCGGCATGACGTACAACTCGGTAGATCCGCTGATGGGGGTTATGCCCGGGCTGAAGGCTTTTGTCGCAGCGGTGCTTGGAGGCATTGGAAGTATTCCGGGTGCGCTGGTCGGCGGGCTGCTGCTGGGTACAGTGGAGACGGAGATTTCCTCCCTCGGGTTCTCCTCCTGGCGTGATGGAGTAGCCTTCGCAGTACTGATTCTAATCCTGATCTTCAGACCATCCGGGCTGTTCGGCAAGAATGTCCGGGAGAAAGTGTAGGTGGAGGGGGCCATGAGCAAGCTTAATAAAAAATTCTGGCTGGGCATTCTCGCTGCCTGTGCGTTCTATGGAATCGTTAAAGTTCTCCTAACAACGGGTGTCCTTAGTGATGTAAACCAGTCGATGCTGCTGCTGATCGGAGTCAATATCATGCTGGCCGTATCGCTGAATCTCATTACCGGGATTACCGGGCAGTTCTCCATCGGGCATGCTGGATTCATGTCTGTTGGCGCGTACACCTCGGCGATCCTGACCCTGGATTACAATGTGCCGTTCGTTCCGGCGATTCTGGCGGGCGGCCTGCTGGCAGCGGTGTTCGGGGTCCTGATCGGAATGCCGACACTGCGGCTCAACGGGGACTATCTGGCGATTGCGACGCTGGGCTTCGGCGAGATTATCCGCATCATTATGCTGAACACGGAATATGTGGGCGGGGCTTCGGGGCTGAGCGGTATTCCGGCCAAAACCACCTGGACGATGCTGTTCCTCTTCACCCTGGTCTCCGTCGTACTGATTAATAACTTCATCCGCTCTACCCACGGCCGGGCCTGTATTGCGATCCGCGAGAATGAGATTGCCGCTGAGGCGATGGGGATTAACACGACAAGGTATAAGATTATTGCTTTTACTATCGGGGCACTGTTCGCCGGGATGGCAGGGGGCTTGTCGGCCCATACGTTCTATGTCATTACACCGGGCAGCTTCAACTTCCTGAAGTCGTTCGAGATCATCGTGATGGTGGTGCTCGGGGGGCTGGGCAGCACAGCGGGCTCTATCGTAGGCGCGGTGTTTGTCACCCTGCTGTACACGTACTTACGCGAATTCCCGGAATGGCGGATGATTATTTACTCGATCGTGCTTATTCTGATGATGATTTTCCGTCCAAGCGGCCTGCTTGGCGTAACCAAGTTCTCACTGGGCAAGCTCGGCGGCAAAAAGGAGGCGAAGGCGCATGACACAGTCGAAACCAGCAGTACTCCTTGAGGTGAAGGAGGCGAGCCGGGCTTTTGGCGGACTGAAGGCGGTCAGTGAAGTGTCCCTTCATATTAATAAAGGCGAGCTGATCGGCCTGATCGGGCCCAACGGTGCAGGCAAAACCACACTGTTCAACCTGCTGACCGGCGTGTACCCGCCTTCCTCGGGCAGCATCCTACTTAATCAGGAATCAATCGGCGGGATGAAGCCTTACAAGATTAATCATAAGGGGGCTGCGCGTACTTTTCAGAATATCCGTTTGTTCACCGCGATGACGGTTCTGGAGAATGTCAAAATCGCCTTCCATCAGCACGCCCGCCACTCGTTGTTCTCTTCGATGTTACGCCTGCCGAAGCACTTCAAGGGGGAGGACGACATTACCCGCAAGGCGCTGGATATCCTCAAAATCTTCAATCTTGCGGATCAGCGCGATGAGGTGGCGAGCAACCTGAGCTACGGAAATCAGCGCCGGCTGGAGATTGCCCGGGCGCTGGCGGCCGGACCGAAGCTGCTGCTGCTCGATGAGCCGGCGGCCGGAATGAACCCGAATGAGACGCGTGATCTGATGAATCTGATCGCCTGGATCCGCGAGGAGTTCGACCTGACCATTCTGCTGATCGAGCATGATATGTCGCTGGTGATGGGCGTCTGCAACCGGATCTACGTCCTGGACCGCGGAATCCTGATTGCTGACGGCACTCCGGCGGAGATCCGCAACAATCCGAAGGTCATCGAAGCGTATCTGGGACAGGAGGCGTAGCGCCATGCTTACAGTACAGGGGATTAACGTATATTACGGAGCCATACATGCCTTGAAGGATCTCAGCATCACCGTGAAGCAGGGGGAGATCGTGACCTTGATCGGCGCTAACGGCGCAGGCAAGTCTACGCTGCTCAAGACGCTCTCGGGGCTGCTGAAGCCGAAGACGGGCAGCATTGCTTTTCTGGATAAATCAATTGTGAATCAAAGCGTTCAGGCAATTGTGAAGGAAGGGCTGATCCATTGCCCTGAAGGACGGCGCGTATTCGCGAATATGTCGGTTGAGGAGAACCTCGAACTCGGCGCGTATCTGCAGGATGGAAGCAGCCTGGCTGCGGACTTCGAGCATGTCTACCGTACCTTCCCGCGGCTCCTGGAGCGCAAGAAGCAGCAGGCCGGAACGCTGTCCGGCGGCGAGCAGCAGATGCTGGCGATGGGACGCGCCTTGATGGGCCACCCGAAGCTGCTGCTGCTGGACGAACCTTCGATGGGGCTGGCGCCGCTGCTGGTTCAGGATATTTTTCGGATTATCAAAGAGGTCAACGATGCCGGAACCACCGTGCTATTGGTCGAGCAGAACGCCCACCAGGCGCTCAAAATTGCCGACCGCGCCTATGTCCTGGAGACCGGCCGCGTAGTTCTTGAAGGAGATGCCGAGGAACTGGCCGACTCCGATGAGATCAAACTGGCTTATCTGGGGCACTAATTGAGCCGGATAGGCGCTTGGCAGCAGCATCACAGAAACAACATATATATAAATCATTCATTAGGAGGCTGGGAGAAACTATGAAGAAAATTGGGGCCATTATCTTGTCAACACTATTGACGGCGGTATTAGCATCCGGCTGCGGCAACAAAACAGAGGACAGCGGGAATTCTGCAAGCGGCGGGAACTCGGCCGGAGGCACCATCAAAATCGGGGCTGACCTGGAGCTTACAGGCGGTCAGGCTTCTTTCGGTGACTCCGCCTCCAAGGGCGCGAAGCTGGCGGTGGACCAGATCAATGCGGCGGGCGGCGTACTCGGCAAGAAGCTTGAGCTGGTAGTGGCCGATAATGCTTCGAAGTCAGAAGAAGCGACCCAGGCTGCGCAGAAGCTGATCACCAATGACAAGGTCGTGACCATCATCGGCGCATCGACTTCGACCAACACGCTGGGGATTGTTCCGGTAGCTACGGAGAAGAAGATCCCGCTGGTCTCGGTAGGTGCTACGAATCCGAAGGTGACCGTGGATGAGCGCAGCGGCAATGTGAATGAATATGTGTTCCGCGCCGCGTTCATCGATCCGTTCCAGGGTGAGGTTATGGCGAACTTTGCGCTCGATTCCCTGAAGGCGAAGACGGCTGTGATCTATACCGATACTTCCTCTGACTATTCCAAGGGCCTGCAGAAGTTCTTCGAAGAGACCTTCAAGGCCAAGGGCGGTGAGGTGCTGAGCCAGGAGTCCTACCAGCAGAAGGATTCGGACTTCAAGGCGGTGCTGACCCGAATCAAGGCAGCGAATCCTGATGTAATCTACCTGCCGGGCTATTATGAAGAAGTAGGTAAAATCGTCAAACAGGCCCGCGAGATGGGCATCACGGTTCCGTTCCTCGGCGGCGACGGCTGGGATTCGCCGCAGCTGGCGGAGATTGCCGGTGCCAAGGCGCTGGAGAATACGTTCATGTCCAATCACTATTCGCCTGAAGATACAGCGCCTGAAGTCACCAGCTTCGTGGATGCTTACAAAGAAGCCAACGGCGGCGCAGTTCCCGACGGGATGGCTGCTCTCGGTTACGATGCGCTGAAGCTGGTAGCCGATGCGATTGGACGCGCCGGTGAAGCTGATCCGGCCAAGATCACTGAAGCACTCGCTGCCACCAAGGACCTGCAGCTCGCTACAGGCAAGATTACACTGAACGATAAGCATGACCCGGTCAAAGCCGCGGTTGTCCTGAAATTCGTTGACGGCAAACAGACCTTTGAGACCAAAGTTAACCCTTAAGAGGCTCATTCGCATATAATAAGGAATGAGAAGATCTAGGGAGGAATCCGTATGATTGTTGGCATACCCGCAGAAATCAAGAATAACGAGAACCGTGTCGCCATCACTCCGGCCGGGGTAGAAGCGCTGCGGAAGGCAGGGCATGAGGTGCTGATTCAGCGTGCTGCCGGTACCGGCAGCGGCTTCGAGGACCGCGAATATTCGGACAAAGGTGCAACCGTGCTGGATACCGCTGCCGAGGTCTGGAGCCGGGCGGAGATGATCATTAAGGTGAAGGAGCCGCTGCCGGAGGAGTACGCTTTTTTCCGGCAGGGTCTGATCCTGTTCACCTATCTGCATCTCGCGCCTGAAGCGGCTCTGACCCGGGAGCTGGTGGAGAGCGGGGTCACCGCAGTCGGGTATGAGACAATCCAGTTGGAGGATGGCTCGCTGCCGCTGCTCATTCCGATGAGCGAGGTTGCCGGACGGATGGCGGTGCAGATCGGAGCCTCGCTGCTGGAGAAGCCGCATGGGGGCAAAGGGGTGCTGCTCAGCGGGGTGCCGGGAGTACAGCCGGGAGAGGTCGTTATTGTCGGGGGCGGCATTGTCGGCACGAATGCGGCGAAGATCGCCCTCGGGATGGGAGCGCGCGTGACGGTGCTGGATCTCAATGCGGACCGGCTGCGGGCGCTGGACGATATTTTTGGCGGACGGCTGGTGACAGTCATGTCGGATTCCTACCATCTGGAGCAGGCCGTGCGCCGGGCCGATCTGCTGATCGGGGCGGTGCTGATCCCGGGAGCCCGTGCCCCGAAGATCGTCAAAGAGTATATGGTAGAGCAGATGGCCGAAGGCTCTGTTATTGTGGATGTGGCAATTGATCAGGGTGGCTCCGTGGAGACCATCGACCGGATTACGACGCATGAGAATCCAACGTATGTGAAGCATGGCGTAGTTCATTACGCTGTTGCCAACATGCCCGGTGCCGTCGCCCGGACCTCCACCCTGGCGCTGACCAATGTGACGATTCCCTACGCGCTCCAGATCGCTAATCTGGGCATCCGCGACGCTGCGGTGAATAACGCGGCGCTGGCGCGCGGCCTGAATGTGGTGGCTGGGCAGGTGACCAATGCTGCTGTGGCTGAGAGTTTGGGGTATGCGTATGCGGATGGAGTCGCGGCGTTGGCGGAGGTTGGCGGGGACAGTGAATGACTAATTTGCCCTGCGGGAAGGTGGGGCAGGTTGGGGGAGAATCAGGGGCTAATCGCCTGCGGTTCTCCCCGCTTTTTTTGTCAGAAATAATGCTTGTCAAATCGGACAAGGTTTGATATACTCATTTTTGTTGTGACAAACACAACAATGACAATATGGCTCGTTGGTCAAGGGGTTAAGACACCTCCCTTTCACGGAGGTAACATGGGTTCGAATCCCATACGAGTCACCAATATGCGGTAGTGGTGGAATGGCAGACACGCTATCTTGAGGGGGTAGTGGGTGTATACCCGTGGAGGTTCGAGTCCTCTCTACCGCATAACATGAATGAGCAGAGACCTTTGATGATTCAAGGGTCTCTGCTTTTTTTATGATATAGGAAATCTAGAGAAATCCTGCAGAAAATGCAATAATTCTCTATACAAGCGGCCAGTGAGAGAAGACATCAGTAGCCTTCAGTTGCAGGGTGAATTGTTCATATGGATACCAGCAAAGCCTGTATGGCATGATGCTTACCAGTATGCGATTCTAAATGAAGAGTGGAATTCTACCGTATAATCCTATCAATCTTGGAGACAATACTAGTAAACGCCTTAATTAGGAGGTAGTTACGGTAATGAATTACTCCGAGGTCTATGATCTTCATCTTCAGTTACTCAAGGCATACAGTGCGCTTAACAACCAAGACTACTCGGTTTATCAAGCGGAAATTGATTACTACACGAATCAGCTGCGGTTTGCGGAGGATATGGTGCAGCGGATCTTTGTCCTGAACCAGTTAGTCAAGATTCATGAGAAAGAGCGGGGCGACCTGATCAGGTGGTGCTCTGAAACGTATTTCAATCAAAAGCAAGATTATAGCGGCTCACAGGACGGGGTTACCGGATAACCCGCCTGTGAGCTTTTTTGATTCTCATGCTGAAGCGGCGCCCCGTCAGGGAAGCCCTTCCATTGACAGCCCCTCCATGTTCCGTTATACCTGCATATATATTAGATTCGACAGGGACGGGGGAAGTTCTACCATGAATTCATTCATTTCGGTCATGCTGGTGGACGATGAGCCGCTTGCACTAGATCATGTCTATCACTCGGTAGCCTGGGAAGAGAACGGCTTCCAGGTAGTTGCCCAAGCGACCAGCGGGCGCATGGCACTGCGGAAATTCGAGGAGCTGCGGCCGCAGATTGTTATTACCGACATCTCCATGTCTCCTATGGACGGGCTGGAGCTGGGACGTCATGTGGTTCAGCTTGCCCCGAGGACCCGCCTGATCTTTCTGACCGCTTACCGTGACTTTGATTATGCCCGCCAGGCGCTGGAGCTGCGCGCGGCCCATTATCTGCTTAAGCATGAGATCAGCCGTAACCGTCTGCTGGAACAGCTGAAGCTGCTGAAGGAAGGTCTGGCAGCAGAAGCCGCTGAGGAAGAAGGGCAGGGACATGCGCTCGATATTCTGCTTAAGGATATGCTGGAGGGTAAATATCAGGCTCCTGCAGGGAATCAGGAATCCCGGCTGCACCGGCTCGTTGCAGATTATCAGCAGGGTCAGCCAGGGCTGCTGTATTTCGAGCTGGAGGCCGCAATGAAGCTGGACGGCAGCCGGAGTAATGCGCGCAGTGCCCCAGCCCTCGTATGGAAGAATATCGAAGAAGAGATCCGTCTTCAGTCCTCGGATGTAGAGGAGCTTCGATTTCTGGAGATGGATGAAGGCGGATACATCGGGCTGCTGAAGTTATCCTCGTCCAGCAGTCTGTTGCTTCAGCACTACAATTTGCGGCAGGCCGCAGCGCAGCTGCTGGCCTGCCTGGAGACCGCTTATGATGGGGAGCTTCCCAGAGTGATCCTATCCGCAGGCAATGGCGCAGAACTGCCGGACCGCAGATATGCAGCGATGAGGCTGGCCTATGATTATTCTGTGTTTTTGCCGCCGGGTGCTGTATTTTTGCTGGAGCAAGCCGCCTCTTCCAGAGAAGCTACCAGTATCGCCTTAGAGGCGAGACAATACCTGCGGTCCCCCGAACCGAGCCTGTTGGAGCGGCTGAAGACCGGTCTGGATCACATTGCTGCTCAGGCCTATCTGGGAGATTTGCGCGCCGTCATGGGTGAGATTCAGGCTGCAATCCGCAAGGATGGAAGCCCCGGCTCTGATCAGGTGCTGGGCACAGACGCGCGGCAAATCGTTAACAGCCTGTACCGGATTCTGGATGACTATTTACTGCGGAATCAGCCCCGGAAGCAGTACTCCCGCTGGGTCAACAAAGCTATGGAGTATGTTGCCGTGAATTATGCAGACCCCGACTTGTCTCTGGAGACGGTTGCCGGCCATCTGCAGATCAGCAGCATCCATCTGCGGACCACCTTCAAGCGGGAGACGGGCCAGTCCCTGCTGGACTATACCACAGAATACCGGATAGGGCTGGCGAAGCAGCTCCTGCTGAGTGGTGAGTACAAGATCTACGAGGTATCGGAGAAGGTAGGGTACAAAACCAGCCAGTACTTCAGCCAGGTATTCAAAAAGACCACAGGTATACAGCCGAAGGACTTCCAGCAGCAGAGAGGCAGCGAATAGCTATGCGGAAAATTAAGAATAAAATCCTTGGCAGCGTTATACTAATCGTTACTCTGTCTGTAACAGCCATCAGTGCACTGGCGTATGAGCAGTTCTCTTCAATTCTCGAAACGCAGGCTCTGCGTGAAGATACCATCCACCTGGAGCAGACAACGAATCAGATGAACCACATGATCGACGATGTACAGAAATATGCCGCCAATATGGTCAATGATGAGCTGCTGCAGCGGTTTGCTGCAAGATTGAACTACCCCTCCACGTATGATGAGCTAAGCGCTTACCGTGATGTCGTCGTCCAGCTGACCAAATTCAATGTATTGCGTGACTACCTTGAGAGCTCGGCCATCATCCGCTCGGACGGCAAGATCTTCTGGTCCTCCCTGTATATTGACCCGTATTTTGAACGGCTGCTGCAAGAGGACTGGTATCAGGATGCTATGAAGAACAATACCAAAAGCGGGTTCACAGCCCCCCATATGATCCAAGACCCCGAGAACAAAAAAATTGTCAGCTTCTTCATCCGCTTCGCTCCCGAGTATGGCGGCGTACTGCTGCTGAATATTGATTATGCTGCGTTTGAGAGCCTGTTCCAGTATTTAGGCCAGTCCTTTGATCAGGTGGCCTGGCTCGGCCCGGAGCATTCGCTGCTCTATGGGCAAGTGGACGCTGCTGAGCTTCCGGCCCGGATGCTGACCGCAGGCAGCCCGGATATTCAAGTGGTTAAGCATGACAAGGGGTACTATCTGGCCAGTGCTTTTGAGAAAACGGACTGGTCCGTCGTCACGTTCACCTCCAATGAACGGTTCTATGAATGGGTTGGCTATATCGTCCGCTACTGGGCCATTTTTCTCGCCTTGTGCCTGGTGCTCTGCTTCCTGCTGTTCCTTCCGATCATCTCCAGTATTATCCGGCCGATCCTGCAGATGACCAAAGCGATGAAGCAGGTATCCATGGGCAACTATAATGTTCAGCTGTCGTTCCGCAGTAATGATGAGCTGTCTGTGCTGAAGAATGGCTTTGAGACGATGCTTGGCGATATTGAGCGGCAGATGAGCGAACGGGCGGAGCAGGAGCGCTGGAAACGTAAAATGACGGCAGAGCTGCTGTTCGCCCAGATCAACCCCCATTTTATTTACAATACCCTGAACACAGTAGTGTATCTGGCCCGCAAACAGAACTATACGGCGATCGAAGACATGGTTGAATCCTTCATTGGCATTCTGCATGATGCGGTTAATATCGGCGATGCCGGTCTGTATATCACGGTTGAACAGGAGATGAGCATTATCAATCACTTCGTCACGATTCAACAGTACAGATATGCCGGCCGGTTCGAGGTAGTCTGGAGCGTAGCGGAAGAGGCGAAAGACGATTATATTCCGAAAAGCCTGATTCAGCCGCTGGTGGAAAATGCTATATTTCATGGATTCTCGGAGAAAGAGTCTGCGGGCCGTATAGAGATCATAATGCGCAAGCGCAGCGGAAGACTGCTGCTCTCGGTCAGAGATGACGGGTGCGGCATGAGCCGGGAGAAAGCGCAGGCGATTACGAATGGAACCCTGCCTCCGGCCCGGCTGCCTTCTGGGGCGATGAAGCAGATCGGACTCTGGAATATCCGCGAACGGATCGAGTATCTGTACGGGCAGGAAGGCCGCATGGTCATCCGCTCCAGTGAGGGGAGAGGCACGAAGGTATCGGTTCTCCTGCCCTCCCGGCAGCAACCGTCCGAGTGAAAGCACTATCATTATTTATACAAAATCATCGGATTGTCTAATTGTTGGGTGATCCCTTCAAGCTTATAGTTCTACTATACAGATGGACGGAAGACATTACAGGAACTGTCCGCTGTCACAACAGATGCAAGGGGGACCTTAGATTGCACAATCTATTCAGTAAAAAAGCACCGATCATCACATTTGTTCTGACCTTATGCCTCACCCTGGTGCTGGCCGGCTGCGGCAGCAGCAACGGCAATAATGCAGCCGGAGGCTCAAGCAGCGCCAATCCTGCGAATGGCTCCAGCGAGCCTGCGGAGGCTTCCGGTAATTTGACGGTATGGGGCTGGGATAAAGCCTGGTTCGAGGGCACAGCAGCGAAATTCAATGAGAAGTTCCCGAATATCAAGCTGGAATTCGTTGAAGTCTCAGCGGGGGATTATCTGAAGAAAATCCAGACCTCCATCGCTGCCGGCTCCGGTCTGCCGGATATTATCTGGGGAGAAGCGGCCTTCCGCGGCGCTCTGTATGAACTTAACGTACTGCAAAGCCTGTCCGAAGAGCCCTACAAATTTGACACCTCCAATCTGCTGGACTTCGAGCTTCCGCTGCTGACGAACAGCAAGGGGGAGCTTGTCGGTCTGGAGCAATCCGGTTCGCCTGGAGCACTGGCTTACAAGCGTGATCTGGCGAAACAATACTTCGGAACAGATGATCCTGATGCACTAACTGCAATGTTCACCGACTGGGATGCCTTTATTGCCAAGGGCAAGGAAGTCTATGAGCAAAGCGGCGGGAAGACATTCATGCTGGGAAGTCTGATGGATGCCTATACCATCCTCTCCAACCAGGGAACAACGGCAGTTGTAGACGGAACCAAGGTGAACACAGAAGAGCTGCTTAGGATCTTCACTAAGCTGCAGTCCATCCGTGATAATAACACTGAGGGCAAGCTGGCGATGTGGTCCCCGACCTGGAATGCTTCGTACTCGCAAGACAATGTGATTTTCTATCCGGCGGCGAACTGGTCTCCAGAATTCGTAATTAAGCCTAATGACAAGGCCAGCAGTGGGCGTTGGGGGCTGATGGTGCCTCCGGAAGGCGGATATCCATACGGCGGGACGACCATCGGGATCTGGAAGGACAGCAAGAATAAAGCGGCGGCCTGGACCTATCTCAACTGGCTGTTAGGCACGGACGAAGGCGCTGAAGCCAACTTCGCTGTCTCTGATTACATTTTACCGTTGAAATCCTTCTTCAAGGATACCTCCAAGCTGTCTTCCGGGGCGGATGAATACTTCGGCGGACAGGATCTCGGGAAGTTCTGGGTCGAGAAGGTATTCCCGAACATGAAGTCCAAAGCGGTGACGAAGTATGATCAGGATATTTACAGCTCGTCGGAGCTGGTGCTGCAGGTCATGGCACAGGACAACAGCTTCGATGCCAAGCAGGCATTGGATAAGTGGGAAGAGCAGCTGAAGAAGAACCACCCAGAGCTGACATTTGAATAATGATGCAGAAATCCAATGGAATCAGCAGTAAAAACAAATGGCCGTATCTGTTCATTACCCCTTATTTCTTGTCCTATGCTGTACTGAGTTTGTTCCCCATCCTGTTTACGCTATACATTAGTCTTACAGACTGGGATTTGTACGGTAACCGTAATTTCATCGGACTTGGTAATTACACACAGCTGTTTTTTCATGACGCCTTCTTCTGGAAATCACTGCTGAATGTCATTATCTTCATGGCGGTCTACCTCCCGGCCCTTGTCCTTATGGGTATGCTGGTAGCCAGCCTGATCGAGAGTAAGCTGATCCGCCGCAAAACCTTTTTCCGGCTCAGCGTATTCAGTGCCTATATGACGACGCCGGTCGCGGTCGGGATTATCTTCTCCCTGTTGTTCGACTGGCAGGGCGGGTTCTTCAATAATATGCTGATGGAGCTGGGACTCATCCAGGAGAAGATCAATTGGCTGGGCTCGGTCAGTTCCTCCCGCTGGGTAGTTATACTGATGGTATTCTGGAAAAACCTTGGATATTTCGTGATGTTCTATACGGCGGGGATGGCCAGCATTGATACTTCTATCTATGAGGCGGCTGTGATCGACGGGGCTTCCTCCAAAAATGTGTTCCTGCGTATTACGATTCCGCTGTTGAAGCCGATCAACCTGTTCCTGATTATTACTTCCATTATCAGCGGACTGCAGCTGGTGGAAGAACCGATGCTGCTGTTCAGCGGCTGGTCTTCGGGCTCCAGTATGGTAGGAGGGCCTGATGGCTCCACCTTCACACCCATCTGGTATATGTTCGACGCTTCGTTCAACGGCAGTGCGTTCAAGTACGGTAAAGGGGCAGCTATAGCTTACGGCACCTTCCTGTTCATCGCCTTGTTCTCGGTGGTTGGAATGAAATGGATCAACAGGGACGGTGAAGACAAATGAGAGCGAAAAGATTCTTCACCGTATTGCTGCTTAGCCTGATCGCTATCGCGTTCCTCTTCCCGTTCTACATGATGATTGTGATGGGAACCTATTATTCTGAAGACTTGTTCAAGCAGCTTCCGATTCTGCCCAGCGGTTATCTGCTGGAGAATCTGAAGACGATCATGTCTGCCAGCTTCCTGCGGAATTATTGGAACAGCTTCTATGTTGCGGTATTGTTTACTCTGGTGACGGTTGGCGTGGCTTCGATTACCGGATTTGCTTTTGCCAAATATGAATTCAAGGGTAAAAATGCACTGTATGGCTTCATTCTTCTGACGATGATGATCCCCGGTCACCTCGGTCTGATTGCATATGTGATGGAGATGAAGTGGTTCCACCTTAACAACACTCATGCGCCGCTGATTCTGGCCGGACTGAATAATGCCTTCGGTGTATTTTTCATGACCCAGTTCATCCGTTCCTCTGTCCCGACAGAGGTCATTGAGAGCGCAAGAATCGACGGCTGCTCGGAGCCGGGTATTCTTACAAGAATCGTTGTTCCCTTTCTAATGCCTGCGATCAGTACGCTGGGTCTCATCTCGTTCCTCGGGTCCTGGAATGGTTATCTGCTGCCGCTGGTGACGATCAACAAGCCCGAGCTGTATACGCTGCCACTGGGCATTGCAAATCTGTCTACGGTCTTCCGCACGGATTATTCAGCCAGTATTCTGGGGCTTACCCTGGGCACCCTGCCGCTGATTATTCTCTTCCTGTTCGGCTCGAAGACCCTGGTCAGAGGACTTACCGGCGGAGCGGTCAAGGGCTGAGCTTACTGAACCGATAACCAACCGGAACGAACCTTAAAGAAACCTCTCATGCGGTCAGATGGTGTAATCAGCCATCTTACCTGAGAGGTTTCTTGGTGTATTAATAGAGTGTGCAGAAAAGAAGGAAATTGCTAAAACAGGTGGAATACATTTTAGTGTCAGGTGAAAAGTACCGCTCTATGTGTTCGGGTGCCCGGAACTAGGATGGAGGCAGGTCCAGCAGCTCGGCTACCTGGCGGCGGTAACGGTCGGCCTTGCGGGTGCCGTGAATCAGGTTGGACAGCCGATAGGGTGGAATGTCATGCAGCTCACAGAATTTCTTCTGATCCAAGTGCAGTTCAGCCAGACGTTGCTTGATGGCCCAGCCAAAGGAAGTTATGGGGCGTTTGCTGTTCAGATTGCTCACCTCGTATCGACTATCCAGCCGTTATGATATAAAATAGGTAAAGATATAATAATAGTTAATTATATACTTTTTTACGTCATTTTTCAATAAAAAATAACTTTTTTACGTGCTTATTTTCGGTGGAAGGCGGTTTGCAGATGCAATCAATCTACGAACGAATTGAATTTCTGATCAAAAAGCAGGGCATGACCAAGAAATCCTTCTGTGCGCAGCTGGGAATCAGCACCGGGAATATGGGAGATTGGAAGCGCGGCAAATCAACGCCCGGCACACACAAACTGATCGAGATTGCCGGATTCTTTCAGGTCAGCCTCGATTGGCTGGTGCTTGGCAAGCAGACTATGACTGTGCAAGAAAGCGGCGGGGATTATTTTTTTGACGAAATACGGCAACCCAGTTGCCACCCAACAGAGCTGCTGCCGGAACAGAAGAATTTCATTAAGGAATATTTGGCGTTCACAGAATACCGGAAACGGTTGGACAAGAACCGGGACGGCGTGCCGGAAGAGAAGCAGGATGAAGATGAGAATACATAGTTAATTTCCAGGGGAAGGCGGTTTGCGGATGCAATCTATCTACGATCGTATTGAGCTTCTGATTAAACGGCAGGGCATGACCAAGAAATCCTTCTGTAAGCAGCTAGGAATCAGCACGGGGAACCTGGGGGACTGGAAGCGCGGCAAATCGACTCCCGGTACACACAAGCTGATTGAGATTGCCGGATTCTTTCAGGTGAGCCTTGACTGGCTGGTGCTTGGCAAGCAGGCACTGACTGTGCAAGAGAGCGGCGAGGATTATTTTTTTGAGGAAATACGGCAACTGAATTGCCACACCGGGGAGCTGCTGCCGGAAGAGAAGAGCTTCATTAAGGAATATCTGGCGTTCACAGATTACCGGAAACGGATGGACAAGAACCGGGCTGTGGAACAGAGTGAGAAGCAGGTAGAGGAACAGGACGAAGATGAGGATGAGAATTCTTAAGGGCCATCTTTACTTTTGAGCGGAACCGATTTATAATATTGAATGTTGGCCTCAAACAATGCATTAACCATGTAGTACACCGCGCGGTAGTGGTGGAATGGCAGACACGCTATCTTGAGGGGGTAGTGGGTGTATACCCGTGGAGGTTCGAGTCCTCTCTACCGCATCATATTGGATTGGCCGGAACCCTTGATGATTCAAGGGTTTTTGTTTTGCCGTTTACGCTCAAAAACCCTTCACCCGTTGCTCGGGGCATGAAGGGTTTTTGTTTTTTGATCATGGGAAATGATTGCACGCTCTAATCCAGCAGCTTCGCGATATCCTCTTCAATCTGATCCGGTGTGGTCTGAGGGGAGAAGCGCTTGAGGACACGGCCTTCCTGATCGACCAGGAACTTGGTGAAGTTCCATTTCACGCTTTTTGAGCCTAGAACTCCAGGTGCTTCACTAGACAGGTACTTGAACAGGGGATGGGCGTCGCTGCCCTTCACATTGATCTTCTCGTACATCGGGAAGGTGACCCCGTAATTAATCTCGCAGAACTCCGCGATATCCTCGCTCTCGCCCGGCTCCTGCCCGGCAAACTGGTTGCTTGGGAACCCCAGCACCTCAAATCCGCGGTCCTTGAATTTATCGTACACCTCTTGGAGACCCTTATACTGCGGGGTGAATCCGCATTTGCTGGCCGTGTTGACAACGAGCAGTACCTTACCTTTGTGCTTGGAGAGTGATTCTTTCTCGCCCCGCAGGGTGTTGGCTTCATAGTCATAGACACTCATGGATATTCCCTCCCGAACATTGATTTAACACAATTTAATTGTACACCATTTAGCGTCAGAAGCAAGCCCCGGAGGATGAATGGATGCGTTCGTTCGTTTCAAATACCCGGGGGTGTTTAAGTTAATGGTAGAGTCCTTACAAAATTTACTTGGAAAAGGAGTAGATCAAAGATGACTGCATTGAAACTGAAGGCACTGTATACGGCAACAGCCAAGGTCCGCGGAGGCCGTGAGGGTTCGGTGGAATCGTCGGACGGGGCGCTGAAGCACGATCTGAAAATCCCTAAGGAGCTTGGAGGCCCGGGAGGTGCCGGTACGAATCCGGAGCAGCTGTTCGCGGCGGGCTTCGGTGCCTGCTATGAAAGTGCTCTTGCCAATATTGCCCGCAAAGAGGGCGTGAAGCTGCAAGATGTCGAGATTACCTCGAATGTGCTGATCGGGAAGGATGAGAGCGACGGAGGGTTCAAGCTGGCTGTGAAGCTGGATGTGCATCTGCCGGGCATTGAGCGTTCTGTTGCCGAAGATCTGGCGAAGAAAGCCCATGATTTCTGCCCTTATTCCAAGGCGACACGCGGAAACATTGAGGTTGAGCTGAACGTACTGTAAGTTAAAAGCGCTTAGGGCCGGGCAGCAAATGTCCGGTCTTAAGCTGTGTACACTCATGCGCCTCACGCTTTGGTTGACATCACCCGGGAAATTCTTTAATATGTCTAAGTATCTGTTAATGTCGCGCGTGCAATTAACTACCAAAAATTTAAATAATGGGTGATGAAGATGTCCTACAGACCGAATATTACGAATGTAACCAAAGCCAGCAGCAACGATAAGGAAGGCTTGTACGAGTTCATTATTAAGCTTGCTGACGGAACGGAGTGCCGCGCGTTCTACAATCGGTTTCCGGAATGGAAAATGACGAACATCAGCCGCCTGCTCAAGACGCCTTGTCCGGTATGCCGCAAGGATTTCATCTGCAGATGTATGGAATCGTTCACTGCTGATTTCGAGGAGCAAATGGTCGGGGACGAGTGGATCAACAAGGCAATTGCAGAATAAATAGACGAACGGACCATTGTAGGCGCGGGAGCAATCCCGCGTTTTTTATTTTTGCGTGCTATACTGACGCTGTATGGTTATTTAGGGTACACTGGGATCAAAAGAAAGGGGATGATGGTATGGACGGAGCGGACAAGGGAGAGCAGAAGGAAGCGGTCGTGCTGATGGACGGGGTCTGCCATCTGTGCCAGGGGCTGGTCCGGTTCATCATTCCCCGCGATCCCCGGGCGAGCTTCAAATTTGCTTCGCTGCAGAGTGATACCGGTCAAGAATTGCTGAGAGCCGGAGGACTGCCGGAGCATCAATTGGATACTGTGGTACTGGTAGAGGACGGCAAGTATTATACGGAATCGGCTGCTGCGCTGCGGATTGCCCGCCGTCTGCGGTTTCCGTGGCCTGTCCTCTATATGTTCATCCTCATTCCCGGGCCGCTGCGTAACGCTGTGTACAGGTGGGTGGCGAGGAACCGCTACCGCTGGTTCGGCAAGGACGATCAGTGTATGGTCCCGACACCGGAGCTGAAGCGGAGGTTCTTATAGACGCAGACCTGGGAGGCGGATTCTGGGAGGATCAGTCGAATTATGGAAAAAAGCTATTGCTGCACGCGTATATATATGCTACTATAGCAGTAAATTACAGGAACAGTAACGGAAGCACCGTTCGATAACCGTATTCACGGTTATTGGCGGTGCTTTTTTGCTGTTCTTTTCTGTGCATTCCGGGAGGAGGAAGAGTTCATGGCGGCAAGAATCGTGGTGGCGGTACGGGAGAGTGAGTACATAGAGCCGCTGCTTCATTATCTGCATCACAGCGAATACGGGGAGCTGATGCGGATCACGGCTTTCAGCAAATTGGAAGCCTTCATGGAATTTATGACAGGCGATGAGCTGCCGGATGCGGTTGCCGGAGACCGCTCTTTCATTGAGGCCTGGCTGGTTGAAGGAAGAGCGTCCGTTCCGTGGGCAGTGTTAAGCGGAGATGATGAGCTGCCGGGCGGAGGCGGCCTCGCAGGGGGCCGGAGAATCGCCAAATATCAGGCGCTGCCTTCCCTGCTGGAGGCGATACTGCAGCTGGGAGATCTGAAGCGGGTCAGGACGGCTGCACTGCCTAAGGAAGAGACGCTGCTGCTCGGGATCGTCTCAGCCAGCGGCGGCAGCGGCAAGACAACGGTTGCGCTGAACATGGCGAAGCAGCTTGGTGCACTTGGCTTGTCCGTATTCTATCTGAACCTGGAGAGTGTGGACAGCAGCGGGCTGTATGTGCGGATGCCATGCGGCAATATTCCGGGGCTGGAGCGGCTGCTCTATGAGCTTAAAAGTGCAGGAGGCAAAGGGGAGGGAGGGCAGCTGGAATGGGGCAAATATGTATTCAGACATGACAGTATGCGCTGCGATGCCTTCCGGCCTGTTGAGAACTTCAAGGAGATGCTCCAGATGTCGCGGCAGGACACGCTGGATCTATTAGAGGGGCTGGCCGGCGCCGGCAGCTATGATGTGATTATTGTGGATACCGGCAGTATAGAGGAAGAGCGGACGCAGGCAGTTCTGAACAGATGCGGAGTCCTGCTGTGGGTGATGAAGCAGGAGCAGGTCAGTCTCATGAAGACAGAACGCTGGATGGATTATATGGCAAGTCCGCATTCGGACATGCCGCCGGAGCTTGCGGGCCGGAGCAGAATCGTGATGAACGGCTGGGCCGGAGCAGAGAATGAACCGCTGCCGGCAGCGGCTGGACCCAGGCCGGATGCTGTTCTTCCGTCTGTTCCTTCCTGGGGGACGCAGCATGGCGGAGAACTCTGCCTAAGCTCTCCGCTATTCATCGCCGCTGTTCAGCAGCTCTGCCGGACGGTAGTGGAACCGGCATTGCCCGTGGTATTCACCGGAACGCCGGCATGAATGATGATCTGTTCAGGGCGCTGCGCAGCGATATCCGGGCGGGGCTGGATGTTACATCGGTTATCGGGAACCGGGAGCTGGCCTCTTTCATCGAGCGGACGATCCTGGAGCGGGAACAGCTGCGTCTCCTTACCGCCCAGGAGAAGCATGAGCTCGTGAAGAGGCTGTTCGATTCCTTCCGCGGGCTGGATATTCTGCAGCCGCTGGTGGACAATCCGGCCATTACGGAGATCATGATCAATAGCCATGAGGAGATTTTTATTGAAGAGGAGGGGATGATCCGCAGGCTGCCGCTGGCTTTTGAATCCGGAAGCAGGCTGGAGGATATCATCCAGGTGATCGTCTCGGGGGTGAACCGGGTGGTCAATGAATCCTCGCCGATTGTTGATGCGCGCCTGCCGGACGGCTCGCGTGTCAATATCGTTCTGCCGCCGGCGGCGCTGAAGGGCCCGGCGATGACGATCCGCAAGTTCCCTGAGACCCCGATGACGATGGAGGAGCTGGTGAGGCGTGAAGCCCTCAGCGGGGAGGCGGCTGAGCTCCTCCAGCTTCTGGTCGCTGCCCAATACAACATCTTCATCAGCGGCGGTACCGGCTCCGGCAAGACGACCTTTCTGAACGCCCTGTCCCAGTTCATTCCGCCGCAGGAGCGTGTCATTACGGTAGAGGATTCCGCAGAGCTGCAGATCGTCACAGTACCCAATCTGGTGTCGCTGGAGACGCGGAACGCCAACACCGAGGGCCGGGGCGAGATTACGATCCGTGATCTGATCCGCACATCGCTGCGGATGCGCCCGAACCGTATCGTGGTCGGCGAGGTACGCGGCGCCGAATGTCTGGATATGCTTCAGGCGATGAACACGGGCCATGACGGTAGCTTATCAACGGGTCATTCCAACAGCGCGCTGGACATGCTTAGCCGCCTGGAGACCATGGTCCTTAGCGGGGCAGACTTGCCGGTAGCTGTTGTCCGCCAGCAGATCGCCTCGGCGATCGATATCTTCGTGCATCTCTCCCGGCTGCGTGACCGCTCGCGGCGGGTGATGGAGATCAGCGAGGTTGCCGGCATCCGGGACGGTGAGGTCATCCTGAATCCGCTCTATGAATTCCTGGAATCGGGGGAGAAGGACGGCAGAGTACAGGGGAGGCTTACGGCCTGCGGCAACCCGCTTCTGCATACGGACAAGCTGCGCATGGCTGCTATCGGTGACTATCCGCTGCGCAGGTATGATCAGACCAGTGCCCGGAAGGAGGTGATTGTACCTTGAGCATTGTGAAGAAGAGGGGGGCGCGTTCTCAGGCAGAACAGCGGGGAAGTGGCTCTGTAAAGAGATCACCGCCGGTTCAGACGGCCGGGACAGCCGTAGCGGGAGAACAAGTGCTTTTGCCGGATTATACCGTATACGAATTAACCTCACTCCAGAGAGTGGCAGTTACCCTCTGCGCGGGAATTGTATTGCTGGGGATCGGTTACTTGTTCTACCACCGGCTGCTGCTGGCCGTATTACTGGTCCCCGGCAGCGCCTATGGTCCGCGGCTGCTGCGGCGGTATCTGCTGCAGCGCCGCCGGGCCTCGCTGAATCTGCAGTTCAAGCAAATGCTGTTCTCGCTCTCCTCATCGCTCTCAGCCGGCCGTTCGGTGGAGAATGCCTTTCGGGAGGCTGTACAGGATCTGCGGATGTTAGACCCGGAGGGGGCTGGTGACATGATCTCTGAGCTGAATATTATCTGTGCCCGGATGGAGAATGGCGAACCCATAGAAGATGCGCTGTATGAATTCAGCAAGAGGGCAGGGATGGAGGATGTGGAGCGCTTCGCAGATGTGTTCATGGTCTGCAAGCGGACGGGCGGCGATCTGGTGGAGATCGTACGCCGCACGTCGTCCATTATCGGCGAGAAGCTGGATATCCAGCAGGATATAGCAGTCAGCATTGCCCAGAAGAAATTCGAGGCCAAGGCGCTGCTGGTCTCCCCGCTGATGATGGTGATGTTCATGAGCCTGAGCGCCGGGGACTACATGCAGCCAATGTACACTGGGGCAGGCATCGCGGTCTCTACACTGGCGTTGATTGCTCTGTTCCTCTGCTACCTCTGGACCAACAAGATCATGGATATTCCGCTGTGACGGAAGAGGAGTGAGGGAAAGATGTTGTTCATCTGCGGGGCCATTCTGCTCCTGTGCAGCGGGTTCTGGCTATTTCTGCGTATCAGATGCGGCGGCCGCTATACTGCACTGCGGGAGCTGCCTATGGAAGGATTACGGCTGCGGCGGCTGGGTGAGCCCTTGCTGCTGCTCGCAGAGAGGGGCAGAATCGCCAGCTGCCTTCCGGCGGTGATGTTCAGAATTCAGCGCTCGGTGCAGCGGCTCTATGGAATGCGCTACAGTGCGGAGCGCACCCTGCTCTTCATGGGAGAGATGCTCGCCTTCAGCTGGCTGCTGATTACAGGCGGAAGCGCATTGACACTGCTTACGGGAGAGCAGGCTGGCATCATCATCGGCGTTGGCCTTGCAGTGGCTATTCCGGTGGCAATGGTCAGTGATCTGCACAAGAAGGTGCGGCTGCGGGAGCAGAATATCATGCTTGAGCTGCCTGAGCTGCTGAACAGTATCGTGCTGCTGGTTGGGGCGGGTGAGACGGTGCAGCGGGCCATTATCCGCTGTGTGAACAGCCGCCAAGGGGATGCTTCTCATCCGCTGTATGCTGAGCTGCGGAAGATGACAGCGGAATGGGAAGGGGGCTACTCCTTCCAGCAGGCCTTTGAGAACTTCAGTAAGCGCTGTGCGGTGCAGGAGGTGTCTATTTTCACAACGACAGTACTGCTTAATTACCGCAGAGGCGGAGCCGACTTTGTTCTGTCTTTGCGCGACTTGTCACGGATGCTCTGGGAGAAGCGGAAGGCGATCAGCCGCACACGCGGGGAACAGGCATCGTCGAAGCTGGTTTTTCCGATGGTTGTCATCTTTCTGATTGTGATTGTGCTGGTGGGCACACCGGCGCTTATGATGCTAAAAATGTAGGAGGAGATTGTTATGCTGACACAGATTACAGAAGGGGTAAGAGGCTTGTGGAAGGATGAGGAGGGGCTCGGCACACTGGAGATGATCCTGATCATCGCTGTGCTGATTGCAGTAGTTCTTGTATTCCGCGAGGAGATTGTGAAGGTGGTCAAGAGCCTGATCAGCACTGCCGGAGATAAGAGCCAGGAAGTTTTTGAGTGATTCCGCTGGGGAAGGATGAGGGCAGCTTCACGGTGGAGGCTTCGCTTCTGCTGCCGATTATTATGGGCATTATCATGCTGCTGCTGTTTTTCTCCCTGTACACCTACCAGAAGTCGATGCTGCTGCAGATTGCCTCGGCTGCCACGGAGCGTGCCGCCTACAATTGGGAGAATAGCAACCGGGCAACAGACGGAGCGTTCCAGGCGGGGAACTATGATCCGCTGTACTGGAGAATCAGTGAGGATGGTTTGCTGTCTTCACTCTTTGGAGTAGGGGCAGAGGATGGAAGTACAAGAGTCGCCTTACCCGGTGATGCCAACGGCGGAGGGCCATTGCCGGTGGTGAAGCTGCATCGTGCAGCACAGATGGTCCCGGCTGGGCTTCAGGGCGAGATGCGTTATGCCTATGGGCTCACAGGCCGCAAGATCAGTATGGAGCTGGAGAAAATGCTGCGCTTGCCTGTACTGGATCATTTTCTTGCCGATGGTGCAGCTCCTGATGTATTGGCCCGCTCTTTCGTTACAGAGCCGGTTGAATTCATAAGGACAGTGGATCTGATGCGGTATTATGGGGCCAGGTTCAAGCAGAGTTCAACCGGCAACAAGGAAGGCGCGGGCATGGAGAAGAAGGATGCAGCGTATATGCTGGAGAAGCTGCGCTGAGGGCTGCCGGCAGCCGGCAGCAACAGATCCGGCCGGTACAGACTGTCAGGGATCACGCAGGAAGAGGGAGTTCAGATACGTATGTTCAAGCACCGCGCGTTCTTATGGAGGCGGCTTGCCCGGAGCTGCCGGATCTGCAAGGATTATGCCGAAGGTTCAGTTTCTATTTTTCTGATTATGGTGTTGGCCTTCGTCTTTCTGTTTACGTCTGTGCTGATTGATTATGCAAGAATTGCCGCAGTGAATGTACAGGAGGAACGGCTGGTGAGGACTGCTATCCGCTCTGTCATGTCAGCTTATGATATTGAGCTGCGGGAGAACTACGGATTATTCGCCTACGGCGGCGGTGACGGAAACCAACTGTTATCGAAGGTGCTGAATGATAATCTGTACGAGAGCGGGCGGGTGGATGCTTTTAATCTGCTGCCCTTGAAGATCGATGCTTCTTCCCTTAGCTGGAGCCGTCCGCTGGGCAGATATGATATCTTCCGGCGGCAGATTATTGAAGAGATGAAATACAAAGCACCGGTTGATTTCGCGCTGGAGCTGGCAGGCAAGCTTAAGCCGTTATCGGCAGCGATGGGCGAGGCCTCGCGGACTACGGAAATATTGGGAGATCTTCAGCCCTTATATGATCAGCGCGAGGAAGCGCTGGACCTGATGCTGAAGAAGCGGAAGGACGCTGCTGAAGGTGCTCAGAAGCTGGGGCAGCTTCTGATGAATCCGCCTGCGGATTATATCCCTTCGCTTACGCTTGGCACGCTTAGCTCCAGTGCAGATATTCCGGCGATGTACGCGGATTATTTGGACAAATACTATGAAGATTATTACCGTGATCCCAAGAGCTGGCCCAGGTACACAACTGCTCTATCACGTTACAGGAATCAGACCGAGGATTTGACAGGCCGGATTCCGGCTGCTCTCGCGGAATTTGAGGCCGGGAATAGGCGTCTATTGGACGAAGCAGCGTCAGCACTTGAAGAAGCCAAGGTATTGAATCTCCAGATGAGGAGTGTGCTTGACCAGGCTGCGGCGGAAGCGGATGGAGCGGAGAGTGACCCGGCAAGCCGCTGGGATATCCCGGAGACAGCGGGTGAGCTCAGCTCTGAGCCTCTGAAGAAGCTGCGGGAGCAGGTAGAGGGACTTATCCTCCCTGAGGCAGAGCTTGATGAAATGGCAAATCACATCAGTGGACAACGGACTGCTGCGCTCTCTGTGGACCCGCTGGTCTCCGGTCTTCCGGCTCTATTAATCACGGCGACCGGGCTGAACGCATCTTACTCTGTAATGAGCAGCGGTGTGCTTAACGCTTCCCGGACCGTTGCAGGCTACATAAGGGACTATGGTCAGCAGGGCAGTGTGATAGCGGTGGAAGCTGCACAGATTGAGGACCGCCGTGCCGCTGACAGCGGGCGCAGGCGGACGGAACAGCAGGCCAAGGCAAAACTTGGCGATGCAATGAAGCTGCTGGATCAGATCCGCGAGTTAGGAAGCAGTGCGCAGGAGGCGATGGAGCAGTACCGTATCCTGCGCCAATACTACCGGGAGAATGTCTCTTTCAATGAAGGTGCAGAACAGGAAGCTCCGGCTGCCGAAATGGAAGACAACCAGTATACTGCCGGGAAATCTTCAATGAAGAGTATGGACGGCATCTACGCGGCGGTGGGCAGTGTGCTGGAAGGGGCCAGAGACCGGATGTACCAGACAGAGTATTCAGCCATGTATTTCCGGCATTTTGATCTGTCCGCGCTGGCGTCCATTGTATCGGGAAGTGGTGAGGGAGCCGGAGCTCAGCTTGGAGAGCAGCTCCAGCCGCAGGCCCAAGAGCTGGAATATATTCTGTACGGATTTAATAATCCGGCCGGGAATGTAGCCGCGGCTTACGGGGAGATTTTTGGCATACGGCTGGCTGTGCGGACGATGGAAGGCATGATTGAGAAGTCCGGCCTTGGCAATCCGCTCGCTGTTCTGGCAGCTGGCTTGCTGTACGGAATTGAGCAGGCGGTGCAGGACATGATCCTGCTCTGCACGAAGGGGGAGATTCCCTTATCCAAGTATATGACGGCGCAGCTTACCTACCGTGACTTTCTGCGGCTCTTCCTTCTGCTTCATGGGGCGGGTGATGAGCAGCTGGCCCGGATGCTGGCGCTGATCCGCCTGAATACCGGAAGTAATCCGGCGGAGCAATATACATACGCTTCTGCGGAGCTTACGGTGGGGATGCCGCTATGGTTCCTCCCAGGTGTCGTGAAGCTGGTGGATTACAGCGCTGGGCTCTCCGGCGATGTTCGCGGCAAATTTTATTTTAGACAAGTCGGGGCTGACTTTGCTTATTAAGGAGGCAGGAGAATGAAGTGCTGGCCGCGGACACCGCCGGGCAAGCGGGATGAGGGTAGCATGGTGGTGGAAGCAGCTCTGATCCTGCCTATGTTCCTGTTATTTATCTTGTTCCTCATCTTCATTGTTCAGATGACACTGTATTCTACAGCGCTCCAGAGCACAGCTTCAGACGCCGTCAAAATGATCTCCACCCATATGTATCCGGCGGCTCTGGCTGCACAGCAGCGGGATGCCGCTGGCGGGGGCGATGGACAAGCTGAGGGGGCGGATAGCGCCGGGAACTCTGCTTCGCGCAGCGTATGGAGTATTCCCAGGCTGTCGCTGGCCGAATGGAGCGAGGCTTATGTGGAGAAGCTTCCGCAGCCGATAGACACCTGGGTCAAATCTGCAGTCCGCGAGGGAGAAGGGCCTTTGCAGAAGCTTCAGGCGGAAGCTTCCGAAGCTGCGCTGGATCTGGTGCTTAAGCCGATGCTGCGTCCGTATGTATCCTCGGACTGGCTTGAGTATAGCCGGATTCATGTATCCAACGTGACGGTGCCGGACCTGAAGAAAGGGGAACATCCTTATTTCGGCCTGGTCGTCAGCTATGATCTGCCAATGCGTGTCCCGTTTCTGAATCAAAAGATTGTACTGGAAGCCAGTGCGGTTGAACGCTTATGGATCGGCAACACTGATGAATCCGGGAAAGGAAATCCGGGTGAAACAGGTGAGGAGGACGGGGCGATCTTGATCCTGGAGAAGCCAAACCCCGGGGTAGCGAACCGCCAGGGCGTTATCAAGGTCAAGGTGCCTCCCGGAGCCTCGGCGAATCTGTCGGTTTTCTACAAGACCGGCCAGAGCACGGCCAAGTATCTGGGCTGGAAGCAGGCGGATGAGAACGGGTTTATTGAATGGGAATGGAAAATCGGGGTCAATACCACCCCGGGAACCTGGCCGTTTGTTGTTGCTCTGGCGGATGGCACTTCGATGGAGGCAACCTTTACTGTAGTGAAAAAATAACAGGCCGGAGAAGGAGGGGCATAGATGACAGAATGGGCCTTGTGGGGATGCCTGCTGTTTCTGACGGCGGCATTAATCACAGATATACGCTGGATGCGGATCCCCAACTGGATTACACTGCCTGCATTCCTTGCAGGAATAATTGTACAAGCTGTCATCAATGGCTGGCAGGGGCTTTTGTTCTCGCTGTACGGCAGCGGAGCGGGATTTCTGCTGCTGCTGATTATGTATTTTATCGGAGCGGTAGGGGCTGGTGATGTGAAGCTGTTTGCCGCCATTGGAGCCTGGACCGGAGTGCTTTTCTCCCTTCAGGTGATTGTGTATTCAGTATTGTTAGGAGCGGCAGTAGGCTTGGTGCTTATCCTCTCCCGGCGGGATACTGGCCGCAGGCTGCGCAGCGTGATCAGCAGAACTGCAGGCTTCCTGCTGCTCCGCAAGATAGGGCTATCGGCTGTCAGGCAGAACGGTGAGCTGCTGCGGTTTCCTTTTATGCTGGCAGTGTTCCCGGGATTCCTCTGTGCTTATTACTATTTCTGATATGAAGCTTATTGCAATGCAGCTCAGGAGGTGAGAGATTTGTTTGGACTAGAACGTGATTTCATTCAGCAGGACGGTATAACGATGCTGCTGGGCAGAACCGGAGGATTAAGCACAGGGGACCTGAATATGGTACAGGCCCGGATGCTGATGAACAGCGGAATTCCGCATCATCTGCGTTTGCTGCTCAGAGAGATAGATATGCAGGTAACACTGGAATATACGGTTTCTAAGCGCAAAATGCTGGGGACGCTGCTCAAAAGCGGGAGGCTGAGCATGACGGAATTCTTCGGTCTGCTGCTGCAGATTGCTGCGGGTATGGAGGAAGGACGTCTGTATATGCTGCGTCCCGAGCAGTATGCGCTGCATCAGGATTATATCTTCATTGAAGGTCCGCTTGGCAGCGGCAGGGTGTTCCTGACCTGCATTCCGCTGCAAGGCCTTGAACCTGCCCTTAAACCCGGTGAGCCGATGAAATCGCTGATCATGGTCTTCATGGCTGCAATCCGTGAATTGTCGGGGGACGGGATACAGAGGCTGTTGCAGTATTGCGATGAGGAGACCTTCAGTCCTGCCGGGCTGAAGGAGCTGCTGGCCGAATTGCTGACGGGTGGTGAGAGTCAGAGGGCCTTCACAGAAGCTCATGATACAGAGCATACCGGAATCAGCCGATTGGCCGGAGCAGCATTCCCTGCGGTTACACCGGATCAGCGGGCCATCCGGACTTCTTGGACAGGTCAGGCGCCGCCTCCGCTCCGCGATGCGGCTGAACCTGCATTAAGGCCCACGCCGGACGCAGCCCGCCCCTGGGGCCAGGGAGAGCGGGAGTCAGAGCCTCACGGTTCTATCCTTGATAAGGCCCCTTGGATGAAGGCCACACTTGGGCAGAAGCTGACAGACGGGATGGCAGGTCTACAGCCTTCTACGTCGGACATGCCGCACAGAACTATACAGACTGCGGACGAGCCAGGTCCGTATCGTATTTATGTATTACTTGGTGCGCTGCTGTGCGATGCCTTACTGTGGAAGTTTCTTTATTTAGATGAGCCTAAGCTGATAAGGCTTGTGGTCTGTGCAGCCCTTACCGTTGGGCTTGCATTCTTAAGCTGGCTGGTCTGGAGCGGAAGGCTGTTTCACAGCGAAGCTGAGGACGAGGGGGAAGTACTGGAAGATGAGATCGCGGACCGGGGGAATACAGCCTGGAACCGGAGGCTTAGAAGTGAAGCCGAATGGGATTTCGGCAGGAATCCGGTGGTTGCGTCCCGGCCGGCACCTTCAGAGCAAGAAGCTTCATTTGGTGGGGGCGGTTTCCCGGGGGGACCTGCCAAGAGAACACAGGCACCTATAAGCCTGGATGTAAGTACCCCGCAGACGATGGAGCCGGTCAAGCCTACAGCGCTGCTTACAAGGGAGCCGGTACAGGATTCAGGAGGAAGATTGTCTGAACCCGGGCGGACTACGCCTTATCTGGAGCGAACCAGCCCGGATGAGGGCGGAGCCTTTGAGCGGATCGAGCTGAACCGCCCCAGCTTCATTATCGGACGCTCTGCTGAGGTGGCCCAGTATGTTGAGGCTTCCGAAGGAGCCTCACGGGTGCATGTTGAAATCTCCAGAATCTCAGGCGGATACATTCTGAAGGACCTGGATTCCAGAAATGGTACACTTTTTGCGGGTGAGGCTATGGTTCCTTACAAAGAGTATCCCTTAACTGAAGGAGCTGTGTTCAAGATTGTTAAGGGTACTTATACCTTCCGCAGCGCTTAGGCTACTCCGACTTCAGCTGTTCCAGCGCCGGCTGTAAGGTAGGGTAGGTGAAAATGAAGCCATGGTTGACCGCTTTGGAGGGAAGTACGCGCTGCCCCTTAAGCAGGATTTCAGATAGCTCGCCTACAGCAGTCTTCAGCACAAATGCCGGAACAGGAAACCAGTGCGGCCGGTGGTAGACCTTGCCGACCATCTTCCCGAATTGTTCATTCGTGACCGGCTGCGGGGCCGTGGCATTGACAGGGCCTTCGACCTCAGGATGCAGAACACAGAATTCGATCAGCCGGACGATATCCGTAAGGTGAATCCAGGACAGCCACTGCTTCCCGCTGCCGATTCTGCCGCCGAAGCCAAGCGAATAAGGCAGCTTCATTTTGGGAAAAGCGCCGCTCTCATTACCCAGTACCACACCTGTGCGCAGCTTGATCAGCCGGATGCCCGGATAAGCCTCATCGGCCGCCTCTTCCCAGGTTTTGACGACCTCTGAAGGGAAGTCAACTACCCGGGTAGGAGAGCTCTCGTCATACGTATCCTGCTCAGAAGTACCATAGATGGCGACAGCGGAAGACTGGACGACAACAGGAGGCTTACGCTGAAGAGAATTCAGCAGCTTCCCGGCAGCTTCAACCGTCTCCAGCCGGGATTCCATAATGGCCCGCTTGCCCTCGGGCGTCCAGCGCTGGCTGAGGGAGGCTCCGGCCAGATTAACCAGCGCGTCTGCGCCCTCGGCAGCTCCGGGGTTATCTTCGAGGCTGTCCCAAGTAAGGTAACTAAGATTCGGGTGCGCCGGCTTGCCTTCGGGGAGCTTCCGCCCGACACTGATCACCTGGTGGCCGCTGCGCAGCCAATATCCGGTCAGCTCCTTGCCGATGAATCCGCTGCCCCCGCAAATGATATATTTCATAGGGATGCTCCTGTTCTGGAATGACTTTTATTCGAATGAAGATATTATATTATTTAACCAGATGTTTGTAGGGTGTATAGTCAATGCCGTTCTTCTCCAGAAAATTGACCAGGAAGCGGTTGTCGCGCCGGGGCGTGGCGAGAATATATCCTTGGATGCAATGCTCACGGGTGACCTCTGTGGCCCCACTCTCCACAGCGAGCTTGCCGATCTCGGCAGCAATGGAATGCTTGGCGATATCACGGAAGGGGCCGGGCACCGGCTGGACAAGCTGGTCCAGGAAGGCCTTCATTTCATCGCTCCACAGCGGACGGCTCCGCTCGACCCAGTAGTTCTGCCAGTCCAGCTTGGATTTGCCGTCTGCCTTGGGCAGCACCTTCAGGAATTTGCGGAACATGAAAAAGCCGCCGATGCACATGCAGCCCAGCAGGACAAACGTCCAGAATGCAATCGAATTCATAAACCAGTTGCTTGGCGAAGCGGATAATAAGCTTAAGGATAAATGGTAATGCATAGATACACCGCCTTTGACAATGATGATTGTCACGTTCCTGTTGCTCCTCTTGAGTATAGCGTATTTCCCCGGTTTTGCGAAGCGGAAGCGGGCCTCCCGGACCTGCCTAGATTTATTCTCCCGATCACGGTAGAATAAGGGTTAATTCGTGAGGGAAAGAGGGAAATAAACATGCTGAAGATAGGTTCTCATGTGTCCTGTGCGGACAAGGGTCTGCTGAGCGCAGCTAATGAAGCCAATGAGTACGGATCTACCTCGTTTATGATATATACGGGAGCGCCGCAGAATACGCGCCGGAAGCCGATTCAATCGATGTTCCCCGAGGAGGGGAAGCAGGCGATGCGGGAGAACGGCGTCAGAGAGATTGTGGTGCACGCTCCATACATTATTAACCTGGGCTCCTACAAGGAGAACACGTACCAGCTCGCTGTAGACTTCCTGCAGGAGGAGATCCGCCGCACCCATGCGCTGGAGGTGAAGCATATCGTTCTCCATCCGGGTGCTTACACCGATAAGGATGCTGCATTCGGCATTCAGCGGATTGCAGATGGCTTGAACGAGGTGCTGGGCGGTACCGGCGAGACGGAAGTGCATATTGCGCTGGAGACGATGGCCGGCAAGGGAACGGAGGTAGGCCGGAGCTTTGAGGAGATTGCCGCTATTATAGATAAGGTTGAATTTAATGAACGGCTGTCCGTTTGCCTCGATACCTGCCATATCCATGATGCGGGCTATGACATTGTAAATGATCTGGACGGGGTGCTTCAGCAATTCGATGATATCATCGGGCTTAAGCGGCTGGGCGTTATTCATATCAATGACAGCAAGAATCCGCGCGGGGCAGGCAAGGACCGTCATACCCCGATTGGTTCAGGCTATATTGGATACGAGGCGATCCATAATGTCGTGCACCATGAGGCGCTTGCGGGCTTGCCGTTCATCCTGGAGACCCCGTGGATCGGCAAGGATGCCAAGAAGCTTCGTCCGATGTACGAGGTGGAGATTGCGCTGCTGCGCGGCAATGTAGCGGAACGCTTCGGAGCGGAATTCCTGCAGGAGCTGGAAGAGCTTCATTCCTTCATGGACAAGCAGGAGCTGGATTCCCGCCGTTATGTGCTGGATGTATGGGAGCTGCTGAAGAATGACGCCAAGGCCAAAAAAGCAGATCCCCGCGAACCCCTGGAGCGCCTGTATGATCAGGTGATGGCTGCCGGATTGTTCCCTCAGCTTAGCGAGGAAGCCGTTAACCAACGGCTGATCGCCTGGCTGGCAGGCAAGCAGCTGCTCCAGAACGCGTAGCACTGACCCGATAACCGATTGCTTAAGCAGATGAGAGGATGGACAGAGAATTATGGAATTACATGTAAAAAGGGATCATTCAACAGGCACCCATTATCCGGACCGGGCGCGTATGCTCATTTCCTGTCCTGACGGCCCGGGGATTGTAGCGGCAGTATCGCATTTTTTGTACCAGCACGGAGCCAATATTGTACAGTCTGATCAATACACCATGGACCCGGACGGCGGCATGTTCTTCATGCGGGTAGAGTTTGACCTGCCTAATTTGGATCAACGGATTGAAGAAGTGCGTTCCATCTTCGGCGGGGTTGCCGAACGCTTCAAGATGGAATGGCAGATCTTCAGCGTAAGCCACAAGAAACGGCTGGCGATCTTTGTCTCCAAGGAGGATCATTGCCTGGTCGAACTGCTCTGGCAGTGGCAGGCCGGAGATCTGGATGCGGACATCGCTCTTGTGGTCAGCAACCATATCGATATGAAGGCTTATGTGGAGTCTTTCGGGATTCCATTCCACCATATTCCGGTTACAGCAGAGACGAAGGCTGAAGCGGAAGCGCGCCAGCTCGCGGTGATCGGTGATGACATTGATGTCATCATTCTGGCCCGGTACATGCAGATTATCTCTCCATCGTTCATTGAGCATTACCGTCACCGGATCATCAATATCCACCATTCGTTCCTGCCCGCATTCGTCGGCGGCAAGCCTTATGCCCAAGCGTATCAGCGCGGGGTCAAGATCATTGGCGCGACCGCCCACTATGTGACCGAGGAACTGGACGGCGGCCCGATTATCGAGCAGGACGTTCAGCGTGTAAGCCACAGCGATGATGTGAATGAACTGAAGCGCATCGGTCGTACGATTGAACGGGTGGTTCTGGCCCGGGCCGTGAAATGGCATATCGAGGACCGTATCCTCGTCCACCATAATAAGACGGTTGTATTTAATTAATACCACTCCGGTAGAAGTCAGGAACCAGGGCATATGCAGATGCTAACAGCAGCCTGCCGGCCTGGCTTTTACCGGAACCCTACTTCAGCCGGGAGCACCTCCCGCAGCCTCAAGCAAGACAACCTCACAATGATAATCTAATACACTTCTCAACACTACAGGTAAAAAAGCATTTTACCGGACATTTTGGCTCTGACGCCAAGATGTATTTTGCTATGTGCAGAAATCACATTCAAAGGGGGTAAAAGGCTTGGCAACGCAACGCGGACGACTGTTAAAACGCAATTATATCTTTGCTTTTCTCATCCTGATCATCGGCTTCGGCGGGCTGCTCGGTTATGATCTGTATTTCAAGCCCTATGTGCTGTCGCAGACTGTGGTCAAAATCAAGGTGGAGGGCGGCGGCATTCTGCCGAAGAATCATGAGCTGAGTGCGAATAATCTTTATCTGGATTCCGTGCAGACCAAGGATGTTCCGGCAGGGTACATCCGCAGCCTGGATCAGGTAGAGCGGAAGATAACGAATGTCAACCTGACGGATGGCAGTATTCTGACGGAAGCACTGGTCGATGTCAATGAGCTGGAGCCGCAGCAGGATGAAGGGATTTTCCCCATTCCCAAGGATGCCATCTATGCCATTAACGGCTCTCTGCGCAGCAGGGATAAGGTCGATATTTATCTGGTCGATGAGCCGGCTGGTTCAGCGCCTGCAGCCCCGGCAGATGAGGGGACTCCGCAGGAGCTTCCGGCCCGTAAGGTCTTCTTAAGTGCCGTAACGGTGAACTATGTGCGTACTGAAGATAACAACGATGTGCTGGATTCAGAGAACGGCAACAACAATAACCGGTTTACTTCGACCGGGAAAGTGGCCGCCCCCGAGCTGAAGCTGAAGAAAAGCGACGGCGAGCTGCTGGGAGTATACCTGGAGCAGGGCAAAAAGCTGTGGATTGTCCGGGTTGAATAGAAGATCTGATGAAAGGAGGAAGGATAAGCATGAAAATATTCAGCCTGGGTGTGGATCAGCTGACGAATAATGAGATTAAGCTTGCCGGCTTCACCGTGATTGCCCAACATGTGCTGCCGGAGCCTGAGCATGCCGGAGAACATCTCCTGATGGTTACCAGTGAGCAGGTCCCGGTGCAGGATTTAAATGAGCTGCGCAGGCGGTACCCTGATTCCCAGATCCTGTATATCTATCTGCACAAAGGAGTGAGGGGGTACCAGGCCGTTCATATGAAATGCGAGAGCCTGGGCATCTTCTTCATGCCCCCGCGTTCCACCTCAGCGGCTATCGTAGACAAGCTGCGCTATATGCTGGAGGACGAGCATAAAGAGAGCAGCAATCTGGTCGGCTTCTTTGGCTCCGGGCCGGGGATCGGCTGCACCAGTGTAGCCAAGCTGTTCGCCAGGAGAATAGCCGCTTCAGGGCTGCGGGTAATTCTGCTGGGGCTTGATCTGTACGATCCCGGTTATGACCGGCGGGCGGCGGTTAGTCTGGACAAGCTGCGTCCGCGGATCACCGGCAAGATGCTGCATGATGAGGATTTTGACGGTTGGATCAAGCAGGATGGTTATACTTATCTGCCCGGTAACTTCGACATTCTGGGCGCTCAGGATTATCAGGAAGAGGAGATTGAATACCTGCTGGACAGAGCAGGCGGCAGTGCCGATGTAGTGATCGCAGACTTCGGATCGGTTCCCGAGAGCGCCGCCTGGTATGTAGGCATGCAGAGATCCGCGCTGCGTATGATGGTCACTCATCCAAGGCATGAGTACCGGCTCCAGCCCCTGATGGAGCTGGCCGGACATATGGATCTGCAGCCGCAGGATTTCCAGTGGATCATTAACCGCAGCAATGTGGAGGAGCTGACTTCACCGAAGAATCTGGCCCTGCGCTTTGGCAGCGAGCTGCTGCTGGAGCTTCCGTACTATCCGTCATTCCCGGAGAGCCTCCCGCTGGGCAAAAAGGAGCTTCAGATGGTGGACAGCAAAGTTCACGCGCTGCTGGTATCACTGGGACTGGCCCTGGAAGTCCGAAAGAAGGGAATTTTTCAATGATGAGTATTCCAGCGGAGAAGAGTGAAGCGGCGGCTATCCGCCTGTTCTCGCTCAAGGATAGCGTACTGCGTACCCGCAAGCCGGGGAAGGAGGATTTCTACAGCTTCCTGAACAAAATGAAAAGTGAAATGAATACCGGGCTGGAGCGTGAGGACGACAGCTATTTTGAGTTGAATGCAAAGGCGCTTATAGGAGACCCGCAAGCGGTCAGCTATTTCATGAACGAGATTGACAAGTACTTACGCCGCACCCCGTTCACCGGGCAAGTGCCGGAGGCTTACCGGACAGCAGCCGAAGCGCTGTTCCACGAATGGAAGGGCTTTGGTCCCGCCTACCGCTGGTTCACAGACCGGGCTTACAGTGAATCCACCGGGATGCAGATTATCGGGCGGCAGATTTTCTACAACCATCAAGGCAGGTTTGTGGCTTATCCGTATGAGATGCCCTCACTGGACCGGGTGGAGCAGCTGAAGCGCTCGCTTCTGAAGAGTGATCCGGGCAAGAAGCTGAACAAGGACAATCCTTCGGTAGAATTCAAAATGGATGATCCCCTGTGGCCGGGCCGCTTCATCCGTCTGGCGATCTGGGTCTCTCCGCGGGTCTGGGCCGGCTTCACCACCATCTCGCTGCGGCGGCAGGTTGTTGAGTTTCTGGATCTGGATGACCAGGCGGGTACCGAATGCATTCCTGCGGAAGCGATTGATCTGATCCGTGCGCTGACCGGGACATTCCGCAATACGGTTATTGCCGGCGCCGTAGGCTCGGGCAAAACTACGTTCGCCAATACCATTGTAGGGGAGCAGCTGCTCGGCTCGTCCTCCTGTATGGGTGTTGTCATGATCGAGAAGCACCCGGAGTCGATTCTGCCCTATCAGATCAAAGGTCACCGGATCATCCCGATCCAGGCCTCTAATGAGGAGTTAATGGAGGTTGGGGTGGAATCGCTGCGGCATGATCCGAACATTCTCTATATGACCGAGATGCGCTATCACGAATGGGAATTCTACCTGTGGAGCGGCGAGAAGGGATATGACGGCATTACCGGAACCTTTCATACGGTGGATGCGGAGGATATTCCTTATCAGGGGGCGTTTGCGGTATCCACGCGGATCGGCGGCAGCCTGAAGGGGCACTTGGTCTCGGCACTGAAATCATGCGAGCTGGTATTCATTCTGGAGAGTGTGCCGGAGGGCAAAAAGCGGCTTACGCGGATTTCCGAGGTCTTTTACGATGAAGCCGGCAACTCGGTATTTGCTAATGATCTAATGCGCTGGGAAGCGGAGCAATCGCGCTGGAGCTATAATGACAAGCTGACCGAAGGGCTGTTGCTGAAGATGAAGAAAAAGAACACCAGAGCCGCAAGGATGTTCCTGCAGGAGCTTGGCCATCTCGCCGCACAGAAGCCGATGACCGATCCGCTTAAGGAAAGTCTGAAATCGAAAATGGTCTTGAACGAATAAGAGGAGGGGAAGCCTGTGGAGCTGCTGCTGTATATGATCCGGTTAATTCTTCATTTACTCGTTGCCGGTGGACTGTGGCTGCTGGTGCGGCCGCTGATTGAACGGCATTTGCAGCAATGGGGCCGCAAGCTGGATGCGCAGAGGAATCTGCGGAGGAGCCGGTTTGGCCAGAAGGTCAGTACGGTCAGGCAAACGATGTGGCTGTACCGTCATCTGGATAATCTGCTGTACTTTGCCGCGAAGCGATATGAGCCGGGAATCAGTGTACTGCGTTTCGCCTCCCGTTCGGGAATGCTGTTCCTGGGGGTGTTTCTGTCATGTCTGTTAACGCTCAAAGAGCTGCCGGGGCAGCTTAATTTCAGCAATCCTTTTTTGGAGGGAATGGTGTTAAACGATGGCGCACCGGTTCAGCACGCTTGGCGGCTTCCGCTGTTCCTGGCGGTTCTCGCGGCGTGTATCCCTTATCTGCGGATGAGATATAGCTATGCCCAGCGCAAGGTGCGGGGGAGCTACGATTTGCTCGATGTGATTCAGATTGCCACCAAATTTACGCATCTGTCCGCAGATTCGATTTTGCAGAGAACCAGTGACTTGCTGCCCGCAGACAATGTGCTGAAGACCCCTCTGAAGCTGCTTGGGGCGGCATTCGCCAATTACAGCCATGAGCGGGAGCTGAATGGGGAAGCGGAGCGTTTTGCCGGAGCGATTGGAACGACGTTTGCCGTTGAATTCGTCTCGGATCTTCTGTATTGCGAGAAGGAGGGGACACGTTATCTCAAAAGCTCGCTCATGACGCTGAGCCGTACCATGGAGCTGCAACGGGAGACGATTCTGACGGTTAAGGCAAGCAGCCGGGATGCGATCAGCCTGGGGCTGTACGGAAATCTGATTGTGCTGGTGTCTTCGGTGGGAACATTCATGTACATGCTGAAGCCTGATGTTTATTTCAAACTACAATTCGAGACGTCCATCGGACTTGCGTTCATGATGGTGATCATTGCGGGCTTGTTCATCTCGTTCATGATCAGCACCATCCTGGCCAGGCCTAAGCTGGACTACCACTAAGGTGATGACTTATGAACCGGGTACTACTATTGATTGCTGTTGCAGGGATTGTACATCTTGCCCTACTGGTGTTCGTAAGCAGCAGCAGCCGGCAGGAACGCTATATGCTTCGTCTTGGTGTCACATGGAGAGCCTTCGGCGAGCGTCTGCACAATGAACGGCTGCAGCAGCTGCTGAACCGGAGCGGACTACCGGTCTCGGCCGGCAAAATCACACTTTTCCGCTATGCAGCCGCGCTGCTCTATCTGGTTGTTCAGGTAACGGGTGACTTTATCCGTTCTGAGCCTGTGTCGGTCTACGATCCGCTGATTGCCCTGCTGATCCTGCTGATTACCAGTCCACAGCGTGTGCTGCCGCTAGGCTGGCTGCTGGCCTGGCTGCATCAGAGGACGCTGATTCAACAGGACGGGGAGCTGATCTCCTTCATCCGCCTTTACGAGAATAATCGGCTGCGCAAGCGCGGGTATGTGGAGTTTGGAGCTTTTTGCGCCGGGACCGCCAGTCATTTCAATTATATCCGCCAGGATCTGTATGAGCTCTCTGAACGGGCGGTGGATGAGGGGACGGAGCGGGCGATTGAATGGTTCTGCGGCAGATTCCCCGGGAATCATGCGTTCATTAACGACATCCGCTCCATTCTGCTTGCAACCGAAGGGATGGATGATGACTATGAGGCGGCGAAATATTTGCGGGAGCAGGGCAAGATCATCACTAAGATTTCAAGCGACCAATATCTGAAGAAATGGTCTTTTATCGGGGATATTTCGACGATCATCAATGTAATTCCCTCCATCGCTACCTTCCTGATGATCGTCTCGCTGGCAATGCAGTACATTATGCTGATCAAAGGCAATTTCAACGGCGTCGGCATGTTTCAGTGAGCGGGTTATACGCTTTAGCAGCAAGAAAGTGCCGGAAGTGAAATTTTTGTTATATTCAAGCAGGCTTTTAAAATATACAATCAAAAGGGAGATATTAACAATGAAAAAAGATGCTATTTCGACTGGTTTGTTCATCGCGATCGGATTCCTGTGTGTGGCTATCGTCATTGCGATCCTGATTCCTGTGGTGCGGGACGTGATTGACAAGGCGGATGACAACAGACCGGAGATTCCTAAAGTGAGCTATGTGCAGCCTGGGACTTCTGGAGAAGCGGAATTAAACGATACTCTTGTTCAGCCTCTGGTCTAACAGAGATGAAGAAGGATTCGATTTCCGTTGCGCTGTTTCTGGCGATTGGCTTTGTGATTGCGGGGATTTTTATCGCTGGGGCTGTGAGCATCATCGGCGGCAGCCAGGATGAGATCATTACCCATGTCAAAGCGGTTGAGCAGTACTAAAAGGAGGCGCTGCGCTTGAAGGCAACCGTCCTCCGGGCCTTGTTCATGTGGCTGGTGCTGTTCATTATTCTGCAGCCGATTTTTTCGTATATCGATTATTTGCTCGATCTGCAGGTCAAAGCCAATACCTCCTATATCACACAAAAGGCAGCGACAGAAGGCAGAGTCACAGCCTCCATGAAAGCTGAAGTCGTTGCCAACCTGAAGGCCGTCGGTTTCCCGGAGAACTCGATTAAAATAACAAGCGGAACAGAAATGATTCTGGAGCGCAAGCAGCGTATTGATGTGTACGTGACTGCGCCCCGGGTGAATCTGTTTCCCTATAATTTCTCCGGCGTATCCCAGCCAACCCAGTACTATGGACATAGCTCGATCATGAGTGAATATCTCGATTGATTAAGGAATGAAGGTAACCTATGGATTATGTGATTAAACTGGCGTTTGTGCTGCTGATTTTTATCTATTCGTGGTTTTTTCAGATTCAGAATCAGGAGTGGGACACGGTGCGCAGTATGCTTAAGGATGCCAATAATATGGCTGTCCATGATGCGTCTCAGGAATTGAACGAAGCTGCGCGGGCACAGGGCCGTCTGGTTATTGACTCCGCTCTAGCATATGCTACCTTCCGCCAAGCCCTGCAGAATAATCTTGGACTGGATGACGGCTTATCCCCCATAGCGGGGAGCCGCCTTCAGGCGCAAGTGAAGATCGTCAAGTTCGATATTGTGGACGAGGGCAAGGGGGCTACTTTTCCCATGCTCTATGAAGACCGTGCTTACGGCATCACCAAATACATACAAGGCCCATCGGTCATTGCGGTCATTCAGACACAGCATCCGGTTCTCATCTCCAGAGACAAGGTACAAGAAGCCATTACGGTCCCGGCGGTTCAGGAGTATAAGCTGAATCGCTGAGGGATCGGCGAAGGCGAGTGAATTACAATAGCGAGGAAGTACAATGGCGAGGGAATATGACTACTAAAACAAAGGGAGAGGTTGATTATGATGAATAGGAAGATAAGCAAGGCAACAGTGGGGAGAACAGGAGTGAAATTCTTTTTGACGGGGGCTCTGCTCATGGGTTCGATTGTTCAGGGTGGCGGGGCGGTTAGTGCGGCGGGAGCACCGTCTGCTCAGCCTGCTCCTACAGTGAAGGCAGCTTCTGCCCCGATTATGAGAGATAATCTCTCCAAGTATGGATTGGTGAAGGATGTGGAGCTGCCGGTCACCGTTGAGGCCGGGGGGCTGAGCTATACGCTGGAGAAGATAATGATTTATGATGTGAAGTCGAAGGATGCTTTAGCGCTGGCTAAGCAATATGGTTATGATCTGGATGGTGCTGAGTATTTTATATGGACGAAGATTACTGTGGAAAATAAGGGGGGGAACATTGTACAGAGGAATATTAAAGATTTGAGTAACAAGTGGCGTCTGAATTTCGGAGATTTAAATATGGGGGAAGCTTCTGCAGCAATGCCTGGTAAGTTGGATGATTCTGTGAATAATAAAAGTGCTTTGTGGACATGGGTTTTGAAGCCTGGAGAAAAACTCAGTACATACCAAGGATTTCGTTACACCGGCACTCTTAATTACTTTAAGCTGAGTGTAGATTGCAAAGGTCAATTTGTCTCAAAATATATCGTAGAGCCGGGAGTGTAAGTGACCAAGCAGATGAAAACTAAACAATTTTGGATTGGCACAATTGCTGCTCTCTTGGTTTTTGGATTGCTTCGGCCAACCTTAACCTATTCTGCAGAGAGTACACAGGCTAAGCAAGGCAGCATCAGCATACCGGTAACAACCGGGTTAACGGGCTCAGAAAATAGTGCTAAGACGTTTAATCTATATCTGCCTAGCGGGGTCACTGGCCCCGCGATTAAGGCAGGGACACTGAAATATTCAGGAAACAACAGTGTTGTAGGGGCCATCACTGTAGAGAATGGGAAGATCAAAGTTACGCTGAAGGGTAACGTGAAGGATGAGACCTTTCCTGTGAAGGGGACAAAGAGTGGATTTGAAGATCCGTTTGAGACTACTCCTGGCAATTCCATCTGGCGCTATTCAGACGGGCGGCGATGGCAGATCAATGATTATAAAGAGGATAAGGGGTATAACGAAAGCTCCAACAAGAATGCGGAAGATTACGGAATGCCATCTGAAGTGCCGCCTAAAACTACGGTTTCAACAAAGTCAGATCCCAAGAATCCTAGTTCAGCAACTTGGTATAAGCTGGATCAAACTCCGGTTTCATATAGCAGCGTGATTCAATCGAGTATTCGCCTTAATCCGGGGAAATTGAAAGATGATCCGGGAGCAGTCAGCATTAAAAACGGTAAATTTATAATAACGTACACCGTGCCGTCCAAGTATAGAGTACCAGAGGAAGTATCAGAAGGGTTTGGAAAAGGTGGTCATGCAAAGGGGTGGCTTTACTATATTACCCTCCCATACTACTTCACTGCCGAAGCCAAACTTACATCCTACAGCTACGCCGGTACGGTCACCTTCGACTACGCTCCACCCGACCAACCTACACTGAACGGAACGGCTACACTGGAGAAGCCAAGCCCGAACCCGATTAAGCTGGAGGGCAGCAAGGTCGATGTGAAGATCAACGTCAAAGGCGAGCTGCTTGGTTACACCAATTCCTCTAACATCGAAGAATGGGTGTTTTATGTCCGCGAAAAGGATGGGTCAGCCAAGGCTGACATGAAGAAAGAATACGGCAAAATGCTCACTGCAACGAAAAGCTTTGACTTCCAAATCCCGGCCAGCCGGGTGACCAGTGACAGCTTCAAACAGGATTACGCGCTGACGGTAATCATCCGGTTCAAGAATCCGGTCATTACTAAGGCCGGCCCGATAACCTCTCTGGAACAGAAGATGGACCTCTCGGCCGGGGTGTACAAGACCACCAATCCCATCACTTATCCCTCCATACCGGGCACGCCAACCAAGCCGGAAGGCAAGCCACCGATTGCCCGGATCAGCGCACCCAAATACGTCAAAGCCGGTTCAGACATGATGGTCTACGGAGGAGCTTCCTCCGATCCGGACGGATATATCACCGACTATGCCTGGGGAACCCCTGGAGCGCAAGGGGAGATTGGGAATACAGCCAGAGGCTATATATGGTATACCCGGGAGCAGGTGGGACAGACGTATCCTATAATGCTGACCGTTGTCGATAATGACGGGCTGACCGGGAGCACCAGCATCGAGGTAACGGTCATTGAGCCTACCCCATCTGCCAGCCTGGAGATCAGCGGGTCGCTGAAGCAGAACCGGAAAACCACGCTCACCAACAGCAGTACAAGTCCGAACCGGTTCCCAATCATTAAGTCCAAGACTCAGGTCACGATCAGCGCGGTCAGCGGCGGAACTAACGCGGATATCAAGTACAGCGGCAGCCTGGCCGAGCTGGAGAGCAAGGATGTTCTTTTCCGGAAGCCTGGCAAATATAGAGCGACCATTCATGTAGAGAATACAGCCGGTTACGCTGCAGATGGGGAGATTACGTTCGATATTGCACCGGATGAAGTGCCAAGTGTGTATTTTGACATTCCCCAAAAAATGTACCGTGACCCGGAGAAGGGGAACAAAGCAATCCTGCAAATTATGGACAGATCCTTCTCCACAGACAAGGACGTTCTGAACCGGCGGATCTGGGAGTACCGGTATGACTCCAACAATGACGGGCGGTTTACCGATGAGAGATGGGAGATCTTCAGTAATGAAAATGAGATTGCTCCTAAACTGGAGTTAAACCAGGTGGGGAGATATGAGATCCGGTTGACAGTCTTTGAAGAGTTTGGCCAACCGACCATTGAGGATTACGTGACGGAGGCGGACCGGCGTTCTGCAGATTCATATACCGATCCCATCAAACAAGCGTTGGTGGAGCGGACGGTAGAGATCGATAACCGCGCGCCAGAAGTCGATTGGGATTTGTAAGGGAGGCACGCAGAACATGAAGAGAATCCGCCTTTTTCAGAGAAGTATCATTTTGCTTATGGCCTATTTGCTGCTCATTCCCGCACTGCCGCAGCCAGTTGTCGAAGTGACAAGACTGGCCAGTACAGTGCAGGCGGCAGAGGACAATTTCATTTATTACCGGGATATTGTTTTTGAAGCTGGGCGAGGGGGACATGCCAATCAACAAGATAGGGTTGTGATTGATTTCCCAGCTTTGAAGGTGACCAATCTTAAATTTAATAAAACTACCAAACGAATGACCTATGATATTGTTCCAGGATCCAACTTACATGTCACCTATACAACGGGAAGACCTGACGGTGGCGGATATACTGAGCCCATGGAAATCGAAATGTGTAGTTCCATTTATACCAAAGAGGCGTACCAGTATGAATTAAACAGAAATGCTTATGGTGATGATAATAACTGGAGCTGTAATGATCCTAGAACACCTGATTATTATGGTCAGTATTATAACTGGTCAGCAGATTGGGGAAAGTTACACATCAATGCAGTAGCCTCTCCGGGATTTTACATGCCCGCAGTTCTTGATTTAGATATGTCCAACATACGGAACTTAATGGCGAACACCCCTCCTAATGAATATGCACAAGGATATAACTATTATCAGCCAAGTGAATATACTCCAGGACTAGATAAAAATCCAGAAATGTTCCGCATTCGAGTGTTGGCTTGGACAAAAACCTATTGGTGGTCGCCTTACATGACTAGAGTAGCTCAATTGATACCCAATTATGCCCCTAGCCTATCGGTAGGAACAGCAAATGGAATTACCCTTGTTAATGCTCCTGGCCTCAGCGGAATCAATATCGAGGGATATGTCAGCGATCCCGATAACGAGGACGTTACTGTAACCGCCGAGATTCCTGGTGTCTTTTACAAGAAGACGGTTGTGCCTCAAGCCAAGCTGTCCAAACCATTCAGTATCCCGCTGGATGTACTGCAAGACTCGATCCCGCCGGGAACCTACACTGTGAGCATCACAGCATCTGACCCCTCGGGAATGACGGCGAAGGCCGCGCTTACGATCAATGTCAGACAGCAGATGAGGAACAAGTCGTTTGTCCTGGTCAATACACCGGTGGAAACCAGAACGAAATTCTTTGACTCTGAAGGTGACCCAAGGCGGGAAGAACGGTACCGGTTCGATCATGATCCGTACTTTTTTGATAATTCGATGGGCATTATTTGGGATTCCGGTTTATGGCGCAACACGCCTTACAGCTCATTCCCGTATAGCGGCACCTATGTAGCTACGTTCCAAGGCCGCGACAATCCCAAGGATGACGACCGGTTCGATGTGTACCGGAAATGGAGCCGTAATAACCTGTCTTCGATGACCTTCCATGTACACCGCAAGCCGATTGCCCTGTTCAGTGCCAGGCTGTCAGGCGGATGGCTGCAAATCACCGACAGCTCCTACGATCTGGATCATGTCACCGCCTCCAATAAAGGGATCATGGATTGGCAATGGCAATATAAAAAGTCGGAAGGGCAAGTCTGGACGGATGGATATCCGCCGGCGCAGCTGCCGACAAGTGACCAGTATGATATCCGGCTGAGAGTGCGGGACATCGATGGCGAGAACGGTGTCGGTGTCTGGAGTGATTGGTCACAGCAGACAGTGGGTGCGGCCGTGAACCTGCCGCCGGTAGCTCTGTTCACCGTAGAGCCAAACATCGTATCGTACCGCAAGGCCACCGTTATCACGGACAAATCTTACGACCCTGACAATGATCCGCTCGATTTGTACAGCTGGACGGTGGTTAAGGATGGCTGGCAGCAGGTGTGGAGCCACTGGGGCGGAGCGGCGGTGCCTCCAAACATCGCAGCCTACGGCGTAGGGACGTATCAATTAACCCTTCAGGTCCATGATAACCGGGGGTTATGGTCACAGCCTTACAGCCAAACGGTGCAGGTCTTGAATCACCCGCCGGCAGCCGCCTTTAATATGCCGGTGGAAGTGTACCGGGATACGGTCATTACGATGGAAAATCTGACACCGGACCCGGATGAGGACGGAGATTGGCTAAGCTATGCCTGGAACGCCCGGATCAATAGCAGCCCGTATTATTATGCCGGCAGCAACCGCAACCAGGTGATGACCATCCGGGACCTGATTGCGCGCAGCGGTATTTCACCACAGCAAGCCATCTCAGATGGCTGGGAAATGCGCCTTACCGCTTCGGATGGATCGCTATCCTCCAACGCTACACGGACGTTCAAGGTCCTGAACCATGTCCCAACGGCGGCTATTAACGGGCCAGGGGCGGTGTATCAATTTGATACGAAGCAGTACACATCGTCTGACTATGATGAAGATCCATCGGACATGACCAGTCTGCAATACTTTTGGAAGGTGACGGACAGCGACAGCACCACCAAATTATATAAGACGCCGGGCATTGAAATCAGCTTCCCGGAACCGGGAGTATACACTCTGGAACACTGGGCGGTGGACCAGATCGGCGCGAAGTCCAACATCGACACGTTAAAAGTTAATGTAATCCAAAACGAAGCCCCGTCCATGACGATCACTTCTCCTCCGGGTACAGCCGCGAGCCCTACGGTCCTTGATGCCGAGAAGCAGGGGGACCCTTTGATTCAGTGGACCTACTCCGATCCGGAGAATGATCCTCAGGAAAAGTACAGGCTTGAATTTTTCACCAAAGAAGGGCTATTGGAGCAAACGGCAGAGAATGCAGACAGCAGCGGATCAATCCGCCAGTATCAAGTGCCCAATCTGACCTTCAAACGCTTCGAGTATTTCACCGTACTGGGGCGTGCTTATTCCAAAGGCTCCTGGTCTGACATTTCCAATGGAAAGCTGTTCATCATCGACAATCCGCCGAAGCCAGGATTCACTATAACCACCGACACTGGAAAAGATGCCGCTAAACAGCCCGTCTACCGGACGGACGTTTTGAACATCGCCAGCACGGCAACGGATGAGGATATCCCGAAAGGGGACAATATCAGCCATCAGTATTACTTGAAGCCGGCGGGCGGGGCAGAGGCGCTCCTCAACATGCAAAGCGAGTTCACCAAACAGTTCAATACTAACGGCACCTTCGCACTGCGGCAGGTCGTCACCGACTCCTTGGGCTTATACCGGGAGCTTATTCAGAACATTACGGTCGTAAACCGGCTTCCTGTTGTGAACATCACTTACCCGGCAAGTAGTGTGTCCGCCAATCCGACCATTGTGAGCACGTTGACGCCTGTTATCAAATGGGATTATCAGGATGGGGACGGGGATGAGCAGCAACGCTTTAAGGTTCGGATCATCGACTCGACCAATGGTCAGGTGATTGGCTCTGGGGAGCAATACTCAGGCAATCATCAATGGCAAGTTCCGGCGGGCAGGCTTGTGGAGAACGTAAAGTATGTTGTCGAAGTGGAGGCTTATGACGGATTTGACTGGAGTAATGTGTCTCCAAGGAAATTCATGATGGTTAATCTGCTGTCAATCAAAGGGGCGGTGCAGCATACGGAGGAGTGGAACCAGAGCCGCCAGGCCTACAATCTGAAGCAGAGCGGGGACCCGGAGACTCCCCGGGGGTACCATGTGTATTGGGCTGGCGAGAAGTTCGTGCTTAAGGGAAAAGCGACCGGGTTACCGGATACTGTCCAGGTTACGATGACCGGAGGGTACACGGCGCAGCTTAGCCCAACCGGAAGCGACAAGACGCAGTGGACCGGTGAGCTGTCCGATCCTTCCTTCGAGCACCTGGCGGACGGGCCGGTGAGCTTCACTTTTACTGCTACGAATGCGTACCACACCAAGACGGATACCGTTACGGTCACGATTGCGGGAGACTGGTCCGAGTATTATCAGAATCACCGTGTAAAATAAAGTTCAAGGGCGGGGGCAGCCGGTCACACGACTCCCTCAGCCCGCTCTTCCATCAGATGCCTTCTGGCGGCAATGGCCGCAGGCACTGGAGAAGCAGTGTTATGTAGACCTGAGCTGAAGGCGGCTGCACGATGACTCCGGCGCATATAATAGGAAAGCTTGCCGCTGAAGATTTTGTGGGCGCACAGGGATGAAGCGAAATCCTCCGGGGTGACGAAGCAGGAGGGCTTGGCGACCGGCTGCACCGCTGTTTCCTCCAGCACAGAGGCGACGAAATGGGAGCAGAAGAAGGCATTTTCCCGGTCGAACCGGATATTCAGCAGTACACCGATCAGGCCGAGCAGGTGATATTTGTAGCGCTCCTGATTCTGCATCATGCCCTGAACATGGTTATACATCTTCTCATACTGTTCCGTAGTTACTCTAAGCTGATAGATCGCACAGTCTGCGCTGCGGTAGAAGGGATGAATAAAGTTCTCATGGATGAGGCCGGCGATAAAAGGGTTGTGTACTTTTTTGCGTCCGAAGCTGTAGACCTCACGCAGTTCACAGTCAAAGGCGATGGAGGCATGATTCAGCTCCGCCTTGGTGAACCACTTAATCAGTCCGCTGAAGGCCGTGCCTGTCCCGGTCAGCACAATATAAATATCTTTGTTTGCAGTCATCTTCCATTGTCCTCTCTGCTGGAAGTTATGGGATCATCCGGTTGCCGCTTGTTGAGATAATCTCATCTTACTGTATAAAACCGGTTCGTAAAACAAACTTTAGTCTTAAATAAAAACTAGACTTAAGGCTAAGTTTCGCGTCTTCCAAGGCTTCCTGCAAAAACAATTGGAAATGCTTCCACTTCCGTGATACAATAATAGTCAAAATGACATTCTTGATTTGAGGAGGATTATTGTAATGACTGAACAAGCAAAAGATCAAGCCATTCATAAAGAAGAAAACTCCACGGTGGACAACCTGGCCATCACAACCATCCGCACACTTGCCATCGATGCCATTGAAAAAGCGAACTCCGGACACCCGGGGATGCCGATGGGCTCTGCTCCAATGGGTTACCAGCTGTTCGCCAAGACAATGACTCATAACCCGGACCATCCGACCTGGATTAACCGTGACCGCTTCGTATTGTCTGCCGGACACGGCTCGATGCTGCTCTACAGCCTGCTGCACCTGAGCGGCTATGATCTTCCGATGGAAGAATTGAAGCAATTCCGCCAATGGGGCAGCCTGACACCGGGACACCCGGAATTCGGCCACACTGCCGGTGTAGATGCGACTACGGGTCCGCTGGGACAGGGGATCGGAATGGCGGTAGGGATGGCAATGGCTGAAGCTCAGCTGGGTGCCACTTACAATAAAGACGGACATAACGTGATTGACCACTATACGTACGCGATCTGCGGCGATGGCGACTTGATGGAAGGGATCTCCTCGGAATCCGCTTCGCTGGCCGGTCACCTGAAGCTCGGCAAACTGATTGTAATGTACGATTCCAACGATATCTCCCTGGACGGCAAGCTGAATCTGGCGTTCTCCGAGAATGTAGCGAAGCGTTTTGAAGCGTATGGCTGGCAGGTACTGCGTGTTGAAGACGGTAATGATCTTCCTGCTCTGGCTAAGGCGCTGGAGGAAGCACAAGCTGACAGCAGCAAGCCGACACTGATCGAAGTGAAGACTGTGATCGGCTACGGCAGCCCGAACAAGCAGGGGAAAGGCGGCCACGGCGGTACTCACGGCTCCCCGCTGGGTGCCGATGAAACCAAGCTGACGAAGGAATATTACAAGTGGGTATACGAAGAGGATTTCTATGTGCCGGATGAAGTCCGCGCCAGCTTCGCTGAAGTGAAGGCTAAAGGGATCGCAGCCAACAAAGCCTGGGATGAGAAATTCGCTGTCTACAAGCAAGCTTACCCTGAGCTGGCTGCCCAGCTCGAAACTGCACTGAACGGCGAGCTTCCTGCCGGCTGGGATGCTAATCTGCCATTCTACAAAGCAGAAGACAAAGCAGTGTCCACCCGTGTAGCTTCCGGTAACGCGCTGAACGGCCTGACTGCCGGTGTTCCTCAGCTGGTAGGGGGTTCTGCTGACCTGGAGAGCTCGACCATGACTCACCTGAACGGCCTGGCCCAGTTCACGCCTGATTCTTATGACGGCCGCAATATTTATTTCGGTGTCCGTGAATTCGGTATGGCTGCTGCCATGAACGGGATTGCCCTGCATAGCGGTCTGAAGGTATTCGGCGGTACATTCTTCGTGTTCACCGACTACCTGCGTCCGGCTGTCCGTCTGGCTTCGATCATGAAGCTTCCGGTGACTTACGTCCTGACCCACGACAGTATCGCAGTTGGTGAAGACGGTCCTACCCATGAGCCGATTGAACAGCTGGCTTCCCTGCGGATCATTCCAGGGCTTACTGTAATCCGTCCGGCAGATGCTAACGAGACTTCGGCTGCCTGGGCTTATGCGATGGAGAACACCTCAAATCCGGTAGCGCTGGTGCTGACCCGCCAGAATCTGCCGATCCTGGCCGGAACCGTGGAAGGTGTGCGCGAGAACATCAAGCGCGGCGGTTATGTTATCTCCGATGCCAAGAATGGTACTCCGCAGGCTCAGATCATCGCTACCGGCTCTGAAGTTCAGCTCGCGGTGAAGGCTCAGGCTGCACTTGCTGAAGAAGGTATCGATGTTCGTGTTATCAGCTTGCCAAGCTGGGATCTGTTCGAGAAGCAGGACAAGGCTTACCGCGATTCCGTCATCCTGCCTGAGGTGAAGGCCCGCCTGGCGATTGAAATGGCCCAGACCTTCGGCTGGGAACGTTATACCGGCGATCAGGGCGATATTCTCGGAATCACTACGTTCGGTGCATCCGCCCCTGGCGACACCGTAATCAGAGAATATGGCTTCACCGTAGAAAATGTAGTCAAGCGCGTTAAAGCGCTGCTATAATAGACGGATCGACGAACAAAGGGGAGAATAAGCAAATGAGTCAGTTCACCAACGCAACCGTTCAAAAAGCAGCAAACATCTATTACGATGGAAAAGTAACCAGCCGTACCGTTATTTTGGAGGACGGCACGAAGGTGACACTGGGTATTATGCTGCCTGGAGTATACGAATTCGGCACAGACGGCCCGGAGACAATGGAAATTCTCTCCGGTAAGCTCAAGGTGCTGCTGCCCGGCACTGAGGTATGGAAGGATATTGATGGAGCCGACACCTTCCATGTTCCCGGCAACTCCAAGTTTGCGCTGGAGGTCTTCGCCTTAACTGATTATTGCTGTTCTTACCCGAAGCTGTAATATAGCAAGGTTATCGCAATGCAAATATCCCGTCAGCCTGTGCTGACGGGATATTTGTGTGAACGGGAGTCAGCTTCCGGTGCTCTTATAATGCCTTACGCCGATGCGCCAGATCAATAGGGAGACCCCGAGGAAGCCCGCTCCGGCGGGAAGGGAGAGAAAGCCCAGCCACCGGGGGTAATCCCAGCCGCAGACGGCGGCCGCCGGATAGAAGCTGATGAACATCATCGGGAGCACGAAGCTGAATACAGATTTCAGGGCACGGGGCATATAAGGCTCCGGGCAGCGGGTGATCTGGTAGCTGGCGTTGGTGAACAGAAAGATCCAGTCCAGCCCTTTGATGGTGAAAAAAGCAAGACCGGAGGTCAGCACAAACACTCCGCAGTACATCAGGCAGCCTCCGGCCAGCGCCATGCCCAGAATGCCGAGCCTGCCGGGCGTCAGGGGGACGCCGAGCTGTCCCAGCGCCCAGCCCGCAGCACAGATTCCGGTAACCGGCCGGACCAGCCGGTGCAGATGAAATCTGGAGGCGGCCACCTGGACGAACAGGGAACGCGGGCGGAGCAGCAGGCGGTCGAAATCGCCGGAGCGCAGCAGATGCCACGGGAAATAATCGAAGCCGCGGCATAAGCTCTCGGCGAGTCCGAAGGAGGCCACCGCCAGCGAGTAGACCAGAATGATATGAGCGACGGTCCATTCGCCGACATTGCCGAAGCGTGAGAATAACAGGACTGTGGCTATGGGATCGGAGACCACTACGGTCAGCACCTGAATCAGCATCAGCCACCAGCCTTTATACTCCATGCCGGACAGCAGATGCATCCGTATATATTTGCAATAGATTTTACCTTCAGCGAGCATTCGCTAGTCTCACCCTCCCTGGACGATAATGCTGTGCAGTCTGCGTTTCATAATCATCCGTCCCGCCGCGATGAAGATAAGGCTCCAGAGAAGCTGCATGCCTATACCTGGAAGTGCCGCGGCAGGAGCGACGCTTCCTATATAGAGCTGCAGGGGGATGTCGGCGAATCCGCCAAACGGCTGCAGGTACAGGAAGGTCTGCATGGATTCAGGCCAGAGCCTCAGGGGAAGATAGGTGCCGGACAACACCCCGCTCACCAGCAGCAGCATATAGGTTGGCCCGTCACCCCATGTGATGTTCAGGCGGATCGCGGTCACAAGCATGGCGAAGGCCGAGCACAGCACAAACGCCATAACCACTGACAGCAGAAAACAAAACAGTGCCGGCAGGGAGGCCGGCCCGCCCAGAGCATAACCGGCAGGCATCAGCAGACCGGCGAGTACGGTGGACATTCCCCGCATCCAACTGGTGCCAAGCTTGCCGGCCGAGCTTTTGACGAACCAGTGGGTGTACAGGTTCATGGGCCGGCATAGCTCGATACCGACGTCGCCGTTGTTGATTTTGCCCATAATCTCGCCGTCGATGCTCATACTCTGAAGCACAAATAACCCCTGGGCCAGCCAGACATAGGATATGGCCTGCTGAAGGCTAAGCCCGTTGTTGTTCCATGAGCCGTTCTCGCTGTATGTATAGAACACGGTGAACAGCACACATTCAATAAGCGCCCAGAATACACTGACCATCGTGCCTGATATAGCGGACACCCGGTATTGAAGCCCTTCGGCCATGCGGATACGGAAGAGGGAGCCGCAGGCCCGGTATGTGTTTCTAAAGTTCATTGTGCACCTCCTGATGGGTTGATCGGCTTAACCCAGAGCCAAGTCATTATACATAGCTGCAATCATCGCATCCGTGTTCACTTTCATGATGACCTCCGGCGCATATTTCTGCTGCAGGCCTGAGAGCTGCCCGTCATAGAGCAGTTGGCCGTGCCCGATGACCATGACCCGCTGGCATAATGCTTCAATATCGTCCATATCATGGGTGGTCAGCAGCATCGTAATCCCGTGCTTACGGTTCTCTTCCTTCAGGAAATTGCGCAGCGCCAGCTTGGATACCGCATCAAGTCCGATGGTGGGCTCATCCAGAAAGAGAAGCTTCGGCCGGTGCAGCAGCGCCGCCACCAGCTCACAGCGCATCCGCTGCCCGAGCGAGAGCTGTCTCACCGGCGTCCTTAAAAGCGCTTCCACACCAAGCGTTGCCGTTAACTCGGATAATCTTAATCTGTAGTCACCCGGGGGAATGGCATAAATATCCTTCAGCACGTCAAAAGAGTCAGCCACCGGAACATCCCACCACAGCTGTGAGCGCTGGCCAAAAACAACGCCGATCCGGGATACATGCTCTACGCGGTGCTTCCACGGAACCTTGCCCAGGATGGTACATTCTCCGCTGTCTGGTGTCAGGATGCCGCTCATCACCTTGACGGAGGTCGATTTGCCGGCACCGTTCGGACCAATGTAACCTACCAGTTCACCCTCTTCAATGTCAAAGCTGATCCCGCCGAGCGCGTCCACCCGGGTAACATTCCGCATAAAAGCGCCTCTCAGCAGACCCCATTTTCCTTCAGGCCGTTTGTACACCTTGAAGCTTTTGCGGATCTCTCTCAGTTTGATTTGCATGTCATTCGCCTCCTTCGTGCAGAAGATCATATCATCAGGGGAGGCAAGGGGGACAGCAGCGCCGGGGACTTTCTTGATCCTTGCTGCCAGGCTGACAGGGGGAGAATCATTTATTTTCTTCGTTTTCCATAAAAATGCTTGTTATGTTGACATTTCTGTGCTATATTAATTTTATAGTTAACGCAAGGAAAAGTTATGTTTTTTTGTATATGTACCATAAAATAAACTTCCCGTACCGGTGATGAAATCACCGGTATTTTTGCGTTCTCAGCCTAATCAGACGGCCATGCGTATGAATGCAAAAAAGGTGTCCTGAAGCTCCAGGACACCTTTTCTGTGGATGCGGGCAGAAGGTATGCGAAAAACCGAACACAATGGAATAAAGGATATCCATGCTACACTCGGTTAATCTGGAAGTGTCCGCTCATACTCCCAGATGCTCTGGCTGCTCTCCGCATCATAGATCTCTCCGGTACGGACGAAGCCGTGCTTCTCGTAGAAGTGATGATTGCGGACGGCCCACGAAGGGGTATCCAGCGTCCAGCGCTTAGCCGCAGGATATTTAGCCAATAAGAAATGCATAGCTTCATGCCCGAAGCCCTGATTCTGATAGAGCGGGTCGATAAAAATCCGGCCCAGATGACATTCCTCTTGCGTAGGCGACGGGAAAATGATCATGCCCCCGATAATCTTCCCGTCATCCAGGAGCTTGTAATAGTGACTTTGCTGCATTTGCTCCACCTGCCAGGACACCGAATCATAACCCGGAGGGCCGTCCTCCTCTTTATTCTGATAGCGGCGGGCGTCATCATCGAACGTTCTTTTCTGTACCTCTGCTAATATGTCTGCATCCTGGGGGCTGGCGATTTCAAAGCTCAGCATAATATGTCCTCCCTGCTTACAATGGTGTGTGTACAACACCAGTGTAAGCAGATCCCGGGAATGCTGCCGTTACATTAGTTACCTTCACCGATCTTCTTCCCGATCCAATCCTCGTAGGTCTTCACCACAGAGGACAGATCCTCGTCGCCGTAGCCGTGGTTGAAGCCGGCCTGGAACAGGCTCTTGGCTACGCCCAGCATAGGCGCAGGGACGCCGGTGGCATCGCTGAGCGAGGAGGCCAGCTTCAGATCCTTGAGCATCAAGGCAAGCGAGAACTGGTTGCTGAAGTCACCGTCGATAATCTTCTGGCCCTTCAGCTCGGCCTGCTTGCTGCCGGCTGATCCGTTCTTCACCAGCTCAAGGAATTTGTCAGCGGGAACGCCGGACTTCACAGCGATGGAGAAGCCTTCTGCGAGCGCGGCGTTATGAATACCGACCATGGCATTATGGGCCAGCTTGGCTACCGCGCCGCTGCCGTTGCCGCCCATATGCAGCAGCAGTCTGCCCATGCAATCGAAGAGGTCACGGTGCTGCTCAATCACCTCAGCATGCCCGCCGACCATGAAGACCAGGGTGCCGTCAATCGCCGCCGGCTTGCTGCCGGTAACCGGCGCATCGAGGAAATGACCGCCCTGCGCTTCGATAGCGGCGGCCAGCTCCTTGGCCAGGCCTGGGGAGATGGTGCTGGAGTCGATGACGGTTGTACCCGGCTGAAGGGACGCGAGAATGCCGTTATCGCCGTAGAACACCTCACGGATCGAATCGTCATTGCTGATCATGGTAATAATAACATCCTTGCCTGCTGCAGCCGCCTGCGGAGTAGCGGCGGTCTTCGCGCCCTCCTCTTCCAGCGGTCTGCACTTGTCTGCTGTACGGTTGTACACTGTGACGTCAAAGCCGCTGCGCAGCAGGTTCGAGGCCATAGGCGCGCCCATTGTTCCGAGTCCGATAAAGCCGATTTGCTTCATTTCATTCGTCCACCTTTGCTCTTTGGAATCATGCTATAGGAACTAAGTTTGTCTTTCATTCTATCAGATGGTTCAAGCTGCTTCCACAGCTCAGGGAGGAACAACTGCAGGGCATATCGGGCAACCGTTTCCATGTAATAAATATTAACATGAGCTTCAGGCGGGGATGTGCCCTAAGACCTTGCCAGTCAAGGGAAATTAAAGTATCCTAGAGTATAATGTTGCATCAAACGGTGTCAAATCTAAAGAGAAACACAGGAGGCTACCATTACCGATGTCCAAGAAGATTAAGTTTGACTACACCAAAGCCCTTTCCTTCTTCAGCCAGACCGAGATTGATTACTTCGCCGCTCCGGTGAAGCTGGCTCACGAACAGCTGCATAACAAGAGCGGAGCCGGCTCCGATTACCTGGGCTGGATTGATCTCCCGACGGCGTATGACAAGGAAGAATTCGCCCGCATCCAGCAGGCGGCCAAGAAGATTCAGAACGATTCCGAAGTGCTGATCGTGATCGGCATCGGCGGCTCCTACCTGGGAGCGCGCGCAGCGATTGAAGCGCTGTCCCACTCCTTCTACAACAACCTGTCCAAGGACAAGCGCAAGACGCCTGAGGTTTATTTTGCCGGGAACAACATCAGCTCGACCTACATCACGCATCTGCTTGATCTGGTAGAAGGCAAGGACTTCTCCGTGAACGTCATCTCCAAATCGGGCACGACGACTGAACCGGCGATTGCCTTCCGTATCTTCCGCGCAGCGCTGGAGAAGAAATACGGCAAGGAAGAAGCGCGCAAGCGTATCTACGCAACTACAGACAAGGAGAAGGGTGCACTCAAGAAGCTGGCGAATGAAGAAGGCTATGAGTCGTTCATTATCCCTGATGATGTAGGCGGACGTTATTCCGTACTGACACCGGTAGGTCTCCTGCCGATCGCAGTTGCCGGAATTAATATTGAAGAAATGATGCAGGGAGCGGCTGCCGCAGCCGATGACTTCAACAACCCTGATGTAGCGACCAATGAGAGCTACCAATATGCTGCAGTGCGCAACGCCCTCTACCGCAAAGGCAAGACTACAGAGATTCTCGTGAACTATGAGCCTTCCCTGCACTTTGTCTCCGAATGGTGGAAGCAGCTCTACGGCGAGAGCGAAGGCAAGGACTTCAAGGGAATCTATCCTTCCTCCGTTGACTTCTCGACAGACCTGCACTCTATGGGTCAGTTCATTCAAGAGGGGAACCGCAATATCTTCGAGACGGTGATCCAGGTTGAGAACGTACAGCACCATGTAACCATTGAGAATGATCCGGATGATCTGGATGGCCTCAACTTCCTGACCGGACAGACTATGGATTTCGTTAACAAGAAGGCGTTCCAGGGTACAATGCTGGCGCACACGGACGGACAGGTGCCGAACCTGATCGTGACGATTCCGGACCAGACTCCTTATACCTTCGGCTATCTGGTATACTTCTTCGAGAAAGCCTGCGGCATCAGCGGATACCTGCTGGGTGTGAATCCGTTCGACCAGCCGGGCGTTGAAGCCTACAAGAAGAATATGTTCGCACTGCTCGGCAAGCCGGGCTATGAGAAAGAAAAGGCTGAGCTGGAAGCCAGACTGACAGAGTAGTATTGTCACCGGATAGTTCACGCCAAGAGGCCGGTTATTTAACCTAACGTTCGTCATCAGGAGCAGTCCATAGGTAGCTTTTACCGGGGGCTGCTCCTAGATATATATCAAGTCATTACATGCATATTAAGGAATGGACAACAGATGCTGGAACAATACCGGACGGTGCGCGCTCCCGGCTCGCGGGAGGTTGTTATCCGTAAATCACGCTTCATCGGGCATGTCATGCCGGTGGAGAACGAAGAGGAAGCCCTGCAGTTTATCGATACCATCAAGAAGCAGCACTGGAATGCTACCCATAACTGTTCTGCTTATATGATTGGTGAGAGGGATGAGATTCAGAGACAGTCAGATGACGGGGAACCGGGAGGAACAGCCGGGAAACCGATTTTGGAGGTAATCCGCAGCCAACAGGTGAAGAATGTCGCAATTGTCGTTACCCGTTATTTCGGAGGCATTATGCTGGGCGCAGGCGGATTGATCCGGGCTTATACTGACGGCGCTGTTCTGGCGCTGGAGGCCGGAGAAGTGATCACCCGGGTGCTGAGACGGGAGGTATTCGTGGAAATCGAGTACACCTGGCTGGGCAAGGTGGAGAACGCGCTGCGGGGCAGGAATATCCAGACCGGCGAGACTATATTCACGGATAAAGTTACGCTGTTATGTCTTCCGCGCAATGATGAGGCTGACGCATTTACCGCATGGATCACCGATCTTACCGGGGCGCAAGCCCGGGTTACAGAAGGGCGGCGGCTTTACTACAGCGAAGGGGAATAAGCGATGGCAAGAAGAGCAGTGGAACAGGAGTTGTCGAGGGAGAGAATATTGGAGGCGGCGAGGCATCTTTTCATCACCAAAGGGTACCGTGCCATTTCGATGCGCAGTATTGGCCAGCACCTGGGGTATAGCCACGGCTCTCTATATTACCATTTCAAAGAGAAGGCTGAATTATTCTACGCAATCGTTGTCGAGGATTTCAATTATGTGGCCTCCCTGTTGAATGAAGCTATGGAAGCTCCGCCAGTGGAGGGCATGACCCGGGTAGAGCAGCTGATGATGGAGTTCATCCGCTTCGGGCTGGACCATCCGTATCAGTATGAGATCATGTTCATGATCCGCGACGAAGAGCTGCTGGCGTATTGCCGGGCAGAGCAGGGCCGATGTTTCGAGTTATTTGCAAGCATTGTCCGCCGTCATATGAAGGAGGAGGGATATGTGTCCGAGGATTGGCAGAGTGTGCCGCTGACCTTGTTCCTGTCCGCTCACGGCTTTATTTCTTATTATATTCAGGATAAGGTTCAGTTTGAGGACGTGAAGCAAGCGGCGATTACCCATGTTAAGGTATTAAGCCGCAGCTTGTAGGAAGCCGCTTTTTTTATTGCTTTGCACTTTAGAGCGTTGCATTGGTATAACATTGCCTGGTGAAAGTGTTATAGAAGCTATCAATAATATAGAGAGCAGCCCCGCCTATAACGCCGGAGCTGCTCTTCTTATATTTCATGGTTTGTTACCCTTCAACGATCTTGAGATAATACTGGCGGTGTCTGGGTCCGTCGAATTCACAGAAATAGATCCCCTGCCAGCGGCCCAGCAGGAGCGCACCTTCATGGATGATGAGGGTCTGCGAGGGACCGGCTGTGATTGACTTCAGGTGGCTGGCGGTATTGCCTTCAGCATGGCGGTATTTGGGATGCTCCCACGGATATACCTCATCAAGCCGCATGATCACATCGTGCTTCACATCATGATCGGCATTCTCGTTGATCGTGATTCCGGCAGTCGTGTGCGGACAGTAGACGGTAATTGTACCGCTCTGAACTCCGCTTTTCTTCACGTAGGCCTGCACTTCCCGCGTAATATCGCGTAATTCGTCCCGTTTGCTGGTGGTAATCTCCATCGTATGCAGCATCATGAATTCCTCTCCTTAATAGACCAAAGTGATGTTACCTATACTTTAACCCAATCTGCTATAAAAGTAATTGACGGGATCAGGCAGTCTTTGGTAAAGTAGTGATAACCTAAAACCAAGTATATTAATAGGAATAATTAAACCTTAAAGGCGAGTATGCCGACCGGATATCCGGAGGTGGGGGGCTTATCCATTGAATTCACTGATCAGGCACAAGGGCTGGACTTGGGGATTCCGTACAACTGTTCTGCTGTACTTCGTAATGCTGATAGTATTACCCATACTCGGGGTCTATTACAATTCATTCTCGCTGGGCTTTACAAGCTTCACTGAGAGCATACTTGATCCGATTGCCTGGAAGTCGGTCCTGTTAACGCTCAAGCTGGCTGTCATTGCTGCTCTTATTAACGTGGTGCTCGGAACAATGACTGCCTGGGTGCTTATCCGCTACAAGTTCCCCGGCCGGGCGCTGCTGAACAGTCTGGTGGATCTCCCGTTCGCACTGCCGACTGCGGTTGGAGGACTCATGATTCTGCTGCTGCTGGGCCCGGGAAGCCTGATTGGCGGTCTGGCGGAGTCGCTGGGCTTCGAGATTGTGTTCCACCAGCCGGCGATTGTGATCGCGATGGTGTTCGTCACGTTCCCCTTCGTCATCCGTGCGGTGCAGCCGCTGCTGGAGGAGCTGGATGCTTCCGAGGAAGAGGCGGCGTATACGATGGGCGCGCGGCCTGTCCGGGTGTTCCTGCAGGTCATCCTACCTTCGATGCTGCCTGGTATGATTAGCGGCGGGATGCTGGCCTTCTCGCGGGCGCTGGCCGAATTCGGTGCAGTGGTGCTCGTGGCGGGCAATATTCCGGGACGTACGCTGGTGTCGTCAGTGTTCATCTTCGGAGAGGTGGAGAGCGACAATCCGGTGGGGGCCGCAGCGGTGTCGATCCTTCTGCTGACCTTATCCTTCGCGATTCTCTGGCTGATCAGCCTGGTGCAGATGCGGGGGAGAAGAACATGAGAAGACTATGGATCGGACTGACCTATCTTGTCTTTATCCTGCTGATTGCCGCCCCCTTAGGCAAAATGATTACAGGCGCCTTCAGCCAGGGCTGGAGCGGCTTCTGGAATGCGCTGACCCGGCCTGAAGCGCTGCATGCGCTGATGATGACCGGACTTGTGGTGGTCGTGGTGACGCTGCTGAACACGCTGTTCGGCATTATGATGGCCTTGTATCTGGTGCGGGCGAGCTGGCTGGGGCGGCGTCTGAGAGGACTCTTGAACAGTATTGTGGATCTGCCTTATGCGGTGTCGCCGGTCATCGGCGGCCTGATGATTGTGCTGCTGCTCGGGCCGGATAGTGCGCTCGGGGGATTGTTTGAACAGATTGGCTTCAAAATCGTCTATGCGCTGCCGGGAATGGTCATTGCCACCCTGTTCGTGACTTTCCCGCTGATGGTGCGCGAGGTGATGCCGGTGCTGCAGGAGATCGGCTCCCAGCAGGAAGAAGCAGCGTCCACGCTCGGTGCGTATGGCTGGACCATCTTCTGGAAGGTCACCTGGCCGTCTATCCGCTGGGCTGTCATCTACGGTGTCATTCTGACTGTAGCCCGCTCGCTGGGGGAATTCGGTGCGGTGCTCGTCGTATCCGGCAACATTATGAACCGGACGCAGACGGCAACCACACTGGTGTATCAGGATGTCGAGAATTTCAATGTTACGGCTGCGGGCGGTATAGCGCTGGTGCTGGCCGCATTCTCCGCAGGATTGCTGCTGCTTATGGAATGGAGCAAGAGAAGAAAGGGAGGACACTGATTATGCATGTAGAGGTCCGGGGACTCGATAAGCATTTTGGCGATTTCCATGCCGTGAAGGACGTTCATTTCGGAATTACCAAAGGCCATCTAATCGGGCTGCTTGGCCCAAGCGGCGGCGGCAAAACCTCCATTCTGCGCATGCTGGCGGGCCTGGAGACGCCGGACAGCGGGGAGATTATTTTCCATGGCCAGGCGGTGAACCATCTTCCGCCGCAGGAGCGCGGGATCGGCTTCGTCTTCCAGAACTATGCGCTGTTCAAGCATATGACGGTGTTCGAGAACATCGCCTTCGGGCTGAAGGTGAAGAAGGCGAACAAGGCGTTCATCCGTGACCGCGTCGCCGAGCTGGTGGAGCTGACCGGGCTGAAGGGCTTCGAGAAGCGGTATCCGCACCAGCTCTCCGGCGGACAGCGTCAGCGGGTGGCCTTCGCCCGGGCGCTTGCACCGGAGCCGCAGCTGCTGCTGCTGGATGAGCCGTTCGCGGCGATCGATGCGAAGATCCGCCAGGAGCTGCGCTCGTGGCTGCGGGAGCTGATTGAGCGTGTCGGGATCACCTCGATCTTCGTCACCCATGACCAGGATGAGGCGATTGAAGTGGCGGATGAGATCATGATAATCAATCAAGGCCGTCTGGAGCAGAAGGGGACACCATGGGATATCTACAAGGAGCCGAAGACGCCGTTCGTGGCGACCTTCATCGGGGAATCGACGCTGATTGAGAGTGCCTCCGAGCTAAAGGGCTTCAAGGGAGCAGGCGGCGGCAAGCCGACGAAAGCGCTGATCCGGCCCGAGTATATCGAGGTGGGCCAGCTGCATGAATTCAAAATGGCTTCGGCGACGGAGCAGGGTGTCGTGAAGCATCTGCATTTCCGCGGCAGCGAATGGCTGGTAGAGGTGGAAGTGAACGGGCATAAACTGGTCACCTACCGTTCACTGGAGAAGGAGACACTGACGCCTGGGCAGGAAATCTCTGTGCTGGTGCACCGTGCTTACCTGTTCAATGAGGAGCGGAGCTGGATTCAGGAGAACGGGCTGAAGGAAGACCCGATGCCGGTATTTATCTAAAAATAACAGGTAGGATGTGTCACGGGTATGAGGCTTATCAGAGGGAGCAGACAACTGCACACATGGCTGGCCGTCCTGATGCTGACGGTGTTCACGCTGACCGCTGCCGGCTGCGGGAAGGGTCCGGCAGGCTCTGACACTCCGGCAGCGCAGAAGGGGGATCTGACCCTGGTCATCGGTGCTTACAGCGTAGCCAAGGATGCCATGGGCGAGATTCTGCCGATGTTCGCGGAGCAATGGCGGGCCGAGACCGGTCAGACGCTCGTCTTCCAGCAGTCCTATGAGGCCTCCGGCACCCAGGCGCGGGCCATTGCGGGCGGCTTCGAGGCTGATGTCACTCTGCTGGCGATGGAGGGCGATGTGGAGAAGCTGGTTAAGGCCGGGCTGGTCAGCAAGGACTGGAAGCAGCATGGTGAAGCCGGAATGGTCACACGGTCGGTGGTGGCGCTGGGCACCCGTGAGGGCAATCCGAAGGGGATACATGATTTCGCGGATCTGGCGAAGCCGGGCGTGAAGGTGCTCTATCCCAATCCGAAGACCTCCGGCGGAGCCCAGTGGGACATCAATGCCATCTACGGGGCCGGTCTGAAGCGGTCCGAGGAGCAGGAGGGGACGAAGGACCCTGCGGCGGCGAAGGCTTTTCTGGAGAGCATCCATGCCAACATCGAATCGCTGGACAAAAGCGGGCGGGCCTCCATGGCCGCCTTCGAGTACGGGGTTGGCGATGTCATCGTGACGTATGAGAACGAGCTGCTGGCGCGGATTGCCCAAGGCGTGAAATACGAGGTGATCCTTCCCCGGGATACGATTCTGATCGAGAACCCGGCGGCGGTGGTGGACAAATATGCGGATGAGCACGGCACCCGGGAGGCGGCTGAGGCGCTGGTGGATTATCTGACGACACCTGAGGCGCAGGAGATTTTCGCCAAATTCGGCTTCCGTCCGGTGAACCAGCAGGTCTATGCAGAGCATCAGGACCGGTATCCGGTGCCTGCAGGATTGTTCGATATCAGCTACCTCGGCGGCTGGGAGGAGGTCCGTACGACACTCTACTCGAAGCGCGGCATCTGGTATCAGGTGCTGGCCGGAATCTGACGGGTTCACTATACTATGGAAATGGGAGCTGTTCTGCGGCCGGTGGGGCTGAAGGGCGGCTCTTTATTTGTGCGCGGGCTTAGGATGCAATGGCGCGGCTGCTGTACTATAATATACGGGTTGAACGATTCTGGCCAAGTGGAAACGGCTATGCCGTTCTTTTTAAGGACGGGACCGTTTCAGCGAGAAATATAAGGATAAGTTATCGTGTGGAACATATAAATTCTTGTATTTTAAAAAGACGATACTTGGAGGGCAGGCTTATGGATACATTAGTGTTTCTGGGGACAGGGGATGCCATGGGGGTACCCCGGGTGTACTGTGACTGCGAGACCTGTACGGAAGCAAGAACCACGGGTCGCAATAACCGCCTTCGTTCCTCAGTGCTTATAGGTAACGGCAGCGGCTTCCTGGCGGTTGACTGCGGGCCGGACTGGCGGCGGCAGATGGAGCTGCTGGGGCTGCGCAAGATGCAGAAGCTGCTGGTGACCCACGCCCACTTCGACCATATCGGCGGGCTGCCGGAATGGGCCGACAGCTGCCGCTGGATGGGCTTCCGGGGCGAGTTGTACGCGCCGGCGGAGGTCATCCCCGTCATTCAGCGCCAATACCCGTGGCTCACCGGGCATATCGACATGAACCCCTGCGATGACGGGATTACACTGGACGGCTGGCAGATTACAACCTGGCGGGTGAACCATGGCAAGAACGGCTATTCTTATGCCTACCGGCTGGAGAAGGAGGACTATGTCTGGGTGTACTGCCCGGACTCAATTTCGCTGACAACGGAGGAGCTTGCGCCGATGCACGGGGCGGACCTGCTGGTGCTGGGAACCAGCTTTTATTATGAAGCCGCTGAGCTATCGACCCGCTCTGTGTACGATATGACCGAAGCCGCTGACGTGCTGGAGACCGTCCAGCCGCACCGGGCGATATACACGCATATGTCACATGATGTGAATCTGGCGAAGGATTATATTCTGCCGGAGAAGGTTACGCTTGCCGTTACCGGAATGAGGGTTCCGCTGTGCCGGGAGGGGATCTGAACAGGGGACGGACAGTATAGGGACAACAAACAGGAGCTTTCCTTAGAGTCAGGTTGAACTGACTTTTTGGAGAGCTCCTTCTTGTATGCTCCACAGCCAATAACACGTTTAGAGGAATCCTGCAGGAAATGCAACAATTCTCTATACAAGCGGCCGGTGAGAGAAGACATTCTCTTTAATGATTCGCAGAGTGACTTTGTTGCTGAATGTATGCGAAAAACAGCATACGTTGTGTTAGCGCAAATTCACTTAACGCAGCGATTGGCCGGCAAAATAATCACCCTGTGCGATTTCGGCCAGCAAACCGCGCTCCTGCGGGTTCCAGCCGAAACGCTCGCGGGTCAGCGCTGAAGAAACGGGGTTGTCAGCCGATACAAACGGGCCCAGCCAGCCGAAATACGAGCCGGCGTCTCCGGGTCCGATCTGCTTGGGCGGCAGATTCGCCTGCCGGGCTATCGCCTCCGCAATCTGCCTGAAGGGTATCCCTTCTTCCCCGGCCGCATGCAGCCGAGAACCCGAAGGAGCCTGTTCTACGGCCAGCCTGAACAGACGCGCCGCGTCAAGCCGGTGTACAGCGGGCCAACGGTTGGTGCCTTGCCCGATATAGGCGGCGGCTCCCTTGGATCTTGCGGCCCGGATCAGGCTGGGAAGCAGGCCGCTCTGGTCACCGCTGCCATATACGATCGGCGGCAGACGTACCAGCGATGCGCGGACGCCGGAACCGGCAAGCGCGAGGACCGCTTGCTCCGAGGCCACGCGCCCTCCTCCGATGGAAGCAGGATCTCCTGCATCCTCTTCGGCCGCCAGCCTTCCGGGAGTGAGCGTCATGGTGGGGATCGCAATTACAAGCGCTCCAGACCGCCCTGACTGCCCGGCTCCCAGAGCCTGAATGGCGCGGCAATCCGTGCCGACCGCCGCCGCCATGAAACGGGCCGCCGCCCGGGCCGGACTTCCGCCCAGCATAATCCGCAGTTTTGCCGGCAGGCCGGCATGGGAGAACTTATGATAGAAGGCCGTATGCACAACAGCATCGGCCCCTGCCGCTTCCCGGCGTAAAAGCTCCGTATTTTCAATAGAGCCGCGAACCGCTCTCGTTCCGTTAGCCTCCAGCCGCTCCGCCGCTTCCTTCGAGCGTACCAGCCCGGAGACTTCGTGTCCGCCCTCAAGCAATTCCCGCACCACTGCCGACCCGATAAAGCCGCTTGCTCCCGTTACAAAAATCCGCATTCCGTTGCCCCCCTCAAGAAATCAAGCTTTTATCCAGCAGCTTGTTCCGGTGATCATTACCGCTGCGCCTTGAAGCGCCTTCGGATAAGAATCAGTATAGACGGAGCGCTGCCGGAACGTTTGACCGTTCCGCTTGATTGTTTGCCCGATTCAACGGAAAACCACCCTCATTCCTACTGTTGTTGCTTCCATTTAGCAATATCCCGGCTTGGCGGATTACCGAAAAACCGGCTGTAATCCCGGCTGAACTGTGAATCGCTGATATACCCGACCAGCCGGCAGGCCGTGGTGATATCCCGCCCGCCGGACAGCATCAGCCGCCGCGCCTCCTGAAGCCGAAGCGCCTTCTGATACTGCAGCGGACTCATTGAGGTCACCGACTTGAAATATTCGCGGAACGAGGATTCGCTGAGATGAACCATGGCGGCCAGTTCGGCAATAGTCCGAGATTCTGCGAAGTGGCTCCGCAGCCAATCGATCGCTTTGGCGACGCGCTGGACATCCGACCCGGCCAGCACGGTCTCCGCCACATACACACCGATTGGAGTGCGCAGCAGCCGGACAAAAATTTCATCCATCGCAAGCGAGGCCAGTAAGCCGTTATCGCCAGGCTCGTCCAGGCAAGCCACCAGCCGGGCCACCGCGCCGATTAAGGCAGGCTCGCCTTCCAGGACATAGCTTGCGCTGCGCCTGCCGGTTTTTGGCAGACCATCCGGATAAACCTTCGGGATCAGCGCAGCGATTTTGTGCGGATCGAGATAGACCCCTACTCCAAGGAACGGCTCTGAGGTGCTTGCCTGAATCGTTTGCATACTGATCGGCACCGCTACGGGCGCAACCAGGATACGCGAGCCGCTGTATTCGGAGGTCTGTTCGCCGGTCTTGATGATTTTGGTCCCCTGGGCGGCAATGCCTACGGTTGGTCACTGCATCGTGTGCATGTAATCGGATGGCTCCGTTCTGGAGTAACGGTTGAAATACAAGCCTTGTATCGGTGATTCTGCCGTCCCGTCGCGTGTAACATGAGCCCCGATCAGCTTCGCCAGCCGGAGCGTTTCCAGCCGTGTTTGCTCTTCTGCTAATAGCTCCGTATGCGTTTTGGCCATGACTATTCATTCATCCTCTCTCCAGTAAACATCCATGCTTTGGCTTTGTGCAAGTATACAATATTCAGCTTGATGAAGCATAAGAATTCAGCTATCCGCAGTGCCTTCTGAAGCCACAGCGTTCCTTTTAATTTTCAATTTTTAACAATTCTTCAGCCCTGGGACCGACAGGGAAATCGGCCCCCGGCCGCTAGGTCCCTTCCCTGCGGTCTAGTAAACTATAGGCATTGGAGCCGAAGAGATGAATCCACAGCGGGCTTACCTTCCAGTTTTATGAATTTGCTGCGTATATTTCTTTATTTTCAAAATTAGGAGGTGGCCCTATACTATAACGATATTAGAATGATGGAGGTTAATGGATATGAGTGAACAATTGGTTCCGATTCTGCTGGATATTCCAGAGAGCTTTGAGACAGAGCGTCTGCTTGTGCGTGCTTTGCGGTCTGGAGACGGTAAGGAAATAAATGAAGCCATCCGTGAAAGTTTGAATGAGCTGAAGCCCTGGATGCCCTTTGCCCGGAGTATGCCGGCAGTAGAGGAAACCGAGCAATATGTCCGTGAATCACAAGTAGCTTATCTGAACCGGACTACCTTGAACATGTTGATAACCCGGAAGCTGGACGGCCAATTCGTGGGCAACATAGGCATGCACCATGTGGATTGGGATTGCCGCCGGTTTGAGATAGGCTACTGGATCAGAAGCTCCTGCTCGGGCAAGGGATACATGACGGAGGCGGTGAACGGGATCACGGATTTTGCCATTAAGGCGCTTGAAGCCAACCGGATTGAAATCCGCTGCAGCGCCCTTAACGGGAGAAGCGCCGCCGTCGCGGAGCGTGCCGGATTCACACTCGATGGCATTCTGCGCAAAGGTACCCGTGAGACGGACGGAGAGCTTCATGACAGCAAGGTATATGCGAAGGTGCGGGGGATTGAATTCTAAAAAGGAGCTGATGATGTGAAGAAGCAAGGCGCTTTTGCCCGACTAAGTACATACATGCTCAGGCATAAGCTGATTTATGCGGTGTTGCTCTTGGTGACGTTATTCAGTATTGTGCTCGATCTTACGATGGCCTGGTTCCTGGCCCGGATTACGGATGCGGCGGTTCGGCTGGATGTGGAGGCATTCAAGGGGCTTGCCTGGTTCGGAATTCTATTCTTAGCGGTCGCGGGATTGAATACCTTCGTCAGTGCGTATCTCAAGACCAATGTCTCAGCCAAAATCAGAAATGAGCTGCGCCAGGATATGATGGGGCACACATTGGCGCTGCCGCAGTCCTACTTCGACCGTAATCATTCCGGGGATCTCTTGTCCCGGTTCACGAACGATAACCAGTCGGTAGGTGAAGCCTGTGGTCATGTTATTCTGGACCTGCTGCGTAACCCGCTTCTCGCAATCGCCTCGTTCGCCTATCTGCTCTATATTAACTGGCTGCTGGCGCTGATCTGCTTGTCCATTGGGCCGCTGCTGTTCCTGACCGGTAAAATCTTCGGCAATGCGATGCGTATTAACAGTGTGCGGGTGCAGGAAAGTATGAGCCGGACCACGGCTTTTCTGAATGATGTACTGGGCAGCAGCATGGTGTTCAAAGCCTTCTCCATGGAGCGCCGGCTGCAGAAGCAGTATGTAGGCTATAGTGAGGAAATTGCCTCAGGGGAGAAAAAGAAAGCGAGGATCGAAGGTGCTACCGGAGCAATCTCCTCCTTGCTGGGGAATCTGACCTTCCTGCTGGCGCTGGTGATTGCCGGATGGTTCGTGGCCAACGGCAGGCTTGAGGTCGGGGCGATGATCGCCTTCATTCAACTGATGAACTACCTGGTTGGACCGTTCTCATCGCTGCCGGGCCTGGTCGCCTCCATGCAGCAGTCGCTGGGCGCGGCAGAGCGGATCTTCGAGGTGATGGATGCGCCGGCCGAGGTGAAAGAGCTTCCGGAGGCGCAAGTGAAGCAGCCGGATTTCACCGCGCTACAGCTTAAGGGTCTGTCCTTCCGCTACCCGGACAGTGAGAAGCAGAGTCTGAACGGGGTGAGTCTGGAGCTGCCGCGCGGCAGACAGATGGCTGTGGTGGGCCCGAGCGGCGGCGGGAAATCGACCCTGTTCAAGCTCCTGCTCGGTTTCTATCAGCCGGATGCAGGTGAGATTGCGATCAACGGCCGTCCGATCCGGGAGCTGCCGCTTGCCGGGCTGCGAAGCTACTTCGCCTACGTGCCTCAGGAGTCAGGCCTGTATTCCGGGAGCATCCGCGACAATATCGGGAGCGGCAGGCCGGGAGCGTCGGAGGAAGAGATTCTGGAGGCACTGCGGCAGGCGAACGCCTATGAGTTCGTAATGGAGCTGCCGGAAGGCCTGGATACAGACATCGGCGAGCATGGCTCCAGATTGTCCGGGGGACAGCGGCAGCGCCTGTCCATCGCCAGAGCGATGCTTAAGGATGCGCCGATCCTGCTGCTGGATGAAGCGACGGCGGCGCTGGACAATGAATCGGAGCGGATGGTCCAGCAGGCGATCCGCAAGCTGATGAAGGATAAGACCACGCTAGTAATCGCCCACCGCCTCTCAACGATCCAGAATGCCGATGTCATTCTGGTGCTGGAGAACGGGGAGATTGCCGAGCGGGGCAGACATGAGGAGCTGCTGGCCTCGGGCGGGCGTTACGCCGAGCTGTACAACTCCCAGCTGGAGGAAGAGGCAGCGGAAGATGAGGCCTTAAGCCTGGCCTAATACCACCATAAATTCATAGAGTGACCACCCGGGAAGGCTGTCTGTCTTCCCGTGCAGACACGGGTCTCCGTCATTTGGAGGCCCGTGTTTTGTGCTGCGGCAAGGTTCGCAGAATGTACACAAAAAGCATGGATTCGTCTGTTTCACACCGTCATGGAACCTTCTGCCCCTGCATAGTCTAGAGTAATTCGTTAAGCTCATAGCTTGATCATCTGGCAGCAGACAAGGGATGGAGGACATACCGGAATGGAAGCATTGCTGGACCAATTAGTTGAACGCAATGAGCTGAATCAGGAAGAGCTGGTCTGCCTGCTGCAGCAGCTGAACACCGGGAGCAGAGACCGGTTATTCCATCTGGCGGTTCAGGCCCGGAAGCTGCATTATGGTGAAACCGTTTACTTGCGTGGGTTAATCGAATTCTCCAGCTTCTGCAGGCAGGATTGTCTCTACTGCGGCCTGCGCAGATCGAATCTCGCGGCAGAGCGTTACCGGCTGACGGAGCAGGAGATTATGGAGTGTGCGGAGGAGGGCTATCGCCTCGGGTATCGTTCGTTCGTGCTGCAGAGCGGAGAGGATGCCTACTTCACGGAGGCCAGGCTGATCCGCATTGTCACAGGCATCAAGCAGCGCTGCCCTGGAGCAGCCATTACTTTATCCGTTGGAGAACGGAGCGAGGGCTTCTACCGGGCGTTGTTCGATGCAGGGGCGGACCGCTATCTGCTCCGGCATGAGACCGCTTCACGTACGCTGTACCGGTCTCTGCACCCCGGAATGTCTTACGATCACCGGCTTGAGTGCCTCCGGCTGCTTAAGAGCATCGGTTATCAGGTGGGATCGGGCTTCATGGTCGGTCTTCCCGGACAGACCCTCTCCCATCTGGCAGAGGATCTGCTGCTGCTGAAGGAGCTTCAGCCCCACATGATCGGCATCGGGCCGTTCATCCCGCACAGCGCAACCCCGCTCGGTGAGAAGCAGGGAGGAACCGTAGACGACACCCTCGTGATGCTTGCCCTGGCGAGGCTGCTCGTGCCGGATGCACTGATGCCTGCTACAACAGCTATGGGTACGCTTGATCCGCTCGGGCGGGAGAAGGCGCTGCAGGCAGGCTGCAATGTAGTGATGCCGATTCTGTCGCCGCTTAGTGTCCGCCGGAAATATGCGCTGTATGAGAACAAGATCTGTATGGGCGATGAGCCCGCCGTGTGCCGGGACTGCATTGAGCTGAGGATTGCGGCGGCCGGGTATCAGATTGAACTGGGCAGAGGGGATCATTGCAGCTATAGGGCCAGCCCCCAATAGCATCTGCGCTAAGCTTTTACAATGGCCTTATTAGTGAATTTATTCACATTAAAGATGTTTTCTGAACATTGAAGGAGGAGATTTCATGTCAACACTCCCGCATAAGAATGCGCTTGGCTTCTATGAAATCCGGCTGGAATCCATCGGCGGTCTTGGAGCCAACCTGGCCGGCAAAATGCTGGCCGAGACCGGTGCGCTGGAGCTGGGCTTCAATGCCGCCAACTTCTCGTCTTACGGCTCGGAGAAAAAAGGAACCCCGATCAAGACCTTCGTCCGCTTTTGCGACCCTGAGGTGGAGATCCGGGATCATAGCCCGATTGAGGAGCCCCATCTGGTGGCGGTCTTTCATGAGGCCCTGTACGGGACCGTCAATGTCGTCAGCGGCCTGCAGCCGGATGGCGTGGTTCTGGTGAATACCCCGCGTGATTTCGATGAGGTCCGGGCCGACCTGAAGCTGGAATACGGAACGATAGCTGTGGTGGACGCCATGGGCATTGCCGTCGAGGAGCAGACGAAGGTGAACACCTCCATGCTCGGCGCGATGTTCCGCATCTGTGACTTCCTGGATCCCGAGGCGATGCGCAAGGTCATCCGCAGAACCTTCGAGAAGAAATATCCGCATCTGGTGGAGCCTAATATCCGCACCTTCGACCGGGGATACAATGAGGTGAAGTTCAAGACCTATGAGGTGCCGGAGGGCACAGTGACCGCTCCCTTCAAGCGTGCACAATCCCTGCTCGGCTATGAGACCCAGACGCCGGGCGGCGTCATTCTGGCTCAGGGCAACAGTGTGCTGAAGGACTTAAGCGGCTCGCGCTCCGGCGTTCTGCCTGTGCTGGATCTGGATTCTTGCATCAGCTGTGCGGCCTGTGACAATGTGTGCCCGGATAACTGCTTCGTCTGGGAGGAAGGCGAGGATAAGCGCGGACGGCCGCAGCAGACGCTGCTCGGTATCGATTACCACTACTGTAAGGGCTGCCTGAAATGTATCGAGGTCTGCCCGACCGAGGCCCTGACCAGCATCCGCGAGGAGCTCGGGTTCGCCGAGGAGCACCGCGTTCCCCAGGTATTCAAGTGATTAGACAAGGAGGCGAGAACAATGGCTGTCAGTGAAAATACAGAAACACAGGCTGTGCCTGCCGAGCAAGTAACCACCTTTGAGTCCGGGAATGAGATGGCGGCAACGGCGGCGGCGCAGATTAACTATCATATCATGGGCTATTTTCCGATTACCCCTTCAACGGAGGTGGCCCAGTATCTCGATCAGATGAAGGCCCGCGGCCAGCATGACATTGAGCTGATTGCTGCAGACGGTGAGCACGGCTCCGCAGGCATCTGCTACGGGGCGGCGATGGCCGGTGCCCGTGTCATTAACGCGACCAGCTCCCAAGGCTTCCTCTACATGCTGGAGCAGCTCCCTACCCAGTCCGGGACCCGGTTCCCGATGGTGCTGAATCTGGTGACCCGTGCAGTCAGCGGACCGCTTGATATCCGCGGCGACCATTCCGACCTCTATTACGGTCTGAATACCGGCTGGGTTATTCTGACGGCCAGCACGCCGCAGGCGGTGTATGACATGAACATCATGGCGCTGCGGATTGCGGAGCATGCTGAGGTGCGCCTGCCAGTCATTGTCGCCTATGACGGCTTCTTCACCTCCCATCAGAAGCGCAAGGTTCAATACTTCAAGGAGAATGAAGTGGTGCAGCGCTTCGTGGGCCCGAACCCGAATCACAATTATCCGAATGTCTCTGACCCGGTCCATCCGGTGACCATCGGCGCGCATATGGGCGGAGATGACCTGCTCAATAACCACTACCAGCTATCGCTGGCGCTAGAGAAGGCCGGCGAAGTCTATGCCGAGGTAGCCGCCGAATATGCCGCCTTGTCCGGGCGCGAGCATCAGGTGCTTGATCTGTACCGGATGGACGATGCCGAGGTAGCCGTGTTCCTGCTGAACTCTGCCGGAGAATCGGCCAAGGATACTGTAGATGCGCTGCGGAATAGAGGCATTAAGGCCGGCCTGGTCCGTCCGAACCTGATCCGGCCCTTCCCGGCGGCGCAGCTGCGCCAGGCGCTTAAGCAGGTCAAGGCGCTGCTGGTCGGAGAACGGGCAGATTCCTATGGGTCCCAGGGCGGCAACCTGACCCATGAGATCCGTTCCTCACTCCAGGTTGATCCGGATAACCATACGGTGATTCTCTCCCGTATCTTCGGTCTGGGCGGCAAGGACTTCTATGCCGATGATGCTGAAGCCTTCTTCGAGCTGGCAATCGATGCGGCCCATAAAGGGTATGCCGAGAAGCCGTTCGATTATCATGGCTACTATCCCGGAGACCCGCAGCACGCGATAACTCCAGTGAGTGAACCGCTGCATGGTGATGATTACCGGAGCGGACTGATCGAGGTAACTCCAGGCGAGGATGGACGGCTGAAGGTGAAGCTGCCTCCGCTGCGGCAGCTGACTGCGAAGCCCCGCCGGCTGGCCCCAGGTCACGGCGCGTGTCCCGGCTGCGGCGCATTATCGGCGCTGGAGCTGTTCTTCAAGGGCATCGAGGGCGACATGGTCGTCCTGTTCCAGACGGGCTGTGCGTATGTGGTAACGGCCAGCTATCCGTACTCATCCCATAACCAGACCTTCGTGCACAACCTGTTCCAGAATGGTGCAGCGACGCTCGCGGGTATGGTGGATGCCTTCTATGAATTAAAGCGGCGCGGCGAGATCCAGATCAGCGACGATATTACCTTCATCATGGTCTCCGGGGACGGCGGGATGGATATCGGGATGGGGGCAACTGTAGGGGCGGCCCTGCGCAACCATAAGATGATCATTCTGGAATACGACAATGAAGGCTATATGAACACCGGCTCCCAGCTCTCCTATTCCACGCCTGTAGGACATATCACCAGCACCTCGGGTGTAGGGAAGACGCAGAAGGGGAAGAAAGGCCATCACAAGGATACGGCGCAGATTCTGGCGGCCTGTAACATTCCGTATGTCTTCACCGCCGCAGAATCGAACCCCCAGGATATGATCCAAAAAGCCGCCAAGGCCCAGTGGTACGCCAATCATGCCGGCACCGCCTACGGGAAGCTGCTCTGCGCCTGCCCATTGAACTGGAAGACGCCTGACCATAGCGGCCATGATCTGGTTAAGGCAGCGGTGGATTCCTGCTTCTTCCCGCTGTATGAGATCGAGCAGGGGGTTACCAATATTACCTACAACCCTGAGCTGAAGAACAAGCGCATTCCGGCCGCAGACTGGCTGAAGGGCATGGGCAAAACAAAGCATCTGCTTAAGGATGCAGAGCTGCTGCATAGCTTTGAAGCCGAAATTGAACGCCGCTGGAGCAGGCTGAAGCTGAAGCATGAGAGCGATTTGCTCTAATTGAAAACCATTCTCAATATAGTATATCGGGATTTCAGCAAAAGATGATGGAATTCTGACGGCGTTGCTGAACTTTTACCAGGAGCAGAGGGGGTATGGATATGGAAGCACAACAAGCGGGCGGCTGCAGCCGCACCGCTGAAGCGGATGAGAAGCTGATGAAGGTACAGGCGGCGATCTCACAGTTCAGAATGGTTAAGGGGGCGCTGATCCCTGTACTCCATGAGATACAGGATATCTACGGGTATCTGCCTGAGCCGGTGCTTGCGGTGGTCTCGGCGGAGCTGGGTCTGACGATGAGCGAAATCTACGGGGTGGCCTCGTTCTACCATTTCTTCTCGCTGACCCCCAAGGGGGAGCATGTGGTCCATCTCTGCATGGGGACGGCTTGCTATATCAAGGGTGCCCAGGGCATCCTTGACCGCCTCAGCACAGAGCTGAATGTGCCTGTCCAGGGCACTACAGAAGACAACAAATTCACGCTGGAGGCGACCCGCTGCCTGGGGGCCTGCGGCCTTGCCCCGGTAATGACCATTGGCGAGAAGGTCCACGGTCGGCTGGTGCCGGGCAATATTCCCAAAATTCTGAAGGAATACAAGGGATGATCCTGCGCTCTGTGCGCAGCAGACAGGAGGGATGAATATGAAGCTCTTAACGGATCTTGAGGCGATTAAGATACTGACGCAAGCCCGGCTGGATAACCGGAGAGTCACGGATGCCCGGCCGGAGGCCATCACGTTCAGGTCCGTGATGGTATGCGGAGGGACGGGGTGCACCTCGTCCGACTCCAATCAGATCATCGATAAGCTGAACCAGGAGATCACCGCCCGCGGTATTCAGGAACAGGTGGAGGTTGTACGCACCGGATGCTTCGGGCTGTGTGAGCTGGGGCCGGTTGTGATTGTCTACCCGGAAGGGATCTTCTACAGCCGGGTGGAGGTGCAGGATATTCCGAAGCTGGTGGAGGCGCATCTGCTCCAGGGCAAGCCTTATGAGAAGAAGATCTACGAGAAGACCCGGCAGGACAGCGGGCATATTCTGAATTTCGAGGAAACAGAATTCTACAAGAAGCAGGTGCGGATCGCCCTGCATAACTGCGGGGTTATTGACCCGGAGAATATCGATGAGTATATCGGCAGCGACGGCTACCAGGCGCTCGGCAAGGTGCTGAAGACGATGAGCCGCCAGGAGGTCATTGAGACGGTGAAGCAGTCCGGCCTGCGGGGACGCGGCGGCGGCGGCTTCAACACCGGCCTGAAATGGGAGTTCGCCGCGAAGCAGGATAAGGCACAGAAGTACGTGATCTGCAATGCGGATGAAGGGGACCCGGGGGCGTTCATGGACCGCTCGATCCTCGAAGGCAACCCCCATTCGGTCATTGAGGCAATGGCGATAGCCGGGTATGCCATCGGCGCGGATCAGGGCTTCATCTATGTCCGTGCGGAATATCCCATCGCGGTCAAGCGCTTTATGAAAGCGCTTGAACAGGCCCGGGAATACGGTCTCCTGAGCGATGATATCCTGGGCACAGGCTTCAGCTTCAGCATTGAGGTACGGCTGGGTGCCGGGGCCTTTGTCTGCGGGGAAGAGACGGCGCTGATTCATTCGATTGAAGGTCATCGGGGGATGCCGACGCCTAAGCCGCCTTTTCCGGCGGTGGAGGGGCTGTGGGGCCAGCCGACGATTATTAACAATGTCGAGACGCTGGCGAATGTGGCCCAGATTATTATGCACGGAGCGCCTTGGTATGCCAGCTTCGGAACGGAGAAATCCAAGGGCACGAAGGTATTCGCGCTCGGCGGCAAGGTGGTGAACACCGGCCTGGTCGAGGTGCCGATGGGCATCACGCTGCGCGAGGTGATCTTCGAGATCGGCGGCGGCATTCCCGGCGGCAAGAAGTTCAAGGCGGTACAGACCGGCGGGCCGTCCGGCGGCTGTCTGACCGAGGAGCATCTGGACTGCACGATTGACTTCGATACCCTGACCAGCCTGGGGTCGATGATGGGCTCCGGCGGGATGATCGTTATGGATGAGGACACCTGTATGGTCGATGTAGCCCGGTTCTATCTTGATTTCACCCGCGATGAGTCCTGCGGGAAGTGCACCCCCTGCCGCATCGGCACCAAGCGCCTGCTGGAGCTGCTGGATAAGATCACGGAGGGCAAGGGCACGATGGAGGATCTGGAGAAGCTGGAGAACCTCTCCAAGCAGATCAGGAATGCTTCCTTATGTGCACTGGGCCAGACCGCGCCGAATCCGGTATTGTCCACGCTGAAGTATTTTCGCGAAGAATATCTGGCCCATATTGTAGACCATAAATGTCCGGCTGGGGTATGCAAATCGCTGATTGCCTACCAGATTGATCAGGAGCTGTGCCGGGGCTGCAGCCTCTGCGCCAAGAAGTGCCCGGTCGATGCAATCTCCGGCGAGCTGAAGGAGCCGTTCGTGATTGACACGGCAGTCTGCATCAAATGCGGGGTCTGCTTCGATGTATGTAAGTTCAAAGCGGTAGCGGTAGTCTGACGGAGAGGAGGGGACACACTTGAACACGATAAAAATTACCATTGACGGCATAGAAACCGAGGTTACCAAAGGAATGACCGTGCTTGAAGCGGCGCGCCGGCAAGGCGTGGAGATCCCGTCGCTGTGTTATCTGAAGGGGTTGAATCACTCGTCCAGCTGCCGGGTCTGTGTCGTGGAGGTGGGGCCGAAGCTGATTGCTTCCTGTACGCTGATCGCGGAGGAAGGCATGAAGATCCTGACGAACACCCGCAAGGTGCGCGAGGCCCGCAGAGCCTCGGTGGAGCTGCTGCTGTCCGACCATAACCAGGAATGCCTCAGCTGCTCCCGCAGCGGCGGCTGTGAGCTGCAGACGGTCTCCAGTACACTGAACATCCGCAAGGTGAGCTACACCGGGGAGAAATCAAGCCAGGAGAAGGATTATACCTCTCCGGCGGTCGTCCGGGATGCCTCTAAGTGCATTCTCTGCGGCCGCTGTGTCGGGGCCTGCGCAGCGATGCAGACGGTGGGTGCAATCGGCTTCGCGAAGCGCGGCTTCGATACCGTCATCTCCACCGCGTTCGGCCGTCCGCTGGCCGAGTCCAGCTGCATCGATTGCGGCCAGTGCATTATGGCTTGTCCGGTCGGGGCGCTCAGCGAGCACGAGAACATCGACGATGTGTGGCGGGAGCTGTCAGACCCCGGCAGATATGTGGTGGTCCAGGCCGCACCGGCGGTACGGGTGGCGCTGGGCGAGGCCTTCGGCCTGCCGCCGGGCAACCGGGTGACCGGCAGAATGGTCGCCGCTCTCCGCAGGCTGGGCTTCGACAAGGTGTTCGATACGAACTTCGGCGCGGATTTGACCATTATGGAGGAAGGGACCGAGCTGCTCTCCCGCCTCGGCAGCGGGGAGAACCTGCCGCTGATGACCTCCTGCTGCCCCGGCTGGGTGAAATTCATGGAGAATAATTTCCCGGACCGGCTGAACCATCTGTCCACCTGCAAGTCGCCGCATGAGATGGAGGGGGCGATGGTGAAGTCTTTTTTTGCCAAGCAGGCTGGGGTGGACCCGAAGAGTATCACCGTTGTCTCGATCATGCCTTGCACGGCTAAGAAGTTCGAGGGCAGGCGGGAGGAGTTATCCAGCGAAGGGCTGCAGGACGTGGACTGGGTGCTGACCACCCGCGAGCTGGCAGCGATGATCAAAGAGGCCGGGATCGACTTCCTGAACCTGCCGGATGAAGATTTCGATAATCCGATCGGCCGGGGCTCGGGGGCCGGCGTGATCTTCGGGGCCAGCGGCGGGGTGGCCGAAGCGGCACTGCGTACCGTATTCGAGCTCACCTCCGGCCAGGAGCTGGAGGCGGTTGAATATACAGCAGTCCGGGGCATGGACGGCTTGAAGGAGAATGTGATTGACCTGCCGGACGGCCGGAAGATCCGCACAGCTGTGGTGCATGGGCTGGGCAATGCCCGCAAGCTGATGGAGGCAATGGAACGCGGGGAGCACAGCTATGACTTCATCGAGGTCATGGCCTGTCCCGGAGGCTGTATCGCGGGCGGCGGCCAGCCGATTCTGGATGCGGTTACCGCGGCACGTACCGATATCCGGGCGGAGCGGGCCAAGGCTATCTACTCGGAGGATGAGGCCCAGACGGTGCGCAAATCGCATAAGAATCCTTACATTAAGGCGCTCTACGAGGAATTCCTGGGTGAGCCGAACAGCCATCTGGCCCATGAGCTGCTGCACACGCATTATATAGCACGGAGGTGAGAGGAATGCGTAACGGCTGGGAAGCAGCGGAGTTCATTGATGATGAGGAGATCAGGCTCAGTCTGGAAGAAGCGCAGGCGAAGGCTGGCGATCAGGCTTATGTGCTGTCCATTCTGGAGAAGGCACGGATGTGCAAGGGGCTGACTCACCGCGAAGCGGCGGTGCTGCTGGAGGTGACGGACCCGGAGGTGCTGGAGGATATCAACCGTTCGGCCAAGGTGATCAAGGAGAAAATTTACGGCAACCGCATCGTTTTATTTGCGCCTTTATATATAAGCAACTACTGTGTCAACAATTGCGACTACTGCGGATACAAGCACAGTAACAGCGATTTCATGCGCCGGAAGCTGAGCTTGCCGGAACTCGCGGATGAAGTCCGTGTGCTTCAGGAGCTGGGGCATAAGCGGCTGGTGCTGGAGGCAGGGGAAGACCCGGTAAACTGCGATATTGATTATGTGGTGGAGGCCATCCGCACCATCTATTCCGTCAAGGTGGATAACGGCAGCATCCGCCGGGTGAACATCAACATTGCTGCCACGACCGTAGAAGATTACACCCGGCTGAAGGATGCGGAGATCGGGACGTATATTCTGTTCCAGGAGACGTATCACCGGCCGACCTATGCGCGGCTGCATCCTCAAGGCCCGAAGAACGACTACGACTGGCATACGACCGCAATGGACCGCGCGCAGCTTGGAGGCATTGATGATGTCGGGATAGGTGTGCTGTATGGCCTGTATGACCATAAGTACGATACCGTGGCTATGCTGATGCATGCGGAGCATCTGGAGGAGCGGTTCGGCGTCGGGCCGCATACGGTCTCTGTTCCCAGGCTGCGTGAGGCGGAGAATGTTAATCTGGAGATCTATCCGCATCTGGTGAATGACAATGATTTCAAAAAGCTGGTGGCGGTGCTGCGACTGGCCGTCCCTTATGCCGGAATGATCCTCTCCACCCGCGAGGAGCCGTCCTTCCGGGACGAGGTGATCACGCTGGGAATCTCGCAGGTCAGCGCAGGCTCCTGTACCGGAGTCGGCGGTTATATGGAGAGCCGTCAGGGGGCGGAAGGATGCCCCGGCGAGAAGCCGCAGTTCGAGGTCAGCGATCACCGTTCCCCTGAGGAGATTATCCGTGGACTGTGCAGGGACGGCTATGTACCGAGCTATTGCACGGCCTGCTACCGGGAAGGACGGACGGGCGACCGGTTCATGCGGCTGGCCAAATCCGGGCAGATCCATAACATCTGCCAGCCCAACTCGCTGCTGACCTTCAAGGAATACCTGCTGGACTATGCGGATGAAGAGACAAGACTGCTGGGCGAAGAGATTATCCGCAAAGGGCTGGAGGACATTCCGAAGGAGGCGGCGCGGCGGGCGGCAATAGACCGGCTCCGGCGCATTGAGAACGGTGAACGGGATCTGTACTTCTAAAAATCGCAAGCCAAGGAGAGAGATGTTATGCAATTCACCCCACAATCCAACAAGATGCATATCGCTGTGTTCGGGAGACGGAATTCGGGGAAGTCCAGCCTGGTCAACGCGCTCACCGGGAAATCCTCCCTTCTGGTCAGCGATGAGCCGGGAACGACCATAGAGCCGATCTACCAATATCTCACGCTGAAAAACTTAAGCACCTCCATCATCGTCGATACCGCCGGGATTGATGATCCTGATCTCTTCCGCGTCCAGAAGACGCGGGAGGTGATGGATCTGACCGATCTCGGGATCATGATCTTCTCGGATGAGGAGGGGGATTACAAGCTGGAGAAGGAATGGGTTCAGGAGATGGAGACGCGCAATATCCCCGTGATTGGCGTAATTGCTAAGACCGACGACCATTATACCGACATTGATTCTCTAAAAGCAGCGCTGACGATCCCCTTCATCAAGCTAAGCGTGAAGCGGAACACTAATCTGGGCAGCCTGCGCTTTGCGATGGGTGAATACGCTCCTGCTGAGTTCGAGCGGAGCAGTATTGTAGGCGATCTGGTCAACCAGGGCGATCTGGTGGTGCTGGTGCTGCCGGAGCTGATTCCGGCGCCCAAATACCGGCTCGTAGCTTCGCAGCAGCAGATTCTCCGCGACCTGCTGGATCATCATGCCATCGCCGTCTCTGTGACAGAGGAGGAGCTGCCGGAGCTGCTCGCCGGTCTGAAGCGGCAGCCGAATCTGGTGATTACCGATTCGCAGGTGTATGACAGAGTGAACGAGACGATCCCGGCGGAGGTGCCGTTAACGACCTTTGCGATTCTGATGGCCCGGTTCAAGGGCGACCTGAACACGTTCGTGGCCGGGGCCGGCATGATCTCCACCCTGAAGCCCGGAGATAAGGTGCTGCTGTCCGAGGCCTGCATCCATCATCCGCATAACGGGGAGATTGACCGGATGCTGGTGAAGGCGAAGCTGGAGGAGAGCGCCGGCGGCAAGCTGGAAATCACGACTAGCATAGGGCCGGAGTTCCCGGAGGACATCTCCGCCTATAAGCTGATCGTCCACTGCGGCGGCTGTATCTTCAACCGGAAGCAGCTCATGCGGCGGCTGCAGCGCTCGGGTGTGCAGAATGTGCCGATTACGAATTACGGCATCGCTTTTGCGTACTTCCGGGGGATTCTGCCCCGGGTGCTGGAAGTTCTGGAAGTGAAGGCGTAAGGGCGGTAGACTGATGATGGAACATCAGCGGCAATCCGTCCGGATGGAGCAGGATGCCCTGGGAGCCCGGGAGATTCCTAAGGCTGCGTATTACGGGATTCACACTGCGCGGGCGATGGAGAATTTCGCAGTCAGCGGCAGAAGGGTCAACCCCCACTTGCTACAGGGCATCGTAACGGTGAAAAAAGCGGCTGCGCAGACCCATCTGAAGCTGAACACTTATCCGGGGGCGGTTGCCCAGGCGGTTGTGCAGGCCTGCGATGAGCTTCTGGAAGGCGCTTACCGTGAGGAGTTCACGGTAGATGCCTTCCAGGGAGGAGCCGGAACGTCCACAAATATGAATGTGAACGAGGTGATCGCCAGCCGCGCAGCTGAGCTGCTCGGCGGAGAGCGGGGAGATTATTCACTGGTGCATCCGCTGGACCATGTGAACTGCGGCCAGTCCACCAATGATGTCTACCCCACGGCGCTGAGAATTGCGGCAATCGGGCAGGTCCGGGCACTGAGCAAGGCCTGTGCGGTCTTGCAGGAAGCACTCCAGGAGAAGGAGACGGAATTCGCCGAGGTGCTGAAGCTGGGCCGGACGGAGCTGATGGATGCCCTGCCGATGATGGCCGGGCAGGGCTTCGGCGCTTATGCCAAGGCGGTTGCCCGGGACCGCTGGCGGCTGTACAAGGTGGAGGAACGGCTCCGCGAGATCAACATCGGAGGCACGGCCATTGGCACCGGGCTTAACGCTCCGATGAAATATAGCTTCCTGATTACCGAAGTGCTGCAGGAGCTGACCGGCTATGGCCTGGCCCGCAGTGAATATCCGATGGACCCTACGCAGAATATGGATGTGTTCGCAGAGGTCTCCGGGCTGCTGAAGGCGGCGGCGGTGAATCTGCTGAAGATCTCGGGCGATCTCCGGCTGCTGGCCAGCGGCCCGGCCGGAGGCCTTGGAGAGCTGGAGCTGCCGGCGGTGCAGGCAGGCTCCTCGATGATGCCGGGGAAGGTCAATCCGGTTATCGCCGAGCTGGCCGGGCTGGTGGCGATGCGCGTCATTGCGAACGATACAGCGGTGACGCTGGCGGCTGCGGGCGGGCAATTGGAGCTGAACGCGTTCATGCCGCTGATCGCCGATGCGCTGCTGGAATCGCTGGAGCTGCTGACGAATGCGGTAACGCTGTTCGCAGAACGTTGTGTACGTGGGATTGTTATCTGCCCCGAGCGCTGCCGGGAGCATGTGCTGCGTTCCCCGGTGCTGGCCGCTGCGCTGATCCATCACCTGGGGTATGAGGCCAGTGCGGAGGTCGCCAAGCAGGCCAGCCGGGAGCGCAAAACGGTGCAGCAGGTGGTGCTTGAAGCGAAGCTGCTTCCTGCGGAGGAGCTGGAGCAAATTCTGAATCCGTATCAGGTGACTAGGCCGGGTGTACCCGGACAAGGAGCCGCTATTCAGCGGGAGCCGCAGCAGCAGAAGGAGGGATGGCTGTGAGCATGAATCAGACGCCGCGTTCCAATCGGCTGCATATCGCCATCTTCGGCCGGAGCAACGCAGGCAAATCCAGCCTGATCAACGCGATCACGAAGCAGGATGCGGCTGTGGTATCTCCGGTGAAGGGCACGACAACAGATCCTGTATATAAGGCGATGGAGCTGCTGCCCCTTGGGCCTGTTGTCTTCATTGACACCGCCGGGCTGGATGAGACGGGGGACCTGGGTGAGCTGCGGAGGCAGCGGACACTTGCGGTACTGGATTCGACTGACATTGCGCTGATAGTTGTCGATGCCGTAAGCGGTGTGTTACCGCTAGACGTTGAGGTGGCCGGGATCATCCGGGACAAGGGGATTCCGGCCATCGGGGTATTGAACAAAACGGATGTAGTTGCTGAAGGTGAAGCAGGGAGTTCGTCCCGGGCCGGGGAGCTTGCGGCGCTGGCCCGCCGGACGGGGCAGGAGCTGGGCGGCTTGAAGGTGCTGCCTGTCTCGGCACTGAAGAGGCAGGGCCTCCCTGAGCTGCTGCAGGCCCTGAGTGCTGCGCTGCCGGAGGAAGAGGATAAGTTCCGCATTATCGGGGACCTGGTCTCGCCCGGCGACCTGGTGGTGCTGGTCGTGCCGGTGGACCAGTCTGCGCCCAAGGGCCGGCTGATTCTCCCGCAGCAGCAGACGATCCGCGATCTGCTGGAGAGCGATGCAGTTGCAGTCGTGACCAAGGAGTACGAGCTGAAGGAGACGCTGGAGAGCCTCGGGAAGCAGCCGCGGCTGGTCGTGACGGATTCGCAGGTATTCCTGAAGGCAGCGGCCGATACACCGCGCGGGGTTCCGCTGACCTCCTTCTCCATTCTGTTCGCCCGGCAGAAGGGCCGGCTGGAAGAGCTGGTGCGCGGCGCGCGCGCAATTGACCGGCTGCAGGACAGGGACAAGGTGCTGATCGCCGAGGCCTGTACCCACCACCGCCAGGGCGATGACATCGGCACGGTCAAAATCCCCCGCTGGCTGCGCCAGGCCACCGGCAAGCAGCTTGAATTCGTCTTTGCCAGCGGCATGAGCTTCCCGGAGCCGCTGGAGGAATTCGCGCTGATCGTTCACTGCGGGGGCTGCATGCTCAGCCGCCGGCAGATGCTCCGCCGCATGGATGAGGCGCAGGAGGCCGGGGTGCCTATCGTCAATTACGGCGTGGCTATTGCTTACATGCAGGGCATTCTGGCGCGGGCGATTTCCCCGTTCCCGCTGGCCCGCATGGCCTGGGAGGAGCACAGGCCTTGACAGGTCAGGAAACAGAAAGGGTGCCTGACCGCCGGATGAACTGAACCGGAGGAGGCACCCTTTGTGCTTGTAAAGGAAACTATAGTTACTGAATATATGTGAAAAAAGCATACATTGTGCTCGCGCAAAGGTAATCTTATTCATCCGTTAGGGTGATTTTGTTCTACGCTTTGCTTACTCAGCCGTCTTCAGAATGAATTTGTCGATGGCGTACTTCACACCGTCTTCATTGTTGCTGAGGGTAACGAAATCTGCGATTTCTTTCAGTGCAGGAATGGCATTCGCCATGGCTACGCCGAGACCCGCAGCTTCAAGCATCTCATGGTCATTCCAGGAATCGCCCACCGCCATCGTCTCGGACAGCTCGCAGCCGAAATGCTTGGCGAGGAATTCCAGTGCCAGGCCCTTGGTGCCCTCACGGTGCATGATCTCCAGGAAATGCGGCTTGGACTTCGTGATGTGCACCGCATCACCAAGCAGCTCGCGCAGAATCGGGGACAGCTCGTCGAGGAAGGCGGGATCGTCGATGATCAGCATTTTTGGTGTTTTTTGCGGGACAAGTTTCTCTTCCCAGTTGGGTTCAATGAAATACTTCGTTCCGTTCAGGGTGGCGTAATCGATCAGCTTCTGGTTCTCTTCCCGGGCGTACAGCTTGTCGTCGACGTAAGTCTGCAGGTGGAGATCATGCTCCACACAATACTGGAACAGCTTGCGTACCGCATCCTGCGGCACATAACGCTCATAGAGCACCGCTTCATCGAGCAGGTTCTTCACCAGCGCGCCCTGATAGGTGATGATCGGCACGTTCAGTCCGGTCTGGCGGGCAATCGCCTGGGCGGAAGCGTAAGCGCGTCCGGTAGCGAGGGTAACTACAACGCCTGCGGCTACCGCCTGCTCCAGCGCAGTCTGGGTGGCGGGAGTCACTTCCTTGTCGTCATTAATCAGCGTGTCGTCAATATCGATGGCAATCAGTTTGTACATTTGGTTTCTCTCCTAAGGTAGGTTGTAGTCCGGCTCTCCGCCAGCGGAGGCGCGGCTGTCTGTCTGAAGCAAGTGGCACAAGGGGGCTGGGGTGTACAGATTATTCCGTCAAAATCAGCTCTCCACCCCCGCCGCCTCCGGCGCAGGGCTCAGCTCGGCGAGCAGCATGGCGGCCAGGATGCAGCCGCAGCCCAGCATAGCGGACAGGCCGAGGGTCTCTCCGCCGAACAGCAGGCCGGTGGCTGCGGCGAACACCGGCTCGGTGGCATAGATAATTGCCACCCGGGACGGGGTGGTGTATTTCTGGCAGGCCGTCTGAATCCAGAAGGCGAAGGCGCTGGTCGGGCCGATGGAGATCAGCATCGCGGTAAGCACCTCCGGCTGGCGGAGCAGCTCCCCGCTGTGCAGCAGCGGTCCGCTTCCGTCCACCAGCAGGGAGGCGGCGATGCTGAGCAGGCCGACGAAACCGAGCTGAAGCGCCGCCAGCGGCAGGGCGGGATAACGCGGCGCATATATGCCGGTATACACAATCTGCAGAGCGAAGGCGACGGCGCAGAGCAGAATCAGGCCGTCGCCCTTGTTCAGGGAGAGCGCCGAGCCGGTAAAGGTCAGCAGGTACAGCCCTGCCGCCGCGAGTCCGGCGCTCAGCCAGGTATACCGCGAGATGGCATGCTTAAGCAGCGCCAGTGACAGAAAAGGCACCAGCACTACCGACAATCCCGTGATAAATCCGGTATTCGAGGTGGTCGTATACAGCAGCCCCATCGTCTGGAAGCCGTAGCCGAGGAACAGCAGGAGTCCCAGCAGCAGCGCATGGACCACCATACGCCTGCTCAGCTTCCGCCATTCCCGGCGGTAGAAAACAGCGGTAATCAGGGCCAGCAGCACGGCCGCGCCTGTAAACCGGATGCTATTGAAGGCGAGAGGCGGCAGCACCCGCACTGCAGACTGCACCATCAGGAACGTGCACCCCCACATCATCGCCACCAGCAGCAGACTAAGATCGGCAATCCGGGAGCGGTTCACAGAAGTGTCATCCTTTCTGACCGTTGAGTTGTCCAAATTGTATCCTAAATCGGTGGGGACGACAAGCCGGAACTGTGCTGTTTATATAAGGAAGCAAGCGAGCTGAGCCCGGCCGGCGATTATGTTCTGGACAAAAAAGGAAAGCCTTGGTATACTTCGGTAACCGTACACCTGTTCCTATTTGTACATCCAGAATCATTATACTCTCATATGAAGGAGCGGATTCACCATGATGGGCAAGTCCCATTTAGTTATCAGTACCGGGGTTACCCTGTCCGCGATGAGTCTGCTGGGCTTGCAGATCACCATTCCGGCCGTAGCTGTAGCTGTGGTCAGCTCGCTGCTGCCCGACATCGATGAGCCGAATTCCATGCTGGTGCGCACGGCTGTGCCCGAGTCCCTGCTGCGTATCCTCCAGGTGTCGCTGATCGGAGCGGCCATCTATCTCTACTTCGCCGGGATTGCGGAGCCGCCTTGGAACATAGCGCTGGCACTGCTGGTCGGCAGCGTGTCTTTCCTGCCCAGCCGCAGGCTGCGGCATCTGGTGATGCTGCTGATTGCATTGGCGCTGTTTGCCTTCGCGGATGCCTACGATCCGTGGAATTACATAGCTGCCTGCGTGCTGGTGGTGGCCTCGGTGGTCCCTCACCGGGGGATCACGCATACGCTGTACGCAGTAGCCGGATGGGGAGCGCTGCTGTACTTCGTCTCCCCCGGCATGGAGGACGGCGGCAGCCTCTGGATCGCCGGAAGCCTGTCCTACGGCCTGCATCTGCTGGCCGATTCCCTCACCCAGCGGGGGATTACCCCGCTGCCGCCGATTCCCGTCAAGCTGCGTCTGAAGCTGATGAGCACCGGCACGAAGAAGGGCAGCGCGGTGGAGAAGGTCTGCGTCATGCTTACGCTGGCGCTGGCCGTGTATGTGTTTGTGCTGGTATAGTTCGGTGCAGGACTTTTGTAGGGATACAGACAGGTTCTCGTGTCTGCCGGAGTGTGGCCTCACGTAAATTAGCCGACGGAAATGCCGGATTGGGTGAGATGGAGTAGATGTGATTATTCGGAATTTGAATCGGATGAGTTAAGTGCGGTTACAGGTGGATTTTCTACACCTGCTGATGAACGAGTAGCCCTTTACAGGAAAGCAGTTGGATAAACAACACTTAATTCCTCCCTAATCTGCCCAAACAGCAGAATCGCATTTGAATAGATGCCATTTATCCACCTGCTTCCGGGAAATCCGCAGAACCCCACTAAATAAGATACGTTTCTCCAACTGTTTGTGGCGGGTCAAAGACAGCGATTGCGCCAACTCCGTCAAACCCAGCAAACATACCAAGCAACCAAGCACACCAACGCCAAGGCAAAGAACCCCGCTAGCTCTGCGCAGGACGCGGCAGGTTAGCGGGGTTCTTTTAAAAGAAGCTGCTATTTATTCCTCAAGAAAAACTAAACCGATGAAATCCTCCGGCTCGATCCGGCCGAAGTAATGCTTCAGATCGAGATCAGCCAGCGCCTGGCGGACTTCTGCTTCCTCATAACGCTTGCCGCGCAGTGCATCCTCAACATCCGCCACATCGCCTACGCCGAAGAAGTCCCCGTAAATTTTGATCTCCCGGATGACCGAATCTTCAATATCCATGCGGATATCCACGAGTCCGGCCGGGAATTTGCGGGTGTGCTTCACGTTACTCTTCGGCGACAGACCGTAGTTCCAGTCCCAATTCTGATAATGCTCCTTGGAAATCTCGTTGATCCGTACCCAGTCGTCCATCGTCAGCTTATACTGCGGCACCTCGGAGGGCTCCAGGCCGAAGATCGAGCGCAGCAGCCCCTCGCGGAATTGCTCAATCGTCATATCAGGATTACCCAGCAGCTCCTTGATATTGGCGACCCGGCTGCGGACCGACTTGGTGCTCTTCGACTTGAACTTCTCGGGATTCACGTTCAGGGAAGCCTGGACATCATCCAGATTCAGATCGAACATCAGGGTGCCGTGGCTGAACATGCGTCCGCGGGTGGAGAATTGGGCGTTGCCTGAGATTTTCTGCTCCCCGACCTGAAGGTCATTGCGTCCGCTCAGTTCGGCATTCACGCCCATGGATTGCAGATAGTCGATAACCGGCTGGGTGAATTTCAGGAAGTTATGGAAGGACTGGCCGTCATCCTTGGTAATGAAGCTGAAGTTGAGGTTGCCAAGATCATGATACACCGCACCGCCGCCGGACAACCGCCGCACGACCTGGATGTTATGCTCCTTCACATACTCCTGATTGATCTCCTCAATCGTATTCTGGTGCTTGCCGATAATGATCGACGGGCTGTTGATATAGAAGAGCAGGTAGCTCTCGTCCATCGGGAGGTTTTTGAGCGCGAATTCCTCGATGGCCAGATTGATCGATGCGTCTGTAATACCGGTGTTATCAATAAAAAGCATCCGTAATTCCTCCGCTTAACCATAGTAAACTGCTGTACTTATTCTAAACTAAAAGAGAGATTTCTACAAAGTGAACGGGGATGGCGGGGGAGGGGAAGGAACTGAAGGGATGGATGGGGAGGAGTCGAGTAGGACGGGATAAGAGTAGAGTAGATTAGTGACGGATAAGAGTACCAGATGAGGTATGTACAGCAGATGGCATTTAGCGACAGTTAGCAGTTAGATGTATTCGGTGCAGTTAAAAAACCGGGAACCGCCCGGCAGCGCAGGATAAGTGCATTTTGTACAACAAGATGTATGGGGGATGGCTGATTTCCGCAAAAGGCGGTTTTTAGCTGCAAATATGCAATTAAAACGAATGAATGGTTCGTTTCGGGCACTTTAGTTGTACAAAGTGGAGCGACCGAGCCTAGGTTGAGTAACTTAGCAGGTGGAACCCCTGCTTGGAAAGGCGAAAGCCAC
>NZ_JAIEUI010000009.1 GCF_022234545.1 Paenibacillus piscarius
GCGCACGTACGGATCTGTGAGGGGTAGGGGCACAATCCACGATGGAGAGGCCCCGCCTACTCGACCAGTTACTATCTTTCCGGCGCCTGCCGCATCCGAATGATTGCTGCGGGAACAGCCCTAATCCCCGGGTCAAGTGACTGGGATTAGGGCTGCTGCTCTAGCTCCGGATATACATCCGGTTATAATATTCGTCGAGCATACGTCTGGTGGCGAATTCGGTGCGGGTGGTCTCGATGCTGCGGTGCATCATCTGTATCCACTTGGCCCGGTCGTCATAGAAGACGGGGAGGACACGATTCAGAAGCGTATCGTATAGCGCGTCACTATCGTGCTGGTCAAGCACCGCAAAGTCGGTCGTCTCAAAGCCGCCGCCAATCTGCCAGCCGTTCTCACCGTCAATGCACGCCTCCGGCCACCAGCCGTCCAGGATGGAGCAGTTCAGCACGCCGTTCATGGCGGCCTTCATCCCGGAGGTTCCGCTTGCCTCCAGCGGCCGGCGCGGGTTATTCAGCCAGATATCGGAGCCGCGGGTCAGCTGTGCGCCGATGGTCATATCGTAGTTCTCCAGGAAGACTACGCTCTTCGGGTATTTTCTCATCATGGCGACAAGGTTGCTGACAATCCGCTTGCCGTTGTCGTCCAGAGGATGGGCTTTACCGGAGAAAACAATCTGTATCTTGCCGCTCTCCAAGTAAGGCTCAATAATATCCGGCCGGGAGAAGATCAGGTCGCTGCGCTTGTAGGGAGCTGCCCGGCGCGAGAAGCCGATCAGCAGATGGTCTGCATTCAGGGCGATGCCGGAGCGCTCTTCGATGAAGCTGATCAGCTCCTGCTTGATCTCCTTGTGCACGGCCCACAGATCGCCGCCTTCCTCGAAGGCTCGGGTCATCCGCTCATCTACCCAGGTAGGGGTATGAATCGCATTGGTGATGCCGATGATAGCTGATCTGCCGGCGACTTCCTTCCACATTTTGTTTGCGGTATCGGCATGAAGCTGGGCGACCGCGTTCGAGATCCGCGACAGCCGCAGGCCCGCGACAGTCATATTGAACGGCTCTCCGCCGATCCGCTCCATCTGCGCCCGCGTTAAGCCATTGAAAGCGCCCATGTATTCCAGCCGGTCCAGCGGATGAGTCTCATTACCTTCCTTGATCGGGGTATGGGTAGTGAACACAACCTCTTCCCGTGTAGCTCTCCAGGCTTCTTCAAAGGTACTGCCGCCGGACATTTTCTCGCGGATCAGCTGGGTAGCGGCCAGGGCCGCATGTCCTTCGTTGAAATGATAGACATCGATGGGAATACCCAGGGCGCGCATGGCTTTGACGCCGCCGATTCCCAGCACGATCTCCTGGGCGATGCGCTCCTCCCCGAACCAGCCATAGAGCTGCCCTGTGATCCAGGCATCGCTGTTCTCCGGGATATCGGTGTCCAGCAGATACAGGGGGTTATTGCCGAAATGGTCTGTTTTCCACACTTTGCAGAGGACATCAACTTTTCTGATTTTGACTGTAACGGTGACGCCTGTATCCTCCAGAAAATCATACACATAGTTGTGGTAGGAGTCGTAGGGGTTGCCGTCCGCATCAATCTTCTGGTCCGTGTAGCCCTGCTTCCACTTGAGCCCGATGGGGATAATCGGGGCCCCGATGTCCCGCGCACCCTTGATATAATCTCCGGCCAGGATGCCCAGGCCCCCGGCGTACATTTTGAAGTCGGAATGCAGTCCGTACTCCATGCTGAAATAAGCTACTGACGGTAAGGGGGTCCTGAAGGGATTCTTGAAGGGTTTCTCGCTCACTTGATAAGCCTCCTAAATACGAATGGGATAGTAAACAGGAAATGCTGCAGGCTGTATCTAAGATGCAAACGTTTGCTCAAATGGGAAGAACAAGCTCTGGAAGCGATTGCACCATCATTCTAGCACACTTATGTTCAAGAAGCATAGCGAAGTTTCAGTGACGGCTCGCAGTCCGCAGATTGAAATAATAAAAATTTGATTAACCCGGCAGAAGCACATAAGATAAGGGGAGAATAAATGTGTAGCTGAAGCTGCGTTACCGTGCAGATTAGGGAATCAGCAGCGGTGGATCAACCCAAAAATAAACAACTGGTGGTGCATAGCTTGAGTATCGTTGTCATTGGCAGTCTTAATATGGATATGGTCGTGCGGGCGGACCGGGCGCCTGAAGCAGGAGAGACGCTGCTGGGCCAGGGCTTTGCTCTGTCTCCGGGGGGCAAAGGAGCGAATCAGGCTGTCGCCGCGGCCCGGCTCGGGGCAGAGGTTACGATGATCGGCAGAGTGGGGAAGGATGCGTTCGGCAGCGGAATGCTGGAGATTATGGAGCAGGAGCAGGTACACACCGCGTACATCTCACAGAGTGATTCTGAGGCCACCGGGGTAGCTTCGATTGTGGTGGACGGAAACGGAGAGAACCGGATTATCGTGGTGCCGGGAGCCAATGTGGAGATGACGCCGGAGGATATTGAAGCGCTGGAGACGGTAATCAGTGAGGCGCGGATCGTGGTGATGCAGCTGGAGACAGATCTGGCAATGTGCGAGGCGGCCGCAGGGATTGCAGCCCGGCACGGAATTCCGGTCATTCTCAATCCGGCACCGGCCCAGCCGCTCAGGGATGAGCTGCTGAAGCATGTCAGCTATCTGACGCCTAATGAGACAGAGGCGGGCATACTGGCCGGAATCTCTGTGGAGAGTCTGGAGGATGCAGAGCGGGCGGCAGGAATCATGCTGCAAAAAGGGGTTCAGCACGTGATCGTAACCTTGGGCTCGCAAGGGGCGCTGATTGTGGACACAGCGGGCAGCCGCCATGTTCCGGGGTTCCCGGTACAGGCGGTTGATACGGTAGCCGCCGGAGATTCCTTCAACGGGGCGCTGGCCTGGCAGCTGACCTGCGGCAAGACTCTGGAGGAAGCGGTCCGCTTCGCGAATGCCGTCGGCGCACTGGCGGTGGGCAAGACGGGGGCCATCTCCTCGCTGCCCAAGCTGGAAGAGGTAGAGCAGTTCCTGCAGAACGCCATAGATGCGTAGAGGACAAGCAGGACAGATACATAAGGAGCTGAAGCTATGAGCGGTACAGTAACGGTCAAGAATATCACCCTCGGGGAGGGAATGCCCAAAATCTGCGTTCCGCTGGTCGGGACAACGCTGGCCGAGCTGCGCGGGGAAGCCGAAGCGTTGAAGGCGCTGGAACCGGATGTGGTGGAGTGGCGCTGCGATTACTTCGCGGAGGTGGATAACCTTACAGCTGTTCAAGAGGCGCTTGAAGTGATTCACGGCGCGCTGCCGGAGCCTCCGCTGATCTTCACCTTCCGCAGCGCCAAGGAAGGCGGGGAGAGAGAAATCTCCACGGAAGATTACATCCGGCTCAACGAGGCGGCTGCTGCGAGCGGGCTGGTGGATATCATCGATGTGGAGCTGTTCAATGAGGAGGCGGATGTCCGCAGGCTGGTAGCAGCAGCGCATGGACAGGCGGTGTTCGTCATTCTCTCGAATCACGATTTCCATGGAACGCCGTCCGCCGAGGAGATCGTCTCCCGGCTGCGCCGGGCCCAGGAGCTGGGCGGCGATCTGCCGAAGATTGCCGTCATGCCGCAGCATGCGGGAGATGTGCTGACGCTGCTGGCGGCCACGCACCAGATGAGGGAGCAGTATGCCGACCGGCCGATCATTACGATGTCGATGAACGGAGAGGGTGTAATCAGCCGTCTGGCCGGAGAAATCTTCGGCTCGGCGCTGACTTTCGGTGCGGCGCACAAGCCTTCGGCTCCCGGGCAGGTGGCGGTGGCGGAGCTGCGCCGGGTGCTTACGCTGCTGCACCGCAGCCTGTAGCTGCCGGATAGCATAGCGGCAGAAGAATAAAGAGTATAGCAGGGTGCTTCTGCCGTTAAGGGTGGAAGCACTCTTTTTTTATGCAGAAGAGAGCGGGCGGTTTGAAACGATACCCCCACATGTCCTACAATGGAGGCAATTACGGGAAGAGAAAGAGTGGACTTATAGATGCAAGCTGAAAGGGCGGAGCGCCAGTGACAGAATCGATTCTGGTGATAGAGGATGAGGTACGGATTGCCCGGCTGCTGCAGATTGAGCTGGAATGTGAAGGTTACCGGGTGTCTATTGCCGGCAGCGGGCAGCAGGGGCTGGAGAGGTATCAGGAGGAGCAGCCGGATCTGCTGCTGCTGGATGTGATGCTGCCCGGCTTCAGCGGGATAGAGCTGCTGCGGCGGATCCGGGCGGTGGATGCAGAGACACCCGTGCTGCTGCTTACCGCCAAAAGCTCGGTGGAAGACAAGGTCTCCGGCCTTGATCTGGGGGCCAACGATTATATCACCAAGCCGTTCCAGATCGAAGAGCTGCTGGCCCGTGTCCGCGCCGCGCTGCGGCTGGCCTCGGGCCGGAAGACCCCGGAGGCCGGCTCCTGGCTGCGGGCAGACGATCTGGAGCTGAATGAAGCGACCCGTGAGGTGAAGCGGGCCGGGAGAAGCATCGAGCTGACGCCGCGTGAGTTCGATCTGCTGGTGTTCCTGCTGAAGAACAAGCGCCAGGTGCTGAACAGGGAACAGATCATGGCTGCGGTGTGGGGCTATGACTATTACGGGGACACGAATATTGTGGATGTCTATATCCGTTATGTGCGCAAGAAAATTACGCAAGGCAACCAGGAAGAATTGATTCATACCGTACGCGGCATTGGGTATGTGCTGAAGGATTCGCCATGAAGCTGCGCAGTAAAATCCACCTCTATTCCAGCGTGCTGTCGGCCGCACTGCTTATCGTCATGAATCTGTTCATCTACACCGTGTTCAGCCGGATGTCCTTGAACAGCCAGCTGGAGCAGGCGGCTGCCGGGGCAGCCAGAATCGCTGCCGATATGAGAAAGGCAGGAAGCGGGGCTACGGTAACCCAGCTGCTCCGCGCCTATGTGCCGGTGGAGGGGATGCTCCGGCTGCTTGCCCCGGACGGAAGCGGCCCGCCGCCGGTGACCTCAGCCTCCGGGCAGGAGATCAGCAGGCTGAAGCCGGTCTATCATTCAGCGAAGCAGGCGCAAATTATTAAGGCGGACGGACACTCTTACGCATTCGTCAGTATTCCCGTGATCTGGCTGGACGGAAATGTGCTGAATGTCCAGTCGACTACAAGCCTGGAGAGTACGATGAATACCCTTCGCGTCCTCCGGCTGGTGCTTGCCGGGGCTACGCTTGCGGCGTTGCTGCCGCTGCTGCTGTCCGCCCGGCTGCTGTCGGGGCTGATCATGCGGCCCATCGTCCAAATGACGTCCACCATGCGGGAGATCCGGCGCAGCGGCCAATTCCGCAGGCTAACGCTGAAGGAGAGCTCCAAGGATGAACTGGTGGAGATGGGGCGTACCTTCAACGGGATGATCGAGCTCCTGGAGAGCAATTATCAGAAGCAGGAGAAGTTCGTATCGGATGCTTCGCATGAGCTGCGCACTCCGCTGACGGTTATCGAGAGCTATGCCAGCCTGCTGAAGCGCAGAGGGCAGGACCACCCGGAGCTGTTCCAGGAATCGGTGGAGGCGATTCATGCCGAAGCCATCCGCATGAAGGAGATGACAGAACAACTGCTGCTGCTGGCTAAGCATCCTGAGCAGTGGGAGCTGGAGATGAAGCAGGTGGATCTGGTGGAGCTGGCCCATTCATCGGCTAAGGCTTTTGAGAAGGCATATGGGAGAGAGATCGTAGTTCAGGCTAAAGGTCTAATTAAAGGCTATAGCGATGAAGCCAAGCTCCGGCAGCTGCTGTTCATCTTCCTCGATAACGCCCGCAAATACAGCGACGGCGATATTATGGTCAGTCTGGAGACTGCCGGAGCAGAGCAGAGGATTGTGATTACCGACCACGGAATTGGTATCCCCCCGGAGGAGCTGCCGAAGGTATTCGACCGCTTCTACAGAGTGGATGAGGCCAGAACCCGGGAGAGCGGCGGGGCAGGTCTGGGCCTGTCGCTTGCGGCAGAGATCGCTGAAGCGATCGGAGCCAAGCTGTCTATGGACAGTGAGGTAGGCCGGGGCACCTCAGTGACGCTCCGGGTTGCGGCAGAGAGCAGGGGGCAGCTATGACCAAGGAACGGATAAGCAAAAAGTGGATGAACAGGAGCAGTCTGTACAAGGCGGGTTTGATTACAGCGGCTTGCCTGCTGCTGGTCTTGGCCGTCCTATGGTGGCTGGAGAGGAAAGAGCCGGGGCCGCTGTTAACGAGAGAGCAGGCTACACTGGCAGTAATGGACGAATACCCGGGAAAGCTTGAGAACCTCAGGCTGCAATCCGGGAATTACACCGGTGAACTACTGACGGCCCAGGGGCGGTATGAGCTGAAGCTGGACGGAGTCAGCGGCGAGATTATCTCCATCGTGCTGCTGAAGCGTACGGACGAACCGGTGGTCCAGCCGACAGCTGCCGCTTCTCCCGTGCCATCGGGCGGAGCTGCCGCAACCCCTTCACCAGCGCCCTCACCAACCGCTGTGGGGGTCGTCTCCGAGAAGGAGGCGGTCCGGCTCGCGCTCAAGGAAGTCCCGGGGGAAGTGGACGATGTGGATACAGAGATCGATGACTCGGGCGCTTTTTATCTGGTGGAGATTCATACTCCGGACGGGCGGGAAGCCGTAGTCCAGGTGAATGCGGTCTCGGGCAGCATTATGTCGGTAACCTGGGAAGAGCCGGAGGAGGACGATTCTTAGAGAAAATTTATTTTCTCAGCAAATTCTAATGTTCCTCCCGCTGTTCTCTCATGTTGGCACGTTATATTAATGGCATGAGCAGCACAGATTGCACAAGGAGGCGGCATGATGAAGAAGAAAATATGGAGCAGTATAGCAGCGGCAGCCTTGATTCTCGGAGGCGCTTATGGCATTGGTGAGGTGCAGGGCGGGAGTACGGCAGAGGCGGCCCCAACCGTGAAGAGTCAGGGCAAAGCGCTAATCGGTGTAGCTAAGGCCGAAGCCGTTGCCTTGAAGGCAGCGCCTGGGCAAGTGGAGAGCATTGAACTGGAGAAGAAGGCCGGCAGCACGTATTACGACATTGAAATTCAGCAGACCCGGCAGGAGATGGATGTGCGGGTAGATGCTTATACGGGTAAGGTTATCAGTGTGCGTGAAGATAAAGATGATGATGACGACCGCTATGCGGAGGCTGCGGCCCCGGGCGGGAAGCTGATTACCGCAGGCAGAGCTGCTGAGGCGGCACAGGCTGCCGTGAAGGGAACCGTCACTGATGTGGATCTGGACCGGGACCGGGGGACAGCCGTATATGAGGTTGAGATCCGAAACGGGAAGAACAAGACTGAAGTAGGCGTCGACGCGTATACTGCCAAGATTATATACACCGATGTGGATTCCGACGACGATGACGATTGACAGGTAAAAAAGAGGCAGCCGGATTGTATACGGCTGCCTCTTTTTTGGAACATGTTAAGTCTACTTCTTCGCTCCCGTATACACATGTACAGCATCCCGCAGGAACGCAGCCATGCCGGGGCGGCGCTGGTCGTAATAAGCGGTGAAGCGCTCATCATCCACATACATCTGGGCGGCGCCGGCATGGGCTTCCTTGGTGTACGTATCCCAATAGAAGCTGAGCCACTGGCGGTGCAGATCGGCGGCCTTCTGTGCCAGCTTGCTTGCTGAGTCACCGTCCTCCATCGCTTGCTCCAGTGACGCGAACATGTCAGCCTCTAACTGCTGAAGGGCAGTGTATTGCTCCTCCGTCATATGCTTCAGCTTGCGGTTCGACTTCTCTATGGCTTCCGCACCGTATTTCTCCCGGATCTCCTGCCCGTATTGCTCTTCGTTATCCTCGATCAGCTTCTGCTTGAAGCCTGCGAATTTCTCCTGATCACTCATTGGACTTCTCCCTTCTGTATGTGCAATAGTCTGCTCAACATTCGCGATGAGCTGGTCCAGCTGCGCTCTGCGCTGAAGCAGCTTGTCATGATGCTCGCGCAGGGCGCGGGCCCCGTCGAAGGAGGGCGAATGGACAATGTCTCTGATCGCCTCCAGGCTGAGGCCCAGCTCGCGGTAGAACAGAATCTGCTGCAGCAGGTCCACCTCGGCCTGGCCGTAGATCCGGTATCCCGAGGAATTGGTTCTGGCCGGCTTCAGAAGGCCGAATTCATCGTAATACCGCAGGGTCCGTGCACTGATCCCCGCGAGCCTTCCCAGCTTCTGCACCGTATAATCCATGGTCCTGTCTGCCTCCTTGTCTGCTCTGGAAACTCCGGCAGAGGCTGGTCTTCACAGCCTTCCCGCCGGGTAAGCGGCCGCTTACACAACTAACTGTACACTTTGACGTAACGGAAAGGTCAACACTTATTTGGTAGAATATCCAGACAGCGGGCCGGCTAAGCGGGAGGAGCTGAAAAAGCCGGAATAGCCGGAATAGCAAACAGCGGCAACCGCTCCAGGCTGTGCCCGGGGAGATTGCCGCTGTTGTTCGCGCGTATGGGTTATTTCTTGCCAACCTGGGCGGCGAAATACGCCTTAAGCTCCGCCAGCTTCCGGGGGTCCGCCAGGGCATCCTCCTTAGGGAAGTAATGCTCGGCGACCAGCTCCCAGGTGGGAACGATCTTCTGGGCGTTCATCGCTTTGATGGCGATTTTGACCGTCTTGCGCTCCCGCGCATTGGAGAAGGTGTCGACATAATGCTGGGAGCGTTCAAAGTCCAGCTCGCTGAAGACCGCGCGGAAGATTTCCGCCGTCATCTTCGCATCATCCAGCGCGCGGTGCGCGGAGCCGGAAGGCTCAAGGTTCAGCAGGGCCATGGCCCCTTCCACGCTGATGTCATTGGTGAGGCCGCGGGCACGCAGCAAGCCTTTGAGCAGGTCGAAGTAGGTCGCTTCCATCCAGTAGGCATCATCCATCTTATGCATCCGCACATCCTGGATGATCCGCTTCATATCCTCGCCGCCCCAGGTGAGGAACAGCACGCCGTCTGTACTCTGATCCAGCCACGCCCGGAAGGCGGTAATCACCTTCGGGAAGCGGCTGGCGACGTCGATATCCTCCTGGGGAATGCCGGTTTTTTTCTTAATAAATGAATTCAGGGTGGAGAAGTATATGGGCTTGATCAAGGCTGAGAATTCATCCTTCATCTGCAAGGCAGCGTCTAGCCGGACTGCTCCGATCTCAATGACCTCCATGGGATGCTCGCTGGCAAATTTGCGGCCGTTGAATTCGATGTCCAGAATAATATAATCCACAGGTAATGCCTCCGTTTCAGTGACTGGCGCCAAAACTACACGGAAATGCGCCGACCCTTCTATTTTAGCAAAAAAAGAGCTGTACAGATACCGGATGCCAGGCATCCGCACAAATTTGAATTTTCCGCCGGGGACCCGGGTTGAATATGACAGAATCGGGTAATGAACTAGATAGTCTGTCAACAGGGCTGTTCTTGAGAAGGAGGGAAGGCCATGAAGCTGTATGTAACCGTCAAAAGCTTAGGCAAACGCAAGGCGGTGCTGGAGCGGAAGGAGCTGCTGCTGGCGGCGCGACCGCAGACGCTTCGCGCGCTGATCTCGGAGATGGTGGCCGGGCAGGTGCAGGCGATGCGGGAGCGCCAGGAGCAGGGGGAGCTGATCCCCTACCTGACCGCAACTGAGATTGCGGAGCAGGGCGATAACGGCAAGGTCGGGTTCGGCGCGGTCTATGGCGAAGCGAAGCCGAAGGTGGAGCAGGCTACGGCTGCGGCACTGCTTGCTTACGAAGACGGGCTGTATAAGGTGTTCGTGCAGGAGCAGGAATGCACCGCGCTGGATGAACCGCTGGAGATCGAAGAGGGCAACGAGCTGACACTGATCCGGTTCACGATGCTGGCCGGAAGATTATGGTGAGGGAGATGACAGGATGAAGTTCGGAAATGAACAATGGGAGACGGAGTGGTACGAAGAGATCCAGAAGAAGGCCGGGGAGCTGAAGGGTGAAGGCGCAGAGCTTGCAGTTCTGCTGGCCGAGTTCAGCAAGAACCGTTACCTCCATGAAGGGGAAGACTCGCTGGACCGCTTCATTGCTATACTGGAAGCGCGTGCAGAGGCTGCCCGGAGTGATTTTTCCGGTTACTGGGAGCCCGTGTTCCAAGTCATGCAGCAGCTCTACAGCGCTCATACCGTTGAGCTTGCCCGTTACATAGTTAACCATGCCGTGGAGTATCCCTATTCTATAGGGTATATGCGCCGGCCGTTCCGTACCCGGGAGGTTCAGCCGCACCGGCTGCAGATTCTCCGCAAAATCAATGCCCTGATCTATATGGAGATGGTTGAATTCTCGCTGCCGGATTATTTCAAGGGCAATCTGGATAAGGATTACAGTACCTCCTACCGTGTGGATGTTGCCGTCCCGGATGTAGTCGCCTATGAGCTGGACCGTGGCGGCAGCGGGATGGAGGAGCTGCTGAAGGAAGCGGTGTACGGAGACAACCAGGCGGCGCAGCTTAGTCACAGTATGCTGAAGGGTGTATTCCTCAGCCACAATCAGGCGGCTGTCCAGATGGCAGGCGAGCTGCTGGTGGCTGCACGTCTGCAGGAGGGGCTGCGGCAGTCGATTGTCGAGCGGATGGATGAGGGGACGATAGCGAACAACCTCTATATGCTGAAGGTGATTCTCGACAACGATCTCGTGCGCTACAGCTCGGTGGTGCGTGCCCTGGGCGTATGGACAGGCATGGGCCTGGAAGCGCAGAACCAGCGGGTGGCGAAGCAGCTGGTGGAGGGAGCCTATCAGGTGCTGACGGATGAAGCGCTGCGTGAGGAATGGCTGACCAGTGAGAATGCCAACCATGTCTATCTGGGTTTGTGGGGGGCGGCTGTGTATGAAGAGAACGAGCTGATCGGCAAGGTTGACGTTCTCATGGAGCAGGGACAGCTGTATCAGAAGATTGTGGCCCAGTATGTGCTCTCGAACAGCCAGAACCAGGAGGTTCGCCTGCGCAGCGCCCGGCAGCATCTGAACGGGCAGGAGCCGGAGCTGCTGTACTGGATTCTGATGAACTACAACTACGATTATGACCGGATATGGAGAGGGCCGAAGGATAACGGTCCAAGGATCGAGGTCAGAACCACCCCCCAGCTTGCGGATAAAAGCGAGCGGCGGCGCGACTTCAGCCTGCTGATGGACATCTTCCTGAATCCGGTCTGCCGGGAGCAGACCGGCCCGTCCAAGGTACTGGATTTCGTGCAGGTTAACTATACCCGTGATCTGCCGGTACAGAAGATGCTCTATCTGATCTCCTATGACATGGACCCGGCCTGGGTGAACGAGCTGCTTGCCCATAAGGACAAGCTCAGCCCGGATATGCGCGGGGAGCTGCTGAACTACTTCGTGCAGGATGCAGGGGATGCCGTGCAGCGTGAATTCATCTTCGCCAGTCTCTCCGACAAAAGCATGAAGAACCGCGAGCTGGCGCTGAAGCTGGCACAGGAGCTGACGCTGGCAGAGGATGAGCTGCTGATGGCGGAAGGGCTGCTGAAGCTTAAGACCGGCACGCTGCGCCAGAGCGTCACCCTGATGCTGCTGAATCAGCCGGAGGTAGCGCTGGAGGCCTCCATCCGCAGGCTGGTACAAGGCAAGAATGCCCTGCAGCGGCAGGCAGGGCTTGAGATGATGACCGTGCTGTTCGAGGATGAAGAACGGCAGGGCTTGTTCGAAGCGGTACGTCCGCTGGCGGAGGAGCTGGTGAAGCCTTCAGACCAGGAGCGTGAGCTGATTGCCAGGCTGAGCCAGAAGAATGAGTATACCAGGGCGAACGGCTTGGGCTTGTTCAATCCGAAGCAGACGGAGGAGTGGCTGGCTCAGCCGCCGGCAGCGGACGGATTCGCGTGGGATCAGGTGTTCAAGCTCTCTTTGGAGCAGATCAAGAAGTTCCTTAAGGATCTGGACAACACGATTCATAAGCACCGCGATGTGGAATATGAGGTTGAATACTACAGCGGGTACAAGGATACGCTGCTGATTGGGACGACTCTCAGACCGTTGCAGGGGTATTTTGTGAACGATGAGGAAGGCAGCCTTTCGGTTCTGGAGCAGTACCCGTTGCCGCAGGTGTGGGCAGAGTTCTGGGACAAAAGCGGCTGGAGCGCCCGGGACCTGATGGAGCTGAACTTCTATATCAGCCTGGATGAGCTGGATGAGACGCTGGATAACTACGACGGCTACGATACGATGGGCATTGATGATGATAAACTCAGCAAGGAGAAGCTGCTGTCCGGCTGGCGGAAGGAGTTCGCAGCTAAGGTGTACCCGCTGGAGCAGACTCTGGCTGTGATGAAGCTGGTGGACAAGCTGAAGTACAGATGGCAGGTCGAGTCGCTGCTGGATGCGTTCCGCGCGGACCATAAGAGCCCGGAGAGCTTCCGGCTGGTCAATGGTGCGGTGAACACCCTGGTGGCTGCTTTCCCGGAGGAGAAGCTGGCGGCGGACTGGCCCTTCCTCTCGGTTCTGGCTGATCCGTGGATCGACATGGTCCAGAAGCTGTGGAAGGGACCGGAGGAGTTCAAGGAGATGTTCCATACCTGCTACCGGTTCGAGGGGATCAGCGGCGGCGAAGAGCGGGACAGCATCATCGGGCTGAAGCACTATGTTGAGGCCTTCACCAGTGGGATCATCCGCGAAGAGACGCTGCTTAGGGAGCTGCTGCTGAGCAGCGATGCCCGCAATCATATGCGGTGGATCAGCTCACGCATGTATGATTGGATTGAAGGCAGTCCGCAGATGGTTGAGCTTCGCACCCGGATCATCGACCGTCTGCTGGCGGTTGAGCTGGGGCGCGGCGACCTGCCGACCGAGGTGACCGGTATGACGATGGGGCTGCAGCGGATCGAGGGGCTGGAGTACTGTATCCGCATCCTGTCCGGGCTGAACAAGGACACCTTCGTGCGCGGGTACGTGTATGGCTATGGCGACAATATTACGAAGAAGGAATCCTTCAGCCATCTGCTTAAGGTATGTTATCCGCGCGAGGGCGACAATGCGGAACGGCTGAAGACCCTGCTGCAGGAGTACAAGCTGTCTGATCAAAAACTGCTGGAAGCCGCCATGTATGCCCCGCAGTGGATCGAGATTATTGCCGAGCACCTGGGCTGGGAAGGGCTGCGCAGCGGGGCCTGGTACTTCCATGCCCACATCAACGAGAGCTTCTCGGCCGAGAAGGAGACGGTGGTGGCGCATTATTCGCCGATCACCCCGCAGGAGTTCAACGACGGCGCCTTCGATGTGAACTGGTTCCAGTCGGCGTATGAGGCGCTTGGCCAGGAACGCTTCGAGCTGCTCTATGACTGTGCCAAGTATATCTCCGCCGGTGCGAACCACCGCCGCTCCCAGCTGTTCGCCGATGCTACGCTCGGCAAGCTGAACCTGGAGGAGATGAAGGAGTCTGTTGAGCAAAAGCGCAATAAAGAGCATCTGCTCAGCTACAGCCTGATTCCGCTGAAGACAGACCGCGAGAAGGATATCCGCGAGCGGTATGAGTTCATCCAGCGCTTCCTGGCGGAGAGCAAGCAGTTCGGCGCACAGCGCCGTGCCAGCGAAGGCGCTGTGGCGCAGATCGCGCTCGGCAACCTGGCGCGCAATGCGGGTTATGCCGATGTCACCCGCCTAATCTGGGATATGGAGGCGCGTAAGCTGGATGACTATGCCGCGTACTTCGAGCCGTATGCGCTGGATGACGAGACTTATGTCTCGCTCAGCATCGATGAGGAAGGGCAAAGCGATGTTGTAGTGACCAGCAAGGGCAAGGTGCTGAAGTCAGTACCGGCGCGCTTCAAGAAGCATGAGCGGATCGAAGCGCTGAAGGAGGCCAAGAGCGACCTGACCGGCCAGTTCCGCCGCGCCCGCGCCGAGCTGGAGCGGTCGATGGCATCCGGCGGCACCTTCACGCCGGGTGAGATTGCCGGGCTGAGCCGGAATCCGGTGCTGGCTCCGCTGATCAGCAAGCTGGTGCTGAAGAGCGGCGAGGCGCTGGGGTATTACGATGCCGATCAGGCTGCGCTGGTAAGCCCGTCGGGTGAACGGCACACTGTAGATGCTGAGGCGGTGCTGCAGATTGCCCATCCGCTGGACTTCTACCGCAGCGGACAATGGAGCCTGTACCAGAAGGATCTGTTCGACCGTCAGATCCGCCAGCCGTTCAAGCAGGTCTTCCGTGAGCTGTACCTGCCGAATGAGGATGAGCTGGCACAGGGCGTGCTGTCGCGCAGATATGCAGGCCATCAGGTGCAGCCGAGCAAGACGGTCGCCCTCCTGAAAGGGCGGCAGTGGACAGTCAGCTACGAGGAAGGGCTGCAGAAGGTGTTCTATGCCGAGAACCTGATCGTCCGGCTCTATGCCATGGCGGACTGGTTCTCACCGGCGGACACGGAAGCGCCGACACTGGAGACGGTGCAGTTCTTCGACCGGAAGACGTACAAGGGTGTGCCGCTGGATCAGGTGCCGCCGGTGCTGTTCTCGGAGGTCATGCGGGATGTGGATCTGGTGGTCAGCGTGGCCCATGTCGGCGGCGTCGATCCGGAGGCCAGCCTGACCACCGTCGAGATGCGCCGGGTCATCGTCAGCGAGTCGCTGCGGCTGCTGAAGATTGAGAACGTGCGGCTGGACGGCAATTATGCGCGGATTGACGGCACGCTCGGCGAGTATGCCGTGCATCTGGGCAGCGGCCAGGTGTACAAGCAGGCGACAGGCGCCTTGTACATTATTCCGGTGCATTCGCAGCACCGGGGCCGGCTGTTCCTGCCGTTCCTGGACGAGGACCCGCGCACAGCCGAGGTTCTCTCCAAGGTCGTGCTGCTGGCCGATGACACGAAGATCAAAGACCCGCAGATCCTCGCGCAGCTGAGCAGCTGAGCGGGCGGGAGAACAACGGATGGGGCACTCGCCCCGGTTGTTTATATGGGATGCCACAGGCACCGGTGCTGAATTTCAGCGCCGGTGCTTTTTGCCGCGGGGGGAGGGAAGGTGAAGCTGGAAGCTGACCCTCATAATTAGACGGGGGCGCGTGGACGAAATGTAATCGAAAAACCGATCACATTTTGCCGGCGAGGGGCGCGTGGACCGAATGTAATCGAAAAACCGATCACATTTTGCCGGCGAGGGGTGTGTGGACGAAATGTAATCGAAAAACCGATCACATTGGGCGGGCGGGTTGAGCAGATTATTTCATTTCGCATTCACGCATATTTCCGCTGCTATTCCCGGCCAATTATACTACGTTTGTAGAATGAAACACGGGAAAAGCAGGGAATGCGTCCTGCAATGGCGAATTTTGCAGAGGAAAGAGAGGTATGGGCAATGAAGAACAAGCTCCGCCAGAATCTGCAGTCCCTGCAGGATGCATACGCTTCATTATGCGGAATGACGATCATGATTACCGATCAAGCGGATAAGCGGATCACAGAGCCTTCCGGGTTAACCGAGATTGCTGCCCTCTTGTTCGGTATACAAAAAAGCTCCTCTGAAGATAAATTGGTGAGTTTACTAGAGAAGGTCAAGGATATATCGAAACCTATTGTACACGAAACCCGCTCCGGGCTAAAAGTGCTGATTACCTCCATCCGGCTCAGCAAGCGAAGGCCCTATTATATTCTTGCCGGCGTCTGGGTAGACGGCTGCACGAAAGAGCTGATTACCGGAAGGATTCATGAAACCACCGCGCCTGGAGAGTGGGCAGACTGGACGGAGGCTCTGGATCAGGTTCCGGTACTCGATCAGGATGACGTCGCCCGGATCATTCAGCAGCTGGATACACTGGCGGATACGGTGCAGGCACTGCTCGAACGGGAGCAGGCGGGCGATCATTCCGCTTATGACCTGCAGCTGATGAATCTGATCTATCTGCTGGACCCGGCAAGCCCCGATTGGCTGCAGGGAATCCTGGGAATCTTCACCCGTATTCTCGGCGCCGAATTTGCGGGCTATGCCAGCATTGCTGAGGGCGGAGACCAGTTTACGATTGCTGAGACAGCGGGGATACCGAAGGATCACTCCCTGAAAGGCTCTTCTTTTTTTTATGGTGAGGGGTTTCTGGGACAGGTGGGGCTCTCCAAGCAGATGGGGTATTGGAGGAATGCGGACCGCGATCTCAGAATTTCTTTTTTTGCAGCCCATGGCTTGAGGCCGAAGGTGATCATCTGTTATCCGATTAAGTACAGGAATAAGCTGTATGGGGTGTTATTTGCCGGAGACGCTCTCCGGCCGGAGCTGACGGAGGGGCAGGCGGATATGGGGATGCTGGTGGCCCATCAGCTGGCAGCTTCCCTGTATCATCTGGAGAGCGATGCGCTGTATGAACGCCAGAAGAAGAGGCATGAGGCCTACCAGGAGATTGTCCGCGCTCTGGTGGCAACCCCGGATAAGGAGGATTATCTGCAGCTGTTCATCGAGTGCTTTCAGCAGCAGATTGACAGCCCTTTCATGTGCCTGCTGCTGCATCTGCCGGACGAAGAAGGACCGGAGGTCTATTCCTCCACTACCTCTCCTGATGAGCTGTACACGCTCTACACCGAAGAGGCCAAGCGGGTCTATTTTGCAGACGGAATTCCGGGCTTCAATCTGCTGAACAAGCCGGTCCGGCGGGAATGGAGGGGGCGGCAGCTGGTGGAGCATCCCATGGTTTTTGAACAAAGGCTTCTGGGGGTGTTCACGATTCAGTTCAAGGATGAGCGGCAGCGGCAGGAGTATGAATTGTTCCTTCAGATGACCAACGTCCTGCTGGTGACCAAGCTGCTGGTGAAGCTGCCCCAGGAAGCACCCTCCAGTGCCGAGCTCATACAATTGCTGTACGATGTGTCGCTCACACGGGACCCGGGAGAATATAACCGGGCCGTAACGATTAAGAATCTGGCGCAGGGTCTGCTGGAGCGGATGAACCATTCCGCTGAAGAGATGGAATGGATCGGCCAAGCTGCGCTCCTGGCTTCCTATGAGGTGGAGCTGCTGGCAGGATATTTGGGCGAGATTCCGCCGGTGATGATTCTACGCCATATGGAGGAGTATCTGTCCGGTTCTCCCGGGAAAAAGGGTACAGGAGAAAGTTCCTGTCTCTATCTGGCGAAGGTGCTGCTCATGCTGACATGGTATACGGATAAGGGCAGGCGGGAATGGAAGGAAACACTTCCTATCCCCATCGCCGGGCCGCTTCTGCGGTCCTTCGAGCAGCTCATACAGCCCCCGCCCGCTGCCGCTCTGCAGGAGGGAATCGTCCGGTTCACTACCCGTGAGGAGGATATCCTGGAGGGTCTGCTGCTGGGCCTCAATAACAAGGAGATCGCAGAGAAGCTGTATATCAGTACACATACGGTCAAGAACCACATTACCAAAATCTACGAAAAACTTGGTGTACATAGCAGATCTCAGGCCATTTCTCAGGTGTATCAGACCACGAACAGAACAGATTCCCATCCAAAGCAATGATTACGCCGAATACAGGCGGTCATTGCTTTTTTTGTGCAAGCAGGAAAGAGGGCCTGTAGAAAACAGGAATATTTTGTCGAAAAATAGGAAGGGGTGGCGATAGGCGCACAGGTTACGGGCTACCCATAATAAAGAAAGATTTGAACGCCTGACAAATACATATGAGGGAGTGCTTCAGCTTGAAACTAAACATCCGTACCAAATTGTTGGGAGGCTTTCTGGTTATTGTAGCGTTGCTTATTTTTATCAGCGGGCTGTCCATTATGAAAATGGGAGCGATGAACAGTAATTCCTTACAGATGCGGGACTACAACTTCCCTGGCCTCGTCAATATTGCCGAGATCCGGACGGAGCTGTATAAGCTGCGCGGCGACTTGTTCAAGCTTATCCTGGAAACCGATGATTCGGTGAAAGAGGAGATTCAGGCGGTGATCAAAGCGGATCAGGACAAGATCGCTGACCGGATGAGGGTCTACGGAGAGCTCCCGCTGAATGCGGATCAACGGGCTGCACTTGAGATCATCAAGCAGAGCGTGGATAACTATAACCAATCCGTCCCTAAAGTGAATGAGCTGCTGGTTAAAGATCAGAATACGCAGGCCTACAGCGTCTTAATCGACGCTCTGCCTGATCTGCAGCGGGCCCAGGATACCGCCGACCAGGCCGTCACGAATGTTATTGCAGGAGCTGACGAGCGAATTGACTCCACAGTGGCAAGCTATACCACCGGAAGAGTTACGATTCTTATTGTCTCAATCCTGGCAGCTCTTGCAGCCGTGGGGCTGGCTATTATCATCTCGCAGGGAATCGTAGGTCCGGTATCGAAGCTGCTTGCCGCCATGGTCCGCATGGCCGGAGGTGACCTTAGAGAGGAGGTTGCCATCAAGAACCGGGATGAGTTCGGCAAGCTGGCAGCGGCAGCCAATGATATGATTGCCAGCCTGCGGAAGCTGATTGGCGGAACCGTTGAAGCTGCACAGAGCGTGGCGGCTTCTTCTGAGGAAATATCGGCAACCACGGAAGAGATCGCCAGCGGCAGCCAGTCCCAGGCTCAGGCTGCCCAGAATATCAATCAGCTGGTGCAGGATCTGACCCGCGGGATTGACGAGGTGGCGAGAAATGCCGAGCAGGCATCGGAGCTGTCCGTACGGACACGCCAGGGTGCTGAGGAGGGGAGCGCAGCGGTGAAGGAATCCGGTCTCGGGATGGGCGACCTGTCGGAGAAGATGGAGCTGCTGGAGCAGGATTCTCAGAAGATCGGCGAGATTATCGAGGTGATTGATGAGATTGCCGAGCAGACCAATCTGCTGGCCCTTAATGCAGCGATCGAGGCCGCGCGCGCCGGGGAGCAGGGGCGGGGCTTCGCCGTTGTGGCCGACGAGGTCCGTAAGCTTGCAGAGCGGAGCGGTGAAGCGACCAAGCAGATTGCCCAGATTATCCGGATCATGCAGAAGAATACGCTGCTGAGTGTTCAGGCTGTAGGCAATGTATCGGCCTTGTCTGAGCGGACAGAGCAGCTGATCGGCGGAATCGTTGCCCGTGTGAATGAAACGGCCCAGCAGATTACAGGCATCGCAGCGGCATGCGAGGAGCAGGCCGCCCAGACGAACGAGGTGCTGCTCTCGATCGAATCTATAGCCGCAGGCAGCCAGGAATCCGCAGCGGCTGCTGAGGAGACGGCTTCTTCTTCGCAGATGCTTGCTTCCCTGGCGGACGAGCTGAACAACTCAGTCGCGGTATTCCGGTTATAGAGGGGGCGGGTTATGCTGGATGCACGAACTGAACAGTATATCGTATTCCGTCTGGCTGAAGAGAAGCTGGCCATCGATATTCGTGAGATCAATGAGATTATTAAGCCGGAGCCGATTACACCGGTGCCTAACAGCAAGCCTTATATCCAGGGAGTCATGAATCTGCGCGGCAAAATTATACCGGTCATCAGTCTCAGCAGGAGGCTGGGAATGCCTGAATCGTTGCTTGAAGCCCGGTCACGAATCGTAGTGGTACACTATAACGATGAGGCTATAGGCCTGATTGTGGATGCCGTTGAACGGGTGGCCTCTTTGTCAGTGAAGCCTCCGCCCGAGTCCCGTAATCTCCGGGGAGCACAGGTTGTGAGCGGTATGGGCATGAGCCCGGAGGGATTGATCAGTATTCTGAATATCGGATGTCTGCTGGGTGAGGGCTGAGGGATGAGGGAGGGGGAATCAAGCGGCATGAAGGAGTTCCATAACTTGACATACTTGGGGGCGTTCCTGGATGAAATGGAGGAGCAGCTTCAATATTTGGATGAGGCCCTGCTGGTGCTGGAGAGCCAAGGCTATCAGAATCACACGATTCAGCGGATCTTCCGGGCGGCGCATACCTTAAAAGGCTCGTCGGCGGTCATGGGCTTCAAACAGCTGAACCGGCTGACTCATCAGATGGAGAGCGTGCTCGAGCTGCTCAGGGACAGACAGCTGGAGGTATCCGCCGGATTATTAACGATTCTCTTCGACTGTGTAGATTTCATTAAGCAGCTTCGTCAATCCATTCTGAACGGTGTGCTTGAGGAAGGGGACACTTCAGAGCTGCTGCGCCGGCTACAAGAGGTGCACCGGTCAGCAGCGTCTATACCCGCTCTTCCTGTCTCCGCAGAACAGGACATGCAGGAGCTGGGAACGGCGGCCGGCGGGAGCAGTGTCCAGGTTGCCCAGACAGTCCGGGTGGATGTAGAGCGCCTGGAGGGGCTCTTGAATCTGGTGGGTGAACTGATGATTGATAATACCCGGCTGCATAGTGTACGCACCCGGCTGAATGAGCAGTTCAAGGGCAACAGTGACATTCATCTGCTCAATGATATCACCGGGCATTTGAATATGGTCATCAGTGATCTGCAGGAGGGGATGATGAAGACCCGGATGCTGCCGATAGAGCATCTCTTCGGGCGTTTCCCCCGGATGATCCGCGATTTGGGGCAGCGGTCAGGCAAAGAAATTGATTTCATCATTGAAGGCAATGAGACTGAGCTGGACCGCAGTCTGATTGAAGAGATCAGCGACCCGCTGATCCATATTTTGCGCAACTCGGTGGACCATGGGCTGGAACTGCCGGAAGAGCGTGCAGCGCTGGGCAAGCCGCGTCAAGGGAAGGTTGTTCTCCGCGCCAGCCACCAGGGGAATATGATTGTAATCACCGTGTCCGATGACGGCAGAGGGATTGATACCGGCAAGGTTAAGGAAACAGCTGTGCGAAAAGGATTCGTGACCGCCGAAGAGGCCGGGCGCATGACGGACAAAGAGCGGGTCATGCTGATTTTCGGCTCAGGCATCTCAACCGCCGGTACAGTCACCGATCTATCCGGCCGGGGGGTGGGCATGGATATTGTCAAAGCCCATATCGAGAAATTAAATGGAGTCATTGATATTGAAACGGCTCCTTCCCGGGGAAGTGTGTTCACGATCAAGCTTCCGCTGACTCTTGCGATCATCCGGTCTCTGCTCGTGAAGCTGGGGTCCCGAACTTTTGCGGTTCCGCTTATCAATGTCATTGAGATTATCAGGATGGCGGCAGCGGATATAGTTACTATTCAGGGGCAGGAGGTCTATAACTACCGCGATCAGGTGCTACCGCTGCTCCGTCTGCATCCGCTGCTGGAGATTGAGGAGGGGGAGAGCGGCGGCCCCCTGTTCGCAGTTATTGTGGGTTATGCAGACAAGCGGGTGTGTCTGGTGGTTAATCAGACGATCGGCAATCAGGAGATTGTGATTAAATCGCTGGGCGGCTACATTGGCAACGTGCGCTATATTGCCGGTTCCACCATTCTGGGGGATGGCCAGGTGGCCCATATTCTGGATATAGGCTCGATTGTCCGGGAATCCGGCTCTGCCGGTGAGGCAATACCGGCCCCGGTTGGATGAGCTGCCGGTCGTCCCCTGCGGAATGGTGAACTGCCGGATGCCTGCCGCACTACCGGTCCCGGATGACATGACCGAGCCCCGGTATAATCTCGCTGAACCCGGCCATGTGGCGGGACTGGCAGGGAATCGGCCGGGCGCTGGCGGCCATGACAATATTGCGCAGATCGGCGGTGCCTTCACCCGGTAAGGCGAAGGTGCGGGTGTACGGATAGATCTCGCCGAGCGTGGTGTGGATCGCGCTGATCAGCCGGTCTTGGCCGCTGCGGCCCATCAGGTTCATTATCAGCGTCCCGTGCGGATGCAGCTTGGCCCGGGTCAGCCCGAAGAATTCAAGGGTAGTGAACTGCGGCGGCGTTCCGGCAGCGGTGAAGGCGTCAAGCAGTACGTAATCATAGCTGCGGTCCGGCTCCGCTTCGAGCAGGCTCCGGCCGTCCCCGGTCAGGAGATTGTCTCCGGTGTAGCCGAATCGGGTTCTGCTGAGTTCAATCACCCTCGGGTTGATCTCGGCCACTCTGAAGCGCTTGTCGGAATAATACCCGGCAAGCGTACCAATACCGTGCCCGATCAGGAACACATCCTCGAAGTACGGATTGCCCGCCTCCATCAGATGAATCATCGCCCGCAGATACTCGAAGACCACCCGGCGCGGCTGGTTCAGGTCGAGTACGCCTTGCACGGCCTCTCCCGAGAATTGCAGCAGCCGGAACCGTCCGCTCTCGCCGTATAGCTCAGTTGTCTCGTAGACTTCGATGTCCTGCGGGGAATGGGATGATGAATGCAAGCGGATCAGACTCCTTCAGCAGATGTGGGATTCGTTATAACCACCATATTAACATAATGAAGCCGCAGGAAGGGATCCTGCGGCTTGCTGTATTCTTTAGACAATCAATGCACCAGGCTCTCCAGTTCCGGCTGCAGCTTGTTCCGCAGGGCGTAGAGCATGGCGGCGCCGACCAGGAAGGCGGCGGCATCGGCAATGACCAGCGACCAGACCACACCGTGGAAGCCGTGCGTCTTGTTGGCGATAAACAGCACGGGGATCAGCGTGACCCCTTGGATAATGGACATCACCAGAGCGGGCGTTCCTTGACCGGTGGCCTGGAAGATCCCCGTGAACAAGGTGGTCAGCCCGGTAATGAACAGGGACAGGAAGGTGACATGCAGAATGTAGCTGCCCATCTCAATCAATTGCGGATCATTGGTGAAGAGGCCGATCAGGTGGTCGGAGATCAGGTAGACAGCGATGCCGAAGATGGCGGCCAGGACGGCGATGGATTTTACCGTGAAAGAGACGGTCTGCTTCATGCGCAGACGGTTCGCCGTATAGGAGAAGGCAATCAGCGGTACGACACCCTCACACAGGCCCATCAGAATGAACTCAGGGAACTGCAGCAGGCGGGAGGATATGCCGTAGGCCGCTACAGCCGGATCGCCGTATTCGACCAGGAAATGGTTCAGGACCAGAGACATGGCCCCCAGGAAGACGCTCATGATAAAGACGGGAACCCCGATTTTGAAGACATTGGAAGAAATAGTCTTAGTCATCTTGAACCAGCGGGGAGAGAAGGTCAGGAATTTGCTTTTGTACTTGATATGGAAGGCAAAGTAGCCGCTCGCGACGATGTTGGAGACCACCGTAGCCGTGGCCACGCCGATGACACCCCAGTGGAACACGAAGATAACCAGCGCATCCAGCAGAATGTTAACTACAACGCTTAGGATCATACCGACCATGGAGGTCATCGCGGACCCTTCAGAGCGGACGATATTCTCCAGAGTGAAGAACAGGACGACCAACGGTGAGCCGATCAGCATAACCATGACATAATCCTTCGTGAAGCCATAGGAATCCGGTGTGGCACCCAGCCCGTGAACGATTTGGGAGAGCAGCGGCAGGCCCGCAGCAATAACGAGAAGCCCAAGCATCACACTGCTGTAAAAAGCGAATGCGGAGACATGCTTAACCTCCTCATACTTGGTCTCCCCGAGCAGCCGGGAGATGAACGTGCCGCTGCCGATCCCGATCAGATTGCCCAGTGCCATAATGACCGCGAATAACGGCAAGGTTAAGGCTAGTGCAGTCAGCATCGCTGTATTGTGAAGCGTGCCCAGGAAATAGGCATTTAGAATCGAATAGATCACGCTCATGGAAGTGCCCAGCATCATAGGTACGGCGAAGTGGGCAACAGCTTTGCCAATGGGGGCTTTCTCAAAATAGTGGAGGTTCTCTGCGTCCATTGTGTATCACTTCTTTCTTTGATTTTGGTTAATCTAACACCGTTAGATTGAACCTTACAGTGTTAGATGATATCATCAAGTTAAACGTCTGTAAAGCAAAATCTTACACTGTTAGATAAAGGGGGGATACGGGTATGAAAAAGCAGCCTCAAATCTCGGAGGAACGGATTCTCGAAGCCTCCTGGGCGCTTCTTGGCGAGGAGGGCCTGGAGAAGTTCAGCTTGCGCCGCCTGGCGGACCGGTTACAGATTCAGGCGCCTTCTCTGTACTGGTATTTCAAAAGCAAACAGGATCTCTACCAGCGGCTGGCCAATCACGTCTCCAGAGTCATTCTGGAGGAATTCCATCACGAAGGGGATTGGAAGGAACAGCTCGCGGAGCTTGCAGTAACTGTAAGAAGCGTGCTCAGCCGCTATCCGTGCTCGACGCAGCTTATGATGATGACGCTGCCCCACGAGCCGGACATTATCAAGTTCACCAACCGTATGCTGCTCTGCGTAGAGTCCACACCGCTGGATCAGGCGGAGAAGATGCAGGTGGTGACCACACTTGTGAATTATGTCTACTTCTTCGTGCTGGATGATTACCAGCATGAGCGTAATATAGCTATAATGCTGCAGGAGCGGAAGCTGCCGCCGGGCGAGGATATGGTGCGGGTCATGAATTCGATGAACGAGGAGGATGTAAGTCTGTTCCGGAGAATGTACACAACCGGTCTGTTCAGTCTGATGGGGACGGACGTAGCCTTTGAGTTTGGCCTGAAGGTGATCCTGCTCGGCATTGAGCAGGTGATTAAGGAGCATGAGCGGTAGACGCTGGGAGAGGAACACCTATCCGGTTGACGGGCAGGTGTTTTTTTATATTTTTTTGCGCTAACAATAATTTATTGATAACAATTAGATAACAAAATATAATGAGAGAAGCATTTGAAAGCGTATAACAACACTTGGGAGGGTGCTATGAAGCAAATACAAATGAGCTTGACGGATTGGGTATTCAGAGCCTGCGGAGAAGAAGCGTGGCTGCCGGCTAACGTGCCGGGAACGGTGCATACGGATCTGCTGAGGAACGGACGGATAGACCGGCCTTTCTATGGCACGAATGAGCATGACCTGCAATGGATTGACAAAAAAAACTGGGAGTACAGAACGGTCATTCATCTGGAGGAGACGTGGCAGGCGCTGGCGGTTACGGAGCTGACCTTCGCCGGGCTGGATACCTATGCCGACGTCTATGTGAACCAGGTGCATGTCCTGGCCGCAGATAATATGTTCCGCGCCTGGACGGTGAACGTGAAGGGGCTGCTGCAGGCGGGCCAGAATGAGATCCGCATCGTATTCCGCTCGGTGGTCAGTGAAGATCTGCCGAAGCTGGAAGCGCTTGGTTATGCCTTGCCGGCACCCAATGACCAGTCCGAGCTTGGCGGGCTCCAGGAGCAGCGGATCAGTGTATTCGCACGCAAAGCACCCTACCACTACGGCTGGGATTGGGGCCCGAGATTCCTGACGAGCGGGATCTGGCGCGAAGCTATGCTGACAGGCCGGGACGCTGCGGAGATTAAGGAGCTGTACATCCGCCAGAATACGGTGAACGGGCAGGAAGCCCGGCTGACTGCCTTGGTGGAGGTAGAGGCTCCGCAGGCCTGGAGCGGCATGCTGCGGGTAAGTGCCAGAGGCCAGGAATGGATGAAGGCGGTGTCACTGGTTACGGGCAGCCAGACGCTTGAGCTGGAGCTGGTTATCGACCAGCCGCGCCTGTGGTGGTGTAACGGACTCGGGTCACCGGAGCTGTACACCTTCCGTGCAGAGCTGCTGCAGGGAGCGGAGATTGTAAGCGTATCGGAGGCCACGACGGGGCTTAGGGAGATTAAGCTGGTGCGGAAGCCGGATGCGCAGGGGACTTCGTTTTATTTTGAGCTGAACGGGGTGCCGGTCTTCGCCAAGGGGGCTAATCATATCCCGAATGACAGCTTCATCACAGAGGTGACGGAGGAGCGTTACCGCCATGAGATTGCCACGGCCGTGGCATCCAATATGAATATGCTGCGGGTGTGGGGCGGCGGTTTCTATGAAGAGGAGGAGTTCTACCGGCTGTGTGACGAGTATGGACTGCTGGTCTGGCAGGACTTCATGTTCGCCTGCAGCATGTATCCGGGGGATGAGGCGTTCCTGAGTAATGTCCGTGCGGAAGCGGAATATAATGTGCGGCGTTTGCGTAATCACCCCTGCATTGCGCTCTGGTGCGGGAACAATGAGATTGACTCAGCCTGGTCGGAGTATGAGGAATACATGGGCTGGGGCTGGAAGGAGAAAATGAATGCTGAGATCCGGGGGACTCTCTGGCGTGCTTACGAAGAGATCTTCCACCGGATTCTGCCGGAAGCCGTAGCTGCGAATCATCCCGGTATCAATTACTGGCCGTCCTCACCGCTGCGTGAGCTTACTGGCGGTCAAGACCAGCACGCTACGCGGATTATGGGCGACGGGGATATCCACTACTGGGGGGTCTGGCACGGCAAGGAGCCGTTCGAGAACTATAACCTCAAGGTCGGCCGCTTCATGAGCGAATACGGCTTCCAGTCCTTCCCGGAGCTGAAGTCGGTGCTCAGCTATGCGGAGGAAGCGGATCTGGCGCTGGAATCCAAGGTCATGCTGGCCCATCAGAAGAACGGACAGGGCAATCGGCTGATCAAGGAGTACATGGATATGTACCTGCCGCAGCCGAAGGACTTCCGCGGCTTCCTGTACATGAGCCATGTGCTTCAGGCCGAGGGCATCCGTATGGCCATTGAGAGCCACCGCCGGAGCAAGCCTTATTGCATGGGCACGCTGTACTGGCAGATGAATGACTGCTGGCCGGTTGCTTCCTGGGCCGGGATGGATTATTACGGGCGCTGGAAGGCGCTGCAGTATGCCGTGCGCCGCAGCTTCCAGGAGGTAATTCTGTCTGTAGACAGTACGGACGGAGAGTCGGTCAGGGTCTACGGGGTGTCTGACCGGCGGGAGGCATTGAGTGGCGAGCTGGTGCTGCGGCTGCATGACATCAGCGGCGCATTGGTGCGGGAATGGTCACAGCCGGTCATCCTGGCTGCCGACTCCTCCGCCGTGATCTTCACGCTGCCGGCGGCTGAGCTGCTGGAGGGCCGCGAGCCGGCCAGTGTGCTGCTGGTGGCTTCGCTGCTGGAGAGCGGGCAGGAGCAGGGGCCGGAGGCAGGGCAGGTGCTGGGGACGGGGACAAGACAGGTGCTGGAGCGCAAGGAGCATTACTTCGTGCCGGCGAAGGATATCCCGCTGAGCAAAGCGGTCATTACGGTGACCGAGGTGCCGGGCAGCGGAGGCGCAAGCTTCACGCTGAGCAGCGATGTGCTGGCGCGGGGCGTGCACCTGACCGTGGAAGAAGAGGGCATCTTCTCCGATAATTACTTCGATCTGCTGCCGGGCGAGCCGAAGACGGTTGAGTTCTCGCTTCGGGGCGGCGGCAGCGGCGGAGGGGCAGACTTTACCCCTGCAGCGCCGACAGGGCTTGTAATCCGCTCGATGGCGGATTATATCTAATCACGAACTCTCACGCAGATGCAGGCTCTTCCGCCACCGTGGACTTGCCCGTAACTGTGATTCCGCCGCAACTGTGATCCTGCCGTAGCGTGGATTCACCTCTGGAGCCGTGGCCCCCTTACCCACAGCCCGCTTGCGGACTGACATGACCTTATTTGCTCATAAACTAACCTGATTTCTATTCTTGCGGACTCAGAAGACCTTATTGTCCTGATCGAGGGCAATTTCGACCCGAAATCGGATGAATAAGGGCCAGTGTGTCCGCATGACATCGCAAAACCGGCTATCTAAGATGCATAGCGGATTCTCAGTCCGCATGGGCAGCAGGATTCGGCACATTCAAACAAACAGCGGTCCTCCGATGACGGGGGACCGCTGTTTTTGAATAACCGGCCGTCTTCAGGCCGGTTCGATGAACATCTCACCCAGAATATGCCGGGTGCGGTAGGAATACTCATTAAGCGCTGCGGCGGTGAAGGATTCCACGTCCTCTTGAGCGATATCATACATGGCCTCGATTTCTCTGGAGAAGAGAAGCTGTCCTTCGGACAATAGCTCCGGCATCGGCGGGATAGCCGCTGGAACCAGCGGCTCAGGGATGAGCTGCTGCAGGGCATCTGCGTAGTGTTGCAGGGAGCGGGCGCCGACGATTTTGACACCCTTATTCTCTTCGTTGACCATGATCAGGGTAGGGAAGCCTCGCACACCAAGCTGGGCTGCCTTCTGGAAATCCGCCTCCAGCAGGTCCTGTGCCGCTTCCAGGCCGGAGGCCTGAACAATCTCCTCCCCGGGCAGACCGAGACTGTTCACAATCTCTGTGAGGACCTCATCTGTCCCGATATTGCGGTTGAAGACGAAGACCGCCTCTCTTGCCCGCCGGAGGAAGGCATGCTCTTGTCCGGGATGTCTGCTCTGAATGACTTTGAATACCCGGGACGGCGGATAAGAGGACATAACCGGGTCGTTTAGCCATAGACTGCCGTCAATGGGCATCCGGGAATGCTCCCCGACCTCTCTCCAGTGTCCGGCCACATCGGCAGGCTGCGAGATGCCGTTCGCCTTGTCCGCGAATCCGCTCCAGCCCGCCAGCAATCCGCCCATCAGCAGCTCTATTTTGAAATATTGGCCGTATTGGTGAATGAACCGGTTCAGCACAGGCTCCAACGCCCAGCAGTGTGAACAGATCGGGTCTGTAGCATAATAGAGAGTAATTTGGGGCTGTGGCCGCGGGTTGAAGTCCACCATTTGGACAGTATCTTCCCCGCCCGGACCGCATACCCCCGTCTTCAGATCACAGAGCATAGGATTTGTATTCATAGGCTGTTTACCTCACTTTCTTTTCGCGCTGAAACGGTACCGTCCTCCTTTAAAAGGACGGCAGAGCCGCTTCCACTTGTAGTATGATTATAATATCTGGGATCGGATTAACAAGTACTATTGTTTTTAATACCTGGTATATAAAATATACTATCGGAGGAACAGCCATATGAAATATGAAGTAGACTTAACGCAGATGTGTCCCGCGACGTTTGCTTTTCATGTCATCAGCGGGAAGTGGAATTTGCCTATACTGGCTTTGCTGAGCGGGGGAGAACCGGTCCGGTACAACGAATTAAAAAGAAAATTAAGCGGCATCACCGGAACCACGCTGACGAATTGTCTCAAGGATCTTATCGATTACGGGATTATCCATCGCGAGCAGTATCATGAGGTGCCGCCGCGGGTTGAATACTCTCTGACCCCGGCCGGGAAGGAACTGGTCCCGTTAATCGAAGATATTGTGGCCTGGGGTGCCAGGAATATGCATGTGTCCGGCTGAAGCCCGGATATCCCGCACTTCCGGTTGACTTGCACAGGACCCGCCCCTATGATGATAAATAATATGTAACATCAACGCTCGCACAAAGCTCGCACACAGAGGAGAGAAACAGCATGGCGATGGAGATCGAACGCAAGTTCCTGCTGCCGGAATACCCGGAGCGGCTGATTGAAGAAGGACAGCTGAAGGTGCTGACCCGTCACAGTATTGACCAGACGTATCTTGCAATTGAAGACGGACAGGAGCTGCGGGTGCGGAAGATCACCGATCTGGACACCGGCGAGGTTACGTACACTCACACCTTCAAGGATGGCAAGGGCATTAGCCGCCAGGAGATTGAATATTCCATTTCCGCAGGCTTGTATAACCAGATGATTGAGGCTGTGAAGGCGATCCCGCTGGTCAAAACCCGCATTACAGGCGTATGGAACGGTACAACGGTAGAGATTGATCTCTACACCCAACTGGAGCTGACGGTGCTGGAGGTTGAATTCGATTCGCTGGAGGAAGCGGAGCGCTTCACGGCCCCGGAATGGTTCGGCCTGGATGTCAGCACAGAGAAGAAGTACAGCAACAAAACAGTCTGGAAAGAGCTCCAGAACAAATAGCACGTAACATGTAGCACACAGCTCCCCTAAGTTCACAGAATCAGCGGACTTTAACGCGTAAACGTGGTACTATGTAGAGTAAATAAAGAGGGGTTCAGGAGGATGAGACGGGTATGGAGTATATAAGCACAAGAGGCAAGGTAGCGGCCAGAGGGTTTATTGACACGGTACTGATGGGGCTGGCCGATGACGGCGGACTGATGGTGCCGGCTGAGATTCCGGTGATTTCCCCGGAGAAGCTGGAGGAATGGAGAAGCCTGAGCTATCAGGAGCTGTTCCTGGAGATTTTCTCCTATTATATCAATGATGAGATTCCCTATGAGGATCTGCGCAAAATGGTCTACACCAGCTATGGCAACTTCCGTGCTCCGGAGGTGACGCCGCTGCGCAAGGTGAAGGATTCTCTGTATGTGCTGGAGCTGTTCCATGGACCGACCTTTGCCTTCAAGGATGTGGCACTGCAATTCATGGGTGAGCTGTACTCCTATATTGCCAAGGTGCGGGGCGAGATTATCCATATTCTCGGCGCTACCTCCGGCGATACCGGAGCGGCTGCGATTCAGGGCGTACGCGGCAAGGAAGGCATCAAAATCTGTATCCTTCATCCGCACGGCAAGGTCAGCAAGGTGCAGGAGCTGCAGATGACCACCGTAGAGGACAGCAATGTGCTGAACCTGTCGGTAGAGGGCAACTTCGACGATTGCCAGAAGATTATCAAGGAGTTATTCGCCGATCTCGACTTCAAGGGACAGTACCATCTGCGGGCGGTGAACTCGATTAACTTCGTGCGCATTCTGGCTCAGACGGTCTATTACTTCTATGCTTATCTGCAGCTTCCGGGCAGCGATCAGAAGAAGGTGAATATCAGTGTGCCTTCGGGCAACTTCGGTAATATTTTCTCAGGCTACCTGGCGCAGCAGATGGGGCTGCCGATTCACAAGCTCATTATTGCCACCAATGAGAACAATATTCTGGAGCGCTTTGTCTTAACGGGCGAATACAAGCCGGGCAGCTTCATCGGCACCTACAGCCCTTCGATGGATATTCAGGTGGCGAGCAACTTCGAGCGGTATCTGTATTATCTGGTGGGCGAGGATGCGGAGAAGGTGTCCGCCTATATGGCGGCCTTGCAGAGTGAGGGCTCCTTCACAGTGGACGGGGAGCTGCTTGCCCAAGTACAGAAGGATTTCTCCGCATTGGGTGTGAAGAACGCACAGTGCCTGGAGATCATCAGCCAGTATAAGCAGGAATCCGGTTATCTGCTCGACCCGCATTCCGCCTGCGGTGTTGCGGCCTGCGAGAAGTTCAGCGCGCCTGACGAGGTTAGCATTGCTTACGCTACTGCGCATCCGGCCAAGTTCGATGAGGCGATTGAATTGACCGGCATCAAGCAGGAGTTCCCCGCTCAGATCTCGGCGCTGTTCGAGCAGCCGCAGCATCAGGTCGTAGTCGATCATGATAAGGCGGAGATCGTGCGCCAGCTTGTGGCATTTTACGGGTAAAATAGGTTGCGGGTGCAGTTGGGCCCGCTCATTGAGACAGCCCCCGCCGGGATGAGCGGGGGCTGTTCGGCGTGGCACTGGATCGTACGCGCACTGTCCGTTAGTAGCAATCATATGTGAATTTGTGAGATGGACGTAACCAATGGCTTACTGTGGGGGTTGCTGTGTCCTATTAAAGGTGCGAGGTGGATACTTAAATGCAATCTGTACATCTGAATTGTCGGATACACCGCCGAATATCCGTTTACATGTAATTGATGCAACTAAAATCCCAGATGTACCCGGGATCTCACCCTCCGGGCAGATTTAGTTGTACAAACTACAGTTGGAAGTGGAAATTCATCCTGTTTGCTGTTTTAAGTTGCACAGATTGCAGGTATCCCCGAAAGCGTTCGCTCTGACCACTGCCCGTTGCCCACTGCCCACTGCCCACTGCCCACTGTCCACTCCATTGCGCCTGCTGATTGCTCTCCGCCCACTAGCTATTGCTCCCTTCCACTTAACCTAATCTGCTTCCACCTGGTGGGCAATTGCACTTTGTACAGTAGAAAGTCCCCAAAACACCTCTAAAATTGATTCTGTTGTATTTCATGCAGCAGAATGGTTGTGGGATGGCTTGATACATGCCTAAACTCCAAATTCTAGTGTACAAAATACAACAGAATGGCTTAAAAGGAGCTTTCTACCGGATTCTATTGTACGAAGTACAATTGCAGGCGCCGCTGGGGGAGGGGGAATGGCCGGTTGGAGTGGGGAGACTCGCTGGTGGCCATCATGTCCCGGTTGGAGCGGGGCGACCCGGTGGGAGTGTGCATGGTCCGATTGGAGTCAGATGACGCCCTGTGGGGAGGCATGACCGGGTTAGAGTTGGACGACTCGCTGGGACGGACTAATGCCCTCATAGACCGCCGACGGCGGGCGAAGAGGGTTTGCACTCAGGTGCTTTTTTTCACAAGCGAAATCTAGCGGAATTTGTCGGAAAATACGGCGGAAAAGTGGACATACCTACCACGGAGTGAGAAAATAACAGATATGCTGAACTGCATCAAGTCAAAGTTATCATGTGAAACCTATAAATTCGTATATTGTAAAAAGGACGGGATCATTCATGACAATTCGTTTCGGGGTCGTCGGAACTAACTGGATTACGGACCGCTTCATTCAGGCGGGACTGGAGAACGAGGAATTTCTGCTGACCGCGGTGTATTCCCGCACAGAGGAGAAGGGGCAGGCTTTTGCCGCCAAATATGCCGGAGCTTCCATCTACACGGACCTGGAGCAGATGGTATCCAGTACGGAGGTGGATGCGGTATATATCGCCAGCCCGAACTCCATGCACGCGGAGCAGGCCATCATCTGTATGAATCACGGCAAGCATGTCATCTGCGAGAAGCCGGCGGCCTCCAACAGCCGGGAGCTGAAGGCGATGATTGAAGCAGCGCGCAGCAATGATGTGCTGTTCATGGAAGCGATGAAGTCTACCTTCATGCCGAATTTCGGCGTGATCCGGGATAATCTGTATAAGCTGGGCCAGGTACGGCGTTATTTCGCGGGTTACTGTCAATATTCATCCAGATACGATGCCTATCGTCAAGGGACGGTGCTGAACGCCTTCAATCCGGAGTACTCCAACGGTTCGCTGATGGATCTGGGCATCTACTGTCTGTACCCGATGGTTACCTTGTTCGGTAAGCCGGAGATGGTGAAGGCTGTAGGCCTGATGCTGGCTTCAGGCGTGGACGGCGAAGGCAGCATCGTGATGCGCTACCCGGATATGGAGGCTGTGATCATGCATTCCAAGATTGCCGAGTCCTACCTGCCGGCCGAGATTCAGGGAGAGAACGGGACGATGGTCATCGACAAGATTAATCAGCCCTACCAGGTCAAAATCCACTACCGCGACGGAACCGTCGAGGAGCTTACGCTCCCGCAGGTGTACGAGTCCATGTATTACGAGGTACAGGAGTTCATTGAGCTGCTGAAGAGCGGGCGCAGGGAGAGTGAGATCAACAGCCATGCCAATTCATTGGCGGTTGCTGAGGTGATGGAAGAGGCGAGAGCCCAGATCGGCCTGCGCTATGCCTCGGATCTCTAGCCGTCATTATAATATTGAAATGGGGAGCAGCACTTGAAGACGTTCAAAAAGGTATACATCGAGATCACAAGCGTCTGCAACCTGGCCTGCAGCTTCTGTCCGCCCACGGAGCGGCAGAAGAATTTCATGAAGCTGGAGACGTTCAACACGATCCTCGATGAGATCAAACCGCATAGCAATCATATCTATCTGCATGTCAAAGGCGAGCCGCTTTTGCATCCGAAGCTGGGCGAGCTGCTGGATGCCGCCCATGCCAAGGGCTTCAAGGTCAACATCACGACCAACGGGACGCTGATTCATAAGGCGGGGCCGAAGCTGCTCGGCAAGCCGGCGCTGCGGCAGATGAACTTCTCGCTGCACAGCTTCGACGGCCATGCCGGCTCGGAGAACCGCGAGGGCTATCTTGCCGAGATCATAAGGTTCGTCCGGGAGATCTCCGCCCAGGGCGTGATTGTCTCGTTCCGGCTGTGGAATCTGACCGAGGATAACCGGACGAATCTGGAGAAGCAGCGCAACCGCGAGACGCTGGCTCTGCTGGAGGAGGCCTTCGGACTCGACTACAGAATTGAGGAGAAGGTCGTTCCCGGCAGCGGTGTGAAGATCGCTCCGCGCGTGTATCTGAACCAGGACCATGAGTTCAGATGGCCGGCGCTGCATGAGCCGGAGGATGACGGCAAGGGCTTCTGCCATGCGCTGCGCAGCCAGGCTGCGGTCCTGGTAGACGGCACCGTTGTGCCGTGCTGTCTGGATGGCGAAGGGGTGATCAACCTCGGCAATATTCATGAGCAGCCGTTCTCCGAGATTGTCGAGGGGGAACGGGCGAACAATCTGTTCTATGGCTTCTCCCGCCGGGAGGCCGTCGAGGAGCTGTGCCGCAAATGCGGTTACCGGCAGCGGTTCGGCACTTAGGCCTGAGCTGAACCGAAGCCGATGCCGGTGCATACCGGCCAGGCAACAGGGTGAGACTGTGGATAGAACCTGTTCACCAGGCCGGATCATACGAAAAGAGGGAATCAATGCCTACTATACTTGTTGCAGACGACGATGCGAATATCCGCGAGCTTGTCTGCTTATTTTTGCGCAATGACGGATTCGACACCGCTGAAGCGGCAGACGGCCAGGAGGCGCTGGCGGTCTATGCCAGAACGCAGGTGGATCTGGTCATCCTGGATATTATGATGCCGGTGATGGACGGCTGGGCGCTATGCAAGGAGCTGCGCAGGGCGGACCCGGAGCTGCCGCTGCTGATGCTGACGGCCAAGGGGGAGACCTGGGAGAAGGTGAAGGGCTTCGAGCTGGGAACCGATGACTACCTGACCAAGCCCTTCGATCCGCTGGAGCTGACGGTCCGCGTCAGAGCCTTGCTGAAGCGTTCCGGGATCGGCAAGTCGCATATGATCCGTATCGGAGAGGTGACGCTGGACCGGCAGACCTACAAGGTAATGAACGGGACAGAAGCGCTGTCCCTGCCGCTGAAGGAGTTCGAGCTGCTGTACAAGCTGGCCGGAACACCGGGACAGGTCTATACCCGCGAGCAGCTGATCGATCAGATCTGGGGGATCGATTACGCCGGGGATGACCGGACGGTAGATGTGCATATCAAACGCCTGCGGGAACGGTTCGCGGGGGCGGCGGATTTCCGGATTGAGACCGTGCGCGGGCTGGGCTACCGGCTTGAGGTTACTGAATGATCAAATCCCTCTATACCCGGGTGGTCCTGACCTTCCTGGTCTCCGTGATCGGGGGGACAGTCATCTCCTTCAATCTGGCGGTCTGGATATATAAAGACGAATTGAACGAGAATCTGCAGGTTCAATTGCACCGCTTCGCACAAGATATCGTACTGATCTATGATACCTTCCCGCTGGCTGAAGCTGACAAGTTCGTAAGCAGCATGAAGCAGCTGGAGACCTACCATGTGCGGATATACGATGCGAACGGCGGGGTTCAGTCTTATGGCGGGCCAGAAGGGCTGAAGCTGGAGACCGTGACTGAACCGCAGGTGCAGCAGGTGCTGGCAGGCGGGATCGTTCAGGTCAATCCGACAGGTATCTCCATCAGCCTCCTGGGAGTGCAATTAACTACGGATACGGGAAAAAAGGCATTGTTCGTAGAGCCTGTCGGTCCACCGTCTGCCGACTTTGTGCTGAAATGGCTGCTGAATTTCGCGGTGTATTCGCTGGTATCCGGCAGTCTGTTCATTCTGGTGGCGGCTATGTTCCTGGTCCGGCCGATCAAGAAGCTGACCAACGCGACGCGCAGAATCGCAGCCGGGGACTTCAACGTGAAGCTGAATATCAAGCAGCAGGGAGAGCTGGGTACGCTGGCCCGCAGCTTCGAGGAGATGACGCATGACCTGCAGCAGCTGGAGCAGATGCGCCGGGACTTCGTGTCGAATGTATCGCATGAGGTGCAGTCGCCGCTGACCTCCATCTCCGGCTATGCCCTGGCGCTGAAGCAGATGAATATCCCGGAGAGTGAGCGTAACCGCTATCTTGATATCATCATCGGGGAGGCTGAGCGGATGTCCAAGATGAGCGACAGCCTGCTGAAGCTGAGTCTGCTGGAATCGCAGTCCCAGCAGCTCCGGTTCACCACCTTCAGCCTGGATGAACAGCTCCGGCGCGTGATCGTTGCCCTGCAGCCGCAATGGTCCGCGCGGGGCATCACCTTTGACCTGGAACTGATGCCTGCCACGCTTACGGCGGATTACGATCTATTAAACCAGGTATGGACGAACCTGCTGGGCAACAGCATCAAGTTCTCCGGGGATGGGGGAGTAATCAGTGTCCATACGAAGCAAGATAATAAAAGTGTAATCGTTCGTGTATCCGATACCGGCATCGGAATTGCTCCCGAGGACCAGAAGCGGATCTTCGAGCGCTTCTTCAAGGCGGACCGCTCCCACAGCAACAAGTATACCGGCAGCGGGATGGGGCTGGCCATCGTGAAGCAGATCGTCCTGCTGCATCAAGGGGATATCCGGGTGGAGAGCGAGCTTGGCGCAGGCACAAGCTTCATTGTAACGCTGCCGCTGAATACACCGGCAGATTAGATTATTGCAGCGATTCATCCTCCGTTCATATTACCGTCACGGAGAGTACATTTTCATTATATATACTATCCTTAACACCTCATCAAGGCAGTACATCCCATTCATAAGGACAGGTGATTGTATAATGAAAAAAGGACTTAGAATCCTGCTTAAGTCTATAGCGGCATTGTTGATTGTGATCGTGTTGTTCTTTGCCGTAGTATTTGTGGTCAATATCATCAGCAGCAAAGCGGAGCTGAAGAAGATTGATCTCTACGGGCAGCTTGTGCCAGTCGATGGCAAGAAGATGAATGTACTCATCCAGGGATCGGGTGAGGAGACTGTAGTGTTGCTGACGGGGTATGGCACCGGGGCGCCCGCACTTGATTTCAAACCGCTGGTAGACGAGCTGTCTCCTGACTACAAGGTAGTCGTGGTGGAGCCGTTCGGCTACGGCTTAAGTGACCGGACAGATAAGGAACGGACCTCGGACAATATCGTAAGTGAGATTCATGAAGCGCTGCAGCAGCTTGGGATCAAGCGGTACACGCTTATGGGGCATTCCATCGCCGGAATCTACGGTCTGGATTATGTGAACAAGTATAAGGATGAAGTGACGGCTTTTGTAGGCATCGACAGCAGTGTGCCGAACCAAGGAGGCTTGGACGATAAAATACCGGTGGGAACACTGAAGTTCCTCGACAAATCAGGTATCATGCGATTGCTCCAAAAGATAGGCGGCGACCCGTATGCCGGGCTTCCGTTCGACGAGCACACCAAGCAGCAGATGAAAATGATCGCCACCAAGAACTTAAACAATGATACTGTCATGAATGAGATTGATCATTTCAAGGAGAATTTCACAGCGGCCCAGTCGTTGACCTTCCCCAAAGAGCTTCCGCTGCTGCTCTTCGTACAGTCGAATAATACCGACGTTGAGGGCTGGATGAAGCTGCATGAGGAGCAGGTGAAGGACTCGGTGTACGGCAAGCTGGTGCCGCTCGAAGGCGGTCACTATCTGCACCATACGCTGTCCAAAGAGATTGCCAAGGATTACAGAGAATTCATGGCAGGCGTGAAATGATATAATAGAAAAAGAGCTTACGCTGCCGCAGGCTTCTACCCAGAAGCTTGCGGTTTGTTCAATTCGGCTTGAGCTTCTGATTCAAACCCTAAGCATACAGGCTATTGTATATAGATTGTTAATACATAGGGAGGCATACATATGCTGAAATCATTGCAGGCTATTGAAGCATTCCGTGGCGGGGAACAATTGAACGGAACAGAGGTTCCGTGGCTGGAGTACATTGTGCAGGCAGAGCAGACGGTTGTGAATCTGGAGCGGGTAGAGTCGCTGCAGTCGCTTGCGCAGCAGAATCCTGTGCTGGATTATGTTGAGCGGAGTCTGCGGGTGCTGGACAGCCTGCCGCTGTCATACTGGATTAAGGAGCTGGCAGAGGAGACGCTGGTCTGGTCAGAGACGGCCAAGGGCGGTACGGTCCGGCAGCGCCGCGGCTGGCAGGCGGAGGGTATTAATATCTTCGTTCATAATATCGGCTCCGCAGAGTTGTACCGCCGGTATGCGGACGGGATGAAGCAGGAGGCCGCAGGCTCTGCGGAGAAAAGGCAGGTTGTACATACACTGATTGAAACGCACGGGCTGATCGGGCAGCAGATCCGCGGCGAGGTGCCGCCCGCCGTCAATCTTCCCTTATCCGGGCTGGTGGAGCACGGCCTGCTGACTACCGATGAGCTGGAGCGGCTGCTGTTCGCACTCAATCACTGCATCATCTCGGCGGTATCGCCGGAGCTGTGGCAGGAGGTCCGTCCCCGGGTGATGGAGCTGATTGCCCTTATCGCCTCCGGGAAGCTGGAGCTTGAGGTGCCGATGAAGGAGCGTCTGCGCAGAATGCGCGCCGGGTCTATAGAACGGGGCGAGGATTACGGAGCGGAATGGGAACGTCTGGTACAGGAGGGCTTCCTCCCGGGTGCCCTGGAGCTGCTCCAGCCCGTTACCTTCTGGTACGTGGAATCGGCACTGCAGACCTTCTCGCTGGAGCAGTTCCTGAAGGTGATGAGCCTGGTGGCCGCAAGCCGCCCGCAGGAGGTAAGCCATCTCAGCTTCGAAGCGGTCATGAACAGCATTTATTATGATTATAAGGGCAGCAAGAAGATTAACGTGTACAAGAAGCGGATTATTGAGAAGTACCTATCGGAGCTCACTTGGGAGGAGATCCATAGCGGAGCGAAGCCTTCCGGCGGCAATCCGCATCTGGCGCACCGGCTGCTAAGGAAGGAGCATCTGCCGGATACGCTGTTCTTCCAGTTCGAATTCTCCCCGGCGGCGGAGAAGCTGATCGAATTCTGTATAGAGGCGGAGAAGTCAGCGCTGTATGAACGGGCGGTCCTGCTGCTGTTCGACCTGTTCGGTCTGCGGCGGGATGCCTTCGACCGCTTCCATAATGAGGACACCTACTTAAGCCAGATGAATGATACGGCAGATTATAAGGCGGTCATTCTGGACTACGTCACCGGGCGGAAGGTGCTGGACATCGGCCCCGGGGGCGGAGTTCTGCTCGACCTGATCGAGGAGCGGATGCCGGAGGCCGTGCCGGTCGGTATCGATATCTCCAGTAATGTAATTGAAGCGCTGCGCCAGCGCAAGCAGCGGGAGGGACGCCGCTGGGAGGTGCTCCAGGGCGATGCGCTGAACCTGAAGGATTACGTGGAGCCGGGGACGGTGGATACGGTGATTTTCTCATCGATTCTGCATGAGCTGTATTCCTATGTGCCGCTGGACGGCCGGAAGTTCAATCATGATACGGTGGCAGCAGCGCTGACCAGCGCCTTCGGGGTGCTGGCGGACGGCGGGACGATTATTATCCGCGACGGGATTATGAGCGAGCCGGAGAATCAGCTGCGCCGGGTGCGGTTCCTGGAGGCGGACGGGATGGCGTGGCTGGAGCGGTACGCGGGGGATTTTGCCGGACGGAGTATTCAGTATGAACCGCTCGGCGCGGATGAGGTGCGTATGCCGGTCAATGATGCCATGGAGTTCCTCTATACTTACACCTGGGGCGAGGAAGCCTACATTCATGAAGTGCAGGAGCAGTTCGGTTACTTCACTCCGTCGCAGTACAGAGCGTTCATTGAGCAGACGCTGGGGGACCGCGCGAAGATTGAGGTGTTCCGCCACTACCTGCAGGAGGGGTATACGGAGGCGCTGGAGAACAGGGTGGTTATGATGGACGATAACGGGCAGTCTGTGCCTTTGCCGGACAGCACCTGCTTCATCGTAATCCGTAAGGAGGCAAGCTGAAGTGAACAATGCGAAGCTCAGCGTACTTGTAGTAGAAGATGATGCTGATATTAACCGCCTGCTGTGCCGGATGCTGACAGGCGAAGGACTGAACGCTGTGGCTGCATTCTCAGGGAGCGAGGCCTCCCTCCGAATGTCGCTTGAAGACTTCCAGCTGATCCTGCTGGACCTGATGCTGCCGGGCATGAGCGGCGAATCGCTGATTGCGCAGATCCGTGAACAGTCTACCGTACCCATCATTGTAATCTCGGCCAAAAGCACGCTGGAGGACAAGGTAAGTCTGCTGCGTCTGGGAGCGGATGACTACATTACCAAGCCCTTTGACCAGGAGGAGGTGCTGGCCAGAGTGTACGCGCAGCTTCGCCGGCTGCAATATGCGCCTGCAGCAGGTCCTGACGGAGAGATACTTAAGGTTCGCGGGCTGGTCATGGACAAGCAGCGGCGGGAGGTTATGCTGGACGGGCAGGTCCTGGCTTTAACCAAATACGAATTTGAGCTTCTGGCGGTATTGATGTCGAGGCCGGATCATATTTTCTCCAAAAGCGAGCTGTACCGGCAAATCTGGGGCGGCACCTACCTGGGGGACGATAACACCATTAATGTACATATCAGCAATCTGCGTGCCAAAATGGCCGCAATCACGGAAGAGGAGTATATCCGCACGATTTGGGGCATCGGGTTCAAGCTGGTGTAACGGGGAGTTTCTTTAAACTTTCTTAAGACTTTGCTTAAAGCTTATTAAAAGTGTTCTTTATACAATGGAATTATCAAACGGCAAGGGAGTCTTAACGATGATGCATTGTATATTGGAGATTAAGGCGCTGGGTAAGACCTATCAGGAAGCTTACGCGCTCCGGGATATTAACCTGCAGATTGAGTTAGGGGATATCGTAGCACTGATCGGTAAAAATGGCGCAGGCAAAACCACGCTGTTCAAATGTATCACAGAGCAGGTGTTTCCGTCGGCAGGCACAATTACGCTCTACGGACACCGCGATGACGCCGGTCTGCGGAAGGGACGCCGGAGCATCGGGGCGATGATTGAGGAGCCGGCGTTCTTCCCGGACTTCACGGCCAGGCAGAACCTGGAGTATTTCCGCCTGCAGAGGGGGCTGGCCGGTAAGGATTCCATTGAGCAGGCGCTTAAGGATGTCAATCTGCTTCATGCCGCGAACAAGAAATTCAAAGCCTTCTCCCTCGGGATGAAGCAGCGGCTGGGACTCGCACTTGCGCTGATGACCCGTCCCGAGCTGCTGATCCTGGATGAACCGACCAATGGCCTTGACCCGGAGGGGAAGGCGGAGATCCGCCAGCTCCTGCAGACCCTGAATGAAGAGAAGAAGGTCACGATCCTCATCTCCAGCCACGTATTGTCTGAGCTGCAGAGTGTGGCTACCCGTTATATTTTCATGGACCAGGGACGGATTGTGGAGCAATTGACGGCAGAAGAACTGCTGCAGAAGACCAGAAGAAATGTAGAGATTGTTGTGGATGACAGCGGCAAAGCGTCTACTGTTCTGGAGAAGCATTTCCCGGGTATCCCTTACCGGATTCTGCCGGGACACCGGATTCTGCTCTCCGGCGGGATGGATAAGACTGATCAGCTCAACCGGGTGCTTCATGCCCAGGGCGTCAGCGTGTATTCTATTGCGGCGACCGGCGGGGACCTGGAAGAATACTACCTGGGTCTGCTGGGAGGTGAGCGTCATGCTTAATCTGATGAAAAGTGAGCAGTACCGTTTTGTCCGCACCAAGAACTATTATTATTACGGGTTGCTCTGTGCGGTGTTAATGGTCGCTGCCGCTATAACACTCATGGTCTTTCATGAGTCTGTGCCGGATTTCCCCTATGGGAATGAGCGCTTCTTCTACCGGAATGTGCTGTCAATGATGCCTGTGGTATTCGCATTGCTGTCTATTTTTACCGGAGTTCTGATGGGGGATAACAAGCATGTGCTCAAAAATACCGTAGCCTACGGCTTCAGCAGACGCTCGATCTACACCGCCAAGCTGCTGGTTACACTGGCCGGCTTCCTGCTGTTCGCGTTCACTCTGGTCGGGATCTCGGTTCTGCTCGGCTCAAAGCTGCTATTCCGCAGCTATGAATATGCCCTTACGGAATACTGCCAGATGCTGCTTGGTATGCTGCCTATTATGATTGCCGGCGTTACCACCTACTTCTGTATCAACGCTGTGATGAACAAGAATGCACAGATATCTACCGTGTTCCTGCTAATCTATTTCCTGCCCTACATGGTTCTAAGCGCTCTGAAGGGCAGATTTACCTGGGCGGCCTGGCTTTACAGTCATAGCCCTGCTTATTACTTGTTCAATGCCTACGATGTGGCAACCTATCCTGCCTGGGAGCCGTGGGTTACAGGAATGGCGTGTACGCTGTTCTTTTATGTACTAGGATTGTATCTGTTCAGGAAGGAAGAGTTCTAACAGGTGCAGCTAAGGAGGGAAGACAAATGTATCTTGCTATGTTCATTATTGCCGCTCTAGCCGCTGTATGTATATTCCTTGTGTATCTGCTGCAGCGGCAGAGCATGATTCAAGTGCGGCGGCAATTGACGGAGTGGGAGTCGTCTTCCCTGCAGCACCTGCATGTCAAGCTGCCTCTGCCCGGGAAGGAGATGGAGAAGCTTATCGTGGCTGTGAACCGGCTGCTGGATCAGCGCCAGAGAGAGCGGGTAATCCACCAGTCAAGAGAGCACGCCGTGAAGGAAGAGATCGCCAATCTGTCCCATGATCTGCGGACTCCGCTTACGTCCATGCAGGGGTACGCCTATCTGCTGAAAGATCCCCTGGCTTCCGAGGCCGAGCGGCAGCAGTATTTGGAGATCATTATGCATAAGATGGCGGTCATGAATAATATTGTCGAAGCGTTCTATGAATTGTCCAGTATCGACTCGGGGGACACGCCTTTGGACAGCCAGCCGGTCTATCTCTACAGCCTGCTGAGCGAAGTGATTCTGGCGTTTCACCCGGACCTTACGCAGAAGGGCATCGAGGTGCAGCTTCACCTGGATGAGAACGTCAAGGCCATCCCGCTGGATGAGAAAGCGATGATCCGCATTTTCTCCAATGTGCTCCAGAATGTGCTCCGTTACGGCAAAAACCGCTTGACTGTCTCCCTGTATACGGAACAGCAGCAGGTAAAGCTGAAGTTCGCCAATGAAACGGAGCATATCCGCGGGGCAGATCTGCCCAGGCTGTTCCAGCGGACGTACACCAGCGATCCTTCGCGGTCAAGCGGCCAGCTCGGCCTTGGCCTTGCCATTGTGAAGCAATTGGTGGAGAAGCAGGGGGGCACGATTGCCGCTGCCCTGGAGGGCGGAGAGTTTCAATTGTCCATAGCATTCGGGGAATAAAGTGAAGGGAGCCGCAGCGTTGCGGCTCCCTTTGTGCATGCACAGCAGCTGCTGCTATTTATCCTGCTCAAGCGTGATGTGTAAGGAACTGATTTTGCCGCCCTGTACCTTGAATTCATGCCGGAACTGCTGCGGGGCAGGGACGCGGTTCTTGTTGAACTCGCCCTCCATCTCGGCGGTCACTGCAATGCGGCCTCCTGCTTCCTCAATGTCCATAATGGTGTAGCGGACCTTGGCCGAGAATAGCTCGGATTCTCCCCAGGCCGCTATAGCCTCAGTGCCCTCTGCCGTCTTCCCGTTATCCTTCACGACAGCGCCGGGTGCGAACAAATCGATGAACGCCTCCGGCTGGTATTGGTTCACGGCATTGTAGAAGTCCTGTACCTCAATCGGCAAGGTAACATGCTGGTTCATGAGTATCTGCCTCCTGTAAGTAGATTGGCGGGCTTGTGCTGCGCCCTTATCATACCTTAAACGGATCGGACGATCCGTAAGCAGAGGCTTATCCCGGAACCTGGCCGGGAGCTAAGGGTACAGCATGTTCTGTCCGGCGGCCAGGCCGGTATCCCTGCGGAATTCAGAGGGGGAGCAGTTCATCGCTTTGCGGAACACTTTGATGAAGTAGCTGACGTTGTCGAAGCCGACATCCATGGCGATATCGGAGATTTTGCGGTCACTCTGCTGCAGGAGTGCTGCGGCCTGGCGGACCCGGTAGGAGTTGATATAATCGACGGGCGTTTTGCGGGTCATGCTTTTGAAAAAACGGCAGAACTGTCCTTCGCTCATCGGAATCAGCCCGGCCAGGTCACGTGTGCGGATCGGCTCCTGGTAGTGGTCCTGGATATAGAGAATGGCCTTCTTCAGCCGGTCCGCCTTCGTATTGTCCGCCCCCTCCGAGGGGCTGTGGTTCACCGAACGTCCCGGCAGCGCGATCTGCGAGAGCATAATCAGCAGGGTGCCTTTGATGAAAGACTCAAACCCGGGCAACTGTTGCTCATAGGCCTTCAACATATGGTTCAGGTGCAGCAGCAGCTCTCCCTGCCAAGGCACGGAAGCGGTAAGATGGCGCGGGAAGCTCTGGCGTTTCTCCTGAAGGGGCAGAATGACGGTCTGCTGGATGGTATCATATTGGGCGCTGGCCAGAAGATCAGGATGGAAGACCAGGGCGCAGAACCGGCAAGGGGTATCCGCCAGCGCATAGGCGGCATGGATATCGCCGGATTCGATGAAGACAGCTTCGCCGGGACGGAGCGTGAAATAGTCGGTATCCACCTGGAACAGAATCTCCCCCTCCAGCAGCAGGAAGAACTCGGCCTCCTCATGCCAGTGGGTATCCAATACATGCGCTCCGGCGGGCAGCTCGATCCAATAGGCGGCGAGGGGGAACATGGCGTCTCCGTGTTCACGGTCTTCCTTGAGCAGGCGCTGCGAGGTGCGGTCCATGGATTAGCACCCTCCTTTCGCAATAAACGTCAGAATAGTGTTATAAATAAGCTATATTATATTAGTTATGCGCTTTTATTATCGGTATAATGCAACTATAAACAGCAAATCGAAAGGTGGCAAGCACACTTATGAAATTTACAGACGGTCTCTGGCTCGTCCGGGACGGGATTACAATTAATGGTGCGGTGCAGAATTATGTAGTGGAGCGGACGGAAGAAGGACTGACCGCTATTTCGCAGACGACTCCGATTACAGGACGTTCGGCTACGCTCAACTCCACGCTGCTGACGGTGAAATTCCATTCCCCGCTACCGGGTGTGGTGGGAGTCAAGATTATTCATAACGATGGTGTGATTAACCGCGGACCTTCGTTTGAGCTGACCCAAGGAACGGGCGATCATGTTCAGGTGGAGGAGAGCGAAGCGCAGACCGTGCTGATCAGCGGCGGACTCCGTGTGGTCATCAACAAAGGCACCCATTGGTCGGTGGACTTCTACCGCGGCGATGAACGGATTACCGGCAGCGGCTTCAAGTCAATGGCCTATATTACGGATCAGAACGGCAACACCTTCATGCGGGAGGAGCTGGACTTAGGCGTCGGCGAATTCGTGTATGGTCTGGGCGAGCGGTTTACGGCTTTTGTCAAAAACGGCCAGGTTGTTGATCTGTGGAACAAAGACGGCGGTACAAGCTCCGAGCAGGCGTACAAGAACGTTCCGTTCTATGTGACGAGCAAGGGGTACGGTGTCTTCGTGAACCAGCCGGAGCTGGTCTCGTATGAAATCGCTTCAGAGAAGGTGAAGAAGGCCCAGTTCAGCGTAGCGGGCGAGAGCCTGGAATACTTCGTCATTGACGGGCCGACCATTAAAGAGGTCATTACCAAATACACCTCCCTGACCGGCAAGCCTGCGCTGCCTCCGGCCTGGAGCTTCGGGCTGTGGCTGACCACTTCCTTCACTACGGATTATGATGAAGCTACGGTGAATTCCTTCGTGGAGGGGATGGCGGAGCGCGATCTGCCGCTGCATGTGTTCCACTTCGACTGCTTCTGGATGCGCGAATATCAGTGGACCGATTTCCAGTGGGATTCCCGCGTGTTCCCGGACCCGGTGGGGATGCTGAAGCGCCTGCATGACAAGGGGCTGAAGATCTGCGTCTGGATCAACTCTTATATCGGACAGCGTTCCCCGCTGTTTGAAGAAGGCAAGAAGAACGGCTATCTGCTGAAACGGCCGAACGGCGACGTCTATCAGACGGACCTGTGGCAGGCGGGCATGGGACTGGTAGACTTCACGAACCCTGCGGCCTGCGAATGGTATGCCGGTTACCTGCGCGATCTGGTCGATATGGGCGTAGACAGCTTCAAGACCGACTTCGGCGAGCGGATTCCGACGGATGTGGTCTATTTCGACGGCTCCGATCCGTACAAGATGCATAACTACTATACCCAGCTGTATAACAAGGTTGTATTCGAGGTGCTGGAAGAGAAGCTCGGCACTAATGAAGCCGCCGTCTTCGCACGCTCCGCCACCGCCGGCGGCCAGCAATTCCCGGTTCACTGGGGCGGCGACTGCTACGCCGACTATGAATCGATGGCCGAGAGCCTGCGCGGCGGCCTGTCGCTCGGCTTGTCCGGCTTCGGCTTCTGGAGCCATGACATCGGCGGCTTCGAGAATACTGCGCCGGCGCATGTGTTCAAGCGCTGGCTGGCCTTCGGCCTGCTCTCCAGCCACAGCCGCCTGCACGGCAGCACCTCGTACCGTGTGCCTTGGGCGTATGACGATGAAGCCGTGGACGTTACCCGCTTCTTCACCAAGCTCAAATGCAGCCTGATGCCATACCTGTATGATGTTGCCGGACAGGCGCATGAGCAGGGCTGGGCTTCGATGCGGGCGATGGTCATGGAATTCCCGGAAGATCCGACCTGCGAAATTCTGGACCGCCAGTACATGCTGGGAGATTCCCTGCTGGTCGCGCCGATCTTCCAGGAGAACGGCGAAGTGAAGTACTACCTGCCGGCAGGCCGCTGGACTCACCTGCTGAGCGGAGAGACCGTACAGGGCGGAGCATGGCGCAAGGAGAAGCATGACTTCTTCAGTCTGCCGCTGTTCGTGCGGCAGAATGCACTGCTTGCTGTAGGCAGCGTGGATCACCGGCCGGATTATGATTTTGCCGACGGCGTGAAGCTCAGCCTGTATTCCCTGAAGGACGGGAAGACGGCGGCAGCGACTGTCCGCGACGTGAACGGCGCTCCAGAGCTGAAGGTTGAAGCGGTACGCAGCGGCAGCACTGTAACCGTAACGGCAGAAGGCAGCGGCAAAGCCTTCACCTTCGCGGTGAAGGACCTCGGGGCCATCGCTTCGGTGGAAGGTGCGGAGCAGGCCGATGAGACGACGGTGAGCGTGGGCGCGGGAGCGAAGTCAGTGTCGTTTGCGATTACGCTGAAGTAAGCCGCATACAGATTTAGCACACCCGCACACTGATTCAGCCTATGGCTGTGCCCTTAAGTAACCTAGCTCTCTGATGACAGGGGACATTCGTCTCCTGGATCGGGGAGCTTTTTGGGGATTGGCGGCGGTGGGGAAGATTGTTGCGCGCAATGGCGGACAATGGACTAGATGTTGCAAGAATTGCAACAGTCCCTGCTGCAGAAGCAGGGCTATGGCGAATTGTTGTCAAAAATGCAGCATTTCAGCTTCCCTGAGCGAATCAGCGGCGAAATTTCTGCATTTTGTGCAACATTGCACCGGAATAGCGGATTTCGCAGGCATCAAGGTTGCAGATCATGCAACATCAGAATAAAGGAGTCGATCGCTATGAACAATATTGAGAACAGTGCAGCCGGAATACTGAGCCAGCCGGAGTTCAGCTCGGCCACCGCGCTGTCTACAGCCGCCAACTATATTATGAATGCGCCGGAGGCGTTCACCCATACGTACCGGACCTATATCCGGCTGCGGGAGAACGGCAGACTGACGCTGAAATTCTGGCACAGCAATGCGGTAGACTCGACCTGGGATCAGGGCGCAGAGGCCAGAGGCAGTGAACCGGGCGGCGAGTGGAGCATCGAAGCGGCTTATGTCGCCGATGGCGGGACCATGCCGGACGGCAGTGTTGTGCCGGGCTCGCAGGTGCCAGTTACCTTCGGCGGCGAATTGTCGCGGCGCGTGGAGCCGGGCGGGCAGTTCTGGAGCGACGAGGCTGTTGTGGAGCTGCCGGAGGGGCACCTGCTGGCCTTCACCTGGACCTTGAAGACGGCCGGTCCAGGCAAATCATTCCCTTTCAATGTGGAGGGAATGCTCGTCTCCGGCTACGATGCGCCAGGCACACTAGCTGCTCAGGAGACGGCAGCCGGGTTCAGCGCATCGGATAAGCTCCAGGTGCTGCCAAGCTTCCTGGGCTACAAGAAACTAGTGGCGAAGAGACTGGTACTCTTGGGTGATTCCATCACGCAGGGGGTGCGGACCGCCAAGGACCAATATGCGCACTGGGCGGCAAGAATCGCAGAGGGGCTGGGAACGGAGTATGGGGTGTGGAATATCGGCTCCGGCTGGGGCCGGGCTTACGATGTAGCCAAGGACGGCCCTTGGCTGCATAAGGCGCAGCAGGGCGATGAAGTGCTGATTGTGCTGGGCGTGAACGATCTGGATATCGGCCAGCGCACGGCAGATGAATTGCTGGGGGACCTCGCGTACATCATCTCCCGGATTAAGGAAGCACAGCCGGAGACAACAGTGACTCTCAGTACCGTGCCGCCTTTCAACTTTGCAGACGAGTGGGAGACCCATTGGCGTAAAGTGAATGATTGCATCCGTACAAGCCCGCCGGCCGGGGTGGACCGCGTATTCGACATGGCCGCCGTCCTCTCTGTTCCGACACCCGCAGATCACCGGATTAAGCCGGAGTATATGAGCGACGAGTTCGACCCGCACCCGAACGGCACGGCCGGTAAGGCGGTGGCGGACGCTTTTCTGGCGTGGTATGGCGGAGGGCCATCGGTATCCTGACCGATCTGCCTTTTTCGCTATTGCCCGATTGCTCTAATTGAATGGTTGAACGATTGCATGATTGCGAGATATGCGACTGATGGATAACTGTATTTCCTACACTTATTATTCTGCACTTCCCCATATTCTGTAACTTAAATGTATTCTGTACAACTAAAAAGTGGCTCAGAGGCCCAACCAAAGCAATTCTCAAAATGTAATTGTATGGAATGCAGTTATAGTGTGTTTAAGGCGTTTAGAGGCGGATTTAGCTGTACCAAATACAGTTATGTCTTACTTGCGGAGTTAGGAGTTAAAGGTTTGTTTGTGAAGAACCGGTATTTGCTGGATAGGATACGTGTGTGTACTGGAGTGTGAGGGGGCGAAGTACCGGGAGTAGAAGGCTGGAGTGTGTGGTGGCAAGAAGGCCGAGTGACGGGGCTGGAGTGTGAAGAGGCAGGAATACTGGAGAGTGTGAGAGTTGAGGAGGGAGTTGGGAAGTAAGAGGACTGGAGTGTGGGAAGGCAGGAGTGCCGGGGAGCGTGAGAGCTGGTGCAAAGTAACTGGGATACTGTGGAGAGAATAGTTGGATTATGTCCACTTGCTGATGAGTGATTACACCCTTCCGGGAGATTAGTTGGAGAAACAGCACTTATATTTGCCTGATTTCACCTAGTTCGGGGGATCTGGCGGTAATAGATGCTGTTAATCCAATTGCTTCAGTCTATTCGGCGGGAATTGCGGAAATAAGCTGCGTTTTTCCAATTGTTGTCCAAGGTCAGGCGGTTGAACAAACGAGGGGAACGAACGCTCAATAGTCAGTTGGCCGTTGGGCGGGAGTAGCGGGTGGGGGGCAGCCATATCCGGATGATAGCGGTCATAGTACCCTGGCAGCAATGTCCCTGCCCCCAGGCGGAGCTAATGCTCCGCCTGCTCCCGGTAGTCCTTCGGCGAATAGCCGGTCAGCTTCTTGAAGACCTTGCTGAAGTATTTGACATCGTGGAAGCCGACCATGTCTGCGATCTGGGCCAGCTTGAGGTTCGGATTCTGCATCAGCAGCTTGGCCTTCTCAATGCGGACGGTGACGATGTAGTCAGAGAAGTTAATGCCATGCTCCTGCTTGAAGCGGCGGGAGATATACTCGCGGCTGACCTGGAATTTGCCCGCGATCTCCTGGAGGGAGAGGTCGGACGGGTAGTTCTGCCCGATATACCGGATGATCTCCGCCATCGGATTCCGCTCTTTGACCGTTCTTGCGGAGAGCAGCTGAGACAGCTGCTGCATGAAGGTATATGACCAGTCGCGCCAGGCGAACAGGGAGAACGAATAGCCGCCGGGCAGCGGCGACGGGTTCTCCCGGTCGAGCTGCTCCAGCTCGGCCAGGGCGCTGTCCGCCCCGCTGCCCAGCGCCGCCCGGACCAGCCGCACGCGCAGCAGCAGCGCATCGGCCTTCCAGGCGTTCAGCATCTGCGGGGTGACTACGCCCCGGCGGCTGAGCTCCTGGGTCCAGTGCTGCGCCGCCGCGCTCAGGGCTTCGGGCGTACCGCTCATCACTGCCAGCCGCCAGTCCTCCTGGACATCGGCGAAGCTCAGCGGTGCTGCGGCCTCCCGCTTGCCGGGCTGCTCCCCGCCGGACATCCCGCTCAGCCGTTTGCCCCGCATTCCGCCAGCCATCTCCTCCGGCCCCTCGCCTGGCAGTTCTCTGGTCAACGCACCTGGTTTTCCATCACGCGCTCCGCCCGGAGTTCCATCCGGCACTACGCCCGTCATTGTGCCCGCCAACCCGTCCGGCGCGCCGCCTGCTCCCGCGCCAGCCGCTGGCTCAGCCTCCGCATAATGGCAGTAATCCTCATGCCGCAGCAGATTCCGCCGGAGCAGCGCTTCGGCGGCTTCCGCGCGCGCTGCGGGCAGCTCTCCCGGAACCGCGCACACTCTGCTGATCCCAAAGTGCATGCGGAACTGCAGGGTCAGGTAGAGCCCCTGGTTGATCCGGCCGATCAGCCCGGTTACAGATTCTCCAGCCCCCCAGAGCAGGATGGCGATCTCCGGCGGTCCGCCCCAGTAGCGGAAGGCAATGCCCCGGCCCTCCGGCTGCAGGAACTCGTTGCAGATGTTCACGATGGCATAGTAGAGCAGCTCGCTGTCCCCGCCGAACCGCCGGAGCAGCGGGTTGTTGCCGCTGTCCGTCTGCACGAGGATCAGGCGCGCCGCCCTAATCTGCGGCGGCAGGACGCCGTCAGCGGTCAGGCGGCGCAGCGAGGCCTCGGCATTGACCCTGTCATCGATCAGGGCTGACAGCAGCTTCTCCCCCAGAATCGGCTTGATCTCGTTCAGCTTCAGGCTCTGGTGCTGCCGCTGGCGGCGCTCCTCTTCCTCGGTGCACCAGGCCAGCACCGCCTTGGACACCGCGTTGTTAATCGTATCCGCCTCAATCGGCTTCAGAATATAGTCAATGCCGCCGTGGCGGACGGTCTGGCGGACGAAGTCGAAGTCGTCATGTCCGCTGACCACAATGAATTTGGCGGTGCCTGCGAATTCATCGACCCAGGTCATCAGCTCCACGCCGTTCCCGGATTCCATCATCATATCCATAATGACAAGAGCAGGCTTCTCCGTGCGGATCAGCCCGATAGCTTCATTGCCGCTTCCGGCCTCCAGGATCTCCTTGATGCCGTGCTGCTCCCAATCCACCAGCAGCCGCACCGCCTTCCGGACTCTTGGTTCATCATCTACTATTAGCGCCTTCATCTGGATTCACTCTCCACTACAATATCGATTTGCAGCCGGATGATCACTCCGCCCGTCTGCAGATTGTCTACAGTCATTACCGCATTATCCCCGCATACCAGCCGCAGCCGGGCCAGCACATTGCCAAGTCCCAGGCCTGCGCCCGGAGCATCGCGTTTGCTGAGATGCTCTTCGCCCGCCGGACTCAGCAGATTCTTGTCCTCTACAGCCTGCGGCTGAAGCAGCTCCCGGCGCAGCGCCTCCAGCCGGCCTGCCGGGATAGGCAGGCCGTTGTTGCAGATGCACAGCTCCATCCGGCCTTGGGCCAGCCGGGCCGCTGTAATCTCCAGCAGCCCGTCCCCGCGGTCCAGACTGAACCCGTGCTTGAAGTAATTCTCCACAATCGGCTGGAGAATCATCTTGGGCATCAGCGCCTGAAGCAGCGGCTCCTCTATATCGTAGCGGAAGCTGAACCTGTTCTCAAACCGCTCCTTCTGCAGCTCAATATAGGCTTTGACATGGTCCAGCTCATTCTGGACCGTCACGATCTTCTCATCATTGTACATGCTGTAGCGCATCATTTTGGCCAGGGCCGAGAGCAGGGCGTAGATCTGCGGCACCTTCAGCTCCAGGGCCAGCGTGCCGATAATCTGTAGCGTATTGTTCAGGAAATGCGGGTTGATCTGGGACTGGAGCGCCCGCAGCTCATTAGTCCGGCTCGCCAGCTCCAGCCGGTATTCCCGCAGGATCAGGTTGTTGATCGTGTCCATCATGCTGCGGAAATGTCCGGTAACCACCCCGATCTCATCCTTCCCCGCCGGTTGGATGTCCACATCGAGATTACCCGCCTTGACCTGATTCATGTAACGGGTCAGCTGCTTGATGGGGGCAGTAATGCGGAAGGAGACCAGAACGATCAGAGCAGTGATAATCAGCAGCAGCAGCGCCAGCAGCAGCAGGTTGATTGCCGCCGCCTCCTTGGCTTCGCGGAACAGAGAGGAGACGGGAATCTGCTTGACCAGCGTCCAATCCTGGCCGAGACTGTCAATATGCTGATAGATAAACACCGAGCTGTCCTGCTCGAAATACCCCTGAGGCTGTGTGCTGCCCGCGATCTGGCTGCTGTACCAGGCGGTATTCAGCGGCTTGCCGAGCAGCGCGGAGTCAGGGCTGTAGACCAATTTGCCGCCGTTGTCCACCAGATACAGCTTCTCCTGCTGCTGGTCGTACAGCTGTCCTACGATATCCTTAAGCGCGGCCAGCTTCACATCAATCGACAGGTAGCCGAGGGCCTGTGTGGTCGGAATGCGCTCAATCCGGCGGTGGATCGTGAATACCGGCTCCGGCACGAATTGCGTCAACGGCAGGCGGAGCCCGTAAGCATTGCTCAGATGTGTAGTCTGCACGCTAACCGCAGCGCTCCCGGCCAGGTTGGAGGTGTGATAAGGCGCATCGGCCAGCCAGCGCTTGGGGGTGGTATTATCGGTAATCAGCGTTGCCTTGGCATCCTTCACGCCATACAGGTATACCTGGGATATGTTCGGCAGCGAGGTGGAGATGTAATTGAGCGAGTTATAGATGGCAATGTCCGAGGACAGATCATCATACCCGGCCTCCAGCAGGCGGTAAAAGTCACCGTCCGAATAGACGCTCAGCGACAGGCGGTTAATCTCCTGCAGCAGGCTGTCAATGTTCTTGTAGCCCTGATACAGCAGGTTCTTGTTCTCATCGACCGCCCGGGTTCTCAGCGAGCTGGTCGTATGGGAATAACTTACATACATCGTAGCCATAATGCAGATAATGGTCGGCACGAGCAGAAAGACGATCAGCTTCGTGCGGATACTGTTCCATTTCATAGGGGAGTCACATCCAGATCAATATTTTACACCCTAAAGATCACTTGCGTAGGTGTAAGCGCCGCCGCAAATCTAAGATAATATCTTTAGATCATAAACAAGTAAGTGTGTAAAAGAAAGGGGGGCCCTAACATGAACAGCAACAAGCTGTCGCAATTCGGCCAGCAGCTATTCTTCGTCGGCCCGGCGGTATTGTTCTTTACTCTAATCATGATTGTTCCGTTTCTGATGGGGATGTATTATTCCTTCACGGACTGGAACGGCGTATCGGGTCAGGTGAGCTGGGTCGGTATTGATAACTTCAGCAAAATTTTTACGAATGATCCTGACTTCTGGTCCTCGTTCTGGTTCACGGTGAGATTCACCGTCCTGGGCGTGGTGTTGACGAATATAGTCGGCTTCTTCCTGGCGTACCTGCTGACCAAGCCGCTGAAATCACGCAACATGCTGCGGACCATCTTCTTCATGCCGAACGTCATCGGCGGTCTGCTGCTGGGATTCATCTGGCAGTTCATCTTCATCAAAGGCTTCGCCACCATGGGCGATCTGACCGGATGGTCCTTCTTCAACCTTCCGTGGCTGGGGGATGCCACTACCGGCTTCTGGGCCATCGTCATGGTGTTCATCTGGCAGTCTTCGGGTTATCTCATGGTCATCTACATCGCTTCGCTCAGCAATGTCTCCCGCGAGGTGCTGGAAGCGGCCGAGATTGACGGCGCCTCAAGAATGCAGGTGCTGCGCAGCATCATCGTTCCGCTGATTATGCCTGCGGTGACGATCGGATTATTCCTCGCCATCTCCTGGTCGTTCAAAATGTTCGACCTGAACCTGTCGCTGACCAAGGGCGGGCCGTTCAAGTCAACAGAGTCGGTAGCGATGAACATTTATAATGAAGCGTTCCTGAATAACCGCTATGGTCTGGGGACAGCCAAGGCATTGCTGTTCTTCCTCATTGTAGCGATCATCACCATCATCCAGGTCCGTATAACGAAGAGCAAGGAGGTAGAAGCTTAATGAATGCCAAGACAACCAGCAGATGGAATATCGGCATTGAAGTGATCATGATCTTACTTGCGCTTCTGTTCCTCTCTCCGTTCTACTTCCTGATCGCGAACTCGCTGAAATCCTTCGGTGAGATTCTAAGTGACGCAGCCAGCTGGCCGCAGAGCTTCATGTGGTCCAACTATGTGAATGCCTGGAAGCTGGCCCGGTTCTCTGAGGCCTTCCGCAATTCGCTGCTGGTCACGATTGTCAGTGTCGTGCTGATCTCGCTGTTCAGCGCCATGGCGGCCTACCGGATGGTGCGTGCCAATACCCGGTTCAACAAGCTGCTGCTGCTGCTGTTCGTAGCGGCGATGGTGGTGCCGTTCCAGACGATCATGATTCCGATCCTGAAGGTCGTGAACATTCTGGGTGTTAACAATTCCTTCACCGGTCTCATTATTTCCCATCTCGGGCTCAGCATTCCGATGGCGGTCTTCCTGTTCCACGGCTTCATCAAATCCGTACCGCTGGAGATTGAAGAGGCGGCCACGGTGGATGGCTGCAACCCGATCTCAGCCTTCTTCCGCATCGTGCTGCCGCTGCTGAAGCCGATGCTGATGACCATTATCGTGCTGAATGCCCTGGGCATCTGGAACGACTATCTGCTTCCATCGCTGATTCTCCAGGCACCCGGACTGCGGACGATTCCGCTGGCCACCTTCTCGTTCTTCGGCCAATATACGAAGCAATGGGATATGGCGCTTCCGGCACTGACCATCGGGATTGCGCCGATTGTTATCTTTTATCTGTTCATGCAGCGTTACATTGTTGAGGGAATAGCGGCCGGCTCGGTGAAGGGTTAATTCACCGGGCTCCCGTTCCACATATATACAGCTTGTCAATTTATTCAAGGGGGAATTACTAATGATGAAGAAACGCGCGGCTCTGACAATGTCATCCGTTCTGTTAATGTCTGCAGTGCTGGCAGCTTGCGGCGGTAATTCGGGGAATACCGCATCTGATAATGGATCAAATGGAAGCGCTGGCAACAGCGGCGCTGTGAAGACAGTGAAGATTTTCCAGTTCAAGACAGAGATCGTGGAAGGTCTGAACGAGCTGAAGGTAGAGTTCGAGAAGGAGCATCCTAACATCAAGCTGGATATCCAGACGGTCGGCGGCGGTGCAGACTATGGGGCAGCCCTGAAGACCAAGTTCGCGTCCGGCGATGCGCCTGATATTTTCTCCAATGGCGGTTATGCGGAAATGGCATTGTGGCAGGATAAACTCGAAGACCTGTCCGACCAGCCCTGGGTGAAGGATCTGATTCCGCTCGCAGCAGAGCCGATGACCAAGGACGGCAAAACCTACGGGATGCCGATGAACCTGGAAGGCATCGGATTTGTCTATAACAAGGATCTGTTCGCCAAGGCCGGAATTACCGAGACGCCGAAGACGATTACCGAGCTGGAGGAAGCCGCGAAGAAGCTGCAGGCCATTAATGTGACTCCGTTCGGCAACGCCTATCAGGAGTGGTGGCTGCTCGGGATTCAGGGGATTAGCGTAGCTTTTGCCCAGCAACCTAATGTAGACGAATTCATTCAAGGGCTGAACGCCGGAACGGCCTCAATCGTGGGGAATGAGAAGTTCAAGGATTGGAGCAACCTGCTGAACCTGACGGTGAAGTACGGTCAGAAGAATCCGCTGACTACTGACGCCAACACTCATCTGGCACTGTTCGCAAACGGCGAAACCGCGATGATGCAGGAAGGTAACTGGGCCCAGACGCTGGTGGACAATATCACGCCTGACATGAACATTGGGATGTTCCCGATGCCGATCAACGATGATCCGGAGGCGAACGATAAGCTGTCTGTCGGCATTCCGGCGAACCTGGTCGTGAACAAGGAATCGGCGTCCAAGGAGGAAGCCAAGACCTTCCTGAACTGGCTCGTCACCTCTGACATGGGCAAAGAATATATCGTCAAAAAGTGGAAGTTCATCCCTGCCCTCTCCACCATTCCGGCAACGCCTGAAGATATTGGCCTGCTGGGTGCGGATGTGTGGAAGTATGTGAAGGAAGGCAAGGTCTACGGACTTCAGGCCTCCAAATTCCCTGACGGCGTTACCCAGGAATTCGCCAGCGTGATTCAGGAGCTGATTGCGAACAAGGTGGATGAAGCGGGCTGGGAGCAAGGCATGCAGGCTGCGTGGGATAAGCTGAAGAAGTAATAGGCACAAGCGGTTTATGTAAAAAGGATCCTGGACGCTCCCGCTCTCTTCCATAATAGGAGGGAGCGGGAGCGTCCTTTTGGTTATATGCCAGTCTCTCAAGCGGAAGGATGGCGCCGGTGTCTCTCCCTGCGGGTGCTTAGGGGGATAACCTGCGGATTCTGCTGCTGCGCTTCAGCCCGGAGTCTGTTCAGCAGGTCATAGACTGTCGTGATCCGGCTCGTATCTATCACTAATTCTGTACCCGCCGGGTTGCCGGGGGCTGTGAAGGTCCATTGCTTGTGTCCCATCGCGATCACTCCTTCTTATAAGTACTTTCATCATAATCTGCGGAGCGGATCATGTATAATGAAGGGAAATGATAGAGGCCATCACTGCGGCTGATGGGTGACCGGGGGGAATAATGCATAATGGATATCGGTCTTCTTATTGTATTTAAGGCTGTTGTTGAGGCAGGCAGCATCTCCAAAGCAGCGCAAAGTCTCAACTATGTGCAGTCCAACGTGACTGCGAGAATTCAGCAACTGGAGCAGGAGCTGGGAACTCCGCTATTCTACCGGCATAGCCGGGGGAGCACCCTGACTGCAGCAGGGCAGACGTTCATGGAATACACTGTTAAAATTCTTGCTCTGCTGGACGAGGCTAAGCTGGCGGTGCTGGATTCTCCGGTTCCCAAGGGATCCATTACAGTCGGCTCGGATACGACAGCAGCGGTCCGGCTGCCTGCCGTCCTGTCCGCATACCGCAGCTGTTATCCCGATGTCGAAGTGCATCTGCAGATCGGACGGGCGGGGGAGCTGATCCAGGCGGTTCTCCAGCATACCGTTCATGGAGCCTTCATGGACGGACCGGTGGAGCATCCCGAGCTTGTCCAGGAGCTGGTCATTCACGAGCGGATCGGACTTGTCATTCCGGATGCGATGGAGTATCAGGAGGTCACCTCCCTGCATGATAAGACCCTGCTGATGCTTAATTCAGAGTGCCTGTACCGGGACCGGCTGGAGAGCTGGCTTGCCGAAGAAGGCGGCCGGCTGGGCAAGGTGATGGAGTTCGGGACGATGGAGGGTCTGCTGGGTTGTGTGAAGGCGGGAATGGGCTATGCCGTGCTGCCCTTATCCTATTTCACCCGGATGAATGTGACGGAGGGGATCCGCATCTATCCGTTCCCCGAGAAATATGCAGTGGTCCCGACCGTGTTCGTCCGGCGGCGTGATCTCTATATGACGAGCGCGTTCCGGGAGTTCATCGAAGAGCTGAAGGCGGCGTTGCCCGCAGATTAATGCAGCTTCCTGAATTGTTCCGGCGTCAGCGCCGACTGCTTACGGAAGGTGGCTACGAAGTGGCTGACATCACGGAAGCCGGCCAGCTGCGAGACGGCTTTGACCGTAAGCCGGGGATTGGCTACCAGCAGCTCCTTGCTCTTGCGGATGCGCAGCCGCACGAAATAGGCATAAGGGGAGAGGCCGAAGGTCTGCAGGAACAGGCTGTTCAGATGCCGGCCTGAGACCCCGAGCCGGGCGGCAAGATCCTGGAGCCCGATGCCGGGGTCGCTGTAGTGGCTGTCCATCCATCTCAGCAGCGGCTGCAGCTTATCCACATTGCGGGAGATCGCCGCGTTGTTGTGGAGCTGGCCGTACTTGTGCAGGGTCAGCAGGAAGCGGTAGGCATCGCTGGATTCACCGAGGCTGAACATGTCGCTGGAAGCATCATGGCGGTCCAGCATCCCGTCCAGCATATGGCTGAGCGGCGCTTCGCTCTCCCAGCGGTAGAACAGGCTGGCGTTCATGCCAAGCGATTCCAGAATATGTGCGGCTGAGGTCCCGCCGAAGGTGAGATAATAGGTACGCCAGGCTTCGGAAGAGGTTGCCGCATAGCTGTGCGGTGTACCGGGAGTCAGCAGAATACCGGTGTCTTCAGTAAGTCTAAGCTCCTTGCCGTCGAGACGGAGGATGCCTTCGCCGTGGGCGGTCTGCAGCCAGTGATAGGTGTGGAAGCCCTGCGGCCGGGAGACCCTCTCCTGGTCGGGGTTATAGCCCATACTGTCCAGTGTGATAGGCAGGAGCTGGCTGCTCTCCTGGGCGAATACGATGCGGCGGACGGTGTCAGCGGCCATTTCATTCATCTCCTGGTGTTCCATATTATTATATGCGAGGTCATTAATTTTATATTTATAGCGATTCGGATAGAGGATACAATAAGAATATACTTATACTACTATAAAGGAAGTGTGAGATGTGATCAACGAGAGGCTGCCGAAGATCTGGTATGGCGGAGATTATAATCCCGAGCAATGGGAGGCCCCGGACTGGGCAGAAGATGAACGGATGTTCAAGCTGGCCGGTATTGATGTAGCGACCATTAATGTGTTCTCCTGGGCGCTGATTCAGCCGTCTGAGGATACGTATGATTTCACCGGTCTGGATGACATGATCGAACGGCTCTATAAGAACGGAACCTATGTATGCCTGGCTACCGGAACCGGCGCCCATCCGGCCTGGATGGCCCGCCGTTATCCTGAGGTGACCCGGGTGGATGTTCAGGGCCGCAAACGCAAATTCGGCGGACGCCATAACTCCAATCCGAACAGTGCAGTGTACCGCAAATATGCGGCGCTGCTGGCCGGCAAGCTGGCAGAGCGCTATAAGGACCACCCGGGACTGGTGGCCTGGCATATCTCCAATGAATACGGCGGCTATGACTATTCCGAGCAGTCCGAGGCGGCCTTCCGCGTATGGCTGAAGGAGCGCTACGGTTCTTTGGAAGCGCTCAACAAGGCCTGGAACACCCGCTTCTGGGGCCATACCTTCTATGATTGGGAGGAGATCGTTGTTCCGAATGAGCTGAGTGAGGAGTGGGGCGGCAACCGCACCAACTTCCAGGGAATCTCGCTGGATTACCGCCGGTTCATGTCGGACAGCCTGCTGGAATGCTACAAGCTGGAATATGAGGCCATCCGGGAGCACAGCACGGATATTCCGATTACTACGAATCTGATGGGCTTCTATCCGGAGCTGGATTATTTCAAATGGGCCAAGTACATGGATGTCATCTCCTGGGACAACTATCCTGCACTGGACACGCCGGTCAGCTATACGGCCATGACGCATGACCTGATGCGCGGCCTGAAGAGCGGCCAGCCGTTCATGCTGATGGAGCAGACGCCCAGCCAGCAGAACTGGCAGCCGTATAACTCCCTGAAGCGTCCCGGCGTGATGCGCCTGTGGAGCTATCAAGCGGTGGCGCGCGGTGCAGATACCGTGATGTTCTTCCAGCTCCGCCGCTCGATCGGGGCGTGCGAGAAGTACCATGGCGCGGTGATTGAGCATGTAGGGCATGAGCATACCCGGGTATTCCGGGAATGCGCCGAGCTGGGCCGTGAGCTGGAGCAGCTTGGCAGCGAGCTGCTGGATGCCCGCAGCGCAGCGCAGATCGGCATCATCTATGACTGGGAGAACCGCTGGGCGCTGGATCTCTCCAGCGGCCCGTCGGTGGCGCTGAATTATGTGAACGAGGTTCACAAATATTATGATGCGCTCTACCAGCAGCATATTGAAGCGGATATGATCGGCGTGGAAGAGGATCTGTCGAAGTACAAGATTATCATTGCCCCTGTAATGTATATGGTGAAGCCGGGCTTCGCGGCGAAGGTCGAAGCGTTCGTTCAGGCGGGCGGAACCTTCATCACCACATATTTCAGCGGCATTGTCAATGAGAATGACCTGGTTACGGTCGGAGGTTATCCGGGCGAGCTGCGCAAGGTGCTGGGCATCTGGGCCGAGGAGATCGATGCGCTGCTGCCGGGCATGAGCAATGAGATGGTAATGAAGCAGGACTGGGGAGCCCTGAACCGCTCCTATGCCTGCGGCCTGCTGTGCGATCTGATTCATGCCGAAGGCGCGGAGGTGCTGGCGGAATACGGCGCTGACTTCTACAAAGGAATGCCGGCCCTTACCGTGAACCGCTTCGGTGCAGGCCGGGCGTATTATGTGGCGACCAGCCCGGATGCCGCATTCCTGCGCGGGTTCCTGGCGAATCTGTGCGAAGAGAACGGCATCACTCCGCTGGTGAGCGCGCCGGAGGGCATCGAGTCGGTGCAGCGGGTGAAGGAGGGCGTCTCCTACCTGTTCCTGCTGAACCACAGCGCCGAGGAGCTTATCGCCCATATCGGCACCGGTGAACGGACCGATCTGCTGACCGGCCAGAAATTCAGCGGCCCTACGGCTGTTCCCGGCCGCGGCGTGCTGATTCTGTCCGACCGGTCTTAAATAACGGAAAGAAGCTGTCCCGGGCCATGAGGATATGGCCTGGGACAGCTTCTTTTATTTTATTGAGTGAAGGAGCCGAAGTCTGTAATCTCCAGCTTCACATCGATATGGACGGGCGTCCGGCTGAAGACCTCATCCCAGTGATCCTTGTATTTTCTCCATAACGCCGGCTTCTGGATGCGGAGCTTCTCCGAGAACCCGGCGGTATCGGCTTTATACTCCTTCTGCAGCTTGTGCATCAGCTTCTGCATCATTTGCTCCAGCCGTTTGGTGAACAGTTTCTCAGATTTTTTCTCATGATGGGTAGCTGACGGGTATTCACCTGTCCTCCAGCTCTCGCTCAGCCTTCCTTCTGTTTCCACCTTAACATCGAAGGCCAGATTACCGTCAACCAGCTTGGTTGTGATCGTGCTTTTGATCATTTTCAATTCATAGGTGATCGGCTCATTGTTCTCATTATACGTTTTGATGACACCCGCTTGGGCGGAGTTGTTCAGCCAGGTCAGACATTCGGTGTCCTCCTGATCCAGTGTCCCTACCCAGTGGCCGGTTTCCCCCTTGATCACTCCGGCGCCGGAGAATTCCGTCTCCCCGTTGGCCGTCACCAGATTCTGCAGCACAAAACTGCGTTTGGAGAACATGAGCGCATCCATTTTAGACAGAATCACCGGGTCCAGGACCTTACTGGTCCGCTTCTGATTGCGCAGCATGTCCCGGATATGGAAGGCAGGGATTACATTCTGCTGCTTGGAGTTGAGCGTCTCCTCGGCCCGGCCTTGGCTTAAGAACACCATGGTGCTGGGGCGGATGTCATTATCGCGGAGCACGAAGTCCAGTAACTGGTTCATCTTTTGCCGCTTGAGCAGCTCGGTAGAGATGACAATCACTTTGAGATGGTGGCCGATGATCGGCCGTTCCCGCAGGATGGAATACTGCCGGAAGATCTCCAGCACAGAATCACCGGTTCCTCCAACGTTCAGATAGGGCGCTCCGCTGCTGCTCTGGTTCCCGGGATTATCTATGCCGCCAACGGAATTGGCCGGGACTACCTGCACAGTGGCTGTAATCTGATTCCGCTTCGTATAGGTTGCGCCCTGATCCTCCATCTGCTGTTCAGTATGTGTAAGCTTTGGAGTATCCAGAGCCAGTCCGGCATACAGAGCCAGGTCCTCGATCTCCTTGCTGCTCCAGCAGGAGGTCTGTGTGGCCAGGATAAGCAGGCTGCAGAGCAGCAGCAGAATTCGTCTACACATGCTGCTTCAGCCCCTTCACCCGGACCAGCCAGACTACAGAGAGCAGCACTGGAACCAGGAAGAACAGCACTACGCCGATCTTACCGATGGTATCCCCGAGAGCGAACAGGTCGCTTAAGGTCCGTGGAGTCATTGCCGAAAGGAACAGCAGCGGAACCATAGTGTAAATCACCGGATGGATCTTAAGCTTGAAGGTCTGGGACACAGCGAGTGACGCCTGGAAAAAAAAGCTGCTGAAGTTACAGAACATCTGCATCAGCCAGATGACCATGAACGGGAACTCCATCCGCTCGAAGAAGAAGCCCGGCACCTCGAAGCTGCGCATCAGGTCGATGGTCGGCCAGGTGCTGGTAATAGGCGAATTAATGGATAAGCCGCCGATGACCATAACGACCGTCAGCAGATAGAGCATCAGCGGAACGGATAAGCCTCCCAGGATAGCCTTGACTGCCTGCTTGGGGTTCTGCATGAAGGCGACCAGCGTCATGGTAACTTCACAACCGGTGAAGACAAGCACGGTGGACTTGAGTCCTGAGAATACGGGGGCGAGGCCATTGCCCAGTACAGGACGCAGATGATCGATATCGAACAGCCGCAGGCTGAGCACGAACGAGATCAGCAGAATCATAATACTGATCGGAAAGACAATGGTGAAGACACGGGCAATAGAATTGATGCCTCCGTATACCAGATAGGTACTGAGCCAGAGAAAAGGAAGAATCACCGCCCAGATCGGAGTCCCCTCCAGCAGGAAGAACAGGGTGACCTCGGCCAGACTGCGGATCTCAAAGCCGGCGATAATAATGAAATAACCGATTAGCAGCAGGGACAGCGCCCCGCCGATGTACTTGCCGGTGAGCTTGCCTGCGTACTGGAAGACCGTTTTACCCGGGAACTGCTGGCTGATCTTCACCATGATGAATACAGCGAGCATAACAATAACTCCGCCGAGCAGGACAGAAATCCAGCCGTCCGGGGTCTTGACCTCCTTGCTGACGCTGCGCGGCAGCGTCAATATTCCTGCGCCCAGCAGCGTATTGTTCAGGAAAATGGCCGCTTGTGTAGCCGTGATTTTATCATCAGTACGTACGAACATGATACGGCGTTCCTCCTACCCGCACAGGCGCGGTTTATCATTTGCGTTGCTTCAGCCTGGTCTTCATCATCAGCGGTCTGCGTTTCATCAGCGCCATCGGGGCGCGGAGCAGCAGATCCTTCCAGTCGCTTAAGCGGAACGGCGAGATCGGCGTCAGATAGGGCACGCCGAAGCTTTTGAGCTTGGTCAGATGGCAGCAGATCAGCAGGAAGAACAGAATTGTCCCGTACATCCCCAGCACGGAAGCGAACAGCATCCCGGCGAAGCGTAGCATCCGCAGGGTAATTCCGGCACTGTACATCGGAATAGAGAAGGAAGAGATTGCGGTAACGGCTACCGTGATGACCAGGAAGGGGCTGACGATACCGGCCTGTACGGCAGCATCGCCGATGATCAGACCGCCGACGATCCCCATCGCCGGACCGATCGGCTTCGGCAGCCGGATGCCGGCCTCCCGCAGAATCTCAATCGAGACCTCCAGGATCAGCACTTCTATTAATGAAGGGAAAGGTACCCCCTGCCGCGTCTTGATGATCGTAATCGCCAGCTCCGTGGGAATCAGCCCCGGATGGAAGGAGATGAACGAGATGTACAGCGCCGGAGCCATTAAGGCCAGGAAGGAGGCGGCAAAACGCAGCAACCGCAGCAGCGTGCCCGGCAGCCAGCGCTCGTAATAATCCTCGGGTGACTGCAGCAGCATACTGAACGTCACCGGAGCAATCAGTGCGAAGGGCGTGCCGTCCAGCAGAATAGCGACTCTTCCTTCCAGCAGGGCCGCGAGCACCCGGTCCGGCCGTTCGGTGTTCTGCAGCTGCTGGAAGGGGCTGAGATAGTTATCCTCAATCAACTGCTCGATATAGCCGGATTCGGCCAGGAAATCCATATCGAGCTTGCCGATCCGGTTTTTGACCTCGTCCAGCAGGTCAGTGTTAACGATATCCTTCATGTAGGCGACAACGATCTCCCGTTCGATGGCGGTTCCTGCCCGGAAGGATACCATCTCCAGCTGATCGCTAAGGCCCTGGCGGCGCAATATAGAGGTGTTCTCGCTAAGCACTTCCGTGAAGCCCAGTCTCGGGCCGCGGAGCAGCGCTTCGGAGACCGGCTCGTCTGCCTGCCGGCTGGGAGCACCGGGCATCTCGATCAGGAGACCGCAGGGCAGCCCTTCGATCAGGAGGGCAGCATGGCCGAAGAGGACAGACTTATTGAAGTCCCTGATATGCTCTTCCTGTCTAAGTTCGCTGAAGGGAAGACGGTGTCCGGCCACTTCAACAGAAGACTGTGGAGCGGCAGGCATCTCATACATCAGGTAATGCATGACTTCCATACTGAGCAGCCGGTCGCTCTGCATCCCGTCGACATGGATGACGATTCCCTGCACACCTGTTTTCGCATTTGTGAATGCTCTGAAATGGACATCGCTGTTGTTGCCGATGCCGGATTTAACCGCCTGCAGGTCTGCCTGAAGATTACCGGTGAACCGGGCGGCGCTCTCCTCTGGAGCCTGCGCGGGCTGCTGCTGCGAAAGGGTTCTTGCGCCGTATCCGATCTGGCCGCGTCCGCTGCCGACCAGCTTGTAGAGTGATTTATAGACATAGGCCAGGAGCAGCGGAACAAGCATAGCCACACCCGCCTGGGCGAAGATTGCCCAGCCGGGTATATAGGATAGAATCATACCGAACAGTGTAATCATCCCCAGCTTTCGAATTTGGGTATAACGGAGCACGAGTTTTCATCTTCATGCAGTTTTCCAAACTTTATATAAAATTACTCATTATTACCGAAAATAATTTAGCCCTGAGGGGCCGGCTTATATGCTCCCCGGGTCCGGAAGTCTTGCCAAGCGAAATAAGATATAATGCATAGAGTACAGGTTGTTCTATACATTCCGGAATGAAGCAGTCAGGAGAGAGACGGCATATGAAGACTTTACTGGTTACGGGCTATCGCGCGCATGAGCTCGGCATATATGACAGCAAGCATCAGGGCATCCCTTATATCAAAAAAGCGCTGGCCAGCCGGATCCTTCCGTTCCTGGAGGAAGGGCTGGAGTGGGTCATCACCCCCGGCCAGTACGGCGTTGATCTGTGGGCCTGCGAGGTGGTGCTGGAGCTGAAGCGCACATACCCGGGGCTGAAGCTGGGGATTATTACCGCCCATGCGTCCCCGGAGGAGAAGTGGAAGGAAGAGAAGCAGAATGAGTACCGCCGCATCGTGGCCGGTGCGGATTACTACGGTGCTGTAAGCAATGCTCCTTATGAGGGGAGCTGGCAGTTCAGGGCAAGGGATGATCTGCTGTTCCGCAAAAGCGACGGCCTTCTGCTGTTCTACGACGAGGATGCTGCGGAGGGCAGCGCGAAATTCACCAAGGAGCGGGCGCTGAAGCTGCAGACGGAAGGGGATTACCAGCTCTATGTGATCCATGCGGAAGAGATTCAGAACATTGCCGATGAAGAGAGCCGGGCCGGTTATGAATGAGAAAAGGGCTGAGAATTTAAGGCTTGTCCCATACAGGGGCAAAAGTCATAGTTTTTAAACAAGTGATTTAAAGCCACCCTCCTTTGGTTATATACATGACATGGCTTACACTACTTGCCAAAAATACTTAGGAGGAATCGATCTTGAAGAAATGGACTACGTTACTTATGGGGGTTATGCTGTCGGTTGCTCTGGCTGCTTGCGGCAATAACGAGAATGCCAAACCATCGGAAGGTGCTGCAACGGCTGCACCTGGAGGAAACGCGGCTCCGGAAGCATCGGCATCTGCTGCGCCTGCTGAACAGACATCAGACGGCGTTCCAACGGTAGATGAATTGATTCAGAAGTCGGTTGCTGCATCGGCTGATCTGAAGAGCTATGTAATGGAATCGCAGGTGAAGCAGAAGATCAACATTAAGACGGCCCAAGGGGATAACGCGCAAGACACCGATATGACCACGAAATCCGAGTTCGTTAAGGAGCCGCTGACGATGCATCAGGAGGTGCAGATGAAGACGGCCCAGGGCGACCAGAAGATTGAGCAGTATGTGACGAAGGACGGCTTCTATTCGCAGATGAACGGACAATGGATGAAGATGCCTGCTAACATGGGTGAGCAGGTCCTTACCGCTATGCAGCAGTCCGCGAACCCTGAGAAGCAAATGGAGCAATTCAAGGCACTTACCGATAAGACGAAGATCACCGAGGAAGGCGATAGCTACCTGCTGTCTGCCGAGGTATCCGGTGATGACGTCAAGGAGCTGGCGAAGACTTACATGAACCAGACCGGAAGCTCCGACCAGCAGATGGCTGCCATGATGGAGCAGATGAATATCAAGAGCATGAATATCGCTTACGCGGTGGATAAGAAGACTTACTTCCCGACCCGTACCGATGTAACCATGGTCATGGATATGACCAGCGGCGACCAGACGATCTCGATTGATATGGATATGAAGGCAACCATCAGCGATCACAACAAGGTAGATGAAATCAAAGTGCCGCAGGAAGCGCTGGACGCGAAGGAATTGGAGATGCCGACAACTCCGTCCGCTCCGACTACTCCGTAATACGGCTTAGCAAGCTGCACAATCGTGCAACCAACAGAAACGGCACTGCCATCCTTAGAAGGACGGCAGCGCCGTTTTTTGGCGTATGATGTTGGCTAGATCATTCTAAAATTTGAACGAATTGCTGATAAGACCATAGGCTGCTCCGGCAATGACAGATGTGATCAGCTGGTAGAAAATATATCCGGTCACAATGTTGGCGATAGCAATCAGGTACAGCGTGTCTATTCCCCGGCCTCCCGCTGTGTTCAGCGGATACTGGAACAGGACGGTGTTCATGCTGATGAACACGAACAGGAACGACAGCGCAAGCAGCGTATTGGAGAACGAGTACACGCTGAAAATCAGGAACAGGATGGCCAGAACCTGCAGGGCAACCGCAGGTACGAGCAGTGTGCCCAGCCTTGTAATCAGCAGCTTGGGATCGAAGCTGACCTTCTCCACCCGGAGAATGGCGTAAACGGCTCCGCAGGCAATGGCAAGACCCGCTGCCGCGAATAGAAGCGGCTTCAGGAAGCCGGGGCCGAAGATGGCCGAGACATCCCATTTGATGAACAGGATGAGGAAATACAAAGCCGTCAGGATGGCCGTCAGTCCCATCGTGATCAGGCTGTTCATGAAATGCGCTGCCGGAATCTCTTTCATGATGGTGTACGGACGGGTCAGGACTCTCAGGTAAAAGCTCCAATATTGCTTGCCTACCGCTTGTGCCTGCTGCACACGTTCGTCTTTGAGCAGGTTATTGAACTGCTCGCTTACCTTGCGTTGGGGCTGCGGTTGCCCGGGTTGGTTGTTTGGCCCCTCGGGATTCGTGAAGGGCGTTCCGCCTTCGTGATTGTTCATGGCTGTTCCTCCTCGTGTAATATATGGGAATCACCTTGGCTTATAGTATAAGGGGGCCCGCCCGAAATATCTAGATTTTGCCGGGTATTTCTCCAATTTACATCGAAGTTGCGATCTGTTCCGTCAGTCTTCAGCCCGCACAAAGCCCTCTTCCGCCAGGTATTCGACTGCTTCTCCTTCTGTCTCGAACGCCATCTCCAGATGCAGCCCGGCATAGAGATACCACAGATCCTCCTCGAATTTCAGGCTCAGCGTATGACCGTCCGCATTCTTCCATAAGGAGGCGGTACCTGCGGCGTTCTTCTTCTTTTTGCGGGAGGGAGCCGGCGCTTCGGGAATGTAGGTCAACAGCGAATGGATGGAGGCATCCAGCAGCTCGCGCAGCTCTGCCTCTGAATAATCGCGGATATTCACCAGTCCCTTATCGTCCGTCTCGTAGCCCCGCAGCAGACCGGCGTAGACGAAGCCGTTGCCGTTCGGATGAATGTGGGAAGCCACAGTCTTCTTGTCATGCCGGCTCTGCTCCAGGTGATAATTCACCCGTCCCAGCGATACCTTCCGTGCTTCGAGCTGGGGGTAGGAATCAAGAATCGCTAATTTCTGTTCAAAAGTAAGCATATACAGCCTCCGGTTTCCGTGTAGAATCAGTTGATTATACCATGACCCGGCTCAGGGAACTACCGCCGCCCTGCGGTTCTGATCCATTCACCGGGCAAGCGGCAGCCGCAGTACGAAGCAGCTTCCCTGGGGCGGGTCGCTGCCCAGCTCCAGACTGCCGCCCATGGCCTCGGCCAGCAGTCTGCTGAAGGTCAGGCCGAGGCCGAGACCGCGCAGCACACTCTGTTTGCCGGAGCTGCGGTAGAAGGCCTCGAAGACCCGCTCCCGGCTCTCCGGGGGAATGCCCGTACCATTATCGGCCAGGGTGATCTCCGCCATGCCGTCCGGGGCTTCGTTGAGGGTGAGCCGGAGCTGGAGCTTGCGGCCCTGCGCTTTCGCCTGCACGCTGTTGTTCAGCAGGTTCACGACGATCTGCTGAAGACGTATCGGGTCTCCGCGGAGCAGCAGCGGAGTCTTAGGCAGCTCCACGATGGGCGTGCAGACCTCCCCGCTCTGGGTCAGCTTCCACTGGTAGAGAATCTCCTCCAGCAGCGGAGCGGCCTCCAGCTCATCGTGCCGTACAGCGACCATGCCGGCGGTCAGTGCATTGTAATCCAGCAGATCAGCCACCATGTGCTGCAGCCGCCCGGCTTCCTGCAGGGCGATATCCAGGAACTCCCCGGCTTCCTCCCCTTCGACGACTCCGTCGCGGACCGCATGGAGCAGTCCTTTGATGGAGGTGACCGGGGTCTTAAGCTCATGCGACACACCTGCGAGCATGATGGCCCGTGACTGCTCGAACTGCTGGAGCTTGCCTGCCATCTCCTGGAAGGATACAAGCAGCTCATGGATCTCCCGTTCCTTGGCCCGCGTATCCAGCACGATATTGTACTGTCCGCCGCTGATCTGCGCTGCTGCGGACGCCACCCGCTTCACCGGCTTGGCCAGCTTGACGGACAGAAGATAGATGGTCAGCCAGCTTAAGCCGATCAGGAAGATAATGATAATGGAGAAGAAGGTGATCTCCTCCTGCGGAATATGACGGAGGGAGCGCTTGGACTGTAAGACGAAGACTTGTCCGAGTACCCCCTGCCCGCTGTCAATCTGTGCCGAGGCCGCCTTGTATTCCGAATTGCGCGAATTGCTCAGCGAATCCTCCAGCTTATAGCGCATCTGCTCCCCGGTCATGGGCGGCTGGGAGAACAGCAGCTGCCCTTCCGTGCCGGTGATAATCACGCACATCTCTTCGTTCACTTTGAAGAAGCGCTTGCGGTCCTCGACCAGCTTGTTCAGGCTGGGCACAATCTCCAGCTTCCCGTCTGTGCCCACGCTGCGGTCGGCAATCTCCTGGGCCAGGAGACCGGTTGTCTGCATCCGGTTATCCATCGCCTCCTGCTGAATCCACCAGAAGGTGAACAGCGCAGCCAGCAGCAGCCCGATGCTGATAATCAGCAGGTAGCGCAGGGTCCAGTAGAAGAGGATGGAGGTCGGTTTTCTCTTCCGTCCTCGTCTCATGTTGTCCATAATTGATAACCCGTTCCTCTCAGTGTGCGGATCTCGCCTTCGCTACCCGGCCAGTGCGAGAGCGCCTGGCGCAGTCTTTTGATCGAGAGATCGACCGCCCGGTCGCTTCCGTCATAATCCATCTCCCACACATGCTCCAGCAGCTGGTCACGGGTGCAGATCTGGTTCGGACGCTCGGCCAGGAACAGCAGCACGGACATATCGCGCGGGCTGAGGCTGACCTCGGCTCCGTTCAGGAAGACACTCCGGGCCGAGAAATCGATGAACAGGCTGCCGTAATGGCGCTTGCGGCTGCCGTCCGACCACTGCGAAGGGCGGCGAAGCACCGCCCGGACCCGGGCGATGACCTCCTCGGGGATGAAGGGCTTGGACATATAATCGTCCGCTCCTCCATCCAGGCCCGCCAGCCGGTCCTTGATCCCGTCCCGGGCGGTGAGCATAATGACGGGGCAGCTGCTCCGCTCGCGGATCAGCCCGAGCAGCTCGAAGCCGTCCATCTCCGGCAGCATAATATCGAGCAGGACCAGCGAAGGCGGAGCTTCCTCGAAGGCTTCCAGGGCGCTCTGCCCGTCTGCGGCCCGGGTGACGTGGAAGCCCGCCTTGCGCAGATAGGCAGCCAGCACCCTAGCGATGGCCTCCTCATCCTCAACGATCAGAATGGATTGCATAAGCTTCAGTCCCTTTTATGATTAAAATTAGGACCATTCTATCATATTCCCGGCCTGTCCGCTTTGACTTATTCCCGACATATTGCTCTGGTAGAATGGGATTCAGCTGGAACAAGCAGAGACCCAAAATGGGATGGAGGAGATCTTATGAAGAAGAAAACCATTGCTATAACCGCAGCTATCGTCGTCATTGCAGGAGCCATTACAGCCTTCATATTGGTGAACAACAGCCTTGGCAACAAGGTGGAGATTGAATCTGTAATTCCTGAGCAAGCCCAGGGCAGCGGAGCCCAGAAGGAAGGGACCGCCAATGCGGCTGCTGCTGCGGCTGCTGTAACGCCGGAGCAGCTGAACGGAACCTGGAACATTACAGAGCCTTCCAAGGTCTACTGGTCCGTGACCACATCGAAAGAAACCGTGAATTTCGTAGACCCCTCGGTGAAGGGAACCTGGAACGTGAATCTGGACGATGCCTCTGCAATGACCGGTGAAGGGTCGGTCGACATGAACGCGCTGGATTCAGGAACCGCCCCGCGGGACGAGCATGTCAAGGGAGCGGACTTCCTGTCCGTGGCAGAATTCCCGGAGGCCACCTTCACCGTGAAGTCCTTCTCGGAGCTGCCGAAGAAATGGACCGAGGGAACGGCGGTGCCGTTACAACTGCAGGGTACGCTGACCGTGAAGGGCATCGAGAAGGACGTGACGTTCGACTCGCAGGCCGCATACAGCGGCGGAGAGCTTAAGCTGTCGGGTACGACCACCGTAACCTTTGAAGACTTCGGCCTCAGCAACCCGCATTCCATCGTACTGAGTACCGAGAACAATCTTGAGGTGCGCCTGGAGCTTGTGCTTAAGAAATAATATAGAAGCTGGAAAAGACGAAGTTGGAGTGGACCCTCCCCGTTGCCGCGGATTTGCGGCTGGCGGGGAGGGTTTTTGATGTAGCTTGGGGTTGTGCGGCGGCGGGTGGGGCGGATGTAAGTGAAAAAGCGAATACATTGGGCAGGCGCGGATCGAATGTGCGGAATGTAATCGAAAAACCGATTACATTGGGCCAGCACGTGGCGTGTGACCGGAATATAATCGAAAAACCGATTACATTGGGCTGGCGCGGGGCGTGTGACCAGAATGTAATCGAAAAACCGATTACATTGGGCTGGTGCGGGGTGTGTGAGTGGAATGTAATCGAAAAACCGATTACATTGGGCCAGCGCGGGGCGTGTGACCAGAATGTAATCGAAAAACCGATTACATTGGGCCAGCGCGGGGCGTGTGACCGGAATGTAATCGAAAAACCGATTACATTGGGCTGGTGCGGGGCGAATGGCCGGAATGTATGCGAAAATCCGAATACAATCGCTGCTGCTGCGTTGAGGGATGGGTGCAATGCTCTACCGTCCGTAACTTTTTAGGGAAATCCTGCAAGAAGTGCAACAATGCTGCGTAATAGAAGAGACCTATGCTGAAATCTTGCATGAAATGCAACAAAGCCAGCGCTAGCATGCTCTAATCCCCGGAATTCCTGCAAATGATGCAACAATGTACCCTAGCCAGTAACAATTTTTAGAGAAATCTTGCAAGAAGTGCAACAATCTACCCACCATATAAGCGGTCGGTGATAGAAGACTCTCATAAACTGGCGAGCGGTAGGATGAGCAACGCTATGAAAGCATCCTTCACATTTGCCATCTGTATGGAGCTGGAGGGTCCCGGCGGGATGTAGACATGTACACACCAGGGAGATTTTGATAGAATCAGAGGGACCTGAGCTTCATGAAGAGGAGGATTTGACTATGGCAGAAGATAACGCTTACAAGGTAAAATGGGGCATTCTCAGCACAGGCTGGATCGCCCATCAATTCGCTACAGATCTGGCCCATGCCAGCAACGGGGTGGCTTATGCAGTCGGCTCGCGCTCGCAGGAGAGCGCCGATAGGTTCGCAGCGGATCACGGGATTCCTGTGGCATATGCCACCTACGAGGAGCTGGTCAACGATCCTGAAGTGGACGCCATCTATATCGGAACGCCGCATCCGTTCCACCGGGAGAACGCGCTGCTCGCGCTGCGTGCAGGCAAGGCTGTGCTGTGCGAGAAGCCTTTTACCGTGAACAGCGGGGAGCTGGAGGAGGTAGTCGCCTATGCCCGGGAGCATAAGCTGTTCCTGATGGAAGCGATGTGGAGCCGGTATATTCCGGCCCATGTGAAGGTGAGGGAATGGCTGGCCGCCGGGCGGATCGGCGAGGTGAAGCTGGTGAAGGCAGACCTTGGGTTCCGCTCCGAATGGAAACCGGAAGGACGTCTATTGAATCCGGCCCTCGGCGGGGGAGCGCTGCTGGATGTCGGCATCTATCCGGTCTCCTTCACTTCGATGGTCCTCGGCCCCCAGCCTGAGTCTATCTCCAGCACGGTTCATATCGGAGAGACCGGTGTGGATGAGCACTTCTCGCTGCTGTTGTCCTACGGGAATGGCGTAGCTGCTTCACTTAACGCAGGTATCCGCCTGAATCTGGACGATGAAGCTTATATCTATGGAACGGAAGGCCGTATCGTGGTCAATGGTACCCTGGTTAATCCGAAATCGGCCGAGCTCTACGTGAACGGCGAATTGGCGGAGAAGTTCGAGGATGACCGCGATTCGGTCGGATATTGCTTCGAGGCGGAAGAGGTAGGCCGTTGTATTCAGGCCGGACTTACCGAGAGCCCGGTGATGCCGCTGGATGAATCCGTCGCCCTGATGAAGCTGCTGGATGAAGTCCGGGCGCAGTGGGGACTGAAGTACCCCGGCGAATAAGGGCAGGAGGGAAGGAAGCTTCCGGAAAGGGGGAGTCCAAGTGACATTGACGATGGACCGTTATCAGGGCTGCCTGCAGGGGCTGGCCGCCGGGGATGCGCTGGGAACAACCGTGGAATTCCAGGCGCCAGGAACCTTCAAGCCAATGACCGATATGGTCGGCGGCGGGGTATTTGGTCTGCAGCCGGGGCAGTGGACGGACGACACGTCCATGGCGCTCTGCCTGGCGGAGAGCCTGCTTGCAATGCAGGCCTTCGATCCGGCGGATCAGATGCAGCGGTATGTGAAGTGGTACCGCGAGGGAGCGCTGAGCAGTACAGGCCGGTGCTTCGATATCGGCAACGCGACGCGTGAAGCGCTGCACCGGTATGAAGCCGGCGGTGAGGCTTACAGCGGTTCAGAGGACCCGTTCTCTGCCGGGAACGGGTCGATTATGCGGCTGGCACCGGTGGTGATGTACTATGCGGAGCAGCCTGCCGAGGCGATCCGCTATGCGGCGATGAGCTCAAGAACGACGCACGGGGCTGCCGAGTGTCTGGCTGCCTGCCGACTGCTCGCCGCGTATATCCTTGCGGGGCTGCACGGCTGGAGCAAGCAGGAGCTGACGGCGCCGGAAGCTTTTCGCGAATGGCTGGATGAGGATGTCCTTACACCGCATATGCTTAACATCCAGCAAGGCTCCTACAAGCTGAAGGAGCCGCCGCAGATTCAAGGCTCGGGCTATGTTGTGGAATCCCTGGAAGCGGCGCTGTGGGCATTCCATAAGTCCGCGAGCTTCGAGGAGGGCGCGCTGCTCGCCGTCAATCTAGGCAATGACGCCGACACCACCGGAGCCATCTACGGCCAGATCGCCGGAGCCTACTATGGCCTCAGCGGCATCCCGGCCGAATGGAGCCGCAAGCTGGCAATGCGTGAGCTGATCAGCGACTACGCGGGGCGGCTGTTTACAGAGCGGGTGCAGTAAGCGGAAATTAGTTGTGTGAGATAGGCTGGGTGCGTTTGTTGAGCGCTCCAGCCTATTTTTCGTGCAGAGCATCTGTACAACTAAATTTGCCGGGAACGGTTACTAATTGAGGGATTGAGCTACTTTAGATGTACGAAATGCAATTAAACGGATATTCGGCGGTACATCAGAGGATATAGCTGTACAGACTGCATTTAAGCTAATCGCTTGGAACTAGAATGTACCTTAATGGGGCAGGAGTGATGATATCAGGCAGATTTTGCAGCATCCATCGCCGACTTCTACGCTTGAATTGAACGCCGCTGATTGTATTTCCTGCAACAGAAAACTCATATTTGACCGTAACCATAAAACATACTATCCCTCCAGGTTGAACAGAACCGCCTAAAACTTGAAGTTTTTTAGGAAATCTCCGGTGGCGGACGGCAAAGTGCGCGCGCTAAGATGAAAGCACAGCAGCCCGGTAATTACGCCGGGTTAAGCCACTAAGAGCATTATTTTAAACGGAGGTTATCGCATGAGCATGGAACAAGCCGGTTCACTTAGAGGCATCGCCAATATGGAACGTTTTGATCTGCTGCCGCTGCTGCGGGACGGCGTGCAGGTGCATTATGAGGGGAGCATCGACAAGCAGGGCTACAATGCCGACTGGGATTGGTGGCTGTACCGGGAAGGGGAGGAGTGGGTTATTTTTGACTGTGACGGCCCGGGGTGCATTTATAATTTTGTTCAGCACAGATATCCCGACAGCCCAGAGCCGACGTTCCGCTTCTACTTCGATCATGAGCGGGAGCCGCGGTTCGTGATTAAGCCGTCAGAGTTCGGCAGCAAAGCGCCGTTCCTGAAGCCGCTGGCGGACGCCTACCTGGGACCGGAGGACGGGGGGCGGGGCCCGATCCGGGTCGTGCGCAGCTTTGTGCCGATGCCGTTCGTCGGGTCGTGCAGAATTACCTCGGATATCCGGCTGAAGGGTGCGGGGAAGGGTGACGGGGGCTGGGGTCATGTCGTGTATCATACCTACAGCTCAGCGGAAGACATCGTAACGTTCACGGGAAAAGAAGACTACAGCCGCCTGACGGCCATGTGGAGCGCGGCCGGAACAGATCCGAAGCCGGACGCCGTTAGTGAATCCCGGCTGCACCAGGAACTCGTGCTTGAACCCGGCGCAGCGGCCATCGTACTGAACGAAACGGCACAGGGCAGCGTTGCTTCCATTCAGGCCATACCGGAGGCGTTTACCCCGGAATTGCTCGCCGATGTCTGGATAAGGGCAACCTGGGATGGGCATGAGCGCCCGGATATCGATTGTCCAATTGGTATTTTGTTCGGCAACGAGCTGGGGCAGAACCCGGTTGGCGTGCTGTCCCACGGGATTACGGGGGACGGGCGGGGATATAACTATTTTGCCATGCCATATTGGGAGAGCGCCGTGATTGAGCTGGTCAACAAAGGTCAGCAGACAGTCACGTTCAAGGAGTGGGAAATCCGGGTCACACAGGAGCGGAATCCGCTCTATCAGCGCGGCCAGACCGGTTACTTCCGCTCTTCGGAGTACTACAGCCGTAAGGCGTCTCCGGGCAAAGACAGCATCATCGGCCGGCTTAAGGGTCGCGGGCATCTGGTGGCAGGCCATGTGACCGGATATACGCGGAGGCCCGGGATGATCAGCTGCGAGGGCGATGTGCGGGTGCATATTGACGGCAGCTCTACCCCGCAGGTGGAGAGTGACGGCTCCGAGAGCTGGGTCTGCTACGGCTGGGGCTTCCCGACGCCGCCTGAGAGCAATCCTGCAAGCGCCTATGACGGCTTGCCCGACAATCCCTGGTCCATGGTCCGGCTGTGCAGCGGGGACTGGTATCCGTTCCAGACGGAGCTTGTCTTCGGGATTGAAGCCGGGGAGTTTAACAACCAGTATCTGGAGCATTCGGGAGCGCTGCTGTATTACGGCGTAGATGAACCGGGCATGGTGCTGACGGATGAGCTCGACATCGGCAGCAAGGCGTCGGAGGGCGTGCATGAGTATAAGAGCGAAGGCAGCCGGGGCTACTACACGCTGGAAAGCTATTACGAAGGCGACGAGGATGATGTCGTTATCGCCGACACCGGGCATGAAACGGAAGGCGCTAGTGAGTTCACCGTGACGGTGCACGAAGACAACCGCGGCGTCAGGCTGCGGCGCAGAAGCGATCAGATGACCGGGCGGCAGAAGGCGGACGTCTTGGTGGACGGCGTCAAGGTCGAAGAACGAAGCTGGTATTATCCGGACCGCAACCCGTACAAACGCTGGCTGGAGGATGAATTCGATATCCCGGAGAAGTATACGGCCGGCAAAAGGCATCTGCGCATCCGGCTGGAATTCGTCCAGGAAGGCGAAGCCAGGGTCTGGAACGAATTCAGGTACCGGGTGTACTCGATGCTGTAGACCATACAAGGGGCGTGACGAGGAGATGGAACACACGAACTTAAGCAACGAGTCTGAGTCTGATTTAAAAAATGCTTCGCTAACGCGCACGGAGCCCGGCAGCGGCATACACGGACTGAACCCGCTGCGGGTCTCCGCGAACCGCCGCTACCTGGAAACGGCGGACGGCGCTCCGTTCTTCTGGCTCGGGGACACCGCCTGGGAGCTGTTCCACCGGCTGAGCCGCGAGGATGCGGAGCTGTATTTGCAGACCCGCGCCGGGCAGGGGTTCACGGTCATACAGGCGGTGCTGCTCGCCGAGTTCGCGGGAGTCACAACCGGCAATGCCTATGGGCGGCTGCCACTCGGTATGGATGACGAAGGCCTGCCCGATCCGCTTCGCCCTGATCTGGACGGCCCTTATTCCTACTGGGACCACGTGGATTACATCCTCGACACCGCAGAACAGCTAGGACTGTACATCGCCCTTCTGCCCACCTGGGGCGACAAGTTCAACCGGATCGGCGGCAAGGGGCCGGAAATTTTCACGGCGGATAACGCGGCCGCTTACGGCAGATGGCTTGGGGACAGGTACAAGACCCGGGCCAACGTGATCTGGGTGCTGGGGGGCGACCGGACGCTGTCCACAAGCCGCCATTTCAATGTGGTGAACGGGATGGCCCGGGGGCTGAAGGAAGGCGGAGCGGAGCAGCTCATGACCTTCCACCCCAAAGGGGCGGAATCCTCGTCGCACCATCTGCATGACGAGCATTGGCTGGACTTCAATATGATCCAGTCGGGGCACGGAGAACGGGAGATCACCAATTACGCCAGAGTGCAGAGTGACTACGCCAGGGAGCCCGTCAAGCCGACAGTCGATGCCGAGCCCTGCTATGAGGATATTCCGGTCGGTTTTAATGAAGAGAACGGCTATTTCGACGCAGCCGACGTCCGCCGGGCCGCTTATTACGCGATGTTATCCGGCGCGTTCGGCCACACCTACGGCCATCATTCGGTATGGTCAATGTGCGAAGGCCGGCATGACCCCGCCGGGTTCACGGAGCCCGGTGCCTTCTTCATCATGTCCTGGCGCGAGGCGCTCCGCCGTCCGGGCGCGGAGCAGATGCGGCATCTCCGCAGGCTGCTGGAGCCTCATCTCGGAAGCGGGCTCGTCCCGAATCAGGCGCTAATTGCTGCTAACTTTGGCGGCGCCAACTATATGACTGCTGCACAAACTTCTACAACCGCTTTCATTTATTGTCCGAACGGCTTGTATGTCGATGCCGCCATGGGTTATATTGAGGGCAAGGAAGCCGTGGCCTCCTGGTACTCTCCCAGGGAAGGGTTGATAATCCCGGGGGAACGGGTGCCGAACGAAGGTATACAACGCTTTGCTGCCCCGAACAGCGGAAGAGGAAATGACTGGGTACTCATACTAGAGGGGGTCTGAGGCATGTATAAGGTGATGATCGTCGAGGATGAAATGCTCGTTCGGATCGGGCTTAAGAATTCGGTCGAATGGAGCAAATTCGATTTGGAAGTTACTGCCGATTTTCCGGATGGCCAGGCTGCTTGGGATTACTACGAGCGCGAGAAGCCCGATGTGGTCATTACCGATATTTGTATGCCCAAGATGGACGGCATGGAGCTGATTGCCAATATACGCAAGACCGACAAGGACACGCGGGTCGTCGTACTGTCCTGTCTGGAGGAATTCGAGCTGGCGCGCAAGGCGCTGGCTCTTGACGTCTCCAGCTATATATTGAAGCTGACGATGACCGAGCAGGAGATCGAGGATGTGCTGCGGCGGGTCAGGGAGGAGCTGGACCGCCAGGAGGACCGGAGCGGCGGACGGGAGGAGCCCGGCGTATCCTTATCCAGCCTGGAGCTGGTGAAGGAGAAAATGTTCAAGGATTTCCTGTTCTACCGGATCTTCTCGGCGCAGGAATTCGGCCGCTTCGCCGAGCAGAGCGGGCTGAGATTGTCCCCGGTGCGGCTCGCGGTCTGCGTGATGGAAGTGGACCGCTATGCGCTGCTTAAGGAGCGCTTCCGCGACGAGCACGGCCATCTGGTGAAGATGTCCCTGCTCAATATGCTAGGCGAGATTCTGTCTGCCCACCGCAGAGGGGAAGCGTTCCAGATCAACGACCGGCATTATGCGCTCGTGTTGCCTTTTGCCGACATGCTGTCCGAGCAGGCGATCGTCAAGGAGATCGGGAGCATTCTCGGTCATATCCAGGAGATGCTCTCCCTGTATTTCAACAGCTCGGTATCGTTCGGCATCAGCGGCATCCGCGGCGGCTACGAGGCGCTGCCGAAGCTGTACGCCGAAGCGCAGCACGCGCTGGAGCACAAATTCATCTCCGGACCTGGACTGCATCACCGCGGCAGCCGGCGTCCCGACCCGGCAGGCGTGCGGACCCGGCTTGCTCAGCTGCGGAATAACGCCTCCATCCGCGAGCTGCTCTCGCCGCTGAAGCAGAAGGAATACGACGCCTATCTGGATGTGTTCGGGCGGGAGATCGAAGGGGACCGGAAGACGCTGGAGATGATGTTATTCCAGTTCGTCCAGTGGATCAGCACCAATCTGTACGATGACAGCCATAACGAACAGACGCTGCTGATCAGCATCACCGAGAACCTGGAGGACTGCGATACGCTGCCCGATATGCTGGACGAGGTAAATGTATATATCGAGACGCTGGCCGAACATATTAGTAACCGCTTACAGATGAGCGATGAGATTACACGGGCCATCCAATACATCAAACGCCACTACACGGAAAATATCAGCCTGCAAAACGTTGCCGACCATGTCGGCCTGAGCTTCAGCTATTTAAGCAATCTGTTCCGTAAAGAACTGCAGATTTCCTATATCGATTATTTGAACCGTTACCGGATCGAGCGGGCGAAGGAGCTGCTGGCCGGGAGCCAGCTGAAGTCGTCCGATGTCGCCGTCCAGGTCGGTTTTTCCCCGGAATATACGTATTTCAGCAAAGTGTTCAAGAAAATAACGGGCCTTGGCCCGAATGAATACCGCAGACAGCTGCTGTCCGGGCCGAAGAGGAGAGCATGAAGTCCCTCGCCAGGTCGATGTTCTCCTCCCGGTCGCTCCGGACGCAGCTCATCGTGTATATTATGGTGATCAGCCTCGCCGTGCTGGCCGGGGCTTCTTATTTTATTTTTTCGTACATGCAGCGCATGGTCAAGGATCAGAACGAACGTCTCCTCTATCAGCAGTTCCAGCAGCTCGACCACAACATCACGGGGCTGGTGAGCGAGGTGGACCGGCTGTCGCTGCTGTTCTTAAGGGACGATAGCATCCAGCGGTTCCTGTACAAAATATCCGAAAAAACTGAAATTGAATTCCTGGAATCCAAAAACGACGTCCAGCGCGTCATCGCGGATTTCATCGATAATTACAGCTACATTGATTCGGTGTATATTACGGCGGATAATCTGGGCGTCGTCGGCGGGAGCGCAACCCGGACGCTTGTCTATTCCAAGGAGGAGTGGCAGCAGAGCTTTTTCTCGTCAGAGCCCTTCCGCCGGACACTGGAAATGTACCCGAAGCTGATTATCGAAGCCGGCATTCAAAAATCGTTCTATAACCCCTATCTGACCGGACCGGACAACGGGCATCTGATCAGCCTGATGCGCGGCACGCGCGCCATCTACGATCCGACCACCAGCGCCACCCTGATCTTCAACATCGACGAGCGGTACCTGGTCTCCATCTATGCGACTGCGCTCAACAAGGCTGAAGGGGATATGTACATCGTGAACGGCAGCGGACGGATCGTCTCCTCCAGCGTGCCTGAACGGATCGGGACGAGCAGCCCCTTTGTACCGGACGAGCAGGAAGGTGTGCAATACGGCAGCTTCGACGGTCATTCGGCCGGGCGCAGCGTCCAGGTGGTGTATTACAAGCTCACGGACGGCGGCTGGTATCTGCTGAAGGAGATTCCCTTAAGCCAATACTCCGAGCAGATTTACGGCGTGCAGCGGATGCTGGTCATTGTTTTTATACTCAGCGTGCTGGTCATCTTCATCGTCTCCTACTTCTGGCTGCGCCGGATTATCAAGCCGCTGCATCTGCTCTCGCTTAAGATGAAGGATATGAGCCGCGGCGAGCTTGGCGTGACGCTGGACCATATTCCGAACAACGAGCTGGGCACGGTCATCCGCCGGTTCAACGAGATGTCGCTGAGCATGGTGGAGCTGGTGGACAAGAACAACGAAATTCAGGAGAAGAAAAGAGAGCTGGAGATCGAAGCGCTGCAGTATCAGATCAATCCGCATTTTCTGTACAACACGCTGAACATGATCCGCTGGATGGCCGTTATCGTCAAGGCGGACAATATCGTCCAGACGATTGTGGCGCTGGGCAATATGCTGCGTCCCGTCTTCTCCAGCAAGGATTCTATGTGCACGCTGCGTGACGAGCTGTCTTATCTGGATAACTACATGAAAATTATCAACATGCGCTTCAACAACAGCATCGCCTTTGAGGTGGAGGTGGATGAGGCGCTGATGGATTGTCAGGTGCCCCGCTTTATTCTGCAGCCGCTCCTGGAGAACTCGATCGCTTCCGGCCGCCAGAATGAAGAGCTCGCCATCCGGATCGGGATCGGGGCCGAATTGTCCGGGGAGACGCTGCAGCTGATCGTAACGGACTCTGGAACCGGACTGGACGTAGACAAGGTACGGGAGCTGAACGATAAGCTCGCGACAGGCGAGTCGCCCAAGCCGGGCGGCGGGGGCAGCGGCATCGGCCTGAACAATGTGAACAAGCGGATTCATCTGTATTACGGCCCGGACTACGGCGTCCATTTCGTGGCGAGAGAGCACGGGGCGGAGGTGCGGGTCAGCCTGCAGGTGAGGAGTGGCCGGGAGGACTAACAAGGCTGAATTTAGAGAACCAAAAATTTAAGTTAAAGGAAAAGTGGCGGAGGGGAATTTTGGAACTGGAGGAGCGGTTCAGTTAATATACAAGCTTTCAAGCAAGCCGCTGATCCGGCGTGACGCTTGAAAGCTTTTTTGTTCAAGGTATTCGCGAAATCGTTCAAGCCGGGGCGGGAGCGGGCCGCTTTTTTTCAAGAGGAACGGAAGATCTTTCATTCAAGCCTCTGTTAGAAAGCGCTATCATGGAAATAAGCAAAGAGACAGAACAAGGAAAAGGAGAAGCGCCATGGAGTACACCTACACCGCCAAGTCCAAGCCCGTCAAGGCCAAAAAGCGCGCCAGGCTACTGCGCAAAGACGGGATTACACTGCTGCTGCTGGCCCTGCCGTTCGTGCTGTTCACCTTCGCGTTCAGTTACGTGCCGCTGTTCGGCTGGATTTACGCCTTCTTTGATTACAAGCCGGGCATTCCGCTGAGCCATTCTGCATTCCTGGGACTGGAGAACTTCCGCTCGATGCTGACCGATCCGCGGATGGGACCGGTGCTGGTGAACACGCTGGCCTTAAGCCTGCTGTCCATCGCGACCGCGCCGATTCCGATGCTGCTGGCCATCCTGATCTCGGAGGTGCGCTCCGGCTGGTTCAAGCGGCTCGTCCAGACCGTGTCGACGCTTCCCCACTATATCAGCTGGATTATCGTATTCTCGCTCGCGTTCAGTATGTTCAGCACGGAAGGGGCCGTCAACTCAATCATGACGAAGACGGGCATTGGCAGTCCGCCGGTGGACGTACTGGGCAACTACGAACGGGTGTGGACGGTGCAGACGATGCTGCTGCTCTGGAAAGGGGTCGGCTGGAGCGCAATCATCTACCTGGCCGCCATCGTCGGCATCGACAGCGAGCAGTACGATGCAGCCAAGGTGGACGGAGCCGGACGCTTCCGCTCGATCTGGCATATCACGCTGCCGAGCATTATGCCGACCTTCATCGTGCTGCTGCTGCTGTCCGTCAGCAATCTGCTGTCCGCCGGCTTTGAGCAATACCTGATCTTCAGCAACGTCATGATTGCCGACCGCATCGAGGTGCTGGACCTGTATGTGTACCGGCTCGGGCTCGTGACGGGGGACTACTCCTACTCAACAGCCGTAGGGATCTTCAAGACCGCCATCAGCGTGATTCTGCTCTTCACCGTCAACTTGCTGTCGAAGAAGTTCCGCGGTCAAGGCATCGTATAACGAGGAAAGGAGCCACACTCCATGAGCACCTATGAAGAAACGCAGGCCTACCGGCGGCGCAGACGGATGGACTGGAAGGATGCCGCCTTCACTGTATGCAACTATCTTTTTCTGACCCTGCTGGTCATCGTGACGATCTACCCGTTCTACTTCATCTTCATCTACTCGGTCAGCGATCCGATCGAAGCCCAGAAGGGCGTGCTCATCTGGCCTGCCGGCTTCTCGCTTGAAGCCTACAAAGCAACGGTCAGGCTCCCGGGCATCTCCGATGCGGCAATCGTGACCGTGGCCCGGACGGTGCTTGGCACACTCATTACCGTCTTCAGCTGCTCATTCTTCGCCTATCTCATTACCAAGGATGAAATGCCGCTGCGCAAGATCATTTACCGGTTCGTGCTGATCACGATGTATTTCAACGCCGGCTTCATTCCCTGGTATCTGACGATGAAGACATACGGGCTGCAAAACAACTTTCTGCTGTACATCATTCCGAGCGCCATTTCGGGCTTTAACATTATCCTGATCAAAACGTTCATCGAACAATTGCCGGCTTCATTGGAGGAATCAGCCAAAATCGACGGCGCTGGTTACTTCAAGGTCTACACGAGCATCATCTTTCCGCTGTCGATGCCGATTATTGCTACCATTGCCGTATTTGCGGCGGTGGCCCAGTGGAATACTTGGTTCGATAACTTTTTTCTGGTCGAGAATCCGAAGCTGCAGACGCTGCAGCTGGTGCTGTACAACTTCCTCAACCAGTCGAGCAACCTGTCCAACATGACGACCGATCAGCTCACCCGGGGCGATCTCGTGCGGACACTGACGCCGCAGTCGATCCGGATGACGATTACGATGATCGTAACGCTTCCGATCGTGCTGGTGTATCCGATGCTGCAGCGGTATTTTGTCAAAGGAATCATGATGGGTGCGGTTAAAGGCTGAGGCGGGCTGGAAGAATACAACAAGGGATTATCCGGCGACCGCCGATAATTATAGACCATTACACAGGAGGGTTATCCGAATGAGACAAAAAAGAACGCTCCAACTGCTCCTTGCTTCGCTCATGACTGCTTCCCTGGCGCTGTCCGCCTGCTCGAACGGTAACAACAGCGGCGGGAATGCCGCAAGCCCCTCACCCGCAGGGGGAACGAACTCGGCCGGTGCAGAGGCTACTGATTCAGGGAGCGCCAAAGAGCAGGTTACCCTGCGTGTGCTGATTATGGAAACTGGCTCCAAATGGAATACCCATCAGGACAGCGTGGTCGCCAAAGCGATTGCCGACAAGCTCGGCGTCAAAATCGAATACGTGGAGGCTGACGAGAACAAGTTCAACGTTCTGCTGGCTGGCGGCGATCTGCCTGACATCGTCCGGACCGATGTGAACAAGTTCCAGAAGCAGCTGATCGAAGGCGAGCTGATCGTGCCGCTGGACGATATGCTGGCTGAGCACGGCAAGGACATCAGCGCGAATGTCGGAACTGTAGTGGAATACAGCAAAAAGAACTGGAGCAACGGCACAGGCAAGCTGTACTTCCTGCCGCCTCAGGTTCAATCCAAGCCCGGCACCTCCATTGCCCCGATCACGATCGGCCCTACAATCCGCTGGGACTGGTATAAGGAAATCGGCGCTCCCGCCATCAACACGATGGACGATCTGCTGGATGTGGTAGAGCAAATTGTACAGAAGCACCCGCAAACCGAGGACGGTAAAAAGGTATACGGCGTCTCCATGTGGCAGGATTGGGGGCTGTGGCCTTACCTGATTCCGCCGATTATCTTCAACAAACTGAGCGGGTCCACCAGCGACCTGACGGCAGCGCCGGTTGGCGGCAGCGAATTCATGAGCACGCTGACGGATGAATCGTCCAACTTCTGGACGGCGATGGACTTCTACAACAAGGCGAACCGCCGGGGACTGCTTGATCCCGATTCGCTGACGATGAAGAATAACGATTACATGGCTAAAGCGACAGCCGGCCAGATCGTGGTCGGACCCGCGACCTGGGCGATGGGAGACTTCAATGCCCAGCACGCTGCGGACGGCAAAGGCTATATCGTAGTGCCCGCCGGGAAGCTGGCCTGGACCGGGGCCGTGAATCCGCTGGGCTGGCAGGATAAGGCTTACTCCATCTCCAGAAGCTCCAAGAATCCCGAAAAAGCGATGGAATTCCTGAACTATATCTTCTCTTACGAAGGTGCAAGAACGATGTATAATGGCGTTGAAGGCACGCACTGGAGCATGGTGGACGGCAAGCCGGCGCTGAGCGATGAGACGCTTGCGCTCAAGGCTGCCGGCGGGGCTCCGTATGAAGCGACAGGCCTGTCGCTCGACCGCAACATTATCGGGCTCGGCGGCGATATGATCAACCCGAACGATCAGATGCCGGTGGATCTGTTCACCTCGGAGGAAGCGCTGGCGAAGGCGGCTACTCCGCTGGAGAAGGATTTCGCCCAGCACTTCGGTGCTTCCTATTCGGGCGAGGTGTTCAAGAAGCTGATCGACGAAGGCAAGCTGGATACGTTCACCACCTGGATGAACGGAATGTCCGATGAGGAGATCATCAAGCGCAACACGGTTCCGGGCGTAACACTGACCGATGCGCTGAAGAAGCAGGAGGCCGAGCTGAAGGAGCTCGCCGCCCGCGAAGCCGCCAAGATCATTCTGAGCAAGGATGACAAGACGTTCGAAGCCAATAAGCAGGCGGCACTGAAGGCGTTCCAGAAAGGCGGAGCCGACGAGTTCACCGCATGGTATAACGGGGAGGTCAAGAAGCTCAGAACGGAACACGGCCTGTAAACCGGGCAGTACAACAAAGCTGTACAGCAGCGGAAGTCTGCACTGTCTACAGGACGATAGCGGTACAAGCGGAGCTAAAGCCGGCAGGCTTTAGCTCTCCTGTTACCGCTTAACCTGAGAGGAGTTGGTTAACATGATGCCGCATCAAGAACATCCGGCTACGGAGTGGAATGCGTCCTGGATTTGGGGCGGGCCGGAGGATTGGCCGCGCAACGAGTGGCGTTGCTTCCGGCGGGAGTTCGATCTGACCGCCTGGCGAGGCGGGAGTGCAGAGCTGTCCATTACGGCGGATGCCCGGTATGTGCTGTATGTTAACGGCGTGATATGCGGCCGGGGACCGGCGCGCTCCTGGCCGGAGCAGCTCAGCTATCACGTGCATGAGGTCGGCCATCTGCTGCATAGCGGCAGGAATACCATTGCCGTGCTCGTGATCAGCTTCGGAATTGCTACCTTTGCCTATGTTCCGGGCCGGGGCGGCTTGCTGGCGCAGCTGGATAGGATTGAGACTGCTCCGGACACGGCCGCAGCGTCCGGTGGCGGGGGCGAAGTGCGGCGCTTCGTGCTCGGGACGGACGCCTCCTGGCTGACGGCGGATCACGGCGGTTATGAACGCCGGGCGCCGCGGATGTCCTGCCAGCTCGGATTCGCCGAGCGGGTGGACGGACGGCGCTGGCGGCCGGACTGGGCCAGCACTCTTATGGAGACGGAGCTTGACGCTGCCGGAGGTCCATGGGAACCGGCGCGCGTGATCGCCGGTCCGGGGGAAGGGCCGTGGACGGCGCTCGTGCCGTCCGGGATTCCTGAGCTGACGGAGCAGGAGGTCTGGCCGGTGCGGGTGGAATCGCTGAAGGCCGTCAGGCCTGCCGCCTGGACGGCCTTCCTCGATGTCCGGCAGGCGATGGAGCCCGGTGCGGCACTGCATGCCAATCCGGTATCGTTCGCCGGCTATGCCGCCTTTACGATTCGCGCCGCGAGCGAATGCGAAGCCGTGATCGGCTTCGCTAACGGCTTCGGGCCGCTGCGGGGCTTGAACGTAAACGGCCGTTATTACCCCGTCCTAGAGATGGAGGGGGAGCAGCCCGGGCGGTATCAGCGGGTGCTTCTCCATCAGGGGGATAACTTCGCGGCGATTGAGATGACCGGCGCGGATCATGGCGGGGGATTACATTTCGGAATTGATTGCCGGCAGCCCTTCGAGGTGGTCTCACCGCTGAGCGGTCATGCGGAGCCGTCGCCCTTCCTGCTGGCCGGCCCGTTCGGCCTGCGCGTCCATATCGATCACCTGGCCGACCCCCATCCGCTGCAGGAATACCGCGGGTTTGGAGGGGACAGGGATTGGGACACCGCAGCTTGTCCGGAGCTTGGTATCCACGAAGACTTCCGGCTCTTGCAGGATGCATCCGGACTGGAGGCTTACACGGATTATATCCGGCCGTTTGAGCCGTCTCTTACCTCGGACTGCTCCGTGTTTACTGCCTGCGTCTGGACAAGTGAAGAGGTTCCCCGGCCTGTACCCGCGCAAATGCACAATGTGTGTAACGCCAATCCGGTGCCTGCGGTAATAGGGCAGGCGCGGGCCGTAAATCCAGAGCAGGAGGCTGTCCTCCCGCCTGATACCGAGCTGATCCTCGACTTCGGCCGGGAATGGTCCGGTTACCTGACCTTTGAAGTAGAGGCACCGGCAGGTACCATCATCGATTGTTACGGCTTCGAGTATTACAGCAAAGGATGGCGTCAGGACACTTACGGACTGGATAATACGCTCCGCTATATTTGCCGTGAGGGGCGGCAGAGCTATACATCGCCCGTGCGGCGCGGGCTCCGTTATGTGATGTTAACGGTGCGCGGGGCGGACCGGCCGGTGAAGCTCTACAGCTGCCGGATTCTCCAGAGCAACTACCCGGCGGCGGACATCGGCCGCTTCCACTGCTCCGACGCCCTGCTGAATGATATATGGGAAATCAGCCGCCATACCACCCGGGTATGCATGGAGGATACGTTCGTGGATTGTCCTGCCTATGAGCAGGTATTCTGGGTCGGAGACAGCCGGAATGAGGCGCTGGTGAGCTATTATCTCTTCGATGCGGCCGATCTGGTCAAAAGATGTCTGGATCTCGTTCCCGGCTCTGCGCAGCAGACCGGCGGGCTGTATGCCGATCAGGTTCCGAGCGGCTGGAGCAGCGTAATCCCGAACTGGACCTTCTTCTGGGTCACGGCCTGTCTCGAATATGCCCGGCATACCGGGGACACCCGGTTCGCCACAGATATGTGGCCCAAGGTCAGGCTGACGCTGGACCGCTACCTGGAACATATCGACAGCAGAGGGCTACTCCGTATTAAAGCCTGGAATCTGCTGGACTGGGCACCGATCGAGCAGCCGAACGACGGCGTCGTCACCCATCAGAATGCAGTGCTTGTCCGCACGCTGCGCGATGCGGCGGAGCTTGCGGCGATGGGCGGCGCAGCCGGGGAGAGCGGACATTACCGGCAAGCCTCGGCAGAGTTGAAGGAGGCGGTCAACCGGCATCTGTGGTCGGAGGAACGGCAGGCATATGTGGACTGCATTTATCCGGACGGAACGCCGTCCGTGTCGTTCAGTATGCAGACTCAGGTCATGGCGCTGCTCTGCGGGGTGGCCGAAGGTGAGCGGAAGGAACAGCTGGTCCGGTATTTGTCCGGTCCGCCGGCTGATTTTGTGGGGATCGGAAGTCCGTTTATGGCCTTTTTCTACTATGAGACGCTGGCTCAGGCCGGCAATGTGCAGCTGATGCTGGACGATATGCGCGAGGTCTACGGGCAGATGATCGAGCATGAGGCGACGGCCTGCTGGGAGATGTACCCGAATTTCAAGGAGAACCGGGCGAATTCGCAGCTGCTCACCCGCAGCCATTGCCATGCCTGGTCGGCGGCTCCGGGTTATTTCCTGGGAGCCTGGATACTGGGCATCCGCCCGGCAGCACCTGGCTGGAGCCGGGTGCTGATCTCACCTCAGCCGGGAGATCTCCGTTGGGCGAAGGGTGCGGTTCCGCTGCCCGGCGGCGGCCGGATTGATGTAGAGTGGAGCATCGCGGAGGAGGACGGAGCCTCCGTCTTCCGGCTGGAGGTGACCGCTCCGCATGACACCGGGCTCGACATTCAGCCCCCGGACGGCTTCAAGCCGCAGGTCTCGGTAACCGTGCTATAGACCGGATTGTATCACGAAGCCGCCGCCAGTGCGTTTCAACCGGTACATTTCAATCAAGACATAACGTTACGAAAAGAGGACGATTATGCCAGACATTTCCTGCTACCGCCCATTAGCTGGCGTTCGCTATCTTGATGAAATCCAAGACGAAGCCTATGCCCGGTCTTCCCTTCACGGCGATTCGCTGATTGAAGCGGAGAGCCGGGTCCCTGTAAGAACAGCTGCCGCCCGGCAGGCGGATGGATCTCCGGCTGGAGAAGCAGCTTCAGCCGGGACGCTCTCGCTTTCGGGGATATGGCGGATGAGAGACGGCACTCCCGCCGATGCGGGCGATCCGCCGCCCAATACCGGCTGGTTCGGCCGCAGGGCCACAGCCGCCGAAGGGATGGAGGAAGGCTGGTATAAGCCCGGCTGCGACCGCAGCGGCTGGCATGAGGTCCAGGTGCCGGGAACGGTGCAGAAAGCGCTGCTTGAGCTGGATCTGATGAAGGACCCCTTCTGGAATACTAATATACTCGACGAACTGGAGGAGCACGGGCAGCCGCCGGAAACGCCGGTCTGGTTCCGCCGCACGCGCGCCGAGACAAGGGACTGGTGGTTCGCCAGATCGTTTGAGCTGCCCGTGGAGTGGCAGGGCCGCCGTCTGACGCTTTCGTTCGAGGGTATCGACTATTCCGCCACCGTGTTCGTCAACGGAGTATCCCTTGGCCATCACAAAGGGATGTTCGGCGGGCCTGAGCTGGATATTACCGGGCTGGCCCTGTTCGGCGCTCCGAACGAGGTTGTGGTCCGTGTCGATCAGGCCCCGCAGTCCTGGAACGGCCTGCTGAAGGGCAGCCCCGGCTTCGGCTGGCATTATGGACATCTGATCTCGATGGGCATCTGGAGAGAGGTGCTTGTGCGGGCCGAAGCGGAGCTGAAGGTAACCGATCCGTACGTGGCTACACTCTCCATCAGCCCGGATGAGGCAGTGCTGGCCGTGGAGTATTCGGTGATCAGCAGTCAAGCGGAGCCGCTTCCGGTTACCGTGGAAGGCATCATTCGCAGACAAGACGGCCCGTCCGTAAACGGCAGCGTACCGGAGCCGGATGGCAAAAGCGGTGAGCACCGCTTCAAGAATGAGGTTACGGTCTCGTATGGCGTTAACCGCTTCCAGGCGGAGGTCCGCATCCCCCGTCCGTCTCTTTGGTGGCCGTCGGGTTACGGGGAACAGGCGTTGTACCGGTTGGAGCTGAGCCCGGTTGCGGTAGACGCAGGCACCATATCGGATGCTTCAACCGTCTTTGGCATCCGGACAATCGAGATGCTTCCGGCCGCCGCAAGCGAGCCCGAAGCGCACTACCGCTGGCAATTCGTCATTAACGGGGTGCCGATGTTCATCAAGGGGGCGAACTGGTGCTGGCCGGACCCGCTGCTGGAACAGAGCGGGGAGCTGTATGAACGGCTGCTGGAGCTGGCGCGCAGAGGACATGTGGGCATGCTGCGGGCCTGGGGCGGAGGGCTTGTCGAAGGCGACATGTTCTACCGGCTGTGCGATGAGAAGGGCATAATGGTCTATCAGGAATTCCCGCTCTGCTGGGGTCCCCCGGACTCGCCGCATACGGACCTCGGCGTCATCGACCGCCAGGTGACCGGAGCGGTGAAGCGGCTGCGCAATCATCCCTCGCTCGTCATGTGGGGCGGCGGCAACGAGAACGGCCCCCACGGCGGCGCGGATGAAGGATTGTTCCTGACGGGCAGACGCTGCCGCGGCTTCGATCCGTCCCGGCCGTTCCACCGGACTGATCCGTGGGGCGGGAGTGTGCATAACTGGAATGTGTATCACGGCGGGGAACTGCTGGATGAGGCAACGCTGGCGATGCCGTCTGTATTCTACGGAGAGTTCGGCATTCCCAGTATGCCTGACAGGTCCAGTTGCCTCCGTTTCCTCCCTGAGGAGGAGCTGGCTTCGTATCCGCCTACGGAGGACAGCCGGGGCTGGAAGGCTCATTTTCACCAGTTCGGGCTAAAAGATATCATCAAAGTCATGCGCTATGGCGCTTACGGGCCGATCAGGAGCTGGAACGATTATATCCGGTACTCCCAGACGGCGCAGGGAGATTCCATCCGCTTCACAGCGGATATGCAGCGGGCGCAGACCGGCGGTGCGAGTACCGGCTTCTGGTATTACAAATTCACTGACCTGTTCCCGGGCCATTCCTGGGGGATCGTCGATTTCTACGGGTCCCCCAAGCTGTCCTATTACCGGGCCAAACAGTCCTGCCGGCCGGAGAACGCCTTGTTGACCTTCGCCAAAACGGACGGCTGGCAGGCAGGCGAGCGGTTTGAAGCTGATCTGTACGCGGTCAGCGATACGCCCGCCGGGTTAACCGGGGCATCCGTCACGGTCACCTTGTATAACAGCCGGTTAACCGAGCTGGAAGCATACCGCTATGGGGGACTTAGGCTGAAGCCGGGAAGGGCCTTGCACCTTGGCTGCCTCTCTATGCAGCTTCCGTCCGAAGATCATATCCGTCCCTTTATTGCGGATGTTACGCTCCGTGCAGAGAACGGCAGCCTGCTGTCGGATCAATGGTATTTCTTTAATGCCCAGTCCAAGCCGGAGGAGCTGCTTGCCTTTGAACGCAGCCATCTTCACGGCGGCAACGAATACCCCGGGGAAGAGGCGCAGCGCGCGTTTGAGCTGTATGCCAATCTAAAGTCCGCGCCGCTGCTGGCTTTACCGCCCGCTGTACTGGAATGGGAAGCCGGGCGGACCGCAGACGGAGGTGCTTTTAGGATACGCAACACCGGCACTGTTCCGGCTGTCAGGGTGACAATCGGCGGTTTCCCGGAAGAATGGAGCTGCTTCCTCGAAGATAATGATTTTGGTCTGCAGCCTGGAGAGGAACGGCGGGTTCCGTATACAGCCGGACCGGATATCTCTCTGGAGGGCGTAACGCTGAGTGCATGGAACGCTGCGGCGGTCCCGCCAGTTTCAGCAGAAGGCGCAGCGCGGAATGAACAATAGAGGAGGAGTGAAGATGGGGGACCGCAACGACAGCACCATAACAAACGCCTGGCAAGCTAGCTGGATTACAAGGCCGGTGGAGGATCATTATGCATGGGCAGGGTACAGCGTCAGCGTACTTATTCAACTGGAGCGGGGCCGCGCCGCCCTGCTGTTCGGCTATCAATCGGAGGAGCGCCATTATGGATGTGCGCTTGATACGGTAGCGGGGGCCATCAGCCTGTTCTCCGTAGAAGACGGGCGGGCGCAAGTACTGGGAACGGCGGAAGCGCCCGGACTGATCATGTCGGAATATGCAGCATCAGGCAGCGGCTCGGAGGTTCTGCTTGAACTGCTGCAACGGGAAGAAACGATAATTGTCCGTTTTGACGGGCAGCAGATGATGGCAGTCCCGGCCGCTCCGTTTGCAGGAACGGTGGGCTTCCGCACGGAAGCGGGGAACGGTGCCGTGTTCCGTGAGTTGCGCGTATCCGATGCCATGGGCCGTGCTCTGTATGTGAACCGCTTCTATGACCCGGAGACGATCCATTTCACGGCAGGCGCAATCGACCGCTCGGGCAGCGGATTAAGGCTGGCGGAGAATGTAACGTCACTCTGTACCTCTCCGGTTCCCGTAGACAGTCCGCTGTTCCGCCGGGAGTTCAGGCTGTCCGCCGGAATCAGGAAGGCAGTCATCCGGGTGTACGCGCTCGGCTGGGTTGAGCTGACCGTTAACGGACACAAACCTGACCGGCGTGTACTTGCTCCAGCTAACACGCCTTACGGCCGGCGGCTGCTGTATGATACCTATGATGTCACCGGACTTCTCCAATCCGGCGGGAATGTCATCGGCCTATGGCTCGGCAACGGCTACAATCATAATTACTCCCGCTGGGGCTGGAAATGGAAGCGGGATAAGGCGGTCATTCTGGAGCTGGCTGCGGAGCTTGAGGACGACACCAGCGTTATTATAGGAACCGATGAGTCGTGGACCTGTACGGACAGCCCCATTCTGATGAATGACATCTACGATGGGGAGACCTTTGACGGCCGTTTGATCCCCGTGGGCTGGAATCTGGCCGGATATACCGGGGATGCTTCATGGCGTCCGGCCAGGCTTGCTGAGCCGCCGGAGGGGGAACTGCTGTCCAATCCGCAGCCGCCGGTGCTTCCTTTTGAACCGCTCGTCCCGGTACGCGTCCTGCGCCCAAGGGAAGGCACACTGGTGTACGATTTCGGCCAAAATATAGCGGGATGGGTAAGGATAGCCGTCCAGGGTCAGTCAGGACGTCGTATAACAATGAAATATAGTGAGATTATTGACGATCAGGGCAATATCGATTCCTGGACCAACCGGAATGCCAGAGCGATGGATGTGTATATTTTGCGGGGGACACAGGTGCCGGCTGAATCCGCAGAGCACCAGGCGGAGATGTATGAGCCGCGGTTCACCTATCATGGCTTCCGTTATGTGGAGATTACCAGTGATATAGAACCGGAGTCCATTACCGCTATTCCGATCCATGCCGATGTCGCTGAAGCTGGAACATTCACCTGCTCCGATCCGCTGCTGAACCGGATTCAGAGCAACATCCGCTGGTCGTATCTGAACAATCTGGTCAGCATCCCGACGGACTGCTGCCAGCGTGACGAGCGGACACCCTGCCTGATGGATTCCGCCGTCGTGGAGGAAGCCGGTATCCACAATTTCGATATGCAGGCGTATTACCGGAAATGGCTGGGCGATATCGCGGACAGCGAATCGAACCCGGACTGGAGCGGGGACAAGGTATCTCTGCCCTGGCATCTGTATTGGTACTACGGAGACATTGGCGTACTCGAAGACAGCTATCCGGCGATGCGGTCGTATGTGGAGCATCTGGCCGCCAAGTGGCCGGAGGGAATGGTGAAGGAGGGCTTTGGAGACTGGTGCCCGCCTAACGAGGATGGCTGGGACGCTTATTTCCATGAAGTTGAACTGGTGAATACCGCTTTGTATTACAGGCTGGCTGTTATCGTGTCCGAAACCGCCGAAGTGCTGGGACTGGAGGAAGACCGCTCCCGTTACGCAGCGCTGGGACAATCGTTGGCCGAAGCGTTCCATGCCCGGTTTCACCAAGGGGAGGGAGTGTACGGCAGCGGGTCGCAGACCGCGCAATTGCTGACGCTGGCCTATGGTCTGGTTCCTGCTGACCACGTACACGCTGCGGCGCGCAGACTGGCTGAGGCCATTGCGGAGCAAGGTAATCGGCTGGCAACGGGTATCTACGGAACGCGTTACCTGATGGATGTTCTGGCCGATCACGGGTATATCGATCTGGCGCTCACCATCCTGCGCAGTACGGAATATCCCGGGTTCGGCTACCAGATCGGTCAGGGCGCAACAACCCTATGGGAGCAGTGGAGTCCCAAGGGTGCCATGCATTCGCATGACCATGCTATGTTCGGCGGGATTGGCGCGTCCTTCTATACCCGGCTGGCCGGCATCCGTCCGCTGGCTCCAGGCTACGAACGGATTCTGATTCATCCGCATATTCCGCAGGACCTGGATTCGGCGGCGGCTGAAATCCGTTCAGTCCGGGGGCTGATCCGCTCGGAATGGTCGCAGACGGCCGGAGCGCTTGTGCTGACAGTCGTTGTGCCGCCTGACACGAGGGCCGTCATTATGCTCCCGTCGTCTGTTGGGCAAGAAACAGGGGCGCGGGTGCGCCATGAAGCCGGCCCGGGCCGGCACCAGTTTACGGTGTATTAAAAAGGAGGAGCTTATGGCGGATTTGGATTTTACACATCGTTATGCAGGCGGTTTTCCTAAGATTGGCATCCGTCCGGTCATTGACCGCCGCAAGCAGGTGAAGGCGGCATTGAAGGAGATGACGATGGCGCTTGCGCACGAAGCCGCAGCGGTCATCTCGTCATCCGTCCGCAACCCTGACGGTTCGCCCGCAGAGGTCATCGTGTTCGATACCTGTATTTCCGGGCTGCCTGAGGCGGCCCGCTGCTCGGAGCAGTTCCGCAGGGAAGGGGTCGGCGTAATGGTAACCGTAGCCAGCGGCTGGTGTTATCCGCTGGAGACGATGGAGACGGACCCGGCCTTGCCTCACGCTGTCTGGGGCTTTAACGGTACGGAGCGGCCGGGAGCCGTATATCTGGCTGCCCTTCATGCCGCCCATAACCAGAAAGGGCTGCCCGTATTTAAAATCTACGGCCGTCACATTCAGGACAGCAGAGAGCGGTCGCTGCCGGAGGATGTGCAGGATAAGCTGGCCCGGTTTGCCCGTGCAGGCCTTGCGGCTGCGCTGCTGCGGGGCAAATCGTATCTGTCGATTGGTTCGGTCTCCATGGGGATCGCGGGCTGTGTCGTGAATGAAGACTTCTACCGGCGTTATCTCGGCATGACCAACGCTTATGTCGATATGACGGAGGTGACGCGCAGGCTGGACGGGGGGATTTACGATCCGGAGGAGTTCAAGACGGCCATGGACTGGGTGTCCCGCTTCTGCCGGGAAGGGCCTGACCCGAACACGGAGGAGGAGCGTATTCCTGCAGACCGCAAGCGGGCGAATTGGGCAACCTCTGTTCAAATGGCGATGATTGTCCGCGACCTCATGATCGGTAACCCGCGGCTGGCCCGGCTTGGCTTCGAGGAAGAGGCTTACGGCTACAACGCGATCGCCTCCGGCTTCCAGGGGCAGCGGGAATGGACCGACCATAACCCGAGCGCCGACGTACTGGAGGCGGTGCTGTGCAGCTCATTCGACTGGAACGGCATCCGCGAGCCTTACACAGTCGCGACGGAGAATGACAATCTGAATGCAGTTACGATGCTGTTCAATCATTATTTGTCTCATACGGCGCAAATCTTCGCTGATGTGCGGGCGTACTGGAGCCCGGAGGCCGTCCGGCGCGTCACGGGCTGGACACCGGAAGGACCTGCCGCCGGCGGCTTTATCCATTTGATTAATTCCGGACCTGCCGCGCTGGACGGCACCGGGGAACAGCGCAGAGAGGGGCGGCCGGTCATGAAGCCGCACTGGGAGATTAGCGGCGAAGAGGCCGAAGCCTGTCTCGCTGCAACAAGCTGGCGGCCAACCTATATGGATCAGTTCGCGGGCGGCGGCTACTCGACGGACTATACGACCAGAGGAGGTATGCCGGTGACGATGTCGCGCATCAATCTGGTGGATGGGCTGGGGCCTGTGCTGCAACTTGCGGAGGGATATACGCTCGAACTGCCGGAGGCTGTACACGACACACTCGACTTGCGGACCACGCCAACCTGGCCGACTACCTGGTTTGTGCCGAACACGGTGCCGGGCGATCCGGTATTTGAGGATGTGTATGCCGTAATGGAGGCGTGGGGCTCCAATCACTGCGCGGTCAGCTACGGCCACATCGGTGCCGATCTCATCACACTGGCGAGTATTCTGCGGATTCCGGTCAACATGCACAATGTGGGAAGGAGCCGCCTGTTCCGTCCCAGCGCCTGGAGCGCATTCGGCACCAAGGACCCGGAAGGCGCCGATTTCCGCGCCTGCGCTGCCTACGGGCCGTTATATTCATAGTCTTTTGCTTTACGCATAAGCCTGGCTCCGGATATGTCCGGGGCCGGGCTTTTTTCATAGAAATACTGCAAAGTGTGCAACAATGCTGCTCCTTGCAAGCGGCCGGTGAGAGAGGCACCAGCATCCTTCACTCGTTAGGGTGATTTTGTACTGCATAAGACTATCCATCCAGTAACCCTCCTAAATTATGTTATAATATTCCGGAAATATGTTCTGTGCGGTTGGTTGGCATAATTACATAACAGAAAGGGGCAATCCCCATGTCCAAGACCTTCGAAGTAACACTCCAAAAAGTAGTCGATCACTCATACTCTATCGAAATCGGGGAGCATCTGTTTGCCTCATTGGTCCGTGATTTGCAGCAGGGGCTGATAGAGGGAGCCAGCAAATATGCGATCATTACAGACTCTACGGTGGAGCCGTTGTATGGCCGTCCTCTACTGGAGCTGCTGCGGCGTGAGGGGTTCCAGGCGGACTTATTCTCTTTTCCGGCGGGGGAGAGCTCGAAGACCCGGGAGACCAAGGCGCTGCTGGAGGATCAATTGCTAAGCCATGCTTACGGCAGGGATTGCTGCATCATTGCAGTGGGCGGCGGAGCGGTGACGGACCTGGCGGGTTTTGTGGCTGGGACCTTTGGCCGGGGCGTGCCTTCACTGAATTATGCTACTACCCTGCTGGCAGCAGCGGACGCCTCCGTAGGCGGCAAAACCGGCGTGAACACTCCTGTCGCTACCAACCTGATCGGCGTCTTCCACCAGCCCCGTAAAGTATACATAGACCTGGCTGCCTGGCGCACACTTCCGGCCCGTGAATTCAGAAGCGGTCTGGCTGAGACCATCAAACACGCCTGTATGAGTGATGAGCAGTTCTTCAGCTATCTGGAAGCGAACATGGACAGAATCATTACGGCAGAAGGGGAGCTAATCCTGGATGCGGGGTGTGCGAGCATATCGCGCTGACGAATTGCCGGATCAAGTATGAAGTGGTTGAGCAGGATGAGCATGAGCGCAATCTGCGGCAGATTCTGAACCTGGGGCATACCGCCGGCCGGGCGCTTGAAGCGCTCAGCGGTTACCGGCTGCTGCACGGCGAAGCCATTGCTGTGGGCCTTGTCATCCAGGCGAGGCTGGGTGTGAAGTTTGGTTATATGACGGAAGAGCAAGCTGACCGCGTAGTGACTTTACTGAAGAAGGCAGGTCTGCCAACAGAGACTCCTGAGAACATTACCAACCGGGCGCTAATAGACAAGATGTACACGGACAAAAAAGTGCGCAGCGGCCGCATCCGCTTCGTCTTCCAGGACGGTATCGGGGCGATGAAGCGTTTTGCTGACGGCTCGTATTCCGTTGCGGTAGAGGAGTCAGAGGTGATGGAGCTGCTGGAAGAGTTACGCGCAATCCATTAATTATTGGCGATTTCGTTACTATAAATAAGCACCAAAATAATACTCTACCTTCTCTTTCGCATAACGGTCTATGCCAAGCCATGAAGCTACGGATACGAAGTCTGTCCCTCTGCCGCGTTCAGGTCCAAGCCGTTCCTGAGAAGCTAATATACCTGCAAAACCCCATATCTCCATCATAGCATCCCGTTCATACTGGTTGGAGGATAATACATTCTTCCAGCGCTTCTCTAATTTACGTGCAGAATCCGTCTCAGCGCAGGCATCCACCTCTGCGAGTAAATGTTTGAGAAGCTGAATATCCTCAGCGGTCACCTCTGCCGGCTCCTCTTTCGCTAGCAGTTCGAGATCCATCCAGCAATAGAGGAGCCAATTTAAGCGGACACCGCCCCATTTTACCCGTTCAAAATTCAAAATATTAATATCCTCATGATTCCATTCTTCATGAGTCATTAATTGATGCCCGTTACAATAGAAGCAATGGCTGTAGCTGGCACGCTCCAGAAGCTTGTCACTATATTTATGCAGGGGAAGATTGCTGGTTAATGCATAGCTGGATAACCCGCTTCTCAGATGTACTTCTCTTGTGGATAAGCTATGTAAAAAGGCAGCAGCTACCTTGTCCTTCGTAACCTCGTGCTCCAGCAAATAACGGATTCTCGATACACACTCATCATGCGTCATCGTCACGGGATCGAACATGACCCCTTTGCTTTTGGCATATTCAAACTCTTCTCCGGCAAAAGGCAGTCTTGCCCCGGCAGGCTTCCAGCCCTGCGCTGACCAAAACGTTTTGTTTAATATTTTTTTCGCTTTAGCGTCCATCATGTCCCTCCCATTCATTTCATTACGTTATATAGTATCATCGTGAGCATTAAGCTTTCAATCTCTGAAACATGCTTCAAAGGAGCTGCATGGAGTTGCTGGAAGAGCTTCGCGACAAATGACGCTTTGATTGTCAGATAATCTATCATATGTATTAGTTATCTTCTATTAATGTCATATTATCTTCCGTATTTTTATTGACAAGTCTCTATTTTTATCTATAATGATGTATAAGCGGTGGGCGAAAAGGCGGTATAGTCGCTTAAAAGTCACATTTTATAACATAATCTATTGCAGCAAGGGTGTGATCGCGAATGATCGCTTCCGCCGGACAATGGAAACAGGATATTCTAAGGATTTACAACGAAATCAACAAGAAGCTGTTCAACGCCGGCGTTAAGCAGCAGAAGGTCGATTTTGTGGGCAACAAGATTATTATTTTATCCATTAATAGCCGGGTGCCCGTACTTAAGGTGCTGGATACCCATGATCCCGCGGCAGGCCGCCAGATCAATCTGGTGCTGCATGAAGTATTCAAGGTCGAGATCAAGCAGGCATTTCTGGATGAATTTCAAGTCAATATTAAGGCTGTTCTTAAAGATTATGATGTGGAGACCGAGTATTCCGGTACGATCATAATTTTGGAGAAGGACCTTGAGCATTATCTGAACGCTACGTTGGAACTCTGATCTTCGGAGAGCCGGCCTGCCGTCAGTTTTCGGACATTTCCCTGCAGGGGTGTGTCCTGAACTGGCGGCTTTTTGTTTATCGTCGTGAGGCTATTACTACCTTAAGGAGCTGATTCTATGAAAACCAAAATTGAGATTGCCGGTGTCAGCAAGTGGTTCCGCCGTGACGGCCAGGAGATTATGGCCATGCAGGAGACGAATCTCTCCATAGAACAAGGCAGATTTGTCAGTATTATCGGCCCCAGCGGCTGCGGCAAGTCCACGTTGTTCAATATTATTGCGGGCCTGATTCCGCCCTCCACCGGCCGTGTGCTTGCAGACGGAGAGGATATTGTAGGGAAGACCGGATATGTCGGGTATATGCTGCAAAAGGATATGCTGCTGCCCTGGAGGACGATACTGGACAACATTATTCTGGGCATGGAGATCCGCGGGGTGCCGCGCAAGGAAGCGGTATTCCGGGCCAAGCCCCTGATGGACCGCTATGGACTGAAGGGCTTCGACGGACATTACCCGGCAGAGCTGTCCGGCGGGATGCGCCAGCGGGCAGCGCTGCTCCGTACGCTGCTGTATGAGCGCGATATTATTTTGCTGGACGAGCCCTTTGGCGCACTGGATGCCCAGACCCGGCTGACGATGCAGAACTGGCTGCTGGAGCTCTGGGAGGACTTCCGCAAGACGGTGTTATTCGTCACTCATGATATTGATGAAGCCATTTATCTGTCTGACGACATCTATGTCTTCTCCGGGCGGCCGGGACGGATTATCTCCAAGATCTCTGTAGATATGCCGCGTCCGAGACATCAGGAGGATACGGTATCTGCTTCATTCATGGAGCTGAAAGCCCACCTGCTGAATCTGCTGTCAAGCGGAGACCAAGAGCCTGCTGCCACCCGCATCTCTTAGAACCCATAAACTGTTGAAGGAGAGGACAACCATGGAGAGTGTGCAAAAGAAAGGCTACGTCATTCACAAGCTGGAGGCGGCCCCGGTCTCGGCGGTTAAGCCGGAGAAGCTGCAGAAGAAGCCGGTCATTATTGATGAAGAAGCCGCCAGACGCCGGACGCAGCGGATCATCGGGATCGGACGGCTGTCGGTGGCGCTGCTGATCGTGCTCTGCTGGGAGCTGTTCACCCGGTTCGGCTGGATGGACCCGTACTACTGGAGCAGCCCGCTGCGGATTATGAGCACAACCTGGACTCAAGTGACAGAGGGGACGCTGCTGGAGGATATTGCGTATACCTCAAGCTCGACGATTCTCGGCTTCATCGGCGGAACGCTGATTGGCTCGCTGCTCGGCCTGTCCTTCTGGTGGTCCCGCAAATTTGCCGGCATCAGCGAACCGTTCCTGATCCTGCTTAACGCGATGCCGAAGCTGGCGCTTGCCCCGGTGCTGGTCATTCTGCTGGGCATCGGATTTTTCTCGAAGGTCGCGTTAGCTTTTGCCATGACAGTGGTTGTGGCGGCCCTGTCGGCGCATAGCGGCGTGCAGAGTGTGGACAAGGATATGGAGAAGCTGATGTATTCGCTCGGGGCGAAGCGGCATCAGGTGTTCACCAAGGTGGTCATTCCCTGGGCGATGCCCTGGATGATCAGCAGTCTGCGGATTAATATCGCGCTCTCGCTGGCCGGTGCGATTGTCGGGGAGTTCATCGCTTCAAGCCATGGCATAGGCCGTATGGTCATCTACGCCGGTACCATTCTCGATATCAATCTGGTCTGGGTAGGGGTTGTGGTTCTGTCTGCATTGTCGATGGTCATGTATGCGGGAGTGGTGCTGCTGGAGAAGTGGTTGTCTAAGGGATACGGGATGAAGAAGGCTTAAGAAGCGGGCAATCATGTCAACAAGATAGAGGAGAGAAGCCAATGATGAATGTTACGAAAATAAAGCTGTCGGCCGTCCTGCTGGCCTCTGTAATTCTGCTGTCCGGCTGCGGCGGCAAAGGCAATGCCGAAGTGGAAGCAGCCGCTGCCGGGAACGGCGCGGAGAAGCTGAAGAAGCTGGTTATCGCCGAGCCGCTGCATTATACAGGTTATCTGCCGCTGTACGTGGCGCAGCGTGAGGGGTATTTTGCCGAGGAGGGGCTTGAGGTGGAGATGCTTCAGGCAGCGGGCGGCACGCATGTCACCTCGGTGGTCAGCGGGGATGCCTGGGCCGTCATTGGCGGGCCGGAGTCCAATGCCCTGGCGAATATCGGCAATTCCGACCCGATCGTCTCGGTCAGCAATGTAGTTAACCGGGCGAACGTCTATCTGATGGCCAAAAAAGGGACTGCTCCGGCAGGCAGCTCAGATGAAGAATTGGCCGCCTTCCTGAAGGGCAAGAAATTGAATGCCGGACGGCATGGCGGAACGCCAAACCTGCTGACCCAGTATCTGCTGCTGGAGCTGGGGCTTGATCCGCAAAAGGATGTGCGGCTGCTGGAGCCGGCTGACGGCTCTACGGTGGTGGCGATGGTCCAGCAGGGGGCGGCCGATATTGCGAACGGCGCGGAGCCGCAGATCAGTGACGGGATGAGCAAGGGGGTGTGGGACGAACCTTTTTACAAGTTCCATGATCTGGGTGACTATGCCTACTCGGTGCTGAGCGTGAAGAAGTCCACCCTGGAGAAGGACCCTGAAACGGTACAGAAGGCGGTGAATGCGGTCGTCAAGGCGCTGAAGGTGATCCAGGAGGATAAAGCGCTGGCGATGCGTGTCCTGAAGGCGGAATTCCCTACACTCTCCGATGATGCTGCCCAGGCGGCGCTTGACCGGGCGTATGAGGACCAGCTCTGGAGCCCGGATGGTGTGATCTCGCAGGAGGCGCTGGATAAGGATATGGATGTGATGATCAAGACCGGAATTTACAAAGGCGAGTATACCTATGATGAGCTGGTCGATATGCAGTTTGTCAATAAAGCAGCAGCAAAGTAAGCAGAGCACCACAGGTCTTCAAAAACTAAAGAGGTGACGAACATGGAGTTAACTGCCGATCTGATTATGCCCGATAAAACGGCTCTTATTATAGTAGATGTTCAGAATGATTATTGCCATGAGGAAGGCGCGCTGGCTTCAGGAGGGCAGGATGTGTCTGCTGTGCGGGAGATGATGGCCCATCTGCACGGATTGATTACGGCGGCCCGGACGCAGGGAGTTCCGATCATTTACATCCAAACCTTTCATGAAAAAGCGACGGATTCCCAAGTCTGGACCTCCCGCTCCGGACGCGGCTCGCTGGGCGTCTGCCGCCGGGGAAGCTGGGGAGCTGAATTCTACGAGGTGTCCCCGCTTCCTGAGGAGATTATTGTGAATAAGCACCGGTACAGTGCTTTTATTAATACCCGGCTGGATTCTGTGCTGCGCTCGCTGCGGATCGAAACCCTGATTATGACTGGGGTAAGCACCAATGTGTGCGTGGAGTCGACCGCAAGGGACGGCTTCATGCTGGATTATCAGGTGGTGATGGTTCAGGACGCCTGTGCCTCCTATTCGCGGGCGGCGCATGAGATGACGCTGGAGAATATGAGAGGGTACTTCGGCGTGGTTGCTTCGGCTGCAGAGATTGAGGAAGGCTGGAAGACCTGGAACCGGCCCGTGCTCCAGCAGTTGTTATGAGCCTCACGGTGCCGTCAGCGCAACGGGCTGTGACTCTCACGGCGGTCAAAGTGGTCATTTGTCTCGGGGCCTTCCTGTCCAATCTGTCCGCCGGGATGTTCAATATCTCGCTGGTGGATATTTCGGCGGATCTGCAGATTCCTGTAGCCTCTGCACAGTGGGTGGTCAGTATCTATCTGCTGGTTATTTCGGTGCTGCTGCCTGTAATGGGCAGGCTGGGGGACAGGTTCGGCCGCCGCAAGGTGCATAATCTGGGGCTGTTTGCCTTCGCGGCAGGGGCTCTGGGATGTGCGCTGGCTCCGAATGAAGCGATGCTGCTGGGCTTCAGAGTCTTGCAGGGGGCGGGAGCCGCCATGTATCAGGCGACTAATATGGCCCTGATCGTCTCGCTTTTTCCGGCGGAGCAGCGGGGCCGGGCGCTGGGGCTGATGAGCACCTTCGTGGCTGCGGGGTCGATGGCAGGCCCGGCCTTAGGCGGCTTTCTGATCCAGTGGTTTGCCTGGGAGAGCAACTTCTGGCTGCTGGCCGTTGTTGCGGTGGCAGTAGCTGTGCTCGCACACCGGCTGATTCCGCGGGATACAGAGACTGCCGGAGGCCGGATGAATCTGGCCGGCGCAGCCTGGATGGCGGCCTGTCTCACTTCGCTGATGATTGCCGTCGATCTCGGCAGCCGCTCCTCGTTCCTGTCTGTGCCCGTACTGCTGCTGCTCGCGGTCTCGGTCGGGCTGGCGGCGGGGTATACAGGATATGCCCGATTCAGCCAGAGGAAGAGCCCAGGCGCGGATAACGGCTTCAGCTTGTTCACGGACCGGAGCTTTGCCGCAGGTATTGTGATTACAGTTATAACGTATATGGCCGCTTTTGCCGCCCAACTGGCCTTGCCCTCACTGCTGCGCTTATCCGGTGCCGAGCCTGCGTGGGTGGGCATGATTATGATCGGCTATCCGCTGGCGCTGGTGGTAACCGCCCCTGTCGGCGGGAGCATCGCGGACCGCAAAGGCCCGGTTGGTATTCTGACCGCCGGCCTGCTGCTGATGAGTGTCACGCTGCTGGCGCTGGGCCTTGGCTCTCCTATGCTGAGGACAGGTGTGATGGTGCTGCCGGTGGTGTTGCTTGGCTGCGCCATGGGGATGATTACTTCACCTAACACAAGCATTGTGATGGGGCTGGCGCCGAAGCAGCAGCTTGGCCGGGTCAGCAGTGTGCTGGCGCTGTCCCGCAACATCGGGATGATGTTCGGAACGGCAGCGGGCGGCCTGATGATTGGCGGCGGGAACAAGCCGAACGGAAGCTATGTGGCAGTGTTCGTAGCCTGTGCAGCGGCAGTCGGCCTGTCTTCTGTCTGGCCGCTGTATTCCTTCCGGCACAGCAGCAAGCGCAAAGGCACGGAGCGTCTGCATCTGCCGTAATTGAGTAGAGTTTCCGGTGAGCTGAATCCCGCCCCCTCCATTCTGGGTAATATAGAGAAAGAGAGCTTAGGAGGGAACGACGATATGGGTAATCCGCTGAAGGAATTCAAGAGCAGCATCGATGGGCTGAAGCAGTCGCTGGACGGGGTGAAGCAATCCGTCGATGGACTGAAGGCTCCGGTCGATGAGCTTAAAGCGAATATGCAGGAGACGGTGGAGTCGGCGAAGCAGCGGAGTGACGGGGTGAAGTCGGAGCTTGGGCGGATGAAGCAGTCGGTAAAGGAGACTCAGGCGGTGCTCGGCGAGGTGAAGGAGACGCTGAGCGCATCGGCCGAGGTGCTGTCTGCCCGGAAGCGGTATCTCCGGCTGTTCAGCCGCAAGAAGGGGCGTAAGGTGGCCGCCAAGAGCGACCGTTCGTGAGTTACACCCCCATTTGTGCGGGGACACATTCCACGCGCCAAATGAAAACGCAAGAGTCAAGCGGTATCCGTACCGTGTGGCTCTTGCGTTTTGGTGTTGTGTTTTGGTGTTGTGTTTTGGTGTTGTGTTTTGGTGTTGTGTTTTGGTGTTGTGTTTTGGTGTTGTGTTTTGGTGTTGTGTTTTGGTGTTGTGTTTTGGTGTTGCGTTTTTGTGTTGCGTTTAAGGTGTTGCGTTTTTGGTCCGCTGGTCCACGCGGACTGGAGGGCCGTTATTTCACCCGATTGCGCCATTCCGGCAACCAATCCGGACTCAGAGGCTCTTAACTAACCTGTATCGTCACATTTTCAGCGTCACTGCACCTTTTAACGGCCTCACAGTCCGCGGCGGGCAGAAAAGTTGGTCTTATTGAGCAAATAGGGTCCTCTCAGTCCGCGGAGCATCGACTTGTTCGCCATCACTCCGCAGATCACTCCACCCACGCCACACATCTCCACACTCCGCCCATCAAGGCGGCGTAAGACTCAAGCTCTGGGCCGAATCGACTACAAACACAGGTGCAGTCTGCACTCCAAGCTCCGTCTCCACCTCACCGTATCCATTCTCGAACTGGCCGCTGACTGCGGCAGGTCCGGTAATTAGAGGCACCTCGCCCTGGAGCAGCAGATCACGGCCATTCGCGCGCGCGATAGTCCTTCCAGCGGAGTCGATGATAATCTCGCAGGAGAACATCACCTTCTCGTTGATATGAAGCTCAAGCTGCACCGGATCAATCGGGGTGTAGGTGATGGCCTCCTGGTAGAGCTCCGCGAATTCATAGCTTCCATTCACCAGGCGGAAAATCGCCGTCCGGCCCTCTGCCCCATCGGCCAGATCAGTATCCGCAACGCGGATGGAGCCGTCCTCTGCCATAAGCTCATAGCCACTGCCGCTGAAGCTTAGCAGCAATGCAATACCTTCCGGCCGGATGGCGTAGCCGGTGAAGGCCATGCGCCCATCCGGCCGGCTGCCTGAGGCCACAACTACGGGAACCCCGGAGTAGGCGGACAGCGGCTCGTCAAAGGCCAGACTACTCAGCCCTGCCGCCTCCGGCACTACTTCGCCGGTCTGCGTGGAGACTGTGCCGTCCTCGCTCAGCGCGGCGTAGACCAGCCTGCCGCCGGTGTCAATTCCAGCTATGGCGACCTTGGCCCCGTAGCGCCCGGTGACGGCGGCCGTCAGCGTGTAGCTGCCCTGCACTTCGCCGCCCGGCAGCAGCCGTACCGGCTCGGCCGTATTCCAGGCCAGCGTTGCAGCTGCGGTCTCCGCCGAGGTATCCTGCACCGGAGCCAGCTCTGCATAGAGCTTCAGCGCTTCGGCATACCGGCCGCCGCGCACATGGCGCTGGCCCTCGCGGAGCAGCCGGGCGATGCTGGTGTCGATCAGCTTCAGCGCCTTGGAGGAGCGGATGCCTGCAGACGCGGCATAGCTGCGGTAAGCGGCGGCATGTCCGGCGAAGGCGGCGGTATATTCGCCGTCCAGATCTTTGTTCAGCATGAGCAGGGCGCTCGCCTGAACCTGCTTCTTGATCCACGGTGCCGTATAACTGTGGCTCCGGTAAGCTTCTTCCATAGATAAGGCGCTGTCCAGCATAGGCCCGAAGCTTCCGGCCGCGGCCAGAGCCTTCAGTCTGGCGGTGTCATGGGCCTCAAACCGTGCAGCCAGCAATTCCTCCTTGGCTGCCGCCCCGCCATAATAGTCTGCCGGAATCTGCAGCAGGCTCCATTTTAGACTGTCCGCACTGTCGCCGGCGGCCCCTGAATCCGCCCCCTTGGAAGTCCCGGCGGCGAGTCCGGCCAGAAACTCATCCTTGAACTGTCTGAATCCCGCAGTCATCTTATCGGACAGGCCTGAATCCGCCGAGAGCTGGCGATAATAGACCTCATAGGGCCCGCCCGGTGTCATATATTTGCTCTTCAAGCTGAGCAGGGAGGCGTAGCTCTCCATATATCCCGGGAAATCCTTGATGGTAAGCTGGTCATCCAGCCTTAAGGAGATCCGCTGCAGACTGCTGCGGATCTCGGTGATCGGGGCCAGCTCGGTAAGTCTTGAGGCAATCTCTTCTTCCTTGTACTGAATGGCGGTATTGTCCGCCGCCAGCCGGTAGCGGCTCTCGGCGGCGATCAGCTCACCTGCAGCGTACAGCCGGCCCGCTTCTCTGACATCCTGAATCTTGCTGCGTATCCCCAGCGCCTTATCCCCAATCAGGATCAGCATGAAGATACACAGAATGATCATAATATTCCGCAGGGTAAATGCCCGGATGATCGTCATATATTATAGCCCCTTTATTTATATATAAGGATAGGACTGGCAGCCGCTCCCATCCTTACACTTCAGGGTCCCAGCGGTACTTCAGCTCACGGACCTCCGCAACCCTGGCATCCAGGCCGTTCCATGGCTCATAAGGGCTGGCAGCGATCAGTCTGGATAAGCGCTGGAAGCGGTCCTTGGGCAGCTCGGTCACATATCTGCCGATGAGGCCGGAGTAGAGCAGCGCGTAACGCTTCATGCGCACGGCAGCCCCCGCAACGGCAGTGAGTATGGTCAGCCCATTATCCATCTCCAGAATCTGCACCTCATGATTCTTGATATAGCGGAGCGTGCGGTCTTTGATCAGATCGGGCCGGACTCTGGCGATCTCGCCGATGTATTCGGCGAGCAGCGGCTCGAAGTCCTTCAGCAGGAGCTGCTCCATCTCCAGGTCCATATCCTTGCGCAGCTGGAAGCCGTGCAGCAGGGCAACCCGCTGGCGGGCGATCCGGTCGCCGCGCAGCAGCACGGAGATCTCGCGCAGCTTCTCGTAAGCAAGCACATCATTCTCGCGGAGGACCGATACCGCCTCCTGGCGGTTCAGCTCCAGATCTGCCTTGATATTATGGATATTCCGGCCAAGCAGTTCATTCAGCGCATACAGATTCTCGTTCTGCCGGACCTTCCGCTGCGTATAGTAGACTAGTCCGGCTAACAGGAGGCCGCCTGCGCCGCAGAACACCATCTGCTGCAGATTCTGCCCCAGATAGATGCCGGCCAGGGTCAGCAGGAGAATCAGCAGCAGCCGGGTCTGCATCTTGCGCCCGGCTACAGCCGCCGCATACTTCTCCACCGGCTGCAGAGTCCCCTTCCCGCAGCGGGAACAGCGTTCCTCGCCAAGTGCCGTATAATGGCGGCAGCGGCGGCAGATGCGGAGCTTCCCGAAGGCGTAGCGCGGAGCCTTGAACGGCCGGAAGACAACAGGCTTCTTCTTATTCACGCGGAGTGTCCCCTCCGTTCAGTGCAGCGAGCAGCCGCTCATCGATATCCTCTCGGGTCAGCGGCTTCCGCTGGCGTGAAGCGTACAAGAGGATCTGAATCACGCAATAGAGAAACGTTATCCCCAGTATGGCGTATGTAATCATGGAACTCTTCCTTTCCGGGCAGGTTACGGTCTTTTAATCAAATATTCAGCAACACAGCGTATACTTAACAATAGTACGTTCGCCTCATGAAGGTGATGCCTACAGACGAAGTGCCGGTCCGGCGGGCACAATGTTGAAGTTTACAAGGTTTAATTATATCATAATGGCATGTTAATGGCAGAATTTAGCTATGCTTCCGGTTCAGCCATATCCGCCGAATTCTACACAAGAGGAGCCCTATTTATGCTTCGGACAGAACGTAATTTCAGAACAGCCAAGAATAGAATGCTGCGCTTATTGCCGATGCTGCTGCTGGCCCTGTGCCTCACGGTATCCCCGTTCGGTGCGGGAAGAGCCGGCGCTGCTTCCGCTGCGCCCTCACACATCGATGCTGTGCTGCTGATTGATGTCAGCAACTCCATGAACAAGAGCGACAAGAACAAGATTGCCAACGAAGCGATGAAGATGTTCATCGATATGCTGTCCACCCAAGGCGACAAGGTAGGCATAGTGGCCTATACGGACAAGGTAGAGCGCGAGAAGGCGCTGCTGAGCATCCAGTCCGCAGGCGACAAGAAGGACCTGAAGGACTTCATCGACGGGCTGAGCCGCGGCCCCTATACCGATCTCGCAATCGGCATGAAGGAAGCGGTGAAGGTGCTGGAGAACGGCAGTGATCCTTCCCATGAGCCGATGATCGTGATGCTGGCAGACGGCAATAATGACCTCAACGAAGCCAGCGGCCGCAAGCAGTCCGATTCCGATCAGGAATTGAAGGCGGCGGTGGAAGCGGCGAAGCAGAAAGGTTATCCCGTCTACACCATCGGGCTGAATGCCGACGGCAAGCTGAACAAGAACATTCTGGCCGGGCTGTCCAGCGAGACAGGCGGCAAAGCGTTCACGACCAATTCCGCCGATGATCTGCCGCAGATTCTGAGCGAGATTTTTGCCAGCCACTTGAAGCTGAAGGTGGTGCCGGTGCCGTCGATTACGGCGAACGGTGACTTTCAGGACGTAACGGTGAATGTGCCGAACAGCAGCGTGCTGGAAGCGAACATCTCCATCATGTCCTCGAAGCCGGTGACGGCGAAGCTGAGCGATCCTTCCGGCAAGGAAGTCGCCATTCCCTCGGATAAGGTGCTGCTGTCGAAGTCGTCCACCTACACTCTAATTAAGCTGCTCGCGCCGGAGCAGGGGGACTGGAAGCTCCAGGTCAAGGGCGTGCCGAAGGATAAAATCGACATTAATCTGGTGTTCAACTACGATCTGGAGCTGAAGCTGGATGCCCTGCCAGCCAAGTCTTACGGCAAAGGTGACAAGGTTGAGATCTCCTCCCATCTGTACAGCAACGGAGCGGAGGTAACGGAGGGCAGCCTGTATCAGGAGATGAAGGCGGTGCTGCTGGCGACCGATGCCGATACCGGCCAGGTGCAGGAGATTCCGCTGGACAATTCGGGTGCTGCGTTTAAGGGCACTTTTGAGATCCAAGACAGTCATGAATATAAGCTGAAGGTCCGGGCTGAGGAGAGCAGCTTCTACCGCGAGAGCGATGAGCTGACCATCAACGCCAAGACGGGAACGGTAGCGACCGCCCCGCCGTCGGCAGGTGAAGAACCGGCAGCGGATGAGAAGTCATCAGCCACTCTCTACTATATAATCGGCGGCGCTGTGCTGCTGCTGGCTGCAATTGCTGCATTCCTGCTGCTCCGGCGGAAGGCGAACCGCGGATTCGTCGGACAGATGGTGGTAGAGGTGCTGGACAACAACACCGGGGAGAAAACCTATCCGCAGTACAAGAAGCTCTCCGGCTTCCGCGGCAAATTCACACTTCACCAGCTGCTTCAGCTGGCTCCGGAGCTGAAGGAGAGCGAGAAGCTGGTCTTCACGCCGGGAACCAATGACCGCCTGCTGCTGCGCAGCGGCGAAGGCATCACTGTAGAGCGCTCAGGCCGGGCCGCCGATACGTCGCGGGGCCTGGAGATGAAGAGCGGTGACCGCGTATCGGTCTCCCTGCAGACGGTAGACAAGACAGTTCTATTGGAATATTTGATCTGACAACGGACTAGGTGTATGCTTCCGGGCGAGCCCAGTGCAGGGATTCGGAACGTGTATGCTATCACGAATATTTGGGGGAGAACCTATGAAACCGGTAGTAAGAGAACATATTCAGCAACTGGATGTATCGCTGGGCGGAGGGATCGTCAGCGACAAGATCAGAGTGGATACCATCGACAACCCGATACTGATTATCGGGCTGGGCGGCACGGGGATCGATGCCCTGCTGCGGCTCAAATACCAGATTAACCGCCGCTTCAAGCTGCCGGAGGACCCGTTGTCCAAGAAGAAGCGCGATAAGCCCGACAACGTGGAATTCCTGGCCTTCGAGACCAACGAACAGGACCGCGGCAAAAAATACAAAGGCATCGGCCTCGACCCGCAGAATGAATTCGTGCTGCTGGCCAATGCTGAGATCGGCGGACTGCTGCAGAACCGCAGCATCCTTGAACCGTACATTACCAGCTGGCTGTCGCCTGAGCTGAGCATCACCGACGGCATGAACGGAGCCGCCGGGGTGCGCCAGGCCGGACGTCTGCTGCTGTTCACGAAGATCAACCAGGTCGTAGCGGCGATTGATAAGAAGATCAAGACGCTGTCTGTCGGCACCAGCAAGAAGCTGATGGTCTTCCTGCTCACCGGACTGTCCGGCGGAACGGGCAGCGGAACCTTCCTCGATATCTCCTACATCGTGCGCGGTATTATTGAACGCGACTATGGCGCAGCGGGCATTGACCGCGTGAATACACTCGGCTATCTGTTCACCCCGGATGTGAATCTGGCGAACAAGAGCCTCAGCGAGCATACCCGTGAGTATATCCGCAAGAACGGCTATGCCGCGCTCAAAGAGCTGGATTATTGGATGAATGTCGACAGCCGGGGCGAGCGGTTCCGCCAGCAGTACGGTAATATTCTGAACGTCAACTCGCCGCTGCCGCCGTTCAATCTCTGCCATCTCATCTCCGCGACCAACACCGAAGGCAAGCTGCTGGAGAATGCCTATGATTACTGCATGAACGTGACGGCGGAGAATATTACGAACTTCATGGCCAGCGAGGAGAAGGCCTCCGGCGAGGAATTCGCCATCCATGACTATATCAGCAACATCCGCACCAACATCGCGCAGATGAACAAGACCTACCCTGCGAATTATGAATACAACATCATCGGGGCGTCCTCGGCCGTGCTGCCGATTGAAGAAATGACGACTTATCTGGCTTACCGGCTCTTCGACAAAATGGACAAGATGTTCCACCACGCCCCCGGGCAGGAGGATGTGGAGAAGATGGCGCGCAAGCTCGGCATCGATCTTGATACGATGATCAAGACGTTTGAGTCCCGTGTGCCGGAGCCGCTGCCGGGCTACCAGAACAGCGAGCGCCTCAGCCATGCTAACGTGGTCAAGAACCAGGTGGTCAGCATGGATACGGAGCTGGAGCAGAACTTCCTGGCCCGGGCCCGCGAGGAATATATCAAGGCGAAGAAGCAGCTTCCCGGCGAGATTACCAGACAATTCGGCGAGGAGCTGGAGCGTATCTTCCTGCATCCTGAGCAGGGGCCGTTCTATGTGTCGCGGCTGCTGTATACCGAGAAGGGCTTCTGCATCCTGAAGCTCATCCAGTCTTATATTGAAGCGCTGCGCGAGAGCCTTCTGCGCCTGCCGCGTGATATTGAGACCGCACAGGAGAGTGCAGAGGATAAGCTGGGCGATGCGCGGAGTGCTTTTGTCTCCAAGGAGAAGAAGAAGAATGCCTACATTGAGGCCAAAATCAACGAATACTGGCTGCACGCCGATGTCGAGCGCACCGAGCAGATGATCCAGTTCTACGAGGATCTGTACGAGCTGCTGAATGAAGAGAACAGCCGGATCTACGGTGTATTCACTGAGATTCTGACCGCGCTCAGCTCGATCTTCGAGAAGAACGGCGACATTCTGATCAATGGCGAGGAGCAGGCTGACCATAAAGGCAACAAAACCTACTACTGGAATATCGTCAACGTGCCGGATATCTCGGCGACCATCTCCAAAATCATGGACCAGAAGGACGGCGATGATCTCATCCGTGACTTCACGCGCGAGATGCTGAAGCATTCCGGACGCTGGGTCAAGGAGCAGGAGATTGATATCGTCCGCTCCATTTCCGAATTCCTCAGCGACAAGTTCGGGGATCTTATTACCCGTTCGATGGAGGACTTCCTGGTGATGAAATACGGGCGCGAGGAGCCGCTGGATAAGTTCGTGGAGCGGATTATTGCCGGACGTCTGGATGAGGATGCGGTGCCGATTTTCCATCTCAGCAACAGCTCGGGCAGTCTGCACTTCCCGTCATGGGGCTTTGTCTCTGTACCGGTGAAGGCGCCGGGCATTCTGAAGGGTATCCGCAATTATCAGAATAATGCGCTGGGCAAATCGCAGTTCACGATCAAGGAGAGCGAGGTTAAGAACCGGATTTTCTGGCTGAATACACGTAACGGGGTGCCGCTGTTTGTCTACACGCCGCTGAGGGTGTATGAGGAGAACTATGAGCGGACCATTCTCGATAAGGAAGGCATCGGCCGCCATCTGGTGATGACCGACAAGGACAACTGGACGTATCTGCCGTCGCCGATCCCGGAGAAGTCGTGGGGCGATACCTACATGAATTCGCGGGTCCGTGAGTACAATGCCAGAGTGCGGGCAGACTTCGCCCGGGCGCTTGCAGCGGGTGTCATTCTGGAAAAAGGTGCTGATGAGAATACGAGCAGCCGCTTCTCGGTGGTGTTCACGAAGCCGTTTGACCTTGATAAATTGCTGGGCGGTTATGATCTGCAGCTGGACGCGCCGCGCCCTAATCTGGGTGAAGTGCGCAAGGCGGCGGAGGAGCTCAAGGTGCTGATTAACAACGGTCTTGAACGCGAGGGCGTGAAGGACATCTTCGGCAGCATCAATCTGGAGCTGGCCCAGGAGAATCTGATCCGTTCCCCGCAGCTGATTGCCCGTGTCCGCGAGGAGCTGGCGAAATACGATGCGCTGGCAGCCAAGTCCAAGGAGCTGGAGGCGCTGGTGCACCAGCATCTGGATGAAGACAAGTGGCTGGACCAGTTCATTGAGGCGCTGTACACCGATACGATTACCAAAAAAGGCGCGCTCTACGTCTACGACCGCGACGAGGATGAGGATGCCTGGGAGCCGTTCGCGAATCTGATGAAGGAACGCAGCTATGTGGAGTATGCCGTCTACCGCCACTTCCGTGCGCTCGATGAGAAGAGCCGCAGTGTGCTGCTGCGCAAGGCCGCGCGCCGGGCCGGAGAGATGACGGCGGCTGAGGATGTAACTCCGCTGCTGTATAAGCTGGAAGGGATGTATGTCTCGTTCCTGGAGGCGCGAGACAGCCTGGAATATGAGCGGGTCGAGCATGCCAACGGGGATGAAATGTACGGCTTCTACAAGAGCCTGACCGGCAAGCTCGGCAGCATCCGCAGAAAGCTGAAGTAAGCCTATGATCAGAGACCAGGCAATTCACTATGCGGAGCAGTACGCCGCTGAGGAGGAAGCGCAGCATCACAAGGGGGATGGACGCAGCAGCATCCATTACCCCGCGCTGTTCCTGTTCCTGGGCGACAAGGTGACTCCGGCCATCGGCCCAGTGCTTGCGCGCTGTGAGCGGAAGTGGGACAATGCCGGCGGCGTCATGGCGCTGCATGCCGGCGCTCCCAGCGGCAGCGGCAGCATGCAGGAGAAGGAGGGGGTCACGGGGCGGATCGGCAGCGGAAACAGCAGCATCCATGAACGCGTGATGCACATGGCCCTGCCGGATACGGCGGGGCGTGATCCCCGTACCGTCCGGCAGGAGCTGTACCGCGAATTTCATGAGGACAGCTCCTACCTGGCCGGAATGAACCGGACCCTGCGCCACTTAAGCAACAGCATCGCGGATTACGGGCGGCTGTACTCGTCTTTTGATGTGATTCATCTGAGTATTGTTACGCGGGTTGATGATCCGCTGAATGTGCTGCTGCCGGAGGTCGTGCTGCTGGCCCGCGCCATTCTCAGCCAGTCGTTCAAGTCGGTGCAGACCGATCTGTATGCGCTGATCAACGAACGTGAGCAGGGGGATAACTTCGGGTATTCCAGCTCGGTCGGGCTGGCTTTTCTGCGTGAGCTGGACGGGATGCAGGGGGCAGATTATGCTTTGAACGCTCCGCTGCTGGTGACGGAGGAGGGGTTGTCCATCCCCGTGGCCCACGGGCCTGCTCCGCTGTTCGATCTGGTCTACCTGCTCTCAGACAAAAATGAGCGCGGGCTGATGTCTGTCCACGGTATGGACGACAATTATGAGATTATTGCCCACATCAGCCTGCTGAAGAACCGGGTCCGGCCTGACGCCGATCAGGCCTCCGGCCACGGCGGCTACAATAATATGACGTTCAAAAGCGGCATCCGGGGCAGCACGGGCAGACAAGGCTACGCCTCCGCCGGGTTCTCGGCGGTGCGCAGGCCGAACCGGCAGATCGCGCTGGCGGTGCTCTATCATGCCCTGCATTACCTGGCAGGCAGACTGCAGGCCGGGCAGCCGCGCAGCCTGAAGGAGCGGCAGGCGCTGTTCGGCCTGGGAGCCGATTCCCTGCGCGCCCGCGCGGAAGAGCTGCTCCCGGAGGCGTCCGGTCTCGCGGAGATGACCGGGCTGATGAGCCACGGACGCCCGTCCTACTCGCAGCTCCGGATGCTGTCGCTGCGCGAAGCCGAGGAGCTGCTGTTCGGGGACGGGGCGGACGCTTACTTCCGCAGTAACTTTGCGGAAGTGGCGGCCCGGCGGGCCGCAGGTTTTGACCCTGCCCGGGAGTGGGCAGGGATGCTTGCCGCCGGGGAGCAGGCGGCGGCTCCGGTGACCTTTTACCAGCTGGCCGAATGGACCAGCGGGAAGGCCGGGGATGGCGGCAGCGTCCTGGAGGCGCTGCGCCAGCATATGGGCGTGCTGCGCTCCGCGCTGCTCTCCGCCCGGGAGGAGCTGGAGCGGCTCTACGCGGAGAGCGTGGAGCGCCAGCCGTTCCAGCGGGTGCCGCTGCTGGATAAGCGGACGGTGCGCAACTTCATTCATTACATGTTCGAGGCCGTCTACGGCCGGAAATATGAGCTTCTGCTGCTGGAGAGCGAGCTTAAGCTCTGCCTCCGCTATGAAGCCGCGCTGGAGCAGCTCCATGCGGACAGCAAGGCCAAGGTGGCGAAGATGGAAGCGCTGGAGGAGGAGCTCCAGAGCGTGGCTCTGGTCAGCATCGGCCGCAGCAAGGAGACGGTGGACCAGAACATCATGGAGTATTACCGCACGGTGACGGATGAGGTCATGAAAGACATTGAGAACCGGCGCGGGGCGGGAATCTTCTTCAGCGAACGCTTCCTGGGCAGCCTCTCCGAGCTGCTGCTCCAAGGCAGCGAGGCGGTAGCCGAGCGGCTGATTGAGCTCTGCCGCCGGGAGGTGCTGACGGCCGCGCCATTCACGCTGCCGTTCGAGGAGGAGCTGCTGCGGCGGGCCAATGTCGCCGCCGCTTACGAGAACCGGGACATCGTCTCCAAGGAGGAGCTGTTCAAGCAGCTCTACCGGAGGCTGGAGGAAGAGGCGGCGATGAATGTCCGCCTGTTCGAATACACGCAGGAGCACCGCCACGAAGAGAAGTATTTCTTCGGCGACAGCTCCTCCGAATTCCTGCGCTACGCCTTCAGCGCTGATGAGACCACGCGCATCTACCGGCTGGGCTTCGTGCACGAGCAGCGCCGCAGCGGCGTAGAGAAGCTGAACCTGATGGGCGGCTTCCACCTCGAAGACCTGCTCTATTACCGCAACGGCAAGGTCTATTACGAGACCTACGCCGGCAACGGCTACCAGCTGCACGGTCTCGATGAGGAGCAGCTGCCGGAGATGAGATAAGTGGCGGGCTGTGCTGTGACAGACTGAGACTAGTTGTGACAGACTAATGTATCTGGCAAGGCCGCTATAGAACGCAGTATCAATAGTCTGCGCGAGCTCGGCGGCTGAGTGGATGCTGCTGGAAGTGGGATAGATGGTGGAATGAAGGGGATAAATCCCTCTGGTGCTGGCGGAAGCGGGAAGATTGGCGGAAAGAGAGGGATAAATCCCTCTGGTGCTGGCGGAAGCGGGCAGATTGGCGGAATGAAGGGGATAAATCCCTTTGGTGCTGGCGGAAACGGGCCGGATGGCGGAATGAGAGGGATAAATCCCTCTGGTGCTGGCGGAAGCGGGCTGACTGGCGGAATGAAGGGGCAGCAAGTTAGGAGCATTAGTGCACCTGATTTCATCATGAGCATGGGGCTGCCGGACTTCGGAGGATTCACTATAATACCCATGAATATCACCCATGCTCCCGGTCCCGGACCTGGGTGCAGCTCCACGCAAATAGAGTTTGTAGGACAATTCTCATTCATTCCGCTGCACGAATTGCAATAGAATGGAATGGGGAAGCATGTGATGATCAAGCTTTTCCCGGAAAGGATGAAGTGCAATGCAGCGAAAAATCAACCTGCTCCTGCTGCTGTTCAGCCTGCTGGGCGGCGGCGTAGCTTTTGTGCTCGGCGAGCTGCTGCTGGACCGCAGGCCGTATGATCTGCCCCAGATGGTGCTGGTCGGCATTTATTTCGCCATCGTGGCTTTATGTGTCGGAATCGGCGCGCTGGTGGCGGAGACGATCTCGCCCAAGCTGAACGGGCAGTCCTGGAAGCTGCGCTACCTCGGCACCTCGTGGAGAATGTTCCCGCTGATGGTCGTGCTGCTATTTGGCGTGGGTACGCTGACTGAATTTGTGTACGAGCTGAATTTTGGCGGGATCAAGCCGGTGAAGAATGTTGTCATGGTGATCGACGATTCCGGCAGCATGATGCAGAGCGATCCGTCGGACCGGCGCTACGAGGCGGCCAAGAATCTGGTCAGCCAGCTCAAAAAAGACAACAAGGTGGCCGTAGTCACCTTCAGCAATGAGGCTGCTGTAGTTCAGCCGCTGATCCCGCTCTCCAAGGCAGGGAACCGCGACAAGGTCATGGAGGTCATCACCAGCCTGAAGACCACCGAAGGCGGAACGAATATCAGCGGCGCACTGTCCGAGGCGATGAAGGTGATTGATGAAGACGGCGCGGACCGCGGGGCGATGGTGATTCTTTTGTCGGACGGGGTCAGCCAGTTCAATGCCGCTACGGAGCTGACAGACTATGTGCAGCGGGGCATAAAAGTGAATACGATCGGGCTTGCCCTCGATGATCCGTCCGGCGCTAATCTGCTCCAGGATATTGCAGGCCGGACCGGCGGGCAGTATTACGATGTGGCCGATGCCAACCGGCTGGGAGAGGTCTTCCAGCAGATCTATGACCGTCTGGGTGACCGGAGTCTGCTAACTGAACGCAGTGACGAGACCGCGGACAGTCCTTATTATGCGGTGGTGCGTATTCTCGCATTGACGCTGCTGGGGACGGCACTGGGTCTGGGGCTGGGTATTGTGTTTGATAACCGGCATCTGGCGCGCGGCTTCAGTATCGGAGGTGCAGTATCGGGCCTTGGCGCAGGACTTATTCTGGAATATGGACTAAACGGGGATACAGTCTGGGATCCGATGACCCGGCTGCTGGCGCTGCTCGTGCTTGCGGCGATTATCAGCTTGTTCACATACGTAGTGCCTGTAGGGGAAGGACGCCTGACGCGCAGGGGCAGAGCCTCCGGGGCTGCTGCATCCTCTGCGGATAGCTTCCGTTCGCCCCGCCGGAACCGCGGCAGTAAGGGGTTCTGAATGAGATGCCGGGATAAGGAAGGGGGCAGGTTGCCATGAAATACGCCGAGGTTGACGCCTCCACACCGGTGATTACTGGAATTGTATCCAGAGTGGAGGACCGGTTTTGCACCCTGCGGTGGCGCTGGCCGGAGGGCGTGCAGGCGGTATATATTCACAAAACCGCTGCGGAGACGCCGGAGGACGGGGACCTTCCCTCTTCCGGCATGAAGCTCTACACGCGGGAAGAGTACAAGGCCGCTAACGGATTCCGTGACCGGCTCGATGAGATCGGGATGGTGGCTTATACCATCTATGCGCGGCTTAGTGGAGACGGGGAGACGCTGCTGGTCCGTCAGCCGGATGGCAGCAACCGCGTGCTCGTCAGCGCAGGCAAAGCGCGGATCTACTATTCCATCCAGCACAAAAAAGGCCTGTTCAGCAAGCTGAAAACTGTGCAAATGACCATCACGGCTGAGGTGCCGGTACCGAAGGACGTGCTCTGCTACGTCAAAAAACGCGACAGCCATCCGTCCTCCAAAGAGGACGGCACACGCTACCCGTTCGTTCAGGACTTCGCCCCCGGGCGCAACCAGCTGCCGCCGATTGAGGTCGGGAAGGACGATTTTATCCGTATATTCCTGACAGACGGCCGCAAGTATGGGCTGTATTATGAGCTGGTCCCGGAGTGAGCGGGAGCGGAACCTGGACTGGCAGGGCTGTCATAGCCCGCAGATGTCCGTTTTGCAGGCTGTCCCTCAACGGGCGGCGCTGACCAAGCTTTTAGGAGGATGAGAGATGTCTTTTTTTAGCCGTTTCATGAAGAAGAATCAGCCGGCAGCGAGGCCGCTGTATTACGATATTGTCTGCCCGTATTGCTTCTCGCGCTTTGAGCCGGATGAGGTGGTGTTCCGGGCCATGCACAGCCGGGAGGATGACGAGAATTATGCGCTCGGCGAGGATGACCTGCTCAATAAGTATCGTGAACGCTTCGGCCTCGATACCGTGGACGATATGGAAGCGATTCTGAAGCCGGCGGATATCCCGGAGGAGTATCATCATTACACAGACCATGTGCTGACCGGCATCACCGACCGCTATGGTGTAATGACCCGCAGACGGCTCTGTCCCTCCTGCCACAACGAGCTTCCGGTAACAGCGGGCAAGGTGCCAAGCAATATTATCTCGATTATCGGTGCTTCCCAGGTGGGCAAATCCGTATACATGACCTCATTGATCCATACGCTTCAGCACACGACGGCAGGGCATTTCGATGCGGCCTGTATGCCGCTGAATGCCGAGATTAGCCGCAAGTTCCGCACGCTGTACGAGGAGCCGCTGTTCGAGCGGGGCGATCTCTTGGCATCGACGCAGAAGGAGCGGATGCAGGAGCCGTTTATTTTCCAATTCATCTTCAAGGATGAGTCCAAGCCTCCGCTGACGCTGGTATTCTTCGATGTCGCCGGTGAGGGTATGGTCGATCAGGATTATCTGGGGCTGCACGGCCAGCATATCAAGAACTCGGCAGGGATTCTGTTCATGGTCGATCCGCTGCAGATCCGTTCGGTCCGCGAGAAAATCCGCCTCAATCTCGGAGACAGTCCGGGCGAGTGGGTGTCGCAGTATGATGAGCCGCGTGATGTGGTGCTGACCATGTTCGGCGACTTCATCGCCTACCAGGAGAAGAGCAAGACCGAGATTCCAACCGCTGTCGTCCTGGCCAAAAGCGATATGCTCCACTCCCTCAAGGATGAGGATGGCGATTACATTAAGTCGAACAGCAATGTGTTCAACAACTACGTGCACCGCAAAACGCTCAATCTGGATGAATTCCACAACATCGACGGCGAAATCCGCCGCTTCATCGAGAAGGTGGACCGTCCGTTCAAGGATACGATGGATGTGTATTTTGAGAAGACCGCTTACTTCGCAGTGTCCGCGCTGGGCAGCAATCCGGTCAATCAGCGGATCGAGGGCGTGGTTAGTCCGATCCGGGTAGATGAGCCGTTCATCTGGCTGCTCTACAAGCTGAACTATATTGAGGGGAGCGACGGGCCGTGAACAGATTCTCAGGGTCCATGATCACCCAGCAGATGTATACCCGTGCGCGGCGCGGCGTGTACCGGGCGACAGAGGGATTCGATACGGTAGCGAAATCGGAGAGTCTCGACAACAATTTTGTCAAAAAAATTCTGCATCCCTTCTGCCTCTACGATGCCCCGGCTGAGCTTGCGGCACGAGGCGAGAAGGAGGAGGCGCTGTATCCTGCGGCGCTGCATCTGTTCCATACAGAGAGCAACGAGACCGTGATCGGGCAGAGCCGGTATGTGGCGGCGGATTTTACGGGACAGCGGAGCGCTTTTTTTGCCCATAATTTCGTGGTGCCGCCCATCCGCTCGGAGGAGATTGTCGAGAAGTATGGGGACTGGCTCCATGCCGGATTCGCGCATCAGTATGAAGGCGAGCCGGGCGGCACATTGCCTGAGCTGGAGTCCATCCCGGTGGAAGAACGTGAAGCGTCTGCAGAACCGATGACTGTGCTTCGCCGCCTGGGGTTCACAGAGGAGCTGTTCAAGGCGCTGGTGCAGGCAGTGATGCTGTCCGTAGGCGGCAAAAAGAAGCTCTACGTGGCCCTCGATGTGCCAGTCAGTGAGTTGTCGCAGCGTGCGGTTGAGCTGACGGAGGTCATCTACGCCTCGTTGCCGTATGACTTCCGCCGCAGGCTGGGAGTGATCACTTATGCGAAGGAGCCGCAGAGCCGGAAGTATATTCATCTGACTTTTGTAGAGAAGGGCTCGCTGCGTCCGGGAGACCGGAATATCGAGAAGGATTACCTCTTCGACATGGCGAATAAGCGGGTGCTGAATGCCGACTTTGGCGGATCGCAGCAGATGTATGCTGATCTCGTCTGGAAGACGCTGGGCCAGCCGGGCGGGAGTCTCCGGGATTTCGCCAGGTTTGCCGACTCCCTGCTGCTCGGGGAGAGCACGGAGCGCAAGCTGTCGCTGGCTGTCTATAATGAGCTGGCCGTCTTTTATGAGATTGAGCAGGGCAATGAAGAATTGTATACGGAGAATAAAAACGCTGTACTCGCCGGTCTGCTGTCCTATCTGAAGCCGGAGGGGAAGCTGGACTCGCGGGTGCGGCTGAATGATATGTTCCTGGAGCGGTTCGACCGCGAATATGACCTGATCCGCAAGCGGGGTGTTCCGTCGCCGGAGATTCTGGAGCAGTTCAAGGAGTATTTCGTTCTGCCGGGCCATCATTACCGGGTGAAGATCATCGATTACTTCATTAACGGGATGCTGAACTGCCAGTCCGGGGGCCGGGAGGATGTGCTGGCTGCGGCGTATGGCATTCTGGAGAGCGAGCCCGCCTTAAGTGAAGCCTTCTTCAAAAGAGTGCTGCCCCAGACCCTCTTCCGCCGCGCGTTGTTCGACCCGTATCTGGAGTCCCGGCTGGCAGCGGCAACGGGAACGGCGGATCTGCTGCGTATGGTGGCCCATTTCGGCCGCAGCCTGCCCGAGGTGCTGGAGCAGGGGACGGTGCGGGATACGCTGAAGGATTATCTGCTGGAGAAGCTGCGGCAGGAGCCTGATCCGGTAACAGCAGTTGCTGCTATTCATGATGCGGTCCAGGAGGCCGAGAAGCAGCGCCGCAGAGGCGGCGGCGTCCACCCGGATGCCTTGTCGCTGATGCAGGAGCTGGGCACCACGGCGGACCGCTTCCTGCTGAACCGTCTCTCGCTGGACGAGCTGTCGATGGAGCAGCTATTGGAGATTTCCTTCCTGCGTTACCGCGACGCCTCGGACTGGCAGCCGCCGCTGGATGCCATTGCGAAGCGCAAGGCGAATGCCCTGCGCGCTGCGTACCGTTGGTTCGGGGAGGAGGGGCCGGATGAGGAGATTTTTGCCGGGCTGAGCCCACGGGAGCTGGACGATGTGCAGCTGCTGGGAGCGCGCTGGCTGAGAGAATCCCGCAGCCTGGAGCCGTTCGACCGGCTGCCGCTGGCCTTCTATCACAGCAGTGAGCGTGAGGGCGGGCCGCTGGACTATGATTCGCTGCTGGACCTGGTGGTCCGCAAGGCCGGCAATGACAAGGAGCTGATCTACCGGTTCCTGGACTGGTCGCAGCATAGCTGGCTGTTCGCCAGCTCCGGCAAGAAGCTGTGGCCGAATTACAAGCGGGCGGTGCTGAGGTACTTCCTGAAGAGCGACCGCGAAGCCTTCAAGAACCGCGAATTCCGCAAAAATTACCTGGAGACAGCCAGCCCAGCCATGCAAAATGTCTACAATGAAGCCCGCGCCCAGCTGGCTTCGCCGCTGGCGCGGTGGGTCAGCCGCAGCCGATTTCAGATCCTGATCTCCGGCGGCGTCCTGGTTGTCCTCCTGATTACAGGCATGATCCTGATCAGTCAGCTTGGCGGACGCGGGGACACCGCTGCGCCGGCGGCCAGCCCCAGCCCGCTCCCGGGCGTAGCCGGAGAGGCGGCGCCGGTGTCGGTGCGGCTGATCAGCGGGGTTGTAGGTGCTGACGGTGCAGGTGCTGATGGCGGTTCTGCCGGTGTTGACAATGGTGATGCAGACAAGGGCGGCAGCGCAGGTGAAGGTAATGGCGACGCTGGCAAAGGCAGTGATGCAGGCCAGGGCAGCAACGGTGCTGGTGACAGCGGCGGCGGTACAGGCCAAGGCGGCAACGCTGGAAATAGCGGCGGCAGTGATGCTGGCGAAGGCAAGGGCAGCGGCGCTGGTGAGGGTAACAGCAGTGGAGGCCAGGGCAGCAGCGGTGCTGGTGAGGGCAGCGGCAGTGAAGGCAAGGGCAGCAGCGTCAAGCTGTTGTACAGCTTTGCCGCTGCGGCGGATTGCTCCGCCTTCAAGCCGGCGGAGATCGCTGTGGTGTCCGGCGACGGCGAGACGGACACGTACAAGGTCCAGGCAATGGTGAGCCGTTGCCTGGTTGAGCCGGGCGCCGGAGGGGATGACGGCGCGGGTAGTGATGCAGACGCCGGAGGAGCTGACGGCGCTGATGGTAAGGCCGGCGCCGGAGCAGACGGCGGCGTGAACGGCGAGGCCGCCGCGTCTCCGGCAGCGGCGGGAGCCGCAGGCGCAACCGCACCGGCACGTCCGTACGAAGTGACGGTGGAGCTTGCGCCTGGTGCGAAGCTGGCGGCGGGCGATATGATCACCGCCGGCGGCTATTCGCTGAAGCTGGAGGCTGATCCGGGCCCCGCCCCGGAAGCCACAGCTACAGCGGCCCCCAGCGCGGAGCCGTCCGCTCCGGCAAGTCCGGAGGCGGACGGGGAGTGAAGCCCGGGCGGTAAGCCGGGCTTCAGATTAGGACAGGTTATGTATAAGGGCAGATGGCTAGGCAGAGCGCCTATAGCATCTGCCCTTTTTGGCATGGGAAGTTAAAAGTAACTATGTGATTGTGCGATGTGCTGGGGCGGAAATGCGCGGAGCGAATGTAGTTGGAAAACCGATTACAATTGGCTGGCGCGGAGGGCGTGATCCGAATGTAATCGGAAAACCGATCACAATTGGCTGGCGCGGGGTGTACGGACGGAATGTAATCGAAAAACCGATTACAATGTGCTGGCGCGGGGGGCGTGGTCCGAATGTAGTCGGAAAACCGATTACAATGGCCATGCGTGCGGCAAAAAGTGTGAGGAGCTACGAAGGTCAGTTACAGGAAAGAAGAATCTAATGTACTTTGTACACTAGATTTAGGAATAATCGGCTCTGTAACATGTTCTGTTGTACTTTATACATCAGATTTTCTTCATTTGGCCCGTTTGAGGGGAGAACGCCATAATCAATTGCACGAAATACAGCAGAATGTGCTATCGGCAGCTTTTACAGTCATTCTGTTGTACAGAATACAATCAGCAGGTTATCCTTGAGCCGGTGGCGGTGGCGGTGGCGGTGGCGGTGGCGGTGGCGGTGGCGGTGGCGGTGGCGGTGGCGGTGGCGGTGGCGGTGGCGATGGCGGTGGCGGTGGCGGATGCACAGGCGTATGCGGCATAGGAAATGTCCTGCCTGACCTGTGAGGATTGTCCGCGATTGATGCAGCTTGTCTATAGACATACACGGGAATAGTAGATATGATGGTCTGAGAATATTAAAATTTAAGAGCTTTTGGGAACAGGTGCAGATTGCCAGGGAACGGTCTGCTGTCTTGCGAGGGACGGCTGTGCCGCCATTCCGTGTGCCGTCTGCTTAAAAGGGAAGTCCGGTGTAATTCCGGCGCGGTCCCGCCACTGTAAATGCGAGCGACTCCCGGGAAGCCACTGTCTGCGCGATGCGGATGGGAAGGCGGGGGAAGTGATGAAGCATGAGCCAGGATATCTGCCTGTTTCGCCTGTGTTTCGATTCTTCGGGGGTAAGAATGCAGAAGCAGATACCGAACCTAGCGAAGGCTGCATATGAGAGAGTAGCTCATTTCAGTCGCATGTATGGTACTCTTCCCCGGCCGCCCTGCACAGGGCGGTCTTTACGTTGCCGCCGCATCTGCGGAGGAAGCGGGATTCATCCATTCTATTTCAGGAAAGAGGTTAGCTATGAAGAACAATCACCCATCCTCAAGATTCATGCGGCTGTTACTTACCGCCGTTATGCTGTTCACAATGCTGGGGGCCGCTGTGGCTCCGGCTGGACAAGCTTCAGCTCAGACGGACACAGCAGCACCGGCAGGGGCATCTGCACAGTCCGCCGGACTGGCAGCCAGCGTAACCAGCGCCGTGTATGCTACAGCGGAGCTTGTGCTCAAGAACGGAGTCCAGTCGGACTGGCAGGCGATCGGGCTGGCGCAAGCAGGCTATAAGGTGCCGGCAAGCTATTTGAAGGCGCTTGAGGATAAGGTAGCTGCGGCGAAGGGTGTTTTTGGCAGAGCTACGGACTATGCGCGGATTACGCTTGCTGTGAAGGCGCTGGGCGGCGACCCGGCGAATGTGGCCGGCTACAATCTGATTGAGAAGCTCTACAATAACGATGCCATTACTGGCCAGACGCTGAACAACGCCGTATATGCGCTGCTTGCGTTGGATTCAGGCAGCTACAGCATCCCGGCCACGGCGAAGTGGACACCGGCCAAGCTGCTGGCGGAGATTCTGGCGAAGCAGAACACGGACGGCGGCTTCACCCTGATTACAGGTGCGAGCGATCCCGATATGACGGCGATGGTGCTGACAGCACTGGCCGCGCATAAGAATGAGCCGGCTGTGAATACGGCCGGACAACGGGCAGCGGCATGGCTGGCGAAGGCTCAGGATAAGAACGGCGGCTACGGCGACAGCAGCGAGAGTGTTGCGCAGGCCATTATCGGCCTATCGTCCTTCGGGATTGATCCGGCCGGGGCAGAGTACACCAAGGGCCAGTTCAACCTGGTCAGCAAGCTGCTGAGCTTCAGCGCAGCAGGCGGCGGGTTCGCCCACACCGCAGGCGGCAGCTACAATCCGCTGTCTACGGAGCAGGCACTGGAGGCACTTGCCGCTTATCAGCTGTTTGGTGCTGGCGGCAAGCTTTTTGACCTGGGCAGTGCGGCTGTTAAGAATCCTCAGGTTAACGTATCGGTAACAATAGAAGGTCCTAATTCAACTCTGGCCGAGGGCAGCGTATACGCCGGTAATGTGCTGAAGGCGCTGGAGAAGACGGCTGCGGCCAAGGGTGTGTCCCTGGTTAATGAGGCAGGCAATTACGTGACCGGCATCGGCGGCGTGAACGCGGGAACCTATGGCGGTTATGACGGCTGGATGTATGTAGTGTCGCGCGGCGGAGAATGGATGTATCCGAGTGTTGGCATGGGCGATTTTGCGTTGGAGGAGAATGACCGGGTTGTGGTCTATTATGGCGGGGATAACACGCAGGTGGTAGACGCTGTAGTTCTAACTCCTGCACAGCCGCAGCCGGGACAAGAGCTCTCCATCAAAATCACCCAAAAAACCTGGGTATGGAATCAAGCCACCTCCACCTCCGATCCGGTCAGCTCACCGGCAGCAGGAGTGCAGGTAGCCATCGGCGGCAAGTCAGTGTCCACCAATGATGCGGGTGTAGCAGTCATTGCCGGAGGCTTGCCTGCGAATAAATATACACTTACGATTACGGGCTATCTGAAGGACAAGACCCCTGCAATCGTGCGCCACACCCTGCCGGTGACGGTAGCTTCTGCAGCAACTGACCGCCCTAAGTTCAGCGATGCGAAGTCGATCTCGCCATGGGCGCTGGAGTCGGTATACACAGCGTATGACCGTAAGCTGATGAATGGTGTGAGCGGACAAGAGCTGGTGTTTGCACCGAAGCAGAACATTACCCGGGCGGAGCTGGCAGCGCTGCTGCTGAGACTGACCGGACAAGAGCCGGCTGCGAATACTTCTGCTCAAGCTTTCAGTGATGTGAAGCCGGATGCATGGTATTATGGAACAGTGAACAAAGCCAAGGAACTGGGCATCATCAGCGGAGTGAACGGCAAGACCTTCAAGCCGGACGGGCTGGTGACACGCCAGGATATGGCGGTAATGCTCGTTAGAGCCTTCAAGCTGGATGCTGCTGTAGGTGCGGGCAAGTTCTCCGATGAAGATAAGATCAGTGACTATGCCTTGTCTGCGGTCCGCATGGTAACCGGTCTCGGATACATGAGCGGAACCGGCGGTGCGTTTGATCCTGCGGGTACAGTAACCCGTGAGATGGCTGCTGCTGTAGCGGTGAGATTGCCGTAGTTATGTCATAGCTGGTCAGCCGGACGGCTGGTATAGCTTGTCAAAAGATAGCATAGATTGTACGGAGGAACGGGGAACAGGCGGACTGCCCCCGTTCTTTTCCCTTTTTGTGGAGGTGTAGAGGACCATGTTCAGACGAATCCAATCCCTGCTGCGCAGGCCAGCCGCTCCGCTGCTGCTGGCCCTGCTGCTCGCCGGCTGCGCTGCGCCGCAGCCGGAGCAGGCCGGCGGCGGCACCGCCCCGCCCGCCGCCGGGACGCCGGCCGCGCAGACGCCGCGGCCGGAAGGCACTGCCATACCCTCCGCTGCGGCGGACGGTATGGCAGCTCCCGCGCGCAGCAGCAAGCCCGCTGCTGCAACGCCCCCGGCAGCGGCGAAGCCATCGGCCGCGCCGGCCACACCTGCGCGCAGCAGCAAGCCCGCTGCTGCTGCAACGCCTCCGGCGGCGGCGAAGCCATCGGCCGCGCCGGCCACACCCGCGCGCAGCAGCAAGCCCGCTGCTGCAACGCCTCCGGCGGCGGCGAAGCCATCGGCCGCGCCGGCCGCACCCGCGCGCCAGACAGAGAACGTCACGCTCTCCATCATCGGTGACAAGGAGCATGGGGTGATTCTCGCGGCTGCGGAGTATGAGATCAAAAAGAACGAGAGTGCGCTGGAGCTGCTGAAGCGGATTACACGGGAGCAGAAGATCCAGATGGAATATCAGGGCAGCGGGACCTTTGCCTATGTGGAGGGAATCGATAACCTGTATGAATCCGATCACGGCCCCGAGAGCGGCTGGATGTACAAGGTGAACGGAGAATTTCCGAACAAAGCGGCAGGCAGCTGGACTCTTCAGCCCGGAGACACGGTGGAATGGCTGTATACGCTGGATCTTGGCAAGGACCTGGGAGCCAAAGCGCCATGAACAGCGGCTTCCGGTCCATGCACCCGGTAGTGGCCCTGCTGTATTATGCAGGGCTGCTGCTGTTCGCGCTGCTGATCTTTCACCCGCTGTTCCTGGTGACTGAGATAGCCGGACTGCTGGTGCTCCTGCTGCTGCAAGGCCAGGGGAGGCTGCTCCTGCGCAGTCTGCCGTTCATACTGCTGATGGCCGCTTCCGTGGCGCTGCTTAACCCGCTGTTCTCGCACAGGGGAGCACATATCCTGTTCTACTGGCTGGACCAGCCGATTACCTTAGAGGCTGTGTTGTATGGACTGATGATGATGACCGTGCTGCTGACGGTCTTCCTCTGGTTCATCTCCTACCAATATATGGTAACCACAGATAAGTTCATGTATCTCTTCGCATCGGCCGCGCCCAGAACGGCCCTGCTGACGCTGATGACCCTCCGGTTCGTTCCCTTGTTCCGGCGGCGGCTGCAGCAGATTACCCTGATTCAGCGTCTGCGCGGAGTAGACACCCGGACAGGAAGCCTCAGGAAGCGGATGAGGGATGGAATGACCCTGCTGAAGATTCTGCTCACCTGGTCGCTGGAAGAAGCGCTACAGACAGGAGACTCGATGACCGCCCGTGGCTATGGAATTGCCAGGCGGAGCAACTATAGTATATATAAAGCAGACTTCCAGGATAAGCTGGTCCTGGTGCTGCTGGCGGCCAGCGGCGCTGTTACACTGCTCTTCTGGCTCCAGGGGGCGGGCCGTCTGGAAATCTACCCGCGCATGAGACCCATGGAGTTCGGCTGGACAGAGGCTGTGATGTACGGCAGCTTCTGCCTGTTCGTACTGCTGCCTGCGGCACTGGAAGGAAAGGAGAAATGGTTATGGAGATCCTCAGAGCGGAGAACTTATCCTTCCGCTATCCGGAAGCAGACCGGGACTCGCTTCATGAGCTCTCGTTCACAATAGAAGAGGGCGAATTCGTAGTGCTGTGCGGCCCTTCCGGCAGCGGCAAAACCACTCTGCTCCGCCATCTGAAGCGTGAGCTGGCTCCGGTAGGTGCGCTCAGCGGAAGCTTGACCTACAGGGGCCAGCCGCTCGGTGAGCTTCCGGCCGCTGTGGCGGCCGGGGAGATCGGTATGGTCTTCCAGCATCCGGACGCGCAGATTGTGATGGATACCGTCTGGCATGAGCTGGCCTTCTCGATGGAGAACCTGGGGATGCCGCCTGCGGTGATGCGGACCCGGCTGGCCGAGATCTGCGGCTGGTTCGGGCTGGAGCCGCTGCTGTACCAGCCGGTGCATGAGCTGTCCGGCGGACAGAAGCAGCTCCTGAATCTGGCCTCGGTGCTGCTGCTTCAGCCCCGGGTGCTGCTCCTGGACGAGCCGACCTCGCAGCTTGATCCGGTGGCAGCACGGGAATTCATTACGGCGCTCCAGCGGCTGAACGAGGAGATGTCGGTCACGGTAATGATCAGCGAGCACCGGCTGGAGGAGGTGCTGCCGCTGGCGGACCGGGTGCTGATGCTGGAGGGCGGCGTGCTTCAGGCCGATGCCGATCCCCGCACCTTTGCCGGGTCAGCTGGCGGAGAATTTGCTGCGGTACAGGATTACCTTCCGGCAGCGGCGCGTCTATATCTGTCGCTGGCACCCGAAGCGGCGTCTGCCGCATCCGGGACGATCCCGCTGACCGTACGCGAGGGCAGACGCTGGCTGCATTCACTGGCGGAGGGGACAGACGCTGCCGTCTCCGGCGATGAGACCGGGCTTCTGTTCGCAGAGCGGGCCGCTCCCCATGTACGCCGCCAATCCCGCCAGGAATCGGCCCCAGCCTCTGCTGCTGCCGCTCCTGCCAGCGCCCTGCTCACCTGCCGCGAGCTCACCTTCCGCTATGCGAAGGAGGAGCGGGAGGTGCTGAAGAAGCTCTCGCTGACGCTTCAGCAGGGCGAGTTCCTGGCGGTCATGGGCGGCAATGGCGCAGGCAAGTCGACACTGCTGCATGTGCTCAGCGGGCTGCTGAAGCCGCAGCGCGGCAAGGTGGAGCTGGCCAAGGGCATGAAGACAGCCCTGCTGGCCCAGAATCCGCTGCTCTATTTCAGCCACGATACAGTGGCTGAGGAATTGCAGCATATGGCCGGCTATGCCGGGCTGACGCCCGGAGAAGCAGAACGCGAGATTGGGGCGCTGCTGGATGTATTCCGGCTCCGGGAGGTGCTGGATAGCCATCCGCATGACTTAAGCGGGGGACAGCAGCAGCAGGCGGCCCTGGCCATGATGATGCTGCTGAAGCCGGATATTCTGCTGCTGGATGAGCCGACCAAAGGCCTTGATCCGGCAGCCAAGGACAGGCTGGCTGCACTGCTTCAGGAGCTTCGGCGGCAAGGGGCAAGCATTCTGCTCGTTACGCATGATGTGGAGTTTGCCGCCAGACATGTGACCCGCTGCGCCCTGCTGTTTGACGGGGGCATTACGGCGGAAGGAGCGCCCGAAGGATTCTTCAGCAGCAACTATTTCTATACTACGGCCGTGAACCGGATGGTGCGGGACCGGCTGCCGCAGGCATTGACGACAGAGGATGTGATGAAGGCATGGCCCGCTTCCGCTTACCGCTCCTGACCGCTCTGGGCTTATGCATAGTGGCTCTGGCGCTTGCTTCAGCTTATATGGAGCGCCATTATGTGCTGCTGAGCGGGGTGCTGCTGCTGGCCGCACTGCTGCCGCTGCTGATCCGTCTGGAGCGCCGGCCGCTCCAGTCCCGGGAGCTGGTGCTGCTCGCCGTTTTGTCAGCCGTCGCTGCCGTCAGCCGGATTCCGTTCGCTGCGCTGCCGGGGGTGAAGCCTGTCTCGGCAGTGGTGATTCTCTCCGCATATGTCTTCGGTGCAGAGGCGGGCTTCGTCATCGGCGCGGTAGCCGCACTGGTCTCCAATATCTACTTCGGACAGGGCCCGTGGACACCGTGGCAGATGTTCGCCTGGGGCATGACCGGACTTACTGCCGGCTGGCTGCGGAACAGCTGGTGGCTGCAGAGGCGGACCGGACTGCTGGCCTTCGGCTTCATTTGGGGCTTTCTGTTTGGCTGGATTATGAATATCTGGGTTCTGCTCAGTCTGCCGGATGCCCTCAGCTGGAAGCTGGTTGCCGTTACGTTTGCGGCGAGCTTCTATTTCGACCTGGCCCATGCCTTATCCAATGTGTTCTTCCTGGCTGTTCTAGCCGGGGGATGGACCAAGGTGCTGCAGCGGTTCCGCAAGAAATATGGGCTCCTTCAGGAATAATCGGCGTGCAGCTGCCGGCTTGAGTACCTGGCGTAAGGGCGCAGATACGGTGGTTCCCCTTTTTTCGACAAAATTTGCAATCGGCCATCAACAATCTGAGCTCATTCTCCGATAACTAAGTTAGCATGATACCAAGAAGGCGGGATTACAGAATGAGACATCTGAAGATCAAGCATAAGATGATTGTATTGATAACGGTAATGATTGTCCTGCTGATTGGCATCGGGGCCACCGGCATGCTGACCACCACCCGGATGGCGGAGCGGTCCGAGGAGACCTATCAGCAGAATCTGCAGCCCATATATTACATTACCGAGATTCGCGGGAATAACCGGGCGATTGAGTCGTTTCTGCTGGAGGCGCTGATTAACCCGAATGCGGCGAAGCGCCTGGAGCTCAAGACAGAGATTCAGAAGAATATCAAGACGAATAACGAACTGATGGCCGGGCTGAAGACGATTGATTTCAACAATGAGAAGATTGCCAATTACGTGAACGAGTATGTATTGCTGCTCCCCGATTACCGCTCCCAGCGCGATAATATTATTCATCTGGCGGACAACAATCTGCGGGAGGAAGGGTATCAGGTGTTTACCGGCCCGGCCTTTAATGAGCTGCGCGGCAAAATGGTCCGCCTGCTCGAAGACACCGCAGCGCTCTTCACCGAGGAAGCGGCAGCCCATAACACCCAGACGGCGAAGAGTGCCAGAAGCTCTGTTGCATTAAGCGGCTTGCTGATTGCGGTGGCTCTGGTTCTAAGTGTGGTCCTCGGTACGCTGATCACAAGGCTGATTACGAAGCCGCTTAAGGAATTGCAGGGGCTGATGAAGCGGGCGGAAGCAGGGGATCTGACGGCCGCTGCCGCTTACCGGTCCAGGGATGAGATCGGAGAGATTAATACCTCGTTCAACACGATGCTGGACGGGCTCAAACATATGATGCGCGGGGTATCAGAGAGTGCGGAGATTCTGTCGGCCTCCTCCCAGCAGATGAGTGCGAGCGCCGATCAGACGGCCCATGCCTCGCAGATGATCGCCGAGACCTCCGGCGAGATTGCTGCCGGCTTCGAGGTTCAGGCAGAGAGCATTGCGCTCACGGCCCAGTCAGTCCGGACGATGAGCTATGATATTGCCGAAGCCCGGCACAGCAGCAATGAGATGAGCAGCCTGATGGAACAGGCGGCCTTATCTGCGGACCGCGGCGTGGAAGCGGTGGAGCAGATCCTGGCACAGATGCGGGAGATTGACTCGAGCGTCTCGGCAGGTCGGGGGATCGTCGGCAATCTGGGCGGCCTGTCTGAGGAGATCAACACGATCATCACGACCATTAATGAAATTGCCACACAGACCAATCTGCTGTCGCTGAATGCGTCCATTGAAGCAGCCCGGGCGGGGGAGCACGGACGCGGCTTCGCCGTGGTTGCCGGTGAGATCCGCCAGCTGGCCGAGGCTACCGGCAGGAGCTCGCTGCAGATCACGGAGATCATTAACCACATCCGGCAGCAGACGAACAGCGCCGTGGAGGCCATGGAGCAGGGCTCCGGTATCGTCTCCGATGGTGTAGCGCAGAGCGAGGTGGTGTCGGCGGCCTTTACGGCAATTCAGTCCTCCATACAGGCCGCCAGCGAGCAGACCGAGCAGATCTCGGTGGTGATCGCTCATGTCGCGCAGGAGTCGGAGGGCGTCGCCAAGTCGATGACCCAGGTGAATGAAATATCGCGCAAGGGGGCCGAAGACGTTCAGGGCACCAGTGAAGCAAGCAGAGAGCAGCTCACCGCGATGGGCGAGATGTCCTCCTCTGCCCAATACCTGGCCACCCTGGCCGAGGATCTGCAGAAGCATCTGGCCCGGTTCCGGTTATAACAAGCATCGGCAAGCCAGATCAGGCCCGGGAGCCGCATTTGCCCGGCTTAACTTCGGTTATGCCGGCTTTTTGCCGTTATGAGGGATAGGCCCGCAGTGAGAACGGAAGAAACCGCGAAATTAGGATGCGTTTATCTAATGATTTGCCGGCGGAGGAGTACAGGGGAACAATAAGCCAGTAATAGCAGTAGTGCGGCGTCAATAAGATACGGTGAGTTACCGCAACTAATACCACCCGCTCAGCGTCTATAATGTTGCCTGAGGGCAAAATAGAGTATTTAGTATTGCGGGAATTGGTCCTGAAGCAACAGTATTTAGAAGACTGCCCGGCAAATACTCTAACGGTAACATTTAAAAATCTCCAGGCAACACCCAAGCAACCGACCGGTACTCTGACAATCTTTCTTATCTTGCTCACAACACTCATTCCAAGGAGGCGGTTTCTAATCGTGAACAAACAAACCTGGAAGCTGGCGCTCATTCCAGCACTATTAATGACACTTGCAGCCTGCAGCTCCAATCAGGCTGGTGCTCCGGCGGTTACGCCCGGTCCGGAGAATACAGCGGGGGCTGTTGAGGCATCCGCCCAGCCGACCGTCCAGCCTGCGCCCCAGCCGGCAGCGACTCCAGCTCCTTCCACGGCTCCCGCTGCATCAGCGGTTCCAGTAAGAGAAATCAAGCCGTATAAGAATATATCCATCACTGACTGGCGGGACGATCAGACGGTTGTCGTGTCCAAGGCGAACGATAAGCTCGGCCCCATCCAATCGGGAGAGCTGGCGGGCTCCCTTCCGCAGAGCCTGTATTTCTTCCATCTGGATACCGGGGAATACGAATTGATAGTGGAGAAGGACAATATGATGCTGGGGGATGCAACACTGTCCGCCGATAACAAATTCCTGCTCTATAGTGAATTCTCCTTGGGAGATCCGGCGTACATTATTATGGACCTGGGGGGCAAGAAGCCCTTCACGATCAAGAGTGATGCCACCAGCGGAGCGATGGGCGCGCAGTGGGCGGATAATGATACGGTTATAGGTCCGGATTACAGCGGCGGCGCTTATACAGCGACAACTTCCGCGAAGATTGCGCCGGTCGACGGCTTAAGCGGGGATGGGCTGATTGTGGTCAGGCAAATCAAGGATAAGATCTACTACACGAGCAATTCCAGTGATACCCTGCAGACGCTGGACCTGAAGACTAAGGAAAAAGCTGCGCTGAAGCTTGAAAGGGTCGGCGGTGTATATCCTTCACCGGATGAAGAACAGATGCTGGTGCTGCAAAATAAGGATGACGGGCAGGTGCTGCTGCTATGTGATACAGACGGAGCGAATCAGCGGACCCTTGCGGAAGGAGCAGAGCTTGGCGGTGTCTCCTGGTCGTCCGATCAGCGGCTGGTTGCTTATAGTGTAATCCGTGAGGAGAACGGGACCCGCTCCAGCACGCTGTACATTTATGATCTGGCTGCAGATAAGTCCACCGAAATTACTGCTGGCAAGGGAAATCTGACGACGGCCTGGAGCCCGTCGGGCCGGGATCTGGCTTATACGGATTGGACGGAGCAGGGAAATAACAGCGGTGTCGTTCATTTGAAATATTGATTATACAAACAGCCCGCCTCCGGTAATGCACCGGAAGCGGGCTGTTTGATTACACTCTAGCTTTAAGCATACCAGCCCCATACGAAGATGAACAGGGTACCGAAGATAGTGACCAGAGCGACGAACATGGCGTACGCAATATTGATATACAGTTCTTTCTTGGAATCGGCCGATTCTCCGATGTGCATGAACACAAACAGCTGCAGCGAAGCCTGGATCAGTGCAGTAACCAGCAGCACGACCATATTGGCACTGGCGGACAGGTCTCCGTAGATCACAACCAGCGCAGCGGCAGAGAGGACCAGAGAGGCTACATAACCCATCACATGCTTAATTGGGAATAGTTGCTTCATCATGTCACATCAGTCCTTTCAGGTAGACGAAGCTGAAGATAAAGATCCAGACCACGTCTAAGAAGTGCCAGAACAAGGAGAAGATGAACGTTTTGTTGGCGGTCGCAGGCGTAATGCCGCGCTTCCACAGCTGAATCATAATACCAATGCCCCACAGCAGACCGAAGCTGACGTGGAGACCGTGCGTTCCCAGCAGGATGAACAGACTGGAGAGGAAGCCGCTGGTCTGCAGCGTAGCGCCCTCATGCACGTAAGTGAAGAATTCATCAATTTCAATGCCGACAAAAGCCAGACCCATCAGCAGCGTGATGGCCATGAAGACCATCATCGCTTTCTTGTAGCCATGCCGCATGGCATGGACGGCAAGGCCGATGGTGAAGGAGCTCGTCAGCAGCAGGAAGGTCTCCATCAGCACAGGGCCGATTTCGAACAGCTCGCTGCCGCTCGGTCCGCTGGCATAGCGGTTCACCATTACGAAGTAGACAGTGAACAGAGTAGCGAAGAGCGGGATTTCGGCACCGAGGAACACCCAGAAGCCGAAGATCTTATTACTGTTCTCTTCCGTTGAATATTCGAGCGGCTTGGACGCATCTATTTTCATACAGTCTCACCCCGCATCAGTTTCTTTTCAGTAGCTGCAATCTCTTCTACAGGAATGTAGTAGCCCTGGTCCTTATCGAAGGACATGAAGGCCAGTACGATAAGAATTCCAATCCCGGAGACAATCGCTGGAATCCACATGCTGAATACCAGGAAGAAGCCAAGGAAGAAGAAGACTACACCCAATATGAACGGCTTGCCGGTATTGCTAGGCATGTGAATCTTGGTGTATTTGGTGTCTGTATACAGCGGAATATTCTCGTGCTTCGCAGACCATAGAGGATCACGCGTCTCAACCTTAGGCACAATGGCGAAGTTGTAGAGCGGGATCGGGCTGTGCGTAGCCCATTCGAGCGTCCGGCCATCCCAAGGGTCGTTGGTCGTATCTCTCGGCATGTAGCGGGTACTCCAGTAAATATTGTAGACCAGGAGCACGAAGCCGATAGCGAGCCCGACAGCCCCGACGAAGCTAAGCATATTGAGCGGGCCGAAGCCTGATTCCTCAGAGTACGTATACATACGCCGCGTCATTCCCATGAGACCCAGGAAGAACAGCGGGAAGAAGGTTACGTTGAAGGAAATGATGATCCACCAGAAGGCATGCTTGCCCAGCCGTTCGTTCAGGCGGAAGCCGAACACTTTAGGGAACCAATAGTGGAAACCGGCGATGACGGCGAACACGGCACCCGGAATCAGCACGTAGTGGAAATGCGCAACCAGGAACATCGTGTTGTGATACTGGTAATCGGCGCTGGCCATCGCCAGCATGACGCCCGTTACTCCGCCGATTGTAAAGATCGGGATAAAGGCCAGCGTGTAGAGCATCGGTGTTGTGAAGGTAATCCTGCCCTTTCGCAGGGTGAATAACCAGTTGAATATTTTGACCCCGGTAGGTACCGCTATGGCCATTGTTGTGATGGAGAAGAAGCTGTTGACCATGGCCCCTTGACCCATTGTATAGAAGTGGTGAGCCCATACAAGGAAGGACAGGAGCGAGATGATCAGCATACTGAATACCATGGAGGTATAGCCGTACAGGTTCTTCTTCGAGAAGGTGGCGATAATCTCACTATAAATACCGAAGGCCGGAAGGATAACGATATAGACCTCCGGATGTCCCCAGACCCAGAACAGGTTAGCCCAGAGCATATCCATCCCGCCGTTGGCCATCGTGAAGAACTGGGAGCCGAAGAGGCGGTCGAACATCATCATCGCCAGCGCTACGGTAAGCACCGGGAAAGCGAAGACGATAATCACGTTGGTGATAAGTACGGACCAGGTGAACATCGGCATCTTCATCAGTGTCATGCCCGGTGCTCGCATCTTGAGAATCGTTACGATGAAGTTAACCCCGGTAATCAGCGTACCGATACCGGATATCTGCAAGGCCAGAGAGTAGTAGTTGTTACCTACTGTCGGGCTGAATTCCAGACTCGCGAGCGGGAAGTAGGCTGACCAGCCTGCATCCGGCGAGCCGCCGATGACGAAGGAGATGTTCAGCAGCATGGCGCCCATGAAGAAGAGCCAGAAGCTGACGGCGTTCAGCCGCGGGAAGGCAACGTCGCGTGCGCCGATCTGCAGCGGAATGATTACGTTCATCAGACCGATGATGAACGGCATGGCCATGAAGAGAATCATGATTAGACCATGGGTAGTGAAGACCTCATTGTAATGCTGCGCATCGAGGAATTTCATTTTCGGCGCAGCCGTCTGCAGACGCATCATCATCGCATCTACACCGCCGCGGAACAGCATCAGCAGCGCCGAGAGGATGTACATGATCCCGATTTTTTTGTGGTCAACCGTGGTCAGCCATTCGCGCCACAGATAACCCCATTTCTTGAAATAGGTAAGCCCGACGAGAATCCCGATGGTTGCCAGTGCAATACTGATCATGGCCCCGTATATCAAGGGTTCGCCGTGAACCTTAAATTTGTCCAAATCCATTAGGGTAGCTCCTTTCAGTGTGTTGCATTAAGCTCGTAAGAGAGCTAGTGTCCTTCGTGTGTGCTCTCTTCCACAGGAGAGCTTGGCAGCGGCTGATCGACCTCCGGATGAGGATCGCCGTCGAATTCCGTTTCGCTGGACGGCTCGGGAGACGGATGAATTTCCTTGTTATCCTGATGCTCCTGGCTGCCGTTGTCCATATCCATCTCCTTGCCGCCGCCGCTCATATGGTCTCCGTGATTGCCCGGAGGCGGGCTGAACTCCAGATGGGTGGAGGAATAGGTTTTGCGACCGAGGTATTCCGCGGCCAGCAGGCCCTTGAATTCTTCTTCAGTCAGCTTAGGTGCAGTTTCCTTCACTTCCTTCACCCAGTCCTCATAACCCTTGTTACTCAGAACAAGCGCTTCGAATTCCATGTGGGCGAAGCCTTTACCGCTGAAGTTAGCATTCTTACCGATATAAGAGCCTTCTGTATCAGCAGAGAGATGAAGCGTTGTCAGCATGTCGCTCATCGCGTACTTTTGACCGGCAAGCTGTGGAATCCAAAGACTGGTAATAGAGCCGAACGAGTACATTCTGAATTCTACCGCACGATGCACCGGCATATTCACGTAGTTAACCGTTTCGATCCCTTCCTCAGGGTAGCTGAAATGCCATTTCCAGTTCGAGGAGGAGGCGTAAATGACAAGCGGTTTCTGATCGTTATATTCCGCTGCCACATTCTCTACTTTGGTTGTTGTCTTGACGGTTACAACGGACAGGAAGGCTACGATAATGATCGGGATGATAATCCAGATCGCCTCCAGTACCTTGTTGCCTTCCTCATGTTCAGGAATGTAGCCCTCATTACTCTTCTTCGCACGGTATTTCACCAGTACAAAGATATACAGAATGTAGACAACAGCCAGAACCCCAAGCATAACAATAATCGAGAGGATGATGGTGTCAGATAACGTCCTGGCAGACGGCCCCTTCGGGTTCAGAACAGCGATTGAGCTGCATCCCGGCAGGAGAAGGATCAGGCTTAGAAACAAAGCGTATAACGGTCCCTTTTTTTTCATATAGAACTCCTTCCTTCAATACTACTTTTCTTTCGCCGTTCATTAACGGAAGTACATTGATCTGTATATATAGTAAGAACTACTTACCCATAATGCAAAATACATATTTTGTATATTTAGATAAAATAGTCCTTAAAAATGGCTAACAAGTTAAATATATGTGAGCAATTTGTTACAAGTATATAAGGGTATGATAAAGATCACTGTAGTGGCGCACTTTAGCTAATTTTAAGGTTGTTCAATCTTTGTTCAATATTTCATAATTGTTATTAAATTTGTCACAATTCTGAGGCCTCAAAATCACGTGATTTAACCCTGTATTGCCTGCTGCGACAGCATTCGACGCGAAAGATGTGTTTTCTGAAAACTATGTCCGGCCAACATTTATCATTGCAGAACAGTAACATTTTTTTAGCTTGCGGTTACAATCTCTCAAATTACGTTAATTGTATATGTGATAAAGTGATAGACAAATATACATAGATTGGAGACTGCTGCTGTGCGTATCAAAAAATTCATGCTATTATTCATGTCCTTATTCCTGATGATCGGTCTGGTGCAGAGCCCGGCGAGCGCCGAAGCCAAGGGGGCTGCACTTAAGCTTGGAATAAACGATAAGCTGAGTGCAATTGAAGCTGTATCTGTAAAAGACACCTATTACATCCCTCTCCGCGCCCTCGCGGATGAGCTGAAATGGACCCTCACCGGACTTGCAGACGGGGTTCATGTTGCGGGCGGAACAAGCTCGCTTACCCTTCTTAACAAGGATGGGGGCGCGGTGCTGAAGGACGGCCGGACCGTGCCTATGAGCACCTTCCTGCAGGACGGTAAACTGATGGTTCCGCTGAAAGTTAGCGGGTATCTCGGATATAGCATTTCCTATGCGGGGGATAAATATTTACTTCGGGTGAAGGACAGCTCGGCCCAGCTTACCGATAGCGCGTTCACGGACAAATATGCTGCTGAGCTGAAGCCTAAGGCGCCTGTAGCTCCCGCAACGCCAGCAACTCCGGCCAAGCCTGCTGAGCCGGGCAAGCCGGGCCGGACGGTATACCTGACCTTTGACGACGGCCCGTCGGCGACGACCGGCGAGCTGCTGGATATTCTGCGCAAGTATGATGTACAGGCCACCTTCTTCATGCTGGGGAATAATATGAACCAGCATCCTGCCCAGGTGAAGCGGATTGCTAAGGAAGGCTATGGCCTGGCTCTGCATGGCGTGACCCACCGCCAGGAGAAGTTCTATGCTTCCCCGTCAGCGGCGCTTGCCGAGATGTCGGGAGCGAATGCTACCCTGAAGAAGCTGACGGGAACCAGCACCACGCTGATTCGCACCCCATACGGAAGCAAGCCTTATTTCACCAAGTCCTTCCGGGACAAGGTTCTGGGCCAGGGCTATCATCTCTGGGACTGGAACGTGGATTCTTATGACTGGAAGTACAAACAGAACAGCGACAGAATCTACAACACCGTAATGGAGCAGGTGAATAAACTGAAGGCATCGAAGACCAATCCAATCATTCTGATGCATGACCAGAAGGCTACACTGAAGGTGCTGCCGCGCGTGCTGGAGAAGCTGCAGAAGGAAGGCTACACGTTCGAGCTGATTACGAAGGACATGGAGCCGGTGAACTTCTGGAAGGACAAGAGATAAGCGGAGGTCTGCTTAGGATAGACACAGCAAAGAGCAAGTCCGTGGGAATTCTCCCTGGGGCTTGCTCTTTTTGTATAGGAAACAATAGTTTCCTGGAGGGTACAACGGCATAGGATCCCATCTGCAGGTACTCCAGGGTTCTGAGCCGCCCGTTCTCATACTGGGCAATCAGCTGCTTGATGGTATCATCGCTGTGATACATGATGCTGAGATCCTTGTGATAGCCGATGAATGACTTATGTGCGAGCAGCAGCGTATCGACCAGATGCATAATCAGCTCGTTGCGGCCGGCTGTACTGAAATTAATCTCGGCCATCGACTGTTCGATCTTGGCCATCAGCTCATTGCCGTACATATGGAGTACCTCAATAAACACCGCTCTTTTATCCGTAAAATAAGAATAAAAGCTCCCCGTGAATACCCCGGCTGCGGCTGCGATTTGCTTCGTATTGGTCTGGTGAAAGCGTGTTAATTATGTGTATTCTCAATCTAAAGATTGACAGTACCTCTAAACTGTATTAATAATAGTAGTACAGTTAATACACTCTGGTGCAGCTACTGGGGTATCAGATGAAGGGAGGACTGTCATGTTCGAGTTGGATGTGCGCAGCCGCAAGCCGATCTATGAGCAGCTGACCGACAAGGTCAAGGAGATGATTATGCACGGCATTCTGCGGGCGGATGAACAGCTGCCTTCGGTAAGGGCACTGTCCTCACAGCTCACGGTGAACCCCAATACGATCCAGAAGGCGTACCGGGAGCTGGAGCGGGAAGGCTATATCTATTCGCTGCAGGGCAAGGGCAATTTCGTTGCCGCCATGCAGCAGGAGCACAACGAGAGCAAGCGGGCCGGGCTGAAGACAGAGCTGCTGCGGCTGATGGCGGAGGCGGTCTATCTCGGATTCACGGAGAGCGAGATCAGTGCGCTGTACCGCCAGGCGCTGGATCAGAGAAGAGAGGGGAACAGCCATGATTGAGATACGCGGAGTCAGCAAGATTTTTCAGGGGGATAAGGCGGTTGACCAACTGTCGCTGACTGTACATAAAGGCGCTATTTACGGGTTGCTGGGATCGAACGGAGCCGGCAAAACCACGCTGCTGAAGACACTCGCCGGGATTTACCGCCCTGATGCAGGCACGGTCAAGCTTGGCGGGCAGCCGGTCTATGAGTCGCCGGAAGTGAAGCGCAGAATGATCTTCATGCCGGACAGTCCGTACTTCTTCCCCCAGGCGACGATCCGGAGTATGGCAGCCTTCTACAAGTCCATCTACCCGGACTGGAGCCAGAAGCGCTATGACGAGCTGCTTGCGATGTTCCGGCTGGATCCCCGGCGCAAGCTCAGCCGCTTCTCCAAGGGGATGCAGCGCCAGGCTGCCCTGCTGCTTGCGCTTAGCTGCAGGCCGGAGGTGCTGATTATGGATGAGCCGATTGACGGACTTGACCCGGTGATGCGCCGCCAGATCAAGAATCTTCTGTTCCAGGAGGTTGCCGAGCGCGAGCTTACGGTGCTGATCTCCTCGCATAATCTGCGGGAGATTGAGGATCTGTGCGATCATGTCGGCATTATGCATGAAGGACGGATGCTGGTCGAGAAGGATCTGGATGATCTGAAATCGGACACGCATAAGGTGCAGGTCGCGTTCCGGGACGAACGCCATGCGGCTGCGCTGGAGTCCATCCTGCAAATCCTACACCGGGAGGAACGGGGAAGTGTCAGACTCTATATTGTCAAAGGTGAGCGGGAACGCATCAGCCAAGCTTTTCATGTCTATGATCCCTATGTGCTTGATCTGCTGCCGCTAACGCTGGAGGAGATCTTTATCTATGAAATGGGAGGTGCCGGTTATGACGCACAGCCGATTATTTTGTAACGCCAGCCTGATCCGCCAGAACCTGCGCCAGCATGGGTGGATTGGCATTCTGTATACACTCGTCCTTCTGTTTCAGCTTCCGCTGCAGCTGTTCATGAACGGTGATCCGTATGCGAAGCCTGTGAAGCTTGATCACCTGTTCAATCTGGGACCTGATCTTGCACCCTTTCTGCTTGCTTTTCCGGCGATAGCCGGGCTGTTCCTGTCCCGTTACCTGCAGTCCAGAATGGCCTCGGATCTGATGCACAGCCTTCCGCTGCGCCGCTCGCATCTGCTGTCATCCCATCTGCTTAGCGGCCTGCTTCTGCTGCTGCCTCCAGTGTGGGTCACTGCTGCGGTTACGGCTCTCGTCCGCCCCTTGAAGGGCAATATGTACATCTATCACGGAGGAGATGTCTGGGAGTGGTGCCTGACCCTTACGGTGCTGACCCTGTTTCTGTTTGCGTTCACCATGTTTGCAGGGGTATGTACAGGGCAGAGCATTCTACAGGGTGTGGTGGTCTTCATTCTGCTGCTGCTGCCGTCGGCTCTCCTGGAGTTTATCAATGTGCATCTGAACCGCTATCTGTATGGATATTCGAATTGGTCCGGACTGACGAGTCTTTCTAATAACGATTGGTCGCCAATTCTGCGTATTATGCAGATGTCCTATGAGATTTTCAGCCATACAGAGCTGTGGGTATATGCCATTCTATCCGCGGTGTTCCTGGCGCTGTCCTTCCTACTGTACCCTAAGCGTCACAGTGAGAAGGCCGGACATGCGGTAGCCTTCACCTATTTCGATCCGCTGTTCAAGGCGGGAGTGATGCTGTGCAGTATGCTGCTGGCCCTTGGCTATATTGGCGGCGTTAAACAGGGGGCGGGCTGGATCATTGGCAGTGTCCTTGCAGGTGGGCTGGTCGGGTATATACTCGTGGAAATGATTCTCCGCAAAAGCTGGCAGATTCTCAGCCGCAGGCTGCCGCTTGAATTCGCTGTGTACAGCGTATTGCTGGGGCTGCTGCTCTATGTTCCTGTATCCGGCTTAACCGGATATGAGAACCGGGTTCCGGCTAGTGATAAGGTGGCCGCGGTATTCGCCGGAGCCAACTATGAGCAGTTAACACAACCGCCGCAGGGTGCTGAGAACTCAAAAGTCCTGGCCGATGATATCCGGTCCAAGGACCCGGAATATATCGAGGCGGTGACCGCGCTGCACCGGGCTGTTGTCACGGCGAGGCCGGAGCAGAAGGGTGATGTGTGGAGTGATAGCTATCCCCCACGGCAGCGCTTCACGTTGTCTTACCAGTTGAAGAACGGAAAAACGCTGCTGCGGACGTATTTGGTTCCGCGGGCCGGCTTCGAACCGGAGCTGAAGGCGGTGATGGAACATGCGGATTACAAACGCGAGCTCTTCCAGATCTCCCGGATGGAGGATAATGTAGACAGTATCTGGATGGGAAATCTGAACAAGGCCTTCACTATTTCCGACCCGCAGGAGCTCCAGGAGTTCAAGGATATTCTAATTCGTGAACTGCTAAACATGTCCTATGAGGATCAAGTTTCGGATCAGCGGTCACGGGGGGCTATCCGTGTTCTGCACAAGCCGGATCAATACGGAAACCACATCAAATATTACTATGATTGGTTCCCTTCCTATCATGAACTGGGAGCATGGCTGGAACAGAAGGGCTATGCCGATAAAATCAGGATTACAGTAGCGGATGTTGTGTCCGCCGAGATGTTTAGGGATATCCATCACAGTGAGCTGCCTTCCGGACTGCGATATGATCCTAAGGCCCGTCTGGAGTTAGCCCGCACGGAGAAACGGTCGGTCGAAGTCAAAGACAAGACGCTGATCAGCGGCATTCTGGAGCACCGGCGCAATTTTACCCGTGAAGAGGGAAGGATTGCGGTGAGAATAGAGTATAAGGATGGAACCATTAATTTCATTTCCCTGGAGGAGCAGGAGATGGCTCCGGCACTGAAGGCGATTCTGCCTTAGGTTCCTCGTTGCTCATGCTGGAGTAAGCCGGGAATGAGTGGTTCCCCTGTTAATGGATAAACGTCTGTTAACAGGGGATTTTTTTGTTAGGGATGGGACTGGGGCAGGTGATTGGACAGAAGGTTGCTTCCGGTGTGCCTGATGGCATAGCATGGGTATATTAAGATAAAACAGCGCAATTAAGCGCACCAAGGCGCGCCATGAGGCTGCGGCCTGTAAGGAGGGATAAGCATGGAAGAGGTGCAGGATCATCTGGATTACGGGCTGCAGATTGTCTTCATCGGATTCAACCCCAGCATCCGCTCCGGGGAAGTGGGTCATCACTATGCCAATCCGCGTAATAATTTCTGGCGTATTCTGCATAACTCCGGGCTGACGCCACGGTTATATGACGCCTCCGAGGACGGGGAGCTGCTGAAGCTGGGCTACGGGTTCACTAACATTGTCGCCCGTCCCACGGTAGGCGCTGAAGATATCACCCGCGAGGAGTACACGCAGGGCCGTGAGCTGCTTCGTGCCAAGCTGGAGGAATACCGTCCCCGGATCGCCTGTTTCGTCGGCAAAGGCGTATACACCGAATTCAGCCGCCGGAAGAACGCAGCCTGGGGCTTCCAGGAGGGGGTTACTCCGGTGGTGGACGGGGTCCGGGAGTTCGTCGCCCCTTCGTCCAGCGGACTGGTCCGGATGCCGATGCCGGAGATTATCGCCATCTACCTGCAGCTCTATGAGTTCACGCAGGAGCAGGGGGATTAGCGGGATTGGGGTCATGGGCTGAATCAGGGCAGTAGGGCTCAACTGATGATTCGCTCCTGCCATCCGGACTCCGAGGCCGTTATTTCGGCCCAAGGCTGCTGAAGCAGCCCACGTGCGGACTCAGAAGCCGCTATTTCGATAAAAGGCATACGATTTCTCCCCTTTGCGGGCAGATAAGAGCATCTGAGTCCGCAACACGCGCAAAAAGGGTGTTTTTCGGCAAATAGGGGCCCTGGAGTCCGCGTGGACTCGGGTAAGGCCTGCAACTGCGCCTTCATCTCAGCACAGGTGCACAGCGCACACCAAGAAGCACCCTTGTTCCCAAGGGTGCTTCTTGTCAGTAACCTCTAGATCTGGATCAGCAGCAATATGATGGACGACAGCGACAGGCAGACACTGACCAGATAGAGAACGGCGACAACCTGCTTCTGGTTGAGGCCGGCCTTCAGCAGCCGGTAATGAACCTGGGTGGCGTCAGCCTGGTAGATAGCTTGTCCCTTCAGGAAGCGCTTGATGACGACAAAAATATTGTCGAAGATCGGCACGCCCAGCGCCAGAATCGGAATGAACAGCGACAGTACGGTTGCCTGCTTGAACGCACCGTCCAGCGCGATGACCGCCAGGATGAAGCCGAGGAAGGTGGCGCCGGCATCACCCATGAAGATTTTGGCCGGAGCCTTGTTGAAGCGCAAGTATGCCAAGGTAACTCCGATCAGCGACACCGCCATGAAGGCGGAGGTGGATTGGCCCATCGTCAACGCGACGACGAACAGGGTCACTGCCGAGATCGCGGTAAGTCCGCCGGCCAGACCGTCCATCCCATCCGAAAAGTTGATTACCGTGGTCACCCCGAAGATCCAGATAATCGTCAGAAGGAACTGTAAAATGACCGGAAGTGAGATATAATCACCCGAGAAGGGATTGATGAAGCCGGTGAACGCATTGCCTGACAGAAACACCAGAACCGCAGCGGCAATCTGTACAATGAATTTGGGCAGCGCCGGGAAATCCTTGCCTTTGGTCTTGTACCAGTCGTCAATCGTTCCTATGGTCAGCAGGAGGACGCCGCCGATGAACAGGGCAAGTGTCTCTAAGGTGAATTCACGTGCGAACAGCAGATATGTAATGAAAAAACCGACGAATATGGCATAGCTGGCCGTAAGCGGAATCGGCTCTCTATGTATTTTGCGTTCTACATCTTCCCTGGGCCTGTCCACGAAATCCAGCCGGAAGGCAAGCTTGCCAAGAGGAGGAATCAGCAGATAAACGATAAGAAATGACACAATAAACGCTAAACCGTATAAAATGACAATCACCCCGTCGATAAATTTAATATAAGGATTATGCCGGGTTTGCCAGGCGCTTCTCCCTATATTTCCCGCTGAAACAGCAGGGTTCCGCAAAAGGAGCCGCAGCTGCTCCCGCTCTGAGCGGGTCTACCCTAGATTATATCCCAGAAGGCCGTATGTTGTCGAACCGGCAGAGAGAGTGGAGGAAATAATGAAATACGATTGTATTCTGTTTGATGCTGACGATACACTGTTCGATTACGGGATGGCGGAGAGCCATGCCTTGAATTATGCTTTTGTCCATTTTGGGCTTCCGACAGGGGCCCGGGACTATGCGGCGAGCTACCAGGAGATCAACCGCGCTTTATGGAAGGATTATGAGGAAGGAAGGATCACCTCGGCGGCACTGCGGGTGGAGCGGTTCAACCGTCTGTTTGCTGCCCATGACCTTGCGCTGAAGCCGGAGGCCTTCAGTGATGCCTATCTGCGCTTTCTCGGGGAGGGCACCTTCCTGATCCAGGGGGCGGCGGAGCTGTGCCGGGAGCTTACCGGGTGCAGGCTGGCCATTATTACGAACGGGATCAAAGACGTGCAGCATGCCAGAATCCAGGGCTCCCCGCTCAGCGAGGTGTTCGAGGCGGTCATTGTCTCCGAGGAGACCGGCTATCAGAAGCCGGAGACCGGGATTTTTGACTATGCGTTCGCCAGGCTCGGTCTGACGGATAAGTCCAAGGTGCTGATGGTCGGGGATTCGTTGACTTCTGACATCCGGGGCGGTATGAATTATGGCATCGATACGTGCTGGTTCAATCCGCTGGGTAAGCCCGGCAGCCCCGAAATCACGCCAACCTATGAAATCCGCAGCCTGGACGAGCTGCTGGAGATTATACGCTAGATCTGCCGGTGAAGGTTAGAAGATTCGCTTCCGTGTTTAATAGATAAAGACGCTATTTATGTACTTTATCAATTACAACATACGGGAGAGGATATCATTATGAGGAAAAAATGGCTGATTGCCGCTGTAGCTGCCGGCATGACGGTGACGGGCTCGGCAGGCGTGTATGCAGGCGCCAAACTGGAGCAGATTAAGGCTTATCTGAATCACAGCCTTGGTATCGTAGTGGACGGTAACCCTTTTTGGATGAAGGACGGCAACGGCAAAACCTTGACACCCATTACCTATAACGGCCTGACCTATCTGCCGGTCCAGTCCATCGCCACGGTACTGAAGGTGCCGATTAATTATGATTCCGTTAATTATAAAGTGAGAATCGGACAAGGCAGCCAGGACATTCCTGCTCCGACTACCGCACCTTCACCCGCCCCCGGCAGCACAGCACCTGCTCCGGTTACAGAGAGTAAGGTAAGACCGGTTAATCTGCCGAGCGATTTCCCGATTCCGCCGGATGCCCTGATTGCCACCACGGTGGATACGGATGCCGGGGGTGTGAAGAAGGCAGCCTTCAGCTATTCGACACAGGAGACGCTGGAGATGATGGGCTTCGTGTACAGTGAATATGTGCGCATCAAGGGGCTTGATAACCCTTCGGAATCTGTATCGGCCAGCAATGTCAGAATTACAGGACGGCTTGGCGGGAACAGTCCGTTATCAATCACAGGTAAGGCCTCCACCGCCCGGCCGGGCTACAATATCTTCACTATCACCTGGTCAGAGAGCTGAGCGGGACTGCAGACCTCATATTACAACAAGAACTCCGGCCGCTATGCGGTCCGGAGTTCTTGTGCGGAAGGCTATGGTTAATCCTGCTGGCGGGTATCCAGCGGCTTCAGATGCGCTTCGATCTGTTCACGCTTCGCTTCCAGGAACGGGGGCAGCGCCAGGGCTTCGCCCAGATGCTCGACCTCTTCGTCAGTAGCAAAGCCCGGCCCGTCGGTAGCCAGCTCGAACAGGATGCCGTTCGGCTCGCGGAAATACAGCGAACGGAAGTAGAAGCGGTCCACGAATCCCGAGTTGGGCAGCTGCACCGAACGGATACGTTCAATCCACTGCTTCAGCTCCTCTTCATTATCGACCCGGAAGGCGACATGGTGCACGCCGCCCCGGCCCAGGCGCTCCTGCGGGAGGTCGCTGCGCTCCTCCAGGTGAATCTCTGTGCCGGAGCCGCCTTCTCCGGTCTCGAACACGATCACATCCGGCTGCCCGGCCACCGGCGAAGGGTAGGTGCCCTTGCGGCGGAAGCCGAGCAGGTCTTCAAGAATCAGCGCCGTGTGCTCGGCCGTCTCCACAGTCAGGTGGGCCGGTCCCAGCCCGACAATGGCATATTCAGGCGGAACCGGGCTCTTGGCCCAGGGCTTGCCGCCGGCCATGCCCTCGTTATGCTCATCCGAGACGAGGATGAGCCGCTGGCCCTCGTGGTCGGTGAAGGCCAGCGTCTTGCGGCCGCCGCGTTCGGTGATCTCGTCATGCTCTACCCCGAAGACCGCGAACCGCTGGGTCCAGAAGAGCAGCGCTTCATCGCTTGGAACACGCAGCGAGAGGGCGGATATGCTGTTGTTGCCGTTCCGGTTCTGTCCGGCATTCGGCAGCTCGAAGAAGGTAAGCTCTGTACCTGGACTGCCGGTTTCATCCCCGTAGAACAGGTGGTAGACCGAGACGTCGTCCTGGTTTACTGTTTTTTTGATCAGGCGGAGTCCCAGCACTTCTGTGTAGAATTTATAGTTTTCGGGCGCTTTGGCGGTAATGGCGGATACATGGTGCAGTCCTTTTAATGTTACACTCATGAGAGTGGCCTCCTAGGTTTATGTTATTATGCTGTTGATTAATTACTTAATTAATTTAAGTTACTTTCATTTTAATAGTAAATGAGGAGGATTGCAAGCTGTTTTCACCAGAAACCTTATTATCCAAGAAAGCAGGGAGAATCATGCATACGCATTCAAGTCTGCTGAAGCAGATGGAGAGCATGGGGATTGACCGTACAGGAACGCTGCTGGTCCATTCCTCATTCAAGAGTATAGGTGAGGTAGACGGAGGGGCGGAGACCGTGCTGGACGCGCTCTCCGATTATATGAAGGAGGGGCTGCTGGTCCTGCCCACCCATACGTGGTCGTACATCGACGCGCAGAATCCGCGCTTCTCCGTCATGGAGTCGCCGTCCTGCATCGGGATTCTGCCGGAGCTGTTCCGCAGGCGTCCAGGCGTGATCCGTTCCTGGCATCCCACGCATTCCGTGGCTGCACTGGGGGCTGATGCGGCTTCGTTCACTGCCGGGGACGAATGCTGGGACACGCCCTGTGCACGCGGGTCCGTCTATGGCAAGCTGCTGGACCGCGAGGCACAGATTATGCTGCTCGGTGTGGATCTGCGGAGGAACACCTTCATCCACGGGATCGAGGAATGGGTGGATATCCCGGGGCGGATGACGGACGGGCATGAGGCGCTCTATACGGTGACCCCCGGCGGAGAGGAGCTTGCTGTTCCTTCGCGCAGACACTGCGGGCTGTCCTGGTCGGAGCATTTCTGGAAGGTGGAGACCGTGCTGGAGCAGGGCGGGGCTCTTAGCAGAGGCCGCTTCGGCGATGCTGGGGTGATGCTCTGCAGTGCGGTGGAGACCACCCGGATCCTAAGCGCCATGCTGAGAGCGGACCCGGATCTGTTCTCGGACAATGAGCCGCTGAACGGGGAAGACGTGCCGGAGGCGTTGCCCAAAACAAAGCGGGGGATTCCGGCACAGCTGGCCGGGAAGCACGCAGAGGGCTGATTTTCTAAAATATAAATAAGAATTTATATGTTCCGCTTAGGTTATCCGCTGGTTCTGGCGGGCTTCTATCAATGTATGGTATATTATTCTCACACAAAACATAGTAAGGAGATTGGAAATGACAAAAACTTTGATCTTTGGACACAAGAACCCGGATACGGACACGATCTGCTCTGCAATTGCCTATGCAGCACTGAAGAAGGAGCTGGGCTTAGATGCCGAGCCGGTCCGGCTTGGAGAAGTGAGCGGGGAGACCCGTTATGCCCTGGATTACTTCAAGGTGGAAGCACCGCGTCTTGTGGAGAATGTAGCCGGAGAGGCTGAGCAAGTGATCCTGGTGGACCACAATGAACGCCAGCAGAGCGCGAATGATATCGATCAGGTCCGTGTAGTGGAGGTCATCGACCATCACCGGATCGCGAACTTTGAAACCGCCCATCCGCTGTACTACCGTGCCGAGCCTGTGGGCTGTACTGCCACGATCCTGAACAAGCTCTATAAGGAGAACGGCGTAGCCATTCCCAAGAACATTGCCGGCCTGATGCTGTCCGCTATCATCTCCGATTCCCTGCTGTTCAAATCCCCGACCTGCACCGAGCAGGATGTGGCTGCTGCGCGTGAGCTGGCTGAGATTGCCGGCGTAGACGCTGAGAGCTATGGCCTGGACATGCTGAAGGCGGGCGCAGACCTGAGTGACAAGAGCATTGCCCAACTGATCTCCCTGGATGCCAAGGAATTCAAGATGGGTGAACACAAGGTAGAGATTGCCCAGGTGAATGCGGTGGATGTGAACGATGTGCTGTCCAAGCAGGCAGAGCTGGAAAGCGCCCTGACCGCGATTATCGACGACAAGGGACTGGACCTGTTCCTGTTTGTGGTTACCGATATTCTGAACAATGATTCTGTAGGCCTGGCGCTGGGCCGCGCAGCAGGTGCTGTCGAGCAGGCGTACAATGTGAAGCTGGATGACAACAAGGCTGTCCTGAAGGGCGTAGTCTCCCGCAAATCACAGATTGTGCCGGTACTGACCGAGACGATGGCCAAGCTGTAAAATCAGCCCCGGACGTCCGGCCGAAGGCCGCTGCATGTATCCTGATGCCCTGACCGGCTGTGCATTCCCTGCGGGGAGGGACAGCCGGTTTTATTTTACAATTCAGAGCAACTCCTTTCCAATTTGAGGGTATAAACAGCATAGGACATTGGAGGGGGACGGGAACATGGGTAAAATGCGGAAGCTGGCAGTATCAACAATCTGTCTCATGCTGGTCTCGGGGGGAGGCTTGCTGTATGCGGCTGCAGGCAAAAATGAGCTGTCCATGTATGTGAATAATGTGCTGTTGAAGCAGCCGGCGGTAGCTACGGAAGGCACGGTCTATCTGCCTGCGGAGCAGCTGGCGGAGAATATGCAGGCCATGATCGCCTTGGACGAGTCCGCAGGAACGGTCAAGATCTATAAGCCTAACGTGAACACCGTACTGCTCGATGACCAGGGCAAAATTTTCGGCAAAGTCAGAAGTGAATCCAGCAGTACCTTCTCTGCCCTGGTTCAGGTGGACCGGCTCAGAACGGAGATCTCCGATCTGAAGATTACCATTACCGACCCGGCAGGCAAGACGGATATCGTCGATAATCAGCCGATTACCGAGAAGAAGGACAGCTTCTGGTTCAAATCAGCAGCTTACAGCTACAAGGTTGCCGACAAAGGCAGCTATACGGTCCAGGTCTATTTCAAGGATGCAGCATCCAAGAAGTGGTTCCTGGTATCTGAGCTGCAAATAGCGACCACATAACAACCTAACCATTTGAGGAGGCGGTTCCATTGATTACAGTTTATCCGGCAGAGTCTGCACACCGGTTCGACCACGGCTGGCTGAAGGGCAGTCATGTGTTCTCCTTCGGGGATTATTATGACCCTGACAATACGGCATTCGGCCCGATGCGGGTCTGCAACGATGATACCATCGCTCCGGGAAGGGGCTTCGGGGCTCATCCGCACAGCGACATGGAGATTGTCTCCATCGTGCTGTCCGGCGTGCTTCGCCATGAGGATAACCTGGGCAATGTGGCCGAGACGTCTTTCGGCGGCATCCAGCGAATGTCAGCCGGAACCGGGGCGATTCATACGGAGCATAACCCTTCGGACCGCGAGCCGGTACGGCTGCTCCAGCTATGGTTCATGCCGCTTACCCGGGGGACTGCTCCCTCGTATGCAACCGGACGGTTTGATCCGGCTAAGCTGGAGGGACAGCTGCTGCCGGTGGTCGCGGCGGAAGCCTCCGATGAAATCGTGGGTATTGCCCAGGATATGACGATTTATCTGGGCAGAGCGAAGGCTGGAGAGCGGCTTGAATTCCTTCAGGAGCCGGGTCGGCGCAGCTTCGTATATCTGGTTGAGGGGCAGCTCACCCTGAACGGTGAGGCGGTGCTGAAGCCCGGAGATTCTGCAAGGATTCAGGGGGTGTCCGAGCTGGAATTGACGGCGGGGGAGAATACGCTGGTGATGGTTATTGATCTGCCGTGATTAGGGCTGGACGCAGACAAGACTGGAAGGAGGAACCCGGATGGCTGAACATGAAAGAGTGCTGGTCAAGCATTCAGTAACCGGACGGATGCTGGTGAACAGTACGGACGGTGTAGGATATACTTTTGATGAGCAGGGCGGATTGACCCTGATTACACTCACTGGAGTGGAGGCGGAGAAGGGCGGGGCGGTCGTGGAGCTGAAGGCCGAGCTGAATGTATTCCGGTTCGAGGAGCCGGAGGACGGCCCGGTCATTAAGCACTGGTACTATGTGGGGGATAACCCCGTTACCTATGATGCGGAATCCGGACAGCTGACGATTGCGGTGCAATCCGAGATTGAATACCGTCCCGATCAATATTGGGCGTAAGCCGTTGTTCGACAATATTCCGCGTAATACCCGGAATTAGTGAGAAATGTAGCAGTGCTCCGCATGGATAATCAGGAAAATAGAACCAGGAAAGATTATGCATAGCTGAGAGGCGGAGGAGCATGGGAGCAGTTCATATGAACGCGGCAACAATGAATTACGGGAGCAGGGAGTCTTATTTCGACGGGAAGCTGATTGAGTACATTGGCTGGTGTCTGGCCGGCTGGCTGGTTACGGTCTGTACCCTTGGGATCTGCTATCCCTGGGCGGTGGTGATGATCTACCGCTGGAAGGTGGAGCACACCGTGGTAGAAGGGCAGCGTCTGCGGTTTGACGGGTCCGCTGTCGGTCTGTTCGGACAATGGGTCAAATGGTTCCTGCTGACGCTGATTACGCTGGGAATCTACAGCTTCTGGGTCTTCATCAAGCTGGAGCAGTGGAGAACGAAGCACACCCACTTCCAATAAGCGGCTGCGGGGTGCTAGAATACAGTAGCAAGTGAAGAGCCATCCTCCGGTCGATATGGAGGATGGCTCTTTGAGAATTATTGCACCTTCTGCGGTTCAGGGTAAGTAACGCCGAGGGTATCCACGGTAACCTTCTTCATGACCGGCGGCTGCTCGGGACGGTCATTGTCATCGCGCGGAAGATTGACAATCGCCTGTACCGCATCAAGTCCCTCCGTCACCTTGCCGAAGGCGGCATATTCGCCGTCCAGGCTTGGATATGCTGCGGCCATGATGAAGAATTGCGAGCCCCCTGAGTTCATATCCCGGCTCCGTGCCATCGACAGAACGCCTTCGGTATGCAGCAGATTATTGGTAAAGCCATTGTTAGTGAATTCTCCGGCAATGCTGTAGCCCGGACCGCCCATTCCTGTACCGTCAGGGTCTCCGCCCTGAATCATGAACCCGGGAATGACACGGTGGAAGATGGTTCCGTCATAGAAGCCCTTCTGGATCAGGGAAATGAAGTTGTTGACGGTATTGGGGGCCACTTCTGGGTACAGCTCGGCCTTAATCACGGCACCGCTATCCATTTCAATGGTCACCACCGGATGGCTGGCATCAGCGGAAGGAACGCCTTCTGTAGCTGCTGCCGGGGTACTCTGCGGCGCTGCAGTCGCCTCGCTTCCTGCTGCAGAGCTGCTGCTGTTCCCGCTGGCCACCGGCTTGTTGCCGCAGCCCGCCAGAATCACGAGCAGCAGGCACATCACCGCCAGCAGGGTGACAGGTTGTCTTAAGGTACGCTTCACGTTGCTTATCTCTCCTTTTGTTCTTGAATAATCAGGGATATCTACCTTTGTATCATACCTTCTTTGTCCTGCTTGATGCAAAATCCGATGCTTAACTGCCGCTGTCCCGTCTGCTTCGCTGCAGCTCCTTGGCCTTCGCCAGTGTGGTTCCGTCAGGAACCGGGAGCAGCGCGCTTTTGGAGCTGCCGATGAGCTGGGAGCTGTAGATGCCGCTGTGCCCGGAGAACAGATAGCTGATGAGGCAGGCGATGAACATATAGACCGCACCGCCGGAGCCGAACAGCTCAATGCCCATGATGAAGCAGGCGAGCGGCGTATTGGTGGCTCCGCAGAAGACGGCGATGAAGCCGAGCGAAGCGAGAAAAGGCCCGTACAGATGGAGCACCCCGGCCAGACTGTTGCCGAGCGTAGCCCCGATGGCGAACAGCGGGGTCACTTCGCCGCCCTGGAAGCCGGTTCCCAGTGTGAAGGCGGTGAAGATGAGCTTCCAGAGGAAGGCGAAGGGCTGGACAGCTTGCTCGAAGGCGCTGCTGATCAGCGGAATGCCCAGCCCCAGATAATCTCTGGTTCCGGCGGTATAGACCAGACCAATAACGATGAAGCCGCCGGCGGCGCTTCTCAGCATTGGATTAGCGATCAGGGCGGCGAAGGTCCGCTTCAGCGCATGGGTCAGCTCGCTGAACAACAGGCTGCACAGGCCGAACAGGACTGAAGCTATGACTACCTTGACCAGCACCAGCGCATCCATAGAGGGGAAGGCATCCACCTGATAATGAATATGGTGAATGCCCCACAGACGGGTAGCTACAAGATCACCGGTGAAGCTGGCGGCGAAGCAGGGCAGCAGCGCTCTATGGCTAATTAGCCCGATAGCGATCACCTCCAGGCCGAAGACCGTTCCGGCCAGCGGAGTGCCGAAGATGGAGCCGAAGCCGCCGCTGATCCCGCACATCAGGAGAATCTTCCGGTCCGCCGGACCGATCCGGATCCATCTTCCGAAGGCATCCGCGAGACTGCCGCCCATCTGCACCGCTGTGCCTTCGCGGCCTGCGGAGCCGCCGAACAGATGGGTGATCAGCGTTCCGCCAAGCACCAGCGGAGCCATCCGCAGCGGAATGGCTTCCTGCCCCTGCTGAATCTGCTCCAGAATCAGGTTGTTCCCCTTGCTGCTGTTCTTGCCATACCGCATATACATACCGCTGACCAGCGCGCCTCCCGCAGGAAGCAGAAACAGCAGCCAGGGATGATCCAGCCGGACTCGGGTAACCGCCTCCAGACTGGTAAGGAACCATGCGGAGGCGGTCCCGGATAACAGCCCCACGATCCCTCCCAGCGTGACCCACTTCACGAATGTGCTCCATAAGGCAAGCTGGCTCTGACGTTCCGCCAGCGCTGCCCACCATGCATACCTGTTCCTCATTCTGCTTACGCCCCCGTACCCGAATATACGCCTGAAATGAAACAGACTCCTACCAGCGGAGGAACCACTGGTAGGAGTCATTAGTCCCGAAGGACGATTGCGGCGAACTCCATCGCCGTATTAATGAGATTATAGTAAGCGGGTTTCAGCAGAAAGTCAATAGATTGCTTAATCCTCTTCCCCGCTTGAGCCGTTCAGCACATCGGTGCCGGGCATGGCGTCGGGATCCGGGGAGACCGGGTCTACCCGGCTTCCGGGGGCCAGCTCATCGGCATCCGGCACATCAGGCAGCGCAGGCTCTTCTCCGGCAGCACCTGTCAGCTCCTCCTCGTCGGCATACTCAATGATGCCGCCCGTGAGGCCCGCTGCACCGGCAGTGTAGACTGCATCTGATTCGAGCAGCTCGTCCCGCTCCGGTCCCGGTGTTGCGGCAGCGGGCAGGGGGCGGTCCCTCCGCGGGCCAAGCCCGGAGTCCGGCACATTCAGGCCGATGTCGGCGGCAAGAATCGGATCGTTGGTAAGTGTAGGATCAGAGCCGTCATCCGGCACGCCGTCGAAGTCTATGGGGGTGAAATGAGCAGGGTCATGGCTGGCCAAGGCGGATTCCAGCGGGCGTCTGCCGCTCTCCGTGTCCTCCTGCGAACCCGGGGTCTGCTCTGTGATGGTGCCCAGGGGCCGCAGTTCCTCCAGCGGAATCCCCTCCTCCGGGGATACACTGCCCATTTTGGTATAACGCTCATATGCAAAGTCGGCTTCCGTCTTATTGAATTCGTTACCCATTGCATTTCAGCTCCCTTATATTGAAGTTTGCCTATAGTTAATGTATACCCGTTCAACCGCTTGCGAATCTGGTCGGCTGCTGGCAGGTATTCTCTTAATATATTCATCGAGTGGGCAGAATAACCATAATTATCGCGCTTTTTCGAGTGATTTTGCAGGCCGTGGCAGGTATTGCCGCGAACGTTGTCGAAAATAAGAATCGTATGAACTATATAAACACAACTATTGATTCACTGAGGTGCCACAATGAAGTTGCCATCAACCCAAACGGCCGCGGTTATTATCATGCTGCTGCTCGCGATAGCCCTTATACCGGTAGGGATCGCCATGGAATGGGACAAACATGAAGAAGTAACCATCCCCGCATGGGGCCTGAAGTGGGATAAGGCTGCGGGAACTACTATAGAAGAGGCTGCGGTCTGGCCTTCCGGAGAGTGGGCAATGGTAGAGGCGGGGAGTACCAGACCGGATTCGCCCGCAGGCACGTCCGCAGCCTGGCTGCGGCTGGCCTTGCCGTCTACACGCGGGAATCCGGCTGTTCTGATTGACAAAGTATACGGAGACGGTCTGAAGGCCTATATGAACAACCGGCTGGTCTACGATTCCACAGGGGACCCTGATTACAGTGGCAGTAAAGTGCTGATCCCGCTATCCGGGCAGGATACCGCAGGGGAGCTGTACCTCTGGAATAGAGGCGTCAATGAGTTCGGCATCGAAGGAGAGGTGAAGGTTGGCAGCTATAACAGGCTGTTATCCTATTATGTGAAGCAGGACCTGGCGGACCTGATCCTGGGCGCAGCGATGATATTTATGGGCGGGGCTTTGCTGGTCTGCCTGTTCTTCATGCGGCCGTCCATGTTCTCTGGCGGTCTCTACCTGGTGCTGGTGATTCTGTCGTTCGGAGTGCTGCTGATTACCTATTCCCCGTATCTGAACCTGATTGTCAGCGGCCGGGAGCGGCTGAGGGAGATCATCTTCGATCTGGCGTTATTTACGCTTCTGCCGTCTATTCTGTTCTACTTCGAGCATGTATTCGGCCCCGGCTGGCGGAGACTCACAGCCCGTATACGCATATTTCTGCTGCTGGTCTCATTCCTCTGCCTGGGCCTGATGCTGCTGAATGCAGCGCTGTCCTTCCGGCTGGACGCCTTGTATTCCTTCCTGACCGTTGATGTAATCGGAGTGCTGATCATCGGAGTGCTGATGTATCTGCTCTTCCTGTCGCTGGCTTATACCCGCAAGGGCAATCCGGATGCCACTATGTTCTCCATCGGGTTCTCTGTGTTTGCCTTGTTGTCCGTAAGTGAGATGGTGCGCTACTACCTCTCCGGGGAGCGTTATCATTTGTACTGGTGGAAGTGGGGAATGGTAGTGTTTGTCATGTCCCTGATTGTCATTCTGGGCAGGCGGTTTGCGAGCAATCACAACAAGGTGGTGGAGTATTCCAGGGAGCTGGAGCTGTTCAACAATGACCTGCAGCGTTCGGACAAAATGGAGATCATCAGCGAGCTGGCCGCCTCGGTGGCCCATGAGGTACGCAATCCGCTGCAGGTGACCCGGGGGTTCCTGCAGATTCTGGGAGAGCGCTCCGGCAGCAAGGAGAAGGATTATCTGCGGATGGCCATGGAGGAGCTGGACCGTGCATCGGTCATCATTACCGACTTCCTGACCTTCGCGAAGCCCGGTGTGGATACGGTGGAGGTATTCGGGGTCTCCGCCGAGCTGAAGCATGTATCGGGGATTCTCGTGCCGCTGGCCAACCTGCAGGGAGGATCCATTGAACTTCGGGTGCAGGAGTCGCTTCAGGTGACGGGCAGCCCGGCCAAATTCAAGCAGGCCTTCATTAATCTGATTAAGAACAGCATTGAATCCCTGCAGGAGGAGGGCCGGATTGTCATCACAGCCTGGAGGACCGGCGATACGGTCATCATCAGCGTGAAGGATAACGGGGAGGGCATGAAGGTCAGTGAGCTGGCCAGATTGGGCGAGCCTTATTATTCCAACAAGACGAAGGGCACCGGGCTCGGTCTTATGGTTACCTTCCGTATTATCGAAGCGATGGGCGGTGCCATTGAATTCCAGAGCCGCAAGGGGGAAGGGACTGAGGTTATTGTCAAATTGCCAGCATTCGTAAATAATTAGGAATTATTTTTGTTAATGCCGTTTTTTTGAAGGAATGGACAGTGTGCAGAGCGAAATACTTACATTAACAGAGCGTTGCTTCTGAAACTTCCTGCTGAGGTGCTGGCATGTCTTTGATCTTCAAAAGCTTACATATAACCCTGGTGGTTCTGCTGCTGTCAGCGGTCTGCGGTTCATTCCTGGTCTCCGCCCGGGGGAACTATCCTGCCGGCGAGATCCGGCATTGGCAGATGAGGTGGGAGACAGGGCCGGGAGATGGCGGCAGCAAGGTGCCGGTAAGAGAAGCGGAGGACTGGATCGATGTGGAGGCGAAGGCAGAGATGCCTAAGAAGCCGGCTGGTGTATCCGCTGCCTGGACGAAGATTGCCTTGCCGTCATTCAATTACACCTCGCCCTCCGTCTACATCCAGACGATATATGCGCTTCATGTGAAGGTTTATGTGGAGAACCGGCTGATTTTTGAAGGGGACCGCGGTTTCATTAAGGATAATTATTCTCTGCTTGTGCCGCTGGATGTCCGGGATAACGGCAAGACGGTCTATATCTGGACGCAGACGCTGCAGGACCGGATCGGTATCAAAGAGAACGTGATGCTCGGCGAGCATAGCAGGCTGATCAAGGATTATATCAAGAACGGGCTGATTGATGTCATTTTGGGCGGCGCTTTTATCTTCGTGGCGGCGGTTCTGTTTGTGTGCTCATTTTTCCTCAACAAAGAGTATTTCCCGGTAGCCACCTCGCTGTCGATCGTCATCGCCTCTACCGGTGTGCTATCCGTCACCTACTCCCCGTTCACCTATACCTTCTATAGTTATATGGGTGCGATAAGCGTGTTCATGTTCGATGTGGCGCTGCTGTCGCTGCTGCCCGCACTGACCTTCCTGTTCGAGAATATATTTGGCGGCGGCAAATACGGCATCATCCGCAAATTCCGCAAATTCCAGATGGCCTACTCTTCCTTCTGCTGTGTCTTCCTGGTGATTAACAGCCTGTCCGGCGGCAGAACGCTGGAATTCTACTATTTCATCTCTACCAATATTGTCGGCATTATTATGATTCTGCAGTTCATTCTCCTGATCGGCTGCGTGATCGTGTTCTCCCTGAAGCGCAACAAGGATGCGATTATCTTCGCCTGCGGCTTCGGTACGGCTGCGCTCACTGGGGTGCTGGAGCTGACATGGTATTATCTGAAGCGCGGAAATTATGATCTGTTCTACTGGAAGTGGGCGCTGGTAGTGTTCATTCTCTCGCTGATTGTCATTCTGGGGCGGCGGCTGGCGCAGAACCACAGCCAGGTGGTGCAATATTCGCGGGAGCTGGAGCTGTTCAACAATGAACTGCAGCGTTCGGAGAAAATGGAGATTATCAGCGAGCTGGCAGCCTCGGTCGCCCATGAAGTACGCAATCCGCTCCAGGTGACCCGCGGGTTCCTTCAGCTGCTCAGCGAGAAATCGAGCGGGGAGGAGCAGCGCTACCTGTTCATGGCGCTCAGCGAGCTGGACCGGGCGGCAAGCATCATTACCGACTTCCTGACCTTCGCCAAGCCGGAGTTCGAGCAAATCTCGCTGCTTCATGTCAATGATGAGTTCATGCATATCCAGAGCATCCTGCTGCCCTTATGCCACTTGAACGGAGGCAAGATGATTCTGGAGATTGAAGAGGACCTGTGGGTCAAGGGGAATTCCTCGAAGTTCAAGCAGGCGATGATTAATATCATCAAGAACAGCATTGAATCCCTGGGTGAGGAGGGCACGATTCATCTGCTCGCATACAGCCGGGGAGATAAGGTGCATATTCACATTAAGGATAACGGGGCAGGCATGGAGCCTGGGGTGCTCAGCCGCCTGGGCGAGCCGTATTTCTCTTCCAATAAGACGAAGGGGACGGGGCTTGGGCTGATGGTTACGTTCCGTATCATTGAGGCGATGGAGGGCGAAATCCGGTTTAGGAGCAAAAAAGGAGCCGGAACCGAGTCCATTACCCTTCTGCCGCGGGCAGAGGGGCCGGACGGTTCCAACTCCTGATGATGGTAAGGCTGTGAGTATTCTACCACGAACCCATTGGGGTGATGCGTGTCTTCATTACTTCTGAAGCGGGGCTTGGAGGAATGACCAGGTAGAATTCGTTAGAGCCTTCCTCTACAGTCTTCAATGTAATGCTGTCAGGAAGGTTGATGCCCATAACTTCCTGCAGGGCAGCCTTCGGGTCTGTGAGGAGTCTCTGTTTGAAATCCGCATCTTCCCATGCCTTCTGAATCACCTGATTCTTAAGAGCTTCTGCTGACAATACAATCACCCTTTCGACAAAATGGTTATTTTTGCCTCATAAGCATATCATATACCTATATATAATTCTATTCATTTTTATATAAATTATGATAGATTCGAATGTCTGGATAACCAGTATCCGAGTCCTCCTCCTTGCAGCAATTGCTTCTCCGCCTCAATCCCGTCAGCGATCTGCCGCAGATTCTCCGCCAGCCCAAGGTGGAAGGAGAGCAGATGAGGTGCCTGCAGAGCGAAGCCTTCCAGCCGGCTATGGCTGGCCTCAGCGGTATCCGCGTATCCCTGAAGACCTCCCAAAGTATAAATGAAGTGCCTCACTGCTGCCGGCGCAAGCTCCGGCCGGGCCAGTCCGGTGGATGAACACACCAGCGACAGCAGGCAATTATAGCTGCCATCCTCCAGATCCTGCTCCCAGTCCTCATAATCATCCGCCATCTGCAGCGTCAGGAGGACATGGTGAAGCATCTCCTCGGATTCGGCAATCAGCGAGGATTGGTCTGCGAGCAGCAGTGCCGCTGTGCTGCTGAGCTTGAGGGGACTTGCCTTGTGGGCGATGCGGATCCGGTCGTTCAGGTAGTAATCGCTGCCCGCTTCACGGCTCACGCTGTAAGCCCATTCGGCCATATAGCGGTGGAAGCAGGACCAGAACGGGGAACCGGCCGGGAACAGCGGAAGGTAGAGCATAAGGAATTCAGCGTAGAGCAGATTGGCCAGCGGAAGCTCCTGGGCAGCCGAAGCTCCGGGATTGTCCATCAGATCATCCTGTAGGAAGAAGTAGAGCATGAAGAAGACGTTCCCGGCCGACATCCGGCGGGCGGTGTCCGGGCTTAACCGGCAGCTGTCCTGCAGCCAGAAGGGAAGCAGATAACAGATGTAATTCTTATGGCTGTCCGGCTGGAGGGCGTTGAACTGATCAAGATATGCCAGTCCCCGGGCATTAACCGGTTCCGGGAATGCGGCAATCGCACAGCGGCACTCCTCAAACACCAGGCGCAGCTCGTCCTCGTATCCCTGAAGCCAATCCATAGGCTTGTCCCCTGTCATTTATGTATTGTATTTCTATTAAAAGTTAATAAATGGACATTCAATCTGATTATAATTCTGGGGCAGCTGGAATTCAATGCCGATTTGTGTCCATGTTAGAGGCCCCTGTTGCACAAATGTGAAACAGGGGCCTGTAGTGTTCCTTATGTTATCGTACTTCCGCTTCAGCCAGCTCTGCGGCCAGATCCGCATATTCGCTGCGCAGGCGTACCAGCTTCGAGACGCTGGCGGCCAGGCCGCCCGGCCGGTTGCGGCGGGTCCAGAGCTGACGGTACTGGTGAAGCAGCAGGTCAAGGTCATGAATCAGCGCCTGCACCTCCGCAGCCTCCGGGCGCCGGGCCGCTCCGGCGAGCTGCCGCTTCAGCCGGGCAAGCCCTATGGCGTGCTTCACGAAATGGACGCCGTTCCTCAGCTCCTCCAGGACAAGCGCGCCATCGCCGCAGTCCAGCACCGGCAGCTCAAGCCGGGCCTCAATGCCGGCGATATATTGCTCAAGTGCATGAAGCTGCTCTTCGCTAAGGTTCTCCGCCAGGCCTGTATGCTCCAGCCTGCTGCGCAGCAGCATCGACAGCTCCGTATCGTTCGGACGGATTCGGCCTGATTCCAGCCTGTAGTAATTGCCGAGATCCAGCAGCAGCTGCCCGATGACAGAGGAGCGGTCCTTGAAGATGGAATGATTCAGATAGGAGGCCACATCGGCGTCCAGATTCCCTGCGGTATTCCAGGCCAGCGCTGCGCCGTAGACGAATCCGGCATAGCTGACCGGCAGATGCTGCCAGTGGCCGAAATCGCCCCAGTCGGTAATCAGATAACCGATGGCGCCGTTATGCTTGCCGTGAACGGCAGCGCTGCGCAGATTGGCCAGCATATTGTCGGTCCGCCCGGTCAGGGAATTCCAGGAGCTGGTACCCGGGCAGACATAGAACGGGATGCCCGCCTCCTTGAATTTGAGGGTGTCCGCTTCAAAGGGATGGGCGGCGCTGTATCCCCATTCCATGGCGATGATATCCTTCGGCAGGCTGCCGATCAGCTCCGGATGCTGCAGGATGATATCGCCCCAGAACTGCATGGTTTTGCCGCGCTCTTTGACGAGGGCGTGTATCTTCTGCAGGAAGGAGAGGTATAGCCCGCCTTTGCCGGCAGACCCGGCCAGCCCCTTGCTTGCGCCAAGCCCCAGCTCATAGGTCTCATCACAGCCTACATTGAACAGCTTCGAGCTGAAGTAAGGCAGCAGATCATCGTACATCGTGCCCAGCAGCTCCAGCACCTGCGGCTCCTGCGGATTGAATGTTCCGGGATGCATGAACAAGCCCTCAGGGTAGAGGTCACTGTCATACATGTTGTCCGGCAGCATGAAGCCTTCAGGGATTTCGGCCAGGTGATTAAACTCCGGCCGGGTCAGCCAGCCCTCCATGTGGCCGAAGCTGTTCTGGTTCGGCACCAGCTCGATATACCGCTCCCGGCAGTAGGCATCTAAGCGCAGAATCTCCTCGCCGGTAACCGGCGTTTCCAGCTCCCAGACCTGCGGGAAGGACTCATAAGCAAAAGGTGCTCCTTCTATATATAACTGCAATTGGTTCAGCTTCAGATCGGCCATGAGATCGGCTATCTCGTACAAGGTCTCAAGCTTAGGGATTTTGTTGCGGCTGATGTCCAGCATCAGTCCCCTGGCCGCGAAATCCGGCTTATCCTGGATGTGCAGATAAGGCAAACGCCGGCCGTATTGCTGCAGGAGCTGCTTAAGGGTCGAGACTGCATAGTAAGCGCCTTGCGCCGAGCCGTAAACGGCGGTGATGCCAAGCTCATTGATCTGCAGCTCATACGCTTCCTCAGCAAGAAGGGCATTGTAGCTGAAGGTCCAGACCGGATTGGCCGCCGGCCGCAGTCCTATAGACAGCGCCGGGCGGAGCCGGATCAGCTCCTCAGCGGTCTGCTGGAGCCGGCGGGCGGCGGGAAGGGCGGACAGACGGGCTTCATCCGCCAGGACAATGCAGCCCTTTGCGGGAATCGAGTAATGGCCTTCTGTAACCCTGACCTTCTGCGGGCGGGGGAGCAGCTGCAGCGGAATAACGTCATCAGGCATAGCGTGAACACCTCTTATTCATGTAGAATATGATCATCTTCATCATTACCATATCACTCCTGAATAAGGGGAGGAATGCAATGTATGCCTGAGCTCATGGACTATATGATCAGTCCTTATCCGGTCCGGATCATCGACCCGAAGGTGGAGGCTTCCAGACTCCGGCTCAAGTCGATCCGCGTAGGGCAGGCCGGACATCTGCCGGGAAGAACGCTGTTCCGCTCCGGCGTGCGCTTTGAACACTGGGCCCTGGTGTATATTGTCTCCGGCAGCGGAAGCTATGCCGAGAACGGGGGAAGGGAGCAGCAGGTGGGCGAAGGCAGCCTGTTCTTCTTTCGTCCCGGATGCAGCTACAGCTTCGGGCCGCTGCCGGGCGGGTATTGGGATGAGTACTATATTAACTTCAGCGGCAGCCGGGTTGACGAATGGCTGGAAGCGGGTATGATCGCCGGGGGCCAAGTGACGGCAGCCCGCCAGGCCGAAGGCCTCACGGCTGCATTCGAGCAAGTGCTGGCCCTGATAGCCGGAGGCATTCCGGGGGATGCGGACCGGGCGGCCCTGGTGCTGGAAGCGATGCTGCTGGAGTGCTCCCTGCAGCTTCAGGACAGCAGCCGCCTGCGGCAGCAGGGGGCGATGCCGGGGATCCGCGAAGCGCTGAATGCATGCATCTACGGGCAGCCGGATCTGGCGGCCATTGCCGGGGACCTGCACATTTCGCTGTCGACGCTCCGCCGTACGGTACGGCAGAGCAGCGGTTATCCGCTGCATGAATATATCCACAGGCTTAAGATGTCCGAGGCGAAGCATCTGCTGCTTAACACATCCCTGCAGGTGCAGGAGATCGCCGGGCTGCTACGTTATGCAGACGCTTTTTACTTCTCCAGGCTGTTCAAAAAGTATATGGGGCTCTCCCCGCAGACCTGCCGCAACCGTGTTAGAGATTAAACGACATCATTCTACTTTTTATTCTGAATTTTGTCGTATTTTGATGATTAATGTTGACATTCTGAAAATGGGAGTGATAAGATCTAGATAATATTAGCAGTTCTAGAGTAGTCCTTCTAGACTATGCCGGAGATGAGACCATGAGAGAATATTACTGCATCAGCTGCCGCAGTCTCCATAAGGTAGAAGCTAGAAATCATACCTTGCGTATTCTGTCCACGGGGTATCATATCGTTGGCGGACAACGTTATCAAATTTGCATATGCAATAAAGCCAATCTGCAGCCAGCCTTGCCGGCGGTGACTGAATAGAGCGTGCCGGGCGGAAGATAACAGATGATACAGCGTTCCCAGTTTTGAAGAGCCTGTCCCTCCATAGGGAGAGGCTCTTTGACGTGCTTAAGCGGCGCTGCTTTTAATTGCATGCGCTATCATTATATGAACTGGATAGAATTGAGAATATTCCAGTGAAAAAAGAATAAAAAAATTGCTTTTTATTTTCAAAGTAAACGCTGTCATTTGATGGGGAAACTTGTTATTGTGATTTTTCTCATGTATGATGCTTTTAAAACCTGGCTTTTGAAGTGAACTCGAATTTTCCACAGACTGGAGAATAGGGTGGTGGAATGAAAATTAAATCAACAGCCGAAGACAAAATTATCGCCTTATTCAGAATCTTTTCCTTGACCCTCACATCGCTGATGTACCTCATGGTTCCTGCGGGGCCTTCCGTAATATACAAATCCCTACTCATCCTTGCGTTATTCTTACTGGCCCGATTATTTACGTACTATTACCGGAAGCTTCTTGTGCGAAGACAGATTCTGATGCTTGCGGTCGTCCTGGAGACGGCGGTAATTACTGCACTAATGTTATTTACTGGAGCCTATGACAGTCCCTTTAAGCTGTATGTGCTTAACCCGGTCCTGATTGCAGCGGGCTCATTTTCTTTTTATATGGCATGGGGGCTGATCTTCGGATACATCCTCATAGTCGCAGCCTCCGGGTATATCAGTCCAGATTCTCCCCGGGCCGCCTTCTCGGAAATTATGCTGGAGGACGGCAACCTGTTTCTAGCCCTGGCTCTTGCGGTTATAGTTATGCAAATGGTTAACGGGATAAAGCGGCAGAGGGAAGAAGCCAACGCGCGGACCAATGATACCATGGAGCATATCAAATCGCTTTATCACATCGTGGAAACATCAAGCCAGCATGACTTCATGAATATCGGCCAGGTGATCACCGATTATGTCGTCAAGCTGACCAAGCTGGAGAAGGCCCTGTTCTGGTTCGCGAAGAAGAGCGGGGAGCCTGCTCCGCAGAGCCGCCAGACGGGCTGGCAGCAGGAGGAGGAGCGCTTTCTGTTCATGGAACTGGAGAAGCACGAGCATGAATGGAGGCTCCAGCGGGAACCGGTATTTAAGAGTATGGCCGGTCTCGGGGATTTCCTGCTGATGCCGGTAAGAATGAGCACCCGGTTCGTCGGTATGATCGGCGTGAAGCTGGAAGCCTCGGAAGGGCTGGAGGGCCGCAGGTGGTATATCCAGCAGCTTATGTTCCTGTCGGAGCTGAGCGCCATTATTCTGGAGCGCCACGAACTGGGCGTGATTGAGAACCAGCTCATCATCACGAACGAGCAGAACCGGATTGCCGATGAGATGCATGACAGTGTGTCCCAGAGTCTGTTCGGCATCGTCTATGCCACCCATTCCCTGAAGCAGACCTGGCGGCGGATGCCTGAAGCGGAGCTGGAGCAGCAGATTGAGCTGATCCATGATTCAGCTACACGGGTGGCCAAGGAGCTGCGGATTACTATCTACAGCCTAAGCTCTAAGAAGAGCGGCGGCCCCAGCTGGCTCGGAATGGTACGCTCGCATCTCAAGAGTCTCTCCAGGCTCAATGATGTTGAGATCGAACTTCAGATTACAGGGGATGATTTCAGCCTCCCTTATCCTTACCACAAGGCGCTCTTCCGGATTATTTCCGAAGCGACAGGCAATGCCATACGTCATGGTGCGGCCAGCCGGGTGGATGTTGAATTGTCACTGAAGCCGAAATGGATCAGGCTATCGATTATTGACGACGGTATCGGTTTCGATCCGGGCCTGATCTGGACCGAGCCTGAGGATCACTCAGGCGGACTGGGAATGAAGAATATGCAATATCTTGCGCAGTCGTTAGGCGGAGAGTTCCAGTTATCCAGCAGCAGAAATGCCGGGACCCGAATTCTTATCTCTATCCCTGTCGGCGTGGCTGAACTGAAAAATGCATAAACTTTTAGGCAGGAGGTCGTTCAATTGAAAATCGTCATTGTTGATGATCACCCATTGGTGAGAAGAGGGTTGGCATCGGTTATCGCCATGCAATCCAATCTGAATTTTGCCGGCGAAGCAACGAATGGCCGGGAAGCTCTTCAAGTCATTGAAGAGATACAGCCTGATCTTGTGCTGATTGATCTGAAGCTAGCCGATGAATCGGGCCTGGATATCATTAAGGAAGCACGCAGATGCGGGTTCACCTGCAAGTTCATTCTGCTGACCTCCTCAGCGAGCCGGGAAGACTTCCTGAAGGCGGAAGAGGTGCTGGTCGACGGTTATGTCCTGAAAGAGGCGCTGCCGGAGGAGCTCCTGTTCGCCATTCAGCTGGTTTACAAGGGCAGGAAATATTACGACCCCGGCCTGATGGAAGATAAGATGCGGATGAGCGGCAGCAGCCCTACCGATGAGCTTACACCGAAAGAGAAGGAAGTGCTGATTGAGCTCGGGCAGGGAGCCTGCAACCGGGAGATTGCCTCACGCCTGTTCATCAGTGAATTTACAGTCAAGAAGCATGTCAGCCAGATTCTGGCCAAGCTCCAGGTGGCAGACCGGACGCAGGCGGCGCTGTATGCCAATGCGGTCGGCCTGACCAAATACGAAATGTCATACGACTGAATGCAACTTAAAGCTCCCGCCGGGAGCGGATATGGAACACGGACGATTCTGTCCGTGTTTTTTTGCGTTTCAGGTAATGGGGAGCTGAGTGGAACAGGCCGACGGGATACATCGGTTCAGGATTAAGGCACGCGGGCCAGATGTATGCGAAAAACCGAACACAATGTCCTGGCGCGAGGGTGCGGCCACGCGAGCACGCCAGCATTTTACCCCGGCCGGGTGATTTTGTGTCACCCGTGGTGTAAGGTTTTTCCAGACATATGGTACTAAAGTATACCATCCGCCCCCTCGGACGGACCAATCCGGGTCACACGAAAGTGAAGCGTAAAGTGATGCTATGAGGCATGTGACAAAACCTTCGCGTTGCTAGAATAAAAGCAAGACATCTGAAACTTTCATGATTGCTTTCAGAACGAAACAAGCGGAAGGAGGGTTACTGTTACTGTGGAAAAGACGATTCTGGATTACATTAACCTGATAAAGAAAAAGTTATGGTTAATCGTGGTGTTTGTACTGATCTCCTGTGCCACCACCTTCTACGTCAGCAAAAACTTCGTTGCCCCCGTCTACTCCGCCTCTGGACAGCTGCTGGTCAACAATGTCGTAAATGTCCCCGAGAGCAACAATCTTAACGCACTCAACTTCAGCCTTAACCTCATCGAGAGCTACAAGGAAATTATGAAGTCGCCAACGATTATGAAGAGCGTGATCGCAGAGCATCCTGAATTCGGTCTGACAGAGAGCCAGCTTGCGGCCAAGCTGCAGATCAAGTCCTCGGAGAAGAGCCAGGTGATTAACCTGACCGTAGAGGATAAGGATTACGGAACAGCGGCTACGATTGTAAACGCGGTTTCTCAGACCTTCATCCGCAGCCTGCCAGCACTGATGAATCTGGACAATGTCACCTTCCTGACCCCGGCTGACCCGGCAGCACAGGCTCAGCCGGTCAATGGCGGATCAGTAATGAATATCCTGATCAGCTTCGTGGTCTCCCTGATGGCAGCCATCGGCATTATCCTGCTGCTGGAGACGCTGAACGGCACGCTGCGCAGCGAGAAGGAAGCGGAATTCGACCTTGGCCTGCCGGTCATCGCGAGCATTCCGGTCATCCGCAAGCGCGATTTCGGCAAAGCGGCTAACGACAAGGCAAGAGTAGGGGAGGGTACTTATGTTACGGCTGAATAGAAGTCTGATTGCAGACCTGAACCCGTCCTCGCATGTCTCGGAATCCTTCCGCTCGCTGCGGACATACATCCGCCAGCTGGGACTCCTGAAGGGCAGCGGCGGACAAGTGCTCCTCTTCACCTCGGCAGAGGGCGGGGAAGGCAAGACGACCATTCTCTCCAACTTAGCCGTCTCGTTCGTCCAGGACGGCAAGAAGGTGGCGGTGGTGGATTGCAACCTGCGGAAGCCGGGTCTGCACAGCGTGTTCGATGTGGAGGGCAGCCAGGGGCTGGCCGCATATCTGTCCGGTTATGAGGAAGCGAAGGACATTGCCGTCTTCGGCAGCCTGGCCAACCTGGCCGTGATCCCGGCCGGAAGGACCAGTGTCAGTCCGCCGGATCTGCTCGGCAGCGACAAGATGGCCGGACTGCTGGAGGAGCTGAAAGCCAGCTACGACCTGATTCTGCTCGATACGCCGCAGGCGGTGGATTACAGTGATGCCCGCATTCTTGCTCCGCTGTCAGACGGGGTCATCATTGTAGCCCGACACGGCAGAAGCAAGCGCGAAGCGCTCCGCCGGCTCAAAGGGCTGATGGAGCAAAGCGGCGTCAGAATTCTCGGAATTGCCATGAACCAGGCTAAATAACTTAACTACTCTGGGAGGTATGTGTGATGAAAAAGGTAAAGAAGGTAATTATTCCGGCAGCCGGGCTAGGCACACGTTTCCTTCCGGCGACCAAGGCAATGCCGAAGGAAATGCTGCCGATTATCAACAAACCGACAATCCAGTACATCGTGGAGGAGGCCATTGCCTCCGGGATTGAGGACATCATCATTGTGACCGGTAAAGGGAAGCGGGCGATCGAGGATCACTTCGACAACGCTTTTGAACTGGAGTCCCGGCTGCTGGAGGACGGCAAGCTGGATCTGCTGAAGGAAGTGCAGCGGTCGGCCAAGGTTGAGATTCACTACATCCGGCAAAAAGAACCCAAAGGTCTGGGCCACGCGGTATGGTGCGCGAGACGGTTCATCGGCGACGAGCCCTTCGGTGTGATGCTCGGGGACGATATTGTCACCGGCAAGGTTCCTTGCCTGAAGCAGCTCATTGACCAGTATGAAGAGACACAGAACTCGGTCATCGGGGTTCAGGAAATCCCGGATGAGTTCACGAACCGCTACGGGATTATCGAGCCGGATCTGCAGGATGGACAACTCTACCGGGTCAACAACTTCGTCGAGAAGCCGGCCCTGGGCACAGCTCCTTCCAATCTGGCGATCATGGGACGTTACGTATTTACACCAAAGATTTTCAAGTATCTGGATCTTCAGGAGAAGGGGGCCGGCGGCGAAATTCAGCTCACGGATGCGATTCAGAAGCTTAACCAGAGCGAGCGCGTGTATGCCTACAACTTTGACGGTACCAGATATGATGTCGGCGAGCGGCTCGGATATATTTTGACCACCCTGGAATTTGCCCTGGAGAGCGAGGATCTTCGCTATCAGGTCATGGATGCTATGGCGGAATGGCTGAACAAGGCGGGCCAGGTCACGCACTGAGCGGCTGAGCCGGTACTCACTGCAGGTAACGCCTGAATGAAATCACGAAGCACTACTGCATACACCTTTTAGAGGAAATAAGGAGAGATGAGCATGCAAAAACTGCCGGAAGACTATGAGGCCGTCCTGCCGAAACTTTACATGCTACATGCCAAAGAAGGAAACAAGGGGATGGAATCCTACCTGGTGTTGAAGCGGATGATAGACATTCTGTTCTCCGTTCTTGGCCTTCTTGTTCTGCTGCCGCTGTTCGCACTGGTCGCTGTCCTGATCAAGCTGGAGGACCCGAAGGGCAAGGTGTTCTTCCGCCAGATGCGGGTCGGCAAGGATGAGAAGCTATTCCCCATGTACAAGTTCAGATCGATGGTCTCCAATGCCGAGGAATTGAAGGCGAATCTGATGGCATATAACGAGGTCAGCGGAGCGATGTTCAAGATCAAGAATGATCCCCGCATCACACGGATCGGAAGATTCCTGCGCAAGACCAGCATCGATGAACTGCCCCAGCTCTGGAACGTGCTGATGGGCCATATGAGTCTCGTCGGTCCCCGTCCCCCGCTCGTTGAAGAGGTGGCGCAGTATACAGAGTATGACAAGCAGCGTCTGCTGGTGACTCCGGGCTGCACCGGCTACTGGCAGGTGAACGCCAGAAACAGCGTCGGCTTCGATGAGATGGTCCAGCTGGACCTGACTTATATCCATATGCGCAGCACGATGCTGGATCTGAAGATCATAGTCAAGACGGCTCTGATGCTGCTGGGCTCCAAGAATGCATATTAAATATCTGGAAATTGGGTGATGCCGATGTTTGTACACGGAGATGTACCTGAGATTTCCATCATCATTTGCACCTATAACCGTTCAGCGCTGCTGATTAAAACATTGCGTTCGCTGCTGCCGCTGGAGGCTCTGCATCAAGCCGAGATCATCGTGGTCGATAACCGGTCTACCGATGAGACGGCGGAAGTAGTCAAAGGGTTCATTGATGCCCATGGTGCGGATATGGATATCCGTTATCTGCTGGAGCCGGTTCAAGGGCTCTCGGCAGCCCGCAATACAGGGATTCTGGCTTCCAAATCACAGCTCATCGCGTTCCTGGATGATGATGCGATTCCTTGCCGGACCTGGATTACGACCATCGTGAACACCTTCGCGGAGAAGCCGGAGGTGATGGCGATGGGCGGCAGGATTGCTCCGATCTTCGAGAGCACCCGGCCGGACTGGCTGATCAAGCCGTTCGAGCTGCCTTACACGATTGTCGACCTGGGGGGCCGGATCAGAGAATATCCGAAGGGGCTTCATCCGTGCGGCGCCAATATGGCGATGCGCAAGCCGGTGTTCGACATCAGCCTGTTCCCGCTGGAGCTGGGCCGCAAGGGCGATTCGCTCCTCTCGGGCGAGGAGACCTGGCTGTTCAGCCAGCTGCAGCAGGAAGGGCATTCCATTCTCTATCATCCGGAGATGAAGGTGGATCATTTCGTTCCGCAGAGCCGGCTGACTGAGGACTGGATCATGAAGCGGTATTACAGCCAGGGCATCTCGAATGCGATGAAAAGCGAAGGGATGAAGGATCACCTGCTGCTGCTCTGCAAGACAGGGGCTAAAATTGTGTATATCCTGGCAGATTCCGTATTGTCCCGCAGTAAGGGCAGGAAGCTGCTGAACCGGTGCCGTCTGGAGAGCATCCGCGGGACGCTCCATATGATCTGGAACCGGAAGAGGGAATCCGCAGCGGGATGAGGGGAGGCGTAAGATGACAAATTTTGAGTGGGGCTCCAAAATGAATAGCTTGCCGTACGGAATGCTCTATCTCGCAGCTGCGCTGTTCCTCGGAACAGCGGTCATCTTCCAGCCGGTTATCGCGGTAGCCGCCGTATTCTTCATTCTGCTGCTGGTTGCCTCCCTGTCGCGTCCTGAGCTGATCAGCTATTTCGTTCTGCTCACCACGGCTGTATCGATCAACTTCCTGTACAGCGGCAGCATGTTCGGCATTGAGATTCTCTCGCTCTACAAGCTGGTCATTCTGATGCTGCTCGTGCCGTGTATTCTGGTCAACGGTCTGAGGTTCCGGCTCAGTCCTCCCTTATGGGCGATGCTGGCTCTGGTCTTCATCACCTTCACCTTCTCGGTGTGGCTGCCGGAGATGAGCGCCTCGATTGCGGTCAAAGCCTTCATCGGGCTGTCGCTGCCGTTCGTGCTGCTGCTCATCAACTGGAAGAAGGAGATCGCCGATAAGCAGATCCGGCTCATCGCCCTGCTGCCGGTGGTCAGCATCCTGCTGGGTATCCTGCTGCAGTTGGCGAATCTGCATCCGATGCTGGCTGTCGAATTCACAGGTGCTGTACGGGTGCAGGGAGCGAACATTCCGCCCCATCTGGCGATGCTGGCCTTCATCGGGGTAGCCATTTCATTCATTGAGATCAAGCGCAGCCCGCAGCATACCCGGTACTACTACATTCTGCTGGGTCTGAACTTCGTAATTCTGGTGGTTACGGGAACACGGGGGCCGGTGCTGGCGCTGGTTCCGATGCTGCTCTACTACTTCTACGATATTTCACGGGCGTTCCTGAAAGGCAAGAAGCGGTATCTGATTCCGCTGCTGGGCTCGCTGCTGATCGTGACCTTGGCGGTATATCTGCAGCTCGACAATATCAAGAAGCGGTCCTTTGAACGGACGACCGAGACGGGCATTGACCTGTCGGGGCGGGCGGAGGCCTGGGAGTACTTCCTGAACAAGGCGGCGGATTCACCGCTTGCAGGACGGGGGCTTGGCTCTGTAACAGTGGCCAATGACGGTACCTTGTACGGCGGGTTTGTCGTCCCGCACAACGAGTATATCCGCTTCTACTACGACGGGGGATACATCGGCGCTGCGCTGCTCCTGTTGTCCCTGTTCACTGTGTTTCTTCTGGTATACCGGGTGCTTCCGCCGGCGGTCAAACCTTATTATTTTCTTTTGATTGCAGCTTTTCTGATCTATTCTTTCACGGATAACACGCTGTCGACGGTCCAGTTCATCATTCCGTTCTGCTGGTACCTGAACTGCCTGTACCGGTCTTCACAGCTGGCCGATTCCCCACAAAAAGAAGTGATACGATGAACCAAGTGAACATGTTCGATGTCAATTTCGATAACTATGATTTCATGGACCTGCTTGATTACATTGACAGAACGATTCAGGAGCGGAGCCAATCCTACATCCTGACCTGCAATGTCGATCATGTCATTAAGCTCCGCAAGGATAAAGAGTTTCAGGAAGTGTACTCCGAAGCAGGTGCGGTGGTCGCTGACGGGATGCCGCTGATCTGGGCGTCCAAGATGCTCGGCAAGCCGCTGAAGCAGAAGGTATCAGGCGCGGATCTCTTCAGCCGCCTGGGCCATGCTTTTCAGCAGAGGCAGTACCGCCTGTTCTTCCTCGGCTCGGCCGAGGGCGTAGCGGAGCAGGCGACGAAGAATCTGAAGGCCGCCTACCCGGACATCAATGTGGTCGGCTGTTATTCTCCTTCCTACGGCTTCGAGCATAACGAGGAGGAGAACCGGCAGATCATCGACATGCTGACGGAGAGCCGGCCGGATATTGTCTTCGTAGGCGTGGGTGCGCCGAAGCAGGAGAAGTGGATCTACCGCCACTATACCTCCTACCGGGCGCCGATCTCGATCGGTGTGGGCGCGACCTTCGATTTCCTGTCCGGCTCCGTGAAGCGGGCACCGGATTTCATGCAGCGGACCGGAATGGAATGGCTCTGGAGACTGAGCCAGGAGCCGGGCCGCCTCTGGAAAAGATATCTGGTGGACGATGCCCAGTTCCTGGTGCTGCTGCTCAAGGAGCTGCGCAAACGGGATAAGGTGAAAAGCAGCCGTGCAGAGTGAATGCAGCGGCGTAAGACGGGAGGCGGGGAAGGATCATGTTAAGCAGAGATGAGAATAGTCTGAAGTTTCCATCAGGAGCGGCCGTCAAGTCGGCCGCAGTCATGGCTATGATCGGCGCTGCGGCGCTCATTCTGCCGCTTGTGATCGGCTTCGCCAGCGCGAAGCTAAGCTCTTCGAACAGCCTGCAGGGCGTGATCCTGGCCGGCATCCTGTTCCCGGCCTTCCTGCTGGCGCTGCTGAACACACGGCTCCTGGTCCCGTACACGCTGCTGGTCTGGGCGGTGGCTCCAGAGCTGCGGCGGATCGCAGACTGGTATGAGGGAGTGTACCACTCGGTCTCCCTGCTCAGTCTGGCCCCGCTGCTGACCGGAGCGACCCTGGCGATTCCGGTGCTAAGAGAGATACACCGGGTCCGCAAATCTTCCACCCGGATTCTCCTGCTGTTCTCCGTTGCGCTCGCTTACGGCGCAATCATCGGCCTGGCGAAGAACGGCATCGGCTCGGTCTACGATCTGGCGAATTATATCGTGCCGCTGCTCCTGATTCCGTTCTTCGCGGTTACGAAGTTTGGGCCGAAGGATATTGACCGGCTGCTGTACGCTTTTGCCAATATTGCCGTGCTGGTTGCGATCTACGGGATTGTGCAGTATCTGACCGTTCCCCCCTGGGATGCCTTCTGGATGAACCATGCGGATATGATGTCGATCGGTACGCCGTACCCCCTGGAGATCCGGGTCTTCTCTACACTGAACTCGCCGGGGCCGGCGGCCACCTTCCTGGTCTTCGCACTGGTGCCGATGATTCTGGAGCCCAGATGGCGCGGGACCCTGCGCTGGATCGGCGTGATGCTCGTCGTGGTCTGCCTGCTGACTACGCTGGTCCGCTCGGCCTGGCTCGTGCTGCTGGTGATGCTCCTGGTCTACATTGCTTCATCCCCGTCCAAGGGCAAGTGGAAGTCGCTGCTTCAGCTGGTCTTCGTGGCGGCGGCGCTGTTCTGGGTCGTTCCGAAGCTGCCGGGAGCCGAAGGACTGGTGGCCCGGGTCGAGACGCTCTCTGATGTGCAGGAGGACCACTCCTACAATGAACGCCTCACCCTCTGGACCAACATGCTTCCGATGGTGGCCAGCAATCCGGTGGGCCAGGGCATCGGCAGTGTAGGACAGGGCACGAAGCTGGGCAACGGCGGAGAGCTGGGCGAGTACGGGAACATGGATAACGGCGTCATCGCTCTGCTGCTGACCTTCGGTATCCTTGGCGCATTATTCTTCTTCGGGGCTCTAGGCGTAGTCGTCAAAGAGATCGGCGTCAGGGTCATGCGGAAGAATGAACTGCAGCCCTACGCCCGGCTCGCACTGGCGGCCTGGATGGGAGCGGTGGCCAGCCTGGTCTCGGATAACGGCTTCCCCGGACTGAAGGGGTATCTGATCTGGATGCTGATCGGGCTTGGCCTCAGCGCCGCAGAGTTAACACAGAGCAGAAAGAAGGGAATTCCTCATGCAGCAGTCAAGCGCCAAGTCACTTCCCGCTAACCGGGTCTGGTCGACCTTCCGGCGGTTCACGAAGAGCAAGGACAACAGCTCGGCTGCCGTCAAAACCATGTTCGTCAGCGTACTGATCCTGCTGGTCAATATGCTGACCGGCGTGCTGACCGCCCGCTATCTCGGCCCGTCAGGCCGGGGCGAGCAGACAGCGATGGTGAACTGGTCGCAATTCCTGGCCTTCAGCATGAGCTTCGGCATTCCCTCGGCGCTGATCTACAATGCCAAGCGGAACCCGGAGGATGCCGGCGTGCTGTACCGGATCGCCCTGCTGATCGGCCTGACCTTCGGAACGCTCGCTATGGTGGTCGGCATTCTCGTCCTGCCTTACTGGCTGAAGTCGTTCAGCCACGAGGTGGTGGTCTTCGCCCAGTGGTCCATGATCCTCTGTCCGCTGATCGTCATCTCGCAGATCAACAATGCCGCCTTCCAGTTCAGAGGCGATTACCGGACCTTCAACTGGACGCGTTACCTGGTGCCTATGCTGACGCTGGCGGCCATCGGACTTCTAATCCTCACCGGATATATGAATCCGTTCACGACCGCGCTGGCTTATCTGGTGCCCTCGGTTCCGATATTCATCGGCATGACCCTCCTGCTGCTGCGGACCTACAGGGTGAAGCTGAGAGAGGCCTATCTTAATTTCAAACGATTGTTCACCTATGGTCTCGGCTCCTACGGGAACGACCTGCTTGGACAATTCTCGGTGTACATAGACCAGATCATCATTGCCGGTCTGCTCAGACCGGCGGATCTGGGGCTCTATGCGGTTGCGGTCAGCCTGTCGCGCATGGTCAACTTCTTCGCCAATTCGATCACGGTGGTGCTCTTCCCGAAGGCCTCTGAGCTGTCGAAGGACGAAGCGGTGGCCCTGACGTTCAAGGCTTTCCGGATCAGTACTACCTGTACCCTGCTTGGCGCCGTATTCCTGATGCTGGCCGCGCCGCTGGTGATCCCTTTGCTCTACGGCAAGGAGTTCAACACCGCGCTGACCGTATTCCGCCTGCTGCTGCTGGAGGTTACCATCAGCGGGGGCACACTGATTCTGGCCCAGGTGTTCATGGCGCTCGGCAAGCCGAAGTTCGTCTCCATCCTGCAGGGTGTCGGCCTGATCCTGGTGATCCCGCTGCTGTTCCTGCTGGTGCCGAAGTTCGGGCTGTTCGGAGCCGGAGCGGCTATGCTGTCATCGGCGGTGCTGCGGTTCCTGTTCATTATTCTTAATATCAGATACAACCTGAAGGTCAAGCTTCCGCGGCTGCTCATTAACGGCCAGGACCTTCAGTGGCTGAAGACGACGATGAATTCGTACATTCGCAAGAAACCTGTGTAAGCAGGCAAGTAACTAGCTGATTCAGCGAGCCGGGAATACAAGGCGAGCGACGAATTGCTTAAATCCAAAGGACAGTATTTTGAGGAAAGTAGAGAAAATTTGGAGCTGTAGAAGCGTCAGCGTTCGCCTTTGTCTTCTGATTTCTACCGCGATCAGCGGTTCTAATCAGGAAATCAGAAGACAACAGCGATCGGAAGCCCAAATGTTTCTCGGATTGACGACGAATACTGGACTGCTAAAAGGGAGGATACCTCATGGATTCACTGACAAATGTGCTTGGCGGCCGGGGCAGCTACCCGATCTCGGCAGTCATCATTGCCCAGGACGACGAAGTCCGGATAGCCAAGGCCATTCAGTCCTGCCGGTTATTCGCCGATGAGGTGGTTGTCATCGACGGAGGAAGCAAAGACGGAACGGTACAGCTGTCCGAGAGCCTGGGGTGCCGGGTGTTCGTCAACCCATGGCCCGGATATGCCAAACAAAGGGAATTCGGAGTGGCGCACGCGGTCCATGACTGGGTCTTCCTGATTGATACGGACGAAGTGGTCAGCGATGAGCTGGCCCGCGACATTCTGGAGCGCAAGCCGGGACTGACGGATGCCACTGTGGCCTTCTCGCTGTACCGGATCGGGGATTTCCTGGGCAAGTGGCTGGATAAGGGCGAATATCTGGTGCGGCTGTATAACCGCAAGGAATACAGCATCCGTAACTCGCTGGTGCATGAGATCCCGGAGGTGTCGGAGGATCGCACCGTGAAGCTGAACGGAACGCTGTGGCATCAAGGCTTCCGCAGCATCAACGACCATGTCGCCCGGTTCAACAAATATACCGATCTGGAAGCAGAGACTGCCTTCGCCAGCGGCAAGCCGTTCAAGCTGAGCCGTCTGCTGCTCCGGCCGCCGGCGCGCTTCGTGCAGAAGTATTTCCTGCACGGCCTGTTCAAGAAAGGCATTTCGGGATTCGCCGTATCCGTATTCTGGGTGATGTATGAATTCATGGTCGGCTTCAAGCATTACGAATTGCACAGCGCAGGCAAGCTGGCCCGGCACAACGAAGCGGGCCAGGCAGAGAGGAAGAAGAAGAGCAAGGAGGAGAGAAGCTATGTCGTACAATGACGGGTTGAACATTATGACAACCGGCCTCAGCTGGCCTTCATTACAGCCGGGCGGCTTGAATACCTACTTCAAATCCGTATGCGAGCAGCTCTCCATGCGCAACCGGGTGCACGCCCTGATCTGCAGCCAGGAGACGCCGGAGACTCCGAAGGAACTGATCATCCACAACGCCGGGGACCCCAAGGAGACCATCTGGAAGCGCAAGGATGCGTTCCAGCGCAAGGCGGCAGCCCTGATGGGCGAGGGGAGCGGCAGGATTGATATCCTCTATACCCACTTCGCTCCTTACGGCATCGGCCCGGCCTTAGAGGCGAAGAAGCGGGGCATCCCGGTCATCATGACCTTTCACGGACCCTGGAATGAAGAGATGAAGATTGAGGGTCAGGGCATCAAGCATCGAGTGAAGACAACGATTGCCAAATCGATTGAACATAAAGCTTACAAGCTGGCGGACAAATTCATCGTCCTGAGCGATTATTTCCGCAACATGCTGCACGAGCTGCACGGAGTGCCGCTGCACAAGATCATCGTCATTCCGGGAGCGGCGAATGTTGAGCGGTTCACACCGGCACCGAACAGGCTGGCTGTCCGCCGGACGCTGAATCTGCCGGAGGGCGCCACCACGGTGCTGACCGTCCGGCGGCTGATGAACCGGATGGGCCTCCTGCAGCTGCTGGAAGCCTGGAGACAGGTGTCCGAGCGGTTCCCGAACGCGATCCTGCTGATCGGAGGCAAGGGGCCGCTGCGCGGGGAGCTGGAGGAGCGGATCGCCGATTACGGGCTGGGCAACAAGGTCCGGCTGCTCGGCTACATTCCCGATCATGAGCTGGCCTCCTACTATCAGGCGGCGGATATGTTCGTGGTCCCTTCCCAGGCGCTGGAGGGCTTCGGCCTGATTACGGTTGAGGCGCTGTCCTCCGGTCTTCCGGTGATGGCGACCCCGGTCGGCGGCAACAAGGAGATTCTGCAGGGCTTCCGTCCGGAGCTGCTGTTCAAGAGTGCAGCCAGCGAAGATATGGCGGAAGGCATGATTCATATGCTTGGCAACCGCAAGCTGCTGCCAAGCCGGGAGGAATGCCGGAATCATGTGCTGGAGAAGTATACCTGGCAGCATGTAGGCGACCAGGTGGAATCGGTATTCCTTGATACTCTGGGAAAGGATGTGGCTGCAGGATGCTAAAGGTCGCTTATATCGATCACACCGCGAAGTGGAGCGGCGGCGAGGTAGCCCTGTTCAACATTCTCACCAATATCGGTGAGCAGATTGAGCCGCTGGTGATTCTGGCGGAGGAAGGTACACTGGCAGAACGGCTGCGGGAGAGAGGCATTGATGTGCGGATTGTCCCGCTGGATGAGAGCATCCGCACCCGCGGGCGTAATACGGTGAATCTCGGCGCTCCGGCGGCTGCGCTGAAGCTGCTGTCCTACGGCCGGGGGCTGGCCCCGCTGCTGAAGGAAGAGAAGGTGGATTGTGTGCACACCAATTCCCTGAAATCGGCCTTCTACGGAGCAGTGGCTGCCAAAAAAGCCGGCGTGCCGCTGATCTGGCACATCCGCGATCACATCGGAGCGCCTTACCTGAAGCCGGTTGTCGCCAAGGCGATCCGGCTGCTGTCACGCCTCTTGCCGAACGGCGTCATTGCCAACTCGCATTCCACGCTGAACGCGCTGGAGCTGCCGCGCTCGAAGAAGACGCTGGTTGTCTACTCGGCGTTCGCCAAGGCCATCGGCGAGGGCATCGCGAAGCGCGAGCAGAAGGACTTCAACGTCCTGCTGGTCGGCCGTCTGGCCCATTGGAAGGGCCAGCACATTGTGCTGGAGGCCGCCAAGGCCTTCAAGCAGGACAGCCGGGTGAAGTTCTGGCTGGCCGGGGACGCCCTGTTCGGAGAAGAGGAATACAAGCAGGAATTAATTCAGCAGATGCAGCGGGACGGCATTACCAATGTCAGCCTGCTGGGTCATGTGGATGATATACAAGGACTGATGAGCAGAGCAGATCTGCTGATCCATACATCTATCACACCTGAGCCGTTCGGCCAGGTCATTGTTGAAGGAATGGCGGCCGGACTGCCGGTAATCGCCTCTAACGAAGGCGGGCCGGTGGAGATCGTGGTTCCCGGCGAGACGGGGCTGCTGATCCAGCCGGGAGATCCCGCTGTGCTTGCAGAATCCATCACCTGGATGCTGAACCATCCCGAAGAGCGCAGACGGATGGCGGAGCAGGGAATGAAGCGGGTGAAGGAGCATTTTGTCATCGAGAACACGGTTAAGGACATTGTCAATTACTACAAGGGTCTGCTGGCTGCAACCTGACCGTCCGGACTCTGAATGACGCCAGGGCTTGCATCAACATCTGTCACTTCCATGCGTTCACGGCTTGATGATGCTGCTCCATAAAACTTTGAGGATGATTCACATGAAAATTGCGATCGCGCACGATTATTTAATCCAGATGGGCGGAGCGGAGCGGGTGGTGGAGGTCTTTCATCACATGTATCCGGAGGCTCCGATCTTCACAACGGTATTTAACGGAAGCCGCCTGACCGATAACCTCAAAGATGCGGATATCCGGGCCTCGTGGCTGCAGAAAATTCCGGGCGTGAAGCAGAATTTCAAGGGAGTGCTGCCGCTCTATCCCATGGCGGTCCGCGATCTGGACTTCAGCGGGTATGACATCGTCTTAAGCTCCAGCAGTGCTTTTATGAAAAGCATTCAGGTGCCCGAGTCCACCTTCCATCTGTGTTACTGCCACACCCCCATGCGCTTCGCCTGGGACTACGACACGTATATGGAACGGCAGTCCAATTCGGGATTGTTCAAAAAACTGCTCAAGGTCTACATGCAGCGCCTGAAGAGCTGGGACCAGCGCACTTCCAAAAATGTCAACCAGTTCGTAGCCAATTCTTCGGTGGTGAAGACGCGGATACAGAATTATTACCACCGAGATTCCGATGTGATCTTCCCGCCGATCAATACGTCCCGCTTCACCAGCTCTCCGAACATCGGGGATTACTATCTGATTGTCTCCCGGCTGGTCTCCTACAAACGGATTGACCTGGCGGTGGAGGCGTTCAACCGTAACGGCCTCAAGCTGTATATTGTGGGTGACGGGCCGGACCGCAAGCGGCTGGAGGGCATGGCCAAGGGCAATGTCTCCTTCCTGGGCCGGCTGGCGGATGAAGAGGTGACGGGACTGATGTCGCAGTGCCGGGCGTTTATTTTTCCGGGAGAGGAAGACTTCGGGATTACACCGCTGGAGGCCAACGCTGCAGGAAGACCGGTCATTGCCTACCAGGCCGGCGGAGCGCTGGATACGATAATTCCTTATGTCAACGGCGTCTTCTTCCCGCACCAGGAGGTTGACGATATGCTTAAGGCCATTGATGAGGTGGAATCCTATTCGTGGGATATCGACCAGATTATGGGCCATGCGCGCAAATTCGATGAGCAGGCGTTTATGGTCCGGTTCAAGCAGTATGTGGAACAGGCCTACGTCAATTTCCTAAGAGGAGGATGAATGTATGAAACTCGCAGTTATCGGTACCGGCTATGTAGGACTTGTATCAGGCGTGTGCTTCACCCTGAATGGAAATCATGTCATTTGCGTGGATAAGGATGAGCAGAAGATTGAGAAGCTGAACCGGATGGAGTCCCCGATCTATGAGCCGGGTATTGAGGCCCTGATCGAGATGAATCTGCGGGAGGGCCGGCTGAGCTTCTCTTCCAATCTGAAGGAATCGGTCCGCCGGTCAGATATCGTCATTCTGGCGGTGGGCACACCTTCCCTGCCGGGCGGCGAAGCCGATCTAAGATATATTGAAGGCGCGGCTGCCGAGATTGCCCAGGCGATGGAAGGCTACAAGATTATTATGACCAAGTCGACCGTACCTGTAGGCACCAATGAGCGAATCCGCAACCTGATTGCCTCGCACACCCATCATCCCTTCGACATCGTCTCCGCGCCTGAATTCCTCCGTGAAGGCTCTGCCATCCGTGACACCCTGCATCCGGACCGGATCGTCATCGGACTGGATAATCCTTCGCTTGAGCCGATGATGCGCGAGCTGCACCAGGGATTTACAGAGAATGTGTTCGTTACCGATATCCGCAGCGCCGAGATGATTAAGTATGCGTCCAATGCTTTCTTGGCGACGAAGATCTCGTTCATTAATGAGATTGCCAACATTTGCGAAAAGGTGGGAGCCGACGTAACCGAGGTGGCCGAGGGGATGGGGATGGACCGGAGAATCGGATCGACCTTCCTGCAGGCCGGCATCGGCTATGGCGGCTCCTGCTTCCCGAAGGATACCAATGCGCTGATCCAGATTGCCGGCAATGTGGATTATGAGTTCAAGCTGCTCAAATCGGTCGTCGAGGTCAACAAGGACCAGCGGTTCATGATTATCTCGAAGCTTCATGAATCGCTTGGCAGCCTGCGCGGTGCCGAGATCGGCATCTGGGGCCTGGCGTTCAAGCCGAACACCGACGATGTACGCGAGGCCCCGGCCCGCGAGATTGTGGAGGCGCTGGTGGCGGAGGGAGCCATCGTGAAGCTGTACGATCCAATCGCTGCGGATAACTTCCGCCGGGAATACGACCACCCGCAGCTGCGCTGGTGCGGACTGGCGGAGGAGGCGGCCGAAGGCAGCGATGCGGTCTGCCTGCTGACCGACTGGAGCCAGTTCAAGGAGATCAACCTGCATGTGCTGGCCGGAAGCATGCGCCGCAAGGTGCTGATCGACGGCCGCAACGTCTACACCAAGGAGCAGATCGAGGGCACCGGCCTAGAGTACATCTCCGTCGGCCGCCCGCAGATGGGCGGGCTTAGCGGCTACTCGCCGAGCGTCGCCGGCGCGGTGTAGGGCCGGGGGCGGGGGCCCGGTCCCCCGGCTTCCCGGCCGGGACTGCCGGGTGCGAGCGTCCCTGGCTGTATGCTGGGACGGCCGGATGCGCTCGTCCCTGGCTGTACGCTGGGCCGGCCGGATGCGCTCGTCCCGCCGCCCCGCGCCGATGAGGTGCACTTAATGCACCTGAATTCACAGATAGCGGGCGGAACGGGCGAATGAGGTGCACAAATGCACTAGAATCCGCAGATAGCGGGCTGAACGAGCGAATGAGGTGTATAAATGCACTTGAAATCGGAGTTAGTTGGCTGAACGAGCGAATGAAATGTATAAATGCACTTGAATTCGCAGATAGCGGCCCGAACGCGCGAATGAGGTGCATTAATGCACCTGAATTCATAGATAGTTGGCGGAACGCGCGAATGAAGTGTATAAATGCACTTGAATTCGTAGATAGTGGGCTAAACGCGCGAATATCGCAGATAGTTGGCTGAACGAGCGAATGAGGAGCATTAATGCACTTGAATCCATCGCTGCTTTCCGCCGCGAGATGGAGCGGCAACGCCTTGGAACAAGCGGCACTTAGCGTCTTTAAGTTTCTCATCTGCAAGAAAGGCAGCAACCAGGGTTTCAACTGTCCTGCAGAATAGCAGGCGCAAATCAGGGTTTTAACTGCCGCGCAAATATATCGGCAATCCGGCAGCCCCTTGCCGCACCAACAAGCGGCCATAGCCGGATCTTTAGCCGGGAGCTTCGCCTGTGGGCGAAGCCGAATAAGCCCAGCCTGTTATTGAACGGAACGGAGAGGAATTTTGGAGCTGTAGGAGCGGTAGCGTCCGCCTTTGTCTCCGGATTTCTACCGCAATCTGCGGTCTAAATCAGGAAATTTGGAGACAACAGCGGCCGGAAGCCCAAACATTCCTTGCAGTGACCCTCATAACAGCCTGCACTTATTCCTCCCGAACACAAGAAACACCCAATAACATTACGATATGGAGGGTTCCCATATGAAACTGGTACTTTTATCAGGCGGTTCAGGTAAGCGGCTCTGGCCTTTGTCCAATGATTCACGGTCCAAGCAATTTCTGAAGGTGCTGGAGAGCCCGGCAGGCGAACCGGAATCGATGGTTCAGCGCGTATGGAGACAGCTCGAGGAGAATGGCTTGGCAGAGTCCTCGTATCTTGCGACCGGACGCAGCCAGGTGGAGATGATTCAGAGCCAGCTCGGCAGCGGGGTGCCGATTATCGTGGAACCGGAACGGCGGGATACCTTCCCGGCCATTGCGCTGACCGCTGCGTATCTGTATTCCATCGCAGGTGTCTCGCCCAGCGAGACTGTGGCGATTCTGCCGGTGGACCCGTATGTGGAGTCTTCCTTTTTTGAAACGGTGCAGCAGCTTGAGAACACGATGCTGGTGAGCGGGGCGAATCTGGCGCTGATGGGCGTCGTTCCCGAACATGCGTCAGAGAAGTACGGCTATATCATTCCAACGGATGCCGAGCCGGGCGCAAGCGGATACCTGCAGGTGAGCCATTTCCAGGAGAAGCCGGACCGTGAGCAGGCCGAGGAGCTGATCCGCCGGAACGCCCTGTGGAACTGCGGGGTATTCGCCTTCCGGCTGGGCTATCTGCTGGACATTCTGCAGCGCAAAGGCCTGCCGCTGAACTACGAAGAGCTGCAGAAGCAGTATAAACTGCTGTCCTCGATCAGCTTCGACTATGAAGTGGTGGAGAAAGAGGAGAATATTGTGGTTCAGCCGTACGCCGGATTCTGGAAGGACCTGGGCACCTGGAACACGCTGACCGAGGAGATGACCAATAACCTGGTCGGCAAAGGCTTCGTAACCGCAGACTCCGAAGGCACCTCCCTGATTAACGAGCTGGATATTCCGGTGACGGTGATTGGGGCCAAAGATCTGATCGTAGCGGCCAGCCCGGATGGAATTCTGGTAACCCACAAGACGGAGAGCCCGCGGATTAAGGAGGTGCTGAAGTCTTTTGAACAGAGACCAATGTATGAAGAACGCCGCTGGGGCCACTACAAGGTAATTGACTATGTGAAATACGATGAAGGCAATGAGGTGCTGACCAAGCGGATCTTCATCAATGAGGGCAAAAACATCAGCTACCAGATGCACCACAAGCGCAGTGAAATCTGGACCTTTGTCAGCGGGGCAGCCAGCATAGTGATCAATGAGAAGCTGCATAATGTGAAAGCGGGCGATGTGGTACGGATTCCTGAAGGAACCAAGCATGCTATCCTGGCCCTGACCGATGTGGAGTTCATTGAGGTGCAGACCGGCTCGGAGCTGGTGGAAGAAGATAATATCCGCATTACCCTGGATTGGGAGGATATTGAGCTGCATCAGTTTATTTCATAGGACTATCATAGGCCCAACTTATCTATTTAACCAATTGTTACAGAATCAAAACAGGTACACAGAACTATTTATTCGGTAATTTTCGCGTTTGCTCTACAAAAAAATTGCATAAAGACGATACTTACGGTAAGAGGGATTGATCCTTCCAATACGACAAAGGCAAACCTGCTCGAAAGACAGGGACGCAAAGCTATAGGGCCTTCGCAAGAGTGGCAGCCTGGCTACCGAAAGGAAGAGGGAAATTGAAAACTTACCGTAAGTCTCGTTTGCTCTGTGCTATGTTGTTGCTGGCTGTATTTGTGTCTGCTGTACCGCTCGGAATGGGCATAGCCCCGTCACCGGTCAAGGCGGCTTCCGCTGCCGGAATGCCCGTGAACCTCAACGCTTCGGCCGAGGCGGTCAAGCTGCTGAACAATCTCTACGAGATCTCAGGAAATGGCATTATCTCAGGTCAGCATGACTATTTCGAGAGTCCGGATGAGCTTAGCAACAAGCTGAAGGGAACCAGCGGACATTATGCGGCACTGCACGGTTATGAGCTGGGAGCGATTGGCGGACAGACGGAGAGCGGAGTAGCCGCTCAGCGCAAGAATATTGTGTGGAGTGCGACGAACTGGTCGAGAGCGGGCGGCATTGTCGCCATGACGTTCCATCAGAGCCTGCCGGGCACGAAGTACGAGTGGTCCAATGTACAGAAGCCGCTCAGCCAGGCGGAATTCAACAAATACGTAACCCCCGGCACTCCTCAGTATAATGCGCTGATTGCCGATCTGGATAAAGTGGCTGTTTCCCTGAAAAGCCTCCGTGATGCCAAAGTCCCCATCCTCTGGAGACCTTACCACGAGATGAACGGCGGCTGGTTCTGGTGGGGTAAGAAGACAAATTTCACTGCGCTATGGAATATTATGTATGACCGTTTCGTTAACGTTCATCAATTAAATAATCTGCTGTGGGTATGGAACCCGAATGCGCCTAACTCGAACTCCGACCCGTATGACCGGACGTTCCCGGGGGCCGACAAGGTGGATGTGCTGGCAGCAGATATATATAACAATGATTATTCGAACAGATATCATGATGACCTGGTTACGCTGGCTGCCGGCAAGCCGATTGGAATCGGCGAGAACGGTGAAATGCCGAATATCTCCAAGCTGAAGCTGACCCAGCAGAAATATGTGTTCATGATGAACTGGGGCAAGATGCTCTATGAGAACAACAGCACAACGACGATCAAGAACTTCATGAATGACAGCTATACCTTAACCCGGGATCAGTATAAAAGCTGGACAGCGCCGGCGGCGTCACCGTCACCGGCAGCAACGCCAACGCCCACGTTGACCCCGTCACCAACGGCAACACCGACACTGGCGCCAACAGCAACACCGGCGCCTACGGTGACCCCGGCATCTACAGTGACACCGTCACCAACGCCAACACCGGTAATGGTTGGTTTGCCGCCGGCAGCGCCTGTCCAGAAGCCGGTTCCGGGTGAACCGGAGCAGGCTTACACCCGGAATGGTCTGCTTGGAGAATACTTCAAGAATATGACGCTGTCCGGAACTCCTGTAATGGTGCGGAATGATGATGTTATCAGCTTCAACTGGCGTCAGGGCACGCCTAATGCCGCGCTTGGCACCGACTACTTCTCCATCCGCTGGACCGGCCAGATTAAGCCTGCGTATAGCGAGACTTACCAGTTCTACACCACTTCGGATGACGGCATCCGCTTATGGGTGAACGGTACAGCGGTCATTGACAGCTGGGTGAAGCAGAGCGGGACTGCACGCACAGGCAGCATCGCCCTTAGCGCCGGACAATTATACGATATTAAGGTAGAGTATTACGAGAACGCAGGCGATGCCAATGTCCATCTGATGTGGCAGAGCCCCAGCCAGGCGAAGGGGACGGTTCCGGCCAGCGCGCTGTTCTCGCTTCCCGTGAACGATGCACCAGCGGTAACTCCAACGCCAACAGCCACACCAACGCCGGCAGCCGCACCAACACCTGCGCCGACACCAGCATCAACACCAGTATCTGCACCAACGCCGACAGCTGCACCTGTTCCATCACCGGTGAATCCTCCGGCGGAGGCTCCGGCAGCCAATGGGCTGTACGCGGAATACTTCAATAATATGACGCTCACAGGTGCTCCCGCTGTGGTGCGCACCGATGCCGTAATTGAATTCAACTGGCGGCAAGGTTCGCCGGATGCCGCGATCGGCATAGATTACTTCTCTGTACGGTGGAGCGGCAAGCTGAAGCCGCTGTATACCGAGACCTACCAGTTCTATACCCACTCCGATGACGGTGTCCGCGTGCGGATCAACGGCGAGCTGGTTATCGACAGCTGGGTGAAGCAGAGCGGCACCGAGCGCATGGGCAGCATCAGCCTGAATGCAGGTGAGCTGTATGATATTCAGGTAGAATATTACGAGAATCAGGGAGATGCCAAGGCGCGGCTGATGTGGGAGAGCCCCAGCCAGGCCAAAGGAACAGTTCCGGCCAGCGCGTTGTTCCTCCCATCCGCTTCGTAGCCCTCCCAAGGTCCGCAGCTGTATTCATGCATGGCGCTGATACTGGTTAAGACGTTACAATTCTATATCCTGATAAGCCTGCTCTACCGGCCCTGCTGCTCAGCAGGGCTACTGAGCTATAGACGCTGTGCAGGCGTCTGGCTCTCCTGACGCACAGGAAGCACCAGGCTGGAGAAAGGAGATACCATTGAACACTTACCGTAAGTACAGGCTGTATACAACCTTTTTCCCACTTATCCTTATCTTCTCACTGATCCCATGGGGGAGCGGAACTCAGGTTCCTGCCGCCGCCAAGGTGACTGCTCCTGCTGTCCCCGCATCAATCAAGCCGATTAATCCCTCTGCCTCCAGGGAGGCAGTTGCCCTGTTAAGCTATCTCCGCGATCTCAGCGGCAAGGGCATGATCTCCGGCCAGCACGACTATCTGGAGAGCCCCGATGAATTCAACAACAAGCTCAAGAATACAAGCGGTCATCACGCCGTTCTGCATGGTTACGAGCTGGGTGCCATTGGCAACCAGTCCAAGGAGACTATCGCCAGGCAACGCCAGGCTGTGGTAGACAGCGCCATAAGATGGCATGAGGGCGGGGGGATCGTGGCCATGACCTTCCATCAGAATCTGCCGGGAACCGCACCGGTATGGACCAATGTGCATATGTCCCTCAGCCAGGAGAAATTCAATGCCTATGTTACCCCCGGCACTCCGCAGTATAAGGCACTGGTTGCCGAGCTGGATGAGGTGGCGGTGTATCTGGGCGAGCTGCGGGATGCCGGAGTCCCTGTTCTGTGGCGGCCTTACCATGAGATGAACGGGGGCTGGTTCTGGTGGGGGCAGAAGGATAACTTCGTCAAGCTCTGGGACCTGGTCTATGACCGTATGGTGAATAAGCATAAGCTGAACAATCTGCTGTGGGTATGGAATCCGAATGCGCCCAATAAGTCGTCGGGGCCTTACGCCGCCTATTTTCCCGGAACCGCGAAGGTTGATGTGCTGGCTGCCGATATCTATAACAATGATTACAAGCAATCCTACTATGACAGTCTCCTGAAGCTTGCCGACGGCAAACCGATAGGCATTGGGGAGAGCGGAGAGCTTCCAGACCCTGTCATGTTGTCTCAAAAACAAAGTAAATGGGTATATACGATGACATGGGGGAAGATGCTGGTAGAGAATAACAATCCGCTGAAGATCCAGAGCTTCATGAATGATAAATATACGGTATCCCGCGAGGATTACAAGCGCACCATGAACGCCAGAATGCAGACGGCGGCTGTAGTCTCCCGCAGCGTGCTGAAAGGCCAGTACTTCGGCAATGCCACTCTGTCGGGCACACCGCTGCTTACCCGTAACGACAGTAAGATTCAATTCAACTGGCACGGAGATTCACCGGCGGCAGGCATTCCCAAGGATTCCTTCTCTGTCCGCTGGACCGGCAGCATCAAGCCGCTCTACAGCGAGAAGTATACGTTCACCGCGTCCTCCGATGACGGCATCCGCGTATGGGTGGGCGGCAAGCTGATTATTGATAACTGGAAGAATCAGAGCAGCGCCGGCAAGGAAGGCAGCATCACACTCTCAGCGAACACCCCTTATACGATTAAGGTCGAGTATTATGAGAACCGCGGGGATGCGAGCGTCAGCCTGATGTGGAGAAGCCAGAGCCAGAAGCAGATGATTGTTCCCCAGAGTGCGCTTACGCTGCCTTAAGGGAAGATTGGTCAAGGCGTTACGTAGACCCGGCACAATACAGACACCCCGGAAGAAAGCGAGGACAAGGGAATGAGGACCAGACGCAAGAAGAAGCCAAGGCAACAACTTCATCTATTACTAAAATTCGCAGCACTCATCATTCTTATTCTGTTGTCCGTCTCTGTCTTCGGCAAGGATGGGACGAAGAACGGCGGGACTGAGGTCGACCTGTCCGGATTATCGGCGGCCAAGGATGCCGGGCCGGAAATGCCGGAGAGCACGGTCATCTGGAAGCTGGGCCGCCATGACGGCTCGGCTGCAGAGTTCAGAGCGGCAGGGTCAAGCGGGGTGAAGGAGGCGCTTAGCATGACTTCATCCGCCGCGAAGTCAGGAGAACTTAAGACACTGCCTTCAGGTCTGCACGGGGAGACGAATCCCGAGCTGCGGATTCAGTATGAGCTGGATGAGATTCCGGCGAATGGGGTCTTATTCCGCGTAAGCATCCTGGATGCCTACAAGTCCGTTCCCCAGATGAGCGTGTTCTCGAACCGGCAGCTTTCCGGTATTATCCAGATTGCCGGCATCGCCGGAACGGGCAGCAAATATGACTTCCGCAAAACCTACGAGCTGTACATTCCCAAGGAGCAGCTTGTCAGCGGAGCCAATGAGCTGACCCTGCGAACCGCCCGGGGAATTTATTCGTCCGCCGCAGAGGATAAGTATAACTGGTTCACTTGGGATAACCTCAGTCTGGAGGCGCTGAAATCCCCGATCAAGGAGCCGATTCACGGCAGCTATACGCTGACCGGTACGGTGGTGAACAACAAGCAGTTCTATTTTGACGAGGGTGCCGTGACTCACTTGCCCTATATTATGAAATGGCTCGGTGTAGCTTACAGCGGCAATATTATGCGGGCCAGCTGTGCCAGTGATGTCGGGCGTTCCTGTGAGAAGATGGACGAATATTACAAGGTGCTGAAGGATTACAACATGCAGGCTGTGGCGCTCTATCTGCATACAGGCGATATTAAGCTCAAGCCGGACGGAACGCTGCCGGATGACGCCGAGAAGAAGCTGACGGATTATTTCCGTAAATACAGCCCGTACTTCCAGTACTATGAGGTGGACAATGAGCCGGGGCTGTTCAACCGTTCCAAGGCGGTTAACTTAGCGATTGCGAACTGGCTGAATAGTAAAGGTAAGACGATGGCTCCGCATCTGCAGACCGTTGCGCCCGGATGGGCGTACTGGCCGGGGTACAGCGAGGATTCCTGCGGTAACCAGAAGGGAGCGGTCCGCCAGTGCGGGGACCCGGACGGCTGGGAGCGTGATCCGAAGCAGCGTGATGAGCTGGAGGCGGTGACGGATCTGACCAACGGGCATTCCTATGGTGACTCGTACATTTTCAGCCAGGGGGGGAGCTTCACTGAGAACCTGAAGACCTTCGGGGGCTCGGTAGACGGACTGAGCAAAAGAATGCTTGCCACCGAATTCGGCACCTCTGACTCCCATGTAGATGCCTATCAGTACGGAGCTACAGAGCGGACCTCTGCGGTATTCGACCGGATTATGCGGGCGCATCTCGGATATGCCGATATGTTCGTGCAGCATGCCGCATTCTTCAAGAATTTCAGCCTGTTCAAATACGGCTTCAATCTGGAGGACCATGATCCGGCGACTACGGAGATCTACTATACCAAGGAAGGCGAGGATTCGCGCGTCAGCATTATGCGCCGGCTGGTGCTGGCCTATGCCACACACGGGGCTCCGCTAACCTACCAGATCACCAATAAGGACCAGCTGGCGGATAAGCTGGTTTATGTGCGGGCGGTAGATACGTCCACGCTTGAGCCGCTGGCAGGCACCAAGGCTACCTCGAATAAGGTGCTGGTGAACTTTGTTAACTTTGAGCAGACGGAGCAGACTGTTACGGTCAAAGTGACCATGCCGGAGCAGACGGTATATGAAGGCGAGAGGTTCGGACGCGGGGATACGTATGAAGAGGCCCGCCGGTACGTGAGCGGGCTGAAGGCCTCGCCCGAGCTGGAATTCACCGAAACACTGGCACCGGGAGAGGGCGTGCAGTATATTCTGTCGCCGTCTTCCAAGGTGGCAGACATAGCGCCGCAAGGCCTTAAGGCCGCGGCGGTCAAAGGGCTGTCGATGCACCTGAACTGGCTGGAGGCCCCCGGAGCAAGCTATGAAGTGCTCCGGGCCGACAGCCCGGACGGGGAACTGAAGGTCATTGCCGGAGATGTGAAACAGACGGAATTCACCGACAGCAAGCTTCAGGAAGGCAAGCTCTATACTTACGCTGTAAGGGTTACAGGCTCTAAGCTCATGTCGGAGAAAACCCAGATTACAGCAACCGGACTCGTTCCGCTGGACCGCTCCGTATGGAAGGTAACCTCAAGTGTGAGCAAGGAAGCCTCGAATCCGGCAAGCGCCATTGACGGAGACCGGCGCACACGCTGGGATACGGTCAAGCACCAGGCTTCAGGCGAATACTACCAGATTGATCTGGGCGAGCAGCATACAATAGAAGCAATAGATCTGGATTATTCGTTATCCCCTTATGACTATCCGCGCGGCTATCAGGTCCAGGTATCGGACGATGGCAAGAGCTGGAGGCAGGTGGCATCCGGCAAAGGGCAGCTGGAAAGGACCAAAATTACCTTTTCCCAGGTGAAAACCCGGCATATCCGCATTGTCCAGACCGGTGCGGGAGGCAACTACTGGTCGATCCAGGAGCTGCAGGTGTATTCAAGAGAGTGAAGCAAGGCATAATAACCTCCGTGGTTTTCAGAGCCCACCGGGGTTTTTTTCTGTCCCGTCAATCATAAACTTACTATAAATATAAGGGGCTTAGGCAGATACCCGGCTCCGGGGAAAGGTGTGAACCGGTTCATGACTCATCTTGCAGATCAAATTATTCTGCTGCTGGCGGCTTTGCTGCTGATCTCCGTGTTTTCCACCAAATTCTCCACCCGTTTTGGAATGCCCGCACTGGTTCTGTTTATTGCCGCCGGAATGGTGCTGAGCCACTTCATTTACTTCAATAATGTGGCTTTGACCCAGCTTGCCGGGATTTTTGCACTGGTGGTGATTCTGTTTGAGGGCGGCATGCAGACGAGCATGAAAGACATCCGTCCGGTCATGAAGCCCGCATTGTCACTGGCTACGCTGGGCGTGCTGGTAACTACAGCTGTCATCGGAGTGTTTGCCAAGTTCATATTAGGCGTGCCATGGGCCGAGAGCTTCCTGATCGGGGCGATTGTCGGCTCAACGGATGCGGCGGCGGTATTCTCTGTGCTTGGCGGCAAGAATATTGATAAACGGCTGACCTCGACGCTGGAAGCGGAATCGGGCAGCAATGATCCGATGGCTGTATTCCTTACCGTCTCTCTGATCGAATGGGTGCAGCACCCGGATACGGCGGTATGGAGTCTGGTGCTGTCCTTCTTCTGGGAGATGGGGGTGGGCCTGCTGATCGGGATTGGGGTCGGCAAGCTGGCCGTCTATCTGATCAACCGCATTAATCTGGATTCAACCGGACTGTATCCGGTACTGGCGATCGGCTTTGCCATTCTGACCTACGGGGCTTCGGCGATGATCCACAGCAGCGGTCTGCTGGCTGTCTACGTCATGGGGCTCGTGCTGGGGAATTCCGAGCTGATGTATCACCGCACGATTATGAATTTCAATCACGGCTTCGCCTGGATGATGCAGATTGCCATGTTCATTCTGCTTGGTCTGCTTGTCTTCCCCCAGGAGCTGGCGGCTGTTGCCTGGCAGGGACTGCTGCTGTCTGTCATTCTGATGGTTGTGGCAAGGCCGGCCGGAGTATTCCTCAGCCTGCTGTTTACCCGGTTCTCCCTGCGTGAAAAGACACTGATCTCCTGGGCCGGACTTCGCGGGGCCATCCCCATTGTGCTTGCGACCTATCCGCTGCTGGCCGGACTGCCGCACGGCAGGCTGTTCTTCAATGTGGTCTTCTTCGTCGTCCTGACCTCGGCGGTTATTCAGGGGACGACTATTTCGCCGCTGGCTTTGCGTCTAAGGCTGGTAGGACAGGAGCCCCAGTCCCAGCCGTCGCTGATGGAGCTGGTGGCGCTGGGCAAGACGGATTCGGAATTCAATCATATCGGGATTGAACAGCATATGCCGATCGCCGGAAGACAGATCGCGGAGATCGGCCTGCCGGAGGATATTCTGTTCACAGCCATTATACGCAACAAGAGCATCGTCACACCGCATGGCAGCACGGTCATTGAACCGGGGGATACAGTCTATGTGCTTAGTCCCAAGAGCAAGCGGGAGGAGATGCGGGATATCTTCCGCAGCGGTAAAGGGAGGGCGGCGGAGACGAATATCAGTTCGGTCTAGAGGGCAGTCTACTGAAGGTGTAAGCTTCTCTTCCAGAATGGGGGATAGTTGTCCATCCTGGGTCATTTGCAGAATTGTGATGCAAATAACAGGAGAATCCATAACGGAATGCTAGAATCTGCAATAACACAGGACATCAAGGGATTGCAAATGAGCAGAAAGTATGGTAAATTGTATATAGATTTAGAACGAGTCTAAATACAATAACGCTACTATTCATATCCGGGAGGTTTTGTAGAATGAGTACCCAAGTTAATAGCCACACAGAACTGTATGCTGCCCTGAACCGCCAGACCGCCAACTGGACACTGCTTGGCGTGAAGCTGCACCACTATCACTGGTATGTCAGCGGTCCCCAATTCTTCACGCTGCATGAGAAATTTGAGGAGTTATATAATGAAGCTGCAGGTTACGTCGATGAGCTGGCTGAACGTCTGCTCGCCATTGGCGGCAAACCGGCCTCCACAATGGCCCAGTACCTGGAACTGTCCGGACTGAAGGAAGCTGCCGGCGGAGAGAGTGCGAAGGAAATGGTAGCCCAGCTTGTGAAGGATTATGCTGCCGTAGCCGAAGAGCTTAAGCAGGGCATCTCCCAAGCCGAGGAGCTTGGCGACCAGCCGACTGCCGACCTGCTGATCGGAATCCGTACCAGTGTTGAGAAAACGGCCTGGATGCTGAACGCTTACCTGGGTTAAGACTATATGAAAGAGAGCGCCGCGTAGTGTACGCAGGCGCTCTCTTTGCTTATTTAATGAATACACCTCCGAAGGGCAGGGCTTCGCGCAGAAAACGCTTAATAAGGCCGTCTTCATTATTGTCACGCTCGAAGCGTCTGCTCTGACGTCCGGCCTGGAACAGAACGGGCCCGTGGCCGGTCATCTTCCAGTGATAGCTCATATGCTGGCTGGCGAGATGGTTGCCGTAGACCGTTAGCTCCAGCCGGGCATTCTCTGGATAGGCGATCATGCTGCCGGCATCGACATAGAGCGGCTCGGAGGGATGCAGCTCTGCCTCACAGACGGTGCCCTCGGTCAATATGCCGATGCTGCCGCGGCCGGAGAATTTAACCTTGACGATGTCCCGGGTAATCAGCATATTCTTCATATTCAGCACCCGCGTCTGCATGGTCACTCCCTTGCTGTAGAAGAAGAGGTGACGGAAATCGTAGAGCAGGTCGCTTTTGCCGTCCAGCTGCAGGGTCTTGACCCGGTAGCCGGGCGGCAAGGCAGCCGTGAACCGGCAGGGGCCGCTCATATCCGAGCGGATCAGCTTCCGCTTGCGGTACATGCCCTTCACATCCATGAACCGGTCGGCCCGCCCCGAGGACGGCCCCTGGTACGCTATAATCTGCTGCGGGTGCAGTACATGGACCTCTTCCTGCTCCGCTACGTCGAACGTCACGGCTTGTCCGCTGCCGCTGTCGCCTTCATCCTGAATCTCAACGTTCATGCTTCAGCCTCCCCTCATGCTGTGCAGGTGTCTTAACACTCCTGCCCGGTGATTAACGCAGCCGGTCGCTTTTTCTGGAGCGTGCGCGCATCGTGAAGCGCAGCAGCCGGATCAGCACGAAGTATCCCAGAATCAGCGCCAGCCCGGAGAGGACCGTCACCTTGATCCGGTTCAGATAATTCTCTCTTGCGGCCCGGTCATTCTTCAGTTCATCGACGACCTGGCTGAGCTGACGGTTCTGCTCCTGCAGAGCAGCATTCTGGGACTGGTAGGTCTGCATCTGCTCCAGGCTCTGGCTCAGCTGGTCCTTGGTCTCGCCCAGCTCGTCCTTGGTCTGCTGAAGCTCCTCTGCGGTCTTCCGGTAGCTCTCCTGCAGCTTGCTGACCTCACCGGGAAGCTCGGAGAAGCTCTGGATTCCATTATAGATATCATTGAGATAATTGGCCTTGGCCTTAGGCGTACCTATTATATTAGACAGTGCAAGCAGCAGCAGGACGGAGCCCAGCAGCTTGGCTGTATTGCCTGTTAATTGTCTGTTCACTTACTGATCACCACCTGTTAGAGCGAGTTGTCTTCTTATTTTAACATAGCGGCTGTGCTACAGGCATCATTACCCTCACGGTCTGCACTGAGAACCATAGAGTAATACAGCGCTAAGGGGCGGAAGGTTCCGGGTTATTGAGTGTGCAGGCAAATTAACGTATACTGTGAACGGAAAGGGGCTGTTATTCATGAATAAGTGGCTCAAAACACTGTTGTTCCTGGCAGGCTCGGCCCTGCTGACCCGGTTCATTCCGTTCTCTTCCTTCTTCCGTAATCTCGATACCATGTTCCATGAGTTCGGCCATGCCCTGATGACCCTGCTGCTCTCGGGCAATGTGCTGCGGATTGAGCTGTATTCCGATCACAGCGGTGTTACCTATTCGGCGATTGCCGCCGGAGGCCGGGCGATTCTGGTCTCGCTGGCAGGGTATCCGCTGGCCTCCCTGTTCGCCCTGCTGCTCTTCTATTTATATAGCAGAGACAAGCGGCAGTGGGGACTGATTCTGGCCAGTCTTGTCGCACTGGTGATGCTGGTGCTGTATGTGCGCGGCAGCTTCGGGATGATCTGGCTGAGCGGATTCATACTGCTGAATGCGGCAATGCTGTTCCTCTGGCCGAAGGTCAGCAAATATTATTATTTATTTCTCGCTTTCCTGACTCTGGAAGAGTCTGTCATGGGGACATTGTTCCTAATGTCCGCCTCGGTCGTCACGCCTTCCCGCGCGGGAGATGCCGCGAATCTGGCCAGACTCACGATCCTGCCGGCGTTTATATGGGCGCTGCTGTTCTTCCTGTTCGCCCTGCTGTGCGCGAAGTGGGCTCTGGGGTTCTTCTTCAGGCAGGAGCAGGCAGGCAGAGGGAGCCGGAGAATATAATGGACAATATTTGGACAACATTTTGTTCGTCATAATTTGACAAAAGCTAAGACGTTTATAAAGAGGCAATTACCTTTAGTGGTAGGTTGGCTCTTTTTTTGTCGATATTATAGGACCGAACATATATTCCATGACAAGGAGTTGTCCGCCAATATTGGTACATTAATAGAAGACCCAAAAAAAGAAAGAGGTGGAAATATGCAAGCAAGTATTCAAACTCTGTTTACTTGGAGCCAGGAGCGTATTCTGGCAGGAGGAGCAAAGAAGGTAGTTCTGCTCATTGAGTGGAAAGGGGTAACGCAAGGCGAGGATTTCCGCAAGAGAAGCCGTAAGGTTGCAGCCCGGGATATTGAGCTGCGGGTCTGGCTGGAAGGCCACGTTAAGGCTACCGGATGCTATGGATGCACAGCAGAGGAAGGGGAAGGCCGTTCGCTTCTGCTGAAGCTGGGCAAGATCCATGCCGGGCAGCGCAGGTACATCGCCCTGGAATTCACGATGGCAGCTATGCCTGCAGGCATACATGAGGCGCTCTGGCTGCAATGGCAATACAAGCAGCCTGCCGTGGAGCGCATCCGTGAGCTGCCGCTCAAGAAGCTCGGGATTGAATATTCCCACCACACCGATCTGCTCGGGGCCAAGAGCTGCTTCCACGTAGAGAAGCATCTGGAGCTGCTGCACACCGAAGCGCTGCTGGCGGAGGCCGAGGCGGCACGGATGGGGAACCAGCCGGAGGAGTATTCCGACCGGCTCCGGCGGCAGGCTGACAGACTGCTGCTGATGGCGGCGCGTTCCGCTGACATGCAGCTGCTCAAAGAAGCGGAAGCGCTGTATAAACGGCTTGATGCGGAGAGTCTGCCGCTGGGCAGGACCGCAATGAGATGATTAGACTAGTGCTGCGTAAATATAGTAGCCCCCGGCCATACATAGGACTTGAATCAGGAATCGTATCCGTAGTCACAGATATCAAATGTAGTCATATCTAAATGTGGTAGTATAGTAAAATAGTTCTATTATATTTTCTTAACTCGGTTATTACATCCCCCGTTATAGATATATATAACTAATTTATTTAAAAATAATGGGTCTATTTTACCATAAGTCAAGGAGAACTGAATATGACAGACCGATTAATCCGGCTGATGCGCATCATTACGCTAGTTCAAGCGAAACCGGGAATTCTGGCCCGTGAGCTGGCGGAACGATGCGGTAACAGTGAGAGAACGATTTATCGGGATATGGATGCGCTCAGTGCCATGCATATCCCCATTACCCATCTGGGACACGGTAAGGGATACGCTTTTATTGGAAATTTTGCACTCTACCCCTTGGATTGGTCTGAAGAGGAGCAGGAGGCATTTTCACAGCTGCGCAGGATTATGACGGATATCAAACCTTTACTGCCCCCGGGCTTCGAGGATGCGTATGAGAAGGTAATGGCGGCAGATTATAAGCAAAAGGCAGAAAGGGAAGAAACAATGGAACGTACGAAGAAGGAAGCCGGACAGCTGGGGATGGACAAAAACGGGCTGCATGGAGACCAGCCATTCTTCCTTACCGATATTCTGGATGCCGTGATGAAGCAGAGGAGCATACAGGCCGATTACACTGAGAATGCGTTTGAAGAAAAAGGTATCCGAATTGATCCCTATTGCCTGGTCCCGCTGGAGAATCGTTTTCATCTGATTGGTTACTGTCATCGCTTCGGAATTATCCGTACCTTTCATATCAACGGGTTCTCCAGTGTCAATCCGCTGGACCGCTGGTTCTCCAAAGACCAGTTTGATCTGCAGTCCTTCATGGAGCAGAAATGGTCTCTGGATCAGGACAGCCTGCAGGTGGAATTCAGAGTCCGGTTCTCCCAGCGGATGATGGAACGCCTGAAGCATGAAGAGATGTTCGTGAAGCCGAGCCGGGTGGACCGCCAGAACCGCAGCCTGCATTTCAAGGTCGCCGTGGAGCAGGACATCGGCTTCGTTCATTGGATTATGAAATACAAGGAAGAAGCCGAGATTATGGAGCCGGCCTATTACCGGAATGTGCTGAAGCACCAGCTTGAGAAATGGCTGTCCCTATACAAATAACTTTTATCCTCTCATTAAATATAAAGCTTCTATTTATTGCAATATTCATATGAAACGCATCGGGTTAGTTATTTGTGTAAATTTTCCTTGCCTAGACAGGATATCCATAGTAATGTAATACAATAAATAACATTAATTTGTATATAAAGTTATTTTCATTACAACTTGTGTCAGGTATTGGGGAATCTATCTGACTATTAAAAACATTTGTTGACGAAGCATTTGACCTTTGTTCAATTTGTGACAGAAGAGAGGCGGCGCAGATGCATGCAACCCGTTCTGAAAATTGAGGATTTGCATACCCACTTCTTCACGGAACGCGGCGAGGTTCCGGCCGTGGATGGTGTCGATCTGTACATTAACCCGGGTGAGATTCTGGGGGTGGTAGGGGAATCGGGATGCGGCAAAAGCGTGACCTCCTTGTCGGTTCTGAAGCTGGTTCCAAGCCCCCCGGGACAAATAGTGGGCGGACGTATTCTCCTGAAGGGCCGTGATATCCTTCCTCTGAAGGATAAAGAGATGCGTAAGATCCGCGGTGATTCGGTGGCCATGATCTTCCAGGAGCCGATGACTTCGCTGAATCCTCTCTTTACGGTTGGACAACAGATTATTGAAACGGTACGCCTGCACCGTGGTCTCGCCAGGAAGGAGGCCCGGGCGCACGGGGTGGACATGCTCCGCAAAGTCGGAATTCCCCGGCCGGAAGCCATCATGGATGAATATCCGCACCGGCTCTCGGGTGGGATGCGCCAGCGGGTGATGATTGCCATGGCCGTCTCCTGCAGCCCTGAGCTGCTGATTGCCGATGAGCCGACTACCGCGCTTGATGTAACGATTCAAGCCCAGATCCTGGAGCTGATCCGCCAGCTTAATGAGGAGCAGGGAACCGCAATTATGCTGATTACCCATGACCTTGGTGTGGTTGCAGAGATGTGCCACCGGGTTGCTGTTATGTATGCCGGCAAAGTGGTGGAGGAGGGCAGGGTGCGCGACATTTTCAAGAATCCGCTGCATCCGTATACCCGGGGCCTGATTGAATCGGTCCCCCGGATGAACGAGACCCGCGAACGCCTCTACTCCATTCCGGGCCAGGTGCCCGTCCTCAGCACGGATATGCAGGGCTGCCGCTTCGCGCCGCGATGTGCCGAGGTGATGGAGGTCTGTGCTCAGAGCCTTCCGGCGCTTACGCTGCAGGAGGAACAGCACCATTGCAGATGCTGGCTGCATGCCAAGGAGCAGGAGGATGCGGTATGAGTGAGAGCTTGCTTGAGGTCAAGGGATTGCAGAAATATTATCCGATCAATAAGGGAATGCTGGGCCGGGTCAGGGGCAGTGTGAAGGCTGTGGATGATCTCTCCTTCTCAGTGGGCAGAGGCGAGACCTTCGGACTGGTCGGAGAGAGCGGCTGCGGCAAGTCCACGGCAGGCCGTGCATTACTGCGGCTGACAGAGCCTACAGCGGGCGAGATCTGGTTCGAGGGACAGGATATCATGAAGCTCTCTGCTGAAGGGATGCGCAAGCAGCGGCGCGAGATGCAGATGGTGTTCCAGGATCCGTTCTCTTCTCTGGACCCGCGTTATACGGTGCGGCGTATCCTTGAAGAGCCAATGATTGTCCACGGGATAGGCGATGCCAGGCAGCGCCGGTCAGAGGCAGAGCGGCTGGCGGATGTGATCGGATTGTCCCGTGCGCATCTGCAGCGTTATCCTCACCAGTTCTCCGGCGGGCAACGGCAGCGGATCGGGATTGCCAGAGCCCTGGCGCTTCAGCCGAAGCTGATTATTGCGGATGAGCCGGTCTCGGCACTTGATGTCTCCATTCAATCTCAGGTCATCAACCTGATGCAGGATTTGCAGAAGGAATTCGGATTAACTTACATATTCATTGCGCATGATCTCAGTGTGGTGAAGCATATCTGCGACCGTGTAGCGGTGATGTATCTGGGACGGATTGTTGAGACTGCAGCCAAGTCCGGGCTGTACAGCGGGCCGCAGCATCCGTATACGCAGGCCTTGCTGTCTGCTGTCCCTGAGCCCGATCCCGATATCCGCAAGGAGCGGGTGATTCTGCAGGGCGAAGTGCCGAGCCCTGCGGATGTGCCTGCCGGATGTGCGTTTAACACGCGGTGTCCGCGCGTGATGGAGAGATGCAGAAGTGTCAGGCCGCTGCTTCAGGAGACAGAAGCCGGGCACTGGACCGCCTGCCATCTCTATGATGAAGCCCCGCAGCCGCAGCTGCCTTAATCTCTGTACATCTTAGAGCCATATACAGAAGAGTCTTGGTTTATGGCTGTGCTACCCGCGCAGCTCAATATAAACATTTGTATATTCTGATGGTATAGAAGGGAGCTTTGTGGAGATGAACAAATGGGGTAATCTCGCACTGGTATTCATGCTTGGCGCAGGGCTGGTGCTCGGCGGCTGCGGCAGCGGCAGCAACGATGCAGGCAAGACGGGGAATACCGGAGGCAATCAGGCGGCAACGAACGCTCCGGCGGGCACATCTGAGACTTCTGCGACTGCGCAGGATACGCTTGTGCTGGGGCGCGGAGGCGACTCGGCTTCGCTGGACCCCGCTATTGTAACTGACGGGGAGTCACTTAAGATAGCTCATCAGGTGTTCGATTCGCTGCTGGAATATAAGCCGGGAACCTCCGAAGTCCAGGCTTCACTTGCCGACAGCTGGGAGGTTGCGCCGGACGGGCTGACCTACACCTTCAAGCTGCATCCGGGTGTGAAGTTCCATGAGGGTACAGATTTCAACGCGGCAGCGGTCGTATTCAATTTCCAGCGCTGGAGTGATCCGGCCAGCGAATACAAATTCGAAGGCGACTCCTTCGATTACTATGACTCGATGTTCGGACCTGACGGAGCCCGGGTGATCAAGGAAGTGAAGGCGGTGGACGAGTCCACCGTACAATTCGTGCTGAACCAGCCGCAGGCGCCGTTCCTGCAGAACATCGCCATGACCACCTTCGGGATCGCCAGTCCTGCCGCCATCAAGGAGAAGAAAGAGAATTTCAAGAATGAGCCGGTCGGCACCGGCCCGTTCGTATTCAAAGAGTGGAAGCGCAATGACTCGATCACTCTGGAGAAGAATACCGCCTACTGGAAGGAAGGGCTGCCCAAGCTGAACAAAGTGATTGTGCGCTCGATCCCGGATAATTCGGCCCGCTTCACGGCACTGCAGAACGGGGAGATTGACCTGATGGAGGACTTAAGCCCGGATGACTTATCTGCGCTTGAGAGCAACAGCGGGCTGACCAAGATTGAACGTCCGCCGTTCAATGTGGCTTACCTCGGCTTCAACTTCAAGAAGAAGCCGTTCGACAATGTGAAGGTAAGACAGGCGCTGAGCCATGCCGTGAACAAGCAGGAGATTATAGATGCGTTCTTCGCAGGTCAGGCCCAGCCTGCGGTGAATCCGATGCCGCCTTCACTGTGGGGGTATAACGACAGCGTCAAGGATTATGAATATGACCTGGAGAAGGCCAAAGCGCTGCTGGCTGAAGCCGGTTACCCTGACGTATTGCCGGACCCGGTGACCTTGTATGCCATGCCCGTCTCCCGGCCTTATATGCCTGACGGCAAGAAGGTTGCCGAAGCCATTCAGGCAGAATGGGAGAAGATCGGAGTCAAGACCGTGATCGAGTCCCCGGAATGGGCGACTTATCTCGATGATACCAAGGCCGGAGACAAGGACGATATCTTCATGCTTGGCTGGACGGGCGATAACGGCGACCCGGACAACTTCCTGTATACCTTGCTGGATAAGGATGCGATCCCCGGCAACAACCGTGCCTTTTATGTGAATGAAGAACTGCACACGCTGCTGACTGGTGCCCAGAAGGAGACCGATCAGAGCAAGCGCTCCGAGCTGTACAAGCAGGCACAGGAGATTATCAAAGCTGATGCGCCGTGGATTCCGCTGGTGCATACCACGCCGCTGCTGGCCGGTAAGGCTAATCTGAAGGGCTTCGTTCCCGGCCCCACCGGTACGGAGTATTACAGTGAGGTTTATTTTGAATAAATCCGTCTTTGGAAGGTGAACGGAATTGAACTCATACCTCATTAAACGTGTGATGGTGCTGTTTCCGGTGCTGATCGGCATGACCCTGATTGTCTTCTCCATTATCCATGCCATTCCGGGAGATCCGGCCGAGACGATTCTCGGCCAGAAAGCGACGGAGCAGTCCAAGCAGGCGCTGCGTGACCAGCTCGGGCTCGACAAGCCCTGGCTGCAGCAATATTTTCACTATATGGGCGATTTGGTTCAGGGAGATCTGGGGACCTCTATCCGTACCAAAACGCCGATCGCCACAGAGATCCTGCCATACCTGGCTGCTACGCTGGAGCTGACGGCAGCCAGTATGCTGTTCGCAACCTTCGTTGGCGTCAACGCCGGTATTCTCAGCGCCTGGAAGCAGAACTCCTGGTTCGACTATACCGCCATGATGATTGCGCTCATCGGGGTATCCATGCCGATCTTCTGGCTGGGGCTGATGGAACAGCTGCTCTTCGCGCTGAAGCTGCATTGGCTGCCCTCCATCGGCAGGATGGATCAGCGGGATCCGGTCGAGAGCATTACCAATCTGTACGTGCTGGATTCGATCCTGGGAGGGCGGTGGGACCAGCTATGGACGGTAATCAAGCATCTGATCCTGCCCAGCATTGCACTCGGGACCATTCCCATGGCGATTATTGCCCGGATGACCCGCTCCAGTATGCTTGAGGTGATGAGCTCCGATTATATCCGTACGGCCAAGGCCAAAGGCATGTCTCAATTTCTGGTAGTGTACAAGCATGGGCTGAAGAATGCCTTGATCCCGGTGCTGACCGTGATCGGCCTCCAGACGGGTGCGCTGCTGGGGGGCGCGGTGCTGACGGAGACCATCTTTGCCTGGCCCGGGGTGGGCCGGTATCTCTTTGAAGCGATCAGCTCGCGTGACTACCCTGTCATCCAGACGGGGATTCTGATTATTGCTTTTATCTTTGTGGTCATCAATCTGCTTGTGGATCTGCTGTACGCTGCGGTGGATCCGCGCATCCAATATAAGTGAGGGGAATGGCTATGGGACAGGCAGCAGTGAAGGCAACACCCCCGCAGGCTCCGGCTGAGCTCCCCTCCGGACCTTGGCGTGATGCGTGGAGGGCGTTCCGCAAGAACAAGATGGCTATGGCGGGGCTGGGGATTATTCTGTGCTTCGTGCTGATTGCCCTGCTCGCCCCGTGGATTGCCCCGTATGATTACAAGGCCCAGCAGCTGGTGAACCGCCTGAAGCCGCCGTCTTCAGCGCATTGGTTCGGGACGGATGATCTCGGGAGAGACCTGTTCACCCGGGTAATCTATGGGGCGCGGATCTCACTCTGGGTGGGCTTCTTCTCGGTCATCGGCTCGATTATTGCCGGAACGGCGCTTGGAATACTGGCAGGATTCTACGGGAAGTGGGCGGATATGTTCATTTCGCGCCTGTTTGATATTTTACTGGCCTTTCCAAGCATTCTGCTCGCTATCGCCATCGTGGCCATTCTGGGCCCTTCCTTACAGAATGCGCTCTATGCCATTGCGATCGTTAACATTCCGGCCTACGGACGGCTGGTCCGGGCTAAGGTGCTGAGCCTGAAGTCCGAGGAGTATATTACTGCGGCCAGAGCCATCGGGATGAAGAACGGGCGCATCCTGCTCCGGCATATCCTGCCGAACAGCCTGACGCCGGTCATTGTGCAGGGGACGCTTGGCATCGCCACTGCGATCATTGAGGCCGCTGCCCTGGGATTCCTGGGACTCGGAGCCCAGCCGCCGGACCCCGAGTGGGGCAAGATGCTATCCGACTCCCGGCAATTTATCCAAAAAGCGCCCTGGACCGTCATCTTCCCGGGCCTGTCGATCATGCTGACCGTCCTGGGCTTCAATCTCATGGGCGACGGCCTGCGCGATGTGCTCGACCCGCGGATGAAGAGCTAAAGCTGATGTACCAGAACCAATCCGGCCAAGGGAGGCGGATTGGTTTTTTGGCGTGGGAAGATAATCTTTATCTAAATAAAGTCTTTTTGTTCATATCTACATTATTCGACTAAAATATACAAAAAAAGTAATGGATAAAACCTTGAAATCGGTTTATGATAGATTCATCAGATGGAAGATTAACCCTATTATTTAAAAAAGTGAAAAATATCACTAAGGCTACTAACAATGGATGTTATAGAGAAAGGGAGAATACATAATGAAATTGCAGGAAGAAGTAATTGCTAATCTCCAGACTATTCTAGTAACGAAGCTGCGCCTTCCGATGCAGCCTTCAGAGATTGAGCCTGGGATGGAATTGTTTAACAGCGGGCTGGGCTTGGATTCTGTGGATTCTTTGGAATTAATAGCAGCTATTCACGAGGATTACGGGATTGAGCTGAATGCGGAGCATACCCCGTTCTTCAGAAATTTGAATACATTAAGTGAATATATCACCTCTTCCCTGGCGGCTGCTCTGTGAGAAACGGGAAGCAATGCGTAGTTACCGGGCTCGGGGCCATTTGTGCGAATGGAGCGGATGCAGAGGTATTCTGGAATAACAGCATACAAGGACAGAACGGCATCCAGCTCATTTCGCCTGAGAAGCTGGGTCGCGATATCACGGGGTGGTACGGTGAGGCCGAAGAAGTTATTTCATTAGCCGGAAATGGACGGGAATACCGGAGAATGGACAGGACTTCATTGCTATGCCTGAAGGCTGCTGAAGAAGCAGTGACACACTCCGGCGCGGATTTCAGCAGGATGGACAGACAGCGTATAAGTGTTGTGATGGGAAGCTGTACAGGCGGGCCAAGCAGTGCAGAACGCATGTTGACAAGGCTGCTGGGCGGAAAGAGATTATCCCCATATGATGTACTTAATATTCCTATCCATGCTACAGCCGGGCATATTGCCAGACATTATAGCCTGAGTGGTTCTGTAACCAACATTGCCAACGCTTGTGCGGCAGGAGCTATGAGTATCGCTTATGCCTGTGATCTGATCCGTTACGGTCAGGCCGATCTGGTCATTGCCGGCGGGGCAGACGCCTTTGCCAAGCTCCAGTTCGGCGGCTTCTATGCCCTTAAGGCTCTGGATGCCTCTCCGTGCTCTCCCTTCAGCAGAAGTGAAGGAATCTCGCTCGGCGAAGGAGCCGGTGTTCTGGTTATCGAGTCCAGGGAGCATGCGATCGGCCGCGGCGCCAAGATACTGGCAGAGGTGCTGGGCTACGGCATCACCTCCGATGCCTATCATATCACAGCTCCGCGCCCTGACGGCGAAGGGCAGATTGCCGCCATTCGTCTTGCACTGGAAGAGGCCGGACTTGCCGGCGCAGAGATAGGTTATCTCAATGCGCATGGAACAGGAACACCGCTGAATGATACTGCCGAGCAGAAGGCCCTGGAGGCGGTTTTTGCTCCTGAAGAGATTGCTGTAAGCTCCACCAAATCCATGATCGGACATTGTCTTGGAGCAGCGGGAGCCTTAGAAGCCGTGATTACGATTCAAGCCCTTAAGCATCAGCAGATTCCTCCTACTATTCATTCGGGCGGCAACAAGCAATCCCGGTTTAACTTTGTGCCGGATACTGCGCAGCCTGGAAGCTTTGAATATGCGATGTCGAACTCTTTTGCATTTGGAGGAAATAATGCAAGCCTGATTTTTGCCAAGAATTCTTATAACAACGTAAAAGAGTCATTAAATAAACAAAGAGTCTACATAACAGGAATCGGACTCATCACTTCACAGGGCGGGGATATTGCTGCCTATTGGAAGAATATGAATGACGCGGATACGGAGGAGGCTATGGGCATGGAGGCTACCGGCGCCCTCGTGCCTGACTCCCGCCTTGCTGCTGAAGGCATCTCTCCGGCATACACCCGAAGAATGGACAGGTTATCCAAGCTGCTATTGTTCTCTGGCCTTGGTGCCATTCGGGATTCAGGCCTGGAGATGGATGAACAGCAGTCGCAGGATACCGGACTGATTGTAGGCACTTCGGACGGTCCGGCGGACGAAATCCGCAGCTTCCTGGAGCAATTGCTGGCCAAGGGCGTCCAGGCAGGAAGTCCGATGCTGTTTCCCAATACCGTCTATAATGCCGCCGCCGCCCAGCTGTCGATCAGCCAGCGGATTCAAGGCTGCAACATGACGGTAAGCAATGGCATTGCCTCCGGCCTGGATGCGATATGCGACAGCTTCGAGATGGTCAGAGCGCGGAGACATCAGGTGGTGCTCGCGGCCGGAGTGGACGAGTATTCAGATACGGCACATCTGCTCTATGACACGCTGCAAGCACTTGGCCGGCACGGGGAGGCATCACTGTCCAAGCCATACGGCTTCACCGGCGACGGATTCCTGCTGACGGAGGGTGCAGCAACGCTGGCCCTTGAATCTGAGGATCATGCCATCTCACGTGGAGCTTGCTTATATGCGGAGATCACAGGGTATGGACGCTCTTACCAATTCTGTGCTCCCGGGAAGATTGATCCGGAAGGCACAGCCCTTGATCTTGCCATTCTGCAGGCCATAGCCATGTCGGGCCTGTGTCTGAAAGACATTGATGCGGTCGTTGGCTTCGCGAACGGGGATTCTGCCATCGACAGGATGGAGCTGCGCAGCTACGGACGTGTGTTCGGCAGAAGGGCTGAGGATATACCGGTATATGCCATCAAGAGCCGGTTAGGTGAAGGGCGGGCGGGAATAAGCGCTGTGCAGGTTGCTCATGCCGCTATGCTCTTGCACAGCGGAGAACGTCCTGCACCCCAGAGAGGGAGCCTTCAGCCTTCGGGAACGGACTCTTCCAGGAGCAGTAAGGGATTCAATACCATTCTGGTCACCAGCTTTTCGTTCGGGGGCGGCTTCAGTGCCATCATACTAGAGCAAACCCCGGACCGGAGAGGAGAGCAATCATGAGGCAGGTAGCCGTAGTTACAGGAGGATCAAGAGGGATTGGCAGAGCGTGTGCACTGGGGCTGGCCCGGGCTGGTATGGATGTTGTGGTGAACTACCATGAGAACCAGGAACGGGCGCTTGAGGTTGTAGATACCATACACAGCTATGGAGTCCGGGCGATAGCTGTTCAGGCGGACGTCTCCCGGAGCGGCCAGGTGAAGCGGCTGTTTGAGGAGACGGCCCAGGCTTTTGGGACCATAGATGTGCTGATCAATAATGCAGGGATCTCGGATAGCACACTCGGCATGATGATCAGCGATCAGCAGATGGAGCGGTCGATTGATACGAATCTTAAGGGGTGCATGTATTGCTGTAAACAAGCTGCCCTTCTGATGGTGCGGAATAAGCGGGGGAAAATCATCAACTTATCCTCAGTGAGCGCCTTCAAAGGGTTAACCGGGCAGTCCCTATATAGTGCGACTAAGGGGGCAGTCAATGCTTATACAAAGGTACTCGCCAAGGAGCTGGCGCGCTTTAACATTCAAGTGAACGCTGTAGCTCCGGGGTTTATTGAGACCGATATGGTATCCGCGCTGCCAGCGGCGAAGCAGGAGGAATACCTGAAGCTGATCCCTGCCCGGGCCTTCGGGAAGCCGGAGGATGTCGCCAACCTTGTCTGCTTCCTGAGCAGCGGCAAGGCGGATTATATTACTGGACAAGTCATGCTGGTAGACGGCGGGCTGGAGATCGGATGAGGGGGGGCAGTATGAACGAGATCTATTCATTGCTTGAGCAGCGGCCGCCATTCCTGTTCCTGGACAAGCTTCTGGAGCTGGAACAGGGAGTCTGCGCCAAGGCTGTGAAGAATATCAGCATGAATGAGCCGTTCTTCAGCGGACATTTTCCCCGTCAGCCGATCATGCCCGGTGCCTTGATTATGGAGGCGGCCGCCCAGCTCTGTGCCGTTGTCATGGGCAGAGCAGATGAACCGCAGGATAAGCTCCCCGTCCTGATCAAGGTGGAGCTGATGAAGTTCCTGAAGCCTGTCGTTCCGGGAGACCGCCTGGAGCTGGAAGCCCGGCTCCTGTCAGGCACACCGTCATTATTCAAGTTTAGCGTAGAAGGCTTTGTTGAAGGCCGGAAGGCGGCAAGCGGTATTCTCGTATTTTCATTCATCTAGTCAGTATAACCACAATTAAGAGCGGAGGCGCAATATGTACAGAGTCAGCAATTATACGATTTCCATTCCATTAACCGAGGACAAGGACAGATTCATGTTAGTGCACGGATATTCCGGGGCATTCGATATTGTGAACGAGTCGATCCACCAGGCACTGCGCAGCAGTGCAACGGAGGAGGAGCTGCTGCGCGAGATCACAGCCGGGGACAGACAAGTGTTGGAACAGAGGGGATACCTCACCACGAAGACCCAAGAGGAAGAGCTGCAGACACTGGGCAAAATTTCGGAGGTGCTGCATCGGGCAAGCTCCAAGGTGATATCGGTAACGCTGATTCCTACATATAACTGTAATTTCCGCTGCGAGTACTGTTTTGAGAAGAAATTATTCGATAAAGGAAAAGATTACCTGAAGCGCTCCATGGACGCTGAGACGCTTACCGCAGTCTTCGGCCAGATTGACAAGTATCGGGAAGAGGGCTACCAGATTGGCCAGGTGACCTTGTTCGGCGGGGAGCCGCTGCTGCGGACAAGCTATTCCGTAGTGAAGCAAATCGTAGATTTGTGCAAAGAAAGAGAGATTACGCTGTTCGCTGTAACCAACGGCCATGATCTGAAACATTATCAGGACCTGCTTACCAAGGACGGGATCAATTCGATCCAGATTACCCTGGACGGCGAGGAAGCAACGCATGACAGCCGAAGATACCTCGCCGGAGGCCAGCCGACCTTCGCCCGGATCGTGGAGAATATCACGATGGCGCTGGAGCAGGGAGTTCATGTGGCCGTCCGTTCCAATGTCAACAAGCGCAATATGGCCCAGCTCGAAGGATTGATGAAGCTCTACCAGGATAAGGGATGGACGGACTATCCGAATTTCAGCTATTACTTCAAATCGACGCATAAATGCTATGAAGAGCCAGCGGAGGCTATCACTGACGTAGAACTGATGGAGAAGCTGAATTCCATATACGGCGGTGTCGAAGGCTTCTCCTTCAATAGTATCTACAGCAATCTGACCCGCACCCTGGGCAGCATGTTCAAGAGCGAAGGCTATGCCCCGCTTAGGGCCGGGTATTGCGGAGCCACCACCGGGATGTTCACCGTTGATCCCTATGGAGACATCTATCCCTGCTGGGATGTTCTGGGCGACCGCGAAGAGAGCATTGGTGTGGTCAACCTGGAGCAAGCGTGCTTTGATCTGAATGAACGCTCTGCATTCTGGCGGGGACGGACGGCTGACAAGATTGAGGAGTGTGCCACCTGCAAATACGCTCTGTTCTGCGGCGGCGGCTGCGGGGCTCATGCCAACATTGCCAATAAAGATCATTACACGGCATACTGCGAGAATTTCAAGCTGATTTTTGATGAGGTGGTTGCCGGCCTGTACAGCAAGATCCTGAAGGAACCGGCACAGGTATAGACAGCATCCCTTCCGAAAGGAGGTGACAACTATGCAGACAGAGACTGTTCAATCGTTGAACAAGAATGTTAGCTTCAATGAGCAAATGGATATTCTGTTCCAGGAATTAACCGAGCGGACCGAAATGTCCTGTTCCAGCAATCATTGTACGATCGTTAGTACCACTCCAGGCGGGGGGTCGTGTCTGGGCAATATTTCTTTCTGTGATGTGAACCTGTAAGTCTGTAGCTTCTATATTACGTGAAGGAGGTGAGAACAATGGAAAAAAGCATCCAATCTGTAAATCAGAGCATTGAGATTGATGAACAAATGGAATTATTATTTGAAGAATTATCCGAAAGAACAGAAATGAGCTGCTCAGGCAATGCTTGTGGCGGTAACATTTCAGGATGTATTGTTGCAGCGTAAATGCATTTAACTGAACCGTGAAAGTGTGGTGATAAAATGATCCAATCTTTGAACAAAGAAATCCGGGTGAACGAGCTGGATGAGATGATGCTTGAGCTGGAGGAAAGACCAGAAATGATCTGCTTCTTCCATGCCTGCGGCGGCGACCTCGGAACCGGCTGCCTCCCGGTAGCCTGTGCAGGATACCTGGGCCCAGGTATCGGGGTTTGTCTCTTGGGTACTTAATCGGCTACATATCATCATGAATAAGACAGGTCGGGATGTTGTGCTCCCGGCCTGTCTACCTATAACGCTGATAATATGATCTATCTTCTGAGAAAGTAGTGATGTTATGAATCAGCAGCTTGTTCCGAAGCTTAAGCAGGAAGTAACGGTTGAACAATTCGATTCCAGTATGATCAGTGCCAGCTACCTGCTCAGCCATGGTTCACGGCAATGGCAGATATCGGAGCTTGTCTATAGTGTAGTATCTCTCGTGAACGGCAGGAATAGTGTGGAGGAGATTTGTAGTCAGGTGAATACGACGGGCGGACCGCGGATCGAACCCGAGTCCGTCCATTATATTATACATGAGCTCCTATGGAAGAAGGGGGTGCTTGAAGGTTCAGAGAATACGGACGCTCCCAAGAAATCGCTGACCCAGAGCTTATGGCTGCGGGGGACGCTGATGAAGGCGGGCCTCGTAGGGAAATTCCGGTTCCTGGGTGTGCTGTACAATCCCAGAATATTCGTCTATCTTGCGGGCATCGGGCTGATCTCACAGCTATGGCTGTTGTCTTATTTGCTGCATCCCGGAACCTATCAGGCTGTACTTAACACCAACGGCCAAGGCTTCCTGTATCTTCTGGGTACAGGGCTGCTGGTCACGTTGTTCCATGAGCTGGGTCATGCCAGTGCGGCTATGCACTATAAGATTGCACCCGGGAATATAGGCTTTGGAATCTATTATGTCATGCCGGTGTTCTATTCGGATGTCACCAAGGTATGGAAGCTATCCCGGATGCAGCGGGTGATGGTGGATGTCGGCGGCATCTATTTTCATTCCCTGCTGCTGCTCGCGATTTATAGTGCCGGCTGGCTGTTCTCCAATCCCTACTTAATGGTGTGTGCCATCGTGTTATCGGTAGAGACGGTGCTTAATCTGAATCCGTTCATCAAGCTGGACGGGTATTGGATTCTGTCCGATTTAACGGGAATCCCCAATCTTCAGGAGCAGATGAAGAAGTTTCTGGCAAGCAAGGTCAAGGGCTTGTTCCGCCGTACTGAAGAGGTGAAATTCAACCTTCCTATCGGCAAAAAGGAAAAGGTATTCTTCTATATTTATGTGGTCAGCAGCTCCTTGTTCATGACCTTTTTCTTCTATTGGATCTTCTCGATGGCTTACACGGTGCTCACCCATCTGGATAAATTGCAGGCCATCGTGATGGTGGACTACAAGAATCTGTCTTTATGGAGCGCAATAACACAGGTGTTCCGGAATATCTTCAATAATTTTGTTTATCTGATTTCATTATTTTTTGTGGGGAGAATGGCTTACGGATTCGGAGGCAAGCTGATTCGTCCTGTTGCATACGCTATCCAGAGGAGGGTCCGGCGTGAGAAAACAGATCAGCGGGTTTCAGAGCATTCCTGAACGGGAAATGCTGGATTGCCGGATCACATCCTTCAGGGAGATTCTGAGATATTATGGAATTATGCTGGATTCCGCCCCGATCTTCCTGTTATCCGGCGGTGCGGGATTCCAGTTCGGCCATCTTGCACTGCCGGAGCTTGCGGGGGTGAAATTCTGGTTCGCAGGCAGCTCTGTGCCCCGTCTGGAAGAAGAATTCATGAACCGTATCTCACTTCCCCGGCAGAAGTACTGTATTGCCAATGATTCTGAGGGTTGGGAGGTCATCAAGGGGTTCACGGACAGGGACACCCCCCTGCTCATGATGTTCGACAGCAGATACATAACCAGCGGGCCCGCAGACGGGGGAGCCAGTCTGGGTAAGCTGTATAACCCGTCCATGACTGTTTTTGCCGGCTATGACACTGAACAGGAAGAAGCTTATATTGTGCTTCATCAGAATGACCGTCAGTCAGTGCTGCTGGTCACCTCCTTGCCTGATTTTTTGGGTTCACGGAACCATACAACCATCCCTTTCTCACCCGAAGGCATCTGTTATGAGCTGACCATAGATCCATCGTACCGGGAATGGTTAAGGGCTGAATATCCGCTGCTTCTGAAGAGTGCAATGCTGGATACGTGTGAGCGCATGATCGGGAACCGGCCGATGGAGGCACTTGGTTCCGGGGCAGAGATTACGGATTGTGTACAGGGGATCTCAGGAATGAATAGACTGATTACAGAGATGGAGCAGTATGCTTCGGAGCTGACCGGGGCAGGAGGGTTCAATGCCAAGGAGTTTGTTGTGACCTTTCTGATCCTAAGGGCTAACCTGGAGCAGGGCAGCTATACCTGCAGCAGAGAAGAGTTCGGCCGCAGCCTGCAGAAGGTCGCCGGCCTGTACGATCCTGGGGCGCTCCATGAACTGGGGCAGGAATTCATAGAGGCCGGCGGGCTTTGGCGCAGTGTTATGCGGCAGCTCTATAATGTAAGATTCCGTACTCAAGATCCTGCTGCTTATCTGGGTGAAGTCATAGCGATGTTCAGGCAGATTAAGAATAGGGAGCAGTTGCTGTTCAGCCGGCTGAACAATATTTTGCAATGAATAGGAATTAAATTGTGAATTTCCGAACAATATCCAAATCACTTCGTAATGTAGGTTGAAAGGGCGGGCGGAGAACAGATGATGACAGACCAACAGCTCGTTGAAGGATGCAAGTCAGGCCAGCCGCAGCATCTTGAGCTGCTCATTGCCAGGTATAGGGATGATCTGTACCGGTTCTGCCGTCATCTGACGCTGAACCGGCAGGATGCCGAGGATCTGTTCCAGGAGGTATGGGTGCGGGTGATCCGCAAGCTGGAGAAGTATAATGCGGAGCGTCCATTCAAGCCCTGGCTGTTCCAGGTGGCCTTCAATCTGTACCGCGACCACTACCGGAAGTGGAAAAGCGTGTACGCCCTCTGGAATTGGCTGTCTTCCGATGCAGAACTGGTTCAGCTTAGAGACCCAGAGCCTTCCGCAGAGGAGAACCTGCTGCGGAGCGAGGAGCACCGGCAGCTGGAAGAGTGTCTGCGCGGCTTGCCTGCCCGTTATCTGGCCCCCCTGGTGCTGTATTACTACGAAGAGTTCAGCTATGAAGGAATTGCAGAAGTGCTGGGTGTGCCGATTGGGACTGTCAAATCCAGATTGAATCAAGGCAAGAAGCTGCTTCACAGTCTAATGAAGGAGATGAATTGATTGAAGGAGCCCGGAGACAATGAACGGCTGCTGAAGGAATATTTCAATACCCCGCTTACCCCTTCGCCCCGGCTGGTCGTAAGCACGCTCCGGCGGATACAGGGACGGGAGAGGATGGGCATCATCGCCGGATTAATGGCGCTGCAATGGCTGGTATTCATTTCGATGGCAGGGTTCTTCCTGGCAGGTCCGGCGGCGCTGCCCTGGATCATCAGCCTGCTGCTGCTATTCGTTCTGGTGGAAATGATTGCCGCCGCCCTATTATTGTATCGTATTACAGGAGGCAGGGAGGGATTGGAAGCTTATGAGAATTCACTTCACCGTTGAGAAGTTTGTATTCTGGGGGCTTACAGCCATCGTCCTGCTAAGCTGCATTGCACTTGGAGTAGGCATCAGTCCTTATATGGATGACTTTCTGGAGGAGAATCAGACCTGGCTGATTGTAATGAACCTGCTGGCCCTGCTGTTTCTCAGCCTTAATGTTCTGATTGCCGTATTTATATACAAGGATGCATCCCGGCGGAGGATGAATGCCTGGCTGTGGATGACAGCGGTAATCTATATTCCCAACTTCATCGGCCTAATCCTGTATCTGCTGGCAAGGAAGCAGCCGCGCAATGCAATAACCGCTGATTCAAGCGTTGGGGGTATCCGCTGTCCGCACTGCGGCCATCTAATCTAAACCGGGGAGTGTTAAGAATATATATGAATAAGAAATGGATAACGTTGGGCCTCTTGATCACTATGGTACCCTTGCTGCTGACTGCCTGCGACAAGAGAATGATGTTCGTCGGCTCCAGCACCAAGAGCAAATTAAGCGCATCCTATAAGCTGTTTACGGGCACGGAAGAGAAGAAGCTGAATATGAAGAGCGGCGAAACCCTCAATATGGATTACAATTCCAAGGTCGAGAAGGGCGAGTTGTCCATGAAGTTGTATGGGCCTGACAATGAGGTGCTCAAGGAGCTAGGGACCAATGAGTCAGGAACGGAGAAGGTAGAGGCTGACAAGGACGGGAAATACCGGATTGAAGTTAAAGGCGAGGATACCAAGGGAAGCTTCGAGGTTGCATTTAAGGTTGAATAATGGTCTACAAGGGGATGTGTGGAAATGGAATTCGGTACATTTACAATCGGAGAGAATGTGGATTCGAAATTCTGGCTGATGTTGTCGCCGCTCATCGTGCTTCAGCTTGTATTATGGATCATTGCTTTTGTGGATATAGCCAGAAGAACCCGCTTTCGCTTCGGCAATAAGTGGATCTGGTCGCTGATCGTGATTTTTGGGAATATTCTCGGTCCTGTGGCCTACTTCCTGCTGAGGGGAGAGGAAGAGTGAGTTATATTCTGGAAACCGAGAAGCTGACCAAAACCTTCGGCTCGTTCACCGCTGTTCATGAGATGACAGTCCGTATCCCGGTTTCATCGGTATGCGGCATTCTGGGAGGTAACGGGGCAGGGAAGACTACGACCTTGAACATGCTCTGCGGGCTGTCGCGTCCTACTTCGGGAGTCATCAGGATTGATGGAGAGGTGCTGGAATTCGGCAAGTCTCGTTACTCCCGGCTCGGCTTTGTCCCGGATGTTCCGCAATATTATAAATGGATGAAGCCCAAGGAACTGATGCGGTTTGTAGGGGAGTTGTACTTTATGAGCGGCTCTGCACTAACCAGCCGGATAGAGGAACTGCTGCACAAGGTGGGTCTGGAAGGCTGCAACAAACGAATCGGGAGCTTCTCCCGAGGCATGAGGCAACGGCTCGGTATCGCCCAGGCTCTGTTGCCGGAGCCGAAGATTCTATTGCTGGACGAACCGACCTCGGCCCTGGACCCGGTAGGTAGAAGCGAGGTGCTTGAGCTGATCCGTACGCTTGCTGGAGAACTGACAATTCTATTGTCCTCGCATAATCTGTATGAGGTTGAACAGATCTGTGACAGGATTCTGATGATTGATAAGGGGAAGGTGATTGCGGATGACACACTGGTGAGCATCAAGAGTAAGTCCGCACTCAATACCCTTGAGCTTCAGACAGAGAGCATGGAGCTTCTGCAATCCGCAGCTACCTTGCTAATCCAACACAAGCAAGTGCTGGATGTTGAGATTCTGGAAGAGCGGAATGCATTAAGTATGAACGTAGCTGATCTAAGGGAAGCGCAGCTCTATATCCCGCAGCTGCTGTCGGGTGCAGGGATTCCCCTGACGCTGTTTCGGATGACGGAGCCCACATTGGAACAATTTTTTCTGAAGATGGTGAATGCCCGGTGAATATTAAAGTGCTGTTCAGGAAAGATCTGAGAGAGATGATGGTCAGCAAGAAGGTGCTGATTCTGTTAGGAGTGTTTATTTTTTTTGCCTTATCAGGCCCGCTGTCTGCGAAGTTTGAACCCGAATTAATGAAGGCTTACTCGAATAAGCTAGGCCCGGGAAGCGTAATTCATGTACCGGCCCCTGTATACACCGATGCCTATAAGGATACTTTTAATAACCTCAAGCAGGCGGGCATTATCGTGGTGATTCTGCTGGTATGCGGAACTATGGTAGATGAGAAAAAAAGCGGAACCGCTGCGTTTCTGCTGACAAAGGGGCTGTCAAGGACCTCCTTTCTGTTAAGTAAGGTTGCCTCCAGAGTGCTGATGTTTACCGCTGCCTGCGGTGCGGCTGGTATCGTATGTGTCCTGTACACTTATCTGATTTTTGGTGAATATTCTCTTCCGAATTTGTATCTGGCTTTTCTCTTGTATTGGGTGTACGGGATTTTTGTAATCTGTGTTTCCATGTTGGCCAGTGTAATGGCCCGGACGTTTACCCAGGCTTTTTTCACCGGGTTTGCCGCCTATTTTGTCATAAGTCTGCTCAGCCTGGTGCCTTATCTGGACCGTTATATACCCGGGAGGCTGAACGCCATTAACCAGGATATTCTTTCCGGGGCAAGTCTGCAGGAGCATTGGTTCGTACCTGCGGGCATCTCTTTGCTGCTGTCGGCAGGACTGGTCTTCCTGTGCCAGCGTATTTTTCAGGAGCAAGAACTTTAGCAGGGGAACCACTACATATCGTTTGGATACAAGACTCTTCCTTATATATAAGGCAGGGTCTTTTTGGCATGAGGATGAGGGGAATCCCTGGTTTCATACTAATTATAACTAAATATATACAAACATAATCAAATGTATTGTATAATCCATTGTAACTTGCTAGAATATGATCAAAATATACGAAAAAGCAATGGGGAGGAATGGAGCATGCTGAAGAAGTGGTTGATGGGATTGCTGGTGCTTCTTACGGTAACGGGTGTGTCGGCGGGTTCAGCTGGAGAGGTCGAGGCGGCAGTCAAGAAGACCGAGATTATTGTCTCCGCAGCGGCGAGTCTCCAGGACAGTCTCGACAAGATTGCAGTACAGTACGAGAAGCAGCATCCCGATATTAAGCTGGTATTCAATTACGGCGCGTCGGGCACGCTGCAGAAGCAGATTGAGCAGGGGGCCCCGGCGGACCTGTTCTTCTCCGCAGGAGATAAGCAGATGAATGCTCTGGTGGACAAGGGGCTGGTCGGGGATCATAAGGCGCTGCTGAAGAATCAGCTGGTTGCTGTGGTGCCTTCGAATTCGAACACGAAGCTTACCTCCATTACAGATCTTACCGGGCCAGCCTTCAAAAAGGTGGCGGTAGGCCAGCCGGAGTCGGTACCGGCCGGGCAATATGCCCAGCAGTCCTTGACCGCAAAGAAGGTATGGGATACGCTGCAAGGCAAACTGGTCTTCGCCAAGGATGTCCGCCAGGTGCTGTCCTATGTAGAGACAGGTAATGCGGATGCCGGCTTCGTCTACAAGACAGACGCGCTCACCTCAAAGAAGGTGAAGATTGCCCTGACCGTGGGCGGTCATGTGCACAAGGCGATTAATTATCCGGTGGGTATTGTGAAGGATTCGAAGCATCAGACGGAAGCCAAAGCGTTCTACAGCTATGTACAGACCGCTGCTGCCAGCTCCGTCTTCACCGGCTACGGCTTTCAATTGGCGAAATAAGTAACTTCTATTAGATAGGGTGACAAGAGATGGAGATCCAATGGGCCGATTTTTTCGCCCCGGTCTGGCTGTCGGTGAAGATAGCGGTCTTGACCAGCGTCATCGTGTTCCTGCTGGCGGTGCTGGCTGCGCGGAAAATGGCGGGGCGCCGATTCTTCGGGCATAACCTGGTCGAGACGGTGCTGCTGCTACCTCTGGTGCTGCCCCCGACCGTAGTCGGCTTCGTCCTGCTGGTGGTCCTCGGGCGGCGGAGCTGGATCGGCAGGCTGTATGAACAGTTCACGGAGCAGACGATTCTGTTCACCTGGGGAGCGGCGGTCATTGCTGCTGTTGTGGTGGCTTTTCCGCTGGTATACCGGACGGTCAAGGCGGGGTTCGAGGGCGTGGAGAAGGACCTGGAGGATGCCGCGCGGGCGCAGGGAGCCAGCGAGCTTCAGGTGCTGCGTTATGTGACCCTGCCGCTGGCCGGGCGTTCACTGGCCGCAGGTTATGTGCTCGGCTTCGCCCGCGGTCTGGGGGAGTTCGGGGCAACGATTATGGTGGCGGGCAATATTCCGGGCCGCACCCAGACCGTGCCCACTGCCATCTATGTAGCGGTAGACGGCGGCAACATGACGCTGGCCTGGATGTGGGTCGGCTCAATCATTGTGATTTCCATGCTTATGCTGATGTTTGTGAACCGACGCTCCTGAGTGATTGAGGTTAGGTCAACAAGGGCAACCCCCGTCCTCACCGGGATTTCCGGTGAGGACGGGGGTTTTTCGGTAAGCCGGAAATCGGCTGGTGTGTGGTGAGCGGGCCGAATGTAATCGAAAAACCGATCACATTCGGCGTGACGGAGGCGCATGGAGCAAATGTAATCGAAAAACCGACCACATTCGGCGTGACGGAGGCGCGTGGAGCAAATGTAATCGAAAAACCGACCACATTCGGCGTGACGGAGGCGCGTGGGCAAATGTAATCGAAAAACAGGCATGACAAGACAGAGGCCTTGTCACCCCCAGGAATGAAAATAAGTGGGTGGTATCCGTCGCACCCATTCTAAATGAGGCTGTAGTTGTTCAAAACCCGTTCTGCGGCGCATTATCCGATACTTCTATTTTCGTATTAAACCGACCACATTGGCTACATTGGGCGTTTGCGCGGGCGCGTAGGCCATGCTGCTCTCTGACTTTATAGGCTTTGTGTCCCCTGCCTGCGGTAATCGGACGGGGAGACGCCGGTCTCCTTCTTGAAGATACGGTTGAAGGACCGGTAATTCTCGAACCCGATCGATTCGGAGATCTCGAAGGTCTTGTGATCGGTGGTGAGCAGCAGCAGCTTGGCCTGTTCAATCCGCAGCCGGGTCAGGTATTGGATGAAGCTCTCACCGACCGCCTTCTTGAACATGGAGCTGAAATACGGCACGCTGTAATTAATCGAAGCGGCCAGTTCCTCCAGCTTATAAGGATAGCTGAGATCCTCACGCATCTGCTGGATAATCCGGGTGATCGAGGCATCGATCTTCCGGCCGCCCCCCTGAAGCTGCTGGAGCTTGCGGAAATAATCACAGGTGATCTCATGCACCGCGTTGAAGGTCTGGCACAGCTCCATCTGTACCCGCAGGTCGGCCTCCAGCTCCGCACCGCCTTCCGCGCCAATCACATTATGGCTCATATCCAGGAACACCCGCAGATATAACGATTTCATCTGCTCCGGGTCCCAGGATTGCTCCATCGCCTGGCGGTGCAGCGACTGGCGCTCGTGCTCCAGTGCGGCTGTGCTGAGATGCGGCTCCAGCAGCGCCTTCTTCAGCACCTTGCTCCAGAAGCGGCTGAGCGGCTCGGGAATCCGCTGGAAGCCGGCCAGCTGCTCCCATTCCCGGATGCCGATGCTCTCGTTCGAGCGGTAGAAGAACGGATAAGAGGCAGAGGCCAGCCGCTTCAGTGCCTCCGGGCGGGCCTCCGGCTCCTGGCCGAAGCTAAATAGCAGGGCGATGCATCTCATTTTGAGATTCGCGGCGAAGGATTCCAGCACCTGCTCCAGGAAGCCCTGGCGTTCGGGCTTCCGCGCATCGTTGTACAGGGCGAGGAACCGCCCTTTGTCGAGGGCGATCACCTTGTGCGGACCGATGCTGCCGAGCAGCTCCTTCAGCACGTTCACGCCGGCGAACTGCCACAGCTTCAGCTCCTCTAACTGGTCGATCGGGAAGCGCAGGGAGCCGCGGTCCAGCTCCAGCAGCAGCACCTTGACGCCTTGGCCGTGGAGCGGAAGCTGCGCGTCCTCCAGGCTGCGCAGCCACTTGGCTTCCGCCGCCGGACTGCGCAGCATATCCAGGAACAGGCTCTGCTCAATCTCCAGCTCACTCAGGCGGACCTGCTGCTCCAGCTGGAGATAGTTGTCTCTGGTCTCGCCGCGTGAATCCGCCTTGGCTGCCAGCTCCTCCATCGTCCGGGTCAGGAGGCCGGGATCGGAGAGGCAGTCATCCTTAATCAGATAGGAGGCTGCCTTCAGGCGAATCGCCTGCTGCGCGTAATGAAAGTCCTGATGGCAGGTGAGAATGATGATCTGCGGAGGGCGTGCGCCGCTGGCCTCAATCTCGCGCAGCATCTCCAGCCCGTTCATGCCCGGCATCGTAATATCGGTCACGACCAGCTCCGGCTGATGCTTCAGGAACAGCTCCAGCCCGTCCCGGCCGTCCTCCGCTTCGCCCACAAGGGTGAACAGATCTGCCCGCTCTTCTATGAAATGGCGAAACACTGTTCTTGCCGGGATCTCATCCTCCACAAGAACAACTCTATATTGGCTCATGTGGCTCCTCCTTAATCAGCACGCTCTCCGCCGGCAGCAGCATCCGGATCGTCAAGCCTTCGCCCGCAGTGCTGGAGAGCAGAATCTGTGTATCTGCTCCGAACAGCAGCTTCATCCGCATCCATACATTCTGCAGTCCGATGTTCTCGCCGGATTCTTCCTGGTGCAGATGGAGCCGCAGCTTCTTGAGCTCCGCTTCGCCCAGGCCGGTGCCGTCATCTTTAATATCAAGCACAATATGGCTGCCGCTGGGACTGCGGAACACCCGCACCCGGATATGGCCTTCGTCCGCCTTGAGCGGCAGAATTCCGTGGAACACCGAGTTCTCAATCAGCGGCTGCAGGCTCAGCTTCGGAATCTGCAGCCCCCGCAGCGGCTCCTCAATCTCGGTCTCCAGATGGATCTGGCACTTGTAGCGCATATTGAGCAGTCCGACATAATCGGCGAGATAATCAAGCTCTTGCTGCAGCTGAACCGTCTGCTCGAAATTCTCCATGGAATAGCGCAGCAGCGCGACCAGCCTTCCCATCAGCGTATTGATCTTGTCATAATCCTTCATCATCGCGAACATGCGGATGGTATTGAGTGTATTGTACATGAAATGGGGGTTGATCTGCGACTGCAGCGCCCGGATCTCCAGCTTGCGCTTCAGATCCTCCGAATCATGCAGGTCCGCCACCAGATCCTGAATGCGGACCGCCATCGTGTTAAGCATCCGGCCCAGATCCCCAATCTCATTATTGGCAAAATGGGTGACCCGCGCCTCGAAATGCCCCTTCTTCAGCGCATCCACCTGACGCTTCACCGCCTGCAGAGGCCGGTAGAGCTGATACCCGAAGCCGACCACGCACAGCGCGCCCAGGCAGGCCAGAACCAGCAGGAAATAGGTGACCGTCCGCCGGATAATCTCGGCGCTGGCCGTCAGCTCCTTCGACGGAATCTCCGAGAGCACGATCCACTTGTCGTAGGTGGAGGTCTGCTTAACCGAGACAATCGACGAGCCTGAGGCGAACTGGTCCGGGCGGTTCAGCTCCTTCCAGCGCGCCAGAATCTCCTGCACCCGCCGGGCATCCTCCTGTTTCTCCAGCTTGCTGGTTGTGGCAATCGTTAAGCCGTCTTCAGTCAGCAGCGAAATCGAGCCCTTGCTGCCGAGCTGGATATTCTCGATCTGCTGCTGATACTGGCTGTTGCTCATCGAGATCAGCAGCACGCCCTTCAGGTCTTTATATAAATCAAACGGGACCCGTGAAATATAATAGGTGGAAGATTGCAGAATGCCAAGCTCCGGCAGCGAGTGCTTGTCCAGGAACAGATTGGGCCGCCCCGAAGCCAGATACGCTGCAATCAGCGGACGGTACGGGGAATCGCCGAGCATGGCCGGGGCTTCTGTGGAAGAGAGCACTTCTCCCGTGACGGCGGAATAGACCTGCAGCCCCTCGACATTCCCGATGATGGCCGATGCGCCGCTGAGCACCGAGATCAGATCCTTTTTGCGGACCACCTCTTCAAAATATTGCGCCGAAGGCGACACCAGCGCGCTCTGAATGGACGAGATCCGTGAGTACTGCTCGCTTAATTCCCGCAGACGGGTCATCGTGAGCTCAATCCGGTCGATCACCTGATTCACCAGTTGAGCGTTCAGGCGGTTCACCTGCTGCTCTACCGTTGTGCTGGAGACGCTTACAGAAATGAAGGACAGGACGACCAGCGGAACGACAGAGATGGCGAACATGACCACAATCATCTTAATATAGAAGCTGCGCCGCAAAAAGCTGATAAAAGGAGAATTCATAACGCCACCTCCCAAGGGGTTTGGACTTGGAATGCCGGGCAAGCTATCCTAAACAGATTATAGTACATTGGTGAACCGGGTGATACATAGACTCCGGCAAATCTTAAAAATGGTGACACTTTGGCTGGAATCCGGCATGTTCTTACGTTCCGGCGTCTTCTATAATCCAAAGTGTAAGCCGGATGTAAACGCAAACAATACAGGCAAATGGGGGATGACAATGAGTTTGACTAGAAAGCTTGTACCGGTTGTGGCCACTGCGGCCTTAATGGTAACGACACTGGCGGGCTGCGCCGGAGATAAGAATTCAACTGCAGGCAGCAGTACGGCAGCGCCGGAAGGCGGAGCACAGACGGATACGGCAGGCAAGCCGGCCAGCATCAAGGCAATGACGATTCTCTTCGGCAACCCGCCGGAGATGACGAATAACAAAGCGCTGGAGGATCTGGAGAAGCGCGGCAATGTAGACTTGAACGTCACTTTTGTACCATCTGAGGCCTATACGGATAAGCTCTCTGTAGCGGTATCTGCCGGAGATTCCTACGACCTGCTGCTGATGGACGGCGGGAAGGATGACAAGTTCAATAACCTGGTGAAGATGGGTGCCTTCCATGATCTCACTCCTTATATTGAGAAGACCAAGAATATCAGCCAGATTGATGAGGTGGTCTGGAACGGGGCCAAGATCGACGGCAAGTCCTACGGGATTCCCCGGCCGCGCGGCCTGTACGGCGGTGGTGAAGCCAACATCCTGATCCGCAAGGACTGGCTGGACAAGTATAGTCTGCCCGTTCCGAAGACGATCGATGAGCTGACGAATGCGCTGAAGGTGTTCAAGGAGAAGGACCCGGCCGGCGGCGGCAAAACGATTCCGTTCACGATCTACGGCTCAGACGGCGTGAACAGCCCCGGACCATTCTCCGGCGTTCTACCCATTCAATATGCCTTCGGCATCCCGAATGTGTGGAAGCTGGAGGGCGATAAGGTTGTCCGTGATTTCCAGACGCCTGAATACAAGGCCTTCCTGGAATGGCTGAGAGACTCCTGGAGCCAGGGCCTGATTGATAAGGATGCACCGGTGCTCAAGAATCAGGGTCAGGCCCGGAGCAAGTTCCTGGCAGGCACTGCGGGTGCTTTTGTCGGGAATGTCAGTGATATTGTGGAGACCAACGTGGAGAAGCTGAAGCAGACCGACCCGAACGCTGAAATTGCAATTGTCGATGTGCTGGAAGGGGCGCAGGGGCAGAAGGGTGCTTCGGTCCTCTCCGGTTACTACGGACTGTGGGTGGTACCAAGCTCAGTGAAGGAAGAGAAGGTCCAGCAGATTGTCGATTTCCTGGATTTCACCGCCTCCGAAGAGAATGTCGCCTTCTCCAAAGCGGGAGTTACGGGCATTCATTCCAGCGAATTCAAGGATGGGATGGCCGTGCAGACCGAGGAGCAGAAGAAGCAGTATGAGCTCGATAAGCCGAACAACTTCATCCTGGAGAACCGCGCAGATCCTTATGTATACGCCAACTCCAAAGAGCCTGAGATCCTGAAGCTGCAAAAAGAAATTCTCGATACCATCAGCAAGATCGGCGTGGAGAACCCGTTCCTCAGCTACAACTCGCAGTATGCCAGCAAAAACCCGGACAGCTACAAGAAGATGAGCGCTGTCATGACCAAGTATGTCCTGGGTGAAGGCGTCTGGGAGGATGTGCAGAAGGAAATTGATGCCTGGACCAACGGGCCGGGTGCGGAGATTACCAAGGAACTGCTGGACCAGTACAAGGCAGAGCATCCGGCCAAGTAACACAACAACCATAACAACAACCATATATACAGAGGCAAAGGAGGGGGCTTTCCCCTTTCTTTTGCCCATTTGGATAAGGAGGCTGAGCCTGTGCAGAGAGCATTACGACCCAAGCGGTTTCATCAGCTATGGCCCTTTTATTTACTGGCAGCACCGGGCATTCTCTATTTTCTTGTTTTTCATTACATCCCGATGTCGGGACTCATTCTCGCCTTCAAGGAATACAGCCCGTTCAAGGGCATGATGAACAGCCCCTGGGTGGGGCTGGATAATTTCCGACAGTTCTTCGGAACCTCCGATTTCTATATGCTGCTGAAAAACACACTGCTGATCAGTCTGCTGAATCTGGTCATTTATTTTCCGTTTACGATCATTCTGTCTCTGCTATTAAATGAAGTGCGGCTGAAGGTGTTCAAGCGGGTGTCGCAGACTATCGTCTATCTGCCCCATTTCCTCTCATGGGTCGTCATCTACGGGATCACGATCTCCTTCTTCGGCCCGTCCGGCGTCATTAACCATTATCTCGGCCAGTGGTTCGACGGCAGCGCAGGCTTCCTGGTCAGCAATGAATGGTTCCGGCCGCTGATCATCTTCCAGGCGATCTGGAAGGATGCAGGCTGGGGGACGATTATTTTCCTGGCGGCACTGGCGGGAATTAACCCCGAGCAGTACGAGGCGGCCAAGGTGGACGGGGCCAGCCGGCTGCAGAGCATCTGGCACATTACTCTTCCGGGTATTAAGAGCACGATTGTCATTCTGCTGCTGCTCCGTCTGGGGTCGTCGCTCGATTCCAACTTCATGCAAATCTTCCTGATGACCAACAGCCTTAACCTGGATGTCTCCAATGTATTCGATCTGTTCGTCTACCATGTCGGCCTGGAGCAGTTCAATTACAGCTTCGCGATTACAGTAGGCATGTTCAAATCCGTGGCCAGCCTGATCCTTGTCGTCGGTGCTAACTATGCGGCGAAGCTGATGGGCGAGGAAGGCATATTCTAGAACAAGAACAGGAGTGGAGAGGTTATGAAGCTGAGGGCAACCTGGTTTGATACGATAATAGTCGTCATTATTTGCTTAATTAGTCTGCTGGTCATTCTGCCTTTTCTATATATTATAGCGGTCTCGTTCAGTCCTCCCGGTGACTCGATGGCCGGCAATTTCTTCATCTGGCCCAAGCACTGGACGCTGGATGCCTACAGCTATCTGCTGAATGCGAATACGTTCCTGACCTCGGTCAAGAATTCGGTAATTATCACGGTGATGGGGACGCTGCTCAGCTTGTTTGTCTCCATTACACTGGCGTATGCTCTATCGAAGAAGTTCCTGCCCGGGCGGCGTGTGCTGCTGCTGGTGATCTTCTTCACGATGATCTTTCACGGAGGCATGATTCCGAACTATCTGGTCGTCAAAAACCTTGGCCTGATCGATTCCTACTGGGCCGTGGTGCTCCCGGCAGCCTCCAGTGCCTTCAATATTATGGTCATCCGCTCATTCTTCCAGAGCCTGCCGGAGAGTCTGGATGAAGCGGCCCGGATTGACGGGGCTGGCGAGTTCAGAATTCTGTACTCGGTGGTGCTGCCGCTGTCGAAGCCGATTATTGCCACGTTCACGCTGTTCTTCATGGTTCAGTTCTGGAATGAGTTCTTCTCGGCGGTGATCTACCTGAACGATACGTCACGCTGGCCGATTCAACCGCTCCTGCGGCAGATGGTGGCGATCAGTGCCTCGAATATATCGGCAGAGGCGGCGGTGGATGCCCAGCTTGCCGCGAACCTCGGACCGAATGTCCAGAATGCGGCCATTCTGCTGGCGATGCTGCCGATTGTAATGGTGTATCCGTTCCTGCAGAAGTATTTTGCCAAGGGTGCGATGCTCGGCTCCATTAAGGAATAGAATCGGAAGAAGCTCAAGCGAAATCAATAAGGGTGAGGGTTCAGATGACAATTGGATATAAAGATCTACGCCATAATCCGAAGTATACCAAGCCGCAGATGTCAGACGGTGAATTCCTGCGCACGATGCTGGATCTTACGAAGCCGGAGCTGGCCGGTGTGGCGGCGAAGCTGGCGGAAGGCGATGTCCCCGGTGCGCGGGATGCCTATTTGGAGTTAATTGCAGCAGGTAACAACGGGAGATATTACTTTAATGTACAGGAAGTGCCTAAGCTGATGGCGTATGCGGCCAGCAGATACAGCGCAGAAGAGGAAGCGCAGCAGGATATTGCCGAGGCGGACCGGATTGTGGAAGGGGATATTCCGCTGTTCAAGGGAAGAAGAGTGGTCTTTCACAATGGAGCCTACGACTGGAACAGCTGGCTGTTCGACAGCTCGCAGTATCAGCTCCATCTGACCCGGTTCGTCTATGTAAAGCGCTTGTCGAGAGCGTATGCACTGACCGGCGATGAGAAGTACGCCAGATGCTTCAATGAGATGCTCGGTCACTTCATCGATGACAACCCGATGCCGGTCGACGGGACCTTCCGGGCCGAGCATTCGACCTGGGACCCGCTCTCTGTCGGTGTAAGACTGTTCATGCTGCCTGAGGCGTTCATCACGTTCTTCAGCTCCCCGGCCTTCGAGCCGGAGGTGAAGCTGAAGCTGATCAAGTCCTTCCATGAGCATGGGCAGTATGTGCGTGCCTATCATGCCAGCGGGGGCAATCATGTCTGTATGCAGCTTCGCGGTCTGATCCAGACCGCACTCCTGCTGCCGGAGCTGAAGGAATCCGCCGAATGGCTGGAGTACGCCGGGAGTAAGCTGCCGGGATACATCCGCGAGAATGTGTACCCTGATGGAGTCCAGTTTGAGGGCAGTCCGAACTACCACCATATCGTGATGCGCGATCTGTATGAGCTGGTGGCCTTGTATCAGAAGCTGGGCAGGGATGCCGGAGAATACCGCGAGACGCTGGAGAAGATGTATGTCGTCATGATGCATCTGCTGGCACCGGACGGGCAGCTGGTTAAGTTCGGTGATACCGATGTACAGGTGGAGAGCGAGCTGCGCAATGTCATGAGCCTGGGCGCTTATCTGTACCAGCGCGGCGATTTCAAGACACTGGGCCATGAGCGGCTGCCGTTCTCGCTGTTGTGGCGGCTGGGGCCGGAGGCAGCGGCGGCGTACGACCAGCTGCGTGCGGAGGAGCCAGCCGCAACGGCGGCCTGCTTCCCGGAGGGCGGGTATGTGGCCTCCCGGCAGGGCTGGAACCGCCGTGACATGTATATGGCGATGCGCGCCGGGGTGGGCATTGGCGGACATGCGCATTCCGATGCGCTCAGCCTGGTGCTGTACGCGGGCGGCCGCGAGCTGCTGGCCGATTCAGGCATGGGCTTATTCGAGTGGAATAAGGAGCGGAAGTACGCGGTATCCACCCGGGCCCACAACACGGTAGTGGTGGACGGGCAGGACCAGCATGTCCGCAGCTTCCACTGGAATACACCGCCTACGGCAAGCTGCCGGATCTGGGATACCCAGTTCAATGAAGCGTATGATTATACGTATGCCAGCCAGTACGGGTACACCCGTTACGAAGATCCGGTAATTCATTCCCGCAAGGTGCTGTTCGTCAAGAACAGCTACTGGCTGATTGTAGACCTGTTCACGGCCGGCGGGCAGCATAACTATGATCAGTACTTCCATCTGCCGCCCGGCGGGGCCGGGTATGACAGCCGCAGCGGGGAGGTGTTCACGCAGCTGGAGGGAGCCAACTTGCTGCTGAAGGCGCTGCCGGCCGGACTGGCGGAGGACCGGCTGGTTCTGGAGCCGGGGCTGATCTTCAGGCAAGGCCGATACGAGGAGAGTCCGGTAGTGAAGCGATCCCTCGCTGTGACGGGTACAGCAGCTATCGTAACGCTGGCTGTTCCGTTCACCGGCGCGAAGCCGCAGGTCAAGGCTTCGCGCCTGCCTGCCTGGCAGAACGGACAGCTGCTCTCACTCCATGAGGCGACGGCGCTGCGGGTTGTGCTGGAGGACCGGGTGGATGAGATCTGCCTGTACCACAGGAGCATTGATGTGGAGGGCTATCTTGACCATACCGGTAACGTCATCTCCGAGGCGCTGCTCCCCCGCAAGGCAGAGCCGGAAGGTATCGCCTTCGCCGGAGACAGCTATAACCGGGATGTGGTTGTTATTACGGGTCTCCGGGCATAGCGCAGCCGAAATGAACAACGCCCATCCGGTTCGGGATGGGCGTTGTTGTCATGAATTCAGGATGAGCCGACGCTCTTCCGGAGATAGTCTGGGGCAGGTGCTGCAATACTCACCGGCCTCAGGTCCGGTCTTGATCCGGTAGGCCAGGCAGCAATGGGTGCGCAGATAGAATGGGGGGCTCTGCCCCTGAGGGTGCTCATACCTGCGGAACCGCATAGATAACTCATCCGGCTTCTCCGGCTGCAGCAGAATGTTATAATCCTGACTGATGACCAGGCCCCGTGTCTCTGAGTCCCACAGTTCCCTGTGTGTATGCAGCTGTCCATACAGAGTATGCAAATTATGCGCCACCAGCGACCACATGACCTTCTCCTTGGCTCCTGTATAACCTGATACAGCCCCGAATACCTGCCGCAAATGCTCCAGCAAAAGTTCCTGATACCCCGCAAGGCGGGCCTGGCGTGCTGTCATATCGTTAACAGTATATTCGCCGGAGGCTGCCCTCTCCGCCTCATACCGCATGATCCCTGCGTCTGTTAATCTGAACCGCAAAGCGCCGGGCCGCAGAGACAGCGGAGTGTCGAACAAGCTGATGGAGGCGACCAGGCCCATGATCAACACGGAATACCTCTTGGCAAACAAGGTTCCGACCACATATCCTGCAGGCTCCCCAAGCTGAACCGACTGCTGGCGGATAATGAGTGACAGCCCCGCTGCATCCAATAAATCCTCTGTACTGTAAGGAAAGGAAGGATTCCGGTTCTCCGCCACGGTCACGGCACAATGCTCCTGCAAGAACATGTTGATCCGCTCATGGTTAAACAGCTGACCAGCACTCATTTCCCGATCCACGCCAGTATTTCATCAATGATCTCCCCGCGGCCGATGACTCCCCAGCCCTTGAAGAGCCAGAAGGAGTCAGTCTCATGGACTCTTCCCTCCCGCACGGCGGGGATGTTGCTCCAGAGTGCACTATCCTGCATATTTCCCAGAAAATCACCGGCATTGGGATCGGCCTCCAGGACGATGAAGTCTGCCCCCAATTCCGGTATTTTCTCCAATGATAAATCCGCTCTTTGCTCTTCGGGTGTCAAGGCGGCAGGCTCAAATCCGAGATCCTGGTAGAGCAATACATTGGTAGGATGGCCTTTTTGTGCGTACACTTGAAGTGCTTTTGCACGTACACGGAGGTAGGCGAGTTGTTTGTTGTCCAGTGCCTTGATTTTCTCGCTGGCTTGGGCTGTTTTTTGTTCCAGTTCGGCGATTTTTTGCTTCGCTAGATCCGTCTTGTCATACATCTCTGCAATGGTAAGAAGATCCTTGGTCCAAAAGGAAGTATCATCGCCATAATCGAGCCACTCATTTCCCAGCACTACGGTAGGAGCGATTTGATTCAACTGTTCGTACGTATTCTCGGCTGTACGGCTCTCGATGAGAATAACATCCGGCTCAAGCAAGGCAATGGCCTCCAGATTGGGGTTATCCGCCGAGCCTACAGTAGCCACCCCTTCCAGCATGCCCGCGAGGTAGGGAAGGTAGTCTCCTCCGTACCGGGCCTCGGTATTCACACCGTAAGGTTTCTCGCCAATCGTCAGCAGATGATCTATATACTCTGCCGTGAGAACCACGATCTTCTCAATTTTTGACGGAATCACAGCTTCTCCCTTCAGGTGGGCAATCGTGCGGGTGCCAGAATCAGAGGAAGGCTCTGCGGTTGTATTGTTGCAGGCGGCCAGTAACAGCATTAGAACGGCCAGGATCAGAACCTGGATAGATTTCATTCTGTACATAAGCTTCTATTCTCCCTTGTTTAATAGATAATAATAATCATTATCATTATGATAGGAGAACGGTACACACATTACAATGGATTATAAACCTGTATTGGGATGGATAATTCTATCGTCACGTATACCTATCCGGGATGCGATATAAGACATGGCCCACATTCTGCCTGCTGGCCCAAGGGTTCTGAACAACAGGTCTCCTGCATTAAATACACGCCCTTGCTTCACGGCTTCGAGTGAGCACCATTCCGGGGATGACAGCAGAGTGTCTAACCGTTGCCTGGATTCAGGGGTAGCGTCAACAGCCAGAAAAATGTAATCCGGATTATACCGGGGAAGCTCAGAAAGCTCAAAATCAACAGCCCAGGTTTGTTCCAGCAAGGAGTGGGGCGGACGTAGTCCAAGCTCTCTGTACAGAAGCGTTCCTGTCTGATTGGAGGTGCCGTACAGGCGGTAGAATTCAGAGCTGACTCTAATGAAAGAAACCGCTGGGAGCTCATCCCGTTCCCCCAGTCTCAATCTAAAAATATGCTTCTGCTCGGTGTAGCTGTTCACCCAGTCCTCCGCCTGCTGCTCTCTGCCCAGAATACGGGCTAACCGGAATAACTGCTGCTCCACATGATCCGTATGCGGAAGGACAACCGTCGGGGCGATGGATTCCGGCACCTCGCCTGGCAGCAGGCGGTCGCTTCCTATAATCAAATCAGGTCTGATATAGGCCAGCTTCTCATAGTTCAACCGGGAGCCGCTCAAGCGGACAATCTCCTGCTCCTGTGAATTCAGCTTAGGCAGGGCAACATTTCTTGACACCCGCTCCCGGTAAGACAGTGCTGCGACTGGAGTCAGCCCAAGGGTCATCAGGTAATCATCCAATCCATAATAAAGCACAGCAATACGGATATGGCGGTTCTTGAGATAGCTGGCCGGAGCTACTCCTTCCGATTTTTTGAACACCCGGCTGAAATAATGCTCGTCCCTGTAACCGACTTCTTTGGCGACCTGCTTGACCCGTTCGGAGGAGAACAGCAGTTGCTTGGCTCTTCTGATCCGTTCCTGCAGCAAATAGGCCATGGGTGTCTTGTCTGTAAGCTGTCTGAAGGCTCTGATAAAATGATTGGTGCTCAGCCCGGCCATCTGTGCCAGCTGCGCGACTGTAAGCTGTTTGCTGTAATTCTTCTTCATATAATCCAGTACAATGTCCATCCCCGCCGCCTTGCCTGGCAAGAGGCGGTCATGTGGCTGGATAAGCATCGCGAGCAGCTGCTGCAGCCGGTACTTTGCGCGCATGATATCCTCCAGGTCCCGGGTACGCTGGAATGCTGTGGCTTGACGTATGATTTCTGCGGCACGCGGATGGCCGTATACTTCAAGCTTTCCGCTTACCTGGAACCGTGGAGGATGGAGGCCCTGATGCCTGCGGTTATTACTTAGCTGCATACAGGAGAAGAATATAACTATGTAACGTACAGCTCCCGTGGACAGAGCTTTGCCTTCCACCGCCGATCCCGGCAGCACCAGGAAGAAGTCTCCTTTATTCGCTGTAAGCGGTACTGCGTTGAGGGTGATTTGCCCTTTGCCCTCGGTTATATAGCATAATGCATAGTGATGAAGGACTCTCCGGGGCAACAGATTCCCTTCTGCATTACTGCAGGTATAGCTGTGTACTCCTGAGAAAAATAAGCGCTCCGGTCTAAATGCTGCTGGCGGAATATCGGGCGACATAAGTTCCCCCCCTCTCTGCGGGCAGATCCAAGAGACGCTCCGGCGGCAAGCCTGCAACCGGACGTCCCTTAGGTGATGTCTATATGGGCTTCAAGTCTCGTAAATCACAGTGCCAGTCTCGCCGAGGTCGTAGCTGTGGATGGAGCTGAGCTCGCTGCGGAAGGCCTCTGAGCGCAGAATATCGAGGACTGCGCCGATCCACGGCTCATTCTCGGGCTTCTTGACCATGACCAGATCGTAGCACTCCCGGATCAGCGGGATGAAGTCGATGCCGTCTACGATTCTGGCGGCCTTCTCCGTGCCGATGCCGACATCGGCTCCGCCCCGGGCCACCATGCCCGCCACGGCCAGATGGCTGTTCTCTTCATTAGTGTAGCCGTTCAGGCGGGAGGACGGAATGCCATGCAGGCGGAGCTGTTCGTCCAGCAGCACCCGCGCCCCGGAGCCGCGTTCACGGTTAATCAGCGTCAGCCCGCTCTGCTGGAGGTCACTCCAGCCGCGGATGCCGCGCGGGTTGCCCTTCTGTACATAGAAGCCGGCACTGCGGGTCAGCAGATGCACCACGATATAGGACAAGCCTGTAAGCAGCCTGCGGATATACGGCAGGTTATATTCGCCGGTGTCGCCGTCCAGCAGATGGGTGCTGACGATGTCCGATTCGCCCTGGTACATGGCGATGAGGCTGTCCAGGCTGCCGGCATAAGAGCGGAGCGGGCGGGTGGACGGCAGCGTCCGCTCCAGATGGGTCGCCAGAATATCAAGCGACATATCCTGGCCGGTGATGACCACATTCACCCCGCTGCTCTTCAGGGTGTGGGGCGGCGGCGAAGCGAAGGCCTGGTAGGGTGCCGCGAAGGGGCCGGGCGTCTGGGCCGGCGGAGCCTCCTGCACGCCGCTTCCGGGAAGCGGGGGCGTGTAAGCCCCGCTGCTGCGAGAATTCTGCTTGTACCGCTCCAGATCGGAGTGGTCCACGCGCATCTGCTTGCCGACCCGGTAAGAGGGCAACTCGCCTTTTTTGATCAGATCATAGACCTTCAGCTTGGAGATCTTGAGCAGTCTGGCAATTTCCTCGGTCGTATATGAAGTGTTATTATCGGACATCTGATTACCCTCCCAGGGGATGAACTGCAGCAGATTCACAACTGTCTTATCTTGCTCAAGACTACCTTATTTCGTGAGCCTGTGCAATCCGGGAAGACAGGAACGTGCCGGGAGGGGAAGGCGGAAGTCACGCGGATTAATAGTCCGTATGCCGGTCCGTCTTCGCCTGCTGCACATCGGATAACTGAATCAGCTCGGAGACGGTGACGAACCGGAACCCCTGCTTCGTAAGCTCGGGCAGGATGATCTTCAGCGCCTCCTTCGTCTGCGAAGGTCCGTGCACATGGTCGTGGAACAGCACGATGTCGCCGCTCTTGGCATTGCGGATGACGTGGCTGGAGATGTTCCATACTCCGGGACGGTTCCAGTCGCGTGTATCCTGATGCCAGGACCAGAGCACCGGCTTCAGGCCCATGCTGTTGGACACATCAACCAGGGTCTCATCATACATGCCGCCCGGCGGCCGGAACAGGCTGCTGTGCCTGCCGGATACCTTCATGATCTCCTGCTCGGTCAGCTCCAGCTCCTCCTGAATCTGGCGGCTGGAGATCGGTTTTTTGAAATAGACATGGTTATAGGTATGGTTCGCCAGCTCATGGCCTTCGTCAATGACGCGTCGGGCCACTTCGGGATAAGCGGCGATCCGTTTGCCGATGGCGAAGAAGGTACATTTCGCATCGTACTGATGCAGCACCTCCAGGATGCTGTCTGTCTCCAGCGGGTCCGGTCCGTCATCGAACGTTAAGGCAATCACCTTCTGGCTGGTGCGCACCTCCCAGATCATATCGCCCCGCTCCTCATAGTAATAGCGGTTCTTGGCCTTATTCGGACTGCCCCCCGCAATCGCGGAAGAGCTGTTCAGGAGCAACAGCGCAGCAAGGACTGCGGCAGTTGTCCGGGTACTTGTTCTTATGCGTCTCAATTCAGTTCACTCCACACTTGTGTCATTAATAAGCGGTCTGACTGCCGTAATTCTTAGAATGCACCATCTGCGCCGGTTACTATGCATCCTGTGCAGCTGCACAATTAACAGGATTAATGCGTGAAAGTTCCCCCGGAAATGACTTATAATATACTACTAAATACAGATCAAGGAATAGGGGCAGCGGAGATGACACTGATTGAGCAAAGAGAGCATAGACAATATCCCGAAGTGACCAAGCTGGAGACCTCCAGAGCCGCATATGAGCGTGATTATTCGCGTCTGATCCATTCGCCGACCTTCCGCCGGCTGCAGGGCAAATCCCAGGTGTTCGGAGCCGGAACCGGGGATTATTACCGGACGCGCCTGACCCATTCGCTGGAGGTGGCGCAGATCGCCCGCGAAGCTGCCAAAAGCCTGCTGCGGTCTTATCCCGGAGTGGAGACGGCCGCAGCGGAGAACCCGGGGCTGGTGATTGATCCTGAGGTCGTGGAGTGCGCAGCCATCGCCCATGATTTCGGGCATCCCCCGTTCGGGCATAAGGGCGAGGAGGTGCTGGACAGCCTGCTGGAGAAGCTGATCGTCCGCAAGACGGCGGAGGCCGTGACGACATCCGGCGCAGGTCCTGTTCAGCAGCAGACGATCCATGAGAGCATGAAGCGCAAGTATGAGCATTTTGAAGGTAATGCCCATAACTTCCGCCTGATTATGTTCCTGGAGAAGCGCGAGAATATCGATGGCCTGAACCTCTCAGACGCGGTACTGCTCGGCATTAACAAATATCCGTTCCCGGGAACGGTGCTCAAGAAAGGGATGTACCTGCATGAATGGGAGTATATCCACGAGATCCGCAGCCAGTGGGGCATTCCCGCCGGCAAGAAGACGCTGGAAGCGCAGCTTATGGACCTGTGTGACGATATTGCCTATTCGGCGCATGACCTGGAGGACGGCATCAAGGCCGGGAAGATTGAGGTGCATGAGCATTTCATGCATGACGACTATATCCAGCGCCTGATTGTGGAGAAAATCACCACACTTGAGGATGCCTTCTGGTCCGGCTGGAACAAGTCGGCGATCCGCTTCAAGGTGGAGGAGGTGCTGAATTCATTCCTGCGCGTCTGGAAGGAGAAGATGCCCACCTGTGAGAATGACTATTCCCGCACCCGCCGTGAAGTCAAGGCTTATTGGGTCAGCACCTTCGTCGCCAGCCTTGGCGTTATAGAGGACGGGGACTGGAAGAAGGTTACCTTCATTAAAGAAGGCAAAGAGGATGAGGATATGCTGCGCACTGTCAGCGTCCTCAAAAGCTTCGCCTGGGTCACCATGATCCGCGATCTGCGTGTGCAGCGCCTCCAGAAACGGAGCGAATGGATTCTGCGGCGGCTGTGGGAGGCGTTCCTCGACCCCGAGACTTCCCGGAGCATCATTCCGTCAGACTGGCTGCAGCGTTTCGAGAAGGACCAGCGGTCGGCGAGACCGATCTGGACCTGGGAGCATATGGTGACTGATTATATCGCCGGAATGACCGATGCGTTTGCCGAGAAAATCTACAATGAGCTATACGGGCTGAAGGTGGGCTCGATTTACGATCTGGATTAATTAGAAGCTCCGGCGGGTTCTCTGCCTGCCAGCCGCCCCCGGCTGGCAGGTAAAACCTTACATGCCGCAATATATACATTTTTAGCTTCCAGCTGCCGAAATAGTACATAACGCCTATTTAGTTTGGCTTTTTGCGAAATAAGCATGGTGCTAAATGGGGAATTATGTAACAATTTCGGAGAGAATCAGGGGGGCATACAGGTATGGGGAAAGGTCAACGGCCGAAGGGCCTGTTCGGAAGAGACGGGAGCGGAGCAGGCAGGCAAGGCCAGGCGAGCTTGTTAAAAGGCAGAAAAGGGATCGGCTTCAAGATTGCCTCCGGGTACATAACTTTGGCGATACTAGTATTGATAAGCGGAGTGGTTGCGCTTTATCATATGAATGGTATGCAAAAGAACACAGGAAATGTGATTGATCACATTATTCCTGAGCTTAACCGGATTCATAATGTCAATTACCTTACAGAGCATGTACTGTCCATCAGCCTGAATCATATGCTGAATACTGATGCGGCGAGCCTGAAAGCGCTTGAGGCAGAGCGTCAGGAGTTCATCAGCAGAGTGGCGGATACGCTGCAGGAATATAGAGCTAACCTGAAAGAGACACAGGAGCTCACCCAACTGGAGTCGCTGACATCGAAATGGAATGAGTTCCTGCGCGTCAATGATCAGGCGATTCAGCACAGCAGTGCCGGAGAAAAGCAGCTCGCCCTGGAGGTTTCGCTCAAAGGGGTAGAGGTGTTCAATACGATGCAGGTCGATCTGGATGCGCTGGTTGCGCACAGTCAGAAGGATGCAGAGAATGAAGGTAAAATTTCTGCGGAAATATTCCGCAATTCACTGACCATTAATATAGTGACTATATTAATCGTTCTGCTGGTTATCGGTGTGATCAGCGCAGTCATCCGCCGTACGATCATCCAGCCGCTGAAGAAGGTAACGGCGCAGGTGCAGCAGATATCCGGCGGCGACCTGACGGCGGAAGACACACTAATCCGCAATGAAGATGAGATCGGCCTGCTGGCTAAGACTGTCAATGAGACTAACCGGACGCTGCGGGAAATGGTCAGCCGGATCAGAGAGGTCTCCAGAGTCATCACGGAGCAGGGCGATGAGCTGATGCATTCGATTGCGGAGACCAAGGAGGGCAGCAGCCAGATCGCTCTGACGATGGAGGAGCTGGCTACAGCCTCCGGCAGCCAGGCGGAAGCAGCGGTGGATGCCTCCAAGGCGGTAGAGGCGCTGAACACATTAATTGAGAATTTTGCCGGCCGGGGCACAGACTTGTCTCTTCATTCGGAGCAGGTGCGGCAAAAAGGCGAAAAAGGCCGGGAACTGATGGAAAGCTCGGTTGCCTATATGAATGAGATTGCAGAAGCCGTCTCGCAATCTATGGAAACGGTGGAAGAGCTGAATCATAAGAACGAGGGGATCTTCCGGCTGGTCGGCTCCATCCGCAGCATCTCGGAGCAGACGCATCTGCTGGCCATCAATGCCGCGATCGAAGCGGCCAGAGCCGGAGACAGCGGCCGCGGCTTCGCGGTTGTGGCCCAGGAGGTCCGCAAGCTCTCAGAGGATGTGCAGCGGACCGTATCGGAGATCACGGAGATTACGCAAGGCATCCAGCATGACTCCAGAGCCATGGTGGAGCAGCTGCGCGGCGGGGTCGTCAAGACCGAGGAAGGCAGCCGGCAGATTGTTGAGACCGGCGAAGCCTTGGCCGAGATCAACGGCTCGGTGAGCGCAATGTCGGTGACGATCGATGACATGGGACAGGATCTGCAGCAGATGACCGGAGCCAGCGAGACGATGAATGAGTTCAGCCAGCATATCTCGGCACTCTCCCAGCAGTCGGCGGCAGGGGTCGAGGAGACCTCAGCGTCTGCACATCAGCAGCTGACCTCCACCGCCGCCGTTGCGGACGGCATCGGCCAGCTCAAGCTCCAGCTTGCCGAGCTTAAGGATTCGGTGACCCGCTTCCAGGTGTGAACGGAATAAGTGCATACGAAACAGCCTCTGCTTAATTTAGCAGGGGCTGTTCATGTATTGCAGGAGCTGAAATCCTGCACTAAATGCAACATCTCTCGCGTCGAATAGACTCTAATCGGCAAATGTTGCATTCAAGTCAGCATTTCGCCTCCAAACTGCCGCTGAGTAGGACAAATCCTGCATTTCTTGCAGCATTTCACGCCAGCAGCCCATATTTATGCAGCCCGAGTTGCAATAGTTGCAACATTTCGCTGAAGGAGGGCCTGGGCTTGCCACTCAAACGTGGGGGTCATCAAGTCCGCAAGTCCGCAAACCCGCATTCCCGCAAGCTAGTGCCCGAAATATCCACCACCGGCTTAGTACTGGCGGCTGTAATCCACCAGGTTACGCGACGGCTTGCCGGATTCCCGGTAGGCCTTAATGTTCTCGACGAAGATGTCGACAATCCGGTCGGCGTAGCGGTCCGTGGCCCCGGCGCAGTGCGGGGTCATAATAACCTGCTCCATGCCCCAGAGCGGATGATCTTCAGGCAGCGGCTCGGTCTCGAAGACGTCCAGGCCTGCCCCGGCGAGCTGTCCGCTGTTCAGGGCAGCCATCAGATCATCCGTATGGGTTGTCGCCCCGCGGCCGATATTAATGTAATAAGCCCCTTGCTTCGCTGCACCGAAGATGTCACTGTCGAACAGGCCCTCGGTCTCATCGGTAATCGGCAGTGTATTGATGATGAAGTCAGCCTGGCTTACGGCTTCCTTCAGCTCTGCCGTGGTGAAGACCCGGTCGAAGTGCTCCGCCGGGCGTCCCGAGCGGCTTACACCGACCGTGTTCATGCGGAAGGCCTTGGCGATTCTCGCTGTCTCGCTGCCGATGGCCCCGGTCCCTGCGATGACTGCCGTCTTGCCGGTCAGCTCACTCTCCTGACCGTCTGAGTGCCAGCGGCGGTTCTGCTGGTTGCGGATGGCCGTATGCAGATTGCGGGTGAACATCAGCATAAATCCCATAATTACAGCAGTAATCGGTTCTGCATGGACGCCGCTGGCATTGGTCAGCAGAATCTCTCTGTCCTTCATGGCCTCAAGCGGCAGCTTCTCTACTCCGGCAGACCAGGCTTGTACCCAGCGAAGCGGCGAACCCTGGCGCAGCAGTGTATCCTTGATGCCTTTGCCCCAGCCGATAATAATCTCTGCACCGGCGAGCAGCTCAAGGTCCGGATTCCTGGAATCCGTGAGGGTCAGGGTATAATCTGGCGCAGCAGTCCGGATTCTGTCCTGTTGTCCGGAGGACAGAGGCTGCATACATACGATGGATCGGGTCATGGTGGTTCCCTCCTGTTCTACATTTCAGTAGAGAAATAGACGATAAGATAGGATAAGCATAACAAATCTGCCCGGAAAGGTGAAATGATCATGAGACCGATGGAGCCAGAGCATGATACGGAACGCCTGTTTGTAGCGATACCCTTGCCGGAGGCTTTGAAAGATTATCTGAAAAATGAAGCCGCCCGGGTGTCCTCCAATTATAAATTTGCCAGATGGACACATTTCCAGGATTTCCATATTACGCTGCAATTTCTCGGGGATACCCCAAAGGAAGATATCCCGGCTCTGTATCAGGCGCTCAGCGGGGTGGCGGAGGCCAGCCGAAGCTTTCAATTGGAGCTTGGCCAGTGGGGCACCTTCGGCCTTCCAGACACGCCAAGAGTGCTCTGGGCCGGGGTTTCCGGAGAACTAAGCCCCCTTCAGGAGCTGCAGAGCAGAGTGGTGTCTGCCACCCTTCCGTTAGGATTCCGGGCCGAGAGCCGAACATATAATCCCCATTTGACAGTGGCCCGTAAATACCGGGGAGAGCATGCGTTCGGGCTAACGGAGCTGGAAAATTTACGGGGAGATGGTGACATTTCACGTCAGGAACTTCCAGACTTAGGCTGGACGGTTGATAGGTTTGTGGTGTATGCTACCAGGATGTATGCCATTCCTATGTATGAAATGACCGAAAAATTTACATTTCCCGCAGCACAAATCGGCTAGATCAGTTTTCAAGGCTTCCATTTTCGGTTACATACAAGAGGAGTGTGCCGTAAAATAGGAGGTAAAAAATGTTAATTTTTAAACAGAGCCGCTACATTGCGCTGCTGGTTGGTGTAATTCTAGTGTCTTTCTCAGCGATAAGTTTGCTAAGCCCGGGCGGGTCTGCCGCAACCGGAGATCATTCGATACAGATGGACAGACTGAACTCGGCAAGCCATTCGTCTGTAGAGCGCCTGCTGCCCGGAGCGGCATCCGTTCTGCACAGGACAAGCCCTTCAGCCAGTACCAGCAGTACCATCACCCCCTTGCTCTATTCCGCAGCGGCGAAGCCGGTCCATGACTGGACCCTTAAGCTTCATGCAGGATGGCTAACCCCAGCGAAGCTGGAGCGCACAGGCGCTGCGCGGCCGGCTGCCGTACAGCCCAAGGTGAAGCCGAAGCCTGCTGTGGTGAGCGCAGCGCCGCCGCAGGTGCAAGCGGCAGCGCTGAAGCAAGCGGCAAAGGGGACAACGAGTGCCAAAGCAAAGCAAGCTGTAACTCAGCAACATCCCCCCGCAACATTGTTCTTCTCCCGGACCGAGCTATTAAGCCAGGAGCAGCGAGCTGAAGCTGCCTGGAGCTACGCCGTATCCGAAGAAGACCTGCATCTGCTGCAAAAAATCGTCATGGCAGAAGCAGAAGGCGAACCGTACAAGGGCAAGGTGGCAGTTGCCAACGTTGTTCTAAACCGGCTGCGGTCAGCCAATTTTCCCGACACCATCCGAGAAGTAATCTATCAGAAAAAACAGTTCAGTCCTGTGGCCAACGGGCGTCTTAAACGTGTAAAGCCTAACAAAGACAGCATCAGGGCAGTCGATGCCGCGCTAAGAGGAGTCAAGGAGGTAACGGACGATACGTACTTCTTCCTGTCGCTGACCCTCGCCCAGGACCTTACGGTGCATCACTCGCGCACACTCGCCAAGACCATCGGCAATCATACATTCTATAAATAATGTTGTTCATTTCAGGGACCGCCGGGCGATTCGGACAAGCGCTGTATTTGAGGGCTCTGTACGTGTATTCTTTGCCGTCCCTGAAATATAAAAAGAACCTCCATTTCCACCAGATCCGGTGGGATGGAGGTTCTTGGCATGAGGCAGCAAGGCTGCCCCTTAAGGGGTGAGGTAGACAGCCTCTTCACTCCTTACCTTGGGCGGGGGGGAACTCCAGGCCTCAGCGGCCGCAGTTTCAGCGATCGGCTTGCCGAGCAGCCCCAGCACGGTCGCAGCGCAGTACTGCGGCTGCTGGCGTTCCGGGAGGATCTGGCGCTTCTGGCGCCCTCCGGCTCCCGCATATTCCCGCAGGAGCATGGAGAACCACTTGTCAACGACAGCGGAATCGAGCATCTCGGCCAGACCTAATTCGACAAAATACTGGCTGTTCTTCTCTTCCTGTCCGGGGATGGCATTGTAGAACAGCATCGGGATGCCCTTGGCCTGGGCTTCCGTGCAGGTCATTCCGCCGGGCTTGGTAATCAGCAGGTCAGAGGCATCCATCAGCTTATTAATCTCGCTGCTGTAGCCAAGGATTCTAACGTTGGGATGGTTCAGCAGCGGGTCGGCCTCCATTTTGGCTACGGCCTTGTCGTTGCTGCCCATACAGAAGATCAGCTGAACCTCATCCATCCGGGCGGTGAGCGACTTCATGATCGCCTTCCCGAACATCAGCCCCCAGCCGCCGCCCATAATGAGCACAGTCGGGATATCGGCCAGCCCCAGCTCTTGGCGCAGCTGGGTCTTGCTGTAGGACTCCCAGAACTTCGGATGCACCGGAATGCCGGTAACCGTCACAAGCTCCGAGGGCACTCCGCGTCCGGTCAGAATCGATTTCACCCGGGAGGTGGAGACCAGATAGCGGTTGGCTTCGGCATTCACCCAGCTCCCGTGGGCGTCGTAGTCCGTTATCAGTGTGTAGAACGGTACATCCAGCCCCTGGCGCTTCAGCCTTGAGATCACCGCAGCAGGTATAGGATGAGAACAGATAATGAGGTCGGGTCTGAGCTGCTCAATGACTTGGGAGGCATGGGTATAAAAGATCCGGTGCAGCGCAAGCTTGGTCAACCGGTTCAGGGATTTATGGTATTGGGTTTTATACATCATGCCGACCAGCTTCGGCTGGCTGCTGACTGTTTTGCGGTAAGCGGAAAGAATCCAAGGTGCGACGGTAGGATTAAGGAACTTCCCGAGCTCGATTACCCGGCACTGAACATCCGGGTTCAGCCGTCTTATTCCTTCAGCCAGAGCATAGGCTGCCCCTGTATGGCCCGTGCCGAAGCCTTCTGAAAACAGCAGTACTCTTTTCTTTCGCATAAGTTCACCTGCAACTTTCCATCATAGGTAGATTAGATTTAATCCCCCGGAACATGTTTCTCCTAATATTATACTAGGGATTTTGCTTCTTTTCACACATTATACAAATAAGACGTAAATAGAAAGTTAAAACACTGCAATAAAATAAAAAAAATTCGGGCAAATGTATTGCAAAGGCACAGTCAAAATGATAAAGTTGTTCTTGACCGAGTGACCGAATTAGTAAATTGGTCAATCCGGCAGTGAAGACAATTCTGAGATGAAAGGACGGGTTATGGATGGCTGTAGTGGATCGAAGGCAGCAGGTGCTGCAGGCGGCGACGAAATCTTTTTCACTATTCGGCTATAAGGCAACTACAATGGATCAGGTCGCCAAGATTGCCAATGTCGGCAAAGGGACGATCTACACCTTCTTTACAAACAAGGAACAGTTATTTGATGAGATCCTGCGTGATGTCATTGCCGAGATGAAGAGCATCGCCGAACGGGAGATCAGGCGCGACAAGCCGTTCTTCGATAATCTGCACCGCGTGCTGGATGCCCTGCTGGAATTCCGCAGCGAACACGAGCTATTCATCAAGCTGTCCCAGGAGAGTCTTGACTTCGGAACGCCGCAGGCCGGTGAAGGACTCGACAAGATCGAGAGTGTAGTGCTTGAATATCTGCAGCGGGAGGTGGAGCAGGCAATTCGTCAGGGGGAGATCAAGCCGTGCGATCCCCAGATAGTATCGGTGGTCATGTTCAGGCTGTATATCGTGCTTACTGCGGAACTGAGCAAGGTGCATGTGCCTTTGACCAAGGAACAGATCAAGAGCTATTTTCAGCTGTTTCTGGCCGAGGGCCTGTCGCAGAAGAATAGAAGCCCGATATAGGGACGGCGCCCTTGAACATCTGCGCTTTCCCTGACAGGGATGGAATGCTGAAGCTGTATTATTGCGGGAAGGACGCCATTTTTTTTGCCCTCGATTGACTAAATGGGGAAAATGGTCATTTGGTGTTACTGCAACATTCAGCAAACTATCATTTTTGGCTTTATAGCATTTAAAGAGAGCATATGATTAGAAGGAGAGAACCAGAATGAAATCTTTATCCGTATTTATGAAGGACCTTGGCGCGGTCTTTAAGAATCCCAAGATGCGTATTTCCATGTTTGCCATTCTGTTCATTCCTGTACTGTACAGCGGTTTGTTCCTGAAGGCGTTCTGGGACCCCTACGGCAAAATGAACGAGCTTCCGGTCGCTGTAGTGAATGAAGACAAGGGCGCTGATTACGAGGGCAAGAAGCTGACTGCCGGGGAAGACCTGGTTGCCGAGCTGAAGAAGACGGACGGGTTCAAGTGGAACTTCGTCAGCCGGAAGACGGCGGAAGCCGGGCTTGCCGACAATACCTATTATATGGCTATTGTGGTTCCGGAAGACTTCTCGGCCAAGGCGACCACTCTGCTGGATGCTGATCCGCAGCCGGCGAAGATTATCTACGAGCCGAATGAAGGCTACAACTTCCTGGCCGGCCAGATCGGCGGTACGGCGGTCAAGGATATGAAGTCGAAGATATCCGCAAAGATCACAGAAGCGTATACCAATTCCGTCTTTGATAAAATCACTGAAATCGCAAGCGGTCTGGGCGAAGCCGGAGACGGCGCGGCCAAGATTGCTGATGGTGCCACCAAGCTGGACGACGGCGCGCTGAAGCTGAAGGACAATCTGCTGGTCCTGACCGAAGGCACCGGTAAGCTGCTGGATGGTGTAGCGCCGCTGACCAAGGGCGTGAGCGACCTGAATAACGGCGCTGCCGCACTGAAGACCGGCAGCAGCACGCTGGCCGGAGGACTGCAGCAGCTGTCTGCAGCGCATAAGCAGCTCCAGGATGGAGTGACACAGTCGGCTGAAGGCAGCAAGCAGCTTCATGCCGGGCTGCAGAAGACAGCAGCCGGAGCGTCAGCGCTGAAGGATGGAACACAATCGGCTGTAACCGGCACAGAGAAGCTGGCAGCCGGTACGAAGTCGGTCGTTGACGGCAGCGCCAAGCTTGCGGCCGGATTGACCTCCGCTGCCGATGGCAGTGCCAAGCTGGAAGCCGGACTTACAGCTTCCAAGGACGGCAGCGCGAAGACTGCAGCCGGAGCCAAGGCGGTCGCCGACGGCCTGCAGCAGCTGGCCAAGTCGAACCCGCAGCTGGCAGCGAGCCCTGAGGTGCAGAAGCTGCTGGCCGCAAGCTCGGCTGTAGCAGCCGGAGCCGCGCAGCTCGACCAGGGCCAGCAGCAGCTGCTGGACGGGGCAAGTGCCCTGCACAGCGGCCAGGAGCAGCTGGCGCAGGGAGCGAACCAGCTGCACAGCGGTTCGCAGCAGCTTGATGCAGGTGTGAGCCAATTGCATGATGGAGCGAAGCAACTGAATGCAGGCAGCGCACAGCTGCTCGACGGGCAGCAGCAGCTCGTAGCTGGTGCCGGGGCTCTTGAGACCGGCGGCGGCAAGCTGGCCGCCGGGATGAAGCAGTTCGGCGCGAAGCTGGACGAAGCCGCAGCGGGCGGAGCGAAGCTGGCGGACGGCGGCAAAGCGCTTGAAGCCGGCACAGCGAAGCTGCTGAGCGGCGCAGGCCAGCTGGGCGACGGACTCAGCTCGGTAGCCGACGGCTCGAAGAAGCTGAGCGACGGTGCAGGCCAGCTGAAGGACGGTCTGGATGAGCTGAAGTCAGGCTCCGGCGAGCTGGCCAGCAAGCTGGGCGATGCCGCTGAGCAGACCAAATCTGTGAACAAGTCTGACGCGCTGGTCTCGATGTTCGCCCAGCCGGTTCAGATCGAAGAGATGAAAGTCAACAAGGTGCCAAACTACGGAACAGGGTTCGCTCCTTACTTCCTGTCGCTTGGATTGTTCGTAGGCGCACTGATCTGCACCATCGTGATTCCTATGCGTGAATCCGAAGTTGCAGGGGCCACCCGGTTCAACCGGTTCATGAGCCGTACGCTGTCGTTCTCAATGATGAGTCTGCTTCAAGCCCTGCTCGCTGTGCTGGTTGTACTGTACGGTCTTGGTCTTGAAGTACAGAATGTAGGCTTGTTCTATCTCTTCACCTTCATCACCAGCCTGGCCTTCATGTGGATGATCCAGGCGATCGTTACCTGGCTCGACCAGCCGGGCCGCTTCGTAGTCATCCTGATCCTGATCTTCCAGCTGACGACAAGCGCCGGAACCTTCCCGCTGGAGCTGATTCCAGGCTGGATGAAGGTCCTCAATCCGCTCCTGCCGATGACCTACAGCGTCAAGGGCTTCAAGGCAGTCATCTCTACCGGGGACTTCGGAGCGATGTGGGGCGATGCAGGAATGCTTGGTATCTATGGAATCGTCTTCCTGGCGCTCACTCTCACTTACTTCATGACGCGTGACCGCGGCAATGAGGCTGTGCTGAAAAGTGAACAAGTTTTGACTGTATAAAACCATACAATTTCTTGCAATCAGATGAAACTCAAAAACGCCTCCCCGGAGGCGTTTTTGGTTTATACGGAAATAAAAAACGGCTGTAAAAGTACCATACCTGTGTGAGGAAAATGCTTGAAACGCTTTCAACGCATAAGCGCTTATTCGTGAATAATGCATAATTATACATTTCGCAGATTTTTTACGCTTCTATTCGCTAAAGCTGTGTCGCAAAAGCAATTGTTAATCAAACTCATAAAAAAGTTTAAATTGCGCTCATGTCAGCTCGATGATAAAATAATAAAACCAATCTGGCCTGAATAATTATTAAGATTAACCGCTGAAAATTTTTCCTGGAATTCCGTCTACTTTATAATAGAAAGGTTGCATATGATGAGACACACTGAAATGCCCGGCAAACAGGGCCTGTACGATCCCCAGTTCGAAAAAGACGCTTGCGGCATGGGATTTGTCGCCCATATTAAAGGCAAACCGTCCCATGATATCGTTAGCAATGCGCTGACTATGCTCTTCAACATGGAGCACCGGGGAGGCCAGGGAAGCGAGCCGAATTCAGGTGACGGAGCCGGCATCATGCTGCAGATTCCGCACCGTTTCTTCGCCGGTGAAGCCGCGAAGCTTGGTTTTGCGCTTCCGGAGCAAGGCCATTATGGCGTGGGCATGATCTTTCTGTCTCATGATGAGGAGATCCGCGCCCGCCATGAGGCGCTTCTGAGCGAGATTATTGCGGAAGAGGGCCAGGAGGTTCTCGGTTACCGTGATGTGCCTACCTTTGATGAGATGCTCGGGAAGACAGCCAAGGCTGCTAAGCCTTATGTGCGCCAGGTCTTCATCGGCCGCTCGGAGGGCATCAAGGATGAGATGGCTTTTGAACGCAAGCTGTACGTGATCCGCAGACGTGCCGAACTGGCCATCCGCTACGGCGGATCAGAGGAAGGCGAGTCCTTCTATGTGCCAAGTCTGTCCTGCAAGAAGATTGTCTACAAAGGAATGCTTACTACAGTGCAGGTCGGACAATTCTACCTTGACCTGCAGGATGAAACCCTGGAATCAGCAATTGCGCTGGTTCACTCCCGCTTCAGTACCAACACCTTCCCCAGCTGGGAACGTGCCCACCCTTACCGCTTCATGATCCACAATGGTGAGATCAACACCCTCCGCGGCAACGTGAACTGGATGCATGCCCGCCAGTCGCTGTTCAAGAGCGAAGTGTTCGGAGAAGACCTCGGCAAGATCAAGCCGGTGGTGAATCCTGACGGCTCCGATACGGCGATGTTCGATAATACCTTTGAATTCCTGTATCTGAGCGGACGCTCTCTGCCGCATGTGGCTATGATGATGGTTCCTGAGCCATGGAGCAATCATGACAGCATGGACGAGAAGAAGAGAGCCTTCTATGAGTATCACAGCACCCTGATGGAGCCGTGGGACGGGCCAGCCGCTATGGGCTTCACCGACGGTGTGCAGATCGGGGCGATTCTTGACCGTAACGGCCTTCGTCCTGCCCGTTATTATGTAACCAAGGATGATCTGATTATTCTATCCTCTGAAGCGGGTGTTCTTGATATTCCTGCTGAGGATGTATTGTATAAAGACCGCCTGAGACCGGGCCGGATGCTGCTTGTCGACACGAAGCAGGGCCGGATTATCTCGGACGAAGAGGTCAAAGCGGAGATTGCTTCCCAGCAGCCTTACCAGGAGTGGCTGGATGAGCATCTGATCGGTCTCGATGAGCTGCCGGATGCGCCGGAGCTGCCGAATCCGAAGCATGACAACGTGCAGCAGCTGCAGCAGTCCTTCGGATATACATTCGAGGATCTGCGCAAGGTGCTGGAGCCTATGGCCTCCACAGGCGCCGAAGCTGTCGGCTCCATGGGCTATGACTCGCCGCTCGCGGTGCTGTCCGACCGTCCGCAGCGTCTATACAACTATTTCAAGCAAATGTTCGCCCAGGTCACGAATCCTCCGATCGATGCGATCCGTGAAGAGCTGGTAACGTCCACAGCGACCACCATCGGACCGGAACGCAATCTGCTGAAGGCAGAGCCGGAGAGCTGCCGGCAGATCTCGCTGGCTTCCCCGATTCTCTCAAATGAGGATTTCGCCAAGCTGCGCCATGTCCGCCGTGCCGGCTTCAAGTCGATGTCCATCCCGATCCTCTTCCCGGCGGAGCTGGGGGCGGAAGGCCTGAGAATCGCGCTTGAGCGTATGAACGAGGCTGCAGACCGTGTAATGGGCAAAGGCCATAATATTCTGATCCTGTCTGACCGCGGCGTTGACCGTGAGAATGCGGCGATTCCGGCACTTCTGGCCGTATCCAGCCTGCATCACCACCTGATTCGCTCGGGAACCCGCACCAAGGTCAGCATTCTGCTGGAGTCCGGCGAACCGCGTGAGGTTCATCATTATGCGCTTCTGCTGGGCTACGGCGTGAGTGCAGTCAATCCGTATCTCGCGTTCGAGAGTCTGGATGACATGATAGCGCAAGGCCTGCTTCGCGGCATCTCGCATGAGAAGGCTGTGAAGAACTATATTAAGGCTGCGACGAAGAGCGTAGTCAAAATCCTGTCCAAAATGGGGATCTCCACGATTCAATCCTACCGTGGCGCACAGATCTTTGAAGCGGTGGGCCTGAATTCGGAGTTCGTGGACCGTTACTTCACCTGGACCCCGTCCCGGATTGGAGGTATCGGTCTGGAAGAGGTAGCGCAGGAGGCGCTGGCCAGCCATTACCGCGCCTTCACCGACAAGGACGGCAACGACAAGGTGCTGGATTCCGGCGGTGAATACCAGTGGCGCAGCGACGGGGAGGAGCATCTGTTCAATCCGCAGACCATCCACCTGCTGCAGCATTCGGTACGCAGCGGAGACTATGCGATGTACAAGAAGTATGCGGCACTCGTCCAGGGCGAGAGCGAGAAGCACCAGACGCTGCGCTCCATGCTGCAATTCAACCGCAAGAACGACCCTGTGCCGCTGGCTGAGGTAGAATCCGCTGCATCGATTATGAGACGCTTCAAGACCGGTGCGATGTCCTTCGGCTCGATCAGTAAGGAAGCCCATGAGACCCTGGCGATTGCGATGAACCGCATCGGCGGCAAGAGCAATACGGGCGAGGGCGGGGAAGATCCGGCGCGCTTCAAGCCGGATGCTAACGGCGATTCCCGACGCAGTGCGATCAAGCAGGTAGCCTCGGGACGGTTCGGGGTAACCTCGAACTACCTGGTGAACGCTGACGAGATCCAGATCAAGATGGCTCAAGGAGCCAAGCCGGGCGAAGGCGGACAGCTTCCGGGCCGCAAGGTCTATCCTTGGGTTGCTGAGGTCCGCGGCTCCACCGCAGGCGTAGGTCTGATCTCGCCGCCGCCGCACCATGATATCTACTCCATTGAGGATCTGGCAGAGCTGATCTATGATCTGAAGAATGCCAATCCGCGCGCTGAGATTAACGTGAAGCTCGTCTCTGAGGTCGGCGTAGGCACCATTGCTGCCGGTGTAGCCAAGGGCCGTGCCGATATTATCCTGATCAGCGGTTATGACGGCGGAACCGGCGCTTCGCCGATGAACTCCATCCGTCATGCCGGATTGCCTTGGGAGCTGGGGCTGGCCGAGACCCACCAGACGCTGATGCTGAACAACCTGCGCGACCGTGTCGTACTGGAGACCGACGGCAAGATGCTCAGCGGACGCGACCTTGCGGTAGCGGTTCTGCTGGGAGCCGAGGAATACGGCTTCGCCACTGCACCGCTGGTAGCTGTAGGCTGCATCATGATGCGTGTCTGCCAGATGGATACCTGTCCGGTCGGCGTCGCTACACAGAATCCGGAGCTGCGCAAGAACTTCATGGGTAATCCGCAGCATGTGGTGAACTTCATGACCTTCGTGGCTGAGGATCTGCGTGAGATTATGGCGGAGCTGGGCTTCCGCACCATCGAAGAGATGGTCGGCCGCACCGACTGTCTGGATGCGGTTAAGGCTTCGGCCCACTGGAAGAAGAAGGGCGTTGATCTGAGCAGCCTGCTGCATACGCCGGAGATGCCGGAAGGCAGCACGCGCTTCCGCAGCCAGCGCCAGAATCACGGCCTGGAAGAGACGCTGGATATGACGCATCTGCTGGATATCGCGCGGCCTGCACTGGAATCCGGCACGGCGGTTGAAGCTTCTCTGCCGATTACCAACGTCAACCGCGCCGTAGGAACCATTCTCGGCAGCGAGCTGACGCGCAAATACGGCGCGGCCGGTCTGCCGGAGGATACGATCCGCCTGCACTTCACCGGATCGGCCGGACAGAGTCTGGGAGCCTTCGTACCGAAGGGCGTTACGATTACCGTCGAAGGCGACTCCAATGACTATGTCGGCAAAGGGCTGTCCGGCGGCAAGCTGATTATCCGGCCTTCGCGCAAAGCCACCTTTGCTGCTGAAGAGAATATTATCATCGGGAACACGGCGCTCTACGGAGCGACCAGCGGTGAGGCGTATGTCAGCGGGATCGCTGGTGAACGCTTCGCAGTCCGCAACTCCGGGGCGAATGTAGTCGTAGAAGGCGTGGGCGACCACGGCTGTGAATACATGACCGGCGGCCGGGTGGTAGTACTGGGCGAAACGGGCCGCAACTTTGCGGCAGGGATGTCCGGCGGGATTGCGTATGTGTATGATTCCGACAATACCTTCATCAAGCGCTGCAACCTGGAGATGGTCCTGCTGGAGCGGGTGGAAGAAGCGGATGAAGCCGCTGAGCTGCACGGTATGATCAGCCGTCACACCGAACTGACCGGCAGTAATGCGGGCAGAGCGATCCTGGATGCCTGGGATCAGGCGCGGCCGAAGTTCGTCCGTGTCATTCCGAAGGACTATAAGCGGATGCTGGAGCAGATCCGCAAGGTCGAGCAGAATGGCCTGACCGGCGAAGCTGCGCTGATGGCTGCCTTCGAGGCGAATATGCGTGAGCTGGCGCGGGTCGGCGGTTAATATTTGGAATATCAAGAGGCCACATCTTTCCATCCTGGAGAGGTGTGGCCTTTCTGTATTGCACATTGCTCCACAGCCAGTAACATTTATAGATAAATCCTGCAAAATATGCAACAACGCTGCTCCATGCAAGAAGCTGTCGGTGGACAGAGCGGAGGTGCGTGGGCGGAAATGTAATCGAAAAACCGAACACATTGCGCAGTGTGGGGGTGAGTGGGCCGACTGTATGCGATAAACGAACACATTGGGCAGTGCGTAGGTGTGAAGACTAATGAGCAGCCGCCAAGGTTCGTACAAGAGCAGTGGGTGTACGGGGTAAGTAACCTGTAGCTTTCACTCTTTAGGATGGTTTGTTCCTATTACTGCATATCTCTCCAAATTTCAGGAGGGAGGAAAACTGTGGTAATATATAAAAATGGTTGAAAATGGGTTGTTGATACAGTGATAAGGTTAATAATAGCTTGAGCTGAAAAAGACAATAATAGGATGGGCGTAACGGAGGGGAAATTTGGAACTGTAGGAGCGGGAGCGTCCGCCTCCCTCCTTATGATTCAGTTTTCTTACTCTAGCTCGCTAATTCGCAGGATTTCATTCGTTATGAA